>NZ_AQYH01000007.1 GCF_000380505.1 Kaistia granuli DSM 23481 | reverse complement strand
CTAAGCGAGCTTGATAAAACGTAGTACCGCCGAAGTCTCTTTTCGCTCATCCAGTTACCTGGACAAGCCGCAAGGACATCGCCGTCTACGTTTCTCTTTCTTCCTATTCACTTGTCAAACAACAGACAGGTCTTACCCTGTCGAAAGCTCAAAACCAAACCGCTCGATCCAAACAAGCCACCCAAAAGAGCAACCCTGGGAACCAAACCGCCCGGCCGAACCGGAGGCGCTTATCTAGTCATCTTCCGACAACCAGTCAACCACCCAAATAACAAAACTCAGAGACGAGTTTTCCGTTCGCTGGCAGCGGTGCCGCCCGCGTTCTTGAGGTGGTTTATACGGACGACACCCGACCCCGTCAACCGCGAATTACAACAATTCGAGCCATCCAAACCCCCACCACCCAACCCATGTGGATAAGCCGGCCCACAACACCGCACAACCCGCAGAAATCAGCCAATCCAACCTAAGTGATTGAAAAGATTAATTTTCGTTAAGGAATCGAAGCACAGCAGCGAACGCGGACCCAGCCATTCGCAGGCGCCCATCGGAGCCGCGCAGGGTCAGCCGCGGATCCTGCACGGGCAATGCGGGGCGCTCGAACCCCTCCAGGCAGCGACTTTCCCCCTTCCCTGTTCTTCGCATGTATAGGTTCGCGCGCGAGAAGGAGGCACGACAAGCACGAAGCCATATTGCTGACACGATGAGGGACGACTTCACAGGAACGGCACTGAGACGTATTTCGCCGGTTCCTCGCGAAAACGCTCTCGAATGGCGCGCACGGATCGCGCCTCGTCCAGGAATTGGGAACCGTTTCGTTGACTTGGGGCGCCCATGACGGCAAGTTCCTTCGTCATTGCGAGGCAGCTCAGGATCGAATGAGAGGCAGCCGCCAGGCTGTCCGCGACGGGGAGTAGACGGGACCGTGAAGGGATCGACGCGCAACGGCGCGGTTGCGAGAGGCCCCAATGGCGCGGGGATCGACCTCGGCCGTGAACCGCCCCTGACGGTCGGTGACACGCGCGAAGGTGTTCCGCAGCGCCGCAGCGTCAGCATACGCTGGCTGACCGGTACGGTCCTTACTGGCTTCACCTCGACGATCCTGATGGGCGGCGCCCTGATGGCAGCCCTCGACGGCCGGCACCAATTGGCCTTCCCGCCGGAAGCCGGACGCGCCTTGCGCGCCTCCGAGGCGGGCGGCGACGTACCGGTCACCAACGGCTCCAAGGGCGACCGCATCCGCGCGGCACGCGAACCGGCATCCGACCGGCAGGTGATCCAGGTCAGCACGGTCACCAAGCAGGGCGATCGCGACCTGATCAAGCTGAAGCCCTTCGCCAAGATCTCGACGTCGCTCGCCACCACCATCACGTCGCTCAGCGACAACGTGCCAGCCTATGATCCAGCCAAGATCGTGGCCGCCGCGGCGGGTCCCCGCGGTGGCGATGACAGCGCCGCGCCGACGACCGAGAAACTGGGCGTCATCAATGATGAGGGCGCATCGGGCGATGGCGGCGACGACGGCCTTGTCGCGGTTGACGGCGGCGATGCCGGTGGCAGTGGCGATGGCGCCGATGTGGCCGACGCCAGCGCGGAAACGGTGACGATCGGCGCCGACCAGGAACAGATCTACGGCGTCAACGTCGAAGGCGAAGTATCGATCAAGGTCGTCGACTTCCCGCTCGACCAGGCACCCGGCGACGAGGAGCCGAGCTTCAGCCCGGCCGAGGCGGAGGCGGTCGCCCGCGCCGCGATCGAGCCGATGGTCTCGAACGGCATCCAGATCGCCGCCATGCCCTATGTCGATCCGGATCGCTTCTCCTTCGACGAGAGTGGCACCGATCCGTTCTCGGCGCTCGGCGTCCGCATCGTGCCGGAGAACGTTTCCTTCGTCACCAAGACCGGTTCCGCGCTCTCCTCCGACGAGCGCATCGCTGCGGTGGAGAAGAAGGATACGCTCGAAGACATCCTGACCCAGAACGACGTCGCTGCCGACGACGCCAAGAGCATTCTCACCGCGATGTCCGACCTGCTGGATCTGTCCGATCTGCATGTCGGCCAGAAAGTGCGCATTCTGTTCTCCTCGGAAGGCGAGGCGCCGCGTCCGATGCGGGTCTCGATCTACGAGGAAGGCTCGCATCAGGCGACCGTCGCCCGCCGTGACGACGATACCTTCGTCCGGGCCGACGAGCCGGAGACCTCGACCGACGAGTTCGAGACAGCCGACCAGCCGGCGAGCAGCAATGACGGCCCGATGCCGCGGCTCTATCAGGCTGTCTATGAGACGGCGCTTGAGCAGAAGATCCCAGGGCCGCTGATTACAGAGCTCATTCACATTTTCTCCTACGACGTCGACTTTCAGTCCCGCGTCGCCCCGGGCGATGGGCTCGAGGTGTTCCATTCGCTGCCCGAGGACGCCGCAGATACCGAGGACGAAGAAATCCTCTATGCGGCGATCACGCTCGATGGCGCCACCAAGCGCTATTATCGCTATCGATCGGCCGATGACGGCGTCGTCGACTATTTCGACGAGGAAGGTCGTTCGGCCAAGAAGTTCCTGATCCGCAAGCCTATGAATGGCGGCGTCCTGCGCTCCAATTTCGGCTATCGCAAGCATCCCATTCTCGGCTACCAGCGCCTGCATCCAGGCGTCGATTGGGCCGCGCCGCGCGGCACGCCGATTCTGGCCGCCGGCAACGGCACGGTCGAGAAGGCGGGCTGGAGCTCGGGCTATGGCAACTTCACCCTGATCCGCCACACCAATGGCTATGAATCGGCCTATGCGCACCAGTCGGCGATCGCCAAGGGCGTTCGTCCCGGCGCCAAGGTTCGGCAGGGCCAACTGATC
Organism: Kaistia granuli DSM 23481; assembly: GCF_000380505.1. Taxonomy (GTDB): domain Bacteria; phylum Pseudomonadota; class Alphaproteobacteria; order Rhizobiales; family Kaistiaceae; genus Kaistia; species Kaistia granuli. The sequence goes on along the minus strand of NZ_AQYH01000007.1, from coordinate 516,233 downwards.
GGCTATGTCGGCTCGACCGGCCTGTCGACCGGGCCGCATCTGCACTACGAGGTCCGCATCAACAACAAGCCTGTTGACCCGCTTCGCGTGCGACTGCCGCGCGGTCGCGTGTTGCAAGGCGACATGCTGACCGCGTTCAAGCAGGAAAAGGCGCGCATCGACACGCTGATCGGCACGCCGGCCAGCTCCAAGGTGGCGGCGATCGCCACCGAGGACGAAGCCACCAACTAGTCCGTTTTCGAGCGAAGCGAGAACCAGCTCGCCTACAGAAAACGGAACGGACAAAAATCTAGAGGCGTTCGTCGTCCTTGAAGCGACGATCGCCTCCAGGGCGTCCCGCAGAGCGAACGAGAAACTGATGCTTCCAGAAAGCGATAGAGCGACGCGAACATCGTAGGAGCCAGCCGGTCACCGGACCGGCGCCGCTCCCGTATTTCCCGTCATCCGCTTCGCGAGAAGCGCGATATCTCTTTATCCAGGCGCCCCGAAGCGATGCGCAAGCTCGCCGGCGGGCTGTTGCATGGAAAACCCCATGAACTATTTCGAAAGCCCGTTCCTCGGCAAACCGTTGACCGAGCAGGTCACCAATCCCAACATCGTCGTCGGCCGCTACAGCTATTATTCCGGCTATTATCACGGACACAGCTTCGACGATTGCGCTCGCTACCTGATGCCGGACCGAAACGATGTCGACCGGCTGATCATTGGCAGCTTCTGCTCGATCGGCAGCGGGGCGTCGTTCATGATGGCCGGCAATCAGGGACATCGGAACGACTGGGTCACGACGTTCCCATTCTTTTTCGTGCCGGAGGAGCCGGCCTTCGCCGGCGCCGTGAACGCCTACCAGCCGGCCGGCGACACGGTCATCGGGCATGACGTCTGGATCGGATCGGAAGCGATGGTCATGCCCGGCATCCAGATCGGCCACGGCGCCGTGATCGGCAGCCGCGCCCTGGTGACGAAAAATGTCGAACCCTACACGATCGTCGGCGGCAATCCCGCCCGGCCAATCCGCAAGCGTTTCGACGACGACACGATCGCCATGCTGCTGGAGATGACCTGGTGGGATTGGGATCTCGGTGACATCCGCGATGCCATGCCACTGCTCTGCTCGGGCGACGTCGCTGCGCTGCATGCGCAATGGCGGTCGCGCAGCGCCTAATCTGCGGACTGCATCGCCCGCCCAACAACGGGACGCCGGCATGAAGAAGGGCTGCGCTGCCGGAAGGGCAGCGCAGCCCTCGCTTCTTGTGGTGTCTCGGGCGGCATGGGGCTCAACCCATGCCGCAATCGAGACGACCGTCAGGCGGCTTCGGACGCCGTCTCGCCGCGCGGCAGGAACAGGAGCCTGTCCGTTCCGGCCGTGATCTTGATCAGCGAACCGTCGGCGATCTCGCCGGCGAGGATCTTGTCGGCCAGCGGATCCTGCACGTAGCGCTGGATCACCCGCTTCAGCGGACGCGCGCCATAGGCCGGATCGTAGCCCTTCTCCGCCAGCCAGCTCCGGGCCGTATCGTCGAGCTCGAGCGTGATCTTGCGCTCCTCGAGCAGCTTGGCCAGACGGCCGAGCTGGATTTCGACGATCCGCCCCATCTCGCTCTTCTTCAGGCGATGGAACAGGATGATGTCGTCGAGCCGGTTCAAGAACTCGGGCCGGAAATGCCCGCGCACCACCGCCATCACCTGCTCGCGCACGCCGTCGACGTCCTCGTCATCACGAAGATGGGCGAGATAGTCGGAGCCGAGGTTCGAGGTCATGACGATCAGCGTGTTCTTGAAGTCGACCGTGCGGCCCTGGCCATCAGTCAGACGACCGTCGTCCAGCACCTGCAAGAGCACGTTGAAGACGTCGGGATGCGCCTTCTCGACTTCATCGAACAGCACGACCTGATAGGGCCGACGCCGTACCGCCTCCGTCAGGGCACCGCCCTCCTCGTAGCCGACATAGCCAGGAGGCGCGCCGATCAGCCGGGCCACGGAGTGCTTCTCCATGAACTCCGACATGTCGATGCGGACCATCGCGGTCTCGTCGTCGAACAGGAAGGAGGCGACCGCCTTGGTCAGCTCCGTCTTGCCGACGCCGGTCGGGCCGAGGAACAGGAACGAACCGATCGGCCGGTTCGGATCCTGCAGGCCGGCACGAGCCCGCCGGACCGCCGTCGAGACGGCATGCACGGCCTCGCCCTGGCCGACGACGCGGCGGCCCAGCTCGTCTTCCATGCGGAGCAGCTTCTCGCGCTCGCCCTGCAGCATCCGGTCGACCGGAATGCCGGTCCAACGCGAAACGATCTGCGCGATATGGTCGGGCGTCACCGCCTCCTCCATCATCGCGCCGGTCTGCGCCTTCTCGGCCTCGACAAGCTGACGCTCGAGCGTCGGGATCGTGCCATAGGCAAGCTCGCCCGCCTTGGCCAGGTCGCCGGTGCGCTGCGCCTTGTCGAGGTCGCTGCGCGCCTGGTCGAGCTGTTCCTTCAGCTTCTGCGCGGCGTTCAGCTTCTGCTTCTCGGCCTGCCAGCGCTGGGTGAAGGCCGACGATTCCTCCTCAAGGTCCGTCAGCTCCTTCTCGAGCCGCTCCAGGCGATCCTTCGACGCCTGGTCGGTCTCCTTCTTCAGCGCCTCGCGCTCGATCTTCAGCTGGATGATGCGACGATCGAGTTCGTCGAGCGCCTCCGGCTTGGAATCGACCTGCATGCGCAGACGCGCCGACGCCTCATCGACAAGATCGATCGCCTTGTCGGGCAGGAAGCGGTCGGTGATGTAGCGGTTCGAGAGCGTCGCCGCCGAGACAAGCGCGGAGTCGGTGATCCGCACGCCATGGTGCAGTTCGTATTTCTCCTTGATACCGCGCAGGATCGAGACCGTATCCTCGACGGTCGGCTCGCCGACGAAGATCGGCTGGAACCGACGGGCGAGCGCCGCGTCCTTCTCGACGTGCTTGCGGTATTCGTCGAGCGTCGTGGCGCCGACGCAATGCAGCTCGCCGCGCGCCAGCGCCGGCTTCAGGAGGTTGGACGCATCCATTGCCCCATCCGCCTTGCCTGCACCGACCAGCGTGTGCATCTCGTCGATGAACAGGATGATGCCGCCATTCGCCGCCGTGACTTCGGAGAGAACGGCCTTCAGGCGCTCCTCGAATTCACCGCGATATTTCGCGCCGGCAATCAGCGAGCCCATGTCGAGGGCGAGCAGGCGCTTGTCCTTCAGGCTCTCCGGCACGTCACCATTGACGATCCGGAGCGCCAGCCCTTCCGCGATCGCAGTCTTGCCGACGCCGGGTTCGCCGATGAGCACGGGATTGTTCTTGGTCCGGCGCGACAGCACCTGGATGGTGCGGCGGATCTCGTCGTCGCGGCCGATAACCGGGTCGAGCTTGCCGTCCCGCGCCACCTGGGTGAGGTCGCGGGCATATTTCTTCAGCGCGTCATACTGGCCCTCGGCGCCGGCCGTATCGGCGGTCCGGCCCTGGCGCAGCGCTTCGATCGCACGGTTGAGCGTGACCGGTGTGACGCCGGCATCCTTGAGGATCTCGGCGGTCTTCGCGTCCTTCTCCAGAGCCAAGGCGAGCAGCAGCCGTTCAACCGTGACGAAGCTGTCGCCAGCCTTCTTGGCGAGATCGGATGCCTGCTGGAACACCTTCGCGAGGGGCGGTGCGAGATAGAGCTGCCCGGCGCCACCGCCGGAAACCTTCGGCATGGCTTCCAGTGCCCGTTCCGTCGCGGCCAGGGCCTGCCGGGAATTGCCGCCGGCGCTATCGATCAGACCGCCGGCGAGACCTTCCTCGTCGTCGAGCAAAACCTTCAAGAGATGTTCAGGCGTGAACTGCTGGTTGCCACGCGTCATGGCGAGCGTCTGCGCCGACTGGATGAATCCCTGCGCGCGCTCGGAATAGTTTTCGAAATTCATGAGTACCTCCTGACCCGGTCCCACCGCCCCGAAGGCACGCATGGGCCGCTCCAAAGATATGGAATTACATTCGGCGACATCCACTCTTGGCCTGCCGCTATCAACCATATGGTGTGGCAACATCGCAACAGGAAGGGGCGCGAGCGGACAAATATGGCAGTAGCAGAACGATTGTCGGCAACGCGGATCGGTGCAGGCGTGCGCATAAAAAAACGCCCGGGCGTCGAGCCCGGGCGTTCTCCAATCCGCGGAAAGCGGACGAGGTCTACTCTTCGCCGGCCGGCTCTGCGGTCAGCGCGGGCTCAGCGCCCTCCGAGCCGTCGGCCGCGCGAACGCGCGTCCGGGTCGTGCGACGACGACGAGGACGGAATTCCTCCTCGGTACCGGCGCCGACCTCGGCCTGTTCGTCCAGCTTGAGGACGGGTTGTTCGGCATTGGCCGCCGCTGCGGCAGCGGCAGCCGCCGCCGACGATCGGCTCGCCCGGACACGCGCCGGCGGCGCGGCAACCGGGGGAGCCTCGACGACGGGCGCGTCGGCAACCGGCGCAACGGCGACGGCCGCAGCCTGAACCGGGGCCTCGACCGGCGCGGGCTTCGGCGCTTCCATGGCCGGCTTCGGCGCTTCCACCACAGCCTGAGGCTGCTCCTGTGCGGGCTGCGGTGCGGGTCCGCCGGTCACAAAGCGCGGCAGCTGCGAACGTTCGTTGCGATCGCTCCGGTCGGGACGGTCGCGACGCTCGCCGCGGTCGGGACGGGCCTGACGTTCCGGGCGATCCTGACGCTCGGGACGCTCCTGACGCTCACCACGCTCCTGCTGGCTCGGCTGGTTCTGACGGTCGGGCTGACCCTGCCGGTCAGGCTGAGCCTGGCGTTCGCCACGATCCTGGCGCTCGCCGCGGGCCGAGCGATCGAAGCGCTCCTGGCGGTCGCCGCGTTCCGCCCTGTCACCGCGATCCTGGCGCTCGCCACGATCCTGCCGGTCAGAACCCTGACGCTCGGAACCGTCGCGCTGGTCGCCGCCATTCCCGCCGTTGACGTAGTTCTGCTGGTCATTCGGGCTGGCGCCGCCGCCCTCGTTCTCGCGGCCGGGCTGACGCTCACCTTGCTGGTTGCGCTCCTGATGGGCCTGACCGAAGCGCTCGCTGAAGCGATCGTCTTCCTCGTCGAGACCCTCATCGTCCTGATCGGCGCGATAGAAGGGCTGCGGCTGCTGGTTGTTCTGGGGGTTCTGCGCCTGAGCCGCCGCGATGACGCGGAAATAGTGCTCAGCATGCTGCAGATAATTCTCGGCCATCACGCGGTCGCCGGACGACTGCGCGTCGCGCGCAAGCGTCACGTATTTCTCGGCGATATGGAGCGCGGTGCCGCGGATCTTGACGTCGGGACCGTTGCTCTCGAACGAGCGGGTCAGCGGGTTGGGGCCCTTGCGGCTGCCACCGCTGTTGCTGTTGTTGTTATTGTTGTTCCGCCCGCGCATCCGCTTGTTGTTATTGTTGTTCTGCTGTCCTTGTCTCATGAATTTTCTCTTCCGTGACCAACAAGGTCAAACAATCTCATCGACCAAGGCGAAACGCCGGTCGGACAATTCCGTCGATCGGGTCGTCACGAGCCTGGGCTCGAGAGGCCGGAACCGGCGAAGGCGATCATCACAATCCCGCAGATCGTGCAGCCGAAGTCCGCATGGCAGACCGAGGGCAAACTGGCCACCGCCGAAGCGGGGCGTCCGGGAAATTCGTGTCGTACCGAGTAGAGATGACGTTCGAGCTACCAGAGCCTGGCCGATCTCCCCCGATCCGACCCTCATGGCCAATCCAGTGGCCTCTAACCGCGCCACTCCTGATCGCGGCCGTAGCTTCGGCGTTCGGGAGTCGCATCAAATCCATCTGCGGCGGCTCGGAAACTAGCTGTTTCGTGGCTGATTTCCAAGCGGATTATTCAAGGCGGGCCCCATCACCGCCAATCTGCCCTCCTACGGACATCTCAATCGATCCTGTGCAGTTCCACGACACGGTCATGACCAGCGAGATCGGGATGAACCGACGCATCAAGACCAACCGACCGCGCCATCGCCCGGAGGGCAGCGGCCTGATCGAAACCGATTTCCAGAAACGTCGCACCCTTGGGTGCCATCACCCGCTCAAGATCGTGAAGGATCGCACGATAGGCATCAAGCCCATCCATCCCACCATCCAGCGCCAACATCGGATCATGGTCCCTGACCTCTTGATCCAGCGTCCGGATGACATCACGCACAATATAGGGAGGATTGGAGGCGATTACATCAAATTGGCCGCAACTATCCGACCAAGCGCCGACAATGAACCGGCTCCGGTCGGCGACTCCGAGACGTTCGGCGTTGTCGCGGGCGGTGCGCGCCGCCTGTTCGGAGAGATCGATGCCGAGTCCGATGGCGTTCGGAAGCGCGCTCAGCAGCGCGATGAGAATGGCGCCGCTACCGGTGCCGATGTCGACGATACGCAGCGCCTCGTCGTGACGGCCGCTGCGATCGATCCAGGCCAGCGTCGCCTCGACCAGCGTCTCGGTGTCCGGACGCGGCACCAGCGTCGCCTCCGACAGACGGAAGCTCAGGCCCCAGAATTCCTTCTCGCCAACGATACGGGCGACCGGCTCACCCGCCAGACGGCGCAGGATCGCCTGCTCGATGGCGCGGATCTCCGGCTCCGACAGAAGCCGATCATCGAGGAAGAGGAGTTGGTCCGGCGCGACGCCGATCGCCGCGGCGATCAACAGGCGCGCATCCAGCGCCGGGGTCGCATCGGCGCCGAGCCCTGCCGCCAGCCGTTTCGCAGCGCTCTGCCGCGCGGCGAAAAGCGTCGCGGCGACGCCGGTCATGAATCGAGCGCGGCGAGAAGGCCCGCCTGGTGCTCGGTGATCAGCGGCCCGATGATCTCGTCCAAAGCCTCGCCGGCCATCACCGCCTCGAGCTTGTAGAGCGTCAGGTTGATCCGGTGATCCGTCACGCGGGCCTGCGGGAAGTTATAGGTCCGGATGCGCTCGGAGCGGTCTCCCGAACCGACCTGCCCCTTGCGATCGGCGGCGCGCTCCGACGAAAGCCGCTCGCGCTCCATGTCGAACAGACGAGCGCGCAGGATCTGCGTCGCCTGGGCGCGGTTCTGGTGCTGGGACCGGCCGGCGACAACGATCACAGTCCCCGTCGGCAAATGGGTGATGCGGACGGCGGTATCGGTCGTGTTGGCGTGCTGGCCACCGGCCGAGGAGGCACGCGTGGTGTCGATCTTGATATCTTCCGGACGGATATCGATGTCGACATCCTCGGCTTCCGGCAGGACGGCGACGGTGGCGGCGGAGGTATGGATGCGGCCGCCCGATTCCGTCGCCGGCACGCGCTGCACGCGGTGGGCGCCGGATTCGAATTTCAGCCGGGCGAACACGCCCCGCCCCGTGACGTCGGCGATGATTTCCTTGTAGCCGCCGGCGTCGCCTTCGCTCTCGGAGAGAACCTGCATGCGCCAGCCATGCAGCTGGGCGTAGCGCTGGTACATGCGGAACAGATCGCCGGCGAACAGGGCGGCCTCGTCGCCGCCCGTCCCGGCCCGGATTTCCAGGATCGCGCTCTTCTCGTCAGCGGCATCGCGCGGCAGGAGCAGCACGCGGATTTCCTGCGTCAGCGTCTCGACCTGGGCGTCGAGCGCCTCGCGCTCCTCCTCGGCCAGCGCCGCCATTTCAGGATCGTCAGCCAGATCGTCGAGCGCTTCGCGCTCGGCCACCGCCGCCTTCAGGCGGTGCACGGCTTCGACGATATCCTGCAACTCGGCCCGCTCCTTGGAGAGCTGCACGAGGGTGCCGCCGTCGCTGGTCGCGGCGAGCTTCTGATCAATCACTTCGGCGCGGGCGACGAGGTGATTGATCTTGTCCCAGGGAAGTCCGGTCGGGAGCATCGTAGTCAGATCGGTAGGCCTTCGGATTCGGCGAAAGCGGTCAGCGCCGCGCGGACGCCGTCTCCACCATCGTCCAGGGCAAGCATGGGATCGAGCACGGCCTTCAGCCGGCCGACGTCGAGGGCCAGCAGCATCGCCTTGACCGGGCCGATGGCCGCCGCCGACATCGACAGCGAGCGGAAGCCGATACCGGTCAAAGCCATCGCCGCCAGGGGACGGCTGGCAATCTCGCCGCAAAGCGTAACATGGGTCTCGTGGCGGTCCGCCGCCTCGACGATCCTGGCCAGCGTGCGCAGGAAATGCCGCGACAGCGGATCGAAACGGCTGGCGACACGCGTGTTGCCGCGATCGCTGGCGGTCATGTATTGCAGCAGGTCGTTGGAGCCGACCGACACGAAATCGACGGCCTGCATCAGCGAATCGAGCTGGAACAGCAGTGCCGGAACTTCCAGCATCGAGCCGAGCAGGATCCGCGTCGGCTCCTTGTGGCCGTGCCGCCGCAATTGCGTCAGCTCGCGTTCGAGCAGCGCGCGGGCCCGGTGGATTTCGCCGACTTCCGTCACCATCGGCAGCATGACGCGCAATTCGCGCCCGCCGGCCGCGTGCAGCAGCGCGCGCAGCTGGATCCGCAACAGGCCTGGGCGATCAAGGCCGAGCCGGATGGCGCGCCAGCCGAGCGCCGGGTTTTCCTCCGGCTGCATCCGCATGTAGGGCAGCACCTTGTCGCCGCCGATATCGAGCGTGCGGAAGACCACCGGCCGATTGCCGCTCGCCTTCAGCACGGCTTCGTAGAGCGCCGTCTGCTCGTCGAGGCGCGGCATGGTCGAGGCGACCATGAACTGCAGCTCGGTACGGAACAGGCCAATGCCCTCGGCGCCCGCCTCGACCAGATGCGGCAGGTCGACCAGCAGGCCGGCATTCATGTTGAGCGAAACGCGATGGCCGTCGAGAGTGACCGCCGGCTTGTTGCGCAGGAGCCGGTACTGGGCCTGGCGCTTGGCACGGAACTTGACCTTCTCGGCATAGGCGGCCTCGACATCCGCCGGAGGCCGCACATGCGCCTCGCCGGTATCGGCGTCGAGAATGATCGGGTCGCCGTTCTCGACCAGCGAGACGATGTTGGCGGCGCGGCCGATGGTGGCGATGCCGAGAGCCCTGGCGACGATGGTGACGTGACTGGTCGCCCCGCCCTCCTCCAGCACCAGGCCACGCAGCCGGCTGCGGTCATAGTCGAGCAGTTCGGCGGCGCCCATGTTGCGCGCGACGATGACGCCGTCCTTCGGCAGGCTGCCGCCATCGGGACCATGCGACTTGCCCATCAGTTCGCGCAGGAGCCGGTTGGCGAGGTCGTCAAAATCGTGCAGCCGCTCGCGCAGATACGGATCGGTCTGGCGCTGCAGCCGGGCGCGCGTATCGCTCTGCACCTTCTCGACGGCGGCCTCGGCCGAAAGGCCATTCTGGATCGCCTCGTCCATGCGGCGGACCCAGCCGCGGTCGTAGGCGAACATGCGATAGGCTTCGAGGATGTCGCGATGCTCGCCGGCCGGCGCGATATCGTCGCGCGAAAGCATATCGTCGACGGACAGTCGCAGATTGGCGATCGCCTGCTCGAGGCGTCGGCTTTCCTTGTCGGAATCTTCGGCGAGCAACTGGGTCACGACGACGCGCGGCTCGTGCAGCACGACATGGCCCAGCGCGATACCGTCGGAAAGCGGCGTGCCCTTCAGGGAGAGGGGGCGCTTGACGTCAAGCGACGTGCCCGGCCTCGCCAGGCCCTGCAGCTCGCCGACGGCGATCATTTCCGCGAGCACCATCGCCGTCGTCTGAAGGGCTTCGACCTCTTCGTCGTAGTAGGTGCGGTGCGCCCTGTTCTGAACGACGAGCACGCCCAGCGTGCGGCCGGCGCGCAGGATCGGCACGCCGAGGAAGGCGTTGTAGATCTCTTCGCCGGTTTCCGGGAGATAGGCAAAGGAAGGATGGCTCTGGGCGTCCTGCAGATTGAGCGGGCGCGCCTCGGAGGCGATCAAGCCGACGAGGCCCTGACCGACCCGCAGACCGGCGTGGTGAACCGCCGAGCGGTTCAGACCCTCGGTAGCATAGAGCTCGAGCACGTCATCGGCGCGGAGCACATAGACCGAGCACACCTCGGCGACCATGTTGGCCGCGATCTGGGCGACGATCTTGTCGAGCCGGTCTTGCGCGCTGATCGGCTCCGCCATGATCTCGCGCAGGCGACGGAGCAGGACGCGCGGCCCGGCGAGTGAACCCCGCATGGTCCGCCTTCCCCAAAGCTTGAACTATGACGGGTTTCGACCACCGAAAACCGCCTTCCGGAGCCGGCCGATTCGGCCGCGCTCCGGCATGCTTCCTACCTAGTCGTGGCACGAGTTAGGCAGAAGATACAATGTTGTTTCGTCAGGTCCGAAGGCCTGTTGATCAGGCTGCGTCCAGACCATAGAGCGAGTGCAAGGTCCGGACCGCGAGCTCGGTATAGGCGGCGTCGATCAGGATCGAGATCTTGATCTCGGAGGTCGTGATCGCGCGGATGTTGATGCCCTTGCCGGCCAGCGCCTTGAAGGCGGAGGCCGCGACGCCGGCATGGCTTCGCATGCCGATGCCGATCACCGACACCTTGGTCAGATCGCGCGAGCCCTGGGCGCTGGTATAGCCGATCGAGTCACGCGATTCCTCCAGCACCTTCCAGGCACGATCGAAATCGGCCGTCGGCACGGTGAAAGTCATGTCGGTCGTCGTGCCGTCTTCCGAGACGTTCTGCACGATCATGTCGACATTGATGTTGGCTTCCGCCAGCGGCACGAACACCGCCGCAGCGACGCCCGGCTTGTCGGCGACTTCGCGGATCGAGATCTGCGCCTCGTCCTTGGCATAGGCGATGCCGGTGACAACCTGCTTTTCCACGATCTCGTCCTCGTCGCAAATGAGGGTGCCTGGGGGATTGTTGGGATCGACGAGCCGCGGGTCCTGCGGATCGACAAAACTGGACCGCACGAAGGTCCGGACGCCATGCACCATGGCCAGTTCGACAGAGCGCACCTGCAGGACCTTGGCACCCAGCGACGCCATCTCGAGCATTTCTTCATGCGAGACGCGGTCGAGGCGCTTGGCCTTCGGCACGATCCGGGGATCGGTTGTGTAGACGCCGTCGACGTCCGTGTAGATGTCGCAGCGGTCGGCCTTGATCGCCGCGGCAATGGCGACGGCGCTGGTATCGGAGCCGCCGCGGCCGAGCGTCGCAATGCGGTTGTCCGGGCCAAGGCCCTGGAAGCCGGCGACGACGGCCACCTGGCCTTGCTCGAGCCGCTCGATCAGACGCGAACCGTCGATCTCGACGATCCGCGCCGCGCCGTGCGAAGCATCGGTCCGGATCGGGATCTGCCAGCCCTGCCAGGAGCGTGCGTTGACACCCATTTCCTGCAGCGCGATCGCCAGGAGACCCGACGTCACCTGCTCGCCGGAAGCCACGACAGCATCATACTCGCGCGCGTCATGCATGGCGGCCGCGTCGCGCGTCCAGGCAACGAGTTCATTCGTCTTGCCCGACATGGCCGATACCACGACGGCAACCTGGAAGCCCGCATCCACCTCGCGTTTGACGTGACGAGCCACATTGCGGATGCGATCGATATCGGCGACGGAGGTTCCGCCGAACTTCATCACCAGCCGGGCCATCATCAACCTTTGAAGGGCAGGTTCCGCAGCAATTGCGGAAGAGATTGAAGGAGTTCCGGCCAAGAAGAACAACCGGACGGGCGCCTTCATAGCGGCTTCGGATAGAAGCCGCAACGGCAACGGCGCGAAGCCGGCTACCCCATCCCGGTTTACCGCGCAGCCGGGCTGGAAATGAAGGGAAAGGCCGCCGCGATCGGCCGGATCGCGGATGCGTCACGCCGCCCGTCTTGACTTCGCCAACGCCCCCGACGACGTTCCGCGATGAAGGAGCCGCCCATGTCCTCTGCGCCCAAGTCCTCTGCGCCCAAGTCCTCTGCGCCCATGCCCCCCTCGCCCACGCCCGCCGCGTCGACGGTTGATCAGGACGAGATCGCCCATTTTTCCGCGATCGCCAGCGAGTGGTGGGCGCCGAAGGGCAAGTTCGGCCCGCTGCATCGCCTGAACCCGATCCGCATCGGCTTCATCAAGGACGAGGCGGCGAAGCTCTTCGGCCGCGATGTCCGGGATCCGAAGGCCCTCACCGGTCTGCGCGTGCTCGATATCGGCTGCGGTGGCGGGCTGCTGTCCGAGCCGATGGCCCGGCTCGGCGCCGACGTCGTTGGCGCGGACGCCTCCGCCACCAATATCGGCGTCGCCGAGCTCCATGCCCGGGAGGCCGGGCTCGCCATCGACTACCGCGCAACCACGGCCGAGGCGCTCGGCGCCGCCGGCGAGCGTTTCGACATCGTGCTCGCGATGGAGATTGTCGAGCACGTGGCGGACCTGCCGCTGTTCATCCGCGAGATCTCGGCGATGGTGAAGCCCGGCGGTCTGATAGTGCTCTCGACCATCAATCGCACGCCCAAGGCCTGGGCGCTGGCAATCTTCGGGGCGGAAGTCGTGCTGGGCTGGTTGCCGCGCGGCACGCACAGCTACGAAAAGCTGGTGCGGCCATCGGAATTGTCGACAGCGCTCGGCGAGAACGGGCTCGAGCTCTCGAGCGAGACCGGTGTCGTCTACAATCCCCTGCGGGATCAGTGGCACCTGTCGTCCGACATGGACGTCAACTACATGCTGTCGGCCGTACGCCGGTAGGGTTGCCCGGAGGCAACGGCCCGCGCCGTCGAAGCGCGGGCTCGGAGCCGGCTAGTTGCCCTCCTCGGGCAGGACCGGCAGAGGCAGGAACTCGACCCCCTCCTCCATCAGCGAGCGCGCCTCTTCGGGCGACGCTTCGCCATAGATGCCGCGCGCCTCGACCTCCTGATAGTGGATCTTGCGCGCCTCCTCGGCGAATTTGTCGCCGACATAGTCGGCATTCTCGGTCACATGCTCGCGCAGCTTGCGCATCATCTCGACCATCGCCACCTGGCGCGGATCGGGGGTAGCCACCTTGAGAGCGGCTGCCTCGCGCTTGCGCGCGGTGGCAACCGAAGGCGCCATCAGCGCCTTCACGACATCGGTCGTGCCGCATTGCGGACAACTGACGGCATGCGCTGCCGCCGCCTTGTCGAAGGCAGCGGCATCACGGAACCAGCTCTCGAAATCATGGCCTGCGACGCAGACAAGGTTGTACCGGATCATGAACTCTATATGGGGTCAGATCACGAAAGAACCGACCTGCGGCATTTCCGGCAGGGCGAAATCGCGGGCATTGGCAAGCGCCGGGATTGCCTGGCGGGCCGATGCCGAGAAGGCCGGGTCGATCTCGGCGATGATGAAGCCCGGTTGATCGTCCGCCTCGGCGAGGATCTTGCCCCACGGATCGATGATCATGCTGTGGCCATAGGTGTCGCGGCCGTCCTCGTGATGGCCGGCCTGCGCGGCGGCTACCACGTAGGAACCGGTCTCTATGGCGCGCGAGCGCAGCAGGACGTGCCAGTGCGCCTCGCCCGTCTTCTTGGTGAAGGCGGCAGGGACAGCGAGAACGGCGGCGCCGGCCTTGGCCAGCGTGCGGTGCAGTGCCGGGAAACGGACATCGTAGCAGATGGTGAGGCCGAGCTTCGTCCAGGGCAAATCGGCGACGACGGCGGTCTCGCCAGGGCGATAGGTGGCGGATTCGCGGTAGCTCTCGCCGCCCGACAGATCGACGTCGAACATGTGGATCTTGTCGTATCGACCAACGACCGAGCCATTCGGCGCGATCAGGAACGAGCGGTTGGCGATGTGGTCGTCGCCGAGCTTGATCGCCATCGAGCCGATATGCAGATGGATGCCGAGTTCGCGCGCGATCTCGCGGAAGCGCTGCAGCGACAGATCGATCTCCTCCGGGCCGATGGCGGCGAGAAGCGCTGCCTTGTCGCGATCGAGGATCGTCGTCATCTCCGGCGTCAGAACGTAGCCAGCACCGGCCGCGGCGGCGGCGCGGATCAGCGCCTCCGCATCATCGACGTTCCTTGCCACCGAACGACCGCTGCGCATCTGGACGCAAGCCGCTTTGAAGCTCGTCATCGGCTGTCTCCTTGAAGGACTGAAAGAAGTTTGGCGCCCGTCACGACGCCAGCAGCAGATCCAGACGGCCCTGGCCGTCGAGATCATGAAGGTCATCGCAGCCGCCGACATGGTGGGCGCCGACGAAGATCTGCGGGAAGGTGGCGCGGCCATTGGCCCGCTCGATCATTTCCTGTCGCAAATCCGGCTTTCCAGTTGCATCCAGCTCCACATAGGGGACGCCTTTCCGGTCCAGCAGGCGCTTGGCAGCGGAGCAGTATCCGCAGGCCTGCCGGGTGTAGATAATCACTTCGGCCATGTTCGTTCCTGATGATTGGGAGTGGCCTATATAGGCTTCAGCCCAGCCCTTCGACAACCCGGGCGAAGACGACCACGTCGACCCCGCTCGCTCCCCCGCGCAAGAGCGCCCTGGTCACCGCCTTGACCGTCGCACCGGTCGTGTAGACGTCGTCAACCAGGAGAACCCGACGCCCCGCCACCTTCAACCGCGCTTCCGCGGAAACGCGAAAGGCGCCCTGGACGTTGGCCAAGCGCGCCGTCGCCCGCAATCCCACCTGCCGGCGCGTCGCCTTGATTCGTTCAACGAGATCCGGGACATGCGGTTGCCCGATCCGGCGCGCGATTTCCGCCGCGATCATCGCCGACTGGTTGAAGCGCCGCTGCCAGAGGCGACCGCGATGCAGCGGCACCGGCACGACCAGATCGGTCTCCGGCGCCAGTTCGCCCGCCGCCCGCGCCATCATGGCGCCGATCGACCGGGCGAGCTCGGTATGGTCGTGATATTTGAGCGCCTGCACGATCCGCCCGGAAACCGCGTCATAGACGGCGACGGCCCGCAACCTCTCGAAGGGCGGTGGATCGGCGATAGCCTCGGCCGAAAGCGCCTCGGGGCCGATATCGTAGCTGAACGGTATGGCGAGCCGCCGGCAGAACGGCTGCTCGATCAGCCGGAGGCCGCTCCAGCAGCCCGGGCAAAGCGCGCCGGTCACCGCCACCGGCCGCGCGCAGGCCATGCAGGCCGGCGGCAGGGCGATATCCACTACCCGCCGGCCGGCAGCTCCTACCCGCGCACCGAACTCCCCGAGGAAGGCCCGCATGTCGATCGCCCTACCCGCTCGCATGACGTAACGTAATGCAGATCGGCTTTGACCGGAAGGGTGGGGAGTTCCATAACCACCGCGAACCCGCATCAGCAGAAAAGCACCTCCATGGCCGGCGCCCCCATCCTCTTCGACCGCAGGCTTCTCGAGCAGCATCGCGCTCGCGCCGAACGCATGGCGATCGCCGGCAGCGACTTCCTGCTGACTCACGCCGTCGCGGACCTGGTCGAAAGGCTGGCGACGGTGAACCGCCGCTTCGAACATGGCGCCGACATCGGCTCGCTCTCGCCGGCGCTCGCCGCCGCGCTTGCCGAGGCTGGCCAGGGCGGCGCCGTCGAGCGGATCCCGCTGCGCGAAAGCGAGGCGCTGCCTCTGGCGGCCGGTTCGCTCGATCTCGCGGTCAGCGTGCTGCAACTGCAATGGGTTAATGACCTCCCCGGCCTGTTCGCCCAGATCAGGCGGGCGCTGCGTCCGGATGGCCTGTTCCTGGCGACGCTTGCCGGCGGCGACACGCTGAACGAGCTCAGGACCGTGCTGACGATCGCGGAGAGCGACATTCGCGGCGGCGCCGCGCCGCGCGTCGCCCCCTTCGCCGACATACGCGACATCGGCGCGCTGTTGCAGCGGGCCGGCTTCGCCCTCCCCGTCACCGACAGTGACCGTTTGACGGTGCGCTACGACAGCATCTTCCACCTGATGCGGGATCTGCGCGCCATGGGCGCCACCAACGCACTGACGGCGCGCGATCCGCGTCCGCTGACCCGCACGATCCTCGCCCGCGCCGCCGCCCTCTATGCCGAACGATTTGCCGATGCCGACGGTCGCATCCGTGCCACCTTCGAATTGATCGCGTTGTCCGGCTGGGCGCCGCATGAAAGCCAGCAAAAGCCGCTGAAGCCGGGATCGGCGAAGCTGCGGCTCGCCGACGCGATCGAAGCGGCGCGAAAGGATGCGGAAGCCAAGGAGACGAAGGATCGGCGGGACGAATAAAACGGCGTCAGGCGCCGAGGACGACCGCCACGAGCCGCTCGTAGAGGGAAACGATGCCGCCGCCCGTCATCGTCACGCCGATCAGCGCGATCAGGATGACGCCGATGATGAGTCCGTACTCAGCCAGGACCGCCCCGCGTCGGTGGCGCAGGAAGCGTTTCAGGGAATGTCCAGCGGCCGCGCGCATAGAAATGCCTTGCCCGGACAGCGGCGTCGCCACGTCCCTGGCGCCGCGACATGCGACGCCCTCAGGCCACAGGCTCGCGCAAACTCATAAAAGCTCGATTAACGGTGCGATCAGCGGCTCGTCTGCCGGCGGCATCGGATAGTCGCGGAGTTGCTTCGCCCGGACCCATTTGAGCGCCTGGCCCTCGAGGCTGCGCGGAAATCCGGTCCAGCGGCGGCAGACATAGAGCGGCATCAGGAGATGGAAATCGTCATAGGTGTGGCTGGCGAAGGTCAGCGGCGCCAGGCATGCCGTCTTGGTCTCGACGCCCAGTTCCTCGCGCAGTTCGCGGATCAGCGCCGCTTCCGGCGTCTCGCCGGCATCGACCTTGCCGCCCGGAAACTCCCAGAGGCCGGCCAGCGACTTCCCCTCGGGACGCTGCGCGATCAGGATCCGGTTGTCGACATCGACCAGGGCGCAGGCAACGACGAGCAGCGTTTTCATCAAATCTCTCAGGCTGGGCGGGACGGACCGGCCGGCTGGCGGTAGTGATAGCGATACTGCTCGACGAAACCGAGCTCCTCATAGAGGCGGATGGCCGGCACATTGTCGGCACTGACCTGGATCGCCGCCGATCGGGCACCATTGTCGATCGTCCAGCCGATCGCCGCCCGCATCACGGTCGCGCCATAACCCTGCCGACGCTTCGTCCGGTCGGTCACAACGTTCAGATAGACGCCGATCCCGCCGGCATTGACGGCGAGTGCCGCGGCGGCCGGCGTGCCGTCGGGCGCATAGGTGACAACGCCCCGCGCCTCCGGCGCGATCAGGCCGAGCAGGGTCTTCAGTGTCTCGACCGTCTTGCCCGGGCCGGCGCTCAACGCCGTCTGGGCCCGAAACCAACGCGGATCGGTGGGGTTGAAAAAGCGGACGTCACCGGTGCGCTCGAAGCTCCTGCCGTCGAGATCCATCGCCAGCACGCAGCTCTCGTCGAAAGCGGCCCAGCCGCCGTGATCGAGCGCCTCGAGGACGCCCGGACCGGCGAGCGGCGTTACCCGGAACACCGGCTCGATGCCGTTGCGGGCCGACAGCGCCGCCAGATAGGCGATCCGGCGATCGGCATCGCCGTCATCGGCCGGGTCGAGACTCTGGAACGAATTCGACCGCTTGCTGTAGCCATGCGCGAAGCGCCAGATCCAGGCGCCGTCATGCACCGTGCTGATCGCCGGCCATGCGGAAAGGCACGCCGCCTCGATCGCGAGCGTCGTCGGCAGATTGCCTTCCGTTCCGGTCGAATCAGCTCCGATAATCGCCATTGATCGCGACATATTCCTTGGTGAGGTCACAGGTCCAGACCGTCGCCCGGCCGGTGCCGAGGCCGATCTCGGCGGTGATGACGATTTCCTTGTTCTTCATGTAGGCGGAAGCGGCAGCCTCGGAATAGTCGGGATCGCGCTCGCCTTCGAAGGCGACGCGGGTGTCGCCAAACGAGATCGACAGCCTGTCGCGATCGGCCGGCTCACCGGCCTTGCCGACGGCCATGACGACGCGGCCCCAATTGGCGTCCTCGCCCGCCGCCGCCGTCTTCACCAGCGGCGAATTGGCGATCGACAAGGCGATGCGCTTGGCGGAGGCGTCGGAGACGGCGCCCTCGACGCGGACTTCGATCAGCTTGCGGGCGCCTTCGCCGTCGCGCGCCACCTGGGTAGCGAGGTCGAGCAGCACGTCGTCCAGCGCCGCCGCGAAATCGGCGAGGCGGGGATCGGCGGGATCGGAGATGAGTTCGGCGCCGGCCGCCTTGCCGGTCGCGAACAGCAGCAGCGTGTCGGAGGTCGAGGTGTCGCTGTCGACGGTGACCGAATTGAAGCTGCCGTCGACGCCCTTCGAAAGCAGAGCTTGCAGCACGGGCGCGGCGATGGCGGCGTCGGTGGCGACGAAGGAGAGCATGGTCGCCATGTCGGGCGCGATCATGCCGGCGCCCTTGGCGATGCCGTTGATCGTCACCGTGGCGCCACCGAGCTTCACCTGCCGGGTCGAGCCCTTCGGGAAGGTGTCAGTGGTCATGATGGCGCGGGCGGCGTCGACCCAGGGACCACGCGCGGCGCGGGCTGCGGCGTCCGGCAGGACGGCGGCGAATTTCTGGGCATCGAGCGGCTCGCCGATCACGCCGGTCGAGGCGAGGAAGACTTCATCGGGGCGGCAATCCGCGACCTTGGCCGCCAGTTCGCCCTGCAATCGGGTCGTCTCGCGGCCCTTCTTGCCGGTGAAGGCATTGGCGTTGCCGGAATTGACCAGCAGCGCCCGCGCGGTGCCGCCCGCCAGCGATTCCCGGCACCAGTCGACGGGCGCCGACGGGCATTTCGACTTGGTGAAGACGCCGGCCACCGTGGTGCCCGCCGCGAAAAGCGCCAGGAAAACGTCGAGCCGGTTCCGGTACTTGATGCCGGCCTCGGCCGTCGCAAAGCGCACGCCCTCGATCGGCGGCATGTCGGGAAAGGGGACGGCGAGAGGGGAGACGGCGGTGGACATGATGCCTCGGCTGTTTCGGGCACTGGGAAAGCCAACCCTCTGCCCGAACCGCTTGTCACGCGCAAGCCGTTTCAGATCGGCGCAACGATCCCCGAACGCAAAAGGGCCGGACGATGTCCGGCCCTTCCGTTAGCATTCCGTTAACCCTGCGACCGGTTACTGCGCCGGCGGCTGCGACGGGGCGGCCTTCAGCGCCGGGTCGAGGATCTCGACCTTGCCGTCGGTGCGCAGCTTCGAGACGGTGTCGACGAAGGTGTCGCGCAGCACGAGCTGGCGGACCTGGTCCTTGACCTGGTCATAGGTCGGCAGCGGCTGCTTGCGCTTCTCGACCGACTTGATGACGTGGTAGCCGTACTGCGACTTGACCGGCTTCTCGGTGTACTTGCCGGGCTCGAGCGCGAAGGCCGCGTCCTCGAACTCCTTGATCATCTTGCCCTTGGTGAAGAAGCCGAGATCGCCGCCCATCTTGCCCGAGCCGGGGTCCTTCGACTTCTCCTGGGCCAGCTTGGCGAAATCGCCGCCGCCATCGAGCTCCTTGATGATTGCCTTGGCCTCGTCCTCGGTCTCGACCAGGATATGCGCGGCGTGGACTTCCTCTTCCGGCACGATCTTGGCGACTTCGGCCTCGTAGCGCTTCTTGACCGCCTCGTCAGTGACCGCGAGGTCGACCTTGGTGCGGAAGAACTCGTTGCGGAGCGCGCGGGCGCGCAGCAGGGCCAGGCGACGCTGGAACTCTTCCGACTTGTCGAGCCCGTCCTTTTCGGCTGCGCCCGCCATCAGGCGCAGGTCGACGAGGACGTCGAGGATGGCCTTGCGGCGCTGTTCCGGCGCGACCTTCGCGAGCTCCTCGGCGAAGTCCTCGCCGGCGAGCGACAGGTCGGCTTCGGTGATCGGCTGGCCATTGACCGTGGCGAGGACCGCCTTGGGGTCGACCGGTGCCGCCGCCGGTGCAGCCGCCGGCGCCGCGTCCTGGGCCGCCGCGGGAAGCGCCATCGCCATCAGACCGAGGACGGCCAAAGCAGGGCCGCGCAGGGCCGACAGGGAAGATGAAACTCGTGACGTCATGGACTTGTCCTGTTCCGTTACGGAGGGATAAGTGAAGAGTAGGGACTACCCGACACGATCAGGTGCGTGGATCTGCTGCAATTCCGGCATTTTCCGGGCATTGGACGGGCCGGTGTCCACGTTGACAACCATTGTGCCCCCTCTTATCTGTCTCGGAACTCGGCGTCCAGAACGCTGTGACATCTGAGGTTACGGCGCTCTGACGGTTTCCGGCCTTCGTCGCAGCGGATGCGATCGCGCCGACAACAAGAACCCGGCGCCCCCCACGCCTTCTTCGGGCGGCCCGGACCAACATCAAGGATGACCCATGGTCGGTCTCGGTTCGCTCGCGCGCAAAATTTTCGGCTCCGCCAATGACCGCCGCGTCAAGGGCTACCGGCCCCAGGTCGCGCAGATCAATGCGCTGGAAGCCGAGCTTGCCAAGCTCACCGACGACCAGCTCCGCGCCCGAACGGAACAGTTCAAGCAGGAGATCGCCGCCGGCAAGTCGGTCGACGAGCTGCTGGTTCCGGCTTTCGCAACCGTCCGCGAAGGCGCCAAGCGCGCCCTCGGCATGCGTCATTTCGACGTGCAGCTGATCGGCGGCATGGTGCTGAACGACGGTTCGATCGCCGAGATGAAGACGGGTGAAGGCAAGACGCTGGTGGCGACGCTGCCGGTCTACCTGAACGCACTGACCGGCCGCGGCGTCCACGTCGTCACCGTCAACGACTATCTCGCCAGCCGCGACGCCGAGTGGATGGGCAAGCTCTACCGCTTCCTCGGCCTGTCGGTCGGCGTCATCGTGCACGGCCTCGACGACGACCAGCGTCGCGCGGCCTATGCCTGCGACATCACCTACGGCACCAACAACGAGTATGGCTTCGATTATCTGCGCGATAACATGAAGTACGAGCTCGGCCAGATGGTGCAGCGCCCGCATCATTACGCGATCGTCGACGAAGTCGACTCGATCCTGATCGACGAGGCGCGCACGCCGCTGATCATCTCCGGCCCGCTCGACGACCGCTCGGAACTCTACACCACGATCGATGCGTTCATTCCCGCCCTCGCGCCGGAAGACTACGAGATCGACGAGAAGCAGCGCACCGCCAATTTCACCGAGGCCGGCAACGAGAAGCTTGAGCAGCTGCTGACCGAAGCGGGCCTGCTGAAGGGCGATTCGCTCTATGACGTCGAGAACGTCACCGTCGTCCACCATATCAACCAGGGTCTGCGGGCGCACCGCCTGTTCCAGCGCGACAAGGACTATATCGTCAAGGACGACGAGGTCGTCATCATCGACGAGTTCACTGGCCGCATGATGCCGGGCCGTCGCTATTCGGAAGGCCTGCACCAGGCGCTGGAAGCGAAAGAGCACGTCAAGATCCAGCCGGAAAACCAGACTCTGGCCTCGATCACCTTCCAGAACTATTTCCGCATGTACGAGAAGCTGGCCGGCATGACAGGTACGGCGCAGACGGAAGCGTCCGAATTCCTCGACATCTATGGCCTCGAGGTCCTCGAGATTCCGACCAACCTGCCGATCTCCCGCGTCGATGACGACGACGAGGTCTACCGGACGGCGGCCGAGAAATACAAGGCGATCATCCGCGTCATCAAGGATTGCAGCCAGCGCGGCCAGCCCGTGCTCGTCGGCACGACCTCGATCGAGAAGTCCGAACTGCTCGCCGATATCCTGAAGAAGGAGAAGGTGCCGCATCAGGTCCTGAACGCGCGCTATCACGAGCAGGAAGCCTATATCGTCGCCCAGGCCGGCGTGCCCGGCGCCGTGACGATCGCCACCAACATGGCCGGCCGCGGTACCGACATCAAACTCGGCGGCAACCTCGAGATGCGGATCGAGCGCGAGCTCGGCGACGTGCTCGACGAGGCCGAGCGCGAGCGCCGGATCGAGGAGATCAAGGCCGAGATCGCCGTCCTCAAGGACAAGGCGCTCGCCGCCGGCGGTCTCTACGTCATCGGCACCGAGCGGCATGAAAGCCGCCGCATCGACAACCAGCTGCGCGGTCGTTCCGGCCGCCAGGGCGATCCGGGCCATTCGCACTTCTTCCTGTCGCTGCAGGACGATCTGATGCGCATCTTCGGCTCCGAGCGTATGGACGGCATGCTGCAGAAGCTCGGCCTCAAGGAGGACGAGGCGATCGTCCATCCCTGGATCAACCGGGCGCTGGAAAAGGCGCAGCAGAAGGTCGAGGCGCGCAACTTCGACATCCGCAAGAACCTGCTGAAATACGACGACGTCATGAACGACCAGCGCAAGGTCATCTTCGACCAGCGCGTCGAGTTGATGGCCGAGGAAGACGTCGCCTCCACCGTCGACGACATGCGCCACGAGGTGATCGCCAATCTGGTCGCCAAGCACATACCGGAAAAGGCCTATCCCGAGCAGTGGGACGCCAAGGGCCTGCACGAGGCGCTGATCGCCGCCGTCAATCTCGACCTGCCGGTCGAGGCCTGGGCAGCCGAGGAAGGCATCGCCGACGCAGAAGTGCTGGAGCGCGTGCAGAAGGCTGGCGACGAAGCCGCCGCCGCCCGTACCGAGCGCTTCTCGCCGACGGTCATGCGCCAGGTCGAGAAGGCCGTGCTGCTGCAGACGCTGGATCACCTCTGGCGCGAACACCTGGTCACCCTCGACCATCTGCGCCAGGTCATCGGCTTCCGTGGCTACGCCCAGCGCGACCCGCTGAACGAGTACAAGACCGAAGCATTCGAGCTGTTCGAGGCGATGCTGCAGAACCTGCGCGAGGCCGTCACCGCCCAGATGATGCGCGTCGAGATCATGCAGTCGCCGCCGCTGGCGCCGGATGACATGGACATGGACAACCTGCAGGCGATGCATATCGACCCGTTCTCAGGCGAGAACGAGTTCGACGAGCCGCTGCTGCAGAATGCCGATGCCGCCGCCGGCTTCGCGGCGCTCGGCGTCGATCCGAACGATCCGACGACCTGGGGTCGCCTGCAGCGCAACGCGCCCTGCCCCTGCGGCTCGGGCAAGAAGTTCAAGCATTGCCACGGCAAGCTCGCCTGAGGTAACGCCCGCTTCCCAAGCGGTCACCATGAAAAGCCCGGCATGTCGCATGCCGGGCTTTTTCGTGCCTAGGTTTCGCCAAGCCGTTTGAAACGCCGCGCCGGTATCGCTGCCGGACGATCTCAGGAGGACAACCATGCCGGAAGGTGCACCCGAGCCCCTCGGACAGGTGAGAGCGGCGACCGACGCCATACGCGCCCTGCTTCAGGATTCGCTGCTCGGCATCTACCTGCACGGTTCGGCCGTCGCTGGCGGCCTGCGGCCGCAAAGCGACATCGACCTGCTGGCCGTCATCGACGCTCCGATGACCGCGGCTCAGAGCCGGAGCCTGCTATCGACGCTCCTGCAGATCTCAGGCCCCCATCCCGCCCCGCCCGGCGGACCTCGCTGCATCGAGGTGATGGTGTTTCAGAGCCCCGAACTCGTGGCGCCGGACTTCCCGGCTCGGGCGGAGTTCATGTATGGCGAATGGCTGCGGCAGGCATTCGAAGCCGGCGGCCTTGCTGTCCCAGCTGCCGATCCGGAACATACCCTGATCCTGGCGCAGGCCCGGGGACAGGCCATTCCCCTGATCGGCCCCGACGCGACGGAGCTGATTCCGGAAATCCCGCCGGAGCAGGTTCGCCGCGCGATGCGCGAGGCGCTGCCGGCGCTGGTCGAGGGATTGCACGGGGATGAGCGGAACGTCCTGCTCACCTTGGCGCGGATGTGGCGAACCGCCACCACGGGAGATTTCGTCGCCAAGGATGTCGCCGCCACCTGGGCAACCACCCGCATGCCGAGTCCGGAAGCCGGCACGCTCGACTATGCGCGCGAAGCCTATCTGGGGAGCCGCGCCGACGATTGGGCCACCAGGCAGGCTGAAGCCGGACTAGCGGCAACGTTCCTGCGCCAACGGATCGCTGAGCTTCTGTAGCGGCTTGCCCGGCCCGCTTCCTGGCCGCCCGCCCACCACGCCGCCGTCATCCCGGGTGTGACCCGGGATCCGTTCAGCGGGAACGACAAGGCCTTACGACGGCTGGCGGCGCTTGAACTTGTCCCAGAAGCTCGGCTTCTTCTCGACGGCGGCAGGTGAAGCCGACGCCGCAGGCTCCATGGTCATTCGCACGGGCGACGGCACCGGGATCGGCATGCCGGGCGCCGGAACGCCGTCGATCGCCATCGACGCGGCGTTGCCCTCGGCGACGACCGGCGTCGCGAAGGCGGCCGGGGCGGATGCGAGCACCGCCGCATCGGCCGAAGCCTGGCGGGCCGCTTCGTCGGTGACGGCCTTGGAGGCCGCGACCTGGTCCTGGCCGTCGAGCTTGGCCGCCGTCGCCACGAAGATCTGCTGGTCCTTCGCCTGCTTCTGCTTCACCGCCGCGTCGAGCCATTCCGGCACGCGCATGTCGGTCGGGCAGGCCGCCGACGCGTTCAGCTTGCTGCTGGTATTCACATCGAAGACGTAGCGCTTGTCGCAGACGCCGACGACCGGCGGCTTGCGCGTCACCTCGAAATGATCGCTGCCATCCTTCAGCATCCGCCAGAACGGCATGTTCGGGTCGTTGCGATGACGGGCCATGTTCTCGGGCGTCATGCGGAACGGATAGAGATGCACCTCGAACGAGCGCTGGCCGCCGATGAAGGAATCGCGCGCGAGCCAGTAGATCTCGCCGGCGGATTCGTCGGTCATCGAATAGCAACCGGCCGAGGAACAGGCGCCATGCACCATCAGATTGGTCCCATAGCGTCCGAGCGACTGGTCGAAGGCGTTCGGGAACCCGATGTCGAACGAGAGGTAATAGCTCGAATTCGGGTTCATCTGGCCGGGCCGGACCGTATAGAAGCCCTCCGGCGCCTGGCGGTCGCCTTCCTTGATCTTCGGGCCGAGTTTGCCGGACCATTTGCAGATCGAATAGGTGCTGAGCAGGCCATAGGTGCCGTCGCGGCGCTGTTTCCAGACCTCGAACTCGGACGTTTCCTTGAAGGAGCGGATATAGATCGGCGCCTTCGGGTCCATGTTGAGCTGCTCCATCTTCGCCTTGACCTTGGCGGGAAGCGGCTTCATGTGCTTGGGAACGCCGGCATCCTGACAAGCGGCGAGCGTGAGCCCGACCGCCACCAGCAAGGCAGCCTTGCGAAGACGAGCGAAAAACGCGGAACCTGGCATGCAACACCCCTGAGGAGCCTCGCCGTCACGGGGCAACCGGCTCCATCCCGTCTCTGAACGACCGGACGCCCCCACAATTCAGGGGCGTACGGACCGAATCACATGCTCAATAGGCTGGAAGACAGGCGGAATCGTGTCAAAGCGTCCGGCCGATCGCGAGAAACTTCTCGCGACGCTGACGCTTGATATCGGCTTCCGACATGCCGTCGAACGCGGCCAGCGCCTGCTCGATCGCATTGCCCGTCGCGTCGACGGCGACGTCCGGATCGCGATGGGCGCCGCCCATCGGCTCGGGGACGATCTCGTCGATGACGTGGAAGCGGAACAGGTCCTGCGCCGTGATCTTCATGTTGGTCGCCGCGTCCTGCGCGCGGCTGCCGTCGCGCCAGAGGATCGAGGCCGCGCCTTCCGGCGAGATCACGCTGTAGATCGAATGCTCCAGCATCAGGACGCGATTCGCCGTCGCGATGGCGATCGCGCCGCCGGAGCCGCCCTCGCCGATGATGACGGAGACGTTCGGCGTGCCGAGGCCCAGCGCCGCCTCGGTCGAGCGCGCGATCGCCTCGGCCTGGCCGCGTTCCTCGGCGTCGATGCCCGGATAGGCGCCGGCGGTGTCGACCAGCGCGATCACCGGAAGACCAAAGCGCTCGGCCAGTTCCATGATGCGCACGGCCTTGCGGTAGCCCTCGGGCCGCGCCATGCCGAAATTGTGCCGGAGCCGGCTCTCGGTGTCATGGCCCTTTTCCTGGCCCATGACGGCGACCGGGCGGCCGCGGAAGCGGCCAAAGCCGGCGAGGATCGCCTGGTCTTCGCCGAACTTGCGGTCGCCGGCGAGCGGCGTGAAATCGGTGATCAGCCGCTTGGCGTAGTCGACGAAATGGGGCCGGTCGGGATGGCGCGCCACCTGCGTCTTCTGCCAGGGCGTCAGCTTGGCATAGATGTCGGCCAAGGCCTGGCCGGCCTTCGCCTCCAGCTTGGCGATCTCGTCACCGACCGCGACGGCGTCACCCTTCTCGGCCATGGCGCGGAGTTCCTGCACCTTGCCCTGGAGATCGGCGACGGGTTTTTCAAATTCAAGAAAGGTTCGCATCCAGACCTTCAAGCCGTACAAACATGGCTTAATGCGGGCGGCCGGATAGACCTCCCCGAAAGTGCGCGCACACTGGCTGCAAGGCCCGGCGGTGTCAAGTTGACCCGATCGTAAGGCGTCGATTCCGTCACGATTTCGCCAGCGGATGGTGCTCGGCGACGAGCGCGCGCAGCCTCTCCTCCAGCACATGCGTATAGATCTGCGTCGTCGAGATGTCGGCGTGGCCGAGCAATTGCTGGACGATGCGGAGATCGGCGCCGTTCTGCAGCAGGTGGCTGGCGAAGGCATGGCGCAGCACATGCGGCGAGACGCGAGCGGCCGGGATGCCGGCAGCGACCGCGAGGTCCTTCAAATCGCGGGCGAAGGCCTGGCGCGTCAGCGTGCCGCTGTCACCGAAGGAGGGAAACAGCCACTGCCCGCTCGGCGCCTTGCCCTCATGCTCGCGGCGGAGCGCGACATAGCGGGCGATCGCCTCGCGCGAGCGCCCCGTCAGCGGCACCATGCGCTCCTTGTTGCCCTTGCCGCGCACGATCAGCACGCGCAGATCCGCCCGCGCCGCTGAGGAAGGCAGCGCCACCAGTTCGGAAACGCGCATGCCGGAGGCGTAGAGCGTCTCGAGCAAAGCCGCGAGGCGGGCGGCCCGGAGCGCCGCGGCGGCCGTCTTGGCGGCGCCGACATTGGCTTCGGCGGTGGCTAGCAGCCGGTCGACTTCGGCCTCCGACAGCACCTTGGGGATCGGCACCTTGCGCTTCGGCCCCTCGACGATGCCGGAAGGATCATCCGCCCGCACGCCCTCGGCGAACAGAAAGCGATGCAACTGCCGGAGCGCCGACAGACGGCGCGCGGCGGAAGAGGCGGCGAAACCGCGGACTTCGAGGTCGACCAGATAGGCCCGCACGTCGGCGAGCGTCGCCCGCTCGAAGTCGAGGCCATGGCCAACGAGGAAATCGGCATAGTCCTCGAGGTCGCGGCGATAAGAGGAGAGCGTATGCGGCGAGGCGCCGCGCTCGGCGCTCATCATCTCCAGGAAGGCTTCGAGATGATGCAGCCCGGCGAGCGATCGCCCGCCCTTCGACTTCGCGGCCATCATGGTTCCTGCAGGAGCTTGTCGGTGGGGACCCGGATCGTGATCTCGCGCTTCGTCGGCTCGACATAGTTGGCCAGTCCGAACACGACGGCATAGCCGGCGAGCGCGAGCAGGATGCAGGCGACGATGAAGCGCGACAAGGTCGGCATGGACCGGTCCCGGACCTCCGGATCGTGGATCTCTGGTTATGGCCACGCCGAAGCGCTTCTGGCAAGGGCGTCGCCCCGCGCGCGCCACGCCGCCATCCACGCTCTCTCGGGCCGCCTTCAAAGCCAATCCTCCCCATTCACGGCGGCGCGCCTGCTTGACAGCATCGCCCGGGTCCGGTTCTACCTCGGCAGAGGCCGACGAGGAGCTGCGGA
Source organism: Kaistia granuli DSM 23481 (assembly GCF_000380505.1). GTDB lineage: Bacteria > Pseudomonadota > Alphaproteobacteria > Rhizobiales > Kaistiaceae > Kaistia > Kaistia granuli. Next base: position 488,724 of record NZ_AQYH01000007.1, on the reverse strand, counting down.
ACCATGATCGAGAGCATCGTTCCAGAGAATGAAAGCACCGCAGCTGCGGCGGCCGTGAACAGCCGCCTCGGTCCGCGCGCCATCGTGCTGGTCGGTTTGATGGGCGCCGGCAAGACCTCCGTCGGCAAGCGCATCGCCGCCAAGCTTCACCTGCCCTTCATCGACGCCGACGCCGAGATCGAGAAGGCGGCCGACGCCACCATCCCTGAAATCTTCGCCCAGCATGGCGAGGCCTATTTTCGCGACGGCGAGCGGCGGGTGATCAAGCGCCTGCTCGATGGCACGCCGAAGGTGCTGGCAACCGGCGGCGGCGCCTTCATGAATGACGAGACGCGGGCGGCCATCCTCGACGGCGCCGTCTCGATCTGGCTCCGGGCCGAGCTCGACGTGCTCATGGCCCGCGTCCGCAAGCGCGCCAACCGGCCGCTGCTGCAGACGCCCGACCCCGAGGGCACGATGCGCCGGCTGATGGCGGAGCGCGACCCGGTCTATGCCGCGGCGAACATCCACATCCTGTCGCGCGACGTAACGCACGAGATCGTCGCCGACGAAACCATCGAAGCCCTGCTCGCCTTCCTGGCAGCCGAGGCGAATGCGCAGGAAAGCTGATCCGATGACCGCCGAAGCCGCCGACATCACCTCGGTCCCCGTCGCGCTGGGCAGCCGCGCCTACGACATCCTGATCGGCCGCGGCCTGCTCGCCGATGCCGGCCGCGCCATCGCCGAACGCCTGCCCAAGGTGCGCGCGGCTGTCGTCACCGACGAGACCGTGGCGGGCCTGCATCTCGCCACCCTCACCGCCTCGCTCGACGCCGCCGGCATCCCGAGCGAGCCGATCCTCGTCGCGCCCGGCGAGGCTTCCAAGAATTTCCGGACGCTCGAAACGGTCACCCGCGCCATTCTCGCCGCCCGGCTCGAGCGCGGCGACATCGTCATCGCGCTGGGCGGCGGCGTCGTCGGCGATCTCGCTGGCTTCGCGGCGGCGATCGCCCGGCGCGGCATGCGTTTCGTCCAGATCCCGACCTCGCTGCTGGCGCAGGTCGACAGCTCGGTCGGCGGCAAGACCGGCATTAACACGGCCGAGGGCAAGAACCTCGTCGGCGCCTTCCACCAGCCCGACCTCGTCATCGCCGATACGGGCGTTCTCGACACCCTTTCGCCGCGCGAATTCCGCGCCGGCTACGCCGAAGTGGCGAAATACGGCCTGATCGACGATCCGGCCTTCTTCGCCTGGCTGGAGCAGAACTGGCGGGGCATCCTTGCCGGCGGACCGGAGCGCGAACACGCGGTGGCGACCAGCTGCCGCGCCAAGGCCAAGGTGGTCGCGGCCGACGAGCACGAGACCGGCGAGCGCGCGCTGCTCAATCTCGGCCACACTTTCGGCCACGCGCTCGAATCGGCGACCGGCTATTCGCAGCGCCTCGTGCATGGCGAGGGCGTCGCCATCGGCATGGTGCTGGCGCATCAGTTCTCGGCCCGCATGAACCTCTGCTCGCCGGATGACGGCGCCCGCGTCGAGGCGCATCTGAAGGCGGTCGGCCTGCCGACCCGGCTCTCCGACGTGCCGGGCGGCCTTCCGGATGCCGAGGACCTGATGAAGCGGATCGCGCAGGACAAGAAGGTCTCGCGCGGCACGCTGACCTTCATCCTGACGCGTGGCATCGGCCAGGCCTTCATCGCCAAGGACGTTCCGCCGGCGGCCGTCCAGGCCTTCCTCGCCGACAAGCTGGCGGACTGATTCTTCGGGGACGCGGCAGGACGGAGGGAAGACACCCGCACGGCCTCACACACCGTCATCCCCCGGTGGCGGGGATCCATGCAGCCACGCCCCGGGGCGTTTCACGCGTCCATCAACCCGGCTGAATACATCCCGGGCCAAGCCCGGGATGACGGCGAGGGTTGCGGAGGCGGCGGTGCGATGCCGGCGAGGCTGTGAAGGTTCAGCGTCCCTCGCCTGCGGCGGAGGGTCGAAGACCGCCCTATTCCGGCGCCTTCGCCTGAATGGCCAGCGCGTGCACGCCGGCGGCCAGTTCGTCGGCGAGGATCGCGTTGATGGCGCGATGCATGTCGACGCGGCTCTTGCCGCGGAACGCCTCCGCCGTGATCTTCACGCGAAAATGCGTCTCGCCTTCCGGCCGATGGCCGGCATGGCCCTTGTGCAAATCCGACTCGTCGATCACATCTAGGCTCTGCGGCGACAGGGCACTTGTCAGCGCCTGCGCGATCCGCTCTTTCGTATCCATTCAGAGAACCTCGTTCACTCGGCGAAACCTCGCCTTGTCCCTCGGCGAGGTGGCTACCATAATCGCATCATGAAGCTCGATTCAAAACTGTTCGACGGGATCCGGATCAAGCCGGGCGCCAGCAAGACGGCTCAACAGCCAACGACCCAACGCTGCAGTTGGGCCGGCTGCGAGGCCGAAGGCACGCATAAGGCGCCGAAGGGGCGGAACCGCGAGGGCCAGTTCCACCACTTCTGCATCGATCACGTCCGTCTCTACAACAAGAGCTACAACTACTTTTCCGGCATGGGCGACGACGACGTCGCCGCCTACCAGAAGGATTCGCTGACCGGCCATCGGCCGACCTGGACCATGGGCGTCAACAGCGCCGGCGAGCAGCGCGAGCGCGTTCGCAGCCATGCGACGCGCGACTGGAGCGGCGGCGTCCAGGATCCGTTCGACATGTTCGACGGCACGGCGGGCCGCGTGAAGGAGCCGCCGAAGCCGGCGCGCCACCTGAAGACACTGGAGCGAAAATCCTTCGACACGCTGGAACTCGACGGGACCGAGACCAATGTGGAGATCAAGGCGCGCTACAAATCGCTGGTGAAGATCTACCACCCGGATGCCAATGGCGGCGACCGCAGCTCGGAGGACAGGCTGCGCGAAATCATTCAGGCATATAACTTTCTCAAAGCGGCCGGCTTCTGCTAGAAGACGCTCGTCTTCCGCTCGCGCCCGCGAGGGGAAAACCAGTTTGGCCCTCCTGCCTTGAACCCGACCGCAAGCGTCCGCTGGATGCGACGGAGCAGACATGACTGAGACGACGACTGATCGCACCGCCCTGCCCGATACGATGATCTCCGTTCGCGAGGTCTTCGGCATCGATTCCGATCTGCAGGTGCCGGCCTATTCCGAGCCGAACGAGCACGTGCCGGACGCCGATCCGGACTATCTCTTCGACCGGACGACGACGCTTGCCATTCTGGCCGGCTTCGCCCGCAACCGTCGCGTCATGGTCACCGGCTATCACGGCACCGGCAAGTCGACTCATATCGAGCAGGTCGCAGCCCGTCTCAACTGGCCGGCCGTGCGCGTCAATCTCGACAGCCACATCAGCCGTATCGACCTGATCGGCAAGGATGCGATCGTCATCAAGGACGGCCTGCAGGTCACGGAATTCCGCGACGGCATCCTGCCCTGGGCCTATCAGCACAACATCGCGCTCGTCTTCGACGAATATGACGCCGGCCGCCCGGACGTGATGTTCGTCATTCAGCGCGTGCTCGAATCCGCCGGACGCCTGACGCTGCTCGACCAGAACCGCGTCATCCGCCCGCATCCCGCCTTCCGCCTGTTCGCCACCGCCAACACGGTCGGCCTCGGCGACACGTCGGGCCTCTATCACGGCACGCAGCAGATCAACCAGGCCCAGATGGACCGCTGGTCGATCGTGACCACGCTGAACTACCTGCCGCACGACAACGAGGTCGGCATTGTCGTCTCGAAGGCCAAGCACTTCGCCGACCCGAAGGGCCGCGCCCTGGTCGGACGCATGGTGCGCCTCGCCGACATGACGCGCTCGGCCTTCATCAATGGCGATCTGTCGACCGTCATGAGCCCGCGTACCGTCATCACCTGGGCCGAGAATGCCGAGATCTTCGGCGATATCGGCTTCGCCTTCCGGGTGACGTTCCTGAACAAGTGCGACGAGCTCGAGCGCTCGCTGGTGGCGGAATTCTATCAGCGCGCCTTCGGCGAGGAGCTGGTCGAATCGGCAGCGAATGTCGTGCTGAGCTAGGACTGAGGCAGGCCCCTTCCCCGCATCGCGGCAGGGGCCTGGTTCGGGCGCGGGCGCGCTCCTTCCCTTTCGCGCCCGCCCGAAGCCTTCCGTCCAAGACGCGGCGCCGAAGCCCCTCGCCAACCCGCCTGCAAAGTGCGGGAATGCGGAGGGGGAAATGGAATCGAGAATGAGCGGCAGCAACAGCGATCCGAGACAGAGACCCGGCGAGGCGACGACGGAGCCGTTCAAGCGGGCGGTCGCCGGCTGCGTCCGCGCGATTTCCGGCAAGCCCGATCTCGAGGTCTCGTTCTCGAACGACCGCCCGATCCTGACCGGCATGCGCGCCCGCCTGCCGGAACCGGCCCGCAAGCCGACGGCGGCCGAGATCGCCGTGACCCGCGGCCTCGGCGACTCCATGGCGCTTCGGCTCGCCTGCCATGACGACGCGATTCACCGCGCCGTGGCGCCCGAGGGCAAGAACGCCCGCGCCGTGTTCGACGCGGTCGAGCAGGCGCGCGTCGAGGCGATCGGCGCCAAGCGGATGGACGGCGTTGCCGGCAATCTCGCCGCCATGCTCGAAGACCGCTACCACCGCGGCAATTTCCACGAGATCACCGAACGCTCGGAAGCGCCGCTGGAAGACGCCGTCTCGCTGATCGTGCGCGAAAAGCTGACCGGCCAGAAGCCGCCGGCCTCGGCCGAGAGGATCGTCGACCTCTGGCGCGACTGGATCGAAGAGAAGGCGAGCGCCGATTTCGGCAAGCTGGCCGATACGCTGGGCGACCAGAAGCGCTTCGCTTCGGCCGTCCGGTCGTTGCTCGCCTCGCTCGAAATGGCCGACGAACTTGGCAGCGGCGACGAAGACGAGAACGACGACCAGGGCGACTCCTCGGAGGATTCCGGCTCCGAGCAGGAGAACGCATCGGACCAGGCCGACCAGGCCGACAGCGACGCCTCGGAGGAATCCGAGACGACGGGCGACGAATCCGAGGCGGGCGAGACCGAGACGACGGAAGCCGGCGCCGAGGACGATTCCGACGGCGAGGATGCCGAGGATGCGCGCGACGCCGGCGAGGCCAAGCGCCCCGACGCCCCCTTCTCGAACGCTCCGCCGGCCATCGACTACAAGGCCTTCACGACCCGTTTCGACGAGACGATCAAGGCCGAGGATCTCTGCGATCCGGCCGAGCTCGACCGGCTGCGCGCCTTCCTCGACAAGCAGCTCTCCAACCTGCAGGGCGCCGTCGGCCGCCTCGCCAACCGGCTGCAGCGCCGGCTGATGGCGCAGCAGAACCGCTCGTGGGATTTCGATCGCGAAGAGGGCATGCTGGATCCGGCACGGCTGCACCGCGTCGTCACCGATCCGATGCAGCCGCTTTCCTTCAAGATCGAGAAGGACACGAATTTCCGCGACACAGTGGTGACGCTGCTGCTGGACAATTCCGGTTCCATGCGCGGCAGACCGATCACGGTGGCGGCGACCTGCGCCGACATCCTGGCCCGCACGCTGGAGCGCTGCGGCGTCAAGGTCGAGATCCTCGGCTTCACGACCCGCGCCTGGAAGGGTGGCCAGTCGCGCGAAGCTTGGCTGCAGGCCGGCAAGCCGGCGGCCCCCGGCCGTCTCAACGATCTGCGCCACATCATCTACAAGGCGGCCGACGCGCCCTGGCGGCGCGCCCGGCGCAATCTCGGCCTGATGATGCGCGAGGGCCTGCTCAAGGAGAACATCGACGGCGAGGCGCTCGACTGGGCGCATCAGCGCCTGCTCGCGCGCACCGAGCAGCGCAAGATCCTGATGATGATCTCCGACGGCGCCCCGGTCGACGATTCCACCCTTTCCGTGAACACCGGCAACTATCTCGAGCGGCACCTGCGCTACGTCATCGACGAGATCGAGAACCGTTCGCCGGTCGAGCTGATCGCCATCGGCATCGGCCATGACGTGACGCGCTATTATCGCCGCGCCGTGACGATCGTCGACGCCGAGGAGCTCGCCGGCGCGATGACCGAGAAGCTGGCAGAGCTGTTCGACGAGCACCAGCAGCAGCCGGTGCGCGGCCACTCGAGACGCCGGGTCGCCCGATGAAAGCCGCGCGGGCAGCCTTCGCAGCGCTGCTCCTCGCCGCTTCGGCGGGCCTTGCCATCGCCGCCGGCTTCGAGCCGGAAACGATCCGCGCCAGCCGCATCGACCAGTTCCTGATCGGGCGCAGCCAGTCGCAGTTCGGAGAATTCGAATTCGCCGGCGGGCTGGTGCTGACCTCGCCCAACCGCCTGTTCGGCGGGCTCTCCGGCATCGATGTCGGCCCCGACGGCAAAAGCTTCGTCGCGATCTCCGACACCGGCTACTGGTTCCGCGGCACGCTCGACCGAGAGGAAGGCCGGCTCGTCGGTATCAGCGACGCACGCTGGGCGCCGATGCTGAACGCCAAGGGCGAGCCGCTCGGCATCAAGAACCGCTCCGACGCCGAAGGCCTCCGGCTCACGACGATCAAGGGCCGCGAGGCGGCCTATGTGTCGTTCGAGCAGGCAAACGAACTGCGCCTCTATCGCGCCAAGGGCGACGGCGAAGAGGCCCTCGCCTTGGCGCGGCCGGACGTCATCAAGTTTCCCCGCGCCGGCCGCAAGATCGTCGGCAATCGCGGCCTCGAGGCGGTGGCGCTGCCGCCCAGGGACGGCCCGCTCGCCGGCGCGCCGGTGCTGGTCGCCGAGCGTTCGCTCGACAAGGACGGCAATCATCGCGGCTGGATCGTCGGCGGGCCGCTCGCCGGCGCCTTCTTCGTCGTTCGCAGCGGCGACTATGACGTCACCGACGGCGCCTTCCTGCCGAATGGCGACCTGCTGATCCTCGAGCGGCGGCTGGTGGTGCCCTATGGCGTCGGCATGCGGCTGCGCCGCCTGCCCGGCGACGCGATCCGCCCCGGCGCCCTCGTCGACGGCCCGGTCGTGATGGAGGCGGACATGCTGAGCCAGATCGACAACATGGAAGGCCTCGCCGTCTCGACCGACCCGGACGGCCGGGCGCGCGTGACGCTGGTCTCCGACGACAATGTCAGCATCCTGCAGCGCACGCTGGTGCTGGAATTCATCTGGCAGGGCCCGGGCGTCCCCTCCGGCACCGCCGTCAACTGACACATCTTTTGTCGGCACGGAGCATCCTCGCGATTCTCGGCCGGCGCGCCATCGGCTATGCTCTGGAACTCGCCGTCGAGGCGATGAAGGCAGGCCATCGCGGCGTCTTCTTCACGCTGGAATACACCGAGGAGGAGATCGTCGACCGGCTGCGGGCGATCGGCGCGGAGACAAGGCTCGCGGACGGCCAGTTTGCCTTCGACAGTTCCGACGCCATCCGCGCCGACTACATCATGGCGAGGCTGGCCACGGCGGCGCCGGGCACGCTGGTGGTGATCGATTATCTGCAGCTGCTCGACCAGCAGCGCGATACTCCCGAGCTGATGGAGCAGGTCCGCACGCTGAGATCCTTTGCCCGTGAACGCGGGCTGATCCTCGTCTTCCTGTCGCAGATCGACCGCTCCTACGATCCGGCCACAAAGCCCTTCCCGGATCTCGGCGTTGTGCGCCTGCCGAACCCGCTCGGTCTGGCGCTGTTCGACAAGACCTGCTTCCTGAACCGGGGCGAAGTCCGGTTCCAGGCGACGGGCTGACATAAAAAAAAGCCCCGCCGAGGCGGGGCTTTTTCCAATCGGGAATAGACGTCGAGGCCTATGCCGGACGCGCCTGGGCGCCCGGCCACGCCAGCACGACCCGCATCAACGCGCGATAGGGCGCCAGCAGCAGCAGCGCCGCCAGGAGCTTCACCGTCAGATCGCCCAGCGCCCAGGACATCCAGCGCGCCGCCGTCACCGACAACACGCCCAGCACCGGCGCCGATTCGAGCGCGAAGGCATCGTTGGGGCCGAGGAAGGACGCGAACGGCGCGAAGGCGAGCGTGAAGAAGATCGCCGTGTCGAAGATCGAACCGAACACCGAGGCAGCCAGCGGCGCGCGCCACCACGCCATGCGGCGCAGACGGTTGAACAGGCTGATATCGAGCAACTGGCCGAACAGATAGGCCGCGCCGGAGGCGACCGCGAGGCGCGGCGTCGCCAGCTTGACCGACACCGCGACGGCGCAGACGAAGCCGACCAGCACGATGATCCGCGCCACGTTCGGGCCGTAGCGGCGATTGGTCAGGTCGCTGACGAAGAAGGCGAGCGGAAAGGTGAACGCGCCCCAGGTCAGGATATCGGCGAGTTGAAGCTGGCCGACCATGGCCTCGACCGGGTACTGGACGAGGACATTCGACAAAACGACAACGGCCGCCATGACGGCGGCCGCAACGATGTGACCCGGCTTGATCATCGATGGCCTCAAGCGGCTGCGACGGCGTCCTGCTCGGTCTTCTTGGCGATGGCGCGCTTCAGCGTCGCCGCGCGGAAGGAGAGCTCCTTCGCGTCAGCCTTGGCAAGGAACGCATCCAGGCCGCCACGGTGCTCGACCGAACGCAGGCCATAGGCGCTGACGCGCAGCTTGAAGCTACGGCCGAGCGCGTCGCTGATCAACGTCACGTTGACGAGGTTCGGCAGGTAGCGACGGCGCGCCCTGTTGTTGGCATGGCTGACGGTGTTGCCGGTCATAACGGCCTTGCCGGTCAACTCGCAGACACGGGACATGACAAAAATCCTTCTATTCCGCCGCAACGCGCCAGCTTCGGCATCCATCACGGCAGGGGTATCGGAAAGTGGGCCTTCTCATAGTGGCCGAAGCCGGGGCCGTCAAGCATTCAGCGCGCGATGACTAGTGACTAAAGCGGGGCAAATCACCTAGAATCGCGCGAAGTGATTTGGGGGCAGCATCCGAACCACGCGCCGGCGCGGCGATGACGGCGAAAATCGCGCCCGGCCAAGCCTCTTCGACGGAACCATTTCTCATGAAATCGCGCCGCTTCCTCCGTGCCCTTTGCCTGCCGGCCCTGGCGGTGGCGTCGATCTGCGCCCAGGCACCAACCGCCGCCGCCGCGCCCGCCAAGGCCCAGGCGCCGAGCGGCAAGGTCGATGCCACCTATAACATCCTGCTCGGCGGGCTGACCATCGGCCGCTTCGCGCTCGACACCGAATTCGACGGCAAGGGCTACACCATCACCGTACGCGGCACGACCAGCGGCGTCAGCCGCTTCGTCTCCGACGGCAAGGGCTATCTGAAGAGCAGCGGCCGTATGATCGGCACCCGTGTCCTGCCCGGCGCCTACCTGCTCGACACCAGCGAGAACGGCCACCGCAACTCGACCGTCTCGATGCAGATGAATGCCGGCAACATCCAGCATGTCGCGGCGATGCCGCCGCTGGCGAAGAAAGCGGACCGCGTGCCGCTGCTGCCGCAGCACAAGCGCAACATCTTCGATCCCTTGAGCGCGATGATCGTGCCGATGAAGAACGGCAGCACCGCCGGCGCCTGCAACCGCACCGTCCCCGTCTTCGACGGCTGGCAGCGCTTCGACGTCAAGCTCTACTACAAGGGCACGGCCGAGGTGGACGGCCAGGACGGCTCCTACAAGGGCTCCGTGGTCGTCTGCGGCGCCCGCTATGTCCCGGTCGCCGGCCACCGGCCGACGCGCGAGGCGATCGAGTACATGGAAAACAACAAGGCGCTCGAGGTCTGGCTCGCCCCCGTCGAGGCGCTGGGCGTCATGATCCCCTACCGGATGCAGATCGGCACCGAGGTCGGCATGCTGACCATCCACGCCTCGCGCTTCGTCGGCCACTCCGAAACCCAGCGCGCCTCGGCAGAGTAAGCCGGACCGATTCCGCGACCTCGCCAAAGGACGTCGCCGACAGGGCAAATCTCCCCGCGCGGAGCGTCTATTGGCCAGTTTGGCCCCTCCCACCCTGTCCCGGATTGCGACAGCGTCTCTCCCATTCGTTAACGCGCGGCCCGGCCGATCGGCCCGCGCGCCGGGTCCGCTGGGGCGGCCGGCGCGATATCTCGTGGGGCGGCTGGCCATGGCCACCACCGGTCGTGGGCACGAATCCGGAACGCCGGGGTACCGATGATTCGTCCATGCTCCGTTCCGGATTCGATCGAATCCCTAACGAAGTTTCACAAATGTCATTGATCGAATTTACGTTTCGCTAACCATGGCGGACGGGGATCCGGAGGCCAGACGTTAACGCTCCGGCGGCATTTCCGGTCGCCGCGCCGCGGCTCGCGGCACTATTTCGTGGCGGTCCCGCGCGAGCGGCACATATATGGTGGTGAACAGAACGCGATTTCCGGCGAGTCAGTGATTCGGACATCGTTTGTTCCAGAAAGGTTCCACAGGTTAATCGGGGACTTTCTGCAGGCGTGGAACGGGCCCCCCTTTGTTTCGACATGATACAGGGGCATCGTCCGAACGTTGGAATTGTGAGACTGCCCGCGAGATGATTGATCGGTCGAAAGCTACAGGCGCCGGAGCGGGCGGGCGCAACGTCACTGCCGTTTTGGGTCCGACCAATACCGGCAAGACGCATCTGGCGATCGAGCGCATGCTCGCCCATTCGTCGGGCGTCATCGGCCTGCCGCTCCGCCTGCTCGCCCGCGAGGTCTATGGCCGGGTCGTGGCGCGGGTCGGCGCCAACGCCGTCGCGCTGATCACCGGCGAAGAAAAGATCATCCCGCCGCACCCGCGCTATCGCGTCTGCACGGTCGAGGCCCTGCCCTCCCATACCGACGCGTCCTTCCTGGCGATCGACGAGATCCAGCTCGCCGCCGATCTCGACCGCGGCCACGTCTTCACCGACCGGCTGCTCAACCTGCGTGGCCGCGACGAGACGCTGCTGCTCGGCGCCGGAACGATGCGCGGCATCCTGGAAAAACTGCTGCCGGGGATCAACGTCGTCACCCGGCCGCGCATGTCGATGCTGACCTATGCCGGCTCGAAGAAGATCACCCGCCTGCCCCGCCGCACCGCCGTCGTCGCCTTCTCGGCCGACGAGGTCTATGCGATCGCCGAGCTGATTCGGCGGCAACGTGGCGGCGCAGCGGTGGTGCTCGGCTCGCTTTCACCGCGCACGCGAAATGCCCAGGTCGAACTTTATCAGTCGGGCGACGTCGATTTTCTCGTCGCCACCGATGCGATCGGCATGGGCCTCAATCTCGACGTCGATCACGTCGCCTTCGCGCAGGAACGGAAATTCGACGGCTTCCAGTACCGGCGGTTGACGGCGGCCGAGCTGGGCCAGATCGCCGGCCGCGCCGGACGCCATACCCGCGACGGCACCTTCGGCGTCACCGGCCAGGTCGACCCGTTCGAGGACGAACTGATCGAGGCGCTGGAGAGCCATCAATTCGCCCCGGTGCGCACGCTGCAATGGCGCAACCGGGCGCTGGATTTCCGCACGATCGATAGCCTTCGCGCCAGTTTGGAGCGGACGCCGGACCAGGAGGGCCTATCGAAGGCCCCTCCCGCCGAGGACGTGACCGTGCTCGAAATCGTCAGCCGCGACCCGGGCATCCGGGCGCTCGCCAACCGGCGCGAGCGCATCGAATTGCTCTGGGATATCTGCCAGACGCCCGACTACCGCCGCATTGCCCCGGCCAATCATGCCGAGATCGTCGGTGACATTTTCACCTTCGTCGCCCGCGACGGCGCGGTGCCGGACGACTGGTTTCAGCGTCAGGTCGCCTTTGCAGATCGCACGGATGGCGATATCGATACGCTCGCCAACCGCATTGCGCACATAAGAACATGGACCTTTGCGGCAAACCGGCCTAACTGGCTTAAGGATCCTCGCCATTGGCAGGAGCGCACGCGCGCTATAGAGGATCGACTTTCCGATGCGCTGCACGAAAGGCTGACTCAGCGTTTCGTGGACAGGCGCACAAGTGTACTGATGAAGCGGCTCAGAGAAAACGCCATGCTCGAAGCAGAAATCACGACCTCCGGCGATGTGCTGGTCGAGGGACAGCATGTCGGAAGCCTGCAGGGTTTCCGCTTCACGCCAGATCCCCAGGCCGACGGCCCGGACGCCAAAGCGATCGGGGCCGTAGCCCAGAAAGCGCTTGCCGGCGAGATCGAACGCCGCGCCGAGAAGATCGGCAACGCCCCCAATCCCGAATTCGTGCTCTCGACCGACGGCACGCTGCGCTGGCTCGGCGCGCCGGTCGCCCGCATCGTCTCGACGGACGACGCGCTGCGGCCGCGCCTGGTGCTGCTCGCCGATGAGGGCCTGACCGGTCCGGCGCGCGAACGTGTGCAGGACCGCGTCGACATCTGGCTGAAGAGCCATATCGAGACGCTGCTGAAGCCGCTGTTCGAACTGCTGGCGGGCGTCGAGCTTTCAGCGCCGGCGCGCGGCATCGCCTTCCGCATTGTCGAGGGCCAGGGCGTTCTCGAACGCTCGGAGATCGCCGAGGAAATCAAGGCGCTGGACCAGGAGGCCCGCTCGGGCCTGCGCAAGCTCGGCGTGCGCTTCGGCGCCTACCACATCTACGTTCCGGCCCTGCTGAAGCCGGCGCCGAGCGCCCTCAACGCCATGCTGTGGGCGCTGAAGAACCACGGCCTCGACGCGCCGGGCCTGGCCGAGCTGCCGCAGCTCTCCGCCACCGGCCGCACCACCGTGCCGGTCGATCCGACCTTCGCCCGGCCGCTCTACCGCGTCGTCGGCTATCGCATCGCCGGCAACCGCGCCGTCCGCATCGACATTCTCGAGCGTCTGGCCGACATCATCCGGCCGCTGATCGCCTGGAAGCCGACTTCCGATAATCTCGTGCCGCCCGAGGGCGCCGTCGACGGCAATGGTTTCACTATCACCGTTTCGATGACCTCGCTGCTCGGCTGCTCCGGCGAGGATTTCGCCGGCGTGCTGAAGTCGCTCGGTTACCGTCTCGATCGCCGCCCGGCGCCGCCGAAGGCAGCGCCGGTCGCCAAGGCGGAAACCGTCACGACCGAGACGGTCGAAACGGTGACCGAGGCCGAAGCGCCTGCCGCCGCCGAGGCGGAGGTTGCGACGGCCGTCGAAAGCGACGTTGCGGCGGCTGTCGAGGCTGATTCGGCCGTGGCCGAAGCTGCCGTCGAATCCGCCGAGACCGAAGTTGCAGAGGTGGAAGCCACGGAAACGGTAGCGGCAGCAACGGCAGAGACCGTCGCCGAGACGACCGAGACCGAGACGGCGACCGAGGTCGTGACCGAGACCGCCGCCGAGCCGGCGACCCCGGCCGAGCCGGAAATGATCGACGTCTGGCGTCCGGGCCGGTTCGACCGTCGCCCGCAGCAGCGCGATCATCGCCGTGACCGTCGTCCGAACAGCAACGCGTCGGCTCCGGCCGAAGGCGCTGCCGGTGAAGCGAAGCCGGAAGGTCGCGAAGGCCGTGGCCGCCAGCAGGACGGCGAGCGCGACGGCCGTCGCCAGGGCCGGCCGCAGCAGCGCGGTCCGCGTCCCGAGCGCGGCAATGGCGACCGCCCGCAGGGCGAGCGCGAGGGCCGTCGCAACGACCGTCCCGGCAACGATCACCGCAACAAGGGCGGCGATCAGCGTCCAGGCCAGGCTGCGGCGCCGCGGCGCGAGGAGCCCCGGCGCGAACGGCCGATCGATCCGAACTCGCCCTTCGCGGCTCTGGCGGCCCTCAAGGCCGACCTCGAAGCCAAGAAGCGCGGCGGCTAGTTAGTCTGGGACCCAACGCGGAGCAGCGATGAGCGAGGAGACCGGACGCCAGCGTATCGACAAATGGCTCTGGTTTGCTCGCCTCGCCAAGAGCCGCTCGATCGCCCAGAAGCTGGTGACGGGCGGCAAGGTCCGCGTCAACCGCGACAAGATCGACGCGTCGAGCCGCCTCGTGCGGCCCGGCGACGTCCTGACGGTCGCTTTCGAACGCCAGGTGCGGGTGATCCGCATCCTGGACCCCGGCACGCGCCGGGGGCCGGCGCCGGAAGCGCAGCGTCTCTACGAGGACATCACGCCGCCGGCTCCGATTTCGCCGGCGTCGTCGCCGCTCCAGCGCGGCGGTCCACGGCCGACGAAACGCGACCGCCGGGTGCTGGATGCGTTCCATTCCGGGACATCCGCCGACGACGGATCGAATTTTCCAACCGACGACGAAGATTGAGAAAACAGGTTCAGGCGGGACCGCCCCGTGCGGCATCCGCGATCCTTGCGCCGCCTCGCTAAAGCGTTTACCCATCCGGCGACGGCGAGCTTGGAGCGTGCCCGCCCGAGGAGACGATCGTGCCCTATGTCGTGACCGACAATTGTATCCGCTGCAAATATACGGATTGCGTGGAAGTGTGTCCCGTGGACTGCTTCTACGAGGGCGAAAACATGCTCGTCATCCATCCGGATGAATGCATCGATTGCGGCGTCTGCGAGCCGGAATGCCCGGCCGAGGCGATCAAGCCGGATACCGAGCCGGGCCTCGAGAAGTGGCTGAAGCTCAACGCCGAATATGCCGAGAAATGGCCGAACATCACCGTCCGCAAGGATCCGCCGGCCGACGCCGCCGATTTCGACGGGGTGGCCAACAAGCTCGAGACGCAGTTCTCCGCCGCCCCCGGCGAAGGCGACTGACAAGGCTTCCGATTCGCCTACCGATCCCGATCCAGGCGGCCGACGCGAAGCGCCCTCGCGGCGCAGCGACGGCAATGCTTTGATTTTTGGGTATTTTGTGATATATATACAAATACAGTCGGTAACCACCTACGGCGTAACCGCACCTTTTTGGTGTTTCGTTCGTGAACAACCCTCAACATTGACGCGATAGACCGCCCTGACGCGACAAGCGCGCGCCGGCGGAGGATCGTCGACGATGTTGTTCACGCATGCGAGACACCTGGCTGGTGACAAGCGTCTTCCTGATCGGCTGACAAGCGGAATGAGCGGACCCGACCGGTTCGCCTCCGGGGCGCGTTTGCTCCGGAACCGGGTCGGAGTCGCATTTGCCATGGATGAGACGGGGAATCGTCAAAATCCGGCCTTTGGCTTGGCGAGCCGGGCCCGCCAATTTAACGGAGTTAATACGCGTATGGCCACCCTCAAGAAGACCACTCTGCGTTCCGATTTCAAGACCGGCGAGCATATCGTCTATCCGGCGCACGGCGTCGGTGAGATTGTCGGTATCGAAGAGCAGGAAGTGGCCGGCATCAAGCTTGAGCTCTTCGTGATCGCGTTCGAGAAGGACAAGATGAAACTGCGCGTACCCGTCGCGAAGGCGACGACGGTCGGCATGCGCAAGCTTTCGGACGCGACCACCGTGAAGAAGGCGCTCGAGACCATTCGTGGCCGCGCCCGCGTCAAGCGCACCATGTGGAGCCGTCGGGCCCAGGAATATGAAGCGAAGATCAACTCCGGCGACCTGATTCAGATCTCGGAAGTCGTTCGCGATCTCTACCGTTCCGACACGCAGCCGGAGCAGTCCTACAGCGAGCGTCAGCTCTATGAGGCGGCCCTCGACCGCATGTCGCGCGAAATCGCGGCGGTCAGCGAGATCTCGGAGACCGAAGCGGTCCGCCAGATCGAGCAGAACCTCGCCAAGAGCCCGAAGCGCGGCGGCAAGGTCGACGAGGAAGTCGTCGCCGAGGTCGATGCCGACGACGAGAAGCACGACGAGGCAGCCTGAGCCCGCGGCGCTGAGCGCCCGGCTTCGGATCTTCGAAGATACCAAGGAACGCCCGGCACCCGCCGGGCGTTTTCTTGTGTCGGATGCCAACAGCGCGGCGCCCGCTCACGCGCGCCTCCGCACGCATCACACCAATGTGTCGCCCCTTTTTGGAACCGGATCGTATGGTGAAGCCTTAGCTCGCTACGGGGCTTCAACATAGGAGTGGTCGAGATGGGCACGTCGGCAATCTCCGGACGTCAATTCGTCAAGGCCGCCATGCAGGCACCTTATCTCGAGCGCACCGAGGAACATGACCTCGCCGTGCGCTGGCGCGAGGTCAAGGATCAGGCCGCCCTCCATCGCCTGACCGCGTCCCACATGCGCCTCGTCATCGCGCTCGCGGCACGTTTCCGCCATTTCGGCCTGCCGATGAGTGACCTGATCCAGGAGGGCCATGTCGGCCTCCTCGAGGCGGCCGCCCGCTTCGAGCCGGAGCGCGAGGTTCGCTTCTCGACCTATGCCACCTGGTGGATCCGCGCCTCGATCCAGGATTACATCCTGCGCAACTGGTCGATCGTGCGCGGTGGCACCAGTTCGACGCAGAAGGCGCTGTTCTTCAATCTGCGCCGTCTGCGCGCCAAGCTGTCGCAGGGCTCGGTCGCGATACCGAACCAGCAGATCTACCAGCAGATCGCGGTGGCTGTCGGCGTTTCCGCCAACGATGTGGCGCTGATGGATGCGCGGCTGTCGGGCTCCGACACCTCGCTGAACGCGCCGATCCACGATACGGATTCATCGACGTCGGACCGGCAGGATTTCCTCGTCGACGACATGCCGCTGCCCGACCAGATGGTCGGCGACGTGATCGACACCGAGCGCCGGGTCACCTGGCTGAACGAGGCGATGAGCGCGCTGTCCGATCGCGAGGTGCGGATCCTGCGCGAGCGCCGCCTGCGCGAGGAAGGAGCGACGCTGGAATCGCTCGGCGAGACGCTCGGCATCTCGAAGGAGCGCGTCCGGCAGATCGAAAGCCGGGCGATCGAGAAGCTGAAGGCGGCGTTGCTGCGCGAGCACCCCGACCGCGCCACCTTCGTCTGAACGCCCGGGAATTCCGCGCCACCTTCACCTATCCCTGAGGGCGAGGTGAAGGTGCAGCGCGATCGAATGGGCCCCGAGGAACCGCGTCGTGGCAGCCCCTACGCCGTCCAGACCTCGGGCCGGGCCTCGGCGAGGCCGAGTTCGGCGAGATATTCCTCGATCACCGTCACGACCAGCTTGTGGTCCTCGGCCTGTGGCAGGCCCGAGACAGTCGCCGTGCCGACCATGCCGACCTTGGCGACGAGGATCGGAAAGGATCCGCCATGCGGCAGGTATTTCTTCGGGTCGACCGACTGGGCCGTCGCGAAGTCGACGCCGCGCTGGCGGGCCCGCTCGCCCATGTAATAGGAAGAATGGCCGAAGCGACGGACGACCGCCGTCTTGCCGGCGACCCAGAACTCGTTGTCGGCAGAGGTGCCGGCGAGCGCGCAGTAATAGAGCCGCTGCTCGCCGCGGGCGATCTCGACCACGATCGAGAGCCCGTCGCGCCGGGCCCGCTCGATAATGCGGGTGCCGAGCTCGATCGCCGTGTCGTTGTCGAACCGATCGAAGACGAGGCGCCGCTCCTGATCGAGCAGTTCCTGCAGCAAACCCTGATCGTCGCTCATGTCCCTCACCCCTCCGTCGGCGCGCTCCGCGCTATCCCAACGGCATCGCACCCGGAGGCGGGATCGTCAATCGGGCGCGCTCTGGGGGCGGCGGATCCGCCGGCGGCGATCTCGGCGCCGGCGCGCAGCGTGTTGCTGACGGTGCAGATCGTCTCGGCCGCCTCGACCAGCCGGGCCTTTTTCGCGTCGTCGAGCGGCCCTTCGATCGTCACTGTGGTGACGAAGCGCGCCACCCGCGACGGGGCGTCGTCGGCCTTTTCGGGGATCACCCGGGCCGTCACCTGGTCGATCTCCGCCAGCCAGCCTTCGCCGCGCGCGGCGATCTGCACGCTGAGCACGATGCAGGAGGACAGCGAGGCCGCCATCAGGTCGACGGGATTGAAGCCCTCGGCGGATGGCCTTGTCACCACGGCCAGCCGTCCACCGGTCTCGCTGGTCACTTCAGGCAGGCTGTCGCGGCCCGCCGTCGCCGTCGCACCGATCGATCGCGTCCGGATCGTGGCATTCATACTCGCTCGTCCTCGAATGGCGGGCCGGAGCGACTCCGGCCCTGGTTCGAAGGCTTACAACCACGGCCAGTAGGCCAGTGTCCAGACGATATCCGATGTGGTGTCGCGATCATCGCCGGTCCGGCCATGTGGCGGGTAGTCGGTTTCGGCCGGATTGGCTCTGTCGGACACGACGAGCGGAGTAACAGTCCTGGCGGCGGTCGGCGCCACCGCGGCATCGCGGGGCCAGTCGAAGGCGTAGGTCATCCTGTATCTCCCGAATTGCGCCGCTTGCGCGGCTGCCCGGCATCTCTCCATCGCTTCTCGGCCACCGCCCCTTCGGGCCGGCCAGGCACGAGATTTCCCAATCTTCGCGCCGCTGTCAATAATCCCGACTGAACCGATCGTGTATCAGCCCGGGCGGCGAAGGTCTCAACCTGCCACTCCTATGGGCCCGTTCCTGGGCAAACAGGGATCGCACAACCTTCAAAAGAAACGCCGCGAACCCAGCGGTTCGCGGCGTTTCTAGGTCCCGGAGTGCGAGGGCCGATCAGCCCTTCATCTTGTCCTGGAAGGTCTTGAGGTGCTTCTGCTGCGCCTCGATCATCTTCTCGCGATAGATGCCGTAGATCACGTCGGTGTCGTGCAGCGTGACACCCTCGATCGTCGGCGAGGCGAAGACCGGCAGCTCGACGCCCTTCTTCGACAGCTGGTCGGCGGTACGCGCGATCAGCTCATGCGTCAGGATCATCGCCAGCACGGTCGACGAGCCCGAGACCGGACGGCTCCAGCCCTCGATCGGGACGATGGCGTCCTCGACCGGCGAGTTGGTGTCGATGACGACGTCGGCGACGTCCTTCAGGCGCTTGCCCGACGAGTGCTTGGCCGGCTTGTCGTTCGCCTTCGAGGTGACGGCGACGACGAACAGGCCGCGCGCCTTGGCGTAGAGCGCCGTCTCGATGCCGGCCGAGTTGGTGCCGGAATGCGAGTAGATGATGATCGAATCGCCGGCGTTCAGCGGCTGGTGATCGAGGAACTTGTCGATGTAGTTCTCGATCCGCTCCAGCCAGAGCAGCTCGCGTACGCCGCCGGCGCCGAGCACGTTGTGCCACATGACGCGCGGGTCGGTCAGCGGGTTGAAGCCGACGAACGAGCCGTAGCGCGGGAAGGCCTCCTGGGTCGGCAGCACCGAATGGCCCGAGCCGAACAGGTGGATCAGGCCGCCCTTGGCGAGCGACTCGGAGAAGCGCTGGGCCGCCTCGTTGAGGGCTGCGTCATTGGCCGATCCGGCCTTCTCGATCAGCTTGATCAGGCGGTGCAGGTAGAAATCGGACATCATGGTCTCCTTGAGATGATCCGTGGGAAGTGGGTCGAGGCGATGCGTCAGATCCGCAGGGTGGAGCGGATCTCGTAGCGGTCGCCCCGCATGATCGAGAGGGTGAATTCGAACGGCCCGCGCGGGTCGACGGCGAGGCGCTCGACGATGAAGGCCGGACTGCCCGCCTCGATCTCGAGCAGTTCGGCATCCTCCGGCCCGACGGCGCCGACGCGATAGATCTCGGTCGCCTCGAACGGCTTGATGCCGTAGCGGCGCTCGATCTGGGCATAGAGCGAGCTGCCGGAAAGGTCCTCGTCCAGCAGGCCGGGCACGCGATCGAGCCGCAGATGCGCCGTCTGCACGCCAATCGGCGATCCATTGCCGAGGCGGAGGCGGCGGACCATGGCGACCGGCTCGCCCTCCTCGATCTCCAGCGCGGCGGCGACGCGGACGCTCGCCGGCACGATCTCCTGCGCCAGCATGCGCGAACCGACGGTGAGGCCGAGCGCCGCCATCTCGTCGGTGAAGCTGGTCAGGCCGCGCGCGCCGGCCACCACGGTGGCGCTGCGCACGAAGGTGCCGCGGCCATGCTCGCGCCGGAGCAGGCCGAGCGCCTCCAGATTGCGCAGCGCGTGGCGAACCGTGATGCGGCTGACGCCGAGCAGTTCGCACAGCCGGTCCTCGGCCGGGATCTGCGAACCGGCCGGCCATTCGCCCGCCTCGATATGCGAACGGATGACGCGCTCGGCCTGGTGCCAGAGCGGCTCCGGCCGGCGCCGGTCGAGGGATGTAATCAGACCTTCGGTCATCGGACCCTCCACCATTCGGGCCCGTGGGCCCCGGCCAAGGCTGCGCCAACGAGGCCGGCGCGCGGGCCGAACTGGCCCGGCCGGATGTCGATGGATCGAAGATGCGGCGGCAGATTGCGCGCCAGCGACGCACGCAGCGGCGGCGCCAGCACGTCGACCGCCTCGGAAACGCCGCCCGCCAGCAGGACAGCCGCCGGATCGAGCAGCGCCACGGCGCCTGCCAATGCCGTGCCGAGCGCCGTGCCGGCGGTATGGATGGCAAGGCTGGCCGCCCGGTCGCCCCGTCGCGCCGCGTCGATCAGGGCGGCGCCGTCGGCAAGTCCGATCTCGCGCGCCAGCCGGTCGAGCGCCCGGCCCGCCGCCTGCCGTTCGAGCCAGCCGGAACGATCCTCGCCGGGATCCGCCATGTCGGCCGAGGCCCAGCCGAAGGAGCAGGCCCCACCACGGCTGCCGCGAACGATACGGCCGCCGGCCAGCACGGAGGAACCGATGCCGGTGCCGATCGCCAGCAGGATGGCGTCGTCAAGGCCTTTTGCCGCGCCCAGCTTCGCCTCGGCGAGCAGCGCCATCTGCGCATCATTGCCGGCCGCGACCGGCACACCGGCCGACGCCAGCAGTTCGCCAAGATCGACGCCGTCGAGATGCGGCAGGTTCGGTACCCAGCGGGCGACCGTGCCCTCGACCAGGCCCGGAATGGTGATGCCGATGCCGGCGAGCGGCCCGCCATGCGCCGCGATCAGCGCCTGCACCTTTTCCCGCAGCGCGTCGGCGTTTGCCGGCGCCGGGCAACGTTCGACGGTGCCGAGCTCGGCCGGCGCGTCGGCGGGCGCGAAGCCGGCGCGCAGGCTGGTGCCGCCGAGATCGAGGGCGAGGACGTGGGATATGGTGCTCATTGCCCCGTCACTCCGGACGCCGTGATGGTGCGGACGAAGAAGCGCTGCAGGAATACGAACAGGATCAGCGGCGGCAACACGGCCAGCGTCGCACCGGCCATGACCAAGCCCGTATTGACGGCGGAACGGTTGTAGGAGAGCAGCCGCGAGAGGCTGATCACGATCGGGTAATTGTCGGAATTGCCCTGCAGCACCGTCAGCGGCCAGAGATAGCTGTTCCAGTGATAGACGAAGGCGAACAGGGCCAGCGCGGCAAGTGCCGGCGCCACGGCCGGCGCGACGATCTGGAACACGATGCGGAACTCCGAGGCGCCGTCGAGGCGCGCCGCCTCCAGCAGTTCGTCTGGCATGCCGGCGATGAACTGGCGCATCAGGAAGATGCCGAAGGCGTTGGCGAGATTGGGCAGGATGACGCCGGCGAGGCTGGCATTGAGGCCGATCGAGCCGACCAGCCGGTAGAGCGGGATCAGCGTCACGATCGGCGGCAGGAACATCGTCGCGATGGTGATGGCGAACAGAACCTCGCGGTAGCGGAAGCGGTATTTGGCGAAGGCGTAGCCGGCCATCAGCGAGGTGACGAGGATGCCCGCCGTGGTGATGCCGGCGATCAGGGCCGAATTGGCGAAGGAGCGGCCGACGCGGATCAGCTCATTGACCTTCTGATAGGCGTCGAGCGACGGCGTGGCGGGGAGCCAGACCGGCGGCGTCTGCATCGCCTCGGCCGGCGTCTTCAGGCTGGAAAGGACCATCCAGACGAGCGGAAAGGCCGAGGCGACGGCGATCGCGATCATCAGGAGATAGAGAAAGGCGCGCCAGCCGGTCGAGGCGGCGGCGCCGGCGGGAAGACGACCGCGGGCGCTCATCGACGTTCCTCCCGGCGTGCGAGGGCGAAGACGGCGGTGACGGTGACGACCAGCGCCAGAAGCAGCGTCACCGACATGGCCGAGCCGAGCCCGCCCTGGGCCCGCTCGATGCCGACGCGGCGGATATGGTAGGTCAGCACATTGGTCGAGCCGACGGGGCCGCCCTGGGTGATCAGCGCCACCGGCTCGAACACCTGCACGGCGTTGATCAGGGCGATGACAACAGAAAACAGCAGCGTCCGCTTCAGCAGCGGCAGCGTGATGAAGCCGAACAGCGCCGGACCGCGCGCGCCGTCCATCTTCGCCGCCTCATAGATCGACTGGGGGATCTGGGTCAGGCCGGCGATGATCAGGATGGTGAAATAGCCGACCTGCTGCCAGACATTGAGCAGCACGACAGAGACCAGCGCCGTATCGGGCGAGGAGAGCCAGGGCTGCGGCCCGATGCCGATCCAGGCCAGCATCTGGTTGAAAGGCCCCTCGGTCGGCGAATAGAGTTTTGAAAACACCAGCGCCACAGCGATCATCGGCACCATGTAGGTGGCGAACAGGATGGTACGGAGAATATTGGCGCCCTTCAGTTCGGCCTGGTGGATCAGCATGCCGAAGACGACGGAAAGCGGCAGGATCAGCGCGATCGACATGGCCGAATAGAGCGCCGTGTTGATCATCGCGCCCTTGAAGTCGCGCCCCACGGAGGTCGACCCGAAAATCTCGCGGAAATTGTCGAAGCCGATGAAGGTGGCGCTCGAGAACGGCGTCTGCACCGACCATTTGGTGAAGGCGAGCCAGATGGTGAGCGCGATCGGCACCAGGATGAACAGGGCGATCAGGCTCAGGCTCGGCGCGAGCATGGCGAAGATCGATTTTCGAAGGCCAATCATCGGTATGCGTGTTCTCTATTCATGGCAGGCCGGACGTGACTCGACCTTCCCCTCTCCCGGTCACGGGAGAGGGTTGAGGTGAGGGTCTCTCAATGGCGTCGGTCGGGGCTCGGGCTCTGCAAGCAAGGCCCTCGCCCCTCTCCCGCTTGCGCGGGCGAACCCCTCCTCCGTCCTCCTCGCGGAGGCGGGAATCCATTCAGCGTCCCAAGCCGGTCGGCTGGATGGATCCCGGGCCAAGCCCGGATGACGGCGAGCGGTTCGGAGGCCCCTTACTGCGCGGCCTTTTCCAGGATCGCGGCGGCATCAGCCTGGGCAGCGGCGGCGGCCTCTGCGGCCGTCTCCTTGCCGAACTGCACCGCCTCGATATGGCTCTGCAGCGATTCCGTGAATTCCTGGCCGCCGAGCACGGTCGGGAACGGACGGGCTTCCGACAGCACGTCGACATAGCCGGCGAGGAACGGCGTCTTCAGCCGTTCGGCGAAGGCCGCGACGTCGGAGGTGCGCGACGGCAGGATGCCCATGGACTGCAGCAGGTCACCCATGGCCGAGGCGCCGTTCTCGCCCGAGGTCGGGCCGTTGAACCAGCCGAGGAAGTCCCAGGCTGCCTTCTTCTCGGCGTCCGAGGCGCCATCGGAGACGACGGTCATCCAGGAATAGGAGATCGAGTGCGGTCCGTCGCCCTTCGGGCCGACTGGGATCGGCGCGGTGGCGACGTCAGCGAAGCGGTCGCCCATGCCGGCCTTCAGCGCCGATTCCCACCAGTTCGCCATGATGATCATGCCGGTCTTGCCGGAGACGAAATTGTCGAGGAACGGACCGGTGGTGTTGGCGTCGGCCGTGCCCATGGTGGCAACCGAGGCGCCGGACTTGATCAGCTTCTCGTAGAGCTCGAACGTCGCCTTGGCGTTCTCGCTGTCGAGCTGCGGCTTGCCGTCAACCACGAGCGCGCCGCCATTCGAGGCGAGCAGCGAGGCGAAGGGATGGACGACACCCGCCGCCCAGGAATTGATCATGCCGAAGCCCTGCTGGCCCTTGTCCTTGTTGGTCAGCTTCTCGGCCGCGGCGTAGAATTCATCCCAGGTCTTCGGCGCTTCCTTGATGCCGGCTTCCTCGAACAGCTTCTTGTTGTAGTTGAGCGCGTAGACGTCGATCTCGTTGGGATAGCCATAGACCGTGCCGCCGACGCTGGCGGCGGTCGCGACGCCCTTCGGCCAGTTGGTGGTGACGTCGGCGGCGTTCGCTTCCGGCGCGGCGTTGACGAGCTTGTCGCGCGCCAGCTCCGGCAGCCAGAGATCATAGATGCCGGCGATCGTCGGGCCGCCGGCCTGGCCGGCCTGCGAGCGCAGCGTCGTCAGCAGGTCGCCGAACGGCACGGCGCGCACCTCGACCTTCACGCCCGGATGGTCTTTGGCGTAGGTGGCGGCGGCGGCTTCCAGCTTGGCGACCGTCTCCGGCGGCCAGTGCGTCAGGAACGATACGGTTACGTCCTCCGCCCAAGCCACGTTCAAACTGGCGACGCTCGTGAAAGCGGCCATGGCGGAACCCAGAAACAAGCCCATCAACGGTCTGATCGTCACGGTACCCCTCCGTATTTTTGTAACCGACGGTCCGACGGTGTTCGGCCGCCTTTTAGATTATGACGTAAGGACGTTATAATGACTTTTCTCGCTCGGCAAGCCGCCAATTCGGTGAGCGCGGCGCCGACGCTCGCCCGCCCAGCATATCCGCGGGTTTCCGGAGTGCCAGCCGCTGGCGCTGTCAGATCCGCGACCTGGCGGAAAGGCATGATTTTGCGCGCATCGCAGCTATGCCGGAACGCCCGGGCTTGCCGATCCCGGCGCAGACGCCACATCCTGTGCACCGCTGCGACTGCGCCGTGTGGAGGCACTCATGACCGATCGAGCCGTTTCGTCCCCGCTTCCCCTGCCCCGCCCCGTCCGCTCCAGCCTCGATCTGATCGGCCGGACGCCGATCGTCGAACTGACGACCTTCGACACCGGCCCCTGCCGGCTGTTCGTCAAGCTGGAAAGCCAAAATCCCGGCGGCTCGATCAAGGACCGCATCGCGCTCTCGATGATCCGCGCCGCCGAGGCGGACGGTCGCCTGAAGCCCGGTGGCACGATCGTCGAGGCGACGGCCGGCAATACCGGCCTCGGCCTCGCCCAGGTGGCTCTGCCGAAGGGCTATCATCTGATCCTCGTCGTCCCCGACAAGATGTCGCGCGAGAAGGTGCAGCATCTGCGCGCCATCGGCGCCGATGTCCGCACCACCCGCTCCGATGTCGGCAAGGGCCATCCCGACTATTACCAGGACATGGGCGCCCGCATCGCCGAGGAAACGGGGGGCTTCTTCGTCAACCAGTTCGCCAATCCGGCCAATCCGCAGGCACACGAGACGACGACAGGACCGGAAATCTTCGAGCAGATGGACGGCAAGGTCGACGCCATCGTCGTCGGTGTCGGCTCCGGCGGCACGCTGACTGGCATCGGCCGCTATTTCCGCAGCGTCTCGCCGACGACGCAGATGGTGCTGGCCGACCCGAAGGGCTCGATTCTGGCGCCGCTGGTCAACACCGGCGAGACGATCGAGCCGGGCAGTTGGGCCGTCGAGGGCATCGGCGAGGACTTCGTGCCGCCGAATGCCGACCTGTCGCTTGTCTCGCGCGCCTACACGATCTCCGACCGCGAAAGCGTGGCGGCGGCGCGGGCCCTGCTTGCGCAGGAAGGCATCCTCGCCGGCTCCTCCTCCGGCACGCTGCTGGCGGCGGCGCTGCGCTATTGCCGCGAGCAGACGACGCCGCAGAACGTCGTCACGCTCGTCTGCGACAGCGGCAACAAATACCTCTCCAAGGTCTTCAACGACGTCTGGGTCGCCGAGCAGGGCCTGATCGAACGGATCCGCCACGGCAATCTGCGCGACCTTGTCGCCCGTACCTATGCCGATGGCGCCACCGTCACCGTCGCCCCCGACGACACGCTGTCGACCGCCTATGCCCGCATGCGCTCGGCCGACGTCTCGCAACTGCCGGTGATCGAGCAGGGCAATCTGATCGGCCTGCTCGACGAGAGCGACGTGCTGAGCGGCCTGCGCCGGCTCGGCCATGAGGGGCGTGGCGATTTCAGCGCCTCGGTGCGCGACACCATGGTGACAACCCTCAACACGCTGCAGGCGGCCGAGCCGATCGATGCGCTGCTGCCGGTATTCGAACGCGACGAAGTGGCGATCGTCATGGACGGCGATGAATTTGTCGGGCTGATTACCCGCATGGATTTGATCAATCACGAGAGGTTGGCGACTTGAACAAGCCCGAGAAGACGAACCGCCTTGCGTTCGAGACACGAACCATCCACGGCGGCCAGAGCCACGACCCGCTGACCGGCGCGGTCATGGTGCCGATCTACGCCACCTCCACCTATGCCCAGGAAAGCCCCGGCGTTCACAAGGGCTTCGAATATGGCCGCTCGCAGAACCCGACGCGCTTCGCCTTCGAGCGCGCCATCGCCGATCTCGAAAGCGGCACGGCCGGCTTCGCCTTCGCCTCGGGCCTGGCTGCCATCGCGACGACGCTGGAACTGCTCTCCGCCGGCGACCACATCATCGCCACCGACGATCTCTATGGCGGCACGTTCCGCCTGCTCGACAAGGTGCGCAAGCGCACGGCAAACCTCGACGTCACCTTCGTCGACTTCACCGACCTCGCCGCCGTCGAGGCGGCGATCCGCCCCGAGACGAAACTGCTCTGGGTCGAGACGCCGACCAACCCGCTCCTGCGCATCATCGACCTCGAGGCGGTGGCAGCGCTTGCCAAGCGGCGCGGCCTGATCACGGTCGCCGACAATACCTTCGCCAGCCCCTATATCCAGCGGCCGCTGGAGTTCGGCATCGACATCGTCGTGCATTCGACGACCAAATATCTGAACGGCCATTCCGACATGATCGGCGGCACCGTCGTCGTCGGCTCCAGCCAGGCGATCGTCGACCAGATCCGCTTCCTGCAGAACGCGGTCGGCGCCATCTCCGGCCCGTTCGACAGCTTCCTGGCGCTGCGCGGCCTCAAGACGCTGGCGCTGCGCATGCAGCGGCACTCGGAGAACGGCCTCGCCATCGCCCAGTGGCTGGAAGCGCGGCCGGACGTGAAGCGGGTGATCTATCCGGGGCTGGAGAGCCATCCGCAGCACGCCATCGCCAGGCGACAGATGCATGCCTATGGCGGCATGATCAGCGTCGAGTTCGACCGCGACCTCGCCGGCACCAAGCGCTTCCTCGAGCGCGTGCGGCTTTTCACGCTGGCGGAGAGCCTCGGCGGCGTCGAGAGCCTGATCGAGCATCCCGCCACCATGACCCATGCCTCGATCCCGCTCGCCCAGCGCGAGGCGCTCGGCATTTCCGACGGGCTGGTGCGTTTTTCGGCCGGCATCGAGGCGGCGGACGACTTGATCGCCGACATCGCGCAGGCGCTCTATTGAGCCGCTTGTTCGACCTGTGATCCCGATCACTGCGCGGATGATGACGTAACGGAATCTCTGGTGTAGAAGAGCGAACTTCGACACCGGGGGAACCATGGTCGCATCCGACATGCCTGCGCAGGACGACGCCCCGGGGGGCGACGACCACACCGTTGCATCGCCGGCGCGGCGGCGCTCCGCGAAGGCCGACGGGATGACGCTGGTGACGGTCTCGCTCGCGCTGAGCGAGCGCGTGATCGACTATTTCAAGACCGATGGCGGCGACTGGCAGGCGCGCATCAACGAGACGCTCAATCTGCTGGTCAACCGGCAGAACGCGCGCGACGCCAAGAAGCGGGCGCGCCTGCGGGCCCGCGGCGCCATCCGCCGCCGGCCGGGCGCTGCGGCCGACTGATCAGTTCACGTGAAACATCAGGGCCTTGCCGTCTCCAGGCTGGCGCCCTGCCCTTTGCCGACTTCGCGGGCGCCGATCGTCAGGCTCCGCCGGCGAAATGGACGACCCGCGTCAGCAGCGTGTAGTTCGCCTCGTAGATCATGATGCCGACGAAGACGAGGATGAGCAGCGGCGGCAGCAGGATGGCGTAGATCAGCGTCAGCCGCTCCCACTTCATGTGCATGAAGAAGGCGACGATCAGCCCGGCCTTCAGCATCATGAACAGGATGATCAGCGACCAGCGCAGCAGGCCCTGCACGCCAATGTAATCGACGAGATAGGAGCAGGCGCTGAGCACGAACAGCCAGCCCCAGACGGCGAGATAGAGTTTTATCGGGTGGTGCTGCGTGTCGGCATGCGCGGTCGCATCGGTCATTCGGACCTCCTACCAAAGGTAGAAAAAGGCGAAGATGAACACCCAGACCAGATCAACGAAGTGCCAGTACAGGCCCATGATCTCGACGGATTCATAGCGCCCCTTGCGGCTGGTGAAGAAGCCGCGTCGACCATCGTCGAAATCGCCGCGCAGCACCTTGCGCGCCATGATGATCAGGAAGATCACGCCGAAGGTGACATGGGTGCCGTGGAAGCCGGTGATCATGAAGAAGGTCGAGCCGAATTGCGGCGCGCCCCAGGGGTTCTCCCAAGGGCGCACCCCTTCATGAATGAGCTTGGTCCATTCAAACGCCTGCATGCCGACGAAACAGGCGCCGAGAAAGGCCGTCAGCAGCATCAACAGGCCGGCCTTGCGGCGGTCGCGCAGATAGCCGTAATGCACGGCGAGCGCCATCGTGCCGCTGCTGGAAATCAGCACGAAGGTCATGATCGCGATCAGGATCAGCGGCACGCTGGTGCCGCCGATCTCGAGCGCGAACACCTCGCTCGGATTGGGCCATGGCACCACCGTCGACATCCGCGCCGTCATGTAGGCGACGAGGAAGCAGCCGAACACGAAGGTGTCGGAAAGCAGGAACACCCACATCATCGCCTTGCCCCAGGAGACGCCCTTGAAGGCGCCCTGGTCGGAAGCCCAGTCGGCGACGAAGCCGCGCCAGCCCGACATTTTCGGCGGTGCCGTGTGCCCTTGCATCACCCGATCATCGGCCAGATGCTCCACCAATCCCGCCTCCTATGTCAGCAGCTGACGGCAAATGGCGACGAATTCGCCGATCCGGCCGGTGAGCAGCCCGAGCAGGACCAGCCAGATCAGCAGCAGCACGTGCCAATAGGTGGCGCAGAGATCGACGCCGAGCCGCAGCTCGGCCACGCCCGCGCCGCGCAGCATCTTCCGCGTCACCCGCCCGAGCCCCACCAGGCCGCCCGCGACATGCACGCCATGCAGCGCCGTCAGCAGGTAGAAGAAGGCGTTGGCGGGATTGCTGGCGAGATAGTAGCCCTCGGCGTTCAGCTGCCGCCAGGCGAACAGCTGGCCGCCAAGAAACACCAGCGCCGTGAACCCACCGGCGAGCAGCCCCGTCCGCACGCTGTCGAGATCGCCGCGCCGGGCGCCGACCTTGGCCGTCTGCAGCGCCAGGCTGCTGACCAGCAGCGCGAAGGTATTGGCGAACAGGATGCCGGGCAGCGGCGGCGCCCGCCAGTCAACCAGCGCCGATCGCATCAGATAGGCACTGACGGTCAGCGCGAACAGCGACCCGACCACAACGAGGAACACCAGTAGCCCGATCCGCGCCACCTGCGACGGCGACGGAGCCGGTGCCGCCATGCCGCCGACGACGCCAACCTCGAGCCAGGGCTTCGAGAACAGCCCCTGCCGCCACAGCCACCAGAGCATGACCGCCACGATCGCCAGCAGGAAGATCAGGATGACGCTCACCGCGCGCCCTCCGCCACTGCCGTGTCCGGGGCCGGGGCCGGTTCGCCGGGCCAGGGATCATTCTGGGGCAGGAAGTCCCTGTCGGCCCCCGGCACGCTGTAGTCATAGGCCCAGCGATAGACGACCGGCAGTTCCGGGCCCCAATTGCCATGCGCCGGCGGGGTCTCCGGCGTCTGCCATTCGAGTGTCGTCGCCCGCCAGGGATTGCCGCCGGCCTCCTTGCCGTGCCGCAGGCTCCAGGCCAGGTTGAACAGGAACAGCATCTGCGCCGCGCCGACGACGAGCGCGGCGATGGTCATGAACTCGTTCAGCGTATGCGCCGAGGGCGGCACGAAGGCGGTTTCTCCCATTTCGAAATAGCGCCGCGGCATGCCGAGCAGCCCGAGATAGTGCATCGGGAAGAACACCGCATAGGCGCCGAGGAAGGTCACCCAGAAGTGGATCTTGCCGAGCGTCGCATCGAGCATGCGGCCGGTGATCTTCGGATACCAGTGATAGATCGCGCCGAAGATCACCAGGATCGGCGCGACGCCCATGACCATGTGGAAATGCGCGACGACGAACAGGGTGTCGGAAAGCGGAACGTCGACGACGACATTGCCGAGGAACAGGCCCGTCAGCCCGCCATTGACGAAGGTGACGATGAAGCCGAGCGCGAACAGCATCGGCACGGTGAAATGGATGTCGCCACGCCAGAGCGTCAGCACCCAGTTGTAGACCTTGAGCGCGGTCGGCACCGCGATGATCAGGGTCGTCGTGGCGAAGAAGAAGCCGAAGCCGGGATTCATGCCACTGACATACATGTGGTGCGCCCAGACGACGAAGGAGAGCGCCCCGATGACGACGATCGCCCACACCATCATCCGGTAGCCGAAGATGTTCTTGCGCGCATGCGTGCTGATCAGGTCGGAGACGATGCCGAAGGCCGGCAGGGCCACGATGTAGACCTCGGGGTGGCCGAAGAACCAGAACAGGTGCTGGAACAGGATCGGACTGCCGCCGCCGGTCGGCAGCTGCTCGCCCATGGCGACGATCGACGGCATGAAGAAGCTGGTGCCGAGCAGGCGATCGAATAACATCATCAACGCCCCGACGAAAAGCGCCGGGAAGGCCAGCAGCGCCATCACGGTGGCGGTGAAGATGCCCCAGATCGTCAACGGCATGCGCATCAGCGTCATGCCCTTCGTCCGGCCCTGCAGCACGGTGACGACATAGTTGAGGCCGCCCATGGTAAAGCCGATGATGAACAGCATCAGCGACACCAGCATGATGATGATGCCCCATTGCTGGCCGGGCGTGTTGGCGAGGATCGCCTGTGGCGGATAGAGCGTCCATCCGGCGCCGGTCGGCCCGCCGGGCACGAAGAAGCCCGCCGCCAGCACGAGCACGGCGAGCAGGTAGATCCAGTAGGAGAGCATGTTGAGATACGGGAACATCATGTCCCGCGCGCCCAGCATCAGCGGGATCAGGTAATTGCCGAAGCCGCCGAGGAAGATCGCGGTCAGCAGATAGACCACCATGATCATGCCGTGCATGGTGATGAACTGGTAGTAGTGGTCGGCATCGATGAAGGCCAGCAGGCCCGGATAGGCCAGCTGGATCCGCATCAGCCAGGACAGCACCAGCGCCACCAGCCCGATCGCCGTGGCCGTCAGCCCGTACTGGATGGCGATGACCTTGGCATCCTGCGAAAAGACGTATTTCGTCACCCAGTTGGTCGGGTGATAGAGCTCCAGCTCCTCATCATGCCCCGGCGCGGCATGTCCGTCTGCGCCATGCGTAAGATCGACCATCCGGCGTCACCTCGCTGCCTTCGAGAGCCCATGCCCCCGCCCTGTTTCCGGAGAGGCGCGTCCAAAGTCGCCGCCCCGTCGTCATGCTCCGTCTTCATGCCCCCGCGCCGGATGCCCTATTCCAGCGCGCTCGTCGTCGCCGGCGCCAGCATCTGCTCGAAGGTCTGCTGCTGGTCGAGCCAGGCCTGATAATCGGTCTCCGTGTCGACGATGACCGTGCCGCGCATATAGGGGTGGCCGACGCCGCAGAGTTCGGCGCAGAGCGCCTCGAACGTGCCGGTTCGGGTCGGCGTCACCCAGTAATAGGTGACGGAGCCGGGCAGCATGTCCATCTTCGCCCGGAACTCCGGCACGTAGAAATTATGCAGGGCGTCGATAGACCGCAGCAGCAGCGCCACCGGCTTGCCGACCGGCAAATGCAACTCGCCACCCTGGACGATCACGTCGTCCAGGCTCTTCGGATCGTCCGGATTGACGCCGAGCGGGTTCTCGGCCGTGACGGCGCGCGTATCCGCGGTGCCGAGCTGCCCGTCCTTGCCGGGCAGCCGGTAGGCCCATTGCCATTGCTGGCCGACGACCTCGATCGCCGACGCGCCCGCCGGCACGGTGATGAACTGGCCCCAGACGACGAGCCCCGGCGCCAGCATGGCGGCGACGCCGATGCCGGTCACGATGGCGAGCCAGGTCTCGAGCCGCTTGTTCTCCGGCTCATAAGCGGCGCGGCGCCCCGGCTGGTGCCGGAACCGCCAGACGCAATAGGCCAGGAACAGCACGACGACGGCGAAGACGACGCCGGTTATCCAGAAGGTGAAACTGATGGTGTCGTCGATATAGCGCCAGTTCGAAGCAATCGGCGTGAACCACCACGGGCTCAGAACGTGGAAAAGCACCGAGCCGACGACGACCAGAGCAAGGATAATTGCGATGAGCATCCCTTATTCATCCCAGCCAGGAGACAACCCGTCTTGCGGCAGTGGACACGAATGAAGTGGCTATGCTTACTGTCGCGGATACGCCGGTTGCGCCCGCGACCATCCTTTTTCTGCTTCCGTCACTGTAGACCTCATCCCCGCCCGATCCAAGCGACCGGGTCGTCGCCCGAAAAAATATCCGGCGGCGCCGGCCGCGGTGGAGCGCGATCGCGAAGCCGTCTCACATTTTCTTGCCGTCCGGGCCGAACTGCTTCAGGTAGGCCACGATGTTGTCGATGTCCTTGTCGTCCTTCAGACCGGGAAAACTCATCTTCGTGCCCGGGACCTTGGCCTTCGGGTTGCGGATATATTCGCGGAACACCGTCTCGTCCCAGACGATGCCGGAGTTCTTGTTGGCGTCCGAATATTTATAGCCCTCGACCGAGCCCGAATGACGGCCGAACAGGCCGTTCAGTTCAGGACCGACGGCGTTCTTGGCGTTCTCACCGATCTGGTGACAAGCCTTGCACTTCAGAAACACCTTCTGGCCGGCCGCCGCGTCGCCATCCGCATGGGCCGCCGCCGGCGCGGCGAGAAGAGCCAGAATCACCACAAAGCCCCGTGAAATCATCGAAGCCTCCCAGGAGCGTCGCGCCCGTTCCGCCGGGCCCGGTGCCCCGAACGGCGTGCTCCATATACCAGCCTAGCATAGTTCCGTTGCGTCATGTAGCTGCCATTGACGATGATCAGGCCAGGAAAGCACCTCGCCGGGCCGGATCCACGATGAACGGGCCTTGCCTCGGCCGATCGACTCGGCTTCAGTTTTGCCCGCGACCAAGCCGCGTCGATCCTCAGCGAAAATGCCGGAGTGAAGCGAATGATCTACGAACTGCGCGTCTATACTTGCCTGCCCGGCCGCATGCCGGCGCTGCAGAAGCGCTTCCAGAACCACACCCTCGCCCTCTGGGAAAAGCACGGCATCCGGCAGGCCGGCTTCTGGACCACGCTGATCGGCCCGGCCAGCAATGATCTGACCTACATGCTGGCCTGGGAAAACCTGGCCGAGCGCGAAGCCCGCTGGAACGCCTTTCTGGCGGATCCGAACTGGATCAGCGCCCGCGCCGACAGCGAGAAGGATGGCCTGATCGTCGCCAATGTCGCCAGCTCGCTGCTGCAGCCGACCGCCTATTCGTCGGTTCGCTGAGGCAGCGAACACCACCGTTCCGATCCGACGGAAGCCCGACTCCATCGCGCCGCCGGAGCTACTTCGGTGGCGCGGTCTCGACTGGCGCGACGAAGCTTCCTCCACTTGAGATTATCGGACAGTATTGGCTGAACCGGCGAAACAGCACGGTAGCCATCCAATCGAATTGTGCCGCAACGACCAGAAGCGGCAGGCCAAATTCCTTGAACCAAGCGTCTTTTCGCCCTTAAGTGGAACCCGTAATTCCTGCAATTGGAATCGGGGCTAGGGAAATCATGCGGTTCAGAGAACGAATTCTTGGACGATTCTGGCGCAAGACGGCACGAACCGCCGCGACGGCGGCGATCGCGGCCTCGCTGCTGACGACGCAGACGGCGCTGGCCTGCACCAGCTTCCTGATCCGCACGACCGACGACAGCGCCGTCTACGCCCGGACCATGGAATTCGCCATGCCGATGGAATCGAGCGCCATGGTGATCCCGCGCGGCTTCACGCTCACCTCGACCGGCCCCGACAACACGCCTGCCATGACCTGGACCAGCAAGTATGGCGCCGTCGGCCTCAACGCGATGGGCATCACCGCCCTTGTCGACGGCATGAACGAGAAGGGCCTCACCGGCGGCATCCTCTATTTCCCCGGCTTCGCCGGCTACGCCGACCCGGCCAAGTCGGATCCGGCGAAGTCGCTGGCACCGTGGGACGTGCTGACCTGGGCGCTGACCAGCTTCGCCACCGTCGCCGAGGTCAAGGCGGCGCTGTCCGAGATTGCCATCGTCGAGGTGGTGCAGTCGGACATGAAGATCGTGCCGCCGGTCCACTACACGCTGCACGACCCGTCCGGCGCGTCGCTGGTGATCGAGCCGATGGACGGCACGCTCAAGGTCTATGACAACCCGCTCGGCGTCATGACCAATTCGCCGCCCTTCGACTGGCATCAGATCAATCTCAGCAACTACGTGAAGATTTCGCCCTTCAACGCGCCCGCGCTGGAGCTCGAGGGCCAGAAGATCCAACCGCTCGGCCAGGGCTCCGGCCTGCTCGGCATCCCGGGCGATCCGACGCCGCCGTCCCGCTTCGTCCGGGCGCTCGGCTACTCGATCTCGGCCGAACGCAAGCCGAGCGGCATCGAGAGCGTGCGCCTCGCCGAGCATGTGCTGAACAATTTCGACATTCCGCGCGGCTGGATCCGCGAAGGCACGGACAAGGCCACCGAGCAGCTCGAGTACACCCAGTGGTCGGCGATCGCCGATCTCAAGAACCGGGTCTATTACGTCAAGACCTATGACGACCAGGTCCTGCGCAGCATCGATCTGATGAGCTTCGACCTCGACGCCAAGCAGACGGTGACCGCGCCGCTGAAGCCGGCAGCGGCCGCGCCGGCGCTGGAATTCCCGAAGCCCTGATCCGGACGGGCGATGTTGCCGAAGGCGCGCGGCACCCCGCGCGCCTTTCATGATTCCTGCCAACGGCCTCACTGCATATCGGGCGGCAGCAGATACAGCGTCATGGCGAAGACCAGATAGACCATCAGGATGAACACGCCGACGAACCACGCAGAGCGGCCGGTGCTGGTGATCAGAAATGCGGTTATCGTCGCCACAAACACCATGATCACCGCCCCGCGCCAGAACCGCAGATCCATCGGCGTCGGGCCGATGACATAGCTCAGCAAGACGAGGACCGGCGCCACAAAGAGCGCGATCTGGGCAGCACTGCCCAGCGCGATGCCGACGCTGAGATCCAGCCGGTCCTTGCGCGCGCCGGAGAAGGCGGAGGCCATCTCGGCGGCGCCTCCGACCAGCGCGACGACGATGAAGCCGACGAAGGCGGGCGACATGCCGAACGTCTTGGCCGCCTCCTGAACCGACTCGACGAAGATCTCGCTGGTCAGCGCCACCAGCACGGTCACGCCGGCCAGCACAGCCAGGGCCAAGCCGACCGGCCATGTCTCCTCTCCAGCCTCGTGATGCGGCGCGCCGCCGAACAATTCGCGGTGGGTCCAGAGCGAGAACAACAGCCCCAACGCGTAGGTTCCGATCAGCAGAACCGAAAGAGCGATGCTCAATTGCTGGATGAAGGCCGTCGAGGAGCCTTGAGCGTCGACAATCGCGGAAGGGGTCATGATCGCGATGGCCGCCAGGAACAGCAGGCCGGTCTGGAGGCGCGCGCTTTCCCGGTTGAAAACCTGCGTATGGTATTTGAGACCGCCGAGAAGAAACGACGCGCCGAGCATGAAGAGCGAATTGGCAACGATGGCGCCGGCGATCGACGCCTTCACCAGCGTGTATTGCCCGGCGCTCAGCGCGGCGAGCGCGATGATCAGTTCGGTCAGATTGCCGAGCGTGGCATTGAGCAGCCCCCCGACGGCGTCGCCCGTCTTGGCCGCCACCGACTCGGTCGCCGAGCTCAGCAGCGTCGCCAGCGGCACGATGGCGAGGACAGAGAGAAGAAAGAGCAGCGTATGCGCTTCCGGCCGCAGTCTTTGGGCGACAAGCACCACCGGCACGAAGAGAAGCAGCCAGAGGACAGGATTGGCGCGGATTTCCTTGAGTAGAAGGGTCATGGCTGCGATCTGTCGCCTCCTGTTCCCGGGGGCAGCCCCGCCCGAAGGCGGCAAGCGGCTGCGTCACGGCTCATCCATCCATCCGCGTTCCCGGCTGGCCGCCGCCAAAGACGGCGCGCCTATTTGGGCTCGGGACGTTGCGCCTCCGTCGCTCGCAGCGCCTGGACGCTGACAGCCGCGACGAGACCGGTCAGCACAATTCCGCAAAAGCCGATCAGCACGGCCAGAACCCGCGTCGTGAAGTGCTGCGGCGCAAAATCGCCGTAGCCGATGGTCAGGCCGGTGACGAAGGTGAAATACATCGATTCACCCAAGCTCCAGCCTTCCAGGCGGCCGACGACAAAGCCCGACCCGGCCATGACCAGGAGAACACCGGACAGGATGGGCCACAGAACGAGGAGCTGATGCCAAAGCGCGAGCAGGAAAACGAGTCTCACATGTCGCGTCTGCCGCAGTTCGAGCTTGATGCCTGGTTCCACGCGCACCGAACGACCCTTTCCTGTGTTTCGCGGCCTCGCTGGGATCCTGACGACAGACCCGAGCCTGGCCCGAACCTGGACACATCCGTCCCTCGGCTCAGCCGGCCATTATGCCCACGATCACCGTCCCCCATGTCGTCAGCAGGATGTGACCGATCGGCACCGCCGGCGTATAGCCGAGCACCGCGACCGGACTGCCGGACCGATCCTGGATCGCCGCCATGCCCGCCGTCATGGTCTGGGCTCCGGCGAGTCCGCCGAGCAGCAGGATGGGGTTCATCCGAAGTAGATAGCGTCCGGCATAGAGCCCGACGATCAGCGGCATCAGGGTGACGACCATGCCGCCGAACAGCAGGCCGACACCGGCTTCGGCGATGGCGGAGGCGAAGACCGGCCCGGCATGCAGCCCGGTCATCGCGACGAAGGCGGCCAGACCGAGCGCGGTCATCAATGACACCGCCGCATCGGGTATGCGGCCGAACAGAGGGAAGCGCGTGCGCAGGTGGCCGACGACCAGTCCGGCGATCAGCGTGCCCACGCTGGTGCTGAGCGACACCCGGATATCGCCGATCGGAAAGGTGACGAGAACGCCGACGAGGCCACCGAGAAAGATCGCCAGGCCGAGCACGAAGAAATCGGTCGCCGTCGTCGGGGCAATGGTGACGCCGATCTGCTTGGCAGCCTGCGCCACGACCGGCGCCGGTCCGATCAGCTGCAGGATGTCGCCCCGCTCCAGCGTGACCTTCGGCCCGAGCGGAATTTCCTGGCCGCCGCGCGTGAGGCTGGCGAGATACAGGCTCCTCGCCCAGTCCTCGCGGGAGACTTCGTCAAGGCCGCGACCGGCGAGCTCGGGACGCGTCAGAAGCACTTCCGCCGCGGCAACCGGAATGTCGAGCAGTTCGCGGTCCTCGACCTCGTCGGCGCGCGGATCGAGCACGTCGACCAGCGTCTCGCGCCGGCCTGACACGGCAATGACGTCGCCCGCCTCGATCCGCAGTTCCGGCGAGGCCTCGAGGATGGCGCCCCGCCGCCGTACGCGCTGGATGAACAGCCGGTGTTGCGGATATTTTGCCTCGGCTTCCGTCATCGATAGGCCGACGATCGGAGCATTCTCCGCGATCCGGTAAGCGCGCAGCTCGAACCGGTGCCAGGCCGAGCTGACGCCCGCGGGCGTCCGCTTGATACCCAGCTCCTGCTCAAGCTTGAGCGATTCGGCAGTGAGGTCGACGCCGAGCAGCTTGGGCCCGACGACGCTGCAGAACAGGATGACGCCGACGGCGCCGAAGATGTAGCAGACCGCATCGGCGACCGCGATATGCGCCACCAGGCGGGCCCGTTCGAGTTCCGGCAGAGGCAGCGCATTGATGGCTTCGGTGGCCGTGCCCATGGCCGGGCTTTCGGTCAGCGCCCCGGAAACCAGGCCGGCGGCGAAGCCCGGATCGAGGCCGAGGATCTTGGCGACGACGATCGCCGTCAGCAGACCCGTCACGCAGACAACGACGGCCAGCGCGACGGGCTTCATGCCGTCCCGCTTCAGCGCCTGCAGGAACTGCGGCCCGACCGAGTAGCCGATGCCGAACAGGAACAGGAGGAACAGCAGCGATTTCGCCATGCCGGAGATCGGCACTTCGGCGAACTGGCCGATCAGGATGCCGGCGAAGAGCGAGCCTGTGACCGGCCCGAGGCCGAAGCCGCCGATCTTGATCGCGCCGATCCAGTAGCCGAGGCTGATCGCCAGGAACACGGCGAGTTCGGGATATTTGACCAGGAACTGCTCGAGCCAGACCATGATCGGCCCCCTCCCCACTTGCTGAGCCCAGACGACCGCGCCGGCGCCCTGCAGGGAGCGGCACGTTCCTTCCCGCAGCCGTTCAGCGCTTCGCCTTGGCTGCGACGGCGTCGGGCTTGACCAGCTTCAGTCCCCTGGCCTTCTCGTAGCCGTGGATCTCCTTCACATCGAGCTTGCGCATGAAGTCGATCGTCTCCTGCGTCAGCACCTGGCCCGGCACCATGATCGGGAAGCCAGGCGGATAGGGAATGACGAAATTGGCGGAGACCATCTCGGGCCCGTCGCGCAGCCGCTTGTCGCACTCGGCGCCGTTGAGCGGCACATACTCGCAGACCGAGGCGTCATAGGCATTGAAGAAGGCGGAGCGAATGTCGCCCTCCGGCGTGTCCCGGCCGGCGTCGCCGCGATAGATCTCGTGGAAATGGCTGAAGTTGGGGAGATCGGGCACGTCGGTCATCAGCGACTTGACCCGCGCCGCGAAGGCTGTCCGCACTTCCTCGCCGCCATCGGCCAGGCGCTTCTCGATGCCGTGGCAGATCTCGACCAGGACGCGGACGAGATGGGCGATGTCGCTGCGGGTGTTGTTGATGTTCGACTGCAGCAACACGCTGTTGCGCGACGTCTTGTTGAGCTGGATGTCGTACTCGTTCGCCAGCAGCCCCTTGAACTGCGTGCCGTCGAAGCCGGCGGTGCCGCAGACCAGTGTCATGCGCGTCGGGTCCAGATAGAACTCGTCCTCACGCATCGCCTTGAGGGCCGTTCCCCAGGTCGAGCCCGGCGCGAGATAGTCCTGGAAGCCGGATTGCCGGTATTCGGCCGGGATCATCTCGTGGGCTCCGAGCACGCGGAAATATTTCGAAATCAGCGGATGCGAGTTCACCGCGTGGCGGATCTTCAGCGCGATCTCGATAGCGTTCATCACCAGCCCGTAGCCTTCGAGCTCCATCTGCCGGCGCGCGACGTCCAGGCTGGCGATCAGCTGCTGGTTGGGGCTGGTCGAGGCATGCGTGAACACCGCCTCGTGGAACTGCGCCTCGACGGTGTGGAAGTCGACATCCTTGACCAAGAGCATCGAGCCCTGCCGGATCGCCGACATCGACTTGTGCGTGGAATTGGTCTGGTAGACGCGCAGCCGGACCTGGCGCGGATCCGGAATCAGATGCGCCGTAAGCAACGCCTCGTCGGAGGGGCTGTCACCGAGCTCGGCTTGCTGCTTCTCATAGGCGTCGATGGAGTCAGGATCGCGCAGCCAGTCCTCCAGATCCGCCGCCGCGCCCATCGCCGTGCGCGGGCGCAGGAAGGGCGAGAAGCGGGCGAAGCCGGACCAGGCCTCGTCCCACAGGAAGATGAGATCCGGCTTGATGGCGAGGCATTCCTCCATCACCCGCCGGACATTGTACATGTGGCCGTCGAAGGTGCAGTTGGTCAGATCCAGCAGCTTCAGCCGGTCAAGCCGCCCCTCGGCCCGGAGCGCCAGCAGCGCCCGCTTGATGGTGGCCAGCGGTACCGCGCCATACATCG
The DNA here is from genome assembly GCF_000380505.1 of Kaistia granuli DSM 23481. Lineage (GTDB taxonomy): Bacteria > Pseudomonadota > Alphaproteobacteria > Rhizobiales > Kaistiaceae > Kaistia > Kaistia granuli. The sequence continues at coordinate 449,197 of NZ_AQYH01000007.1, read as the reverse complement.
AGTATTCCGTCATCGGGAAGGCTTCGACGTAATAGGGCTGCGCGCCGGTGAGGACCATGCCGTAATGGTGCGACTTGTGGCAGTTGCGATCGACGATCGCGATATCGCCCGGGGCGAGCAGCGCCTGCACCGCCATCTTGTTCGAGGTCGAGGTGCCGTTGGTCACGAAGAAGACGTGGTCGGCGCCGAAGGCGCGCGCCGCCATCTCCTGCGAGCGCTTGATGTTGCCGGTCGGCTCCAGCAGGCTGTCGAGGCCGCCCGTCGTCGCGCTGCTTTCCGCCAGGAATAGGTTGAGGCCGTAGAACTCGCCCATGTCGCGGATCCAGTCGGACTTGAACACCGACTTGCCGCGGGCGATCGGCAGCGCATGGAACGTCCCGATTGGCCGCCGGGCATATTTCTTCAGATTGTCGAAGAATGGCGTCTCGAAGCGGTCCTGCACGCCTTCGAGGACGGCGAGGTGCAGCTCGAGCAGTTCCTCGACGGCGTAGAAGATGCGCCGCACGGCATCCGCCGCCGGATCGCCGGCCAGGGTCTCGACCTGACGGTCGGAGAGCAGGTAGATGTCGAGCTCCGGCCGGATCCGCTTCAGGGTCCGCGCCAGCCGCAGAGCCGACACGTCCGGCCCTTCGGTCTCGCCGAGTGGATCGAGCACCGATCGCAGCACCGGCGCATCGCGGCGCGACCGGTAGGGGAAGCCCTCGGCCAGCACGACCGAGATGATGTCGGGGTTCAGCGCCGCGGCGCAGAGCGCATCCTCGAAGGAGCCCGCCATGACAGGCTCATAGATGAAGGCATCTTCCGGCCGGCGCAGCTTGCGGATTTCCGCCGCGAAGGCGGGCCAGCGCGCGGCCGGCTGGCTATTGACGAACAGAACTTCGAAATAGGGTCGGCGTCCACTGATCTCGCCTGCTGCGGGCGGCAGCAGGTCGGCCAGCTCACCGGCCGACCGTTCCTCATGCTCGTCCCATTCGCCCGGATTGTCGCGATAGGCGCGTGTCAGCAGGCCGTTCGAGATCCGACGCGCGAGCTTCGCCGCGCCGCTGGCGTCGTTGGAAGCAACGCGCTCCCTGAGCACCCCGAGCAGTCTCGCGCCCGGATAGGCGTGGCACTCCTCCACGGCCTCCATGTCGGCGATCGCCGCTTCCAGCGCCGCCCGCTCGCCGCGCCCGGCCGCCCAGCCGTCCGCCAGTGTGGTGATCTCGCGCCAATTGTCAGCGCGGGCCGAATGGATGAGGAGGAACTGATCGATCCGTGCGGTCTTGCGTGGCATCGCATGCTCCCAATGTCGGTCTTGTTGGGCCTCCCGGGCGCGGTCGTCGGCGGTCGCCCCGCCGACATCGTCACGAAATCATCCCGGCGGCGAATGGAATGCTCAAGCGGACCTGCCATGGCGGACAGATCCAGAAATCCGGCCGGCGCGGAGCCCCGCACAAGGGGCCAGGACCGGGCGGTCAGGTCATCATCATCACCAGGACCATTCCCCAGATCGTCAGCAGCGTGTTGCCGACCGCGTAGGTGACGGTATAGCCGAGCCCCGGAATCTGGCTCTTGGCGCGGTCGTTGATCATGCCGAGCGAGGCCGTCGTGGTGCGGGCGCCGGAACAGGCTCCGAGCAGGATGGCCGGGTGGAACTTGAACACGTATTTGCCGACATACATCGCCAGGACCAGCGGCACGGTCGTCGCGAAAACACCCCAGAGGAACAGGCTGAAGCCGAGTTCCCGCAGGCCGGATACGAAGCCCGGTCCGGAAGAGATGCCGACCACGGCGATGAACACGTTGAGACCGACCGAATTCATGAACCAGACCGTGGAGGACGGGATCCTGCCGAATTTCGGCCGGACCGAGCGCAACCAGCCGAAGAACAGGCCGGAGATCAGCGCGCCGCCGGATGTCGACAGCGTCAGCGGCACGCTGCCGATCTTGTAGACCAGCGCGCCGATCAGCGCGCCGATGGCGATGGCAGCGCCGATGAAGGCAACGTCTGCAATATCGGTAGGCCGGTCGGCGACGCCCAGCGCCTTCGCCGCCGCCGTGGTGTCCTGCGTGCGTCCGACGATCGTCAGGATGTCGCCGCGGTTGATCTTGGTATTCGGCAGGATCGGGATTTCGGTCGCCGTCACGCCGCGGACGATCCGGCGAAGGAACACGCCGCGCGACGACGGCATTGTCGCCAGCTCGGCCAGCGTCTTGCCGTCAACCTCCTTGTTGGTGACCAGCACGTCGACACCTTCGATCGGTACCGCCAGCAATTCGCGATCGTCCACCTCTTCGGCGGCGTGGCCGAGCAGCCCGACCAGCACTTCGCGTCGGCCAGACACGGCGACGATGTCACCGGCCTGGATCACGGTATCCGCCGTCGCGTCCTCGATCTGGCCACCCCGGCGGATGCGCTCGATGAACAGGCGCTGATCGGGAATCATCGACTCGGCTTCGCTGGCCGTCCGCCCGACGATGGGCCCATCCTGGCGGACCTTGTAGGCGCGCAATTCGTAATGATGCCAGGCGGTGCCGGCGCCGCCTTCCTGCTTCTTGCCGCCATGTTCCTCTTCGTAGCGCTTGCATTCGGCCTCGAGATCGATCCCCAGCAGCGCAGGGCCGATCAGGGCGAGCACGATGGCAGAGCCGACCGTGCCGAAGATGTAGGTGACGGCATAGGCGACCGGCATCGCATCGAGCAGTCGCTTCGTCTCCTCCGCCGGCAGCGCCAGACGGTTGATGGCGTCCGTCCCCAGCCCCATCGACGCCGAAATGGTCTGGGAACCGGCATAGAGCCCGACGGCAGAGCCGACATCATAGCCGGCCAGCTTGGCGGCGAGAAAGGGCGCCAGGAGACAAAACACGCAGACAACGACGGCGAACAGCGCCTGCGGGACGCCGTCCTTGGCAATGCCGCGCACGAATTGCGGACCGACGCCGTAGCCGATGGCAAACAGGAACATCAGGAAGAAGGTCGCCTTGAGCGGCGGCGAAATCGTGATCCCGAGCTGGCCGATGATTACCGCCGCGATCAGCGTCGCCGTCACGGCGCCGAGCCCAAGCCCCTTATAGGTGAAGGAGCCGAAGTAATAGCCAAAAGCCAGGGAGAGAAATATCGCGATTTCCGGGTAGGTGCGAAGTGTGTTCACGAACCAGTCAAACATAGCGGTACTTCCCCTATGAATCAGAACGGCCGATCATGAATTTTCACTGCAACTTGTGGGATTATCCAACCAATCCTACGCTCTTGCGGGATTCTTTCAAGGTGCTAACATAACAAATGACGGAAAGGAAGGCAGGCAATGTAAGCCCTCGAATACACCGGTCCGCAGCAACCTTAGAGCCGGCTTCGATCTTATGATCGAATCATATATATTTCTAAATTTATCTTGGTATAATTGTTATTTTTCTGGAGAAGAATACGCTGAATTTCGATTAACAAACGCTACTTCGCAGCTTCCATACCGATGGCGAAAAAATAAAAATGTCGTTTGGGGATTTCGGCATCAATACCTCAAGATTCCATCTGTTCAAAGACAGATGGACGGGATTTTCCGCACGCGTACTTCTCTTGCCGTTCGCTCCGACAAGACTATCTCCCTCTAGCCGGATGGCACGAAACAACCGTTCCTCGTCCGACATCCCGATCGACACGGCAAAGTCGCGGCAAGCGCGAAAATTAATCGGCGCACCAGACAAGCATGCCGTAACGGAATATACATCGAATATTCTGAAAATCTGAGCTTTGGCGACGCCACGCGGGGCAACGCCATCGACAGTGACCGCTGGGGGACAGATGCGGTTCTACAGATCGGAGATGGGAGCCATGCGAACGCAACGACGGGTGTGGGCAGCGGCCATGCTCTTTCCGCTTATGTCCCTGGCGCCGCTCGCGCCGGCGGCGGCCGCGGATGTCGCGGCGCCGACGGAAGCCGAGATCGCCAAGGCGAAGGCAACGCTGATTCCCAAGCTGCGGCTTGGCGACGACAGCGGCTACATCGAGGTGTACGGCCAGATCAACAAGGGCCTGCTGATCTTCGACGATGGCGGCTCGACGCTCGGATATGGCCCGGTCGACAACGGCAACTCCTCGACCCGAGCCGGCGCGCGGATCTACGGCGTCGTCAACGACACCTGGGCGATGGGCGGCAATCTCGAATGGGAGTGGACGCCCTACTCCACCAACTCCGTCAACCAGCTCAACCGCGGCGATTTCGACTGGGACACCAACCTGCTGCGCAAGGCCGAGCTCTATCTGGAGTCGAAGACCTACGGCAAGCTCTGGCTCGGCCAGGGCAGCATGGCTTCCGACAGCTCCGCCGAAGTCGACCTGTCCGGTACGACGGTGGTCGGCTATGCGCTGGTCTCCGACATGGCCGGTGGACCGTTCTTCCGGTTTTCGGACGGGACGCTGACCTCCGTGAAGGTCAAGGATGCGTTCACCGACTTCGACGGCCTCGGCCGCAAGCTGCGCGTTCGTTACGACACGCCGCAAATTGCCGGCTTCACGGTCTCGTCCTCGGTCGGCACCCAGGTGGTCCCGGACCAGACCCACGAGACAGTGTGGGATCTGGCCGCCCGCTACGACAAGACGATCGACGACTTCAAGATTTCCGCCGCCATCGCCTATTCGGAGCCAGCCGACGACCAGTCCCTCTATGACGGATCCGTCTCGATCCTGCATCAGCCATCGGGACTGAGCCTGACCGTCGCCGCCGCCTATTCGGACGAGGACGTGGTCGATGGCAGCTACGGCTATTTCAAGCTCGGCTACCAGACCAACATCTTCGAGGCCGGCAAGACCGCGTTCTCCGTCGACGCCTATTTCGGCGAGGACATCGATGCCGCCGGCAGCACCAGCCAATCCTTCGGCGCGCAGCTGGTCCAAAACCTCGATTACTACCAGACAGAGCTTTATCTTGGACTTCGGCAGTATGCCTACGAGGAACCGGCCGTGGACATCGACAAGAGCTATGCCGTTCTCGCGGGAGCCAGGCTGAAGTTCTAAAGCACCGGCCGGCGAGGCGGCTCAGGCCGCCACCGGAGAGATCATCCAGCAGCCGCCGAGGCTCGACCCCCGACGGTAGATCAACGGGAAGCAGGCGATGACGCCTGCTCGGTATTCTGGGAGCGCCACCATGGGAACGATCGACTACCGGGAATTCGAGAAGATGAGCCCGTTCGAGATCAAGGACGGGCTCCTCAAGCTGGCCAAGCGCAGCGCGCAGAAATCGGCGCAATCTCTGCTCAACGCCGGGCGCGGCAATCCCAACTGGGTGGCCACCGCGCCGCGCGAGGGCTTCTTCCTGTTCGGCCAGTTCGCCCTGACCGAATGCCGACGCTCGATGGACAATCCGAAGGCCGGCCTCGCCGGCATGCCGCGGATGCCGGGCATCGCCGATCGCCTGGAAGCGTGGCTGGAGAAACACGCCGACATGCCCGGCGCCTCCTTCCTGTCGCACATGGTCCAGCACGGCGTGAAGGTGCTGGGTTTCGACGCCGACGCCTTCGTCTTCGAACTCGCCGACTCGATCATCGGCGACAACTACCCGGTGCCCGACCGCATGCTCGTCCATGCCGAGCAGGTGGCGCATCGCTACCTGATGTGGGCGATGTGCGGCGACAAGCCGCCGGCCGGCAAGTTCGATCTCTACGCGGTCGAAGGTGGCACCGCGGCCATGTGCTACATCTTCAAGTCGCTGATGGCGAACCGCATCCTCAAGAAGGGCGACACCATCGCGATGGGCACGCCGATCTTCACGCCCTACATCGAAATCGCCGAGCTCGAGGACTACGCCTTCCACGCCGTCCACATCCGGGCCACGCAGGAAAACCGTTTCCAGTATTCGGATGAAGAGATCGAGAAGCTGGCGGATCCGAAGATCAAGGCCTTCTTCGTCGTCAATCCGGGCAACCCGACCTCGATGGCGATCGATCCTCCCACCATGAAGAAGCTGGTCGACTTCGTGAAAACGAGGCGGCCGGACCTCATCCTCCTGACCGACGACGTCTATGGCACCTTCGTCAACGGCTTCCGCTCGCTGATGGCGGAGCTGCCGCACAACACGATCGGCGTCTATTCCTACTCGAAATATTTCGGCTGCACCGGCTGGCGCCTCGGCGTCATCGCGCTGCACGAGCAGAACATCCTCGACGACATGATCGCCAAGCTTCCCGCCAAGGAGCTGGAGGCGCTCGACCAGCGCTACATCTCGATCACGCTCGAGCCGCGCAAGCTCAAGATGATCGATCGCATGGTCGCCGACAGCCGCGACGTCGCCCTCAATCACACCGCCGGGCTATCGCTGCCGCAGCAGGTGATGATGACGATGTTCTCCATGGGCGAACTGATGGATTCGGAGAAGATCTATCAGAAGGCCTGCATGAAAATCTGCAACAGCCGCGTCAACAGCCTGCTCGAAGGGCTGCCGCTGGACGTCCAACCCAATCCCAACTTCGCGGGCTATTACGGCACCCTCGATTTCGAGTTCTGGCTGCGCAAGTACCAGGGCGACGAGATGGTCGAATGGCTGAAGAAAAACGTCCATCCGCTCGATCTCGTCTACCGGCTGGCCGAGGACCATTCGATCGTGCTGCTGAATGGCGGCGGATTCGACGCGCCCAACTGGAGCGTGCGTGTGTCGTTCGCGAACCTGGAGGATGACGTCTATGACGACATCGGCCGCGCCGTCCGCGCCGTCGGGCGAGGCTATGTCGACACTTTCAATGCGACGCAAAAGAAGTAACATCGCGATGGATCATAGCCTTGTTCGGACGTGGAGCCTCCCCGTGGAATAAAGCAGCATGAAACCCAAGGGCGGAGAGGACGAGGTCTCGCCCTTTCCGTACGACGACTGTTTCGGTAGTCGCTCGGAGCCCGGCGTCAGCAACGTCACTCCAAGCTTGGCTTGACGGGGAGAATTCCCGATGGACGACAAGCTTCATCCCCTCGCGATCGAACACCTGCCCTTCTTCATCACCGCACCCGGGCAGACGGACGTCCTCTTCAATGTGATGGTCGTCTTCATGCTGGCGGCGGTCCTCCTCGTCGGTAATCTGTACTTTCAGCTGCACGCCTTTCCGGAGCGCTTGGCGCACCGGACCAATGTAGTCCAGATGGAAATCGTCGCCGTCCTGGCGCTGATTTCGCTGTTCACCCACAATCACCTGTTCTGGATCGCCGGCCTGCTGCTGGCCCTGGTGCGGTTTCCGGATTTTTCCACGCCGATGGAATCAATCGCCGGCTCGCTCGAAAAGCTGGCCGGACAGCGCGGGGGCGGCGTCGATCGGTCGGCCATGGCGCCCGGTCCAGACGCCAGCCCCGATACGCTGACATCGCCGGCCTCGCCCGACAGACCTGCCGTGGCCCCAGATCCCGAACGGGGCGGGCAGACAACCGGCAAGGCGACCGCCGCGCACGCGCCGAAACAGGGACACTGAGCAATGCTTGAGTTGATGCTCTGCTCGATGCTGACGATTGTTCCCGACTACCTCTATCGCCGGTATGTCCAGGGCAAGCGGATCGGCCGCGAAATAACGCTCTATTCGGTCTGGTACGAGCTACGCTGGGGCATCACGGCCTGCCTGGTCCTGACGGTTTCGCTGATCACGCTGATCTTCTACTTTCACCCCGCGACCAAGAACGTCACCGCCGTGTTCCGCACCATCTCCATCCTGCCGGAGTCTGGCGGGCGGGTCGCCAAAGTGTTCGTCGGCGTCAACGACAAGGTCCAGGCCGGAGACCCGCTGTTCCAGCTCGACAGCACGGAGCAGGAGGCGGCGAAGGAATCAGCCCAGCGTCGTATCGCGGAGATCGATGCCGAGGCAAAGGTGGCGGAAACCGAACTGGCGGCCGCCGACGGTGCGATCAAGCAGGCGGAAGGTGCCTATCTGCAAGCCCAGGACGAACTGGAGACCAAGCAGGAACTGATGCGCCGCAATCCGAATGTCGTTGCCGTGCGCGAGATCGAGCGCCTGCAGGTCGCCGCCGATGGCCGCAAAGGCGCCGTCGACGCCGCGCTCGCCAACAAGGAAACACTGCGGACCCGGATCTCGGCGCTCCTGCCGGCACAACGAGCGAGCAGCGAAGCCGCACTCGCCCAGGCGCAGGTCGAACTCGACAAGACGCTGGTGCGGGCCGGCGTCGCCGGCACGCTGCAGCAATTCACGCTGCGGCCGGGCGACGTCGTCAATCCGATGTTGCGGCCGGCCGGCATCCTGGTGCCAGCCGAGGCTGGGCGGGTCGCCCTCATCGCCGGCTTCGGCCAGATCGAGACCCAGGTCCTCAAGGTCGGCATGATCGCCGAGGCAACCTGTATCGGCAAACCCTTCACCATCCTTCCGATGGTGGTGACCCAGGTCCAGGATGTGGTGGCCGCCGGGCAGTTTCGCCCCACGGACCAGTTGATCGACGTCCAGAAGCTGGGGCAGCCCGGATCGATCACCGTCTATCTGGAGCCGCTCTACGCCGGAGAGCTGGAAGGCGTTCCGCCCGGCGGCAGCTGCATCGCCAACGCCTATACCAACAATCATGACGCGCTGGCGGACAAGAACATCGGCACGGGACGCTGGCTCTTTCTCCATGTCGTCGACACGGTCGCACTGGTGCATGCCATGATCCTCCGGATGCAGGCCATCCTCCTGCCCGTGCAGACGCTGGTCTTCGGCGGCCACTGACAGCGCCGCCACCGCATTGGGGGCGGCAACGACGACACAAGGAAAGTCCGGCGGCATTGGCGCGGCGATCAGGCTGCCGTGGGAACCTGCCAGGGAGACACCAGGCGGCTTCATCGGCGGGACTGGCAGATCGGCGGCCCGGTTCGATCGCCGCCGGGGCGCGGAAGGGCGGGACATGATCGCAGAACGACAGGATCTGACGCGCATCACCCTGGCGGTGCTATTCATCGGCAGCATCCTCGTCGCCAGCATCTGGGTGATGCTCCCCTTCCTGCCGGCGATCATCTGGGCCACCACCCTGGTTATCGCCACCTGGCCGCTGATGCTGTGGATCCAGCGCCATACCGGAAACCGGCGCGGCTGGGCGGCCCTGATCATGACGGCTATCCTGCTGCTGATCCTGATCGTGCCGATCTGGCTGGCTGTCAGCGCCGTCGCCTCAAACACCGACGAAATCGGCGACATGATCCGAACCGCCCTGTCGATACGGCTGCCGCCGCCGCCCGCCTGGCTCGCCGAAATTCCGCTGTTCGGCGCCCGGGCCGCCGAGGCCTGGTCGCGGTGGTCGGCCGGATCAGTCGGGGAACTCGCGCCCAAGCTTTCCCCTTATATGGGCGCCGTTAGGCAATGGGTCACCGCGACCGCCGGCAGCCTCGGATCGATGTTCGTGCATTTCCTGCTGACGACGCTGATCGCCGCCATCATGTATCTGAGCGGAGAAACGGCCGCCGCACAGATGATCCGCTTCGGTCGCCGACTGGGCGGCGATCGCGGTGAAATGGCCGTGCGACTGGCCGCCCAGGCCATTCGCAGCGTGGCGCTCGGCGTTGTCGTGACCGCGATCGCCCAAAGCGCAGTGGCCTGCGTCGGCCTTCTCGTCGCCGGCGTGCCCTTCGCCTCGATCCTGACCGCGATCATCTTCCTCTTGTGCCTGATCCAGCTCGGGCCCGCCCTGGTGATGGCTCCAGCCGTCGTGTGGATGTACTATTCGGGCGATGGCTTCTGGGCGACTGTGTTGCTGGTCTTCACGATCGTCGCCGCAACGATGGATCAGCTGATCCGCCCTGCCCTCATTCGCCGGGGCGCCAACCTGCCAACCCTGCTCATCCTTGCCGGCGTCATCGGCGGGCTCATCGCGTTCGGCATGCTCGGCATCTTCATCGGCCCGACGGTGCTTGGCGTCGCCTACACGCTGGTAAATGCGTGGATGGCAGAAGGCGAGTAAGCCTCGCCCGGAGGGCGCGATTGCTCGCGGCCCCGATGCCGAGCGCGGATCGGGCAGCCATCGGCCCAGCTAAAGCGAGAGCACAGCGCGCCCTCGCCTAGCTTTCGCGGTGCGGTAGCTACCTGTCGGCGATCAGTGCCCGCCACTCAGGACCAAGGTCTGCACCGGCAGCATGATCGCCTGCATGCGCAGGATCATGGCATGCACCAGGCCGACCGTGTCGACGACGTGGAGGAAGAGCCAGCGTCCCGTGCCGATGTTCTTGTCCGCCAGCGCGTCATGATTGTTGGTATAGGCGTTGGCGATGCAACTGCCGCCGGGCGGAACGCCTTCCAGCTCTCCGGCGTAGAGCGGCTCCAGATAGACGGTGATCGATCCGGGCTGCCCCAGTTGCTGAACGTCGATCAACTGGTCCGTGGGGCGAAACTGCCCGGCGGCCACCACATCCTGGACCTGGGTCACCACCATCGGAAGGATGGTGAAGGGTTTGCCGATGCAGGTTGCCTCGGCGATCATGCCGACCTTGAGGACCTGGGTCTCGATCTGGCCGAAGCCGGCGACGAGAGCGACCCGCCCAGCCTCGGCTGGCACGAGAATACCCGCCGGTCGCAACATCGGATTGACGACGTCGCCCGGCCGCAGCGTGAATTGCTGCAGCGTGCCGGCAACGCCGGCCCGCACCAGCGTCTTGTCGAGTTCGACCTGCGCCTGGGCGAGTGCGGCCTCTGTGCTCGCTCTTTGGGCCGGCAGAAGCGTGGAGATCTGTGCCTCGAGTGTCTGCTTGTTGGCCATGGCGGCATCGACCGCGCCCTTCTGGCCGTCAACGGCGACCTGCAGGCGCTGGATCTCGCGCACGGCGACGACATTTGCGTTACGCCGCATCAGCTCCTGCTTGGTATCCAGCTCGTCCAAGGCTTGCTGGTAGGCACCTTCCGCCTGCTTGATCGTGCCGTCAGCGGCGGCCAGTTGCGTCTTCGCGACAGTCGTCTGGGCATCGATCTCTGCGATCCGGCGCTGGGCAGCCTCGAGGGCCGCCTGCTGTTCCGAACTGTCGAGCTGGAACAGCGGGTCTCCCGCCTGGACCTTCTGGTTGATGCTGACAAACACCTCGGCGACACGACCGCCCTTTTCGGGAAGGATCGAGACCGTCCGGAAAACGGCGGTAACGTTCTTGGTCGATGGGTGGAAGTAGAAAATCAGGGTGATCAGCGAAACCGTCAGGATCAGGCAGGCGCTGATGCCCCAGCGCAGTTCGTACCAGACCGAGTAGAGGGTGATCTCGCGTCCGATCCGCTTGCCCTGGCCATAGCGGCGAAAGAGATAGTCGGGAAGAATCGTCAGCATCGAGCAGAGCAGCAGTTCAAGCATCGCTCAGTTCCCCGCTCTCGACGCAGGCGCGCCCGGCGCTGCTTCGGGCGTCAGCACGCGGCCGCCGTGATCGACGTTCGACACGTCGACAGGCCGAGCGGATGGTTCGGGCGAAGTCGAAGCGCTGATGCCGGGGGGCGGCCCCGCCGCCCCGGCCACTCCATGCGCGCCGCCATCGCGTTGTCCGGCGAGCTTTTCGAGAGACCCGGCGATCGACGCCATTGGCGTGGAGAAATCCGGAAACCGTATCAGGGCCAGCAGCAGGCCGGCGATCCAGAACAGGTGATTGTGGGTGAACAGCGAAATCAGCGCCAGAACGGCGACGAACTCCATCTGAACCACGTTGGTCCGATGCGCCAAGCGCTCCGGAAAGGCATGCAGCTGGAAGTACAGATTGCCGACGACCAGGACCACCACCAGCATGAAGACGACCATCCCGTTGAAGAGGATGTCGGTCTGTCCAGGCGCGGTGATAAAGAACGGCAGGTGTTCAATCGCAACCGGATGAATATTTTCGTCCAACGAGATTGCCCCCTCAGGCCGCCTTCGAAATGAGTCGACCTACCCGTTCTCCGAGCAGCGACCAGCCGGCGCACGCGTAACATTGCAACCGTGGTTCATTCAAGTCTTAGGCGGCACCATCTTGATGAATGCCTTGGCGGCAGCAGCCAGCCGCGCGCACGAAAACCTTCGTCTCTGATCCCAAATTCGTAGGGCTTCCGAGGGGTTGGATTTGTTGATCGACGTTCCCAATTGGACAGGAACGGCAAGCTCGCGTCACGACCTCCGAACTCACGGCAATGTTCGGTTGGACCTCGGGGATACGAGCCTCATCTCCCCCCGACTCGGCACGCTCGGTGTTCGCGCCAGCAGCTCGCGGCACGGGAGTCGTGTCAAAAATACCCTATAAAATCAATGGGTTCGTAAAAAATTCTGCAACAGCTGGTGGCGCTTTTGCCCGCCCGCTGGGGCATATGGTCGGAAGGAGAAGCGACAACCAGATTCGTAGGCTCTCTGAGCCATAGAGTTCATTGAAAGGCGCTCCCAAGCGGGCGGACGGAAAACAAGATGGAGGCGGCTCTCTGAGGAAGCCGCCTACTAATGCACCTTAAGGTAGAAAAATCACAACTTCTCCCTGTATGAATAGCCGCGCGTGAGCGGCTATTCATACGAGACTGTCAACGATCAGAACCGATAGTTCAGGCCCATACGAACGGTCTGAAAACTAGCATCGGTTTCAGCAGAGAACTTCGTATAGCCGCGCTGGGCGCTGAAACTATCGATATCCCCCAGATCCGTGTACAAATACTCTGCCTTCAATGACCAATGGTTGTCGAAGGCGTATTCTGCACCGCCGCCAACAGCATATCCGGCCTTAGTCTTAGAGACAGATGAATCATACCCAGCGTAGCTCATGTAGGACTCAACATGACCATATGCCAAGCCGCCGGTTGCATATGTCATAAAGCGTTCTGCGAGAATATAGCCAACTCGAGCGCGAGCAGTGCCATACCAATCTATTTTTGTATCTGCTGCGAAGTTGTACGGGGCGTCTCCTCCCGATACACTACCCTTTATATTCCCGCCCTGAATGTCGGCCTCGACACCAACTACTAGCTGATCAAACTGCCAATTATACCCAAGCTGTACCCCCCCGACAAAACCGTCTGGAGAGGCAGTATGGGTCGCCTGATCTAGAATTTCATAGTCGATCTCTGACTCGGGCGTACCTGGCAGCGGCGACTTGCCTTCGGGGCGCTTTGTCTGAACCGAATGATCGAAATCCCCCCATCCGTAGCCAGCGTTAAGACCAATATACGCACCGGTCCAATTAAATACATCTACAACGACCGGTGCCGATTCATACGTGGCAGTCAGATCAGCCGCGTGCCCCCCCGTTGTGACCAAAGAAAAACAGGCTACCAGTGCCATCTTATTCATAAACATCGCCCCTCTCCATGTCTGCGCACGCGCCGCCCCTGGGGATCGGCGTCTTTGACCGGTCCAGCGGCGCCAGCGCGTTCCTTCCAAACCTAATAGCGCACTGGAATCGTCACAATTGCAGAGGCATTCAGATCCTTGCACTCTCTGTCACACCGGCAATGTACCCAACATCCATTTGAGCCAGCAGGTCGACGGACAGGGCTATTCGGTGAAGGTGAAGGCGAAGCCCAAGCCGCGCATTGTGTGCAGGGGCAGAACCATACGGGACTTCCAGCTCTTCTACGCAGGCGGCTAACGATGGTGTCCAGGTGGGCATAGTTGAAATCATGGACATCCCCGCCGAGCGCTTCGACGAGCGCCTGGCGCTCGACCGTTTTGCCGCGCTCAAGGAACAGGCGACCGAGGAAGCGCTGTTCCGACGAAGTCAGGCGAAGACGACCGCCCAGCCCATCGGTGAGCAGCCAGCCCGCCTCCACCAACGCCCAGTGCGACTTCTCTTGAGACGTTCATCGAGCGCTATCGCCGTGACTGCAAGTTCTCGGACATTGAGGGGTTTGACGAGGTACGCGTCTGCACCCCTTTTCAGGCCGCCAACCCGGTCATCAACATAACCCCGGGCCGTGGCCATGATGATCCCGACCGATTGAGAGCTCCGCAGATGGGTAGCGATCGACAGACCGTCCTCACCCTCGAGCCCAATATCGAGAATGACGATGTCGGATGGCATGACGGCGTATCGTGGAACCCGCGAGCGTTCAGGCCCAAGCTAGACAGGCCGAAGATCATTTCCTCACGGAAGTCCTCGTCGTCATCGACGAGGTAGACGTGGGGGGGGGTCGCAACATGGTTGGCCTTGAAGTAGCCCTCGCTCATCGGTGCGCCCTATGCATGAGATTAGTGCGACACTAACTAAGTGACCGAAGCCTCGAATGCCCATCCAACCATCTCATTTCCATATGTCGGGCGCGCTTCGCTGGTTGTGGCGAGAGTATAAGCGGTCGAGAGAGTCCCGCGCGCTCGAGAAGTCGACCCAGCGAGTCCGCCATCTCGTCATCGAGAAGTGCCTAGCTGAGCCGATCCATGTTGGAGCACAAGTGATCTATGGCGACTGCCCGGTGAACAAGCTGACCGCCAAGACCATCAAGGTGCCTCGAAGCCGTTCACCAGCATGGGTTCGGCAACAAGATGCATGAATGGTGCAACCAAGCGGGCCTCCCGCAGTGCTCCGCTCACGGTCTCCGCAAGGCGGCGGCATCGCCAGCGAACCCTTGCCGAAAACGTAATGCGCCGGTTGAACGCGCGCTGGACTAGGCAGAACGAACCGAAAACCGACCCTTTAACAACAGCTGCTAATTCGTTTGTAACTTATTGAATTTCAGAGACTTTGGTGTCCCGGAAGGGATTCGAACCCCTGACCTACGGTTTAGGAAACCGTTGCTCTATCCTGCTGAGCTACCGGGACTTCGGCCGTCGTGACGGCGCCGGCCCGGACGGCGGAACCGCCGGGCGACATGCTTATGATCCGATTGTCGCCACGGTTTCAAGAGCGCTCGGCAGGAATCTGGTGATGGCGGCACCGTTTGGCGCGGCTGCAAGGCGGCGCATTTGCCTCAGGAGCCGCCCAGACCGCCCTGTTTCCAACCGTCTTGCGGGATGCAACGATGTCGGCATGAGGACTGCAACGGGTCGCCGCGTCCGCCCTGCCCTTCCCTCGACCGCGGCAGAGCGGACGGGCCGGTCCTGTTCGACGATGCGGACCCGCTGGAACTGTGCCTTGTGGATAGCCGGCATGCTGACGGTGATGGGAGCGACGATGACGGATTCGACGGCGCGCGACGAGGCAGCAGGCTCCAGCCAAGGCGAGCGGACGGCCGGCCCCTATCAGTGCGACCTCATCGACGGCGAAGCTGGGATCGTGACGCATGTCATCGACGGCGACACGCTGGTGCTCGATGACCATCTCGAGGTCCGGCTCGTGGGCATGCAGGCGCCGAAATTGCCGCTCGGCCGCCCGGGCTTCGTCGCCTGGCCGCTGTCGACGGAGGCGAAGGCGTCTCTGGAGACGCTGGCGCTGGGCCAGGCGGCACAGCTGCGCTATGGCGGCACGAGGCGCGACCGCTACAGCCGCGCTTTGGCGCACGTCACAATCCTGCCGGAGGGCGGCGAACCGATCTGGGTGCAGCAGGCGATGCTGGCGCAGGGGCTCGCCCGCGTCTATTCCTTCGCCGACAATCGCCAGTGTGTCGGCGCTTTGATGAATGTTGAACGGGCGGCGCGCAATTCAGGGCTTGGCCTCTGGCGAGATCCATACTACGCCATCCGCCCTGCGGCCGATCCCGCTCTTGTAACCCGACACGATGTGTATGATCTGGTTGAGGGAAGGGTGATTTCAGTGGGCGAGCGCGGTCCGATCGCCTATCTGGATTTCGGGCGTGACTGGTCGACGGATTTCACGGCGGTTTTGACCACGGAGGCGATCACCGCCTTGGCGGAATCAGGGATCGCCGTGGAGACGCTGCGGGGGCAACGGGTCAGGCTGAGGGGCTGGATCGAGAGTCACGGCGGGCCGAGCATGCGGGTGACGCATCCCGAGCAGCTCGAACTGCTGGACCAATGGTGAAGTATGACGGCATTCGGTGCCCATCTGCATAGGGAGCGCGCAAGCTCCTGCGGCGCGCTTTTCTGGAAAGCGGCGATCCTCACGGCGAGCCTCCTGCTCGCCGGCTGCACAACCGTGCTCGAACAGACCTATGGTCCGCCGCAGACGACGGCCGGCGCGGCGACGCCGCCTGCCGTCGATCCCGAGCAAGCCCGCATCGGCGCGCAGGAGCATCCGCGTATCGTCGCGAGCTTCGGCGGCATCTATCACGACGACAAGCTGGAAAAGACGCTGGCCCGCATTGTCGGCCGCATCGTCGCTGCCTCCGACGATCCGTCGCAATCCTACCGGATCACCATTCTGAACACCCCGTCGGTCAACGCCTTCGCGCTGCCGGGCGGCTATCTCTACGTGACGCGCGGCCTGCTGGCACTCGCCAATGATTCCTCCGAAGTCGCCGCCGTCATCGCGCACGAAATGGGCCACGTCACCGCCAACCATGCGATGCAGCGCCAGGACAAGGCGCGCGCCGCCATGATCGTCAGCCGCGTCGTCACCGACGTGCTGCAGGACGGCAATGCCGGCCAGCTGGCGCTCGCCTCCAGCCAGCGCAATCTCGCCGCCTTCTCGCAGCAGCAGGAGCTGGAGGCGGATGCGATCGGCGTGCGCACGATCGGCAAGGCCGGCTACGATCCCTTCGCCGCCGCCCGATTCCTCGACCTGATGGGCCGGTTCGCCGCCTATAAATCGGCCGGTAGCGTGCAGGACAAGCGAGTCGATTTCCTCGCCTCGCATCCGGCGACGCCGCAGCGCGTCGATTTCGCCGTCCGTGCGGCGCGCCAGTTCGGCGCCCCCGGCATCGGCGAGGTCGATCGCGACCGCTACCTGCAGGGCATCGACGGCATGCTCTATGGCGACGACCGCTCGCAGGGTTTTGTCCGCGGCAAGAATTTCTACCATCCGACCCTCGGCGTCGGTTTCACGGTGCCGAACGGCTTCATCCTCGACAACACCGCCGAGGCGGTGCTGGCGACGGCGCCCGACGGTACGGCGCTGCGCTTCGACGGCGCCAATCTGCCGGCCGGCACGGCGCTGCCCGATTATATCGCCTCTGGCTGGGTCAACGGGCTCGATCGCAACTCGATCCAGACTTTCACGGTCAATGGCCTCGACGCGGCTTCGGCGCGCGCCGAAGCCAAGGGCTGGGTGTTCCGCATCGCCGTCATCCGCGTCGGTCCCAACGCCACCTACCGCTTCATCTTCGCCAATGAGAGCGACACGCCGGGCCTGGCCCAGGCCGCGACCGAGACGGTGCAGAGCTTCCGCAAATTGTCGCCGCAGGAAGCCGCGGCGCTGAAGCCGCTGCGGGTCAAGCTCGCCACCGTGCGCCCCGGCGACACGGTCGACAGCCTCGCCAGCCGCATGCAGGGCGTCGACCGGCCGGGCGACCTCTTCCGCGTCCTGAACGACCTCAAGGCCGGCGCGGCGCTGAAGCCGGGTGACAAGCTCAAGATCATCGGCGACTGACAGGCGGACGGAGACTGACGGCTAGGTGGCGGTAGCCGCCAGGCTGACAGCGTTCGGCGCTACCTTCCTGTTCAGTTCAGGAAACTGGAATAGGGCCTGGCGCAATCGCGATCGTCATGAAGGGGCGGGGTCGTCTCCGCGCGAACCGGCAGCCGGCACAGCTCGGCAATCGCGTTGACCGAAGCACCTGGCGAGGCCAGCATGTCCTCATAGGACATGACCCTGCTGATATCCGGGAGCATTCGCGCCACCTCGTCGATCATCTGGTGATACCAGACGACATGGGCGCGGGCCGCATCAATGTCATAGGCGTAGGCGTGCCCATGGCGGTAGCTCTTCATGAGCATTCGCAGCACGGTGTCCTCGACGTTCCGCTTGATCAGCAGAAAGCGCACGCCCGGCAGCGTCTCGGCCAGGAATGCAGAAGACTGGATGAGCCCCGGATTGGTTGTTGTGAAAATTGTCCCGGCCCCCGCCGCGCGGGTCACAGCGGCGCGATAGGTATCGCGAAAGCACGCCCTGGCCGCTTCCGGCAAATGATCGTGCCTACCATCGTCCGCCAAGCCATGCCGGTTCAGCGTCAGTCGCCAGCAGTCGTCGATCAACGAGTTCTCATAGCCTCGGTCGACGCCGTCGAGATGGCTGGCCAGCGTTTCAGCCGTGGTTTTGCCTGACCGCGACGCACCAAGGATGAACAGAGTGGAGCACCGGGAACTGGCGTCGATTGCAGCATGAACAGGCCAGGACCGAAGCTGCGTCAGCGCTTCGGCTTCCCGCGCCTCCTCGACACGCCGCTGCGGCTCCAACGACTTCCATAGCTCAGCATTGGCCTTCTCGATGACCGCCCATGCTTCCCCATAGCGCCGGGTTCGGTCGAACAGGACACCGCGGCTAAAGTCGAGCAGCCTGCCCTTGGTGTCGTCGACCTGGCCGCTCATCTTGTCGAACTCGCCAAGAAGATCGATGCGAAGTGTCGACGGGGGCAAGCCAGCCAGTTGGGAAAGAACCTCGCCCGACCGAACCCCGCGCTCGATCATGCTCTCGAACAAGCGTGCAGCCTCCTCGAACCGGTGCAGCAGGATACAGGCCCGGCCCAGCCCGTAGACGACCCGTTCGTTGCTTTGGTCAAGCTGCTGCGCGCGCTCGTAGATGCGCAAGGCCGAACGGCCATTGTCCGCATGCAAATAGAGCTGTCCGATCATCACGAGCGTGCTGACATCCGCAAGCAGGGAGGCGGGCACGGCCAGATTCGTCACGGCATCGCCGACATATCCCAGCCCGACGAGTCCGACCGCCAGATTGCGTCGCGCTTCCGAAAAGGCCGGATTGAAAGAAAGAGCGTGACTATACGCTGCAAGAGCGTCGGCGCTCCGCGCCAGTGCCTGGAGGGCATTGCCGCGGTTGTTGTGCGCCTCCGGATAGGCCGGCCGCAGCGCCAATGCCTTGTCGCAGTGTTCCAGCGCCTCCGGATAGCGCTGCAATTGCTGCAGCGTGTAGGCGAGATTGTTGTGAGCCTCGGCGAAGCCGGATTTTCGTTTCAGGGCCAGCTTGTAATGGCGGACAGCCGCATCCAGCCGCCCTGTGCCGGTCAGCGCGAAGCCCAGCGCATTATGAAATTCGGCCGAGCGGGACGCGTTCTTAGGAGCCGCCTCCAGCAGCAGCACCGCGTCGCCAAATCGTCGCTGCCGGACCATCTCCATGCCGACACCGGCCCTGGATTGCGGCTCCCTGGAGGCGTGGGCGACGATGGCACAGTAGACGGCTTCCGCCTCCTTGAACTGACGCCGGACCTTGTAGGCAGCCGCCTGCCGGAACAATTGCCTATACGCGGGCGGCAAGCTCTCCGGCGCGACCGACGCCATCAGCGCAGCCCCTGTCCCGACGTCAGACTTCAGACGGCCAGGTGTCGCGGATCGGATCGGGATCTTCATGCCATGCCCATGCGAAGTGCGGTGGCTTGTCGATGTCAGGCGGGGCCTGATGTCGTGGCCGGTGCGATGTCCAAAAAAGACGCGTCCGACATCGGCACGGCTGAAAATCAAAAGGGCGCGGCCCGGCCGCGCCCTTTCGGTCAAACGCGGTGGATCAGAACTTGCGGCTCAGACCCGCCAGGACCGCCGACTGGCTCCAGCTCACATCAACCGGTCCCTCCATCAGCTGATAGGTCTTGCTGCCGAAATCCGTGTAGCGGTATTCGGCGCGCACGAGCCACTTGTCGGTGAGGGCATGCTCGATGCCAACGCCAATCGTCCAGCCGACATGCGTGTTGCGGTCGTCGGAGCTGAAGCTCTGGTTCGGCCAGTCGAAGTTCGTTCCGGACGAAGTCAACTTGCCATCCGCGAAAGCGATACCGCCGGTTCCATAGACGAAGGTCCGGTCCATCGCGTAGCCAGCGCGCAGGCGAGCCGACGCCTGCCACTGGCTCTTCAGCTCAAGATTACCGTCGGGATAGGTGCCCGTCCCGTCGAAATAGCCGGTAAAGTCGCCCGACCCCTTGAGGTTGGTGAAGTCGAAATCGCCCTCAACACCATAGACGAAAGCGCCGGACTGCCAATTATGGCCGGCATGGATACCGCCGAGGAAGCCGTCGACGCTGAAATCGTCGTCGAACGTCAAGGGCACGGATCCGTCGCTCACCAACCTGTTATGGTCATTGTCTTGGCTGCCCCAGGCATACCCGCCATGAACACCGGCATAGAACCCACTCCAGCTGAAAGCCGGCGCCGCTTCCTCGATCGGCGGCGCTTCATAGGTGAGGTCGGCCGCATTGGCCACGCCAGATCCCAGCAGCAAGGCGGCCAGCGCGCTGCCGCCCAAAACATTCCGATACATCCACAGCCCCCCAAAAAATCTCAACCCGTCATCGTCGACAGGAGATGCCATCACAATCCTACGTTGTTTCCTTTCGAACGGAAACCAAAATTCATGTCGTATGGCCTACGAATTATACTCAGAGACTACCCTCGTTCGCGGCAACGGGCGCGCAAAGGCGATCGCTGCCCGTCCGAAGCGCAACAAAAAGGGCGCCCAAGAGGCGCCCTTTTTCATTCCGCAGCAGCGTTCGCTCAGACGTCGAAGCGGCTGACGTCGCGGACCGCGCCCTTGTCGGCGCTGGTCGCCATCGCGGCATAGGCCTTGAGCGCCGTCGTCACGTTGCGCTTGCGCGGCTTGGTCGGCTTCCAGCCATCCTTGCCACGGGCGTCCATGGCGACGCGGCGCGCGGCAAGCTCCTCGTCGGAGATCTTGATACGCAACACGCGGTTCGGGATATCGATCTCGATCGTATCGCCTTCCTCGACCAGGCCGATGGCGCCGCCGGCCGCCGCTTCCGGCGCGACATGGCCGATCGACAGGCCCGACGTGCCGCCCGAGAAACGGCCATCCGTGACCAGCGCGCAGGCCTTGCCGAGGCCGCGCGACTTCAGATAGCTGGTCGGATAGAGCATTTCCTGCATGCCGGGGCCACCGCGCGGCCCTTCGTAGCGGATGATGACGACGTCGCCTTCCTTGACCTTCTTGTTCAGGATGCCGAGCACGGCGTCATCCTGGCTTTCGAAGATCACGGCCGGGCCGGTAAACTTCAGGATCGACTCGTCGACGCCGGCCGTCTTCACGACCGAGCCGTTCAACGCGATATTGCCCTTCAGGACCGCGAGGCCGCCATCCTTCGAGAAGGCATTCGGCACGTCGCGGATGGCGCCCTTCTCGCGGTCGAGGTCGAGCTCACTCCAGCGCTTGTCCTGGCTGAAAGCCACCTGCGTCGGCACGCCGCCGGGCGCCGCCCGATAGAATTCACGCACGCTCTCGCTGTTGGTCTGGCGGATGTCCCAGCGGGCGATCGCCTCGGCCATGGTCGACGAATGGACGGTCGGCAGGTCGAGATTCAGCAAATCGCCGCGCGCGAGCTCACCGAGGATGGCCATGATGCCGCCGGCGCGGTGGACGTCCTCCATGTGGACGTCCTGCTTGGCCGGCGCGACCTTGCAGAGCACCGGCACATGGCGCGACAGGCGGTCGATGTCGTCGAGGTCGAAGTCGATCTCGCCCTCATGCGCCGCCGCCAGGATGTGCAGCACCGTATTGGTCGAACCGCCCATGGCGATGTCGAGCGTCATGGCGTTCTCGAACGCGCCGAACGAGGCGACGTTGCGCGGGAGCACGCTCGCGTCGTCCTGCTCGTAATAGCGACGGGTGATGTCGACGATCTGGTGGCCGGCCTCGATGAACAGGCGCTTGCGATCGGCGTGGGTCGCCAGCGTCGAGCCGTTGCCGGGCAGCGACAGGCCGAGCGCCTCGGTCAGGCAGTTCATCGAATTGGCCGTGAACATGCCGGAGCACGAGCCGCAGGTCGGGCAGGCATTCTGTTCGATCAGCGTGACATCGGCATCCGACATGCTGTCGTCGGCTGCGGCGACCATGGCGTCGACCAGGTCGAGCGCATGCAGCTTGCCATCGGAGAGCACGACCTTGCCGGCCTCCATCGGGCCGCCGGAGACGAAGATCGTCGGGATGTTGAGGCGCAACGAGGCCATCAGCATGCCGGGGGTGATCTTGTCGCAGTTCGAAATGCAGACCATGGCGTCGGCGCAATGGCCGTTGACCATGTACTCGACCGAGTCGGCGATGATCTCGCGCGAGGGCAGCGAGTAGAGCATGCCGTCATGGCCCATCGCGATGCCGTCGTCGACGGCGATCGTGTTGAACTCCTTGGCGACGCCGCCGGCCTTTTCGATCTCGCGCGCCACCAGCTGGCCGAGGTCCTTCAGATGGACGTGGCCCGGCACGAACTGGGTGAACGAATTCACCACGGCGATAATCGGCTTGCCGAAATCGCCATCCTTCATGCCGGTGGCGCGCCAAAGGCCGCGCGCTCCGGCCATGTTGCGGCCGTGGGTGGTGGTACGAGAACGATAGGCGGGCATGGTGACCTCGATCTGCAGGCGTTTTCCCTCCTATAGGGCGCCGCCGATCGAGCGGAGCGTCCGAGGGAAGTGGTTAGGGTTGGTTGCACCAAAGATACCGGGATGTCGAGAAAATTTCTCGCCTTCGGCCTTGCACGCACCCGGTCAGAGTGCCATGTCCTCCCTACGAGCGGGGTCCGGGCCCCTCTGGCGGTGCGTCGCCCACCGTGATGTCGGACCCATTAACGCCTTTTGGCCCGGCGACATCTGCTCGTGGTCCATGGATATAGCATCGTATTTCGCCGCCGATTTTCTCGGTCATTCCGTTGGTGCCTGGACGCTCTTCATGAGCGTCGTCGTGGTGCTGCTGGTGCTGGACCTCGGTGTCCTCAACCGCGGCGATCATGAAATCGGCATTCGCCGCAGCCTAATCCTCTCTACCTTCTACATCACCGTCGCCCTGCTGTTCGGCGCGTGGGTCTGGTGGGATCTCGGCGCCGAGTCCGGCATGCTCTTCCTGACCGGCTTCGTGGTCGAGAAGAGCCTGGCGCTCGACAACATCTTCGTCATATCGCTGATCTTCTCCGCCTTCGCCATCCCGCGCGCCTATCAGCATCGGGTGCTGTTCTGGGGCATCCTGGGCGTGCTGGTACTGCGCGCCGTCATGATCGGCCTCGGCGCGGCTCTGATCTCGTCCTTCGGCTGGATCCTGTATTTCTTCGGCGCCTTCCTGATCTTCACCGGCATCAAGATGATGTTCGCCGGCGACGAACCGATGGATCTCGAGAAGAGCCGCATCCTGAAATTCGTGCGCAAGGCCATTCCGGTCTCGCCGACGCTCGACGGCCACAACTTCTTCACTCATGTGAAGAAGGCGGACGGCAAGGCCCACTGGGTCGCGACGCCGCTGTTCCTGGCACTGGTCTCGATCGAGATCGCCGACATCGTCTTCGCGGTCGACAGCGTGCCGGCCGTGTTCGCCATCACGACCGATCCGTTCCTCGTCTACACCTCGAACATCTTCGCCATCCTCGGCCTGCGCGCGCTCTATTTCGCGCTCGCCGCCATGGTCCACCGCTTCGACTATCTGAAATACGCGCTGGCTCTGGTGCTGGTCATCGTCGGCGGCAAGATCTTCTGGACCCACCTCGTCGGCCCGGTGAACACTTTCGTCTCGCTCGGCTCGACCATCGGCATCCTCGCCGCGGGCGTCGTCCTTTCGCTCTGGAAGACGCGCAAGGACGACAAGGCGGCGGCTCAGGCCGGCGCCAGCGACGTCTCCACCAGCCGCACCCAGTAGGATGCGCCGATCGGCAAGGCTTCGTCATTGAAGTCGTAGGCCGGGTTGTGCAACCCGGCCGAATCGCCGTTGCCGATGAAGATGAAGGCGCCGGGGCGCTTCTCCAGCATGTAGGAGAAATCCTCGCCGCCCATCATCGGCGCTACCGCGCGATCGACGCGGTCGGCGCCGACGACCTCCGCCGCCACATCGGCGGCGAAAGCCGTGTTGGCGTCGTGGTTGACCGTCACGGGATAGTTGCGGTCGTAGTCGACCTCGATGCGGGCGCCGTAGACGGCCGCGATGCCGGCCGCGATCTCGCGGATACGCGTCTCGGCGAGATCGCGCATTTCGGAGGTCAGCGTCCGCACGGTGCCGCCGAGGAAGGCCTCCTGCGGGATGATGTTGTGGGCCTCGCCCGCATTGAACTTCGTCACCGAGACGACGACGGATTCCAGCGGATCGACGGAGCGCGAGACGATCGTCTGCATCGCCTGGACGAGATGCGCGCCGATGACGATCGGATCGATGCTGGAATGGGGCTTCGCGGCATGGGCGCCCCGGCCGGCGATGACGAAATTGAACTCGTCGGTCGCCGCCATGATCGGGCCCGTCCGAATGGCGAACTTGCCGATATCGAGCCCCGGCATGTTGTGCATGCCATAGACCTCGTCGATGCCGAAGCGGTCCATCAGGCCGTCCTCGATCATCGCCTTGCCGCCGCCGCCGCCTTCTTCGGCCGGCTGGAAGATCACCACCGCCGTGCCGTCGAAATTGCGGGTCTCGGCTAGATATTTGGCGGCGCCCAGCAGCATGGCCGTATGGCCGTCATGACCGCAGGCGTGCATCTTGCCGGGTATCGTCGACGCATAGGGCTTGCCGGTGATCTCCGTCAGCGGCAGCGCATCCATGTCGGCGCGCAGGCCGATGGTGCGCGTCGCCTCGCCCCGCCGTCCCCGGATGACGCCGACGACGCCGGTCCGCCCGAGGCCGGTCACGACCTCGTCGACGCCGAAGGATTCCAACCGCTCCGCCACGCTCGCCGCCGTGCGGTGCACGTCGTACAGGATCTCCGGATGGCGGTGCAGATCGTGCCGCCAGGCGGCGACTTCGTCCTGATACTCGGCCAGACGGTTGACGATCGGCATTCCGGAACTCCGCAGGTCACAAAAGCGAAGTCCCACTCTAGCTGCGCCGCAACAGAAAATCACGGGCCGGGTTCAGCGACGCTTCACCCCGGCCGATGGTCTTGCCCGTCCTGCGCGTCGGCCTCGTCCCAGTCCGGGTGAGACGGGCCGCCACCGGGATCATGAGGGGGCTCCGACGTCGTATCAGCATATGACGGCGCATGGCTGCTGCTCGCATAGGAATGGCCATAGGCGCCGGCGAAGCCGTCGCCGCTGTGATGCGAAAAGCTGGAATGACGCGAGAATCCCTGGCCGTGCGAGAATTCCACGCTGTGCCAGAATCCGGGACCACCCGGACCGACGGCATCCGCTTCCGGATCGAAGGCAGCGACGACCGGTGCAATCCGGGCTCCACGCTCGACCAGTTCCGCCTCGACGATCGGATCGCGCCGGATCCGCAAATGGTCGCCAAGCAATTGGGTCGGCAGGCGCTGATTGCCCAGATGCCAGGCGAGCCGGGCGAGCGTTGCGGCATCGGGGGCGGCGATATCCGCGAGCGGCTCGACCGCCGCCTCGACGAGGACGACGCGGCCATCCTCAAGCAGCAGGCCGTCCCCCTGTCGCAGCACTGTCGAAGCCGGCAGATCGAGAAAGAAGGACATGCCGCCCTTGGCCGACATGGCGACACGTCGGCGGCGACGCGCCTCGAAGTCGAGCAGCACCGTGTCGGCGGGTGTGCCGGCCCAGGTGCCGGCGGGAAGAACGGAGGTTGCGCGGATCATACAGCACCTCTTCAGAAGAAGCCCCGCGCCCGCGCCTCGGCAGATCCCTCGATATGGGGGAGAAAGGCACAAACGCTGCGATCCCAGACCCAATCCCTGCAAGTTCTAAAACATAACGCAGCGTCACGCCACGGTCGGGTGTCCCGGGCAGGATGGTCCTCGCTGAGTCTCTGCCAGATTTTCGCGTTATCGCCTGACCGACCCGCCTTTCGGCGCGGCCGCGACAAAAGCGCATTTCATTCCATATTCCAATAACTTCGCGTTTCCGATCGCCGCCGGCCAATCCGCCGCTTTGCCAAGTCCGGCGCAGATCGGTTATTCAGGACGGACGCGCCGGTGCTGCCGGCCTCGCGACTTCCCGAGACGGACAAAGCCTGACATGCACCTCGTGACCCGATCGATCGCCCGGTTTCTCGCCCTTTTCCTGCTGATCGGCCTTGGCGCGAACACGGCCGCGGCGATCGAGACGCCCTACATCGTCGTCGATCTCGACAGCGGCAAGGTGCTGGCGGAGCGCAACCCGCACCAGCTCTGGTATCCCGCCTCGATCACCAAGCTGATGAATGCCTATGTGGTGTTCAAGGCGCTGCGCGACGGCCGCGTGAACATGTCCACCCAGGTCGTCGTCTCGCGCCACGCGCTGAACGAGCCGCCGAGCAAGATGGGCTTCAAGGTCGGCACCATCATCGATCTCGACAATGCGCTGAAGATGATGATGGTCCATTCGGCCAACGACATCGCCATGGCGATCGGCGAGACCATCGGCGGCAGCGAGGAAGGCTTCGTCGCCATGATGAACGCCGAGGCGGCCCGGCTCGGCATGGCCTCGACCCATTTCATCAATCCGAACGGCCTGCCCGGCGAAGGGCAGTACACGACAGCGCGCGATCTCGCCGTGCTGGCCCGCGCGCTCTGGACCGAGTTTCCCGATCGCCGCCAGCTCTACGGCATCACGGCGATCCGCTCCGGCGACCGCGTCATGAAGTCGGCCAATTCGCTGCTCGAGCGCTATCCCGGCTCCAGCGGCATGAAGACCGGCTTCATCTGCGCCTCGGGCTTCAACGTCGTGGCAACTGCCTCGCGCGGCGGTCATACGCTCGCCGCCGTCGTGCTCGGCGCCCCCAATGCCAAGGACCGCGCCGAACTGGCGGCCCGGCTGATGAACCAGAGCTTCGGCAGTCTGGCGCTGACCGGCCTGCGCCCGTCGCTCGCCAACTATCGCGGCAACTCGCCCGTCGCCGGCCCGATCAACATGCGGCAGGACATCTGCGCCCGCAAGGAACGCGGCGAGCATGAGGCGGACGCCGCGCAGAACGCGGCGCTGCCGAGCGCCCTGCAGCCGCGCGTCAAGCTGATGGAGCCGGTGGTCGTCAGCATTCTGGGCGTGCGAAAGCCCGATGGCTCGATACTGTCGCCGGCCGAAGCGCAGGCGCAGGAGATCGCCGAGGCCGAAGCCGCAGCCGCAGCGAAGGCCGCCAAGAAGAAGGGCAGCAAGCAGGCCGGCAAGAAGGACAAGGACAAGAAGGCGGCGGCAGCCAAGCCGGCTCCGAAGCCGAAGAAGAACGCCGAGAAGCCCGTCCCGGCCAAGGCGACCGCCAAGCCGGCGGCGAAGCCGAAGCTCGAGGTGGGCGTGCCGTTCGATTCCACCGACTTCGCGCCCCTGCCCGACTCCGCCCTCGCCATCACGCAGTGACGCCCATGACCACGGCCGCACCGGGCCTGCCCCGGCAGCGCCCCAAGCCGATCCCGCTGACGGTGCTGACCGGCTTTCTCGGCGCCGGCAAGACAACGCTGCTCAACCGGCTGCTCCGGGATCCCGACCTCGCCGGCACGGCCGTCATCGTCAACGAATTCGGCGAGATCGGCCTCGACCACCTTTTGGTCGGCGAATCCGAGGACGGCATCATCGAACTGTCGTCGGGCTGCCTCTGCTGCACCATCCGCGGCGAGCTGGTGACGACGCTGGAGAACCTGTTGCGGGCGCTCGACAATCACCGCATCGAGCGCCTCGATCGCCTCGTGATCGAGACCACCGGCCTCGCCGATCCGGCGCCGGTGCTGCAGAGCGTGCTGCTGCATCCCTATCTTTCGCTGCGCTACCGGCTCGACGGCGTCGTCACGGTGGTCGATGCCGTGCATGGCGACCGCACCATCGAAATGGCGGACGAGGCCGCCCGGCAGATCGCCGTCGCCGATCGCATCGTGCTGACCAAGACCGACCTGCCGGACGCCGATCCGGCGATCGCCGCGCGGATCCGCCGGCTGAACCCCGGCGCGCGCATCCTCGAAGCTGCCAAGGGCGAGGCGTTGCCGCAGGCGCTTTTCGACACCCAGCCCTTCTCGACCGACGGCAAGATCGCCGACGTCGCCGGCTGGCTGGCGGCGGAAGCGCACGCCCACGCCCACGACGACCACGGGCATGATCACCATCACGATCACGGCCACTCCCATCCGCACGGCCACCAGCATCCGCATGACGTCAATCGCCACGACGCCCGCATCCGCTCATTCACGGCGACGCGCTCGACACCGATCGCCCGCGCTGCGCTGGAAGATTTTCTCGACCGGATCGCCCGCGAGCATGGCGCCAGCCTGTTGCGGCTGAAGGGGCTGGTGGCGACCGCCGACGCGCCTGATCGGCCGCTCGTCATCCAGGCGGCGCAGACGATCTTCCATCCGCCGGTCCGCCTGTCGGCCTGGCCGAGCGAAGACCACCGCTCGCGGCTGGTGCTGATCGTCCGCGACCTGCCGGAAACGGCCGAGCACGCCATTGTCGGCGCCTTCTCCGACCTGCCGCAGGCGGACACCGCCGACGCGGCGACCATGGCCGACAATCCGCTGGCGATTTCCGGTTTCTCCGGCACCTTCAAGCCCTAACGTCCCGCCGTCCATCGGACGGCAAGCCCTGTCATAACGCAGCGTCCAGGCCCTTTCCTTGACAGACTTTGCGCACGCTGATACTTAAGTGAATGCTTAACCAATCAACCTCGCTCGACCTGATGTTCCAGGCTCTCGCCGACCCGACCCGGCGCATCATGGTGGAGCGTCTGTCGCAGGGTCCGGCCTCCGTCAGCGAGCTTGCCAAACCGCTCACCATGTCGCTGCCAGCCGTGGTCCAGCATCTCCAGATCCTCGAGACGAGCGGCCTGGTGCGGAGCGAGAAGATCGGGCGGGTTCGCACCGTCACGATCGAGCCGGGCGCGCTGCAGCGCGTCGAGCAATGGGTCAATGATCGGCGCATGCTCTGGGAGCGGCGCCTCGACCGGCTGGGCGCCTATCTCGCCCAGTCGACCGACGAGCCGGGCCAGGAGGGTCCGGCCTAGTCCGACCGAAGGAGAGAAATGATGACCGAACGAACCGTCA
This sequence comes from Kaistia granuli DSM 23481, assembly GCF_000380505.1. Classification (GTDB taxonomy): domain Bacteria; phylum Pseudomonadota; class Alphaproteobacteria; order Rhizobiales; family Kaistiaceae; genus Kaistia; species Kaistia granuli. The sequence goes on along the minus strand of NZ_AQYH01000007.1, from coordinate 420,424 downwards.
CCCACGCCACCTTCACGCTGCGCCGGGACTATCCGGCGGCGCCCTCGCGGGTCTTCGCGGCCTTCGCGACGGCCGACGGCAAGAAGGCCTGGTTCGGCGCGCCGGACGAGGGAACCGAGGCTTTTCAGCTCGATTTCCGCGTCGGCGGCCACGAGCATAGCGAAGGGCGCGGACCGAACGGCCAGATGTACCGCTATGACGCCACCTACCAAGACATCGTGCCAAACGAGCGGATCGTCTACGCCTACGACATGCATCTCGACGACCGTCGCATATCCGTTTCGCTCGCCACCGTGGAATTTCGGCCGGAGGGCGGCGGCACGCAGCTCGTCCTGACCGAGCATGGCGCCTATCTCGACGGGCTAGACAACCCCAGGGATCGCGAGCACGGCACCAACTGGCTGCTCGACCAGCTGGGCAAGGTTCTGGAGCGCCAGGCGGCCACGACCTGACGCCATCGGCTGGGGCGCGACCGGTACCCGCCTGTTCGATCGGAGGAAAAGCGGATGACTGACGGACTGCACGCCGCCGGGCCGAAGGCCGGGCTCCGCGAATGGATCGGTCTGGCCGTGCTGACGCTGCCGACGTTGCTCGTCTCCATCGACGTCTCGGTCGTTATCCTCGCCTTGCCCCATATCAGCGAGAGCCTCGGCGCCGACAGCGCGCAGCAGCTCTGGATCATGGACATTTACGGCTTCATGCTGGCCGGCTTCATGATCACCATGGGCACGCTCGGCGACCGGATCGGCCGGCGCAAGCTGCTGATGTTCGGCGGCACGGCCTTCGGTATCGCCTCGGTTCTGGCCGCCTTCTCGAGCACGGCCTCGATGCTGATCCTGTCGCGCGCCCTTCTCGGCGTCGCCGGCGCGACGCTGGCGCCCTCCGCCCTGGCGCTGATCACCAACATGTTCCGCGATACCGGCCAGAGAGCCTTCGCGATCTCGATCTGGATGGTCGGCTTCATGTCGGGCATGGTGGTTGGTCCGCTGGTCGGCGGCTTCATGCTCGAGCACTTCTGGTGGGGCTCGGTGTTCCTGCTCGGCGTGCCCGCCATGGTGCTGCTCCTGGCGACGGCGCCCGCGCTGCTGCCGGAATATCGCGATCCCCATGCCGGCCGGCTCGACTTCGCAAGCGTCGGCCTGTCGCTCTGCGCGATCTTGCCGGTGATCTTCGGCCTGAAGGAAATCGCCAAGAACGGTCCGGCGGCGGCGCCCATCGCCGCGATTCTGGGCGGCATCTGTTTCGGCATTGCCTTCGTCATCCGCCAGCGCCGGCTCGACGATCCGCTGCTCGACCTCGGCCTGTTCGCCAACCGCGCCTTCGCGACCGCCGTCGGCAGCATGTTCGCCATCACGCTGACCGGCGCGCTGATGCTGTTCATCAGCCAGTACCTGCAGCTGGTGATGGGCCTGTCGCCGCTTCGGGCGGGGCTCTGGCTGCTGCCGGGCGTCGCAGCCTCCGTCGTCGGCTTCCTGCTGGCGCCGCTGATCGCGCAGCGGATGCGCCCCGCGCCGCTGATCGCCGCCGGCCTGCTGGTCTCGGCCGCCGGGCTGTTGCTGATCATGCAAGTGCGGGCGGATACGGGGCTCGCCGCTCTTGTCGTCGGCTTCGCCCTGATGAACATCGGCGGCACGCCGCTGGTAACGCTCTCGAGCGGCATCGTCGTCGGCTCTGCCCCGCCGGAAAAGGCGGGCTCAGCGGCGGCCATGTCGGAAACCAGCGCGGAACTCGGCTTCGCGCTCGGCATCGCGACGCTCGGCAGCCTTGCCACCACCGTCTATCGACATCAGATCGGAGATCAGCTGCCGCTCGCACTGCCGCCGGAGGCCATAGCCGCCGCGCGCGACACGCTGGCCGGGGCCATCGTGGCGGCGTCACAACTGGAGGCGACCGTGGCGGGTCCCCTTCTGGCGGCCGCCCGCGAAGCCTTCCTCAGCGCCATGCACATGGTCGCCCTCTTCTCGGCCGTCCTGGTGGTCGGCCTCGCGGCGTTCAACCTGGTTCTGCTGCGACATGTCCGGCCGATCGGCCAGGGCGGCGCGCCGGAGCCTGAAGCAGGCCTGGCGATTGTCGGGAACCGAACCGAAAAGCCGCCGTTGACGTCCCAGATGCAACCGGAAGGAGACTGAGATGTCGATCAAGATGCTCATGGTCGCCGCCGCTGCGGCCGCGTTCGCCATACCCCTGGCTCCCCTCGAGGCACTTGCCGTCTCCAAGAGCGAGGCCCAGACGATCTGTATCAACGCCGCCGCGACCAGCAACAATGCCCTGCGCGGCACCATCCAGGTGCGCCGCTCGAAGCCGCATAGCGCGGGTTATGAAGTCGGCCTCGTGGTCGACGGTCGCGAACTCAACTGCATCGTCACCAAGAGCGGCAAGATCCAGTATCTGCAATAGACAACCTCGTCACGCACCCCATTCGCCACCATGATGCCGGCCCCTCGGAACCAACCGATTCGGAGCCGGCATGCCCCTCGTCCTGACGCTCTGTGGCAGCCTGCGCGCGCAATCCTCCAACCGGTCGCTCCTGGGCGCGGCGGAGCGAATTGCGCCGGCAGGCGTCGCCTTCGATCACTATGCCGCCATCGACCGACTGCCGCATTTCAATCCCGACATCGAGCAGGCCGGGCTGCCGGGGGAGGTTGCCGATCTGCGCCGCCGGGTCGGCGCGGCGGATGCCATCCTGATCTCCTGCCCGGAATATGCGCGCGGCATTCCCGGTTCGTTCAAGAACGCGCTCGATTGGCTGGTGGGCGGGCATGAGTTTCCGGGCAAGCCGATCGCCCTCTTCAACGCCTCGCCGCGCGCTTCCGACGCGCAGGCCTCCCTCCGGCTGGTGCTGACGACGATGTCCGGCCGGGTGATCGACAGCGCGGCGATCTCGGTAGCCTTGCTCGCCAAGGGGCTCGATGCCGAAACGATCGCCGCCGATCCCGTCATCCGCCCGCAAATCGTCGCCGGTCTCGGCGCCCTGATCGCCGCGATCGGCAGCAATTAGGCGGGCTGAGCCGCGGCCGCGCCGCGCTCGATCAGGAAGCGCAGCAGCGCACGCTCGCCCTCGCCGCTGCGGTCCTGCCGCACCAGACGGTGGCCGTCCTGCTGGCAGAGATGCGGGATATCGATCGCCGCCATCGGATCGGTCGCCTCGACGAGCAGCAATTGGCCCGCCGCCATGCCGGTGATCCATTTGCGCGCCTTCAGAACCGGCAGGGGGCAGGCCAGCCCGCGCGCGTCCAGCACATGATCGGCGCGCCAGAGATCGGCGCCATCCTCGACTTCTTCACGCATAACGGTCGGCTGGTCTCCGGGACATGGGGGCTGCCCGGACACCGCCGGGCGAACGCTTTCTTAAAGCAGAAAGGGCTAGAAGACACGCTTCGCGACCAGGCTTGTCAGGCAGCCAGCCGTGGCGGAACCTCGCAAAGGGAGCTTGCTCAGTGCGTCTTTCCTTCGTCGGCATGGTCGAGCGCTGGGCGCCGGTGCGACTGCGCGCCCGCCTCGCCCGCTTCGCCGCCGTCGGCGACAGCATCGTCACCGGGCGCGACGACCGCGCCGTGGCGCAGCGCATGGCGCTGACCGCCTTCGCCATCCGCATCGTCAGCGCCGTCATCGCCTATCTCAGCCAGGTATTGCTGGCGCGCTGGATGGGCGAGTTCGAGTATGGCATCTACGTCGTCGTCTGGGTCGGCGCCGTCATCATCGGCGGCCTCGCCTGCCTCGGCATCCAGACCGCCGTGGTCCGCTTCGTGCCGGAATACGCGGCCCGCAACGAACTGGCCCTGCTACGGGGCATCGTCATCGGCAGCCGCGTCCATGGCCTGGCGACGGCGACGCTGATCGCCGCGATCGGCCTGATCGGCATCGCCCTCTTCCGCGACCAGATCGCCAACTACTACGTCATGCCACTCTATCTGGCGGCGATCTGCGTGCCGATGCTGGCGATCGGCGAAATCCAGGACGGGCTGGCGCGCGGCTTCAACTGGGCCGATCTGGCGCTCTGGCCGACCTTCATCATCCGTCCCGTCCTGATCATCGCCTTCACCTTCCTGGCGCTGGAGATGGGCGCCGTGCCGAATGCGACCACGGCGATGACCACGGCGATCCTCGCCACCTATCTGACCAGCCTGCTGCAGATGGCGGCGCTCGCCTATCGCACCCGCAAGGTCGTGGCGCCCGGCATCCGGCACTATCGCTCGATGAACTGGATCGCCGTCGCCTTCCCGATCTTCCTGGTCGAAGGCTTCTTCAACCTCCTGACCAATGTCGACATCCTGATCGTCGGCCAGTTGCGGGCGCCGGAAGAGGTTGCGGTCTATTTCGCCACGGTGAAGACGTTGGCGCTGGTTCATTTCGTCTATTTCGCCGTTCGCGCCGCGACCATGCAGCGCTTCTCGCAATATTACGCATCCGGTGATCGCGCCCGATTCGAGGCGACGGTGCGCGATTCCCTGCACTGGACGTTTTGGCCGTCCGTCGCCGCCGTCTTGGTACTGCTCCTGTGCGGGCGGTTCCTGCTGTCGATGTTTGGCGAGAGCTTTGTCTCCGGCTTCCCGCTGATCTTCATCTTCTCCGCCGGTCTGCTCATCCGCGCCTCGATCGGCCCGGCCGAGAGCATCCTGACGATGGCGGGAGAGCAACGCATCTGCGCCACCGTCTATGCCGGCACCTTCGTCGTCAACCTGATCCTCAACTACACGCTGATCCCGCATTTCGGCCTGACGGGCGCGGCTATCGCCACCTCGCTCGCGCTGGTTCTGGAGACGCTCGCCGTCTATCTCGCCGTCCGCTGGCGTCTGAAGCTGCGCTGCTCGATCCTGCATGTGATCGGCCGGAACAGCACGATCTCGCTGACGTCCCGCACGGAAAGACCGTCGTGACGGAGCCGAGGGACGATCCGGAGGTGACGGCGCTGGAAGCCGGCACCGCCGAGGATAACCCCTTCTTCGCCTCCGCCCTGCGGCAGGCCGCGCTCGCCCATCTGGCCGACGGCAAGGTAAGCCTTGCCCGCGCCACGGGAGAGGATGGCCGGCTGCTCGCGCTCGCGCCAATACGGCCGACCCGCCTCGGCCACCTCATACCGGCCGTCGCCGCCTGGGTTCATCCGCTTGGCCCGCTCGGCACGCCGCTGCTCGACCGGGAAGATCCAGATGCCGCCGCCGGCGCCCTGATCGCCGCCATGGACGGCGCCAGGCCCGGTCGTCGCATCCTGGCCTTTCCTTATCTGCCGCTGACGGGCCCGGTCGCCGAGGCGCTCAAGCGGCAGGCTCGGATCGAGGGCCGCCCGACGAATGTCCTCGGCGCACACCCGCGTGCCCTGCTGCTGCGGGCGTCCGACAATGCTCCGGATCGGCTCCCGCCGTTGGCGCCGAAAAAGCGAAAGGAGCTCGCCCGCCAATTCCGTCGGCTCGCCGAGCTCGGCACGGTAACACTCGACCATGTCACGCAGCCGCAAGACGTGGCGGCCGCGCTGGATGATTTCTTCGCGCTGGAGGCGAGCGGCTGGAAGGGACGACGCGGCACTGCGCTCACGCTCAGACCGGCGGAAAGAGCATTCGCGGTCGCGGCGGTGACGAAAGCGGCGGCGACGGGCGACGCCGCCCTGCATGCGATCCGGCTCGATGGCCGCGCCATCGCCATGCTGGTGAGCTTCCGCGCCGGAGCGACGGCTGTCACCTGGAAGATCGCCTATGACGAGGCCTATGCCCGCTTCTCGCCCGGCGTCCACCTGATGCTGGAAGCCTCGCGCGCCCTAATGGCCGACCCGGCGATCACGCGGATCGATTCGCTCGCCATCGCCGACCACCCGATGGTCGACCATCTGTGGCCGGACCGGCTGGAGATCGGCACGCTGGTAATCGGGCCGAAGGGCGGCGGCTTCGCCCTAGCCCTCGGCCTGGCGCTGGCCCGACTGGAACTCGCGGCCCGTCCGATCCTGCGAAACGGGATCCGACGGGCGCGCAAGGACGTCGCTGCGATGCGCGCCCGCCTCAGCCGATCTGCATCAGCCGGATCGCCAGAAGGCTGATCGCGCCCAGCGACAGCAGCGACAGCACCACGGTGGCGGTCACCCGCATCCCGGCCCGAGCCACCGAACGGATGTCGACGCCGAGGCCGAGCGCCGCCATGGCGAGAACGGTCAGGAAGCTGGCGGCGGCGCTCGCATGCTCGGCAACTACGACCGGGATTAAGCCGACCGAGCGAAGCACGCCGAGCGCGAGGAAGCCAAGGATGAACCAGGGCACCATGTGGCGGAGCTGCGGCCGGCCGGCGTCGGTCTCCGTCCTGTCCGCCCGGCTCTCGAGCAGGGACAGGACGAGAACGACGGGCCCCAGCATCAGCACGCGCAGCAGCTTGATCAGCGTGCCCATCTGCAGGCTGACGAGGGAGACCGGCGCCGTGGCGGCCAGCACCTGCGGCACGGCATAGACGGTCAGGCCGGCGAGGACGCCATACTGCGTATCCGACAGCCCCAGGACCGGGACCAGCAGCGGCAGCAGGAGCACGACGACGACGCCGAGCACGGCCGTGAAGGCGATGGCCGAGGCAACGTCCTCGCCATCGGCGCGAATGACCGGCGCGGCGGCGGCGATGGCCGAATTCCCGCAGATCGAATTGCCGCAGGCGATCAGGATCGCCATCCGCCGCTCGAGCCCCATAAGTCGGCCGATGCCGTAGCTGACGAGAATGGCGCAGGCGACGACGACCGCGACGCCGATGATCAACGTCAGGCCCTGCGCGGCAACCGCACTGGCGCTGATCGAGGCGCCCAGGAGCATCACCGCGACTTCGAGCAGCGTCTTGGCGCTGAAGTCGATGCCGGGCAGGAAGGCCCCGCCCGGTTTCCAGCACGAACGGACGGCGACGCCGATCAGGATCGCCAGAACGACGCCATCCAGCCAGGCACGGCCGAACAGTGCCGCTTCCAGCGGCTGCACCCCCAGCGCCACCACCGCGACGGCGGCGGTCACAGCAAGGCCGGGAGCCAAGGAATGGGGATGCGAAAGGAAAAAACGTGCGAAAAAGCTCATGGGCGCAAGATGCGATCAACCATTCGCGCAATCCATTTCGAAATATATTACCATTCGTTCGACCCAATCGAACGATTACCGCCATGACCCTCGACCAGCTCCGCATCTTCGTCGCCGTCGCCGAACGCGAGCACCTGACGCGCGCCGCCGAGGCGTTGCGGCTGACACCCTCCGCCGTCAGCTCGGCCATCCAGGTCCTGGAATCGCGGTATGATGCGCGCCTGTTCGATCGGGTCGGTCGCCGGATCGAACTGACCGAGGCCGGGCGGATCTTTCTCGTCGAGGCCAAGGCGACCCTCGCCCGCGCCGAGGCGGCCGAACTGGCGCTTTCCGAGCTCGGCGGCGCAATGCGCGGCACGCTGACGATCGAGGCCAGCCAGACCATTGCCAGCTACTGGCTGCCGCCGGCCCTGGTGCGATTTCGCACCGCCTATCCGGCCGTCGGCATCCGCCTCGGCGTCGGCAATACCGAGACAGTGCGCCGCGCCGTGCATGACGGCGCGGCGGAGATCGGCTTCATCGAAGGGCAAATCGACGATCCGGCGCTCTCCAACCGTCAGGTCAGCGAGGACCGGTTGATCATCGTGACGGCGCCGGGCCATCCGCTGGCCCATGCGGATCAGGTCGGGGCGCGGGAGCTGATGGAGACGCGCTGGGTCCTGCGCGAGCACGGCTCCGGCACAAGGTCGGTCTTCGAGATGGCGCTGCAGGCGCGCGGGATTTCACCGGAATTGCTGATCGTCGACCTCGAGCTGCCGAGCAACGAGGCCATCCGCGCCGCCGTCGAGATGGGCGGCCACGCCACCGTCGTTTCCGAGCTGGTCGCGACGCCGCACATCGCCGCCGGCAAGCTGGCGCGCGCCGCCTTCGAGATGACGCCGCGCGCTTTCAGCATGATCTGGCACAAGGAGCGCTATCGCTCCAAGGCGGCGCGTACGCTCGACGCGCTTCTGACCGGTACGCCGGACGCGGCTACCGGTTGACGACGGCGCCACCGATCGAGACCACCGTGCTGCCATCGGCCGGCAGCGGGCCGCCGCCGACGACGGCCGGGCGCTCATAGGGCCTGGCCAGCACCAGCGACCAGTACACCTTGTACTTGCTGTTCGGCGCATAGGCAGTGCCGATGCCGATCTTGGTGACGCCCGGCTTCAGCATGTTGGCGTTGTGGTGCGGGGAATCGCGCCAGCCGGAAAAGGCCTCGGCGAGCGTGCGATAGCCGGCGCCGACATTCTCGGCGGCGATGCCGGCGTCGAAGCCCGAGGCGGCCAGGCGGCGCTTGAAGCTGCCGCCGACATCGTGATTGACCTTGTCGGCCTTTGCCATGGCGCGCGCCTGCTCGGCCGCCATCTTGTTCAGCTGCGGATCGACGCTGACAGGACCGAGGCCCTTGTTGGCCCGGTAGCCGGAAATCAGGCTCGCCGCCGCCTGCGGATCGACCGAAGCGCCGGCGGAATCGATGCGATTGTAGAAAACGGGCGATTTGGGGGTCGTGTCGACCGTCTCGGAGCAGCCCGCCAGAGCGGCGGCCGCGACCAGGGCGGAGAGAAGCAGGGGCAGGCGCCGGCGGAACGTGGTCATGGAACAGCCTCGGGGGGTGAAGAAGTCGATACGGAACGGGATACGCTAGAAAACCAAACGAACTGCGAACGACCCATGTCGAGCGCAGGCTACCCCGGCAGCGCCACGCCTTCTTCCTTCAACCGGCTCAGAATCGCGAAGCGCAAATCGGACCGGACCGTCGCGCCCGTGGCGATGTCGGCGAGATAGCAGCGCAGCTCGAAATCGAGCGCCTTCTCGCCGAAATTCAGGAACAGCACGATCGGCTCCGGATAGCGCAGCACCAGCGAGTGGGCCTTGGCGCATTCGATCAGGATGGTCTTGACCTGCTCGGCATCCGACAATTTGCTGACTGTGACCGGCACGACGACCCGCCCGGAGCGATCGCGCAGCACCATGTTCTTGACGACGCCGGTGATCAGGCTGGAGTTCGGCACGATAACGGTGGCGCGATCGAAGGTCTCGATCTCGGTGGCGCGCACATTGATGCGCTTTACCGTGCCCTCCTCGGCGCCGACGGTGATCCAGTCGCCGGCCCGGATCGGCCGCTCGGCCAGGAGGATCAGGCCCGAGACGAAATTGTTGACGATCGCCTGCAGGCCGAGACCGATACCGACGGACAGCGCACCGGCGACGATGGCGATGTTGGAGAGGTCGAGGCCGGCATAGCCGAAGGCGAGCGTCGCGGCGAAGATCATGCCGACATAGCCGACGCTGGTGCGGATCGAATTGCGCAATCCGGAATCGAGCCGCGTCGTCGGCAGGAAACGCGTATCGAGCCAGTTCTGGATCGACCTCGTGATGATCAGACCGATCAGGAACACCACGATGCCGGCGACCAGCGTCGACAGCGAGATGGTGATCGAGCCGATCTTGAAGCCGAAGAAGAGCTGGCGGATGGTCGCGAACAGGCCGGAGGAATCGACGCCCCACTGCGCCACGATGGCGAGGAAGGCCAGGCCGATCAGCACCAGATGGGCGACGCCGTTGGCGAGGACGCCAGCTTGCGTCACCGAGCGCGGCGCGAAGCCGACCGAGGTGATCAGACGGCTGCCGACAAGGCCGTCGCGGCGGAACGAGGCCGCCGTCACTTCGTCGGTCACCTTCATCAGCAGATAGAGCAGCGACACCACCACGGCGGTCCAGACCGTCTGCGTGGTGAGAAAGCGCCCGAGCGCGACATAGCCCATCAGATTGGCGAGGATGGCGCCGCCCGAGGCAAGACCCGCCGCCATCAGCGCGAGGCGGCCGAGGCCGTAATCATCATCCGCCGCGTCGTCGCCCTCCTCCTCGGAGGGTTCGGCGCGCCGGGTCAGCACGCGCACCATCAGGATCACCAGGATGGCGATGACGATCGACGCGATGCCATCGAGGGCGATGGTGAAGGCGAGCGAGGCCTGTGTCACCTTGGCGAAGCTCTGGTGGAAGATCACCAGCGCCTGCACGGCGACGATCGCGACGGAAAACCGGAACGCCCGCATCGCGACGGCATCGTCGAGCGAGACCAGCCGCCATGGGCTGCGCGTCGGCGCCAGCAGCGCTCGCGACACGCCGAAGGCGAGCGAGAAGAAGACGATCGCCGCGGTGGCGCCGAGCCAGAGCAGATCGATCCGGTAGGGCAGCAGGTCGAGCGCATCCAGCACCGACTTGCCGCCGGTCAAGACGACGAGCGGCAGGAAGGCATTGACCGCGACGATGGCAGCCGCCGAAATCACCTTGGTCCGCATTGTCGGCTGATGGTCGACATCCGAGCGGCGCAGCTTCGAGAGCAGGAAGCGGCGCCCCGGCACCAGCACGGCGACGATCAGCGCCAGCAGGCTGACGAAGACGGCGATGACCGAGCGATCGCTGCGGTTGGCGACGACGCTGGCCCATTCGCCGACGACGGAGCCTGTCCGGCCGGTAATGCCGGGCAGGTCGCTCGCCGCGTCGCCCCACAATCCCGGATCGATCAGGCTGGTATTGCGCTCCAGCAGCGCCGCGGTGAAGCGGGTGCGCCGCCGCTCGCCGATCTGCGACAAGGCGTAGGAGCCATGGCTGGCGGTGGCCAGCGCCTGCTTCTGGAAACCGGCGAGATCCGCGAGCTGCTTTTCCGCCTCCTGGCGGTTCTGCTTGGCGGCATCGGATTCCGGTGCATCAGCCGCCCCGGTCGGCTTCAGCTGCTCAACCTGCGCCGTCGCCGCCGCGACCTTCGGCGCCAGCGCATCGGCGAGCGCATTGGCAGCCTCGACGATTTCCGTGACCTGCTGCTTCAGATTCTTGAAGTCGACGTCGCTGGTGCCGTCCCGTTCGATCGCTGTGTCGACCTTCTCGAGCGACGTGTTCCAGGCATCGATCTGCTTCTGCGGGTTCTCGGGCTGCGCCATCGCGCTGCCGGCCGCGGCCGCGACCAGGATGGCGATGCCGAGCACCAGCCCGGCCAAGCTGCCGCGCGACGCGAGGAATCGCGTCCAACGGGACGTGAGGGAGGTCTTGCAGAACAAGAATGTCTCCTGCTGGGCAGCGGAAGGGCCGGATCGTTGGCGACTGAGCTATAGTATTAAAGATGACGAGAATAGGGAGTTCCGTTGCCTTTCGCGGTTCACCGCACAGCGCCGACCAGTCCTTTGCCCCCGGCGGAGCGTCGACACGGACTGGCGATGGCGAGGACGAACCCCATATGCCGTGGGCCGCCGCTATCCCGAGGATCCGACGCTTGCCCCATGACGCCCTTACCGACGAGGCAAGAGCCAATTTCTTCCGGACGAGATCGGCGTCGGAGATTCTGGCCAATCTCGACACGGTGCTGGTCGGGGATCGGGTGACGCTCGGCGAGATGGTCGATGCGCTCGGCGAGGCCGGCATCGGCCTCACCATCCTGATGCTGGCGCTGCCTTCCTTCATCCCGGTTCCGGGCCTGCCGACCGGGGTCGTGTTCGGCACGGCGCTCGCCATCCTGTCGCTGCAGATCATGACAGGCGCCGACCGCCTGCTGCTGCCGGAGTGGCTGCGTCGGCGCAGCCTGCCGCGCGGCCCGGTGGTGATCGGCGCCGCCTGGGTGGCGCCCTGGTTCCGGCGGATCGAGTGGCTGCTCAGACCACGACTGCGAATTCTCTCCAGCCGTCTGGCTCAGTTCATCCTTGCCGTGCCGATCTTCGTGCATGCGGTGATGATCCTACTGCCAATCCCGCTCGGCAATCAGTTGCCCGCCCTCGCCGTCATCGTCTTCGCCTTCGGCCTGATCGAGCGCGACGGGCTGGCGGTCTTGATCGGCTGGCTGCTGACCGTCATCGCCATCGCCTGGAACACCACGATCGTGCTTTTCGGCGCCGAGCTGTCGATCCTTCTCTACCGCTGGTCGACCGCGATCTGGGACAAGCTCTAGCTTCCGCCACACCCCAATCCGGCCTGCGTCCGCAGCCAGCCAAGCGCCCTACCCGGAGCTCAACGATTTTCTGCGGCTCTCCACCGCAAACCGTCTTGCGCGGGCCGAAAACTGTGCTAGCCTTCACTGAGAAAAGGTTTTCTCAAGCCATCCAGGCGGCGGGCCGGGCTCCTCCGCCTTTTTTGTTCCGAATTTGAGAAAAGCTTTTCTCTAAGAACGGATCCGGCCGCTCGAACGGCCGGCGCAGTGGGGAAATACGGCATGGACGACGCCAGCGACAGCACGATCAAGACCGCCCGCCGGCGGCCTGTGACGCTGCGTGACGTCGCCGAAGCGGCCGGCGTCAGCGTCGCCACGGCCTCGAAGGCACTGAACGATCAGGGCCGCATGACGGCCGAGACGCGCACCCGCGTGCAGGCCATCGCCCGCGAGCTCGGCTTCCGCCCGAACAGTCTGGCGCAGAGTCTGCTCCGCCAGCGCAGCTTTACCATCGGCCTGCTCACCAACGACACCTATGGCCGCTTCTCGCTGCCGGTGATGGCCGGCGTTTCCGAAGCCCTGCTCGAAAAGGGCGTCTCCGTCTTTCTCTGCAACGTCGAGGACGATCCCCGTCTCGGGCAGATGCATGTCGACGCCATGCTGGAAAAGCGCGTCGACGGCATCATTGCCTCGGGCAAGCGGCTGGATCGCCACCTGCCGGTCGATCTGTCCAATCTCGGCATTCCCGTCATCTACGCCTTCACCGAGCCCGATCCGAACTCGATCGCCTTCGTCTCGGATGACGAGGGTGGCGCGCGCCTCGCGGTCGAGCACTTCATCGCCCTGGGGTGCCGGCACATCGTGCATGTGACCGGGCCGGAGACCTTTGCCGTCGTGCACCGGCGCGCCGAGGCCTATCGCGCGGTGCTGGCCGACCACGGCCGGACACCGCCGCGCGTGATGATGGGGCCGTGGTCCGAGAACTGGGGCCATCAGGCTATCGCCGAACTGTTCGACGACGCGGAGGGCGAGACGCCCGACGCCGTCTTTTGCGGCAACGACCAGATCGCCCGCGGCGTCGTCGACGCGCTACGCGAGCGCGGCCTGCGGGTCCCGGAGGATGTCGGCGTCATCGGCTTCGACAATTGGGAGATTGTCGCCGCCGCCACGCGCCCGCCGCTCACCACCATCGACATGAACCTGACAGCGCTCGGCCGCGAGGCCGGCCTGACGCTCCTTTCGCTCGTCGACGGCAAGGCCGTCGAGCCGGGCATCCGGAAACTGCCGTGCCGCCTGGTGGTGCGACAGTCATGCGGTCGTCCGCCGGGCGACTAGGGCTACCTGTCACGGTCCCGGGAGGAGCCTGGATCGGGGACACACAGGGAGGAAAGACATGAAAAGACTGACTGGCCTGCTGGCGGCAACCGCCACGCTGCTTTCGATGACGGCGCTCGCCTCGGCGGCGGAAACCGCCAATATCTGGGTTCGCGCCGACGGCTCCAATTTCATGCCGCAGATTGTCGAGGCCTTCAACAAGAGCCACGAGAACCAGATCAAGCTCGACATCATTCCGAATGCCGAGCTGGTGCAGAAATACGCGACCTCGGCCGCCGGCGGCACCGCCCCGGACGGTCTGTCGCTCGACCTGATCTACACGCCGGCCTTCGCGGCGGCCGGCCAGCTCGAGGACATCACCGACTGGGCGAAATCGCTGCCCTACTTCAAGGATCTGTCGCCGGCCCATGTGAAGACCGGCACCTACAAGGACAAGATCTACGGCCTGCCCTTCTCGGCCGACAGTTCCGTGCTGATCTGGAACAAGGATCTGTTCAAGAAGGCCGGCCTTGATCCCGAAAAAGGCCCGAGCAACTTCGCCGAGATCGCGGCGAATGCAGAAAAGGTCGCGGCGCTTGGCGGCGACGTCAAGGGCTTCTACTTCTCCGGCGCCTGCGGCGGCTGCAACATCTTCACCTTCACGCCGCTGATCTGGGCCTCGGGCGGCGACATCCTCAGCGAGGACGGCTCGAAGGCAACCCTCGACACGCCGCAGATGCGCGACGCGATCGCGCTCTATCGCGGCATGGTCGAGAAGGGCCTGGTGCCGGAAGGCGCCAAGACCGATTCAGGCGCCAACTTCTTCGCCGCCTTCGCCGGCGGCAATATCGGCATCGCACCATCCGGCGCCTTCGCCATCGGCGCCCTCAACACGCAGTACAAGGACATCGACTACGGCGTGACCTTCCTGCCGGGCAAGGACGGCGGCTCGTCCTCCTTCGCCGGCGGCGACAATTTCGTCGTCACCAAGGGCACGCCGAAGCTGGCGGTGCTGAAGGAGTTCCTCGACTACGCCTACTCGCTCGAGGGCCAGACGCTGCTCGCCAGCCGCGGCAGCCTTCCGGTCCGCGGCGACATCGCCAAGGAAGCGTTGAAGGATCTCGATCCACGCTACCAGATCGCCGCCGAGGCGATGGCCAAGGGCCGCACGCCGTACAGCGTCGTGTTCAACGACATCATCAACTCCGCCAACGGCCCGTGGGCGCAGATGATCAACGAAGTGTTCTTCGGCGATGACGTGGATGGCTCGATCGCCAACGCGCAGGAGACGATGCAGGGCATCATCGACGCCGGCACCGGCCAGTAAGGCCTCGCGATCGGCGGGGATGCGACGCATCCGATCGCATCGCGTCCCCGCCGTCACGCCATCGCTTGCGAAGGAAACGCCATGTCCTCGATCACGGCCAAAGCCGGCGTCGTCACGCCTGCCGCGCCTGCCAGACGACGGTCGAAGATCGACCGCGGCCATTGGGTCGGCCTGCTCTATATCGCCCCGGCCATCGTCCTGGTGACGGTGTTCTTCGTGATCCCGCTCGGCATGACCGCGTGGATGTCGCTGCACAACTGGCCGCTGATGGGCCAGCACCGTTTCATCGGCCTCGACAACTATGTCGCCATCACCAAGGACGTCCGCTTCTGGAACGCCCTGAAGTTCACGCTCTACTACACGGTGATCGTCACCATCGCGATCTTCGCCGTCGCCTTCCCGCTGGCGCTCTTCGTCGAGAAGCCGCGGCCGATGAACGGCGTCTACCGCACCGCCTTCTTCATGCCTGTTGTCGTCGGCTTCGCCTCGGCGAGCCTGCTCTGGGCCTGGTTGCTCAACGTCGATAGCGGCCTGTTCAGCCCGGCGGCGCAGCAGCTCGGCCTGACCGAGAAGAAATTCAACCTGCTCGCCACCTTCAACCCCGCCTTCTGGTCGATCATCGTCATGGTGGTCTGGAAGGTGGCCGGCTTCACCATGGTCATCCTGATGACCGGGCTGCAATCGATCCCGACCGAATTGCAGGAGGCCGCCAAGATCGACGGCGCCAACGCGTGGCAGCGCTTCCGCGCCATCACCCTGCCGCTGATGCGCCGGACCGTGGCCTTGGCGCTGATCCTCTCCGTCGCCGGCTCGATCCTCGCCTTCGACCAGTTCTACATCCTGCTGCGCGGCGGCCCGCGCAACTCGACGATCACGGCGGTCTACTGGATCTTCAACCAGTCCTTCGTGTCGTTCAAGCTCGGCTATGGCGCGGCGCTCTCCATGGTGCTGCTGGTGATCCTGGTCGTTCTGAGCCTCATCCAGCTCCGGCTGCTGCGAAATCCGGAGGGCACATGATGGCCAAGTCTTCCCGCATCAAGTCCAGCTCCAGCGACCGTTCGCTCGGACGCTTCGCCGGCGAGCATGGCATCGGCGTTTTCCTGTCGATGGTTTTCGTCGCGCCGATCGCCTGGGCGATCCTGTCGACCTTCAAGCCGCCGATGGAGGCGCGGCAACCGCCAATTCCGCCCTGGCCGACGACCGGCTTCTCGATCGAGAACTACATCACGCTGGACAGCTTCGGTGCCGGCCTCTGGCACTCGGCCCAGAACAGCATCTTCGTCGCCATCTCCAGCGTCGTGCTGACGGCGGTGATCAGCCTGCTCGCCGGCTACGGCTTCTCGCGCTTCCGCTTTCCGTTCAAGAACCTGTTCTTCATCCTGATCCTGTCGACGATCATGATCCCGTTCCAGTCGATCCTGACGCCGATCTTCCTGATCCTGTCCTGGCTCGGCCTGCAGAACACCCTGACCGGCCTCGTCCTCGTCTACGTCACGCTGCAGATGCCGTTCTCGATCTTCATGATGCGCAATTCCTTCGACGCCGTGCTGAAGGAGATCGAGGAAGCCGCCCGCATCGACGGCGCCACCAATTTCGCGCTGCTGACCAAGGTGATGCTGCCGCTGGTCTGGCCAGGCGTGGTGACGGTCGGCCTGTTCGCCTTCCTCAATACCTGGAACGAGTTCCTCGCCGCCCTCGTGCTGATGACTGATCAGGGGAAATTCACGCTGCCGATCATGATGACGGCCGTGCAGTCGGGCCGCTTCGGCGCCGTCGACTGGGGCGCCGTGCAGGCGGGCGTCACCGTGATGATGATCCCCTGCCTGATCCTCTTCCTGCTCCTGCAGCGCTACTACATCCGCGGCCTGACGGCCGGCGCGGTGAAGTAGCCCTCCCCCGAACCCCTTTTTGAAAGATAGGAGTCTTCCATGAGTGCCCTGCCATCCGCCGACGAGGCCCCGCGCGCCCGCTTCCGTCCGCCCGCCGTTCCCCAGGTTGAAGTCCGCGGCTTCTGGGGCGCGCGCGTCGACGCCGTCGCCGACAAGACCGCTGACATCCTCTACCAGCGCTGCGTCGAGGCCGGCATGCTCGACCAGATCGATCCGGACCGGCCGGTGCCGGCGCTGCGCATCCCGTTCCATCCGAACGGCACGGTGACGATGCAGATGTTCTGGGATTCCGATCTCGGCAAGACGATCGAGACGGCGGCCTATTGCGTCTATCGCAAGCCGAACCCGGCGCTCGAAGCCAAGATCGACGCGGTCATCGACATGTTCGAGAAGCTGCAAGCCGAAGACGGCTACCTGTCGAGCTGGTACCAGCGCATGGAGCCCGGCAAGCGCTGGACCAATCTGCGCGACTGCCACGAGCTCTATTGCGCCGGCCATCTGATCGAGGGGGCCGTCGCCTATTACCAGGCCACCGGCAAGCGCAAGCTGCTCGACGTGATGTCGCGCTATGCCGACCACATCGCCACCGTGTTCGGCCCCAATCCCGGCCAGCGCCAGGGCTATTGCGGCCATGAGGAGCTGGAACTGGCGCTGGTCAAGCTCGCCCGCGTCACCGGCAACCACAAATACATGGACCTCGCCAAGTACATGGTCGACCAGCGCGGCCAGCAGCCGCACTATTTCGACGAGGAGGCAAAGGCTCGCGGCGCCAATCCGGCCGACTACCACTTCAAGAACTACGAGTACAACCAGGCGCACAAGCCGGTGCGCGAGCAGGACAAGGTCGTCGGCCACGCCGTCCGCGCCATGTATCTCTATGCCGGCATGGCCGACGTCGCGACCGAGTATGGCGACGACGACCTCCGCAAGGCGCTCGACCGGCTCTGGGACGATCTCAATTCGAAGCGCCTCTACGTGACCGGCGGCCTTGGGCCCTCGGCCGACAATGAAGGCTTCACGGCCGACTACGACCTGCCGAACGAGACGGCCTACGCCGAGACCTGCGCCGCCGTCGGTCTCGCCTTCTGGGCCAACCGCATGCTCGGCATGGGACCGAACACGCGCTATGCCGACACGATGGAACTCGCGCTCTACAACGGCTCGATCTCCGGCCTGTCGCTCGACGGTTCGCTGTTCTTCTACGAGAACCCGCTCGAGAGCCGTGGCGGCCACAATCGCTGGAAGTGGCACCGCTGCCCGTGCTGCCCGCCGAATATCGGCCGCATGGTGGCGTCGATCGGCACCTACATGTACGGCCAGGCCGAAGGCGAAGTCGCGGTCCACCTCTATTGCGACTCGACCGCGACGCTCGATATCGGCAGCGCCGAGGTCAAGCTGACCCAGGCGACCCGCTATCCCTGGGACGGCGCGATCGGCATCACCGTCGACGTGGCGAAGCCGACCCGCTTCGCGCTCAACCTGCGCATCCCGGCCTGGTGCCGCAAGGCAACGCTTTCAGTCAACGGCTCGCCGGTCGATCTGAAGGCCGCGACCGAGGACGGCTATGCGCGCATCGAGCGCGAATGGAAGACCGGCGACACGGTGCAGCTCGATCTCGACCTCGCCGTCGAGCAGCTCTACGCGCATCCGGAAGTCCGCCAGGACGTCGGCCGCGTCACCCTGAAGCGCGGCCCGCTGGTCTATTGCCTGGAAGGCATCGACAACCCGCCCTCGCTCAATCGCATCCGTGTTCCCGACGCCTCCAGCTTCACGGCCAATTTCGAGCCTGGCCTGCTTGAGGGCGTCGTGACACTGGCGGCGGAAGCCGAAGCCGATGCGACCGGTGACTGGAACGGCGACCTCTATCGCACGACGCCGCCCAAGACTGAGACCGTGCCGATCAAGGCGGTCCCCTACTATGCCTGGGACAATCGCGAGCCGGGCGAAATGCTGGTCTGGCTGCGCGGCGGCTGATCCCTCACGGCCCGCTGCGCCGGAGGTTTGCAAGCCTCTGGCGCGGCGGAATTTCTTCTCTATGCTCGCGCATCTTCCCGCTCAACGAGGTCGTGCGCGTTGTTCTTCCTGATCCGGCTGGCTTTTCTCTATTGCGTGATCGGCGCCGGCATCCTGCTGGTCCAGCTCACCTTCACGCCCTGCCAACGGCCGCTCGTCCTCGACGACGGCAGCGGCGCGCTCAAGGGACCGATCGAGTTCGGCCGCCTCTGGCACGACACCGCCTATACATCGCGGGTCATCAAGGACGTCGTCTTCTGGGGACCGCGCGCCATCGACTTCGTCATCAAGGGCGACGTGTCGGTGAAGAACTTCCTGCTCGCCACCGACTGCAGGCGCTGAACCGGTGCAGGCGCCTCAGATCACCAGCAGCGGCGTCTTCGACGGCACGCGGTCATAGAGGTCCATGACGTCCTGGTTGAACATCCGGACACAGCCGGCCGAGGCCGACTTGCCGATCGACTTCCATTCCGGCGAGCCGTGGATGCGGTAGAGCGTGTCGACACCGTCCTTGTAGATATAGAGGGCGCGCGAGCCGAGCGGATTCTGCAGGCCGGGCGGCATGCCCTTGCGCCACTTCTCCAGCTCAGGCTTGCGCCGGATCATGGCGGCGGGCGGCGTCCAGGTCGGCCATTTCCGCTTCCACTGCACCACCGCGCGGCCCTTCCAGGAATAGCCCTGGCGGCCCAGGCCGACGCCGTAGCGGATCGCCTTGCCGTCCTTCAGCACCCAATAGAGGTGTTTTTCCTTGGTGTTGACCACCAGCGTGCCGGGCGGCTCGCCGGTCGGATCGTCGACGATCTGGCGCAGATATTTCGGATCGACCGTCGAGTAGGGAATGCCGGGAAGGCGGTAGTCGCCATCCGTCACCGCCGCGTAGCGCAGGGCATTTTCGCCAGCCGGGACCGGCTCGACGACGCTTGCCAGGGGCGGCTGCAGCGCGGGCGCCTCGGGAGCCGGCTTCGGCGTCAATGCCGTCAGGCTGCCGTCGTCGCCGGTTCCCTTCGGGACCTGCGCGCAGGCGGCAAGCGCCGACGCACCGACGACGGACATGCCGGTCAGCAACGACCGACGCGAAAGAAGCAAAGACACTGGACGAGAACCTTGGGCTGACGGGGAGGATTCGGCTGCGTGAGCCGATCTTGAGGGGGTCTCCTGCCAAGGCGAATGCGGCGGCGATGTGATGATCGCCGCCGCTGGCGGCGCAGAGCAGCCATGCAGCGGCACGATGACCCGAGCTGTTGCCAGAAGGACACGGATGCCGCGCGGGGCGGACGCCGCTACACCCCGGACACGAAATCGGCGGCGCAAAACGCCGATGCGAACGACCGCTGCAGGCTGGAAGCGGTCAGCGGCCGCAGCCGGGGCAAGCGGCCCAGGATGCGGACCCGGCCGATTTCGGCGATCGCCCGCGCCGCCACGGGCTCGGCATCGCCGACAAAGGCAACACCGAGCATGGGAACGCCGCGATTGCGCAACGCCTCCAGCGACAGCAGCGTGTGGTTGATCGTGCCGAGCCCGGTCCGGGCGCAGAGCACGACCGGCAAGCGCCAGTCGGCGAAGACATCGGCGAAGGTCACCGTCGAGGTCAGCGGCACCATCACCCCGCCGGCTCCCTCAATGACCAGCGGCCGCCTTGTGGTCGGCGGCACCAGCGCCTCGACCGCGATCGAGACACCCTCCGCCACCGCCGCATGGTGCGGCGATGCGGGTCGCCGCAGCCGATAGGCTTCGGCAAGGATGCGATCCTCGCCGACCGCCGCCAGCCGGGTGACCGTCGCGCTATCGGTCTCCTCGTCGAGGCCCGCCTGCACCGGCTTCCAGTAGCAGGCCCCGAGCAGCGCCGTCAGTCCGGCGGCGAACACCGTCTTGCCGATGCCGGTGTCGGTTCCGGTGACGACGAGGCGTGGCGGCGTCACCGGGACGACGCCTGGATCGCGCCGGCCCGCATGCCGAGCTTAGCCAGCAGCGCGGCGTCCTGCCGGCGCTGCGGATTGCCGGTCGTCAGCAGCGTGTCGCCGGTGAAGATCGAGTTGGCGCCGGCGAGAAAACAGAGCGCCTGCGTCTCGTCGCTCATGGCATGCCGACCGGCGGAAAGCCGGACAACGCTCCGTGGCATCAGGATCCGCGCCAAAGCCACCAGCCGGACGAAGGCGATGGGATCCACCGGCTCGCCCTTGTCCATCACAGGGGTCCCCTGGATCTCGTTCCACATGTTGAGCGGGACGCTTTCCGGCGGCGGATCGAGGCCGGCAAGGAGAACCAGCATGCCGATCCGGTCGGCGATCGTCTCGCCCATGCCGACAATGCCGCCGGAGCAAACCTTGATGCCCCCCTCGCGGACATGGGCCAGCGTCTCCAGCCGGTCGTCCATCGTACGTGTCGTGATGATCTCGGAGTAGAACTCAGGCGAGGTGTCGACATTGTGGTTGTAGTAGTCGAGCCCCGCGCCAGCGAGCCGCTCGACCTGGGCCGAGCTCAGCATGCCGAGCGTGACGCAGGTTTCCATCCCCAGCGCCCGCACGCCCTCGATCATCGCGCAGACCTTGTCGATGTCGCGATCCTTCGGGCTTCGCCAGGCCGCACCCATGCAGAAGCGTGTCGCGCCGCCTGCCCTCGCCCGCTCGGCCTCCGCCAGCACGCGCTCGACTTGCATCAGCTTCGTCGCCGTGACGCCGGTGTCGTAGCGGGTGCTTTGCGAGCAATAGCCGCAATCCTCCGGGCAGCCGCCCGTCTTAATGCTGAGCAGGCTCGCCTGTTCGATCTCGGCGGGATCGAAATGCTGACGATGAACCGTCTGGGCGCGGAACATCAGCTCGGGCCATGGCAGGTCGTAGATGGCCTTCGCCTCGTCCTTCTCCCAGCTTCTGCAGGGTTGTCCCGCCTGCATCGCAGGCGCGACAACGGAGTGGCCGGCAGCCCTCATCGGCCAAGCTTTCCGATGAAGCGGGCCGGCACCAGGGCGGCGCCGAAGGCGACCATGGCTATGTTGATCAGGTCGCCGAGAATGAAGGGCGTGAAGCCGAGCGCCAAAACCTTCCCGGTCGGCACGAACAGCGCGAGCCACGGCAGGCCGGCAGCATAGGTGACGGTGATGCCTGCCAGCATGGCCATGGTGCGCCCCAACGTCTTGCGCCCTTCAGCCAGCACGCCGGTGACCCAGCTCGCCGCCAGATAGCCGAGCAGATAGCCGCCTGTCGGCCCCGCCATATAGGCCAGTCCGATGCCGCGCTCCGGTGAATCCGAGAAGACCGGCAGGCCGGCGGCGCCGACCGCGAGATAGGCGAAGAAGGTGGCGGTAGCGAGCCGGGGCCCCGCCGCGATCGCGATCGCCATGACGGCGAGCGTGTGCAGCGTCATCGGCACCGGCCAGGACGGAATGTGGATCTTGGCGCACAAGGTGATGAGCGCGACGCCGGCGAGAACGAAGGCGACCGGGCGCACCAGCGTCCGCGCGTTGCGGGACGGGATCGAAAGAATGGAGCTCATTGCGGTTCCTAAATTATAGATAATAACTGAATCTATCTATAATAGAATCCACATCCTCTCCCGAGTCGCAAGGGCTATCTATAATTATCAGCCAACGATAGCGAATGCGTCGCGCACCTTGCCGCCCGCCGCAGCTACCGGACGTCGGCCGATCCATTGCACATGGCCGGCGAGCGTCGTGCAGGCGACATCAACCTGCCGGCCCCGCAGGGCAGCCAGTATCGCGCGGTGATCATGGTCGGTTCGCGCTTCCCAATCGGCGCGCCAGGCGGCGAACAGGAACCGCGCACTGGCGGCATGCAGATCGTCGATCGACGCCAGCAGACGCGGCATGGCGCAGGGCGAGAGGATCAGTCGGTGGAAGCGCCGGTTGGCCTCCTCCCAGGAGCGGACATCGCGCGAATTGTCGCCAGCCTTCGTCGCTTCTTCGGCTTCGTCGAGAATGGCGGGAGTCAGGTTCGGAGCCGCATGCCGCAACGCCAGGACCTCGAGCGCCGCCCGCATTTCCGCCACTTCCTTGACCTCGGCCAGATTGAAAGCGGCAACTCGCACCCCGCGACGCGGCTCGCTGACGGCGAGACCCTGCGCCTCCAGCCGCCGGAAGGCCTCACGCACCGGCACATGGCTGGCGCCGAATTCTTCCGCGATATGATCCTGACGCAGGCGCGAGCCCGGCTCAATATCGCCGGCGATGATCCGCTCCGCCAACGTCCGGCTGATCCGGACGGCCAGCGTCTCTTCTCTGGGCTTGCTCATGTTTTATAGATAATTTCTCGCGCTGCGATTGTCGATTGCCGAATCCGGCCGCGACACCGCAAACGCGGCCCGGCAGCCCCGTACCCGTCACGCGGCCGAAGCGCCGCGAACCATGGCTGATCTTAGCCAACCTAGCCGTCGGCGCCATAGCAGGACGGCCGAAGCCAGGCCGCTGGATCCCCGAAATCCCGCCCAAACAACCCGACACAACCGAAACTTAGCTAGCTGTTGCGCGGCCGCTACAGCAGTCCAGCTGGAATGCGACTAACCCCCATCCGCTATCACCGTTTGGGGGACTACCATGCGCTTGCTGCCTTCGGTCGAGGGGCGCTACTAGCGCCCCTTTTTCTAGGATCATCCTAGGCGCAAAGGAGAATTCGACGATGCGGCCGAGTTGATCCCGGAACGCCAGGCTATGGCACAGTGGCATGAGCGGCCCCGCACTCGTCCCACACTGCTTTCAATAGGAAATCAGGCTGCCGAAGTGGCATCCATGTCGATTACGACTGCTGGAAGAGAAACTGAGAGCCTTTTGCATAGATGCCAGATGCACATCTCAGAAAGACTGGTGCGGGCGGTCGGAATCGAACCGACACTCCTTTCGGAACCGGATTTTGAGTCCGGCGCGTCTACCAGTTCCACCACGCCCGCAACGCGCAGGCTCCTGGCCCGCGACGGCGCGACTATAATCAGGCTCGCGGCAGAAGCAACGGCGATTTCGACATGTGCCCAGTTGCGAGGCCGGCGCCTTCGGCATGCACGAAGGTGGGCAGGCTCCACAGCGGCAGTGAACCACCGGCCGGCAAGGAAGCTGGCGGATCGGATCGCCGCGACCGCCTCGCGCCGATATGAAGGCCGCGACGTCGACAGACCCGAGGTCGGCGGGCTAGAAGCAGGCGGCATCGATCAAAGCGAGACATCCATGGCCGCCAGTTCCTCTTCCCGCCGCCTGCCGCTCGCGCTCTTCAGCTTCGGGATCGGCCTCGTGGCCATCCTCGGCGCCTGGGCGTCCCAGATCTTCGGCGGCTATTCGCCGTGCAAGCTCTGCCTCGAACAGCGCATTCCCTATTATGTCGGCCTGCCCGTCCTGCTGGTCGCCATCCTGCTGCTCAGCATGAAGTCGTCGGAGCGGCTGGCGCGATGGCTGCTGGTCCTCGCCGGGCTGATCTTCCTGGCCGGGCTCGGGCTCGCGCTCTACCACGCTGGCGCGGAATGGAAATTCTGGCCGGGACCGGCGGATTGCGGCGGCGGCATCGCCACCACCGGCAATGCCGGCGACCTGCTGGCACAGATCGGCAAGACCAAGGTGGTGAGCTGCACGGAAGCGGCGCTGCGAGTCCTCGGCCTGTCCTTCGCCGGCTGGAACGCGCTTGTTTCGGCCGTCATCGTTGCCGCCACGCTGTGGGCCGGGCTCGGCCGTCGCTGAAAGCGTTCGCGCGAAGAAGAGCCAACAGTCAGATGATGCGGCCCCTTTCCATGTTTCGATGAAACGCTGGAAGGGCCGCGACGCTAGGCCGGATCCTCGTCGACAGCCGCCTGCGTCAGCTGATGCAGCACGATGCCGCTTGTCGTCGCGACATTGAGCGAATCGACGCCGCCGACCATGGGAATCCGCACCGTCCGGGTGCGGGCCATGACCGCGTCGTCGAGACCGGGACCTTCGGTTCCAAGCAGGGCCGCGACGCGGGCCGGCCGCTTCAGCTCGGCCAGGCGAAACGCTCCGTTCGGGCTCAACGACACGGCGGTGAAGCCATGCCGTTCGAGCAGCGATACGACATCCTCCGCGTCTGACAGGCGCGCATGCGGGAGGGTCAATGTGTTGCCGACCGAGACACGGATCGCCTTGCGATAAAACGGATCGCAGCAGCGCGCATCGAGCAACACCGCGTCGGCGCCGAAGGCGGCGGCGTTGCGGAAGATGCCGCCGAGATTGTCGTGGTTGGAAATCCCCATCAGCACGACGACCAGCGCCCGCCCCTCGATCCCGCCGAGCAGTTGATCGGCAGAAGGCGGCAGCGCGCGATGGCCGAGCGCCAGGATGCCGCGATGGATGTGAAAGCCAACGATGCCGTCGAGCACGGCCTGACCGGCGACATAGACCGGCGTCTCGTCCGGCAGCTGGTCGGTGATATAGGCGAGGCCGCCGACGCGCTTCTCGTCCAGCAGGAGCGAAACAGGCTGGTGCCGATCGGACTGCACCAGCGTCTGCAGCACGACCTCGCCCTCGGCGATGAAGTGATCGTGGCGGCCGACGAGATCGCGCTCGCGCACCTGGCAATAGGGCGCAATGCGGGGATCGGCGGGATCGGTGATGCGGATCAGCTTGGGCAAGGCTCTGGGATCGACGGTGGACTACGGGTCCAGCTCCGTATCCCAGTAGAGATAATCGAGCCAGCTGTCGTGCAGATAGTTGGGCGGGAACAGGCGGCCGTTATTGTGCAGGTCGGAGACGCTCGGCTGGAACGGCTTCTGCCGCGGCCACATCCGGGAATCGGCAGAGGTGAGGCTGCCCTTGCGCAGATTGCAGGGCGAACAGGCGGCCACGACATTTTCCCACGTCGTCGTGCCGCCCCGGGCGCGCGGGATGACGTGGTCGAAGGTCAGATCCTCGCGCGTGCTGCAATACTGGCACTGGAAACGGTCGCGCAGAAAGACGTTGAAGCGGGTGAAGGCCGGATTGCGTGTCGGCGTCACATAGCTCTTCAGCGAGACGACGCTCGGCAGCCGCATCCGGAAGGACGGGCTGCGGATGTCGACGTCATATTCGGAAACGATATTGACCCGGTCAAGAAACACCGCCTTGATCGTGTCCTGCCAGGACCAGAGCGACAGCGGGTAATAGCTCAGAGGCCGATAATCGGCATTGAGCACAAGGGCGGGATGTGCGCCGGGCGACACGGCTATCGTCAAGACATGGCTTCCTCTGCTGAGACGCGCCGAACCTCGAGATTGCTCAAATAGTCTACAGGCTCTGTGTCATCCTTGTGAAGACAATGGGACGGTGACGTTTCCGTGCGTGTCGATCAGATCTCGGCTGTGGCAAAAATGCGATTGAGGAAGGCGGCCCCTGCGGCAAGTCCCGCCTCGTCAATGCCGTGTCCGAGGCCGGGCCGCTCGATCGCAGCAACCGCGAAGCCGGCATCGCGCAGCGCCTTTTCCGTCTCCTGCAGCGCCGCGACCGGGATCACCTCGTCCAGCGCGCCGTGAACGAGCAGTACCGGCGGGCGGCTCTTCACCTCGGCGGCGAGCCGCTGCGGCCCGGCGATGCGGCCGGAATAGGCGATGATGCCCGCCATCTCGCGCGGCCGGCGCGGCCCGACCTGCAGCGCCATCATGGTGCCCTGGCTGAATCCGACCAGCGCCAGATCGGCATCGGTGAGGCCGTGGCGTTCGAGTTCGGCGTCGAGGAACTCGTCGAGCTTCGGCGCCGCGGCCGAGGCGCCCTGCCAATATTCATGCGCATCGCGCACGGAGAGACGGAACCACTGGTGTCCCGCGCCCCAATCACAGGGGTCCGGCGCATCCGGCGCGACGAAATACGTATCCGGAAACAACGGCGCCCAATGCGCGCCGATATCGATGAGATCGCGGCCATCCGCGCCGACGCCATGCAGGAGGACGACGAGTTTCTTGGGCTTGGCCCCGGAAAGCGGAGCGAGGCGCGGACCATCGAGCATGGAAAATCCCTGTTGCGGGCGGGGGGACGAATCTGCCTCATGCTAGCAAGCGCAGGCCCCTTTTCACCATCCCGAACGACGACGTGCCCGCCCCATGACCCGCATCTTCCGCTTTGCCCCGAGCCCGAACGGCGAACTGCACCTCGGTCATGCCTACTCGGCGCTGCTGAACAGCGATCTCGCCCGCGCCGTCGGCGGGCGGCTCCTGATTCGCATCGAGGACATCGACCGGACACGCTGCCGTCCAGAATTCGAGGCGGCGATTCTCGACGACCTCGCCTGGCTCGGGCTCGACTGGGAACAGCCTGTGCGCCGGCAATCCGAACATTTCGACGCCTATTCGAAGGCGCTGGAAACGCTGCGATTGATGGACCTCGTCTATCCGAGCTTCCTGAGCCGGGGGGAAATCCGCGCCGCCACCGCCGATCCCGCCTGGCCGCGCGATCCCGACGGCGCCCCGCTCTATTCGGGCCTCGACCGGGACCTCGCCGCCGGCGAGGCTGCGGCGCGGATCGCTTCGGGGGCGCCCTATGCGTGGCGTCTGCGCATGGCGGCGGCAATCGACCGGATCGGGCCGCTTCGTTTCACCGAGCACGGCAGCGGGCCGGACGGCGAGACGGGCGATGTGACCGCGGACCCCGGCCGCTGGGGCGATGTCATCATCGCCCGCAAGGAGATCCCGACCAGCTACCACCTCTCGGTCGTCGTCGACGACGCGCTGCAGGGCGTGACGGATGTCGTGCGCGGCGAAGATCTCTTTCACGCCACCAGCGTCCACCGCCTGCTGCAGGCACTGCTCGGACTGCCCGCGCCGATCTATCGCCACCATGGCCTGGTCCGCGACGCTGCGGGAAGGAAGCTGTCGAAATCGGAGGGAGCCAGGGGCCTGGCCGCACTGCGGGCGGCCGGCGCCACGGCCGAGGATGTACGGAGACTGGTGGGCCTGGCGCCGGCTCAGCCCACACCCAGCACATAGAGCCAGACCGTCACCGTGAAGAGGCTGAGCATGGTCGATAGCGACACAGCGCTGGCGGTGCTGGCGACGCCCGCCTTGTAGTGGTTGGCGAGAAGATAGGCATTCACGCCGCAGGGCATGGCGGCAAAGACGACGGCGACGCCGGCCCAGACCGGCGGCATCGGCAGGACCTGCACCAGGGCGAGCACGATCAGCGGGTGCACGACGAGCTTCAGCACGCTGATGACCAGCGAGGCGTTGAGGTCGCCGGCGAAACCGTAGCGACGCAGCGCCAGCCCCATCGAGATCAGCGCGCAGGGCACCGACGACGCGGCGAGCATACGCACGACCTCGCCGGCCGGGCCGCTGGCGTGGATGCCAGCGATCTGGCCGATGGCGCCGGCATAGATGCCGATCAGGATGGGATTGCGGGCGAGCGCCCGGACAAGCCGCATCAGCGTCGCCCGCGAGATGCCAGATTCCGAGCCCTCGGCGAACAGGGTCGCCGCCGTCGTCATCACCGGCAGATGGATGGCGATCAGCAGGAAGAGCGGCACGGCTCCTTCATTGCCGAAGGCGTTCAGAATCACCGGCACGCCGACAAAAACAGTGTTGGACTGGCCGCTGGCAAAGCCCTGCATCACAGCCTCGACATGGGCGCGCCCGAACCATCGCCGCGCAATGAGGAAGCCGATGCCGAAAACGATGAAGGCGCCGGCGAAATAGGCGATCCAGTAGCCCCAGGGCTGCCCGCCTTCCGGCATCTTCGCTTCCGACAACGTCTTGAAGATCAGCACCGGCACGGCGATGCCGAAGACATATTCCGACAGCCCGTCGGCGGCGCGGTCGCCGAGATGCTTGGTCCATCCGGCGATGTAGCCGACCGTGATCAGCCCGGCGATCGGCAGGACGATGAAGGCGATCTCGGCCAGACGGCCGATCATCAGCATGCGCCGCACCCCGAGAGGACGGACGTGATCAGGGCATGGCAGGGCATCAGGGTCTGAACCGGGAGGCTTTGGGGCGAAAAGGCCGCTCGACAGTAGAAAGCTCGCCGTAGCCGGTCAACCGCGGCCAATACGCGATTCGGCCATTCCCGCTTGGCTCCCCGGCCCGGCCCTCTATAGTCCGGCCGTCGCGGCGAGCCTATCGCACGGCTCATTTCAGCAGAACCTGTCAGGAGCAGCATGTCGGACGCCCGCTCGATCCTCATCACCGGCGCCTCGTCCGGCATTGGCCATGACGCGGCCAAGACGTTGAAAGCGCGGGGCTGGCGCGTCTTCGCCACGGCCCGCAAGCCGGAGGACATCGCCGCCCTCGCCGCGTCCGGCCTCGACGCCCTCTTTCTCGACTATACCGACGAGGCCTCGATCCATGCCTGCGCCGACGCCGTGCTGGCGGCAACAGGCGGGCGGCTCGACGCGCTGTTCAATAACGGCGCCTATGGCCAGGTCGGCGCGGTCGAGGACCTGACCACCGAAGTGCTGCGCCGCCAGTTCGAGACCAATGTCTTCGGCTGGCACACGCTGACGTGCCGGATCCTGCCGGCCATGCGGGCGCAGGGGCACGGTCGCATCGTCCAGTGCTCGTCCATTCTCGGCATTGTCGCCGGCAAGTACCGGGGCGCCTATGTCGGCTCCAAATACGCGCTGGAGGGCCTGACCGACACGCTGCGGATCGAACTCGCCGGCAGCGGCATCGCCGTCGCGCTGATCGAGCCGGGCCCGATCGCCACCCGCTTCCCTCAAACCGCGCTTGAGAATTTCCACGCCACGGTCGACATCGAAGGCTCCGTCCATCGCGCCGACTACCAGGCGCAGCTGGCGCGAATGACCGGCACGCGCCGTCCGTCGCGCTTCAAGCTCGGCCCGGAAGCGGTGACAGCGGCGCTGCTGCACGCCCTCGAAAGTCCGCGCCCGCGGATCCGCTACCGCGTCACGGTGCTGACCAAGGCCGCCGCGCTGATGCGGCGTCTGCTGCCGGCACGGTGGATGGATCATCTCATCGCGCGAAATTCCTGAGCCGCGGAACCGGACGGCTGTTCCGCACGTATAAGCAGCGAATAACTTCGCCGACAGGACGACCATGAGTTCGATTTCCGCCGACACCAAGACGCCGCCGCAATCCTGGCTCTCGCCCGGCTCCCTGCTTCGCCTCGTCGTCAGCCTCGCCATCTGTTTCGGCGCCGCCGCGCTCGGATCCTGGATGACCCTGCCCAGCATTCCGACCTGGTATGCCGGGCTAGCGAAGCCGTTCTTCAGTCCGCCCAACTGGATCTTCGCGCCGGTCTGGACGGTCCTCTACGCGCTAATGGCAGTGGCCTTCTGGCGGGTCTGGGTGCTTGGTCGCGGCTCGGCGCTGCAGGCGGCCGCCCTCGCCTTCATGGTGCAGCTCGTTCTCAACGTTGCCTGGTCCGGCGCGTTCTTCGGCCTGCACCTGCCCTGGCTCGCCCTGGTCGACATCATCCTGCTCGTCCTCGCGATCATCGCCACCATGAGCGCCTTCCACAGGATCGACGGCCGCGCGGCCTGGATGCTGGCCCCCTATCTCGCCTGGGTCCTGTTTGCGACAGCGCTCAACGCAGCGGTCTGGTGGCTCAATTGAACGCAGGGCGCGCCGGTGGCGACGAGCAGCGGATCGGGCGTATAAGGGCGGATCATCCGATTCCGGAAGCAAGAGCCCGATGAACAGCTTTTTCTACTACCTGATCCCGATCGCGCTGGGCGCCGTTGCCGTCGTGCTGCTGTTCGGTCTCTTCAACATGGTGCGCGGCGGATCGCCCGAGCGGTCGCAGAAGCTGATGCGCCTTCGCGTCCTGCTGCAGTTCGCCGCCGTGGTGATCATGATGGCCGCCCTCTATTTCGCCTCCCGCTGAGGACATCATGGTCGCGCTCACCCGCATATACACAAGGACGGGCGATGACGGCACCACCGCCCTCGTCACCGGGGAGCGGCGGGCCAAATCGGACCTCAGGGTCGAGAGCTACGGCACGATCGACGAGACAAACGCCCATATCGGCGCCGCGCGTCTCTACGTCACCGATACGCTCGATCAGATGCTGGCTCGGATCCAGAACGACCTGTTCGACCTCGGCGCCGATCTCTCGACGCCGGAAGCGGGCCTGAAGCCGGGACGCGAGGCACTGCGCATGGTCGACGCGCAGACCGACCGCCTGGAAGCCGAGATCGACCAGTTGAACGCCGAACTGAGCCCGCTGCGCTCCTTCGTGCTACCGGGCGGCTCTCCCGCCGCGGCGCATCTGCATCTGGCGCGCACCGTCGCCAGGCGCGCCGAGCGCGTCATGGTCGACCTCGCCTCGCGCGAAGCGGTCAATGCCGCCGCCATCCGCTACATCAACCGCCTGTCGGATTTCCTGTTCGTGGCGGCGCGTTATGTCAATGATCGCGGCGCCACGGATGTCCTGTGGGTGCCGGGTCAGAATCGCTGAGGACGACACATGTTCGTGCCGTTCCACGATCAGAATCCGTTGCGATACATCCGCTTTCCCTGGGTCACGCGCGGGCTGGTGGTCCTGAACTGCCTGATCTTCCTGATCTACCAGCGCGCCGGTAACGCCGACGCCGAAGCCGCGTCGGTAATGGCTTTCGGCCTGATCCCTTCGACGCTGGCCGGCATCCACATCCGCACTCCCGGCATCTTCCACGCGCCGGAATATCTGACCTTCATCACCTCGTCCTTCCTGCATGGCGACATCTGGCACCTTGCCGGAAACATGCTGTTCCTCTGGGTCTTCGGCGACAATGTCGAGGATGCGATGGGGCACTGGCGCTTCATCCTGTTCTATTTCCTGTGCGCCATCGGCGGCGGTTTGGCGCATGTCGCGGTCGAGCCCGGCTCCGATATCGCCCTGATCGGCGCCTCCGGCTCGGTCGCCGGCGTGATCGCAGCCTACCTCCTGCTGCATCCTCGCGTGAAGATCTGGATCCTGCTGCTGTTTCGTATTCCCATCCGGCTCAGGACCGTCTGGGTGCTCGGCTTCTGGATCCTGCTGCAGGTCTACAATTTCGCCTTCGGTCCACCCGGCGAGATCTCCTGGGCCGCCCATCTCGGCGGCCTGGTCATGGGCACCGTTCTGGTGCTGTTCCTGCGCCGTCCGGGCGTGCCACTTCTGGCGCGACCGGCGGACGAGGCACTGCCGGTCGACCCTGTGGTTTGAGCCGTTCCAGCCTGCCGGACTTGCGTTGACTCCTAGCGAACCCGCCGGTACGGTCCCGCGCCAAACGCTCCGCAAATCGCTGCAGCGAAAGGATAATCACCGAGATGAAAATCCTCGTGCCCGTCAAGCGGGTTGTCGACACCAACGTCAAGATCCGGGTCAAGGCGGATGGCACCGGCGTCGATCTCGCCAACGTCAAAATGTCGATGAATCCCTTCGACGAAATCGCTGTCGAAGAAGCGTTGCGTTTGAAGGAAGCCGGCAAGGCGACGGAAGTCGTCGTCGTATCGATCGGCTCCGACAAATCGGCCGAGACGCTGCGCACTGGCCTCGCCATGGGCGCCGATCGCGCCGTGCTGGTGAAGACGGACGCCGCCAGTGTCGAGCCGCTCGCCGTTGCGAAGCTGCTGAAGGCGGTCATCGCCACCGAACAGCCCGGCCTCGTCATCCTCGGCAAGCAGGCGATCGACGACGATTCGAACCAGACCGGCCAGATGCTGGCCGCCCTGCTCGGCTGGCCGCAGGCGACCTTCGCCTCCAAGGTCGTCATCGGCGACGGCACGGTCGACGTGACGCGCGAGATCGACGGTGGCCTGGAGACGCTGCAGCTCAAGCTGCCGGCGATCGTCACCACGGATCTCCGTCTGAACGAGCCGCGCTACGCCTCGCTGCCGAACATCATGAAGGCGAAGAAGAAGCCGCTCGACGAGACGACGCCGGAGGCGCTCGGCGTCGACGCGGCGCCGCGCCTGACCGTGCTGAAGACGGTCGAGCCGACGGGCCGCACCGCCGGCGTCAAGCTCGGTTCGGTCGACGAACTCGTCGCGAAGCTCAAGCAGGCGGGAGTACTCTGAGATGGCCACGCTGATCATCGCGGAACATGACGACGTTCATCTGAACGAGGCGACGGCCAAGGCATTGAGCGCGGCTCAGGCCCTCGGCAAGCCGATCGACATCCTCGTCGCCGGCCACCAGGCCAAGGCGGTGGCCGACGCGGCGGCGCAGCTCGCCGGCGTGCGCACCGTGCTGCTGGCCGATGGCGAGAGCCTCGCCAACCGCCGCGCCGAGCCGCTGGCCGACCTCGTGCTGTCGCTCGCCGACAAGTATGAGGCGATCGTCGCCCCGGCCACCTCGGCCGGTAAGAACGTCGCGCCGCGCGTCGCGGCACTGCTCGACGTGATGCAGGTGTCCGAAATCACCAAGGTCGTGGCTCCCGACACGTTCGAGCGCCCGATCTATGCCGGCAACGCCATCGAGACGGTGCAGACAAGCGACAAGAAGCTGGTCCTGACGGTCCGAATCGCCGCCTTCCCGGCGGCCGCAACCGGCGGCAACGCGGCGATCGAGACGATCGCGGCGCCGGCCGATGCCGGCCTCTCCCGCTTCGTCGGCGCGGAACTCTCCGTTTCCGACCGGCCGGAGCTCGCCTCGGCCCGCGTCATCGTTTCCGGCGGCCGCGCGCTCGGCTCGGCCGACAAGTTCCAGGAAGTGATCGCCCCGCTCGCCGACCAGCTCAAGGCGGCCATCGGCGCCTCTCGCGCCGCGGTCGACGCCGGCTATGCGCCGAACGATTGGCAGGTCGGCCAGACTGGCAAGGTGGTCGCACCGGAGCTCTACATCGCCGTCGGCATCTCGGGCGCGATCCAGCATCTCGCCGGCATGAAGGACTCGAAGGTCATCGTCGCGATCAACAAGGACGGCGACGCGCCGATCTTCCAGGTCGCCGATTACGGCCTCGTCGACGACCTGTTCACGGTCGTTCCTGCGCTGACCAAGGCACTCGCAAACTAAGCGTTTACCAAGGTCGGTTGACAATCCCGCCGGCCGTGCTCGACTGACCTCCCGGTCGTCGAGCGCGGCCGCATCATTTTTCAGACCCGCATTTGGTTCGAGACGACAAAGGAGCCCTTGGGGCATGAGCACCGCGATTAAGACGATCGGCGTCATCGGAGCCGGTCAGATGGGCAACGGTATCGCCCATGTGAGCGCGCTTGCCGGCTACGAGGTCTTCATCCACGACCTCGCCGAGGAGCGGGTCCGCAAGGGCCTTGCCACCATCGACGGCAATCTCTCGCGCCAGGTTCATTCCGGCCGGATCACCGAGGAAGATCGCAAGGCGGCGCTGGCCCGCGTCAAGCCGGCGGTCAGCGTCGACGCGCTCGGCACCTGCGATCTCGTCATCGAGGCGGCGACCGAGGACGAGCAGACCAAGCGCAAGATCTTCGCCGGCATCTGCCCGGCCCTGAAGCCGGAGGCGATGCTCGCCACCAACACCTCGTCGATCTCGATCACCCGCCTCGCCTCGGCGACCGACCGTCCCGAGCGCTTCATCGGCATCCACTTCATGAACCCGGTCCCGGTCATGCAGCTGGTCGAGCTGATCCGCGGCATCGCCACCGGCGACGAGACCTTCGAGGCGTCCAAGGGCTATGTCGCGCAGCTGAACAAGACCGCGACCGTCTCCGAGGATTTCCCGGGCTTCATCGTCAACCGCATCCTGCTGCCGATGATCAACGAGGCGATCTACGTGCTGTATGAAGGCGTCGGCTCGGTCGACGCCATCGACACGGCGATGAAGCTCGGTGCCAACCATCCGATGGGTCCGCTGCAGCTCGCCGATTTCATCGGCCTCGACACCTGCCTATCGATCATGCAGGTGCTCTATGAGGGTCTGGCGGATTCGAAGTACCGCCCCTGCCCGCTGCTGGTGAAATATGTCGAGGCCGGCTGGCTCGGCCGCAAGACCAATCGCGGCTTCTATGACTATCGCGGCGAGCACCCCGTCCCGACCCGCTGATTGTCCCCAGGAGCCGGATGCGGCCCGGGGGCCGCATCCTTGAGCCTGCCGGATCAGGCGGACGGCGCCGTCGCCGCCTTGATCAGTGCCTTGGCGTCTTCGGAATCCCACTCGGCCGGTCCCGACATCACGCCGAGCGCGCAACCCTTGCCGTCGATCAGCACCGTCGTCGGCAGGCCGACGGCCATGCCCTTGTTCTTGAGACCGGTGAAGATGCCGGTGGTCGGATCGCCGTAGAAGGCGAGCGACTTGACGCCGATCTCGTCGAGGAAAGCCTTCGGCTTGGCCGGATCCTGCGTGTCGATCGACACGGCGACGACCGAGAAGTCCTGCCCTTCATGCGCCGCGTCGAGGCGATCGAGCGCCGGCATCTCCTGCCGGCAGGGCGCGCACCACGTCGCCCAGAGGTTCAGGAGCACCGTCTTGCCGGCGAAATCGGCGATCGAGACCTTGTCGCCGCTGGCGTTCTGGAACGAGAGATCGCTGAGCAGCGCCGGCTCGCTGGCGACGCGGAAAGCCGCGACCTCCCCCTTGGCGAAGGGTGCCAGAAGGCCCGCCGCCTTGACCGCCGGGGCGCAGTCGACGCCCGACCATTCAACGACAGCGTTGCCTTTCCGGGTCTCCGTCACGTATACCGCCGCGACTCCCACTGCGATGCCAGCGATCGCGGCAAGGCCGATTACCGTCCAGCGCCGCGATTGACCGCGCGTCTCATTCATTCCGTCCTGCCTCCAAGAGAGGGTACATGAGCAATTCGATGTGGGGCGGCCGCTTCTCCGAAGGTCCGGCCGCCATCATGGAAGAGATCAACGCGTCGATCGGTTTCGACCAGAAGCTCTACCGTCAGGACATTGCCGGCTCGAAGGCGCATGCTGCCATGCTCGCCCGTCAGGGCATCATTGGCGCGGACGATGCCGAAAAGATCACGGCAGGTCTAGACGCCATCCTGCGCGAAATCGAAGCGGGCGAGTTCAAATTCTCCCGCGCGCTCGAGGACATCCACCTCAATATCGAGTCGCGCCTGAAGGAACTGATCGGCGACGCAGCCGGCCGGCTGCACACCGCCCGCTCGCGCAACGACCAGGTGGCGACCGACTTCAAGCTCTGGGTCCGCGACACGATCGACGCCATGGATCTGGCGCTGCGCGACCTGCAGGTGGCGCTCGCAGACAAGGCCTTCGCCCATGCCGGCCAGGTCATGCCGGGCTTCACCCATCTGCAGAGTGCCCAGCCGGTGACCTTCGGCCACCACATGCTGGCCTATGTCGAGATGATCGGCCGCGACCGCGGCCGCTTCCAGGACGCGCGCCGCCGCCTCAACGAAAATCCGCTCGGCGCCGCGGCGCTCGCCGGCACCTCGTTCCCGATCGACCGCTTCCAGACGGCGCAGGCGCTCGGCTTCGACCGCCCGACCGCGAATTCGCTCGACAGCGTCTCCGACCGCGACTTCGTCATCGAGGCGCTGGCGGCGGCGAGCCTCTGCGCCATCCACCTCTCCCGCTTCGCCGAGGAGATCGTGATCTGGTCGTCGGCGCAGTTCCGCTTCATCAAGCTTTCCGACAAGTTCACCACCGGCTCGTCGATCATGCCGCAGAAGCGCAATCCGGACGCCGCCGAACTGGTGCGGGCCAAGACCGGCCGCATCATCGGCGCCCAGACGGCGCTGCAGATCGTCATGAAGGGTCTTCCGCTCGCCTATCAGAAGGATATGCAGGAAGACAAGGAACAGGCCTTCGACGCGTTCGAGAGCCTGGAACTGGCGATCGCCGCGACCACCGGCATGGTGCTCGACATGGAGCCGGAAGCCGCCACGCTGAAGAAGGCGGCCGGTTCGGGCTTCGCGACCGCGACCGATCTCGCCGACTGGCTGGTGCGCGAACTGAACATGCCGTTCCGCGAGGCCCATCATGTGACGGGCCGCATCGTCGCGATCGCCTCGGAGCGCGGCGTCGAGCTGACCAAGGTGACGCTCGCCGAGATGCAGGCCGTGCATCCGGCCATCACCGACGCGGTCTATTCGGTGCTGACGGTCGACAAGTCCGTCCGCAGCCGCACTTCCTATGGCGGCACCTCCCCGAAGAATGTGCGCTCGCAGGCGAAGCGTTGGCAACGGGCGCTGGCTCGCGAGATGAAGGCCTGATCGGCTCCGCCGATCGAGCCAACTTTGACAATGACGGGGCAGCGCGATCGGCTAAGATGCCGCCGGATCGCCGAGCCCTCCAGGAGAAGCCCCTTGGCCCTTGCTGCCCGAATCCTTCTGATGTCCGCCGCCCTGGCGCTCGCCGGTTGCGGCGTGAAGGGTGCTCCGGAGCCGCCGCCGGGCGGTCCGCAGGCGCTCTCCGCCGAACAGCCCGGCCCGGACGGCAAGAAGCCCGACATCTCGCAGCCGTCGAAACCGGATCGCTCGCTGTTCATCGACAAGCTGCTCTAGCTCAGCCTGATCCCCCAATGCAGACCCTCGCGCCTCACCTCTCCCTGAGGGAGAGGTCGACGGCGAAGCCGGCGGGTGAGGGTTTAGGGAATTCTCAGGAGAGGGCGTAAGCCCTCACCCGGACCTGCGGTCCGACCTCTCCCTCAGGGAGAGGTAAGCAAGTGCGCAGCCTCCCCATATTCGACCCGAAGAATGTTGCCATGAACCATTTCGAATATCGCGACGGCGCGCTTTACGCCGAGGACGTGGCGATCGCCGATATCGCTGAAGCCGTCGGCACGCCGTTCTACTGCTATTCGACCGCGACGCTCGTCCGCCATTTCCGCGTGTTCCGCGAAGCGCTGGCCGGCCTCGACACGCTGGTCTGCTATGCGGTCAAGGCGAATTCCAACCAGGCCGTGCTGAAGACGCTGGTCGCCGAGGGCGCCGGCATGGACGTCGTCTCGGAAGGCGAACTGCGCCGGGCGCTCGCCGCCGGCTGCCCGCCGGAAAAGATCGTCTTCTCGGGCGTCGCCAAGACGGCGCGCGAGATCGCGCTGGCGCTCGACACCGGCATCCTCTGCTTCAACGTCGAATCCGAGCCGGAGCTGGCCAGGATCTCCGAGATCGCGACCGCCAAGGGCAAGACCGCGACCATCTCGCTGCGCATCAATCCGGATGTCGACGCCAAGACGCACGCCAAGATCACCACCGGCAAGGCCGAGAACAAGTTCGGCATTCCCTATGAGCGCGCCCGCGAGGTCTATGCCCATGCCGCGACGCTGCCGGGCCTTCGCGTCGCCGGCGTCGACATGCACATCGGCAGCCAGATCACCGACATGGAGCCGTATGACGCGGCCTATGGCCTGCTCGCCGACCTGGTGCGCGACCTGCGCGCCGATGGCCACCAGATCGACCATGTCGACGGCGGTGGCGGCCTCGGCATTCCCTACCATCTCGACCGCGAGGCCCCGCCGGAGCCGACCGCCTATGCGGCGATCGTCCGCAAGCGGCTCGGCAATCTCGGTGCGAAGATCCTGTTCGAACCGGGCCGGATGATCGTCGGCAATGCCGGCATCCTCGTCTCCGAGGTCGTCTATGTGAAGGAAGGCGCCGCCAAGACCTTCGTCATCGTCGACGCCGGCATGAACGATCTGATCCGCCCGACGCTCTACGAAGCGCATCATGACATCCAGCCGGTCACCCTGCCGAAGCCCGGCACGCGCGAGATCTTCGCCGATGTCGTTGGCGGTGTCTGCGAGACGGGCGATTTCCTGGCGCTCGACCGCACCATGGCCGCCGTCGAACCCGGCGACCTCCTCGCCGTCATGACGGCCGGCGCCTATGGCGCGGTGCAGGGATCGAGCTACAACACGCGGCCTCTCGCCGCCGAGGTGCTCGTCGACGGCGACCAGTTCGCCGTCATCCGGCCGCGCCAGACCTATGATGAGCTGATCGGCATGGACCGGCTGCCGCCCTGGCTGGCGGAGTAATCGCGCGGCTCCGCCGCAGCCATGCGGCGACGGCAAGAATTGCCAAGCTGCGTAGCAATGCCGATATTGGGGTCATGACTGACCCCAATAGGCTTCCCATCGATCCGAGCCAGCTACCTGAGCCGCTTCGCCTCAGCGATCGGCAGATCGTGCTGATCTCGAAGGCGCTGGCGGAGCCGCGCCGCTACCAGATACTGAAGGATCTCGGCACTGCCAGCGCACCGGTGGCATGCAGCTGCATCATCCAGCGCCACCAGGTCAGCGCCGCCACCATTTCCCATCATCTGAAGGAACTGGAAACGGCGGGCCTGATCGAGATTGTACGCGAAGGCAAATTTGCAAGCCTGGTGCTGCAGCGTGACGTGCTGGACGCCTATCTGGCCCAACTTTCCGAAATCTGAAACCTGGCCGAATTTTCGTCTGATTTCGCTCTTGTAACGATTAGATGGTTATCTAAATATCTAATTATTAAGACCATCCAACAGGAGCGAATGCGTTGAGCAAGCTGACAGGCAAGGTAGCGGTCGTAACGGGCGCTTCGAAGGGTATCGGGGCGGGCATCGCCAGGGAGTTGGCCGCCGCCGGCGCGTCGGTCGTGGTCAACTACGCCTCCAGCAAGGAAGGCGCGGACCGCGTGGTGGCGGAGATCGAGGGCAAGGGCGGCAAGGCCGTCGCGGTGCAGGGCGACGTTTCGAAGTCGGCAGACGTCACCCGCCTGTTTGCCGAGGCGAAGGCGGCCTTTGGCTCGCTGGACATCCTCGTGAACAATGCCGGCGTCTACCAGTTCGGATCGCTCGACGACCTCACAGAGGAAGAGTTCCATCGCCAG
This sequence comes from Kaistia granuli DSM 23481, assembly GCF_000380505.1. Taxonomy (GTDB): domain Bacteria; phylum Pseudomonadota; class Alphaproteobacteria; order Rhizobiales; family Kaistiaceae; genus Kaistia; species Kaistia granuli. Next base: position 381,366 of record NZ_AQYH01000007.1, on the reverse strand, counting down.
TTCAACACCAATGTTCTCGGCCTGCTGCTGACGACCCAGGAAGGCGTGCGGCATTTCGGCGCCGAGGGCGGCAGCGTCATCAACATCGGCTCCACAATCAGCCAGCTGCCGATGGCCAACTCGTCGATCTACACCGCCACCAAGAGCGCCGTCGACGGGATCACCCAGGTTCTCTCCAAGGAGCTTGCGGGCCAGAACATCCGCGTGAACTCGATCAATCCGGGCAGCGTCGAGACCGAAGGCACGCATGCGGCCGGCATGGCGGGCAGCGAACTGGAAAAGCAGATCGTCGCGCAGACCCCGCTCGGCCGTATCGGCCGGCCGGATGATATCGGCACGATCGCAGTCTTTCTCGCGTCCCCGGAATCGGGCTGGCTGACCGGCGAACGGCTGCTCGCTTCGGGCGGCATGCGCTAGCCACTTCCCTTCGGCACGCGCGCGGCCTCCGACGCGTGCGTGCCGAATGCGGTACCAAACCTTGCCTCCGGGCTCGCCCTGCACCAGCTCTCTTGCTACAGTCATCGGGGCGGCGGGCGTGACGGACAAGACGGAGCGACGATGACCGAGCCCGCGGGCGGCACGGCGGACAGGAAGAGAGCGGAAACCGGGCGGGATCTGCCGGCTTCGGTCGAGCAGGCGGCACAGCAGCAAATCGCGCGCGCCACCGAGAGAGCCCGGCTGGTTCTGCTCTGGGAGGTCCTGTGGCCTCGTCTCGTTCCCCTGCTCTGCCTCGTCGGCGTCTTCCTGATCCTGTCCTGGTTCGGCCTTTGGCCGCGCCTGGCCGATCCGCTGCGCCACGGTATCCTCGCCCTCTTCGCCATCGGCTATGGCTGGCTGATCCTGCGCGTGACGCGATTGCCGATGCCGACGCAGGACGAAGCGCTTGCCAGGGTCGCCCGTGAAAGCGCCATGGAGCATCGCCCGGCCACGGCGTTCGGCGACCGGCTGTCACAACCGACCGACGACCCGCTGACCCACTCGCTCTGGCGAGCCCATCGCCTTCGCCTGCTCAGGACGCTCGATCGCCTCGCCGCCGGTTTCCCCTCGCCCGGCATGAACCGGGTCGATCCCTATGCGCTGCGCTTCCTTGTGCCGCTGCTTCTCATCGTCGCCTTCCTGATGGCCGGTCCCGACCGGTTCGATCGCATCCTCGACGCGGTGCGGCCCGGAACGGCGACGGCGGAAGCCCCGCCGCGCATCGACGCCTGGGTGACGCCGCCCGCCTATACCAGCCGACCGCCGATCTTCCTGACCGGCGACGGCAGCCGGCCGGCCAATCTCGATCCCACGGCCGCCGTCCGCGTGCCGGAGGGCTCCGTCGTCACGCTCCGCATGCCGACCCAGCCCGACCTCGCCGCAGAGGCGGTCACCACGGCGGGCGAGGCGATCGCCTTCGACGCCGCCCAGCCGGCCAAGGACCGGGACAAGTCAGCGGTCAGGACCTCGGACGAACGCAAGCTGACCCTGGCGAAGGACAGTGCGCTCAGCATTTCGCGCGATGGCAAGCCGCTGCTTTCCTGGTCGTTCGCCGTCATGCCCGACGCGCCGCCCGGCATCGAACTGACCCGCGATCCCGGTTCGACGGCGAGCGGTGCCCTCTCGCTAGCCTATTCGCTGACGGACGACTATGGCGTCGTATCCGCCAACGCCTCGATCGCCGCCGTCGAACCTCCCTCCACCGAGGGCAGCCGTCCGCTGGTGACCGCTCCCGAACTGCCCCTCAACCTGCCGCGCCTGCGCATGCGCGAGGGCAATGGCGAGACGATCCGCGACCTCTCCGCCCATCCCTGGGCCGGCGCCAAGGTCAAGATGCGGCTGATCGCCAAGGACGAGGCCGGCCAGAGCGGCGAGAGCGCGCCGATCGAATTCGTGCTGCCGCAGCGCCCGTTCAACAATCCGCTCGCCCGCGCCGTCGTCGAGCAGCGCCGCGTGCTGGCCCTCGACGCGAACAAGGCGCCCGCCGTCGCGATGGCGCTCGACGCGATCACGCTCGACCCGGAAAAGTTCCAGAACAACGGCGCCTTTATCGCGCTGCGCGCCGCCTATCACCGCCTGACAGGCGCCCGCAGCGACGCCGAGCTTGTCGAGACCGTCGACTTCCTCTGGGAGATCGCGCTCGGCATCGAGGATGGCGACCTGTCGCTCGCCGCGCAGGATTTGCGCGCCGCGCAGGAGGCGCTGCGCAAGGCGATCGAGAACAATGCCTCGGACGCCGAGCTTGAAAAGGCGATGCAGGACCTGCGCGACGCGATGGACAAATATCTCGAGGCGCTCGCCCGGGACGCCGAGCGCAATCCTCAGGCGAACCAGCAGCCGATGGATCCGAACGCGCAGGTGCTCCGGCCCGAGGACCTGCAGAAGATGATGGACCAGATCGAGAATCTGGCGAAAACAGGCTCGCGCGACGCCGCCCAGCAGATGCTGAGCGAATTGCAGCAGCTGCTGGAGAACCTGGAGGCGAGCCGATCGCAGCAGGGGCAGCAGGGCCAGAACGGCGAGATGAACCAGGCGCTCGACAAGCTCGGCGAGATGATCCAGCGCCAGCAGCAGCTGATGGACCAGACCTTCAAGATGGATCCGGACACCGACGGCAGCGGCGCCGAGGCGCAGCCGATGAGCCCGGAGGAACGCCAGAAAACGCTTCAGGCGCTGCGCGAGGGCCAGAAGAACCTGCAGAAGATGCTGCAGGAACTGCAGCAGTCGATGCAGCAGCAGGGCATGCAGCCGGACGGCAAGCTCGGCCAGGCCGACCGCTCGATGGGGGACGCCGCCAACCAGCTCGGTGAAGGGGCGCCCGGCCAGGCCGTCGGCCCGCAGGGCCAGGCGCTGCAGGCGCTGCGCGAGGGCGCGCGCAACCTGGCCGACCAGATGGCACGCCAGAACGGCACCGGAACCCGCCAGGGCGGCCCGATGCCCGGCCAGGACCCGCTTGGCCGGCAGCAACAGGGCCGCGGCACGGATCTCGGCTCCTCGGTCAAGGTGCCGGACGCGATCGACACGCAGCGCGCCCGCGAGATCCTGGACATGATCCGCAAGCGCCTCGGCGACACGGCGCGGCCGCTGATCGAGCGCGACTATCTGGAACGTCTGCTGCAGAAATATTGAAGCGGGCCGCTCGGTCGAAGCGCCGGCCTATCCGTCATGCCGGCCGCAAGCCAGAATCCGTTTAGCCCCTCCCATGCTTCGCCAGCCCCGATGATGGGGCACGCCTGAAAGCGCGCGCGGGCGAGTCAGGCTCCGTCCTACACTGGCGAAAAGCGGCCCTTAGGCGACCTTGGCGCGGGGGCTGTTGGCGTTCAACGCGCATTTGACGACATGGCGGATCTCGGCCAGCGAGAACGGCTTTGGCACGACGTCGAAAATGAGTTCCGCCAGGCCGTCGGCCCGTTCCCGCTGATCGGCGAAGCCAGTCATCAGCAGGATGGTGAGATCGCGATATTGCGACGCCGCCGCATGGGTCAGCGCGATGCCGTCCATGATCGGCATCTTGATATCGGTGAGGAGGAGGTCAAACTCGCCCTTCTCCTGGATGAGAACGTCGAGCGCGTTCTCGCCGTCCTCGGCCGTCATGACGTCATGGCCGTCGAGCATAAGCGCGCGCGATACGAACATCCGCACCGCGTCGTCATCTTCGGTCACCAAAATCCGCGCCATCAAGTCCCGTCCCGGAGCATGGTCCCCGGGACAAGTCTTCCCGGATCGGACCATCGTTCAAACGATCAGACCGGGATCATCCTCGATTCGCCTAAACAGATCGTGACCTCAGCCGAGGTAATTCGAGCTATTCCTCGACGACGCCGACAAAGGGAAGCTCGCGGAAGGCGTGCGCCACGTCCATGCCGTAGCCGACCACGAACAGGTCAGGGCAGACGAAGCCGACATGTTCGGCGTCGATCGCGGTGACGCGCTTGCCGGGCTTGTCGAGCAGGACGGCGATACCGACGCGGGCAGCACCCCGCTCCTGCATCAGCTTGCGGGCGAAATCGAGCGTGCGGCCCGATTCGAGAATGTCGTCGACCAGCAGCACGTCGCGGCCGGCGACCTCGCTCTCGATATCCTTGACGACGCGGACGGCGCCCGACGAGGTCGTGCCGGCGCCATAGCTGGACAGCGAGATGAACTCGACCTCGGGCGCCATGCCGGCCGCGTGCAGGGCGCGGATCAGGTCGGCGGCGAAGACGAAGCTGCCCTTCAGGATCGAGATGACCAGCAGGTCGCGATAGCCGGACGCGGCGATCTCGGCGGCGAGTTCGGCGTTGCGCGCGGCGATTTCGGGAATGTCGTAAAGGACCCGGATCGACCGGCCACGGACAACTGGCATCAATTCTTTCCTTCGTTGATCGGATCGCCGAGAGCGCGGATTCCGCGCACCATCCTGCTCGCCACCCCGGGCACGAGGCCCGGGAAACCGTTCTCTTAGTCGCGGAACGGCCTGATGTCACCGAAAACGAGCCGACCGGCATCGAAACGCCTCCATTGGTCGCGATCGAGAGAGGCCGACAGCATCGATGCGGGCACGACATCCTTCGCCGGGTTGCCATGCCGCTGCTTTGCCTTGATCGGATGGCATATGCTGCGCGAACCGCCCGATCGACGGGCATCGCTAACAACTCGTTAACGCTGATCCTGACATTCTGTGCGAATCGGCGCCGGACATTTGGCGACGACATCGAGCGCGATGCGCAGGACGGCCGGCCCGGCAGAGAGAGCGGAACAGGAAAAAGACGGTGATCCGCTTCGAAAATGTCGGCCTGCGCTATGGTATGGGAGCCGAGGTCCTGCGCGACCTCTCGTTCCAGATCGCACCGAAATCATTCCAGTTCCTGACCGGCCCCTCGGGCGCCGGCAAATCGACGCTGCTGCGCCTGCTCTGCCTGTCGCTGAAGCCGACTCGCGGCCTGATCACCGTGTTCGACCGCGACGTCGTCACCCTGCCCAAGGCCGAGTTGCCGGCGCTGCGCCGGCGGGTTGGCGTCGTTTTCCAGGATTTCCGCCTGCTCGACCACCTGACCACCTTCGAGAATGTCGCGCTGCCGCTGCGCGTGCTCGGCCGCGAGGAATCGAGCTACCGCGCCGACGTCATCGAACTCCTGAAATGGGTCGGGCTCGGCGACCGCGTCCAGGCGCTCCCCCCGATTCTCTCCGGCGGCGAGAAGCAGCGCGCCGCGATTGCGCGCGCGCTGATCGGCCAGCCCGAAATCCTGCTTGCCGACGAGCCGACCGGCAATGTCGATCCGCCGCTCGCCAAGCGGCTGCTTCGCCTGTTCGTCGAGTTGAACCGTCTCGGCACGTCGGTGGTCATCGCCACCCACGATATCGGGCTGATGAACCAGTTCGACGCACGCCGGCTCGTTCTGCATGAAGGGCGGTTGTCTATCTATGACTGACCGCACCTTGCCCTCGCCGCGCTCCGGCATCCTCAACCGCATGATCGGCGTCATCCTGCCGTCGCGCCGGCGTGCTTCGCGCGCGGCCGGCCCGGTTTCGGCTCCGATCGTGCCGGCGCAATCGATCGCCGGTCGATCGCTGATGATCGTCATCGCGATCATGAGCTTTCTAGCCTGCCTGACGCTGGGCGCCGTGTCGCTGGTGCGCGACGCCTCGCTCGCCTGGCAGGACGACATCGTCCGCGAGATCACCATCCAGGTCCGGCCCGTCGACGGCTTCGATACCAAGGCCGAGGCGGCCAAGGCCTCTGCCATCGCGGCCTCCATGCCGGGCGTCGCCTCGGCGCGCGCGCTGGAGGACTGGGAGAACGCCAAGCTGCTCGAGCCCTGGCTCGGCAGCGGGCTCGACATGACCGATCTGCCGATCCCGCATCTGATCGTCGTCGAACTGGCCGATCCGGACGCCGTCGATCTGGTCACCCTCGCGGCTCGTCTTGAGATGGGGGTAAAAGGCGCCAGCCTCGACGATCACCGCAGCTGGACCGACCGGCTGAAGACGATGGCCAACGCTACGGTCATCATCGGCGTCTCGATCCTCGGTCTCGTCTTCGTCGCCACCGTGCTGTCGGTGATCTTCGCGACGCGCGGCGCCATGGCCTCGAACCGCGACATCGTCTCGGTGCTGCACTATGTCGGCGCCGAGGCAAGCTTCATCGCGCGCGAATTCCAGCGCCATTTCCTCTTCCTCGGCCTGAAGGGCGGCCTGATCGGCGCCTCGGGCGCCGCGGCGCTCTTCGCTATTCTCTCCTTCTTCATCGGCCAGTCGATCGCCACGCCGGAAGGCGACCAGGTCTCGGCGCTGTTCGGCCGTTTCGCAATCGGCCCGACCGGCTATCTCGGCGCACTGGTGATCGCGCTGCTGATCGGCGTGATGACCGCGATCACGTCGCGGCTCACCGTCTATCGCCATCTGGCGTCGATCGAATGAGGATGTCGTCCCCCTCCGGTCGGACCACGCGGAATTTGGTGTGCCAAGTCTTGGCCGCAATCGACGATCATCCTTGCCGTCATGACTGACGCGGCCCGAACCGAACTGGAACTTGGCCGACGGAATTTTGCCGGCGCGTCTTCGCGTGCCGATGCGTCCGGCCGTCCCGGTCGGCCGCCGGCGCCCGGACGGCGCCCCCTGGTCACGGTGCTGCTGCTGATCGCCATCGCCGGCTCGTTCGCCGGCATCGATTTCACCCGTTTTGCTCGCCAGGTCGCCAACCTCGCGCCACCGACGGACGTCACGGCCCAAGGCATCGTGGCGTTGACGGGCGGCACGGCGCGGATCGACGGCGCCCTCGCCTTGCTGCGTGACAACCGCGCCGAGAAGCTGCTGATCTCCGGCGTCAATCCGGCCGTCGGCCGCCACGACATCGCCCGTGCTGTCGAGCGCGCCTCGAACATCGTGCTCGACCACAGGGTCGATCTCGGCCATGCGGCGCGCAACACGATCGGCAATGCCGACGAAACGCGGGCCTGGGTCGAGAAGCAGGGCATCCACTCCCTGATCATCGTGACCAGCGACTACCACATGCCCCGCAGCATGGTGGAATTGTCACGCGCCATGCCTGATGTGCAGCTCATTCCCTACCCGGTATCGAACAAACAGCTCGAAATGGACCGTTGGTGGCGACACGCCTCGTCAGTAAAGCTTCTCCTTGGCGAGTACGTGAAGTATACGCTCGCTCGTGCGCGGCTCGCTTTCGAGACACCGCGGGGGGAAAGCGTGACCGCATTGGCGGCGGAAACGTCCACTCACGGGACAACGGGCGGGGTCTTGCGCTGACGCCGTATCTTTCGACGCCGACGTAGAACCGCTCATGCTGATCCTTCGCTCCTTGCTCTTCCAGGCCGCGTTCTACCTGATCATGGCGATCATCCTCGCCGTGACGCTTCCGTTTTTCTTCCTGCTGCCGCACCGCGCCGCCATCGCCGTGGTGAAGTTCTGGACAGCGGCGTCGATGTGGGCGCTGCGCGTGTTCGCCGGCACCAAGATCGAGATTCGCGGCGCCGAGAACCTGCCGAAGGGTGGCGGCCTGATCGCGCCGAAGCACCAGTCCGCCTTCGAGACGATGGCGCTGTTCCACCTGCTCGACGATCCGACCTATGTGATGAAGCGCCAGCTGATGTGGATCCCGCTGTTCGGCTGGTACACATGGAAGGCCGGCATGATCCCGGTCGACCGCGCGGGCGGCTCCAAGGCACTCCGGAAGCTCGCCGCCGATTCGAAGGAAGCCGTCGACCAGGGCCGGCAGGTGATCCTGTTCCCGGAAGGGACGCGGCGCACGGCCGGATCGCCGCCCGACTACAAGTTCGGCATCATCCATCTCTACCGCGAGCTGAAGGTGCCGGTCGTGCCGATCGCGATGAATTCCGGTCTCTACTGGCCGCGTAAGAGCTTCCTGCGCTTTCCCGGCACGATCATCATCGACGTGCTCGAGCCGATCCCGCCCGGTCTCGATTCGAAGACTTTCCTGGCGACGCTGATCGGCGTGCTGGAGCCGGCGACCGACAAGTTGCTGGTGGAGGCCGCCGAGGGGCCCAATCCGCCGCCGCTGCCGCCGGAAACCATCTCCCGCATCCACGCGCTGCAGGCGAGCGAATCGCCCTAGTCCAGTTATCTAGGCGGCCTGCCCGGCGTTGAGCTGCTCGGCGAGCCATTCCAGCTGCGCATCCTCGATACCGAGGCTGGCCAGATGCGCCGCCGTGGCGAGCACGTAGTCGCGATTGCTGCCCGCCTTGCCGACGCTGTCGCGCACCTGCGCCAGCACGGCCTCGCGGGCCAGGTCACCGGCATATTGCGGATGGTTGCGGTCGACGACATAGGTTACCGCCCGGACATAGTCGCGGGCGGCCCGCTCGAGCCGGACATTGCGTTCGACCTCGATATAGGAGTTCGTCACCAGTTCGCGCTCGCGCAGATAGGCGAGCACGGCATCCCGCTCCGCCGCCGCGACGCGAAACGCGATCCCACGACAGGATCCGCCGCGATCGAGACCGAGCACCAGGCCCGGCTTTTCCGGCGTGCCGCGATAGACGTATGACTGGACGCAGAAGGCCCGGCGCTCGCCGTCAAGGTGCGCCGGTACGACCTCCTCATAGGCGAAGCCCGGCCGCCACATCAGCGAGCCATAGCCAAAGACCCAGAAATCGGACATGAGTGGCGTCCTCTCGTCGGCGACGTCACCCGCGTAACAGCCGCAGCCCGCCAATTCAACGGAGGAAACGGATGATCGACCCCGCAGGGAAAGACGCGTCCGCGCCGGCCAAGCCACGTTCCGTGCGCCGCAAGTTCCAGTTCGTCATCGTCGCCGCCCTTGTCCTCTGCGCGCTCTGGGCCGGCGGCTGGTTCGTGGCGAATCACCTGGCCAGCGAGAAAATCGCGGCGCTGAAGGCCGATTTCGTCGCGCGCGGCGGCGTCATCGGTTGCGACCAGGAGTCGCTGGGCGGCTTCCCCTTCAAGTTCAGCCTCAATTGCGCGCCCGCCTCGCTCGACTTGCCGGAGCGCGGCCTGTCGGCCCGCGTCGGCGCGCTGGAGGCGATCGCTCTCCTCTACAATCCCGGCCATGTGCTGACCTCGGTCCAGGGGCCGCTCAGCCTCAAGGCGCCCGGCGACATCGGTGTCGAGGCCAACTGGACCTTGCTGGAGACGAGCCTGCGCGTCGGCACGTCGCGCCTGAAGCGCTTCTCGGCCGTCACCGATAATCTCACCAGCACGATCACGGCACCCCTCGCGACGAGGCTGCCAACCGCGGCCAGCGCCAAGCACGCCGAGATCCACCTCCTGCAGAATTCGGCCGATGCGACGGCTCTCGATTTCGCCGGCACGGTCGACGATTTCGCGACCACCATCCCCGGCGCGCCGGCGCTGCCGAAGCTCTCCGCCCAGCTCTACGCGACGTTGCCGGGCGCCCTGCCCGAATTCCGCGACGGTCGGGTCGATCCGCTTCCCGCCTGGCTCGCCGCCGGCGGCCAGTTGAAGCTCGGACGCCTGAGCCTCGACGTCGGTGGCTTCCTCGCCATGGCGAGCGGCGACCTCTCCGTCGCCCGGAACGGCGAGATCTCCGGCCGCGTGGCGATCCGTGTCGACCAGTTGGACCGGCTTCCTGACCTCGCCGAAACGCTCCATCCCGGCAGCCGCGACCGCGTCGCACAGATCATCGGGCCGCTTTCCGCCTTCCTGAAGCCGGTCGATGTCGACGGCAAGACCTGGCGCGAGACGACGCTGACGATCAAGAACGGCAAGGTCTCGGCCGGCTTCATCCCGCTCGGCCGGATTCCGCCCCTGAAGCTCGGTGCCGCCGCCGGCGGCTGAGGATGGCGCGGAGCTTGCTTCTCTGTCGGCCTTGGAAGCGGCGAGGAGCGAGCGCATGACTGAAACGACGACAGGGGCCAATGACCGAAACGCGCAGGCGCCGCTCCGTCTGCTCGTGATCAATCCGAACACGTCGGCGCCGATCACGGCGCGGGTGAAGGCGCTCGCGCAGGCCGAGGCCGGCGACACAGTCGAGGTCGACGCCGTCACCGCCCGTTTCGGCGCCCCCTACATTTCCGATCGTGCCGGCGCCGTGGTCGCCGCTCATGCCGTGCTGGATGTCGCCAAAGCGGCGCTGGACGCCGGCGACAGGCCCGACGCCGTCATCATCGCCTGTTTCGGCGATCCGGGACTGAGAGCGCTGCAGGAGACACTTGCCTGTCCCGTTGTCGGCTTTGCCGAGGCGGGCCTGCTCGCCGCCGCGGCCGAGCCCGGCCCGTTCCTGGTCGCCACCAATGGCGAAGCCTGGTGCGACATGCTCGCCGAACTGGCCTTGGTGATGGGGCTATCGGCCCGGATCCCGACCTTCCTGTCGATCGGCGATGCGGCGGCGCGCGATGCCGAACTGTGCCGCGCCATGATCACGGAAGCGGCGGAGCGGACCGGGGCGGCGCGCATCGTGCTCGGCGGCGCGGGGCTGGTCCCGATTCTCGACGAGGTCGCGAACGGAATGGCGCTGCCGCTGGTCGATCCCCACCGCGCCGCCATCCGCAAGGCGATCGCGCTGGCGAGGGCGGAAGCCCCCCTCGCCTCTGCCTGAGCAGCGGTCGAGATCAGCCCTGCGGCTTGGTGTGATCCCGGCGGCCGAAATCGGGCGCGGCCGTATCCTGGCCGATGGCGACGATCGAGCGACGGATGGCGCGCGTCCGCGTGAACAGGTCGAACAGCGTATCGCCGTCGCCGTTGCGGATCGCCCGCGTCAGCGTCGCCAGATCCTCGTTGAAGCGGCCGAGCATCTCGAGCACGGCTTCCTTGTTGTTGAGGAAGACGTCGCGCCACATCGTCGGATCCGACGCCGCAATGCGGGTGAAATCGCGAAAGCCGGAAGCCGAGAATTTGAGCACTTCCGAACGGATGCCGGATTCGAGATCCGAGGCGGTGCCGACGATGTTGTAGGCGATCAGGTGCGGCAAATGGCTGGTGATGGCCAGCACCAGGTCATGGTGCTCGGCGCTCATCGCCTCGACATTGGCGCCGAGCGCGCGCCAGAACGCCATCAGCTTCTCGACGGCGACCGGATCGACCGTCTCGGCCGGCGTCAACACGCACCAGCGGTTCTGGAACAGATCGACCAGGCCGGCATCCGGTCCCGAATGCTCGGTGCCGGCCAGCGGATGGCCCGGAATGAAATGGACCGCCGACGGCAGATGCGGCGCCATCGCCCGGATGACGGAGGCCTTGACCGAGCCGACATCCGAGACGATCGCGCCGGCCTTCAGATGCGGGCCGATTTGCTTCGCTACCTCGCCCGACGCGCCGACCGGCACGCAGACGATGACGAGATCGGCATCGCGCACGGCGTCGGCGGCCTCGGCGAAGTAGACGTCGCCGAGGCCCAGTTCCTCGGCGCGCTTCAACGTCGCCGGGCTGCGGGTCGAGATGGCGATCTTGCCAACCACGCCGGCACGGCGCGCGGCGAGCGCGATCGAGGCACCGATATGGCCGATGCCGACGAGAGCCAGTTGGCCAAAAAGAGGATCAGCCATCAGCGCGCGGTCCGGTGCATGAAATCGCGCAGCGCCGCGATGGTGGCCTCGTTCGCCTCGGCCGAGCCGATCGTCATGCGCAGCGCGTTCGGCAGGTGATAGCTGGTCATCACCCGCAGAATGATGCCCTGCGAGACCAGATATTCGTCGGCGTCCTTGGCGCGGCGACCCTTCTCGTCCGGGAAATGGATAAGAACGAAATTGCCGACGCTCTGCGTCACCTCCAGCCCGAGCGAACGGATCGCCTCGGTGACACGCGGCAGCCATTCCTCGTTGTGGGCAATGGCGGCGTCGATATGGCTGCGGTCCCTGAGCGCCGCGATACCGGCGGCCATGGCCGGCGCCGACACGTTGAACGGTCCGCGAATCCGGTTCAGCGCCTCGATCACCTCGGCTGGCCCGTAGCCCCAGCCGAGCCGGATGCCGGCGAGGCCGTAAATCTTCGAGAAGGTGCGCGTCATGATGACGTTCGGCGCGGTGCCGGCAAGCTCGATGCCGCTCTCATAGTCGTTGCGCCGGACATATTCGGAATAGGCGGCGTCGAGGACGAGCAGCACGCGCGGCGGCAGACCGGCATGCAGGCGACGGATCTCGCTGAACGGCAGATAGGTGCCGGTCGGGTTGTTCGGATTGGCAATGAAGACGACCTTGGTCTTCTCGTTCACCAGTTCGAGGATGCCGTCGACATAGGTCGTCAGCTCCTTCTCCGGCGCGACGACCGGGGTGGCGCCGGCGGCCTGGATCAGGATCGGATAGACGTTGAAGCCGTGCTTCGAATAGATCGCCTCGTCGCCCGGGCCGAGGAAGACGTGGCTGATCATCGCCAGCACGTCGTCCGAGCCGTTGCCGCAGATGACGCGGGCCGCGTTGACGCCGAAGACATCGGCGATCGCCGCGCGCAGTTCGGCGGCCGATCCGTCCGGATAGATCTCGAGCTTGGCCGCGACGCCCTGGTAGGCGGCGATCGCGGCCGGGCTCGGCCCGAGCGGCGTCTCGTTCGAGGACAGCTTGTAGACCTTGGCGCCGCCGGTCGCCTTGGAGCGACCCGGCACATAGGGGGCGATGTCCATCACGCCCGGGCGGGGAACGGGCCGGTCGGCCGGCTTCGGATCGGACAACTTGCTCATCACGATACTCCCGCCTCGTCGAGGCGCTGATAAAGAACGGGATTGGCGTCGGTATCGCCCATGGCGATGCCGCGCGATAGCGCGCCGACCAGGGCGATGTCGTCGAAGCCGGCACGCGCGGCCAGCGCCGCCACGGCCGTGCCATGCGGTAGCGCCACCAGCTTCTCCGCACCGGCCTCGGCCAGGATCGCCCCGCCGGCGGCGGCGATGGCCGCGTTCGGATCGCCGCTGATCACCGTCACGGCAAAAAGTTCCAGATCGGGCGGGGTCGGATCGGCGAGCTCCGGCGCGATCACGAAGGAGGCATGCTCGGCCGGCCGGCCGGCGATCCGGATATAGGGCGACAGCGCCATAATGCGCGGACCGGATGCGCGTCCAAGCGCCCGCCACCAAGCTCCGGCACTCGCCGGCTGCTCGGCCGCGACGAGGCCGAGATCGGTGCCGCTCTCGCGGATATGATTGATCGTCGCCATCGCATCGGGCTGGCCATGCAACGCAACGGTGAAGCCGAACAGGAAGCGGGCGGTATCGCGGATCGCGTCGCGCGCGACGCCCTGGTCGATGGCGACATCGAACGGCGCCTGCATGCGCGTGAAGGTGGTGATGATCTCTCGCCAGATGTGCTCAACGGTCCAGAGCGGCAGCGCGCCCTCGTGCCGCGCTACAAGGCGACGCATCATGTCGGCTTCGCGACCGGGCCGAAAGGCGGCGCCGGGACGGCTGGTGCCCTTGACCTTGATCAGAGTGCCGATCGCGGTGCCGCGCTCGATCAGGCAGCGATGCATCTCGGCATCGAGCTCGTCGATCGTTTGCCGGATACGGGCGAGGGTCGCCGCATCCGCTTCGGTCGCAGAAATCTTTGTCTCGGTCGGGGCCATCGTCGGGTCGGCTCTGGGCGGGAAAATCGAAGGCCGCGCCAGGCTGGCCGACGGCGGCCGATTCATAGGCAAGCCCCGTTGCAAAATCAAAGAAAACATTGACAACAATCGAGGGAGCAGGCGTGCGGCTTCCCCTTCGGCCCGGTGGCCGAAATGTCGGCTACTGCGGGAGGGCACGACACGGTCCGTCCATGCCGCCTATCCCGGCGGCGCCAGCGCCGGCCGGAACGCCGGCTGACGGCGGCGGCTGGTCGTGCGGGCCGGCAGGCCCTGGTAGACAAGCTTGGTTGCCTCGACGATCTGCACGCCGCAGAAGCCCGGCCAGAGCGCCTCGCCCGCCCGCTCCCAGGCGCGGCCGCTACGGATCAGCAGCCGGCTCGAAAACGGCGGTGCGAACAAGGCGCCGGTCCACGCCGTCTCGCTGAACTCCGTATTGCGCAGCAGCGTCGAAAGCTGGCCGCGGCTGAACGGCCGGCCATAGCCGAAGGGCGTACGCTCGACCCGCGCCCAGATGCCGCGCCGGTTCGGCACCACGGCGATCATCTTGCCGCCGGGCACCAGCACGCGCCACAATTCGCGCAGCGTTTCGCGCGCATTGCCGGCCGTCTCCAGACAATGGACGACCAGGATGCGATCGATCGACGAGTCGGTCAGCGGCAATTCGTCCTCGATGACGAGCGCGGAGAGGTTGCCGCCATCGGAGGGCCAGTTCATCACGCCCTGCGCTGCCGGCATGAAGTTCAGCACCCGCTCCGCCTGCGGCTGGAACGGCGCCAGATAGGGTGTCGCATAGCCGATGCCGAGCACACGGTCGCCGGAAACACGGGGCCAGAGCGCCGCCAGACGCGCCGCGATCAGGCCCTGCGCGACGCCGCCGAGGCGCTCCGCGTAGAAACTTGCGAGATCGAGCACGTCGGGCGTCAACGTCCGGCCCTGTTCCAAGCACGATCTCCCTGTCGATATGTCGGCGCGACGATGTTAGGTAACGATCCGAAACGGCGCCACCCCATCCATACGCCCATATTGGAGTTCGTCATGGCTCTCGCAATCTTTCAGTTCCCCTGCCTGTCCGACAATTACGGCGTGCTGATCCACGATGAGGCCACCGGCCGCACGGCGTCGATCGACGCCCCGGACGCGGACGCCGTCAAGGCGGCGCTGGCCGAGAAGGGTTGGCGGCTGACCGAAATCCTGACCACGCATCACCACCCCGACCACACCGACGGCAATCTTGCCCTGAAGGCGGCGACCGGCTGCACCATCACTGGCCCCGGCTACGAGGCCGACAAGATCCCCGGCATCGACAAGACGCTGCGCGAGGGCGACGTCTATGACTTCGCCGGCCATCCGGTGCATGTGATCTGGACGCCCGGCCACACGCTCGGTCACATCGCCTACTACCTGCCCGAGGACGGCATCGCCTTCGCCGGCGACACGATGTTCGCGCTCGGCTGCGGCCGCGTCTTCGAGGGCACCTTGCTGCAGATGTGGGAATCGCTGCAGAAGCTCGCCGCCCTGCCGGACGAGACGGTGGTGTATTGCGGCCACGAATATACCGAATCGAACCTTCGCTTCGCCCTGACCATTGATCCCGCCAATCCGGCGCTGATCGCCCGCGGCGCCGAGATCAAGAAGCTCCGCGCCGACGGCAAGCCGACCGTGCCGACGACGATCGCCGCCGAGAAGGCGACCAGCCCCTATCTCCGCGCCGACGACCCGGCCGTGCGGGCGACGATGAAGCTGGCCGACGCCTCGGCCGCCGACGTCTTCGCCGCCATCCGCACCGCCAAGGACAATTTCAAATGAGCTCGGCCGAAGCGATCATCCGCCGGCTCGATCTCGCTCCGCATCCCGAGGGCGGCTATTATCGGCGCACGTTCGAGGACACCGTCACGACGGACGGTCGTCCCGCCTCGACGGCGATCTACTACCTGCTTGCCAAGGGCATGACGTCGCACTGGCATCGTATCGATGCGATCGAGGTCTGGCACTACTATGCCGGCGCGCCGATCGCCCTCTCCTTGTCCGAGGACGGCACGACCAGCGAAGTTCACCGCCTCGGTCCGGATCTCGCCGCCGGCGAACGGCCGCAACTGGTGGTTCCGACGAGTTGGTGGCAGGCGGCGAAGAGCCTCGGCGACTGGACGCTGGTCGGCTGCACGGTGGCGCCGGGCTTCCGCTTCGAGGGCTTCGAACTCGCCGCTCCGGATTGGTTGCCGAACGATCAGCGCGCATGACGATAGGAAAGGCGCGCTATGGTCGTGGACGGATGGAAAGCAGGAATCGCCAAATCGGCTATCGCCCGCTAAGGTGCTGTCACCGTTGGGGCAACGGTCACAATTCCGCGATATGAGCTGGGGGAAGAACGTTGATGTACCGCAGGGATAGGACATGACGGCCCCCATCAAGAGCGTCCTCTTCGTCGACTACGACAGTCTCTATATGAGCCTTCGCGCCCGCGATCCCGGCATGGCGCGCCGCTTTGCCCTGCGTCCCGGCGTCTGGCTGGATGCCATTGAATCGGGCTTGCTGCTGGAGCCGCGCGGCGACGAGGCCATCCGTCGCCGGGTCCTGATGCGCCGCTGCTATGCCGATCCCAAGCTGCTCGGCAAGGCCCGCTCGGCCTTCACGTCGCAGGGTTTCCAGATCGTCGACTGCCCGCCGCTGGCCGGCCGCGAACGCAATTCGGCCGAGATCCACATGGTCCTCGATACCGTTGATGCGCTCGCGCACCAGACCGGCTTCGAGGAATTCATCCTGCTTTCGGCGGATTCCGACCTGACGCCGGTGATCTTCCGGCTCCGCTCCTACAACCGCGCCACGACGATCTACACCACCGCGACGACGGCCGCCGGCTACCGCGCCATCGCCGACAGCGCCATCGACGAGCAGGCTCTGATCGCGCTGCTTGCCCCGACCGCCGACGCCGAGACGCCGGAGACATCCGAGGATGCCGACGACGACAACGCGCCCGGCCGCGCCAGTTCCAACGAGCGCGACGAACTCGCTGGCCTCGCTCGCCGTGTCCATCAGGCCACCAACGTGCCGCTGTTCTCGCCGCGGGTCTATGGCGAGCTGTTCCGCACGCTGACGCGCGAAGTGGCGGAGAACGGCTATCATTTCCAGTCCACGGCGGAAAACGTCGCGGCACGGCTGACGGCCAATGGCCGCAACGCCTCGCGGCGCCAGATCGCCTTCATCGTCAAGGGCCTGGCGCTCAAGGGCCATGTCTTCTCGGTCAGCGACAGCCCGGAAAAGCTGGCGGAGGCCTTCAAGGAGCAGGTGCTCTATCTGGCGCGCAATGCCGGCGTCGAGATCGACGAGGGCATGGAGGATCTGATCCGCACCTGGATCGTCGGCCGCAATGTGCCGCCGCAATCCGCCCCGGCCGAGATCGCGGCGCCGACGGTGGATCCGGAGCTCGCGGTCGAGCGACCGGCGGTCCGCCAGGCGCCGATCCCCGTGCCGCAACCGGCACCGGTCGCCGCGCCCGCCCCGCGCGAGGCCCGGCCAATCACGCTGCAGCCGATCTCCGCCTCGATGCCGCAACCGGCCCGGCCGATCCAGGTCCGCGCCATCCCCGAACCCGAGTCGGCTCCGCAACCCGTCGTCGAGACGCCGCGCCCCGCCCCCACTTCGGCGCCCGCGCCCGTTAGCATTGCGGTAGCCCCGCCGGCCCCGGCTGTTACCCCGCCTGCCGCCGTCGCGCCCGTCGCACCGCCTCCAGCCGTCGCGACCCCGGCTCCGCGCGCGCCGGCCAGCGTCCGCGCCGTACCGGATGCCCCACAGCCGGAGGTCAGCGCGCCGCCGCCGGTGCCGAGACGGGTTCAGATCGACACCGAATCGCTGCTGGCCGACATCTCGTCCGATCAGCCGGTGCCGCGCGCCTCGATCGCACCGCCGCGAGCCCGCGCCGCCCGGCCCGAAGCGATCCCCGAGCCGACGACCCGGCCCAATATCGCGCCGCCCCGCACGCCGGCCCTGCGCGGCGGCTCGGCCGTTGCCATGCGGCCGCCTGTGCGACGCAGCCTGGTCGCGACGCAGGAGCCGCAATCCGGCGAGCGCGACCCGATCGAGAATTCGATCCTCGCCGCCATCGCCCAGGCGGTCGACGTGCTGGTCGACGACGGCGACAAGAAGCAGCCGCCGGCCGAGCCGGTCGCCGCCACCCCGCCGCCCGCGCCCGAACCGGAGCCGGAGCCCGCCGAGGCCGAGGACGCCGATATAGGCGACGAGATCCAACGCATCCTCGCCGCCTACAGCCAGAACCGGAAGCCGCCCGCCGGACGCTAGTGCGTCGACCGGTGGATCCGAACGAAAACGGCCGGCGCTTTCGCACCGGCCGTTTCCTTTTCAGCGACTAGGGCCCAAAGGGCGACCGCTCAGCCGTTCGCCATGTACTGGCCGCCATTGATGGTCAGTACCGCGCCGGTCATGAAGGCCGACGCATCGGAGGCGAGATAGACGACCAGCGAGGCGATCTCGTCGGCCTTGCCGATCCGACCGACCGGGATCTGGCCGAGGATGCCCTCCATCACCTTCGGCGGCACCGCCATCACCATGTCGGTGTCGATATAGCCCGGGCAGACGCAATTGACGGTGATGCCTTTGCGGGCGTTCTCCAGCGCCAGGGCCTTGGTGAAGCCGATCACGCCGGCCTTGGCGGTGGCGTAGTTGACCTGGCCGAGCTGGCCCTTCTGCGCGTTGATCGACGAGATGTTGATGATCCGGCCGAAGCCGCGCTCGCGCATGCCCTCGATCAGGGGCCGCGTCATGGTGAACATCGAATCGAGATTGGTGCGGATCACGCTCGACCATTGAGCCTGGTCCATCTTGTGGAACCAGCCGTCGCGCGTGATGCCGGCATTGTTGACGAGGATGTCGACGGGCCCGAGCGCCGCCTCGACGGTGCGGACGCCGGCGACGCAGGCCTCGGCATCCGACACATCCCACTGGAACACGGGAATGCTGGTTTCCGCCTGGAAGGCATGCGCCTTCTCGGCATTGCCGGCGAAGGTTGCCGCGACCGTGTAGCCGGCAGCCTTCAGTCCCTTCGAGACGGCCGCGCCGATGCCGCGCGTGCCGCCGGTAACGAGGGCGACTTTCCCCATGTGTTCCTCCCCTGAGCGACCGGTTGAGTTCCGGTCTTCGAATTGATCCGTCGGCGCGTCAGCGCTCGACGGTCAAAGCAATTCCCATTCCACCGCCGATGCAGAGCGTTGCCAATCCCTTCTTTGCGTCGCGCCGCACCATTTCGTGCAGCAGGGTGACGAGAATGCGGGCGCCCGACGCGCCGATCGGATGGCCGATGGCGATGGCGCCGCCATTGACGTTGACACGCGCCGCGTCCCAGTCGACGCCCCGGTTGACGGCGCAGGCCTGCGCCGCGAACGCCTCATTGGCCTCGATCAGGTCGAGATCCTCGGCTGACCAGCCGGCCTTCTTCAGTGCCTTCTTCGAAGCCGGGATAGGGCCGGTGCCCATCACGGCCGGATCGACGCCGGCCGTCGCCCAGGAGGCGATGCGCGCGAGCGGCGTGACACCGCGGCGCGCCGCTTCCGCCGCCGTCATCAGCAGCAAGGCGGCGGCGCCGTCGTTCAGGCCCGAGGCGTTGCCCGCCGTCACCGTGCCGTCCTTGGCGAAGGCCGGGCGCAGCTTGGCCGCCGCCTCCAGCGTCGCGCCGGCGCGGATGTATTCGTCCTGGTCGACGATGATGTCGCCCTTGCGGGTCGAGATGGTGAAGGGCGTGATCTCGTCCTTGAAGCGGCCGGCCTTCTGCGCGGCTTCCGCCTTGTTCTGCGAGGCGGTGGCGAAGGCGTCCTGCTGCTCGCGGGTGATCTGGAACTCGCGCGCCACGTTCTCGGCGGTGACGCCCATGTGGTAGCCGTTGAAGGCATCCCAGAGGCCGTCCTTGATCATGGTGTCGACCATGTTTAGGTCGCCCATCTTGGTGCCGGCGCGCAGATGGGCGGCGTGCGGCGACAGCGACATCGATTCCTGGCCGCCGGCGACGATGATCGAGGCATCGCCGGTGGCGATCTGCTGCATGCCGAGCGCGACCGAGCGCAGGCCGGAGCCGCAGACCTGGTTGAGGCTCCAGGCGGTCGTCTCTTTCGGCAGGCCGGCGAGCATGGAGGCCTGGCGGGCCGGGTTCTGGCCCTGGGCCGCGGTCAGTACCTGGCCGAAGATCAGCTCGTCGACAGCCTCGGCCTCGGTCTTGCCCTGCTCGAGCACGGCCCTGACGACGGCGGCGCCCAGTTCATGCGCCGGAACGTTGGCAAAGGAGCCATTGAAGGAGCCGACGGCCGTGCGGGTGGCGGCGGCGATGACGATGTCGTTTTCTGAAGCCATGATGTTTCCTCGGTGCGGGTTCGGCGGCTGCCTGTTGCAGCAATCAGAGACCGGCGGACGAGGGCTGTCAATCAAGCATGGTGCAGCGCCGTTGCTGCACTGCAGCGTGTGCGCAGCAAGGCCAAGACAATGCAGCGCACAATCAGTTTGGTGGATTTCGAGAATGCTCTTATCGTGGACAGTCTGAGGGACAGCTTGCCGGGCAAATGGGCGCGCAGACGCCGCAGACGGCGAACCAACCGATCGATCACGAGAGAGGGGCCAGGGGAGCGGACATGACCAAGGAAAAAGAACCGACGACGATCAAGAAGTACGCCAATCGTCGTCTCTACAACACCGGGACCTCGACCTATGTCACGCTCGAGGACCTGGCGAACATGGTCAAGGCAGGCGAGGATTTCGTGGTGTTCGACGCCAAGTCGGGCGACGAGATCACCCGTTCCGTCCTGACGCAGATCATCTTCGAGCAGGAGAACAAGGGGCAGAACCTGCTGCCGATCACCTTCCTGCGCCAGCTGATCCGGTTCTATGGCGACAGCATGCAGAACCTGGTGCCGACCTATTTGGACTTCTCGATCGACAGCCTGACCCGCGACCAGGACAAGCTGCGCGGCCAGATGGCCAACGCCTTCGGACCGGGCGCCTTCACCACGATCGAGGAAACCGTCCGCCGCAACACCGAGATGTTCGAGCAGGCGATGCGGATGTTCCTGCCCTTCAGCGGCGGCCGCCCCGATGCGCCCGCGTCGCCGGAGCGCGCGAATGGCAAGCCGGAAGCCCGCGCCGACGCCAAGCCGGAGCGCGGCGATGGCGACTTCGACATGCTGAAGCGCCAGCTCGACGAGATGCAGAAGAAGATCGAGCGCCTCGCCGAGAAGGGCTGACCCCGGACGGATCCTCGCTTCGTATCCGGCGCGTTGGCGCCGGATGACCGGCGCTTGCCGGCAGGCATCGGCGCGATTCGTTGCAGATCGCCGTCGCACTTCCTAAATGCACACCTGCCCGGCCCGGTGCGCGACTTTTTCGCCGCCCTCCCCGCTGGCAGACGAGGTTGCAGGCAATGAAGAGCACCAAGTTCGGCGACGTTTTCGGTCCGGGATTCGATCCCGAGGACGATTCGGCCCGGGCCGAGCGTGTTCGTCGTGGCTTCTGGAAGAAATTCCGCACGGCGGCCCGCCATATTCCCTTCGCAGAAGATGTCGCAGCTGCCTATTTCTGCGCCTTCGACAGCGCAACGCCGCTGCGCGTCCGGGCGACGCTGATCGGCGCGCTCGCCTATTTCGTCCTGCCGGTGGACGCCGTCCCCGACTTTCTGGTCGGCATCGGTTTCGCGGACGACGCGACGGTGCTGATGACGGCGCTGACCCTACTGCGCGGCCACCTGAAGCCCGTGCATTACGAGGCGGCCAAGCGCGCGCTCGGCAACGGAAACAACGCCTGACACAGCCCAGCGGTGGCATTCGAACACGGAACCGGCCGGCAAGGTCACACTCTCGCCCCATTGGCCGGACTCTCTCTCCCCTCAATCTCGGCCAGCTCTCCACATGGCGTGGTTCATGGATTCTTAACGGAAATCCGCGCAATTTGAGGCAATTGCTCGGGTGACGGAATCCACCCGCCCGACGTGTGTGCTGACAAAATTGGTGGGAAAAACATGAACGGAACAAGGATCGCAACAGCAGCGCTCCTCATGGGTGCTCTCTTTGGCGGTTTCGCAGGCGTGGCTTCGGCCCAGACCCCGAACCGGGTAGGTACCTTCAAGGACTGGAGCTCCTACGCGTATTCCGACACGCGCGGGAAGGTCTGCTATGCGGCCTCGCAGCCGACGGCCCAGGCCCCGCAGGGCCTCAATCGGGACCCGGCCTATTTCATGGTGACGGCGCGTCCGAGCGAGAATGTCCGCAGCGAAGTGTCGATCATCATCGGCTATCCGTTCAAGGAAGGCTCGAAGGTCACCATTGATATCGACGGCCAGAAGTTCTCGATGTTCACCAAGGACGATGGCGCCTGGGTCGAGAACGCCGCGCAGGAAACCGCGCTGATCGCCGCGATGAAGAAGGGCCGCTCGATGTCGGTGTCCGGCACGTCGCGCCGTGGCACGCAGACGACGGACACCTATTCGCTTTCCGGAATTTCCGCCTCGCTCGACGCGCTGGCGAAATCCTGCCGCTGACGTCCGCCAAAGGCGACAGCTTCAGATGGTCGGGCGCTGTCCCGGCCATTTTTCGTTGCGGCCCGGCGCGCAGCACAAGGCGGCTTGATTGACTCCGCCTGCCTTTCCGCGCTAAAAGCCGCCCAAATTCTCGCGAAGAGGTCTCCTCTGAGCCGCCGACCGGGGCCCGACCCCGGAGGTCAACGTCCGCCAGCGCGTCGCGCCCGCGGGCGCTGAACGTCTTTGGAAAATCGGCGGATCGGCAACGATCCCTTCGAGGAAGAGCGGAACCTGATGTTCAATACCCTGTCCGATCGCCTCTCCGGCATCTTCGACAAGCTCACCCGCCGCGGTGCGCTGTCGGAGGCCGACGTCAACGACGCGATGCGCGAAGTTCGCCGCGCGCTGATCGAGGCGGACGTGGCGCTCGACGTCGTCCGCTCCTTCACAGACAAGGTGCGCTCGCGCGCCATCGGCGCCGACGTCATCCGCTCGGTGACCCCCGGCCAGATGGTCGTCAAGATCGTCCACGACCAGTTGGTCGAGATGCTGGGCGCCGAAGCCGAGCCGATCGACCTCAATGCCCCCGCCCCGGTCGCCATCATGATGGTCGGCCTGCAGGGCTCGGGCAAGACGACCTCGACCGCCAAGATCGCCCGCCGCCTGACGCTGCAGCAGAAGCGCAAGGTGCTGATGGCGTCGCTCGACGTGCGCCGCCCGGCGGCGCAGGAGCAGCTGCGCATCCTCGGCGAGCAGAACGGCATCGACACGCTGCCGATCGTCGCCGGCCAGTCGCCGACCGACATCGCCACGCGCACGCTGCAGGCAGCCCGCCTCGGCGGCTACGACGTCGTCATCCTCGACACCGCCGGCCGCACCCATATCGACGAGCCGCTGATGCTCGAGATGGCCGAGATCAAGGCCATCGCCAAGCCGCACGAGATCCTGCTCGTCGCCGACAGCCTGACCGGCCAGGACGCGGTCAACCTTGCCCGCTCCTTCGACGAGCGCGTCGGCATCACCGGCATCGTGCTGACCCGCGCCGACGGCGACGGCCGCGGCGGCGCCGCGCTCTCGATGCGCGCCGTCACCGGCAAGCCGATCAAGCTGATCGGTACCGGCGAGAAGGCCGAGGACCTGGAAGACTTCCACCCCGGCCGCATCGCCAACCGCATCCTCGGCATGGGCGACATTGTCTCGCTCGTCGAGAAGGCGGCGCAGAACATCGACATGGAAGAGGCGGCCAAGGCGGCCGAGAAGATGCGCAAGGGCATCTTCGACCTCGACGACCTCGCCAACCAGCTCCGCCAGATGGAGAAGATCGGCGGCATGTCCGGCATGCTCGGCATGCTGCCCGGCGTCGGCAAGATCAAGAAGCAGATCGAGGGCGCCAATCTCGACGACAGCATGATCAAGCGCCAGGTCGCCATCATCTCGTCGATGACCAAGGCCGAGCGCCGCAATCCCGACATCCTGAAGGCGAGTCGCAAGAAGCGCATCGCCGCCGGTTCCGGCGTCAAGGTCGAGGACGTCAACCGCCTGCTCAAGATGCATCGCCAGATGGCCGACATGATGAAGGCCATGGGCAAGCAGAAGGGCGGCGGCATGCTCGGCAAGATGATGGGCGCGCTCGGCGGCGGCATGGGTGGCGGCATGGGCGGCATGCCTCCCGGCGGCATGCCCAATATCGATCCGGCCCAGCTCGAGAAGCTGGCCAAGCAGATGGGTGGCGGCGCCGGCCTGCCGCCCGGCCTCGGCAAGGGCATGCCCGGCCTCCCCGGTCTCGGCGGCAAGCTGCCGGGCCTCGGCGGCATTCCCGGCTTCGGCAAGAAGAAGTAGCACGTTCCCGACATAGGGGGCCCGAGGCTGGCGAAAGCCGAGGGTCCACCCGATTACAGATCCCGTTTCAAAAGGAAGAAACCAATGTCCCTGAAGATCCGTCTTTCCCGCGGTGGTGCCAAGAAGCGTCCGTTCTACCGCATCGTCGTCACCGATGCCCGTTCGCCGCGCGACGGCCGCTTCATCGAGCGTATCGGCTCGTTCGACCCGATGCTGGCCAAGGACGCCGCCAACCGCGTCGTGCTCGACCTCGACCGCGCCAAGCATTGGCTGTCGGTCGGCGCCCAGGCCACCGATCGCGTCGCCCGCTTCCTGAGCGATGCCGGCCTGGTCAAGCGCGACCCGCGCAACAACCCGGAGAAGGCACTGCCGGGCAAGAAGGCCCAGGATCGCGCCGCCGAGAAGGCCAAGAAGGCCGCTGCGGCTGCCGAAGCAGCCGCCGAGTAATTTCGGACCCGCGCCGCGCCCTGCCGCAAGGCGGGCGCGCGACGCGGCCCGCGCTCGGGAGGGGACGTCCCCGGCCTTGCCGGGTCGTCGCTCGATTTGGGCCGCGACGCCCCCTCCCCGAAACCGCTTCCGCGGTTTCCGCCCCGAAGGGGCCATCGATAAGGACACGCGATGCCCGCTCCGGAGCAAGACAGGGTTCTCCTCGGCCAGTTCGGTGCCGCCCACGGCATCCGTGGCGAGATCAAGGTCAACGCCTATACCGAAGAGCCGCTCGGCATCGCCGACTACGGCCCGTTCACGCTGGATGACGGCCGCGTCGTCGAGATCACCGGCGTCCGCATCCAGGGCGAGAACGTCATCGCCCGCGTCAAGGGCATCGGCGACCGCAACGCGGCCGAGACCCTGCGCAACCGCAAGCTCTTCGTCGACCGCTCCGCCCTTCCCCCGCTCGACGAGGAAGACGATTTCTACCACGCCGACCTGGTCGGCCTTTCGCTTGAGCTCGCCGACGGCAGCGCCTATGGCAAGATCGTCTCGGTGCAGAATTTCGGCGCCGGCGATCTGATCGAGGTCGAGCCGTCGGAAGGCGCCCGCTCGTTCTACCTCCCCTTCACCCGAGCCATCGTGCCGACCGTCGACATCAAGGCCGGTCGCGCCGTCGTCGTGCCGCCGCCCGAGACCGAGGCGCGCCCGGAAGACGGCGAGAGCGAGGACGAGGCGTGAGCGAACCTTTCGCCACGGCGAAGGACAAGGCCGAGACAGACGCGTTGGTGGGCACGAAGCCCTGGCGGGCGACGATCCTCACCCTCTACCCCGACATGTTCCCCGGCCCGCTCGGCCAGTCGCTGTCCGGCAAGGCGATGGCCGAGGGCAAGTGGTCGCTCGACGCCGTCAACATCCGCGATTCCGCAACGACCAAGCACCGCAATGTCGACGACACGCCGGCCGGCGGCGGTCCCGGTATGGTGATGCGCGCCGACATCGTCGCCCGCGCTCTCGATGCGGCGGCGCCCGCTGACGATCCCCGTCCGCGTCTCCTGATGAGCCCGCGTGGAAAGCCGCTGGAGCAGGCGCGCGTGCGCGAACTCGCCGCCGGTCCCGGCGCGCTGATCCTGTGCGGCCGCTTCGAGGGCGTCGACGAGCGCGTCATCGAGGCGCGCCAGCTCGAGGAAGTCTCGATCGGCGACTATGTGCTGTCGGGCGGCGAACTCGGCGCCATGGTGCTGCTCGACGCCATCGTCCGCCTGCTGCCGGGCGTGATGGGCGGCGCCGAATCCGGCACCGACGAAAGCTTCGAGGGCGGCCTGCTCGAATATCCGCACTATACCCGCCCGCGCGAATGGGAAGGCCGCACCATCCCCGACGTGCTGCTCTCCGGCGACCACGCGGCGATCGCGAAGTGGCGCCGCCTTGAGGCCGAGCGGATCACGGCCGAGCGCCGGCCGGACCTGCTCGCCGGCCTTCCTGACGTCACGCCGACGCAGGAAAAGCGCCGCTGAGCGCTCCAGCTCTGGACTCGAAGCGCCCGATCCTGTACACGCGCGCCATCCGAAGCCTTCCACGGCTAAGGACCAATAACTGAAAACAGCGCACCGAAACGCTAGCGGCCCGCAAAGGGTCGCATCGGCAGGAGTTGAGACTATGGTCAATATCATCGAACAGCTCGAGAAAGAGCAGCTCGAAATCGTCGCCGCCATGCGCGCCGTCCCGGAATTCCAGCCGGGCGATACCGTCAAGGTCAGCGTGAAGGTCGTCGAAGGCTCGCGTTCGCGCGTTCAGGCCTATGAAGGCGTCTGCATCGCCCGTTCGGGTGGTGGCCTTTCCGAGAGCTTCACCGTCCGCAAGATTTCGTATGGCGAAGGCGTCGAGCGCGTCTTCCCGGTCTACTCGCCGCTGATCGCAGCGATCGAAGTCGTCCGCCGCGGCAAGGTCCGCCGCGCGAAGCTTTATTACCTGCGCGATCGTCGCGGCAAGTCGGCTCGTATCGTCGAGCGGGTCGAGCCCCGCAAGGAGAAGGCGAAGGTCTGAGACCTTTCCTTCTGCACGACATTCGAAGGCGGGTCGCATAGACCCGCCTTTTTCTTTAGGCGAGCAGGGTTTCCATCGGCAGACACGTTCCCGACGAGGCAAGCATGGACGTCTTCAAGCAGAGTAACCGGGCCGGCTGGGACGAGCGCGCCGATATCCACGCGCAGGACCGCACAGGCTTCTACGCGATCGACCGCTTCCTAGCGGGCGAGGACGTGCTCTATCCGATCGAGGCCGCCGAGATCGGCGACATATCGGGCCAGAAGCTCGCCCATTTCCAGTGCCATATCGGCATCGACACGCTCTGCCTCGCGCGCCGCGGCGCCATTGCCACCGGGCTCGATTTCTCGCCGCACGCGATCACGCAGGCCCGCTCGCTCTCGGAACGCTCGGGCATCCGCGCCGATTTCGTCGAAGGCGAGGTGTATGACGCGCCGGCCCTGATTGGCTCGGATTTCGACATCGTCTTCACCAGCTGGGGCACGATCACCTGGCTCGACGACATCCGCGCCTGGGCGCAGGCGATCGCCGGCGTGCTGAAGCCGGGCGGCAGGCTCTATTTCGCCGACACCAGCCCGACGATCGAGGTGTTCGAACAGGTCGACGGCACACTCCGCCCGCATTACGACTGGCGTTCGGCCCGCGAGAAGCCGCAGCGCTTCGACGCCGAGACGACCTATACGGGCGACGAGACGCCGCTGGTCACCAATTTCACCTATGAGTGGATGCGCGGCACGTCCGACGTGATCGACGCGCTGCTCAAGGCGGGACTGCGGCTCGACTTCCTGCGCGAGCACGAAGTGCTGCCGTTCAAGATGTTCCCGATGATGGTCGATGCCGGAAACCGCATGTACCGCCTGCCGGCCGGCATTCCGCGCATGCCGCTCGCCCTGTCGCTGGGCGCGACGAAGCTCTGATTCCGTGCCATGATCCGAATTGTCGTTCCGGTAATTGACTGCTATCTAGAACTACTATGAACAGCCCCTTCGCCCGCATCCATCAGCCGACCACCGCCGAATTCGCGGCGCTGACGGATCATGCGCGGCTGCCCTGGCGGTTTTTCGCCCGTCTGCTGGCCACAGAGGATCGCGGTTCCGATCGACTTTGACGGGGCAGTGGCCCCGATCGATCGACCCTCGCGCAGCAATTTATCCTTCAGGAAGATGACGTCATGACCACGTCGAATGGCAATCCCCGCACTCTCTACGACAAGATCTGGGACGACCACGTCGTCGAGAAGAACGACGACGGCAATACCATCCTCTACATCGACCGCCACCTCGTCCATGAAGTGACGAGCCCGCAGGCCTTCGAAGGCCTGCGCATGGCCGGCCGCCAGGTTCACCAGCCGAAGAAGACGCTGGCCGTCGTCGACCACAACGTGCCGACGACCGACCGCACGCACGGCATCGAGAACCCGGAATCGGCCCTGCAGGTGGCGACGCTGGCCGAGAACGCGGCCGAGTTCGGCGTCGAATATTATTCCGAGCTCGACCGTCGCCAGGGCGTCGTCCACATCGTCGGTCCCGAGCAGGGCTTCACGCTCCCCGGCATGACCATCGTCTGCGGCGACAGCCACACCTCGACGCATGGCGCCTTCGGCGCGCTGGCGCATGGCATTGGCACGTCGGAAGTCGAGCACGTGCTCGCCACCCAGACGCTGATCCAGTCCAAGGCCAAGAACATGCTGGTCACCGTCGACGGCGTGGCGCCGGAAGGCGTCTCGGCCAAGGACATCGTGCTCGCCATCATCGGCGAGATCGGCACCGCCGGCGGCACTGGCCATGTCATGGAATATGCGGGCGAAGCGATCCGCGCGCTCTCCATGGAAGGCCGCATGACCGTCTGCAACATGTCGATCGAAGGCGGCGCCCGCGCCGGCCTGATCGCGCCGGACGAGAAGACCTTCGAATACATCAAGGGCCGCCCCAAGGCGCCGACCGGCGCCGAGTGGGACATGGCGGTGCGCTACTGGGAAACGCTGCACTCCGACGCGGGTGCGCATTTCGACACCGAGATCCGTCTCGACGCCGCCAGCCTGCCGCCGATCGTCACCTGGGGCTCCTCGCCCGAGGACGTCGTCTCGATCGCCGGCGTCGTGCCGAACCCGGACGACATCGCCGACGAGAACAAGCGCAAGTCGAAGTGGCGCGCGCTCGAATATATGGGCCTGAAGCCCGGCACCCGCATGGTCGACATCCCGGTCGAGCGCATCTTCATCGGCTCCTGCACCAATGGCCGCATCGAAGACCTGCGCGCCGCCGCCGCGATGATCCGCGGCCAGACGGTGCGCGAGGGCGTCAATGCCATGGTCGTTCCGGGCTCCGGCCTGGTCAAGGAGCAGGCGGAAGCCGAGGGCCTCGACAAGCTGTTCAAGGCCGCCGGCTTCGAATGGCGCGAGCCGGGCTGCTCGATGTGCCTGGCCATGAACGACGACCGGCTGAAGCCGCATGAGCGCTGCGCCTCGACCTCGAACCGCAACTTCGAGGGTCGCCAGGGCTTCAAGGGCCGCACCCATCTGGTGTCGCCCGCCATGGCGGCGGCCGCCGCGATCGCCGGCCACTTCGTCGACATCCGCAGCTGGCGCTGAGCTGCGACGTCGCTGGATGCAAAAAAGGGCCCGGACGGCGACGTCCGGGCCCTTCTGCGTTTTAGGATACGAGGCGCCTACCAGCGATGGCCACGATTGCCGCCGCGCACCCAGTGGCAGCGCTCGCCGACCACCACCTTGCGCCACTGCCAGCGATGATGACGCCAGACCTTGCGCTCGCGGACCACCGGGCGGCAGACCTTGTGGGCGCGGCCCCAGCCATGGTGGCCGCGCGGGCCGTTGTCCCAGCCGCGATCGTGATACTGGCCACGATGCGACTCGCCGCGATGCCCGGCGAGCGCGCTGCCCGTCGACACGCTGAGCGCGCCCGTGACGAGCACGAGGGTGGTGGCGGCGGCGATCATGGTTTGCTTCAACATCGTTCAGTCTCCCTTTCAGGCATTCAGGTCCGACCGGCCTGTTGCCCGCATTTGGGGAGATTGCGCATGAACCGGCGCTGAGACGCCCGTTCATGCCACGTTCACGATGACCACCGGGCGGGACGATAGTCAGCTCGCCTTACCAGCCGTAATTGACCCAGTAGCAGCGCCTGCCGACATAAACGTCGCGCCAGCGCCAGCCTCGGTTGGTCCGCACCTTGACGGTCCGGAATGCCGGCCGACAGACCCGCGTCGGTCCATAGTCGTAGCCGTAGTTCCACGAGCCGAGCCCATAGCCGAGGCCGAACCCAACGGCCGGACCCCATCCCCAGCCCCATCCCAAGCCGCCGCAATTCCAGCAGCCGCCACCGCCATGCCATCCACCGCCACGCCAGTTGCCGCCGTGCCAACGGCCGCCACCGCCATGCCAGTTGCCGCCACCGTGCCAGTTGCCGCCGCCGCCGTGCCACCCGCCACCTTGCCAGCGGCCACCCCGCGCCGAGGCATCCTCCGTCGCGGCGCCCAGCGTTCCGAGCGTTAGGGCTAGCGTAGCCGCGGCGGTGATCAGGACATGCTTCATCATGGCCATTACTCCAAGGAGCCATGGCGCGCCGCCCCGCGACGATCCCGACGCGCCATTCCAATCCGTGCCGACATCAACAGCCGAGACCGGCCGGCTATTCGGCCGGAGGGTCCGGCTTGCCGCATGGACTCCGGAACATTGCGGATTGCATCGCCGGGACCGATGCGACATTGCTATGACATGGGAAACAGGACCGAACGCTGCCAGTGGGCAGCCGGAAATGGCAAGTAGGGAATGAGTACACTGCCCCTCTCGACACGCTTCGACACCGTCACGCTGACCATTGATGACGCGCTGGAATTCGCCCCGCTGCTGGCAGCCTATGTCCAGGACATGAAGCGCGGTGCGCCGCGCCATCCGGACCTCTACTATGCGGAGAGCCTGCTGCGCGACCGCACCGCGGAAATCCTCGGCGCCCGCCTCGACGGCGTGCTGGTCGGCTTCGCCGTCTTCTACGACCTGCCCGACTCCATGACCGGCATGCGGGCCGGACAGCTGGAAGACCTGTTCGTCATGCACGATTCGCGCGGTCGCGGCGTCGCCCGCGCCCTGGTCGAGGCGCTCGCCCGCAAGGGCCAGTCGCGCGACTGGCTGTCGCTGCGCTGGATGGTTCCGGAGGGGTCTTCGATGCGCACGACCTTCGCCGAGACGCTCGGCAAGAAGGCGCGCCTCGAAAGCTTCGTCGTCCGCATCGACCGCGGCCGGCCCGCGGTCTGAGCTCGAGTCCGGCACCATGACCCCCATCGACCTCGACGCGCTCAAGGCACCCTCGCTCGACGATTTCCAGAAGCTCGGCCAGGCCGCGCTAGACAGCCTGCCGGACGAATTCCGCCAGCTGTCGGGCGAGATCGAGATCCGGGTCGACGATTTTCCCGATGACGAGGCGCTGAACGCGCTCGGCATCGAGTCGGAATTCGACCTGCTGGGCCTGTTCCAGGGCGTCGGCCTCGCCCACGCCTCGGCCGTCGAGCAGACCGGCATGCTGCCGAACCGCGTCTGGCTCTATCGCCGCCCGATCCTAGACTATTGGGCCGAACATGACGAGACGCTGGGCGCCATCGTCAGCCATGTCCTGATCCACGAGATCGGCCATCATTTCGGCCTCTCCGACGACGACATGGAAGCGATCGAGGAAGCGGCGGGCTGAATCGGCCGCCCACCCTGCCGATACGACAGCCTCTGCCGCCGAAACCCTTGACCTCAGCGGCTTTTCATCGCATCTACCGCCGTCTGACGGCTAAATGGGAATGATCACCATGGAAAAATTCACGACGCTGACCGGTGTTGCGGCTCCGCTGCCGCTGATCAACATCGACACCGACATGATCATCCCGAAGGACTATCTGAAGACGATCAAGCGCACCGGCCTCGGCAAGGGCCTGTTCGCCGAGATGCGCTTCAACGAGGACGGCAGCGAGAATCCGGACTTCGTGCTGAACAAGCCGGCTTATCGCAACGCCTCGATCATTGTCGCCGGCGACAATTTCGGCTGCGGCTCGTCGCGCGAGCATGCTCCCTGGGCGCTGCTCGACTACGGCATCCGCTGCGTGATCTCGACGTCCTTCGCCGACATCTTCTACAATAACTGCTTCAACAACGGCATCCTGCCGATCCGCGTGTCGAAGGAAGACCTCGACAAGCTGTTCGACGACGCCGACCGGGGCGCCAATTCGCGCCTGACGGTCGACCTCGAAGCGCAGGAGATCCGTGGTCCCGACGGCGGCACCGTGCATTTCGACATCGACCCGGCCCGCAAGGAGAAGCTCCTGAGCGGCCTCGACGATATTGGCCTGACCCTGGTCAAGGCGCCCAACATCGAAGCCTTCGAGAAGACCACGGAAGCCGTCCGCCCCTGGGCCTGACCGGCCGCGGGTGACCCGATTTTTCAAAAGGCGTCCGGAGCGATCCGGGCGCTTTTTTGTTTTTTAGGCACCGTCCTCGCAGGCGTCGCGGGAGCCCCCTACCCCCGCGCCGCGATCGCCTTGGCCAGCGCCAGCAGCCGGCCGGCCATCTCCGCGTGCAGTCGCTCGACCATGCGGCCATCGACGCTGACAACCCCCTTGCCGGCGTTGTCCGGCTCGTCGAAGACGCCGGCGATGCGCGCCGCCCAGGCGAGCTCCGCCGCATCCGGAGCAAAGGCCGCATTGGCACCCTCGATCTGCTTCGGATGGATCACCGTCTTGCCGTCGAAGCCGCAATCGCGGCCCTGCCGGCATTCCGCCGCGAAGCCGTCGGCATCGGCGATGTCGTTGAAGACGCCGTCGAGGATGTCGAGCCCCGCCGCGCGCGCCGCCGCCAGCGCCGTCATCATCCAGGGCAGCATCGGCGCCCGTCCCGGAATCTGGCGCGTGCCCGTCTCCCGGGCGAGGTCGTTGAGGCCGAGCACCAGCGCGACCAGCGGCAGCCGCTCGTCCTGTGCCTCGGCGATCCCGATCGGATCGAGCACAGCGCGCGGCGTCTCGATCATTGCCCAGAGCGGAAAGGCGATGTCGGGCGCGATCATCGCCCGGACCCGGGCGAGGTCCCTGGCGCGCGAGATCTTCGGCAGCAGGATGCCGTCCGGCCGCGTCGCGCCGATGACGGCGAGATCGGCCTCGATCCAGGGCGTATCGAGCCCGTTGACGCGGACGACGATCTCGCTCGCCGTG
Source organism: Kaistia granuli DSM 23481 (assembly GCF_000380505.1). Taxonomy (GTDB): domain Bacteria; phylum Pseudomonadota; class Alphaproteobacteria; order Rhizobiales; family Kaistiaceae; genus Kaistia; species Kaistia granuli. The sequence goes on along the minus strand of NZ_AQYH01000007.1, from coordinate 348,887 downwards.
CCATCGCCCGACCGCAGCGCCGCCACCCCCTCGGCCACCCGCGCGCGCGACTCTTCCTTCGCGGACGGGGCGACGGCGTCCTCCAGATCAAAGATCACGACATCGGCGCCGAGCATCGGCGCCTTCGCCATGGCGCGCGGGTTGGAGCCCGGCACATAGAGGGCGGAACGGCGGGGACGGATCGGCTTCATGCAAACTCCAGCGTGGCGTGGCGGCGCGCCGGCCGCGCGCCCAGCGACCATAATGGCGGCAGGCGCGGAGCGGAACCGAATCGGATAATTTCGTGCCGCCGGCCGTCTTGCTGACCGGTGCCCGCAGAAAGAACCCGCATGACCGTCTCGCCAGACGCCACCGCCCCTCTCGCGACCAAACCCGCCATTCTCGTGCTCTCCTCTAGCGTCGTGCGCGGCGCCGTCGGCGGGCGCGGCGCGGTCTTTGCCCTGGAGCGCTTCGGCCATCCCGTCTGGACGATGCAGACGGTGACCTTGCCCTGGCATCCCGGCCACGGCCGGTCGAGCCGGATCATCCCGGACGAAGCCGCCTTCGAGGCGCTGATCGACGATCTGATCCGCGCGCCCTGGCTCGGTGAGATCGGCGCCATCCTGACCGGCTATATGGGCGCCGCCAGCCAGCCGGCCGCCGTGGCCCGGCTGATCGACGCCGTCAAGGCGGCGCGACCCGACGCGCTCTATCTGTGCGATCCGGTGATGGGCGACGCCGGCGTCCTCTATGTGCCGGAGGCCACCGCCAGCGCCATCCGCGACCATCTGGTGCCGCGCGCCGACATCCTGACGCCGAACCCGACCGAGCTCGGCTTCCTGACCGGCAACCTGGCCCTGCCGGCCGAGGCGCTGCACGCGGCGGCCGCCAGCCTGACGACAGCGCGCGTCGCCGTCACCTCCGCCGCCGGCACGGAAGGCGAGATCACCACCCTGCTGGTATCGCGCAACGGCGGCGACCACGACACCATCCGCGCCAGCCACGCCGCCATCGGCGGCCGCGTTCCGAACGGCACCGGCGATCTCTTCGCGGCGCTGTTCCTCGCCCGCCTGGTCGGCGGCGCGTCGGACGCGCAAGCCCTCCGGCTCGCCACCGCAGCCGTCGCCGACGCGATCGACGCGGCGGCCAGCCTCGGCAGCAACGAACTGCCGCTCGCCACCATCCAGGATCGCCTGCTGGCGCCGCTGACGCCGGTCCGGATCATCCCGTGACCGTCCGCGTCGTCGGCGTCGACGGCTGCCCCACGGGCTGGATCGCCGTTTCGATCGCGGCCGACGGCCCGGTCGAGCCGGAGGTCCGCATCGTCGCCCGCTTCGCAGAGTTGGTCGCCGACGCCGACAACACCGTGATCGCCGTCGACATGCCGATCGGCCTGCCGGATTTCGTCGGTCCCGAAGGGCGCGGCCCGGAACGGCTGGTGCGGCAGCGGCTCGGTCCGCGCCAGAGCTCGGTCTTCTCGGTACCGTCGCGCAGCGCCGTCATGACAGCCGACTATCGCGACGCCTGCGCGGTGGCGAGCGCCACCTCCGAGCCACCGCGCATGGTAGCGAAGCAATGCTTCCACATCTTCCCGAAGATCCGCGAGATCGACGCGCTGATGACGCCGGCGCTCGAAGCGCGCGTGTTCGAGGCGCATCCGGAGCTGGCATTCTGGCGATTGAACGGCGACGCGGCGATGCGCCTGCCGAAGAAGGTGAAGAGCCGGCCCAATCCGGACGGCCTCGAGGAACGCCGCGCCCTGCTGGCGCGGTCGGGCTACGCCGCGGAAGATCTCGCCAGGCCGCCGCGCGGCGCCGGCGCCGACGATCTGCTCGACGCGGCCGTGAACGCCTTGATCGCCCGCCGCATCCTGCGCGGCGAAGCGGAGAGCTTCCCGGCGGAACCGACGCGCGATGCGCGGGGACTGCGGATGGCCATCTGGGCCTGAGCGCTGCGGAAGGCCTTCCGCCCGAACGCAACCCAGCCCCGTGCGCGAACCCTCTCGACCCGTGCGAAAAACCGGTTTATTGGATCGCTGAGATTATGCTGCACTGCATGATTTCTTCCAAGGCCCACCTCTGGAGCACCACCCGATGGCTCAGGCCCCTGATTTTCCCTCCCGGCTCCTGCGCGGCTATGCGACCTTTCGCGACCAGCGGCTGCCGCAGGAGAGTTCCCGCTACAAGGTTCTTGCTGAGACTGGTCAGCGCCCGCGCACGATGATCCTCGGTTGCAGCGACAGCCGCGCCGCGCCCGAAACGATCTTCGACGCCGCTCCCGGCGAGTTGTTCGTCGTCCGCAACGTCGCCGCGCTCGTGCCGCCTTTCACGCCCGATGGCGAGCATCACGGCACCTCGGCCGCGATCGAGTTCGGCGTCATGGGCCTGAAGGTCCGCAATCTGGTCGTGATGGGCCATGGCCGCTGCGGCGGCATCACCGCCTACATGGCCGAGCGTGACGCGCCGGGCATGCAGGCGCCGAACGACTACATCAGCAAGTGGACCTCGCTGCTGAAGCCAGCCGAAAAGCTGATCTGCGAGGATCCGGTCGAAACGACCGATCGCCAGCGGGCGCTGGAATTCGCCTCGATCCGCCAGACAATCGAAAATCTGCGCACCTTCCCGTGGATCAAGAGCCTTGAGGAAATCGACGAGCTCGAACTGCACGGCGCCTGGTTCGACATCTCGACCGGCGAGCTCTATTTGCTCGACAAGCGGACCGGCCGCTTCACCGTGCCGGACGAAATCGAGGCCTGAGGGCCGTATCCTGCTACGTTGAGACGAAGGCCGTCCTCACCTCTCCCTGAGCGAGAGGTGAGAAAGCCGATCTCTTCCCAAATCGCCGTTTCGATCCGAGCGTCCGACGCGTCTCGAAAGCGCACTTGACCAAAACCCCATACAGAAAAGGCGCGGCCTCGTGGCCGCGCCATTTCCAATTCTAGCGTGTCACCCGAAGGGACAGCGGCTCGCCTCAGGCAGCCTTCTTCTTCGGCTGGATCAGCTTGCGGTTGACCAACACTTCGGCGATCTGCACCGCGTTCAGCGCCGCGCCCTTGCGGAGATTGTCGGAGACGACCCACATGTTGAGGCCGTTCTCGACGGTGGCGTCCTCGCGGATGCGCGATATGTAGGTCGCGTCCTCGCCGGTCGCCTCATAGGGCGTGATGTACTGCTCTTCTTCCGGATTATCGATGACCAGGCAGCCGGGCGCCTCGCGCAGGATGTCGCGCGCCTCGTCGGCCGAAATCGGCTTCTCGAACTCGATGTTGACGGATTCGGAGTGCGAGACGAACACCGGCACGCGCACGGCGGTGCAGGTCAGCTTGATCTTCGGATCGAGGATCTTCTTCGTCTCGGCCATCACCTTCCACTCTTCCTTCGTGTAGCCGTCTTCCATGAAGACGTCGATGTGAGGGATGAGGTTGAAGGCGATGCGCTTGGTGAACTTGGTCGACTCGACGGGGTCGTTGACGAAGACGGCGCGGGTTTGCGTGAACAGCTCGTCCATGCCTTCCTTGCCGGCGCCGGACACCGACTGGTAGGTCGAGACGACGACGCGCTTGATCGTCGCGATGTCGTGCAGCGGCTTCAGGGCCACGACGAGCTGCGCGGTCGAGCAGTTCGGGTTGGCGATGATGTTGAGCTTGGAGAAGCCGACGATGGCGTCGGCGTTCACTTCCGGCACGATCAGCGGCACCTGCGCGTCATAGCGCCAGGCGGACGAATTATCGATGACGACGCAGCCCTGCGCGCCGATCTTCGGCGACCATTCCTTCGAGATGGTGCCGCCGGCCGACATCAGGCAGATGTCGGTGTCGGAGAAATCATACTGGTCGAGCGGCCTCACCTTCAGCACGCGGTCGCCGAAAGAGACTTCGGTGCCCTGGCTGCGGCGCGAGGCCAGCGCCACGACCTCGTCGGCGGGAAAGCCGCGCTCGTCGAGGATGGAGAGAATTTCGCGGCCCACATTGCCCGTGGCGCCGACGATCGCGACCTTGTAACCCATAATGTCCTGCTCCTTGTCCGGCTCTCTCCCCCACCGTCCAGTCGCCGGAAAATCCGCGTCTGGCCGGCCCCGTCTCCCTCTAGCCCCGAGGGAGATTGGGGGCACGGAGGGACGATCAGGCGGTCGTCGTGGTTTTCGACGTTTTGGGCGTGGTGGAGATGCGCATGGCAGCCGTGCTTGTCCGGGTGACGAAAGCCACCAGGTCGATTAGGATCGAAGAAGCATCGGCGTGCGCGATCATCGGTCTACCCGAAAGAGAATGGCGCATCTTCTGCCGCCAAACCGGCGAGAAGTCAACGGAGACGAGGCTTGAGCGCAATGATGGTCGGTCCGCAACCCTCGCGCAGCCGCCTACTCGCCGGGCTGGCGAGCGTGATGCTGGCCGCGATGTCGCCGAGCGCGGTCCGTGCCGGCGAGCGCGTGCCGGAAGGCGAGATCGAGAAGTCGCTCGCCGGCGTGACGCTCGACGGCATCTACAACAACGGCGCCTTCTTCACCGAGACCTATAACGAAGACGGATCGGTCCGCTATCACGACATCGACGGCGCGGATTCCGGCCAATGGTCGGTGCAGGGGGGCAAATTCTGCACCTTCTACGAGACGCAGCAGGGCGCGTGCTTCTTCGTCGAGCGCGACGGTACCAACTGCTTCACCTTCTTCGTGCCGGATGAGAAGGGCGGGCCGGACGCCGGCCCCGTCAAGGACTGGACCTCGCGCGGCTGGGACCGCCGCAAGCCCTCCACCTGCCCGACCGCGCCGGAAATCCAGCTCTAGAAATCGAGCGGATCAGCGCGTTCGCGCCAGCGCCAGCCAGACGCCGCCGCCGACCAGAAAGGCGCCGCCGAGGCGGGCGACCAGCTGCGCCCGCGCCTTTGTCAGCAACCGCCCCGCCCGGCTCGCCAGCACCGTGAACGCCGTATCGTTGAGCGCCGCGACCACCAGGGCCGTGACACCCATGATGACGACCTGGCTGACCTTGTCGCGCGCGGGATCAATGAACTGCGGGAAGAAGGCGCCGAAGAACAGCATCGTCTTCGGATTGCTCAGCGCCACGACGAGCCCCTGCAGCAGGAAGCCGCCGCGCGGCGGTACCGGGGGGCCGGCGATGGCGCCGATGCCCTCGGAGCGCAGCATGCGGACGCCGAGCCAGACGAGATAGGCGGCTCCCGCCAGCCGCAGCCAATCGAACCAGTGACCAGCGGCGGCGATCATCGAGGAAAGGCCGATGCCGGCCACGCTGATCATCACCGCGAGGCCGAGCTGGGTACCGACGACATTCAGAAGCCCGGCTCGGGCGCCGTGCCGCAGGCTGTTGGCGACGATCAGCGTCACGGTCGGGCCTGGAATGATGGCGATGACGATGCAGGCGACCACGAAGGCCGCATAGGTCTCGAACGACATGGCGTTGTCCTCCCGCGCCGCTGAGGATGGCACGCGGCCGTCGCCGACTCCAGTCGGTTCCTCAGGCCCCGAGCGCCTCGAAGGCGGCGACATCGGCCGCCGTCAGCTGCCATTGCGACGCGGCGGCGTTGGCGGCGACCTGCTCGGGCGTGGTGGCACCGGCGATCACCGAGGGCACGGCATCCTGCGCCAGCAGCCAGGCGAAGGCGAGTTCGAGCACGCTGTGCCCCCAGGCGCTGGCGAAGGCGTCGAACTTCTCGACCAGCACCATGTTGCGCGGCGTGAGATAGCGGTCGCCCATCGTCGACCAGGCATCGAACCGGCTGCCGGCGGGCCGCTCGCCCCGGCGGTACTTGCCGGTCAGCAGGCCGCTCGCCAGCGGGAAGAACGGGATCAGGGCCATCTTCTCTTCGCGCACCACCGGCAGCAATTCCTGCTCGATCGAGCGCTTGACCAGGCTGTACTCGTCCTGGCTGGAAACAAAGCCGCGATAGCCGGCCTCGCGCGCCGCCGCCTGCGCCTGGCGGAGCTGCTTCGCGGTAAAATTCGAGGCGCCGTAATAGCGGATCTTGCCGGATGTCACGAGATCCTCGAGGGCTGCCAGCGTCTCCTCGATCGGCGTGTCCGGGTCGGGCTCGTGCTGCTGGTACAAATCGATGCGATCCGTCTTGAGCCGCGTCAGGCTCGCCTCGACGGCGCGGGCAATATAGTCGCGGGAGGCACGCCGCTTTTCGGTCGAGCCGCGGACGGACTTGCCGAACTTGGTCGCCAGCACGATCTGGTCGCGGCGCGATCCGAGCACCTCGCCGAGAATGGTCTCCGAGCGGGTCTCGGCATAGATGTCGGCCGTGTCGATGAAATTGATGCCGTTCTCGATGGCGGCGTCGATCACCTGACGCGACGCCTCGAGATCGATCCGTCCGCCGAAATTGTTGGTGCCGAGACCGATCACCGAAACGTCGAGATCCGTACTGCCGAGCCTGCGTGTCCGCATGTTGCTGCCCCTCCTGCCTGTGCAGGATGATGAGACTAGGGAAACTAGGGTGCCGCGCCAACGCCTGACAGTCGCGCCGCGTACCGCCCTGACATCGCTGGCTGCCTCCGGCACCGGCTGCCTCAAGGTTTTCCTTGACAGCGACGGCGTGGCCTCCATCTATTGCAAGTAATTCTCATTCTTAATTATGGATGCGACGTCGTGCGGACGATCGATCAGGAGACGGGCGAAGGCGGCGGATGGCGTCGCGCCCGAGGGATGCCGTCGCTGTCGGAAGTGCACGGATCGATCGCTGTTGCCGAAGGCGCGCCGAACTGGCGCAAGTTCGCCGCCTTCCTAGGCCCCGGCTACTTGGTCGCCGTTGGCTACATGGATCCCGGCAACTGGGCGACCTCGATCGCCGGCGGCTCGCGCTTCGGCTACACGCTGCTGTTCGTCGTGCTCTTATCGAGCCTGATGGCAATGATCCTGCAGGCGCTGGCCTCCAGGCTCGCCATCGCCACCGGGCGCGACCTGGCGCAGGCCTGCCGCGACGCCTACCCGGCGCCGGTCGCCGCCCTGCTCTGGGTCCTGGCCGAGATCGCCATCTGCGCCACCGACCTCGCCGAGGTGATCGGCACGGCGATCGGCCTCAACCTCCTGTTCGGCATCCCGCTCGAGATCGGCGTCGTCATCACGTCGCTGGACGTCTTCCTGGTGCTCTATCTGCAGACCAAGGGATTTCGCTGGGTCGAGGCGCTGGTGATCACGCTCCTCGGCGTCATCGCTGTCTCGTTCCTGCTGCAGATCATCATGGCCGACCCGAACTGGGGTGACCTGGTCCGCGGCTTCGCGCCGAGCACGGAGATCGTCCGGAATCCGGACATGCTCTATCTGGCGCTCGGCATCATCGGCGCCACCGTCATGCCGCATAACCTCTACCTGCATTCCGGCATCGTGCAGACGCGCGCTTATCACGCCGACAAGGAGGGCAAGCGCCAGGCGATCCGCTTCGCCACGATCGATTCGACGCTGGCGCTGATGTTCGCGCTGCTAATCAACGCGTCGATCCTGGTGCTCGCCGCCTCCGCCTTCCACGCCAAGGGCTCGACCGAGGTGGTCGAGCTCGACAAGGCCTATGCGCTGCTGCACCCCCTGCTCGGCTCGGCGCTGGCACCGACGCTGTTCGCGATCGCCCTGCTCTGCTGCGGCCTCAATTCGACGGTGACGGCGACCATGGCCGGCCAGATCGTCATGGAGGGCTTTCTCAACATCCGCCTGGCGCCCTGGCTGCGCCGGCTGATCACCCGCGGCATTGCCATCGTGCCAGCGGCGGGAGTGACCATCTTCTACGGCGAGAGCGGCGCCGGCCAGCTTCTGATCCTGTCGCAGGTGATCCTGAGCCTGCAACTGCCCTTCGCCGTGCTGCCCCTGGTGATGTTCACCGCCGAGCGCCGCAAGATGGGTGCCTTCACCGCGCCGCGCTGGCTCACCGCCATCGCCGCCGTCGTCGCCACCGTCATCATCATCCTGAACATGAAGCTGCTGATCGATTTCACGACCGGCGGGTGAGCCCTGCCCGGATCCCCTCCCCCTTGTGGGGAGGGTTAGGGAGGGGGTACCGGCTCCGCCCCCCTGCAAGCAGAACGCCGTTCGAAAGCACCTCCCGGCACCGAGGTGCGCACCCCCACCCCGCCCTCCCCACAAGGGGGAGGGAGAAAGCGGCGCCTGCCCCCCACAACAAAAAAGCCCCCGTCCGCTGGACGGGGGCTTTCCGAAATGCGTCAGGCGGTAAGGCCGGCCCTTACATCACGGCGCCGATCTGCCACGGCACGAATTCGGCGTCGCCATAACCGAGGTCTTCCGACTTCGAGTGCTTGCCGGAAGCAACCGCGACGATCTCGTCGAAGATCTCCTGGCCCTTCTCCTCGATCGAGACGCCGTCGAGGACGTCGCCGCAATTGATGTCCATGTCGTCGATCATACGGGTGTAGACGTCGGAATTGGTGGCGAGCTTGATCGAAGGCGTCGGCTTGTAGCCGGCAGCCGAGCCGCGGCCCGTCGTGAAGACGATCATGTTGGCGCCGGAAGCGATCTGGCCGGTAACGGCGGCCGGGTCATAGCCGGGGCTGTCCATGTAGACGAAGCCATGCGCGTCGATCGGCTCGGCATATTTGTAGACGCCGCGAAGCGTCGAGGTGCCGCCCTTGGCGGCGGCGCCCAGCGACTTCTCGAGAATGGTCGTCAGGCCGCCGAGCTTGTTGCCGGGCGACGGATTGTTGTTCATCTCGCCCTGGTTGCGCTCGGTGTAGTCTTCCCACCACTTGATCAGGTCGACCAGCTTCTCGCCGACCTCGCGGTTGGCCGCGCGCCGGGTCAAAAGATGCTCGGCGCCGTAGATCTCCGGCGTCTCCGACAGGATCGTCGTGCCGCCATGCTTGACGAGGATATCGGAGGCATGACCGAGCGACGGGTTGGCGGTGATGCCGGAATAACCGTCCGAACCGCCGCACTGCAGGCCGACCATGATCTCGGAAACCGGCGTCGCCTGGCGCTTGTAGGCGTTGGCGGCCGGCAGCATGTCCTTGATCACGGCGATGCCGGTCTCGATCGTCTTGCGGGTGCCGCCGGTCTCCTGGATCGTCATCGTCCGGAAGCCGTCATGCTCGACGAGATTGTACTGCTTCATCAGCCGCGGGATCTGGAACACCTCGCAGCCGAGGCCGACGACGAGCACGCCGGCGAGGTTGGGATGCGTGGCATAGCCCCACTGCGTGCGCTCAAGCGTGTCGTAGCCCTCGCCCGAGCCGCCCATGCCGCAACCCTGGCCGTGCACGAAGGCGACGACACCGTCGACATTCGGATAGTCCTTCAGGATGTCGGTGCGATTGAACGCGTCTGCGATGTAGCGGGCGACGGTGGCCGAACAGTTCACGCTGGTCAGGATGCCGATATAGTTGCGCGTGCCGACCTTGCCGTTCGGGCGATGATAGCCCTCGAAATGGCGGCGCTCGGCGAGCGGCAGCAGGCCGTCATCATGCGCGCCCTCGGCGAACTGATAGTCGCGATCGAAATCATGCATGCCGCAATTCTGCTCATGCACCCATTCGCCCGGCGCGATCGGCATCTTGGCGAAGCCGATGATCTGGCCGAACTTCACCACCGGCGCGCCCTCGGCGATGCCAGTGACGGCGAGCTTGTGGCCCTTCGGCACGCGCTGGGTCGCCGTCACACCCTCCACGACCGATCCCGGCATGATCGTGTCGATGGCGACGCGGACGTTGTCGGCGGCATTCAGGCGGAGTGTGCGGGGCGGGGCAGCGGTGGTGACGCTCATCGGAGATCTCGAAATAGGAGTAAGGACGATGGGTTTCCTCCGGATTTCCGCGCTTGGCGCATCTCGGATTTCACCCTCGACAGGCTTTTCAGGTGAATGCAGCATTCACCAGTGATCAGTCTAGTTACCTGTCATATATAGCAGCGACGACTTTCTGTCACGGAAAAGCGGGATCGCTGGCCAGCGACAATTCGATCGCCTCACGCAGGGGAAAGCTGGGTTGTGCGCCGGCCTTGGCGCAAGCGAGTGATCCGGCGACGGACGCCCGCCGCATCGCCGTCGCCAGGTCCGCGCCCTCGTCGAGCAAGGCCGCCAGCACGCCGCAGAACGTGTCGCCGGCGCCGGTCGTGTCGACGGGCACCACCTTGAGCGCCGGGACGCTGATCGTCTCGGTCTGGGTGGCGGCGACGGCGCCCTCCGGGCCGAGCGTCGCGATCACGGTGCGGCCGAGCTCCGAGGCGAGCTTCGCCACGGTCGCGGCGCCGTTCGAACCGGGCAGCAGGCCGAGATGGCGGGCGAGGTCGGCGGCCTCGGTCTCGTTGACGAGGATCATGTCGACGTCGGCGAAGGCTTCGCGCTCGACCGGCAGGAACGGCGCGATGGAAAGGATGACCCGAGCGCCGGCCGCCTTGGCGATGCGCGCGGCCGCGAGGTTCTCGGCGAACGGCACTTCCATCTGCAGCAGCAGCGTGTCGCCGGCGCCGATAGCACCGGCCTGCAATCCGCTCGCGGAGAGGCGGGCATTGGCGCCCGGCGACAGCACGATGGTGTTCTCGGCATTGTCGTCGACCGTGATCACCGCCATGCCGGTGGTGGCACCGCTGCGCTGGATGCCGGAAAGGTCGACGCCACCGGCCTCGAGCTCGCTCAAGGCGATCGTCGCCATGTCGTCCGTGCCGACCGCGCCGATCATCCGAACCGAGGCGCCGGCCCGCCGGGCCGCGAGCGCCTGGTTGGCGCCCTTGCCGCCGGGAATAAGCTGGTAGTCCGATCCGGGCACTGTCTCCCCCGGCCGGGGCAGGCGCGCGGTGCGACTGACGAGGTCGATATTGACCGAACCAAATACCGTGATCATGAACGCTTCCTCAAACCGGCCGCCTTCCTGCGTGTCGTGGCGATCTTGCCGCGGCGGCGGCGCAGAGAATGCCGGGGCGCCGCGAGGCGCACAAGAGGCAGCGCCGTCGCGCCGCTGAGGGGTTCGGGCGGCAAATCGAAGGGCGCGCCTCAAATATGATCCCGCGCCTGCCCCCTGCGACATTCCGCAATCAAAAAAACATGGTTAGATTGCCAGCGAACCCACTGGAAACGTGGCATCGGGGATCGCGGCCTTGTCGGACTTGATCTATGCGGTGTGGAGAAACGAAACGGCCGGATTCAAGGCTCGCGTCGGCAATCGGCCTCCCCCCCGCCGCCGACGACGGAACTCGCTCCCTGCCATCGACGTTCGCCGCCAAATCAGCTACGCAAGCTTGACCGTGAAACTTTCACCACAGTTCGATCCTAGGTTCGGGCCATCCGACGGTTTCCCGAGAAAAACAGACAGAAAATGACTGAGACTCCGTACAAGATCACGCGGCGCCGCCTGTTGGCTTCTGCCGGCGCCTTTGTTGCCGTGGCCGCCATCGGCGACCTGTATCCCGACCAGGCCATGGCACAGGCGACCAACGTCGCCGCCTCGCTTGCGACGGATGGCCCCTTCACCCGTTCGACCGTCGCCGAGATCGCCCGCCGCCTGTCGCGCGTGCCGTTCGCCGCGCCGACCTCGCGTCTGCCGGATGTCCTGCAGAACCTGACCTACGATCAGTATCGCGACATCCGCTTCAAGTCCGCCGCTTCGGTCTGGGCCGATGACGGGCTGCCGTTCAAGATGCAGCTCTTCCATCCCGGTTTCTATTTCAAGGAGCCGATCGAGGTCGCCATCGTCAAGGATGGCGAGGCGAAGCACCTGCCCTACTCGACCAACCTGTTCGATTTCGGCCCGCTGGTCCCGAAGGGCATTCCGGACGAAGACATGGGCTTCGCCGGCATTCGCGTGCACGGCCCGATCAACAAGCCGGACTATTTCGACGAGATCCTCGTTTTCCAGGGCGCCAGCTATTTCCGCTCGCTCGGCAAGGGCCAGGTTTACGGCATCTCCGCGCGCGGACTGGCCCTGAAGACGGCCGAGCCCGAGGGCGAGGAATTCCCGATCTTCCGCGCCTTCTGGGTCGAGACCCCGGTGCAGCAGGGCGACACCATCGTCCTGCACGCGCTGCTCGACAGCCCGAGCGCGTCGGGCGCCTACCGCTTCACCGTCCGTCCGGGCTATCCGACGACGATGGATGTCGAGGCGACGCTCTTCCCGCGTACCGAACTGACCAAGGTCGGCCTCGCGCCCGGCACCAGCATGTTCTTCTTCGGCGCCAATGACCGCACCAATGTCGACGACTTCCGTCCGGAGGTGCATGATTCGGACGGCCTTCTGATGGTGAACGGCCGCGGCGAGCGCCTGTGGCGGCCGCTCTCCAACCCGTCTACGCTGCAGATCAGCGCCTTCGTCGACGCCGGTCCGCGCGGCTTCGGCCTGATGCAGCGCGATCGCGTGTTCGAGACCTATCAGGATCTCGAAGCCGCTTATGAAAGCCGTCCGAGCCTCTGGGTCGAGCCCGTCGGCGACTGGGGCCAGGGCGCCGTCACCCTCGTCGAGATTCCGACCAATTCGGAAATCCACGACAACATCGTCGCCTACTGGCAGCCAAAGGACCCGATTCCAGCCGGATCGGAATATTCCTTCGCCTATCGCCTGTCCTGGGGCGGCGATCCGAACTACGTGCCGGGCGGCATGGTCGTCGCCGGAACGCGCGTGGGTCGCTCCACGCTCGACGGCGACACGCCCAATCGCCGCTTTGTGATCGATTTCTTCCCGCCGCAGCCTCTCGAAGACAAGCCGGCGCCGGAACCGAAGGCGACGGTGACCACGTCCAAGGGTAAGATCAGCAATGTCGTGCTGATCCCCAACCCGAAGCTGGGCGAGGGCTGGCGGGTCAATTTCGAGCTCGATCCGGAAGACGCGACGCTTGTCGAGTTGCGGGTCGTGCTGCAGTTCCCCGATGAACGACCAGCGGAGACCTGGGTCTATCGATGGACGGCGTAATCGCTTTCCCGGCCGGTGAGGCGAAGCAGACGGCGGAGACATCGCCGGCTGCCCGCCACGCCCCCGGCACGGACGGTGAGACGACGTTTCATCCCGAACCCGGCATGCCGACGGAGACCCCTGGCGACATGCCGCCGCAATCGCTCTGGCGTTTCCGCCGGCGCGACCGGCGCAAATTCGTCGATCCCCGTCGTTCGCGCTCGTCCTGGATCCGGCGCATCGCCATCCTCGGCAGCGCTTTCCTGCTGGCGGTCGTCGCCGTCTACGAGATGGAGCAGGTGCTCATCGTCGGCGGCCTGACCCCGGTCGAGATCGCCGTTCTGGTGCTGTTCGCGCTGAATTTCGGCTGGATCGCGATGGCCTTCACCAGCGCGATCGCCGGCTATGGCGTCGTCATGAACCGGCTGTACCGACCGAAACGGACACCGGCAGGGCCGCTCGAATCCCGCACCGCCATGCTGATGCCGACCTATAACGAGGACCCGTCGCGGGTCTTCGCCGCGGTCGAGGCGATGGCGTCGGGGCTCGACGAGCTGCGCCAGGGACCGGCTTTCGACTGGTTCATCCTTTCCGATACCACCGACCCCGACGTGGCGCTGGCCGAAGAGGCGGCGCTGCTGACGCTGCGCGAGCGCCTCGGCGACCGGGCGCGGATCTACTATCGCCGCCGCCGCAAGAACGTCGCCCGCAAATCCGGCAATGTCGCCGATTTCTGCACGCGCTGGGGCTCGGCCTACGACCACATGCTGGTGCTCGACGCCGACAGCCTGATCGCCCCCGAGACGATCATCGAGCTGGCGCGCCGCATGGAAGAGGACCCGGATGCCGGCCTGATCCAGACCATTCCGGCGCTCGTCAACGGCACCACCATCATCGCGCGGCTGCAGCAGTTCGCCGGCCGCGTCTATGGCCCGATCGTCGGTGCCGGCCTCGCCTTCTGGACCGGTTCGGAAGGCAATTACTGGGGCCACAACGCCATCATCCGCACCCGCGCCTTCATGGAATCGGCGGGACTGCCGGATCTTCCCGGCAAGCCGCCCTTCGGTGGCCATATCCTGAGCCATGATTTCGTCGAGGCGGCGCTGCTGCGCCGGGCCGGCTGGACGGTGCGGATCGCCGAGGATCTCGCGGGTTCCTATGAAGAGAGCCCGCCCTCGATCATCGACCTCGCCGTGCGCGACCGCCGCTGGTGCCAGGGCAATCTGCAGCACCTTCTCGTGCTGCCAGCGCGCGGGCTGCACTGGGTCAGCCGGATCCATCTCCTGACCGGCATCGGCTCCTATCTCGCCTCGCCGCTCTGGCTGCTCTTGATCCTCGCCGGCCTGGTGCTGTCGCTGCAGGCGCATTTCATCCGGCCGGAATATTTCACCGAGGAGTTCCAGCTGTTTCCGACCTGGCCGGTGATCGACGCCGAGCGCGCCTTGCGTCTGTTCGGGCTGACGCTGGCGATCCTGTTCGGGCCGAAGCTGCTGGGTCTCGTCGCCTTCCTGCGCAACCGCGACGACCGCCGAACCGTCGGCGGCTTCCGCACCATCGCCAGCTTCCTGTTCGAGATCCTGATCTCCGCCCTCGTCGCGCCGGTGATGATGCTGGTCCATACCGGCGCCATCCTGTCGATCCTGCTCGGCCGCGATTCCGGCTGGAAGCCGCAGCGCCGCGATGATGGTGGCGTGCCGCTGCGCGATCTGATCGCCCGTCATCGCTGGCACTTCCTGATCGGCATCGCGCTGCTCTTCGCCGCCTCGCTCGATAGCTGGGTGCTGGTGGCGTGGTTGTCGCCGGCCCTTCTCGGTCTGCTGCTGGTCGTGCCGGTTTCCGGCTGGACCGGCTCCAACCGGGTCGGCCGCTTCATCCGCCGGATGGGCCTGCTCCGCACGCCGGAGGAAGTCGATCCGCCAACGGTCGCCCGCAACGCCGCGGCGATCCGCCCGGTCTACGAGGCGGCGGTCGAGAGCGCCCCCGATCTCGTCGCCATCGCCAGCGACGACAAGCTGCGCACGGTCCATCTCGCCCTGATCGACGCTGTGCCGGAGCGCAAGCCCGGCAAGGTCGAGGCGGTCGAAGCGCTGTCCGCGGCCAAGATCGACGACGCCGCCAGCATCGCCGAGGCGGTTTCCTTCCTGACCCCCCAGGAGCGCGCGATGGTCATGGCGACGCCCGCCCTGCTGAGCCGGCTCAGCGCCTTGCCAGGCTGAAACAGCCCGATTTTACTCGCACCGCAACATAAACCTGCGGCCTTTTCGCACCCGCACAAACCTTGTAAGCAAGTGTCCAGAGGCTCGTTCGCAGGGCGGAGAGCTGCTTCATGTTGGGGGAATACGTGACCATCAAGAAAATCCTGGTCGCCAACCGGTCCGAAATCGCCATCCGCGTCTTCCGCGCTGCGAACGAACTGGGCATCACAACCGTCGCGATCTTCGCCGAGGAAGACAAACTCGCCCTGCACCGGTTCAAGGCCGACGAAGCCTATCAGGTCGGCAAGGGCCTGGGCCCGATCGAGGCCTATCTGAACATCGCAGACGTCATCCGCATCGCCCGCGAGGCGAAGGTCGACGCCATCCATCCGGGCTATGGCCTTCTGGCCGAGAGCCCCGAATTCGCCGAGGCCTGCGCCGAGGCCGGCATCATCTTCATCGGCCCGTCGCCCGATACGATGCGGATGCTCGGCAACAAGGTCGCGGCTCGCAATCTGGCGATCGCCGCCGGCGTGCCGGTCATGCCGGCGACCGACCCGCTGCCGGACGACATCGAGACCATCAAGGCTGAGGCGGCCCGCATCGGCTACCCGCTGATGCTCAAGGCCTCCTGGGGCGGCGGTGGACGCGGCATGCGCGTCATCCGCGACGAGGAGACCCTGCTCAAGGATGCGATCACCGCCAAGCGCGAGGCGAAGGCCGCCTTCGGCAAGGACGAGATCTATCTGGAGAAGCTGGTCGAGCGCGCCCGCCACGTCGAGGTGCAGATCCTCGGCGACCAGCACGGCAACATCGTCCATCTCTATGAGCGCGATTGCTCGGTGCAGCGCCGCCACCAGAAGGTCGTCGAGCGCGCGCCCGCGCCCTACCTGTCGGACGCCGAGCGCAAGGGCATCACCGATTACGGCGTCGAGATCGCCAAGGCCTCGAACTATTACGGCGCCGGCACCGTCGAATTCCTGATGGATGCCGATACCGGCAAGTTCTACTTCATCGAAGTGAACCCGCGCATCCAGGTCGAGCACACCGTCACCGAGCAGGTGACCGGCATCGACATCGTCAAGGCGCAGATCCACATCGCCGAGGGCGCCGCCATCGGCACGGCCGAATCGGGCGTGCCGAAGCAGGCCGACATCCGCCTCAACGGCCATGCCCTGCAGTGCCGCATCACGACCGAAGATCCCGAGCAGAACTTCATCCCGGATTACGGCCGCATCACCGCCTATCGCGAGGCGTCCGGTTTCGGCATCCGCCTCGACGGCGGCACCGCCTATTCCGGCGCGGTGATCACCCGCTTCTACGATCCGCTGCTCGAGAAGATCACCGCCTGGGCGCCGACGCCGCAGGAGGCGATCGCCCGCATGGACCGCGCGCTGCGCGAGTTCCGCATCCGCGGCGTGGCGACCAACCTGACCTTCGTCGCCAACATCATCAACCACCCGCAGTTCCGCGACAATTCCTACACGACGCGCTTCATCGACACGACGCCGGAGCTGTTCTCGGCCGTGCGTCGGCGCGATCGCGGCACCAAGCTGCTCAACTACATCGCCGACGTCACCGTCAACGGCCATCCGGAGACGCGCGGCCGCGTGCGCCCCAAGGCCGATGCCCTCGCCAAGGTGATTCCGCAATTCGCGGCCGAACCAGCGCCGGGCACCAAGCAGTATCTCGACGCCCACGGCCCCGAGGCGCTCGCCCAGTGGATGCGCGCGGAGAGCCGCGTGCTCGTCACCGACACGACGATGCGCGACGCGCACCAGTCGCTGCTCGCGACCCGCATGCGCACGCATGACATCGTCGGCATCGCCGATGCCTATGCGCGCGGCCTTCCCGGGCTGCTCAGCCTCGAATGCTGGGGCGGCGCCACCTTCGACGTCTCGATGCGCTTCCTGACCGAGGATCCCTGGGAGCGTCTCGCCATGGTGCGCGAGCGCGCGCCGAACATCCTGCTGCAGATGCTGCTGCGCGGCGCCAACGGCGTCGGCTACACCAATTACGCCGATAACGTCGTCAAGTTCTTCGTCAAGCAGGCAGCCGCCGGCGGCGTTGACCTCTTCCGCGTGTTCGACTGCCTGAACTGGGTCGAGAACATGCGCGTCTCGATGGACGCCGTGCGCGAAGAGGGCAAGGTCCTCGAGGCGGCGATCTGCTACACCGGCGACATCCTCGATCCCGACCGCGCCAAGTACGATCTGAAGTACTATGTCGCGCTCGCCAAGGAGCTGGAGAAGGCCGGCGCGCATGTCATCGGCCTGAAGGACATGGCCGGCCTGCTGAAGCCGGCCGCCGCCAAGAAGCTGATCACGACGCTGCGCGCCGAGACCGACCTGCCGATCCATCTGCACACGCATGACACGTCGGGCATTTCGGCCGCGACCGTGCTGGCGGCGGTGGAAGCCGGCGTCGACGCCGTCGACGCGGCGATGGACGCGCTCTCCGGCCTCACCTCGCAGCCATGCCTCGGCTCGATCGCCGAAGCCCTCAAGGGTTCCGAGCGCGACACCGGGCTCGATCCTGACGCGATCCGCAAGATCTCGTTCTACTGGGAAGCAGTGCGCGGCCAGTACGCCGCCTTCGAGAGCGACCTCAAGGCCGGCGCCTCGGAAGTCTATCTGCACGAGATGCCGGGCGGCCAGTTCACCAATCTGAAGGAACAGGCCCGTTCGCTCGGTCTCGACACGCGCTGGCACGAGGTGGCGCAGGCCTATGCCGACGTCAACCAGATGTTCGGCGACATCGTCAAGGTGACGCCGTCCTCGAAGGTCGTTGGCGACATGGCGCTGATGATGGTGTCGCAGAACCTCTCGGTCGCCGATGTCGAGAACCCGGCCAAGGACATCGCCTTCCCGGATTCCGTCGTGCAGATGATGCGCGGCGATCTCGGCCAGCCGCCGGGCGGCTGGCCGGAAGGCATCCAGAAGAAGGCGCTGAAGGGCGAGAAGCCGTCGACGGCCCGTCCGGGTTCGCTGATCGCTTCGGCGGATCTCGAGGCCGAGCGCAAGACGGCCAAGGAGAAGGTCGGCAATGGCGACATCGACGATTTCGCCCTCGCCTCCTATTTGATGTACCCGAAGGTCTTCACGGACTTCGCCAAGGGCCTGCAGAACTGGGGACCGACCAGCGTGCTGCCGACGCCGGTCTATTTCTACGGCCTGCCGGTCGGCGAGGAGATCCTGGTCGAGCTCGAAAAGGGCAAGACCATGGTGATCCGGATGCAGGCCATCGGCGACGCCGATGAGGAAGGCCTGATCCGCGTCTTCTTCGAGCTGAACGGCCAGCCGCGCGTCATCAAGGTCCCCGACCGGGCCAATGCCGGCTCGGTCGTCGCCAAGCGCAAGGCCGAGGACGGCAATCCGAACCATGTCGCCGCGCCGATGCCGGGCGTCGTCTCGACGCTCGCCGTCAAGGCCGGCCAGACGGTCAAGGCCGGCGACGTGCTGCTGTCGATCGAGGCGATGAAGATGGAAACCGCCATCCACGCCGACCGCGACGGTACCATCGCCGAGGTGCTGGTCCACGCCGGCAGCCAGATCGACGCCAAGGACCTTCTGGTGGTGTTCGGCTGACAAAAACGGGCGCCTGTGCCTCGACGGAGACAGGCGCCCGAAGCTCACTGCGTGTGACGGCCGATGGCTGCCTTGCAGTAGGGTCCGAAGATCTCGTTGAGTCGTTCGATGATCCGGGGATCCGCGAGAACGGCGGCATCGGAATATTTATCCCGGCAGAACGTGAAGGCGTCCTTGTCGTTCTTGCGCGCCAGGGCATGCGAATAGCAGATCGTCAGCGTGACGATAAAGGCCAGCACGGCCAGGCTCACCAGCCCCGTTTCGTCGTGCTTCTTGCCGAACAGATAGACTGCGACGACGCCCAGCAAGGTCAGGATCGCCGGAACCAGCTGGCCGGCAATTGATTCCTGGCTGGATCCGCTGAGATCCCCGACCATCGCACCGATCAGGGCGATGCTGAACAGCACCACGGCAGCCTCGACGCCCCCGATCGGGGCCGGGCGCCAGGGAGCCGGCGAACGGTGACGCCTCAGATAGAAGAAGAGTGCCATGGTGACGGCCGCCACCAGTAGGGCGACGATCATCATGATGCCGAAGCGCCAGATGACGAGCTTCCACACCGAAACCGAGAATTCGAAATCGCTCATCACATCTGCGACTTGAATTCGATGATCGGCGGCTTGCCGTCCTCGACCTTGCCGCGGGCAGTGAAGGAGGCGGGGTCATTCCATTGCAGGATGACGGCCCCCTTGCCTTCCGGGATCTTGCCGGCGAACTGGCCGAGCCAGTCATGCAGGCGCTTGGTGTCGTGGCTGGACAGGGTCGCCTTCGGCGCGCCAAAGACAGGCGTCGTCAATTTCATGCCGGGCTGAACACAATCGGCCAGCGTCACATAGGCTGCTTCGGAAGGCAGCGACGCATAGGCGCGCGCTTCCTCGATGCAACGCAACTCCGCCGCGACAGCCCCGCACGGCACCAGACAGGCGAAGACGAAGAAAGACCCGACGTACCGCATCATCCATTCCTCTCTGCGCAACAGGAGAAGGGCATGCTGACGTTGGGTAAATTACTGTGTTTCCGATCGGGCTGCAAAAGCGGGAACGACGAGACAACCAGCGGGCCGACAGGAATTCCCCTAGCCGGACCGGAACTCGGCCAGCGTCCCGACAAGGCTCAATGGCAATACTTCTTGCCGGCACCCTTGCCGCGCTGGCGCAGGTCGAGGTGGTAGTGATCCTCGTGGTAGCCATCCGAGCCGGGGCCGAGCACGGTCATGAACTTGTCGCAGGCCGAGACGCGCGCCGCCTTCAGGAAACTGTCTTCCTTCTCCGTGCGGTCCTTGGCCTTGGTCACCGTCACCCAGCGGCCACCGATCTCGAAGGCGCCGATGTCGACGGCGTTCAGGAAGGCATGCTCGGAAAGCTGGGCGTTGGCGACCCGGTTGCGACCGCGACAGGAATAGGAGTCGGCGATGCGCAGCCCCGTGACACGCCCCCCGAGCAGCGCCTGCGCTGAGGGCTGGATATCTTCCTCGATCCAGCGCGCCAGCGTCGTCGCCACCGCACAATTGACCTTGGCGGCCGGGCTCAGATCGATCGCCCCGCCCTCCAGTTCGCTCACATCGAACGGATCCGGACCACCGCAACTGCCGGACTGGATCGCCGGGAGAGCCTTGGCGGAGATCTTCATGCTCGCCATCGACGCACGGCAGGCGGCGAGCCCCTCCGGCAACGCTGGCGTGACGGTCGGGATCATCGCCGCCATCACGATCTCGGGCTTTCGCCGCGGAGTCGGTAACGGCGCCGGCAGATTGGCTGGCGCACGCCCGACTTCGTCAAGCGGCCCTTCCCCGGCCGTCGCGGCGGCCTCCGGCGACGCGATCGCCGCCTCCTTCTGCGGCGGCGGCAACCGGTCGGATTTCTTCAGGCTGCCGTCGGTGTTTCGCCCGCCCGCTTCACCGGGCGCCGGCTTCAGCGCGCTCGGCAGGACGGGCGGCGCGAACGCCAGCTGTTCGGCTGTCGGCGGATCGGCAGGAACCGCCCCGGCCAACGCCGCCGCCGCGCCCGCCGCCAGGGCAGGATCCGCCGGCACGGTTTCGGTCGTCACTTTTTCGACGGCGGCATCGGCGGGAGGCGGAATCGCCACCAGACCGGCTGCCTTGCGCTCGCTCTCGGGCTTGGAGCGGGGCAAGGGCGTCGCCGGACGGTCCGCAACAACCGGCGCCGGCGTGACCGGCACGGCGACAGCGGCGACCGGGGGCTCTGCCGCGGCGTCCGGACGGCGCGCCGGCAATGGCATCGCCGGCGACGCGTCGCTCTTCGCGCCTTCCGGCAACGCGGCCTTCGCCTGCGGCGCGGCCGGGGTGGCACGCTGCGTCCGCCGCTTCGCCGGCTTGCGCTCGGAGCCCGGGTCCACCTTGGGGATGATCTTCTGGAACAGTTCGTCCGGGCTGATCGCCCGCGCTTCGATCGGCATCGCGGTCACGAGAAAGGCGGCCAGCAAGCCGCCTATCCCGGATCGGACATGTCGCCATCGTGCCATGTTCGCGCCCGTCTCGTTTGTGCCCAACGTCGCCTCACAGCCGAAATCCTGCTGTCTTCAATGCGCGGCGCTGGCCATCCGTTCCGACCGGCGGACAACTACCAGTCGAAGGCGTCCGTCACGTTTCGCCGGCCGACCAGCATCGCGTCGGCCACCAGCCGCAGCGGCGATCCATCGACATCGCTCTTGCCCGACGCGAGCAGGTCAGCGAAATGCGCGTAGATCCGCTCATATTCCTCGCTCGGCGCCTCGACGACCAGCTTGCCATCGACCTCCAGCGCCGCGCCGCCCTTGTAGAGGCGAAGCTTCTTGCCGTCGGCCGTCTCGATGGTCATGTGCCACTTCTCGTCGCCCTGCTCGCGCCAGTCGAAATCGGCGGTGAGCGCCGGGGCGGAAGCGGCTGCGCTGCCGAAGACGAGCTTGGCGGCGATCGGCGTCTGACGGTTCGCCGGATAGGTCAGCTCCGCCGCCTTCACGAAAGGCGCGAAGGGCAGGATCTTGACGAAGATGGAGAGCGCGTTGATGCCGGGATCGAAGACGCCGAAGCCGCCCGGCTCCCAGACCCAGTCCTGGCCCGGATGCCACTTCTTGACGTCCTCGCGCCACTCGATCTTGACCGAGCGCACGCCTTGTTTGGCGAGCAACGCCTTCGCCTCGTCGACCGCCGGGTTGAACTGCGAATGCCAGGTGGCGAAGAGAACCTTGCCCTCAGCCTCGGCAAACGCCTTCAGATCCTCGAACTCGGCCAAGGTCGCCGCCGGCGGCTTCTCGAGCAGGACATGCTTGCCGGCAACGAGCGCCTCGCGTGCGATCGCATGGCGGACATCCGGCGGCGTGTTGACCGAGACGATGCCGATCTCCGGCATCGCCGCGTAGAGCTCGGCCGCCGTCTTGAAGCTCGGAACGCCGTTATGGCTCAGGCCGCGCTGACTGACGACGGCGGCGACCTCGAAGTCGCCGCTCTTGTCGATCACCGGCAGATGCTGGTCCTGCGTGATCTTGCCGAGACCGATGATCGCAATCTTATGCTTGGCCATTCATTCCGCCCTGAGTGCATTTTCTGAACCATTGCGCGATCTAACACGATGGCGCGCCGGTTCGTAAAGCACCGGACCGGTCGGAGGGAATCCCGCCTTCACCTCTCCCGCCGGGAGAGGTCGGCTCGAAGAGCCGGTGAGGGGTTGAGGAGCCATCCGGTGGGGCCGTAAACCCTCCCGCCGCCCTGCGGGCGTCGATCCCTCAGGGAGAGGCGAAGGAAGATCCTATCGCCCGGGAGCGCCTGTCGGCTTGACGAAGACCGCCAGCCGGTGCTCGCCGACATCGCGCTCGACCTCCTGCCAGCCGCGCGCGAGGTAGTAGGCTGCCTTGTCGGCGCTGGCGCAGAGATAGACGCTCTCGTGCCCGAGCGCCGCCGCTTCGGCGAGGATGCGATCGCTGAGCGCCGTGGCGACGCCGCGCGAGCGCGCCTCCGGCTCGACCCACAGCGCCGCCAGCCAGGGTGAATATTGCGGCCGCTCCTCGAGGTCGCTGTCGATCAGCAGCGCCGAACCGACAAAGTCGTCGTCGCGATGGGCGACGATGCCGAGCGGGATGGCATCGTTGCGGAACTCGCGCAGGTGGCCGAGCAGGGTCGAAAGCGGCTCGCCCGCCTCGCGCCACCAGGCATGCCACATCCGGTCGGCGACGGTGCCGATGAAGTCGGATCGAAGCGCGAGGCTCGAAAAGGCGAGATCCGTCACTGGAACTGGCTCCGCAAATCCACGGTATCCCGAACGCCTATATCGTCGAAATGCGCAGCGAGCCAGTCCCCGGCCGCCGCACGGCCCGCCGCATGCAATTCCTCGAAGAAGGCGCGCGACGTATCGAACTTGGTCGAGGCGGAGAAGCGTTCGAGCGCTCTGCCGGCGTCGATGCGGTGCACTCGGTTGCGACGGTAGCGCGCCGGATCGAGCCGGCCCTCGTCGAGCATGCGGTTGACGAAGTCGATGGCGCGGAATTCGCGCAGGAGCGAGGCGTTGAAGGTGATCTCGCTCATCCGCTCGAGGATCTCCTTGGCCGAAATCGGCACGGCGCTGCGCTCGATCGGGTTGATCTGCACCAGCAGGATGTCGGTCGCCTTCGTCTCGGTGAAGAACGGAAACAGCGCCGGATTGCCCATGAAGCCGCCGTCCCAGTAAGGCTCGCCGTCGACGACGACGGTCTGGAACAGATAGGGCAGGCAGGCCGACGCCATCACCGCCTCGGCCGTGATGCCATGGCCGGAGAAGACCTTGATCTTGCCGGTACGGACCGCCGTCGCCGAAATGAACAGCTTCGGCGCGTCCGCGGCGCGCAGGCGATCGAAATCGACCAGTTCCGCGACGATCTCGCGGAGCGGATTGATGTTCATCGGGTTGAAGCCATAGGGCGAGGCGAAATTGGTCATCGCCTCGATCATGTGGAAAGGCTGCATGGCCGGCATCCGCCACGCCCCCATCCAGGCCTCCATCAGGTCGCGCGCCGAGGCGCCGGGACGACCGGCGGCGCTGACCCGCATCCAGAATTCGCGGAGCCGCGCCCGTCCGCCGGCCGCGCCGTCGCGCGCCAGCCCGTCGGCGAGCGCCACCGCGTTGAGCGCGCCGGCGCTGGTGCCGGAGATCCCCTCGAAATCGAGGCGTCCATCCTCCAGCAGCCGGTCGAGCACGCCCCAGGTGAAGGCGCCATGCGCGCCGCCACCCTGCAGGCCGAGATTGAGGATCTTGCGCCCTTCCAGCGTGACCGTCATGCCGCGGTCCAGCCGCCGTCGATCGACTGCAGCGAACCGGTGATCGAGCGGGCGCCGTCCGTGGTGAGGAACAGCGCCAGCGCCGCCACTTCCTCGACGGTGACGAATTCCTTGGTCGGCTGCGCGGCGAGGATGACGTCCTTCTTGACCTGCTCCTCGGTCATGCCGCGCGCCCTGGCCGTATCGGGGATCTGCTTCTCGACCAGCGGCGTCCAGACATAGCCGGGGCAGATGGCATTGACGGTGATGCCCTTGTCGGCCACTTCGAGCGCGACGGTCTTGGTGATGCCCGCGATGCCGTGCTTGGCGGCGACATAGGCGACCTTGAAGGGCGAGGCGACGAGCGCGTGCGCGGATGCCGTCGAGATGATCCGGCCCCAGCCCTTCTGCTTCATTGCCGGCAGCGCCAGGCGGATGGCGTGGAAGGCGGCCGAGAGGTTGAGCGCCAGGATCAGGTTCCACTTGTCGACCGGGAACTCGTCGACCGGCGCGACATGCTGGACGCCGGCATTGTTGACGAGCACGTCGATGGCGCCGAATTCCCTTTCGACATCGCGGATCATCCCGGCGATCTCGTCTTCCTTGGTCATGTCGGCGCCAAAGTAGCGCACCTCGACGCCAAACTCGGCCGCAAGGCCCGCCCGGAGCTTCTCGATCACCGCCGGATCGCCGAAGCCGTTCAGCACGACATGCGCGCCGGCCCCGGCGAGCGAGCGGGCAATGCCAAGCCCGATGCCCGAGGTCGAGCCCGTCACCAGCGCGACCCTGTCCTTGAGATGGCCGTCCTTCGACATGAATTCGTCTCCTAGAGGGAGGAAAAGGGGTGAGAAGTGACCGAGACGACCATATATTGCGGTGCAGCAGCAAGGGAAGGCGTGCGGCAATCGGCGCGGAGTCGGCCTCTTCGTCGATCCATGCTAGAACGCGGCGCGCGGAAAGATACTCCACGCGGCTTGAGGAAGAGACGACCAGAATAGGGCGGCCATGAACGAAGCAGACCGGGTCGTGCTCGAACATCGCGACCATGACCACGACCATTGCGCCCGCGACGCCATCGCCCATGCTGAGGCGATCTCGGCCGCCGAGGGGCTGCGCTTCACCGAGCAGCGCCGCAAGGTTTTGGCGGCGCTTGCCGAAAGCCATGTCCCCGCGAGCGCCTATGACGTGATCGACCGGCTCGCCGTCGAAGGCCCGCGCCCGGCGCCCGTCTCCGTCTATCGCGCCCTCGATTTCCTGGTCGAGCACGGCTTTGCCCACCGCATCGAGAGCCGCAACGCCTATATCGCCTGCTCGCGCGGGCCGGAGGGGCACGACAAGCCCGGCCATGGCGCCGCCACCGTGTTCCTGCTCTGCGAGAACTGCGGCGCCGCCGGCGAGGCCTCGTCCGCCGCGCTGACCGACGCCCTCGCCGCCGTCACCAAGGCCGCCGGTTTTGCGCCGCGCGCGCCAATCATCGAGATCCGCGGCCTATGCGCCCGCTGCCGCGAGGCGGCGTAGGAAGATGTCTGGCAAAGCCCTCCTTCCCCCGAGCCCCAAAAGCCCTCGCCGGCTCGCGGGTGAGGGCTTGCTTGCAACCGACTTTCCGAATTCGCGCCTCCGGCGCCCCCTCACCCCAGCCCTTCCCCGCACAGCGGGCGAGGCAGCGACAGCGCGTGATCTCGCATGAATGACATGACCCCCGCCTCCGAAACGCTCGCCGGTCCGCTGCCGCGCCGCCACGCCACCTCCGTCCGCGTCGGCAAGGTCCGCGTCGGCGGCGACGCGCCGGTCGTCGTGCAATCGATGACCAATACCGACACGGCCGACATCGACGCGACCGTCGCCCAGGTCGCGGCGCTCGCCCGCGCCGGCTCGGAGCTAGTGCGGATCACCGTCGACCGCGACGAGGCGGCGGCGGCCGTGCCGTTCATCAAGGAAAAGCTGCTCGCGCGCCGCATCGACGTGCCGCTGATCGGCGACTTCCACTATATCGGCCACAAGCTCCTGACCGATCACCCGGCCTGCGCCGAGGCGCTCGACAAATACCGCATCAATCCCGGCAATGTCGGCTTCGGCGAAAAGCGCGACCGCCAGTTCGCCACCCTGATCGAGCTCGCGATCCAATACGACAAGCCGGTCCGCATCGGCGTCAACTGGGGCTCGCTCGACCAGGACCTGCTGACCCGGCTGATGGACGAGAACGCGGCTTCCGCTGCGCCGATCTCGGCCGCCGCCGTGATGCGCGAGGCGATCTGCCAGTCGGCCATCCTCTCGGCGAACCTTGCCGAGTCGATCGGCCTGTCTCGCGACAAAATCATCCTATCGGCCAAGGTGTCGAACGTGCAGGATCTGATCGCCGTCTATCGCGATCTCGCCCGCCGTTCCGACCATTGCCTGCATCTCGGCCTCACCGAGGCCGGCATGGGCACCAAGGGCATCGTCGCTTCGTCCGCCGCCATGGGCATCCTGCTGCAGGAGGGCATCGGCGACACCATCCGCGTCTCGCTGACGCCGGAGCCGAACGGCGACCGCACCCGCGAGGTGCAGGTGGCGCAGGAACTGCTGCAGACCATGGGGTTCCGCGCCTTCCTGCCGATCGTCGCCGCCTGCCCCGGCTGCGGCCGCACGACCTCGACTGTGTTCCAGGAACTGGCAAGCCGGATCCAGGAGGATATCCGCACCTCGATGCCGATCTGGCGTGAGCGCTATCCGGGCGTCGAGGCGCTGAAGGTCGCGGTGATGGGCTGCATCGTCAACGGCCCCGGCGAATCGAAGCATGCCGATATCGGCATCTCGCTGCCCGGCACCGGCGAGACGCCGGCCGCCCCCGTCTTCATCGACGGCAAGAAGGCGGTGACGCTGCGCGGCCCCGCCATCGCCGACGATTTCCGCAAGCTGGTCGGCGAGTACATCGAGAAGCGCTTCGGGCTCGGCTCGAAGGCGGGCGAGGCGGCGGAGTAGGACTACCCTCCCCGAAAACGCCAAGGCGTTTTCGACGCTCCCTCAAGGGGAGGGTTCAAGCGGAGTTCGTCCCGATGCTTCGGCGATGAACCTGATAGACAGCTTCGATATTCTGCATCACCTCGAGATTGGTCAGGCGCAGGACCCGGAAACCTCGCGCTTCGAGCCATGCAGTGCGTCGGACATCAGCGGCCATCGCCTCATCCGAAAAATGCTGGCTGCCATCAATCTCGATGACCAGGCGTCGCTCGGCACAGAGAAAGTCGACAATGTAGGGGCCGATCGGGACCTGGCGGCGGAATTTCAGGCCCTCTGCACCACGAGCACGCAGTCGTAGCCAGAGCCGGAGCTCCGCTTCCGTCATGTTCCGGCGCATGGTCCGGGCAAAAGAAAGCTGGCGAGGATCTACGCTGCGCCGGCTCATCTCGGCCTCCCAAGATCATCGTCCAGCTCCGCGCCATTCCATTGCTTCAGCAAGCTCCGCTTGAACCCTCCCCTTGAGGGAGGGTCAAAACGGGCGAAGGCCGTTTTGGGGAGGGGGCGTTCGGACGGCGCCTCTCCATCTCCCCCGTTTACTGCCCTTACGGTTGCGTTTAGATCTCTTCTCCCTTCTTTCGCCCGACGAGGTTCGATCGTGACCCGCATCCTGCCCCTGCGCCTGTTATGTGCCCTGGCGCTGATCATCCTGCCGTCGACCCTGGCACTGGCACGGACGCTTTCCGGCGAGGTGACCTATCGCGAGCGGATCGCCCTCGATCCGCGCGCCAGGATCACCGTCCAGCTGGTCGACGTCTCGCGCGCCGATGCGCCGGCGAACGTCATCGCCCAGCAGCGAATTCGGTCGCGCGGCAAACAGGTGCCGTTCGCCTTCAAGCTCACCTACCGCGCCTCGAAGATCCGCCCGGGCCGTCGCTACGAATTGCAGGCCCGGATCGAGCGCGGCCCCGAACTGCTGTTCATCAACCAGACCGCCATTCCCGTCGAACCGCTGAAGACGCGGGGACCGGTGACGATCCTGGTGCAGCAGGCGTCCGCCCGGACGGGCGCCACGCCTCCACCGCCCAGCCCGGCCCCGGTCCCGAACCCGGCTCCGACGCCGGCGGCGGCGTTGCAGGGCACGGAGTGGCTCGCCGAGGACATTGGCGGCCAAGGCGTGCTCGCCATCGTGCAGTCGACGCTGGCGATCGAGGCGGGCGGCAAGATCTCCGGCTCGGGTGGCTGCAACCGCTATTTCGGCACGGTGACGGTCAAGGACGGCGCCCTCAAGGTCGGCCCGCTCGGCGCGACGCAGATGGCCTGCGTGCCGGCGCAGATGGAGCAGGAGCGGAAGTTCCTCGACGCGCTGTCGGCGACGCAGGGCTATCGCCTCGACGGCGCCAAGCTGGTCCTGCTCGATGGCCGCGGCCAGCCGCTCGTACGTCTCGTCAAGAACAAGGCCTAGCTCAAGGCGGCGCGTCAGGCGCCGCGATGGGCGACGAAATGCGCCGCCGCGGCCAGGGTCGCGGCGCGCTCGCCAAACGGCGCCAGCAGCGCCTCGGCCTCGGCGACGAGCTCGTCGAGCATGGTGCGGACGCGCTCCACGCCGTAAAGCCCGACCAAGGTTCCCTTGCCGCGGGAAGAGTCCTTGCCGGTCGCCTTACCGAGCGCCTCGGGCGTCGCCGTCTCGTCGAGGATGTCGTCGGCGAGCTGGAAGGCCAGGCCGATGATCTCGCCGAAGCGGCGGATGCGGCCGCGGTCCGCCGTCGAGGCACGGCCGAGAATGGCGCCAGCCTCGCAGGAGAAGCGGATCAGCGCGCCGGTCTTCATCGCCTGCAGCTGGCGGATCGACGCCTCGTCCGGCGCCTCCGTCTCGGCCTGCAGGTCGAGCATCTGGCCGCCGGCCATGCCGCCGAGGCCGGAAGCGCGGGCAAGCCCGAGCACCAGCTCTGCCCGCACCAGCGGATCGGCCGTGGTCGCGGGATCCGCCATCAGGTCGAAGGCCAGCGTCTGCAGGGCATCGCCGGCGAGGATGGCGGTCGCCTCGTCATAGGCGCGATGCAGGGTCGGCTTGCCCCGGCGCAGATCGTCATCGTCCATGGCCGGCAAGTCATCGTGGACAAGGCTGTAGCAATGCAGGCACTCGATCGACGCGCCGATGCGAAGCGCGCCGGCGCCGTCCTCGCCGAACAGCCGCGCCGCCTCGATCGCCAGGAACGGGCGCAACCGCTTGCCGCCGCCCAGCGCCGCATAGCGCATGGCCTCGACCAGCCGCGCCGGCCGGGCGATTTCGCCTTCCGCCGGGCTCTCGACCAGAATGGCTTCCAGGAGGGTTTCGGTGGCGGCGGCGGCGTCGGTGAGACGGAGCTGGAATTCGTCGTCGAGCAGAACCAAGATTGCCTCATGCGAACGAGGGAGATGCGGCAAGCCTTGCCGCTTCCGGCGGGCCGCCGTCAAGCCGTCCCGCCGTTCTGGGGTGCGTCACTATCCCTTCTGCGGAGGCGCCGCACCAAGAGCGCGATTGCTCCCGGCGGCCGGGCCGCCTATTGCTGGGCAACTCCTATCGACCAAAGCGCCGCATGACGACTTCCTCCGCTTCGCCCTCGCCAAACGCTTTCCGCCTCGACATCAATCTGTTGCGGGCGATCGCCGTCGTCGGAGTCGTGCTCTTCCACTTCCGGATCGGCCCGGTGACGGGCGGTTTCGCGGGTGTCGACCTGTTCTTCGTCGTCTCCGGCTATCTGATGACGCGGATCATCGCTGACGGGCTCGATCGCGGCCGCTTCTCGCTGCTCGGCTTCTATGCGGCGCGGGCGCGGCGGATCGTGCCGGCGCTCGGCGCCCTCTGCCTCGTCCTGCTGCTGTTCTCGCAATTCCTGATCGACCCGCTGACGCGCCGCGAGATCGCATCCGGCATCGCCGCGTCGATGCTGTTCGTGTCGAACTTCGCCTATTGGGGCGAGGCCGGCTATTTCGACCTGGCCGCCAAGGAGAAATGGCTGCTGCATACCTGGTCGCTGTCGGTCGAATGGCAGTTCTATCTGGTCCTGCCGCTCGTCATGCTGGCGCTGCGCTACCTGCTGCCCGGCCGCAACTGGCTGATCGCGGCGTTCTGGACCGGCATGATCCTGTCCTTCGCCCTCGCGGTGTGGCTGGCGCCGACGCGCCCCGTCTTCGCCTTCTATCTGCTGCCGACGCGCGCATGGGAAATGCTGGCCGGCGGCCTGGTCTACCTGCATCTCGGCGAGCGTCGGCCGGGACCGCGCCTTTCGGCCGGCCTGGCGCTTGCCGGCCTCGCTTTGATCGCCATCGCCTTTGTCGGCCTCGACGACCTCGTCGCCTGGCCGTCCTTCGCCACGCTGCTGCCGGTCGCCGGCGCCGTGCTGGTCCTGGTCGCCCGCCAGGAAACCGCGCCCGGCCTCGACAGCCAGGTGCTGCGGGCGCTCGGGCTCTGGTCCTATTCGATCTATCTCTGGCACTGGCCGATCGTCGTCGGCCTGGCCTATTACGGCTTCGGCGGCACGCTGGTCGCGCTCGCCGGCATGGCGGCGACGCTGGTTCTCGCCGGGCTCTCCTATCGGTTCATCGAGACACCGTTCCGCCAGAAGCCGGCGCGCGACGCCCGGGTGCATCGGCCGCGCGCGATCATGCTGGGCGGCCTGGTCGTGCTGGCCGGCACGACGACGGCTTCCTTCGTCGCCGCCAGCGGCCCGATCTCGCCGCGCGACACGCTGGCCGCCCGCATGATCGCCGCCGAGGAGGCGATGGCCGACGGCGCCTATCCGCCGGAATGCGGCGGCTACAGCTTCAAGGGCGCGCTCCGTCCCTGCGTGATCGGCGAGCCGGCCGCCACCAACATCCTGTTCATCGGCGATTCGCACGCCGAGCTGTTCTATACGCATTTCAAGGAAGGCCGGCCGGGCCACGCCTTCACCTTCCTGACCTATGGCGGCTGTCCGCCGCTTCCCGATGTCGATCAGGTCATGCCGGGCGCGCGCTGCCATACCTTCTTCGATGCGGCCTGGGCGCGCGCCGAGAGTGGCGACTATCAGGAAGTGGTGCTGGCGGCATACTGGCCGATTTATCTCGATCCCTATCGGCGGCATGGCGCCAACAACCACCTGCTCTGCTTCGATCATGACGGCGCCTGCCGGTTCGAGCACGACGCGGCCGACTACCGGCGCGAAATCCAGGCGACCTTCGAGCGGCTGGCGGAGCGGATTCGTGGCCTGCGCGACAAGGGCATTGCCGTGACGGTGGTGATGCCGATCCCCTATGCGGCGATCGACATTCCGCGCAATTCGGTGAAGCGGGCCTTCCTGGGGGGCGAGCCGGACGCGCTGGCGCCAATCGGGCTCGAGGCGACGCGCCAGGCGGCGGCGGAGGCGCGCGGCTATCTCGAGGCGCTCGCCGCCTCGTCCGGGGCCCGGCTGGTCGATCCGCTCGAGGCGATGTGCGACGCGGCGACCGGTTGTCCGGTGTCACGCGACGGCGTGCGGCCGGACTATCGCGACACCAACCATCTGACGGCGCGCGCTATTCGCGATGGCCGCCTCGACTTCATCGACGCGGCCATTCTGAGGCCATAGCGCGCTACCGGACGGCGGATAGCGCTTCCGCCCGGGATAAGGCCCGCGAGCGGTGTGTCGGGCCCGCCATTCGCGACGGCGGGCCGATCGATGGTCAGGCGGCTTCGACAGCTTCCGCCGCTTCGAGCGCGACGGCGACCGACTGGATGATCGCGGCGAAGCGCACCGCGGTCTGGATCACTTCGGACGACACATTCGCCTTGCGCAGGATCGCCTCATGGCTGTCCATGCACATGCCGCAGCCATTGATGGCGGACACGGCGAGCGACCAGAGCTCGAAGTCCAGCTTGTCGACGCCGGGATTGCCGATGACGTTCATGCGCAGCTTTGCCGGCATGGTGCGGTATTCGGTATTCGCGACCAGATGGCTGAAGCGGTAATAGACGTTGTTCATCGCCATGATCGACGCGGCCGACTTGGCGGCGGCGAGCGCTGCCGGCGACAGATGCTGCGCGGCCTCGGCCTCGAGCGCCGACTTGACCACCGGATTGCGGCTGGCGATCGCGCAGGCGACGATCAGGCCGTATTTCTGCTGCGGCGGCAGCGTCTCGTCGGAGGCGAGCGTCGACAGGTTGAGGCGGACGTCCTTGGCGAAATCCGGGATCCGGGACTTCAGCTGATCGATCGACATGGGAAACCTTTGGCATCGCGCCGGCGGTCCCGTCCGGTCGACGGGCGGATCGCGAGGGCGCTTGAAACACGGATCGGACGAAGCTCGTCGCAGGGTTCCGGGCGGGCAGCCATGCCTTGGCACGACCGCCCGTCCGGCTATTCCAATCAGGCCGCCAGCGTGGCGCCGCCGACTTCGCGGTTGCACGGGCAGAGCTCGTCGGTCTGCAGGGCGTCGAGGACGCGCAGCGTATCCTTCGGGTTACGGCCGACGTTCAGGTTGGTCGCGTAGCTGTGCTGGATCGTGCCTTCCGGATCGACGATGTAGGTGACGCGATAGGCGACGCCGTC
The DNA here is from genome assembly GCF_000380505.1 of Kaistia granuli DSM 23481. Lineage (GTDB taxonomy): Bacteria > Pseudomonadota > Alphaproteobacteria > Rhizobiales > Kaistiaceae > Kaistia > Kaistia granuli. The sequence goes on along the minus strand of NZ_AQYH01000007.1, from coordinate 316,588 downwards.
CGGCGAACGCACGCCGAGGCCATCGACCAGCGAGCCATTGGTATCGGCGAAGTTCCAGATCGGCAGCCGGTCCAGGTCCTTGTGATCGCGGCGCCAGGCCAGCTTGACGAACTCGTTGTCGGTCGAGCCGCCGAGGACAACTGCGTCGCGGTCCTCGAAATCGCCGGCGAGGCGAGCGAATTCGGCGATCTCGGTCGGGCAGACGAAGGTGAAATCCTTCGGGTAGAAGAAGATGACCTTCCACTTGCCGGGGAAGCTCGCCGCCGTGATCGTCTCGAAGGCGCTCTCGCCGTTTTCCTCGTGCTGGTTGAAGCCGGGCTTGACGCCGGTAACCGAGAATTCAGGCAGCTTGTCGCCAATGCCGAGCATTCTAATCTCCTGTCCAGAACTGGATCGGGTTGCAAGATATCGCAGCGCATCCAAGAAGTTAGATTCGCTGCTGCAGGTGCGAAGAGATCCCATGCGCCGGTGCTTCGGTCAAATCGTAATAACCGAAGCGTGCCATCGGAAAACTCGATTGTCGTTCCGCCGTACGGCCGCTATAGCAGGACCATGTTGCTCCCGACGCTCCGCCAGATGCAGTATTTCGTGGCCCTCGCCGAGACCGGCTCGTTCAGCCGCGCGGCGGCAGCGTCGCATGTCACCCAGTCGACCCTTTCCGATGCCATCCGCCAATTGGAAGAGATCATCGGCGTCAGCCTGATCGACCGTTCCAACCGGGGATTGTCGCTGACCTCGGCGGGCGAGGAGACCGTTCGGCGGATGAAGACGCTTCTGGTCGATGCTCGCGAGATGGTCGACGCCGCCCGCGCCAGCCAGGCGCCACTCTCCGGTCGCATCCGCCTCGGCGTCATCCCGTCGATCGCGCCCTATTTCCTGCCGCGCGCCCTGCCCGACCTGCGCCGGGCCTATCCGGACCTCCGGCTGCATCTGCGCGAGGATCTGACGCGGACGCTGCTGGACGACCTGCGCGCCGGCCGGCTCGATATCTGCCTCATCGCCTTCCCGGTCCAGACCGACGGCCTTGCGAGCGAGATCATCGCCGAGGACACGCTGCTGCTCGCGGTCGACGAACATCATCCGCTCGCCGGCCGCCGCCAGGTTCGCCGCGAAGAACTGGCCAACGAGACGCTGCTCCTGCTGGAAGACGGCCACTGCCTGCGCGATCACATCCGCGCCGTCGCGCCTGCCCTGGCCGACCGGCAGAACGAGGAGATCCGGGCCTCCAGCCTGTCGACGCTGGTCCAGATGGTAGACAACCAGCTCGGCATCACCTTCCTGCCGCGCATCGCGGTCGAGGCGGGCATCCTGTCGGGCACCGACATCCAGCTCCTGGAACTGGCCGGACTTCCCGCGCGCCGTTCGCTCGGCCTGGTCTGGCGCAAGGGATCAAGCCGCGAGGCGGATTTCCGGCTTCTGACCGCCTTCCTCCGCAAACTCGCCGTCGAGCCGGTTCCGCACCGACCTGCACTGGATGCCGCATGAGCCTCAGATTGCCGGCAGCCCTGTCTCGCCCCTTCGCCAATAGTCGGGGCCTCGTCGGCGTCGCGCTGCGTGTCGCACTGGTCGTCATCGCCCTGCCGCTGGTGCTGACGCCGATCTACGCCTTCGTGCCGCCCGTCTCGACGCTGATGCTCTGGTCGGGCATCACCGGCCAGGGCATGGATCGGCGCTGGGTGCCGATCGACCAGATCGCCCCGGCGCTGGTCAATTCAGTGGTGATGTCGGAGGACGGCCAGTTCTGCAGCCATTCCGGCGTTGACTGGGGCGCCCTCAACGAGGTGCTCGACCGCGAGGGCGGTCCGTCGCGCGGCGCCAGCACGATCGCCATGCAGACAGTCAAGAACCTCTTCCTCTGGCAATCGCGATCCTATGTCCGCAAGGCGCTGGAAATTCCCCTCGCCTACTACGCCGACTTCATCCTGTCGAAGCGTCGCGTCATGGAAATCTACCTGAACATCGCCGAATGGGGCCCAGGCCTGTTCGGGGCGGAGGCGGCGGCGCAGTACTATTTCAAGAAGCCGGCGTCGAAACTGACGGCGCGCGAGGCCGCCCTGCTGACGGCCGCCCTGCCCAATCCGATCACCCGCAATCCGGCCAAGCCGACGCGCTATCTGCAGAACCGCGCCCGCAACATCCAGGCCAGGGCCCGCGCGGCGCGCGACTACGTCGGCTGCATCTGAGCGACGCTCAACGACCCGGATCCGGATCGGCAATGACGCTGACATGGGCGGCGACGATGCGCCAGCCGGCAGGCGTACGGACCCAGCTCTGCATCTGGCGGCCGACGCGGCCGGGAGCGCCGTCGCGCCGGAACAAGGTCGAGGCGGTGCCGAAGTCGCGGCCATAGGTCGTGATCACCGTGCGCTCCAGCGCACGCGCCAGGCCGGCCGGCGAGCGGCCGGCGCGGAACGCCTGGATCTCGGCATAGCCATAGAGATTCTCGCCGGCGCCGTAGCGGATCGTCGTCGGCGCGTCGAGGAAGAGCGCATCGAGCGTCTCGACGTCATTGCCGACCAGCGCCCGCTCGTAGCGGGCGAAGGCCGCCTCCAGCTCCGCCTTGATCTCCGGAATATCGATCTGCATCGGCATCTTTCGGTCGCGGCGACGATCGCAACGCGCGGGGTCGCGACGGCACCCACACGAAAAGCGACAGACATCTGGCCTATCGCGCATCGCAGGCTATAACGGGGGCGCCGTTTTTCAACTGTCGGCCCCACGCCGAAAATCCGGAGACCGTCCCTATGCCGCTCGACACTGCCGCCCGCTTTGCGCTGCCCGAGGACGCGGAGGCCGCGACGCTCGTCGGCCGCGTTTTCCGTCCCGACGTCGACGGCCCGTCGGTCGTCGTCCTGCGCGACGGCCAGCTGATCGACATCACCGCCTCCGTCGTCACCATGCGCGATCTCTGCGAGGAGCAGGATCCGGCCCGCGTCGCCACGACGGCGGACGGTGAGCTGGTCGGCAGCTTCGAGGAAATTCTGGCCAACACGCCGCTCGCCAACCGCGACCCGTCCAAGCCCTATCTGATCGCGCCGATCGACCTGCAGGCCGTCAAGGCGGCCGGCGTCACCTTCGTCGTCTCGATGCTCGAGCGCGTCATCGAGGAGCAGGCCCGCGGCCTGCCCGAGCGCGCCAATGCGATCCGCTCCGAGATCACCACCACCATCGGCGACGATTTGGCGGCGCTGCGCCCCGGCTCCGAGCAGGCCATGGCGCTCAAGAAGCTGCTGATCGAGAAGGGCATGTGGTCGCAATATCTCGAGGTCGGCATCGGCCCCGACGCCGAGATCTTCTCGAAGGCCCAGCCGATGTCAGCGGTCGGCCACCTCGCCGAGATCGGCATCCATCCGATCTCGACCTGGAACAATCCCGAGCCGGAAGTTGTGCTGGTCGTCTCCTCGGCCGGCAAGATCATCGGCGCCACGCTCGGCAATGACGTCAACCTGCGCGACGTCGAAGGCCGCTCGGCTCTGCTGCTCTCTAAGGCCAAGGACAACAACGCCAGCGCCTCGGTCGGCCCGATGATCCGCCTGTTCGACGGCGGCTTCTCGCTCGACGACGTGCGGCAGACCGAGGTCCGGCTGACGGTTGACGGCGAGACCGACGGCTTCCGCCTCGACGGCTCCAGCGCCATGTCGAAGATCAGCCGCGACCCGGAAGACCTGGTCAAGCAGACGGTCGGCAAGAACCACCAGTATCCGGACGGCTTCGTGCTCTATCTCGGCACGATGTTCGCGCCGGTGCAGGACCGCGACGGCCCCGGCCAGGGCTTCACCCACAAGGTCGGCGACATCGTCACGATCAGCGCGCCGAAGCTCGGCAAGCTGTCGAACCGGGTCGTGCTCTGCCCCGACGCCGAGCCCTGGACCTTCGGCACGGCGGCGCTGATGCGCAACCTCGCCGGCCGCGGCCTGCTCTGAGCCCGGCGCGCGTCGCAAACGAAAACGGCCCTCCCGCGCAGGGAGGGCCGAAGCCTTCAGGGATGGGCGCCGCGATGGCGCGGGCCTCCCGAACGGGACACGATCGAGGCCAGCCGGACGAACCGGCCGCCGCGTGGCCTCAGAGCGCCACCTGGGCGGCTTCCTTTTCGGAAACACCCTCGTCGAACTGGTAGCGGTAGAGCTTCTCATAGACGCCGCCGAGCCGCACGAGCTCGGGATGCGTTCCGACCTCGACGACATGCCCGCGCTCGATCACCGCGATCTTGTCAGCGTTCAGGATGGTCGCCAGGCGGTGGGCGATAACGATCGTCGTGCGCCCCTCCACCAGCTTGTCGAGCGCGATCTGGATCATGTGCTCGGATTCGGAATCGAGCGCCGATGTGGCCTCGTCGAGCAGCAGGATCGGCGCATTCTTCAGGATGGCGCGCGCGATGGCGATACGCTGGCGCTGGCCGCCGGAAAGCTGCACGCCGTTCTCGCCGACATGGCTCTGAAAGCCCTTCGGCAGTCCCATGATGAAGTCATAGGCGAAGGCATCACGCGCCGCCTGCTCGACCTCGGCATCGGTCGCGCCCAGCCGGCCAATGCGGATGTTGTCGGCGACGGTGCCCGAGAACAGGAAGACGTCCTGGCTGACAAAGGCGATCTGGTGGCGCAGCGAGCCGACTGAAACGGTGCGGATATCCTGTCCGTCGATCTTCACCGCGCCCGTCTGCACATCGTAGAAGCGCTGGATCAGCGACAGGATGGTCGATTTTCCGCCGCCCGAAGGCCCGACCAGCGCCAGGCGCTGCCCGTGGTCGACGGACAGATTGACATCCCGCAGCACCGGATCGGTCTTGCGGTAGCCGAAACTCACATCCTCGAGCTCGATCTTGCCACGCGTCAGTCGCAGCGGCGGATGATCATCCGATTCCGTCGCGCTCTGCGGATGGTCGAGAATGTTGAACAGCGCCCGCACCGAGATCAGGCTTTCGGCGATGCCGACATTCATGCGGGCCAGCCGCTTCGCCGGCTCGTAGGCGAGCAGCAGCGCGGTGATGAACGACATGAACTCGCCCGGCGTCTTGCCGGCGGAGATCGTGCTCCAGCCGGCATAGAGGATGACGAGACCGATCGAGATGCCGCCAAGCGTTTCCATCAGCGGGCTGGTGCGGGCCTGCAGTTGCGACACCTTGTTGGCGCGCTGCTCGACCGCCGATACGGCCTCCGTCATCCGGCCGCGCATGTGATCGGCAAGCCCGAAGGCCTTGACCATCTTGGCGCCGTGCACGGTCTCCTGGATGATCGAGACGATCTGCGTGCTGGAGGCGAATTCCGACTTGGAGATGTTGCGGATGCGCTTCACCAGACGCGTGACGAAAACGATCGCGATCGGCGCCACCAGCAGCGCGATGATCGACATCAGCGGCGCCTGGTAGACCATGACGAAGATCAGGCCGATCAGCGTGACGAGATCGCGGCCGAGGCTGAGCACGATGGTGTCGAGGATCGAGCGGATGGCATTCGAACCGCGCGAAATCGACATGATCAGTTCGCTTGAGGCGCGATCATTGTAGAAATCGAGGCCGAAATTCAGGCAGCGATCGTAGAACCGCTTCTGGTTCTCCGCGACAATGCGATTGCCGATGCGGCTCTGGATGACCACCTGGCCATAGGTGGCAAAGCCCTTGACGATGAAGATCGCCATCACGCCGAAGGACAGCACCCAGAGCATCTGGACATTCTGGGCGACGAATATCTGGTTGACGACGTCGCGCATGATCCAGGCCGAGAGCGAGGTCATCGCAGCGACAAGGAACAGGAAGCCGAAAGAGATCAGATAGCCCTTGCGGTGATCGCGGAAGTTGGCCCGCAGGATCCGCGCCACCACGCCGATCGTTCCCTCGTCATTGTTGACGATTGCGCGGTAGAAATCGCCCCATCGACGCAGATTGAGCTTTGCCTCCTCGGGAGGCATCGGCGTCTTGGGATGCAATTGAGCCTGGGGCTTTGTCATGTGCGCTTGGTCCGGCGTCCTGAGACGCACACCGACCTCTGCTCCGTCTGGTTACTGACAGCGCCTTTTATCGGCTGCGGCCATCGCTGTCCACAAATCGCCCTGCGGCCGATTCGAGCCCGTGCCCCCGCGGCGCCCTCGAAATCGGCGAAGAGCGGCGACGGAGCCTTTCGCGGCGCGGCCGGCGAGGGGCGAACCGCCTCGCCTGCATCCTATTTCAAACTCGCGCATCTTCCCCACTGGCATTTCCCGGCTGGCCGGGAGATCGTGGTCGTTCGTGTCCAGTGCAGGTATTCGGGGCGGATTCCGCCCCTCCCGGAAAAGGAAGCCACCATGACGCAGCGGGCGATCCGCGGTCCCGCCCTGACGTTTCGCGGCGACCCGTTCCGGTTGCCGGCCGGCGAAGCCCTGCACTATTGGCCGGATGCGCTGATCCGGATCGAGGACGGCCGCATCGCCAGCGTCGAGGACGCGGCCGAGGGCCTGGCCCGGCTGCCGGCCGGCGTGCCGCTGACGCATCATGCCGACGCCCTGATCTGCCCGGGTTTCATCGACGCGCATGTGCATTTTCCGCAGATGCAGATGATCGGCGCCTTCGGCGCGGAACTGCTGGAATGGCTGGATCGCTACACCTTCGTCGCCGAGCAGGATTTCGCCGATGAGGACCATGCGCGCGACGTGGCGGGCCGCTTCCTGCGGGAGCTGCTGCGCGCCGGCACGACGACGGCGGCCGTCTACTGCACTGTGCATCCGCATTCCGTCGACGCGCTGTTCGAGGAGTCCGAGCGCTTCAACACAAGGATGATCGCCGGCAAGGTGCTGATGGACCGCAATGCGCCGGAAGGCCTGCTCGACACGGCCGGAACCGGCTACGCCCAGTCGAAGGCCCTGATCGAGCGATGGCACGGCAGGGGCCGGCAGCTCTATTGCATCACGCCGCGCTTCGCGCCCTCATCGACGGAGGCGCAGCTCGAGGCCGCCGGCCGCCTCTGGCGCGAACATCCCGGCACCTATGTGCAGACGCATCTCTGCGAGAACCCCGGCGAGATCGCCTGGGTGCGCGAGCTCTTCCCGGATCGCTCCAGCTATCTCGACGTCTACGACCATGCCGGGCTGACCGGCCCGCGCGCCATCTTCGGCCATGCCGTGCACATGAGCGAAGACGACTTCGCCTGCTGCCACCACACCGGCTCGGCGCTGGCGCATTGCCCCACCTCGAACCTCTTCCTCGGCAGCGGCCTGTTCCGCCTGTTCGACGCCAGGCGGGCGGACCGGCCCGTGCGGGTCGGCCTCGGCACCGATATCGGCGCCGGCACCAGCTTCTCGCAGCTGCAGTCGCTGAACGAGGCCTACAAGGTGGCGAAACTCGGCGGCAACGCCCTGACCCCCGAGCAGGGCTTCTACCTGGCGACACGCGGCGGCGCCGAAGCGCTGCGGCTCGACGACCGTCTTGGCCAGATCGCTCCCGGCTTCGAGGCCGATCTCGTCGTGCTCGACCTGAAGGCGACGCCACTGCTCGAATTCCGTCTCGCGCATGCGCGTGACCTCGCCGAGACGCTGTTCGTGCTGATGACGCTCGGCGACGACCGGGCGATCCGGACGACCTATATCGCCGGCGAGCCGGTCTATGAACGCGACCGGGCCGAGCCGTTCGTCTATCCGGCCGCGGCCCGGTAATGCCGGACTGCGCTTGGCGGCCCCGTCCGTTCAGGTCCCGTCGCCGTGATAGTCGATGCCCTTGGCGATGATCTCGCGATAGGCCTCGAAGCTGCGTTTCGGCGTGCGCTTCTGGGTGTCGAAATCGACATGGACGATACCGAAGCGGCGGCCATAGCCCTGCAGCCATTCGAAATTGTCGAACAGGCTCCAAACCATGTAGCCGCGCAGGTCGACGCCATTCGCCTTGGCCTTCAGCGCCGCCTCGATATGACGGCGGATATAGTTGGCGCGGCGGGGATCGTTGACCGTGTCGCCGTCCAGCACCTCGTCGATCGGCCCGAAGCCGGCGCCGTTTTCGGTGATGTAGATCGGCGGATTGTCGTATTCGTCGCGAATGCGCTCGAGCAGGCGGCGCAGATAGTCGGGCCGGACCGGGCCGTTGAAGGCGGCGGGCGCCGGATCGGGATTCGTCTCCATCCAGTTGATGCCGAGCGGCTTCAGCGGATCGTGGCGGACATAGGCCGGCGCGTAGAAATTGACGCCGAGAAAGTCCGGCCGGTTCGCCGCCAGCGTGGCGAGATCGGCGTCCGAGACGACGAAATCCGGATTGAGCGCCTGGAACGAGTTCATCACCTCGATCGGATAGCGACCCTTGAACAGGGCATCGAGGCACCAGCGATTGATGACGGCGTCGCCGAGCCCCGCCGACAGGATGTCGTCGGATTTGCCGGGATTTTCGGGGATTGTCGGCATCAGCGGCAGCGCGACGCCGATCTCGCCGCGATAGCCGGCGGCGCGGAAATCGCCAATCGTCTCGGCATTCGCCAGCAGCCAGTGATGCAGGGCGACGGCCTGGCGTCCATATTGCGCATCGGTGATGGCGGCGGGATCGCCAACGCCCGTCTTGATGTTCTCGACCATCGGCTCGATCAGGAAGAGATTGATGAAGGGCTCGTTGAAGGTGATGAATTTCGTCACCTTGGCGCCGAGCACCTCGCGCACGAGGTTCGCGTACTGGCGGAACCAGCTGACCGATTCCGGGTTCGACCAGCCGCCGCGATCGTCGAGCGCCCGCGGCAGGTCCCAGTGATACAGCGTCACCACCGGCTCGATGCCGGCCTCGAGCAGATCGACGACGAATTGCTGGTAATGGGCGACGCCTGCCTCGTTGATCTTGCCGACACCGTCCGGCAGCAGACGCGCCCAGGAGAGGGAGAAGCGATAGCAATTGATGCCGAGCTTCTGCATCAGGGCGATGTCTTCGAGATACTGGGTCCGATCATAGGCGTTGATCGCGACGTTGCCCGTCTCGTGCTTCTCGGTGACCGGCTCCGTGGCGCGGTAGACGTTGGTGTAGATGTCCCAGTTCGACAGGCCCTTGCCGTCGGCCTGCCAGGCGCCCTCTACCTGATAGGCGGCGCTCGCCGCGCCCCAGAGAAACTTCGTCGACACCATATACGGCGCTCCCTTCCACGCCGCCTGCCCGACGGCGCCTCGGATACGACGCTCCGAACTTGGCTTCTTTCAGGCGCGCACGAGATCAGCTCCGTGCCTTGGCTCCGCGCCCATAGATCAGCAGCATGACGATGATGACGCAGCCATAAATCACCTGGCGTCCCGCCTCCGGCATCTGCATCACCGAGAGAATCGATTGCAGCAGCGTGATCAGGATGACGCCGGCGATGGTGCCGAGATAATTGCCGCGCCCGCCGAGGATGTTGGTTCCGCCCAGCACCACCGCCGCGATCGCCGGCAGCAGGTAGGAATCGCCCATGTTCTGGTAGGCCTTGTTGGAATAGCCGGCGAGCAGCACGCCGGCGAAGGCGGCCATGGCGCCGGAGAAGGCGAAGCAGCCGATCAGCACGCGATTGGTGTTGACGCCGGAGAGGTAGGCGGCGGATTCTCGGTTTCCCACCGCATAGACCGCCCGGCCGAAGGCGGTGCGCCGAAGCACGTAGATGACGAACAGGCCGACGATGGCCCAGACGAACAGCGCATTCGGAATGCCGAACAGGCTGCGTTGCACGGCGATGAAATGCATCGCCTTCGTCGCCTGGTCGAGCGGCGCGAATCCGCCCGTATGCAGCACCATCAGACCCTGGGCGACGGCGTTCATGCCCAGCGTGAAGATCATCGACGGCAGGCGCAGATAGGCGACGCCGAGACCGTTCAGCGTGCCGACGACGGCACCGCAGAACACGCCGAACGGGATGCAGAGCCAGACACCGGCCGCCCCGCCCCAGCCGACCATGGCGGTCGCCATCATCGCGCCCAGCGTCACCACCCAGGGGATCGACAGGTCGATGTGGCCGAGCAGGATCACCATCATCGCGCCAGAGGCGATGATGCCCAGGAATGCGCCGACCTGCAGTTGCTGCAGCAGATATTCCGGCGACAGGAAAGCGGGCGAATAGAGCGCGCCGCCCGCCAGGATCAGCAGGATGCAGCCGAAGGCGATCGCCACCGACCGATCGATGCCGAAACGGCCGGCCAGGCTCGGGCCGCGCGCGGCCCCCGTGTCGACCCCGGTCACGTGAAAAGCTCCAGACGATTGCGAACGCGCAGGATGCGGAAGGCGCCGAGGCTGACGGCGAACAGCAGCACGACACCCTGGAACAGCGGCTGCCAGAGCGGCGGCAGATCGAAGACGAACAGGAGGTCCTCGATGGTCCGAAGCACGAAGGCGCCGAAGATCGAGCCGATGGCCGAGCCCCAGCCGCCGAACAGCGAGGTGCCGCCGATGACGACGGCGGCGATCGAATTCAGCGTATAGGCGCCGGCGATCGGCGCCGATGCTTCGCCGGAATAGGTGTTGAAGGTCAGCATCAGGCCGCCGGCCGACGCCAGCAGGCCGGCCAGCGTATAGGCCAGCAGCTTCGCCCGCTGTACCGGCACGCCGGACATGTAGGCGGCCTGCTCGTTCGAGCCGACGGCATAGGCGGCCCGCCCGAGGATCGACCGGCGATAGGGGATCCACACCACCAGCACGATGAAGAAGAGCACGACCAGCGCGGCCGGCACGACGCCGAACAACTGGCCGGTCAGCAAATCGGCGATATCGGACTGCACGTCGCCGCCCGGGCTCGGCCGGATGAACAGGGAGATGCCGTAATAGACGGCGCCGGTCGCCAGCGTCGTGATGATTGGCTGCAGGCGGCCCCAGACGACGATGGCGCCATTGATGAAGCCGGCCAGCGCGCCGATCCCGAGCACGGCGGCGACGCCGAGAAGGCCGGTCCCGACCGAACCGACGACGATGGTCGAGGCGATGCAGTTCGCCAGCACGAACACCATGCCGACCGAGAGATCGAGGCCGCGCGTCAGCACCGGCAAGGTCTGCGCCATGGCGACGAGGGCGAGCAGCACCGCCTTGTTCGCCGCCGTGGTGGCGACGGCCGGCGTCAGCCCGGCGCTGTGGTTGGAGACATAAAGGGTGAACATCACCGCGAACAACGCGACGGCGGTCAGCACGCCGGCATTGTGGGCGAGCCAATAGCGCGCATTGCTCATCGCTCCGTGGCTCATGCCGCCTGCTCCGAAGCGTCGATGTTAAGCGCGCTCTCGAGCAGATTTCGCTCGGTCAGCGCCTCGCCCGTCAATTCGCGGCGGATGCGGCCGTCATAGATGACAAGCACGCGGTCGCAGCAGCCGATCAACTCGGCATAATCGGTCGAATAGAACAGGATCGAGGCCCCCTGGTTCGCCAGTTCCCGCATCAGGCGGTAGATCTCCTGCTTGGTGCCGACATCGATGCCGCGCGTCGGGTCGTTCAGCAGGATGATGCCGGGTTCCGTCATCAGCCATTTCGCCAGCACGACCTTCTGCTGGTTGCCGCCGGAAAGCGCGGAGACCGGTGCGTCAAGGTCGGGCGTCTTGACCCGCAGCCGGTCGACCATGACGTTGACGGCGGCGGCCTCCTTGTCGGCGTCGATGCCGAAGCGGCCGAGCAGGCGCGGCAGGGCGGCGAGGGTCATGTTGTCCCGCACGCTCATCGGCAGCATCAGGCCCTCGGTCTTGCGATCCTCGGGGATCAGCGCCATCGGCAGCGGCGCCTGCATCGCCTGGCGCGGCCCCTTCAGCGGAACCGGATGGCCATCGACGGTGAGCGAGCCCGAGACACCCCGCAGGACGCCGAACAGGCCGAGCAGCAATTCGCGCTGCCCCTGCCCGTCCAGGCCGCCGAGCCCGACGATCTCGCCTTTACGGACCGCGAACGAGACGTCCTGGATCTCGCGCCCCCAGTTGAGGTTCGCCGCGGCCAGGGCTACCGGCGCGTCGGGTTTCGGCTCCGGTTTCGGCGGATATTGATGCGTGACCTCGCGGCCGATCATCATCTCGATGATGGCTTTGACCGAGCGATCGCCCTTCCTGAAAGTCTCGATCTTGCGGCCGTTGCGGAAGACGGTCGCCGTATCGGCCAAGGCCTCGATCTCGCGCATACGGTGCGAAACATAGAGAATGCCGACCCCGGAGGCCTTCAGCTCGCGGATGATGGCGTAGACGCGTTCGACATCGTCGGCCGTCAGCGCCGACGTCGCCTCGTCGAGGATCAGGATGCGCGGATCGCGGCCGAGCGCCTTGGCGATCTCGACCATCTGGCGGCGCGACAACGGCAGGTCGCGCACCAGTTCGAGCGGATGCACGTCCTCGCAGCCGACGCGCTTCAGCAGCGCGCGCGCCCGGTCGCGCTGGGCGCCGGCGTCGATCATGCCGCCCCATTTCGGAGGGTCGACGATGGAGAGATTGTCGGCGACCGTCATTTCCGGCAGCAGCGACAATTCCTGGAACACGCAGACGACGCCGGCTCGCATCGCCTCGGTCGGATTGCGGAAGCGGACCGGCCGGCCCTCGATGAGGACCTCGCCCTCGGTCGGATCGGTGACGCCGGAGGCAATCTTGATCAGCGTCGACTTGCCGGCGCCGTTCTCGCCCAGCACGGCATGGATTTCTCCGGCATAGGCGGAAAAATCGACCTCGGTCAGCGCGGCGACACCGCCATAGCGCTTCGATATGCGCTTCAGTTCGAGATAGGGCTTCCGGTCTGGCAAGGCGGCGATCCACGCAAGGAGAGACAGAATCCGGCTGGCGGGTCATAAGGCCCGCCAGCCGGAAAGACAGGCGCTACTGGTTCTCTTTGCTCTGGCCCATGATCTCCTGGGCGGTGAAGTTGATCCCGCAGCTGGGGAAGGCGTTGCCGACGAAGAAGTTGTCGGATTCCTTGGCGTAGAAATTCACGCCGTCCTTGAAGTCCGGGTCCTTGTCGATGGCGAGCGGCAGCTCGATCGACTGCGGGACGACATTGCCTTCGAGCGCCTCGATCGCCGTCTTGATGGCGACCGCGACCTGGGCCGGGCCGGATCCGGCCGAAACGCATTTCAGGCCGTCGCCCGTATGCTCGGCGCAGAGCTTGCGGAAGCCGTTCTCGGTCTCGCCGCCGACGGGAACGAACGGATGACCGGCATCCATCAGCGCCCGAACCGTGCCGGTCGAACCGCCCTGGACGGTGACGCCGTCAAACTTCTTGTGCACGGCGACCGCATCGGCCGTCACCTTCTGCGCCGTGCCGTCGTCCCAGCGGCCGATGACCTCGACGGTCTCGAACTTCTTGCCGGACTTGGCGAGCACTTCCTGGATGCCTTCATGACGATCGCGGTCAACCGAGGTGCCGGTCACGCCGCGCACCTCGAGCAGCTTGCCGCCCTCGGGCAAGTGGTCGACCATCCACTGGCCCCAGAGCTCGCCGAGGCCCTTCTGGCTGACGTTGACGTTGATCGCCTCGTCGGTGTCGAGCGTATTGTCAAAGGCGACGAGCACGACGCCGGCCGCCTTGGCGCGCTTGATCACCGGCTTGAAGGAGGTCGGGTTCTGGGCGTTGACGACGATCGCGTCGTAGCCCGAATTGATGAAGTTATCGACGGCGGCGATCTGCGCGGCGACGTCGTCACCGGTCGAGACGACCTTGAATTCCTTGAGCTTCGCCTTGACGTCCGGCTGCTCGGCATAGGCCTTCGCCGTCTGGATCATCTGGATGCGCCAGGTATTGCCGATGAACCCGTTGGCCAGCGCGATCCGGTACGGACCTTCCTTCTTCGGGAACTTGAAGAATTTCGTGTCCGCCGTCCACGGCTTGAAGCAGTTGGGGTCGTTGCTCGGTCCCGCCACGATTTCGGGACCAGCGGCATGCGCCGCGGTGGCGAGGGCGCCGATGGCGATCGTCGTCGCCAGGAGCTGCCGGATGAGCTTCACCATGTTGTAGCCTCCCTAGATATTCTTGATTGGACCGGTTCGCCGACCCCGCGCCTCCCTTCGCGCGAACGCCGCCGTCTCCTTCCACCCTCGAGCAAGCCGGTTCTCGCGCCAGGGCCACACTCTCCATATCTGAGATATTTGAGTATCTTACCGCCTCACGCAACGTCACGCACGCAAAATGCGTCGCGACTGCAATCGCGTCCAGAACTTCTTCACAGGAAGCCCGCACGCAGGGAATACCCTTACGGAAGTATCGCAATCTTACTACGGATTCTTCAAGGGAAGCTCAACCGTCGAATGGCGGCGATTGTCCATTCTCCGGAGACAGCCTTATTCTGGCGGGACGGTTGAGTTCCGGTCGCAGAAAGCCATTTTCAGACCAACGCACTCAATGGAGAGAACATCATGGATCTGCAGCTCGGTGGCTTCCACCATCTCACCGCGATCACGGCGGACGCGCCGGGCAATCTCGCCTTCTACACCAAGGTCCTCGGCCTTCGTCTGGTGAAGAAGACGGTCAACCAGGACGATACCAGCGCCTACCATCTCTTCTATGGCGACGGCGCGGCGACGCCGGGCTCCGACATCACCTTCTTCGACTGGCCGGTCGGCCCGGCCCGGCGCGGAACCCATTCCATCGTCCGCACCGGCTTCCGTGTCGACGGCGGCAGCCTCGGCTGGTGGCGCGATCACCTGCGCGCCCAGGGCGTCACCACCGGCGACGTCGCGGATGTCGGCGGCCGCCAGGGCCTGGTGTTCGAGGATCCGGAAGGTCAGCGCCTGTCGCTGGTCGACAACGGATCGGTCGCGGCGACCCATCCCTGGGAGCGGAGCACCGTGCCGGCCGAGCATCAGATCCACGGCCTCGGCCCGATCACGATCAGCGTGCGCGATCTGGCGCCGACCGAGATGGTGCTGACCCGCGTCATGCACATGAAGAAGGTGCGCGACTATCCGCAGAGCGCGATCTCGTCGAACCGGGTGCACGTCTACCAGATGGGCACCGGCGGACCGGAGACGGAACTGCATGTCGTCGTCGAACCGGACGCGCCGACGGCGCGCGAGGGCGCGGGCGGCGTCCACCACGTTGCCTTCCGCACGCCCGACTATGACAGCCTGCGGCTCTGGGCCGAGCGGGTGCGCGACTTCCGCATCGGCTCCAGCGGCGAGGTCGAGCGCTACTATTTCCGCTCGCTCTATTTCCGCGAGCCGAACGGCATCCTGTTCGAGATCGCCACGGACATCCCCGGCTTCACCGCCGACGAGCCGATGGAGTCTCTCGGCGAGAATCTGTCGCTGCCGCCCTTCCTCGAAGGCCGGCGCCAGTCGATCGAAGACAATCTGAAGCCGCTCTGACGGCAGGGAACGAACGATATGACCATCGACAGGACGGGAGGCTCCGGCCCCCACTCCGGCCAGCGGATCCTGACCGCCGGCGCGCCGATTGCCGGCGCGCGCGGCGCCGTCATCACGCTGCATGGCCGGGGAGCCTCCGCCGACGACATCATCGGGCTGTCCGATCATCTCGGCCAGGACGATATCGCCTATTTCGCGCCGCAGGCGGCGGGCTCGGTCTGGTATCCACAGCGCTTCATGGAACCGCGGGCGCTGAACGAGCCCTGGCTCGGCTCGGCGCTCGGCATCGTCCATAGCCTCGTCGACGACATCATCGGGGCCGGCATTCCGCGCGAGCGGATCGTGCTGCTCGGCTTCTCGCAAGGCGCCTGCCTGGCGCTGGAGGCCGTGGCCCGCAAGCCGGGGCTCTATGGCGGCGCCGTCGGGCTGAGCGGCGGCCTGATCGGCGCGGAGAACGAGATGTGGGACGGATCCGGCGATCTCGCCGGAACGCCGGTCCTGCTCGGCTGCGCCGAGCGCGACGGCCACATCCCGCTCGCCCGCGTCGAGGAAACGGCGGCCCGTTTCGCCAAGGCCGGCGCGACGGTGACCAAGCGAATCTACCAGGGCTCCGCGCATGGCGTGAACGCCGACGAGGTCGAGCTGACGACCGCGATGCTCGCCGCGCTCGGCAACAAGGCAGCCGTCTAGAGAGTGGCAACAACAACCTGTCCCGACCGCTGGTCGGGACAGGCGACATCCGTTCGCCCGACTAGGGCGGCGTCAGGCGGAAATCCTTGCTCTCGGGCAAGGTCTGGCCGCCATCGACGACGATCGTCGTGCCGGTGATGTAGGCGGACTCGTCCGAGGCCAGGAACAGTGCCGCATTGGCGATATCCTCCGGCGTGCCGAGACGGCCGAGCGGGATCGAATCCTCCATGCCCTTGATGAAGGCGGCGCTGCGGCCGGCCTTCATGCCTTCGGTCAGGATGTTGCCGGGCTCGATGCCGTTGACGGTGATGCCGTAGCCGGCGAATTCCAGCGCCGCCGACTTGATGAAGCCGTTGATGCCGGCCTTCGAGGCCGAGTAGTGGCCATGACCGGGGCTGGAGACGCGCGGGCCGGTGATCGACGAGGTGAAGATCATCCGCCCATAGCCCTTGGCCCGCATGACCGGCAGCGCCGCGCGCGCCACCAGGAAGGTGCCGCGCAGATTGACGCCGAGCACGGCGTCCCATTCTTCCGGCTCGATGTTCTCGATCAAGGTCCAGGGATAGATGCCGGCATTCTGCACGGCGATATCGAGACCGCCGAAATGGGTCACGGCTTCCGCGACCGCGCGCTCGGCATCCGCCTGCTTCGAGATGTCCGTCTGGATGAAGCGCGCCTTTTCCGGGCCGCCAAGCGACGCCACGAAGGCCTCGCCCGCCTCGATCTCGGTGTCGGCGACGACCACACGGGCGCCTTCGGCGGCAAAGCGGGCGGCGATGCCGCCGCCAATACCGCGCGCCCCGCCCACGACGAGCGCGACACGGCCGTCGAGACGTTGAGACGTAGTGCTCATTACGCGAGCCTCTTTCTGATGCTGAGTTTGAAGGTATCGAGCAGCACCGCCACGAGAACCATGCCGCCCTGGATCAACTGGGTGAAGTGCGCCGGCATGCCCATCAGGTTGATCGCGGTCTGGATCGAGGCGAGCAGCAGCACGCCGGCATAGACGCCCGGCAAGCTGCCGACGCCACCCTTGAGGCTAACGCCGCCGATGACCACGGCCGCGAAGGTCTGGAACAACATGCCGACGCCGAGATTGGCGGTCGCGCCGGAGGTCCGGATCGCCAGCAGCCAGCCGGCCAGGCCGGCGATGGCGCCGGCGAGGACGAAGGTGGTCGCCGTCAGCCGGTCGACCTTGATGCCGGCGCGATAGGCGGCGGTCGGATTGCCGCCGATCATCAGCAGGTGGCGGCCGAACGGCGTCCGGTTGAGGATGAAGGCGAAGACCAGCGTGGCGATGATGGCGATCCAGGCCATCAGCGGGATCTGCAGGAAGCGCTGGATCGCGAGAAAGCGGAGCTCGGCCGGCAGTTCCTGCGCCGAGCGACCACCGGACAGCGCGACGACCAGTCCGCGGCCCCAGATATAGGCGGCGAGCGTGACGATGAACGAGTTCATCTTCAGCTTGACGACGAAGAGCGCGTTGCTAGCTCCGACCATGGCGCCAATCGCCAGCGCGACGGCGAGTGAGATCGGCACCACCAGCCATTCTGGCGTGAAAGCGATGCCGAGACCGACGCCCGACTTGGCGAACAGGATTCCCACCACCATGGCGGCGAGCGCCATCACGGACTCGATGGAAAGGTCCATATAGCCGGCGATGATCAGCAGGGAGAGGCCAATCGCCAGCGTGCCGACGAAGGTCGACTGCTCGACGATGTTGGCGAAGATGCCGATCTGGAAATAGTTCGGGATCGTCAGCGAGAACAGCGCCAGCACGGCGATGAGGATGAACCAGACGAGATGATCGAGGACGAATTCGATCGCGGCCCGGCGATTGGACGAGACCATGGAGCGGCTCCGGGTGTTGCGGCGATGGCGGACAGGCTTCAGGGACGCCGGCTTCAGCAGCGCGGCCGCCTGGAACTGTCCCGCGCCGTCGGCGGCCAGGCCGGCGACGACACGAGGAAGCAAAGTCGTCCCGACCGGCTGGCCGGGACGACGAGTTGCATGGAACCGTTACTCGACCGACTTAACCGGCGCTTCCGGTGTCTTCATGTTGCCCCAGAAGCGTGGGTCGTCGATGTTGTCCTTGGTGATCGCGGCGCCCGGGATCTTGATGTTCGGACCCCAGTCCTCGATCGTCATGACGCCTTCGAGACCGAGCACGTCATAGGTGCCGGGCTTGATCTCCTGCTTGTTCACGACCTTGTCGGTGAACATGGCGAGCGCTGCGGCCTGGGCGAACAGCGGCTGCTCGACCTCGACCTGCTGCCAGCCCTTGCGGATCAGGTCGAGACCGACCGGAGCGCCGTTCGACGAGACGAGCATGATGTCGCCCGGCTTCTTGCCGGCCGCCTCGAGCGCCGCGACGGCGGCGACCGAGAGATGGGCGGCATGCACGAAGATCAGGTCGATGTCAGGGTTGGCGAGCAGCTGATCGGCGACGATCGAACCGGCGTTCGAGGCCTCCCACTGCATGGCCGGATGCGAAATGATGGTGACGTCCGGGAACGCCTTCATCTTCTCCTCGAAACCCTTCTGGATGTCGAGCGTGTAGGGATCGCCGGGGTCGCCGAGGACCTGCAGCACCTTGCCCTTCACGGCACCGTTCTTCTCCTTGAGCAGGCGCTCGATCTCGGCAGCCGCGACGTGGCCGATCTCGATCGTGCCGGCGACCGAGGTCAGATCACTCTTGGTCGAGGTGATCTGGCGGTCGAACTGCATGACCGGGATGCCGGCGGCGCGGGCCGCCTCGATCTGCGGCTTCAGGGCGTTGAAATCGACGGCGGCGAGCACGATCGCCGACGGCTTCAGGGCGATGACGTCATTCATCTGGCCCTGCTGGACATCGGTCTTGTTGTCGGCATTGAGCGCGACGGTCTCGTAGCCGACATCCTTCATGAACTTGGTGATGGCGGTCACCGATCCCGTCTGGAATTCGTCCAGCAGGGTCGGCACCAGGTAATAGACCTTGCCCTTGTCGGCGGCCCAAGCGGCCGGCGTCAGGAAGGTTGCGGCGCCGAGCACGACGGCTCCCGCCAGGACACCCATCAAACGCTTCATCATATGGCTCCCTCAGCTGGTGTTCGTAGTCTGGAAGGTGCGGTTTCGGCTCTTGCCAGCCTATGCCGCCGGATGGGCTTGACCATTGTCCTGGTCGATACTCCGCGCGCGGCCGCCCAGTGCCTCGCCGGTAATCAGTTGCACGATCTCGTCGGCCGAAGTCTCGGAGCGACGGACATCGCCGGCGACCTTGCCCTGCCGGATCACCACCATGCGGTCGGCCACCTGGAAGGCCTGGCTCATGATGTGGGTGATGAAGATGACGCCGATGCCCTGGTCGGCGATGCGGCGGATCAGTTCCAGGCCGCGCCGCGTCTGCTCGACGCCGAGCGCTGCGAACGGTTCGTCGAGCAGCACCAGCTTGCCGCCCCAATGGACGAAGCGGTTCAGCTCGATCGCCTGGCGCTGGCCGCCGGAGAGATGCTCGACATTGGTCCGGAGGGACGGGATCTTCGTGCCGGCGTCGGACAGCGCCTTGGCAACGATCTCCTCCATCGCCTTTTCCTGCAGCACGGGCACGCCGAGATACTTCTTCACGATCTCGCGGCCCATGAAGAAGTTCGCCACGACGTCGACATTCGTGCAGAGCGACAGGTCCTGGTAGACGGTCTCGATGCCGGCTGCCTTGCCGTCGGCGGGCGAGGTGAAATGGCGCTCCGCGCCGTCATAGATGACCCGGCCTGAACTCGGCTCCAGGCCGCCCGAAATGATCTTCACCAGCGTCGACTTGCCGGCGCCATTGTCGCCGAGCAGCGCCACGACCTCGCCGCGTCCGATCTCAAACGAGATGTCGCGCAACGCCTGGATTGCGCCGAAGCTCCTGGAGATGTTCTCGAGCCGCAGCAGCGGCGCTTCGGTGGTCATGCAGCTACCTCTTTCTTTGCCGGGCCGGTCATGATCGGATCGCGATCGGTGCGCTCCTCCTCGCCGGCGAAAAGAAGACCAAAACGGGGGGACAGCACGCCGGAGATCGCCAGGGCGGCGGAGCCCCGCATCACGGCGTCCTTGCCCTCGGTCGACAGCAGCAGCCGCGGCGAGGTTCGCCCGCTGCGCTCGGCGACGGAATGCATCAGCGGCTCGGTCGCCGCGAACAGGCGGCGCAGCAGCGCTTCCGAAGCGAAGCCGCTGATGACGATGCCTTCGGGATCGAACAGGTTCTCGATGGTGGCGATCGCCCGGCGCAATACGGGCGCGGTCTCGGCGATCCACTCGTCGACGATGGCGGGATGATCCTCGAGCGCCCTCTCGACCTCGGCGCCGGGATCGACGGCCTTCAGGCGCCGGTCGAGCGCCTCCAGCGACACATAGCGCTCCAGGCAGCCTCGATTGCCGCACGGGCAAAGATCGCCATCCGGCACGATCGGGATATGGCCGATCTCGCCGGCATTGCCATGCGCGCCGAGCAGCACGCTGCCGCCATGCACCATGGCGCCGCCGAAGCCGACGCCGACATAGAGATAGTAGAAGGAGTTGAGGTCGCGGCCCTTGCCGTAGAGACGCTCGCCGAGCGCCGCGGCGCTCGGTTCGGTGCCAACGAAGGCCGGCAGCCCGGTCGTGGCCGTCAGGCGGCCGCCGACATCGACGCCCTTCCAGCCTTCCAGCGTGGTCGGGCCGACGAAGCTCATCGACTCGACGTCGTTCGGCCCCGGCATGGCGACGCCGATTCCGAGCATCCGGGCATCCGGCCGCAGGGCCCGCATCTCGGCGATCAGGGTCTCGAAGATGGCGAAGGAACGCTCCGGAGTGACCGGCGCGAAGGCATGGTAGCGGCTACCGACGATGTCGCCGGCGAGGTTGACCAGCGCCGCGCCGATGCCGATCGGCGTCACATGCAGGCCGATGGCGAAACCGCCCTCCGGATTGAGCATCAGGCTCGTGCGCGGCAGTCCGCGGCCCTTGGGCGCGTCTCGGGAGCCGGTGACAAAGCCGTTCTGTTCCAGTTCGCGGATGATGGTGGAGACGGTCTGGACGGTAAGGCCGACGCGGCTGGCGATGTCACCGCGAGCAATGGGCGCTTCCAGCCGTATCGTCTCGAGCACGATACGCCGGTTGTAGGGTCGCCCAAACTCCTGGTTGGTGCCGCGCAGGGCCATCGTCGCTCCCGTCCTGTTACCTCAACGTTAGCCCAATGATTTATTCAGTCAAATGGATTTATATATTGCTGCGGACGCCGCCGCGCCGGTCGCCGGAAGCGGTGCATAAGTGGCGGGCTACAACCGGAATATCCTGTGGGCCGGCTGTGGATAAGCTGTGGAGCGCCTGTGGGTCGCGGCTACGGCCCCACGGCAGACGGGCTACCCCGACGCTGATGCGCCGGGGCGTCCTCAAGGGGCCGATCAGTCGGCCAGTTCGAACAGGATATCCTGAGCACCCTTCCAGAGCGTCAGCTTGCCGAGCGCGACGATGTTCTCGAGCCCCTCGGTGATGGTCAGGAAGTGGTTGCCCGAAAGCTGGCCAACCTTCGACGAGAAGCAGACGCCGCCATAGGCGAGCAGGATCTCGGTTTCACTGACACCGCCGGGATAGACGATGATCTGGCCGGGCGCCGGATGGCTGGTGTTGTTCTCGTAGCCGAGGCCGAGATCGAGATCGCCGAGCGGAATCCAGCAACCTTCACCGCTCCAGCGCACATGAATGATCTTCTCGCGGTAGGGCAGCAGCTTCTTGAAGACCGCGCAGGTCTTCGGCGCCAGCTCTTCCTCGAGCTTGCCGTAGAAGGTGAAGGGACCGGCGGTGATTTTCACTTTGGTCATTCGATCTCGTCGTCCTTGTTTCGCAATCGTCAATGCATGGCGCGGTCACACGCATTTGATGTGCCGCTGTCGGCGGAGGGGCATGCGGGCCGGAACGTTCGCGCCGCGGCGCCGTTTTCCGGGCCCGACACGCGTCACGAGGTCTGCCATGTCCCGTCTTCCGAACATCATCATCGCAGCTTCCGCTGTCATCGTCATGTCCGCGTCCACCGTCGTCCCCGCCAGCGCAGCGACCCGCACCGGCACCCTGGTCTGCACGGTCGCGCCGGGCATGGGATTCCTCATCGGATCCAGCAAGCGTCTCGATTGCCAGTTCAACTCGAAGACCGGCCGCGAGCGCTATACCGGCAGGATCAACAAGCTCGGCCTCGATATCGGTATCACCACGGGCGGCAAGATCGCCTGGGCCGTGCTGGAGCCGTCGCGCCGGCATGGCGATCTCGGCGGCACCTATGTCGGCG
Source organism: Kaistia granuli DSM 23481 (assembly GCF_000380505.1). Taxonomy (GTDB): domain Bacteria; phylum Pseudomonadota; class Alphaproteobacteria; order Rhizobiales; family Kaistiaceae; genus Kaistia; species Kaistia granuli. The sequence continues at coordinate 294,411 of NZ_AQYH01000007.1, read as the reverse complement.
CGTCGGCCGAAGCCACCGCCGGCGTCGGACTGGGCGCCAATGTGCTGGTCGGCGGCGGCAATGGCGGCATCTCGCTGCAGCCGCTTTCGGTCTCCGGCCAGAAGGGCCTGGACATAGCCGCCGGCATCGGCTCGATCACGCTGACGCGCGTAGCGGGCACCTGACCCCCGCCGCTTGCCGGAAGGGTCGGCCTCCCCGCCAGCCCTTCCGGAGATGACAATCATGCTGCCATATGGAACGCGCAGAGCATTCGCGATGGCGAAGACGGTGCGAAGCGAGTAGCTTTCCCTAATGCCACCGAATGACCGGACCGAACGAATGCTGCGTGAGCCGAGCACTGACGGCCAGATTTTCGACATCGCCCCAGTGTCGCTATGGGAAGAAGACTATAGCGGCCTGAAAGCACTCTTCGATAGCTGGCGGGCAGCCGGGGTCGTCGATCTCGAAGCCTATCTACGCGAGGATCCCGCGCGGGCGGCGGCCTGCTCCAGCCAGATCCGGGTCCTGCGCGTCAACCGCAAGACCCTGTCGCTGCTTGAAGCCGACGATCTCCACCATCTGGTCGCCAATCTCGACCGCGTGTTCCGCGACGACATGCTGCACGCTCATATCGGCGAGCTGGTGCAGCTCTGGAACGGCGAGATGACCTTCAGCAGCCTGACGGCCAACTACACGCTTTCCGGCCGGAGGCTCGATGTCCTGCTGAAGGGAACCATCGTTCCCGGCTACGAGGCGAACTGGCAGCGCGTGCTCGTGACGATCGAGGACGTGACCGAGCGCGAGACGGCCCGACGCAGCCTGGTGCGCAGCGAGGAGTATGCCCGCGGCCTGTTCCATCATTCGCCGGTGTCGCTCTGGGTCGAGGATTTTTCCAGCGTCAAGCGACTGATCGACGAGATCCGCCAGAAGGGCATCATCGACTTCCGCGTGTTCACCGACGTGCATCCGGAATTCGTCACCCGCTGCATGAGCGAGATCCGCGTCATCGACGTCAACCAGCATACGCTGCAGCTGTTCGCCGCCGCCGACAAGCCGACCTTGCTGCGAAATCTCGGCGACGTGCTGCGCGATTCGATGAACGGCCACTTCCGCGAGCAGCTGATCGATCTGTGGGACGGCAAGCTATTCCAGCAGCGCGAAGTCGTGAACTACGCGCTCGACGGCAAGGAGCTGCACCTGCACCTGCAGTTCTCGGTTCTGCCCGGCCATGAGCAGGACTGGTCGCTCGTGCAGGTCGCGCTGACCGACATCACCGCCCGCAAGGCGGCGGAAGCCTATCTGGAATTCCTCGGCAAGCACGACGTGCTGACCAAGCTGTACAATCGCTCCTTCTATGTCGACGAGCTGAACCGGCTGCGGCGCAACGGCCCGGCTCCCGTATCGATCATCATCGTCGACCTGAACGGGTTGAAGGCTGCCAACGACAAGTGGGGCCACGCCGCCGGCGACGAGCTGCTGCGGCGCGTCGGCGAGGTGCTCGGCAAGCTGGTCACCCAGCCCTATCATGCCGCCCGCATCGGCGGCGACGAATTCGCCGTCCTGCTGCCCGGCACGGACGAGGCCGGCGCGGAGAAGACCATCGAGGACATCCGCCGGCTCGTCGAGCTCAACAACCAGTTCTATTCGAGCACCATGCTCAGCCTTTCGATCGGCGCCGCCACCAGCGAGCCCGGCGAGGCGTTGGAAGATGTCGTGAAGCGCGCCGATGTGCGGATGTATGAGGAAAAACACCGTTTCTACGGCCTGTCGCCGCTGGAGCGCCGCCGCGCCGCGGCCTATTTCGACGCCGACGCCTGAGCGGCGCTCGCCAGCCCCACACCCCCTTGTGGACAGAACGTCGCGGTCGGACCTTCGTATGGGTTACATTCGCTCCAGCTTATAGGATGCTGGCACGGGGCAGCGGCGCAACCGATGGACGGTGCCGCTGCGCGAGCGAGTGTCCGCGTTAATCGAGGAAATCAAGATGACCCAACCTGGCCAGGACGGCACCAACGGCACTATCGGCTATCAGGAGCGCGAAGCCGTGGCCGTCTTCGACAGCGAAGCCGCCCTCAACGCGGCTGTCGACGCCCTCATGCAATACGGGCTCCGGCAGGAGGATCTGAGCGTCCTCGCCACGACGGAAACGCTGTCCGCCGCCAACCCGACGACCGCGCTCGAAGACAAGGACGACGTTGCCCGGGCGAGCTATGTCACCGAGGATTCGCGCACCGAAGGCGCGGCGGCCCTGACGGGCGGCCCGGCACTCGTCACCGGCCTCGGCGCCGCGCTCGTCGCCGGCACGGTCGGCGCCGCCCTGATCCCGGCTCTGGCGCTGACGATCGGCGGCACGCTCGCCACCGGCTCGGCCGGCTTCATGCTGTCGCGCATCTTCGGCCGCAAGCATGCGAACGCCATCCACCAGCAGCTCGCCAATGGCGGCCTGCTGCTCTGGGTGCATGTGTCGGATGCCAAGGACGACGCCAAGGTCCTCGACATCCTGAAGCAGAATGGCGGTCGTGACGCGCACATCCACACCGTGCACCGCAGCTGGGGCGTCGACGACGTGCCGTTCAGCACGTCGCAGCCCGACCCGTTGCTGAAGCTCTAGGCGCTTTTGGGAAGAACTGCGCGGCCGGCCCTGGGGGCCGGCCGTTTTCCTTAGTCGTGATAGACGACCGAGCGACCGCCATCCATGGTCAGCACCGAGCCGGTGCTGAAGGCGGATTCGTCGCTGGCGAGGAACAGCGCCGCCGAGGCCACCTGCTCGGGCGTGCCGATGCGGCGGAGCGGAATCAGATTCTCGATCCGCGACCGCGCGGCGGCTGGATCCTCGAACTCCGCCAGCCAATCCCTGACCTTGTCGGTCTCGATATAGCCCGGCGCGACCGCGTTGATGCGGATGCCCTTCGGCGCGTAGTCGACGGCGAGCGACCGCGTCAGGCCGACAAGCCCATGCTTCGCCACCGGATAGGGGAAGGTGCCCGGGATGATGGCGAAGGCGTGGGTCGAGGCGATGTTGACGATCGCCCCCTGCCCCGCCGCGATCATCCCCGGCAGGACGGCGCGGATCATGTGCCAGGCGCCTTCGAGGTTGACGGCCATGCAGCGCCGCCATTCCTCGTCCGCGAGTTCCAGCGGGTCGGAGAAGACGTTGATGCCGGCATTGTTGACCAGCACGTCGACCCGGCCATAGCGCGCGAGCACCACGGCGACCGCGGCTTCGACCGAGGCGCGCTCGCCGATATTCGCCTCCGCCGTGACGAGGGTGGCGCCTTCGGCCGCGAGCTCCGCCGCGAAGGCGGCGAGCGCCGGCGCGTCGATGTCGATCAGGCCGAGCGAGGCGCCCTCGGCGGCGAACTTGCGGGCGATCGCCGCGCCGATGCCGCGCGCGGCACCGGTGACGATGGCGATCTTGCCTTCGAGGCGTCCGGCCATGATGAACCTACCAGTCGACGATGGTGCCGTCCGGCAGGACGGCTTCGCGGGTCGGGAACGGCTCCTGCTTCCAGGGATGCTTCGCCGCGACGGCGAGATCAACCTCGACGCCGAGGCCCGGCGCCTGCGGGATCTGCCAGGCGCCGTCGACACGCTCGATCGGACCCTGCACCACCTCGAAATACCACGGCACCGCGCCGGTCATTTCTTCCTGGATGATGACGTTCGGGGTGGCGACGTCGAAATGCAGCGCCGCGACGCCGGCGATCGGCCCGAGCGGGTTGTGCGGGGCGAGGCCGATGCCGGCCACCTCGGCGAGCGCCGCGATCCGCCGCGCCTCGCTGAAGCCGCCGCAATGGCAGAGATCGGGCTGGGCGATGGTCATCGTCCGCGCCTCGATATAGGGGGCGAATTCGGCAGCGCTCGTCAGCCGCTCGCCATGGGCAATGGCGACCGGCGACGCATCGGCGATCACCTTCATCGAGGCGACGTCGCCGGGCGGGATCGGCTCCTCGGCGAACATCACGTTGAACGGCTCCAGCGCGCGCAGATAGGAGAGCGCGGCGCCGGCCGAGGCGCAGCGGCCGTGGAAATCGACCATCAGCTCGATCTCGGGTCCGACGGCGTCGCGTAGCGCGCCCATGCTCTTGACGAAATCGTCGATCGCCGCCGGCGTCGCCGTGTAGTGCGTGTAGGGCACGTTGACGACCTTCATCGCCTTGTAGCCCTGCTCCTTGACGGCGAGACCGCGCTCGACCAGCGAGGAGGCGTCCATCGAATGGTAGACGGCATCCATCTGGCCGAGACCGAGATGGGTATAGATCGGCACGCGGTCGCGCACCTTGCCGCCGAACAGGCGCCAGACCGGCACGCCGAGCGACTTGCCGAGAATGTCCCAGAGCGCCATCTCGATGCCCGACAGCGCCGTCATGCCGATGACGCCGAGCGGCTGCCAGAAGCCGTGCTTCTTCATGGCACGCACGGCATTCTCGATGTCGCGCGGATCATGGCCAAGCAGGATCGGCTCGAGGTCGGCGATGGCCCCGACGATGGCGCGCGCCTTCCATTCGAGCGTCGCCTCGCCCCAGCCATAGAGGCCGGGCTGGTCGGTCAGGACGCGGACGAACACCCAGTTCCGCATCTCGGCGTTGACGACATGCGTCTCGATCTTGGTGATCTTCATTCTGTCAGTTCCTAGCGACGGCCGAGCGAGCGGGAGCGCAGATTGTCGAGCAAGACCGCCATCAGCAGAATCAGGCCGCGCACGACATACTGGTAGAAGGCCTGGATGTTGAGTAGGTTCATAACGTTCTCGGCAATGCCCATGATCAGCACGCCGACGATGACGCCGGTCATCGCCGCGCGGCCGCCGGCGAGCGACACGCCGCCGAGCACGCAGGCCGAGATGACCGAGAGCTCGAGGCCGGTCGCCGCGTTCGGCTGGCCCGAGGTGATGCGCGAGGCGAGCAGGATGCCGGCGATGGCGCAGACCAGGCCCTGCAGCGTGAAGATCCAGATCCGCATCCAGTCGACATTGACGCCGGCGAGGCGCGAGGCCTCGGGATTGCCGCCAATGGCGAGCGTGTTGCGACCGAAGACGGTCCGGTTCAGCACGAAGCCGAAGATGCAGAACAGGATGCCCATCACCCAGATCGGGGTGGGCACGCCGAGGAACTTCGACAGAGCGAGCTGGTAGAACGACGCGTCGTTGATGCCGACGGCGCGGCCGTCCGACGAGATCAGCGCCAGGCCGCGCACGATCTGCATCGTGGCGAGCGTGGTGATCAGCGCGTTGATCTTCAGCTTGGCGATGACGACGCCATTGACGAAGCCGACGAAGGTGCCGAAGCCGATCGCGATCAGGAGGCCGAGCGGGATCGAGCCGGTGGCGTTCGAGGCCATGACCGCGACCATGCCGGTGAAGGCGACGATCGAGCCGACCGACAGGTCGAAATCGCGCGAGGCCAGGCAGAACATCATCGTGCAGGCGACGATGCCGATCGTCACCACCGACTGCAGCAGGCCGAGCATGTTGCGCTCGGTGAGGAAGTTCGGGACGGTCAGCGACACCACGGCGAAGGCGATGGTGAAGATGACGACGAGGCCCTGCTCGCCGAGCAGGATTCGCTTCAGGGAACCGGTCATCAGGAAACCTTCTGGATTGCTTCGGCAGCCGAGCGGTCCGGCAGAGCGGCCGCGAGAATGGTGCGTTCGTTGAAATCGGCGCGATCGAAGGTGGCGGCGATGCCGCCGCCGCACATGACGGCGATGCGATCGGAGATGCCCATCACTTCCGGCAGCTCGCTCGACACCACGACGATGGCGAGACCGCCTTCGGCCAGTGAATACAGCAAGTCGTAGATCTCGGACTTGGCGCCGACATCGATGCCGCGCGTCGGCTCGTCGACGATCAGCACGCGGACGTCGGTCTCGGCCAGCCAGCGGGCCAGGATGACCTTCTGCTGGTTGCCACCCGAGAGGTTGACGATGTCCTGCTTGCGCGACGGCGTGCGGATGCGAAGACTCCTGATGAAGCCGTCGGCGAGCGCCGCTTCCTTGCCGAGGTTCAGGATGCCGAAGGGCGAGAAATGACGGCGCGCCGAGATGGCGATGTTGTCCGAAACCGAGCGGCCCTGGACGATGCCGTCGAACTTGCGGTCCTCCGGGCAGAGCACGAGGCCGGCGCGGATCGACTGGCGCGGATCACTCGGCGCGACCGGCTTGCCGTCGATGGCGACACTGCCGGCGTGGCGATGATCGGCGCCATAGACGAGACGCATCAGCTCGCTGCGGCCGGCGCCGACCAGGCCGAAGAAGCCGAGGATCTCGCCCTTGCGCGCCTCGAAGCTCGCCGGCTTCGGCAGCTTCGAGCCGGTGATGGTCTCCACCTTCAGGCGCGTTTCACCGATCGCGCGGCCGCGCCAGCCCCAGATGTCGCTGATCTCGCGGCCGACCATCTCGGAGACGATCTGGTCGCGCGTGACCCCTTCCATGCTGGCGTGATGGGCGGCGAGCTTGCCGTCGCGCAGCACCGTGACGCCGTCGCAGAGGCGGAAGACCTCGTCGAGGCGGTGCGAGATGTAGAGGATGACCTTGCCCTGCTCGCGCAGGCGTTCGATCAGCTTGAACAGGATCTCGCTCTCGCGCGAGGAGAGCGACGAGGTCGGCTCGTCCAGCGCGATGACGCGGGCATCGAGCATCACCGCCTTGGCGATCTCGATCATCTGGCGCTCGCCGATGGAGAGCGCGGAAACCTTGGTGCGGGGATCGACGTCGACGCCGATATCCCGAAGCTTGCCGCCGACATCCGCGGCGAGCTCGCGGAAGCTGATGACGCCCGCTTTGGCCGGGAAATGGCCGAGCCGCAGGTTTTCGGCGACGGTCAGTTCCGGCACCAGCTGCAATTCCTGGTGTACCACCGTCACCCGAGCGGCGAAGGCGTCGCGGGTCGAATGGAAATTCTGGGCGACGCCGTCGATGCGGATCTCGCCCTCATCGGCGCGGATATCGCCCGAGAGGATCTTGATCAGGGTCGACTTGCCGGCGCCATTCTCGCCCATCAGGCCGTGCACGCGGCCCTTGGCGACGCCGAAAGAGATGCCCGACAGCGCCTTGACGCCTGGGTAGCTCTTGGAAATGCTGGAGAATTCTAGAAAATCAGCCATATGCGACGCTCCCCCCGCAAACGAGAACCGGCGGCGGATGACTCCGCCGCCGGGTGATCGAGGCCGGGCGAACTACTCGATGCCGAGGTCCTTGCGGACGGCTTCGTAGTTGTCGCGCAGCGCCAGCTGGCCGGCGGTGAGGGTCAGGGCCGGCGGCGCCTTGTCGTTGGCGATCCACTCATACATGTTGAGCGCCGTCTCATAGCCGTGACGCTTCGGCGAGATGATCACCGTGCCGACGAAGCCGGTCGCATCCGCCTTCTTGAACTCGTTGATCGCCGATTCAGCGCCGCCGATGCCGATGGCGATGACGTTGGCTGCCGGAATGCCGACGCTTTCCGTGGCGCGCACGGCGCCGAGGGCGGCTTCGTCGTTCAGGCCGAAGGCAACCCAGTTCTTGATGTCGGCATGCTTGTTGAGCACCACGGTGGCAGCGTTCAAGGCTGCTTCCGTGTCAGTCTTGGCCTGCGGCGCATCGAAGATGTTCTCGGCCGGGAAGCCGGCAGCCTTCAGGGCCGCGATGGTGCCTTCGACGCGATCGACGGCGGTCGGCAGCTGGTCGTAGGAGACGCGGATCGCGCCGACCGTCTTCATGTCCCAGCCGCGCTTCTTGATCTCGGCGGCGATCGCCTCGCCGACGGCTTCGCCGATCTTGGTGGCGGAAATGCCCATATGCGGCACGTCCTCGAGCGGATTGCCGGCCGCGTCGACGAGACGATCATCGACGGTCATCAGCTTCAGATTGTTGGCGGCGGCCTTGGCGACGATGCCGGGGCCGAGCTTGACGTCGGGGGTGCAGACGATGAAGCCCTGCGCGCCCTGGGCGCCAAGATTGTCGATCGCCGACTGGACCTTCTCGCCGTCTTCGGCGGCGATCTTCACCAGCGTGAAGCCCTTCTCCTTGGCCGCGATCTCGGCGAACTTCCATTCGTCCTGGAACCAGGGCTCTTCCGGCTGCTTGACGACGAAGCCGATCTTGACGTCCGCGGCATAGGCCGACGACAGGGCGATCATCACGGCGGCACCCGCCATGACGGCACTCTTCCAAAGGCGCATTGTCTCACTCCCACGAGATAAACTGCCCACCGCATGTAGCGGCAGTGTCAGATCCATATTTCGAATGATCATACCCGTCAACGACGTTGTATGATTAATTGAGATTGGGATTACACCCTTGATCCCGGCGCGAGCGCATGGGATTGGCTTTAGGTCCGACGCGCGTTCCCGCGACGCCCAAGCCGAGTGTGATGACAAGCGAGACCTATACGTTGAAAGCGCCCCCAAAGGACGCCGCTGTCGGTTCCGCGCCGCCGCGCCGCGCGAAACCGCGCGTCCAGAAGGAAATCATCGCCACGCTGGCGCGCTCCATCGCTTCCGGCCGCTTCCCACCCAACACCAATCTCCCCCGCGAAAACGACCTCTGCGCCGAGTTCGGCGTCAGCCGGACGGTGATCCGCGAGGCGCTAAAGGTTCTGGAATCGAAGGGACTGGTGCGCGGCCGGCCGCGCGTTGGCACCGTCGTGCGCGACAAGGAGGACTGGAACCTCCTCGACCCCGACATCATTGAATGGATGGGCAGCGATTTTCTCGACGAGGCGCTACTCAAATCAGTGCTCGAGGCGCGCCGGGCGATCGAGCCGGCGGCGGCCGAACTCGCCGCAACCCGCGCTTCGGCACAGGAAATCGCCGATCTCGACCATGCCTGGCAGCGCATGGCGGCGGCCGAGGACTACACCGCCTTCACCGAGGCCGACGTCGTCTTCCACACGGTGCTTTTGAAGGCGAGCCACAACCGCGTCTTCGCGCAGCTCTACGGGCTGATCCACGCCGCCCTGCATCGCGCCCTCGGCGCATCGGCCCGGGCCGTGGCGGACTACAAGGACGCGATCGTGGCGCATCACTCGCTCGTCGAGGCGCTGCGCCTGCGCGACACCAACGGCGCCCGCAAGGCGGTCGACGCCATCCTCAATCTCGCCGAACGAGACCTCGCCCACGCCGCCGCGACGGAACGGGCAGAGGCCGCGGCCCGCCTGGAGCAGCCGAATTCCCCAGCGCAGCAAGGCTAGGCGCCGTCGACGAGGTTGATCCAGCATCTAGCTATGGCGATGTGGACATGCCCAAGGAAGTTGGCCGGGGCTGGTCGTATCGGGTAGGGATAGCGCCATTGATTATCGAGCGCCTGGTCATGCTCGATCGTCACGCGGCGGTTTGATCGCCCCGGGATGACGACCTCCATGCCACGGCGCCTGAGATCGGCACGGATTGCGTTGCGTCGTAGCCGGTATGGGCCAGAAGCAGCCTACGCTGCGTCAACAATCTGGCCTGCTGAACCGACAGCAGAACAGTGCCCGAGTACAACTTGCCAGCGCCCATCCGTGCGATGCCATACGCGCGAGTAGGCCAAGGTGGCGCCAAATTGCTGGTCAGCATATGTGCCGGAGACCTCAGTGGTCAGGCAGACGATCGCAGTATCCCCAAACCTTTGGATGACACGGTCACCTGGTTCCGAGAGCGCCGTGATCGCAAGCAGACCTGATCGATGCGTGGCAATATCATCCGCCTTGGTGAGGCGGGCTCCATCCTGATTGACGAAAATAAGCCCATCGCTCAGAAGGCGATCAAGCTGCGCCACATCACTGAGCAGCATAGCGGCGCGCAGTTGCTGTTCGCAGTTCTCTATTTCGGCAATATCTTCCAAGACGATCCTCCAGCCTGAGCGATAGCGAAGTCTGCTTGGAGCCCTTCGCCGCGTCAACCAATTCACCACGCCGCCGAGGCTCGCCCGGCGGGACGCACCGCATCCCGCCGGGCTTCCACTCAGTCCCAGGCGAGCGCGCCGCCGTTCTGGTATTCGATCACGCGCGTCTCGAAGAAGTTCTTTTCCTTCTTGAGGTCCATCGCCTCCGACATCCACGGGAACGGGTTCTCCGTCTCCGGGAACACCGGCGCCAGACCCAGCTGCGCGCAGCGGCGGTTGGCGATGAAGTGCATGTAGCTCGCGCAAAGCGCCGCATTCAGGCCGAGGAAGCCGCGCGGCATTGTATCGAGGCTGTAGGCAGCCTCGAGTTCCGCCGCCTCGCGGATCATCGTGCGCAGCTCGTCCTGGAATTCGGCCGTCCAGAGATGCGGGTTTTCCGCCTTGATCTGGTTGATGACGTCGATGCCGAAGTTCAGGTGGATCGACTCGTCGCGCAGGATGTACTGATACTGCTCGGCGATGCCGACCATCTTGTTGCGGCGGCCGAGCGACAGGATCTGCGCGAAGCCGGTGTAGAACCACATGCCCTCGAAGATCACATAGAAGGCGACGAGGTCGCGCAGAAACGCCTGGTCGGTCTCGGGCGTGCCGGTCTTGAAATCCGGGTCGTCGAGATGCTGGGTGTGCTTCAGCGCCCAAGCCGCCTTGTCGGTGATCGACGGCACTTCCCGGTACATGTTGAACAGCTCGCCCTCGTCGAGGCCGAGGCTTTCGACGATGTACTGGAAGGTATGCGTGTGCACCGCTTCCTCGAACGCCTGGCGCAGCAGGTACTGCCGGCATTCGGGGTTGGTCAGATGGCGGTAGATCGCCAGCACGATGTTGTTGGCCACAAGCGACTCTGAGGCGGCAAAGAAGCCGAGATTGCGCTTGATGGCGCGGCGCTCGTCCTCGGTCAGCCCGTCCTTCGACTTCCAGAGCGCGATGTCGGCCTGCATCGAGACCTCGGTCGGCATCCAGTGATTGTTGCAGCCGGCGAGGTACTTTTCCCAGGCCCAGCGATATTTGAGCGGCAGCAGCTGGTTCACGTCGGCGCGGCAATTGATCATCGCCTTGTCGTCGACGGAAACACGGCCGCCGGCGCGGTCAATCGTTCCAAGACCGGTGGCGTCGGCTGCGGGCGCATCCTTGCCGGCGGAAGCATTGTTGCCGGAGGAGACATGGGCGCCGATGGTGGCGGCGAATTTCGGTTCGGACCAGTCGAGCATGGTCAACTCCTTTGAAGTCGGGTGGCGCGTTCCCAAGGAAGCGACCAAAACATTCTTCTTCACCTCTCCCTGAGGGAGAGGTCGACGGCGAAGCCGGCGGGTGAGGGTTTCGGGAATTCTCCGGGTGAGGCCGTAAACCCTCACCCGGACCTGCGTCCGACCTCTCCCTCAGGGAGAGGTGAAGCGCAGTGCTACCCTCACAAAACCGCCCCTACTGGCAGGCTTCGCAGTCGGGATCGTCGATCGAGCAGGCCTGACCCCAGGCCTCGCCGATCGGGATCGCGATCGGCGCCGGAGCCGGCTTGAGCGCCGCCGGCACGACGATCGGCACGGCCGCCGGCGCCGTGGCAATCACGGCCGAAACCGCGTTGAGCTTGCCGTCGGTGCCCTTCAGCGTCGACTTCTCGACATGCGTCGCCGAGCGCGAGCGCAGGTAGTAGGTCGTCTTCAGGCCGCGCTGCCAGGCGAGGCGATACAGCGCGTCGAGCTTCTTGCCCGAGGGATTGGCGATGTAGAGGTTGAGCGACTGCGCCTGGTCGATCCATTTCTGCCGCCGCGCCGCCGCCTCGATCAGCCAGGCGCTATCGATCTCAAAGGCGGTTGCGTAGAGCGCCTTGAGATCGTCCGGGATGCGGTCGATCGGGCCGATGCTGCCGTCGAAGTATTTCAGGTCGGAGACCATGACCTCGTCCCAGAGCCCGCGCGCCTTGAGGTCATGCACCAGCGCCGCGTTCACCACGGTGAAGTCGCCCGACATGTTCGATTTGACGTAGAGGTTCTGGTAGGCCGGCTCGATCGACTGCGCGACGCCGCAGATGTTGGAGATCGTCGCCGTCGGCGCGATCGCCATGGTGTTGGAGTTACGCATGCCGATGGTCTTCACCCGCTCGCGCAGGCCTTCCCAGTCGAGCACGGTCGAGCGGTCGAGATCGAGGCCGCCGCGCGCTTCGGCCAGCAGCTCGACCGAGTCGATCGGCAGAATGCCCTGCGACCAGAGCGAGCCATCAAAACTCGGATAGCGGCCGCGCTCGGCGGCGAGATCGGTCGAGGCCGAGATGGCGTGGAAGGAGATCGCCTCCATGCTCTCGTCAGCGAAGCGGACGGCGGCTTCCGAGGCATAGGGAATGCGCAGCGCCTGCAGCGCGTCCTGGAAGCCCATCAGGCCGAGGCCGACCGGACGGTGGCGCAGATTGGAACGGCGCGCCTCGGGGATCGTGTAGAAATTGATGTCGATGACGTTGTCGAGCATCCGCATCGCCGTCTGGACGGTGCGCGCCAGCCGGTCGAGATCGAGCCCGTCCGCCACGATGTGATGGGCGAGGTTGATCGAGCCGAGATTGCAGACGGCGACCTCGTCATTCGACGTGTTGAGCGTGATCTCGGTGCAGAGATTGGACGAATGCACGACACCGGCATGGCGCTGCGGCGAGCGGATGTTGCAGGGATCCTTGAAGGTGATCCAGGGATGGCCGGTCTCGAACAGCATGGTCAGCATGCGACGCCACAGATCGGTCGCCTTGACCTCCTTGTGCACGCGCAGCTCGCCGCGCTTCGCCTTCGCCTCATAGCCCTCATAGGCGAGCTGGAAGGCGGGGCCGTAGAGATCGTGCAGGTCCGGCGTCTCGTCGGGCGAGAACAGCGTCCAGGGGCCATCCTCGGCGACGCGCTGCATGAACAGGTCCGGCACCCAGTTGGCCGTGTTCATGTCATGCGTGCGGCGGCGGTCGTCACCCGTGTTCTTGCGGAGGTCGAGGAATTCCTCGATGTCGACATGCCAGGTCTCGAGATAGGCGCAGACGGCGCCCTTACGCTTGCCGCCCTGGTTGACGGCGATCGCCGTATCGTTCGCCACCTTCAGGAACGGCACCACGCCCTGGCTCTCACCATTGGTGCCCTTGATGTGGGCGCCGAGGCCGCGCACCCGCGTCCAATCATTACCGAGGCCGCCGGAATATTTGGCGAGCAGCGCGTTGTCCTTGACCGACTTGAAGATGCCGTCGAGATCGTCCGGCACCGTGGTCAGGAAGCAGGAAGAGAGCTGCGGCCGAAGCGTGCCGGAGTTGAACAGGGTCGGCGTCGAGGCCATGAAGTCGAAGGACGACAACAGGTCGTAGAACTCGATCGCCCGCGCCTCGCGGTCGATCTCGCGCAGCGCCAGACCCATGGCGACGCGCATGAAGAAGGCCTGCGGCAGCTCGATGCGGGTGCCGCCGGTCTGCAGGAAATAGCGATCGTACAGCGTCTGCAGGCCGAGGAACTGGAAGTCGAGGTCGCGCTCCGGCTTTAGCGCCGCCGCGAGGCGGGCGAGGTCGTAACGGCCAAGCTCGCCATCGACCAGCTCATGCTCGATGCCCACGCGGATGAAGGCCGGGAAATACTCGGCATAGCGCTCGGCCATTTCACTCTGGGTCGGCTGGACGGTGACGCCCTGCACGAAAGAGACGGCCTCGGCGCGCAGCATGTCGAGCAGCAGACGGGCGCTGACGAAGGCATAATTGGGTTCGCTCTCGACCAGCGTGCGCGCCGCCATCACCGGCGCCAGCGCCAGCTCGGCCAGCGAGATACCGTCATAGAGGTTGCGGCGGGTCTCGGCCAGGATCGCACTCGCATCGACATCGGCGAGGCCGGCGCAGGCCTCGTCGACGACGAGCTGCAGGCGACGCTCGTCGAGCGGACGAAGGACGCCGTCGGCGCCACGGACGTTGAGATGCGACGCGCCGCTGACGACGACCGGCTCGCTGGCGCGGCGGGCGCGGGCGCGCTCCTCGCGATAGAGCACATAGGCGCGGGCGACCTTGTGGTGCTCGCCGCGCATCAGCGCCAGCTCGACCTGGTCCTGCACGTCCTCGATGTGGAGCGCGCGGTCGGAACCGACGCGGCGCGTCAGGGCGCTGACGATCTGGGCGGTCAGGTCGGCGACGATCTCGTGCACGCGGCGCGAGGCGGCAGCTCCCGTGCCCTCGACGGCGAGGAACGCCTTGGTGACCGCGACGGCGATCTTGGCGGCGTCGAAATCCGACACCGAGCCGTTGCGGCGGATGACATGGAAGGACGGAACGGCGGCGGACGCCTTGGGCGGCACGGAAGCCGGCGCCAGCGAAGGATGGGAGGCGACCGGCACGCTGCGGTCCAGATCGATCGTTTGAGACATCGGCTTCAGCCCAAATGTTGGGAGCAAAGGCCGAGCGGAAGCGGACAGGACGACGAACGGCGCTGAAAAAGGCCGCACGAAACCAGCGCTCCACCGGGACACCCCGCCCGAGGACGTTTTCATTCTGTCGGGGCAGGTTTCCTGGCTCACGGGTCGTCGCTCTGCCCACCTTCCCAGGGCCTTTCGGTCCCAGTGGTCTCTCCGGACAGATACTCGCCGTTCACAGTTGCGGGGGCAGCTCCGGCATCACCCCATGGGGCGTCCCGGCATTCCCTCTAGCCCTTGAGCCTTGCGACTCAAGAGAACCTCGACACGCAGATGTAGACGCCCTAGGCGCCAAAACGTCAACATGTAGATGCTGGTTGACAGTTCACGAATCGGCGACCCCGGCGCATTCCGAAGCGGCGGCGCGGTTCCGCGGTTGTGGAAATTCCGCGCCGCCCCGTCAGCTCGCGCTCGCATACATGCCGGTGGTGCGGAATTCGGTCGGGCTGGTGCCGAAGAAGCGGCGGAACACCTTGGCGAAATAGTTCGAATCGTCGAAGCCCGACAGCACGGCGACCTCCTTGACCGAGAGCACCTGCTGGCCGGCGAGCAGCCTCGCCGCGCGCCGCATCCGCTCCTGCAGAACGAATTCGGCCGGCGGCATGCCCTCGCTCGCCGTGAACATGCGCGAGAAATGCGCCCGACTGAAACCGGACACCTCGGCGAGATCAGGCACCGAGAGCGGCTTGTCGAGATTGGCGAGGATATGGTCGACGACGCGCTGGATGGCGCCATCCTCGGCGCGCATGTCGCCATGCGGTCCGAACACGTCGTCATAGAGCGCCGCAGCCGCCTCATAGGCGATGGCCGAGGCCGCTCCCGGCGTCTCGCCGCCGCCGTCGATCAGACGAAGGCTGCAATCGGCGAGATGCTCGATCGTATCGGGCCGAAGCCGGAACACCGGCCCGGTCGCCGCCAGGATCGAGCGGTGGATGCGAAGCGCCTCCTGGCCGTTCATCGAGATCCAGAAGAACTCCCAGCGATCCCCCTGCTCGACCCAGTAGCGATGATTGTGCGGCACCAGGACGAGCATGGTCTCGCCCGCCGTGAGGCGATAATTGCGGCGGTCGTAGCGCAGCCGGCCGACGCCGGAAACCGTGTGCTGGAGCACCGTGAACGGCGTCTGGCCTCGCCTTCTGCCGTCCCAGGCATAGGTCGTATCCGTCCGCACCTCATAGCCGGTGCTGGTCGGCATCGTATGCAGGCGATGGCGGCCGCGCGGCAGCGACACGGTCTTCATCACCGGCGCGCGGCGGGCGAGTTTGTCGAGCACAGAATTACCCACGAAAGCACAAAATCTCTCTGGATCGCTTGAGAGCCTTGCGCATACTAGCCTCGCGCAGAGCAACTGGGCGACAAGAAAGAGCAGCTGGATGAGCAAATACCACCCAAGGCTGCCATTGCCCCGCCCGATCCACGGCATCGCCCCGACAATGGCCGACCGACCGGAATGCGCCGCCTGGAACCGCGCCCTGCGCGCGACGACCGCCTCCGAGGGACCCCAGAACCGTCATGTCTAGTTTCAAGATTGCCATCATCGGCGCCGGCAGCGTCGGCTTCACCAAGAAGCTGGTCTCCGACATCCTCGCCGTGCCGGAACTGCGCGAGGTCGAGTTCGCGCTGACCGACATCAGCGAACACAATCTCTCCATGGTCCACCAGATCCTCGACCGCATGGTCGCGGCGAACAAGCTGCCGACCAGGATCACGGCGACGACGGATCGGCGCGAGGCACTCGCCGGCGCGCGCTATGTCATCAGCTGCGTCCGCGTCGGCGGCCTTGAGGCCTATGCCGACGACATCCGCATTCCGCTCAAATACGGCGTTGACCAGTGCGTCGGCGACACGATCTGCGCGGGCGGCATCCTCTACGGCCAGCGCAACATCCCGGTCATCCTGGATTTCTGCAAGGATATCCGCGAAGTCGCGGCCCCCGGCGCCCGCTTCCTGAACTATGCCAACCCGATGGCGATGAACACCTGGGCGGCGATCGAATACGGCAAGGTCGACACGATCGGCCTCTGCCATGGCGTACAGCATGGCGGCGAGCAGATCGCCGAGGTGCTGGGCGCCACCGACGAGAGCGAGCTCGAATTCATCTGCTCGGGCATCAACCACCAGACCTGGTTCGTCGACATCCGCTTCCGCGGCCGCAAGATCGGCAAGGACGAGCTGATCGCCGCCTTCGAGCGCCATCCCGTCTATTCGCAGCAGGAAAAGGTCCGCATCGACGTCCTGAAGCGCTTCGGCTTCTATTCGACCGAGAGCAACGGCCATCTGTCGGAGTACCTGCCCTGGTACCGCAAGCGGCCGGAGGAAATCGGCCGCTGGATCGACATGTCGAACTGGATCCACGGCGAGACCGGCGGCTATCTGCGCCACTCGACCGAGACGCGCAACTGGTTCGAGACCGACTTCCCGAAATTCCTGGAAGACGCCGGCAAGCCGCTCGATCCGAAGAAGCGCTCGAACGAGCATGCCAGCCACATCATCGAGGCGCTGGAGACCGGGCGCGTCTATCGCGGCCATTTCAACGTCAAGAACCGCGGCATCATTGCCAATCTGCCGGAAGACGCGATCATCGAATCGACCGGCTTCGTCGACCGCTTCGGCCTCAACATGGCGGCCGGCATCCAGCTGCCGGAAGCCTGCGCCGCCACCTGCGTGTCGTCGATCAACGTCCAGCGCATGGCCGTGCACGCCGCCGTCACCGGCGACCTCGACCTCTTGAAGCTCGCCGTGCTGCACGACCCGCTGGTCGGCGCCATCTGCTCGCCGGAGGAGGTCTGGCAGATGGTCGACGAGATGGTCGTCGCCCAGGCGCGCTGGCTGCCACAATACGCCCACGCCATCGACGGCGCCAAGGAGCGCCTCGCCAACAAGACGGTCGCCACGCGCGACTGGCAGGGCGCGGCGCGGCGCGAGGTGCGCGGCATCGAGACGGTCCGCGCCGAGCGGGCCAAGGAAAAGGCCGAGGCCGCAGAGTAGCGGCGGCCCCGACGAACGGATCCAGCATGGCGGGAGGAGCCGCCATGCCGGATCGGCAGAGCCCGACAGACCCGAGACAAGGCGTTCGGGGAGCTGCCGCAGGGAAGTGAAAGGCAGACCTGGTGAAGGCGCCGTCGCGCCGACACCGATCCAAGGGGAGGTAACATGAAGAAGTCCGTATTGGCCGTCAGCGCAGCCAGCCTGCTGCTCGGCGTTTCCGTCACGGCGGCGCTCGCCCAGGTGAAGCCGCCGGTCGCGCCGCCCGATCCGCCGAAATTCGATGCCCAGGGCCAGATCAACTATGTCGGCGCCGCCGACATCCTCGAATTCAAGGCGCTGCCCGAATATCACGAGCCCGACTGGGTCACGAAGAACTTCGTCGCGACCGGCAAGCTGCCCGCCGTCAAGGACCGCCTCCCCAAGGAGCCGATGGTCTACAAGAAGGGCAACACCGTCGACGGCATCGGCGTCTATGGCGACACGATCCGCCACGTCATCGGTGGCCGACCGGAAGGCTGGAACTATACTGCCGGCCAGACCCAGGGCTGGGGCGGCATCGATATCGGCATGTCGGAATGCCTGACGCGCTCGGGTCCGCTGTTCCAGATCAAGGCCGACGAGCTGCAGCCGCTGCCAAACCTCGCCAAGAGCTGGGAATGGTCGGAAGACGGCCACACCCTGACCATGCACCTGATCGAAGGGGCAAAATGGTCGGACGGCCAGCCCTTCACCACCGCCGACGCGATCTTCTACTGGGAAGACAACGTAAACGATCCGAATGTCACGCCGCTGAACGGCGCCGCGCCCGGCTCGTTCGGTGATGGCACGACCCTCACCGCCGAGGGCGACTACACGCTGATCTGGACCTTCAAGGAGGCCTTCCCGAAGCAGTATCTCTATCAGATGGCCTATGGCACGTTCTGCCCCGGCCCGGCGCACATCCTGAAGCCGCAGCATCCGAAATATTCGAAGAACACCTACGAGCAGTACAAGAACGCCTTCCCGCCGGAATACATGAACATCCCGGTGATGGGCGCCTGGGCCCCGGTCGAGTATCGCGCGGACGACATCATCGTGCTGCGCCGCAATCCCTACTATTGGAAGGTCGACGAGGCCGGCAACCAGCTGCCCTACCTGAACGAGATGCACTACAAGCTCTCGACCTGGGCCGACCGCGACGTGCAGACGGTGGCCGGATCGGCTGACTTCTCCAATCTCGAGCAGCCGGAGAGCTTCGTCGAGGCGCTGAAGCGCTCGGCCAGCCCCGACGCCCCGGCCCGCCTCGAATTCGGGCCCCGGATCATCGGCTACTCGCTCTACCCGAACCTCTCGGCCAATGGCTGGGGCGAACCGGACGAGCGCGGCCAGGCGGTGCGCGAGCTGAACCGCAACGAGCACTTCCGCAAGGCCGTCACCTCGGCGATCGACCGCAAGCGGCTGGGTGAATCGCTGGTCAAGGGTCCGTTCACGACCATCTATCCGGGCGGCATCTATTCCGGCACCACCTATTACGACAAGGAATCGACCGCCTACTATCCCTTCGACCTCGAAGGCGCCAAGGCCGAGCTCGCGCTGGCCGGTCTGACCGATACGGACGGCGACGGCCTCGTCAACTTCCCGGCCGGAACGGCGGGCGGCAAGAATGTCGAAGTCACCCTGCTGGTCAATTCCGACTACCAGACCGACAAGAGCCTGGCCGACGGTGTCGTCGCCATGATGGAGCCGCTCGGCATCCGCGTCCTGCTGAACCAGGTCGAGGGCAAGCAGCGCGACGCGCTGCAGCAGGGCGGCCAGTTCGACTGGCTGATTTTCCGCAACCAGGAAGACCTGACCTCCGTCGTGCAGAAGACCGTCAACCTGGCCCCGGTCGGTCCGAAGACCAGCTGGTTCCACCGCGCCGGCAAGGACGACAAGGTCGATCTGCTGCCGTTCGAGCAGGAGTTGGTCGATGTCGTCAACAAGTTCATTGCCTCGAGCGACAATGCCGAGCGCAAGGAACTGATGAAGACGTTCCAGAAGATCTACACCGACAACGTCTACGGCATCGGCCTGACCCAGTATCCGGGTGCCCTGATCATCAACAAGCGCTTCGCCAACATCCCGAAGGGAGTTCCGATCAACCTGTTCAACTGGGCCGAGGACAGCATCATCCGCGAGCGGGTGTTCGTGCCGGCCGACCAGCAGGGCAATTACGAGCTCTTCCCGGAGACCTTGCCGAGCGCACCCGGCGCCAAGGGCGGCCCGATCAAGGGCTGATCTTCGCCCGGTCCCCGTCGAAACCGGCCAGGGTTGACGCCCTGGCCGGAACGACGGGACCGAGACGGCGTCCGGTCCCGCGCCAAGCGGGCACGACGGAACGACAGGGCGGCGGCTCCCGCGAGCGCGCCGCCCTCGAAGAGCCAACGCAAGGACCTGCTGCCCGATGCTACGTTTCCTGACGATGCGGATCCTCTCGGCGATACCGGTGCTGCTCATCCTGAGCATCGTCACCTTCGCCATCATCCAGGCGCCGCCCGGCGACTATGGCGATTTCATCCGCGCCCAGCTCATGAACCAGGGCGGCGCTTCCGCTGCTGTCGCCGAGGCGCAGGCCGATGCCTACCGCCAGGCACATGGGCTCAACGATCCGATCATCATCCAGTACTTCAACTGGATCTGGGGGATCGTCACCCGCTTCGATTTTGGCGACAGCTACTTCTACAACAAGCCTGTTTCCACGGTGGTGGCCGAGCGACTGCCGCGCACGCTGCTGCTGGCGCTGACCTGCCACGTGCTGGCCTCGATGTTCGGCATCGCCTTCGGCATCATCGCCGCGACCCGCCAGTACAGCTGGATCGACACGGCGCTCTCCTTCGTGTCGTTCCTCGGCATGACGGTGCCGCGCTTCCTGATCGCGATCATCATCGTCTACCTGCTGGCGTTCAAACTGAACGTGCAGGAGATCGGCAGCTTCTTCTCGCCGCAATATGGCGGCGCGCCCTGGTCCTGGGCAAAGTTCGTCGACCTGGTGAAGCATATCTGGCCCGTGGTGGCGATCGCCACCTTCGGCGGCCTCGCCTACAACATGCGCGTCATGCGCGGCAACCTGCTCGATACGCTCAACGCCCAGTATGTCGAGACGGCGCGTGCGAAAGGCCTGCCGGAATCGCAGGTGATCATGCGCCACGCCGTGCCGAACGCGCTGCACCCGCTCGTCATGTATCAGGGCGTCGTCCTGCCCTACATGCTGACCGGCGAGATCGAGGTGGCGATCGTCTTCTCGCTCGCCACCGTCGGTCCCGCCATCGTCGGCTCGATGGCCGTCGGCGACGTCTATGTCACCGCGACCTTCATGCTGGTGCTCGCGACAACCCTGATCATCGGCAACATCATCGCCGACATGCTGCTGGCGCTGCTCGATCCGCGCGTCCGGCTGGGTGGAGGCAATTCATGACCGATCGCTCCGATTCCGTCTCGACGCTGCCGCCCGCCCATCCGGCCGCACCGCTCGTTCCCAATGCCCGCTTCGCCCATGGCAATGAAGGCTATTTCGCCCTGGTCTGGCGGCGCTTCCGCCGCTCGGTCATGGGCATGATCGGCCTCGTCATGGTCATCGGCCTGCTGGTCATGGCGCTGTTCGCCGACTTCTTCGCGCCCGTCGATCCGCGCGCCAACGGCATCGGCTTCGCGCCGCCAGACCACATCTCCTTCTTCAAGGCCGACGGTTCGTTCACCTTCATCCCGCGCATCTATCCGATCGTCGAGACCGACGAGCTCGACCCGGTAACGTTCCAGCCGATGAACGGCCCCGATCTGGAAAACCCGCACGAGCTGGCTCTGTTCGTGCGCGGCTATCCGTACAAGCTGCTCTGGCTGATCCCGAGCAATATCCACCTGTTCGGCTCGCGCGACGGCGCGCCGATCCATCTGCTCGGTACCGACAAGTTCGGTCGCGACATTCTTTCCCGCGGCATCGTCGGATCGCGGATCTCGCTCACCATCGCGCTGATCGTCGTCATGATCACGACGACGGTCGGCACCACGGTCGGCATCACCTCCGGCTATCTGGGCGGCCGGATCGACGCCTGGGTGCAGCGCTTCGTCGATCTCGTCCTCGCCTTCCCGCAATTGCCGCTCTACCTCGCGCTGACCTCGTTGATCCCGATCACCGCGCCTTCGAACGTGTTCATTGCCTTCGTCATCGGCGTGATGGCGGCGCTCGGCTGGGCGCAGCTGTCGCGCGAGGTGCGCGGCAAGACGCTGGCGCTGGCCAGGATCGAATATGTGCGCGCCGCCATGGCGGTGGGCGCCGGCGACGGCCGCATCATCTTCCGCCACATCCTGCCCAATGTGATGAGCCATGTGATCGTCGGCGTGACGCTTGCCATCCCGACCATCGTGCTGCTCGAATCCTTCCTCGGATTCCTCGGCTTCGCCGTGAAGCCGCCGCTGATCTCCTGGGGCCTGATGCTGCAGGATACCGGCGCCTTCTCGGTGATCGGCTCCTATCCGTGGATCCTCTCCCCCGTCGTCTTCGTGCTGATCACCGTCTTCGCGTTCAACGCGCTCGGCGATGGTCTGCGCGACGCGATCGACCCTTATTGAACGGCGGATCGAGCATGGCCGACACACGAAGCGAATTCGCCCCGACCGAGCGCTATGATCTGAACGCGCATGGCCGCGAGCTGATCCTCGACGCCCGCGGCGTCGCCGTCACCTTCAAGGTCGAGGGTGGCACCGTCGACGCCGTCCGCGACGTCTCGTTCCAGCTGCACAAGGGCGAGACCATCGCCGTGGTGGGCGAGAGCGGCTCCGGCAAGTCGGTGACGGCGCGCACCGTCATGGGGCTGTTGTCGAAGCGGGCGACGGTGGCGAAGAACGCCCGCATCCTGTTCGAGGGCCAGAACGTGCTCGCCTTCAGCGACGCGCAGAAGCGAAAGCTGCGCGGCAACCGCTTCTCGATGATCTTCCAGGAGCCGATGAGCTCGCTGAACCCGGTCTACACGATCGGCCAGCAGATCGCCGAGGTGCTGCACCTGCACAACAAGATCAGCCGCGCCGACGCGCGCGCGCGGGTTCTGGAGTTGCTGAAGGAAGTGCAGATCCCCGACCCGGAAGCGCGGATCAAGCAGTATCCGCACCAGCTTTCCGGCGGCCAGCGCCAGCGCGTGATGATCGCCATGGCGCTTGCCAACCGGCCCGACATCCTGATCGCCGACGAGCCGACCACCGCCCTCGACGTCACCGTGCAGGCGCAGATCCTCAATCTGATCAAGGATCTGCAGAAGCGCTACGGCATGGCGGTGATCCTGATCACCCATGACCTGACGATCGTCCGGCAGTTCTCCGACTATGTCTATGTGATGCAGAATGGCGAAGTGAAGGAGCACAACGTCACCGAGGCGCTGTTCCAGAATCCGCGCCACGCCTATACCCGCCACCTGCTCGCTTCCGAGCCGAAGGGATCCGCCAATCCGCTGCCGGAAGGCACCTCCGTCATCCTGGAAGGGCGCAATGTCCGCGTCGCCTACACGCTGAAGCGCGGCGGGTTGTTCAAGCCCGACTATTTCGAGCTGCTCGCCTGCGACAATCTCAGCCTCGACCTGCGCCGGCACGAGACGCTCGGCATAGTCGGCGAGAGCGGTTCCGGCAAGACCACCTTCGGCCAGGCGCTGATCCGGCTGATCCAGCATTCGACCGGCGAGATCCTGTTCGACGGCGAACCGATCCACGACAAGGACCGCAAGGCGATGCGGCCGCTGCGCTCGCGCATGCAGATCGTCTTCCAGGACCCGTTCTCGTCGCTGAACCCGCGCATGTCGATCGGCCAGATCATCGAGGAAGGGCTTGTTGTCAACGACATCGGCGCCGATCGTCGCGACCGGCTCGAACGGGTCCGCAAGGCGCTGCGCGACGCCGGCATGCCCGACAGCATCCTGTCGCGCTTCCCGCACGAATTCTCCGGCGGCCAACGCCAGCGCATCGCCATCGCCCGCGCCATCGCGCTGGAGCCGGAATTCATCCTGCTCGACGAGCCAACCTCGGCGCTCGACCTCTCCGTGCAGGCGCAGATCATCGATCTCCTGCGCAAGCTGCAGGACGAAAAGGGCCTCTCCTACCTGTTCATCTCGCACGACCTGAAGGTCGTTCGCGCGCTCTGCCACCGCGTCATCGTCATGCAGCACGGCAGGATCGTCGAACAGGGACCGGTCAGCGAGGTGCTCACCCGACCGCAAAACGCATACACGGCCCGCCTCGTCCGCGCCGCGTTTGAAATAGCCGCCTAATCTTACTACCGGAGCTTCTCCCCATGACTGCCAATCCCAGGATCACCTTCATCGGCGCCGGCTCGACCGTGTTCATGAAGAACATCGTCGGCGACGTGCTGCAGCGTCCGGCCCTTGCCGGCGCGACGATCGCGCTGATGGACATCAACCCGCAGCGCCTCGAAGAAAGCGCCATCGTCGTCCGCAAGATCGCCTCCACGCTCGACGTTCCCGCCAAGGTCGAAACCTACACGGATCAGAAGAAGGCGCTCCAGGGTGCAAACTTCGTCGTCGTCGCCTTCCAGATCGGCGGCTACGACCCCTGCACGATCACCGATTTCGAGGTGCCGAAGCGCTACGGCCTGCGCCAGACCATCGCCGACACGCTCGGCGTCGGCGGCATCATGCGCGGCCTCCGCACCGTGCCGCATCTCTGGAAGATCTGCGAGGACATGCTCGCCATCTGCCCGGACGCCGTGATGCTGCAATATGTGAACCCGATGGCGATCAACACCTGGTCGATCACGGCGAAATACCCGACGATCAAGCAGGTCGGCCTTTGCCACTCCGTCCAGGGCACGGCGATGGAACTGGCGCACGACCTCGACATTCCCTACGAGGAAATCCGCTATCGTTCCGCCGGCATCAACCACATGGCGTTCTACCTGAAGTTCGAGCACCGCCAGGCCGACGGCTCGTACCGCGATCTCTACCCCGACCTCGTCCGCGGCTACCGCGAAGGCCGCGCGCCAAAACCCGGCTGGAACCCGCGCTGCCCCAACAAGGTGCGCTACGAGATGCTGACGCGGCTCGGCTATTTCGTGACCGAGAGCTCGGAGCATTTCGCCGAGTACACGCCCTATTTCATCAAGGAAGGCCGCGAGGACCTGATCGAGAAGTTCGGCATCCCGCTCGACGAATATCCCAAGCGCTGCATCGAGCAGATCGCGCGCTGGAAGAACCAGGCGGAGGAATACCGCACCGCCGACCGCATCGAGGTCTCGCAGAGCAAGGAATACGCCTCCGAGATCATCAACTCGATCTGGACCGGCGAGCCGTCGGTGATCTACGGCAACGTCCGCAACAATGGCTGCATCCCTTCGCTGCCGGCCGATTGCGCGGCGGAAGTGCCCTGCCTGGTCGACGCCTCGGGGATCCAGCCGACCTATATCGGCGAGCTGCCGCCGCAGCTGACCGCGCTGATGCGCACCAACATCAACGTGCAGGAACTGACGGTGAAGGCGCTGCTGACGGAGAACCGCGAGCACATCTACCACGCCGCGATGATGGACCCGCACACGGCGGCCGAGCTCGACCTCGACCAGATCTGGCACCTGGTCGACGATTTGCTGGCGGCGCATGGCGAATGGCTGCCGGAATGGGCGCGCGGCACGGCCAAGCAGCGCGTCGCATAGGCTACTCCGGCGCGTCTTCACCCGAAGACGCGCTGTGAGGCGCGCGGCTTGGTTCCGTTCCCCTCCCCGGCAGGAAGCTGCGCGCAGGCCCCGGCGATTTCCCCTCGCCGGGGCCTTTCTTCATTCCGATCGCCGAGCCGTCCCCCGGCGGCCAGCCTCTACCGGCCCATATAGGCGCGGCGGGCGATCTGGTCTTCCAGGCTCAGCCAGCGGCGCGACACCTCGTCGTCGTTCTGGCGCGAGGCTTCGCGCGCCTCGCCCTGCAGCGCGCGCAGCCGCTCGACCGGCAGTTCGATATTGGCGTCTAGCTCCTCGGCAATCTCAATAAAGCGTTCGGCCGCGGCCTGACTGCCGAGCAGCGGCGCCGCGTCCTCGGCGAGGAAGCGGTCCCAGGAGAGCGTCGGCTCGTAGCCGAAGCGGGCGAAGGCGAGATAGGAGAGCTCGACCGTCGCATGATAGGGCGACGGCTCGCCCCAAACGGTCAGGCCCTGCATGCCGACATCGGCGCAGAACTTGTTCATGTCGGCGAAGACGCGGCCATTGAAGGCATAGCGCTCGGTGCGCCGGTCGCCGTTCCACTGGCAGGCGAACTGGCAGCGCAGCACGTTCGGCTGCGTCGGCAGCTTCTCGACATCAGCCCGGGTCAGTTCCTTCTGCAGCCGGCCCCAGAAGGTGCGGTTGGTGGTGTGCTGGTAGATCGCGCCCTTCGGCATGCTGCGCTGGGCGTCATGGGCGACCGGATCGAACAGATTGTCCCACTGCAGCTCGCTGTAGATCCAGGCGTCCGGCTTCTTTGCCTTCGCCGCGCGATAAAGGCGCGGGAAATTCTCGGCCATGTCGGTGTGCGACCATGAATCGCCGTGATCGTCGACGCGGCGGGCGGCCTCGGCCTCGTTGTTGCGACGGGCGACGCAGCGCGCGCAGCCGCAGACGCCATAGTCGCCGCTCTCGATGTTGACGCCACCGATCTCGAAGGTGTCGGCGAGCCAGGAGACCGCCTCCTCCATCCAGTCCATCGTCTCCGGCGCGCTCGGGCACGCGCTCATGGTGTAGTCGGAGCGCGGGAAATTGAGCGGGAAGTCGAGGTCGGCGATCTGGAAGCCGACGCCCTTCTCCATGCTGGCGGCATGCTGCGGGTTCTTCTTCAGCCATGTGGCGAGATTGTAGGGATGGTCGCCCTCCCAGTAGACGCCGCCATAGGAGCCGATGGCGATGCCGGGAACGATGCGCACGCCGCGCTCGGTCGCATAGCGGCAGAGTTCCTGCGCTGCCTCGATGCCGCCATGCGTATTGCGCAGGAAGCCGTAGATGACGACCGACGGAATGCGGTTGCGGCTGGCGAAATCGACCAAGCGCGTATAGTCGCCGAGGAAGCCGGACGGCGGCTTGCCATAGGGATTGAAGACGCCGATCTCCTGATGGCCGACCTGCGACAATTCCCAGTTGGTCGAATGGTCCCAGGTCCAGAAGGTGCGATAGGCGAGGCCAGGCGCCACACGACGCTCACCGGCTGGAACCTGCACGGCGCCATCTGCCACGCGGGCGCGCGCGATCAGCTCCTCGGCGCCGTAGATGACGCCGGAGAAGGGGCCACCCGCGATGACGATCTCGGCGTCGGAGCCGTTACGCGGCTTGACCGTCAGCGTGAAGGCACCCTCGGCGAGCGAGCGATCCTCGACCAGGCGGACAACCGGAAGGCTCGTGGAAGCCGCAGCGAGCGGCACGAATTCCAGCATCGGAAAGGCTGCCCGGAGCCGCCGCGCCGCATGCACATGGCGCTCGCCATGCTCCAGTGCGACCCGCCCCGCGATCCGGACTTCATTCGCTCCAGCCATCCCGTCATCCTCCTCATGCCATGCGCTTGCGTGTCGCCGCGACGTCGCCGGCGATGTTGACAGGATTGCCCATCCAGTATCAAATATCAACGTCGACTATCGTCAGTGATAAATCATTGGAATGAAGCCCGCCGGCCCCGTTCGGCGGCGCCTGGGAGGGCGAGCATGACGTCTGGCTTGGAACTCGAACAGACCTGGCCCCTCCCGACCCGGCCGCGCCCGATCACGATCATCGGCGCCGGTGACATCGTCACCAGCGCCCATCTGCCCGCCTATCGCAAGATCGGCCTGCCGGTCGCCGGCATCTTCGATCTCGACCTAGATAAGGCGCGCGCCGTCGCCGCCGAGTTCGATATTCCCGTCGTGCATGAAAGTCTGGCCGCGGCGATCGCCGCGCGTACCGACGACACCGTGTTCGACCTCGCTCTGCCGCCGGCCGCCATCCTCGGCGCGGTCGAGCAACTGCCGGTCGGCAGCGCCGCGCTGATCCAGAAGCCGCTCGGCGCCAATCTCTCGGCAGCGCGCCAAATCGTCGAGGCGATCGACGCGCGCAAGATCACCGCGGCGACCAATTTCCAGCTCCGCTACACGCCGTCCATGCTGGCGATCCGCGACGCCGTCCGGCGCGGCCTGCTCGGCGACGTCGTCGAGCTCGAAGTGCGGCTCGCCATCTACATGCCGTGGGAGATGTGGTCGTTCATCCCGCATCTCGACGCCGTCGAGATCCCACTGCACTCGATCCATTATCTTGACTGGATTCGTTCGATCCTCGGCGAACCGGAAAGCGTCTACGCCAAGACGGTGCCGCATCCGCGCTATCCCGACCTCAAGGATGCGCGCTCCAGCATCATCCTCGACTATGGTGCGCGCGCCCGCTGCAACCTGTCGCTCAACCACACCTACAATTATGGCCCCAAGCACATCGACGCAACGATCCGCGTCGAAGGCACCAAGGGCTGCGCCCATCTCGATCTCGGCTATCTGCACGACTACCTGAAGCCGGTGCCGGAAAAGCTCGAGGTCATCGTCGAGGGCAGCGATTGGACGGAGATCCCGCTGGTCGGGGAGCGCGTGCCGGACGCATTCGGCGCCGTCATGTCCAATCTGCAGCGCTATGTGGCGGGCGAGGACAGCGTGCTCGACACGGATGTGCACGACTCGATCCGCACCATGGCACTCGTCGATGCCTGCCTGGCGTCGAGCCGTCTCGGCGGCGTCGTGCCGAAGACCACCTGATCAAAATCATCTGAGAGCTGAAACACTTAGGCTGCCGCATCCGATGCGGCGGCCCGAACTTTGCCGTCCGTCTGCCGGCTCCAATCGGAATGGTTTCTTATAAGAAATCTCTATTTCAATAGAAAAATCGCTGTGCTAGCGTTGACGCATGGCCGCCCACAAAACCCGTCTCAAGGGCGGCGGCCATGGCGGGGTGACAGGGATGCTGACCGCTCGTATCGCGCCTTCGTTCGGCTGCCCGGCGCTTGCTGCCGGCAGCGATGGCGACGCGTCGAGCGGCCTTTCGACGAACCCGATCGACGGTCGACCGCGACAGGGCCGGACCGGACCGAATTCCTGAAGCAGTGCGACAGAAACCTGACGGAAAGGGACACACAATGAAGCCAACACCATTCGGGAACGGCCGCTCGGGCCGCTCCGTCCGCGGCATGCTCGCCGGCCTCGCCTTCGCCTCGATGACCGCGCTCGGCGGCCAGGCAGCCCTGGCGCAGGACGTCACGACCATCCGCGTGCTGAACTGGGAGCCGGGCGGCGCCGACTACTGGAAGGCGCTCGTCGCCGAGTTCGAGAAGCAGAACCCGACCATCAAGGTCGAGCTCGAGACCGTGCCGTTCGACCGCTATCCGGAAGTCCAGGGCCCCTACATCACGACCAAGAGCGGCCCGGACGTGATGGAGAACAATGCTGGCCTCGAACTGTTCGATCGCCGCCGCGCCTATGAGCAGCTGCCGCCGGAAGTTCTGGAGGCCGGCAAGGACCTGATTACCTATAGCGGCGGCTGCCTGAACTTCGACACCAGCCAAGCCTGCTACGGCCTGCCCTTCGGCTACCAGGGCAACGTCATGTACTACAACAAGAAGGTGCTGACGGAGGCCGGCCTCGACGCCGCCAACCCGCCCAAGACCTGGGACGAGATGAACGCCGCTTGCGAGAAGGTGAAGGCCGCCGGCAAGACCTGCCTCGCCATCGGCCTGTCCGGCATCTTCCCGGCCTACTGGAACTTCCCCGAGGTCGCGCGCAACTACCTGACCGAAGACGACATGCGCGCCATGCTCGCCGGCAAGATGCCCTGGACCGACCCGAAGATGGTCAACGTCCTCAAGGGCCTCGCCTCGATCACCGAGAAGGGCTGGACCAATTCCAGCGCCCCCTCGATCACCATGCTGCCGGACGGCGCCGACATTTTCCAGAGCGGCAACGCCGCCTTCGCCGGCACCATCATCTCGGACGCCGCCAACTGGGCCGCCTTCGGCAAGATCCTCGGCGACGAGAATCTCGGCGCCATGCGCTGGCCGACCATCGTCGCCGACGCACCGCTCGCCGGCAGCTTCTCCGGCATCGAAAGCTCGGTCTTCGGCGTCTCCGCCTGGAGCGACAAGAAGGACGCCGCCTTCCAGTTCGTGAAGTTCATGGCCGGCAAGGAGAATGCCGAGCTTCTGACCAAGGTCGCCGGCGGCATCTCGCTCAACAAGAATGTCGACCCGTCGATCCTGCCGAAGTCCGAGGCGCTCACCCAGATCCTCGAGATCATCAAGAAGCCGACGCTGCATGCCGGCGTGCTGCTCTCCGGCCAGGAAGCCGATGCGCTCGCCCGCGGCTGGCAGGAAGTCTCGCTCGGCCGCCTGTCGATCGAGGACTGGACGGCGCGGATGCAGACCGCGCTCGAGCAGAGCCCGAGCAAGCGCCAGTAACAACCGCGCTCGCGACAAGATCGCGGGGAGGCCGACGAGGCCTCCCCGCCCCAACCCGCAACAGGCAGGAGTTTCGATGGCTGAGCTGGCCAATCTGGCGAGAGGCGCGGGCGACGCGCGCGCGAGGCCCTTCATCCGGCGCGACATGCTCATCGCCATACTGTTCGTGCTGCCGGGACTGGCGCTCGCCATCCTGTTCAAGCTGGTGCCGCTCGTGCGGACGATCTGGCTCAGCCTGCAGGAGACGCGCGGCTTCGAGGACCCGACCTTCGCCGGCCTAGCCAATTACCGCGCCATGGTGGCCGACCCTGCCGTCGCGGATTCGTTCCGCAATGCGCTGATCGCCTTCGCGACGCTACCGATCTGGATCGTGCTGCCGCTGGTGCTGGCCTTCCTCCTGTTCCAGAAGACGCCGGGCTGGAAGTTCTTCCGCGCCGCCTTCTTCCTGCCCTACATGATCGCGCCGATCGTCGTCGGCATCATGTTCCGCCAGATCCTGGCGCCGGACGGCCCGCTCAATGCGGTGCTGCGTGCCATCGGCCTGGCGCCGCTCGCCATCGAATGGCTGAACGGCCCGACCAGCGCGCTGCTGGCGCTGACCGCCGTCGCGCTCTGGAGCTTCTTCGGCCTCGGCGTGCTGACCTATCTCTCCGGCCTCTCGACCGTCTCCGAGGAAGTGGTGGAGGCGGCCAAACTCGACGGCGCCGGCTTCTGGCAACTGCTCTTCCACATCATCATGCCGCTGCTCAAATCGGTGATCGGCTACTGGGCCGTGCTGTGCACCTCCGGCATCCTGATCTGGATGTTCCCGCTGATCTACGCGCTGACCAAGGGCGGGCCGGGCACGGCGACCGTGCTGCCGGAATTCCTCGTCTTCACGACAACCTTCCAGTTCATGGATCGCGGCAAGGGCGCGGCGATCGGCATGGCGCTGTTCGTGTTCGTCGCCATCGTCTCCGCCTTCGTCGTCCGTCGCATGTATGTGGAAGGGAGCAAGCCCCGATGAAGTCCTCCGCCCCCGCCCCGCAGGTGACGATCTCCTCGGTCCGCATCGCGCTGACGCGCTGGCTGGTGACGAGCGTCCTCGTCGTGCTCGCCGTGGTGACGCTCTATCCGCTGATCTTCACGGTGATCAACTCGCTGAAAAGCCGAGCCGATTTCGCCGCCGATCCGCTCGGCTTCGTCACCGACATCACCTTCGACAACTACATCGAGACCTTCCAGCGCATGCAGGTCGGCCGGCTGCTGGTCAACAGCATCATCACCACGGCGGGCGGGCTTGTTCTCTCCACCGTCGCGGCGCTGTTCATCGCCTATGCCGTCACCAAGCTGAAGATCCGCGGCGGCAACTACATCTTCCTGTTCATCATCGCCATGCTGGTGATCCCGAGCCAGGTGATCATCTATCCGCTCTACGAGACGATCCTCGACCTCGGCTTCGGCGGTACCTACCAGGGCCTGATCTTCGCCTATGCGGCCTTCGGGCTGCCGCTCGGCACCTATCTGCTGTCGGCCTATTTCCGGGCGATTCCGGACGAGCTGATCGAGGCAGCGCGCCTCGATGGCGCCGGCGACATCCGCATCCTGTTCTCGATCCTGCTGCCGATCTCGATCCCGGCGATCGCGGCGCTCTCCATCCTGAACTTCGTCTGGATGTGGAACGACCTGCTCTTGCCGCTCGTCATCATGGGCGGATCCGACAAGAAGACGCTGATGGTCGGCGTAGCGCTGCTTTCCGGACAGTACGACGTCTCGATCCCGCTGATCAGCGCCGGGCTGATCGTCGCCCTGCTGCCGGTGATCCTCGTCTACATGCTGTTCCAGCGCCAGATCCTGTCCGGCGCCATCGCCGGCGCGGTGCGGTGAGGCGCGGCCCCGGGGCGGCGGCGCGGTCGGCCGCCCTCCCGCCCCCGCTGTCAGCGGCCGGGGCTGCCGACGGGACCGCCGGTATCGACCAGCGGGAACTTCGGCTCGGCGAGCTGGCCGCCCAGCAGCCCGGTGATCGTCTGGGCCGCCTCGAACAGCCGCCGGTTGGCGTCGTCAAGCGGCACCTTTTCGGTCGAGGAAGCGAGAAACGGCATGGTGATCACGGCCGGGGCGAACCCTTCCGAATCGAGGATCGGGAAGCTGACATCGGTGATGCCCTTGAGCGCCTCGCCGGCGATCATCTCGTAGCCGACCGAACGCACCACCTCGACGCGTCGGCGCAGCCACTCGACCTCGCTCTTCGGCGCGGTCTGTCCGATCGCCTCGAACAGCCATTCCTGCACCGCCGGTGGCTGATAGGCGATCAGCAGACGGCCGGACGCGGTCCGGATGGCCGGGTTCTGCGTGCCGACGCGCAGGCGGAAACCGAGCGGCGCCGGGCTGTCGACCTGGGCGACGACGCGGATGGAAAGCCCGTCCAGCACCGCCAGGTGGAACGCCTGATAGGCGTCGATCGCCACCCGGTTCAACACCGGCCGCGCCGCATCGACCAGCCGCCGCATCGGCGGATAGCGATAGGACAGGTCGTGCAGCTTGCTCGACAGCACCAGGCTTTCCTCGCCCGGCGGCCGCTGGATGTAGCCGCGGCGCTCCAGCGCGACGACGACGCGGTAGACCTCCTGCAGCGAACGCCCGAGCTGCTGGGCGATCTGGCTCGGCGTCACGCCTTCGGAGAGGCTCGCCAAAAGCTCGAGCACGTCGAGCCCCTTTTCCAGCGCCGGCGCGCTATAAGCGGGCTTGGCGACCGCGTCGCTGAGCACCGGCTTGGCGGATCGGGTGGCGGAGACCTTGCCAGCAGCGGCCTTGGCCGGCCGCTTGGCCGCTGGCTTCGCTGGGGATTTGACGGTCGCCTTCGACGCGACCTTCGCTTCCGCTGCGTCGGCGCCCTTCGCCGCTGCCCTGCTCTCGGCCTTCGCCGTCTTGCGGGCGGGCTTTGGACTATCGACGCCGCTCCCGCCGGATGGCCGCTTGGCTGTGGTCATAGCGATTCTCCTTTGGTGCCCGTCATTGCCGCGCCGACACGGCGGCGCAAGGCGACATTTGCGCCGATACTGCCTCTTGATGATATCACATATCAACTCTTGATATCATCAGTGATAGAAAATAGGGTAGCTTCAACAATCGACCCGATCGCGACCCTCCCTTCGTCGTCTCCGCACAGAGTAGAAAATGGGCCTGAACGCTAAGCAACTGGCGCAATGCACCGTCGACTTCGACAAGGACGGCAAGCAGAGCGGCTATTTCAACCTGCCGCTGTCCGTCCATGATGACGCCTGGGGCGTGATCCGCGTGCCGCTGGCCGTGATCAAGAATGGCGACGGCCCGACCGTCATCCTCGAAGGCGGCAATCACGGCGACGAATATGAGGGACCGATTGCGCTCGGTGAGCTCATCCGCGATCTGGATCCCGGCCTCGTCTCGGGGCGGCTGATCTTCATCCCGGCGATCAACCTGCCGGCGGTCAACGCCGCCCGCCGCACCTCGCCGATCGACGACCTCAACATGAACCGGACTTTTCCGGGCAATTTCAACGGCACGACGACGCAGCAGATCTCCGCCTTCGTCAACGACGCGCTGTTTCCGATGGGCGATGCCTTCCTCGACCTGCATTCCGGTGGCTCGTCGCTCGACCTGATGCCGAGCTCGGTGATCGAACCCGTCGCCGATCCCGTCCAGCACGCCAAGAACGTCGCCGCCGTCACCGCCTTCGATGCGCCGCTGGTCGTCGTCATCGACAATCGCGGCGACACCCGCACCGCGACCGCCTCCGCCGCCCGCGCCGGCCTGACCGTTGTCGGCACCGAGATGGCCGGCGGCGGCACCGTCTCGATCGACGCGCTCGACATCTGCCGCCGCGGCGTGCGCAACGTGCTGGCGCATCTCGGCGTGCTGCCGCCGGAGATGGCCACGCCTCCCCGCGCCGAGCCGCGGCTGTTCGAGCTGCCGGGTTCGGACGCCTATGTCATCTCCGACGATGACGGCGTGTTCGAGCCTTTCCACAGGAACGGCACGATGGTATCGCGGGGCCAGCCGGCCGGCCGCGTCCATTTCCTCGCCCATCCGGATCGCAGGCCGGCGGAACTCGTCTATGCCGCCGACGGCATCCTCTACGGCCGCCGCCAACCCGGCCGCGTCAAACCCGGCAATTGCTGCCTCGTCGTCGCCTCGCCCTATGGGGGTTCGCTGAAATGATCACGCTCCAGGACATCCAGGCGGCCGCCAAGCGGATCGCGCCGCATATCCGCCGGACGCCGAACATCCGCGCCACGGCGCTGGCCGAGCCCGTCACCGAGGCCACGCTGTCGCTGAAGCTCGAAAGCCTGCAGCCGACGGGCTCGTTCAAGGCGCGCGGCGCCACCAACAAGCTGCTGACGACGCCGAAGGAAGAGCTCGCCGGCGGTGTCGTCACCGCCTCGGGCGGCAATCACGGCCTCGCCACCGCCCGCGCCGCGCGGCTTGCCGGCGTGCCGGCGACGATCTTCGTGCCGAAGAGCATCACCGCCGCCAAGGTCGAGAAGCTGAAGCGCTGGGGTGCCACGGTCGAGATCATCGGCGACATCTGGAACGAGACGAACCTGCACGCGCTCGCCTTCGCCAAGGAAAACGGCGCCGCCTATTTCCACCCCTTCGCCGATGCCAATGTCATCGCTGGCCAGGGCACCACGGCGCTCGAGCTGCTGGAAGAGGTGCCCGACGTCGACACCGTCCTGGTGGCGATCGGCGGTGGCGGTCTGATTTCCGGCATGGGCGTCGCCATCAAGACGCTGAAGCCGTCGGTCCGGATCATCGGCATCGAGCCGGAAGGCTCACCGACTCTCAAGGCTTCGCTCGACGCCGGCCGCGTCGTCCGCCTGCCTGCCGTGACCAGCCGCGTCGCCACCATGTCCTGCGCCGAGACGGACCAGGGCGTGTTCGAGCTGGTCCGCGACCATGTCGACGACATCGTGCTGGTCTCGGACGAGGCGATGCTGGAGGCGAGCCGCTGGCTCTGGTTCGAGATGGGCATCGCCGCCGATCTCTCCGGCGCCGCCGCCATCGCTGCGCTGCAGACCAAGGTGCTGTCCTTCCCGGCCGGCCATTCCGTCGGAGCGCTCGTCTGCGGCGCAGGTCCCGACGCTCTGGTCTAGTCGACCGCCACGAGAACGAATTGGCGCGTCGGGGCCTGCGGCCCGGACGCGCCGTTCCCGGCGGCGCCTCGCGGAGGAAGCGCGTTTCTGGCGCCAATGCGCCATTCTTCCCGCCCGCCTGCCCCCGCCGCGCCACCCTCGCGCGCCGATGGCGCCGGCGCGCCCCGATCCTCTCTGCACGCACCCTTTATTTTCTCGGCGATTGGTCCAAGAATGAGGGGTCCACTATGTTAAGCGTGAGGCAGAGGACCGTCCTAGAAGGCGTGGCAACAACGCCGAAGGCGGTCCACGGACAGGGAAGAACCGCCATGGGCTTCGAGCGCAGATTCGCGCCGGATTTCGAGGTTATCGTCTGCGCGCCGTCGGAATCGTTTCGCTGGAACGTGCACGATTACCCCCACCATCTGGCGAAGTGGCACCATCACCCGGAGTATGAGCTGCACCTGATCCAGGAGAGCTCTGGCGAGATGATGATCGGCGACTATGTCGGCGACTTCCAGGCCGGCTGCCTGGTGCTGACCGGACCGGACCTGCCGCACAACTGGGTCAGCGCCATCCTGCCCGGCGCCCGCATTGCCGATCGCGACATGCTGATCCAGTTCAGCCCGGCCTTCGCCGACAAGGTCGTCAGCCTGTGTCCCGAGTTTCACGATCTGGGCACCCTGTTCGCCGACGCGGCGCGCGGCATCGAATTCAGCGGCGAGGCGGCCGAGACCGGCCGCCGGCTGCTGCGCGAGATCGGCGCCGCCAGCGGACCGCAGCGCCTGGTCCTATTCCTGGAGCTGATGACCGCGCTGGCGGAGCGGCCGGCGGAGCGGCGGATCCTGTCGCGGGCGGCGGCCGGTGCCCCCACCCGCTCGTCCGGCAAGCTGGAAGTCGCCATCAGCCATATCCTGGAGAATTTCGCCGCGCCGATCCGGCTATCGCAGGTGGCGAGCCTCTGCGGCATGGAAGCGAGCGCCTTCTCGCGCTTCTTCAAGAAGCAGACCGGCCATACCTTCGCCCGCTATGTGAACTGCACCCGGGTCCACTCGGCCTGCAATCTGCTGAGCCGGAGCGACAAGCCGGTCACCGACATCTGCTTCGAGGTCGGCTTCAACAACGTCGCCAATTTCAACCGCCAGTTTGTCAAGATCTGCGGGCGATCGCCCTCGGCCTATCGCCGCGATTCCCGGCGTATCGGCACCGTCACGCGCTGGGATCAGGCGGCCGAAGCCCGGATTTGACGGTGCGTCGGTGGGCCTTGGCGTGCCGACAAAATTGTACAGATGCGGCCGCAAACAAGCGTAGTGGGGCGCATCGCGCTCTTCTAGAGTCCCGAGCAGAAGCCATGCGGTCGATCGGCAGGTCCGAGGCCCGGAGGTGGGTCCCGCCAGCTTCGTGGAGGTTAGGCATACGGCACGCTTCATCAACGACATGAAGCGTTCGCTTGGGTCACGCACTGCGGACGCGTCCCTTTCCGGAGTGACGCAGGATCCAGGATCGCCGTCGACAATCCGAGGGAGGACGAGGAATGTCTGGTTTGAAGCGTATGATGCTCGGCGCCATCGCCGCGGGCCTGATGGCCGGCGTGGCTCCGGCCAAGGCCGACTTCTGGGCCGATGCCGGCAAGGATCTGGCCGGAACGACCATTCGCGGTGTCTCCGAGAGCACACCGCCATCCAACTACGTCAAGGACGTGCTGGCCCCCGCCTTCACCAAGGCGACCGGCATCAATGTCGAGTTCGAGGCGACGTCCTGGGACCAGATGTACGACAAGGCGATCAAGGACATGGAGGCCAATACCGGCATCTATGACTTCGTCTATATCGAGCAGGACGCCGTCTACGGCTATCTCGCCCGCGACTTCCTGGTCGACCTGACCAAATTCTTTGAAGAGAACCCGAAGCTCAAGGCGCCCGACTACGATCCGGCCAACTTCACCACCTTCGCCAACTACTTCAAGGGCAAGGACGGCGATCTGTTCGGCGTACCGATGGAAGCCTTCATCAAGGTCTACCTCTACCGCAAGGACCTGTTCGAGGATCCGGAGGTCAAGGCTGCCTTCAAGGCGAAGTACAATCGCGACCTCGCCCCGGCGAAGACACACGCCGAATACACCGAGATCGCCGATTTCTTCACCCAGTGGGGCAAGGACAAGGGCATCGAGCTCTGGGGCACGACCGTCCAGGCCAATACCGGACACCCGTCGTCCTGGTATGAATATGTCGAGACCGTCGCGCCGACCTTCGGCGTCTACAACTGGGGCATCGACGCGGCCAACAATTATGCGGCGACCGTCGAGCATGGCGGCAAGATGAACAGCCCCGAAGCCAAGGCGGCGCTGGAGTACTGGCTCGCCTTGCTCAAGAATGCCCCGCCGGAATCGACCGCATCGACCTGGGACGAGGTCGCTGCAACCTTCGGCGCCGGCCGCGCCGCGCAGGGTCTCGTCTATGGCGAGAACGCTGCCTGGATCGCCACCGACGCCAACAAGTCGAAGGTTGTCGGCAAGGTCGGCGTCGCCCTGCCGCCGGTGGAGCCCGGCGTGATGGAAGCCGCCGAGGCCGGAACCGGCTATATCGGCTACTATGACGGCGGCGCCTTCGGCATCCCGCATTCGTCGAAGAACAAGGCGGCCGCCGCCCTCTTCCTCGAATACATCGCCCAGCCTTCCGTGCAGGCCGACTGGGCCGTCGCCGGTTCCCGCATCACCCTGCAGGGCACCTACGACGATCCGAAGGTCAAGGCGCAGGACGCCAAGACGGACGGCTACTACACGCTGATGCGCGACCAGGGCAAACTGTTCGCCGGCGCACCTCCGTATCCGTTCCACAACCAGCTGCGCGAGACGGTCGCCCCGATCTTCTACCAGGCGATCACCGGCGAGCTCTCGGCCTCCGACGCGCTCGACCAGATGGCGGCGGCTTCGGAAGCCGAACTGACCAAGCTCGGCTACCGCAAGTAAGCGTCGCTTCGGCCTGACGGGCGGGGTCCTCCCAGCGGGATCCCGCCCGTTCTTCCAGCGGCACGCGACCATCGCCCGCGCTCGCCTGCCGGCCGTATCGCCGCCGCGCGACGCCACGCCCGATCCCCCGCGGCAACAGGAGAACCAGCTTCATGCGCTCTCAATCCGTCGGCTGGTTGTTTCTCGCCCCGACCCTTCTGATCCTGTTCGTGTTCGGCGTCTGGCCCTTCGTCTATGTGACGGTGATCAGCTTCTTCCACTGGAACAGCTTCGCCGCCGACCCGACGATGCGCTTCGCCGGCCTCGGCAACTATCGCGAGCTGGTGTTCGACAAGGGCTTCCTCATGGCCCTCTGGAACACGCTGAAATTCGGCGTCTTCGCTGTCGTCAGCCAGATCATCCTCGGCTATCTGCTGGCGCAATTGTTCATGAAGGATTTCCCGTTCAAGGGCTTCTTCCGCACGATCCACACGCTGCCGCTGATGATCGCCCCGGTCGCCGTCGGCGCCACCTGGCGCCTGATGACCGTGCCTGGCCTCGGCCCGATCCCCTATTATCTCGACAAGTGGTTCGGCTATGAATTCCTGATCAGCCGCTATGTCGGCCAGGCCTTCCTGACCACCGTCGTCATGGACATCTGGCACTGGACGCCGCTCGTCACGCTGACGCTGCTGGCGGCGCTTTCCTCGATGCCGAAGGAACCGTTCGAGCAGGCGCAGATCGACGGCGCCAACCGCGTCCAGACCTTCTGGTACGTGACGCTGCCGATGCTGAAGCCCGCCATCCTGTCGGCCGTCTTCATCCGCCTGATGGACGCGATGCGTACCGTCGACGAGGTCTGGATGCTGACCGGCGGCGGCCCCGGCGCGGCCACCCGCTATATCGGCCTCTACATCTGGCGCGTCGTCTTCCCGAAGACGGACTATGGCTACGGCTCGGCCATGTCGCTGATCACGCTCTATCTCACCATCGTGTTGTGCTGGCTGCTCTATGCCGGTCTCGTCGCCCGCCGCGATCTGAGGAAGCCCGAATGACCCGCAATCGCCCCTTCCTGTCGATCCTGTTCTGGCTCGTCTCCAGCCTGGTGACCCTGTTCCCGATCTACTGGATGTTCATCGTCTCGGCGAAGAGCCGCGTCGAGCTGTTCGGCGCACCGAACTTCATCATCAAGACGTTCTTCTCGGAAAACTACATCAAGACGCTGACCGACCCGACCTTCCAGAAATACATGTTCAACTCGATCGTCGTGGCGACCACCAATGCCGCGCTCGTCACGACGCTGGCCCTGTTCGCCACCTATGCGCTGGCGCGCTACAAGCTGACGGGCAAGGAGAACATCTTCTTCTGGACGATCACAAACCGGATGGCGCCGCCGGCGGCGTTCCTGCTGCCCTTGTTCCTGCTCTACACGCAGGTGTTCGTCGTCGGCGACTGGAAGCTGTTCGACACGCGGACGGGCCTGATCCTGCTCTATTGCGTGTTCAACCTGCCCTTCGCGATCTGGACGCTGCGGGGCGTCATCGAGGCGATCCCCTCCGAATTGGACGAGGCGGCCTATGTCGACGGCGCCAAGACCTGGCAGGTGATCTGGTACATCATCCTGCCGCTGGCGAAGCCCGGCCTCGCCGTCACCGGCATCCTGACCTGGGTGTTCGCCTGGAACGAGTATCTGTTCGCGGCGACGCTAACGAGCGTGCATGCCCGCACCATCACGACCGGCCTCGCCGAATTCGTCACGGTGACCGGTACCAACTGGGGCCAGATGGCGGCGACCGCCATGCTGACCCTGATCCCGGCGATCGTCTTCCTTGCGCTGGTGCAGAAGCACATCGTCGCCGGCCTGACCTTCGGCGCCGTGAAGGGATGAACGGGATGGCAAGCGATCTCACCGGCACGCCCGGAAACGGCAACGGAGCGCCGAAGCGCCCCGGCCGGCCCGACGGCTTCCTGCCGATCGACACCAATCTGTTCGACC
The DNA here is from genome assembly GCF_000380505.1 of Kaistia granuli DSM 23481. Taxonomy (GTDB): domain Bacteria; phylum Pseudomonadota; class Alphaproteobacteria; order Rhizobiales; family Kaistiaceae; genus Kaistia; species Kaistia granuli. The sequence continues at coordinate 254,721 of NZ_AQYH01000007.1, read as the reverse complement.
GCGTCTTCATCGCGGTGGTGCTGTTCGTCGCCATCCATTTGTTCTGGATGCGCTTCGTCGAACAGTCGCTGTCGATCTATGTGGCGACGGCGATCTCGATCGTCGTCGGCGCCATCATCATCAAGCGCGGCTAGGCCGCCTGAAGAAAGAAAAGGGGCCGCTCCGAGGCGGGAGCGGCCCTTGTTCACGTGAGTCTTTCGCCCGCCTTACATGCCCATGGCGTGCGGCAGCCAGAGCACGGTCTGCGGCACGAAGGTGATGATCAGCAACACCACGAGCACGATGCCGACGATCGGCAGGCTGGCCCAGATCACGTCGCGCATCGGAACTTTGGCGATCGACTGGGTGATCAGCAGATTGAGGCCGAGCGGCGGATGGATCAGGCCAACCATCAGGTTGAGTACGATCACCAGGCCGAAATGCGTGGGATCGATCCCGAAGCTGGTCGCGGCCGGAAGGAAGATCGGCACCAGGATGATCGTCGCCGGCGTCGAATCGAGGAACATGCCCGCGACGAGGAAGACCAGGTTGACGATCAGCAGGAATTCCCACGGCGACAGCTCGGCGCCGTGCAGGAGGTTCTGGATGTCGCGCGGAATGCCGTGCACGACGACCAGATAGGCGATGAACGAGCTGACCGCGACCACCAGCATGATGTTGGCCGTCTGCAGCCCGGCATCGGTCAGCATGGCCGGGAATTGCCGCCACTTGAACTCGCGGTGGATGATCCAGCCGATGAAGATCGCGTAGAGCACCAGCACCGCGCCGAGCTCGGTGACGGTGAACAGCCCGCCCTTGGCGCCCACGATGAGCAGCAGCGGCATGGAGAGCGCCCAGGCGCTGCCCTTGAACTGCCGGCCGATCACGCCCCAGGACTGGCGGCCCCGCGCCGGCAGGTCGTGCCGCTTGGCATACAGCATGACATAGGCGATCAGCGCCGAAGCGATCAGCAGACCCGGGATATAGGCGCCGACGAACAGCTTGGTGATCGAGACCTGGGCGATGACGCCGTAGATCACCAGCGGGATGCTGGGCGGGATGATCGGACCGATGACCGCGGCGCCGGCGGTGAGCGCCGCCGCGAAGCCGCCGGAATAGCCCTGCTTGCGCATCTCCGGGATCAGCAGCGCGCCGCTCGCCGAAGCGTCGGCGACGGCCGAGCCCGAGATGCCGGCCAGGAACACGTTGGTTCCGACATTGACGACGCCGGACGAGCCGCGAACGCGGCCCAGCGCCGAGGAGAACAGGTCGACCACACGGGTGGTGATGCCGCCGCTGTTCATCACCAGCGCCGCGAGGATGAAGAACGGCACGGCGAGCAGCGGGAACGAGTCGATGCCGTTGACCATCTTCTGGGCGAGGATGAAGCCCGGCATGCCCCAGACGGCCACGATGATGAGGGCGGCGACGCCGAGCGCGATGGCGATCGGCACCGCCAGCAGGGTCAGCGTGAAGAAGACCGCAGCGAGAACGGCAAGCATCGTCATGACGGGAGGCTTTCGGTCCGAGTGGCATGGCCTTCGGCCACGGCCCTGGCCTGCGCCTCGCGCGCGGCGGCGGCCGAGGGCGCCAGGATGCGCTCGATGATGAAGAACAGGCCGAGGCCGGCGAAGGCGACGAGCGAGCCGTAGAACCAGGCGAAGGGCAGCCCCGTCGCCGGCGCGATCTTCTGGCCGACGACGGCCATCAGGTGGCGGCCATAGACCACCAGCATGACCAGGAAGGCAGCCGTGGCGAGGTCGATCAGGATGCCGAGCCGCTTGAACAGGTCGGCGTTCAGCTTGTCATGCAGGAAATCGATGACGATCAGCTCGCGGCGGCTGATCAGCAGGGCGGCGCCGAGGAAGGTGAGCCAGATGAAGAGAAGGCGAGAGATTTCCGCCATCCCCGGCGTCGCCGCGCCGATGAAGTAGCGCGAGAAGACCTGCACGCAGACGAGAAGGACGATCGCGAGCAGCAAGGCCCCGACCAGAAAGCCGAGCAGGCGGCGAAGGAGATCGCCGATCCGGACGAGGATGCTTGTCATCATGACCCCCAGGGGAGAGAAGCCCGCCGCACCGAGGCGGCGGGCCGGGTCTTACTGGACCGCGCGGAACTTGGCGATGATCGGCTCGAGCGCCGGATCGTACTTCGCCTCCTTGGCCTTCTCCATGAAGGGTGCGAGGTCCGGCTTGTGCACGACGACACCCTCGGCGACCAGCTTGTCCAGCACCTTGGCCTGGGCCTCGGTGGTGTAGCCCTTGTACCAGTCGGCGCTGGCATCGGCGGCGGCGTTGATCGCGCCGCGGACGCGCTCGTCCTGGCCCTGGTACCAGTCCGAATTGCACATGAAGCCCATGGTCTCGGCCATGTGGTTGGTCATGACCAGATGCTTGGCGACTTCGTAGAAGCGCTTGTCCTGGATGGCGAAGAGCGGCTGCTCGACACCGTCGACGACGCCCTGCTGCACGGCCGTGTAGACTTCCTCGAAGGCAACGGTCGCCGGATTGGCGCCAAGCGCGCGGATCGATTCGATATAGGCCGGGATGCCGGGCGCGCGGATCTTGCGGCCCTGCAGGTCGTCGAGGCTGTCGGCGGGCTTGGTCACCAGGAACTGGCGGAAGCCGTGATAGGCCGGGCCGACGACGCGGAAGCCGGCGTCCTTGGCGATCGAATCCAGGACCTCCTGGCCGACCGGGCCGCGCCAGATGCGGAAGAAATGGTCTTCGTCGCGGTAGATATAGGCGACGCCCTCGACATTGGCGGCCGGATGGAAGGAGCCGAGAACGCCGACGCTCTCATACATGCATTCGAGCACGCCGCCCTTCACCTGCTCGACCATTTCGTCGACGGTGCCGAGATGCGAACCGGGAAACAGCTCGATGGCGACGTCGCTGCCGAGCTCGGCTTCCATCTTCTCCTTGAAGACCTGCATGGCCTTCGTGTCCGGGCTGTCGTCGGAACCCGCGCCGCCGATGCGGATTGTGACGCCGGCATGGGCCGAGACGGTGGTGATCGCTGCGACACAGACGGCAGCAAGAAGCGTCTTCAACATCCTGTATTCCCCTCAGTGGTTCTTGTTATCCCGGCACGTCGCATGCGCGCACGCGCCGGCCTGCGCAGTCAATCCAGTCCCGTTGCTTGTGCGTGGTTCAAGAAACGATACTTGATTATTGATAGTTCGCAAGCCTGTCTCGACGGCAAGCCCCTGCCCGATATCCGGGCAAGCACCGGCCATGGACGGTCGCGCGCCTCAGGCGATCTCGCCGATCGTGTCATCGAGCGCGTCGACGAGTAGGTCGATCTCGGCCTCGCTGACGATGAAGGGCGGCGTGATCTGGATGTGGTCGCCACCCTGGCCGAAATTGGCGCCCGGCACGCCGCCGCCGATGATGACGCCGCGCTCCTTCATGCCGGAAACCAGCCGCGAGGTGAAGTTCTTCTCGGCTGGGAACGGCGCGCGCGTCGCCCGGTCGGCCACGAATTCGACGCCGCCATAGAGGCCGCGGCCGCGCACTTCGCCAATACAAGGATGGCGCTGCTGCAGGTCGTTCAGCCGGGCATGCAGATGCTTGCCGATGGTGCCGGCGCGGGTGAACAGGCCCTCCTTCGACATGATGTCGAAAACCTGCTGGCCGATGAAGCAGGACGTCGGATGGCCGCTATAGGTGAAGCCATGCACGAAGCGCTTGCGGCTCTCGCGGAAGAAATTGGTGATCTTGTCGTTGATCAGCACGGCACCGAGCGGCGCGTAGCCGCTGCCGATCGCCTTGCCGCAGGTGATCATGTCCGGCACGACGTCCCAATCCTCGATCGCGAACGGTCGGCCGGTGCGGCCATAGCCGGCCAGCACTTCGTCGGCGACGAACAGGATGCCGTAGCGATCGCAGATCTCGCGGATACGCTTGTAGTAATCCGGGCGCGGCACCAGGCCGGAGGCGGTGGTGCCGACGATCGTCTCGGCGAAGAAGGCGGAGACGGTCTCCGGCCCTTCAAGGTTGATCGCCCGCTCCAGCTCGTCGGCGCAGTCGAGCGTGCAACCGCCCTTATCCTTGCAATAGGCGCAGCGATACTCGTAGGGCGGCGCGATATGGATCACCGGCAGCATGTAGGGCGCATAGGGCGCGCGCCAGCTGGTGCGACCCGACAGCGACAGCGTCGCGATGGTCACGCCGTGATAGCTCTGCCAGCGCGAGATGATCTTCTGGCGCTGCGTGTCACCGCGCTCGAGATGATACTGGCGGGCGAGCTTCAGCGCCGTCTCGTTGGCCTCCGAGCCGCCCGAGACGAAATAGACCGAATCGATCCCCTTCGGCGCGACGGAGAGGATCGATTTGCCGAATTCTTCCTGCCAGGGCGTCGTGAACTGGGCCGAATAGGCGAAGGTCACGGCATCGCCGGCGGCCGCCAGCGCCTGGTAGATCTCGGTGCGGCCATGGCCGATGCCGATGACGCCGGCGCTGCCCATGCCATCGAGATAGGACTTGCCGTCGGCGTCATAGAGATAGACGCCGCTGCCGCGGACCGCGGTCGGAAGCTCGGTCGCATAGTCCCGGGAAAAAATCGACGACACCTGGCTCTCCTGCTGGGCGGTCGCCACCCATTTCAGGGCAGCTGGATTGGCAGCCCTGCGGGCCGCCGGATGGCGGCGCGCAACATCCAGTGTGTGGCCATCCCTGTCAATATCGATTATTGATAAAATGACCGTCGAAAAGGACAGGATATTGCCGATCGGCCAGGCCGCCGCCCCTGCGCATCGCCGATCGCGCTCAAGATGCGGGACGAGAGAATTCCCGGCCTAGTCGTGGTGGGAATATCGTTTATTGTTAGTTTTCAACGCCTGACAGGCAGAATGAGCATTGGAAGCGGGCTTGGGCGCATGAGGAACCGGCATGGGGTAAGGCAGGCGATGCGGCGGGATGCGGGCGGTGGCCCGGGCTCGCCGACAGACGCTCAGGAGCGGTTTCCGGCCGTTCGCGCCCGCATAACGGTCGGCCGACCCAGCGCTCGTCGCTGCAAGACGGGAGGTCGTCTATGATGGCGCGCCAGAGCAAGAAGCTGGTTTCCGGCGACACCCATGCGAGCCTCGAATCCGAGATCGGCGAAGCGCTGCGCGCGGCCATTCTCGACGGCGAACTCAGCCCCGGAGCCCGCCTGATCGAGCTGGATCTCGCCAACCGCTTCAACGTCAGCCAGGGCACCATCCGCGCCGCGCTGAAATTCCTGCAGGCCGAAGGACTGGTCGAATACCGCCCGCGGCGCGGCAATTTCGTCATTACGGTCGAAAAGGCCGACGTCTACGAAATCTCGATGCTGCGCGAGGCGCTGGAATCGCTCGGCGCCCGCCTCGCCGCCAAACGGATCGACGATAGCGGACGCAAGGCCCTGGAAGCGCTGCTGCAATCGATGCGCACCGCTGCCGAGGCCGGCAACCGGGCCAAGCTGGTCGAGCTCGATTTCGAGTTCCACCGCACTGTGATCGAGATCTCGGGCCATCGCCGGCTGATGGAGATCTATAACCGGCTCGAAGGCCAGACCCGCATGTTCCTGCGACTGACCGACCGCTTCTACAGCGATCCGCACGACATCATCGAGCTGCATGCGCCGCTGGTCGACGCCATCTGCAACGGCGACGCCGAGGCGGCCTTCCAGCTGGCAAACCGGCATGCCGACGCCGATGCCGAAGAGCTGATCGAAAGCATGCGCTGACGGAGGCACAATCCGTCTGACCCTAGAAACAAAAGGCCGGAGCGCGATGCGCCCCGGCCTTTTGCATTATCGGATCCGATGGAGAAACCGGCACCTATTCGGTGACGACGACATCCTGGATGAACAGCTTGCCGTCGACGCGCGGCTTCCAGTCGATGCGCTCGCTCAGGCCGTAAATGTCCTGAACCCGCAGGATCGAATTGACATAGGCCTTGTCGAACGACCGCTCGGTGATCTTGGCGTAGAGCGCCTTGCGCTTGTCGACATCGGTCTCGAAGCGGGCGGTGTCGATCCACTCGGCCAGCTCGGCGTCGGCATTCGACGCGCCCGGGCTCGACGGGTGGTAGTAGGCGGTGATGGCGCGATCGACGTCGAACAGCTCGTTGGCGCTCGACGAGTAGTAGATGTCGGGGCGGACATCCTTGTTGAAGATCGTCGCCAGATAGTCGCTCCACTCGGGAATGCGGACCTTCACGTCGAGGCCGAGCGCCGTCCAGTAGGCGGCGACGGCTTCGACCGTGTCGCGATCCTTGAGGAAGCGACCGCCGGGCCCAACGACATTGATCGTGAGGCCTTCGGCGCCCGCTTCCTTCAGCAGGGCCTTCGCCTTCTCCGGATCATACGGATACGGCTTGACCGCATCGTTGAAGCCGAAGGCGGTTGGCACGGCCAGCTGGCCGGAGGCGACGCTGGCATTGCCTTCGAACAGGCCCTCGGCCAACTCCTCGCGATTGATCGCATAGAGCAGCGCCTGGCGAACGCGCGCGTCGGCGATCGGCGAGCCCTCGCGGGCGTTGAGGACGATGTAGGGCAGCTCGAGGCCTTCGACCTTGGCGACCTTCGGCAGTTGCGGCACGAATTCCGGCGCCACATTGTTGATCAGGTCGACTTCGCCCGACATCAGTCCGGCCAGTCGCGTGCTGGCGTCCGGAATGAAGCGGAATGTCACCTCGTCGACCTTCGGCTTCTCGCCCCAATAATCGGGATTGGCCTTGAGAACGACCTCCTCACCGCGGTCCCAGCGCTCGAACTTGAACGGGCCGGAGCCGATCGGATGCGCGGCAAAGTTCGGATCCGAGGCATAGGCCGGCGGCACGATCTTCAGCCAGTAAAGGCGCGCGGTCAGCGCCGGATCGGGCTTTTCGGTCGTGACGCGGACGGTACGGGCATCGACCGCCACGGCGTCCTTGATCGTCGAGACATAGGAGAACTGCCCGGACTTCAGGGCCGGGTCGACAATGCGCTTCAGGCTGAAGGCGACGGCCTTGGCGTCGAGCGGCTCGCCATTGTGGAACTTGACGCCGTCGCGGACCACGATCTCCCAGGTGAGCGGGTCGATCTGCTTCGGCAGCGCCTCGGCCAGGCCGGGCTTCAGATTGCCCTCGGCGTCGCGCACATAGAGCGTCTCGTAGAGATTGTCGTTGACCAGCCGCTCCGGGCCATCGTCCTGAGCCTGCGGGTCGAGCGTCGTCGGCTCCGCACCAATCGCCACGACGATCTCGGCCGCCGAAGCGCCGGCCGCAGCGGCCATCAGGAGGCCAAACGCCGATACCGAAGCCAGCGCCGTGCGCCGGAGAGTCGACCTGAGGTCCAGCAACGAGTTCATGAAAATCACCCAAGCAGCGAGTTGTCTAACACGGAGGCGATGTTGCACTTGCGATACGTGAAGAGTGAAGTCTATCCATGCTAATAAACAAGCCCCCCTTAGAAAATTACTCCAAGTAGACAATTCCCGCGCAAACGAGATTCTTGGAACTAAAATTCCTCCTATAGCCTGACAGTAGAACGACGTATCATGACCCTTGGTCGGCCGCGGCTTAGAACGAGCGACCATCGGAGAACCCGCGTGACCTATCCGGAAAATCAGGCGCCAGGCGCGAAACGGCCGCGACGCGCAGCCCCGTCAGCCGGGAAATCCCCGAAGCCGGAGGCGGCCGAACGCCGGCCGACCCGCCTCGCCGGGGGTGTCTCCCGTGGCTGATTTCATCCTGCGCCGCCTGCTGCACGGCGTCGTCGTCGTGTTCGGCGTCATGACGATCGTCTTCTTCGTCACCCGCATCATCGGCGACCCCGTCCAGGTCATGCTGCCAGTCGAGGCGACCGAGGCGCAGCGCGACCTCCTGCGCGGCCAGCTCGGCCTCGACCGCCCGATCCTGGAACAGTTCCTGCAATTCGCAGGCGATACGCTGACCTTCAATTTCGGCGACAGTCTGTGGCAGCGCCGGCCGGCGATGGAGATCGTGCTGCAGCGCCTGCCGATGACGGCCCTGCTGACCGCCGTCGGCATCGGCGCGGCGATCCTGCTCTCGATCCCGCTCGGCATCATCGCGGCGCTGCGGCCGGACGGCATCGTCGACCGCACCACGGTCGTTGCCAGCCTGGCCGGCCTGTCGATGCCGCAATTTTGGCTCGGCCTGCTCCTGATCATCCTGTTCGGCGTCAAGCTCGGCTGGCTGCCGACCTCGGGCGCCCGCTCACCGGCGCATATCGTGCTGCCGGCGATCACGCTGGCCCTGCCCTCGCTCGCCCGTCTCGCCATGGTGGTGCGCACCGCCATGATCGACGAGCTGAACCGGCAATATATCAAGGTGGTGCGGGCCAAAGGCCTGAAACGGATCCGCGTCGTCGGCGTACATGCGCTGCGCAACGCCTCGGTGCCGATCCTGACCCTTTCCGGCTGGGAGATCATCGGCGCGCTCGCCGGCAATGTCGTCGTGGTCGAGTCGATCTTCGCCTGGCCCGGCCTCGGCCTCACCGTCATCCAGTCGATCGAGCGCCAGGACCTGATCCTGCTGCAGGCCGTCGTCTTCACGGTCGCGGTCATGGCCGTCTGCATCAACATCGCCCTCGACATAGCACACCGCGCGATCGACCCGAGGGTCAGCGCATGACCGATCTCGCCATGACCGGCAGACCCGCGAAAAAGCCGAGCGTTCCGGCGCAGCTGCTGCGCGAATTGCTGCGCGACAAGCCCGCCGCGCTCTCCACCCTGTTCCTGCTGCTGCTGGTTTTCGCGGCCATCTTCGCGCCGCTCGTCGCCCCGCATGATCCGGCGACGCAGGCGTTGCGCGCGCGGCTCGATCCGCCCTTCTGGCTCGAGGGCGGCAGCTGGTCGCATATCCTCGGCACCGACAATCTGGGCCGGGACGTGCTGTCGCGCATCATCTACGGCGCCCGCACCTCGCTGACCGTCGGCCTCTGCGTCGTCGCCATCGCCGGCTCGTTCGGGGTGACGATCGGCCTCGTCGCCGCCTATGTCGGCGGCAGGGTCGACAATTTCGTCATGAGCTGGGTCGACACGCAGCTGTCGTTCCCCGACCTGCTGCTGGCGCTGACGGTGTTGACCGTGCTGGGTTCGTCGCCGGTGACCGTCGTCGTCATCCTGTCGATCAGCGGCTGGATGGTCTATGCGCGCATGACGCGGGGCATCGTCAAGTCGACCCGCAACGAGGGCTATGTCGAGGCGGCGGAACTGGTCGGCTGCTCGATCCCCCGCATCATCTTCGTCCATATCCTGCCCAACCTTGCCGCGCCGCTGTCAACGCTGCTGATCCTCGAATTCGCCCGCGTCATCCTGGCCGAGGCGGCGCTTTCGTTCCTCGGCATGGGCATCCAGCCGCCGGCGACCTCCTGGGGCCTCGATATCGCGGTCGGCAAGGATCACATCTTCGGCGCCTGGTGGCTGGTGACCTTCCCCGGCGCCGCGATCGCCCTCACCATCCTGTCCGCCAATCTGCTCGCCGCCTGGGTCAGAACCACCGCCGATCCGCAGGAGCGCGAAAAGCGCTTTGCCCGTTCGGCCGCCGGCCGCCAGATGCGTGAGCGCAAGGTCGAAGCATGAGCGCGCCGCTTCTCGAAATCGACGATCTCGTCGTCTCCTTCACGACGCGACGCGGCCGCATCCAGGCAGTGCGCGGCGTGACGCTGCAGGTCCATCCCGGCGAGACGCTCGGCGTCGTCGGCGAGAGCGGCTCCGGCAAGAGCGTCACCATGCAGGCGGTGATGGGCGTGGTGGATTCGCCCGGCGCCGTCGAAAGCGGCGACATTCGCTGGCGCGGCAAGTCGCTGCTGGCCAGCGCCGTCGAGGCGGAGGACCTTCGCGGCCGTGACATCGTCATGGTGTTCCAGGACGCCATGACCTCGCTGGACCCGCTGTTCCCGATCGGCACCCAGATCGGCGAAGTGCTGGCGCGGCATCGCGGCCTCAAGGGTCCGGCGGCCCGCGCCCGCATCCTCGAATTGCTGGAGCTGGTCGGTATTCCGAATGCAGCGGCGCGGCTGAACTATCTGCCGCACCAGTTTTCCGGCGGCATGCGCCAGCGCATCATGATCGCGATGGCCCTCGCCGCCGACCCGTCGCTACTGGTCGCCGACGAGCCGACCACCGCGCTCGACGTCACCATCCAGGCGCAGATCGTCGATCTCCTGATCGAGCTGCGCGACCGGCTTGGCCTCGCCATCGTCCTCGTCACCCATGATCTCGGCCTCGTCGCCGAGCTCTGCGACCGCGTCGCCGTCATGTATGCCGGCCGGATCGTCGAAGTGGCGGATGTCTGGAGCCTGTTCGCCGCCCCCGCCCATCCCTACACGGCGGGCCTGCTCAGGGCGACGCCGGCGATCGGCGACCTGCCGGAGCGGCTCGATACCATCGAGGGCAGCCCGCCCGACCCGTCCGATCTGCCGGCCGGCTGCGCCTTCCGCCTGCGCTGCCCGCGCGCCGACGCCACCTGCGTCGTCGAACCGCCGATGTCCCATCCGGACACCGGCCGCAGCGTGCTGTGCTGGCACCCCGAACCCCCGCCCGTCACCACCCGCCCGGAGACGGCGCATGTCTAGCGAGACCCACGCCGCGCCGCTGATCGAGGCCGTCGGCCTCTCCGTTAGCTATCCGGTGCCGCGCGCCGCCTTCTGGCACAGGAAGCCGGCGCCGTTCCGCGCCGTCGAGGATGTCAGCTTTTCGATCGGTCGCGGCGAAACGCTGGGCATCGTCGGCGAAAGCGGCTCCGGCAAGAGCACGATCGGCCGCGCCCTTCTCGGCCGCGTGCCGCTGTCCTCCGGCCGCGCCGTCTTCCACGGCAGGGACATCTCCAACCTTTCGGGCGGCGAGATGCGCCGCATGCGCCGCCATATCCAGGCGGTGATGCAGGACCCCTATGCCAGCCTCAACCCGCGCATGCGGGTCGCCGACATCATTGCCGAGCCGCTGCTGGTGCACGGCATCGCCAGCGGCTCCGAGGCGCATGCCCGCGTCGCCGAGCTGCTCGATCTGGTCGGCCTGCCGGCCGATGCCGGCGCGCGCCACCCCGGCACCTTCTCCGGCGGCCAGCGCCAGCGCATCGGCATCGCCCGCGCGCTCGCCATGGAGCCTGCCTTCATCGTCGCCGACGAGCCGGTCTCGGCGCTCGACGTGTCGGTGCGGGCCCAGATCGTCAACCTCTTCCGCGACCTGCAGGAGAAGCTCGGCGTCTCCTATCTGTTCATCGCGCATGACCTGGCGATCGTCCGCCACGTCTCGCACCGCATCGCCGTCGTCTATGCCGGCCGGATCGTCGAGATGAGCGCGCGCGACGATCTCTACGCCACGCCGATCCACCCCTATACGCGGGCGCTGCTCGACGCCGTGCCGGTGCCCGACCCGCTCCATCGCCGCGCGAGACAAACCACGATCCGCGGCGAGCTGGGCGCGATCCCCTCCGCCGGCTGCCGTTTCGCGCCGCGCTGCCCGCTCGCGACCGAGCAGTGCCGCCGCGAGGCGCCGCCGCTGGTCGCCAAGGCGCCGGCCCATCTCGCCGCCTGCTGGAATGCCTGAACGGCACCGGCCCGGCAAAGCCGCGCGGCGCGGGGCTTTCCTGGCTCAGCAATCCGATTGACCGGTCATTCCGGCTATGCCAGCCTCCGATAGGAGCCATGGACATAAGGCCCGACAAGCGGCCGGCTCTTGGGAGGACTGAGACATGAGAAAATCACCCGTAGTGGGTGCGCTCGCCCTGCTGTTGCTGGCCGGTGCCGCCCATGCCGATACGTCGGCCAAGAAGATCGCCTTCTCCAACAATTACGCCGGCAATTCCTGGCGGCAGGCGATGCTGAAGAGCTACGACATCATCACCAAGAAGGCCGTCGCCGACGGCATCGTCGCCGCGTCGGACGTGTTCACCACCGCCGACCAGGAAGTGCCGACCCAGGCGGCGCAGATCCAGAACCTGATCCTGCAGGGCTATGACGCCATCGTCATCAATGCCGGCTCGCCGGACGCGCTGAACGGCGCCGTCAAGCAGGCCTGCGACGCCGGCATCGTCGTCGTCTCCTTCGACGGCATCGTCACCGAGCCCTGCGCCTATCGCGTCGTCGTCGACTTCAAGGCGATGGGCAAGGAACAGGTCACCCAGATGGCGAAGTTCCAGCCGAAGGGCGGCAATCTGCTCGAGATCCGCGGCCTCGCCGGCACCTCGATCGACGAGGAGATCCACGCCGGTATCCTCGAAGGCATCGCCGCGAACCCGCAGTTCAAGATCGTCAATTCGGTCACCGGCAACTGGGACCAGACGACGGCGCAGAAGGCCGTCGCCACCGTGCTGCCCTCGCTGCCCGACATCGTCGGCGTCGTCGACCAGGGCGGTGACGGCTATGGCGCGGCGCAGGCCTTCGCCGCCGCCGGCAAGCCGCGTCCGACCATCATCCTCGGCAACCGCCAGGACGAGCTCGCCTGGTGGAAGGAGCAGAAGGCCAAGGACGGCTACCAGACCTGGTCCGCCTCGATCGCACCGGGCGTCTCCTCGCTCGCCTTCTGGGTCGCCCAGCAGGTGCTCGACGGCCGCACGGACATCCCGCACGACCTGCTGGTGCCGTATCTCGCCTTCACGCAGGAAGACTTCGAGGCAGCCCTGCCGAACATCCCCGAGGGCGGCGTCGCCACGCATGAATACACCCAGGCCGACGCGATCGAAGCCATCAAGGCGAACATCAAGTAGCCGGCGCGGGAGCCGTTTTCGAGCGAGGCGGTTCGCGTGAAGGAAACGCGACCCGGCAAGTGGTAGAGCCTTCCACCGTTTCCATGAAGCGGTGAAAGGCCCTAGCTGCCCTCCTACCATCTGGTTGAATGCGGGTTGGAATGTCCGAGGGTAGCCCTGTCATCGTGAAACTGGACGGCGTCGAAAGGCATTTCGGCGCCGTTCGGGCCCTGGACGGCGTCGACCTTGTCGTCGGCGCCGGCGAATGCGTCGGGCTGGTCGGTCATAATGGCGCCGGCAAGTCGACGCTGATGCATATCCTGGCCGGAACCGGCACGCCCGACCGCGGCACGATCGCCATCGGCGGGACGCTCGAAACCGCGTACTCCGTCGCGCGGGCGCAAAAACTCGGCATACGCTGCGTGTTCCAGGAGCTGTCGCTCTGCCCGAACCTGACGGTGACGGAGAACACGCGCATCAGCCATGCAGCCCTCAAGGGGCCGGGCTGGCGACAGCGCTCAACGGCGTTGATCCGCGCCAAGCTCGACGAGATCTTTCCCGGCCACGGCATTGACCCTTCCGACGTCGTCGGCGACCTGGCGATCGGCCAGCGCCAGATGGTCGAGGTGGCGCGCGCCTTCACCGTCACCGACGAGCCGCTGCGGCTGGTCATCCTCGACGAACCGACTTCGTCGCTCGACGCCCACACCGCCGGGCAGTTGCTCGCCTTTATCGGGCGGGCGCGCCAGCAGGGCATCAGCACCATCCTGATCTCGCATGTCCTGGGCGAGATCCTGTCGACCTGCGACCGCGTCGTCGTCATGCGCGACGGCCGCGTCGTGGCGAGCGACACCGCATCGTCCTTCGATCGCGACCGGCTGGTCGGCACCATGGGCGGCGCCCGTCATCGCGACGGCGACACGGCGACGCGCGCGCGGACGCGCGGCCAGACCCCGGTCAAGGTGCGGGCCCGGCCGCGCAACCAGCAGGGCTCGGCCGAACTCGTCGCCCATGCCGGCGAGATCATCGGCCTCGCCGGCCTTGCCGGCCATGGCCAGACCCGCCTGCTGCTCGACATCTACGGCGCCTCGACCCATCGCCGCCCCGGCGTCGAAATCGACGATCCCGTCGCGCTCGTGGCGGGCGACCGCCAGACCGACGGCATCTTCCCGCTCTGGTCGATCGCGCAGAACATCGGCATCCGCTCGCTCGCCGGTCTCAAGCGCGGCTGGCTGCTGTCGGCCGAGCGCGAACAGGCGCTCGCCCGCGCCTGGCAGGCGAAGATCGGCATCCGGACGCCGGACCTCGACAACAACATCCTGTCGCTCTCGGGCGGCAACCAGCAGAAGGTGCTGTTTGCCCGGGCGCTCGGCTCCGATGCCCGCATCATCCTGATGGACGACCCGATGCGCGGCGTCGACATCGGCACCAAGCTCGAGGTCTACGACCTGATCCGGGCCGAGGCGGGCAAGGGCCGCACCTTCCTTTGGTACACGACGGAGATGGACGAGCTGAGCCATTGCGACCACGTCTACGTCTTCCGCAACGGCCGCATCGTCGCCGACCTCGCCCATAGCGAACTGACCGAGGAAAAGGTGATCCAGTCATCGTTCGAGGAGGCCGGCGACCGGGCCCGGGAGCGCGCATCGTGAGCTCTGCCGCCTCCGCCGAAACGTTGTCCCGCTCGGGCTTCCGCTCACCCGCCTTCGCCCGCCTGCTGCGCGCGCTGCTGCCGGCGCTGTCGATGACGCTGATCCTGATCGCCATCGCCTGGTTGAACCCGCGGGCGATCAGCTATTTCGGCTTCTCGCTGATGCTGAACCTGGCGATCCCGATCGCGCTCGCCACCATCGCCCAGATGTTCGTCATCACTGTCAACGAGCTCGACCTATCGATCGGCACGTTTGTCGGCTTCGTCGCTTGCGTCACCGCCACCTGGCTGCGCGATGCGCCGCTGTTGGGCATCGTCGTCCTGCTCGGCTCGATCGGCGTCTATGCGGCGCTCGGCGCGCTGATCCACCTGCGCAACCTGCCGTCGATCGTCGTCACCCTCGGCATGAGCTTCGTCTGGCAGGGCCTGGCGATCCTGATGCTGCCGAAGCCGGGCGGCAAGGCACCGGACTGGCTGCAGGCCTTCATGAGCCTGAAGCCGCCCTTCGTGCCCTTCCCGATCATCGCCGCCATCGTCATCGGCCTGGTCGTGCATTTCGGACTGATGCGGACCTCCTATGGCGCGGTACTGCGCGGCACCGGCGGCAACGCCCAGGCGATCCGGCGCGCCGGCTGGTCGATCCTCAAGACCAAGGTCACGATGTTCGCGCTGACCGGCGTGTTCGGCGTGCTGTCGGGCATGGCACTGGTCGGCATCACCACTTCGGCCGACGCCAATCTCGGCAATGGCTACACGCTGCTGGCGATCGCCGGCGTCATTCTCGGCGGCGGCGAATTCGTCGGTGGCCGCGTCTCGCCGATCGGCGCCGTCATCGGCGCGCTGACGCTGGCGCTGGCCGCCTCGCCGCTTTTGACCTTCATGCATATCCCGCCCGACTGGCAGGTGGCGGCGAACGGCGCCATCCTGATCATCGTTCTCGCGGCACGCGCGCTGATCAGCCGCCGGGAGGGAGACCGGTGAGCGCGATCCGAACCCTCCTCGCCCGCCCCTGGATCTGGTCCTATATCGGCGCACTCATCGTCTGGCTCGCCGCCATCACCTTCACCGGCGGCTATGGCGCTGGCGGTATGATCACGGCGGCGCTGTCGCTCGCCGTCTTCATGGTGATCGTCGGCATCGGCCAGATGTTCGTCATCACGCTCGGCCCCGGCAATGTCGACCTGTCGCTGCCGGCCAATATCGGCCTCGCCAGCGCCGTCGCCATGAAGGTGATGGGCGGCAGCAATTCGATGATCGCCGTCGGCTTGATCGCGGCGCTGGCGAGCGGCATGGCGGTCGGCGCGTTCAACTATCTGCTGATCCGGGCGCTGCGCATTCCGCCGATCATCGCCACGCTGTCGTCGAGCTTCATCGTGCTGTCGATCGACATCGCCTATGGCCGCGGCCTGCAGATCAAGCCGCCGCCGGCCTTCGCCGATTTCACCAACATCCAGTTCTTCGGCGTGCCGATCCTCGCCATCGGTGGCGCCATCTTCGCCTTCCTCGCCGGCATCGCGCTGCAGAGGATGATCTATGGCCGCTCGGTGCTGGCGATCGGCCAGAACATGCGCGCGGCCTGGCTTGCCGGCATCCCGGTCGAGCGCATCCGCTTCTTTACCTACACGCTCTCCGGCGCGCTCGGCGGCATCAACGGCGCCCTGCTCGCAGGCTATTTCCGCGGCGCCAGCGTCGATATCGGCAATGAATATCTCCTCAGCTCGATCGCGGTCGTCGTCATCGGCGGCACCTCGGTCGCCGGCGGCAAGGCCAATGTGCCCGGCATCTGGGGCGCGGCGCTCTTCCTCGTCCTGCTCCTCACCATGCTGAACACCTTCGGTGTCAGCGCCGGTGTCCGCCTGCTCCTGACCGGGCTGATCATCGTCGGCGTCATCACGGCGGCAGGGGGACAGAAAGCCCTGCGCTGAGGCCACACCACTTGTCCGCCGCCCCAGCCGGCCGGCATCGATGTTGACATCTCCGCCGGGGGCTGGTTTCACCTTTTGACCGAACAAACAAATTCTAAAAAGCCACCAAGGGGGGCCAATTGATGAAGTTCCTGACTGCCGCCGCGATCGCGACCCTCGCCTTCGTCCAGCCGGCCCTCGCACGCGACGTCACCGTCGATGTCACCGCCATCGTCGAGCATCCGGCGCTGGACGCCGTGCGCGACGGCGTCAAGGACGCGCTCGGCGAAGCCGGCTTCAAGGTCGGCGAGAACCTGACCTACAACTACGAGTCGGCGCAGGGCAATCCCGGCACCGCCGCCCAGATCGCCCGCCAGTTCATCGGCAACGGCCCGGACGTCATCGTGCCGATCTCGACGCCGTCGGCCCAGGCCGTCGTCTCCGGCACGCGCGACATCCCGGTCGTCTTCTCCGCCGTCACCGATCCCGTCGGCGCGCAGCTCGTCAAGCAGCTGCAGAAGCCGGGCGGCAACGTCACCGGTCTTTCCGACCTGTCGCCGGTTGCCGATCACGTCGCGCTGATCAAGGAGATCCTGCCGTCGGTGAAGACCATCGGCGTGCTGTTCAATCCGGGCGAGACCAACTCGGTCACGCTGGTCGAGCTCTTGAAGAAGTATGGCGCCGAACAGGGCATCGCCGTGGTCGAGTCGGCCGCGACCCGCTCGTCGGAAGTGCAGAACGCTGCCCGCGCGCTCGCCGGCCGCGTCGACGCCATCTACGTGCCGACCGACAACACCATCGTCTCGGCACTGGAATCGGCGGTCACCGTCGCGATCGAGAGCAAGCTGCCGCTTTTCACCGCCGACACCGACTCGGTCTCGCGCGGCGCCGTCGCAGCACTCGGCTTCAACTACTATGACGTCGGCAAGCAGACGGGCGCCATCGTCGTCCGCATCCTGAACGGCGAGAAGCCGGGCGACATCGACATCAACGTCGCCGCCGGCACCGACCTCGTGATCAACCCGGCCGCGGCCGAGAAGATCGGCCTGACGCTGCCGAAGTCGGTCGTCGACCGCGCGACCAAGGTCATCAAGTAATCCAGGAATGGCCCGGCCCAGCGCCGGGCCCTTTCTTGACGGACGGACCCTCACAGGCATCCACCCCGGGGTCCGCCGAAACGAAGTAACAAGAGCCAGCCCCTGCAACCGGGGCTCGCTTCACCGGAGAGGCCGCTTTCGTGAGCCAAATTGCCTTCCTCGGCGCGGTTGAACTCGGCCTCGTCTTTGCCTTCGTGGCGATCGGCGTCTATCTCGCCTTTCGCATCCTCGACTTTCCCGATCTGACCGTTGACGGCTCCTTCCCGCTCGGCGCCGCCGTCGCGGCCGTGCTGATCATCGCCGGCTGGAATCCTTGGCTCGCGACCGCCATCGCCATGGCGGCCGGCGCGCTCGCCGGCCTCGTGACCGCGACACTGAACGTCAAGTTCCGCATCCTGAACCTGCTCGCCTCGATCCTGACCATGATCGCGCTTTTCTCGGTCAATCTGCGCGTGATGGGCAAGCCGAACGTCGCCCTGATCAACCAGGACACGATGCTCTCGCCCTTCTACGGGCTCGGCCTGCCGGAATTCTATGTCCGGCCGCTGTTCGTCGCCGTTCTTGTCCTGATCGCCCTGCTGCTGGTCTGGCGCTTCCTGGCGAGCGATCTCGGCCTCGCCATGCGGGCGACCGGCGCCAACCCGCGCATGGCGCGCGCCCAAGGCGTCAAGACCAGCCTGCACATCTATCTCGGCATGGCACTGTCCAATGCGCTGGTGGCGCTCGGCGGCTCGCTGTTCGCCCAGACCAACGGCTTCGCCGACGTGACCTCCGGTGTCGGCACCATCGTCGTCGGCCTCGCGGCGGTGATCATTGGCGAGACGCTGTTCCATTCGCGCCTGATCATCTGGGCGCTGATCGGCTGCGTCGTCGGCTCCGTGCTCTACCGCATCGCCATCCAGCTGGCGCTTTCAAGCGACATCCTGGGGCTCAAGGCCTCGGACCTCAATCTCGTCACCGCGGTCCTCGTTGCCTGCGCCCTCATCCTGCCCCGCTTGCGCCGCGGGAGGGCCACGGCATGATCGAGCTTTCCAACCTCTCCGTCATCTTCGGACGCGGCACGCCGCTGGAGAAGCAGGCACTCTCCGGCCTGGATCTGAAGATCGAGACGGGCTCGTTCGTCACCGTCATCGGCTCGAACGGCGCCGGCAAGTCGACCATGCTCGGCGTGCTCGCCGGCGACGTCATCCCGACCTCGGGCCGTGTCGCCATCGGCGGCCGCGACGTGACGCGGATCACCACGGCCGAACGGGCGAAATATGTCGCCCGCGTGTTCCAGGACCCGCTGACGGGCAGCTGCGGCGCGCTGACGATCCAGGAAAACCTGGCGCTCGCCGCCGCGCGCGGCAGCCGTCGCGGCTTCGGCCTCGCCATCGGCAACAGCCGGCGCGACGAATTCCGTTCGCGCGTCGCCGAGCTGAAGCTCGGCCTCGAGAACCGCATGAACGACCGTATGGACCTGCTCTCGGGCGGCCAGCGTCAGGCGCTGTCGCTGGTGATGGCGACGCTCGCCCGCAGCGAGGTGCTGCTGCTCGACGAGCACACGGCAGCCCTCGATCCCGGCATGGCCGAGTTCGTCATGGAGCTGACCCAGTCGCTGGTCGAGAAGCACAAGCTGACGACGATGATGGTGACGCATTCGATGCGACAGGCGCTCGACTACGGCACCCGTACCGTCATGCTGCATGGTGGCAAGGTGATCCTCGACGTCGTCGGCGAAAGCCGCAAGAACCTGACGATCGAGGATCTGATCGAGATGTTCCGCAAGGCGCGCGGCGGCGAAACCCTCGACGACGACGCCCTGCTGGTGAGCTGAGGCCTCACTCCCCCTCAGGGAAGTGATCGCATAGCGCCGAAAGAGCCGCGCATCATTGTTGACCTGCCGGACCCGCCTGAGGCGAGCCCGGTCGCCGTCACTTGAGCTAGGCCGGCACCGCCGCAAACGTCTCTGGCTTGACCGGACCGCCGGTCTCGATCGACTTGTAGGCGGCCTCGACAAGGGCAAACGTGTTCAGATTGTCGTGGCCCGAGGTAGCCGGAGCGCTGCCGGCATCGAGGCTGTCGAGCCAGTGGCGCTGGGTCGAGACGACGCTGTCCTGGATCAGCAGCCACGGCTCGCCGCCCCAGGACAGCGGCTTTGGCGCAGCGATTTCAGTGAAATTGCCTTCCGGCGAGGTGACGACCAGCCGGCAATCAGCCTCGACCCGGATCGAGCCCTTCGTTCCCTCGAAATGGATCAGCGTCTGCGGGAACAGGTCCGGCTCCTGGCGGCTGGCATAGCTGCCTTCGGAGACGCTGACCGCGCCATTGGCATGGCGCATCATCACCGTCGCCTGGTCCTCGCCCTTGATGCCGGACTTAATCGCCTGGCCCAGGCAATAGACGCTCTCCGCCTCGCCCATGAAGACGCGCGCAACATCGAGGACATGCACGCCGATATCGAGCAGCACGAAGCGCTCGACCTCGGCCAGATAGGGCTGGCCCTTGTAGATGTCGTAGCCGGTGCGGAACGAGAAGCGGCCCCAGGTCGGCTCGCCGAGCACGCCCGACCGCGCGATCTCGGCGGCGCGCAGCAGCGGCGCCTGGAAGCGGAAGTTCTCATGCACCATCAGCGGACGCCCGGCGCGGTCCATCGCCGCCACCAGCGCGCAGCAATCTTCCCAATCCGGCGCCAGTGGCTTCTGCACGATGGCGGCGACGCCATGCGCGGCGCAGGCCTCGACCAGCTTGCGGTGCGACGGTGCCGTGGTGACGATGTCAACGAAATCCGGCTTCTCGGTCGCCAGCATGCGCTCGAAATCGTCGTAGAAGGCGGGGATCGCGAAATCCGCGGCGGCGGCCGCCGCCTTTTCGCGATCGACGTCGCAGACCGCGACAATCTTGGCGCGATCGCCGAGTTCCCGCCAGGCGTTCAAATGGTTGCGCGCGAAGAACCCGCACCCGACCAGGGCGCCCCTCCGTACCGTCATCATCTCTCTCCCTCGATGGCTTCTTCACCCGGCATGAAACTCCGGGCCGCGCGCCTCGCGAAAAAGCGGGCGCGCGACTTCCTAGGCCGACGATCGAGCAATTGCCGGGGCCGGCTGTCAAGCACAACCGGCACGCGGCACCACCGGAAAATGCGCGATCGGCCGGCCGTCGCTAGAGACCGAACGTCACGAGCCCCTGCCCGTCGATGGCCCAGGCGGGGTTCCAGGCGATTTCCCAGAGATGATCGTCGGGATCGGCGACATAGCCGCGAAAGCCGCCATGCGGCGGCGCATCGCCCCGACGCAGGATGGTGCCGCCCGCATCGGCCAACCGATCCAGCAGCGGCTGAACCTCGGCCTGCGACGGCACGTTGTGCGCCAAGGTGAAAGCGCCCGGACGAAGCAGGCCGGGACGCTGGCTGTCGGTCTCCATCGCCGCTTGCAGCCAGGTGCCGAGGACGAAGCCGTTCATCTGGTAGAAGGCGATCTCGTCATTCTCGAAGACCGGCCGCCAGCCGAAGCCGTCGCCATAGAACGCCTTCGATCGCCGGAGATCCTGAATGCCGAGGGTAATGACGGAAATCTGCGGTTGCATGCCCAAATCCTTTCGTTCGTCCCGGCACCCTGCCGGAACGCTGAAGGTCTTGGGACTCGGCGCCGGAGCGCCGGACAGGACCCGTTGCCGGGGGCCGGGCCAACCGCACCGACCTTTCCTTTTTCGACGCGGCGAGCCTAGCGCGCCGGCTGCCGCCGCTCAACATGGGCGAGCGGCGGAGCGGACCATGCCATCGACCTAGTCGCGGAACAGATCGAGGGTGAACTGCTTCGACAGGCCGAGGCCGACCGTGAACTGGTTCGCGTCGCCGACGGAAGAGACGATCGGCGAATCCTTGGCATCGCCGACGAAGCGCTCGTAGCCGGCATTGGCATTCAGGAACCAGGTCGGCTTGAACTCGTAGCGCGCCGACGCCTTGAGGCCGACGGAATAGAGACCGCCATTGGCATCATAGGCGTCGAGACGACCGCCGCTGGCGACGCTCTCGTCCGGCGAAACCGAGAAATAGGTGCCGACATAGTCGCTCGAAGCGAGATTGGCGCGCGGCCCCAGACGGAGTTCCAGCATCGGCATCGGTCGCGCGATGACATCGGCGCCGACCGTTCCGACCACGCCGCTCGCCTCGCCAAAGGCGCCGCGCACCTCGCCGATGACTTCCGCGCCATAGATCGGATCGAAATTGAACTCGTAGGCGGCCTTGATGCCCGCCTCATAGGTGGCGTCGAGCTTGCGCGTGCCGGCAAGGCCCGGCTCGTCGGCGGGATCGCGTTCGCCGATCACACGGAAGGACGGTCCGATCGTGAAAGCCGTCTTCGGGCCGCCGCCGAGCTCGAACAGGCCCGGCAGGCGAAGATAGGACATCGAGATGATCGGATAGGGCGCGAAGAGCAGATCGCGGGCGCCGGGATAGCGAGGCTGCACCTGGCCGCCGACACCGAGCTCGATGACGAGATCGGCGCCGTCGGTACGCTTTGGCGTATCGGCCGCGCTGGCGGGGGAAACGGCATGAGCCATAAGCACGGAGCCAGCAATCGCGCTGGCGGCTAGAAGTCGGATCAAGGCGGGGCTACTCCAGAACTCGCAATCGACACGCCGCGCGAGGAAGGGACCTACTTCCCCGTGCGCTTGGTTAACCAGATATCGCGATCGTTGCTGAAGATTGCGTTACGATAAGGCAGCCGATGCTGCTCTTCGGGACCGCCAACCTCCACAGACCGATGGAGCCTACCCTTCCCTGTCAACTTGGGGAAGCGAGAACTGGGGCACCGCCGACTTGGCGCAACCCCGGTTCTCCGCGGAAGTTCGGGTTCCGAACCTCAGCTTTGACCGAGGACCACGCGCAGGCTGTCCGTCGTCGCGGTCGTCGGCTTGTATTCGAGGCCGACCATGCCGCGATAGCCGTTGGCCTCAAGCCAGCGGACCCGCGCCTGCCAGTCGAGCGTTCCGGTGCCCGGCTCGTGCCGGCCCGGCGCATCGGCGAGATGGGCATGGGCGATACGGTCGACCCGGCCGGCAAGCACCTCGGCGATATCCTCGCCCATCACGGCCGAGTGGTAGATATCGTAGAGAATCTTGATTTCCGGCCGTCCGACCTCGTCGATGATGTCGAGGCCTTCCGTAGTGGAGGGCAGGAAATAGCCGACATGGTCGACCAGCGTGTTGAGCGGCTCGACGGCGAGCACGACGCCCGTGCCGGCGAGGATATCGGCCGCCTTCGTCAGGGCGTCGACCAGCGCCTTGCGCTGCTCGACGCGGCTGTGGCCGGGCAGATCCGCGCCGGCCTGGACGATCAGCACCGTGGCACCGAGACGCTTGGCGACGGCGATCGAACCCGGCAGACCGGCAAGGAACGCCTCGTGCTGGGCTGGATCGGTCAGCGGCACCATCGGCTCGGCGCAGAAGCCCGCGACCGGCAGGCCGGTCTCCTTCAGGGCCGCCTCGACGGCGTCGATGTCCTTGTTGCCGTAGAGCCAGAATTCCACGGCCGAGAGCCCCGCCTGCTTGGCCAGGCGGATACGGTCGGCAAAATTCGGCGCTTCGGCGGCGAAGAGCCATTCGAGACAGGCGGAATAGCGCATGGAAGAGCAGTCCTCGGAGGTCAGTGGCGATAATCGATCAGGACCTGCATGACATCGGGAGATCCCTGGTCAAGCAAGCCATAGCCGCGCCCTGCCTCGGCGAGCGGAACGCGGTGCGAGATGAAGCCCTTGAGATCGGGCGCCAGCTCCGACATGAACTCGCGCGCGATAGCGCCTCGGCGCTGCGTCGACCAGAGCGGCCCGAGAAACGGATTCACATTGCCAACCTGGGACGAGATGATCCGCGGCCGGTTGTGATGGAATTCGCCGGACAGGCTGAGGCTCTCGAACGTGCCGCCATACCAGGACATGGCGACGACCGTGCCATTGTAGCCTGCCGTCCGGATCGCCTCGTTCAAAGCCGGCGCCGCGCCCGAAACCTCGATCACGACGTCCGCGCCGCGTCCGTCGGTCAGCTGGCGAACGGTTTCCGCCACCCGATCTGCACCGGGAACGAGCACATGGTCGGCGCCGCCCTGGCGGGCGAGGTCGCGCCGCAGCTCGAGGCCGTCGACCCCGATCACAGTCCGCGCGCCATTGCGCTTCAAAAGCCGCACGACGATCTGGCCGATCACGCCCAGGCCGCTGACCACGACATCGGCGCCGAGCGGGATATTGGCGTCGAGTACGCCATTATAGGCGGTGTTCAGATTGGCGAAGAAGATGCCGATCTCGGCATCGTCGAGATCGCCGAGCGCCACCACGGCCCGGGCCGGAACGACGGCGTGGCTGCCATGCGGCGCATAGGCGAAGACGAGATCGCCGATCTTCACCGTCGTCACCGCGGCGCCGATCTCGGCGACGCGGCCGACCATGGCGTAGCCATAGCGGGCCGGCCAGGTCCAGTCGGAGCCGCCGTCGAGAAACAGGCGTGTCGCCGGATCCATATGCTGCCGCCACTGCGGCGCCAATCCACGAAAGACGTTGAGTTCCGTGCCGGCGCTGATGCCGGAGACGATCGCCTCGATGACGATATCCTCGGGCCCGGCCTGCTTGAGCGGCTCCTCCTCGATCGCGAGGTCGCGCGGACCGGTGAAATAGAGGGAGCGGGTCATGACGCCCATGGCGCTATCCTTTCACGCCGCCGGCCAGGAGGCCGCCGACCAATTGTCTACGGAAAATCAGGAAGAGCAGGATGGCGGGCAGCGCGATGATGGTGCCGCCGGCCATCACCTGGCCCCAGGAGAACGAGTAGGGATCGAACAGGCCCTGCAGGGCGAGCGGCAGCGTCTTCACGTCCGATTTCGAGATCAGCGCGAGCGCCATCAGATACTCACCCCAGGAAAGCACGAAGGCGAAGGTGCCGACGGCGATGATCGCCGGACGGATCAGCGGCAGCACGATGCGGACCATCGCGCTGATCCGGCCGCAACCGTCGATCTGCGCCGCTTCCTCCAGTTCCTTGGGAATGGCGTCGATATAGCCCTTGAGCATCCAGACGGCGATCGGCATGCCGAGCGCCAGATGGGTGAAGATCAGCGCGGTCAGCGTGTTGGTCAGCCCGATCTGGCGAATGATCACCACCAGCGGCACCAGCACGGCGAGGCTCGGCAGCATCTGCGTCCCGAGGATCAGCAGCGCGAAGAAGTTCCGGCCGTGGAAGGTGAAGCGGCTGAGCGCGTAGGCGGCCGGCAGCGCCAGCGCCGTGGTGAAAATGGCGACGACAACGCCGACGATCAGGCTGTTCTTCAGCGCGATCAGGAACGGCCGCTTGGCGAGGATCGCCTCGTAGTGTTCGAAGGTGAATCGGGTCGGGATCAGGCCCGCTCCGGTGATGTCGGTTTCCGGCCGGACCGAGGCGACGAACACCCACAGGATCGGCAGCAGGAACAGGAGCAGCACGACGAGCGTCAGGAGATCGAGCGAGATCTCGCGGGTCGGATTGTAGCGGCGCATCAGACTTTCCTCCGGGCCCGCAGGACGACGAGCGAGGCGAGGAACAGCAGCACCAGCATGACGATGCTGATCGCGGCGGCATAGGCGGGGCGCAGGTCGAGGAACACGGCCTTGTACATGGCGATGCCGACGATCGTGGTCGCATCCTGCGGGCCGCCCTTGGTCATGATCCAGGGCAGATCGAAGGAGTAGAAGGCGAGGATGCCGAGCACGAGGCCGACCGTGACGATGGTGTTCCAGATTTCCGGCAGCGTGACATGCAGGAAGCGGGAGACCGGCCCGGCGCCGTCGACCTCGGCCGCCTCGTACAGCTCCTCCGGGATCGACTTCAGCGCAGCGAGCAGGGCGATGACGAGGAAAGGCGTGCCCTTCCAACCGGAGATGAAGATGATCGTCGTGAAGGCCAGAACGGGATCGTTCAGGACCGAGCTGTCGCCGGCAATACCGATCGCGTTCAGGAAGCCGTGGATCGGACCGACATCGCTGTCGAGCAGGAAACGCCAGCCGAAGCCCAGCACGATGAAGGGCGTCACCCATGGCAGCAGGATGAGGGCCGATGCCGAGCGAGCGATCGCGCTCTCGCGGTTGAGCAGGAGCGCGATCGGCAGAGCGAGCAGGAGCTCGACGAAGACGGTGCCGACCATCCAGATCCAGGTCCGCCCGAAGGCGGCCCAGAGAGCGCCGTCCTGCAGCAGCTGGCGGTAGTTGACCAGCCCGCCCCAGACGGGGGTGGGCCGGCGCAGCATGTACCAGTCCTGCAGCGACAGCCAGAAGGCATAGGCCAGCGGGACGATGGCGATCGCGAAGGCGACGAATACGGCCGGCCCGATCATGCCGTAAGGGAGGAACCGATCGGGCACGAGCTTGCGCCGCAGGGGAGCCGGCGCCCGGGCCGGCCGCAACGTGTCTTGGGATGCCATCGTCATGGTACTGGACGCGACTTAGCGCGCGAGCACTTCGTTGATCGTCGTGCAGAGCTGCGCGGTCGCCGCATCCGTCGTCTGCTGGCCGAGCGCCACGGCCTGGACGGCCTTCTGGATGGTGTCGACCTCGAGCTGGCCCATCTGCGGGATGGCTTCGCTCGGATACTGGTAGGCCCTGGCGTCCTGCAGCTGCTCGACGAAGAGCGGATAGGGGAACTCGGTCCAGGGCGCGCCCTTGGCAAGCGAGATGCTACCGGGGATGAAGCCGCCAGCCGTGCCGAGGTTCTTCAACGCCTCGCCATGGGTTGCGAACATGATCCACTTGGCGGCCGCCTCCTTGTTCTCGGAAGCATCCCAAAGCACCAGCGGCCAGCCGCCCAGGAAGCCGGAGCGGTTCTTCGGCCCGGCCGGAACTTTGGCGATCGCGACCTCGTCGAGGAAGGAAGCCTTGTCGTTCTGCAGATCCTTGTAGAGACCTGCATCCGACAGGATCATTGCGAACTTGCCATCGCGGAATCCCTTGCGGAACGTGTCGCCGCTCATGCTCGGCGCGTCCGGATGGGTCGCCTTGTTCTTGTAGACGCTGACATAGGTGTCGAGCGCCGCCTTGAACTCGGGCGTCTCGAAGCCGCACTTGCCGTCTTCGCCGATCATCCGCGCGCCATAGCCGAGATAGGCGCTCATGAAGTTCTGGACGGTGAAATAGTCGAGGCTCATCGAGAGCGCCGCGCCGTAGACGCCGTCCTTGGTCAGCTTGCTCGCATCGGCCGCGAAGGCCTCCCAGGTCTCCGGCGGCTTCTCCGCATCGAGGCCAGCCGCCTTGAACAGGTCCTTGCGATAGTAGAGCGCGCGCGTCTCGACACTGATCGGCGAGGCCCACCATTTGCCGGCGAGATTGTAATAGCCCTTGTCGCCGGGCCAGACATCGGCGGCGACGTCGGTGCCGTGCTCCTTGTCATAGGCGGCGAAATAATCGTCGAGAGGCGCCAGGGCACCGGCCGACTGGAACTGCGCGACGACATTGTTGCCGAGCATCGAGACGTCAGGCAGGCCGCCGGCCGAGAGGGCGCTGACGAGGCGCTGCTGCTGCTCGGACCACGGCACGATTTCCATGCTGATCTTGATGTCGGGATTGGCCTGCTCGAAAGCGGCGATCGCCCCGTTCCACGCGGCGATGTCGGCATCGCGCGTCGAGAACTGCCAGAACGTCACGGTCGTCTCGGCGAGCGCCGGACCGGTGAGGAAACCGGCCACGATCGTGGTGGCCGCACATAGAGCCTTGATGCGCATGAGTACCCTCCCAAGCTATTCGGACGCCGCGGATGGGCGGCTGTTTGGCTTCCGATGCCCGTCTTGCGCGGGCTTGAGCGGATGACGAAAACCCTTCGTATCTGCCACATGTCATCGATGACATGTTGACCTAATCGATACCATCGCCCCGAAAGAGGGTCAATCCGTTCTCGGGTATCAGTTTGTGTGCGTTGCGATAGCGGTCGACCGGCGCAGCACCAGGCGGCTCGGCAGAGGCGCGACTTCCGGGCAGGTTCCGCCCTCTATCGCCGCGAGTGCAGTGCGAAATCCGGCCCGGCCCAGTTCTTCCATCGGCTGGGCGACGGTGGTCAGTTGCGGGGTCAGATTGACGGCCAGCGTATCGTCGAAGCCGACGACCGAGATATCGTTCGGCACGCGCAGCCCCCGCTCGTAGATCGCCTGCAGGGCGCCCGCCGCGAGGATGTCGCAGGTCGCGAAGATCGCCGTCGGCCGGTTCGGGAGGTCGAGCAGCGCCATGGTATGGCGATAACCCTCAATGCCGCTGCCGCCCTCGGCGATGCTGTAGTAGAGGCCGAGCCGCTGATAGTCCGGATCGGCGGCGATGCCGGCGGCGGCAAGACCTTCGTGATACGCCCCGAGCCGCTCCTGCTCGACCGAGGGATAGGGGCTTTCGCCGCGATGGATCAGCTTGTGGTCGCCGCCGACAAAGGCAATCCGCCGGTGGCCGAGCTCGACCAGGTGCCGCATCGCCTGCAGCGCGCCGACGCGGTTGTCGACCCGGATCGACGGCACGCCCACGGCGCGAATGCGCTCGAGCTGCAGAGCGGGGATGCCCGCCTCCGTCAGGAGCGCGATGTTCTCGCCGGCGATCGCATTGGTGAAGAGGACGGCGTCGACCCGGCGCTCGATGAACCGCTCGATGCCGCGACGCTCGCGATCGGCCTCGCCATTGTGATTGAACAGGAAGGTCTTGTAGCCGTGCTCGAGCGCCTCTTCCTCGGCCCAGTGCGCGACATTGACGAAGAACGGATTGACCGTGATCGCGGTCAGCATGTGACCGATGGTGAAGCTGCGCTGCTGGCGCAGGCCCCGCGCCACCGCATTGGGCCGATAGCCGGTCGCCTTGATCGCCGCCTCGACGCGGTCCTTGGTCTCGTTGGAGACATAGCCGTTGGATTTGAGCACGCGCGCCACGGTCGCCGTCGAGACGCCGGCGCGCTGTGCGACTTCCATCAACGTTGTCGACTTCATCAATGCGATCCAGATCGGCCCGGCTAAGCCCGGCTATTGGCACAGTGGAATAGCAGAATTGACGGCGGGTGAACGCCCCTTTCGGACCGAGCCGGCGGTACCGGACCAGGTGCGGAACCCCGCCAAGGCACCCGCCGTAGCGTCACACAGGCCTGCCACCGTTCGATTCCGGCCCTGGAAAGCAGCCATCCCACCGATTTCAAGTATCGCCAATAGTTGCAGGCCAGCGAAACTAATAGAATTGTCAGCCTTCATAGCATTGGCTAAGATCCCCCTCGCGGGATGAATCCCTAGGAGGTGCGGAATGTTCGGCACGTTCAGTGGCGCCAGCATGCGGAAGATGAGTCTAGTCTTCCTGGCGGCGACCTCCCTAATCGCAATCGCGACGACCGGGCAGGCGCAGGAACAGCCTGCTGCCCAGACACAACCTCCTGCGAACGCGACGCCGCCACCGGCGGACGCAGCGGCGACGACGGCCACCGAGGCCGCGCCCGCCGATGTCTTCACGCAGGAGGAATTGCGCAAGCTGCTGGCGCCGTTCGCGCTGTATCCGGACAGTCTGCTGGCGCAGCTTCTGCCCGCCTGCGCCTATCCGGTCGATATCGTCCAGGCCTCGCGCTGGATTGAAAAGAACAAGTCGGCCGTCGCCAAGGGTGACTTCTCCGGCGCCGACACCCAGAACTGGGATCCCACGGTGAAGGCGCTGGTGCGCTTTCCCGACATCATCAACAAGCTGAACCAGGATCTGGACACGACGACCGACCTCGGCGACGCCTTCGTCAACCAGCCGGACGATGTGGCGACGGTGATCCAGGATCTGCGCCGCGAGGCACAGAAGGCCGGATCGCTCAAGACCACCAAACAGCAGAAAGTGACCGTCCAGGACCAGGGCGGCACCGACTATGTGGTGATCGAGCCGGCGGAACCGGGGGTCATCTACGTGCCGACCTATGATCCCGAGACGGTCTACTACGACAATGGCGGCGCGGTCGCGGCCGGCATCATCGGGTTTGGAGCCGGCATCGCCGTGGGCATCGCCATCGACAATGCCTGGGACTGGGGCCGCGGCTGGGTCTATCCGCCGCGCTGGCCCGGCTATCCGGGATATCGCCCCGGCGGCGGCAACATCAATATCGGCAACGACATCAACATTGGCGGCGGGGACCGCATCGACATCGGCGGCGGCACGCGGCCCTGGCGGCCGGATGGCGACCGCTATCGTCCGGGCCAGGGCAGCAAGCCCGGCCTGGCCAATCGTCCGAACGCCCCGGGCGCCGGCAACCGACCCGGCGCGGGCAACCGGCCGAACGCCGGCAACAGACCCGATGCAGGCAATCGCCCCAATATCGCGAACCGGCCCGATGGCGGCAACCGCCCGAGCGCGGGCAACCGGCCGGCCAGTGCCAAGCCGGCGACCCGGCCGGCCGGCAAGCCTTCCAAGGGCGGCGCCTCCTCCAAGAAGCAGGCCAAGAACACCGCCTTCAGCGGCGCCAAGATGGGCGGCTCGTCCAAGGCGGTCTCCAATCGCGGTTCGTCCAGCCGGCAATCGGTCGCCAGGCCTTCCGGCGGCCGGCAGCAGATCAACCGCGGCGGCGGCGGCCGGCCCCAGATGCACCGCGGCGGCGGCGGCGGGCGGCAGATGCATCGCGGCGGTGGTGGTGGCGGACGTGGCGGCGGGCGGCGCTAGGGAGAATGATCATGCACAAGCACACGGCATCCGCGCTTGGCGTTCTTCTTGCAAGCGCCTTCGGCCTGCTCAGCCAACCTGCCGGCGCCCAGGAGGTCTTCCCCTCCCCCGAGGCCGCCTCCACCGCGCTCGTCGACGCGGCGAAGGCGCCCAAGGAGGGCATGCTCGACAAGATCTTCGGACCCGGCGGCAAGGACCTGATCGCCTCCGGCGATCCTGACGTCGACAAGGAGCGGATCGAGGATTTTCTCGATCTCGCCAGCAAGGGCAGCAACATCGTCGACGGCAAGGAAGGCGAGAAGATCCTGACCTTCGGCCCGGATCAATGGCAGTTCCCGATCCCGCTCAAGGCGAGCGGCACGGGCTGGGCCTTCGACATCAAGCTCGGCAAGCAGCAGATCACCGATCTGACGATCGGCCAGAATGAACTCGTCGCGATCGCCGCCTGCGACGACTATGTCGACGCCCAGAACGAATATTTCGAGACAATGCATGACGACGAGCCCGTGCAACAATTCGCGCGCAAGCTCGTCAGTACGCCCGGCCAGCATGACGGCCTCTATTGGGAACCCGAGACGCCAGACGACCGCAGCCCGCTCGGCGACCGGGTGGTGGCGGCGGCGGTGCGGACCAGCGCCGATCCGACGGTGCCAGGCTCCTATCACGGTTATCACTACCGCATCCTGACCCGTCAGGGGCCCGCCGCACCCGGCGGCGCCTACGACTATCTTGTCAACGGACGGATGCTCGCCGGCTATGCCCTGATCGCCTATCCGGAGAAATGGGGCGAGACCGGCATCATGACGTTCCTCTGCGACCAGCGGGGCAATGTCTATGAACGCAACTACGGCCCCTCAACCGACACGGTGGCGCCGACGATCCGGGTCTTCAATCCTGGACCGGCCTGGGACGACGTCCCGCAATAGCGGACGCCCGTGCAATTTCGCCTCCTTGCGCCCGACGGAGCGGGGAGGCTATTTTTCTTCGCGTGCGCCCGCTCGACCCGTCTCCCCCGCGCCGAAGGCCTAGTTTGGCCCCCGGGGCCAACCGTGCCAAACAGGAGGCGAATATGGAAATCCGCCGTGCCGGCTCGCAGCCTTCGGGCAAGGGGCCAACCGAGTGGTTTACCGGAACGGTCCGCATC
Organism: Kaistia granuli DSM 23481; assembly: GCF_000380505.1. GTDB lineage: Bacteria > Pseudomonadota > Alphaproteobacteria > Rhizobiales > Kaistiaceae > Kaistia > Kaistia granuli. The sequence goes on along the minus strand of NZ_AQYH01000007.1, from coordinate 223,658 downwards.
GACCCGCTGTTTCCGGTCAACGCGCCGGCAAGGGCCGCCGCCAACGCCGTGACCTTCGAGCCGGGCGCGCGCACCAACTGGCACACCCATCCGCTCGGGCAGAGCCTGATCGTCACGGCCGGAGCCGGCCGCGTGCAGCGCTGGGGCGCTCCGATCGAAGAAATCCGGCCGGGCGACGTGGTCTGGTTCGAACCTGGCGAGAAGCACTGGCACGGCGCCGCCGCCGGCACGGCCATGACCCATATCGCCATCCAGGAAGCCCTCGACGGCAAGAGCGTCGACTGGTTGGAACCCGTCAGTAGCGAGCAATACGGCGCGTAGGACGGGCAGGAGCGTGCCGCGCTGCCGATATGCGGGCGCAGAAGAGCGGTCACGTCATCAACGTGTCGTCGGTTGCCGGCCAAGAGGTCGGGCCGAACGGCGTCGTCTACGCCGCCACCTCGCGATCAGCCAGCCCGAGGATGTCGACATCAACGAGATCCTCTATCGCCCGACGCGACAGGAGCTCTAGCCGGCTCCGGAGGCGGCCGGCGGCCGCCCCTCCCGGTCACAATCACGCCTCGGCCGGCTCGAGAATCTCGCCAAGCAGGCTGAGCGTATTGCGCAATGACGTATCGAGGTGCTCGCGCATGGCTTCCATGGCGCGCTGTTCGTCTTTTGCCGCGAGCGCGGTCAGGATCGCCTGATGCTGGGCGATCGTCGTCTCGCCGAGGCCCGGCCTCGGCAGAGCGAGATATCGCCCGCGATCCATCTGCGCCTTGGAGATGTCGACCGCTCGCCAGAGCATCGAGAACCGATTGATCTCGGCGATCGAGCGGTGGAAGTGATCATCGAGGCGAATGGCATCCGTATAGCGCTTGCGGCCGATCGCGGTCTGGTGTTGGCCGATGATGTCCTCGAGCTGCTCGAGATGGAACTTGGTGATCTTCGTCGCCGCGCGGCGCACGCTCTCGACCTCGAGCGCGTTGCGGATCACATAGGCCTCTTCGAGCGCATCCCGGGAGATCTTGGCGACGAAGGTTCCCGTCTGCGCATAGACGTTGATCAGCCCCTCGTCGCTCAGCCGCTTGACCGCCTCGCGCACCGGCGTGCGCGAAACGCCGAGCTGCTCGGCGATCTCGACCTCGTTGACCGATTGCCCAGGCCGCAATTGCCCGATGATGATCAACGTGCGGACGACCTGGTAGATCTGGTCGCGCAGCGGCGATTTGCGATCGAGGTTGACGAGCTGCAACTGCAGCAATGCCGCTTCGGCCACCCGTTCAAACCCTCCCAAAAGAATTGCCCGAGCCGCCTCGCCTGAGTCGGTTCCACCCGGTCAGGATGGCGTTGCGGACGCCCGCGACCGCGTCGTTCCGTGCCACTGTTATATTAGTATCGTGCATCGCCGCAAGCCGAGCTGCCTCCCTGCATGTGGAACAGCGATCCGCGCCATTCCGCCAAAACTCCGATAAACCGTTCGTTATCAATAATATGACCAATAAAACCCTACCGCAACAGTCATAAAATAAATCCGTCTCTGCCGGCCCAACTTAGCGTTGAAGGCCGCTTGACACGTTACACTAATATAACAGACAGTGCCGTTGCGTTCCGGTCGACCGAGGAAACGGTCGGAGCGCATGGGGGAGGCGTTTTCGCAACGCGGTGCAACCGGAACGGAGTCCTGCTGGACTGCCGGCGGAGAAGTGCGCCCGCATGCGACCCTGCAGCTTCCCCCGCATGCAGAAAGGACCTTTGCCGCGCAGAAGGCGGGTCCGATAGGGAGGAAGACCAAGTGGCGGATCCAAACAACTTTCCGAAGCTGCACAACGCGGCATGGCCGGGCGTCGTCGGCAAGGGCGGCGAAGGTGGCGAGCCCATCATTGCGCTCGACACCCTGTTGGATCTGACCGCCAAGGCCGAGGTCGACGGGCAGAAGTTCGACGGCATCGACCTCTGGCTCGCCGATCCGCACCTGTCGATCGACAGCGACAAGGACCAGGTCAAGCGCATGGTCGACCACATTGCGAGCTACGGCCTCAAGGTCGGCTCGTTCGTGGCGCCGATCTGGGCCGGCGCCGGCGGCGGCTCGGCCATGGGCTCGGCCGACGAGCGCAAGCGCTTCGTCTCGCAGGTGCGCAAGGCAGCGGCGATCGGCGAGCAGATGCGCGCGCTTGGCATTCGTCCGACCGGCGGCATCCGCATCGATTCCTCGACCGGCGTCGGCGACTGGGACAAGGACCCGGCCGGCAACACCAAGATCATCGCCGAGACCTTCCGCGAGGCCGGCAAGGCGGCTCAGGACCATGGCGAGTTCCTCGTCGCTGAGGGCGAGATCTGCTGGGGCGGCATGCAGTCCTGGCGCGAGAATGTCCGCCTGCTCGAAGAGGTCGGCATGCCCGGCGTCGTCGGCTACCAGGCCGACATGGCGCATTCGATGCTGTTCACGCTCGGCTACAACGCCGAGAAGGATCGCCTGCTGCCCGAAGGCTATGACTGGCAGGACCGCTCCGTCCTCGACGCGGCCTACAAGAAGGTCGCCGACGCGCTCCGCCCCTGGACCTACGACTTCCACGTCGCCCAGAACGACGGCACCGTCTTCGGTTCCGGCGACCACGAGAAGACCGGCCGCCATGTTCAGGTCAACGACCCGAACGGCAAGCTCGATGTCACCAAGCATGCCGGCTACTGGCTGCGCGACGACAGCGGCAACCCCACCCGCAAGATGCGCCACATCGCCTGGGACGGCTGCATGTTCCCGAATTCGGTGATGACGGCGCAGCAGACCTGGAATGACGTTCTGGGCGCGATGATCAAGGTGCGCGACGCCCATGGCTGGCGCGAATAACGGTTCCGGAGATCCTTCGAAAATGACCAAGAAAAAGCTGAACATCGGTCTGGTCGGCGCCGGCTTCATGGGCCGCACCCATTCCAACGCCTTCCGCCAGGTCGGCCAGTTCTTCAACAGCGAGTACGAGCCCGTCCTGAAGGCGATCGCCACGCGCAACGCCAAGGGCGCTGCCGATTTCGCCGCGAACTGGGGCTATGAGAGCTCGGAGAGCGACTGGCGCAAGCTGATCGAGCGGAAAGATATCGACCTGATCGATATCGCCAGCCCGAACGACACCCATGCCGAGATCGCCATCGCGGCGGCCCAGGCCGGCAAGATGGTGATGTGCGAGAAGCCGCTCGGCCGCAACGCCGCCGAGGCCGAGAAGATGGTCGCGGCCGTCGAGGCGGCCGGCGTCGCCAACATGGTCTGGTACAATTATCGTCGCGTGCCGGCGGTGACTCTCGCCAAGCAGATGATCGATGAGGGCCGGCTCGGCCGCATCTTCCACTATCGCGCCAAGTTCCTGCAGGACTGGACGATCTCGGCCGACGTGCCGCAGGGCGGCATGGGCACCTGGCGCCTCGACGCCAGCGTCGCCGGCAGCGGCGTCACCGGCGACTTGCTGGCGCATTGCATCGATACCGCCCTCTGGCTGAACGGCGGCATCGACAGCGTCACGGCGGCCACCGAGACCTTCGTCAAGCAGCGCTCGCACGCCGTCAGCGGCAAGGTCGAAGAGGTCAAGATCGACGACGCCAGCGCGTTCCTGGCCCGTTTCGAGAACGGCTCGCTGGCAACCTTCGAGGCGACGCGTTACGCCCGCGGCCACAAGGCGCTCTACACGCTCGAGATCAACGGCGAGAAGGGTTCCATCGCCTGGGATCTGCACGATCTGCACCGGCTCTCCTTCTTCGACTACAGCGACGAAGGGCAGCTGCGCGGCTGGCGCTCGATCCACATCACCGATGGCGACCATCCCTATATGAGCCAGTGGTGGGTGCCGGGCCTGCAGATCGGCTACGAGCACTCCTTCATCCATCAGGCCGCCGATTTCCTGGCGGGTCTCGCCTCCGGTCAGCCGGCGGCGCCGACCTTCCGCGAAGCGCTCAAGACCGACTATGTCACCGACGCCGTCCTGGCATCGGCGAAGTCCGGTCGCTGGGAATCGGTCCAGGGCTGAGCGGCGTCACGGCATGAACTCCGCAACACCCCTCGCGATCCAGGTACAGTCCGTGACCAAGAGCTTTCTCGGTCAGCGGGCGCTGGACGATATCGACTTCGAAGTCGCTCGCGGCGAGGTGCACGGGCTGGTCGGCAAGAACGGCGCCGGCAAGTCCACCTTCATGAAGATCCTGTCGGGCGCCCAGCCGCCCGACAGCGGCCAGATCATCGTCGGCGGCAAGGCGTTCAAGGCGCTGAATCCGGCCGAGGGTCGCGCGGCCGGCATCGCCATCGTCTACCAGAACCCCGAGCTGCACCTGGACCTGACCGTCGCGGCGAACATCTTTCTCGGCGCCGAGCCCCGCAAGGCGCTCGGCATCATCGACGAGAAGGCGATGTCGCGGCAGGCGGCCGAGTTGCTCGCCCGGCTCGGCCTCGACCTGCCGGTCGACAAGCGCCTCGGCGATTTCGACATCGCCGATCGCCAGCAGGTGGCGATCGCCAAGGCCGTGCGCGAGAAGGCGCACGTGCTGCTGCTCGACGAGCCAACCGCCGCCCTCAACAAGGCGCAGGCGGAGTTTCTGTTCAACCTGATCCGTGACCTCGCTAAACAGGGCATGGCGATCGTCTATGTGTCGCATCACCTCGACGAGGTGCTGGAGATCTCCGACCGCATCACCGTACTGCGGAACGGCCGCAAGGTCGCCGTCGTGGAGGGCCGGAGCGCCGACAAGGACGGCCTGATCTCGATGATCGTCGGCCGCACCCTCGACGCCGTCGAGACGCATCGGAGCGTCGCGGCCAGGACCGATCCCTATCTGGTGGTGGACGCCGTATCGAGCGAAGACGGCCTCGCCGACGTGTCGCTGACCGTCGGCAAGGGCGAGATCGTCGGCCTGACCGGGCTGATCGGCGGTGGCGCCAATGCGCTCGCCGCCGTCATCGGCGGGCTCGATCACAGGAATCTCTCCGGCGCGATGACGCTGGGTGGCAAACCTTATGCGCCGCGCGCCGTGCGCGAGGCGATCGCCCGCGGCGTGCTCTTCATTCCGGAGGACATGCGCGGCCGCGGCCTGGTGATGAGCCTGTCGATCGCCAAGAACATCTCGCTGGCAGCGCTCAAATCGCTGGCCAAGCTGGGCTGGCTCAACCTGCCGAAGGAGACCGGCGTCGCGACGGAGATGTCGGAACGGCTCGATCTCAATCCGCGCGCGCCGAGCCGCGAAGTCCGGTTCCTGAGCGGTGGCAACCAGCGCAAGGCGCTGCTCGGACGCGCGATCTTCGCCGATGGCGAGCTCTTCGTGCTGGAGGAGCCTACCCAGGGCGTCGACGTCGAATCGCAGCGGCAGATCCATGACCATTTGCGCAGCCTCGCGGCCAAGGGCGCGACTGTCGTCTTTGTCTCGACCGACCTCGAGGAACTGATCGCCCTCGCAGACCGCATCCTCGTCCTGCGCGGCGGACGCATCGAGCAGACGCTGTCTCCCGAAGGCCTCGATCCCCAGCAGTTGCTGGCGGCCATCCAGACCCAAAGCACCCGGAGCCTGAACTGATGTCCTCTCCCGCCGCCTCTGTCGCCTCGTCGACAAGCCGCAAACCCGGTGGCTTCCGGTCGCTCGACATCGGCCGCTACACACTGCTGATCGTGCTGTTGCTGATCGTGGTGGTCACTGCCATCGGCAATCCGCGCTTCCTGTCGGTCAACAACCTGATGAACATCCTGTTCCAGGTTTCGGCGCTCGGCATCGTCGCCTCCGGCCAGACAATCCTGCTGATCGCCGGCGGCCTCGATCTTTCGGTCGGCGCAGCGCTTTCGGTCGCCGGCCTCGCCACCGCGCTCACCATCATGTCGACAGGCTCGGTGACGCTCGGCATCCTGGCCGGCGTCGCTGCCGGCGTGGTCGTCGGCGCCATCAACGGCATGCTGGTCGCCACCAACCGCGCGACGCCGTTCATCATCACGCTCGGCACGATGACCTTCCTGCAAGGCGTCGCGATCCTGATGTCCGGCGGCAGCCCGATCAACGGCACCGGCGCCCTCTTCAACGTGTTTGGCCTGGGCGATTTCCTCGGTGTGCCCTGGCCGGTGTACGCCATGTTCGCGTCGATCCTGGCGATGTTCGTGATCCTGCGCTTCACCACGCTCGGCCGCTATGCCTTCGCCATCGGCGGCAACGAGGAAGCGGCGCGGCTTTCCGGCATCCCGGTCCGGCGCATCAAGATCGCACTCTATGCGCTGAGCGGACTCTTCGTCGGAGTCGCCGGCGTCATCCTCACCGGCATTCTCGACTCGGGCCTGCCCAGCATGGGCACCGGCTACGAGCTCCGGGCCATCGCGGCCGTCGTCATCGGCGGCACGCCGCTGATAGGTGGGCGCGGCACGGTGCTCGGAACGCTCGGCGGCGTCCTGCTGCTGGGCTTGGTGAGCAACAGCATGAACCTTCTCGGGGTGGGCGCGAACTTCCAGAGCGCCGTCCTGGGATTGATCATAACGGCGGCGGTCCTGCTGCAGAAAAAAGCCTAATCGGCACGCCGCTTCAAAGACATTGCAACGGAGGAGACGAGCAATGATGATCACGAGGAGAGCCCTGGCGCTTCTGGCGCTCGGAACGGCGCTTGTGGCGCCTGGCCTGGCCCAGGCCGCGGAGAAGACCATCGCCTTCATGCGCGGCGGTCCGGATCCCTACTACCAGTTCGGCATGAACGCGGCGCAGGCCGCCGCCGACAAGCTCGGCGTCAAGCTGATCACCTATTCCGCCAACAATGATCCGACCCAGGAACTCGCCAACGTCCAGGACGCGATCACCAAGGGCGTCGACGGCATCCTGATCTACGCCGTGTCGCTGTCGTCGGAGAAGGCCGCCATCGCGCAGGCCAAGAAGGCCGGCGTGCCGATCTTCTTCCAGTACGGCTATGACGAGTCGATCCTGCCGGATTCGGCCGGCATCATGCAGATCGACCTCTTCAATTTCGGCCAGCCCGTCGGCGAGGCAATCGGCAAGCTGCTGCCGGAAGGCGAATACGCCACTATCACCGGCAAGCTCGGCCGCGGCGACGCGGAAGCCTTCGCCCAGTCGTTCAAGAACGGCATGGTGAAGTCCGGCTCCAAGGCCGTCTCCGTGGCGGACCTCGCAGCCGACTGGGATCGCCAGAAGGCCATGGACGCCGCCTCGCAGATCCTCACGGCGCATCCGAACGTCAAGGCGATCTACGCCGCCAATGACGACATGGCCGTCGGCGTCGCCATCGCCATCGATCGGGCCGGCAAGTCCGGCGAAATCCTGATCGGCGGCAACAACGGCGCGCCCTATGGCGTCGAGCTGATCGAGAAAGGCCAGATGACCCTGACCGGCAGCAACCCGCCGTCGATCGCCTCGGTCCATGCGCTGCGCCTGCTGCTCGGCGTCATCGACGGATCGGTCAAACCCGGCCAGTTCTACTACGCGCCGACCCAGCTGATCACCAAGGACAATCTCGGCGACGCGATTCCGTGGGATGCCCAGCCCGAGATGGTCGCGAAGTGGCTGGAAGAGCCGCTGCCGCAGGGTGCGGCCCCGCCGGTTCCGCCGGCGAACTGATGCCTCGGGCCGGCGGACCATGGGGTTCGCCGGCCTCATTCCAGCGGCGCCGGACTTCGTGCCCGGCCCGCATGGCTTGCCCAGCGACGGCGAGCCTTTTGTTGGGTCGCGATTTCTTCACGCGAACCGGTTCCACTTCGCTCGAAAACGCTCTGGAAGAGACGACCGCCATGAAGATCGGCTTCAACCTCCTGCTCTGGACGGCCCATGTCGAGCCTCGGCACTGGCCGATCCTCGAGGATCTGAAACGCTGCGGCTATGACGGCGTCGAGATCCCGATCTTCGAGGGCACGCCAGAGCACTATGCCGAACTCGGTCGCGAGCTCGACCGCCTCGGCTTGGACCGCACCGTGATCGCGCTGTTCCCCGGCACCGAGATGAACCCGATCGGCGCCGAGGCGAGCCAGCAGGAGGCGGGGCGCCGCCATATGCAATGGATCCTCGACTGCTCGGCCGCGCTCGGCGCGAAGGTGGTCGGCGGCCCCCTGCATTCGACGCTCGGCCATTTCTCCGGCGACGCGCCGACGGCCGACGAGCGGGCGCGCGGCATCGCCTTCCATCGGGACGCGGGTGACATGGCGAAGGCGCGCGGCATCACGCTGGTGCTGGAGGCGGTCAACCGTTTCGAATGCTATTTCGTCAACACGATGCGCGATCTCGCCGGCTATCTGGCGGATGTCGATCATCCGAACGTCGCCGGCATGTACGATACCTTCCACGCCAATATCGAGGAGAAGGATCCGATCGCCGCCGTCGCCGCCATCGCGCCGCATCTGGCGCATGTGCATGTCTCGGAGAACGACCGCGGCACGCCGGGCAAGGGCCATGTCGATTTCGCCGCCACTTTCAAGGCGCTGAAGGCGGTCGACTATGATGGCTGGATCACCATCGAGGCGTTCGGCCGTTCGATGCCGTTGCTCGCGGCGGCGACGCGCGTCTGGCGCGATCTCTTCCCCACCGCGACCGAAGTCTACAGCGACGGCTACACGCTGATCCGCGACGGCTGGCGTGCCGCCTGATGCTGACATTGAAGAGCGGCCATCGACGCGCCGCGAGGGAATTTACATGAACGACGCCGCCCCCCTTCCTGCCCAGCCGCGGACGCTTGTCCTCCATGGCCAGGACAACATCGCCGTGGCGCTGGGCAATCTCGATGTCGGCGTCACCACGGCGCAAGGTGTCCAGATCATCCGCCGCGTGCCACGCGGCCACAAATTCGCGCTCCGTCCGATCGCCGCCGACGAACCGGTGGTGAAATTCGGCCAGATCATCGGCTTCGCCAAGAGTGACATCGCCGCCGGCGACTGGGTGCACGAGCACAATTGCGGTATCGGCGAGGAACACGGCGCCTTCGCGCGCGACTATGCCTTCGGCCAGGGCGTGGTGCCTACCGAATATGTGTCGCCCGAATTCCAGGCGACGTTCCAGGGCTACCGTCGCGCCAACGGCAAGGTCGGCACCCGCAACTATGTCGGAATCCTCACCTCGGTGAACTGCTCGACGACGGTCGCCGGCTTCATCGCCACCGAGATCGAGCGCTCGGGCATCCTGAACGACTATCCGAACATCGACGGCATCGTCGCGCTGAAGCAGGCGAATGGCTGCGTCATCGACTATCGCGGCGTCATCTTCGACACGCTGAAGCGCACCACCTGGGGCTATGCGACCAACCCGAACATGGGCGGCGTGGTCATGGTCGGCCTTGGCTGCGAGGGTTTCCAGATCCCGCGCTTCAAGGATGCGTACCGGATCGAGGAGAGCGAGACCTTCCGGACGATGACGATCCAGGAGGTCGGCGGCACGCGCAAGACGGTCGACGCCGGCGTCGAGGCGGTCAGGGCGATGCTGCCGATCGTCAACGCGGTGAAACGCGAGACCGTGCCGGCAAGCGAACTGATGCTGGCGCTGCAATGCGGCGGCTCCGACGGCTATTCCGGCATCACCGCCAATCCGTCGCTCGGCGTCGCCGCCGACATCCTCGTCCGCAATGGCGGCACCGCCATTCTCTCCGAGACCCCCGAGATCTACGGCGCCGAGCATCTGCTCACCCGCCGCGCCGTGACGCCCGAGGTTGGGCAGAAGCTGGTCGACATCATCCATTGGTGGGAAGACTACGCGACACGCAACCTCATGGAAATGAACAACAATCCGTCACCCGGCAACAAGCAGGGCGGGCTGACCACCATTCTCGAGAAGTCGCTCGGCGCCGCTGCCAAGGGCGGCACCTCACCGCTCACTGCCGTCTATGGCTATGCCGAGCCGGTGACCGAGAAGGGCTTCGTGTTCATGGACACGCCCGGCTATGACCCGGTCTCGGCGACCGGCCAGGTGGCGGGTGGCGCCAACGTCCTCTGCTTCACCACCGGCCGCGGCTCCGCCTATGGCTGCAAGCCGACGCCGTCGATCAAGATCGCCACCAATTCCGAGATCTACGCCAAGATGATCGACGACATGGACATCAATGGCGGCGACGTGCTCGACGGCGGCTCGCTTGAAGCCAAGGGCCAGGAGATCTTCGACGAGATCCTCGCCGTCGCCTCGGGCAAGAAGAGCAAGTCCGAACTGCTCGGCTATGGCGACAACGAATTCGTGCCGTGGCAGCTGGGCGCGACGTTCTAGCATCACCCTTGGCCCCTGGGGGCTGAAGGGAGCCCGGTCCGTTCCAGAACGCCGCATCGTCTGGGCGGACCGGGCGACCCGTCGCGACTGCGCCGCGCGAGACGGAATTCATTCAAGGAGAGAGACATGCTGAAGGGACTTTCGCCCATCCTCAGCCCCGACCTGCTGTGGACGCTGCGCGCCATGGGGCACGGCGACGAGATCACCATCGTCGACGCCAACTATCCGGCCTCCAGCGCCGGCCCGGACCTGATCCGCATCGACGCGGCGACGGCGCCGCAGGTGCTGGAGGCGGTGCTGTCGCTGCTGCCGCTCGACCAGTATGACGAAGTCGCGGCGATCTCGATGCAGGTGGTCGGCGATCCCGACCGGCGCGAGCCGATCGTCGACGAGTTCGAGGCGATCGTCCGGAAGCACGAGCCGACGCACAAGGTGCACTCGCTGGAGCGCTTCGCCTTCTACGAGCGCGCCAATTCCGGCTACGCCATCATCCAGACCGGCGAAACCCGCCAATATGGCAATCTGATCCTGAAGAAGGGCATCGTCCCCCCGGCCGCATGACGCCACGACCCGGCGGAGCGCGCCGCCTCAGGCGGCGGGCCTGCTGACCAGATCGGCGGCGGCGCGATTGGCCCGTGCCAGCGCCTCCGCCAGGTGGTCGCCACGCAGGAGGCATGCCGCCAGAACGCCAATGAACTCATCGCCGGCGCCATGGGTGCTGACCAGCTCGACCGGGATTGCCTCGATAGCGATCGCCTCGCCTTGCACGGTGGCAGAGGCAACTCCCTTGTCGCCAACAGTGACGACGGCCGTCGGATAGCTGCCCGCCAGGATGCGAGCCGCCGCCTGTGCGCCCTTCAGGCTCTCGACGACCGGAACGCCGGCCAGCAGTTCCGCCTCGATGGCGTTGACGACCAGGATATCGACACAGGACGCCAGGCCTTCCGAGGGCACCCGGGCCGGCGCCGCGTTCAGGATGACGAGACCACCCGCCGCCTTCATCGCCGCCGCGGCGGCGGCGTTGGCCGTATCCGGCACCTCGTTCTGCAGGACGAGGATGTTGCCCCGGGCAAAGAGTTCGCACGCCGTCAGGACGTCATGCTCGGAAAGCGAGAGGTTGGCGCCCGAGACGATCACCGCGCCATAGTCGCCGTCGCTGTCGCAGATGGCGACGCTCATGCCGGTCGAAGTGCCCGGGGAAATCCGCACGAACCGAGGATCCACGCCCCGGGCCGCCAGGTTCCCCAGCAGGGTGCGGCCGAAATCATCCTGCGCCACCGCGCCGATCATGGCGCTTCGCGCGCCGGCGCCAGCGGCGGCGACCGCCTGGTTGCCGCCCTTGCCGCCGCATTTCGGCTGCCATGAATGCCCCGCGATGGTTTCGCCCTTTCGCGGGCGCGCCGGGCTGTCGACGATAATGTCGTAGTGCAGGCTGCCGAAGACGACGACAAAGGGCGCGGGCTCGGTCATGGGGTCCTGTCTCTGCGGTTCGATGCGACGGCGGACATGGTCATTTCAAGGTTCTGTTGCGACCGCTCGTAATCTCGCTGCGCCACCGCGACGAACACGGCGTCGAGAATATTCAACTGGGCGATCCGGGCGGCGGCGTTCTCCCCCATCAGCGGCGATCCCTGCGCCGTCGAGCACAGGACGATGTCCGCCTGCCTGGCCAGCGGCGAGCGCTCGTAATTGGTGATGGCGATGGTCCGGGCGCCGTTTCGACGGGCGAGCTGGATCGCCTCGATCACCGCCGCCGTATTGCCGGAATGCGAGAAGCCGATCGCGAGATCGGACGGCCCGAGCAGGGCGGCCGACATCAGCATCATGTGGGCGTCGTCATGGACGCTGGCGCGCACCCCGATGCGGAGGAATTTGTGGCCGACATCGCGGGCGATCTGCGCGGATCCGCCGACGCCGTAGAAATCGCGCTGGCGCGCCACATGAAGCGCATCGACGGCACGGTCGAAGGCGTCAATGTCGAGGATCGACAACGTCTCCTCGAGCGCCTTGATCGAGGTGCGGAACACCTTCTGGACGATATCCCGCGACGTGTCCTCGGGCGACAATTCCTGATGCATCGCCGCCGCCGGCAGCCGGTTGTACTGCGCCACCGCGGCGCGAAAGGCTCTATAGCCGTCAAAACCCAGCTTCTTGGTGATCTTGACTACCATGGCCTCGGAAACATCCGCCGCGGCGGCGATCCGCTTCAGCGACGTATCCATGCCGAAATCAGGCATGGCGAACACCGTCTCGACGACGTGAGCCTCGCGCGGCGTCAGCAGCGGCATCATCATCCGGATGCGCGGCCCGACAGAATTGGGCTGCAGATCGACCGGGTTCATTGGATCCTCCCTTCCGGCGCAGGCGGCAGCGCGCAACCGGATCTAGGCGTCGGGCCCCAGCATGGCTTCCTGAACAATGCCCTGCGACGACACCGCGTCCTGGCGATCGATCGCCTCGACCAGCCGGTTGTCGCGCTCCAGCCGATCGACGATCGCCAGCATGCGGCGGACGGTCTGGATGTTGACCTGGCATTCGTGCACCGGATCCAGCCCCGTCATGTCGGGGAAGGTGTCGAAATAGATGGCGCCGTCATAGCCATCGCGCCGGATCTGGCGGAGCAGCTCGATCGTCTGGACCGAATGGACGGCGCCCACCATCAGGCCGTCATCGCGTTTCGCATAGCCGTCATTCAGGTGCACGCCGAGAAGTCGGCTGTGGCGCGCAATCATCGCCGCCGCGAAAGCTGGCTGCTCGTCGGCATAGAGCACATGCGCGAAATCCAGCGTCACGCCCAGATTGGGCGACCCCGCCTCCTGGATCGCGAGCAGCGCCGTGGCGCAATCGGGTATCAGGCTGTAGGAGCGCGGCTCGTTCGGCTTGTATTCGATGCTGATCCAACAATCGGGGTCATGCGCGCATACTTCACGAATTCCATCGATCTCGTGTTGCCACAGCCGATCATAGTCGGCCTGAAACGCGTAATCGAAGCCGTCCTGACCGAGCCAGATCGTCATTAGCTTCGACCCGGCCTGGCGGGTAGCATCGATGCCGCGCTTGGTCAGTTCGATCGCCTCGCGGCGGACGTTCCGGTCCGGATGGGTGAAGGCGCCGAGCTTGAAGGCGGGATTGGTATAGTAACGCATGGCGAAGCCATTCACTGCCAGGCCCAGATCCCCCAGCCGTTGTGCGAGAACGCGCGGATTGTCGTCGACGTGATCGGGATAGTTCAGGTCCAGATCCGTCAGACCGTCGACCCTGGCGGCCCGCGCCGCCATCTGCAACACGCTCGGCTTGCCCTTGAGATCCGGCCATTCAGCCTCGGCGCGCGAGGCAAAGGAATTCAGGCGAGTGGCGAAGCGCAATCGGGTCACGGAAGGATCCCCTGTTTTGCCGGATGAGAGCCAAACTTCACACGAGAAGATATTCCTGTAAAGTAAAATATGCCTCGGGCGGCTGCCAGCCAGACCCGTTCATGGATCGTGTTCGCGCTCCGTTGCCCTCAGCGGCTGCACGCTAGCCGCTGCGACGAGGCCGGTCAGAAAAATGCCGGTAACTCCGATCAGCAGCGGCAGCCATGCCTTAGCGGCAGGCTTGCAGCGCGACGCGAACCCGCCTGGCGCGGATCCTGCTTCATGCGTCCGGGAATGCAAGTCTCCGCGCATCCGCTCGCCGACGCCCCTGTCGGCATCGTGATCGAAATTCGGCGGCGGGCATGCGATCGTTTCTGCCCCTCACTATGGGCGCTTTCGTCACCGTATTCAGGTAGCGGTTCGAAGCGCGGGCGACGTCGTCCAGCGGTGAGGACCTCGGCGGCTCTTCCCGCCATCCAGGGCTCTATGCCGATCGGTCCTCAGGCCGACACACGGGATGGACTACCTATTGGCGGTCAGGGCCAGTTTCGAAGGCCCGCTACTCGCTGGCTCTCGTCCTGTGTCTTGAGCCTAATGTGTTGCTGGCTGTCCCCAGCGGCACCCTCCCGCGTCCCGCGTTCCGCGTCCTTAGTTTTTATTCCGCAGATGGAGAAAGAAGATGACATCCCTTCGCATGAACAACGACCCCGTTGCTCTCAGCAGCATGGGCCCCGGCTCCGGCAGTCAGGCCATGGCCGAGGCCACCCGGGCGATCCGCGATATCGGCTATGACAACCTTCATATCGATATCGATACGGTCAACTCGACCTGCTGGTGCTACATGGAGCCGGTGGGCAAGCCCTCCTACACCCATGAACTGATGCACGACATCAGCCGGATGCAGACGGCGATCACCCAGACCTTCTCCACCCTGCCCAGCCCGGCCGCCGCGCCCTTCTCCTGGTTCGTGATGGCTTCCGGCGTGCCGGGCATCTACAATCTCGGCGGCGATCTCGGGCATTTCGCGCAGCGCATCCGCAGCCGGGATCTGAACGCCATGCGCCACTATGGCCATGTCGCGGTCGAGGCCATTCACCGCAACGCCGTGGCCTTCGACGCGCCGGTCGTCACCATGGCCCTGGTGCAGGGCGATGCGCTCGGTGGCGGGTTCGAGCACGCGCTGTCCTTCGATCTGATCGTGGCGGAGCGCAGCGCCAAGATGGGCCTGCCAGAAATCCTGTTCAACATGTTCCCCGGCATGGGCGCCTACAGCTTCCTGTCGCGGCGCATGTCCCGCGACAAGGCAGAAGCGCTGATCCTGTCGGGCCGCGTCCATACCGCCGAGGAGTTGCACGACATGGGTGTCGTGGATGTCCTGGCCGAGGACGGACAGGGACAGGCGGCCGTACTCGACTACATCGCCCGCCACAACCGCAAGCACAACGCCCACCACGCCCTCTACAAGGCTCGCCGGCGCGTCAACCCGGTGACGCTCGAGGAGCTCATCGACGTCGTCGACATCTGGGCCGAAGCGGCGCTGAACCTGACGGAAGCCGACCTGCGCAAGATGGACCGGCTCTGCTCGGCCCAGAACCGCCGCCTCGCGTCGCTGCAGGCGGAGATACCCGTTCTCGTGGCTGCCGAATGAGGTGGATTGGCGATGCGCCCCGGCGGGCGCATCGCCAGCCATCCGTCAGCCCAGGCCCGCCTCGCGCGCCGAATAGGCGCGCATGGCTTTTTGCGTCCGCCTCAGCTCCGCCCTGGCTTGCCGCGTGAACTCCGCGGCACGGGCCTGCAGCTCATCGCCACGCAGGCCCCGCCAGGGCGCGCAGATACTGCCGAGCGCCAGCGCACCCATATTGGCCGAGCTGCTCTGCAGCGCGTGGTCATCGCTGCGGAAAGCCTCCAGATCGCCCTGGCAGGCGCTCTGCACCAACCGGTCGAGCATCACCTCGGCGTCGACCAGATAGTCCTCCATCAGCTCGCGCACGAATTCCGCATTGCCGAGCCTCTGCAGCTTCTCGACCGCATTCTCATCCAGGCTGGGCAGGACATCGTTGCGAACCAGGGTCAGCCGCGGCTCGTTGCGGGCCGGCCTGCCGGGCTCCTCGCGGGCGATCCTGTCGATCGCCGCCAACAGGCTGGCAGGCTCGACCGGCTTGATCAGGCAATCATCCATGCCGGCATCGCGCCAGCGATTGTCGGTCATGGCGGTCGCATCGGCGGTCAGGCCGACGATGGGAAGCCGCCGGTCGCCGGTTGCCATCATGCGA
This sequence comes from Kaistia granuli DSM 23481, assembly GCF_000380505.1. Lineage (GTDB taxonomy): Bacteria > Pseudomonadota > Alphaproteobacteria > Rhizobiales > Kaistiaceae > Kaistia > Kaistia granuli. The sequence goes on along the minus strand of NZ_AQYH01000007.1, from coordinate 207,862 downwards.
TAGAGCTTGGTCGCCTCCAGCCCGTCCGTATCGGGCATGTTGAAGTCCATCAGCACGATGTCGATCTGGTCCGCCTTCTCCTCCAGAAGATCGAGCGCCTGGTCTCCCGATTCCGCCAGCAGCACGGAATGGCCAGCCGCCTCCAGAATGCGGGAGAACACCCGCTGGTTGATGCGATTGTCGTCCGCCAGCAGCACCCGGCGGGGGCGGCTCGGCTGGATCGGACGCGGCGCCGCGGGCTGGGCGAGCGAGGCGGCCGGCGCGGCCAGCCGGCAGGCGACGACCAGCGCCCGGCGCAGTTCCGTCTCCGTCGGGTCCACCGAAAGCAGGCTCGCACAACGCTGGCGGGTCGCCAGGCCCGGCAGGGTCTCCGTCGCCTGAGGTTGGACCAGCACCACCTTCGGGGTCGATCCGGCTGCGCCAGCTGGCGGGATGGGCAGGTTATGGCTGTCCGGTTCGTAGAGCAGCCGAACGGAATTGACGGCCTGCGGCGGGAACATGCGCACCGGCCCCTGGCGCGGATCGGCCAGGATCGGCGTGACGCCAAGCGCGGAAAGGGTGCTCAGCAGCTCCGCCACCGGCGCGACATCCCGGCAGACCAGGACGACGCCGCGCTCGCGCCAGGGCTCGTCCGCCGACAGGCCTTCATCCGCCACCGTCGAGACGACGATATCGAAACGAAACGTACTCCCCTCGCCCAGCGCGCTCTCGACCGAAATCGAGCCGCCAAGCAGCTCTACCAGGCGCCGCGCGATCGCCAGGCCGAGGCCCGTGCCGCCAAAGCGGTTCATAATGCTGGGGTTGGCCTGGGTGAAGTCCTCGAAGATCCGCTCCTGGTCCTTCGGCGCGATGCCGATGCCGGTGTCGGTGATCTCCATCACCAGCCGGAGCGTGCCATCCTCCTGCGGCTCGCCGTCCACCGCGATGGTCACGCCGCCGTCGCGGGTGAACTTCACGGCGTTGCCGACGAGATTGACCAGGATCTCGTGCAGGTGCTGGCGGCTGCCATGCAGGCGCAACGGCGTGCGCGGCGTGACGTGGATATCGAAGCTGAGGCCGCGCTCGCGCACCTGGCTCTCGACCAGGCGGCGCGCGTCGACGAGCAGCGCGATCAGATCGATCCCCTCGTTCGATACCGGCATGCGCCCGGCCTCGATCCGCGAGAGATCGAGCAGGCTGTTGATCAGCGATTGCAGCGAGCGGGTAGCGACATCGACCGTCTCGACCATGTCGCGCTGCTCGGCGACGAGCGGGCTGGCTCGCAGCAATCCCGTCATGCCGACGATGGCGGTAAGCGGCGTGCGCAGCTCGTGGCTGACGCTGGCGAGGAAGAGGCTCTTTGCCTGGCTGGCCTCCTCCGCCGCCTGGGTGGCTAGCGAGAGCTTGCGGATCAGCGTTCCGGCATAGGCCGGCAGGATGACAAGCCCGGCCAGCAACCCGACCGAGAGATGCCAGCGCTCGAACCAGAATGGTGTTGTCAGGACGACGACGGCGAAACATAGGGTCGCAACAGGAATCGCGATGGCGAGCCAGGTCAGTCCGAAGCGGAAGCCGTTGCCGAAGATGACCCAGAGATAGATCGGAAAAAACAGCGCGGCGACCTCGCCGCCGAGATGCAGCTGCCAGGAGAGAAAGCCGCAATCCATCAACAGCGCGAAAAAACGTCGGCCGCGCGATACGCCAGGGCGAAACAGGATATGGCCGAGAACCCCGAGCGCCAGCGGTATGTACAGCGCCATGACGTCGAGGGCGTCGCCCATGTCGCTGCTGCTGCGATAGATCAGCAGCACGATGACGATGATGATGGCGAAGACGAGCCGGTTGTAGCTCATCTCATGTTCGCTATCGGGGCGACCCCGCAGTCGTGAAGCCATCCAGCGGAATGGTGTAGCCAGCGTCTGGAGCACGCTATCCGGTGCCCGCATGCTCGTTCTCCATCGAGCCCTGCGAGGACCCGGAGCTCAGGCTGCCATACTGCATCAACCAGTTGGCGAAAGCGTCGGCGGGAAGCGGCCGGCTGAAATGGTAGCCCTGCACCTCGTCACATCCCTCCAGGCGCAGAAGCGAGAGCTGCGGCTCCGTCTCGACGCCCTCGGCGAGAACATGGAGATGCAGGATGTGGCCGAGATCGATGATGGTCCGCACGATCGCCAGCGCGCTGGGATCGCTGCCCAGATCCTGAACGAAGGAGCGGTCGATCTTCAGACGGTTCAGCGGAAAGCTGCGGAGATAGCTCAGCGACGAATAGCCGGTGCCGAAATCGTCGACCGACAGCGTCACGCCGAGCGAGCGCAGGACATGCATCTGCTTGACGACCTGCTCGTCATGACCGAGCAGAATGCCCTCCGTCAGCTCCAGCTCCAGCATGGTCGGGCGCATGCCGCTTTCGCGCAGCGCATCCTTGACCAGGCCTTCCACGCCCTGACGCTTGAACTGGATGGGCGACATGTTGACGGCGACGCGCAGATCGCCGAGGCCGGCAGTCTGCCAGGCGGCGCCCTGCCGGCAGGCCTCGTTCAGCACCCATTCGTTGATGGGCAGGATCAGCCCCGTCTCCTCCGCCAGGCCCAGGAACGAGCCGGGCGCCAGCAGGCCGCGCTGCGGGTGCTGCCAACGCAACAGCGCCTCGACACCGACCACCTTCTTGCTACGGAGATCGATCTGCGGCTGGTAGTGGAGCACGAATTCCCGCCGCGACAGCGCACCCTTCAGCTCGCTCTCGAGATGCGCGGTCTGGCTGGCACGCGGGCGCATGTCGGCCGCGAAGAAGCGCCAGGTGCCGCCGCCCAGCGACTTGGCCAGATACATCGCCTGGTCGGAATTCTTGAGCAGCTCGTCCGGGTCGGTGCCGTCCAGCGGGGCGAGCGTGACGCCGATGCTAGCGCCGATATTGAGGGCGAGCGGGCCGTCTTCCTCGCTGTTGAGCAGGTCGAGGATCGCCTGCGCCAGACGGCCGGCGTCATCGGGCCCGTCAATATCGGGCTGCAGGATGGCGAATTCATCGCCGCCCAGGCGAGCAACGGTATGATTTTCGTCGACCAGCTCCGACAGCGCTTCGGCGACGCGTTGCAGCAGTTCGTCCCCCCGGTGATGGCCGTGCGCGTCGTTCACCGCCTTGAAGCGGTCGAGGTCGATGAAATGCAGCGCGAAATTCTGGTCGCCGCGCCGGCCGCGCGCCAGCTCGCGCCGCAGATGGTCGCGCAGCATCAGCCGGTTCGGCAGGCCGGTGAGCGAATCGTGATTGACGATATGCAGCAGGCGCCGCTCGGCATGGCGCTGTTCGGTGATGTCGATCGAAGTCGAGAGGACACTGGCGATCTCGCCCATGCCGTCATAGAGGGGCGCCTTGCTCGTCAGATAGATCCGGTGTTCGCCGCTCGGCGCCCACACATCCTCCTGGCGGGCCGGAATCGAGCGGCCGGTCTTCAGCACGAGCTGGTCGAGCCGGCGACTGATATGCGCCCGCTCCTCGCCGAGCAGCGCCTCGATCGGCTGGCCGACGAGGTCCCCCGGCACCTTGCCGAAGAAGGCGGCCTGGTGGGCATTGACGAAGACGCAGCGCCCGTCTCGATCCGTCGCGTTGATCATGGCGGGAACGGTATCAATGACCTGGGCCAGCGCCTCGCGGCTTTCCCGCAGCAGTTGCTCCTTGGCGTTCAGGCTCATCTCCAGCAGGTCCGCCCGCTTGGCAATGAGAAGCTGCTGGGTCCGGAGCTTCAGGAGGTTCTTGGCCCGGGCGAGAAATTCGACATGATCGACCGGGCTGAGCAGGAAATCCGTCGCCCCCGCCTCGAGCGCCGTGACCCTGAATTGCTGGTCGCTGTAGGCGGTGATGACGATGATCGGGACGTCCCAGTTGCGGGCGTTGGCCCGCACGGCGGCGGTCAGATCCGCGCCGGTCATCGTCGGCATCTTGTAATCGGTGATGATCAGATCGGCCGTGTTCTCGGCCAGCCATTCAAGCGCCTTGCGCGGATTGCCGAACGCGCGGATGTCGAGATCGGTCTCCAGTTGCCTGGCCAGTTTCGAATAGATGCGCTGATTGGTCGAGCTGTCGTCGACAATGAGGATCTTGAGCATCAGTGCTGGCGCCATGAACACACGGGAGGCCTCTTACAGTAGCATTGACACGGTGAACTGCGATGACCGCATGGCACTAGAGTTCGAGACGGCCGCGGAGCGCGGTCGAATGTGTCTTATGTGTTTACGCCTGCGAAGGGGCAAGTGGTAGCGGTGCCCCGACAATCTGGCCAGATTTTTGGCTCGGATCGCCTGACCGGCAACGTGCCTGTCGATAAGTGACCGCCGCCCCCCAAGATCCCGCATGCCTTCCCGTGACTGATATCCTAGGCTTGGCCGACGCCGCTCTCGTATCCCAGCCCCGAAAAAGGACATCTCATGACAGCGACTGCCTGGCGCGCCGATCCCCTCGTCTGGGGAACCGGATCGCGCATCTTTGAAGTCTTCCTCGAGCCGACCTGCCCCTATTCCGTCCGCGTCTTCAACAAGCTCGACGAGCTTCTGGCCCAGGCCGGAGAGGACAGGATCACGATCAAGATCCGGCTGCAGTCGCAGCCCTGGCACCTGTACTCCGGCGTCATCGTCCGCTGCATCCTCGCGGCCTCGACGCTGGAAGGTGGCAAGGAAACCGCGAAGAAGGTCATGGCCGCCGTCGCCGCCCATCGCGAGGCGTTCGAGTTCACCCACCATGCCGGCGGCCCGAACATGGACGTGACGCCGAACCAGATCATCGAGCGCCTGGAAGGCCATAGCGGCGTGGCGCTGAAGGAGGCCTTTGCGATTCCGGATCTCGACCGCGAGATCAAGTGGCACTGCAAATATGCCCGCCAGAACGGCATCCATGTGTCGCCGACCTTCATGATCGACGGGTTGATCCAAGCCGACATGAGCAGCGGTGACGCGGTGTCCGCCTGGGTATCGCGCCTGCTGCCAGCGTAAGCAGCATCCGCGCCCCGGCGCCCCTTGCGTCAGCGCCAGTTGCGCGAGCGGGCGACGGCCTGGTCGAAGCGCTCGCGCCAGCGTCCGCGGCCGAGATCGCGGCTCGCATAGACGATGTCGCCGCCCGAGCGCTCCGGCAGCTCGACGCCGAGCGCCAGGCCGGCCAGCGCCGCGCAGCCGAGGCTCGTCAGCTCGTCGAACGAGCGCGTGCGGATATCGCGTCCCAGCGCATCGGCCAGGAACTGCGCGAAATAGGGGCTGCGCGACAGACCGCCATCGATCGACAACGTCTCGCCGATCGCCACCTCGGCCGCCATCGCCCGCATCACGTCGGCGCACGCCAGCGCGATGCCTTCGAGCGCCGACTGGCTCATCTGCGCCCGCGTTGTGTCGGCCGACATGCCGAGCCACAGCCCCGCCGCGCTGCGATCCCAATGCGGACAGCCGAGACCGGACAGGGCCGGCACGAAGACGAGCCCGCGCTCGATCGCCGGGCCGCCCTCAAAGACCTGCAGGTCTTCGACGCTGTCCAGGATGCCGATCCGACCGAGCCACTCGATCGTCGAGCCGGCGTCGTAGACGCCGCCATCGACGGCATAGACCGTCTCCGCCGCGATCCGCCATGCCACCGTCGGCAGCAGCCCGATCGCCGGGTTGCGGACAATCCGGTCGCCGGTCACCGCGAGCGCGAAGGCACCCGTGCCGAAGGTGATCTTGGCGTCCCCCGGCCGGCGGCAGCCATGCCCGTAGAGCGCCGCCTGCTGATCGACGATCGACGCCGTCACGGGAATATTTCCCGCCATGCCGATGACGCAACCGGCCGAGGGCCCAATCTCCGGCAGGCATTCAACCGGCACGCCGAACAGCCGGCAGAGTTCCGGGTCCCAATCGAGCGTCTCGAGGTTCATCAGCGAGGTGCGCGAGGCGGTCGCCGCGTCGGTGACGAAGCGTCCGGCGAGCCGATCGAGGAAGAAGGCATCCGTGGTGCCGAGCCGCAATCTTCCCGCCGCATGGGCGGTGCGTGCCGCCGGCAGGTGATCGAGGATCCAGCGCAGCTTCGTCGCCGAAAAATAGGGGTCGAGCGGTAGACCGGCGCGGGCGAGGGTCAGCGCCTCGCCCCCCTCGCCCCGCAGCCGCTCGATGACGTCCTGGGTGCGATTGTCCTGCCAGACGATGACCGGCGACAGCGGTTCGCCCGTGACGGCGTCCCAGGCAAGGCAGCTCTCGCCCTGATTGTCGATGCCGATGGCGTCGACGGCGCCCGCCGCTTCGATGCAGGCGGCGACATTGGCGAGCAGCTCCTTCGCGTCATGCTCGACCCAGCCGACTCGCGGATAGTGCTGGGCGTGACGGAGCGAATGGACGATCTGGCGGCCACCGGCATCGTCCGCCACCAGCACCCTCGTCGACGTCGTCCCCTGATCGATTGCCGCCAGCCGCATCTAGTCCACCTTGTCGCTGGTGAAGCGGATCTCGACCGTATCGGTTCGTTCGCCCGCCTTCAGGAGTGCCGCCAGAGGAACGAGAATTCGCCGCTCCGGCAAGATCGAAAGCCGCTTTTCCCAGAGAATGGTGGAGCCATCTCTCACGCTGAGCACACCGGTGCCGGCGGCGGCGGCGCGAAGCTGGATCCAGCCGAGGCTCGGTTCGGCCGATGGCAGCGCGATCCGCTGCGGCACGGCGAGCTTGAGCCCCTCGCCGCGCGCGATCCGGATCGACCGCCTGGCCGGAGCGAGGTGGCCATCCAGATCGTCGGCGACGATGCCGCCGATGCGCGTGCCTTCGCGAAACGACCAGCCCGCCGTCTCGACCGGGCGCAGCAGATTGCCGGCGGCAAAATAAGCGGGATCGCTGCAGCGACCGAACTGGTCGATTGAGGGACCGCCGCTGCCCATATCGACATCAAGATGGCTGAGGCGGACCAGCGCCGATTCGGGTACGAAGCGCCCTGTCAGAAGGACGCCGTCGCAATCGACATCGCGCGTCGTGCCGTCGGCCAGTCGCAGCGTCACCGCCTCGACGCGCGAGCGGCCGCGAATGTCGACAAGCTCCGCGCCATAATGCATCGGAATGCCGAGCAGGCGCGGAAACAGCGCCAGCGGCCAGCGGGCCGTCGGCCGGGACGCCGCCTCGACGACAGCTACGGGCCGGATGCCGGCCTTCCGACAGGTCAGCACGGCCGACAGGCTGACCAGTTCCGTGCCGACGATCAGTGGCCGGCGGAACGGCTTCAGCCGCTCGATATAGATCGCATGCTGCAGCGTGCCGGTATTGAGGACGCCGACCGGCCTGTCGCCGGCGATCAGGCGCGCCGAACGCGGCATTTCCCGAACGCCGGTGGCGAGGATCACCCGGCGAGCGTCGAGTTCGGCCGTGCCGTCGGGCGTCGCGAGGTCGAGCCGCCCGCCCGGATGCAGCGCCGTCACCGAGGTGCTGGTCCGGATCTCGACGCCGGCACCAGCCGCCTCCAGCCGCAGCCGCGCCGCATAGGCCGGGCCCGACAGGATGCGGCCGAATTCGCGCAGGCCGAAGGGCGGATGGCCGCAATGGCGCGGCACGCCGCCCGCCTCGTTCTCGCGCTCCAGGATGGTGACGCGCGCGACACCGTGATGGCGCAACGCCAGCGCCGCGGCGATGCCGGCCGGTCCGCCGCCGACGATAGCGACGTCGGTCTCGAAGGGCTCAGTCATCCGCCTTCTCCACGGCCAGCGGCTCCGCGAATTTTCCCTCGGTCAGCGCAGCGATACGGGCCTGGCAATAGAAGCCCTGGCAGCGGCCCATGCCGGCGCGGGTCCGGCGCTTCAGCCCTCCGACATCGCCGGCGGCCAGCGGCCCTTCGAGCGCCTGCTCGATCTCGCGCCGGGTGACCAGTTCGCAATGGCAGACGATCTCGCCATGGCCGTCGGCCTGCCAGTCGCGTTCGCAATGCTCGGCAAGGTTCGGCATGAACGGCCAGACTGGATCGGCCACGGGCCTGAAGCCGCTCTCACCGAAGCCGGCATGCAGGCTGGCGGCGTGTCGGGCGATGCCGAGGGCGGCGGTCAGGCCCGTCGAACGAATGCCGCCAAGGGTGATCCAACGCTGATCGGGCTTCGAGGAAACGCGATATTCCTTTCTGTCGGTCGCCGGCCGTAGCCCGGCATAGATCGCCGTCACCGGCACATCGGCCAGCGCCGGCACCATCTCGACGGCCTTGGCGACCAGTTCGCGCAGCGCCTCCTGCCGGACATCCGTGCGGTTGCGGTCAAGCTGCTCCTCGGCGGTCGGGCCGACCAGCACATTGCCGAAGATGGTGCGCGCCAACACGACGCCCTTGGTGCGCTCGTTCGGCACCGGCAGGATGATGCTGGTAAGCAGCGCACTCGCCGCCTTGTCGAAGACGACGAACTGGCCCTTCCGCGGCAGGATGGTGAAATCGGACTGGCCGAGCAGCCGCGTCTCGACCTCGTCGCCGAACAGGCCGGCGCAGTTGATGACCGCCTTGGCCTGCACGGCGCCGCGCGGCGTTTCGAGCGTCCAGACGCCGGCGTTGAGATGGCCGGACAGCACCTCGGCGTTGCAGAGCACTTCGGCGCCATGCGCGACGGCCTGCTTCAGATAGGCGAGCGGCGCCGACCACGGATCGATTACATGTTCGCCGGGCACCAGCAGCGCGCCGCGCAGGCTCTTCGCCAGATGCGGCTCGCGCGTCAGAGCCTCGTCCGGCTCCATCAGGTGGACATCATCGACGCCGTTCGCCCGCGCCTGCGCTTTGATGCCGTCGAGCCTGACCAGGTCCGCCTCGTTCCAGGCGACGACCATCGCGCCGGTCTCCAGGAGCGGGAGGTTCATCCGCTCGCGGATCTCGCAATACTCCCGGTAGCCGGCCTGCATGCAGGCGAGCTCCAGGCTGCCGGTCGGCGCGTCGAAGCCGGTATGCAGCAGCGCGCTGTTGGCCTTGCTGGCCCCCGACAGGATGTCGGACGCCCGCTCGAGCAACAGGACGCGCGCGCCGTCCAGCGCAAAGCGCCTGGCGACGGCACAGCCGACGACGCCGCCGCCGATGATGGCGACATCGAACAAGCCGGACTGGCTCTTCATGATCTGTCTTTCTGAACGCTGCCGCGGTTCAGCTTGTCGGCATCGGGAACGGCGTCGGATCCATGAACCGGCGCAGCACATTCAACGTCAGCTTGGAGATGTTGTTGTCGAAGTTGTTCCAGGGCAGCGCGCCGGAATAGGCGATGGAGCCGACCGAGAAGACGGCGCCGCCCTGCGGCGTCTCGAAGAACACTAGATCGGCGCGGACCTTGTCGCAGACGTCACCGGTGGCGCCCATGAAGTTGAACAGCATGTCCTCGACGACGAAGACATGCGCCTCAGTATGAGGGCCGGAGCTGGCGATCACCAGCGAATGCGGCGGCGAACCGACCGAGACATCGTGGCGGTCGAGCTCCATGCCGGCGGCGCCGCCGCCCGTAAGACCAAAGTCGCCGAGGATCTCGTCCTCTATGCCTTCAAGGATGAAGGCGGCGCGGGGATCGGCCGCCCCTTCGGCGCGACGATAGGGCGACGACTGGTCGAAGCCCTGCGCGGTGAAACCGACGCCAACCAGATGGTTGGGGCTGCGATTGCCCTGGCGACGCCACATGCCACCATATTCGCCGGTGAAGGAGTGGTAGTACTCGCCCGTCGGCGGCTCCCAGGCGCGACTGCCGCCCTCGGAACGACGTACCTCGATGATGCCGGGCTGGGTCGCATGATAAGCGATGCGCCAGTAGAAGCCGTTGCCGCCGAGATAGATCAACCGGCCGCCGCCATGCGTATAGCGATGGACCGCGTCATACATCTCCTTTGTGTAATATTCCGGATGGGTCGCAGTGACGACCGTCTGATAGTCGCGCAGCAGACCGTGCCCTTCGGCGTGCAGGTCCTCGTCGGTTATGACGTCATAGTCCTGGTCAAAATTCTCGAGCCAGCTGGTGATGTGCGTGTCGGCGTTGAACAGCCAGAGATGCGACGGGCCGGCGCCATGATTGGCCTCGACCTTCGGCCGCAGGTTCAGGACCGGGCGCAGTCGCGAGGAATAGCAGACGCCGCTGCCGTCCGAATGCAGATCATAGAGCGAATGGCCGTATTCGCGGTGCTCGTTCAGGAACTGCTGATGCGGATGCAGCACCAGCGCCCGGTTGAGATGCAGTTCGACCAAGCCGTCATTGGTGCCGAAATGCTCGTTGGCATAGGCCATGTAGGTCGCGAGCGGGAACAGGAAGGCGAGCTTCGAGCCCGGCTTGCCGCGCGGCGGCCGGACGACGAAGGTGACGAACTGCTCCTCGCCCTCGGCCTCGATGCGAACGGCGTAGATGCCGCTCTTCATGCCTTCCGGGATGGTCAGGCTGAAATCGACCTGCCAACCGGCATCGTAGATGTCGTCGTCATGGAAGTGGATCGCCGACCATTGCGTCGGGCGATCCTTCCAGCACATGCCGTCCTCGCCGGTGAAATTGTGCCCGGTGACGCCGCGCGTCGGCATGTTGACGACGACGCCGTGATGCTCGCGGCCTGAAACGTCGTCCATGCGGATGCCGGGGATGTCGCGGGAGAAATCCCAGGCGCCGATCAGCGCGCCGCCGAGACGCTCGGACCAGAGATCGCCGCGCAGAGCCTGCATATCGGCGAGGCTCAGGCTGGCGCCAGAGACGCGCGGCCGGTCGATCTTGCCGTTGTAAAGCGCGCGACCGATCGTGCGGCCGGCATCCTCGCCGCCCCAGCTGGCGGCGAACAGCAGCGGCGCCGCGTTCTGCCAGGAAAGCCCCGCCGGCACGGTATCGCTGGCGCTGCCGCTATCGTCGATGGTCGGGAAATCGTGCTGCGGCTCCTGATGCACATGCAGCGCGCCGGTCACCGCGTCATAGCTGACGGCGGCGAAGTACCAATGGCGCGACAGCATCGGCTTGCCGACCGACAGGACCTTGCGCGTCGCGCCGTCCGAGATCTCGATGCCGAGCGAGCCATCGGCGGCGACGATCATGGCGATGCCGCGCCCTTCGGCCTCGTCCCATTTCGACAGGATCGCCTGGCGGCCCTTCTGCGGCGTGGTCGGAAAGATCATCGCCTGCAGCGACAGGCTCGAAACGCCGGCAAAGCCACGCTCGCAATCGACGCGGCCGAACGAACCGGCATGGATGACCTGTGGTCGGCCCGGATAGCGGCCATCGATCGCGGCCGGCACCGGCACCAGCTTGACCGGCGGCGCCTCGGGGGCGGTATCGCCCTGCACGACGCGGACGACGCTCGCCTGATAGTCGGGATACTCGCAATTGATCATGAAGCGGATGGCATCGCCGGGCATCGCGCTAACGCGATCGGCGTATCCGGTGATCTTCAGCATGGGGCCAGTCTCCAACTCTTCGCCGGCGGCGTTCGTTCGGTCGGGTTGTTCGGTCAGGGCGGGCGGCGGGCGCCGCCACGGCTCAATCCTGCAGGTCGATGTCGAAATGCCGCTTCATGCGCAGCTTGAAGATCGCCCATTCGGCATCGTTCAGATCATGGTAGATGCCGCCGAGCAGTGTCATCGGCTTGCCGCGCCCGTTCATCTGAACGAGCCGCCATTCCTCGTGCGGCTTGGTGCAGAGCAGCGCCAGCTTCCCAGTCATCGGCTCGCTGCGGATGCGGTTGATCAGACGCTGCAGCGCCGGGCTGTGCTGGCCTGTCGTCTTGGCGCGAAATTCGGCCACCAGCTCGTTCAGATCCCGCCCCTGAATCAGCTGTTCCAGATCCTGCTTGGCCATCCGGGCCCTCCCTGCTTGCATCGCGCCCATGCCGGACCGCCGCCCGGAAGCGCCGCCACTCCTGAACGGCGGCGCCTCGCAATTCGGGCATTAGAAACGACTGAAACAAACATTGTCAATGACCGAACGGTCAATCGAGGATCAAATCGCCCGACCGATCCACGAATGCTGGATCCGGCTCGCCGCGCGACACCGGCCCGAAATCAGCGGGCGGTGCCTAGTCGGCCAGGATTACCTCGACACCGGCGCCCAGCAGCGCGTCCATGGTTTCCGCCGGCGGCCGCAGGTCGGTGACGAAGCGGTCGATGACGTCGAGCGGGCAAACCTTCGCAAAGGCGCCGCGCCCGACCTTGGAATGATCCGCGATGATCGTCACGCGGTCGGCCTGCTCGATCATGGCGCGCGCCACCTGCGCCTCGCCAAGCGAGAAATCCATGACGCCGTTGCGGCCATGAATGGCGCCTATGGTCAGCACGGCATGGGCGGCACGGAAATTGCTGATTTGTTCGATCGTCGCCTCGCCGGTCGTTTGGCCGGCATCGGGCTGATAGAGGCCACCCAGCAGGAAGACGTTATTGGCGGGACCGGACAAGGCCGCGGCGATCGCCGACGAATTGGTGACGACCGAAAGATTGCTGACATGCGCCAGTTCCTCGGCGAAGAACAGCGTCGTCGTCCCGGTATCGATGAACATCGTCTCGCCATTGCCGAACAGGCTGGCGGCCTTGCGAGCGATTGCCCGTTTGCCGGCCGTTTGCTCCGACATGCGGATGGAGAACGGATTTTCCTCGGCCAAGGACGGTAAACAGGCGCCGCCGTGGAATTTCCGCAACGCGCCGCTGGCGGCCAGATGGTTCAGATCGCGCCGGATCGTCTCGCTCGACGCCGACAATTGCTGGACGAGATCCTCGACCAGAAGGCGACCCTTTTCGCGGGCGATGTCCATGATCATGGTGCGGCGCTGTTCGGGACTGAAACGGCTGGATGTCATTGGCTTTCCGCACGGTTTCTCGGCGAGGGAAAATAGCCGACGCCCCGGACCTCCGCAATCGGAGAGACCGGACTTGGCCGGGTCGCGGCGCTTCGGTCGGGGCAAATGCCCGAAAATTGGGCCGGCAAATAATTCTCGCGGATCGGATTGACTGAACGGTCATAGCATATACCATATTCGGGCTAACGGCTATCAGGGCGCGTTGCACGACGGAGAGGTCGGGCCACGACGCCGGCTCAAGACCAGTCTGCCGTTCGGACGCGCCAGCGGGCTGCTGGCCAGTTGAGGAGCGGGATCGCTGAGGGGCGGTCGTCGCAAGGCCGCCACCCGCCTATCGGGCACGCGGCCAAGGCCACACCGAAGGAAGGGGAACTCATTCCATGAACACCACGAGACGCACTTTTCTCGCCGGCGCCTCAGCGTTCGGCGCCGGTTCGCTGCTGGTTGGCGCGGGCACGGGGCCGTTCGGCGCCGCCTTTGCGCAGGAATCGAAGCCACTGGTCTTTGCCGCCGCCGGCACGGTCACCAGCAGCTGGGATCCAACCTCGCACACCATCGCGCCGCAGATCACCGCCGAGATGCTGGTGTTCAGCCGGCTCACCAAATGCCTGATGACGGCCGAGAATCCGGGCGAAATCCTCCCGGACCTGGCGACTGAATGGAAGCTGATCGACAAGTACACACTCGAATATAAGCTCCGGCCGGGCGTCAAATTCCACGACGGCAAGGAGTTCAAGGCCGAGGACGTCAAGGCGACCTACGAATATGGCTGCCAGCCGAGCCGCCCGGCTTCCGCCTGGTATCCGGGCCAGGTCGAGGTCGAGATCGTCGACGATTACACGGTGCGCCTGAAGACCGAGAAGTTCGGCTATCCGGCCCTGAATTTCTGGTACGTCGCCGCCTTCCTGCCGGTGCTTTCGGCCAAGGACGTCGCCGACCCGAGCCAGTTGAAGCAGCGCCCGAACGGCACCGGCCCGTTCCGCTACCAGGAGACCAAGGGCGACCAGATCGTCTTCAAAGCCAACGAGGCCTACTACGACGGCAAGCCGCATATCGACACGCTGCTGTGGAACTACGTCCCGGACGCCAACACCCGCGTCCTCGGCCTGCTGAACGGCCAGTACCACCTGACCGAGCGCCTTGAGCCGGAGCAGTATGAATCGCTGAAGGCCGACGCCAACATCGTCACCAATCGCGGCCTGTCGAGCGAGAACAAGTATCTGCATTTCCGCTGCAACAAGCCGCCCTTCGACGACGTCCGCGTCCGCATGGCCGCCGTCCACGCCATCGACCGCGATCAGATTCTCGAGCTGATGGGCGATGCCGCCGAGGCTTCGAACTGCCACATCTCGCCGGTCAAGTTCGGCTTCACCGACGTGCCGAACTATCCGAAATATGATCCCGAGCTGAGCCAGAAGCTGCTGGCGGAGGCCGGCTTCCCGAACGGCCAGGGCCTGCCGGAGCTCGAATACATCACCTCGGTCGGCTTCTATCCGAAGACGCGCGAATATGGCGAGCTGGTCACGGCCATGCTGCAGGAGCAGGGCTTCCCGGTGAAGCTGACGACGCTCGAGCCGGCGGCCTGGGAAGAGCAGATCTATCGCCGCGCCGACGGCCAGGGTCCCGGCCACATCATCGATGTCGGCTGGATCACCGGCTCGCCGGAACCCGACCTGGTGCTGCGCCCGAACTACTATTCGAAGTTCGCGCTCATCAACGGCGTCAATGATCCGGAGATCGACGCCTCGCTCGACAAGGAGCGCGGCGCCGAGACGGCCGAGGAGCGCAAGAAGATCCTGCAGGAAGAGACCCTGCCGCTGCTCGCCGCCAAGGTCCCGAGCCTGTCGCTGTTCTCGGCCGTCTCGCTACGCGCGATGTCGAAGAACCTCGAGGGCGCGTATTTCTACCCGAACGGCCCGATCGACCTGAGCAAGGCGAAGCTGTTCTGAGCCAAGCTCACCTCCCCGGCCCGGCGGTCTACCACCGCCGGGCCGGTCGCGCAGCCAAGGGCGCGCCAAGGGCGCGCTCGACCCATTCTTCGTTTCCGGGACGGCATCCATGGCCTTCGCAATCGAATTCTTTCTGCGGCGCATCAGCCAGGGCGTGGTGATCGTCATCCTGGTCGCCTTCGTGATCTTCACCTTGCTCCGGATCGTCCCGGGCGATCCCATCCGCATCATCCTCGGCCCGATGGCCTCGGCAGCGGCCCTGGAGGAGAAGGCCACCGAGCTCGGCCTGCGCGATCCAATCTATGTCCAGTTCGGGCGCTTCATGGGCCAGGTGACAACCGGCGATTTCGGCCGCTCCTTCATCCGCGGCGCCCAGGGCGGCAGCGCCGGCGGCTCACAGGACGCGGCGGGCTACAATCCGGAATCGCGCGCTTCCGTGTCCGGACTGATCGCCAACGCCCTGCCCTACAGCCTGCAGCTGGCAGCACTCGGCATCGCCTTCGCCTTCCTGGTGGCGATCCCCATCGGTCTCGGCGCCGGATTGCGAGCGGGAAAATGGCCGGACAGGCTCGGACTCTATGTCAGTTCGCTGTTCGTCTCGCTGCCCAATATCTGGGTGGGCGTCGTGCTGATCTTCCTGCTCTCGGCCAAGACGGGCTGGCTGCCGGCCATCGGCTATCAGGGCTTCGCCTACACCATCATCCCCGCCATGGTGCTCGCCATCGAGCTGTCGCCGGTGATGATCCGCGCCATCTCCGTCTCCGTCGCCGCCAATCTCGGCGAGGTCTATTTCGACGTCGGCCTGGTGCGCGGCTTGTCGCGCCGGACGATGGTCGCCAAGCATGTGCTCCGCAACGCCGCCGTGCCGCTATTGAACCTGTTCGGCGCGCAGATGATCGGCATGCTGCTCGGCGGCCTGTTCGTCGTCGAATACATCTTTTCCTATCCCGGCATCGGCATGCTGACGATCAACGCCGTGTTCCAGCGCGACTTCCCGATCATCCAGGCCGTCGCGATTCTCGCCAGCGCCGCGCTCGTCGCGATCAACATGCTGGTCGACTTCGCCTCGACGACCATCGATCGCCGCTTGAAATTCTGAAGGACGGCACCCCATGACGAGCTCGACCGCCACGGCCGCCGGAACGACGGCCGCCCCCAAGACCAAATATCGCGGCGTCACCGCCCGCATCCTGCGCCGCGCCTGGGGCCAGACCGAGATGAAGGTCGCCGCCTCGATCTTCCTGGCGCTGACCCTCCTGACGCTGTTCGGCCCCTACATCATCGACGCCTCCGCCACCAAGATGAGCGTCGCCAACAAGTTCCTGCCGCCGATCTTCATGGAAGGCGGCAAACTTCCGCATTTCCTCGGCACCGACCAGCTCGGCCGCGACCTGCTGCTGCGCTCGCTGATCGGCCTGCGCAACGCCTTCGCCATCGGCGTCGTCAGCGTCGTCGGCATGTTCATCCTCGGCTGCGCCATCGGCATCTATTCCGGCTATCGCGGCGGCCTGACCGACGTCATCCTGATGCGGCTGACCGATGTGCAGATGTCGATCCCGGTCGTCATCCTGGCGATCACGGTGCTCGGCATGTCGCGGCCTTCACCGCTCACCATCATCGCCGTGCTGATCCTGGCCAGCTGGCCGGTCTATGCCCGCGTCGCCCGCGGCGTCACCCTGGCCGAGCGACAGAAGGAATATGTGCGCG
The DNA here is from genome assembly GCF_000380505.1 of Kaistia granuli DSM 23481. GTDB lineage: Bacteria > Pseudomonadota > Alphaproteobacteria > Rhizobiales > Kaistiaceae > Kaistia > Kaistia granuli. The sequence goes on along the minus strand of NZ_AQYH01000007.1, from coordinate 191,486 downwards.
CCGCCAAGATCCTCGGCGCAAGCGACCTACGCATCATGGTGCGCCACATCGCGCCCAGCATCTTGCCGCCGATCGCCTTCGTCGCCGTCCTCGACGTCGCGCGCATGATGATCTTCGAGGCGATCTTCGGCTTCATCGGCATCGGCATCCAGCCGCCGACGCCGACCTTCGGCACCATCATCGCCTCCGGCACGCAATATCTGCTCAATGCGTGGTGGATCACCATTGTCCCCGGCGTGCTGCTGGCGCTAGCGCTAGGCAGCCTCAACCTCATGGGCGGCGTCCTCGAACGCGCGCGCAACCACATCCTCCAGGGAGGGGAATGATGTCGAAGTCCCTGGCGACCCACATGTCCCCGGCGAGCAACTCGCACGCCGCCATGGCACCCGTCATGGAAGTGCGCGGCCTGTCGGTGGTGGTTAACACCGCCGCCGGCGAGCGCAACATCCTCACCGACATCGACCTGACCGTGGCGCCGCGCTCCGTGCTCGGCATCATCGGCGAGAGCGGTTCGGGCAAGACCGTGCTGTCGCGCGCCATGGTCAACTGGCTGAAGCCGCCGCTCGCCATCACCAAGGGCAGCGTCCGCTATGACGGCCGCGACCTGCTCACCCTGCCGGCCGCCACCATGGCCGGACTGCGTGGCCGCGAGATCGCCTATATCGGCGCCAATCCGACCAGCGCGCTGGATCCGACCGTGCCGGTCGGACACCAGATCCTGGAAAAGCTGCGCGCCGTCGCGCCAGAACTGACCCCGCAGGCCGCCCGCCAGCGGGTCATCGACACGCTCGATGCTGTTCGCATCCCCTCGCCGAAACAGCGCTTCGACGAATATCCGTTCCAGTTCTCGGGCGGCATGATGCAGCGCGCGATGATCGTCGACGCGCTCGTCTCCAACCCGAAGCTGCTGATCGCCGACAACATCACCCAGCCGCTCGATGTCACCGTGGCGGCGCAGATCCTGCGGCTGCTGCGCGATCTGCAGAAGGACTTCGACACCTCGATCGTCTTCGTCTCGTCCTCGCTCGGCATCGTCAGCGAGATCGCCGACGACATGATCGTGCTCGATCGCGGCCATATCGTCGAACGCCAGTCGGTCCGGGGCCTGCTCGCCACGCCCGAGCACGCCTATACGAAGGAACTGATCGCCAAGGTGCCGATGATCTGGGCGAGCGCCGAGACGCCGCCCGTGCCTTCTTCCGGCGACATCGTCCTCGACGTCCGCGATGTCGGCAAGACCTACCGGGTGCGCGACCGCAAGGCGATCTTCGCCGAGCGCCAGGTCCGCGCCGTGCGCGGCGTGTCGTTCACCGTGCGGCGGGGCGAGAATTTCGGCATCATTGGCGAGAGCGGTTGCGGAAAGTCGACGCTGTCGCGCCTACTGAGCTGCCTCGAACAACCGGATGCCGGCCAGATTCAGTTCGAGGGCCGCGACATCGCCACGCTCAAGGGCCGCGACCTGCTCGGGCTGCGGCGGCGGTTCCAGCTGCTGCTGCAGGACCCCTACAACGCTATCGCAGCCCACGCCTCGATCGGCCGCACCATCGCCGAGCCGCTTTTGATCCACGGCCTCGGCAGCCGGCGCGAGATCGAGCACAAGGTGAAGGACGTCATGGCCGAGGTCGGCCTGGCCCCGGCGCTCTACAACCAGCTGCCGATCGGCCTCTCGGCCGGCCAGCGCCAGCGCGTCAACATCGCCCGCGCCCTCGTGCTCGAACCGGAACTGCTGATCCTCGACGAGACGCTGTCGTCGCTCGACCAGGTGGAGCAGGCGAAGCTCCTCGACCTGTTCGAGACGCTGCAGGTGAAGCGCGGCATCACCTATGTCTACATCTCGCATGATCTGGCGATGGTTCGCCGCGTCTGCGCCCGCATCGCGGTGATGTATCTGGGCCGCATCGTCGAGCTGGCCGACAACGACACCATGTACTGGCGGTCGGCCCATCCCTATACACGGGCGCTACTCAGCGCCGTGCCGACGGTCGAGGCCAAGCCGTACCGGACCGCCACCTATCTGCTCGAAGGCGAGCCGCCGGATCCGATCGACATCCCGCCCGGCTGCAGCTTCCGCACCCGTTGCCCGTTCGCCTTCGATCGCTGCGCCACCGACGACCCGAGCCAGACGATCTACGCCGATGGCAACGCCAGCGCCTGCCATCTGCCCTTGAACAGCCTGCCGGCGCCGGAGCTCGCACACTAGCCGCGCGCGACAGCGAGAAATGACTGCGCCGCCCGACGGGCGGCGCAGGAGAAATCAGCCCGCGAGCTGTTCCTTGAAGAAGCGCCGCGTCTCCTCGGCGATGATTTCCTTGTCATAGTCGATCGTGGCGACATGGAAGGAATTGTCGAGGATCAGCTGGCGCCGGTCCTTCGACGAGATGCCGTTCAGGATCACGCCGGCATTGCTCGGCGGCACGACATGATCGTCCGGCGACACCATCACCAGCGTCGGGCAGGTCACCTTGACCAGCAGGTCGCGGGTGATGTTCATCAGGCCGTAGATTTCCTTGATTGTCGGGATCGGGATCTCGCGATAGGCGACCTCGACAACGTCCGGGTCCTTCACGTCATTGCCGACGCCGACGATGTATTCCGGCGCATCCTTGGCATAGGCGAGCTCGGCCAGGCCCGGCACGCCGAAATAGAGGCAGGCATTGATCGGCACCGCAGCCTTGATGCGGTCGCCATATTGCGCCGCCATGTAGAGCGTCAGGCAACCACCCATCGAGAGACCGGCCATGAAGATGGTCGAACAGGTCTGGCTCAGCGTGTCGAGGCCCTCCTCGAGCGAACGGATCCAGTCGGTCGCCGTCGTCTTGGCCATCGCGGCCGGGCTGTCGCCATGGCCCTTCAGCTGCGGCGCCAGCACCGTCCAGCCCTCGCGCTCGTGCAGATAGTCGCCGAGATAGCGCATGCCGGAGGTGGTGCCGGTATAGCCGTGCGACAGCAGCACGCCGACCTCGTTGCCCGGGATCAGGAAGGGCTGGCCGCCGGCGCGGTATTGTTCGGGTGTCATGAAGTTCCTCCCTCGAAGAGGACGCGCGTTCAGCGCGTCCGCATTCCGTAGATGATGGCGGCGACGGCGATCACCGTGCCCTGGACGATCAGCTTGCCCGGCTCCTGGATGCCGAACACGGTCATCAGGGCGAACAGCAGCGCGAAGGCGACGACGCCGACGAACGGCCCGGCAACACCGCCGCGCCCGCTGCCGAAGGTGACGCCGCCGAGAATGGTCGCGGCGATCGAGTTCATCATGATCTCCGGCCCGAACTTGACGCTGCCGACGCCGAGCGCCGCCGTGAACATGACGCCGCCCAACGCCGCCAGCAGGCCGGACAGCACATGGGTGGTGACGACGATGCGCGGCAGCGGCAGGCCCGAGAAACGCGCCGCCTGCGGATTGGAGCCGATCGCGGTCAGGTAGCGCCCGAAGATCAGAGTCCGCAGAAGCACCGCGACGATGATCGCCGCGACGACCCAGATGATCACCGGCACCGGCACCACGTCGATCCGGGCATTGGCGATGGCGCGCAGCTCATCCGGCACCCGGCCGGGCGGCCGGCCGCTGCTCATGAACAGCACGATGCCGGTCAGGATGATCGAGACGCCGAGCGTGACGATGACGGCCGAGGCGCGGACCAGCGCGATCAGCGCGCCGTTGACGAGGCCGACCACCAGCCCGACCGCGAGCGGCACCAGCACCAGCATGGCGACCGGCTGCCCGCCGAGGAGACCCGAGGTCAGCAGGTAGTTGGTGATGATGAAGACGCCGCCGATGGAAAGATCGATCGAGCGCGCCCGCATCACCATCAATTGCCCGAGCACGGCGACGCCGAGCGGCGCCGATTGCCGGATGAAGGTCAGCAGCACCTGCGGCTTCATCAGATTGGGGTTGAGCAACGCGATGGCGACCAGCACCGCCGCCAGCACGAAATAGGCGGGCGGGATCTCGATCAGGCGGCGGCCGAGGGCCCGGACCCAGTGGTTGGCGCCGCCGGCGTTCGACGAGGTTTCGAAGGTATGCGCCATGCTCAGAGACCGATCTGCTTGCGCCGCTGCACCGAGACGACGGCGAGGAGCAGCGCGCCCTTGATAACGATCTGCAGGAAGGCGGAGACATTCATCAGGTTCATGCCGTTGCCGATGACGCCGACCAGGACGGAGCCAAGCACCGTGCCGACGAGGCTGCCGACGCCGCCGGAAAGCGAGGTGCCGCCGAGCGCGACCGCCGTGATCGAATCGAGCCCGAACACCGTGCCAACATTGGCGTCGCCCGAGGCGATGCGGCCGGCCAGGTAGAAGCCCGCTCCCATCGCGAACAGCGACGACAGGATGTAGGTCAGGACGATGTTGCGCTGGACCCGGACGCCATTCATCAGCGCGCTGTTCGGATTGCCGCCGATGGCGAAGAGATGCAGCCCGAAACGCGTGCGATAGATCAGGAAGGCGGCGATGACGACGGCGACGGCGATCCAAACCAGCGCCGCCGGCAGGCCGAACAGGCTGCCGTTCACGGCGCCCGAGATCCAGCCGGGCACCGTGCCGCCCGGCACCGGCCGGGTGATCAGGGCCACACCCTGCACGACGCTCATCGACGCCAGCGTCATGATGATCGGATGGACGTTCAGGAAGGCGATGCCGACGCCGTTGACGGTGCCGACGGTAACCGCAGCCGCGATCGCCAGCAGCACCATCGCCCAGCCCGGCAGGTCGAGAACGATGATCGCCGTGGTCAGGCTGATCAGCGAGCCGACCGAGAGGTCGAGGCCGCCGGTGATGATCACCAGCGTCTGGCCGATGGCGGTGATCACCAGGGGCGTGACCTGGGCGGCAACATTAGAAAGATTGCCCGGCGTCAGGAATAGCGGCGCCGACCAGGCGACAACCGCAACGACAATGACGAGGCAGGCGAGCACCAGATACCAGGGGCCGGCGCGTGAATTTCGTGGAGGCGGCAGCAGGGCCGAAAGCGTTGCCATGATGGATCCCTATGCCGCCTGCCGCGAGCCGATGGCCGAATGAAGAATGCCGTGCTCGGTGGCGCCGTCCGCCGCCATCTCGGCGACGACGGCGCCGCCATGCACGACAAGCAGCCGGTCGCACAAGCCGATCAGCTCCGGCGTTTCCCGCGACAGCACCAGCACCGCACCGCCAGCATCCGAAAACGCCCGGAGCAGCTTGTAGACTTCCGCCTTGGCGCCGACATCGACGCCGCGCGTCGGCTCTTCGATGATCAGCACGTCGACGCCCGATGACAGCCAGCGGCCGATCAGCACCTTCTGCTGGTTGCCGCCGGAGAGTGAGCCGACGATGGCCTCGGCGTTGCGCGCGCGGATATTCATCGACTGCATCATCGAGCCAATGACGGCCGTGGTGTTGGGCGCCAGCGCCCAGAACGGACGGCCGGTCTCGACGCCGAGCGCGATGTTGTCGCGGATGGCGAGATCGAGGAACAGGCCCTCGCCCTTGCGGTCTTCCGGCACGAAACCGATGCCGGTTGCCAGCGTCCGGCCGACGCCGGCGTCGACCGGCAGCCCGTGCCTCGCGCCATCGCGGCCGGTCTTCTCGATCCGTCCTGCCTCCGCCGGCTCGATGCCGGCCAGCGCACGGGCGATCCCCCGCTGGCCCTGGCCCTCCAGGCCCGCCAGGCCCAAGATCTCGCCGCGATGCAGCGTCAGGCCGACCGACGGCGAGGCCGCATTGGTGCGCAGGTCGATGGCGGTGAGGACCGGCTCGCCCACGGTTCCGGCGCGCGGCGGGAAGAAGCTCGACAGCTCCCGTCCGACCATCAGCGCCACCAGGTCGTGCTCGTTCAGTTCCTCGGTCGGACGGGTGGCGACATGGCGGCCGTCCTTCATCACCGTGACCGTGTCGCAGAGCGCGAAGATCTCTTCGAGCCGGTGCGAGATGTAGAGGATCGCCTTGCCGCGCGCTTTCAGGTCGCGGATCAGGCGGGTCAGCTTCTCGACATCGGCGGAATTCAGCGCGGCGGTCGGCTCGTCGAAGATGAAGACGCGCGCATCGGCCGAGAGCCCCTTGGCGATCTCGACGATCTGCTGTTCGGCGACGGTCAGATTGCGCACCATGCCGTCGGGGTCGATGGCGGATTCAAGCCGCGCCAGGGCCGCTGCGGCGCCAGACCGGAGCTTCGGATAGTCGATCCCGCCCCAGCGCCGCATCGGCTCGCGGCCGAGGAAGATGCTTTCCGCGACCGTCAGGTTGGGGATCAGGGTGAATTCCTGGAACACGGTCGAGATGCCGTGCCCGAGCGCGCCGAGCGGCGAAGAAAAATGCACCTCGCGGCCTTCGAGCCGGATGGTTCCCGCATCCGGGCGGATGACGCCGGCGAGGATCTTCATCAGGGTCGACTTGCCGGCGCCATTCTCGCCGGTCACGGCGTGGACGGAGCCCGGCTGGACCGTCAGGCTGACGCCGTCGACGGCGCGGGTGCTGCCGAACGAGCGCGAGATATCGAGGAGTTCAATCAGCGGGGCGGCCATGGCGCTTCCTTCGCGAGATCAGGAAGCCGCGGCTTCGGACCGCGGCTTCCCAAAGTCGTGTTACTTCTTCAGGCCGTAATATTCCTGCTTCTTCTCTTCCGAGAGAGCGGTCGGGAACCAATAGGCGTCCGAGAGATCCTCGCGGATGTAGGTGTCGCGCGTCTCGGCAGTGATCGGCTCGGGATTGTAGACGTAGCGCTTGTGCAGCGGCTTGCCCTCGAGCAGGGCGACGGCCGCGCGCACGCCGGCGGCACCCTGTTCCGGACCATATTCCGGAGCGATCGAGGTCAGCTTGTTGTCGCGCCAGAACTTGAAGAAGCCGTTATTGCCTTCACCGGAGATCGGCGGCATCTCGGCGCCGTACTGGTTGAAGACGTCGACGCAGGCACGCGCCATGTCGGCGCCGGACGACCAGATGCCCTGGACGTCGGGATTGCTGAGATAGAAGGCTTCGCAGAGCTTCTTGCCGCCGTCATATTCCCAGGTGCCGTAGTCCTCGGACACGATCTTGATGTCGGTGCCCTTGATGGCGTCGACGAGGCCCTGATAGCGGTTGATGTCCTCCGGATGAGACGGCACGCCGCGCAGCACCCAGATGTTGCCCTTGCCGCCAAGCTGTTTCACCAGGAAGTCGCCCATGACGCGGCCGAAATAATTGCCGCCGCCCTGGATGTCGACCGTGTAGTCCTCGGTGTCGGTAAGGCCGGTGTGGACGATCACGGGAATGCCGGCGGCGACCGCCTTCTTGATGCCGGCATCAGCCGAGGTCGGCGTCAGCGGCGTGATGATGATGGCGTCGACGCCCTGGGCGATCAGGTCCTCGATATCGGCGACCTGCTTGGTTTGGTTCAGATCGGCGTTGCGGAACAGGAAGTCCGTGATGTTCGGATTGTTCTTCGCCTCGAACTCGGCATCATGCGCCATCTGGATGGTCCAGGTGTTGCTCAAGCCGAAATGGCTCATGCCGATCTTCCACGGACCGGGCTTCTTGAACTGGTCCGCCGTCGTCATCCGGTCGTCGCCCTCACGCGGAATGACGCCCTTCATCAGATTGACCTCTTCAGCAAAAACCGAGGTGGCCCCCATCATGGCAAAGGCGACAAGCGCGCTTCGGCCGAGTTTCGCCAGTTTCGTCTGCATGGTTTCTCCTCCCCTGTAGTGTCGATGATCCCGCGATCCTCCTCGCGGGACGTCTCCTCCGGGCCCTTATCGATCAGGAGCCCGAGCTGACAAGGACCGACGGGCCCGCTCTACGCGGCGACACGACGATCCAATCACGAAATTCCAGAATGTCCGGCTGGCCAGGCTCGCCCCGTCGCGCTCCGCGTCTGCGCACGGGCGCGACAAGCGGTATCCAGCCATTGCGAGCGCTGTCATCAGCGACTAGACAGCCATCGCCACGATCCTGAAATCTTGACCGAACTTCACCCCCGCCCCCCCGGCGTTCAGCATCAGTTTCGTTTTTAAGCCTTATTGATCGCTAAGCGAAAGAAAATCGAATGTCAAACGTTCGATTGACGAGACAGCTTCCTGGCCGCGACAAGTTGCCGAAAAGCGTCTAGATGCGAGGCTTCGCCTCCCTTCGGCGCCGGCCCGCGGTCGCTCGTCCTGGGCCTTGTGGCTGCCGTCGAGGCCAAGTCGGAACACCCGATCGCCGGCGCGATCGTCGACGCCGCCGTGGCCGAAGGCATCGCGCTGCCGGCCGTGTCGGACTTCGAGTCGGTGACGGGCTTCGGCGTCAGGGCCACGGCCGACGGCAAGCGTGTCGACGTCGGGGCGGACCGCTACATGGTTGAGCTCGGCCATGACGTGGCGCCGGCCTACGGCATCCTGCTGTCGCCGGTCTTCGCGGCGGGCGCCATGGCGCTGTCGAGCGTCTTCGTGCTCGGCAATGCGCTGCGGTTGCGCGCGTTCAAGGTGGCGAACTGACAGACCGCGGCAGCCGGCGCAATCCGGACCGGCTGCCGCGTCATTCCAGGGAGAACATGGATGAACATTGGACAGGCATCCAAAGCATCGGGCGTGTCCGCCCCTAGGCGCCTGCGACCAGCCGCTTGAGCTTTTCCAGCATGGTGTCGCGCGCTTCGCCATAGGCGAGCGTGCCGACGAACTGGCCATCCTTGTCCATCAGATAGACCGATGCCGTGTGGTCGATGGTGTAATTCCCGCCTTCGACCGGAACGCGCTTGTAGTAGACCCGGTAGGCCTTGGTGACCGCGTTGATCTCCGCTTCGTTGCCGGAAAGGCCCTGGATATGGCTATCGAACGCGGAGGTGTAGCTCGCCAACTCCTTCGGACCGTCACGTCCCCAGTCCACCGAGACGAACGCGAAGTTCATCTTCTCGGCCTTCGGTCCCAGTTCCTTGATCAGACCCGACAACTCATAAAGCGTTGTCGGGCACACCTCCGGACAGAAGGTGAACCCGAAGAATATTGCCGTGGGCTTGCCGAGAAAGTCGGCTTCCGTGACCTGCTTCCCATCGCCCCGGGTGAGCTCGAAAGGGCCGCCAATGCTGGCGACCCCGGTTCCGCTCTGTCCTGCTCCGCTCAGCCCCGTCGCCGCCTGTCGAGAGTTCACAAGCGCGGTGAAGCCCACCAGCGTCAGGACGATGGCGAACACACCGCCGGCTATCAGGCCGATGTGTCGAGGGCGCATCAGTGCTTCCCCCCATGCGCCGAACCGTGCCGGCCTTCCTCGTCCATCCGTACCACGCCCTCGAACAGCGAGAACTTGGCCACTGTCTTGGCATCAAGCTTGGCCTCGGCAACAGCCAGCTCGGCCGTCAGCGCCTCCGCATCCTCGGTCGGCACGCCGGCCGTTGTCAGGTTCTCCGCCGACTTCAGCTCGTCGCCACTGCACAGGACGATGCCCCACGCGTCGCCGCGACGGCGAAGAAGAGCCCGTCCGCCCCGCTCAGCCTGCACCCAACCGGCCAACGCATAGTCTCCGGCTACCACTACCGGGGCCACGCCGAGCGGGGACGCCTCGCTGTCCCAGATCGACTTCAGGACATGCTGGATGGCGGCTTCGTCACCGCCCGCATCGGCCTGCCCGTGATCCTGATCACCGTGCTCTGCGCCATGGTCACCATGCTCCATCGCCGGCGCGCCGAGCGCGCCGGCCGCCAGTTCCACCGCAACGGAACCGGCATGCTCGAAGCGGAGCGTGACCGGAACCTTGGCGCCCTCGCCGATCGGCGCCTTGAGATCGGTCAGCATCAGATGAAAGCCGCCCGGCTCGAGCTTGACGGTTTCGCCCGGCGGAAGCGTGAGGCCGTTCGCGAGCTCGCGCATCTTCATGACGCCATCGGTTACTTCCATGGTGTGGATCTCGACACGGCCGGAAGCGGGCGACGACCCACCTACCAGTCGATCGGCGGTCTGCCCCTTGTTGGTGAGGGTGAGATATCCGCCTCCGACACGCGCGGCCGGTGGCGTGGCGCGGGTCCAGGGATGGCCGATTTCGATATCGCCGACCTTGTCGTCGTGGGCAAAGGCGGAAGGAGCGGCCAGCAGGACGGCGGCCGCGAGAAGGCGCGAAAAAGCTCGCATGATCATTCTCCATATGCGCAAGAACAGCCGGCGCGCGGGATGCGCGCCGAGCCGTGACATCAGGCGTCAGATGGAGAGCGAAGGCGGCCCGCGGGCTTCGGGGACCCGTCGGGTCAGGGAAGGCGGGCCTCTTGCGGCGCCGGCCGGCCGCCATTTTGGCGGCCGCGCCTCGACCTTGAAGACGAACGCGACCGAGGATGGCAGAAGCGAAGGCCCGATGGCGCTGGCCACCTGGCACAGGGTCGAACAGCACTCCCGCGCCAGCGACTTGATGGGATCTTCATCGCTCGTGCTGCCGAGCGGAGAACAGATGATGAATCGGGGGCCGGCTTGGGAGGCGGCCATAGCCGTCTGTGCGTAGGCCGAAATCAACCCTTGCGAGAGCAGGAGATAGACGACGCCGACCGCCACAAGGGCAGTCCTCAGCTCTTGCCAAATGAGCTTGCGCATCGCGTCCATCCTCCGCTGATCGCATGCGGCCGGCTTTTTGTCACCGCGACAATTGCCCTCCGGGAACCGCGACGCAGAGCCAGACGCTCAAAGGCCCATTTCAGGTTGCGAGTATGATGTTTTTTACTAGACATCATACTCCTGCTCGCCCTAGCCTCGACCCAACACACGGCTATCGCATGGGGGCAATCGATGCGTGGAGTTCTGGTTGGGGTGCTGCTTGGGATTGCAGCCGCGTGCGTGCCGATCTCGGGCGTCGTCGCACAGACCCTGAATTTCTCGTGGCCGTCGAATGTCGGGCCACTCCATCCGCATGGCTATGCGCCGAACCAAATGTTCGCCCAGGGCATGGTTTACGAATCACTGGTGAAGTATCAGGCGGACGGCACCGTTGCGCCCTGGCTCGCAACATCCTGGGCCGCGTCCGAGGACGGGCGGACCTATACCTTCAAGCTGCGCGACGGCGTTACCTTCTCGAACGGTGAGCCATTCAATGCCGCCGCCGTGGTCGCCAACCTTGAGAGGGTGATCGCCAACCGCAAGAGTCATGACTGGCTGGAACTCATCCACCAGCTCCAGACCGTCACGGCGCTGGACGATCTGACCGTCGAGCTGCAGCTGAAGGATGCCTACTATCCGCTGCTACAGGAACTGGCACTGGTGCGCCCCGTCCGCTTCCTGGCGCCCTCGCAGTTTCCGGCCCCAGGTACCACCGAGCCGGGCATCAGCGCCCCTATCGGGACAGGCCCGTGGAAGCATGTCGAGACCAGGCTCGGCGAGTACGATGTCTTCGAGCGCAACGACACCTACTGGGGCGACAAGCCGGCCTACCAGAAGGTCGTCGTCAAGGTCATCGCCGACAGCAACACGCGAGCGGTGGCGCTGGAGACCGGCGACATCGATCTCATCTATGGCGACGAGGGGCCGATCACGCCGGACACCTTTGCGCGTCTCAAGGCGCAGGGCTACCAAGCCGAGATCTCGCCGCCGCTGGGAACGCAGGTCCTTGCCCTCAATACCAACAAGGCTCCGACTAACGAGCTTGCCGTGCGGCAGGCGATCAACCACGCCGTCGACAAGGACACGCTCATTGCTGCGATCTACCACGGCACGCAGACCCGCGCCGACACGCTGTTCGCACCGACCGCGCCCTATTCGAATGTCGGGTTGAAGCCCTATGGCTATGATCCTGCCCTGGCCGCCAACGCGCTCGACAAGGCAGGCTGGACGCGCGCGCCCGGCGCCGCTTTCCGCAGCAAGGACGGGCAACCGCTTCAGGTGGAGCTCGCCTATGTCGGAACCGACGCAGTCATGAAGTCGATGGCCGAGGTGCTGCAGGCGGATCTCGCCAAGGTCGGCATCGAAGTCCGCTTGCTCGGCGAGGAGGCCAATTCCTTCTACGCCCGCCAGACGGACGGCAATTTCGGCATGATCTTCGGCAACACATGGGGCGCGCCCTATGATCCGCACGCCTTCGTCAGTTCGATGCGGGTGCCGTCGCATGCCGACTATCAGGCGCAGCTCGGTCTTGCCGACAAGGCCGAGATCGACGCCAGGATCGGCCAGGCGCTGACGAGCACCGACGAGGCGCAGCGTCAGGAGCTCTACCGCTCCGTCCTCACCACCCTGCATGACGAGGCCGTCTATCTGCCGCTTACCTTCTCGACGGCCATCCTCGTCGCGCGCGACAATGTCGGCAATTTGACCTTCGGCGCCACCCAGTTCGACTATCCCTTCGCCGCCCTGAAGCCGAAGGACTGAGCCGAGCCATGGCCGGGTTCATCCTCCGAAGGCTGCTTCTGCTGATCCCGATCCTGCTCGGCGTCTCCATCCTGATGTTCGTCATCATCCGGATGGCGCCGGGCGATCCGGCCGTGGCCTATCTGAAGCTGTCGAACATTCCGCCGACGCCCGGCGCCGTCGCCGAGGCGCGACAGACCCTCGGCCTCGACCAGCCGATCCTCGCCCAATATGTCAGCTGGATCAGCAGCGCCGTGCGGGGTGATTTCGGCGTCTCCTACGTGACCCGGCGCCCGGTGCTCGACGACATCCTCTATTACCTGCCGGCGACGTTGCAGCTCGCCGGCCTGGCGCTCCTGTTCACGCTCGTCGTCTCGGTACCGCTCGGCATCTGGTCGGCCCGCTACAAGGATCGCTGGCCGGACCATCTCGTGCGCGGCTTCGCCTTCCTTGGCGTCTCGACCCCGAACTTCTGGCTCGGCTTCCTGCTGGTGCTCTTGTTCTCACTCACGCTGAAATGGCTGCCGCCCATGGGCAAGGGCGGCTGGCAGCACATGATCCTGCCGGTGCTCGCCGTGTCCTTCATGTCGCTGGCGATCAATGCGCGGCTGCTGCGGGCCAGCATGCTGGAAACCGCCAGCGCCCGGCACGTCCTCTATGCCCGCCTGCGCGGTCTCTCCGACCGGCAGGTGGAGCGGTCGCACATCCTGCGCAACGCCCTCCTGCCGATCGTCACGGCGACCGGCATGCATGTCGGCGAGCTCCTGGGCGGCACGCTGGTGATCGAGAGCGTGTTCGGCTGGCCCGGCATCGGCCGCTACGCCGTCTCGGCCATCTACAGCCGCGACTTCCCCGTCATCCAGTGCTTCACCCTGTTCCTGGTCACCATCTTCGTGATCTGCAACCTCGTCGTCGACATCGTCTATGCCTGGCTCGATCCGCGCATCCGCCTGAACGCGGAGGCCGCGATATGAGCGTCGCCAGCCTCGACGAACACGCGCCGCGCCGCACGGTCTGGCGCCTGCCGATCCGCGACACCTGGGCGGTGCGGATCGCGCTCGTCATCGTCGTCCTGCTGGCGATCGCGGCCATCGCCGCGCCGCTCGTCGCGCCCTACGATCCCAACGCCGTCGACCTGACCCAGCGCCTGCAGGGCCCGAGCCTGGCGCACTGGCTCGGCACGGACCATCTCGGCCGGGACGAACTCTCCCGCCTGATCTACGGGACGCGCGTATCGCTCGGCTCGGTCGCACTCTGCATCGTGCTGATCATGACGCTCGCCATCGTCGTCGGCGGCGCGTCGGGCTATCTGGGCGGCCGCGTCGACCAGGCGGTGATGCGCTTCTGCGACATCTTCCTCGCCTTCCCGACCATCGTGCTTGCCCTGTTCCTGATCGGCATCCTCGGCACCGGCATGGTCAACGTGGTGATCGCCATCGCGCTGTCCCACTTCGCCTGGTATGCGCGCATGGTGCGCGGCCTCGTGCTTTCGTTCCGGCAGCGCGATTTCGTGCTGGCCTCGCGCGCCGCCGGCGCGAGCCGGATCCGGATCTTCTTCGAGCATCTGTTCCCGGCGATCATGGCGCAGATGATCGTGCTGGCCACGCTCGACATCGGCCACATGATGCTGCACGTGGCCGGGCTCTCCTTCCTCGGCCTCGGCGTTCAGCCGCCGACCGCCGAATGGGGCGTGATGATCAACGACGCGCGCCAGTTCGTCTGGTCGAAGCCGATGCTGATCCTCTGGCCGGGTCTCGCGCTGCTCCTCAGCGTCATGGCGTTCAACATCCTGGGCGACTCGGTGCGCGACCGGCTCGATCCGAGCCTGCACGGAGACCACCCGCATTGACCGCGACCCTGACGATCGAGAACCTGCGCATCGCCGCCAGGCACGGCAATCATGACCACGTGCTCGTCGACGGCGTCAGCCTGACGATCCGGCGCGGCCGCATCCTCGCCCTGGTCGGCGCCAGCGGATGCGGCAAGTCGATGACCTGCAGCGGCGCGCAGGGCGTCCTGCCGCCGGGTGTGCGGGTCACGCATGGCGAGGTGCTCCACGACGGCAAGCCGATCGCCCCGCAAAAGCTGCGCGGGCACGTCGTCGCGACGATCCTGCAGAACCCGCGCTCGGCCTTCAATCCGGTCCAGACCATGGCGGACCACGCCAGGGAGACCCTGCGCGCGGTCGACAAGCTCGACGCGGGCTGGCGAAGCCGGACCCTCGACGCCTTCGACACCGTCGGGCTCGAGGATAGCGAGACGGTGCTGCGCCTGCACGCCTTCGAGATGAGCGGCGGCATGCTGCAGCGGGCGATGATCGCGCTCGCGCTTCTGTCCGATGCGCCGTTTCTCTTCGCGGACGAGCCGACGACCGATCTCGACCTGATCGTACAGGCCCGTATCCTCGACCTGCTCGACGATCTGGCGCGGCGCCGCAATCTCGGCGTGCTGATGATCACGCATGACATGGGTGTCGTCGCCCGCCTCGCCGACGAGGTGGCGGTGATGGAGAACGGACGCATCATCGAGATGGCGTCGACCCGGGATATCTTCGACAACCCGCAGCGTATCGCGACGCGCGAACTGGTCGAGGCCCACATGGCGCTCTATCCGGAGGTGGCATGACCCCGATCCTTTCCGCGCGTTCCGTGTCGAAGTCCTATTCGACGGTCTCGCTGGTCGGGCAATCGAAGCCCAAGACCGTGCTCCGTGACATCGACCTCGACATCGCGGCCGGCGAGAGCATTGCCCTGCTCGGCCGCAGCGGCTCCGGCAAGAGCACGCTCGGCCGGCTGCTGCTCGGATTCGAGCGACCGGACAGCGGCAAGATCGCGTTCGCGGGGACAGAAATCGGGGGCCTGTCCGGCGAGGCCTACCGGGACTACCGGCGCTCGGTCCAGATCGTTTTCCAGGATTCGCTCGGCGCCGTGAACCCACGCCACACGATCGGCCGGATCCTCGCCGAGCCGCTACGGCACCTGACGACGCTGAACGCAGACGAACGCGACCGGAAGGTCCGCGCGCTGCTGATGCAGGTCGGCCTCGCCCCCGACGACATGCGCAAGCTGCCGACCCAGATGAGCGGCGGCCAGCTGCAGCGCGTCTGCATCGCCCGGGCCATCGCCCCCGGCCCGAAGCTGCTGGTGCTGGACGAGGCGGTCTCCAATCTCGACCTCGTCCTGCAGATGCAGATGATCGAGCTGTTGAAGCAGCTCAAGGCCAGCCTCGACATGGCGGTGCTCTTCATCACCCACGACCTGCGCCTCGTCCGGCTCTTCTGCGGCCGCGTCATCGTGCTCGCAGATGGCGCCATAAGGGAAGATGCGCCGGTTGATCGTGACCTGAAGCTGTGCTCCGAGGAGGGCCGATTGCTCCAGGGCGCCATCCTGCCGGCTCGGCCCGTACACCGCCAGATCGAGGTCGCCTAGGCAGGATCTGGGCCGGCAGGGATTCTCCCCTCAGGAGGTATACTCCGGCACCATCCGGTTTCGCCAAGCGGTCAGAGGCAGGGCTCGCCCTCCTCCGTGCCTGCTGTGCCGGCTCGTCGGCTCGGCATGAGCCGGGATGATCCGTGACGGGACCGTCGCCGCGGACGATTTCGATTGGCCGGGACGGCCAGCCTCCGAGCGCTCGGCAACTGAAGTCCTGCCACTCGAGGTCGGACTCAGGGGCTGGGCAACCCGTCAGTCATCGCAGAATGTTCGATGCGACACCTTGCGTTAGGTAAGGCTACCAAGGAAACTGCCTCGACTAGAGGACCATGCGATTTATTCTGTCGTCAATCGATACTCGGGGGCATGAGAGAAAGCTTTGACCCATGTAAAACGCCAGTTCTGCACAAGGTCGGCCGGAACAAATTCCACCCGATTGAACGCATGGATGGCCGCCGCGTCCCCCCATGACCTCTCCGCCTCGTCCGACATCCCGATCGGGCGGCTGGACCCATGACATCGAAGTTCGCCATGCGGCGCCCCATACATCTATCCCGGCGCGGCCTGCTGGGCGCCGCCGTGACGGCCATCGCCGCGCCGCGTGCCTTCGCGCAGCCGCTCAGCGATCTCACCCGCCTCTATCGCGACAACCCGCTGCGGATCGCGATGCCCCGCTTCGCGTCGCCTCCCTTCTTCGAGGCCTCGGGGCCGGACAATGCAGGCATCGACGTCGCGCTCAGCCAGGCGATCGCGCGAACCCTGGAGACGGACGTCACCTTCGACCGGCAGCCGGCGACATTCGACGAGGCCGTTGATCTGATCGCCGCCGGCGCCGCCGATCTGGCGATCTGCAAGCTGAGCCGCACGGTGCGCCGCGGGCGACTGATCCGCTACTCGCGGCCCTATGCGGTGTTTAATCACGGCCTCATCGCCAACCGCGTCCGGCTGGCGCAGATGACCGGCAACCGGCCGACCGAGCAGGTCGTCCGTGAGTTCAGCGGCATTCTGGGTGTCATCGGCCATTCGGCCTTCGCCGAGTTTGCCGGCACGAGCTTCCCCAAGGCCAGCATCCGCGAGTTTGCCGACTGGACATCGATGATCGACGCGGTCCGTGCCGAAGAGATCGACATGGCCTATCGGGACGATTTCGAGATCAAGAAGCTGCTCGTCGACGACCCCTCCCTGACCGTCGTCGCGCGTTCGATCACCCTGAACGACAAGACGGATACGCTGGCGATCGGCATTCGGCCGGACGCCACGCACCTGGCTGCTTTCGTCGACCTGTACCTCGACATTTCGCAGGGCGGTGCCGTCCTAAAGACCGATGAGATCGTCGCGCGATATCGCGCCAGCAAGGGTGTCTGAAGCGTGCCAACGGACGAGACCTTCCCCGCGCGGGCGCCACGCTTCAACCTCTTCACCCTGCTCAAGCGCATCCTGCGTTCGCCGGTCACCACACTGGTGCTGATCGGGGCGGGAATCCTCTGCGGCATCCACGCGCCGGCGATCGCCCATGCCGTGGCGCCGGTCGCCAAGGTCTATCTCAACCTGCTGACGATGGTCGTTCTGCCCCTGCTGGTCTCGTCGGTGATCTTCTCGATCACGTCGATGGTGCAGGATCCGCGATCGGTGCGCTACCTGCCGCGCATCGCGCTGGCGGTCGTGATCGTTTCGATCCTGGGTGTCGCGCTGAGCGGCACCTTGTCGTTGCTGCTGCAACCCGGCCAGATCGACGATCCGCAGACGCGCATCGGGCTCGGCACCTTCATCAACTCGCAGGGCGCCGTGTCGACCGACCTGCAGCTGTCCCTGGCAGCGCCGGAGGCCATCAGCCAGGACGCCGGCCCGCTTGGCATCCTCCTCCATCTCGTGCCGAGCAATGTCTTCGGCGCGCTCGCCAAGGGCGAAACGATCCAGGTGCTGCTGTTCTGCCTGCTCTTCGGGCTGGCCGTCGGCCAGGTTCCGCAGAAATCCGCGACCAGCCTGGCCCAGGGCCTCGATGCGATCTACCGCGCCTGCATCATCCTGACCAACTGGTTCGTCTGGGGCCTGCCGATCGCGACCTTCATCCTCATCGCCGAGCAGACCGCGCAGGTCGGGCCGGAGCCACTGACGCTGATGGGCGGCTTCCTGGTTGTGATGGGCCTTTCGACCCTGTCGGTCATGGTCGCATCGGTGGTGATCGTCGCGATCCGCTCCCGCCGCGGCTACTGGGCCACCATCAAGGCGTTCCAGCCGCTGCTGATGGTGGTAATCACCACGCGTTCGACCATCGCCTCGATCCCGTGGATCATCAATCTCCTGGTGGAGAGGATGAAGTTCAACCAGGTCATCGTCGAACTGCTGGCCCCCCTGCAGGCAGCGCTGCTTCGGACCGGGGCGATCTTCCTCTATGTCGGCGGCGTGATCTTCATCGCGCAGCTCTACGGGCGCACGCTCTCGGTCGGCGATCTCGCGCTGGTCGGGGTGTCCTCGGCGCTGCTGGCGCTCACCACGACCGGCATGGCCGGACTGGTGATCCTGTCGCAGATGTCGATCCTGTGCGGCTACCTGCAGCTGCCGTTCGAAGCGGCCTTCGTGCTGTTCATCGCGGTCGACGCGGTTTCGGACACACTCATGACCCTTGCCAGCGTTTCGACGGTGACGGCGGTCACGGCGGCCATCGCGCCGCATTCGCGGGAGATCGCCGAGGCCGAACCGCGACCCGCCGGCATTTCTCCGACACAGCAGGCGACGGCATGACGGCAATCCGGTTCGGTCCTCGGCTAGGCGTCATCGGCTGACTGGGGCCGCTGACCTCCGCAAAATTTGCACCGCCGGCACACCGGCCGACGCCAGCGCGCATGGACACGGGTGTGATGTCGGCCAGTCCTCCGCACGACGACCACGGCACGCCTTGTTGATCCGATGATGCCTGGCGCGGGTCAGCCCACTAGCCCGCCGGGATAGCGAAGGAACAGGTCGGGGTCGTACATGGGGATCAGCAAGTCTGCCTCCGCGGCGATGCGCTTGTAGCTGCGCAGGCATTCGCGCAGATCCTGGCAATAGCCGATCGGCTTCATCGCCTCGATGTTGGCGAACTTGAAGAACGCGTCCGAGAAGATGGCGGTGCCGCGCGCCGTCTCGATGGCAATGGCGATCGAACCGGGATGGTGCACACCGACATGGAAGGTGCGGATGCCGGGCAGCGGCGTCGCTTCGTCATCGAGCAGGGTCAGCCGCTCAAAGCCTTCGGTGACCAGATTGGCGAGTTCGGCATCGGGAATGGCGATGTTGCGCGGCGCGCGCGGCAAGCTGTCGTCGAGACCCATCTGATGGGCCCAGCCGCGCCTGGAGATGAAGATGCGGGCGTTGCGGAACATCGAGATGTTGCCGGTATTGTAGGGGCCGATCGGCGTCAGGAACACGGCCTCGACGCTGTCCGGGGCGATGCCGCGCGCCGCCAGGATCACGGGAAGGCGCATGTCTTCCGTACGGATGAAATCGAGCCGCGGATCCTCGTCGCGCCAGGCCTTGGCGATGGCGCTGACGTCCTCGGGAAAGCCGGTATTGATCAAAATCGTGCGCTCGCCCTGGCGCAGGATGCAGAGCGTGTAGCAGAACGGCTCGTAGCGGCCATTGCCTTCGAGCCGAAAGATCGAAGGGGTGGGCACCTCGTCCATGCGGCCGACCGTGACGACCTCGATCTGGTAGTGCGGCGTGGTCATGATTGGCTGCCCCGGGGCTCGGCCGACAGGCTGCCGGCGAGATCGCCGCCATCGACGAGAATGGCGCTGCCGGTGATGTAGCTGGCGGCATCGCTGCACAGGAACAGCGTGGCGCCGACGAGATCCTCGCCGCGGCCCAGCCGGTTGATCGGCAGATGCGGATTGTCGCGCGCCGCCTCGACGAGGCGCTGGATGCCCGGCTGGTCGGCGACGATCCGGGTGTCGATCGTGCCGGGTTCCACGCTGTTGACGCGGATGCCATGGCGCGAAAATTCCAGCGCCAGCCCCTTGGTCAGGCTGCCGACGGCGGCCTTGCTTGCGCAATAATGTACCTTGTTTTCGCCCGAGACATGCACGCTGATCGAGGCGACATTGACGATGGCACCCGCGGCCTGGCGCTGCACCTGATGGCGGCCGAAGGCTTGGGCGAACAGGAAATAGCCGCGCACATTGGTGTCGAAGGTGCGGTCCCAGTCTTCCTCGGTGAGATCGAGGATCGGGGCGAACGGCGCCACGCCGGCATTGTTGACGAGGATGTCGACGCCGCCGAAGCGCTCGCAGACAGCGGCGACAAAGTCGCGGACTTCAGCGGAATTGCAGGAATCCACCCGGCCGAAATGGCCATCGGGGAACTCCGACTCCAGTTCGCGCAGACCGTCCGCGTCGATATCGGTGCCGGCGACCGTCGCGCCCGCGGCCGCGAAGCCGCGCAGGATGGCGCGGCCGATCCCGGTCGACGAGGCAACGCCGGTCACCAGCACGACGCGGCCCGTAAAGTCGAAGCGGACCCTGCCCAGGCTCTGTGCGTCGGGGGTCATGCTTCGGCGAACGCCAGGCGGCGATCGAGATTGGCCTCGACCATGTCCCAGTTGACCTCGATGCCGAAGCCCGGCGCCGTTCCGGGCGACAGGCGACCGTCCTTGAGCACCATGTCGGAGGTGAACAGCGGCTCGTCGCCGACGAGGTCCCCGGTCAGGTCGTACCACTCGATGGCCGGGCTGGCCTGGCAGGCGAGGATGAAGTGCGCCGCCCAGGGCGTATAGCCGTAATGCGGGATGATCTTGACCCCGGCGGCGATGGCGAGGCCCGCGATCTTCTGCATCTCGGTGATGCCGCCCGCCCAGGTCACGTCGGCCTGCCACACATCGATCAGCCGGTCGCGCATGAACGGCTCGGCACCACGCACCAGCGTCTCGTGCTCGCCACAGGCGATCAGCGTGTCCGAGGTCCATTTCGAACGGAGCTGCCGGTAGCCCTCGATGTCGCCGGCGAGCAGCGGCTCCTCGATCCAGCGCAGCCGATAGGGCTCCAGCGCCCGCGCCAGCTCGAGTGTGTAGGGCACGTCGAGGCCCATCCAGCAATCGAGCATGATGTCCCGGTCCGGCCCGAGCTTTTCACGTAGCGCCGCGACGTCGGCGACATTGCTCCTCAACCCGTCGCGGCCGCTGGCCGGGCCGTATTTCAGCGGAATCTTCAGGCCGGTGAAACCGCCGCGGATCACCTTGTCGGCGTCATAACCGGTCATGTAACAGGGCAGGCTTTCCTGCACCGGGCCACCCAGAAGGTTGCAGACGGAGCTCTGGGCGAGCTTGCCCTTGATGTCCCACAGCGCCACGTCGAGGGCGCTGATGGCGTGCATCAGGAAGCCGTCTCGACCCTGATGATAGGTGGAGCGCACCAGAATGTCGTTGAGACGCTCGACTCGCGTCGGATCCTGGCCGATCAGCAGCCGGGCCAGGTGCAGCTTGATGGTGACGGCGCAGACCAGGCTGCCCATCGAGGTGTAGCCGATGCCTTCGACACCGGCATCGGTCTCGATCCGGACCAGCATGGCGCCGAAATTGTCGCGCCAGAGCGGGCGGCTCGGCCGATACTCCGGATAGATCGACATCGGGCAAGCCACGGGAAAATCGTTGCTGGCGTCGCCGGCGATGGCAAGCGGGTAGACGTGGACGGCGGTGATCTTGACGGGCGTGCTCATGCTTTTCCCCTGGCAGGTTCGGGCGCGGCCCCCGCCGCGCCCGGTGCTACGGATCGAAAGGCGATCGACTATTGCGGATAGTGCGTGTCGATATTGGCCTTGCTGATCACCTCATGGGCGACGCTCACGATGCTCGGTACCGGCTTGCCGGCCAGGATATCGAGCGCCAGCGGGATGACGTCGTCGCCATACTTGTTGCCGAAGAAGGAGACAGTGCCGACCAGCGGCGTGTCGCCGGCGCGGACCGCGTCGAGCGCCGCCTTCTCGGCGTTCTTGCCGATGACGATGCCGTCAACGGCGGAATCGCCGCGGCCGGCCTGCTTCATCGCCTGGGCGATGCCATAGGCGCGGTCATCATTGATCGAGGTGGCGATGATGTACTTGGCATCCGGATGGGCGGTCAGCCAATCGGTGGTCGCGGCGATGGCGCCGGCGACCGGGCCCAGCTCACCCGTGCGCATGTCGACGTCATGGTAGTTCGACGCAGGCAGCTGCGGCACAGCCGCCTTGATGGCGTCGACGAAGCCGGTGTTGCGGCAGTTCGGCGCGCCACCGACGGCGGGGTCGACACCAGCCACAACCTGCAGCTGGTCAAGCGGCCAGTTCTTGTCCTTGGCCCATTGCAGCGCGAACTGGGCGGCCAGCGCGCCGGTCTTGCAGTTGTCGGCGCCGTAGAAGACCGAGCCCGGATGCGCCACGTCCATAGCGATGACCGGAATCTTGGCCTCATTGTACTTGGTCATGATCGCCGGGGCGATTTCCGAGAACACGTTGAACGAGACGACGAGATCGGCGCTGCGCTGCACGCAGATATCGGCGTTCTCGATCGGTTTGGTGGTGCTCGGATACTGGTTGTTGAGCAGCAGCAGCTCGACACCGGCGGCCTCGGCGGCCCGACGCATGCTCGGGTTCACCAGCACCACGTCCCAGTCGAACTCTTCGCTTTCCGCCGTGAAGCAGATCAGCTTGCGGTCGGCCGCCTTGGCGGCATTGGCAGCGCTCCAGCTGGCCGGGTCAGCGGTGACGCTGGAATCGACCCGGTATGCGCCGGCGGCGGCATCATAGGTGACCCAGTGGCGCGCCTGGCTCGGATTGCCGGGATCCTGCGTCAGCGTTGGGTTCGCCGCTGCGTCCTGGGCGATCGCCGCGCCGATGGGCGCGACGCCGAGAAGGGAAACGGCCAGCACGGCCGTCAGTCCTGCTGCTTTGTACATGTCATCCTCTCTGGTTGATGTGTCGATTGTTGTTTTTTGGCGCCGGCACCATCGACGGGGTGCCGGCGTTTCTTGTCCGGGATTTCCGGTTTCTTCAGAGCCTTCGCTTGAGGCGGTCGAGCGTCACCGCGCCGACCAGCACCAGGCCCTCGGCCACCATCTGGAAGACCGAGCTGATCCCCATCAGCGTCATGCCGTTCTTGAGCACGCCGACCAGCAGCACGGCGACGAGCGTCCCCTCGATCAACCCCACGCCACCGGCGAGGCTGACGCCGCCGAGAATGACGGCGGAAATGACGCTGAGCTCGCTGCCGGCGCCATAGGGAATGCCGGCGCCCTGGATCGCCGCCAGCACGACGCCGGCCAGCGCCGCGCCGATGCCACTCAGCATGTAGAGCTGGATGGTGATGACATTGACGTTGATGCCGGCCCGGCGGCATGCCGAGGCCTTGCCGCCGACGGCGTAGACATATTTGCCGAACAGCGTGAAACGCAGCACGAACCACAACACCAGCATCGCCAGCAGCATCCACAGCAGCGGCGCCGGAATGGCCAGCGGCCCGAGGTGGAAATAGCTCTGCCCAATCGCCAGGAACGTCGGATCGACGATGACCTTGGAGGCCGAGGCCGAAAAGCCGAGCGTCAGGCCCCGCACGACGAACTGCATGGCGATCGTCATGATCAGCGGATTGATGCCGAGCTTGGCAATGAACATGCCGTTGACCCAGCCGACCAGCGCCCCGACAGCGACTGCAGCGAGGATGGCGCCGCCGACGCCGAGACCGGTCTGGGTGAGCACCATGGCGGCGACCACGCCGGCGGCGTTCATCACCGCGCCGATCGACAGGTCGAGCCCGCCGGCGATCATCAGCAAGGTCGTGAAGGCCGAGGCAATGCCGATGATCGAGATGGCACGGCCGATATTCATGCCGTTGCGTACGTCGAAGAAATAGGGCGAGGCGGCGCTGAACACCGCGACGACGATCATCAGCGCGACCAGCAGGAAGACGACGACGCCTTCCTGACTGCGCGCGAAGCTGAACAGGTTGAAGCCGCCGGCATTGCGGTCAGGCTGGGTGACGGATTGGGTCATTGCAGATCCTGACTTACTGGCGGCCGCGGATGATGAGCGAGACGATCTCGTCGGGAGTCGTCTCCTTGGTGCGCTTGATGGCGATCAGCTCGCCGCGCTTGAAGATCGCGATGCGGTCAGTGATCTCGAAGACGTCGCGCATCTCGTGGCTGATGACCAAGATCGACTTGCCCTGGCTGCGGAAGCGCAGGATCAGGTCGAGCAGGGCCCGGGTTTCGCGCACGCCGAGCGCGGCGCTCGGCTCGTCGAGGATGATCAGCTTCGCCCCGGCCTTGGCGACGCGCGCCAGCGCCGTTGCCTGGCGCTGGCCGCCCGACAGATTGACCACCAGCTCATGCGTCGACGGAATGCCGATGCCGAGATCGTCAAGCAGGACGCGTGACTCGATATGCATCTTGCTGCGCCGCAACAGACGCAGCACCGGATTTCGGGTCAGCTCATGCCCCAGGAAGATATTGTCCATCACCGACAGGTTCTCGCACAGGGCAAGATCCTGGTAGATGGTCTCGATCTGGGCCTGCTTGGCGTCGCGTGGATGGGCAAACCGCACCGGCTTGCCTTCGATCAGCAATTCACCCGAGGTCGGCTGATGGTCGCCGGCCAGCATCTTGATGAAGGTCGACTTGCCGGCGCCATTGTCCCCGACGATGCCGATCACCTCCCCCGGATAGATCGACAAATTGACATCGCGCACGGCGTGCAGGCCGCCATAGCGCTTGCCGATGTGGCGGGCCTCCAGAAACGGCGTGCCCTGCGTGGTTTCAGCGTGTTGCAATTGCTCCCCTCCCCCCCAGCTTCCGTCTCTAGCGCAGCGTCTTGAGGACGGATTCGGCGACATCGAGCGTGCGCTCGACATCGGCCATGGTATGGGCCGCGCTGATGTGATTGCGCTTGAGCGCCATGGGCAGCATGAAGATGCCCTGGTCGACCATGGCCGAGCGGAACGCCACGTCCTTGGCGTTGTCGTTGCGCAGCAGGTCCTCGTAGCGGTCGATCGGACCGTCCATGAAATAGGGTGTGAACACCGAGCCGTAGCCGCCGACGGTCATCTGGATGCCGAGCCGATCGGCGATGGCCTGCATGCCGTTGCGGGCATGGTCGCCGAGTGCGAACAGGTGCTTGTGCACCGACCCGTCTTCCATGGCGGCGATGGTTGCCAGCGCCGCGGCCGAGCCGACCGGGTGACCGTTATAGGTGCCGCCGACGAAGACCTTGCCGCCCGGCGCGGTGGAGAACTGCATCATCAGGTCGCGACGACCGGCGATCACGGCGCACGGGTAGCCATTGGCGATCGCCTTGGCCATGGTGGTGATGTCGGGCGTGACGCCGAGCTTGGCCTGGTAGCCGCCCAGGCCATGGCGGAAGCCGGTGATGACTTCGTCGAAAACCAGGATGATGCCATGCGCGTCGCAGAGCTGGCGCAGTCCCTCGACGAAGGCCTGGGTCGGCAGCACGCAGCCGATATTGTGCGGGATGGCCTCGAGGAAGATCGCGGCAATCTCGCCGGGATTGGCCGCAATCGCCTGCTCGACGGAATCGAGGTCGTTGAAGCGGCAGATCAGCGTGTTCTCGACAGCATCGGCCAGTTGGCCGGCGCAGCCCGGGTCCTTCTGGCCGATCTTGTCGGCGGGGGTGATGATGTTCATCAGCAGGTAGTCGTGCCAGCCGTGGAACGTGCCCTGGAACTTGATCAGTTTGGTGCGGCCCGTGACGCCGCGCGCCAGGCGGACCGCCATATAGGTGGCTTCCGAACCGGTCGAGAAGGTCAGCGCCATCTCGGCCGAGGGCACATGCTCGACCACTTTCTCGGCCAGCCGGATCTCGCGCTCGGTGACACCGACGCCGACCATGTCGAGGCCCTCGATCGCCTCGGCGACGGCAGCGGTGACGCCCGGATGCTTGTGGCCAAGGACGATCGGCCCGAAGGCTGCGTGGTAGTCGAGGAACGTATTGCCGTCGACGTCGCGCATATAGGCGCCTTCGGCCCATTCCCACGCCATCGGGCGGGCCAGGCGCCGGGTGGCGGAATTGACCCCGCCCGGGATCACCCGGGTAGCGCGCTCATAGGTCTCGGCAGATTTCTGGAAGTTCATGGAAGTATACTGTTCCCGTAGTTTCAGTTCAGGCCGAGCAGCGTCAGGCTGTCCCGGTGGATGATCTGCTCGATCCGGTCGAGCGGAACCCGCGGCAGGCTGGTTCCCTCGAGGATGGCGTTGATGTTGCGCAGGCCGGCAATGGTCTCGGCGGGCGTGGCGATGGGGAAATCCGACCCGAACAGGACCTTGTCGAGGATGTTCCACTCGGTCGCCTTGATCATCGCCTCGTAGAAAGTATAGGGGCGGTAGAACAGGCCGGAGATGTCGGTGAAGACATTGGGGTGCTTGCGCGCCACCACGACGCTGTCGACCGTCCAGGGATGGCCCATATGCGCCATGATGATCTTGAGATCCGGGTAGCGCATGGCGATCTCGTCGACGACGAGCGGATGGGCCGAGACCATCGGCGCCATGCGCACCGCCGAGGTGCCGATATGGAACAGCACCGGCAGGCCGTGCTTCTCGGCATACTGGTAAATCGCCAGCGCCCGGCTCTCGAGCGGATCGAAGATCTGGTAATTGGCGCCAAGCTTGACGCCGCGCAGGCCGAGGTCGACGCGGCTGCGCTCCATCTCGTCCATGGCCTTGCGGTCATGCGGATGCACGGCCATGAAGCCGATCAGCCGGTCGGGAAAGGCCCGCACGAAGGCGGCCGTTGAATTATTGACGCCGTCAGCCACATCGCCGACATCGCCAACGCCATTGGTGCCGCCGACGCGCTCGCCGGGTTCCCAGGCGATGCCGAAGACGATGGATTTATCCACCGGCTCCAGGGCCGCCATGTAGTCATTCCAGCTGTAGTTTGCCGGCACGGCCCTATCGGGCCGCCAGGTCGTATTCATCACCAGCTTGTCGGCGGGAACCCGCTCGCGGAACTGTGGCGTATGGGTATGGACGTCGATGATCATGGGGCTGGCTTCCTAGCGAGATATCCAAGCGCGGTCGAAATGCGGTTGGCGTGGGCGAGAACGATTGCGATGAGATCGCGGATGGCCGCGTCGTCGAGGCGGTAGGTCGGCCCCGAATTGCTGATGGCGGCGATGACCTTGCCGGTGTGGTCCCGGATTGGCGCGGCGACGCAGGAAAGGCCTTCCTCGATCTCCTCGCGATCCACCGCATAGCCCTGCGCCACGATCTCGCGCAGATGGGCGCGCAGCGCCTCGGGCTCGGTGATGGTGCGTTCGGTGTGCTTTTCGAAGCCGATCCGGGCGATCAGCGCCTCGCGCACAGCCTCGTCCTGGAAGGCGAGCAGCGTCTTGCCAACGCCACTGCAATGCAGCGGATCGCGGAAGCCGACAAACGACGACATGCGCACCGAGCGCTTGCTGTCGATCTTGTCGATGCAGAGCGCCGACTGCTCGTTCAGAACCGAGAGGTGGACCGTCTCGCCGGTCGCATCCGTCAATTGCTCGATGAAGGGCCGGGCGACCCGCTGGACATCGAGATTGCCCAGTGCGCGCATCCCGACCAGCAGCGCCAGCGTGCCGAAGCTGAAGGTCTGGCGATCATTGTCACGTTCCAGGAAGCCGCGCCCGACCAAGGTCGCCAGAACCCGAAACACGGTGCTCTTGGGCAAGCCGGTGGCTGCCGTGATGTCGTCGGCGGTCAACGCTGCCTCGCGCTCCGCCAGGCACTGGATCACATCGATCGCCCGATCGACGGCCCGGATCGAATACCGATCGCTGTCTGCTGTTGAATTCATCTGATAAACTCACGTTTCATTTAATAATCTTAGCGTTGCTGGGAGGACTGTCAAGCTGACGTCGAGGCGTTGCGTCGACGACAAGTTGCTAGCGAGCCGGATACGTTGGGAGTTCAACTGAACGCGGGCGGCGCAACTCCCCGAGCGCGTCAACCGGGCGGCGACCTTGGTCGGCCGACCTCCCGACGAGCCCGTCCGCGCCGGGACGATGCCGGCGTTCGTCTCGGTCCGGCCCTAGGGGAAATGGCTGAGGATCAGGGGGAGCCTCAAAGGTTGCGCGCACTCGGCAGGGTGCGAAGTCCGGAACCTCGCCGATACACATGCAAAACGAGAACCATGAACTCCGACAAACCGATCCTGACCCAGGTCCAGATCATCCAGTCGCTCGCTGAAGCCCTGTCGTAGTTCGAGACCGAAGGAACAGCGACCCGTCGCGGATCTGGAGACGACGGCTCCGACATCCGTCGCCGACCTCGAAATCGTCCAATACGAGGGCGGCGCAATCCGGATCCATCGCATGGCGATGCCGCGGCTGAGGCTGTGAAAGCGCTGCTGAGACCGATCGCGACCGAGATCTGCGTCGATCTGTTCAACTCGGAGGGGCTCAAGAACACACAGCGGCTCGTTGCGGACGTCATTCGCGCCTCAATGCGCCACACGGCCTTTGGCAACTCGCTTTCTCAGCCAGAGTGCGGTCAATCGGCTTTGCGCGCTCTTCGTAAAGTCGGTTACGGCGCGGGGCGCTACGTGGACGGTAACCGGCCCTCCCTGAGCAGCGCCAGGCGGATCCAGGCAATGGACGATCGTATTCCCGCGCGACGGAAAGTGGCGCGAAATGGGACCGGGTGGGCTCGTCAACTGGCTGATCAGCATCGCCCTAGAAGGGCGCCGTGCGCCTATGGACGCTTGGGCGCGGTTCTGCGGGCAGCAAAGGTAGCTCATTGAAGACACGGACCGGCAAGGCTTCAACCACCTACTCACACGAAAAGTCTCGTCACTTGCACAGCCGCGAAGAAGACAAGACGACAGCGCCAGTCTCGCATCCTAACCAGAAGTATTGGAAGACTTCCGTCGGATAGCGATGTCAGCGAGGCGCTAGCTAGGCATGCATGGCCGCATCCAGCAGCGCTCCAATTCCGCATCGTGCCGGCGAACTCCGGCACCTATCACGAGGAAATCCGCTCTCCGGTGCCAGCCCGCGCCAAGGGCCGGCACCAGAGAACGATGCACGTTAGCAACGGCATCGATCGACGCGGTCAAAAGCGCGCTGTTGGCGAGGCCCGACAGGGCACCCGCTCGCTCTCGGCGACGGCCGAAAAGTCAGCAACTCACACAGACTGCACGCGCGGAACATACTTCGCACGCTTGAGAAACCGTCCCTCGCCCGGCGTACCGACATAATCGCGATCCTCGACGATGACCTTGCCGCGCAGCACCACCGTCTTCGGCATGCCCTTGACGCTCTTTCCTTCATAGGTCGAGTAGTCCATGGCGTTGTGCATGGCCGACTGGGTGATCGTCATCGACGCTTCCGGATCCCAGATGACGATATCGGCGTCAGAGCCGACCGCGATCGTTCCCTTCTGCGGGAACATGCCGAACACCTGCGCCGGCCGGGTCGCGACGAGATCGACGAACTGGGTCAACGAAATCCGGCCCTGATTGACGCCCTGATAGACCATCATCAGCCGCTCCTCGACGCCGGGCGCGCCGTTCGGGATCAGGCGGAAGTCGTGCAATCCTTCATCCTTGTGGCCCTTGTAGAGCCACGAGCAATGATCGGACGACACCGTCTCGAACACGCGATTGGCGAGAGCGTTCCAGAGGATTTCCTGATCCTTGACCTCGCGCGGCGGCGGCGTGAACACGAATTTCGCGCCTTCGAAGCCCGGCCGGTCGAGATCGTCCTTGGTCAGATAGAGATATTGCGTGCAGGTCTCCGCCAGCGCGTCGACGCCGCGCGCCTTGGCGCGCATCAGTTCTTCGAGCGATTCCTCGCACGTCATGTGCACGATGTAGATCGAGGTGCCGACGATCTCGGCCATGGCAATCGCGCGCGCGGTCGCCTCGGCCTCGACGCGTGGCGGACGGCTCAGGGCATGATATTTGGGCGACGTCTTGCCTTCGGCGATGAACTTGTCGCGCAGATAGTCGGCCGCGTCGCCATTCTCGGCATGCACCATCACCAACGCACCGGAATGCTTGGCCTGCTCCAGCGTCTTCAGCAGCGTCACGTCGTCGATCATGTTCATGCCGCGATAGGCCATGAACACCTTGAAGGAGGGGATGCCGCGCTCGGGCAGCGTCAGCAGCTCCTTGAACACTCCGTCATTCATGTCGAGAACGATGACATGATAGCCATAGTCGACCGCCGCCTTACCCTCGGCGCGGGCATCCCATTTGGCAATCGCCTCGGCCAGCGTGCCCCCGCGATCCTGGGCGCAAAAATCCACGATGGTCGTTGTGCCGCCGCAGGCGGCCGCGATGGTGCCAGATCCGAAATCATCGGCCGACTTCGTTTCCATATTGTTGGAATCGATGTGGGTATGAACGTCGACGCCACCCGGCATGACATAGCAGCCGGCGGCATCGATGATGCGCGCGGCTTCGCCGAATTCCCCGCCGATCTGGACGATCTTGCCGTCCTTGACGCCGAGATCGGCTCGCGAGATGCCACCAGCGGTGACGATCGTTCCATTTTTGACGATGAGGTCCATCGACAGTCTCCAGATTGGTTCCATGGGGCGGCGGCCGCCGGCGCGCGGAGGCAAATGCAGGGATCGTTCCACGCCAAAGCGCCGACAGCCGGCGGATCGACACGGGGTTCGAGCGGATCGCAGAATTCGGGGAGATGTTGCGAGACCGCATCCCCTCCTCCACCATTCCGACCTTGGGCGGACAAAGGTAATTCCGGTCCTTGGCGTTCCAATGCCACGGCCCGGCCACTTGACAGGCTTGGATCACTTTTCTACTAAAAGAACAACGTTCTCCCAGAGAGACTGATCGATCTTGCATCGACGGTCAAGATTATTTGCCGTTCGATCGAGAGCGCTGGCATGAGCCAGCTGCCGGGGACGAGCGTGTGCCGGTGAAGGAAACCGCTGTGCCGAAGACACCCAAGCCCGCCGCGCCCGACAGGGCCAAGCCGGACGAGATCAAGCCGGACAACGCCCAGACGGCGAATGCCAGGGCAGTTGCCTCTCCCTCGCCCTACACGACCTCGCTGCAGCAGGACGGCTCGCGCTGGCTGCTGACCGCCCAGGACGACGCGCCGCCGCGACGGCCGGCGCCCGGCCTAGTGCCGGCAGTGGAAAACGCCATCGCTATCATCAACTACATCAACCACACGCCGCCGCACCTCGCCTCGCTGACCGAACTGGCGACGACCCTCGGCATCACCAAGAGCCACTGCCATTCGATCCTGAAGACCCTGGTGCATTTCGGCTGGCTGCGCCTCGACAGCCGCGCCAAGCTCTACGAGCTGAACTCCGGCCTGTTCGCCAGCGCGTCGTCGCTGCTGGGCGCTCCCGTCCTGGATCGGATTCGACATGAACTGGGCAGCCTCGTGCAGCGCATCGGCTTTCCGGCCGTGCTGGCTCAGCCCCAGGCCGACGATTCGTTCGTCGTCGTCGACAAATTCAACAGCTTTCAGGCGATGGAGGTGTCCTATCCGATTGGCCACCACCTGCCGCGCGACGCGCCGGCCAACATGCGCGCTTACCTTGCCTGGAAGTCGCCGGCCGAGATCGACCAGTGGCTGGAGAGCTGGCAGCCGCGCCGCTATACCAGCACCACTCTGATGACCGCCGACCTGCTGAAGGCCGAGATCGCGGCGACGCGCAAGCGCGGCTACGCCCGCAGTGTCGGCGAACTGACCGAGGGCCTGATGGCTCTCGGCATGCCGATCTTCGACCGCTATGGCGAAGTCGCCTACGTGTTCACCTGCTCGGGCCTGCTGTCGACCGTGGCGCCGATCGAAGAGGCGCTCGCCCGCGAAATGATCAACACGTCGATCGCGATTAACCGCGCCGTGCTGGGCCGCATGCCGGCCGACTTCCCCAGCCTGTAGCTGCGGATATTGCCAGGGCACGCAATCCCGGCGAAGCCCCTTCGCCGGGATCGCGCCGCCTTGGCCCCGCCATTTCCTGAGCATGGCTGCATCAATTTTTCGCAAAACGCCGCCGGCCGTTTTCGCCTGATTGACAAGCGAGAAAGGCTCGATTTAACTGCATGTACTGTATGCGATACAAAATTCTACATAAAGAACATCGCATAGGGAAATCCACTGACCAGTAGGGCGTCGGCCGCATCGGCCGGCATACGGAGGTTCAACACATGATGGAAGCTACCCGTCGTAGGCTGCTGAAGGGCGCTGGCGCCCTCGCCGTGGCCGGAGTGATGGCAGCCGCGGTCGGCCTTGGCGCCACGGGCGCGGCATTCGCCGAAGGCAAGACCCTGAAGATCGGACAACTCGGCGTGATGAGCGGCGCCGAGGCTTCCTGGGGCTTGGTCAACAAATACGCCGCGCAGGCGACCGCCGACATGTGGAACGCCAAGGGCGGCGTCGACATCGGCGGCGAGAAGTACAAGATCGAGATCGTCTCGGTCGACGACCGCAACGATCCCAAGTTGACCGTTTCCGGCGCCGAGCGCCTGATGGGCCAGGAAGGCATCCGCTATGTCATCGGCTCCAACACCGATGTCACCGCGACCAGCATCCGGCCGATCGCCGAGAAGTACAATGCGATGTACTTCCCCTATGCCTCCAGCCGCAGCCTCTATACCAAGCCGGCCGAGAACGCCGTGATGGGCATGGTCGCGAGCTACCAGGTCGCCCCGGCGATCCTCAAGCTGCTCAAGGCCGAGCGTGGCGTGCAGAAGGTCGCCTTCGTCGCCCGCAACGACAGCGACGGCCTCTCCAACCGCGACGACGCGGTCAAGGCTGCCAAGGATCTCGGCCTCGACGTCGTCAGCGCCGACGCCACCTACGAGGCGAACGCCACCGACTTCTTCCCGGTGATGTCGAACGTCGTCGCCACCGCGCCGGACCTGATCTTCCTGCCGGCCTCCGCCCCGTCCAACACGCCGCTGCTGATGCGCGCCGCCCGCGAGCTCGGCTATGCCGGCCTGTTCGCCAGCGATTCCGGCCAGGACATCAAGGTGATCAACGAGATGGCCGGCGACGCCGGCAACGGCCTCGTCTCGATCGGCGGCGCCTCGGCCGACGCGATCCGCAGCGAGTACATGGATGAGTTCATAAAGGCCTACACAAAGGTCGCCGGCGAGTGGAACGACGAAGCCGGCACCAAGGTCTATGCGCTGGAGGTGATCCTCGCGACGCTGCAGGCAACCGGCCCCGCCGCCATCGATGACACCAATGTCTTCAAGGCGGCGATCCCCGGCTTCTCGATGAAGAACCCCTTCCTCAAGGAAGACAGCAAGCTGACCTTCACCGGCGAGGCGGATTACGGCCAGAAGCGCCAGATCGGCGTGCCGCTGGTTCTGACCGAGACCAAGGACGGCCAGTTCACGACGCTTGCCATCGGCCAGGTCGACTGATCCGTCCCTGAGACATCTTCCCAACGCGCTCGATCGAGGAAACGCCATGGAACAAATCCTGGTCAACGGGGCCATTCTTTCGGCGAACTATGCGCTGATCGCGCTGGGTATCACGCTGATCTTCGGCATCATGAACGTCCTGAACTTTGCCCATGGGCAGATGTTCATGATCGGCGGCCTGATCGTCTACACCGTCTGCGTCGTCTTCAAGCTGCCCTATGCGGTCGGCCTACTGGCGGCGGCGGTGGTGGTCGGGCTGATCGGCATGCTGCTGGAGCGCACCCTGTTCCAGCGCGTGATGCGGATCTCCAGCCGCGAAGAAAACACCATGCTCCTCGCGGTCGGCACCGCTTTGCTGCTGGAAAACATCGCGCTCTTCATCTTCGGCGAGAAGCAGCGCGGCATTCCACCGATGGTCTCCGGCGTCTACCGTCTTGGCAGCGCCTTCCTGCCCGCCAACCGGCTGCTCGTCTTCGCCATCTCGCTGGCGCTGATCGCCGCTGTGCTGCTCTTCGTCAACTTTACCCGCCAAGGCCGGGCGATGCGGGCTCTGGCGCAGGACCGCACGGCGACAATGCTGATGGGCGCCGACGTCAACCGCATCAGCATGCTGGGCTTCGGCCTCGGCGCGGCGCTGGCCGGCATCGCCGGCGGCCTTCTGATCTCGGTCTCGGGCGTCAATGCTGGCATCGGCACGGCCATCTCGACCAAGGCATTCATCATGATCATGATCGGCGGCGCCGGCGTGATCGGCGGCGCCCTGCTCGGCGCCGTGGCGCTGGGGTTCGCCGAGGCGATCGGCTACGCGCTGTTCCCCGGCTCCGTCACCTATCTGCTGATCTTCACGGCGCTGATCCTGTTCCTGCTGATCCGGCCGCAGGGAATCATGGGCAAGCCATGGGGCTGACAAGGCTGCCGAACGGGGCGGCGAAACCCCGCCCCTTCTTCTTCCGCCTCCTCCCTCTTTCGATCGAGCTCTAAGGACGCACCATGGCGACCTCCACTGAAGCGGCGGGCACGATCGGGGCCACGTCCCCGGGCAGCCGGAAGGCACTGATCGCGATCCTGCCGCTCGCGATCCTGCTCTATGCCGTCGTCCCCCTCATCCTGCGCGGCCAGCCCTATTGGCTGAACGTGATGACGAACGCCGCTATCCTTTCCTTCGGCAGCCTCGGCGTCTGGGTCACCTTCGCCATCGGCCGGGTCAACATCGCCCAGGGCGCCTTCGCGCTGCTCGGCGGCTACACGACGGCGATCCTGTCGACGGTGTTTGGCCTGTCCTTCTGGCTCTGCCTGCCGCTGTCCGGTGTCGTCGCGGCGCTCGTCGGCACGCTGATTGGCTGGCCGCTGCTCCGGCTCCGCGGCATCTACTTCGCCATGGTGACGCTGAGCCTGACCGAAGCGATGCGGCTGCTCTTCCTCAATACGGTGACGCTGCATGACGGCGGCGGCGTGCTCAACATCCCGCGCCCCGCCGGCATCGACACGCCGCTCGATTTCTACCTGTTCGCCGCGACCCTGCTTCTCGTCGGCTACCTCGCGGTCTGGCGCCTCGCCGGCAGCCGGATCGGCTGGGTGTTCCGGTCGATGCGGCAGAACGAGGAACTTGCCATGTCGATCGGCATCAACGTTGCGCGCTACCGGGTCTTCGCCTTCGCCTTCTGCTCGGCGATGGGCGGCATGGCCGGCGCCTGTTTCGCCAGCCTGCAGCAGAACATCTATCCGGCGACCTATACGGTGACGGATTCGATCAACTTCATGCTCTACTGTTTCCTCGGTGGCCTCGACTTCGTGCTCGGGCCGATCGTGGGCACCTTCGGCCTTATCATCGCCTTCGAGCTGCTACGCTCGATCCAGGAATACCAGGCGCTGCTCTATGGCGCGCTGATGATCCTTGTGATGCTGTTCCTGCCGAACGGGCTGCTCAGCCTGCCGTCGATCCTCGGGCGCTTCTGGAGGTCGAGCCGATGAGCTTCCTCAAGGTGGAAGGCCTGACCAAGCGCTTCGGCGGACTGGTGGCGGTCAATGGCGTCTCCTTCGACGTCGAACAGGGCGAGATCCTCTCGGTGATCGGCCCGAATGGCGCCGGCAAGTCGACGCTGTTCAAGCTGATCGGCTCGTTCATGACGCCGAGCGCCGGACGGGTGCTGCTCGACGGCACACCGATCAGCGGCCTCAGTCCGCACCAGGTCGCCCGCATGGGCGTGGTGCGGACCTTCCAGGAAACCACGGTGTTCAAGGAGATGACGGCACTGCAGAACGTCATCGTCGCCCATCAGCTCGGCCATGCCGCCGGACCGGTCGGCGCCTTCTTCGCCAGCCCCGCCGCCCGCGCCGACGACCGTCGCTCGCGCGAGAATGCCGAGGAGATCCTCGCCTATCTCGGCCTCGGTCATGTCCGGCACGAACTGGCGCGCAACCTGCCGCATGGCTATCTGCGCACGCTCGGCATTGCCATTGCGATGGCGGCCAGCCCACGCATCCTGCTGCTCGACGAGCCCTTCGCCGGCATGAACCCGGAAGAAACCGACCGCGCCGTCGACATGGTCGAGGGCATCCGCCGCCGCGGCATCACCGTCCTCCTCGTCGAGCACGACATGCGCGCCGTGATGCAGATCAGCGACCGGATCGTCGTCATCAGCTTCGGCTCGAAGATTGCAGAGGGAACCCCGGCGGAGATCCGGGACAACCCAACCGTCATCGAGGCCTATCTCGGCCAGGACGACGAGACGATCGGACACTGACATGGCGGGAAGCAGCATGCGATATTTCGAGGCCCGCGGCCTGACCGTCAACTATGACCGCGTCCGCGCCATCGCCGATGTCGGCCTCGCCTTCGACGAGGGTAAGGTTGCCTCTCTGATCGGCGCCAATGGCGCGGGAAAGAGCACGACGCTGCGGGCGATCACCGGCCTCGTCCCGCTCGCCGCCGGCGAGATCTGGTTCGACGGCGCCCGCATCGACCGTCTCCCGGCGCCGCGCCGGGTCGAGATCGGCGTCGCCATGGTGCCGGAGGGCCGGCGCGTCTTCCCGCAGATGAGCGTGCGCGACAATCTGCTGATGGGCGCCTATGCGCGCAAGGATCGGGGCGCCATCGCCAGCGACCTCGAACGGATCCTGACCCGCTTCCCCCGCCTGAAGGAACGCCTGCGCCAAGGCGCCGGCACGCTGTCGGGCGGCGAGCAGGAGATGCTCGTCATCGGCCGCGCCCTGATGTCGAAGCCGAAACTGCTGCTGCTCGACGAACCCTCGCTCGGCCTAGCGCCGCTGGTCGTACGGGACATCGCGAGACTGATCATCGAGGTCAATCGCGACGAGGGCATGAGCATCGTGCTCGTCGAACAGAACTCGCGGATGGCGCTGCGCGTCAGCCAATACGGCTACGTGCTGGAAACCGGCCGCATCGCGCTCGAAGGGCCTTCGGACGCTCTGCTGAACGACCCCAAGGTCAAGGAACTCTATCTCGGCGGCTAAGCCGCCCTCCATCGAACCATCGAGGATTTTGGAATGAGCAGGAAGATGATTCTCGCCGTTGGCCAGCAGGGGCCGATCCAGCGCGCCGACACGCGCGAGCAGGTCGTCGCACGGCTGATCGAGATGCTGAAGGAAGCGAAAGCGCGCAACGCCGACTTCATCGTCTTCCCCGAGCTCGCCCTGACCACCTTCTTCCCGCGCTGGTACTTCACCGACGAGGCGGAACTCGACTTCTTCTACGAGACGGAGATGCCGGGGCCGGCGACGCGTCCGCTGTTCGAGAAGGCGGCCGAGCTCGGCATCGGCTTTACCATCTCCTTCGCCGAGCTGGTGATGGAAGGGACGACCAAGCGGCGTTTCAACACCTCGCTGGCGATCGACAAGTCCGGCAAGGTCGCGGGCAAGTACCGCAAGATCCATCTTCCCGGCCACAAGGAATACGAGGCCTACCGGCCGTTTCAGCACCTGGAGAAACGCTACTTCGAGAGCGGCGACCTCGGCTTCCAGGTCCATGATGTCGACGGCGCCAAGCTCGGCATGTTCATCTGCAACGACCGCCGCTGGCCGGAGACCTGGCGCGTCATGGGCCTGAAGGGCGCCGAGATCATCTGCGGCGGCTACAACACCCCTCTGCACAACCCGCCCGTGCCGCAGCACGACCAGCTGAGCTCGTTCCACCATCTGCTGTCGATGCAGGCCGGCGCCTACCAGAACGGCGCCTGGGCGGCAGCTGCCGGCAAGGTCGGCATCGAGGAGGGCTGCATGCTGCTCGGCCATTCCTGCATCGTGGCGCCGACCGGCGAACTGGTCGCCATGACCAACACGCTGGAAGACGAGGTGATCACCGCTGCCGTCGACCTCGATCGCTGCCGCGAGATCCGCGAGAACATCTTCAACTTCGCGCTGCACCGCGAGCCGAAGAACTACGCGATCATCACGGAAGAACAGGCCCGATAATGCGCATTGTCGTGCTCGGCGCCGGGGTGATCGGCGTGACCACGGCCTGGTATCTGGCCGAGGCCGGCCACCAGGTCACGGTCATCGAGAAGAACACCTCGGCCGGGCACGGCACCAGCTACGCCAATGCGGCGCAGATCTCTCCGGCGCTGTCTTCGCCCTGGGCCTTTCCCGGCCTGATCGGCAAGGCAGCATCATGGATCTTCGCCAACCACGCGCCCCTGGTCGTGAGCCGCATGCCGGACTTCGCAATGAGTCAGTTTCTCTGGCGGATGTGGCGAGCCTCCAGCCTCGATCAATACATCGCCGCGAAGCGCAACATGGTGCGGCTCGCCGAATATTCGCGCGATTACACCGATGCGTTGAGAGAGGAAATCGCCATTGAGTATTGGGGCCGACAGAAGGGTCTGGTCGTTACGTTCCGTGACACGGCGCAAGCCGAGGGCTACAAGCGCGACCTCGCCGTGCTCGACGAACTGGGCGTGCCGCATCGAAGCCTCAAGCGCGACGAGCTTTTGACGCTGGAACCCAATATCGACCCCGCGAGCAGCGGCATCATCGGTGGCGTGCTGCTCGAAACCGACCAGAGCGGCGACTGCTTCCAGTTCACGCAGGCTCTGGCAAAAGCCTGCGCGGCGCGCGGCGTCTCCTTCCTCTATGGCCGCGCGGCCGAAAGGCTCGTGATCGAGCGCGACAAGGTGGTCGGCGTCGTCGCCGAGGCTGAGACGATCGAGGCGGATGCCGTCATCGTCGCGCTCGGCATCTGGTCGAAACGCCTGCTCGAACCGCACGGCATCAACGTGCCGATCTATCCGGTGAAGGGCTATTCGCTGACCGTCAGGGCGGATTCCGACGCTATCGGGCCGATCAGCACCATCACCGATGAATCGATGAAGGTCGGCCTCACCAACCTGAAAAGCCGCATCCGCGTCGGCGGCACGGCGGAGCTCGCCGGTTATGATTTCTCTAGGCCGGAAAAGCGCTATGCCGGCCTGATCGCCTCGCTCAAGGGGCTGTTTCCGAGAGTCCCCGATGCCGCCATCGCGTCGGCAGAACGCTGGTCCGGTCTTCGCCCGGTCACGCCGGACGGGCCGCCGCGCATCGGTCGATGCCGTTATCCCAATCTCTACCTGAACAGCGGCCACGGCACGCTGGGCTGGACCATGGCCTGCGGCTCCGGGAAGGCGCTCGCAGACCAGATCTCCGGCAAGCGCTCCGATGTCGATCTCACCCCCTTTGCGCCCCATTGACCCAACTCCGAGGCACCGCGATGAAGATCAAGGTCATCAACCCCAACACCACCTGGTCCATGACCGACAAGATCGGCGAGGCGGCGCAGGCTGTGGCGGCGCCCGGCACCGAGATCATCGCGGTGTCGCCCGCCATGGGCCCCGTCTCGATCGAGGGTTTCTATGACGAAGCCTTCGCCGCTGTCGGCGTCATCGACGAAGTACTGAAGGGCGAGGCCGAGGGTATCGACGGCTATGTCATCGCCTGCTTCGGCGATCCGGGCCTCGCCGCCGCGCGCGAAATCGCCCGTGGCCCGGTAATCGGTATCGCGGAAGCCGCGATGCACGCCGCCAGCCTGATCGGCAACGGCTTCACCATCGTCTCCATGCTGGAGCGGACGCGGGCAACGATGGAACATCTCGTCCACGCCTACGGCATGACCCACAAGTGTCGCAACATCCGCATGACCGACCTGCCGGTGCTGGAACTGGAAGAGGAAGGCTCCAACGCCCGCGCCATCATCGTCGAGGAATGCCGGCGGGCGCTGGCCGAGGACCACTCCGACAGCGTGCTGCTCGGCTGCGGCGGCATGTCGGACCTGATGGCGCATATCACCCGCGAGATCGGCGCCCCGGCGATTGATGGCGTGTCCTGCGGCGTGAAGCTGGTGGAATCGCTGGTTTCGCTTGGACTGGGCACGTCGAAGCGGCAGAGCTACGCCTATCCGGTCGAGAAGGTCTACACCGGCAGCTTCAGCCAGTATTCCCGCCCGGCCATGAAGGTCTGAATCGATGCGAGCGATCATTCTCGACCGTCCCAGCGAGGATATTAACGCGCTCCGGATCGGCGAGGTGCCGAAGCCGGAGGCGGGACCGGGCGAGGTTCTGGTCGCCGTTGCCTATTGCGGCTGCAACTTCGCCGACACGATGATGCGGAAGGGAATCTATCCCCATCCCAAGGGGTATCCGCTGGTCGCGGGTTCGGAGCTGTCAGGCGTCGTCTCGGCGGTTGGTCCCGGCGTCGACGCCTTCGCTGTAGGAGACCGAGTGGCCGGCTTTGTCGAGAATGCCGCCAGCTTCGCCGATTATTGCGTGGCGCCGGTCGAGCGACTGGTTATCGTGCCCGCCACCATCGACCTGAAAGTCGCCGCCGCCTTCTTCGTGCAGTCCCTTACCGCCTGGCACCTGCTGCACAACGTCTCGAAGATCCAGCCCGGCGAAACAGTGCTGGTCCACGCGATCGGCGGGGGCGTCGGCCTCTACCTCACCCAGCTGGCCACCATGGCCGGCGCGACGGCACTTGGGACCGTCGGCACGGCCGGCAAGGAACAGCGCGCGCTCGACTATGGCGCCTCCTTCATCGTCAATCGCGGCGAGAAGGATTTCGTCGAGGCGATCCTCGCCTTCACCGGCGGCAGGCCGGTCGACAAGCTGTACGATTCGACCGGCGGCAGCATCCTCGATCGCAGCTTCGCGCTGATGCGCCGACTTGGTCATGTCGTCAGCTATGGCGAGGCGGAGGCGAAACCGTACGACAATCTCTGGGCGCAGCTGGTGCTGCGGTCACTGACCTTCACCCGTTTCCATCTCGGCCATGCCGACTTCGCCTCCGAGATCTGGCGACGCGGCGTTGAAACCGTGTTCGGTGGCGTCGCCAACGGCACGATCCAGGTTCCGATCGAGCAGGTGTTCGCCTTCGAGGACGCCGCCGCGATGTACCAACGGCTCGAATCCCGACAGGTCGCCGGAAAGCTGGTGCTCGAGGTGGACACGGCACTTTGACCGCCTCCGATCGCAGGCAGCAAATCAGGACTCCCAGAGGAAGCACCATGCAAATCGACCGCAAGACGAAGGGCATTCCAGGCCTGAGCGAAGCCTTCGACAGTGCCCGGATCGCCGATAGGCGCTGGAACGTCCTGCGCCAGGACATGCCGCTGCCACTGGCTCTACTGCGCGAAACGACGCTTGATGGCAACGCCGCCTGGATGCGCGCCTTCTGCCAGGATTCCGGCGTCGCGCTGGCCCCGCACGGCAAGACGACCATGTGCCCGCAATTGTTTCGGCGCCAGATCGCCGACGGCGCCTGGGCGATCACGCTCTCGACCGCCCATCAGGTTCAGGTGGCACGGGAACACGGCGTCGGCCGCATCCTCGTCGCCAACCAGCTCGTCGACCCGGCTTTCATCGACTATGTTGCCGATCAGCTCGCGACGGATGCCGGATTCGACTTCCTTTGCCTGGTCGATTCCGTCGAAGGCGTCGAGATCCTCAACGCTCGGGCAAAGCAGCGTCTCGGCTCACGTCGGCTCGGCGTGCTGGTCGAAATCGGCGCGGCCGGCGGCCGCACCGGCGTCCGCTCGACCAAGGAAGCTCTCGCTGTCGCCCGCGCCGTGAAAGCGTCCAGCGTGCTCGAACTTCGCGGCATCGAGGGGTTTGAAGGATCGGTGCCGGGTGCCACCTCGACGCGGGTCGGGCCGGTCGAACGATTCCTCGACGCGATCCGCGAAAGCGTGCTCGCCGCCGACGCCGAAGGCATGTTCACCAGTGACGAAATCGTGCTGTCGGCCGGCGGTTCGTCCTACTTCGACATCGTCATCGACCGTCTCGCGGGCCTCAGACTGTCCAAGCCGGTTCGCCTGGTGCTACGCAGCGGCTGCTACATCGCGCATGACGACATCCTCTACACCGATCATTTCGCGCATATTCGCGAGCGATCGAAGAACGCGAGCCATACGCATGGCAGGCTGGCGCCGGCGATCGAGGTTTTCGCCTACGTGCAGTCGATCCCCGAGCCGGGCCTCGCCTTGTTGACCGCAGGCAAGCGCGACCTCTCCTATGACGCGCACCTGCCGGTGCCGCGCCGGCATTTCCGCCCCGGCCGCGACAGAGCACCGACGAGACTCGATTCTGGCTACACCATTGAGGCGCTGAACGACCAGCACGCCTATATTCGCTTCCCGGCGAATGCGGATCTTTGCGTCGGCGACATGATCGGCCTCGGCATCTCCCACCCCTGCACCACCTTCGACAAATGGGACGTGCTCTACGGGATTGATGACGACTACAACGTGGTCACCGCCTACAAGACCTACTTCTGATCGCCCGCATGGGAACACGTCGCGCGGCCGTTGCCGCACGGCCCAAGCTCCGGCCCGCCCGGTCCGACCGATCGGTGCTTCCTATCCCTGCGGAGTAGGCACGCCACCCTTTCCGCGCAGCATGATCTTCCAGCCGGAGGCAGCCAAGGCCAGTACGGCTTAGCAAATAGGGCAAGGGGAGCAGCAATTCGCTCGGCAGGCCAAAGCCATGGCCCATGGCCGCCTTCGATATCAAACTGGAAACGACCGGCAACCACGAAATATCATCACGCCAATATGCATCTCGATGCCTGGCTACGGCACGGCCCGATTTTTCTATTTGAAATACTTAGAACATCACAGCATATCTACATAGATTCCCTGAAGACTTCCATTCCAGCCAGCTATCCAACGAGGGAGACCCGCAGTCTTCGACTGCTCAAGACTGGATGCCCGACACCCGGCATTGACAAGTCCCTAGGCTAAATCAATAGCCTAAGTTGGATCGTCAACGAAACGACGCGATACAACACGCTCGGATCGAGGACCATCGGAAATTGATCCCACGAGCGGGAGAGAAAGACAGAATGTCGAGCCGCTCTCGTCGCTGGCGATCAGCGTGAGCTCGCCGCCATGCTGTCGCGCGATCTCCCTTGAGATGTAAAGCCCCAATCCGGAGCCATTGGCCCGCTGTCCCCCTGCGCGATAATATTTTAGGAAGATGAAGGCATGGAACTCGGGCAAAACGCCGGAGCCCTGGTCGGTCACCTTCACGAACACCACGCCTTCGTCGACTGAAAGCCGGACCGTGATCGGGCTCGGCGGATCCGAGTATTTCAGGGCATTCTGGACCAGGTTCTGAAGCGCGATTTCCAGGAGATAACGGTCGCCGCTCACGCGCGCCTCATTTCCTGGAATAAACGTAACCCGACCGACGGCATCGTCATCCAGTGCCGCTTGCGCGATCCGGAGGATCTCGTTGAGATCGAACGTTTCGACGATCGCGCGCGGCGCCTCGGTAGCGTCGAGCCGATCGCCAGCCAGGACATTCTCGATCAGCAGGGTCATGCGCTTGACCGTTTGGCGAATCCTGGAGGCGCGCGTCCGGACGTCCTCGGCGCCTTCGGGTGCCGAAATCGACAGGTTGTCGGCGGCGGCGGCGATCACGGCCAGCGGGCCGCGAAACTCGTGCGAGACGACCGCCAGGAAGTCCCGTTGCTGGGAAAGGGCATCATTGACCGAGTCAAGCGATTGCCGGAGCTTGGTCTCCAGGATGTGGCGGCGATCCACCTCGTCCTTGAGCGTCGCGTTGGCATCCGACAGTTCCGTCGTCCTCTCGCGCACCTTGATCGTCAGGTCGCGCTCGGCCGCCTTGGAGATTGCGAGCACGCGATCCTGTTCCGCTCGCAAGCGACGCTCGCTAAGCTGGGCGGCGATACGGCCGCACAAGAGGATGAGGGCGAGGCCGAAACCTGCCACCAGCCCCGTCGTTACGAGATGCTGCGTGCGCATCGGCGCCAGTTCTTCCAGCGCCGCCAGCGTCAGCAGCTGGTACGGCGTATTGGTCAGAGACTG
The DNA here is from genome assembly GCF_000380505.1 of Kaistia granuli DSM 23481. Lineage (GTDB taxonomy): Bacteria > Pseudomonadota > Alphaproteobacteria > Rhizobiales > Kaistiaceae > Kaistia > Kaistia granuli. Next base: position 148,149 of record NZ_AQYH01000007.1, on the reverse strand, counting down.
GCTCCGCAGGAGATAGGGCCTGCCCTCGATGAGCCACTGGTCGGCCGACGCTGTGTTGGCCATCGCACGTATCTCCAGGGGATTACCCGGCACTTCCTCGCCGTCCGGCGGCAGGACTGTGCCCGGAGGCAGGAGAGCCGCCACGTTGCGGAGCATGAAGGGTTCGGACGAGGTGGTGATCACGCGTCCCTGACGGTTCACGACCAGGGCTACGTGTCGTCCCGTCAGGTAGTGAGCCACGTCCGGCGCGTCGAACTTCACCGTGACCGATCCCTGCGGAACGCCGTTGGCATCATCGATTCGGCTGGCCACGAAATAGGACGGGGTTTTGTTGATGCGGGCGATTCCGAACGAGGAGCCGGTGCCGTGGCGAAGGGCATCGTCAAGGTAGGGCCGGCCCGAATAAATCATGCCGACGATGCTTTCCGGCTCGGCCCAGTTGCTGGCCGTCACGGTATCACCCGACATGTTGTTCATGTAGATGCGTGCATAGCGAAGATCGGCCGCCAACGCATTCATAAAGTCGCCAACCTGCCGTACCAGCGGATCGCGCGTGAATTGCGCCGCGCGCTGCTGACGCGTCAGTTCGGCGGCGCCCGGCGGATCGGTGAGGTAGCGGGTTGCGAGTTCGATAACCTGGGCCCGGTTCGCCACCATGTTGGCCATGCTGACCATCTCATTGAACAACCGGTCCATGACGCGCGTGGTTGTGATGGCCTCATATTCAGCGCTGGCTGCCAGGCTATTAAGCTGCGCCGTCATCGTGCGCTGCGACATCCACCAGCCCGTGCCGGCCACCAGCGCCAGCCAGGTCACGGCAGCGATCAGCGTTACCCGGCGCACGACGAGCAGCTGCCGCTTGCGCTGCAACAGCGCGCCGCTTCCTCCGTCGCCCCCCGGAAGACCAATATCCAAAACAGCTTGATCCGGCCCCATACCCGCCACCGACGTGCTCACGTTTTTGCTGTCTCCAGAATTAGCCGAATGCAACCTCGGCGTCTTCAGCGCCATACATTCAAGAGCAAGCTAAACAAATCGTCGGCCGAATCCGAAGGGGCCAAAAACATTCGGTAGCCCATGCGCCGATTAGCATGATCTTCCTCAACGAGGAAAATCCAGTTCTTCACTCATGCAAATTAGGGTGATTCCGGAACTGAATTGCCTCAAGGCCGCCAAGTGAAATCAAGTGTCAGGAAGCGCCAGTTACCGAAATTGTGGTGAATCGCGTTAACAATTACGCAGGGCATTCGTAACGCTTTCGATTATTTCGATCCCAAGTCAAAACTGGCCGGTGCGTATCGCGGGACAGACAAGAAGAAGAATCGCGAGCCGACGGGGTCGGTGCAGTCCGGCTACACCACGCGAACTCTGAGTTCCATTCAGCCCCGGGGGCCACAACCGAATGAGACAACATCAGAGCAGACTGTATATAGGCTGCTCGGTTCTCCCCCTTACCGCCGTTTTCGGTAGTTCGTACGCCGGGGCCGCCGACGTGGCGGAATCGTATGGCGGTGGCCATGTCGAGCAATCCGGTCCGCGGCGCAGTGGGGTGGGCGCCACGGCGATGGGGCAGACGCCCAGCAATGATCAACTCTACAGGATGATACTTGACCTTCAGAAGGGCCAACGTCGCCTGGAAGCCGAACTGCAGGTGGCCCATGCCGAACTGGCTGCGGTCAGGTCCGCATCCAACGCCATTCAGGGACAAATCTCCGCGCAGGCGGCCGGAGGGCGAATGATGGTGGACTATGGCGGCGAGTCGCCGCCAAGCCGGTCGGCGGTCGCTGCGCCGAATTTCCGCATCGGTGGTGGCGGCGGCAATGGTCGCCATGCGGGCTACGGCTACACGGAGGGATCGCTGGCTATTCCGCTCGGCGAGCGCGGCGGCGTCCAGATCGACGCGCTGGGCGGCATTTCGCAAGAGAACGGCTTCGCCGGCTCCGCCGTGCACCTGTTCACGCGCGACCCCGAGAAGGGCGCGATCGGCGCCTATGCCAGCTACCTCTACGGCAACGGCTCCTATAAGGACGGCGGCGACTACGAGCAGGGCGTCTCGCAAGCCAAGGTCGGCGTCGAGGGCCAGCTCTATCTGGACCGCGTTACCCTCGAAGGCCTCGCCGGTGTCAACTGGGATTCTCTGGACGACAGTGCCGGTCTGTTCGCCGAGGGCCGCGCCAACTGGTACGCCACCGACAACTTCAAGGTGAATGCGGGCCTGCGCTACGCCGATGCGTTTGGCGGCGACAGGACCGAAGTCGTTGGCGGGGCGGAATACCTGACCCAGTTCACGACCGGTACCGCCGCTTCGATCTTCGGCGATGTCGCGTTCGATGTCGGCGGCAGCGACCGCGGTGGCAGCGACGTGACCGCCATGGGCAGTCTTCTCTTCCACTTCGGCACCGGCAATAAGTCGCTAATCCGGCGCGATCGCGAAGATTACATGCCGACCTATCTCGGTCGCGATGCCGGCGATCTGCCGCGTTCCGTCAATGTCGTCGCGCGGCCGGGGGCCCCAGGAGCCCCGGAGCTCCTGGGCCCCCCCGAGCGGAGGGACCGACCGGCCCGCCCGGAACGAGCGGAACGGACGGCCTGCCAGGATCGGACGGCGCGCCGGGAGCGCCGGGGCCGACAGGGCCGGAGGGTCCGGACGGACCGCCCGGACCGCCAGGCGCCTGAGCGACAGCATTGTACTCGGGAAATCCATCGCGGCAGCTTGCCCTGATGGTCGTTTCCAAGACGTATGATGGACGGGAAATTTCGGTGCCCCAACTGGTGGATTACGGCGTGTCGCACAAGGCTTGCTCGTCTCGTGCGCCATGCGCCAATCTTCGTCGAAGCTGAGATGGCCGGGCCAAGCATGGCAATGGACACTTCATGCGCCAACTGTCGAGAGCAGAAAATGGCCCCGCCCCGCCTAGAATGCATGATCCAGTCGCCCAATCCGCCGACCCTCGTCCCGGCTCCGAGCCAGCGCGACTGGATGGATGCCACAAACGAGCATTTCGCCTATCGCTGCACCCCGCTATCGACGTACCGGTAGGAGACCCTGCGGAATCTTGACGATCGATGCATGGCATCGAGACCGTTGACGGGGAACCACGTCCGCGAACGTCCTGAATGGTCCGTCGATCACCTGGCGCGGTGTCGCGGTACGCGCCTCGAATTATTGGAATTGTTGCGTTGGAGATCCGTTAATGCCCGGAGAAGCACTCAAGCAGGGCCGCGTCGCCCTCTCTCCCCTTGTCTACCTCGTCGACGATGATGAGGATTTCCGGGAGGAAATGCTGCTCGGCCTGACCAGACTGGGCTTGAACGTGCACGGATTTCGCGACGCGGCTGCCCTCTACCGGGCCTTTGCGGCCAAGCCGTCTGATATCGTCATTCTCGACATTGGCCTGGAGGGCGAGGATGGCCTGTCTATCGCTAGCCATCTGCGGGCCTCGCAGTCCGTGGGGATCGTGATGGCGACGGCAAGGGGCTCCGTCGAGGACCGGGTCAATGCGCTTGAAAAGGGCGCGGATGCCTATCTCGTGAAGCCGATCGACATTCGCGAGCTTGCCGCCACGCTGGTTTCGCTCAACGAGCGCGTGAAGCGCCAGATCGTGCCCTCGCCGCCACCCACGCCGCAATGGGCGCTGGTGGAAAGCGGATGGGTACTGACAGATGGGCTTGGCCATCGTCTCCGTCTCACCGCGTCGGAGAAGCGATTCCTCGCGCGCCTGTTCGATGAGCGCGGCAAGACCGTCGAGCGCCGCGCCCTCGTCGAGGCGCTCGGCGCGGACATCTACGACTTCAACTATGCCCAGTTGGACACCCTTGCAAGTCGCCTGCGCCGGCGGGCCGAGAAGTGCGACATGCAGCTGCCTTTGCATGCAATCCGCGGTCAGGGATTCGCCTTTCCCGAGTAAGATCGCCCGCCCTATCCAGATTTCGCAAATTATATTTGCCAGACGATGATTTAGGCCGGCAAAACACAAGTTTTTGGCAGGTGTCAGGGAGTGAGAGTATCTGACATCTACTGAAATTGTGAAGTTTCATCCTGACAACTAATTATGGAGCGGGGAAGAATTCGCATTGGCGGATTCGAATGAGACATGCAGCGAGGCGTGTTGCGGAATCCGCGATGGCAACCTTGCATGCAGGCGGGGTCGCAATGAGCCTAGATCTGTTCGAAGGACTTGCCGGGCCGAGACACTTTCGTTCTCCGCAACTCGGCCAACCCATTTTCACAGTGGGGACTTCAGCCAGTGCCCCCTTCGTTCTTCACGATACCCATGAGGTATCCGAGATCGAAGGTGTCTTCGTCCTTTCCCTGGCTTCTATCCGGAGACTGCCCTCCCCGACCTTGCGCGATCAGCACGCTCGATCGAGCCGTGCAGGCCGATGCGTTGCGCGCCGGAAGCCTTCTGCCGGGATGCCGATCCGCTCCCCGCACGCCGGATATCAACGTCCGTTTTCAGGCCGGTCGAACGGATAGCCGCAAGTTCCCGCGCCTCTCCCGCCCCTGACCTTTCTTCATCACCAAAACGTTCAGGACAGCAGCATGCCCAACACTCCCGCAATCCCTGCCAGCGAACAGTCGCAGGGGCGCTCAAGTCAGGATGCCGGCTGGCGTTCGCTACTCATTCGGGGTGGTCGCATGCTCAAGTTCAAGGGCATCGTCGGCAGCGTTGCGCCGCAACTTGCCTCGGCCGGACTGGTCGCGCTGGGCGTCGTCGCATTCTCCGGCTCCGCGGCCCTCGCCGGCTCGTGCAGCACGACCGACAACATCAATTTTACCTGTGAGGATCCGGCGGGCGCGCCCGGCACCGACACGCCGATTTCGATCGATAATCCCGGCACGACCACGGTGACGACCGATCAGGGCTTCGGCATCGATGCCAACGGCACCGCCATTACCATCACGGGCAGCGGCACCGGCGACATCTCCTTCACGGATACCAACGCATCCGCGATCACCGGCACAGGACACGGCATCTACATGTACGGCGCCAACGCCGGTGCGATTGGCGTCGCCACCAACGGTGTCATCACCGCCGGCAGCACGGGTATCCTGGCTACGATGGGCGGGAACTCCGCCGGTCTGACCATTGATGTCAACGACATCAACGCGGATGGCTACGGCATCAGTTTCAGCGGCAACGCCGGCACGGGTGATGTGTCGATTACTGCCCATGACATCGCGTCGGGCAGCAACGGCATCCATTTCGACAACGGTCCGCAGACGCACGACTTCACCGTCGACGTCAATAAGATCACGTCCACGAACGCCAACGGCATCTACGGCTTCTCGAGCGGCACCGGCGACACCAACATCACGGTGCACGACTCCATCACGGCCGGCACGAACGGCATCTGGATCGATATCGATCCGAGCCTTGCCGCAGGCGCGACGACCATCGATGTCGGCAACATCTACGCCGGCAACGAAGGCATCAATCTCGAGGCGAATGCGAACACGACCGATCTCACGATCAAGGTGAACGACGTTACGTCAGGTGCCAGCGGCATCCGCTTCAACACCTGGGGTTCCGGCGACGTCTCTGTTACTGCCAACGATATCGACTCAGGCTTTATCGGCATCTGGCTCGACACGGACTGGACCACGAAGGATCTCACCATCGACGTGAACAGCATCACCGCCGGTGACGACGGCATCAATGCGTTCCACAGCGGTGACGGCACGGTCAATATCACGGTGCGCGACTCCATCGTCTCCGGTGACGATGGCATTGAGTTTTATGCCGATAACGCCGCTGTCGGGAAGGTCAATATCACTGTCAATGACGTGAAGGGCCGCGACAACGGCGTATATGTTGGCACGTCCTCTGCTGCCCTGGCGGACCAGACTCTGAATGACCTCAATGTCACGACCACCGGCCATATTGAGGCTGGCGATGGTTGGGGCATCTGGACCCAGACCAATGACAACGTGCTGACCAACATCACCGTCAAGAATGGCTCTGTCATCGAGTCGGCGAGCGGTCACGCTATTGGCAACTACATCGGCGACAGCCATGTCATCATCGAGAATGCCATCGAGATCGTTGATGACCCCAATACGGTCGAGGTCGAGAAGAACAGCGTCAACGGCCGCGTGCTCCTGGGATTGGGCGGGGATCGCCTGGATCTCCATGGCGGCTTCTCCGGCATCACCGAGGTGAATGGCGGCTATGGCGGCACCAACAGCGACGACATTCTGAACCTGTACGATGCGAACAGCACCTATAACGCCAACAACATTGTCGGATGGGATGTCTTCAACGTCAGCAACAGCTACCTGACGCTGGACGGCCCGCTGGGCAACCTGTACGTCGGCACGGCAGGCGTGGCGGGTACCGGCATTTTCCTTACCAATGGATCGACGCTGGAAAGCAACCAGCACGGCCTGAACATCTGGGGCAACCTCACGCTGGATGCCGGCACCACCTTCCTCAGCGACGTCAATGACGACGCAGGCAATCCCGGCCGCGGCGATACGTACATCACGGGCTTCCTCACCAATGGCGGCACGATCTCGATCGCCGATGGCGCTGCCGACGACGATCTCAAGGTCAACGGCCTCTACACGGGTAACAATGGCACCCTGGTTGTCGACACGGTGTTGGGCGGCGACACTTCCGCCACCGACACGATGACCTTCCTGGGCGGCACGGCCGTCGGCAACACGTCCGTCGTCGTGAACAATATCGGCGGCACCGGCGCCCAGACGGTCGAAGGCATCAAGATCATCAACGTCAGTGGTGCTTCCGACGGCGCGTTCTCGCTGGTCGGCGACTATGAGATCGCCGGTCAACAGGCGGTGCTTGGCGGCGCCTATGGCTACACGCTGTGGAAGAACGGCATCTCGACCCCGGATGACGGCGACTGGTACTTGCGTTCGCAGCTTGCTCCGACCGGCTCGAACCCTGGCGGCCTGCTCTACCAGCCCGGCGCGCCGGTCTTCGAGGCCTATGCCGGCGTCCTGCTCGGCCTCAACAGCCTGTCGACCCTGCAGCAGCGCGTCGGCAACCGCTCGTGGAGCGGCGGCGCGGTGGACACGGACTCCAAGCTGGCCGGCGAGCCCCTGTCGAGCATCGAAGGTCGCGGCATCTGGGGCCGCATCGAGGCAGCCCATACCTCGATCGACCCTGCCGTCTCGACCACGGGCTCCAACTACGACTTCGACACGCTGAAGTTCCAGGCCGGCGTCGACTTCTCGGTTCTCGAAAACGAATCCGGCAAGCTGATCGGCGCCGTGACCGGTCACTATGGTCATGCCTCGGCGGACATCTCGTCCTCGTTCGGCAATGGCTCGATCAGCACGGATGGCGCGGGCTTCGGCGGCACGCTGACCTGGTACGGCAATAGCGGCTTCTATGTCGACGGCCAGGCACAGGTAAGCTGGTATGACAGCGATCTCGGCTCGGACGTTCTGGGCAACCTCGCCTCCGGCAATGACGGCACCGGTTATGCCCTGTCGCTGGAGACCGGCAAGCGGATTGGCCTCGACAACGGCCTGTCGCTTACGCCGCAGGCCCAGTTGGTCTACTCCTCCGTCGACTTCGACTCCTTCACGCAGACCTATGAGGGTCGGGACATCGCCGCGGTCTCCCTGCTCAACAATGACAGCCTGCGTGGGCGTCTCGGCATGTCGCTCGATCAGAACGAGTCCTGGCGTGGCGAAAACGGCCTAGTTTCGCGCAGCCACATCTACGGTATCGCCAACCTCTACTACGAGTTCCTCGACGGGACCTCGGTCGATGTCTCCGGTGCGACGCTTGCCAGCCGCGACGACCGCTTCTGGGGCGGCGTCGGCCTCGGCGGCTCCTATGACTGGAATGACGACAAGTACTCGATCTATGGCGAGGGCTCGATCAACACCAGTCTCCAGAACGTCGCCGACAGCTACGACCTGAAGGGCACAGCCGGCTTCCGCGTCAAGTGGTAGCCGCGCGGCAAGGCCAGGACTGAATGCAACGAGACGCCGGCCGGCAAGGCCGGCGTCTTTTTTTGGCGGGATACGAGCAGAGAAGGACATGGCGATGCATGTGGTTTTGGTGATTGGCGGTGGGATCGTGCTGCTCTGCTTGTTCCTGCTATTCGGCAAGCTCTGGGGCGGGGCGGCGCCCGATTTCGCGCTCGCTGTGAAGCTATTCATCCCAATCTGGGCGCTGATCGCGATAATCAATCTCTGGGTCGGCGTCACCCGCGCTGGCTATTCGATGAGGGAAGAACTGCCGATTCTGGTCCTGGTGTTTGCGACCCCGGCAATTCTCGCCGGGGTAGCTTTCTGGCGGCTGGCACGGTGAGAGGACGAACTTGAGCGGACAGACCAACCAGCACTCCTTGTTGCGCCGGCGCGACGGCCACCATGCCCGCGTCACCTACGAAGAACTCTTCTTCGATCTCGTCTACGTCTTCGCCGTCACGCAGCTCAGCCACGAACTGCTGCATGACCTGACGCCGACAGGCATCCTGCAGACGCTGATCCTGTGGTTCGCGGTCTGGCTCGGCTGGCAATATACCTGCTGGGTCACCAACTGGTTCAACCCCGAGACGCCGCCCATCCGCGGCCTGCTCTTCGCCAGCATGGCGCTGGCCCTGGTGATGGCCTCGGCACTCAGCGACGCCTTCGGGGATCGGGCCCTCGTCTTCGCCGGCGCTTACGTCGCCATGCAGGTCGGGCGAACGGCGTTCATCCTGCTTTCGCTCGGGAGCGATCATCCGCTCGCCGCCAACTACCGGCGGATGCTGGGCTGGCTCGTCATTTCGGCCTGCTTCTGGATCGCCGGCGGCCTGTCTGAATCCTGGATGCGCGTCGGCTTCTGGATCGTCGCGGTGCTTTGCGAATATGTCTCGCCGATGTTCGGCTTCGCCCTTCCGGGCCTCGGCCGCTCCTCGACCCGCGACTGGACCATCGAAGGCGGCCATCTGGCCGAGCGTTGCCAGCTGTTCGTCATCGTCGCACTGGGCGAAACCCTGCTCGCCACCGGCGCCATGCTGGCCGGCACGGAAACGTGGGACGTTTCGGTTATTTCGGCCATGCTCGCGACCTTCGTGGGCACGCTCGCCATGTGGTGGCTGTATTTCGGGACGTCGAGCAAGGACGCCACCGATGCGATCACCCATTCCGACGATCCCGGCCGGATCGGCGCTTCCTTCCACTATGTGCACGCCATCCTGATCGCCGGCATCATCGCGACCGCCGTCGGCAACGACCTCGTCATGGCGCACCCGCATGAGGGCGTGAAGCTTGCCTACGGCCTCATCCTGTCGCTCGGTCCGATCCTCTATCTGGCCGGCAGCGCGATCTACAAGAAGGTGGTCTACGGCACGGTTCCGGTCTCGCACATCGTCGGCGCCCTGGTGCTCGCGGCCCTGATCCCGGTCCTGCTCAACACCAACCTGCTGATCGCGGGGTGGCTGACCAGCGCCGTCATGCTCGGCACCGGCCTGTGGGAAAGCCGAATCCGACGCGTCTGCGCTGACATCCACACCGTCTCAGATTGACAATGGCGAGGACGCCAATGAGCAGTTATCGGTCAACACCGTCACGACATTGCCCCATGTCCGCGTCGATCGCTTCTCGGTGTCGCGGGTCAACGCGGATGAGGAGCAGGACGTCTGGGTCGAGGAGTGCTCGACACTCCCGCTCCGAAACAACGCCGTCACCCTCAGGCAGCAGCAAGTTGGTCTATCCGATTGGCGGGAGCAGCGACCCGTCACGGATCTGGAGACGACGGAGCTCGAAATCGTCCAATACGAAGGCGGCCCGATCCGGATCCATCGCATGGCGATGCCGCGTCTGAGGCTGTGAAAGCGCCGCCGAGACCGATCGCGACAGAGATCTGCGTCGATCTGCTCAACTCGAAGGGCTCAAGAACACGCAGCGGCTCGTAGCCGACGTCATTCGCGCCTCAATGCGCGACGCGGCCTTGGCCGCTCGTTTTCTCAGCCAGAGCGACTCGGTCGTGGCGCTCGCGCGAGGGTTCAACCGCGGGCAAGCAAAAGAAGCCACGCGGCCAGCCAGGCCCGCGGCTAAAAAACAATCTCAACAAATCAAGTGGCGGAGAGGGGGTCCGCCATATCTCTATCTTAGCTAGTCTCAATCCATCTCGTCTTCGACCGGCTTCCATAGCCAGCGTTGACGATTTTGACAGGTTTTGCATCTTCGAAACTTGATCCGTATCATCCAATGCCGCAGCATGTGATGGGCTCGATGATGGTCTGATGGGGCGGCGAATGCTGACAGACGTGAAAGCACGGAAGCTGGAGCCAAAGAGTAAGCCGATTTCCGATGGCGCGGTGGCTGGGCTCTACCTATTCCCGTCCACCAAGGTCGGAACAGGTAAGTGGATCCTGCGGTACGTTTCTCCGCAAACAGGAAAGCGCCGCGATATGGGGATGGGCCGCTATCCAGACGTCCCGATCCGAGAAGCCAGGACGGCGGCCCTGGAGGTGCGGCGCATGCTCGACGGAGGTTTGGATCCTTTGGAAGTGCGTCGGGAGAATGCGATCAAAGCGACGGCGGCTCCCCTGGTTCCAACTTTTGAGGCTGCAGCGCGACAGGTTCACGAAGCCATCGCGCCCGGCTTCAAGAACGAAAAGCACGCCGCCCAGTGGATCACCACGCTTGAACGCTATGTGATTCCACGCCTCGGCAGCGTCGTCGTCACGGATCTCCGGGCGGCCGATTTCGCTGAGGTCTTGCGGGACATCTGGTTGAGCAAGCCGGAGACGGCATCACGCGTTCGGCAGCGTTGCGACAAGGTCATGAGCTGGTGTACGGCGCGTGGCTTCATTGTGGCCAGCCCGGTCCCGGTGGTCGATATGCTGCTCCCAAAGCAGCCCGGCAAACGCGAACGCACCAACCACCATCCTGCGCTTCCCTGGCGCGAGATCCCAACATTCGTCTCAACGGTTCTGCATGCTGGCAGGCCGACACAGAGCAAGTTGATGCTCGAATTCCTGATCCTGACAGCCGCCAGATCGGGTGAGCTCCGAGGCATGCGATGGGAAGAAATCGATTGGGAAAAGCGGATCTGGACGATCCCTGCGTCGCGGATGAAGGCAAAGGTTTCTCATCGCGTGCCGCTTGGCCAACGGGCGCTCGAGATCCTTACATCCATGAAGGGCTCACACGAACCAGCGCCTGATCAGTTGGTATTCGACTCCCGGACCGGTGGGCCGCTGAGCGACATGGCTCTGACCAAACTGCTTCGAACCCACCAGATAGCAAGCGATACGCCCGGCCGCATAGCGACAGCCCATGGCTTCCGCTCATCGTTCCGTGATTGGGCCTCCGAAAACGGCTATACCCGCGACGTGGCCGAACGGGCGCTCGCCCATACCGTCAGAGACTCTACTGAGGCGGCCTATCACCGCACTGATCTGCTGGAGCAGAGGCGGCAGATGATGGAGGCCTGGGGGTTGCTACTTCGCTCAACAGGCGTAATCGCCAAGGGTGAATATTGCGGTACCTGAGCTAGGCTTGCATTCTACCGGCGGATCCGGGTCGGTCGGGTGAGGGCGTCGACGTCCAGGACCTTTTCGATGAGATCGTTCATTAGGTCGGGACGCCGGAGAAGGAGGCGCTCTGGAAGACCGCGGGGCCGGTGCGGGACTTCTTCCGGGAGGCCTGCCCGAAGACCAGCATCTCCATCATCAAACCGCACGCGATTCGCAGCACGCTCATGCAACTGGGGCTCGAGATGTGCGCCACTTGGGAGCAAAAGCGGACGAACATCTTTGCGATGGCCTCACGATCAGAAGATAGTTCGTATCCTTCCGGGCGCGCCATCCGTTTTTCACCGTCAGCAAATCCGCCGAACACCTTGAAGAGTAAGGCCAGATTTGGCGTTCTAAGTCCTTCAGCCCGCGTGTAGCGAAGACGCTCCGAATAGGCCAGTTTCAGGACCAGTTTCTTCGCCTCGAAGCCTCCATTAACCCATATATTCCAATGGTTTGCGAGGAACGAGATGGAAGTTCTAAGTGTGTCATCAAGGGCTGCATTGTTCGGCGCTCCGGCAGCCACTTTTTTCCTTCAGTACCGACCTGTCGAGTTCGAGCTGGCGCACCTTTTCTTCGAGGGCAGCGACGACGCTGGGCGTACTGACTTCGAGGATGCGATCAACAGTCTGGCCGATCTTCTACTCGACCTACTTCACCTCATCGCCCATCGCTTTTGGGACGAGTACTTTCAACGTTTCATCGTCGGGCATTTCATCGCGGATCGGTCCTATTGGGACGGTAGCCGAGACTAGTTCCCGAGCCTTGGCCATAAGGGGGCTGTTCCTGCATTGTTCTGCAGGAACGAATCTGACAGAATGTCAGAAATCGACCCAGGGGGCGCACATGTCAGAATTCTCCGAACTACGGCAGCAAGCCGGGCTTTCGGTCGCGGAAGCGGCCCAGCATCTCGGCTATACGGAGCGCCAATGCTACCGCTTTGAAGCCGGTGAAGGCGAGCCGCGAAAGGCCGCCATGGCCGTTCTTCGCCTGCTCGTTCCGGCAAAGCCCGTAGAGAAGAAGCCGTCATTCACCTTCATCGACCTGTTCGCCGGCATCGGCGGATTCCGACGTGCTTTTGAGCCGCTCGGCGGCAAGTGCGTCTTTACGTCCGAGTGGGATCGCTGGTCGCAGGCTACATACAAAGCTAACTACGACTGCACCGATCATGATGTTGCAGGTGACATCACTAAGATTGAAGCTAAAGACATTCCTGAGCACGACGTCCTGCTTGCAGGTTTCCCCTGCCAGCCCTTCTCGCTCGCTGGCGTGTCCAAGAAGAACTCACTGGGCCGCGCGCATGGTTTTCAGTGCGAGATGCAGGGCACCCTGTTCTTCGATATCGCCCGCATCATTCAGCATCACCGCCCGAAGGCGTTCCTCCTTGAGAATGTGAAAAACCTCAGAAGCCACGATAAGGGCAACACCTTCGACGTCATCATGAAGACGTTGATGGAGGACCTTGGCTACAACGTTCAAACGCGCATCGTGGACGCCCGGCACTGGGTGCCGCAGCACCGCGAACGCATTTTCATCGTCGGCTTTCGAGAGGACAGCGGCTTCAATTTCGACGACCTCGAAATCCCCGATGCAGGCCCGACGCTGGACTCCATCCTGCATACTGAGGACGGCTCCGAAGCTCACGACGAGCGGTCACTTCTTCCAAATGGGAAGGTTGATCCGCGGTATACGCTCTCATCGCACCTCTGGACCTATTTGCAAAACTACGCCGAAAAACACCGTGCTGCAGGCAACGGCTTCGGTTTTGGGCTTGTCGGCAGCGAGGACATCGCCCGTACTCTTTCAGCGCGCTATCACAAGGATGGATCGGAAATCCTGATCCGCCAGAAGCGCAAGAATCCTCGGCGCCTGACGCCTCGCGAATGCGCTCGGTTGATGGGTTTCGAGAAACGCGGCGGCGAACCGTTCAAGATCGTCGTTTCAGACACTCAAGCCTATCGCCAATTTGGCAATGCCGTTGTGGCTCCTGTTGTCGAGGCAGTTGCAAAGCTGATGCTGCCGCACATCCTCGCCAAGTCCAAAGCCTCGAAGAAAACCAGAAAACAGGAAGACAAAGAGGAACTGCTCTCCGTTGCCTGACGTCGTCGGCCCGATCACGCGCAGCCGGATGATGGCCGGCATCAGGTCAAAGAACACTGATCCTGAGATGCAGCTCCGTAGAGCCCTTCACGCGAGGGGCCTCCGCTTTCGGCTGCACTCTTCAAATGTCCCCGGCAAGCCAGACATGGTGTTTCCGAAGTTTCGCGCTGCTGTTTTTGTTCATGGCTGTTTCTGGCATGGGCATGACTGTCCTCTCTTCAAAATGCCGGGTACCCGTCAGGAGTTTTGGTCGGCAAAGATCGAGCGTAACCGTGCGCGCGACCGGGTTGTGCAGCAGCAGCTAAAGGATGCGGGCTGGCGCTCGATGACTGTCTGGGAATGCGCCATACGCGGCCCGGCCCGCCTTGGGATCGACGCCACTGTGGACCGTGTTGCGTGCTGGCTTCCTCAGCACGACTCAACCACTGCCGAGGTCCGCGCTCCAAGGAAAGAGGCTGCATGAGCAAGCGCGGATCCCTGTCGGAATACTTCGTCGGCGCTGGTGCGAAGGTGCTCAAGGACACCGAAGTGAACCCGCAGGTTTCAAACGGGCACGAACTACAGGGTGTAGATACGTTCCGCGCATTCCTTGGAGCGCCCGCTCAGAAGCAGACGATCCCCATTACATATGTCTGGCTTTCTGACGACGCCGACCCGGTGACCCTGCAGCTTAACGGTACCTGGTATAATAGCCGGCTGCGAACGCCGCAGCGTGTTCCAGAGTATCGCCTCTACTATCCCAAAAAATCCGAGGACGTAGTTCTCCGCGCGAAGGCAGGAGACACGCTTTTCCTCTGCCAGCCTAAGAATGGCCCACTGCTGGCACTCTTTTGTCAACACAACAGCACGATCGAAAGGCAGCTTCTATGGCTATTCGGTCTGGCCCTGACTGCTGACAATGAGATCTCACAGGTTGATCTGCGAGAGCAGAACGATCGCACCATCGACTATGTAACGTCATACGTCCTTGAGCTAATCGGTGTTGAAGTTGTCGAAACCGAAGACGACTTTCTCGACCGACTGATCAAGAAATTTGGGGAAGCCTTCCCCCCAACACAGCCCTTCTCCGCCTTCGCGCGTGAGTTGCTCAAGGACGTTGATGGCCGCGATGATCCAGACGGCACTTTGATCGCCTGGATGGATTTTGAGCAGCGCCTATTCATGACGTTGGAGAAGCATATCGTCGGCAAGCGTCTTGCTCAGGGGTTCATGACCAGCGGTGTCCCGGATGTGGATGGGTTTGTTCAGTATTCCCTGCAGGTGCAGAACCGACGCAAGTCCCGTGCGGGACACGCGTTTGCAGGACATGTAGACGCACTGCTCAAGCTGCATGACATTCGCTATGTCCGTGAAGCGACCACTGAAAAGCGCAACGGTCCGGATTTTCTTTTCCCGGATGAAGCCAGCTATCACGATCAGCAGTTCGATGTGGCGCGTCTGACCATGCTGGGCGCAAAGACGTCATGCAAGGATCGCTGGCGCCAAGTTCTGGCCGAAGCCAACCGCATTGAGAGCAAGCATCTGATCACACTCGAGCCCGGAATCTCTCTCGCTCAGACCACCGAGATGAAGAGCAATAATCTGCAGCTGGTCCTGCCCGCGGCGCTGCATTCGACTTTCCTTCCGCAGCAGCAGGCGGACCTCATGAGCGTTTCCAGATTCCTTGAGCTCGTTCGTTCGCGTCAGGCAGCCTGAAGAACACGGCCTCGCACAAAGGCCTGCCATCGCTCGCGGACGGCCGCCGCTGAAGGCCTACCGGTAATGCGAAGAAACTGGCCCTGAAGCGCCTCATATTCACTGCCCCGAAGCTCATCTGCGATGTGAGCCTGCATCTGCTCGTCGATGCCGATCAGGTCCAGATCATAGAGCGTATGGAGGTCAGCACGCAGCAGCAGACCATTCTCGAAGTGATTGTTCTCTTCACCAAGGTAAGGCCAGATATGCGCAGCCTCGACGATCGCCATCACCATGCATCCCGTTATTGCACACGCACTGCCATAGCGCCTGCGTAGATCACGACGAAACTTCGCCTGACCACGCCGCGCACGGATCGCAGCGGTGATCTTCTCACGGCGCTCAGACATCTGGGGCACATAAACATGGCCAGCGTCCGGAGCGTCGCCTGATCCTGCTTCGCCTTCCTCTACAAAACGTCGCTGGAAAAACTGCTCCAGCAGCAACCGTGCCTCAGGCGCTGCCTGGATGATCCTGTCAGCGATCCTCGCCGCATCTATCTCTTCGATCGACATCTGCGGGTTTGGCCTCAGGGCCGAACTTCTCAGATCGATACCCGAGATGCCTGCCGGCACGCTTATGTAGGTTGTGCCGTAGTGCGCTTCAAATACTGTCACCATCACACGCTCAGCTACTGGCACGTCGAACTCGTGACCTTCATGGCACCTATAGGCAGGTGACATCGAGCGGCGCTCCCTGATCTTCGAAATTCCGCAGGTCGGGCACTTGTTGAGAATTTTCTCCCCTTCCCGCTGATCGACCCGTTCGATCAGGGCGACCCCCCGTAAACCTTCGCCGTCCCTAATAAATGCCGAGTCCCCGGCACGGACGTTTCGATGGTTGGCAACCCCGCTATCAAAGCGGTACGTTGAGTTGGGGCATCGTCATAGCCAGCATTTCCGCCGTGTTGCCGGGGTCCTTCGACCGAAAGAAGGGTCCATGACCGGCTGGTAATATCTGGCATGCAATCCCCCCTAGAATGTCATTTCGTTGCCAACAACCAAATTCTCCAATAACAAGTATTATATCAACATTTTCAATATTGTTATTGGATTTCTGCAGCCGCGTTGCTTGGCTGCCATGGGGGACTGGAAGTGCAGTCGACGTTTGCAGGGGACATTGAGGTCACGGTTCTGAGATCTGGCCGCGAGGTCGCTCGCGTCACACGCCCCCTCCGCCAGACCGCGGAGGGACCTGTCGTCAAATTCAAGCGTCAGCTCTGGCTCGTCACTGGATCAACGATCGACCTCGACACAGCACCCATCAATGATGACGCCAAAGAGCAGCCAGAGGAAATAGTGGTACCGCTGGAAGAGACTTACGCTTCGCAAGACGATGTGATCAGCGCTGATGTCGATCGTCGCGTCATCGTCGATGCGGGGCCTGGAACAGGTAAGACCTACGTCGCCTGCAACCGCGTCGCTCATCTGATCCGCGAGGGCGTCTCACCCGGCCGCATCTGGATCATCAGCTTTACCCGTACCGCAGTCCATGAAATCCGCAACCGCCTTGCGGGATCACTAGATGATCCGTCGGAGGCGGCTGGTGTCAGGATTGCCACTCTGGACTCCCACGCTTGGGCGATTCAGTCAGGCTTCTCAAAAGACGCAGCCCTCACCGGCAGCCATGACGACAACATCGCAGCCACACTCGCCCAGATAAAGGGTGATGAAGATGTTCAGGAATACTTGGGGCGTGTCAGCCATCTGATCGTGGACGAAGCGCAGGATATCGTCGGTATCCGGGCCCAACTCGTCCTCGCTCTTATCAACGGCGTTCGGGAGGAATGCGGTATCACGATCTTCGCCGACCGTGCTCAGGCCATCTATGGCTTCACCGAAAATGAGACGAAGAAATCTGGCGACATCTCCCTGCTCGAACAGCTCGAAGGGATGGGATTTAAGGGAGAAGACCTGATCGACGTGCATCGCACCAGTGAGCCGGGCCTGCTGCGCATTTTTACGGAAGTTCGTCGCGCTGTCCTTGACGAGTCTACGCCCACCACTGCACGCGGTGCGGCCGTCCGCGAGCAGATAAGACAGTTCGCGGGCATCGACGCTGGTCCGGCGAAAGACTTCAAGCTCGCAGAGGTAAAGCCGGGTGCACTGGTTCTTATGCGCCAGCGCGCAGACGTTCTGGTCACATCGAGCTACGGTCAGGATACGCAGCACCGGCTGCGTATGTCAGGCCTCCCCTCCCGCATCATGCCCTGGATCGGCGAGCTTCTCTGGGATCACACAGACCGCCGTCTTACGCGGGATGAATTCGATGAACGATGGTCGAGCAATGTTCGAACGATGTCAGCTAACGCAGCCGACGGTGCGTGGGCGCTGCTCGTCGAAGCGGCGGGTGATTCAGACAAAGTCATAGATATCCAGCGACTGCGCAACATTCTTGGACGCTCAAACCCTCCCTCGCTATTCACCTCACCGGACTACGGTGACGGGGGGCCAATCATTGGTACCATCCATGCAAGCAAGGGCCGGGAAGCTGACGACGTCCATCTGTTTCTGCCGCCGGAAGACTACGACGGCAGTGAAGACGAGAACGAAGAAATCCGTGTGATGTTTGTCGGAGCGACCCGCGCCCGCAATCGCCTTGCGGTTGGCAGCACGGGTCCCAGACGTTCCAGTGATCATAATGGGCGTGTATGGAAGCGCCTGCCGAAAGGTCGAATTCAGGTCGAAGTCGGCCGCATGTACGATCTGGACGCCGCTGGTCTGGTTGGAAACATGGCCTTTGCAACCGCCGCGTCGGCGCAGAATGCCCAGCACCGCATAAGGAGCTCGCCAGTCGCCACAGGGCTTTTCGCGTCGGCGCAGAAGGACCTGCACTGGCGAATGGAACTCGTTGACGCTGCTAAGCAGCGCCTCTGCGTCTTAAGTGAACGGCTGAAATCCGATCTGCGCGATATCGCCGGCCGTTGCGACGAGAAGCGGCCGCCGATGTTTCTTCAATATGTGCGGTCCATGGGCCTGAGAACCATCGGACTGCGCGTTGACGACCCCTCACTTCCGTACCTGCATGAGCCCTGGTCCAGCAGCGGTTTTGTCATCGCACCGATGCTGACAGGCTTCTGTATGTCGAAGTTTTAGAGGACGAGATGACCGAAACATCGCTGCCACCACGTGAACTTGTTCTCTCCCGTCTCGCGACCGACCTCATCGGCCCGCGTGCGCCGAACGAAACTGTCGTCGCACGACCCTCGGACATCTACCTGACCGGTATACTGTGGCCGCGTAACACTGCCATTGCACCAGAGGAAGACGAGCATCTGTCAGTTGCTCAGGGTGGTGAGGAAAACGGGGAAGAAGCAGCCGACCAAGCGCAGGCCCAGACTGCAACCATGCGCAGGCCTTCGACCGCTGGTCTGTCCTTTGCGGCGTCCTCAGAAGGTAGCGCCGGCATCAGCGTCATCGTCAGATTCGCGACCTATGAGCCTGTTCATGAGGAGAAGAAGAAGAGCTGGGTTCGCGGACAGCACTCGCCCGAGCCTTTTGTACTTAAGCTGAAAAACGGCTCGTATGACACGCACTTCGGCGAAGGCACGCTGAACGGCCTGCGCATCAACACGCGTTGCGTTCCCTTCGCACGGGGCACGCTCGCAACCGTCACTCTGGTGAACGATACGATTCCGGCCGAGCGCAGCCGCGAAGCAATCGAAGTCTGCACCCTGTTTCAGGTGGAGCTGGAAGTACTGCCGGCGGATGGCACGCGCCTGATCTCCAGACCCAGCCGACGCTCGCCTGTAGACAAGGAAGACTGGTCGTCGGCGCTGCTCTATCGTGATGCCCGCGAGTTTGCCGCTGGTCACACATGTTCAGCTGACTGGACGATTGACCCTGACGATGCGGAGGCCGCGACGTCCGTACGCGCTGCGTGGATTCCAGAAACGATTGTCCCGGCCGTTAGCCCGGATGGCCATTCCCTCTTCGCGGAGCTGAAATCTGCCGATGGAGGTCCTCTGTCAGCAGCGTGGCTGGCAGCTGCTTCTACGCCTGACCTCGCGAATGGGCTGGGACGGCTCTGCAAAGCCTACGCATCCTGGATCGAGCTACAGGAAAAAAGCGCCGGTCCTCTGGACGCGCTTTACGATGGTGCGCCAGGCAGACACATCAAGGATGCGAAGGACGTTCTTGCGCGCATGGCTGGCGGCGTCGAATTTCTTGAATCGTCACCGGCAGCAGCGGATTCTTTTCGCCTCGCCAACCGAGTGATGACGCTCCAGCGTGAATGGGCAGGCAATGGCGCCCTTAACTGGCGCCCCTTCCAGCTCGGCTTCCTCCTCCTCACCCTCGAGAGCACCGCCAAGGGCGATCACGATCATCGTGGGATCATGGACCTGCTGTGGTTCCCGACGGGTGGTGGCAAGACAGAAGCCTATCTGGGCCTCATCGCCTTCGTCGCATTCTACCGCCGTCTGTCGTCGGCAAAGCCCGACGATGGCGCCGGTGTCGCGACCATCATGCGTTACACGCTGCGCCTTCTCACGACGCAACAGTTCGCGCGTGCCTCGGCGATGATTGCAGCCTGCGAGGCTGTACGACGTGGCGTCATTTCAGGTGCCGACGGAAGCAAACTGGGCGAGACGCCCTTCTCGATCGGACTCTGGGTCGGTAAGGACGCAACGCCAAACACAAGGCAGGCAGCATTCGACAGCCGCGCCGACAGCTCCAAGGCATCGCCCATGCAGTTGGCGAGCTGCCCGTGCTGTCAGCAGAAGCTGAAAACATGGCGCCAGAAACGCCCGGCCGACCGTGTGGAAATCTACTGCGAGACCGAAGGCTGCCTTTTGGCAGGTGACCTGCCACTCCCGGTGTGGACGGTTGATGATGATGTCTACACAGAGCGTCCGACACTTCTAATCGGCACGGTCGACAAGTTCGCGCAGATTGTCCGCAAACCTGAGACAGCCCTTATCATGGGCGTGGGTGCGAAGATGCAGCCCCAGCTCATTGTGCAGGACGAGCTGCACCTGATCTCAGGGCCGCTTGGTACACTGTCGGGCCTCTACGAGGCTGCGCTCGACACCATTCTGTCTGCCAACGGCACCCGTCCGAAGATCATCGGCTCGACCGCGACGATCCGCCGGGCACCCGAACAGGTCCTCGCCCTTTTCGACCGCAATACCTGCCAGTTTCCGCCGCCGGGCCTCTCCGCTGATGACTCAGGGTTCACGGTCGTCGACAGGAAGCTGCAAGGCCGACGCTATGCGGGTGTAACGACAGCTGGACGATCTGCGAAGTTCACGCTTCAGGCGGTATCCGCTTCGCTCCTGCAGACTGCGTTCGCTGGCCTGCCTGAGGCACAGCGCGATTACTACTGGACGCTCGTTACGTACTTCAACTCACTCCGTGAGCTCGGCGGCGCTCTCGTCCTTATGCAGGATGACGTTCACGACACCATCCGCCTGATCTCGGCTGCGCGTGGCGAAGACCGTCGCCCACTGGGCGAGGTCACAGAGCTCACGTCCCGCCGCTCGCAGCGAGAGCTCAGAAACATGCTGAGCGATCTCGAACGGAAAGCCGGCGATCCAGCAGCGATCGACGTGGTGCTGGCCACGAACATGGTCAGCGTCGGCGTCGACATCTCCCGGCTCGGGCTCATGGTCGTGAATGGTCAGCCCAAGACGATGGCCGAATACATTCAGTCAACCAGCCGCGTCGGCCGTGGCAACGTGCCGGGTCTGGTCGTGCCTATCCTTAACAACGGAAAGCCGCGTGACCGCTCCCACTTCGAGACTTTCAGAACGTGGCATTCGACGCTTTACCGTGAAGTTGAGGCAACCAGCGTCACTCCCTTCGCATCACGTGCACGCGACCGCGCCCTTCACGCTGTCCTGGTCGCTGTCATACGCCACCTCGCGCCGGGTATGCTTCCTGCCCCAATATTCGATGATGCATCGCTCGACCGCGCACGCGACCTGATCGACAAAATTGCCGCCCGCGCCCGCCGGGTGGACGAGTTCGAGACCGATGTCGAAGACGAACTGAAAGAGCGGCTCGCACGCTGGATAAGGCGCGCCCCTCAAGAATACTGGAACCGCTTCTCAAAGGCATCCCTGCTGCAGGGTGCTGAAGAAGCAGCTACCAAGCGGGCTGCAGGCCGCGCTGTCGGCTCCGCTTGGCCCACGCCAAACTCAATGCGCGGCGTTGAACCTGCCACCAACTACCGGCTTGCCGAACGACTCTGGAGAAGACCCGATGGCGAAAAATGAACTCGGAGAAATCCGCCGTAGCGCTGCTGCCGCAACTTTCGGGCCTGGCGCCGTCGTCGACTTTCGCGCAGGCGAAGCCACCATCTCTGCTGTCGCCGCAGGACTTGAAGAATGGGACTCAAATTTCCGGCCCGCAGGCATGCTCAACGATCAGAGCATCCGGGAAGAGCGTCTGCAGAAGAAGCTCAAGAAAAAGGGCTTCCGCATTCCACCTGTCCGCGATCCAGCAAAAGACGCAGATGCGAACAAGGCTCTTGTTGCCGTGCGCTTCCCCGCGTGGCTGCAGTGTCCTCAGTGCAACCGTGTGGGAAGACAGGACATGTGGCATGACGAACCCGGCAAAGCCGGGCGTTCATGTCCGCAGTGCACGCAGAAGCAGCCAGGCAAACGCCCCGTCTATGTCATTCCGGTGCGTTTCGTCATGGCCTGCGAGGCTGGCCATCTCGATGAGTTTCCATGGCACTTCTGGGTTGGCCATCGCGAAGGCTGCACCAACAAAGAGTTTTTGAAGCTGGAATCCGTGGAAGCCGGCCTCGCCGGCCTCTTTCTCAGCTGCCCGAAATGCAGCGCCAGCCGCTCGATGGACCGGATTTTCTCAAAAGAGACATGGGACCGCTTTTCAAACTGCCGCGGTCACCGGCCATGGCTCACGGATGCAGACGAAACCTGTACCTGTAAGCCGCGCGCATTGCAGCGCGGTGCCTCCAACCTGTATTTCCCGGTCGTTGAGTCCGCACTCAGCATTCCGCCATGGTCGGACCGCCTGCAGGAAGCGCTCGGCATGTACTGGGATGCCATCATTAACGTGCCGGATCCCACGCAGCGTGTTCAGTTCATCGACGTCATGGCGGGCGGCCCTCTTGCAGGCGTCATGAAAGAGCTCGACATGACACCGAAACAGGTGGCCGATGAAGTGCAGAAACGCGTCTCCGCCGAGACAGTGATCAACACCGACAATCTGCGTATCGAGGAGTATCGCCAGTTCACCGGCGGCACCTACGTGCAGGGCCTCGACCGCGAATTTGAAATACGTCCACAGAAGATACCGGATGCGCTGAAGCCGTGGTTCTCACGTCTCGTAAAGGTCACGCGCCTGCGCGAAGTGCGCGCCATGACCGGATTTACACGCATTCAACCGCCTGGCGATGGCCAGACGAACGTGGCGCAGCTGTCTGCCACGCCTCTCGAGTGGCTGCCCGCCATCGAGGTTCGTGGTGAGGGCGTCTTCCTAGAGTTTGATCAGGCTGCGCTCGCTAAATGGGAAAAGCTGAGCGGACCATCAGGCCGTGCAGCAAGGATCAATGACCGGTGGGAGGCAGAGTGGAAAGAGCGTCACGGCGCCAAGTCGGCACCACCGCGTGAGATCACGCCGCGTTTTCTGCTGGTGCACACCTTCGCGCATGCGCTCATGCGGCAGCTCACCCTCGACTGCGGCTACTCTTCCACGGCGCTGAGGGAAAGAGTTTATGTCGAGAGCGATCCATCAGTCCCGATGGCGGGCGTGCTGATCTACACGGCAACGACGGATGACGACGGAACGCTTGGTGGTCTGCAGCGCCAGGGTGACCCGAAACTCATCAGCCGGACAGTTCAGGCCGCCATCCATGCGCAGGCATGGTGCTCATCCGATCCGCTCTGCATCGAAGACATGATGGCGCCCGATGACGGGCTCTCCCTCGCAGCCTGCCACTCATGTGTTCTCTCACCCGAGACGTCCTGCGAAGAATTCAATCGCTTCCTTGACCGCGCGATGCTGGTGGGCACACCGGATGATCACGAGACAGGCTTCTTCCACTCTCTTACGGAAGGAGCATCATGAGCGGTGCACAGATGTGGCCTGCCATTCTTCCACGGCAGGTGCGGGATAATCCGCTGCGTGAAGCGGAAGTAAAGGTCTACGACCTGCTCGCAGAGCAGCTCGGGCCCGAATGGACTGTGTTTTATAGCCGTCCGTGGCTGGGGCTTACCCCTGCCGGTGTTGAAAAAGATGGCGAGGCTGACTTTGTCGTAGTGCATGCCGTCCGCGGGTATCTCACAATCGAGGTCAAGGGGGGCGCGATCGCATTCGACCCAGCAGCCGACCAGTGGACCAGTACGGACCGCTACGGCATCAAGCACAATATCAAGAACCCGGTAAGACAGGCGGTCTCTGCACAGCACGAACTGCTTAAGGCCGTGAAAAATTCACCCTCGTGGCCAAACCGCTTCATCCGCGCGCGACATGGTGTCGTGTTCACGGACTCCCTTCCGCCTGCGGAAGCCCTTGGACCGGATATGCCGCGCGAGATGTTCTGCTGCCGGCCGGAGCTAAAGACTATTTCTGACTGGGTTAGGCACCGACTGTCGACGGGTGACGAGCAGCCCATGGGAGAAGCCGGTGTTCAGGCGTTCAGAGATGTTCTCGCGAGGCCTTTCGAGCTCAGTGTTCCGATGGGGCACTACTTGGACGATGATGACCAAGCAATCGCAGAGCTCACGCCGCAGCAATATCATATCCTCACAGCCGTTCAGGACGCACCGCGCATGGCAGCGGGCGGTGGCGCAGGAACCGGCAAAACCATTCTTGCGATCGAAGATGCTGCTCGAAAAGCTGCTGCGGGTCATCGTACGGCACTTGTGTGCCTTAGTCCGCCGCTTGCACAACATCTGACACAGCGCCTGCTGAATACTGGCGTCTATGTCTGGGATCTTGATCGCCTGTGCCGCTCACTTGCGAGCGAAGCCGGCATATTGATCCCCACCGGTCCCCTTGACCCCGACCAGATCGCGACGCTGATCTGCAGATCGGCCGAGAAACGGCCGGACCTGCGCTACGATGCAATCGTGGTCGACGAAGGTCAGGACATCAGGTCCACCTGCTGGGTCGCCTTTGAGGACCTGTTAAACAGCCGGGAGAAGTCCTGCCTGCATGTGTTTTTCGACACAAACCAGAGTGTCTATGGTGATGTTTCAGGCGAGCTGGCTTCCTTCCAGATCGCACCGATACGCCTCACCCGCAATCTGCGGAATACACGCACCATCCACGACGCGGCCTCGAAATTCTACGAGGGCACGGAGCTGCTTGCGGACGGCCCTGCCGGCACGACAGTCGAGTGGATCGAAACAACGGCGCGCAACGTCGATCTGAAGGTGCTGGAGGTCGTGCGCAGGCTAACGGGTGACGATGAGGTGAATCCAGAGAACATTGTCGTTCTCTGTGCGTCCGATGTGATGATCGACACCCTAGCGAAAAAGCTCGCTGCGTTCGACGACATCAGCATCGAAAAAGTGCGCGACTTCAAGGGGCTGGAGAAGCCTGTGGTTATCTTGGCTGCAACGCGCGACCTATCAGACATCAACGAACTGGCTTACGTCGCCCTGTCGAGACCGCGTGTTCACCTCGTCGTCGCCGGTGAACCGGAGATGCTCAGCTGGCTCCGTCAGGCAGAGGCATGAGCGGGAATCCCGTATCGGCAGGTAAACGCAGTCTTCTCAAGTTCTGCTCGCCCAGTGCCTACGCCCTGCAGAACTTAAGCTAGAGTGTCATCTACTGCCAACACTACACAGGCTTTAACGATCCCTTCGAATTTCGCGCAACGCTGGTTGAGGGCGTTCCAGACTGGCTTGCCCCACTTAAGTGGTCCCGGCTTCAATCTATTGCATGGTCGGCGTTGCGGCCATGTGTGACGACGGCACGATAGCGGCCGGCGCCGGCGGCTTGTAGCCGAGCGAGGAGTGCGGGCGCCTAGTGTTGTAGTACCGGCGCCAGCTCTCGATGACGGCCTTCGCTTCCGCGAGACTGTAGAAGATCTCGCCGTTCAGGAGCTAGTCCCGGAGTTTGGAGTTGAAGCTCTCGCAATAGCCATTCTCCCACCGCGAATCTGGCTCGATGAAGGCTGTCCTCGCTGCGACGGCTGCGATCCAGTCCCGCACCGCCCTGGCGACGAACTCCGGGCCGTTGTCTAAACGCACGTGCCCCGGCACCCCACGCAGGATGAAGAGGTCCGACAAGCTCCGGTCGAAGTCGCACGCAGGATCCATCGTTCAGCCAGAGGCGCCCCTTCTTCGGCCGCTTCTGAGACACCTTGAGCCTTCTCGCCGCCAGATGCGCTCGACGCGTTTGACGTTCACCACCCATCCCGCAGACCACAGCATCGCCGCGATCCGCCGATAGCCGTAGCGCCCATATTGGGTGGCGAGCTCGACGATATCGGCCGTCAAAGCCACCTCGTCAGCTCGGCCCACCGGCCGCTTCCGCTGTGTCGAACGGTGCTGCCCCAATACCCGGCACGCCAGCCGCTCCGACACGCGCAGTTGCGTCATGACGTGCTCGATACAGCGAAGACGCCGGGCGGGGCTCAGAAGTTTCCCCGGGCAGCCTCCGCGAGGATCAGCTTCTCAAGCGTCAGGTCCGAGACGGCCTTGCGTAGCCGCTCGTTCTCCTTCTCGAGGTCCTTCAGTCGCTTCACCTGGTCACTCTTCAGGCCGCCGAACTCCTTCCGCCAGCGATAATACGTGAACGCCGTCACTCTAATCGTTCGGATCGCCTCGGCCACAGGGCGACCCTGCGACAACAACACGTCGACCTGCCCAAGCTTCGCGACGATCTCTTCGTGCTTGTGCTTCTTCTGCGCCATAGCGGCTTCCTCCAAAGGCTCAAAAGCCTACCTCGCGGAGAACCACTTTTCAGGGGACAGGTCATTCTCCCCGGAAGTGCGCCAACGAGCCATGCGGCTGGTGCCGGATCACGAGCATGAACATCACTCGCGCTGGTCGATATTCATGTCGATCTCGTCCAAGCTCGGCTGCACGGGCAGACCTGAACGAGTGGGTGAGGAGGGCCTAGGTCGATGCGGCAAGCGGGCCGGCGTGCCGACGGACATGGCAGCGAAGCTGAAGGCGCTGGAGCGGGAGAACCGGGAGCTTCGTCAGGCCAACCAGATCCTGCGCAAGGCTTCCGCTTATTTTGCCCATGCGGAGCTCGACCGACCATTCAAACGATGATCGCGTTTCGCGACGATCACCGCGAGGCGCATGTGTCGAGCCGATCTGCAATGTGCTGCTGATCGCCCCGTCGACCTACCGCGACCATGTCGTCAAGCGCGTCGATCCAGAGAAGCTTTCGGCGCGGGCGAAGCGGGACTTGACGCTGAAGCCCGAGATCGAGCGTGTCTTCGCCGGAGATGTATGGGCACGCGAGGTCTGACCGTCTCGCGCTGCACGGACGAGCGGCTGATGACCGACCTCGTCCTTCACGGCGTCGTCCGCGGCAAGCCGGTCTGCACCACACCGCAGGACAAGGCTGCACCATGTCGGCGCGACCATGGGAACCGGGGCATCCATGCCCCGACGCCGAACCGGCCGCGACGGTGAATTCCTTCCGAAGCGACACGGATAATGACAGGCTAAAGCCCCAATGCAGTCGCAGCGCGCTCCACGGCCTCTCGATCAAGGCCCTTGAGCACCGACCGAGCAACCCGCGCCGCGGACCGCTTCCACATGCCGAGCGACCGTGCCATGAGCGCCAGGACAATAGCTGTCGCTTCGCGCCCGGGCCCGCTCAGCGCCAACACTTCAGGAACCTTTGCCGCCTCCCGCACGCGATCGGCAATGCCGGCCGGCAATCGGCTCAACTCGCCCCGGCGCAAGGTGTCAGGATCGAGAGCCCAATCGATTCGGGCCGCCATGGCAGCGGGGGACCTCGCCGCCGGAGCGACACGACGAAGCAAGGAGACGGATTCCGAGTCTGCCGGGCGATTGGACGCAAGCCTCGCGAATAGCGTCGGGTGCCGCATTTGAGCTTGGACAGGAGCCAAATGGCTGGGCGCTTCAAAGGCCAGATAGCTGGGCGCCTCGCGGAGTGCGTCTACGACCATCAGCGGGATCTTGCGCTGAGCGGGCAATCCCTCCTGAACCGCACCAGCTTCGTCGACCAGGACCAGGCTGGTCAGATGGCAGACAATGCCGTGACCGGTCGCGACCGTCGCCGCTTGCTCTTCAGAAAGTCTGGGCAATGCGATCGCTGCGGCCATGGCGCCGACGGCCTGATCGAATCCGGACGGTTCAACCGCAACCTTCTCGCCAGACCATTCAGCGCTTACCAGCGCGCCGCCAACAAAGGTTGAGACCGTCTCGAACGGCCAGGTGCCCGTTGCGAACGTCGTTGCCGGCCGCCTGACCGAGGCGATGGCCGCTTGCACCGCCGCAGCAGGATCGTTTGCTCCGGTCACGAGGAATATCTCCCCGCCAGTGAGCGCAGCGAGCCGCCCGACATTGGCC
The DNA here is from genome assembly GCF_000380505.1 of Kaistia granuli DSM 23481. Lineage (GTDB taxonomy): Bacteria > Pseudomonadota > Alphaproteobacteria > Rhizobiales > Kaistiaceae > Kaistia > Kaistia granuli. The sequence continues at coordinate 120,350 of NZ_AQYH01000007.1, read as the reverse complement.
TCAAGCGCATCGTCACCGACCAGGACCACCGTGAACCGCCGTCCGCTGTTGGCGAGAGCCTGAACGTCGAGGGCATGGCTCAGCCCGTCGGTGACGAGAATGATTTCCCCGGCCTCGGAACCGCCGACAACACGGGCGAGCGCCCCGCCGATATCGGTTCCCCCCTGTGGTTCTCCGAGCTTCCCGACAGCCATGCCCAACGGAATGTCGGGCCCGGATACACGCTCACAGGCGTTGTCGAACTGCCAAAGCTCAACCTGATCGCGAGGCTTCAGCGCCTGCGCCGCGCCGGCGAGGCCAGCTTTGACCGCCTCATGTTTCGTCGCCGCGCCGCCTCGGCCTCGCAGGGAGGCACCGCTCGCCATCGAGCCGGATCGGTCGACCAGAACAGCGGCGGTGATTTCAACGGCATCGACGGCATGGGGCACCACTGACATCGCGACGGCTCGCCCATCAGCCGCGCGGCCATTGCTGAAGCCCCAGATGTCGCCGGAGAGATGGATATCGACCGGCGCGTCGAGCCGCAGCCTGGTCGTGCCTTTGGCCAAGCCTCGCACCTCTGCATGCGCGCCGCCAGCATCGACTTCGATCTCCGCTTCATGGACGACATGGGGCGACGTCACGAGGTCGTCAGCGTCGCTGAACGGCGAGCGGCCATAGACGTCGCCCAGAGTGACCGGGATACGCAGGAGCGCCTTGCCCGCTCCTTGCGACGCGAGGGGCAGAATCCAACTATGGCTGACCGTGATCTCTTCACCCGGAGGGATATGGGTGATCGATAGCATATGGACGCCTCGTACCAACTCCTCGTGCAGGATCGCGGCTTTCCCCTCATCGACCGCGTGCTCATAGGTCTCTCGCGCCTGCTGGCGCAGCTGGGCCTGGGCGATCAGCACGCGCTCGCCGACCTGAGCCGACAGCCGACAAAGCGTTGCATGGACCGGCACGGGGAAGGTGATGCTCGCCTCGATGGAGGTCTCCTCACCATTTTGGAAGCGCTGCTCGCGGGTGACAAGCGCCAGTCCGCCACGGATGAGAATCCGCATCCGCTCACCGACAAGAGGGATCCTGGAGCCTTCCGGAGCATCCCCCCCAAAATATCGCGTGGCAAGCTGGCCGGACTCGAGAGAGCTAGGCATCGGTGTCATCCTCCGGGGCGATCAGGTTAAGAGTTCGTTTGAGCGCTTCAGCGATCTGTTCCGGCTTCAGCGGCCGCTCGAGCTTCTTCGGGTCGAGGATCAGGGTGATCCCGGGCGCGATCAGCACGGGTATGCCGATATCGGCGGCGCCCGCGACAATCTCCTTCACCCTTGCGGCGGACAGGCCGAGACCACGCAACGACAGGTAACGTCGGATTCCGTTGAGGTGATCCGCGCCATAGTCAGCATTGGCGCGACCGCCGCGCGGCGGCGGGATGACACCCTCGGCAACAAGGAAACGGACGAAACGCGCGGTCACGCGCTCGTCGTCCGCCTCGGTCAGGAGTTCCGTCATGTTCACTGAAGGCGCCTTTTGACAGCCATGATGTCAAAAGCTAGGTGCGAGCTAGCGGCCCGTCGAGTCTTTTGACAAATTCTTCGTCAAAAGCCTTGCCCCCGCAGCCGACGCTGTTTCACGGAACAACACCTCGGTACGAACCTAAGTGGCGAGGTGTTTAATCCTGGCTTCTGGTGGATCGCGTCGCTTGGCGCGGATCAAGCCGTCCCTGGAAATGCGGTGCTTTCGGCAACCACGAGGATCGCTTCGGTTGATCCGACAATCTGACGCCAACACGCGGCGATCCACCGAGACCGACCGCGGAGAGAACCATGAACCCGGCGTGTGCGCAAAGCCCGATCAACCAGCTTGACCAATGCGATGAGAGAACTTTCAGGGGGCAGACCAAAAGCGACACCGATGCTCTCGTAAGTTGTTGTCGCCCTCCATCTCTCGCGGCTAGTCTCGCAAACGTGGTGAGGGCGGGTGGGAACAGCCTACGCAGATGTTTCCCTTAGGGATTTTGAGGCGTGCATGGATATTCGCAGCCAAGACTCCGATCTAAAGCAGCTAGCAGAGTTCGTTCACGACGAATGCCAGAAGCGCCTTAAGGCCTACGAGGCACAACCCCGGGACGCGGCCGAGCATTTCGAGACCGAGAACGAGGTCCTGTCGGGTGGATACGCCTATCGTCAGTTGTTCGAACTGGTGCAGAACGCTGCCGACGCGATCCTTGAGGCCGCGGAGCCCGAAGGCCGGATCCATGTCCGCCTTTCCCCCAATCGGTTGGAGGCAGCTAACACCGGCGCCGCCTTGGATGAACCGGGAATCGTAGCGCTCCTTAATGCGCGCAGCTCCCCCAAGCGCGGCAATCAAATTGGGCGATTTGGGATCGGGTTCAAGTCGCTGCTTAAACTGGGCGGTCGCGTTGACCTGACATCCAGATCAGTAGGACTGCGCTTCGACCCCGAAGCGTGCCGTGATCGCATTCGTGGACATCTTGGTCTTGCCAAGAACGCACCCGCCCCTGGCATGCGACTTGCTGAGGTACTGGACCCTGCTGCCGAAAGCAGTCCACTCTTCAGTACAAGCAGGTGGAGCTGGGCGACCACGGTCGTCTCGGCGGAGATATCGGATGACGCCGCATTCGATCGACTGAGCCAGGAAATTGCCGATTTTCCGGCAGAGTTCCTGTTGTTCTTGCCCTCGGCTATCTCCCTCGAGCTTGAAGTTGAAGGGGCTGCACCCCGTCTCTTGACCAAGCGGTTTGAAGACGGATTTGCCGTTGTGGGTGACGGAACCAACGAGGCCCGATGGAAGGTCTTCGAGGCTTCGGCAAAGGTCGAAAGCCAGGCCGCGCGCTCCGACGCAACTCACATCCAGGCGAGGGAGCAGGTGCCACTGTCTTGGGCCGTGCCGGTCGGTGGTCGTGAACAGGCTGGTCGCTTCTGGGCGTTCTTCCCGACCGAAACGCAGAGCCGCACTTCGGGCATTCTCAATGCTCCTTGGAAGCTCAACAGTGACAGGACCAACCTGATCAGGGGACCATGGAACGAAGCGATAATGCTGGCAGCGGCTGATCTGATTAGCGGCTCTCTCACTGCGCTGTCGACAGCCGAGGACTGCGGGGCCGCAGTAAGTGCGTTCCCGCGTCAACCGGAACGACAGGACGAAATCGCCGTACCCCTTGTTCGGTCTCTTTGGGACAAAATCGTTTCGTCTGAGGTGTTGCCTGACGTGAACGGTATCCCGCGCAAACCAAGCAAGCTTGTTCGGCATTTTGTTGAGAACACGGAAATCTGCAGATCGTGGGCCGACCTAGCAGGCGCGGATGCGAGAGAACGCTATCTGCATCCGGACTGCTACTCCTCCGAGGCAAGGGGCTCGCGTTTGAAGGCGCTCATCGAGGAAGCGCGGCGCCGGGACATGCAGGTCCTCGCGAAGCCGCCCGCCGATGAATGGCTAAACTGCATCGCGAATACCGATCTCGCTCTGGCGAGAAATGCCTTGGCGTTCGTTGGTCGCCTCCTGCAGGAAAACTACAAACACGGGTTGTTCAGCGTTCCTGAGGCACGCCTGATCCCAACTGCGGACGGGCACTTGGCCACCCCTTCCGAGGCAGTGATCGTATCCGGGTCGGCTCCGCCCGCAGGCTTCCTAGCAGTCGCTGAAGAAATTGCTTCGGACAAGCAGAGCCGAGACATCCTGATAAATCAGTTGCACGTCACCGAACTGGCGGCAGCGGCGTGGTCCGACATCCTGGAAACATCCCTAACGACAGCGGAGGAATCCGATCGGGCGGAAGACTGGGAGAACTTCTGGCACAACATCGCCTCTGCACAGCAGGAGGCGAGGCAAGACTACATCGATGACCTTGATGTGGAGCGGCTCAAATTTCGCGCGGTTTCGGGAAAGTGGACAAGCAGGAACCTACTGGTTGTATGGGTGAACCCCGCGGGTTTTCCCGATGACCATGTCATGGATCCGCAGTTCCGGCAGGAGATCGAAGCCTCGGCTCCAAATGAATGGCTGACGGAATTCCCTAGTGCCGAGGAGTCCGTGGATCGAGGCGATCCGAATCTCACGGACTACTTCCGGTTGTTGAGCCCTGCCTTCGACGAAGTCTGCAGGAAGCACTCTGGCAGCACGCCGCGATACTTGCCCAAGACTTCCAGCTATTCGATCCGAATGCCACCCGGCTGGCGGCTTCTCCCCGTGCTGCCTTCGGCAAGTTCTGCACATTTGAGCCAGATGCTCTTGAGTGCAATCCCGCAAGCTGCCGAAGGTGCGTTCAAGGTAACAATCGTCCACCCGACACGTCCGGACTCATACCCAAAGGTGACAGCACCGCATCCGGCTTATTTCTGGCTGACGGAGCATGGACGGATACGTGTCGGCAACCTCGTAGTGCCGTTGAAGTGCATCCCCCCCGAACTTGCTGAAATCTTGGATGGAGTTGAAGCCCCCGGTTTCAAAGCTGTAGACGGTTTTCTCCGAGCGAGAGACGCTGAGACGGACTTAGGATCACGCTTTGCGTGGAGCAGGGCCAAACTCACGCGAGAAGCCGCCGCGCGTTTCTGGGAAGAGGTATTCAAATCACTCGCGGAGCGAAAAAGCGGCTTCAAGGCACTTCGGCCAGTTTGGGAGATGGCGCATGCTGAAGGAGCCATTCCCGCAAACTTGCCCAGCGCCGACGGCGCGCTCCCATTGTCGGACATCTATGTGACGTCCGATCCGAGCGTAGGGCACGATCTCGATGATGGCAGGATTGTTTTGTTGTCCGAGGATGTTGCTTCGGCGTGGGTAGCAGCCGGCGCAATCGAGCTTGGCACTGGGCCCTCGATGTCATTCGCGAAGCGTCTGTCAGCGCCGTCCTACCTTCTCGACCTTTTCCCGGAGTTGGCGGCAGTACCGGAAGGCGCTGATGTCCTCAGAACAGTACTGGCCGTCTGGGTCAGCGGCCTTGAAGAAAGCGTCGGACCCTTCAGTCGAGCAGTGACGGTCGGGATGGACGCAGACGGCGCATTTCTCATTGATAGTGAGCAGTTCGGCATTCGTGGCCGAAAGGAGAGCATCGAACTGCTACTTCGTTGTCTTGCGCGCCACGGGATCATTCAGGACGGGGCAGATCTGGAAGAAATCCTTTCCCGGATCATGGATCGGCGGTCAGACGAGGCACGCAAGGCAGTTCGAGAAGAGAAATCGCTTGAGCTCAGGTTGCTGAAGGCGATCGGTGGTGATCTCGAGAACCTCCTCGGGACCCTCACTCCTGCTACCCGTCAAGCAGTTGGGAACGATGTCGATCCGGAGAGCCTTGCCAGACTGGCACTGGCGGTTCACGGACCGACGCTCCTCAGCAGGCTCAGGAACGCACTCGAGCTTCAAGGACTTGCGCCTCCCAATCGATGGGGTGGAGAGCAATCGCGCCTGTTTGTGCAACAGCTTGGCTTCCCGATCGAGTTTGCTTCTTCGGTCGGCGGCCGCAGAGATGCAGAAATCTCTGTAAGCGGGCCGATCCACCTGCCACCGCTTCACGATTACCAGGAAGATATCCTGACGAGCATAGGCTCGCTTCTCGACACAGGCACTGGCCGCCGCCGGGCTGTGGTCAGCCTGCCTACAGGCGGCGGCAAAACGCGTGTCGCTGCTGAGGCTGTCGTGCGGCTCGTCTTGAAGGGAGATGGACGCCGTACCGCACTCTGGATAGCCCAGACCGATGAACTGTGCGAGCAGGCGGTCCAGTGCTTTCGCCAGCTCTGGGTCAATGTGGGAGAGCCCGGCGAAGATCTTCGTATCGTGCGGCTGTGGGGGGGGCAGCGAAACCCGTCACCGCCGGAGGGTGACGAGCCAACCGTAGTGATCGCAAGCATCCAAACCTTGAGCAGCAGAAGCGGTCGTCCGGAACTCGCGTGGGTCGCTCAAACGGGGATCATCGTCATCGATGAGTGCCATCACGCGATAACCTCGAGCTACACCGACCTGTTGCGATGGCTCGATGTTCAGGTCGGCAGCGAGCGTGCGCGGGAGCGTGAAGCGCCCGTTCTCGGCCTCAGCGCAACGCCATGGCGCGGGTACAATGAGGACGAGTCCGAGCGGCTTGCGGCGCGCTTTGACCGTCGCTGGTTCCCCGCCGACCAAGCCGGCCTTCACGACAAGCTCTCCGAGATGGGCGTGCTCGCGGACCGAAGCTATCGCCCCCTTCGCTACGACAGGCCGATCACCCTGACAGAACGCGAACAACAGCACGTCGACACGTTTGGGGAGCTGCCTGACAGCGTCGTGGATCGAATGGGCGAAGACACCGACCGGAACGATCTGATCATTGGAGCCATCGCAAACAGCAGGGCAGAGTCCATCCTCCTCTTCGCCAACTCCGTCGCCCACGCGCAGTACCTTGCAGCGAGGCTGCATCTTGCGGGTTGTCCTGCCGCCGCGGTCAGCGGACAGACGGACCGACTTGCGAGGCAGCATTTCACAAGACGGTTCCGTGCCGGCGATCTACGGGTAATCTGCAATCACAGTGTGCTGACGACTGGCTTTGATGCTCCCAAGGCCGACATGGTCCTAATCTCAAGACCTGTCTTCAGCCCCGTACTCTACATGCAGATGGTTGGCCGGGGCCTCAGAGGACCGACGAACGGCGGCACCGCTCACTGTGAGATCATGACCGTTGAAGACAACATTATAAACTTTAAAGATCGTCTCGCCTATTACTTCTGCAGGCGGTTTTTTGATACTTGAGGCAGCGCGCGACTGCCCTGCAGGAAGGAATGCCAATGTTCGCCGGAGCAAGACGCTTGCCCACCATGCACGTTTCTGTCCGTGTTCCATGGCACGACAGTCGTTGGGCAGGGAAACCTTGCGCCAATCCGCGGGGGAACACGTTCTGCCTGATCCTGCCGAGAGTGGCGGAAAGCAAGGACGGCGAGCCGCCGTTTCCAGCATCCGGCGTTGGACGTCATTGGCATTGCCCGTGATTTCAAGGCGTTCGGAGAGGCGTCCTGCTCGCTCCCCGGAGCGCCGAAGCAAAAGCAGGAACACAGCCAGAGCGACGGCTCCGTAGCGCAGCGCCGCTCGAATCCATGGGCTGGTGGCGATCCCGGTGAACAGCCCGCCGATCATCGCCGCCCTCGCCGCAAGTCGTCGAGCGGAGCGTAGATCGTCCGCGATCCCTCCGAGAGCAACGACGATGAACTCCCAGCGCAGGGTATCGAGGTACGGGACCAATGGCAGGACCGCGCCTTGCGTCGCCGCCAGCACGTACTGGGCCACCTCCACCGCGGCCGCGCCGAAACTCGGCATCGGCGTCAGCACGGTCGCCCGAATCGTCAGGGAAGCCCCTTGGCATGAGGAGGCGTAGCTCGCTCTTCGTTGCCCCCGAACTGCGGGTGTGTCGAGCCACAGTTACGCGCCACCTCGGAGCAGCCCGCTCATGACAGGAGAACGCGGCCATCATCCTAGATGAGCTACAGAGGCCCTGATTGGGTCGCCGGCAGGCGAGGTAATTTGGTCCCCGCCATGGCATGCAAGTTCCACGGACCCGGTGCCTCAAAGCAACCACCAGCGCCTGCGAGTGCGGGCGCTGGTGGTTAGTCGTCTTCTTGGGCCCGAAGCCTATAGAAGAATTCGCGACGAGGCCGCTTAGGAAGCAGTACCGAGGAACGGCATCTGCGTGCGCAGGATGACATCGATCGCGTCTTTCACGGCGTCGGAAGCGGCCAGAATGGCCTCCACCAGCGCCTCGTCCTTCTGACGCTTGCCACTCCGCGAGCGCAGTGCCACCAGCAATTCATGCTGGCGATCGGTGTCGACGTGGCCATAGCTTTCGTCGGTCGTCCGCATGTGCTTGTGGCCGAGGTTCTGGCTCCAGGCCTTCTTCTCCTCATCCGTCCGACACACGGTGCGCGCCATGCGGGTCAGTGTGTTCCGGATGGAGTGCGGATTGAAGTAGGGAAGCCCGGCTTCGCGACAGGCCTTCTTGAAGATCTCGTTGATCGGCCGTGACGAGACCCAGGGCAGCTCCGTATCCTGTTCCTCGGAATGGCTCCCGAACGCCGAGTGCTTCCTAGGAAAGAGCGGATCCTCGTCCGTCGCGCCGGCCGCTTTGCGAACCTCCAGCCACTCGAGAAGGATGGTCTCGTACGGCTCGCCGACCGAGAACCACGTCGTCACCTGGTTCTTGCCGAACTTGGTCTGGACCTCGTCGGAATCCTGATCGATCTGGCGTGCGTCGGGACGAACATGCTTGATCTTGAGAGAGATGAGCGCACCAACCCGAATCCCGGTCAGGAAGACAATCGAGATCACGGCGGCATCGCGGAGTCCTTCCAGAGTGTCGCGCGGCGTTGCCTCAATCATCCTGGCGACATCCTGAGGGGTGGCGATAGGACGGCGCGGCCGAGTGCGAGCGTTAAGCTCGGTGCGCTTCGGTGGCGTGAAGTAGTCGATCGCGCTCCGGTCAAACTTCGGGAACCCCGTTTCGGCCAACCAGTGAAAGAAGTCCTTCAGCGCACCCAGGGTGTGGACGATGGTGGACGCGGAAAGCACCCTTCCCGTCACCTCGGACGACTTTTCAAGAAGGTGTTTCCGAAAGGAGATGATCTGATCCGTGGTGATCGTTCCGAAGTCGCGACCACGCTGGAACTGATCGAAACTGACGATGGCCCGCAGATGGCTGTCGATCGTTTTCGGGGAATAGCCTTTGGCGTGCTCCATGTAGCGACGGTAGTGAAAGCGCAGGATGTCGTTTTCAACAGTCATGCCAGTGAACCAATTTAGGGGTTGTTCATCACAAGTTGAGCAGGGACGAGAGATGAGCCCTAATCGTCGATGTCGCTGCTGAGATTGACGCCCGCCTTGGTCAGGCGGTCATAGCCGGCGTGCGTCATGTGGGTCACATTGCGCCTACGACAGTCAGGGCATTCCCAATCGAGAAGACCAGCGACCGGGCTCGTCCAGTGAAACGAAACGCGACGCCCTACGAGCGAATGACGCTGTTTGCAGCGGACGCAGAAGAGCTCGCCCGGCCGGCAGGAGAACTTCCGGCGCTCGCGTCCCCTGCTGTGGAACGTATTGAGGTCCTCGCCACGAAACAGACGCTTCTTGCCGTTTCGGATATGAGGCAGCCCCTGCTTGATCCAGTTGCGGACCGTATTCGGGTGGACCTGATAGAGATCAACGACCTCGGCGAACTCGTACACCCAATTCTGCCGGGCCTTCTTGGGCGAGTGATTGATACGCGAAGGCTTGCGTTCCGGTCGGCTCAGCATCGCGAAGACTCGCGACGGGCGGCCTCGAAGGCGAGGATCTCATGCAGATCCCAACGTGTCGTCCCGGGCGATAGGCTAATCGGCTTTGGAAAATCGGGCATAGTGGCCGCCCAGCGCCAAATCGTCGGCACGCTCACGGAAAGCCGCGATGCGAGTTGCCGAACGGAGACGTAAGTCACAGCCTTTGGATGGGGTTGCGTTGCGGCCGACGCCGAAACAGCTAGTACATCCTGAGAGGCTGATGGCTTTGATTTCGGACTAATTGCTTTCGGTGTGGGCGGACCAACAGACGTTGGCGAGCGCCCTCTCACAGAAACGGGATTAATCGTCGTTTCCGGGGAATGATCTTGGCCATCCCCAAAGGGGAGACTAAATTGTGGTGACGTGGACATACGCAGGGATCCATCCAACCAATGGTGGGAAGAAATCACCCGCCGCACGTCCTGCGCAGCTAAGATGCACTCTGATCAAGCAAGATCAGGCAAACCCTATGTGCCTCACGCAATTACATTTGGCAATAGGGCACACGATCAACGATCCACGCCGGCTGACTGATGGGCTTGATGATGGGCCGGTACGCCAGTTGATGCGAAAAGATTAAATAAATCAGATAGATGAAAGAGTTAAATGGCGGAGAGGGGGAGATTCGAACTCCCGATACCCTTGCGAGTATGCCGCATTTCGAGTGCGGTGCAATCGACCACTCTGCCACCTCTCCGCGGTGGCGCTGTCAGCGCGATTGGCCTGATACATGGGTCGGCAGGCGATGACAAGTCCCTTCGCTGCCTTTCCCACGGCTTGTGGACATCCAGCCGTGCAAGGCGGGCATCCGCCCACGCGCACAGCCCGTCATGACGCAGCAATGCCGAACCGGCCGGCCGACGGCCGACATCGGAGGTTCCCGAAGAAGCGGCCCGCAGAAGAAAGTGCTCAGCTCGCCCGCTCGCCGGGCGACAGAATCCATGGCCGACGACCTCGCCTCACGCCCGCGCTGCGCTTGATTTTCGGCGTTTCGGACGCCCTGTTTCGCTTGACAGGTGGGGCTCCATCCCTATAAGTGCGCCCGGAATGGCGGCGTGGCTTCTGGCTGCGCCATTTCCATTTCATGAACCCTGACTGAAGAAGCGGGCCCTTCGAGGTCACGCTGAACAACTGGATAGAACAATGTTCGCAGTCATCAAGACGGGTGGCAAGCAGTACTCGGTTGCCGCCAATGACGAACTGGAAGTCGAGCTGCTCGAAGGAGCGCCCGGCGATATGGTTACCTTCGGCGAGATCCTCCTCGTCGGCGGCGAAGCCGGCGTCACCATCGGTGCCCCCTTCGTCGAAGGCGCTTCGGTTTCGGCCGAGATCATCGATCAGATGCGCACGCGCAAGATCCTGGTCTTCAAGAAGCGTCGCCGTCAGAATTCCAAGCGCAGCCGCGGCCATCGCCAGCACCTGACCATCGTCCGGATCACCGAGATCCTGACCAATGGCGCCAAGGCATCCGGCAAGAAGCCGGCCAAGGCCAAGGCCAAGGTTGCGGCACCCGCGACCGACGCAGCACCGGCTGCCCTCGTCAGCGGCGGGCTCGACAGCTCCAACCTCTCGCTGATCTCGGGCATCGGCCCGACCATCGAGAAGAAGCTGCGCGCCGCCGGCATCACCTCCTGGGAGCAGATTGCCGCCTGGACCGATGCCGACATCGCCAAGTATGATGAAGAACTCGCCCTGCGTGGCCGGGTTGTTCGTGAAGAGTGGGTCCAGCAGGCCTCCGAGCTTCTCGCCGGCAAGCCGCCGCGCGCCAAGGTCGACCAGGCAGAGCTGAAGTCCGGCGAAGATCGCTGAGCCGCGCTTCCTAGCGCGCCCCTAACAACGGATCGGGAGTTCGATCATGGCACACAAAAAGGCAGGCGGTTCTTCGCGCAACGGTCGCGATTCCGCGGGTCGCCGTCTCGGCGTCAAGAAGTTCGGCGGCGAAGCCGTCATTTCCGGCAACATCATCCTGCGCCAGCGCGGGACGCAGTGGCATCCGGGCACCGGCGTTGGCCTCGGCAAGGATCACACGATCTTCGCCACCACGGACGGACACGTATCCTTCCGTAAGAAAGCCAATGGCCGTACCTACGTCTCCGTCGCCCCGGCGGCGCTGGAGGCTGCAGAATAACCGGCTTTTCCAAGGAACGCCGGTGTCGCATCAGACCCGGCCGACCGAACGGCAAAGTGATCCGCAAGTGATCAGGGGGAGATGGGACACCATCTCCCCCTTTTCTTTGGCCCGATGGGAGGCACCAATGCGGGACCACGATGCGGACGAGGCAAGCGAAGACGAAGAACGGAGCGTCCTGACGGCGCGGCTGATCCTCAGGCGGCCCAGGACGGAGGACGCGGCAATCCTCGCCGCCACGATCGACAATCCGCGCGTCGCGAGCCATCTCGTGACCGTGCCCCATCCCTATCGGCGCGCCGACGCCGAGGCCTGGATCGCCGAGGATCGTGCCGGCGACGGCATGGCCGCGCATGTCGCCGTTCTGGCGCGATCCGGCGGCGTCGTCGGCGCCGGCCTGCATCGGCCGAGCGCCACCCGGCCCGGCGGCCACGCGCTCTCCTTCTTCGTGGCGGAACGGTTCTGGGGCGAAGGCTTCGGCACCGAGATCGCCCATGCGACGATCGACCATGCCTTCGACGCCGGCCGGGTCGAGCGGCTCTGGTGCTCGGTTCGCGTCACCAACACGGCGGCGCGCCGGGTGGTCGCCAAATGCGGCTTCCAGTTCCGCGATACCGGCATGGTGCGATCGCTGGCGGCGCGCGGCGCGGTGCCGGTCGAGCATTTCGTGCTCGAGCGACGGGTCTGGCAGAGCCTGAAATCCTGGGGCGCCACGGCGGCGACGGATTTCAGCGCGACAAGGGGCGCGGATTCAGCGCCTGCCGCCTCGAAGACAAGGACGAGCGACGATGACGATACGAGCCATGCTGCCTGAGAAGACGATCCCCACGGCGAGCGTGCTGCTGCGCCCGCTCCGGCCCGACGACGGCCCCGCCATCGCCGCGAGCCTCGGCGATTACGAGGTCACGCGCTGGCTGGCGCGCGTTCCCTACCCCTACAGCCTCGACGAGGCCGAGCGCTTCCTCGCCTGGGAACGGGCCCAGCGTCCGGTCAGCGCCGAGCAGGTCTACGCCATCGATCGCGACGGCATGATCGGGCTGATTTCGCTGCGCGCCGCCGGCACGCGGCCGATCCTCGGCTACTGGCTGGCGCAGGCCCATTGGGGCAAGCGCTACATGAGCGAGGCGGTGGCCGCCCTCGTCGACGACACCTTCGCCAATCCGGTCATCACCGAGATCCAGTCCGGCGTGTTCGAGGGCAACGAGCGTTCGCTCGCCATCCAGAAGCGGCTCGGATTCGAGATCATTGGCCGCTCGATCCAGCATAACCTTGCGCTTGGCCGCGATCTTGCGCATATCGACACAGCCCTGACGCGCGCGCGTCACTACGAGTTTAAAAAATGAAATTTCTCGACGAAGCCAAGGTCTATATCCGCTCCGGCGACGGCGGCGCCGGCTGCGTCTCGTTCCGTCGGGAAAAATTCATCGAGTTCGGCGGGCCGGACGGCGGCGATGGCGGCCGGGGCGGCGACGTCTGGGCCGAATGCGTCGACGGGTTGAACACGCTGATCGACTATCGCTACCAGCAGCATTTCAAGGCCAAGGTCGGCGTGCACGGCATGGGCCGCAACCTCGCCGGCGGCAAGGGCGACGACGTCACCCTGAAGCTGCCGGTCGGCACCCAGATCTATGACGAGGACGGCGAGACGCTGATCGCCGACATGACGCATGTCGGCCAGCGCGTCCAGCTGGCCCGCGGCGGCAATGGCGGCTTCGGCAACGCGCATTTCAAGACCTCGACCAACCAGGCGCCGCGCCGGGCCAATCCCGGCCTCGAGGGCCTGGAGCGCTGGATCTGGCTCCGCCTGAAGCTGATCGCCGATGCCGGCCTCGTCGGCCTGCCCAATGCCGGCAAGTCGACCTTCCTCGCCGCCGTCACCGCCGCCAAGCCGAAGATCGCCGACTATCCCTTCACCACGCTGCATCCGAACCTCGGCGTCGTGCGCAGCGACGGCCGCGAATTCGTGCTGGCCGACATTCCCGGCCTGATCGAGGGCGCGCATGAGGGCGTCGGCCTCGGCGTCCGCTTCCTCGGCCATGTCGAGCGCTGCCGGGTGCTGCTGCACTTGGTCGACGGCACCCAGGAAGATCCGGTCGAGGCGTACCGCGTCGTGCGCGGCGAGCTCGAGGCCTATGGCGACGTGCTGGCCGAGAAGCGCGAAGTGGTGGCGCTGTCCAAGGCGGACGCCATCCCCGAGGACGAGCTCGAGCGGATCAAGCGCGAACTGGCGAAGGCCTCCGGGCAGACGCCTCTCGTGCTTTCGGCCGCGACCCGGATCGGCATGGAAGGCGCGCTCCGCACGATCGGGCGCATCATCGACGAGGGCAAGCTGGAAGACCCGAACCTGCATCCGAGCGCCAAGGACGAGCCCTGGCGACCGTGACGCTCAATCGCCTTACCGCATTGAGCCTTGCAACGGGGGACCGCCCCCATCGGATCGAAGAGCACAGACAAAATGAGCATGATCGCGGAACAGACCGCCGACATCGCGGCTAAGCTCAAGCCGGAGAATTTCCGCCGTATCGTCGTCAAGGTCGGCTCGGCCCTCTTGGTCGACCGCGCGACGGGCCGGCTGCGCGAGGACTGGCTCGCCGCCTTCGTCGACGACGTCGCGGCGCTGGCCTCCGGTGGGCGCGAGGTGCTGCTCGTCTCGTCCGGCGCCATCGCGCTCGGGCGCGGCGTGCTCGGTCTGCCCAAGGGCGCGCTGAAGCTGGAGGAGAGCCAGGCGGCGGCCGCCGTCGGCCAGATCGCGCTCGCCCGCGCCTATTCCGAGATGCTCGGCCGGCACGATCTGAAGGCGGGACAGATCCTGCTGACGCTGGGCGACACCGAGGAGCGGCGGCGCTACCTGAACGCCCGCTCGACCATCGGCACGCTGCTGAAACTCGGCGCTATCCCCGTCATCAACGAGAACGACACGGTCGCCACCAGCGAGATCCGCTATGGCGACAATGATCGCCTCGCCGCCCGCGTCGCCTCGATGATGGGCGCCGACCTCCTGGTGCTGCTCTCCGACATCGACGGGCTCTACACCGCGCCGCCGCATGCCGATCCCAACGCCACCTTCATCCCCATCGTCGAGCGCATTACCGCCGAGATCGAGGCGATGGCCGGCGGCGCCGGCTCGGAGTTTTCGCGCGGTGGCATGAAGACGAAGGTCGAGGCGGCGAAGATCGCGACGGTGGCCGGCGCCGCCATGCTGATCGCACTCGGCAAGCCGCAGAACCCGCTGAAGCGGATCGCCGAGGGCGCCAAGGCGACCTGGTTCCTGCCCGAGGTAAACCCCGTCACCGCGCGCAAGAAATGGATCTCCGGCCATCTGGAGACGCGCGGCGTGCTGGTCATCGACGAGGGCGCGGTCAAGGCGCTCCGGACCGGCAAGAGCCTGCTGCCGGCTGGCGTGCGCCGGGTCGAAGGCCGGTTCCAGCGCGGCGACGCGATCATCGTGCAGGGGCCGAACGGCGAGGAGATCGCGCGCGGTCTCGTCGCCTATGACGCCGCCGATGCCGAGCGGATCGCCGGCCGCAACACCAAGGAAATCGAAACCATTCTCGGCTTTGCCGGCCGGGCGGCCATGGTCCATCGCGACGACATGGCGCTGCGTGGCGAATAGGAACCCATCATGACGACGTCCCTCCTCAGCGAGAACACCGAGACGGTCGAGACCGTGATGCTGGAAATCGGCCGCCGCGCCCGTGCCGCGGCCCGACGCCTGGCGCTGGCTCCGGCCGAAACCAAGAACGCGGCGCTGGCCGCGATGGCCGCCGCCATCCGCGCCCGCACCGACGCCATCCTCGCGGCCAACGCCAAGGATGTCGCGGCGATGCAGCAGGAAGGCGCGCTCGCCTCCTTCCTCGACCGCCTGACGCTGACGCCGGCCCGCATCGAGGGCATCGCCACCGCGATCGAGGAGATCGCCGCCCTGCCCGATCCCGTCGGCACCGTGATCGCCGCCTGGGATCGCCCGAACGGCCTGCATCTCGAGCGTGTGCGCACGCCGCTCGGCGTCATCGGCGTCATCTATGAGAGCCGTCCCAACGTGACGGCGGATGCCGGCGCGCTCTGCCTCAAGGCTGGCAATGTCGTGATCCTGCGCGGCGGCTCGGACTCGTTCCATTCGTCCTCCGCCATCCATGCGGCGCTTGCCGAGGGGCTGGTCGCCGCCGGCCTGCCTGCCGACGCCATCCAGATGGTGCCGACCCGCGATCGCGCCGCCGTCGGCTTCATGCTGTCCGGCCTCGACGGCGCCATCGACGTGATTGTGCCGCGCGGCGGCAAGAGCCTGGTCGCCCGCGTCCAGGAAGAAGCGCGCGTGCCGGTCTTCGCCCATCTCGAGGCGATCGTGCATCTCTATGTCCACGCCGGAGCCGACCTCGCCATGGCGAAGACGTTGCTGGTCAACGGCAAGATGCGCCGGACCGGCGTCTGTGGCGCCACCGAGACGATGCTGATCGACCGTGCGATTCTCGACACCCATCTGGTGCCGGTCCTGGACGCGCTCGTCTCGGCGGGCTGCGCCATCCGCGGCGACCGCGAGGTCTGCGAGCGCTTCCCGGCCGCCACGCTTGCGACCGAGCAGGACTGGTCGACCGAATATCTCGACGCGATCCTCTCGGTGAAGGTCGTCGCCGGCCTCGATGAGGCGATCGACCATATCGAGACCTACAGCTCGCACCATACCGACGGCATCATCACCGATGACGCAGCCGCCGCAGCGCGCTTCCTGGCCGAAGTCGATTCCGCCATCGTCGTCCACAACGCTTCCACGCAATTCGCCGATGGCGGCGAGTTCGGCTTCGGCGGCGAGATCGGCATCGCCACCGGCCGCATGCATGCGCGCGGCCCGGTCGGTGTCGAGCAGCTGACCTCGTTCAAGTACCGCGTCAACGGCGCCGGGCAGACGCGGCCGTGAACTTGCCGGGGGCCGACCAGAACGAGGTGGTGGTCGATCCGGCGCTCCGTTCGGCCCTGAAGCTTCCTTTCGCGGCCCCTGGCCAGCGCATCGGCCTGTTCGGCGGATCCTTCGATCCGCCGCACCGGGGTCACCTGACCGTCAGCCTGATGGCGCTGCACCGGCTGAAGCTCGACGCCATCTGGTGGCTGGTGACACCGGGCAATCCGCTCAAGCGCCACGCGCCCGACGACCTCGGTCGCCGGGTCGCCGCCGCGCGCGCCATGGCCCGCCATCCGCGGATCCACGTCACGGCGATCGAGGCGACGCTCAATACGCGTTTCACCGCGGATACGCTGGCGATCCTCTCCGAACGCCTGCCGAATGTCGATCTGGTCTGGATCATGGGTGCCGACAATTTGCGCCAGTTCCACCGCTGGCGGCATTGGCGCCAGATCGCGGCCTTGATGCCGATCGCCGTCTATGACCGGCCGGGCAGCACCTTTACCGGCCCGGCCTCGCCGGCGGCGGTCGCTCTCCGTCGCGACCGGCTGCGGGAACGCGACGCGGCTCAGCTTCCGACAGCGCCGACACCAGCCTGGACCTTCCTGCATGGGCCCCGGATCGCGCTTTCTTCGACGGAACTGCGCGCCAAGCGCACGAAGAGCGCCGTAGCGTCTTGAAAGCGCCACAGGGTCGTGCCTATGTACTTTTTTGCGACGATTTGCGTCGCGCGGAGCGCTGATGCTCCTGGCCAACCAAAAGGCCAAGCACGCCCCATGGCGAAAGGACTGACCACTGACGACGGCAATGCAGCCTGAGGGCGCCATTCAACGCGCGCCTCACCGAGTGGCCGTGCGCCGGCAGATTGCGGCGGACGAAGCTCTCAAAGCGATCCTCACCACCCTCGAAGATTCGAAGGCTGAGGATATTGTCTCCATCGATATCGCCGGCAAATCCGCCTTGGCCGACTATATGGTCGTCGCCACGGGCCGGTCGCAGCGACATGTCAGCTCGATTGCTGAACATATCAGCCGCGACCTCACCGAAGCCGGCGGACGCGTCGCGCGCGTCGAAGGCGTGCCCCATTGCGATTGGGTGCTGCTGGATGCGGGCGACGTGATCGTGCACATCTTCCGTCCCGAGGTTCGTTCCTTCTATAACCTCGAGAAGATGTGGTCGGCAGAAGAGCCGCAATCGGCGGCATCTCCGACCTCGGCTCCGGCACGCGAATAGTCCGGATCCGGCAGGTCGCAGGATGCGCATCATGATCGCCGCCGTGGGTCGGCTCAAAGCCGGCCCCGATCGCGCGCTCGTCGATCGCTATGTCGACAGGGCCTCGCAGGCCGGGCGTAGTCTCGGCCTGACACTCTCCGTCCGCGAATTCGTGGAAAGCCGCGCCGCGCGCGCCGACGAACGGATGGCGCAGGAAGCCACGACCCTGCTCGCCGCCCTGCCCGATGGCGCCATTCTGGTCGCCCTCGACGAACGCGGCGAGACGCCCGGCAGCACCGCTTTCGCGCGCCGCCTCGGGGACTGGCGCGATCAGGGCGCCCGCGACCTGGTCTTCGCCATCGGCGGTCCGGACGGCCATGGCGACGCGATCCGAAAGCGCGCCGATCTGAAGCTCGCTTTCGGCGCCATGACCTGGCCGCACCAGATCGTGCGGATGCTGCTGGCGGAGCAGGTCTATCGGGCCATGACGATTCTCTCCGGCCACCCCTATCATCGCGAATGAGCTGTCGCGCTTCGGCCGCAATCCGAGGCTACGATGGGTCAATCACGGTTGACGGTCCGTTAGGATTTCGCAGCCATAGCTCTCCGCTGTTCAGTCAGCCATAGCCGTCGAGCGCCTGCTCTTGCTTCGAAACTGGGTCCCTGCGTTGCCTCGACAGGTGGTTCCCGCGATGGCGCGAGCCGCCGTCGTGACGGTCATCGCGGCATCGGCGGGCTTCCCCGTCTGGGCGCAGGAAGCGCCCGCGCCGCAGGCCGCGGCCGGTGCGGACCTCAGCGAGACCGAACAGCAGCGTGCGGCCCGTCGCGCTGAACTCGATGCCATTACCCGCGATATCGCGGTGACGTCGGAGCGCCAGGCGGCGCTGCGGGCCGAACTGGACCGGCTCGACCAGGATCGCACCGCGCTCAACAAGTCGCTGATCGAAACCGGCGAACGGGCACGCGGCCTCGAGCGCCAGATCGATCAGGCCGAGCAGCGGATGGGCGGTCTGCTCGACGAGGAGAAGACCGTTCACGCCTCTTTGATCGCGCGGCGGGGGGTGCTGGCCAATGTGCTCGGCGCCCTGCAGCGCATGGGCCGCAAGCCGCCGCCGGCCATCGTCGTCCGGCCGGAAGACGCGCTCGCCTCGGTGCGCAGCGCCATGCTGCTCGGCTCGGTTGTTCCGGAGCTGCGCGAGGAGGCGGAGGCGCTGGCGGCCGACCTGCAGCACTTGGTCGCCCTGAAGACCGAACAGGCGCGCGAGCGCGACCGCATGCGGGCCGATGCCAGCGCGCTCGCCGAGGAGCGGACCCGGATCGAATTCCTGGTCGACGACAAGCGCAAGGCCCGCGCCCGCTCCGAGCAGCAACTGGCGGAAGAGCAGGCGAAATCGGAAGAACTGGCCAAGCACGCGACCAGCCTGCAGGGCCTGATCGCCGACCTCGAAGGCCAGCTGACCGCGGCGGCGGAGGCGGCCGAGGCCGCCCGGAAAGCCGAAGCGGCCAACCAGGCGGCGATCGCGGATGGCAGCGCCTCCCGCCAGGCCGAAAGCCTCGGCGAGGCCGATCGCATTGCACCGGCCGTGGCCTTCGCCTCGACCAAGGGATTGCTGCCCCGACCGGCCAACGGCGCGCAGCTGAAGGCCTTCGGGGACCCCGACGGGCTCGGCGGCACGACGCAGGGCCTGTCGATCGCGACCCGGGCCACGGCCCGGGTTTCCTCGCCGTCGGACGGCTGGGTGGTCTATGCCGGACCGTTCAGATCCTACGGACAACTCTTGATCATCAATGCCGGCGGCGGGTATCATATCCTGCTGGCAGGAATGGAACGGATCGACGTCGAACTGGGCCAATTCGTCCTCGCAGGGGAACCTGTGGCGCAGATGGGGTCGCGGCTTCTGGCAAGCAGCAGCACCGTCAGCGTTGGTGCGACACAGCCCGTGCTCTACGTCGAATTTCGCAAAGACGGTAACTCGATCGACCCGGCCCCATGGTGGGCCCGATCCAACGACGAAAAGGTTGGCGGATGATACGCAACGCTTCGCTGCTCCTGGCCGGCACCATCATCGGCGCGACGGCAGCCGTGACGTTTACCCAGGTACCGAGCCTCATTCCGGGCGTCGCGCATGCCGCGGTCTCGGATACCTATCGGCAGCTCAATCTGTTCGGCGACGTGTTCGAACGGATCCGGTCCGACTATGTCGAGAAGCCGGATGACAGCGCCCTCATCGAGGCCGCGGTCAATGGCATGCTGACCTCGCTCGATCCCCATTCGAGCTACATGAACCCCAAAGACTTCAAGGACATGCAGGTCCAGACCCGCGGCGAGTTCGGCGGGCTCGGCATCGAAGTGACCATGGAGGACGGGCTCGTCAAGGTCGTGTCGCCGATCGACGACACCCCGGCGGCCAAGGCTGGCATTCTGGCGGGCGACCTGATCGTCGCGCTCGACGGCGAGCAGATCCAGAACATGAATCTGAACCAGGCCGTCGACAAGATGCGCGGCGCCGTCAACACGCCGATCACGGTGACGATCCAGCGCAAGGGCACCGAGAAGCCCTTTGACGTGAAGATCGTCCGCGACGTCATCCGCGTGCAGTCGGTCCGTTCGCGCGCCGAGGGCGATATCGGCTACCTGCGCATCTCCAGCTTCAACGAGCAGACCTATGACGGGCTGAAGTCGGCGATCGACAAGCTGAAGCAGGATATCGGCAAGGACAAGATCAAGGGCTACATCCTCGATCTGCGCAACAATCCGGGCGGCCTGCTCGACCAGGCGGAGCTCGTCGGCGACGCCTTCCTCGACAAGGGCGAGGTCGTCTCGACGCGCGGCCGCCATGCCGACCAGAACATGCGCTACGACGCCCGCCCGGGCGACCTGACCGACGGCAAGCCGGTCATCGTGCTGATCAATGGCGGCTCGGCCTCGGCTTCTGAGATCGTCGCCGGCGCGCTGCAGGATCACAAGCGCGCCACCATCCTCGGCACGCGGTCGTTCGGCAAGGGCTCGGTGCAGACGATCGTGCCGCTCGGCTCGAACGGCGCCATCCGACTGACGACGGCGCGCTACTACACACCGTCCGGCAAGTCGATCCAGGCCAAGGGCATCGATCCCGATATCCAGGTCGTGCAGGATCTGCCGCCGGAACTGAAGGACAAGATCACCGACACCAAGGGCGAGGCCTCGCTCAAGGGCCACCTCACCAATGAGGGTGGCGGTGACGAGGGCACCGGCTCGCAGGCCTATGTGCCGCCGGAGGCGAAGGACGACAAGCAGCTGCAGGAGGCGATCGGCCTTCTCGACGGCCGCCAGGCCAACAGCGCCTTCCCGCCGAACCCGCAGGCGGCGGTCCCCAACTGAAGCCAGAAACGGCGCCCCTCGGGGCGCCGTTTTTCGTTCCGCCCGCGCGGGTCCGCGCAGTCGACCCGGCACGGCTTCCTGACGGCTCCGGCCGGCCCTGAGGCGGCCGCTGGCGGCTCTGCTGTTCCCGGGCGGCGATTGTCCCCCCGCTGCGGAGCGGATGCCGGTCGTGCTATCGTCGCGCCCGATCCACACCGCCCTCCGGCGTCGCCCCCGGCGCCCGGCTTTCCAAAATTCCCAGGTGCCTGAGACCATGACTGCCAAGAAGCCCGTCGACCCAACCCTGCTCCCCTACCGGCCCTGCGTCGGCACGGTCGTTTTCAACCGGGACGGCCTCGTCTTCGTCGGCGAGCGCTCGCCCAACGCCGAACTGACGCCGGGCGATCCCGTCTGGCAATTGCCGCAGGGCGGCATCGACAAGGGCGAGGAGCCGCTGCCCGCGGCGCGGCGCGAGCTCTACGAGGAGACCAACATCCGGTCCGCCTCGCTGCTGCACGAGGCCGAGGGCTGGTTCGACTATGATCTGCCGCCGGAGCTGGTCGGTATCGCCCTCAAAGGCAAATATCGCGGCCAGCGGCAGAAGTGGTTCGCCTTCCGCTTCGACGGCGACGAGAGCGAGATCGATGTGCTGCAGCCCGGTGGCGGCCAGTTCGAGGCGGAGTTCATTTCCTGGCGCTGGGAGCGGCTGGCGACGCTGCCGTCGCTGATCGTGCCGTTCAAACGAAAGGTCTACGAGCAGGTCGTCGACGCCTTCCGCCATCTCGCGGCGCCCTGAGGTCGCGCCCGAGTCTGAATGATAAGTAAGGCTTGCATTCAGTTTCGGTTCAGAGGCGGCGCGCTAGAACGGGGTCACCAACCAGAGAGGTCCCCCATGAAGCGCATCCTCCTCGCAACGGTCGCCCTGTCGATGCTGGCGACGCCGGCCGCCTACGCCCAGTCCTATCGCGATCGCGACCCAGGCCGCGATCATCGTGGCCATGGCTACGAGCAGTCGCATCGCAAGGATCATCGTGACTACCGCGCGAAGCAGAAGAAGCGTCATCACTGGTCGAAGGGCCAGCGGGTGCCGAAGGAATATCGCCGCAACGTGGACTATCACCGTCACAACCTGAAGGCGCCGCCGCGTGGCTACCAGTGGGTCGAGAATGACGGACAGTATCTGATGATCGGCATCGCCACCGGCCTGATCGCCGCGATCGCCACTGCGGGCCGCTGAGCCCCGGTGGCGGGGTAACGCGCCGCTAACAGCCGGATAACAAAAAACCCGCCATCAGCCGATGGCGGGTTTTTTTTGTTTTGGGGCTCGTCCGGCGTCGACCGGGCGGCGATATTAGCTCGCGAGAGCGGCGCGGACGTCCTGGAGCTGTGCCAGCTTGGTCTGCGCGACGATGCGGGTCGCATCGTCCCGCGCGTCGGCGACATCTTCCTCGGCGTTGCGGATCTCGGTGGCAATCACCTCGGCGCTGAGGCTTTCGACCGGGACCGCCTGCTCGGCGAGGATGGTCAGGCCGCCCCCGTTCACGTCGGCGAAGCCGCCGCGAACGAAGAACTTCTGCACGCCACCACCGACCAGGGTCACGACAACGCAACCGGGCTTGACGGTTGCCATGAAGGGAGCGTGGTCCTTGAGGACCGTGAACTCGCCCTCAGCACCCGGCACCACGACCGACAGGACCGACTCCGACAGCAGGAGCCGCTCGGGCGATACGAGTTCGAACGGGAACGGATCTGCCATTTTGGCCTCTTTCTCTCGTCAGACGATCAAGCCGAGGCCGCGAGCTTCTTGGCCTTCTCGACGGCGTCTTCGATCGTGCCGACCATGTAGAAGGCGGCTTCCGGAAGGTGATCATAGGCGCCTTCGCAGAGGCCCTTGAAGCCCTTGATCGTGTCTTCGATCTTGACCTGGACGCCCGGCGAACCCGTGAAGGCCTCGGCGACGTCGAACGGCTGCGACAGGAAGCGCTCGATCTTGCGGGCGCGGGCGACGGTGAGCTTGTCCTCTTCCGAGAGCTCGTCCATGCCCAGGATCGCAATGATGTCCTGGAGAGCCTTGTAGCGCTGCAGGATCTGCTGCACCTGGCGGGCCACCGCGTAGTGCTCCTCGCCGACGATTGCCGGCGTCAGCATGCGCGAGGTCGAATCGAGCGGATCCACGGCCGGGTAGATGCCCTTTTCCGAGATCGCGCGCGACAGAACGGTCGTGGCGTCAAGGTGGGCGAACGAGGCGGCCGGTGCCGGGTCGGTCAGATCGTCGGCGGGCACGTAGATGGCCTGCACGGACGTGATCGAGCCCTTATGCGTCGTGGTGATGCGCTCCTGCAGCTGGCCCATGTCGGTCGCCAGCGTGGGCTGGTAGCCCACGGCCGAAGGAATACGGCCGAGAAGCGCCGACACTTCCGAACCCGCCTGCGTGAAGCGGAAGATGTTGTCGACGAAGAACAGCACGTCCTGGCCCTGGTCGCGGAAATGCTCGGCGACGGTCAGGCCGGTCAGGGCGACGCGGGCGCGGGCACCCGGCGGCTCGTTCATCTGGCCGAACACGAGGGCGCACTTCGACTTCACGGCCGGATCCGGATTGTGCGGATCGGCGTTCACCTTGGAGTCGATGAACTCGTGATAGAGGTCGTTACCCTCGCGGGTGCGCTCGCCGACACCGGCGAACACGGAGTAACCGCCATGCACCTTCGCGACGTTGTTGATCAGTTCCTGGATCAGAACGGTCTTGCCGACGCCGGCGCCGCCGAACAGGCCGACCTTGCCGCCCTTGGAATAGGGAGCGAGCAGGTCGACGACCTTGATGCCCGTGACCAGGATGTCGGCCGAGGTCGACTGCTCGGAATAGCTCGGAGCCGGAGCGTGGATCGGACGCAGGCCTTCGGCCTCGACCGGACCGGCCTCGTCGATCGGCTCGCCGATGACGTTCATGATGCGGCCGAGCGTGCCCACGCCGACCGGAACCTGGATCGGACCGCCGAGGTCCTTGACCTTCTGGCCGCGGACGAGGCCTTCCGACACGTCCATGGCGATGCAACGCACGGTGGACTCGCCGAGATGCTGGGCGACCTCCAGAACGAGGCGGTTGCCATTGTTGTCGGTCTCGAGCGCGTTCAGGATCGCCGGCAGATGGCCTTCGAACTGCACGTCGACGACGGCGCCGATGACCTGGGTGACCCGGCCGGAGCCGGCCTGCTGATTGGTGTTCGCCATGGTGTTCAACCTTCCAAAAATCCGGTCAGAGCGCCTCGGCGCCCGAAATGATCTCGATCAGTTCCTTGGTGATCATCGCCTGGCGCGTCCGGTTGTAGCGGAGCGTGTACTTCTTGATCATCTCGCCTGCATTGCGCGTGGCGCTGTCCATCGCCGACATCTTGGCACCCATTTCGGAGGCCACGTTCTCGAGGAGAGCACCCAGAATCTGCACCGAAACATTGCGCGGCAGCAGATCCTCGAGGATCGCTGCTTCGTCCGGCTCATATTCGTAGTTCGCGGAGACCGCGTCGGCTTCGGTCACGGGGACCTGGGCCGGGATCACCTGCTGCGCCGTCGGGATCTGTGAGATCACCGAGCGGAACTTGGCAAAGAACAGCGTCGCGACGTCGAACTGGCCGTCGGCATAGAGCTGCAGCAGCTTGCGGCCGATCGCGTCGGCATCGGCGAAGCCGATCTGCTTGACGCCGCGCAGCTCGATCAGCTCGATGATCTCCGCCTGGAACTGGCGGCGAAGAACGTCATAGCCCTTCTTGCCAACGCAGAGGATCTTGACCGTCTTGCCTTCGCGCTGCAGCCGCAGGGCATGCTCGCGGGCGAGGCGGGAGATCGACGAGTTGAACGCGCCGCACAGGCCGCGTTCGGCCGTGCAGACGACCAGGAGGTGCGTCTGATCCGAACCCGTGCCGGCCAGCAGCTTCGGGCCGTCGTCGGTGTTGACGCCGGCCGCCACATTGGCGAGCACGGCATTCATGCGCTCCGCATACGGGCGCGCGGCTTCCGCAGCAGCCTGGGCACGACGCAGCTTCGCCGCGGCGACCATCTGCATCGCCTTGGTGATCTTCTGCGTCGCCTTCACCGAGGCGATGCGATTTCTAAGTTCCTTGAGGCTCGGCATGAGCGTCCCTGTCGAGCGGCATGAAAACCGGGCCGCCGACGGCGACCCGGTCCAAACCTAGGTTCAGGCGAAATTCTTGGCGAAACCGTCCAGTGCGGACTTCAGCTTCGTGCGGAATTCGTCGTTCAGCTCGCGCTTGTCACGGATGCCGTCGAGAAGCGCCTTGTGCTCGGTACGGAGCAGGGCCAGCAGACCGGCTTCGAAAGCGCCGACCTTGTTGACCGGAATGGCGTCGAGATAGCCATTCACGCCCGCGAAGATGACCGCGACCTGCTCTTCGACCTTCAGCGGCGAGAACTGCTGCTGCTTCAGGAGCTCGGTCAGACGGGCGCCGCGGTTGAGCAGCTTCTGCGTCGTGGCGTCGAGATCCGAACCGAACTGGGCGAAGGCCGCCATTTCGCGGTACTGCGACAGCTCGCCCTTGATCGGGCCGGCAACCTGCTTCATCGCCTTGATCTGGGCGGCCGAGCCGACGCGCGACACCGACAGGCCGACGTTCACGGCCGGACGGATGCCCTGGTAGAACAGGTCGGTCTCGAGGAAGATCTGGCCGTCGGTGATCGAGATCACGTTGGTCGGGATGTAGGCCGAAACGTCGTTGGCCTGCGTCTCGATGATCGGCAGAGCCGTCAGCGAGCCATTGCCATTGTCGTCGTTCAGCTTGGCAGCGCGCTCGAGCAGGCGGGAATGCAGGTAGAAGACGTCGCCCGGATAGGCTTCGCGGCCCGGCGGACGGCGCAGCAGCAGCGACATCTGGCGGTAGGCGACGGCCTGCTTCGACAGATCGTCGTAGCAGATCAGCGCATGCATGCCGTTGTCACGGAAATACTCGCCCATGGCGCAGCCGGCGAACGGTGCCAGGTACTGCATCGGGGCCGGATCGGACGCGGTGGCCGCGATGATGATCGAATATTCGAGCGCGCCGCGCTCCTCGAGCACCTTCACGAACTGCGCAACCGTCGAACGCTTCTGGCCGATGGCGACATAGACGCAATAGAGCTTCTTGCTCTCGTCGCCGCCTTCGTTGATCGACTTCTGGTTCAGGATCGAGTCGAGCGCGATGGCGGTCTTGCCGGTCTGGCGGTCACCGATGATCAGCTCGCGCTGGCCACGGCCGACCGGGATCATGGCGTCGATCGCCTTGAGACCCGTCTGCATCGGCTCATGCACCGACTTGCGCGGGATGATGCCCGGAGCCTTGACGTCGACGCGGCGACGCTCGGTGAACTCGATCGGGCCCTTGCCGTCGATCGGATTGCCGAGCGCGTCGACGACGCGGCCGAGCAGACCCTTGCCGACCGGCACGTCCACGATGGCGTTGGTGCGCTTGACCGTGTCGCCTTCGGCGATGTCACGGTCGGAGCCGAAGATCACGACGCCGACATTGTCGGTTTCGAGGTTCAGGGCCATGCCGCGGGTTCCACCGGGGAACTCGACCATCTCGCCGGCCTGGACGTTGTCCAGACCGTAGATGCGGGCAATACCGTCACCGACCGACAGAACCTGTCCGACTTCGGAAACCTGAGCCTCGGAGCCGAAATTCTTGATCTGCTCCTTGAGGATTGCGGAGATTTCAGCGGCGCGGATGTCCATCAGCCGACCTCTTTCATAGCGATCTTGAGTGAATTGAGTTTGGAACGAACCGACGTATCGATCATGCGGCTACCGACCTTGACGACCAGTCCGCCGATCAATGCCGGATCGACATGCGAAGAAAGCGTGACGTCCTTGCCGATCTGGGCCTTGAGCGCATCCCGGAGGGCTGCGGTCTGGGCATCGGACAGGGGCTCGGCACTCGTCACCTCGGCGGTGACTTCGCCGCGATGCTTGGCAAGCAGCTGGCGGTAGCCGGCGATCATGCCCGGAACGGCGAACAGGCGACGGTTGCTGGCGGCAACCTTGACGAAATTGCCGACAATGCCACCGATCCCGGCCTTGGCCAGGATCGCCGAGACAGCGCGAAGCTGCTCGTCGGCGGCGAAGACCGGGCTCTGGACGAGGCGAACGAGATCGTCGCTCTCGCTCAGGAGGGCCGAGAAACGGGCGAGATCGGCATCGACGGCGTCGAGCGCGCCGCTCTCGAGGGCCAGATCAAACAGTGCCGTCGCGTAACGCCCGGCGACCCCTGATACGAGAGTTTTGTCTTCTGCCACCTGATCCTCGCTCTGTGACGCGCCCCCACTTCCGGGTTGATCCGGGAGCTGCACGCAACGCCTTGAACGTATTGAAGATTTTTCCTGCGGGTGGAAGCCGTCAAAAACGACATTCCCCGAAGCCGCGCGTTCGTTAGCACAGCATCCGGCGACTCGCAACACGGCCGGCCGCTTGAATCGTCCAGAAAGGCCGCCGGACGTGCACGTCACCCATCAAAGAAAGCTCTGCGGGTCGATATCGACCTGCACGCGGAGGCTGCCGCGGGCCGCCGGCGCATCGGCCAGCCAGGCGCGCAGGAAGCCCTGCAGGTCGACGGCGCGGGGCGCCTGGACGAGCAGGCGGAAGCGGTGCCGGCCGCGCAGCACGGCGAGCGGCGCCTCGGAGGGGCCGAGCACCATCACCGGCCCGCTCTCCGGCGCGCTCCGGCGCAGCGCCATGGCATAGCCATAGGACGTCGCCCGGTCGGCGGCCGAGACGATGATGCCGGCGAGCCGGCCGAAGGGCGGCAACACGGCGACGCGGCGCGCCTCGATCTCGCGGGCGTAGAACGCCTCGCGGTCGCCCGAGGCAATGGCGGCAATGACGGGATGCTCCGGCGCGTAGGTCTGCAGCAGCGCCCGGCTGTCGCCGCCGGCGCGACCGGCGCGGCCGGTCACCTGCGCCAGCAGCTGGAAGGTGCGCTCGGCCGCGCGCGGGTCGCCATGGGCGAGGCCGAGATCGGCATCGACGACGCCGACCAGCGCCAACAGCGGGAAATTGTGGCCCTTGGCGACCAGCTGCGTGCCGATGATGATGTCGGCGGCACCGTCCCGGATGGCGTCGAGTTCCTGGCGCATCCGCTTGACGCCGCCGAGCAGGTCGCTCGACAGCACGATTTTTCGCGCATCGGGGAAGCGCGTGGCCACCTCCTCCGCCACGCGCTCGACGCCGGGTCCGCAGGCGACGAGGCTGTCCTCGGCGTCGCAGACCGGGCACTGATCGGGGCGGCGCTCGGTATGGCCGCAGTGGTGACAGACGAGCTGGCCGCGAAACCGATGGTCGACCAGCCAGGTCGAGCAGTTGGGGCATTGGAAGCGGTGGCCGCAGCTCCGGCAGAGCGTCAGCGGCGCGTAACCGCGCCGGTTGAGGAAGAGCAGCGCCTGGCCCTTGGCGGCGATGGTCTCCTCGATCGCCGTGACCAGCGACGGCGCCAGGAACTGGCCGCGCTCCGGCGCGTCGATGCGCAGGTCGACCGGCTTGATCTCCGGCAGCTTCGCCGCCGCGTAGCGGGCCGAGAGCACGATGCGCCGGTAGCGGCCCTGATCGGCATTGACGCGGCTCTCGATCGACGGCGTCGCCGAGGCGAGCACTACCGGGAAGCCGCCGAGATGGCCGCGCACGACCGCCATGTCGCGGGCGTTGTAGATGACGCCCTCCTCCTGCTTGTAGGCGGTGTCATGCTCTTCGTCGACGACGACGAGGCCGAGCTTCGCGAACGGCAGGAACAGGGCCGAGCGAGCGCCGACGACGGCCTGCACCGCGCCCGTGGCGACACCACGCCACACCCGCTCGCGCATGCGCGGCTGCATCTCGGAGTGCCATTCGGCCGGGCGGTGACCGAATCGACGGGCGAATCGATCAAGGAAGTCGACGGTCAGCGCGATCTCGGGCAGCAGCACCAGCGCCTGCCGGCCGGCGCGCAGCGTCTCCGCCAGCGCCTCGAAATAGACCTCCGTCTTGCCCGAGCCGGTGACGCCGTCGATCAGAGTCACCGAGAAGGCGCCCTCGTCGACGCTGGCGCGCAGGACCGTCGCCGCGTCGGCCTGGCCGGGATCGAAGGTCGGCCGGGCGAAATCCGGCTCGGGCGGCAGGGTCAGCGCCGGCGGCGGCAGCATCAGTGCCTCCAGCACGCCCTGCTCGACGAGGCCGTTGACGACGCTGGAGGAGACGGCGGCGAAGCCCGCCACGGCGCTTTTCGGCATCGGCTCGCCGCCGGCCAGCGCATCCAGCACACGCTGGCGGGCCGCCGTGATGCGATCCGGCTGCCGGCCGGAATGGCGAAGCGCCGGCACGGATCGCTCGGGTTCCAGCGCCTCCGGTGCGCGCAGCACCATCCGCAGCACCATGCCGCGCTGGGTGAGCGTGTAGTTCGCCACCCAGTCGACGAATCGGCGAAGTGTCTCGTCGAGCGGCGGCGAATCATAGCGATGCAGGACGGCCCGCAGCCGGTTGTGGCCGACGGAGGGATCGACAGGATCGTCCCAGACGGCGCCGATCATCTCGCGCGGGCCGAGCGGCACGCGCACGATGTCGCCCGGCGCCAGATCGAGGCCAGCCGGCACTTTGTAGGTATAGGGTCCATCCACCGCCAGCGGCAGCAGGACGGACACGGTGCGGCCCAATTCCAATCCGAAACCCAATCGACGGAGCGATGAACGAAGCGGTCGACGATGCCGCCTTCATGGCCCCCATAATAGCGTTCTCTGCACGAGGCGAGCCATCATGATCCTGGAACATGCCCTTCTCAACGTGAAGCCCGGCCAATCGGCGGCTTTCGAAACCGCCATGGCCGAGGCGGCGCCCCTGATCGCCGCCAGTCCCGGCTTCCTCGGCATGGAGGTTCGGCCGTCGATCGAGCAGCCCGGCACCTACCTGCTGCTGGTGCGCTGGGAGGCGCTCACCGACCACGACCCGGGCTTCCGCGCCTCCGACCGCTACCTGCGCTGGAAGGCGCTGCTGCACGACTTCTACGAGCCCTTCCCGACGGTGACGCATTTCACCGAGCCGCTGCCGCTGTAGCGACCGCCCGAGCGAAGACCATCCGGCAGCCGGTTTCGCCGCGCGGGCGGTTTGCCGGCGACGGTGAAGAGGCGCGCGGGGCACATCGGTCCGCCGGCGGCGAGCGGCTGCCGGCGAAAGGATCCTTGAATTCGGTGCTCGCACCGCCCGCCAGGACGATCCGAGGCCCCGCGCGGCGAGGGTTTTCACACGACCGCAGTGACTCCGGGTGCTAACGCTTTTCTTTCTCCACCCGCCCGGCGGCGCTGGGATCGCTCCCGCCCCGCCCCGGACCCCAGCGCTTGCGGGGACCAGTGCCTGCGACCGCGCCGCCGGAACGGTGAAAGTTCGTTACGCCCCACCGCCACAGCCCTCGCATCCCCGCCCGCGTCTCGGAACGACCGGTTCGCCCTCTTCATGGGCGGGAACGGCTCATCATCCCATGCGCCGGACGAGCGAGCACAGATCGCGGATCTATCCCCGCCGGAGCCCTTCCTTAACGGTTTCCTAACCGTGCCGGCGGCTTCATCCAGCCATGTCCGCGCCGCCCCTTGTCATCGCCGCCCGCGACACGCTCGACCAGATCGAGGCGTGGGGCGAACATCTGCGCGGCGAGAAACGGCTGTCGCCGAAGACGCTGGAAGCCTATTCGCGCGATCTCGAACAGTTCCTGTCCTTCCTGACCGGCCATATCGGCAATCCGCCTGCTGTCGCCGACATCGCCGCCCTGCGCACCGCCGACCTCAGAGGCTTCATGGCGACGCGCCGTGGCGCCGGCGCGGGCGCCAGGACGCTGGCGCGCGGGCTGGCCGGCATCCGCTCCTTCATCGGCTTCCTGGAGCGCGAGGGCCTCGCCAACGGCGCCGCCTTCCGCGCCATGCGCGCCCCGCGTCAACCAAAGACCCTGCCCCGGCCGCTCGCCGCACCGGCGGCGCTGCGTGTGGTCGAGATGGATGAGCAGCTCGACGAGGAGCCCTGGGTGGCGGCGCGCAACGCCGCCGTGCTGGCGCTCTGCTACGGCTCGGGCCTGCGCATCTCCGAAGCGCTCGGCATCCGCCGCGCCGAGGCGCCGCTCGATGCGAGCGCCACTCTGCGCGTCGTCGGCAAGGGCGGCAAGACAAGGCTCGTGCCCGTACTGCCCGTCGTGGCGGAGGCGGTCTCAGAATATCTCCGCCTGGCGCCGTCGCAATCGAAGCCGGAGGGGCCGCTCTTCCTCGGCGTGCGCGGTGGCCCGCTCAAGGCGCGGATCATCCAGCTCGCCATGGCGCGGCTGCGCGGCGCGCTCGGTCTCGCCGACAGCGCCACGCCGCACGCGCTGCGACACTCCTTCGCAACGCATCTGCTCGCCAATGGCGGCGATCTCCGCGCCATCCAGGAACTGCTCGGCCATGCCAGCCTGTCGACGACGCAGGTCTATACCGCCGTCGACACCGAGCGCCTGCTCGCCGTGTTCGAGAGCGCGCATCCGCGCTCCGACGGCAACCGCGCCGACTGATCAGAGCGCGACCAGCTCGAACACCGCCTGATCGATCGCGAAGGAGCCGTCCGCCGCGATCTCGAAATGCCGGCGCACCGGCTCGGACATCGCCGCCTGCAGCGCCCGGATCGCCGCGACCTGCACCTCCGGCGTCCGCATGCGGCCGACCCAGGCGGAAAAATCGAGCGGCAGGCGGCGGCGCGTCACGCCGGTGACGGCGAAGCCGGCCTCGGTCGCGATCGCCACCCATTCGGCGCTCGAATAGTCCCGCACATGCGAGGGATCGCGCAGCATCTCGAAGGTCTGCAGGAAGGTATCGCAGACCGGGCTCTCCGGCGCGATGATGTCGGAGATCACGGCCGTACCGCCGGCGCGCAACACACGCCGCGCCTCGCGAACGCCCTTGCGCACATCCTGCCAGTGATGCGCCGAATAGCGCGACAGCACGACGTCGAACGACCCGTCCGCGAAGGGCAAGGCCTCGGCGGCGCCCTGCCGCGTCGTCAGATTGGCGATGCCGCGCTTCATCGCCTCGGCCGCCACGGCTGCCAACATCTCCGCCGACAGGTCGTAGGCGACGACGGAGGCGACCACCGGCGCGACACCATAGCTGACATGGCCGCCGCCGCAGCCGAGATCCAGCGCCTTCGCGCCCGGCGTCCGGCCGGCAATCGCGACCATCTGGCCGAGATCGTCGCCGGCGGCGTGCACGGCGCTGGCGACATAGGCGGAGGCCTGCGCGCCGAACTGCTGCACGACCAGCGCCTCGTGGCTGGCGTTGCGGGTCGCCGGGGGTGGCGTGGAAGCGGAGGGTGACTGGGTCATGATGCCTATCCGTGCGGTCGTCCGGTGGGTGGTGATGATCAACCGTCGACGTCGTGCATGCCAGCCCCGATAACCCCGTACCAGATCCAAGTTTATCCTGGTATAAATGCTACCATGATCCCGGAAACCGAGACCGTCCGCCGCCAGGAGCTGGGCGAATTCGTCCGCGCCCATCGCGAGCGCCTGCAACCATCCATGTTCGGGCTGGATCCGGGCGCGCGCCGGCGCACGCCCGGCCTGCGCCGTGAGGAGCTGGCGCAGCTCTCCGGCGTCGGCGCTACCTGGCTGAGCTGGATCGAACAGGGCCGCGACATCGCCGTCTCTGCCAACGCACTGGCGCGACTGGCGCGGGTGATGCGGCTGACGCCGGCCGAGCGGGCTTACCTGTTCGATCTTGGCGGCCGGCGCGATCCGCAGGCGGCCGGGGATGCCAGCGCCGACGTCCTGCCGGCCGGCCTCCCCGCAACGCTCGATGCGCTGCCGACGCCCGCATATGTCCTCGACCGCGCCTGGACGGCGCTCGCCTGGAACGCCGCCGCGGCGCATCTCTTCAGCGGCTGGCTCGACGGGGCCTCGGCCCCGGGAAGCGTTTCATGTGAAAACAATCTGCTGCGCTACATCTTCCGCGTGCCGCTGGCGCGGACGGTCATCCATGACTGGGCGACGCGCGCGAGGCGGGTCGCGGCGGAGTTCCGCGCCGACTACAGCCGCCATCTGGAATCGCCCGAAATGCGGGCGCTCGTCGACGAGCTTTCCCGCGCCAGCCCGTTCTTTGCCGAGGCGTGGGAAGCCCACGCCGTCGTTGACCGTGAAGGCGGGCTGCGCACCTTCGACCATCCGGTGGACGGCTTCCTGCGCTACGAACAGACAACCTTCCTGCTGGCGCGCCATCCGGACATCAAGCTGGTCCTGCTGACGCCGGCCAGCGACGATCGGGATCAGGCCGCGACGACCCCGTAGCGGGCGGCGGCCTCGATGGTCAGGCCAGTGCCGACGGAGCCGAACGTGTCGCCGTCGACGACGCGCGCATCCGGCACCGTGCCGAGGATCGCCGCGTGGACATGGGCGAGCCGGGTCGAGCCACCGGTCAGGAACACGGCGTCGATGGCGTCGCGCCCGACCCCCGCATCGCGCAGGCAATCGTCGATACGCGCGGCGATACGGTCGGCGAGGCCGCGGGTCTTGTCGACCAGGACGCCCCGATCGACCGTCATGGCGAGGCCGCTCTCGATCCAGTTCAGGAGGACCTCGACCTGCGTCTCGTCCGAAAGCGCGATCTTGGCCGCCTCGATGTCGATGGCGAGGCGATGGCCGCCCTGCTCCTCGACGACATGGATCAGCCGCTCGATCAGTTCGGGATGCAGCGCCTCGCGCCGCACCTCGTGCAGCTGCCGCATGATGCCGCTCTCATAGAGCCGGTTGATCGACGACCAGGTGGCGAGGTCGTGATAGTAGCCGGACGGGACCGGCAGGCCGGCCCGCTTCATGCCGGAGCCGAAGCCGAGCAGCGGCATCGCGGTGCCGATCGAGAGATAGTGGTCGAAATCCGTGCCGCCGATACGGATGCCGTCATTGGCCAGGATATCATCGAGCCGATCCGCCTTGTGGCGGCGCTCCGGGCCGAGACGGACGACGGAAAAATCCGAGGTGCCACCGCCGATATCGGCGATCAACGCGATTTCCTCGTCGCCGACCTGGCGCTCATAATCGAGCGCCGCCGCGATCGGCTCGTACTGGAAGGAAATGTGGCGGAAGCCGACCTCGTTGGCGATCGCCTGCAGCGCTTCCTCGGCCTTGCGGTCGCCGTCGGGGTCGCTGTCGACGAAATGCACGGGACGGCCATGCACGACGGCGTCGAGCGGCCTGTCGGCGACCGTCTCGGCGCGCTGCTTGATGATGCCGACATATTGCGAGATCACATCGCGGAACGAGACGCGGCCTCGGCCGATGGCGGTCGATTCGTTGATCAGCGAACTGCCGAGCACCGACTTCAGGCTGCGCATGAGGCGGCCGTTGGTGCCCTCGACATAGGCGCGGATGGCGGCGCGGCCGACGGCGGGTTCCGCTCCGTTTGGCGTGTAGAAGATCGCGCTCGGAATCGTCACGCTCGCGCCTTCGAGGGCGATCAGCGCCGGGCCTTCGGCGGCAGACACGCCGAGCGTCGTGTTGGACGTGCCGAAGTCGAGGCCGCAGGCTGTCATGATCGAGAACTCCGTGAAGGGCCGGTCTGGTTAAGGGGTCGGCGCGTCGCGATCAAGGCCGTGGCCCAACAAAAACGCCGCAGTGCAGCATGGATCTTTCAAGATGAAACCAATGTTGATTTGGTCTCGTCCCCCTCCTGTCCGATTGACGCAGCGTCCGAGGGGGCTCCGATTCGCGGCGCCGGGCATACGGGGAGTGACGATGCGCAACCTTACCATCGACGAGGGGCTGAACGCCGCCGGAACCGGGGCGTTCCAGCGCCGCCTGTTCCTGATCTTCGGCCTCGTCTGGACGGCCGACGCCATGCAGGTGCTGTCGATCGGCTTCACGGCGCCGGCGATCGCCAGGACCTTCGGGCTGAGCCTGCCCGCCGCGCTCCAGACCGGCACGATCTTCTTCGTCGGCATGCTGATCGGCGCCGCCGCCTTCGGGCGCCTTGCCGACCGCATCGGCCGCCGCAACCTGCTGATCATCACCGTGCTGATGGATGCGCTGTTCGGTCTCGCCTCGGCCTTCGCCTCCGATTTCACCATGCTCTTGGTGTTCCGCTTCCTGACCGGCCTCGCCGTCGGCGGCACGCTGCCGGTCGACTACGCGATGATGGCCGAGTTCCTGCCCGCGAACCGGCGCGGCCGCTGGCTGGTCGGTCTCGAGGGCTTCTGGGCCGTCGGTACCGTGATCGTCGCGCTCGCCGCCTGGTATGCCGCCGCCAACGAGATGGCGGACGCCTGGCGCTTCATCTTCATCATCACGGCGCTGCCGGCTCTGATCGGCCTGGCGCTGCGCTTCTGGGTGCCGGAATCGCCCTTCTACCTGCTGCGCACCGGCAAGGCGCTCGAAGCCAAGAAGGTGCTCGACCAGATCGCCACCACCAACGGCAAGCCGATCCTGGCCGGCAGGCTGACCGACACCAACGAACCGCGCCTGCCGCTCTCGGCCCTGTTCACCGGACCCTATGCCCGCCGCTCCTGGCTGATCCTCGCCGCCTGGCTGCTGGTGTCGATCTCCTATTACGGCATCTTCGTCTGGCTGCCGGGCAAGCTGGTCTCCGGCGGCGAAGGCTATGGCTATCTGCGCGGCTACGGCTTCCTGGTGCTGCTGGCGCTGGCGCAGATCCCGGGCTACGCGCTCGCCGCCTGGGGCGTCGAGAGCTGGGGTCGCAAGCCGACGCTGATCGCCTTCCTGCTGCTCTCGGCGGCCGGCTGCTTCCTCTATGCCGTGCTGGCGGACCCGTTCTGGATCGGCGCGGCGATGATGCTGATGAGCTTCGCGCTGCTCGGCACCTGGGGCGCGCTCTACGCCTTCACGCCGGAACTCTACCCGACGCCGCTGCGCGCCAGCGGCATGGGTCTCGCCGGCGCGATGGCGCGCCTCGGCGGCCTGCTGGCACCGACGCTGGTGGGCGCGGTCGTCGCCTATTCCTTCAACGTCGCGCTCGGCCTGTTCGCCGTGATCTTGCTGCTCGGCGCCGTCGCCACGGCGGCGATCGACGTCGAGACCAAGCAGAAGCCGCTGACCTGAACCTCAAAACAAGAAAGCCGGCGCCCTTTGTGCAAGGGCGCCGGCTTTCCGTTGTCTGCGCCGCCGAAAAACACCGGCGACGGCCGACCCTCACATGTGGATCGGCTTGAACCAGGCGGCGAGCGCCGCTTCCTTGATCGATTCCGACATGGTCGGATGCGCGTGCGTCGAACGGGCGAGATCCTCGGCGGAACCCGCGAACTCCATCAGCACGACCGCCTCGTGGATCATCTCGCCGGCGCCCTTGCCGACGATATGCGCGCCAAGCAGGCGATCGGTCGTGGCATCCGACAGGATCTTGACGAAGCCGTCCGTCGCCAGCATCGCCCGGGCGCGGCCATTGGCCGAGAACGGGAACTTGCCGACCTTGTAGGCGATGCCAGCCGCCTTCAGCTCTTCCTCGGTCTTGCCGACGGTCGCGACTTCCGGACCCGTGTAGACGACGCCCGGAATGGCGTCGTAGTTCACATGGCCCGCCTGGCCGGCGAGGATCTCGGCGACCGCAACGCCCTCGTCCTCGGCCTTGTGCGCCAGCATCGGTCCGGCGATGACGTCGCCGATGGCGTAGATGCCGGGAACGTTGGTCTGGTAATGGCCGTCGACCTTGACGCGCTTGCGCTCGTCGAGCTCGACGCCGACCGTCTCGAGGCCGAGACCCCCAGTGAACGGACGACGGCCGATCGCCACCAGCACGACGTCAGCCTCGATCGTCTCGGCGGCGCCGCCCTTGGCCGGCTCGATGGTCGCCTTCAGCGTCTTGCCGCTGGTGTCGACGCCGGTGACCTTGGTACCGAGCTTGAAGGCGAAGCCCTGCTTCTCCAGCATGCGCTGGAACTGCTTGGCGACTTCGCCGTCCATGCCGGGCAGGATGCGGTCGAGGAACTCGACGACAACAACCTCGGCGCCGAGGCGGCGCCAGACCGAGCCGAGCTCGAGGCCGATGACGCCGGCACCGACGACGATCATCTTGGCCGGAACCTTCGGAAGCTCCAGCGCGCCGGTCGAGGTAACGATGCGCTTCTCGTCGATCTCGACGCCCGGCAGCGGAGCCGAATCCGAACCAGTGGCAATGACGATCGCCTTGGTCTCCAGCGTCTCGGAGCTGCCGTCTTCCT
Organism: Kaistia granuli DSM 23481; assembly: GCF_000380505.1. Classification (GTDB taxonomy): domain Bacteria; phylum Pseudomonadota; class Alphaproteobacteria; order Rhizobiales; family Kaistiaceae; genus Kaistia; species Kaistia granuli. The sequence goes on along the minus strand of NZ_AQYH01000007.1, from coordinate 83,333 downwards.
TGGTGACGACGACCTTGCCGGGCGCGGCGATCGAACCGGTGCCGATATGGCCGTCGATCTTGTTCTTCTTGAACAGATAGGCGACGCCGTCGACGTTGGACTTCACCGTCGCGTCCTTGTGGGCGAGCATGCCCGGCAGGTCGAGCTTCGGCTTGGCGACCTTGATGCCGAGCGCGTCGAGATGGCCGACTTCCTCGAACATCTCGGAGGCATGCAGCAGCGCCTTGGACGGGATGCAGCCGATGTTCAGGCAGGTGCCGCCATAGGTCGCCCGCTTCTCGACGACAGCGACCTTGAGGCCCAGCTGGGCTGCCTTGATGGCGCAGACATAGCCACCCGGACCGGAACCGATGACGATGAGATCGTAGGACATGGGGTCTCCCGGACGATTTTGGCGTTAGCCAGCGGCGCGATGTACCGCGCAAATACGAAAATGGCCGGATGCGTTCGGCGGCGCGATGCGCCTATCCGATGCTCCGGCCGGCTGAATGGAGAAGCGCGCCCGGAAGGGGCGCGCCAAGTTCGCGGGCATCCGCCCCTGCCACCAGAAGACGACCCGGAACGCGGGGGCGTGCCGGGATCGACTGGAATTGAGGGACGAAAGCCATGTCGGTTCCGTCCTGGCGATCAGAGATCGAGGACGAGACGCTGCGGATCCTCGAGGTTCTCCTTGACGCGCACCAGGAAGGTCACGGCTTCCTTGCCGTCGACGATGCGGTGATCATAGGAGAGCGCCAGATACATCATCGGGCGGATCTCGATCTTGCCGCCGACGACCATCGGCCGCTCCTGGATCTTGTGCATGCCGAGGATGCCCGACTGCGGCGCGTTCAGGATCGGCGTCGACATCAGCGAACCGTAGATGCCGCCATTGGTGATCGTGAAGGTGCCGCCCTGCATCTCGTCGATCTTGAGCTGGCCATCACGGGCCCGCTTGCCGAGACCGGCGATCGTCTTCTCGATGCCGGCGAGCGACAGCTGGTCGGCGTCGCGCAGCACCGGCACGACGAGGCCCTTATCGGTGCCGACGGCGATGCCGATGTTGTAGTAGTTCTTGTAGATCAGGTCGGTGCCGTCGATCTCGGCGTTCACAGCCGGGATTTCCTTCAGCGCCTGGATCACGGCCTTGGTGAAGAAGCTCATGAAGCCGAGCTTCACGCCGTGCTTCTTCTCGAACAGATCCTTGTACTGGCTGCGCAGAGCCATCACGGCGCCCATGTCGACCTCGTTGAAGGTCGTCAGCATGGCGGCGGTGTTCTGCGCATCCTTCAGGCGGCGCGCGATGGTCTGGCGCAGCTTGGTCATACGGACGCGCTCTTCGCGCGACGCGTCGTCGGCCGAAACAGGAGCGCGGACCTGGACCGGGGCAGCCGGCGCGGGCGCGGCAGCAACGCCGGCAATGGCGCCGAGCAGGTCGCCCTTGGTGACGCGGCCGTCCTTGCCGGAACCGGCGACACCGGAAACGTCAACGCCGCTCTCGGCGGCGAGCTTGGCGACAGCCGGGCCGTTCGCGTCGGCGGCAGCCGACTTGGCCGGAGCCGCAGCGGCGGCGGCAGCAGGAGCAGCAGCCTTGGGAGCCTCGGCCTTGGCAGGCGCGGCGGCGGCAGCGCCGCTGGCCGAGATCGTGCCGAGCAGCGCGCCGACGCCGACCGTGTCGCCATCCTTGGCGGCGACGGCCTCGATCACGCCGGCGACCGGCGAGGGAACCTCGATCGTGACCTTGTCGGTCTCGAGCTCGACAACCGGCTCATCGACCGCGACGGTCTCGCCGACTTTCTTGAACCACCGTCCAATAGTGGCCTCAGTCACGGACTCGCCGAGGGTCGGGACACGGATTTCGGTTGCCATGGCTTGGTCTCTTACCGTTCGAACTTGGGTGGACGTTCTGGATGAAACGATGGGGATCGGCACCCTGCGGCGCCGATCCCGAAATTCAACTTAAGCGAGCGCGTCTTCGAGGAAGGCGTTGAGCTGGGCCAGATGCTTGGACATCAGGCCTGTCGCCGTCGCCGCCGAAGCCGGGCGTCCCGTGTAGCGGGCGCGGGTCGACTTGCCGCCGACCTGGCCGAGCACCCATTCCAGATAGGGCTCGACATGCGCCCAGGAACCCTGGTTCTTCGGCTCTTCCTGGCACCAGACGATCTCGGCGTTCTTGAAGCGCGACAGCTCCTGAACCAGCGCCTTGAGCGGGAACGGATAGAGCTGCTCGACGCGCAGCAGGTAGACGTCATTGATGCCGCGCTTCTCGCGCTCCTCGTACAGGTCGTAATAGACCTTGCCCGAGGAGATGACGACGCGGCGCATCCGATCGTCCTGCACCAGCTGGATCGGCTCGTCCTTCAGGAACTCCGCATCGTCCCACAGAAGACGGTGGAACGAGGAGTCCGCCCCGAGCTGCGCCAGCGTCGACACGGCGCGCTTGTGGCGCAGCAGCGACTTCGGCGTCATCAGGATCAGCGGCTTGCGGATGTCGCGCTTCAGCTGCCGGCGCAGGATGTGGAAGTAGTTCGCCGGCGTCGTGACGTTGGCGACCTGCATGTTGTCTTCCGCGCACATCTGCAGGAAGCGCTCGAGACGGGCGGAGGAATGCTCCGGACCCTGGCCCTCATAGCCGTGCGGCAGCAGGCAGACGAGGCCCGACATGCGCAGCCACTTGCGCTCGCCCGACGAGATGAACTGGTCGAACACCACTTGGGCGCCGTTGGCGAAGTCGCCGAACTGGGCTTCCCAGAGGGTCAACGCGTTCGGCTCCGACAGCGAATAGCCGTACTCGAAACCGAGCACCGCCTCTTCCGAGAGCATCGAGTTGATGACCTCGTAGCGCGCCTGGCCCTCGCGGAGATTGTTGAGCGGGATGAAGCGCTCCTCGTTCTCCTGGTCGTACAGCACCGAATGGCGCTGCGAGAAGGTGCCGCGCTCGACGTCCTGACCGGACAGGCGGATGGGATGGCCTTCATCGGCGAGCGTCGCGAAGGCGAGCGCCTCGGCGGTGGCCCAGTCGATGCCGACGCCGCTCTCGATCGCCTTCTTGCGATTGTCGAGGAAGCGCTGGACGGTGCGGTGGACGTGGAAGTCGGCCGGCACGTCGGTAAGCTTGGCGCCGAGCGCCTTCAGCTTGTCGATCTCGACACCGGTCTTGCCGCGACGCGGCTCGTCGTCGGCGGCGGCGGCCTTGAGGCCCGCCCAGGCGCCGTCGAGCCAGTCGGCCTTGTTCGGCTTGTAGGACTGACCGGCCTCGAACTCGACCTCGAGGCGCGAACGCCACGACGCCTTCGCGGCCTCGACTTCCTCGGTCGTCACCAGGCCCTCGGCGATCAGCTTCGACGAGTAGATCTCGACGATCGCCGGATGGCTGCGGATGTTCTTGTACATCAGCGGCTGGGTGAAGCCCGGCTCGTCGCCTTCGTTATGACCGAAGCGACGGTAGCAGAACATGTCGATGACGACGGGCTTGTGGAACTTCTGGCGGAACTCGATCGCGATCTTCGCGGCGAAGACGACCGCTTCCGGATCATCACCGTTCACGTGGAAGATCGGCGCCTCGATCATCTTGGCAACGTCGGACGGATAGGGCGACGAGCGCGAGAAGCGCGGGTTCGTCGTGAAGCCGATCTGATTGTTGACGATGAAGTGGATCGAACCGCCCGTGCGGTGACCCTTCAGGCCCGACAGGCCGAAGCACTCCGCCACGACGCCCTGGCCGGCGAAGGCCGCGTCGCCATGGATCAGCAGCGGCAGCGTGCCGGTGCGGATGTAGTCCTTGTGCAGGTCCTGCTTGGCGCGCGCCTTGCCGAGCACGACGGGATCGACGATCTCGAGATGCGACGGGTTGGCGGTCAGCGACAGGTGGACTTCGTTGCCGTCGAAGGAACGGTCCGAGGAAGCACCCAGATGGTACTTCACATCGCCCGAGCCCTCGACGTCGTCGGGGGCGTAGGAGCCGCCCTTGAACTCGTGGAACAGCGCGCGGTGCGGCTTGGCCATCACCTGCGTCAGGACGTTGAGGCGGCCGCGATGGGCCATGCCGACGACGATCTCGTGCACGCCGAGCGTGCCGCCGCGCTTGATGATCTGCTCGAGCGCCGGAATCAGGCCCTCGGCGCCATCCAGGCCGAAGCGCTTGGTGCCGGTGAACTTGACGTCCAGGAACTTCTCGAAGCCCTCGGCCTCGATCAGCTTGTTGAGGATCGCCTTCTTGCCTTCCGGCGTGAAGGTGATCGCCTTGTCCGGCCCCTCGATGCGCTCCTGGATCCAGGCCTTCTCGGCCGGATCGGAAATGTGCATGAACTCGACGCCGAGCGTCGAGCAATAGGTGCGCTTCAGGATCTCCAGCATCTCGGGGATGGTGGCGAATTCGAGCCCGAGCACGTTGTCGATGAAGATCTTGCGGCTGTAGTCGGCCTCGGTGAAGCCGTAGGAGGAGGGATGCAGCTCCTCGTGGTCGCCGACGGTGGCGATGTGCAAGGGATCGAGATCGGCATGCAGATGGCCGCGCATGCGATAGGCGCGGATCATCATGATCGCGCGGACCGAATCGCGGGCGGCCTGCTGGATCGCCGCTTCCGAAAGCGCCGCGCCGGCCGCCTGGCCGTTCGCCGCCGGCGGCGCCACCTGGGCGGCCTTGGCCTTCAGCTTGTCGGTGACCGACTTCTCGATCTGACCCCAGTTGCCGTCCATGGCCGAAACGAGTTCGCCATTGGCATGGAGAGGCCAGTCGGCGCGCTTCCAGGGCGCACCCCGCGCCTCCGCCACGACGGCCTTCGGATCATCCTTCAGCGCTGAAAAGAACGTCCGCCACTCGGCGTCCACCGAAGCGGGATCGTTCTGGTAGCGGGCATACAGATCCTCGATATAGCTGGCATTGCCGCCATAAAGAAAGGATGAGGTCGCAAAGGCCGCGTTGGCTTGCTCGCGTGACATGATGCTGGTTGAGGAGCGCCACGCCCCTCTCTCCCTTATCGCGCGGCCACGCGCCGCGCTCTTGCTGAATAGACCGACATTCCGGCAGTCGGAATGTCGGTCTTGCCTCTTAGCCCTTCAAGACCTCAACCAAGGTCTTTCCAAGGCGCGCCGGCGACGGCGACACCCGGATACCCGCGGCTTCCATCGCCGCGATCTTGTCTTCCGCGCCGCCCTTGCCGCCGGAGATGATCGCACCGGCATGGCCCATGCGACGTCCCGGAGGCGCCGTGCGACCGGCGATGAAACCGACCATCGGCTTCTTGCGGCCGCGCTTGGCCTCGTCGGCCAGGAACTGCGCCGCGTCTTCCTCGGCCGAACCGCCGATTTCACCGATCATGACGATCGACGTGGTCTCATCATCGGCCAGGAACATTTCCAAAATGTCGATGAACTCGGTGCCCTTGACCGGATCGCCGCCGATGCCGACGGCCGTGGTCTGGCCGAGGCCTTCCTGGGTCGTCTGGAACACGGCTTCGTAGGTCAGCGTGCCGGAGCGCGAGACGATGCCGACCGAGCCCTTCTTGAAGATGTTGGCCGGCATGATGCCGATCTTCGAGGCGTCGGCGGTGACGATGCCGGGGCAGTTCGGGCCGATCAGGCGCGACTTCGAACCGGAGAGCGAACGCTTGACGCGCACCATGTCGAGAACCGGAATGCCCTCGGTGATGCAGACGATCAGCGGGATCTCGGCGTCGATCGCCTCGCAGATCGCGTCGGCGGCGCCAGGCGGCGGCACGTAGATGACCGAGGCGTCGGCGCCGGTGGCGTCGCGCGCTTCGGCGACGGTGTCGAACACCGGCAGGCCGAGATGGGTCTGGCCGCCCTTGCCGGGCGACGTGCCGCCGACGACCTTGGTGCCGTAGGCGAGCGCCTGCTCGGAGTGGAACGTGCCGTTCTTGCCGGTGAAGCCCTGGGTGATGAGCTTGGTGTTCTTGTCGATCAGGATGGACATCAGACGGCTTCCTTCACGGCCTTGACGATCTTCTGGGCAGCATCGTCGAGATCGTCGGCGGGGATCACGTTCAGGCCGCTCTCGCGGATGATCTGCTTGCCGAGTTCGACATTGGTGCCCTCGAGGCGCACGACGAGCGGAACCTTGAGGCCGACCGTCTTCACCGCGGCGATGACGCCGCGCGCGATGACGTCGCACTTCATGATGCCGCCGAAGATGTTGACGAGGATGCCCTTCACCTTCGGATCGGAGGTGATGATCTTGAAGGCTGCCGTCACCTTCTCTTCCGAAGCGCCGCCGCCGACATCCAGGAAGTTCGCCGGGCTTTCGCCGTAGAGCTGGATGATGTCGAGCGTCGCCATGGCGAGGCCGGCGCCGTTGACCATGCAGCCGATCGAGCCGTCGAGCGCGATGTAGGCGAGGTCATACTTGGACGCCTCGATCTCCTTGGCGTCTTCCTCGGTCTCGTCGCGCAGCGCCAGCATGGCGGGCTGGCGGTACAGCGAGTTCGAGTCGAACGACACCTTGGCGTCGAGGACCTTCAGATTGCCGTCGGTGGTGACGATCAGAGGATTGACCTCGAGCATCTCCATGTCCTTGGCGACGAAGGCCGTATAGAGCTTCGTCACGACGTCGGTCGCCTGCTTGGCGAGCGGGCCCGAGAGGCCGAGCGCCTTGGCGACGGTGAGGCCGTGATGCGGCATGATGCCGGTCGCGGGATCGACGGAGAAGGACTTGATCTTCTCGGGCGTCGAATGGGCGACTTCCTCAATGTCCATGCCGCCTTCGGTCGAGACGACGAAGGAGATGCGCGAGGTCTCGCGGTCGACGAGGATCGAGAGGTAGAACTCCTTCTCGATGTCCGAGCCGTCCTCGATGTAGAGGCGGTTGACCTGCTTGCCCTCGGGACCGGTCTGGATGGTCACCAGCGTGTTGCCGAGCATCTGGCCGGCGAAGGCCTTGACCTCGTCGATCGACTTGGCGAGGCGGACCCCGCCCTTTTCGCCGGCAGCCGCTTCCTTGAACTTGCCCTTGCCGCGACCGCCGGCATGGATCTGCGACTTGACGACCCAGAGCGGACCGCCCAGTTCCTTCGCAGCCGCTTCGGCCTCTTCCGGGGTGAAGATGGCAATGCCGCGCGATACGGGGGCGCCGAATTCCTTCAGCACCGCCTTCGCCTGATATTCATGAATATTCATAGATGACGTTCCGCCTTTAGGGGCTGTCTCTGTGCTTCGTTCGAAAGATCAGGCGCCGAGCGCCGGAGCGATCTTGACGCAGGCTTCGACCAGGCTCTCGACCGAGGCGACCGACTTGTCGAGCATCGCCTGCTCGGCCTTGTTCAGTTCGATCTCGATGATGCGCTCGACACCGTTCTCGCCGATGACGATCGGCACGCCGATGTAGCGACCCTTGATACCGTACTGGCCGTCGAGCAGGGCTGCGGCCGGCAGGACGCGCTTCTTGTCCTTGAGGTAGCTCTCGGCCATCACGATCGCGGAGGCAGCCGGGGCGTAGAAGGCGGAGCCGGTCTTCAGGAGGTTGACCACCTCGGCGCCACCGTCGCGGGTGCGCTGGACGATTTCCTCGAGGCGCGAAGCCTCGATCCAGCCGAGCTTGACCAGGTCGGTCAGCGGGATGCCGGCAACCGTCGAGTAGCGCGTCAGCGGCACCATGGTGTCGCCATGGCCGCCGAGCACGAAGGCGGTGACGTCCTCGACCGAGACCTTGAACTCTTCGGCGAGGAAATAGCGGAAGCGGGCGCTGTCGAGCACGCCGGCCATGCCGACGACCTTGTTCGCCGGCAGGCCGGAGAACTTCTGCAGCGCCCAGACCATGGCGTCGAGCGGGTTGGTGATGCAGATGACGAAGGCGTTCGGGGCATACTTCTTGATGCCGGCGCCGACCTGCTCCATCACCTGGAGATTGATGCCGAGCAGATCATCGCGGCTCATGCCGGGCTTGCGCGGCACGCCGGCCGTGACGATGACGACGTCGGCATCCTGGATCGCGGCGTAGGACGATGCGCCCGAGAGCTTCGCGTCGAAGCCTTCCACGGGAGCCGCCTCGGCGATGTCGAGCGCCTTGCCCTGGGGAACGCCGTCGGCGATGTCGAAGAGGACGATGTCGCCCAGTTCCTTGATGCCAGCGAGAAGGGCGAGCGTGCCGCCGATCTGACCGGAACCGATCAAAGCAATCTTGGCTCGAGCCATGTGCGAGGTCTCCCGATGGAGGTTTACCTAAACGTAATGCGACAGTATGACTCTGTCGGAACGCGGGTGGTCTAACCCCAATGCTCGACCGGTGCAAGTCAGTCCCGCGCCTTCCGTGGCGGCAATCCGCCAATTCGCGCAGCAGCTTACGTTAACGTCATGTCTCGACGATGAAGCCGCGATGCGGCTGGGCGAGATATTCCTCGGACCGCATCTCGGTCAGGCGCGACGCCGTGCGGGCGAATTCGAACGCCTCGACGCCGTCCTCCGCCGTGTAGAGCCGGCCCGGCTCGGCCGCGGCCGAAACGATGATTTTGACATGGCCGTCATAGAGCGCGTCAATCAACGTAATGAAACGCTTGGCTTCATTGCGACGCGCATCGCCCATCACCGGGATGTGATCGATAAGAACCGTGTGAAAGGCATGCGCGATGGCGAGATAGTCGCTGGCGCCGAGCGGCCTGGCGCAGAGGTCGGTAAAGTTGAAACGGGCGACGCCGTCCACCGCCTGCGGTACGACAACGTCGCGACCGAGCACCGACAGGGTCGACGCCTCGCCAGATGACGTTGACGTCAGGTGAAGCCATGCCGCATCGAGGGCCGCATCTGATTCGGGTCCGAGCGGCGTCAGATAGACCGGCGCGCGGGACGTCTTTTCGTGCCGATAATCGGTTCTCGCTGCCAGCCGCACCACCTCGACCCGCTCTTTCAGCAGCGTGATGAAGGGCAGGAACAGGTTCCGGTTGAGGCCGCCGGCATAGAGATCGTCCGGCGCGACGTTGGAGGTCGCCACCAGCACCACGTCGCGCGAGAACAGCTGCGTGAACAGCCGCCCGAGGATCATGGCGTCGGCGATGTTGGTCACGGTGAATTCGTCGAAGCAGAGAAGCTGCGTCTCTTCCGCGATCTCGTCGGCGACCGGCGCGATCGGATCCTCGCCGGAAACCTTGCCGGCCTTGATCGCCTCTCGCATCCTGAAGATGCGGGCATGCACGTCGGCCATGAAATCGTTGAAATGGGCCCTGCGCTTGCGCTGCGGCGCGGCGCGCTCGAAGAACAGGTCCATCAGCATGGTCTTGCCGCGGCCGACATCGCCATGGATGTAGAGGCCGCGAACCGCTGGCGTCGCCGCCTCGCGCTTGCCGAACAACCAGCCAAGCGCACTCGACTTGCGGGCGAGACGCCGTTCGGCAAGGCGCGCATTGAGGGCGTCGAGCTTGCCGACCAGAACCTGCTGGGCCGGGTCCTCCTCGACCTCGCCGCGCGCGACAAGGTCCCGATAGGCGTCTGCGACGCGCGAAACGACCGGCAGGCCCTGGCTCACCCGATTACCCCCGCCGCCGCGAACATCGCAGCCGGCTCACTCAGCGATAGAAGGAAACAGCCTGGCCGCCATTGATCTGGCCGTTGAAGTGGGTCTTGCCCGACGCGGACAGGCTGGCGACGGACACGCCATTGGCGCCGGCCAGCACCACCTGCGAGCCCGACAGGCTCCAGGCCGAAATCGACTTCAGCGTCGGGGACTGGCAGCCGCGCGTCGAGGCGCGATAGCCGCCCGTCCAGCTGGTCAGCGTCATGAACAGCTGGCAGCTCTCGCCGCCGGACTGCAGCGTCCAGCCGCCGAGCAGATCGGTGCGGCCGATCTCGGCGCCCGAGGCGGTGGAAACCGGCGGCGGCGCCGGCGCGGCGGTGCCCGGAAGCGGCTCGGTGCCGGGGAGCGTGCCGGCCGCTGTCTGCGGCGGCATCTGCGCGTTCGGATCCATCGGCGGCGGCGGCAGGGCCGTCGAGGTCACAGGCGCGGTCGCGACCGGCGGCAGCGTGTCGCTTTCGACCGACTTGGCGGAACGCTCCATCGGACCGAGGCCAATCGCCCCGAACGAGCCGCAACCGCTCAAGGCGGCCGCCAAGGTGGCGACCAGGCCGATCGGCGCGAGACGTCGGGACATGAGCTTCTCCATCATCGAAATCCTCGGTGCCGAACCAGGTTAGGGGCACAATCGAGCCGCTTTGAGGCAAACGGAAGAACGCCCAAATCTTCGCCCAGCACACCGGCCGCCGCCTCAAGCGGGCCCACCGGTCGATCGGAACGGGAAAGATGAAGGGAAATCACTCGAAAATCCGCAGCCTATCTTGCTTTGCGCAATACGGCATATCGCCGGCAACGACAAGGCCGCCAGGGACGCACCCGCCGAAGAAAGCACCATGCTACTCGGCAGATCTATGCCGGGCGGTGGCAGCAGGCTTCTATATTGTGCCCATCAGGATCGAGGACGAAGGCGCCATAATAGTCGGGATGATAATGGGCCCGAAGGCCGGGCGGGCCGTTGTCGACACCGCCTGCCGCCAGGGCGGCCTTGTAGAAGGCATCCACCGCCGCGCGGTTCTCCGCCACGAGAGCGAGATGGACATGGGGTTTGGTCTGCGCGCCGGGGCTGAGCCACAGTTCCGGCTTCGCACTGCCATAGCCGACGACATCGCCACGGCCGGTCACCGAGGCGGGGATCCGCATAAGCTCGCGGATGCCGAGCGGCGCCAGCGCCCCGTCATAGAAGGCCGTCGCCCGGTCGAGATCGCTCACCACAAGCCCGACATGATCGAAAATGCCCATCGCCCGCCCCTTTCAAGCGCGGGGCGCGCGCCCTGCCACGCGCCCTGGCGTGGCAGGGTAACGGCGATTCCGCCCGATGTCAGGGCGTCATCGGCTCGATTTCGAGGGAGAGACCCAGCTCGGCCGCCTTCTGGCGAATTTCATGTTCCGGCCGGTGCATCGCCGTCGCGATGATATCCGCCGGAACCCGTTCCACGGCCAGTTCCCGCAGCCTGTCGATGGCTTCGATCGTCCAGGTCGGCTCCATATCCTGCTTGATGGTCATGATCGTCTCCTTCCGAAAAAGCGATCGGTCCGGGGAAACGAAAACGGCGCGGAAGGGTTCCGCGCCGTCATGCCGAAATTCCGGGCAGCGAGGATCAGACGCGGCGCTCGACCATCATCTTCTTGATCTCGGCGATCGCCTTGGCCGGGTTCAGGCCCTTCGGGCAGGTCTGGGCGCAATTCATGATCGTGTGGCAACGATACAGGCGGAAGGGATCTTCCAGATTGTCGAGCCGCTCGCCGGTCGCCTCGTCGCGGCTGTCGATCAGCCAGCGATAGGCCTGCAGCAGCACGGCCGGGCCGAGATAGCGGTCGCCGTTCCACCAGTAACTCGGGCACGAGGTCGAGCAGCAGGCGCAGAGGATGCACTCATAGAGGCCGTCGAGCTTCTCGCGGTCGGCATGGCTCTGCAGCCATTCCTTCTGCGGCTCCGGCGTCGCCGTCTTCAGCCAGGGCTCGATCGAGCGGTGCTGGGCATAGAAATTGGTCAGGTCGGGGATCAGGTCCTTGACCACTTCCATGTGCGGCAGCGGATAGATCGCGACCGGGCCCTTCACCTCGTCGATGCCCTTCGTGCAGGCCAGCGTGTTCGAGCCGTCGATGTTCATCGCGCAGGAACCGCAAATGCCCTCGCGGCAGGAGCGGCGGAAGGTCAGCGTGGGGTCGATCTCGTTCTTGATCTTGATCAGCGCGTCGAGAACCATCGGCCCGCAGTCGTCGAGGTCGAGGTAATAGGTGTCGACATGCGGATTCTTGCCGTCGTCGGGATTCCAGCGATAGACGCGGAACTCCCGGACGTTGTTGGCGCCAGCCGGCCGGTCCCAGACCTTGCCTTCTGTGAGCTTCGAGTTCTTCGGGAGGGTCAGCTGGACCATAGTGAGCGTCCTCGGGCGTAAAATTCGTTCAGCGACGGTCCTTGCGGACCATGAGTTTCAAACCGGACCATGTGGCGTCGACCGCCGCGACCTTGATGTCGACGAGATCGAGACGGAGCGCCGCGTCGCGGACGACATCCTCGGTCACGTCGGTTTCGACCTTCGAGGCCTTCTTCGGCCACGACACCCAGATCATGCCGTCGCGCCGGATCACGTCCTGCAGCCGCGCCAGATCACAGTCGACCTCGGCCCGGCTCGTCGTGAAGGCATGCACCGCGTCCAGGCTGCGATCCGGGCCAAGCGGTTCGGCCCAGTGCGCCGTGCGGACGACGCGCCCGAACGGCACGCTGTCGAGCAACCCCTCCAGCCCCGCCGGCAGCGACACGAAGGCCACCGCCATCCCGGGCTTGAAGCCCAGCTTTTCCGGGAGCGAACGCCCGGAATAGCCGGCTGCGGGAGAGATCGCGGAGGCCATCATCCGCCCTTAGTAAACGCGAGCCTTCGGCTCGATGTACTGGATGTCGTTCGACATGGTGTAGGTGTGCACCGGCCGGTCGTCGAGCTTCACCGTCTTGTTGTCGGCGTCGATATAGGCGAGCGAATGCTTCATCCAGTTGACGTCGTCGCGCTCGGAATAGTCCTCGCGGGCGTGCGCGCCGCGCGATTCCTTGCGGGCCTGCGCCGAATCCATGGTGACGACGGCCTGGACGATCAGGTTCTCGAATTCGAGCGTCTCGACCAGGTCAGAATTCCAGATCAGCGAGCGATCGGTGACCTTGATGTCGTCCGAGCCCTTCCAGACCTGGTGGATCAGCTCATGGCCCTCGTCGAGCACCTCGCCGGTGCGGAAGACGGCGCAGTTCGACTGCATCACCTTCTGCATGTTCAGGCGCATCTCGGCCGTCGAGGTCGAGCCGCTAGCGTAGCGCAGGCGATCGAGACGGGCGACCGAGTTCTCGCCGGCGCCCTTCGCCAGTTCCTTCTGGGCCTGGTTCGGCTGCACGGTCTCGACGCAGCGCAGCGCCGCGGCGCGGCCGAACACGACGAGATCGGTCAGCGAGTTGGAACCGAGGCGGTTGGCGCCGTGCACGGAGACGCAGGCGGCCTCGCCGACGGCCATCAGGCCCGGAACGATCTGGTCCGGATCACCGCCAACCTTGTTCAGCACCTCGCCGTGATAGTTCGTCGGGATGCCGCCCATGTTGTAGTGGACGGTCGGCAGGACCGGGATCGGCTCCTTGGTCAGGTCGACGCCGGCGAAGATCTTGGCGCTCTCGGAAATGCCGGGCAGTCGCTCATGCAGGAGCGCCGGATCGAGATGGTCGAGGTGAAGGTGGATGTGGTCCTTCGCCTTGCCGACGCCGCGGCCTTCGCGGATCTCCATGGTCATGGCGCGCGAGACGACGTCGCGCGAGGCCAGGTCCTTGGCGGAGGGGGCATAGCGCTCCATGAAGCGCTCGCCCTCGGAATTGGTGAGGTAACCGCCCTCGCCGCGCGCGCCCTCGGTGATCAGGCAGCCGGCGCCGTAGATGCCGGTCGGGTGGAACTGCACGAATTCCATGTCCTGCAGCGGCAGGCCAGCGCGCAGCACCATGCCGCCGCCGTCGCCGGTGCAGGTATGGGCCGAGGTGGCGGAGAAATAGGCGCGGCCATAGCCGCCGGTGGCCAGGATCGTCTTGGCGGCGCGGAAGCGGTGCAGCGTGCCGTCCTCGAGGCAGAGCGCGACGACGCCCCGGCACTCGCCTTCTTCCATGATCAGGTCGATGGCGAAATATTCGATGAAGAACTCGGCCGAATGGCGCAGCGACTGGCCATAGAGCGTGTGCAGGATGGCGTGGCCGGTGCGGTCGGCGGCGGCGCAGGTGCGCTGCGCGATGCCCTTGCCGAAATTCGTCGTCATGCCGCCGAACGGCCGCTGGTAGATCTTGCCTTCCTCGGTGCGCGAGAACGGCACGCCGAAATGCTCGAGCTCGTAGACGGCGGCCGGCGCATTGCGGACGAGATATTCGATCGCGTCCTGGTCGCCCAGCCAGTCCGACCCCTTGACGGTGTCGTACATGTGGAAGCGCCAGTCGTCCTCGCCCATGTTGCCGAGCGCGGCGGAAATTCCGCCCTGGGCGGCAACCGTATGGGAACGGGTCGGAAACACCTTGGTGATGCAGGCGGTCTTCAGGCCGGCCTCGCTGGCGCCGAGCGTGGCACGCAGACCGGCGCCGCCGGCGCCGACGACGACGACGTCGAAGGTGTGGTCGACAAAGTTGTAGGCGCGGCCGTTGATGGACGCGCTCGCGTTGGCTTCAGCCATGGCTTCAGCCTCCGAAGCTGATCTTGAGGAAGGCGAGGATGGTCGCCACACCGATGGCGACCGCGAAGAACATGTTGGCGACCAGCGCGACGATCTTCAGACCGCCATGCAGGTAATCCTCGATGATGATCTGCATGCCGAGCTTCATGTGCCAGACGCCGGTGCCGATCATCAGGACCATCAGCAGCGCGACGAACGGGTTCGCCAGCGTCGCGACGACTTCCGGATAGGGCTTGCCGGCCAGCACGATCACCAGGAAGACAAACAGGATGGCCAGGACGGCGAGAGCGGCGCCGGTGAGGCGCTGATGCCAGAAATGGCCCGTGCCCTCCTTGGCCGAGCCGAGCCCGCGAACGCGGCCGAGCGGTGTACGCATGTGATTACCCCTCAGCGAACGGCGAGCGCCACGACCCAGATCAGGATCGTCAGCACGGCGGAGCCGATGATGTTGGCCCAGGCGAGATTGTCGCGCGCCGGCTTCGAGAAGCCCGCGCCGAAATCCCAGACGAAGTGGCGGATGCCGCCGAGCAGGTGCTGCATCAGCGCCCATGTGTAGCCGAACAGCACCAGCAGGCCGATCCACGAGCCGAACACCCAGGACACCCAGGAGAAGGGACCCGGGCCGGCGGCGGCGGCGATCGCCCACCAGGCCAGAAGCAGCGTGCCGAAATAGAGCGCGCCGCCCGTGACACGCTGCAGGATCGACACCGTCATGGTGATCGGCCAGCGATAGACCTGAAGGTGCGGAGAAAGCGGACGGCCCGTCTTCGCCTCGGCATTCGACATCGTGTTCATCCTCAATCGCTTACGTAAACGTAAGCATTTAGGGTCGTGAGTTTGGACCGGTTCTAACCCCATTGTGCGGCGCGGTCAAAACGGTCTTTTGCATGACGCAGGGTGATGCGGAGACCTTTTCGCGACTCGCGACGATGGCATGCAATCATGCCCCGCTTTGACGCCCTCATGAAAGCCTTCGAATGCGCCGCGCGCGCCCGGAGGCGCCACCGTCCCTGGAGACCCACATGTCCCGTCAGCTGATTTCGACCGGATCCCCCTTCGAACGACAGGCCGGCTACTCGCGCGCCGTCGTCCAGGGGCCCTGGTGCTTCGTCGCCGGCACCACCGGCTACGACTATGCCAGCATGACCATGCCGGAAGCGGTCGGCGCGCAGACGGAAAACGCGATGGCGACGATCACCGCCGCGCTGGAAGAAGCGGGCTTCGCGCTCGGGGACGTTGTTCGCGTGCATTATCATGTCACCGACGCCGCCTTCGCCGACGCGGTGTTCGCCGTCGTCGGCCCCCAGTTCCGGGACATCCGCCCGGCCGCGACGATGACCGTCTGCGGCCTGATCCGGCCCGAAATGAAGGTCGAGATCGAGGTGACGGCGCTCAAAGCCTGATTCCCGGCCCTGACGTCGCGGGTTCGGCTTGCATCGCTGCACCTGCGCGGCTATCGCTGCCCGCGCATTCACCCGCCCGCAGACCCGCTCGACAAGAGAACCCGCGACATGACCAGCTACAAGCTTCTCCTCCTCCCCGGTGATGGCATCGGCACGGAAATCATGGCCGAAGTGAAGACGGTCATCGACTGGTTCACCAAGCGCGGCGTCGCCGCCTTCGAGTATGAGCAGGATCTGGCGGGCGGCGCGGCCTATGACGCGCACGGCAAGGCGATCTCCGAAGCGACGATGAAGCTGGCGCAGGAATCCGACGCCGTCATTTTCGGCGCCGTTGGCGGCCCGAAGTGGGACAGCGTCCCCTATGACGTCCGTCCCGAGGCGGCACTGCTGCGCCTGCGCAAGGATCTGGAGCTCTTCGCCAATCTGCGCCCGGCCATCTGCTACCCGGCGCTGGCCGATGCCTCCTCGCTGAAGCGCGAGCTGGTCGAGGGCCTCGACATCCTGATCGTGCGCGAGCTGACCGGCGGCGTCTATTTCGGCTCGCCGAAGGAAATCGTCACGCTGGAGAACGGCGAGAAGCGCGCCGTCGACACCCAGCTCTACACGACCTCCGAGATCGAGCGCATCGCCCGCGTCGCCTTCGACCTCGCCAAGACCCGTTCGAGCCGCGTCGCCTCGGCCGAGAAGCGCAACGTCATGAAGTCGGGCGTGCTCTGGAACCAGGTCGTCACCAAGGTCGGCAAGGAAGAATATTCCGATGTCGCGCTCGAGCATGTGCTCGCCGACAATTGCGCCATGCAGCTCGTCCGCCGCCCGAAGCAGTATGACGTCATCGTCTGCGACAACCTGTTCGGCGACATCCTGTCCGACGTCGCGGCGATGCTGACCGGCTCGCTCGGCATGCTGCCGTCCGCGGCGCTTGGCGCCCCCGACGCAACGACGGGCCGCCGCAAGGCGATGTACGAGCCCGTGCACGGCTCGGCCCCGGACATCGCCGGCCAGGGCATTTCCAACCCGATCGCGATGATCGCCTCCTTCGCGATGGCGCTGCGCTATTCCTTCGGCCTCGTTCGGGAAGCCGACCTGCTCGACAGCGCCATCTCGGGCGTGCTCAGCAAGGGCCTGCGCACCGGCGACATCTATACCGAGGGCACGAAGAAGGTCGGCACCAAGGAGATGGGCGCCGCGATCGTCGCCGAACTCGACCTGCTGTCGGCCTGAGAAGAACGCAAGCCGCGGCCGAATCTTTTTGCCGGATCCCGACTGGTCAAGCTTCGGTGATCTCTGTATAAGGCCGCATTCGAATAGATCTGCTGTGCCCTTGCCGGGCGGCGCGCCGCCGGTCGACGGCATATGACGAAGGAAGAATGAAATGGCTGTTCCGAAGCGAAAGACGTCGCCGTCGAAGCGTAACATGCGCCGTTCGCACGACGCCCTGACGCAGCCGGCCTACACCGAGGACAAGAATTCGGGCGAGCTCCGCCGCCCGCATCACATTGACCTCAAGACCGGCATGTATCGCGGCCGTCAGATCCTGACGCCGAAGAGCGAAGGCTAATCCGGCCGGGCGCCCGCGCCCGACGGATCATCGCGAGACGCGAAGTTCAAGGGTCGGCCCAAAGCCGGCCCTTTTCTTTTGCGACAAGTCCAGCCGTTCCGCATAACCCGAAAGATGGAGGGTCCTCCCCATGGCGTTCCATCGGGCCTTTCTCTAGGGTCCGTTACGGCATCGGGAAAGCGACGAAGCCGGCGCTGCGCAAAGGAAATGCCGATTGTGACGAATATGGTGAGCGGCCCAGATCAGACCGAGCGCCAGGACGATACGGCCGCCATTCTGTCCACGATCGGCGAAGTCGCCTATCGCTGGATGCTGGAAGGCGACCGGCTCGAATGGGGCGGCGACGCCTTGGCACTGCTCGGCCTCGACTCGACCGATTCGATCGCGACGGGCCAGGCCTTCGCGCAGTTGCTGGATGACGCCAGCCCGCTTTCGCGCGACGAAAGCCTGCTGGTCGGCACCGACAATGGCGACGGTGTCGCCTACCAGATCGAATACGCCCTCCGGCCGGCCGGCCCGCGCGGCCCGACCCTCTGGATCGAGGACACAGGCCGCTGGTACGCCGATGGCGGCGAGGCGGCCCGGCGCGCCGAAGGCGTGCTGCGCGTCATCAACGAGCGCCATGCCCGCGAGCAGCGCCTCGCCTTCCTGTCGCGCTATGACGACGTCACCGGCCTCTACAACCGCTCCGCCCTGCTCGACATTCTCGACCAAACCATCACCGATGCCCGGGAGCAGCGCAGCAGCGCCGCCTTCCTGCTCGTCGCCATCGACGATTTCCGCCTGATCAACGATGCCTATGGTTACCGCGCCGGCGACCGCGTGCTCGCCGCCGTGGCGCGACGAATCCGCGGCCGGCTGCGCGACGGCGACATCATGGGCCGCTTTTCCGGCCACAAGCTCGGCCTCGTGCTGATGGCCTGCGACGAGAACGAGATGGCCTTCGCGGCCGAACGCTTCCTGGCCGCCATCCGCGACGACGTCGTGGCGACGGCCGACGGCACTGTATCGATCACCATCTCGATCGGCGGCGTCGCCGTGCCGCGCGACGCCGGCAACCGCGAAGAGGCGATGGAGCGGGTCCAGGAAAGCCTCGGCAGGGCGCGCAATGCCGGCCGTGGCCGCTTCGTCGGATACACCCCCTCGCCCGAGCGCGAAGCCGAGCGGCAATCCAATATCGCACTGTCCCAGCAGTTGATCGGCGCCCTGTCCGAGCAGCGGCTGCGGCTCGCCTTCCAGCCGGTCGTCGACATCCGCACCCGCGAGACGGTCTTCCACGAAGCGTTGCTGCGCCTGGCGCAACCGGACGGCAGCATCGCCTCGGCCGGGCAGATCGTGCCGCTCGCAGAGCGCCTCGGCCTCTCGCGCCTGTTCGACCTCGCCGTGCTCGACCGCGTCCTCGATACGCTCGCCCGCCACCCCGAGGCGCGCCTCTCGCTCAACGTGGCGCCGGAGACGGCGGCGGGCGCCGACTGGCTGGCCAAATTCGCCCGCATCGTCGGCCAGCGCCCCGATATCGGCAGCCGGATCATCGTCGAGATCACCGAGACCAGCGCCATCCGCAATCTCGACGAGACGGCCTATTTCGTTTCCACCGTGCATGATCTCGGCGCCCGCCTCGCCATCGACGATTTCGGCGCCGGCTTCACCTCGTTCCGCAATTTGCGGGCGCTCCGGATCGACATGGTCAAGATCGATGGCAGTTTCATCGCGACGCTGCCCGCCAGTCCGGACGACCAGGTCTTCGTGCGCCGGCTGGTCGAACTGGCGCAGGATCTTGGCATCGAGACGGTGGCGGAATGGGTGCAGGACGAGGAAACCGTCGCCCTGCTGGCCGGCTGGGGTGTTGATCGCATCCAGGGCCATCTGAGCGGGGCGGCCAGCCTGACCCCGCCCTGGGCGTAGCGACAGCCGCGGCTCGGATCGTGGCGCCTAGCGCGCGAACCGGTCCATCGCTTCCGCCATCGCGATGTCGCGCTCGGTCAGCCCGTCGGCGTCATGCGTCGCCAGCGTCACCGTGACCGTGCGGTAGATATTGGCCCATTCGGGATGGTGGTTCATCCGTTCGGCCAGGAGCGCCACCCGCGTCATGAAGGCGAACGCCTCCTGGAAATCGCCAAAGGTGAAGACCTTGGTGATGGCCTCGCGGCCCTCGGTCAGCGTCCAGCCATCAAGCCCGGCCAGCGCCGTCGCCCGCTCCGCCTCTCCCAGTCGTGCGATCATCCGCGTGCCTCCGAATATTCGGCGAGCGGATAGGTCTGCTCGACCACATAGGGGCCGCCGCCGGTCGACGCCTTCGACGAGAACAGGACGAATCGGGCGACATGCAGGCCGGCCGCGACGAGCCCGCCGCGCAACGCCAGATAGTCCGCGACGTCGCGATGCGGCGTGTTGCGCAGGCGCGCCAGCGTGACATGCGGCGTGTATTTGCGTCCCTCGGGCGGCAAGCCGATCCGCTGGATGATGCGCTCCTGCTCCGCCTGCAGCTCGGACAGCGCCCGCGAGGCCGCGATCCGCGCGACGATCGAATGCGGCTTGGCGCTGCCGAACGAATCGAGCCCGGAGAACTGCAGATCGAACTCGCGCCGGCGGACCCTGGCCATCGCATCGGCGATCTCATCGGCGGTTCGATCGTCGATGTCGCCGATGAAACGCAGGGTGACGTGGTAGTTCTCCGCATCGATCCATCGCGCGCCGGCGAGGCCGCCGCGCAGGAGCGAGAGCCGTTGGGCGAGGTCCTCCGGGATCTCGAGACCGGTGAACAGGCGCGGCATGGTCGCCCTCCTTTGTCGGGTGGCGGGAGTGCCAAGGGTCGCGGTTTGCCGGCCGGCTGTAAAGCCTTTTCCGACCCGCTCAGGGGCAGGGATTTCCCCGCCACTGGTGAACGGCGTCGATCTTCGCCTCGAGTTCGGACGTGATGATGACATCCGCCGCCGCGATATCGACCTTGAGCTGTTCGAGCGTGGTGGCGCCGATGATGTTGGACGTGACGAAGCAGCGGCTGGTGGCGAAGGCGATGGCCAGTGCGGCCGGATCGAGGTTCGCCTCGCGGGCAATCGCCAGATAGGCGTCGATCGCCTCATGGGCGCCCGGCGTCTCGTAGCGGTCGCCGCGATTGAACAGCGTCGTGCGGGCGCCGGCCGGACGGGCGCCGTTCTGGTACTTGCCGGTCAGGTAGCCCTGGGCGAGCGGCGAATAGACGAGCAGGCCGACCTGCTCGCGCATCGACACTTCGGCCAGATTGACCTCATAGGTGCGGTTCAGGAGGTTGTAGGCGTTCTGGACCGAGACGACGCGCGGCCCCTTGCCGGCCTCGGCGGCGGCGACGAAACGCATCGTGCCCCAGGCGGTCTCGTTCGACAGGCCGACATGGCGGACCTTGCCTTCCTTGACCAGTTCGTCGAGGGCGGCCAGCGTCTCCTCGATCGGCACCTCGTCAGGCGCCGGCTCGGGATGGCGGTAGACGGTCGGGTTGGAACCCCACTGCGGCACGTGGCGGTCGGGCGAATGCAGCTGGTAGAGATCGAGATAGTCCGTCTGCAGACGCTTCAGGCTGTTCTCGATGGCGGCGCGAATGTGGGCGCGCGACAGCGTCGGCGTCACGCCGCCGTCGCGGAACCAGGTGAAGCCGTTGCGGCCGCACACCTTGGAAGCGAGGATGACCTTGTCGCGATTGCCCTTCGCCTTCATCCAGTTGCCGATGATGCGCTCGGTCGCACCCTGCGTCTCCGCCTTCGGCGGGATCGAATAGAGCTCGGCCGTATCGAGGAAATTGACGCCCTGCTCGAAGGCGTAGTCCATCTGGGCATGACCTTCGGCCTCGGTGTTCTGCTGGCCCCAGGTCATCGTGCCCAGGCAGATGGCGGACACGCGAAGATCGGTTCGTCCGAGCGAACGGTATTCCATGGCGAAAAGCTCCGGGAAATTGGCGCGGCGGGGCCGGAAAGCAACGGCGGGCGGGGTGATGCGGACGACCGGTCAGCGCTTGGCTTGCGCGACCAGATCCTCCACGGCGGGAAGGATTTTCTCGACGATCACCGCGATGCCGGCCGCGTTGGGATGCATCCCGTCGGCCAGCAGCAGGTCCTGCTCGGCTGCGACGCCGTCGAGGAAGAACGGATATAGCATCGCGCCATGCTTGGCGGCCAGATCCGGATAGAGACCGTCGAAGCGTTTTGCATAATCGGGGCCGAGATTGGGCGCGGCGCGCATGCCGGCGAGCAGCACCGGCAGCTTGCGCTCGCCAAGCCGTGTCAGGATGGCGTCGAGGGCCTGGCGTGGCTGGTCAGGATCGAAGCCGCGCAGCATGTCGTTGGCGCCGAGCTCGACGATGACCGCCTCAGCGTCCGGATCGACCGACCAGTCGAGCCGGGCGAGGCCGCCGGCCGCCGTATCACCGGAGACGCCGGCATTGACCACCGTCACATCCAGCCCCTTCGCCGCAAGCGCCTTCTGGAGCTGGTCGGTGAAACCCTCGCCGGGTCCGAGCCCGTAGCCCGCGGAGAGGCTGTCGCCGAGCACGACGAGGCGAAGCGGCGCGGCGGAGGCCGATCCGGCCGTCGCCAGAAAAAGGGACAGGCCCAACGAGATAGCCAGCGCGAGGGTCTTTATCATTGAATGTTTGCCACCATATTGAGCCGAACGCGCCGCGATCGGCAGGACGCCGGCGTTCGACGGCTTCCTCCGATCGACGAGCCTGCCCGTCGCACGATATAGGGTTCGCGCGTGGCTGATACACTCCCGAATGGTTCCGACGCCGTCATCAAGCTTTCAGCCGTCGAACTGGCACTCGGATCGGGAGCGGCGCGGGTCCATATCCTCAAACACGTCTCGCTCGCCGTCGAAGCCGGCGAGAGCGTCGCCCTGGTCGGGCCGTCCGGTTCGGGAAAATCAACCCTGCTGATGACGATGGCCGGGCTGGAGCGGGTCGACAAGGGCCGTGTGCTCGTCGCCGGCACCGATCTCGCCGCCCTCAACGAGGACGGGCTGGCCCGATTCCGCGGCCAGAATGTCGGCATCATCTTCCAATCCTTCCATCTGATTCCCAACATGACGGCGCTCGAGAACGTCGCCGTTCCGCTGGAGCTCGCCGGCCGGCGCGACGCCTTTGACCGCGCGGCGGAGGAGCTTGCCCTCGTCGGCCTCGGCCACCGGATGGAACACTATCCCTCCGCGCTTTCCGGCGGCGAACAGCAGCGCGTCGCCATCGCCCGCGCTCTGGTCGCCCGCCCCGCCATCCTGTTCGCCGACGAACCGACCGGCAATCTCGACGAGACGACCGGCCGCGAGATCGCCGACCTCCTGTTCGCGACCTGCGCCGAGCGTGGCACCACGCTGGTGCTCGTCACGCATGACAATGCGCTCGCCGCGCGCTGCGACCGGCTGATTCGCATCCATTCCGGCGTCGTCGACGCCAACGATGCGGGCCTCGCTGCCCGGAGCGCGGCCGAATGACGAGCGAGGCAACCCTGGCCGCCGCCGCGCCGGCAAGCGCCGCTTCCCTCGCCCTACCGCTGCCGTTGCGTTTCGCCCTGCGCGAACTTCGCGGCGGGCTGCGCGGCTTCGTCGTCTTCCTCGCCTGCATCGCGCTCGGCGTCGCGGCCATCGCCGCCGTCGGCTCGGTCTCCCGCGCCATGACGGACGGACTCGCCCGCCAGGGCCAGGCCATTCTCGGCGGCGACATCGCCTTCACCCTGGTGCAGCGCCAGGCCTCGCCCGAGGAGCGCAAATTCCTCGAAGCCCATGGCGCCGTCTCCGAGATCGCCGCCATGCGCGGCATGGCGCGGCTGCCGGACGGCTCCGACCAGGCGCTGGTCGAGATCAAGGCGGTCGACGCCGCCTACCCGCTCTATGGCACGCTCAAGGCCGCCGAGGGCCTCGACGCGACCGCGACGCTCAATGCCGGCCGCGCCCTGGCGGATCCCGAACTCTTCACCCGGCTCGGCCTCAAGCCGGGCGACGAGATCACCGTCGGGGCGGCGCGGCTGACGCTCGCCGGCGCCATCGCCGACGAACCCGACAAGCTGGCGACCGGTCTCGGTTTCGGGCCGCGCCTGCTGCTGTCGCGGGCGGCCCTCGACCAGACCGGCCTTGTCCAGCCCGGCAGTCTCGTGCAGTGGAGCTACCGGCTGCGTCTGCCGGACGGCACACCGGACAGTGCCGTCACCGGCCTGACCGAGACGGCGAACACCACCCTGCCGAAAGCCGGCTGGCAGATCCGCAGCCGCGACGACGCCTCGCCGGGCCTCAAGCGCAACATCAGCCAGTTCGCCCAATATCTGACGCTGGTCGGCCTCGCCGCGCTGATCGTCGGCGGCGTCGGCGTCGCCAACGCGGTCGGCGCCTTCATGGAGGTGAAGCGGCCCGTCATCGCGACGCTGCGCTCGCTCGGTGCCCCCGGCCGCCTGATCACCCAGATCTATCTGATCCAGATCCTGCTGATCGCGCTGATCGGCGTCGCCATCGGTCTTGCCATCGGCGCGCTCGTTCCCGTCGTCGCGCTGCAATTCCTCGCCGACGTGCTGCCGGTCGGCGCCGAAACGGGCTTCTACCCGGGCGCGCTCGCCTATGCGGCGCTCTACGGGCTGATGACGGCGCTCACCTTCGCGCTCGTGCCGCTCGGGCGCGCCGGCGACATCGCGCCGACGGCGCTGTTCCGCGACGGCGCCGCTTTCGGCACGTCGCGGCCGCGGCTCGCCTTCCTGGCGCTGGCGATCTTCTCGGCCGCCGTGCTCGCCGGCCTCGCCGTGCTGCTCGCCTATGATCGCCGCATCGCGCTCTATTTCGTCGTCGCCGTCGCCGGCGCCTTCCTGCTGCTGCGGATCGTCGCCTTCCTCGTCACGGCACTCGCCCGCCGGGCCCCGCGCGCCAATTCGACCGAATGGCGGCTTGCCATCGGCAACATCCACCGCCCCGGCGCGCTGACCGGCTCGGTCGTGCTGTCGCTCGGCCTCGGACTGACGGTGCTGGTGACGATCGCGCTCATCGACGGCAATCTGCATCGCCAGCTGACGCAATCCCTGCCCGACCGGGCGCCCAGCTTCTTCTTCCTCGATGTTCAGAATTCCGAAGCGCCCGCCTTCGTCGATTTCCTCAAGAAGGAAGTACCCTCCGGCACCGTCGAGAGCGTGCCGATGCTGCGCGGCCGCATCATTGCGGTGAACCGGACCCCGGCCGATCAGGTGACGCCGGCGCCCGATGTCGCCTGGGCGCTGAAGGGCGACCGCGGTGTCACCTTCTCGGCCGAGCCGCCGAAGAATTCCCGCCTCGTCGCGGGCGACTGGTGGGCGGCCAACTATAGCGGCCCGCCGCTCGTCTCGATGGAAGCGGGCGTCGCTCGCGGTCTCGGCCTCAAGCCCGGCGACACCGTGACCGTCAATGTGCTCGGCCGCGAGATCACGGCGACGATCGCCAATCTTCGCGAGGTCGCCTGGGAAAGCCTCGCCATCAACTTCGTCATGGTGTTCTCGCCGTCGACTTTCGCCGGCGCTCCCTATTCGGTGCTGGCGACGCTGTCCTATCCCGGCGGCGCCGACCCGGCGCGCGAGGCGGCGCTGATGCGCGACGCCGGCACGCAGTTTCCGGCCGTGACGGCGATCCGCGTGCGCGAGGCGCTCGACCGCATCTCGTCGATCCTCGACCAGCTGATGCTGGCGATCCGGGTCGCCTCGTCGATCGCGCTCGCGGCGTCGGTTCTGGTGCTGGCCGGAGCGCTCGCCGCCGGTCACCGCCAGCGGCTCTACGACGCGGTGATCCTGAAGACGCTCGGCGCGACGCGGCGCCAGCTGCTCTACGCCTTCGGGCTGGAATACGGCCTGCTCGGTCTGGCGACGGCCATTTTCGCCGTGATTGCCGGTTCACTGGCCGCCTGGGGCGTCGTCGCCAGTGTCATGAGCCAGCCCTTCGCGGTGTTCCCGGTCACGGCGATCGTCGCCGCCCTGCTGGCCGTCACGCTGACCATCGGCCTCGGACTCGCCGGAACCTGGCGCCTGCTCGGCCAAAAGGCGGCACCCGTGCTCAGAAACCTGTAGGCGCGGAAACCGGCTTCGTTTACGATTGCGGGAATTATGCCACGCTGGATCTTTCTGGAACTCTTGCGTGGTGCGGTCGGGATGACCATATCGCAATGGCACCCGAGGGTTTGTCACCTGGCGGAACCGAAAGGGTTTCTGACGCCGGATGATGGAAACGGGGGTTTCGCGGCAAAAGCGTCCGCGGATTTTTTGGTTCGGAGAGGACTTCGATGGCAGATTTCGACAATCGCGTCTCACCGTTTGGCGCAGCGCGTGCCGAAACCGGTGTTATCGACCAGGGCCTGCGCACGCATATGCTGCAGGTCTACAACTACATGGCGATCGGCCTGATGATCACGGGCGCCGCGGCGCTCGGCATCTTCAAGCTTGCCGTGACGAGCGATCCGTCGCAGGCGGTCGGCCAGATGGCCAACGGTCTGATGCTGACGAGCCTCGGCGCCACGATCTATACCGGCCCGCTGATGTGGGTGCTGATGCTGGCTCCGGTCGGGCTGGTGTTCTGGCTGTCGTTCGGCATCCACAAGATGTCGACCTCGACCGCGCAGCTCGTGTTCTGGGGCTATGCCGCGCTGATGGGCATCTCGCTGTCGTCGATCTTCGCCGTCTACACGGCGCAGTCGATCACGCAGGTGTTCTTCATCACCGCCGCCACCTTCGGCGCGATGAGCCTGTACGGCTACACGACGAAGCGCGATCTGACCGGAATGGGCTCGTTCCTGTTCATGGGCCTGATCGGTATCATCATCGCCTCGATCGTCAACATCTTCATCGGATCGTCGGCACTCGGTTTCGCGATCTCGATCCTCGGCGTGCTGATCTTCACGGGCCTCACCGCCTATGACACGCAGAAGATCAAGGAAATGTACTATGTCGGCGACGATGGCACGGTTGCCGGCCGCAAGGCGATCATGGGCGCGCTGACGCTCTATCTCGACTTCATCAACCTCTTCCTGATGATGCTCCGCCTGTTCGGCGACCGCCGCTAAGGCGTGCATCGGTAGAGATCGAAGGGCGCGGCCGAGGCCGCGCCCTTTTTTTTTCGAGCCCGGCCAAAAACTCCATGCTGCCTGCATCCGACCCACTCCGGATCCGTCCCGCGACCCGCGAGGATATCGCCGCCATTACGGCGATCTATCAGCATGCCGTGCGCCACGGCACCGCGAGCTTCGAGCTCGACCCGCCGCCGGAAGCGGAAATGGAACGCCGCTTCGAGGCCCTGGTGACAGGAGGACACCCCTATCTCGTCGCCGCGCGGGGAGACCGGGTTCTCGGATACGCCTATGCCGGTCCCTATCGTCCGCGCGCCGCCTACCGCTCCACCGTCGAGGATTCCATCTATCTGGCGCCGGAGGCGCAGGGGCAGGGTATCGGCGGCCGGCTGCTGTCGGAGCTGATCGAGGCGGCGACCACGGCCGGATTTCGCCAGATGATCGGCGTCATCGGCGATTCAGGCAATGCAGCGTCGATCCGACTGCACGAGGCGCTCGGTTTCCATCGCGTCGGTGTCTTCGAGAAGGTCGGCTGGAAGCACGGCCGCTGGCTCGACTGCGTGCTGATGCAGCGGGCGCTCGGCGCCGGCAGCGACGCCCCGCCGGCCGCGGGCTGACGCCGTCAGCCGCGGACGAGCTTCAGCTTGCTGTCGAGCACGGTCAGCACCTGCCGCAGATCATGGCCGCGCTTCATCACATAGCCGCCGGTCGCCACCACGGCATAGGCGCCCTGGCGGTTGCGCAGTTCCGGATCCTTGATGACCCGGTAGAGCGGCATTTCCGACGAGCGGCGAAAGATCGAGAACACGGCCTTGTCGCGCAGATGATCGATGGCATAGTCGCGCCATTCACCGGCGGCGACCATCCGTCCATAGACCCGGAGGATCTCGTTCAGTTCGAGACGGTTGAAGGCGATGAGGGGAACGGACTTGGCCGTTTCCGGTGGGTTCAGCGCCAGAAGCGTGGCGCTGCCACCGGACGCCGCCTTGTCTTCACCTTCGCTCACAGGCGCCTCCCGTTGCCAGTTCGCACCGTCGTCGAACCGGCATGATCGCTCCGAAGTCCCCCTGTGGCAAGGTCGCCTTCGCCGCGGGCAGAGGCGGAGCCCCGTCCGATCGAGGCGCAAGCGCCCACCCGGTCTCCTGACGGAACATCACGATTCCGTGAAGGTGGCGTCGCTAAATTCCTTTATTCCGCCCTTTTTCGGCCCGGCACCGGCCGCATTGAACTGGCAAAACCTTAGCATTGCTTCGAACGGTCCGGCTTGGCCAAGGCTTCGGAATTTCTCAGCCCCCCAGCCCCCCGGGGTCCTCAGTTGGGCCGGACCACCTTCGAACGCAATTCGTTCCCCAACATGCATTCCCCTCCCAAGAAGTCCTGAGGCCGGCTCTGCCCGGCCTTTTTCTTTGCCCGCCCTGCACCCGGCCGGCGATCGCCTTGAAACTCGCGCGCCGACCAGCGATATCAGCCCGGCGCCCCAAGTGTCGGGGCCTTGCCAATCACCCTCCCCGGCCCGGCGGCCGCCGCCCCCGGGGACGATCAGCTGCCGGAGTGAAAAGCGTGTCCGAACCGAAGCCCGCCGCCGAGACCCGCTCGTTTGAAGCCGAGGTCTCGCGCCTGCTGCACATGATGGTGCATTCCGTCTACTCCAACCGCGACGTCTTCCTGCGCGAACTGGTCTCCAACGCCGCCGATGCCTGCGAGAAGCTCCGCACGCTGGCGCTGTCCGAGCCGGCGCTGATCGAGGGCGGCGACGCCTTCCAGATCGTCATCGAGGCGGACAAGGAAGCGCCGAGCCTCGCCATCGCCGACAATGGCGTCGGCATGGACCGGCAGGAGCTGATCGACAATCTCGGCACCATCGCGCAGTCCGGCACCCGCGCGTTTCTGGAGCAGGCCGGCGACGGCGCCAAGGGATCGGCCCTGATCGGCCAGTTCGGCGTCGGTTTCTATTCCGCCTTCATGGTCGCCGACAGCGTCACCGTCACCTCGCGCAAGGCCGGGTCGGACGAAGCCTGGCGCTGGCACTCCGACGGCAAGGGCGCCTACGAGATCGAGCCGGCCGAGCTTTCCGAGGCGCCGGCGCGCGGCACCCGCATCGTGCTGCATCTGAACCCCGACAATGCCAGCTACGCCGAGACCGAGACGATCGAGCGCATCGTCACCGCCTATTCCGCCCATGTGCCCGTGCCGATCGTCCTCAAGCTCGCCGACGGCACCGAGGAACAGCTGGCCGACGGCAGCGCGCTGTGGCGCAAGCCGAAATCGGCCGTCACGGAAGAGGAATACAAGGAGTTCTACGGTCATGTCGGCGGCCGCTTCGACGAGCCGGCCGTCACCATCCATTATCGTGCCGAAGGGCGGACGGAATATTCCGTGCTGCTCTACGTGCCGTCGTCGCGGCCGTTCGACCTGTTCGAGCCCGATCGGCACGGCCGGGTGAAGCTCTATGTCCGCCGCGTCTTCATCACCGACGAGGCCGAGATCCTGCCGCCCTGGCTCCGCTTCATCCGCGGCGTGATCGACTCGGAAGACCTGCCGCTCAATCTCTCGCGCGAGATGCTGCAGAAGAACCCGGTGATCGAGGCGATCGGCAAGGGCGTCACCAACCGCGTCCTGGCCGATCTCGACAAGCTCGCCAACGACGATCCCGAGCGCTTCGCCAAGGTGTGGGAGGCGTTCGGCGCGGTCCTCAAGGAAGGGCTGTACGAGGCCCCCGACCGGCGCGACGCGCTGTTCAAGCTCGCCCGCTTCAAGACGACGACCGGCGGCGACAGCTGGCGCAGCCTGGCCGACATCGTCGCCGGCTTCCGGCCGAACCAGACGGCGATCTACTACGCGCTCGGCGATGACGCCGCGACGATCGCCGCCAGCCCGCATCTCGAGGGCTATGCCAAGCGCGGCGTCGAGGTTCTGATCCTCGCCGATCCGGTCGACGCCTTCTGGGTGCGCACGGCGCTCGGCTTCGACGGCAAGCCGTTCCAGTCGGTAACCCAGGGCACCTCCAGCCTCGACCTGATCCCGGTGCTGGAAGCCGAGGCGGCGAAGGACCAAGCCAAGGACGAGAAACCCGCCTCCGAGGCGGCGCTCGCAGCCCTCACCACCCGCCTCAAGCAGGCGCTCGGCGACAAGGTGATCGAGGTGCGCGGCTCGAACCGGCTGGCGACCAGCCCGGCTTGTCTCGTCGCGCCGGAATTCGGCCCCGACCGCCAGCTCGAGAAGATCCTGGCGAGCCGCGACGGCGGCGGCGGACGCGCGGCTTCGATCCTCGAGCTCAATCCGTCGCATCCCCTGATCGCCGGCCTCGCGGCCCAGGCGGTGGCCGGCGGCGCGGCGGAGAAGCAGGTCGACGAGGCGGCGGCGCTGATCTACGGCCTCGCCCGCATCCTCGACGGCGAGGCGCCGGACGAGCCGACGGCCTTCGCCAAGGCGCTGGCCGGCCTGATGGAAAAGAACCTCGGCTGAGAACGAGCGGGGGCAGACCGAGGGTCCTGCCTCCGCTTGGATCCGATAGCTGGCGTTCGCCGCTAGCGCGGCGCGGTCACCATTCCGCGCCCTTCTCGACGAAGGCGGCGCCGAGCATCTCGCCCGGCTCGCCATTCACCGTCTCCGCCTGCAGCAGCACGGCGCAGCCGTCGGCGTCCGCCTGGTTATATTCGCTCATCGGCAGGTCGACCTTGGTCGCATCGCCGCGCCACATGGCGATGGGCCGGAGCTTGGTGACGACGTTGTAGTAGCTGAGCGTACGATCCTGGTTCTCGCCCTTGCGGATCGGCACGTCGATATGGCGCTTGTACAACGCCAGCCAGATCGTCCCCTTGCGCTCCTTCGGCG
The DNA here is from genome assembly GCF_000380505.1 of Kaistia granuli DSM 23481. Taxonomy (GTDB): domain Bacteria; phylum Pseudomonadota; class Alphaproteobacteria; order Rhizobiales; family Kaistiaceae; genus Kaistia; species Kaistia granuli. The sequence continues at coordinate 53,337 of NZ_AQYH01000007.1, read as the reverse complement.
CGGACGGATCGACATTCGGCCCGATCGCGACATGGATCGCGTCGGCTGTCATGCTCATCCGCATCGGCACGCCGAGCGGCATTTCGGCCTTGAGCGCATCCTCGATCGCCACCCGGTCGCTGCCGACGACATGCGTCCGGCCGTTGACGATCAGCTGCGGCGTGTAGATCTGGCGATCGCCGCGCGCATTGGCATAGGCCTTCTGGCGCAGCGTGAACTCGCGATTGGCGAGCGTATCCTTCCAGCCCAGATAGTCCCAGTAGTCGACCGGCAGGGACAGGGCCAGGATGTCCGGCCGCTTGGCGAACTGCTCGAGAACCTCGTCCGCTGGCGGGCAGGAGGCACAGCCCTGGCTGGTGAAGAGTTCGAGTACCGTGGCCACGGTGGGGGTCGGCACCGGCGCGGTCTCCGCCGACACCGCGAGGCCGGTCATGATGCAAGCGCCGAACGCCAAGGCGATCCAGCTGGACCTTCGAGCCAACATGTCCTGCAATTTATCCTGAGCATCGCAGCGCCCGTCACTCGCGGCGCGTGTCGGCAACCAACATAAGTCCGCAGCCCGACGCAGGCCATTCAAATCGGGGTGACAACGCGTGAGGCGCTGTCCCAAAAGTCGCCGGCAGCATAAAAAAACCGCGCCGCTGCTCGGAAAAGCAGCGGCGCGGTTGATCACGAAAAAGCGATCGCGAAGCTCGCAAACAGCTTAGGCGACGAGGTTCCTGAGCACGTATTGCAGGATGCCGCCGTTCTTAAAGTAGTCGAGTTCGTCGAGCGTATCGATTCGGCAGAGCAGCGGCACAACCTTCTTCGAGCCGTCGGCGAAGGTGATCTCGGCATCGAGCATCTGGCGCGGCTTCAGATCGCCGGCGATGCCCTTGATCGTCACCAGCTCGTCGCCCTTGAGGCCGAGCGTCTGCCAGGAGGTGCCCTCCTCGAAGACCAGCGGCACGACGCCCATGCCGACCAGGTTCGAACGGTGGATGCGCTCGAAGGACTGGGCGATCACGGCGCGGACGCCGAGCAGATTGGTGCCCTTGGCGGCCCAGTCGCGCGACGAACCGGTACCGTATTCCTTGCCGGCGAAGACGACCAGCGGCGTGCCCTCGGCCTTGTACTTCATGGCCGCGTCGTAGATCGACATCTCGACGCCGTCCGGCTCGTGCAGCGTGAAGCCGCCTTCCTTGCCGCCCAGCATCTGGTTCTTGATGCGGATGTTGGCGAAGGTGCCGCGCATCATGACTTCATGATTGCCGCGACGCGTGCCGTACTGGTTGAAGTCGACGACGGCGACGCCATTGTCGGAGAGGTACTTGCCCGCCGGCGAAGCCGGCTTGATCGAACCGGCCGGCGAGATGTGGTCGGTCGTGATCGAATCGAGGAACAGGCCGAGCACGCGGGCGTTCTCGATGTCCGTGATGGCACGCGGCTTCTGCTGCATGCCGACGAAATAGGGCGGGTTCTGCACGTAGGTCGACTTGTTGTCCCAGGCATAGGTCTCGCCCTGCGGCACCGAGATCTTCTGCCAGTTGGCGTCGCCCTTGAACACGTCCGCGTACTTCGCCTCGAACATCTTCTTGGTGACGTTCTCGCGGATGAAGGTCGCGATTTCCTGGTTCGAGGGCCAGATGTCCTTGAGGTAGACGGGCTGGCCGTCCGAACCTGTGCCGAGCGGCTCGGTCGTCAGGTCGACCTGCATCGAGCCGGCCAGCGCATAGGCGACGACCAGCGGCGGCGAGGCGAGGTAGTTCGCCTTGACGTCCGGATTGACGCGGCCTTCGAAGTTGCGGTTGCCCGACAGCACGGCGGCGGCGACCAGGTCACCCTGGTTGACGGCGGCCGAGATGTTCTCCGGCAGCGGACCGGAATTGCCGATGCAGGTGGTGCAGCCGAAACCGACCAGGTTGAAGCCGAGCGCGTCGAGGTCCTTCTGCAGATTGGCGGAGGCGAGATATTCCTCGACCACCTGCGATCCCGGCGCCAGCGACGTCTTCACCCACGGCTTCGACTTCAGGCCCTTGGCGACGGCGTTGCGCGCCAGCAGGCCGGCCGCGATCAGCACGCTCGGATTCGAGGTGTTGGTGCAGGAGGTGATGGCGGCGATCGTCACGTCGCCATGGCCGATCGTGTAGTCGGTATCGGCGACGGCGAAACGCTTGCCGGCCTCGCCGGGCTTCTTGAACTCGCCCTCGAGCGAGGCGAGGAAGCCGGACTTGGCGTCGGAGAGCAGAACGCGGTCCTGCGGACGCTTCGGGCCGGCGAGCGACGGCAGCACCGAGGTGATGTCGAGCTCGAGCACGTCGGTGAAGAGCGGATCGGCGAGACCCGGCTCGCGCCACAGGCCCTGCGCCTTCGAATAGGCTTCGACCAGGGCGATGCGCTGGGACTTGCGGCCCGTCTCGTCGAGATAGGCGATCGTCTCGCCGTCGACCGGGAAGAAGCCGCAGGTCGCGCCATATTCCGGCGCCATGTTGCCGATGGTGGCGCGGTCGGCGAGCGACAGGTGATCGAGGCCGGGGCCGAAAAACTCGACGAACTTGCCGACGACGCCCTTCTTGCGCAGCATCTGCGTCACGGTCAGCACGAGGTCGGTGGCGGTAATGCCTTCGTTCAGCTTGCCGGTCAGCTTGAAGCCGATGACTTCCGGGATCAGCATGGAGACCGGCTGGCCGAGCATGGCCGCCTCGGCCTCGATGCCGCCGACGCCCCAGCCGAGCACGCCGAGGCCGTTCACCATGGTGGTGTGGCTGTCGGTGCCGACGCAGGTGTCGGGATAGGCGACGGTCTCGCCATTCTCGGTCTTGGTCCAGACGGTCTGGGCCAGATATTCGAGATTGACCTGGTGGCAGATGCCGGTACCCGGCGGCACGACGCGGAAATTGTCGAAGGCCGACTGACCCCACTTCAGGAAGCGGTAGCGCTCCTGGTTCTGCTTGTATTCCTCGTCGACGTTCTTGCCGAACGCCTGCGCGTTGCCGAAGAAGTTGACGATGACCGAATGGTCGATGACCAGGTCGACCGGCACCAGCGGGTTGATCCGCTTCGGGTCGCCGCCGAGATTGACCATCGCGTCGCGCATGGCGGCGAGATCGACCACGGCCGGAACGCCGGTGAAGTCCTGCATCAGCACGCGGGCCGGACGGTAGGCGATTTCCCGCTCGTCCTTGCCGCGCGACACCAGCCAGTCCTTGACCGCGATGATGTCGTTCTTGGTGACGGTACGCCCGTCTTCGTTGCGGAGCAGGTTCTCGAGCAGCACCTTCAGCGAGAAGGGCAGCGTGGAGATGCCGGGAAGCCCGTTCTGCTCCGCGTCCTTCAGGCTGAAATAGACATAGCTTTCCGCGCCGACCGTCAGGATCTTGCGGGATTTAAAGCTGTCGGGATGCTCGTTGCTCACGGTACGGTTCGTCCTCGTTTCAGTCGCGGAAACGCATGGCCGAAGTCGATGCACGAAGCGTGCCCGACGCGGTCAGGCGCACCCAAGGTGGCGGCGGAGTTTGGCTCGGCACGCGGTCCATCCCTGGGGTGGTGACGCAGGTCTTGACCGCGGCGCAACCGGCGCGCCGGGTTGCAGGCCTTATAATGAATTTCGTAAGGAGAAGCCAGATCAACGAAAGTCGCCGCGCTTGGAATCTTTCAAAGCTGCTCAACCACAATCAAACCCGACGTCACCTCGCGGCCGGTGCCACGCATGAATCATGCGTCCAGCCAGCTGTCGGCGACCGAAATTGCCGTAACTCGCGGCGGCCGCAGCATTTTTTCGCAATTGTCGTTCAGCCTGACCGCCGGCGAACTGCTCGCCGTGACGGGCGCCAACGGGGCGGGCAAATCGACGCTGCTGCGCGCCGTCGCCGGCCTGCTGCCGCTGGCCGCCGGATCGCTCCGTTTCCAGGGTGGATCGGAAGTCGGCGGACCGATCGGCGAAAGCCTGCATTATTTCGGTCACCTGGACGGATTGAAGTCATCGCTGACCGTGCGTGACAACCTGGCGCTGTGGGCGCGAATCGCCGGCCGCTCCGGCCTTTCGGGGATCGAGGCGCTCGAGGCGGTCGAGCTCGACCATCTCGACGACATGCCGGCCGGCTATCTCTCCGCCGGACAGCGCCGCCGCGCCAGCCTGGCACGGTTGCTGGTCGTCCGGCGCCCGATCTGGCTGCTCGACGAGCCAACCTCGGCGCTCGACGCCCGCGCCGAGGCGACGTTCGGCACGCTGCTCGCGGATCACCTGAAGTCCGGCGGCCTGGCGCTCGCCGCGACGCATCGTCCCCTCCCCGTTGCCGCGACCGCGTCGCTGACCCTCGGTGCCGCATGACCGGCTTCTTTTTCGGCCTGATCGGACGAACGGTGCGGCTGTCACTCGGCGCCGGAGGCGGCGCCTTCGTCGGGCTTATCTTCTTTCTTTCGGTCGTCGCCGTGGTGCCGTTCGGCGTCGGCCCGGACATGAAGCTTCTCGCCCGCATCGGCCCGGCCATGCTGTGGATCGCGGCTCTGCTCGCCACCCTGCTTGGTCTCGACCGCCTGTTCCAGGACGATCGCGACGACGGCAGCCTCGACCAGTTCGTGCTGTCCGGCCTGCCGCTGGAACTCGTCGTTCTCGCCAAGGCGATCGGCCACTGGCTGGCGACCGGTCTGCCGCTGGTGATCGGCGCCCCCGTCTTCGGGCTGATCCTCGGGCTCGACGCCACGGCGATCGGCCTCGTCACGCTGACGCTCCTGATCGGAACGCCGGCCCTGATCTTCATCGGCGCCATCGGCGCGGCGCTGATCACGGCGCTCAGGCGGGGCGGCCTGCTGGTGGCGGTGCTGGTGTTGCCCTTCACCATTCCGGTGCTGATCTTCGGCGTCAGCACGATCACGGCGGTGACGACGACCGGCATGCCGGTGCTGCCGCCGATGTTGATTCTCATGGCACTGACGTTGGCCAGCGCCGTGATCGGCCCGGTGGCCGGCGCGGCGGCGTTGCGGGCCGGCATGGACTGAGCGACATCGAGCAGACAAAAAAAACGCGGCCCGGAGGCCGCGTTTTCATTCTGCAATGGACCCCGCTCAGTGGCGGAAATGGCGCATGCCGGTGAACACCATGGCGAGGCCGGCCGCGTCGGCGGCGGCGATCACCTCGTCGTCGCGCATCGAACCACCCGGCTGGATGATCGCGGTCGCGCCAGCCTCGGCAGCGGCGAGCAGTCCGTCGGCGAACGGGAAGAACGCGTCGGAGGCGACCACCGAACCCTTTGCGAGCGTCTCCGGCAGACCGGCGGTACGGGCGGCATCGGCCGCCTTCTTCGCGGCGATGGTCGATGAGTCGACGCGGCTCATCTGGCCGGCGCCGACGCCGACCGTGGCGCCGTCCTTCACATAGACGATGGCATTCGACTTGACGTGCTTGGCGACGCGGAAGGCGAAGACCAGATCATCGAGCTCGGCGTCCGAAGGGGCACGCTTGGTGACGACCTTGAGGTCCGATTTCTCGATCCGGCCGGCATCGCGATCCTGCACCAGCAGGCCGCCAGCCACCGTCTTGACCGTCGTGCCCTTGGCCGACGGATCCGGCAGGCCGCCGGTGACGAGCAGGCGCAGGTTCTTCTTGGCGGCAACGATCGCCACCGCCTCGTCGGTCGCGTCCGGGGCGATGATCACCTCGGTGAAGATCTCGACGATCTTCTTCGCGGCTTCGGCGTCGAGCGGACGGTTCAGCGCGACGATGCCGCCGAAGGCCGAAACCGGGTCGCAGCGCAGCGCCTTGTCATAAGCTTCGGCCAGCGTCGCGCCGGTGGCGACGCCGCAGGGATTGGCGTGCTTGATTATGGCGACGGCGGCCGTCTCGGCCGGATCGAACTCGGCGACCAGCTCGAAGGCGGCATCGGTATCGTTGATGTTGTTGTAGGAGAGCTGCTTGCCCTGCAGCTGCTTCGCCGTCGAGACGCCGGGGCGAACCTCGCCGGAGGCATAGAAAGCCGCCTGCTGATGGGGGTTCTCGCCATAGCGCATGATCTCGCGGAGTGAACCGCCGAACGAGCGCCAGGCCGGGGCCGGCTCTTCCAGCACGCGGGCGAACCAGCCGGAAACGGCGGCATCATAGGCGGCGGTGCGAGCAAAGGCCTTGGCGGCGAGGCGCTTGCGGAAGGCGAGCGGGGTCGAGCCGTCGTTCTCGTCGAGCGTCGCGAGCACCGAGGCATAGTCGGCGGGGTCGACGACCATCGCGACGAACCCGTGGTTCTTGGCGGCGGCGCGCGTCATTGCCGGGCCGCCAATGTCGATGTTCTCGACGGCGGTGGCGTAATCCTCGGTCGAGGCGATCGTCTTCTCGAACGGGTAGAGGTTGACCGCGACGAGGTCGAAGCCCTCGATGCCGTGCTCTTCCATCTCGGCCGCGTGCTGGGGATCGTTGCGGATGCCGAGCAGGCCGCCATGGATCTTCGGATGCAGCGTCTTGACCCGGCCGCCGAGGATCTCGGGGAAACCGATGACGTCGGCGACATTGGTCGCGGGCAATCCGGCGTCGATCAGCGCCTTGCAGGTCGATCCCGTCGCGACGAGCGCGACGCCGCGCTCATGCAGCGCCCGGGCGAAGTCGATCAGGCCGGTGGAATCGGAGACCGAAAAGAGCGCGCGCTTCATCGGAACGAGATCGGGAAGGGCGACCTTTGACGGCGGAACGGCCATGGCATCCTCGCGGGGGTTGTTCGGTGAGGCCCGCGCGATAGCACGATTTTCCGTGCAATGCAGCCCGCATCAGTCGCCGTGCGGAAGTTCGTCTTCGTGATCGTCATGATAGCGGGGGCGGCCGCCCGGCTCGACGACGCATTGCAGATACCACTGCACCTCGGGCTGGTTCAGCGCGCGGCCATAGACGACGACCTGCTCGGTGCGGCGGCTGCCCCGGATGTCGGAGAGGCGGATGCTCTCCTCCAGATTGACCTCGATGCCCGGTGCGCCGAACTCCCAGGCCGAGCCGTCCGGCAGCGACAACAGTACCGCGTCGCCATTGCCGATGCGTTCGGCGCCGATCGAGGGATGCAGGTGGAAGCGGATCGCGAAAGCATCCCGGCCGCCGCGCGCGACACTGGTGAAGGCATCCGTGCCGTCGACCCGGTCGCCATAGGGCGCGAGCACCAGCCTGCGCTCGTGACGGATGCCGAAGCGCGCCGCATAGCCGTCATGGGAGGCGACCAGCGTCGTCTGGCCGCGATCTTCCTCGCGCGCGACATCGACCCGGCTCGGGCCGGAAATGATGGCCTCGCCCAGCCGGTCGGCCAGGAAGCCGCCGGTCAGGAAACGGCAGGAGGAGGAATCGTTCAGCGTCACGGTCGAATGCGCCGCGGTCGTGCGCGCCATCCGGCGCAGCGCCGTCGCGCCCGGACCCGGCACGCCGCAATTGACGATCAGGGGCTGACGGCCGACGCTCATCTCGAAGGACAGGCAGCCGGCATGGGCGTCGAGCGACAGGACGGGCGCCGGCGGCGCGCCGGCATCCATCAGGATCACGGTGTCGCCGGCCTCGAGACGCTGATAGCCGACATAGGGCGCGTTGCGGCCGGCCGAACCGCGCGCATCATCATAAGCGAGCACGGTGGCGAGCAGGCCGAGCTGGGTTTCGCCCATGCCGTTGAAGCGGGCGAACGAGCCGTCGCTGTGCCGGAAGAAGCGCAGCATCGGCATCATGCGGTCGATGGCGCCGAGCAGCACGGCGGACGGCTGCTGGCCGCGCGCGGTGAACGCCTGGCGGAGCGGCAGCAGGTCGACAAGTATTTCCAGGATGGTGCCGGGATTGCGGCCGACATGGCCACCATCTGGCAGGATCTGGCGCTGCAGTTCCTGGTCGAGCCAGCGTGAGGCCTGGCGCACGAGGCGCGGCTGGTCGGAAAGCGACAGTCCGGCCGCCGCCAGCGCCATCATCACCCGCAGCCGCGGCAGGCCCGGCCGGACATCGCGCGCGACGCGGCGGAGATGACGGACCTGGCGCGTCAGCGCCCGCATGAAGCGGCGATAGAAGCCGTGGTCGCAGCCCTCGAGCACCAGCGGCGTCTGCGCCAGCCAGGACAGGATGCGCCGCGCGGTGACATCGGGATCGCGCGCCGCCGGATCATGGTTCTTCTGGAAGCGGATCCATTCGTCGACCAGCGCCCGTGCATTCGAGCGCGACACGGCGAGGTCGGAGGCGCGCAGATGGCGCAGCCAGCCGAAGGAATGCAGCCGCTCGGCCCAGGCGCGCGACGGCGCCTCGATCTCGAATACCGAGAAACCGGCGACGTCGACCACTTCGCCGGCAAAGACGAAGCGGCCGGAATAGATGTCGTTGGCAATGGTCGGATCGGCGGTGCGCAGGTCGGTCGGCGCGATCAGCAGCCGCTCCGGCACCTGGCCGTAATATTTCCAGCGGTAGAGAGGGCTGGCGTGGAACGCATAGCGCGTGCGGCGCCATGCGGACGTGAGTGCGAAGCGGACGAGCCGACCCCGACCGGATCCTGCTCCGAACGCCATACTCTCTCGCTCCCTCATCTGCCGCTGATAATTTTCTGAACTGTCCATTCGACGGGGCGAACGAATCAGTCCACCGGCCTTGCGACCCATCTAATTGCGCATTGATTCAAATGGAAACCGTTTCCGGGGGGCCGGGAACTGCTCCATCCCAAGGGAATCGGGATGAAGCAGCCGGTTTTGGCGTGCAACAGCCACCACGGCCAACGAGTGGTTGCCATCCCAACCGGCGATCCTAGAGACGCCGGAAGCGGGCGGCAAAGAACCCGTCGAGGCCGGAAAGCCGCGGTTCGTCGTTCGGCAGATCGGACGGCAGAGTGCGCAGGAAGCCGTCGCGACAGATCGCTTCGATGCCGCCGACCTCCTCCGGCCGGATCGGTTCCAGCGCCAGCGGCAGGCTCGACAGAGCCAGCGCCACCTGATCCTCGCCCTCGGCACGCTCCAGCGAACAGGTGCAATAGACCAGCGTGCCGCCCGAGCGCAGCATCGAGGTCGCCCGCGCCAGCAGCGACATCTGCAGATTGGCCAGCGCCTTGATGTCGGAGGGCCGTTTCAGCACCGCGACGTCGGGATGCCGGCGGATCGTGCCGGTCGCCGAGCAGGGCGCGTCGAGCAGGATGGCGTCGAACAGGCGGTTCGGCTGCCAGGTCTCGACATCGGCCGCGATCGTGCCGATCTGCAGCTTGAGGCGCGAGAGGTTTTCCCGCACGCGCTGCAGGCGCGCCTCGGAAATATCGACCGCCATCACCTTGGCGCCGGCGAGCGCCAGCTGCGCCGTCTTGCCGCCGGGCGCGGCGCAGAGATCGGCGACGTCGAGACCGTCTACATTGCCGAGCAGCTTGGCCGGCAACGCGGCGGCGGCGTCCTGCACCCACCATTGCCCTTCGGCGAAGCCCGGCAGTGCGTCAATCGGTCCGTGCGCAATCAGCCGGACGGTGCCGGTCGGCAGCACGATGCCGCCGAGCTTCTCGGCCCAGCCTTCGGGATCGGATTTGACCGACAGGTCGAGCGACGGCTCGAGCAGGTGGGCTGCCGCCATCGCCGCCGTCGTGGCGGCGCCATAGTCGGTGACCCAGCGCTCATAGAGCCAGTCCGGCACATTGAGGCGAACCTCGTCCTGCGAGGCGAGGATGGCATCGCGCTGCTCGGTCAGCCGGCGCAGCACGGCATTGACCAGACCCTTGAAATGGCGGGCATCGCGATCCGCTTCGGCGGTCTCGACGGCGATCGAGACGGCGGCGTGATCCGGCACATCCATGAACAGGATCTGCGCGGCGGCGACATGCAGGATGGCCGGCAGTGGCCCCGATTTGCGCGGCAGAGCCTTGTCGAGAAAGCGACCAAGCGCGTCCTCGATCTGGCCGCGCCGACGCAGCGCGATGCCGAGAATGGCGCGCGCCAACCCGCGTTCGCGCGGGTCGAGCGTCTCGAACGGGCCGTCGGTCGCATCGATCGCGCTGTCGAGCGCGCGATGATCGGCCAGCACGGCCATCAAGGCCGTCGTCGCAGCCTGGCGGGCGGCGACACCGGGCGCCAGACGCTGACGCGGCGCGTTGCGGGAAGGACGATTGCCAGACGGCGTTGTTTTCTTGCTCAACCCCACGGCCCCCGGCCGGAGGAACCGTTCGAACCCGAGCCACCCTGGCCCCAGGGACCCCGGGATGCGCCGGCCGACGGCCGCGCCGAGCGGAAGCCGCCCGGCAGGTTGACGCCGGCATTCGGCCGGCCCGTGGCCGAACCGCCGCCGCCGCGACCGCCGAATTCGGCTTCCATCGCCAGCAAGGCCGCGATCCGGTTCTCAGTGTCCGGATGTGTCGAGAAAAGATTGTCCATACGCTGCCCGGATAGCGGGTTGATGATGAAGAGATGGGCGGATGCCGGATTGGCCTCCGCCGCCTCATTGGGAATATGCGCGGCGCCGCTGGCGATCTTGGCAAGCGCCGAAGCGAGCGCGCGCGGCTGGCCGCAGATCTCGGCGCCGAGACGATCGGCCGAATATTCGCGTGTCCGGCTGATGGCCATCTGCACCAGCATGGCCGCCATCGGCGCGACGATCATCATGACGATCGTGCCGATCATGCCGATCCCGCCACCGCCCTCGCGGTCGCGGTTGCCACCGAACAGGAAGGCGAAATTCGCCAGCATCGAGATGGCGCCGGCGAGCGTCGCGGTGATGGTCATGATCAGCGTGTCATGATTCTTCACATGCGCCAGCTCATGCGCCATCACGCCGGCGATCTCGTCGCGGTTCAGCACCTGCAACAGCCCCGTCGACGCCGCGACGGCAGCATTCTGCGGATTACGACCGGTGGCAAAGGCGTTGGGCTGGGCGGAATCGATGACATAGACCTTCGGCATGGGCAGACCGGCGCGCTGGGCGAGCTGGCGAACAATGGCGTAGTACTCCGGCGCGCTGCGTTCGTCGACCTCATGGGCGCCGTACATGCGCAGCACCATCTTGTCGGAGTTCCAGTAGCTGAAGATATTCATGCCGGCCGCGATGACGAAGGCGATCATCATGCCGCTCGAACCACCGATCAGATAGCCGACTCCCATGAAGAGGGCGGTCATGGCCGCAATCAGCATGGCAGTTCGCATCACGTTCATCGGTCGCTCCGGTCTCTTTGGGTGCGGATCGGCGCATTGCAGCGCCCCGCGGGATCGACCTATATGATGGGAAGATGCGGGTCGACCTGCAAGTTGCAGGCTCGGCCTCCCTAATCCTGCCGGGTCGCGAGCCGCGCTGCCGGCGTCCCGACTGGCCCGAGACCAAGCCGCTTGGCCTCCAACCGTCCAAGGCCCATGACCGACGAAGCAATCCCCTCCCCGCGCCCGCTCACCGAGGCGGCCCGCCGCGCGCTCGCCGAGGCAGAAGCCCGCCGTGCCGAGATCGACGCCGCCATGAAACGCCCGCGCGAGATCCTCGGCCGCTCCGGCCCCGAGCCGATCCGCTACGGCGACTGGGAAAACAAGGGCATCGCCAGCGACTTCTGAGACTAGCCACACTGGAGTATTCCGGCCGTCGGCCAGCCGCTCCCCGTCATCCCGGACGCAGCGAAGCGGAGATCCGGGATCCATGCTGCCATGGCCTGATGCCGACGGCGCGATGACGGGTTTGCGGCGAAGCGAATACGAACGAGGCGGCGGATGGATGGATCCCGGGTCAAGCCCGGGATGACGACGAGGGTGTCACACGCACCGAGCCAGTCCGGATGGACAGCTATCGGAACTGTCAGGCTTGGCTCGACGCTGGCGCACGGATGCGCCTGCACCGCCTTGCCACTGGGGCTTCCACACACTCGCCGTCATCACGAGTTTGGCGAAGTCGCCATCAGCGGGAGGCCGGCTACCGAGCCGACCTCCCGGGATATTGGCTACCGCTTGTTCTGGCGGTTGGCGACGAGATCGTCGACGACGGCCGGATCGGCCAGTGTCGAGGTATCGCCGAGATTGCCGAACTCACCTTCGGCGATCTTGCGCAGGATTCGGCGCATGATCTTGCCGGAGCGCGTCTTCGGCAGGCCCGGGGCGAACTGGATCAGGTCGGGCGAGGCGATCGGGCCGATCTCGGTGCGGACCCAGACGACCAGCGCCTTGCGCAGGTCCTCGGTCGGGGTCACGCCCGCCATCAACGTGACATAGGCATAGATGCCCTGCCCCTTGATGTCGTGCGGATAGCCGACGACGGCCGCTTCCGAAACATCCTCATGCGCGACCAGCGCGCTCTCGACCTCGGCGGTGCCCATGCGGTGGCCGGAGACGTTGAGAACGTCGTCGACGCGGCCGGTGATCCAGTAATAGCCGTCGGCATCGCGCCGACAGCCGTCACCGGTGAAATAGGCATTCTTGTAGGTCGAGAAATAGGTCTCCATGAAGCGCGCGTGATCGCCATAGATCGTGCGCATCTGGCCGGGCCAGGAATCGGTGAGGATCAGATTGCCCTCGGCGACGCCCTCCAGAACCTTGCCCTCGCCGTCGACGATTGCCGGACGGACGCCGAAGAAGGGCAGCGTCGCCGAGCCCGGCTTCTGGCCGATCGCGCCGGGCAGCGGCGTGATCAGGATGCCGCCGGTCTCCGTCTGCCACCAGGTGTCGACGATCGGGCAGCGATCGTCGCCGACGACGCGGTGATACCACTCCCAGGCTTCCGGATTGATCGGTTCGCCGACCGAACCGAGCAGGCGGAGCGAGGCGCGCGAGGTCTTCTTCACCGGCGCGTCGCCGGCCTGCATCAGCGCGCGGATCGCCGTCGGCGCCGTGTAGAAGATGTTGACCTTGTGCTTGTCGATCACTTCCCAGAAGCGGGAATTGGTGGGATAGCTCGGCACGCCCTCGAACATCAACGTCGTGGCGCCGTTCGAAAGCGGGCCATAGACGATGTAGGAATGGCCGGTGACCCAGCCGACATCGGCCGTGCACCAGTAGATGTCGCCATCCTGGTAGTCGAACACCTTGCTGTGCGTCAGCGAGGCATAGAGGAGGTAACCGCCGGTGGTGTGCAGCACGCCCTTCGGCTTGCCGGTCGAGCCGGAGGTATAGAGGATGAACAGCGGATCCTCGGCGTTCATCGCCTCGGGCTCGCAATGCTGGGAGACCACCTTGGCGAGATCGTCATAGAAGAAATCGCGGCCGGCCTGCATCGGAATGTCGGCGAAGGTGCGCCGCACGACGAGGCTCTTGACGTCGCCGCCGAGCTTGGCGAGCGCCGCGTCGACATTGGCCTTCAACGGGATCTTCTTGCCGGCGCGCAGGCCCTCGTCAGCGGTGATGACAAGCTTCGAATCGCAATCCTGGATGCGGCCGGCGAGGCTGTCGGGCGAGAAGCCGCCGAAGACGACCGAATGCACGGCGCCGATGCGCGTGCAGGCGAGCATGGCGAAGGCCGTTTCCGGGATCATCGGCATATAGATGGTGACGCGGTCGCCCCTCTTGGCGCCCATCTCCTTGAGCACATTGGCGAACACGTTCACCTGCTCGGAAAGCTCGCGATAGGTGATCGAGCGGCTCTCGGACGGGTTGTCGCCCTCCCAGAGAATCGCGACCTGGTCGCCGCGCTTGGCCAGATGCCGGTCGACGCAGTTGGCGGAGACGTTGAGGGCACCGTCCTCGAACCACTTGATCGAGACCTCACCCGGCGCGAACGAGGTATTCTTGACCTTGGTGAAGGGCTTGATCCAGTCGATCCGCTTGGCCTCATCGGCCCAGAAACCATCCGGATCCACGACCGAGCGCTCATACATGGCGCGGTAGGTCGGCTCGTCGATCTGCGCGCGTTTCGCCCAATCGGCCGATACCGGATAGATCTTGTCTTCCATCATTCTTCCTCCCTGGCAGCTCCGCTTTCGGCGAAGCGCACCGTTACACCGGCGGCATTATGCGAATCCCGGCCTGCCGGGCAAGGCAGGCTGGAATTCTTCGCAAACGCCGTAGCGCAGAACCCGCACCTGCTTGACCGACGCGTCCTCGAGCGTCGGATGGACGGGAACGGCATAGGTCGCCAGCTCGCGCGTCGCGGCGCCCGCCGGCCGATAGGTTCGATCCGGGTCGCCGGCCAGGATCGACACCCCGGCTCGCGAAAGCCGGTCGAACCACGGCAGCAACCGCGCCGCGAAGGCGCGATCGTAGAAGACATCACCGGCGAGCAGCACATCGAAATCCATGGCGTCGGCGCCGACCAGATCGGCCTGGCGGACGCGGATTGCTGCACCGTTTGCTGCAGCATTCAGCGAAATTGCTGCAACTGCGAAAGGATCGATGTCGACGGCCTCGACATGGGCAGCTCCCGCCCGCGCGGCGGCGATGCCGACAAGGCCGGAACCCGAGGCGAAATCGAGCACCTGCTTGCCGCGCACAAGCTCCGGGTGGTCGAGGATGTGGCGCGCCAGGCCCTGCCCGCCGGCCCAGGCGAAGGCCCAGAAAGGCGGCGGCAGATCGACCTTGTCCAGCGTCGCCTCGGTCAAATGCCAGAGCGCGGTCGCCTCATCGGCTTGATAAAGCTCGATTTCCGGAACGAAGGCGACCGGTGCGAGCCGGGTCTGGTCGGTGATGAATCGCGAGGGATCCGCGATCAAGCCGCGCTCAGATCGAGGCGGGGTCGAGCCCGCCCAGTTCGCAGACGAGCTTCCACTCGGCCTCGGTCACCGGCTGCACCGAAAGGCGCGAATTGCCGACCAGCGCCATGCCCTCCAGCCGGGGCTCCGCCTTCGCCGTTTCCAGCGAATAGGGCTTGGGCAGGTCGCGGATCGCGCGCAGGTCGACGCATTCCCAGCGGCCCGAATCATCGGTCGAGTCCGGATGCGCTGTCTTCGCCACCTCGACGATCCCGACGATCTCCTTGCCAATATTGGAATGGTAGAAGAAGCCGCGATCGCCAAGCTGCATGGCGCGCATGTTGTTGCGCGCCTGGTAGTTGCGGACGCCGTCCCATTCCTGGCCGCTGGCGCCCTTCTTCTTCAGATCGTCGAAGGAGAACACGTCGGGTTCGGACTTGAAGAGCCAGTAGGCCATGGGACGCTCCGGATAAATAAGGGGACGGGCTGAGCGGCCGATCAGGCCGGCTTGCCGACGGCCCAGCGCCAGGGGCGCACCACCGTGTCCTTGAACAGGCCGGCCTTGGCATAGGGATCGGTTGCGAAAATGGCGCGGGCGGCGGCCTCGTCCTCGGCCTCGACAATGAGCAGCGAGCCGCACATGTCGCCGCTCTCGTTCAGGAACGGTCCGGCGATGGCGATGCCCGAAGCCTTGAGCCACTCGATATGGGCGGGACGGTTCTCGAGACGGACCGGCAGTCCATCGTCTTTATCGGTCAGAATGGCAACGAAATGCATGAAAACCTCCAAGAATTGCGGGCCGCACGGTAGGCGGCGGACGGTCGCGCGTAAAGGGCGGCGATCCACGCGAGAGGGGATTGGCAGGAAATGCCGGTGGGCCGAAGGCGACAAGCCCCAGGCCTCGCCCGCGCATCAGTCGGCTTCGCGCTTCAACGGCCGCAGCATCAGCGCCTCGACCGCCGCGTCGATGGAGAGCTTGCCCTCGAGAATGGCGGCGACCGCCTCGGTGATCGGCATCGGCACGTCGAGGCTCTTCGCCAGATCGCGGGCCACCGGCGCCGTCGCCGCGCCCTCGGCCAGAGCCGGCGGCAGGGCAGCGCCCGCGCCCAGCGCATGGCCATAGGCGAAATTGCGCGACTGCGTCGAGGAACAGGTGAGCACCAGATCGCCGAGGCCGGAAAGGCCCATCAGCGTCTCCGGCAGCGCGCCCTGCGCCTCGCCGAGGCGGCGCAACTCGGCAAAGCCGCGCGCGATCAACGCGGCGCTGGCGCTGGCGCCAAGCTCGCGGCCGGCGACGATGCCGGCGGCGATCGCCAGCACGTTCTTAAAGGCGCCACCGATCTCGACGCCAAGCACATCGGTCTCGGCATAGGGGCGGAAGCTGGCCGAGCCGAGCGCATGGCAGAGCGCCATGGCGAGCTTCAGATCGGGAGCGGCGATGGTCACGGCGGTCGGCAGGCCGCGCGCCACGTCGACAGCGAAGCTCGGCCCGGAGAGGACGACCGGCGCCGCCGGCGGCAGCGCCTCGCCGAGGACCTCGGTCATCCGCTTGGCGGTGCCGCGTTCCAGCCCCTTGGCGCAGAGCACCACCGGCGTGTCCTCGGCGATGGCGGCGAGATGGCCGGCAACCTCGCGCACCGTCTGCGCCGGCGTCGCCAGCAGGATGGCGTCGGCCGCGACCACCGCATCGATCCGGCTGGTGATCGTCATCGCGTCCGGCAGGGCGACGCCGGGCAGGTGCGCGATATTCTCGCGCCGCGCCGCCATTTCGGTCGTGTCGCGGCCCCAGAGCGTGACGCGTCGCCCGGCGCGATGGGCGGCGAGCGCCAGCGCCGTGCCCCACGCCCCGGCACCGACGACGGCGATGTGGTCGATCGTCATGATGCCATCTCCGGTGCCGGCAATTGCCCGAGCATCGCATCGAGCTCGCCGAACAGCGCCTCGCCGAGCGGCAACGCCAGCCAGAAAAGGTGGAAGCGGATCGGCGGCCCGCCGGCGTCCGGATGCATCTCCAGATGCTCCCAGTTCTCGGCGAACTCGCCGTCGAGCGGCAGATGGAAGAACCAGCGCCGATGCTGCCGTTCCGGGCCGTCGGCGGGCGCATAGCGATAGTCGCGCTCGCCCAGAAGCGTCATGCCGGCCGGCGCCGTCAAACCGGTTTCTTCCAGGAATTCGCGCCGCGCCGCCTGATCCGGCGTTTCGCCGGGCTCCATGGTGCCGCCGGGAACCTGGATGCCGTATTCGGGGAAATCCGGCTCGCGAAAGACGAGCAGCCGTCCGCGCCAGGTCGCGTACAGCACCACCTTGCTCTTGCGGATGATGCTCACGCCTTCGCTCCCTTGTGGCCGGAACCGATCATCGGCGCCGCCATCTGGTCGAGCGGCCAGCGCGGCCGGGCCGGAGCGGAGAGTTCGTCGACGAGACCGAGCGCCAGCCGTTCGGCACCGGCCCAGGCGATCATCGCGCCATTGTCGGTGCAGAGCACAAGCGGCGGCGCGATCAGGCGGAAGCCGCGAGCGGCAAGCTCGGCGTCGAGCCCGGCTCGCAGCGCCTTGTTGGCGGCGACGCCGCCGGCGACGACCAGGGTCGGCTCGGCGATTTCCGGGAATTCGGCGCGAAACCGGTCGAGCGCATGGCCGATGCGATCGCGCACCACCAGCGTCACCGTGCGCTGGAAGGCGGCACAGAGATCGTCGACATCCGCGTCCGACAACGGCGCGACCGCCTGCGCTTCGGTCCTGAGCGCCGTCTTCAGGCCGGAGAAGGAGAAATCCGAGCCCGGCCGGCCAAACATCGGTCGCGGCAGGGCGAAACGATCCGGATTGCCGCGCGCGGCGGCGCGTTCCACCGCCGGCCCGCCCGGATAGGGCAGGCCGAGCAGCTTCGCCGTCTTGTCGAAGGCCTCGCCCAGCGCGTCGTCGATCGTCGTGCCCCAGCGCTCATACTGGCCGACGCCCCGCACCAGCAGGATCTGGGTATGGCCGCCGGAGACGAGCAGCAGCAGGTAGGGAAACTCGATCTGGTCGGTCAGCCGCGCCGTCAGCGCGTGGCCTTCCAGATGATTGACGGCGACCAGCGGCTTGCCGGCGGCCAGCGCCAGTGCCTTCGCCGTCGTCAGGCCGACGATGACGCCGCCGATCAGGCCCGGCCCCGCCGTCGCGGCGATCGCGTCGAGTTCGGCAAAGCCGACGCCGGCCTCATCCATCGCGCCCTGCACGATACGATCGAGCGCCTCGACATGGGCGCGCGCGGCGATTTCCGGCACGACGCCGCCAAAGGCCGCGTGATCCTCGATCTGCGACAGCACGACATTGGAGAGGATCGTGCCGCGGCCTTCGGCATCGCGCGACACCACCGACGCCGCCGTTTCGTCGCAGCTCGTTTCAATGCCGAGAACCAGAACGGATGAACTCACCACCGGGGCCTTTCGCCGCGCGTTTGGCGGCTTGCTTGCGGATGGGCGCGTCGTGACTAGACTGGCGCCAAATTTCGCCCTGACGGGCACTGACCCGACAGGCCCTAACATCCGGACCCGACCCCGTGCAATCCGCAGCCTCGATCCCCCTCCTCCGCATCGGCACACGCGGCAGCCCGCTGGCGCTCGCTCAGGCGCATGAGACGCGCGCCCGCCTCGCCGCCGCGCATGGCCTCGACGAGGCGACGATGGAGATCGTCGTCATCAAGACGTCCGGCGACCGGATCCAGGATCGCTCGCTGTCGGAAGCCGGCGGCAAGGGGCTGTTCACGAAGGAACTGGAAGAGGCCCTCCTCAGCCGCGAGATCGACATCGCCGTCCATTCGTCGAAGGACGTGCCGACCTATTTACCGGACGGGCTGACGCTGATCGCCTACCTGCCGCGCGAGGATGTGCGCGACGTCTTCCTGTCGCCAGTGGCCACCTCGATCCGCGACCTGCCCCAGGGCGCCCTGCTCGGCACGTCGTCGCTGCGCCGTCGCGCCATGGCGCTGCGCATCCGGCCCGATCTCGTCGTCGTCGAATTCCGCGGCAATGTGCAGACCCGCCTTTCCAAGCTCGATAGCGGCGTCGCGCATGGCACGCTGCTGGCGCTGGCCGGCCTCCGCCGCCTCGGCCGGGCCGACCTTGCCACGGCGATCATCGAGCTCGACGATTTCCTGCCGGCGGTCGGCCAGGGCGCCGTCGCCGTCGAGGGCCGCGCCGACGATCTTCGCGTCCGCGAGTTGCTGGCCGCGATCAACGATCCAGCGACCGAGATCGCTCTCCACGCCGAGCGCGCCTTCCTGACCCGGCTCGACGGCTCCTGCCGGACGCCGATCGGCGGGCTGGCGACGCTGGAAGGCGGCGAATTGCTGTTCCGCGGCATCGTGCTGTCGCCGGACGGCAAGCAGGCGGAAGAGACCCGCATGACGGCGCCGGTCGCCGATGCCGAGCGGATCGGCACGGCGGCGGCGGACGAGCTGATCGCTCGCGGCGGCAAGACCTTCTTCACGAGCCCCTGAGGCGCATGATGCGGCTGCTCGTCACCCGGCCGGAACCCGAAGCGACCCGAACGGCCGAACGCCTGCGCGAGCTCGGCCACGAGCCGGTCACGGCGCCGATGTTGACGAGCGTCTTCCTCGATCCGCCGATGCCGGCGATCGATCCGGTCGCGATCCTCCTCACCAGCCTGAACGGCGTGCGCGGGCTGATGCGCTGGCCGGTGCCGGAAGCCTGGTTCGCCTTGCCGGTGCTGGCGGTCGGCGACCGCACGGCGGAAGCGGCGCGGGAAGCAGGCTTTGCGAGCGTCTCTTCGGCCGATGGCGACGGCGTCGCGCTCGCGGCGCTGGCGATGGAGCGGCTCGAACCCGACGCGGGACCGCTGCTCTATCCTGCCGCCGTCGACCGCGCCGGCACCTGGACGGAAACGCTGACCGGAGCCGGCCATGCCCTCGAACTGGTCGAGGTCTACCGGATGGAACCAGCAGCGAGCCTGCCTGATTCGGTCGTTGCCGCCTTGCGGGAAGACCGGGTCGACGGCGTGCTCGTCTATTCGCCACGCACGGCGACGGCCCTCTCCGGTTGCGTCGACCGGCTCGATCCGCGACCCGACATCGACCGTCTCCCCGTCTACGCCCTGTCGCCCAACGTCGCCGCCGCCATGCGTTTCGGCGACGTCCACATCGCCGAGAAGCCGACTGACGACGCGCTGCTGGCGCTGATCCCTGCAAGCATGGGAACATCCCCTTCAGGCGCCCGTTAACGCATTCGTCTATACTGGGTCTGAACGACCGACGAGATCGAGGTGACATGGCCGAAGACGACACCTTCCATCCGAAAGCCGATGCAGCGCCCGGACAGCGTCGCAAGCGCCCGCCGGTGACCATCGATCTCGAAGCCGAATCGAGCAGCCCGTCCGCGCCGGTCTCGGAGCCGGTCGGCGAGCCGACCGCTACAGCGGCCCCCGCCGCCGACACGACGACCCAAGCCTATGAACCGGAGGCCAGCGTGACCGAAACGGACACGACCGACACCACAGAACCGGCCTCCAGTCCGGCGCTCGCGCGCTTCCTCGTTCCGGCGGTAGCGGCGCTGGGTGGCGGTATCGTCGGCGGCCTGCTGGTCGCTCTGCTGTCGAGCTCGACGGGCACCGATCCGATCGCCAGCGCCAGCCTCGATTCACGCTTCGCCGCCATGTCGGCCCGGCTCGACCGCATCGAATCGATCGACCGCGAGCCGGCCCAGCCCCGCATCGACCCCGCCCGCCTCGCCGGTCTGGAGAAGGGCCTCTCCGGCCTCGAACAGGAAATCGCCACGCTCAAGCAGGCGGCGGCGACCCCTCCGCCATCGGCGCCGGCCGGATCCGCTCCGGCGGTCGATCTCGGCCCGCTCGAGAGCCGGCTCGCCGCGCTCGAAACCCGCCCTGCCCCGGCCGCCGAGGCGCCGGTCGACCTGTCGCCGCTGCAATCCCGCCTCGACGGCCTGACGGCGCGGCTGGACGCCGTCGAAGCGCATCCGCCAGCCGATCCGAAGACGGAAGCGGCCGCGCGCGTCATCGCCGTGACGGCGCTGCGCCAGGCGGCAACCGGCTCGACGCCCTTCGCCAACGAACTCGCCGCCGTCACCGCCCTCGGAGAGACCGGCGCCAGCCTGGCGGCGCTCGAACCGATCGCCAGCGCCGGCGCGCCGTCGAAGGCCGACCTGATCGCCGCCTTTCCGGCGGTGGCCGAACAGATCCGCATCGCCGACGCCAAGGTCGATCCCGGCGCCAGCCTGATCGACCGGCTCGCCGCCTCGGCCGGCTCGCTGGTTTCCGTCAAGCCCGCCGGCCCGATGGCGGGCACCTCGGCGACGGCGATCGTTTCGCGCATGGAAGCGGCAGTGAAGACCGGCAACCTTGCCGAGGCGCTCCGCGAAGGCGAGGCGCTCGACGCCATCGCGCGCGCGCCGCTCAACGACTGGGCGGCCAAGGCGGCCCAGCGCATCACCATCGACACCGCGCTCGCCGGCCTCCATGCCGGCCCTTCCAACTGACGGAGCGACGATGATCCGCATCCTGGTCTATGTCGCCCTGGTCTTCGCCATCGCCGCGGGATTTGCGTGGCTCGCCGACCGGCCCGGCGACATCGCGCTGTCGTGGCAGGGATATGACTACTCGACCAGCCTGATGGTCGCGGCCGTGGCGCTTGCCGCGCTGTTCGTCGCGCTGGCGCTCGTGCTCTGGCTCATCCTGGCGGCGGTGCGGGCGCCGCGCTTGTTCGGCGGCTGGCTCTCGGGCCGCAAGCGCGATCGCGGCTATCGTGCCCTGTCGCGCGGCATGATCGCGATCGGCGCCGGAGATCTGAAGCGCGCCAAGCGCTTCTCGACCGAAGCCCAGAAGATCCTGCAGGGCGAACCGCTAACACTGCTGCTCGCCGCCCAGACGGCGCAGCTTTCCGGCGACGGCGCCGGCGCCCGCGCTGCCTTCGAGACCATGCTGAACGAGCCGGAGACCCGGCTGCTCGGCCTGCGCGGCCTCTATGTCGAGGCACAGCGCAGCGGCGAGCACGAAGCCGCCCGCCACTATGCCGAGGAAGCCGCCAAGGCGGCGCCGAGCCTCGGCTGGGCCGGCACGGCGCTGTTCGACGACCAGGCCGCGCATGGCGAATGGTCGGCGGCGCTGACGACGCTTGGATCGAACCTGCACGCCAAGCTGATCGATCGCGGCAGCGCGCACCGGCTGCGCGCCGTGCTGCTGACGGCGCGCGGGCTCGAACTCGAACTGTCCAACCCCGAAGAGGCGCGCGCGGCAGCGCAGGAGGCCGCCAAACTGCAGCCCGGCCTCGTGCCGGCGGCGACGCTGGCCGCCCGGCTGTTCACCCGCCAGGGCGACATCAAGCGAGCCGTGCGCATCCTCGAGACCGCCTGGCGGCATGAGCCGCATCCGGAACTCGCCGAGGCCTACGGCATGGTGCGCGCCGGTGATTCGGCTCAGGACCGCCTGAAGCGCGCCCAACGCCTGCTGACGCTGCGCCCCGGCCATGTCGAGAGCCATCTCGCCGTCGCCCGCGCCGCCATCGACGCCCGCGACTGGCCGCTCGCCCGCAAGGAGCTCGCCACCATCGCCGAGACCGACCGTACGGAACGCTTCTGCCTGCTGATGGCGGAGATCGAGGAAGGCCCGGACGGCAATCGCGGTCATGTCCGCGAATGGCTGTCGCGCGCGCTGCGCGCGCCGCGCGATCCGCAATGGACCGCCGACGGCTATGTCTTCCCGGCCTGGGCGCCGATTTCGCCGATCAGCGGCCGGCTGGATGCGTTCGAATGGCGCACCCCGACGGCAGCACTCGCCGACGACCAGCGCCCGGCGATCGATCTCGTCGTCGCCGACGACGTCATCGCTCCGGAGCCGCGCGTGATCGACGCCACCCCGGCGCAGGCCGAGAGGGCGGCCGAGGCAGCGAGGGAATCGCGGACTTCCGCGCCGCAGGCCCCGCGCCCTGCCGCACCGGAAGCGAGCCCGCCGCCCCCGCCGCCGACCAAGAATGGCGGCCCAGAGAAGCCCGTTGTCGTCCCGCCGATTCCCGACGATCCGGGCATCGAGGACGTCGAGACGGAACCCTCCGATCGCCTGCGTCTGCAATGAGCCGGTGGAGAAGCGCGACTAAGGCTTGAAACGCTCCGGGAATGTGGCTATGAACCCTCTCGATTTCACCGCAGCCCTCCGGGCATCGCTTTGTGAAATCCTCGTGGTAGGCCGCTTTAGCTCAGCTGGTAGAGCACATCATTCGTAATGATGGGGTCAGGTGTTCGAATCACCTAAGCGGCACCACTTCCCTCTTTTAAGTCATCGTCATTCTTGTCCGGCCCTGCCGCAGCCCTTGCGTGCGTCCCGTAGGCAACGCCTCTGTTCTCCAGCCGGCCAACAGTGCTGAGGTCGAACCCTGGTTCGAGCTTGACCGAGACGAGGATCGCTTCGATGGGAATTGTGGGAACAGCTGACTACGGTTTACGGGATGACGGCCTGATCAGCGTTATACACGCCGAAAGCGACTTGGCTGGAAAGAAGAAGGCCGCCGAGGCGCGCCAAAGTGGTTTTGGGCAGCCAGAAGAGCCTCGCCCTTCCGAAGGACCAGCGGACTCGGCAGGCCGCTTGAGCCCGTTGCCGCGTGCATGCGGGAGCGCGGCGGGAGTCCATGCCCAGACTGGCCGGGCCGCATCCTAAACTGCGACACATTGTCAGTTTTGCTTATAAAACATCTAGGCATGCGGATCCAATTCCCCGCGTGCTGCGTATCGCAGCCTGCCACATAAATTGCGACAGGCGACATTCGAGTTGAAAACCCGCAGCCAGAATAACTACCACGCGCAATCCGGCTCCACGCCAAGCCCGGAAATCGAGTCCCGTCTAGACAAGTGCCTTGAGAAGGGGGCAGCGGCACTGCTCCGCTCAGCAAGCACGCTCAAGAGGATGGAGGACCTGCTTGGGGGGCGCGGACCGAGATAGGCTGCCCGCCGCGCTCGGCCTACTAGCCTACGGCCGCCTGCAGCGTGGCACGCGCCCGCGGCTTCCATTTTCCTCCACGGCGAGGACGCCGTTCCCTTCGACTAAGTTGCGGCGGACCGACCCCTGAAAAGGGTGAGGGGTGCGATTCATTGATTGTCTCGATCGGCAGGAATTCCCATCGGGGCCTCCAGATGCTGAATGGACCCGCTCGCGTTGATGCGGACGCCGGATTGAGGCGGCAGGAGGATGGCGATAGTCTCTCGCCGACGACCTCTGCCCGCGCGACTGGCCCGGCACCTTCGGCCGGCACCGGTCCATCACGAAGCCATGCCTGAGCACGTTCGCCCAGGCTCACCCTGTCTGGATCGATGCCCAAGGCTACCGACACCGATCTCCGGACTGACACGGTGCGTCGCATCGTCTGGCCGTTTCCGCCCGGCGTGGAATGCTACGCCGCCTGGAAGGCAGCGATTTCCCGGATGCTCGACTGCGCCATTCCCCCTGACACGGACCCGGCCTTGTTCGACTTTCACGGCCATACCTGGCAGTTGCCGGAGGCCTTCGTGCAGGTGAATGGCGGATCGGCGGTATCGATGGTTCGGTCCCCATCCGTCATCGCCGATCGCCCGATCTCCCAGATGTCGCTCTATCTGCTCACCAGCGGAAGCGTCGTGGCCGAGTATGACGGGCGCGAGCGAACCCATAGCCCCGGCGATATAGTGGCCGTCGACTATTCCCTGCCCTATGAATCCCATACGCCCGGCTACGAGGGGATGACCATCACCTTCGATAGAGCCTTCGCCCCGGCCGGTCTGCAGGACCACAGCCACGGCATGGTCCTGTCGGCGGACAGCGGCGCCGGACGCTTCCTCGGCGCCCAGATCCGCTCCCTCGTCGATCACATCGAAGGGCTCAGCGTCGACCAGGCCCAGTCGGCCGTCGACGGCATCCTGCGGTTCGCCGCGACAACGCTTCCCGCGGCAACACCGAGACGGAAGCAAGCCGCCGCCTCGGTCGTCGACCGGGCTCAACGGCTGGCGCGGCGGCGACTATCCGACCCAGACTTCGGTCCTGAGCAACTCGCGATCGCGATGGGCGTGTCGCGCTCGAAACTGTTCCGTTCGTTCGAGCCCCATGGCGGCGTGCAGCGCTGGCTGCTGGGTGAACGGTTGATGGCGAGCCTGCAGTCGGCTGTCCGATCGATGGGCAATCTGAAAGTAGCCGCCCTGGCCCGCCAGCACGGTTTTCGCAGCGAAGCCCATTTCAGCCGCGCCTTCCGGAAACGATACCAGGTGAGCCCGAGCTCAGCCCTGGACCTGATCGCCCGATCGCAGGGTTCGACACTGTATCTGAGCTGGGCGAAGAAGAATGCCAAGGCCGAGGCTTCGACGCCGGAAGCCTGGCTGGCAGCAGCCCTGGCGCAGGAGCACGAACGAGCCGCACGAGACTGTCGCGCCTCGCTATGACCTGCCGAGACCCGGCCTACCGGGTCTCGGCTGCTCCCGCATGACTTCCCGTCCCATCTTCTTGACCGAGCGTCCCAATCTGGCGCGGGCGCCCGTGACAGTGCAAATCCGCTCGTGCGAGGTAGATTCGCACGGTCCAACGATCCCGCCGTCCAGCGCATTGCATATTCGAGGCGTGGATCTGACCTGTCGACAATTTAGAACAAAAGAGATGGGCATGCCGAATATCGCGCGAATGTATTTCATCACGGCGATCTGTTTTCTGATTGCCGGAATTCTGGTCGGCCTGAAGATGTCCATCGCGCACGACTATGCCGCGGTCGGCGCGCATGCCCATATAAATCTTCTCGGCTGGGTGACAATGGCGTTATTCGGCGCCTTTCATGCGCTCAACCCCCGTGGAGCGGCGACGCGTTTGGCGAAGATCCAGTACTATGTCTACACGCTGGGCGTGCTTGTGATGACGCCGGCGCTCTACTTCCTCCTGACCGGCAACCCCTCCCTGGAGCCGATCGTCGCGGTATCATCGCTTGTGGTTTTCGCGGGCGTTCTGATGTTCGCCGCGATCATCTTCCGAACGCGCGCGGGCTGATTCCCACGGCTTCCGATGACGCAGCCTTCGCGGCCGGTCCTCGCTGCGGGCCGAGAAACACCCAGGAGCCGGCTGGCTCCGAGAATGGGTATCAACCCGACAATCCCCCTTGCACAGGCATCTCGCATGAAAACGCTTCTCGGTTCTACCATCGCCATCTCCGCTCTGGTCCTTGGATTGACACCGGCCCAGGCCGCCGATCTGACCAACGAAGCGGTCCCGGTCATTGAGACGCCGGCAGCCTTCAACTGGACCGGCTTCTACTTTGGCGTGCATGGCGGCGTCGGCGGCGGTGAGTTCGACGGCAAGTTTCGCTACGAGACCGAGGTCGGCACGCTGGGCAGCGACGCCAGCGACCGGGCGTTCGGCGCCTTTGGCGGCGCTCAGATCGGCTACAGCTACCAGTTCGCCCCGAATTGGGTCGCCGGTGTGGAAGCCGATTTCGCTGGGTCCGGCATCAAGGTCGAACACACTGAATCCCGGGTTGGCTTGGACGACTATCGCTTCACCTATGCGACCCAGATCGACTGGTTCGGCACGCTGCGCGGGCGGCTCGGCTACGCCTGGGACAATGTCCTGTTCTACGGTACGGGCGGCGGCGCCTATGGCAAGGTGACCTATTCCGACGGTGGGAACTATGATCCCAGCCGGGAGGTATCCGAGACCAATTGGGGCTGGACGGCTGGCGCTGGCGTCGAATACGGCATCACCAGAAACATCACCCTGAAGACCGAATATCTCTATGTCGATCTCGGCAGCCTGAAGACGACGGGTTTCCTGTTCGAAGGCGACAGGTTCGAGAACGACGCCGCCTTCCACACACTCAAGGCAGGCCTGAACTACAGGTTCTGATCGGCGGGAGGAAAGGCGGGTCACGCCGCCAGGCCAGCGCGGTCGAGGCCGTCGGAGAACGATGGGGCGCGGGCCCCTCGACAGGACACTGGCCGCGCAGCGCGCCTTCGGATAGTTTGGCCCCGAGCCGCCTGGGCTCGTGAGGTGGTGACTGGACCGGCCCGTGAATCGCAAGCGCATCCTCGCCATCGGCAGCACGTTCCTCGCGCTGCCGCTCGCTTTCGTGCTGTATCTCGGCATGCTGCTGGTGACCGGCAATTTCCACACCGTTATCGCCGGAACGCTGTACCGTTCGGCCCAACCGTCGCCACACCGCATCGACCAATATGCCCGCGACTATGGCATTCGGACGATCATCAACCTGCGCGGTACCAACGCCGGCGCTCCCTGGTATGACGCCGAGATCGCCGAGGCCGGCCGACAGGGCATTGTCCACGTCGATTTCGGCATGTCATCGCGCAGCGAACTGTCGCAGGACGAAGCCGCCAAGTTGGTCAATCTGTTCGAGACGGCCGAGAAGCCGGTGCTGATCCATTGCGCCGATGGCAGCGACCGCACCAGCCTCGCGGCGGCCCTCTATGTCGCGGCCGTCGCCAAGCTGGGCGAGGAGGCGGCCGAGGGCCAGATCTCGCTGCGCTACGGCCATATCGCAATCCCGTTCGGCCCGACCTGGCCGATCGACATGACCTTCGAGTCGCTCGAACCCTGGCTCGGCTATCATGACAGCTGATCCCAAGCCCGATCCGGCCGCCGGCGGCGGCCCCATCCTTCGCATCGCGCTAATCGCCGCGGCGACGCTCGTCGGCATCGCGATGGCGCAGGCCGAGGGTCTGCGCCTCGATGCACAAGAACCGCCAGCCACTCCGAAGACCGGGAGAGAGGCGCTGGAAAAAGAGCCGCCAGACGCCTCGGGCTATGCCCGGATCTGCGAGGGCTTCGGCGAGGGCTTTACCTATTCGCCGTCGACAGGCGCCTGCATCAAGATCAGCGGCTATGCTAAATTCGGTACCTCCTTCGGGACCCGCCAGTCGGGTCCGCGATCGGGTACGGAGACATTCCAGATCCGGTGAGATGCCGGCTTCTCTCCGGAGCCCATCCATCCGCCAGCCGTGCTGGCTCCCGGAAATGACGACAAACAGGCAGGGTTGATGGCGTCCGCGAAACTTCCTCCCGAAATTCTAAACGGCACACTGTCACCACGCGCGGCCGAACAGGCGATCGACCAAGCCGAGCCAGGGCGTGGACGACTGGCCGACGCCCCCGCCGACATTCCGGCGCGCGGATGGAAGGATATCCTCTGGCGGGTATTCGAGAGCTCGCTGGAGGACCGGGTGCTGACGCTGGCCGGCGGCATGGCGTTCTTCTGCCTGCTGGCGCTGTTCCCCGGCCTCAGCGCCATGGTGACGCTTTATGGTCTGATCGCCAACAACGCGACGATCAGCAATCATCTATCGGGCCTTGCCTTCGTCCTGCCGGCTGGCGCGTTCCAGCTGATTTCCGACCAGATCAACCTCGCCGTCAAGGCGTCGAGCGGCACGCTGAGCTTCAGCTTCGCATTGAGCTTCCTGTTCGCGATCTGGAGCGCGAATGCCGGCATCAAGGCGACGATCGACGGGCTGAACGTCGCCTATGGCGAGCGCGAACGCCGCAGCTTCATCGCCCTCAATGTCGAGAGCCTGATCTTCACTTTCCTGGCCATCGCCGCCGGCATTGGCGCCATCGTCTTCATCATCGCGGTGCCGATCGCCTTTCGCGTGCTCGAGATCGGCCATGCGTCGGAAAATTGGATCAACATCCTGCGCTGGCCGGTGCTCGGATTCTTCGTCTGGGCGGCGCTCGCCATCCTCTATCGCTTCGGCCCCTGCCGCGAGCAACCGAAATGGCGCTGGGTGACGTGGGGCAGCACGGTCGCCGCCACGCTGTGGATCCTCACCTCGATCAGCTTTTCCTGGTATGTCTCCAGCTTCGGCAGCTATGACCGCAACTATGGCGCACTGGGCGCCATCATCGGTTTCATGACATGGATCTGGCTATCCGCAACCGTGATCCTAATTGGCGCCGAGCTCAATGCCGAGATGGAACACCAGACTGCCCGCGACTCGACCACGGGACGAGCCAAGCCACTCGGCGAACGCGGCGCCACCGTCGCCGATTCGATCGGCAAGGCACTCGACTGAGCGGTCACGACGGCCGCAGGCAACGAAACCGCCCGACCCACGTTTTCATCGGACCGGAGCGGCGCGGTCGGACAGACCGCGCCGCCGTCGGTCGTCCTTGACCATCGTCTGCCGCCCGCAAGGCAGATGCCCAAGAAAGCGAACCTCGCCGATGGCTGAACCGTTCCGGATCGAGATACCGACCACTGAGACCGAAGCGCTGGAGCCACCCGAACTCGCTGGTGAGAAGGGACCGTTCGCGTCGGACCCAAAACTCCTCATCCAGGCCTGCCTGCTGGTTCTGGCAATCCTGACCGTCTGCTATTTCGCCTCCGACATCATCCTGCCGATCGTGCTGGCCGTCGTGCTCAAGCTTCTGTTCCAGCCGGGTATGCGCCTGCTGGAACGTCTGCATGTGCCGCGTGCCGCGGCGGCGCTGCTGATGATCTTCGCTGTCTTCGGCGTCATCGTCGGCGTCGGAGCGGCCCTGTCG
The DNA here is from genome assembly GCF_000380505.1 of Kaistia granuli DSM 23481. Classification (GTDB taxonomy): domain Bacteria; phylum Pseudomonadota; class Alphaproteobacteria; order Rhizobiales; family Kaistiaceae; genus Kaistia; species Kaistia granuli. The sequence continues at coordinate 24,311 of NZ_AQYH01000007.1, read as the reverse complement.
GGGCCGGCGACTGTCTGGGCGGAGAAACTGCCGGAAGGCGTGCAGAGGCTGGAGGAGCGGCTGAAATTCCTCAGCCAGCCGATCGGCGCGCTGCAGAAGTTCCTGCACCAGTTCGATGGCGCCACGGCCGGCGGCGCCGGGCCGACCCTGTCCGAGTCGCTGATGAAGGGCACGCAGCATTTCGCCAGCGGCTTCTTCGAGACGATCCTGATTCTCTTCTTCCTGCTGCTCTCCGGCGATACCTTTCTGCGCCGGATGGTCGAGATCGTGCCGAGCTTCAGCGACAAGCGCCGCGTCGTCGAGCTGTCGCAACAAATCGAGGAAAATGTCTCGGCCTATCTGGTCACGATCACGCTGATGAATATCGCCGTCGGCGTCGCCACCGGCTTCGCCATGTGGGCCTGCGGACTCGGCGACCCCGTGCTCTGGGGCACCCTCGCCTTCCTGCTGAACTATGTGCCGATCATGGGGCCGTTCGCCGGCGTCGGACTGTTCCTGTTGGCCGGCTTGCTGACCATCGATCCCCTCTGGCAGGCCTTGTTGCCGGCAGGGCTCTACCTGCTGATCCACATTCTCGAGGGCGAGGCGATCACGCCGATGCTGCTGGCACGCCGCTTCACGCTCAACCCGGTGCTGGTGATCATCTCGCTGATCTTCTGGTTCTGGATGTGGGGCGTGCCGGGCGCAGTGCTGGCGGTGCCGATGCTCGCGATGACCAAGATCATTTGCGATGGCGTTCGGCCGCTCAACGCCGTCGGACATTTCCTCGAAGGATAGCGATCGCCACGAAAAACCCGGCGTCCTCGCGGGCGCCGGGCCAGGTCTCAAGCCGGAAACTTCAGAACGAGCGCGTTGGTCCGCAGCTCAGCACTGGGCGTTGATGGTGCCGGCGATGGCAACCCCGCCGGCCAGGCCAGGACTCTGCAGGATCATGCGGACCGAGGCGCCTTCGACCAGCGTCGCATAGCCCGACGGCATGCCGACCTCGCCCTTGGTGCCGTTGCTGCGGGTATACTCCAGCACGACGGACGCCTTGGACGGCACACCGCCGACGGAAACACGCCAGACGCGGTCGACGCTGCCGTCGACGATCGTCTTGGCGCCGGCGCCCTTCAGGTCCCAGCGCGTCTGCTTGCAGCTCGGATCGGCCGGCTTGGCCGGCGCCTTGGTCTTGGCGAGACCCTCACTGGCAGGGAAGGCCGCGACGGCGGCGATGACGGCCAGAGCCAGCGGGAAAGCGGAGCGGTTCATTCTGTGTCCTCGGCGAAGATTTCGGCATAGCTATCAAGACGCAGCGGCAGGCTTCAAGCCCGCTGGCCGGCGTCAATCGATTTTGCGCGATGGTGTGGCCGTGCCGCCCCGTTCCGGCCGGCGGTCAGCGCAGTTCCGGCGGCATCTCGGGATAGCGATCGGCAGCGGCCGCCTCATAGGGCTGGGACGACGGCTGCGCGGCCGGCGGGCTAACGGGGGCGATCGACGCCGTCGGCGTCTGATCGACGAACTCGACATCGACGCCCTTGCGGACCAGCTTCACCAATTCCTGCGCATCCCAATTGGTCAGACGCAGGCAGCCATGGCTGTTGGTCTTGTCGATCTTGGTCGGCTCGGGCGAGCCGTGGATGCCGTAGGTCGGCTTGTCGAGGCCAATCCAGACGGTGCCGACCGGATTGTTCGGACCGCCCGGCAGGCGCAACGCCTTGGTGTTGTTGCCCTGCTGGAAATTCACCTGCGGCCGGTACCAGTAGTCGGGGTTTTCGGCGACCGCCTTGACGGCATGGATGCCCGAAGGAGACGGCAGGTCGGCGCTGCCGATCGTGGCCGGATAGGCAACGACGACGTCCCAGTTCTCGTTGTAGCCGAGCAACTGGCGGGTGCTCGCATCGGCGACCAGATGCGCGACCTTGGCCTTAGCGTTGGCGCCGACATCCGCCACCGCGATGATCGTGCCCGGCAGGGTGAAATCGGCATCGGGGTTGAGGCGACGCAGGAACGTCTCGTCCATGTGGAACTTCTCGGCCAGCGCCTCGACCGGATCGCGATAGGACAGCGCCGGCAGCTGCGCCATCTCGGCATAGTCCTTCGGCATGACGGGCACGAACGGACCGGCGACGTCCTTGTCGGTGATGGCGTAGTCCATCAGCACCGGACGGTCGTCGGCGGCCTGCAGGATGTCCCAGATATCCGGCCCGAGCCAGCCGTCCGCCGGCAGGCTGTGCATCGTCTGCAGGGCCGAGATCGCCTTGTTGAGATTGCCGCCCTGGCGGCCGTCGATGACGCCGGGCGAGACATGCACGCGGTCGAGCAGGATCTGCAGCTTGACCACCAGCGGGTCGGGCTTGTCGCTCTTGACCGGCGCGCCGCCGAGCGGCGCCCCGTTGACCTGCGCGATGAATTCGGGCGGCAGCGGCTGCACCGGCGGACGCCGGACAACGGCCGCAGCGGGGGCCGGAGGAGCCGTGGGCGCGGCATAGGCCGGCTCGGCATAGTTCGCCGGTGGATCATAGGTGGCGGGCGCACGGTCATAGGTCGCGGGCGGCTCATAGACCGGAGGTCGCTCATAGGCCGGCTGGGGCTCGGCGTATCGCTCGCTCAAGGGCGGCTCGCCCCATTCCTGAGCGCTGGCGGGCACGGCCCAGAACAGCATCGCCAGGGAAGGCACAAGCGTCACGCGGGTCAAAGCGACGAACAAGGCAGGCACTCCATGCCAAAATGAACGCGGCAGCATCAACAGTCTTCGGCCGGCAATTTAGGAAATCAGGGTTAATAATTCTTAACCGCGCCGGGATATGACGGAGGGCCCGCCTCGACGCTCGACGCGTCACGCCCTCTCCATTCGATCCGGATTGCGCCATGAAGGACTATACCCACCGCCAGAAGGCCCTCGCCTATGTGCTGGCCGGGATCGCCGGCTATGTCGACGCCATGGGCTTCCGCCATCTCGGTGGCGTCTTCGTCTCCTTCATGAGCGGTAACACCACCCGCTTCGGCGTCGACATCGCGATGGGCGACTGGATGAAGGCCGCCGAGATCGCGGCCATCGTCGCCATCTTCGTCGCCGGCGCGACGCTCGGCGGGCTGGTCGGTCAGGACGGCAAGCGTAGCCGCCGCGCCGCCATCCTCTGGACGGAAACGGCACTCCTGGCCGTCGCCGCGCTTTCCGACAATCTGGGCATCGCCATCGTCGGCACCGTGGCGATGGCGCTCGCCATGGGCGTCGAGAACGCCGTCTTCCAGCGCAATGGCGCGCCGGGCATCGGCCTCACCTATGTCACCGGAGCTCTGGTCAAGGTCGGGCAGAGCCTGGCGACGGCGATCCGGGGCGGCGATCGGTGGGCCTTCCTGCCGATCCTGCTGCTCTGGGCGTCGCTCTGCATCGGGGCGCTTTTGGGCGCCGTCGCCTATGGCGTGTTTGGCCTCGCCGGGCTGTGGCTGGCCTGCATCCTGACCGGCGCGCTGGCGATCCTGGCGCGCTAAGGGCGGCGCATTACGTCAACGGAAGATCAATATTGCAGTGCACCATGACGTCCGCGTCCAATGCTGCTCTGCATCCAGTGCAGGGCAGGCATGAGTTTTTTCATACTGCTCATCTCGGACGGGTCCGACTAAATTCAGCTCATCAGAACGGCGACAGAGAAATCCGGCGCCACTGAGTAGTCCGAATGACCGGCGTGAAAGGAACAGACGATGGTCAGCCTCGTTGCCTCCTACAAGACCTGGATGAAGTATCGCGAGACCCGCAGCGAATTGTCGCGGCTCGACAATCGCGAACTGACCGATCTGGGCATCAACCGCGCCGACATCAAGGCGATTGCCAAGCAAGCCGCCGGATACTGAGAATTTCCCAGTTCGTTGGGGAACGAACCTCCTCCCTCGTTCCCTGCGATTAGGTGCCCACAAACCTCCTCCCTTGTGCGGCACCATCAACTAAAGCGCCCGTCGACCTCCTCCCCGACGGGCGCTTTTTTATTGGCCGCTCCGCGGGCCAGGCGCTTGCAAGCCAGATGGCTTTGCCCGCCGGACGTCGCCGCCAGCCCCTCCCCAGACATTCCCGCCGACCGCCCCTTGAAAGGGATGTCGGCGCACGCCCATCTTCGATCCCGCAGCGGACGCGACCAGCGCGCCGCCAACATCGGGGTCATCATGGCGCTATCGATCTACGAGGCTTCGCTTCCGGTCTTCATCCGCTCGTTCGGCAATCTCCAGGCAATCCTGGACAAGGCCGTGGCGCAGAGCGCCCGCGACGGCATCGATCCGGCGACGCTGGTCGAGGCGCGCCTCGCGCCCGACATGCTGCCCCTCTCCGGCCAGATCCAGCGCGCCAGCGACACCGCCAAGGGCGCCGCCGCCCGCCTCGCCGGCATCGAGATGCCGAGCTTCCCCGACACCGAGACGACCTTTCCGGAATTGAAGGCGCGCATCGAGCGCACCGTGGCGTTCCTGAATTCGGTGAAGCCCGAGGCGCTCGACGGCAGCGAAACGAGGACGATCTCGCTCCGCAACGGCGCGCTCCAGCTCGATGGCCGGACCTATCTGCTCAACCACGCGCTGCCGAACTTCTTCTTCCACGTCACCACGGCCTACGGCGTGCTGCGCCACAAGGGCATCACGATCTGCAAGGCGGACTATCTCGGCAGCTTCTAGCGCCGCGGCGCCGTTTCGCGAGTGCGACGAACGGACTGAACCTATGTTGGGTCGCATTTTCTTCACGCGAACCAGTACGCGCTTCGCGTGAAAACACCCTAGCGCGGCGGCGCATCGCCGGCCGCAGGCGCCGGGGCCCGGCTGGCCGCAGGCCCGGCATCGAGCGGCGCATCGCCGCCCGACGATTGACGGACCGGGTTGGCCGAACTCCAGCTAGCGGCGGGAGGCGTGTGGCTGCCCCTGCCGGGACTGATCTACTTGCCCCACAGAGCGTGCTCGGTCGGCGTGCAGCGATCCTTGCGGCATCCCGAGCGGGCCGGCTCGGCGGCGACAGCGCTCCAGCGCTCCAGCGCTCCAGCGCTCGGCAGCGGAGCCGAGCAGGATCACGACCATCGCCGTGGCAAGCCCGATCCTGCGGGTCATGGGGACCTCCCGATGGAGGTCGCCTGCATATCCATGTTGCCACGACTGCAGTGAACAACGTCACCGATCCCGCGGCGGCCTGTTGCCGCTAGCGCGTCAGCGTTCGCCGCACGGCATCGCGCCAGCCTGCCAGCTTCGCCTCGCGCACATCGGCCGCCATGTCCGGCAGGAAGGTCTGATTCAGGCGCCAGCTGGCGGCGAAGCCCTCCTCCGCCGGCCAGACGCCGACCTGACGACCGGCCAGCCAGGCCGCGCCCAGCGCCGTCGTCTCCAGGACGACCGGCCTGTCGACCGGAGCGTCGAGGATGTCGGCGAGCCGCTGCATCGTCCAGTCACTCGCCACCATGCCGCCATCGACGCGCAACACCGTCTCGCCGGCCTGCGTCCAGTCGCGCCGCATGGCGTCGAGCAGGTCGCGGGTCTGGTAGCAGACCGATTCCAGCGCCGCGCGCACGAACTCGTTCGGGCCGGTGCCGCGCGTCAGCCCGAACAGAGCGCCGCGCGCCTCCGCGTCCCACCAGGGCGCGCCGAGACCGGTGAAAGCGGGAACCAGATAGACGTTCTGATGCGGATCGGCCGCCTCGGCCATCGGCCCCGACTGATCCGCCCGGTCGAGCAGATGCAGGCCGTCGCGCAGCCACTGGATCGCCGCGCCGGCGACGAAGATCGAGCCTTCCAGCGCATAGGTGGTCTTGCCGTCGAGCCGATAGGCGATCGTCGTCAGCAACCGGTTCTGCGACTGGACGAGGTCCGTGCCGGTGTTGAGCAGCGCGAAGCAGCCGGTGCCATAGGTGGACTTCAGCATGCCGGGCCGGAAGCAGGCCTGGCCGAGCGCCGCGGCGTGCTGGTCACCCGCAATGCCGGCGATGCGGATCGCGGCGCCGACGACGCCCGGATCAGTGACACCGAAATCGGCCGACGAATCCTTGACCTCGGGCAGGATCGATCTCGGCACGCGCAGGAGCGTCAGTAGCTCGTCGTCCCATTCACCGGTACGGATGTTGAAGAGCAGGCTACGCGAGGCATTGGTGGCGTCGGTGGCGTGCACCTTGCCGCCGGTCAGCCGCCAGAGCAGGAAGCTGTCGACCGTGCCGAATGCAAGCTCGCCACGCTCCGCCCGCTCGCGGGCGCCCGAAACATGGTCGAGGATCCAGGCAATCTTGGTGCCGGAGAAATACGGGTCGAGCAGCAGGCCGGTCTTCTCGGTCAGTTGCGGCTCCGCACCGGCCGCCTTCAGCTCGGCGCAGACATCCGCTGTGCGCCGATCCTGCCAGACGATGGCGTTGTGGATCGGTTCGCCGCTGGCACGATCCCACAGGATCGTCGTCTCACGCTGGTTGGTGATGCCGATGCCGGCAATGTCGGAGATCGCCAGACTGGCGTTGGCGAGGGCGAAGCGCACCGTCTCCAGCACGGTCCGCCAGATATCCTCCGGGTCGTGCTCGACCCAGCCGGAACGCGGGAAATGCTGTGGAAACTCCTGCTGGCTGACGCCCTGAACCTGATAGTTCGCGTCGAAGACGATCGCCCGCGTCGACGTGGTTCCCTGATCGATCGCCAGAATGAAGCTACTCATTGGATCCTCCCCCGAATCTCGTTGGGCCCGGGAGGATCGCTTCGCGATCCCAGCGCAGCCGCCATCTGCCGCCGCCCGCCCTGTACAGGCTAGCGAGCGGGCAGCGAACCGGCGTGGAGGCCTCCCGGAGTCCGTCCTTCGCGCCGGATGCTATCGCGTCCAATCGGCGAGCGCGAGGCGTGCGAACTCCCGACCTGCGCCGCGCCGACTTGACTTGATGTCGATCTGCAACAACTGGGTGCGAAACCATGCCATTCGCGGACTCGGGTCGAATATTGCGGAATATTAACCATCTGATTGATAGGCTCGACAGGCCGAAGCCGGATAGTCGAGGCGATGACGGAAAGACCTGACGATGCCATCCCAGCCGTCGAAAACGATGGCACCTGGGAAGAAATCACGGAGCTCGCGCGCCAGTTCGGCGCCTTCGTCTCCGCCCTATGGAATTCGGCCGGCCGTCGCAACTTCGTCCTGCTGACGATCGGCATTGTCACGGTCATCATCGCGACATCCGGCATGCAGGTGGTTTTGAACGCCTGGAACAAGCCGTTCTACAATGCCATCGAAACCAAGAACGTCCCGTATTTCCTTTACTATCTGATGGTTTTCGCCGGCATCGCCAGCATCCTGCTCGCCCTCAATGTGGCGCAGAACTGGCTGGCGCAGATGATCACGCAGCAGTCCCGCAAATGGCTAACCCGCGACCTGATCCAGGAATGGCTGGCGCCGCGCCGCCTGGTCATGCTGGGCGACGCCGGCGAGATCGGCATCAATCCCGACCAGCGCGTGCATGAGGATGCCAAACATCTGGCCGAGCTTTCCGCCGGCCTCGGCATCGGCCTGTTCCAGTCGACGCTGCTGCTGTTCAGCTTCGTCGGCGTGCTCTGGGTGCTGTCGAGCGGCGTCGTGCTGTCCATCTCCGGCTACAATTTCGTCATCCCCGGCTACATGGTCTGGTGCGCGCTGATCTTCGCCCTGACCGGCTCCTGGCTCAGCTGGCGCGTCGGCCGGCCGCTGATCGGCATCGGCGTCGAGCGCTACGCGCGCGAGGCAGACCTCCGCTTCGCCCTCGTGCAGGTCAGCGAGAATGCCAGCGGCATCGTGCTGAACGCCGGCGAGGCAGACGAAAAGAAGCGCCTCGACGATGAGCTCGACCGTGTCCTCGACATCATGCGCCGCTTCGTCAACGCCGTCGCACGGCTGACCTGGGTCACGGCCGGCTATGGCTGGGTCGGCATCGTCGCGCCGATCGTCATCGCGGCGCCTGGCTATTTTGGCGGCAAGCTCTCCTTCGGTGAATTGATGATGGTGGTCGGCGCCTTCAATCAGGTGCAGAACTGCCTGCGGTGGTTCGTTGACAATTTCAGCGCCATCGCCGACTGGCGTGCCACCCTCGCCCGCGTCATGAGCTTCCGCCAGGCGCTGGTCACGCTCGAACAGCCGCGTTCCAGCGGCGAACGCATCCAGTACGACCTCGACCCGCTCGGCCGACTGGAGCTCGACAATGTCGCCGTCACCTGGACCGGCGAGCGCGCCACGCTCGACGTCAGGCAGCTCGAGATCGCCCCGGGCGACCGCGTGCTGATCGTCGACAGGACCGGCTCGGGCCACGGCGCGCTGTTCTCGGCGCTCGCCGGATTGTGGCCATGGGGCTCGGGCAAGATCAACCTGCCGCCGCGCTCCAAGGTCATGTACATGCCAGAGCGGCCCTATGTGCCGGACGGCTCGCTGCGCGCCGCGCTCACCTATCCGCTGCCTTCCTCAAGCTTCAAGGACGAGGACCTGACAGCCGCGATGAAGCGCGTCGGGCTGACCCGCTTCGGCGCCTCGCTCGACCGCAAGGCGCGCTGGGCCAAGGAAATATCCTATGACGACGAAGAGCGCCTGACGCTCGCCCGCCTCCTGCTGCTGAAGCCGGAGTGGATCTTTACCGAGCAGACCATCGACGCTCTCGACGAGGAACAGCGCACCGTCTTCACCTCCATCCTGGAGAACGAGCTGGCGAAGTCGGCGCTAGTGACGGTATCCAGCAGGGCCTCCGCCACCGACTTCTACACGCGCACCGCCAATCTGGTGCTGGACGGCCGTGACGAGGATCCGCCAGACGAGGACCCGCCTGCGACCGCCGACGTCGAACCATCCCCTCCTGAACGGGCTTTGCCGGATGACGAAATCGAAGACACCAGCGCGCCCGACATTGCCAAGGTCCGCTAGCCCGGCCTCAAGCCTCACCGACGAAGAGCTTCTCGATCTCGTCCAGCGCCAGAGCCTCCGCTATTTTTGGGATTTCGGCCATCCCGTCAGCGGACTGGCCCGCGACCGCACCCACGGCAATGACGACATCGTCACGATTGGCGGCTCCGGCTTCGGCGTGATGGCGATGGTCGTCGGAGTCACCCGTGGCTGGCTCGGGCGCGACGAGGTGGTCGAGCGCCTGCACCGGATGATCGCCTTCCTCGAGAAGGCCCAGAGCTATCACGGCGTCTTCCCGCATTTCCTGCATGGCGGCACCGGCGCGACGGTTCGCTTCAGCCGCAAGGACGATGGCGCCGATCTGGTCGAGATGGCGTTGCTGATCCAGGGCCTGATCGCCGCCCAGGTCTATTTCGATGGCGACGGCGGCAAGGAGCCATGGTTGCGCGGCCGCATCGAGACGATGCGGCGCGCCGTCGAATGGGACTGGTTCACCCGCGACGGCCGCGAGGTGCTCTACTGGCACTGGAGCCCGAACCATGGCTGGGCGATGAACCACGAGCTGCTCGGCTGGAACGAGTGCCTGATCGCCTATGTGCTGGCCGCCGGCGCGACGGAGCATGCGATTCCGCCGGCCGCCTATCACAATGGCTTTGCGCAGAGCCGCACCTTCGACAACCGGCGTGTCCAGTATGGCGTCGAGCTGCCGCTCGGGCCGGATGGCGGCGGGCCCTTGTTCTTCGCACACTACTCGTTTCTAGGGCTCGATCCGCGCGGCCTCGTTGACCGCTATGCCGATTACTGGGCGCAGAACGTCGCCCATACGCGGCTGAACCATGCCTATTGCCTCGCCAATCCGGGCGGCTTCAAGGGCTACGGCCCCGATTGCTGGGGCCTGTCGGCGAGCGACGGCCCGGAGGGCTATTCGGCCCATGCGCCGGACAATGACCGCGGCGTCATCGCGCCGACGGCCGCCATTTCCAGCCTGCCCTACACGCCGGAACTGACGATGCCGGCGCTGCGCCACTTCCATGATGATCTCGGCGACCGGCTCTGGCGTGACTACGGTTTCGTCGATGCCTTCAGCGAAAGCGCCGGCTGGTATGCCGAGACCCACCTCGCCATCGACCAGGGCCCGCAGATCGTGATGATCGAGAACCACCGCAGCGGCCTCATCTGGGACCTCGTCATGCGCGATCCCGAAGTCCGGCGCGGCCTCGCCCGCCTCGACTTTCGAAGCCCGCATCTTTCCGATACGCCGATGGCCTGACCGCGCAGGCCGCCGCCTCGCTCAGACCAGCAGCGGCTGCGCCATCAGGTCCTGGTGGCCGAACACGCGGCGATAGCGGGCGATTTCGTCGGCCGGTCCCGTCGCCTTGTTGGCGTTGTCGGAGAGCTTGACCGCCGGCCGCCCGTTGGCCGAGACGACCTTGCAGACGAGCGAGATCGCCTGCAGCCGGTCGTCCTTGCCGTCCGGCGCGCAGTGGCGGAAATCGTTGGTGACATTGGTGCCCCAGCCGATCGAGAGATTGACGCGGCCGCGAAAATGCCGGGCCGCCTCCTCGATGGTGTCGATGTCCATGCCATCCGACAGCACGATCAGCTTTTCGCGCGGGTCGGCGCCGTGCAACTGCCACCAGGCGATCGCTTCCTCGGCGCCCTCGATCGGCGGCTTGGAATCCGGCCTGAGGCCCTTCCAGTTCAGGATCCAGTCGGGCGCATTGCGCAGGAACTGCGTCGTGCCATAGGTGTCCGGCAGCATGACGAGCAGATTGCCGTCATACATCTCCTGCCAATCGCGCAGGACGTCATAGGGTGCGTTGCGCAGCGCCTCGTCGCTTTGCGCCAGCGCCGCATAGACCATCGGCAGTTCATGCGCATTGGTGCCGATCGCCTCGAGACCGGCCGCCATAGCCATCTTGACGTTGGAGGTGCCGACGAAGTTCTCGCCAAGCCCCTCCTGCAACGCCTCGACGCACCATTTCTGCCAGAGATAACCATGCCGCCGCCTTGTCCCAAAATCGGAGATCTTGAGCGGGCCCTCCTGGGCCAGAATGCGCAACCGTTCGATCTTGCCCCAGAGCTTGGCCTTCGCCTTGGCATAGAGGACGTCGAGCTCGAACCGGCTCATGCCCTTCATCGCGGCGCGGGCGCGCAGCTCGCTGACGATGGCGAGCGCGGGAACCTCCCAAAGCGTGGTCTCCGCCCAAAGCCCCTCGAAAAGCAGTTCATACTGGCCGTCCTCGGTGCGGCGCAGCTCGTATTCCGGCAGCTGGAAGCCCTCGAGCCAGTCGAGGAACTCCGGCTTGAAGATCTGCTTGACGCCGTAGAAGGTATTGCCGGCCAGCCAGATCAGCTCGTTCTTCTGGAAGCGCAGCGTGCGCGCATGGTCAAGCTGGTCACGCAGTTCCTGTTCGTCGATGACGTCGGCGAGCCGCACGGACTTGGTGCGGTTGATCAGGCCAAAGGTCGCCCGCACTTCCGGCGACTTGGCGCGAATGAGCTGCAGCATCAGGAATTTGTAGAAGTCGGTATCGAGCAGCGTCCGCACGATCGGGTCGATGCGGAAGCCGTGATTGTAGACTCGGGTGGCAACATCAAGTGACATGAAAATGTCCGTCAGCAGCTGGAAAGGTGACGCCCGGCCTCGGCCCGCCCGCATGAGACGATGAAATGGGGCGTTGGAACAGACACGTGCGGAGGCGAAGCGGGTCCTTGAAACGTGGCTGGCCAGTGAAGCAGCCCCCGTGCCTGCCCGCAAGGCATGTAGCAACGGAAGCGCTAGCACCGGCCCGGTTTACGTCCTTTCACCCCCTGATTTGCGCCGCATTGGCGACGATTTCCGCCAGTCCCGGCGTTCCCGGATCCGGCAAGGACAGGCCACGCGCCGCCGCGCATCGTCCCGATCGGCGCGAAACCGTGGCGTCCTGCGCTCCAGTATGGAATTTCTCCGATCTTTCCGCCATATATTCCCCGACACACACAGGCCCCGGACACGATCCGGCGCGCGATGAACGGAACGTCATGAACGCCCCCTTCGCCAAGATGAACGGCATCGGCAACCAGATTACCGTGCTCGACATGCGCAAGGCTGAAAAGCCCCTCGACGCCGCCTCGGCGCGCGTCCTCGCCGCCGACCCGCGCACGGCCTTCGACCAGCTGATGGTGATCGAGCCGCCGCGATCGGCCTGCACGGACGCCTTCATGACGATCTTCAACACCGACGGTTCGCTCTCCGGCGCCTGCGGCAACGGCACGCGCTGCGTCGCCCTCGTGCTGATGCGCGAGACGGGCCGCGAGACCTTCAAGCTCGAAACCTCGGCCGGCCTGCTCGACGTGGTGGCGAAGGACGCCGACACCATCACGGTCGACATGGGCGAGCCGCGCTTCGGCTGGGCCGAGATCCCGCTCGCGCAGCCCTTCGTGGATACGACCGCCATCGATCTGAGCTTCGGTTCCGTCGACGCGCCGATCCTGTCGCGGCCGGCGGTGGCGAATATCGGCAATCCGCACGCGATCTACTGGGTCGACGACGTCGCTGCCATCGATCTCGGCCGCATCGGTCCCATCCTGGAGCGCGACCCGATGTTCCCCGAGCGCGCCAACATCTCGATCGCCGAGGTAACCTCGGACCATTCGATCACGCTGCGCGTGTGGGAACGCGGCGCGGGCCTGACGCTCGCCTGCGGCTCGGCCGCCTGCGCCACCGCCGTATCGGCCGCGCGCCTCGGCAAGACCGGCCGCATCGTCGACGTCCGCCTGCCCGGCGGCGTGCTGAAGATCGAATGGCGCCCCGACAATCACATCTGGATGACGGGCGCCGCCGAATTCGAGCACGAGGGTGTCGTCACCCTCGGCGACGAGATCCGCATCGAGGTTGCGCCGGACACGGTCGCCCGCCGCGCATGACGATCGAGACGATCACCTTCGGCTGCCGCCTCAACACGCTCGAAACCGAGGTGATGCGGTCCAAAGCAGCGGAAGCCGGGCTCGCCGACGCGGTGATCATCAACACCTGCGCGGTCACCGCCGAGGCCGTGCGCCAGGCGCGCCAGACGATCCGCCGCACGCGCCGCGAACGGCCCGACGTGAAGATCGTCGTCTCCGGCTGCGCCGCGCAGACCGAACCCGGCACCTTCGCCGCGATGCCGGAAGTCGATCTCGTCCTCGGCAATGAGGAAAAGCTGACCCGCGCCGCCTACCGGCCGCTCGGCCTCGCGATCGCCGACCATGAGCGCGTCAGCGTCGCCAACATCATGGACGTGCGCGAGACGGCGGGACACCTCGTCGCCGGCATGGACGGCCACACGCGCTCCTTTGTCCAAGTGCAGAACGGCTGCGACCATCGCTGCACCTTCTGCATCATTCCCTATGGCCGTGGTCCCTCGCGCTCGGTGCCGATGGGCGCGATCGTCGAGCAGATCCGCCAGCTGGTTGAAACCGGCCATGCCGAGATCGTGCTGACCGGCGTGGACATGACTGCCTATGGCAGCGACCTGCCGGGCCGGCCGACGCTCGGCACGCTGGTCTCGACCATCCTGAAACTCGTCCCCGAACTGCCGCGCCTTCGCCTCTCCTCGATCGACACGATCGAGGTCGACGACGCGCTGATGCGGGCGATCGGCGAGGACGAGCGGCTGATGCCGCATTTCCACCTCTCGCTGCAGGCCGGCGACGACATGATTTTGAAGCGGATGAAGCGTCGGCACGGCCGCGCAGACGCGATCCGCTTCTGCGCCGACGTCCGCCGGCTCCGCTCCGACGTCGTCTTCGGCGCCGACATCATCGCCGGCTTCCCGACCGAGACCGAGGCGATGTTCGAGAACTCGCTCGCCATGGTCGACGATTGCGGGCTGACGCATCTGCATGTCTTCCCGTTCTCGCCCCGCCCCGGGACGCCGGCGGCCCGCATGCCACAGCTCGATTCCGCCACCATCAAGGCGCGCGCCGCGCGACTGCGTGAGAAGGGCCGGGCGACGCTCGCCGCCCATCTCGACCGCGAGATCGGCACGACGCGCCACGTCCTGATGGAACGGGGCGGCGTCGGCCGCACCGAACATTTCACCCCGGTTTCCATGCCGGGCGTCGCCGCCGGGACCCTGGTCCCGGCCCACATCACTGGACGGACGGCATCGGGCCTCCTTGCCACCCCACTCGCAGAGGCCGCCTGAACCATGGCAGAAGAAAAGAAGGGCCTGTTCCGCCGGTTTTTCGGCGGCGGCGCACCGAAGGCGGTCGAGCCGGAAATCGCGCCCGTCCCCGCGGTGCCCGAGCCCGTCACGACGCCCGAGCCCTTGGCGGCAGCCGAGCCGGTTGCCATCCCGCAGCCGGAGCCGGTCGTGGTCGAGCCCCCGGCTCCCGCCGCCGAACCGGCAGAAGCCGTGGAGATCGTCGAGGCGGTCGCGCCGATTGAGGAAGCCGTCGTCAAAGTCGCGCCGGAACCGACCATCGAGGCAGAAACTCTGGGCGCCATCGAGCCGCCCGAGCCCGTCGTCGTGCCGCGCCCGACCGGCTTCTTCGCCGCGCCGGCGGCCCCCGCCCCTGCCCCCGAGCCGGCGCCGAAGCAGAACTGGTTCCAGCGGCTGAAGGCTGGCCTGTCGCGCTCGTCCAATGCGATTTCCGACGGCATCGTCTCGGTCTTCACCAAGCGCAAGCTCGACGCCGACACGCTGGAAGAATTCGAGGACGTGCTGATCCAGGCCGATCTCGGCCTGACGACCTCGTCGGCGATCATCGAGGCGCTGAAGAAGGGCCGCTTCGGCAAGGAGATCGACGGTAACGAGGTCAAGGCGATCCTGGCCGAGGAAGTCTCCAAGGTCCTGACCCCGGTGGCGAAGCCGCTCGTCATCGACCCGGCCCGCAAGCCGCATGTCATCCTGGTCGTCGGCGTCAACGGCACCGGCAAGACGACGACGATCGGCAAGCTTTCCGCCAAGCTGCGCTCCGAAGGTCGCTCGGTCATGCTGGCGGCGGGCGACACGTTCCGCGCCGCGGCCGTCGAGCAGCTGAAGATCTGGGCGCAGCGCACCGGCTCGTCCATCGTCGCCCGCGCCATCGGAGCGGACGCGGCGGGCCTCGCTTTCGACGCTCTGAAGGATGCGCAGGCCGCCGGCACCGATGTGCTGATGATCGACACCGCCGGCCGGCTGCAGAACCGCACGGAGCTGATGGCTGAACTCGAGAAGGTCATCCGGGTCATCAAGAAGCAGGATCCGACCGCGCCGCACAGCGTGCTGCTGACGCTCGACGCGACGACCGGCCAGAACGCGCTGCAACAGGTCGAGATCTTCGGCCGCGTCGCCGGCGTCACCGGCCTGGTCATGACCAAGCTCGACGGCACGGCGCGCGGCGGCATCCTGGTGGCGATCGCCGCCAAATACGGCCTGCCGATCCACTTCATCGGTGTCGGCGAGGGCGTCGACGATCTCGAGCCGTTCGCGGCCGATGATTTCGCCCGCGCCATCGCCGGCATCGCCAGCTAGCTGATTGTTTGGTCGCGTTTTCTTCACGCGAACCGGCATCCACGTCGCTCGAAAACGCTCTAGGGATCGTCCGGGCTGCCGCAACGTGACCGGCGCCATAGATCAGCCGCGTTATTCGCCCTATCTGTTGGCGACCACCACTGAAAGCCGATCATGACACTCGAAATCGAACGCGCCCCGAACGATCCCGCCCGCAAGGAGCTCAATCCGCTCCTGAAGCTCGCGCTGGAACTGGGTCCGCTCGGCGTCTTTTTCTTCGCCAATGCGCGAGCCGACATCTATTGGGCGACGGGCCTGTTCATGGTCGCGACGCTGGCGGCGCTGGCTGTGTCCTACTCCATGACCCGCAAGCTCCCGATCATGCCGCTGGTGACGGGCATCGTCGTTGTCGTATTCGGCGGATTGACGCTCTGGCTGCATGACGACACCTTCATCAAGCTGAAGCCGACCATCGTCAACACGCTGTTCGGCGGCGTGCTGCTCGGCGGTCTCGCCTTCGGCCGCCCGCTGCTCGGCTATGTCTTCGATTCCGTGTTCAAGCTGACCGATGAGGGCTGGCGCAAGCTGACCTTCCGCTGGGGCGTGTTCTTCCTGGCGCTCGCCGTCCTGAACATCGTCATCTGGAAGGGCGCCGACGCCTATCTGGCCGACCCCAAGGCGGCGACGGATCTCTGGGTGAATTTCAAGGTGTTCGGCATCATGCCGCTGACCTTCGCCTTCACGCTGTTCCAGCTGCCGCTGATCTCGCGCACGACGATCGCCGACGAGAAGGCCGAATCGCAGCCGACGCGTTGAGGGCGCGCCTCCTCACCTCTCTCTGGCAAGGCGCCCCATCACCTCTCCATGAGGGAGAGGTGACCGACGAGACCTGTCCCGGCGCGGATCCGACCCTAACAAATCACGGCGCTGTAAGCGCCTTCTCGATCTCGGGCATCAGGACCTCGGCCAGGCTTTGCTCGCCGAGCGGGCCGACGAACTTGAAGCGGATTGTGCCGTCGCGCCCGACCAGGAACGTCTCCGGCACGCCATAGACACCCCAGTCGATCGAGCTGCGGCCCTTTTCATCGACGCCGACAGCCGCATAGGGATTGCCGAGCTGGCCGAGGAAGGCGCGGGCGTTCGTCGGCTGGTCCTTGTAATTGATGCCGACGAGCTGGATCCGCTTGTCGGTCGCCAGCTTCTCGAGGAACGGATGTTCCTCGCGGCAAGGTCCGCACCACGACGCCCAGATATTGACCAAGGTGACCTTGCCGGCGAAATCGGCGGTGTCGATGCCGGGCTTGTCGAGACCGGCCAGCGGCGGCAGCACCGTCACCGGCGCCGGACGGCCGATCAGGGCGGACGGGATCCGCGAGGGATCGCCGCCCTGCTCCAGCCGGATCACGAACAGAACCGCCAGCGCGGCGAAGGCGGCGATCGGCGCCCAGATCGCCAGGCGTCGCCCCAGCGAACGGGACGGTTTCGCGGTCTCCGAAGCCTTGGTCTCGGTCATCTTGTCCCTGTCGGATGGTCGGCCGCCTTGCGGGCGGAGCGGCGGCGGATCCCGCGCGCCTCGAGATCGGCAAGCTGGCCGCGCAGCATGCGCCCGTCCAGCAGGATCCAGCCGACAAGCGCCAGCACGATGACGATCGTCACGCCATAGGCGGCGAGGATGAAGCCGGCATGCGGCCCGAGTGTGCCCATCATGCCGAGGCTCCCGCGGGGCTGGCGGCGGCGACCAGGCGCAGCGCCCGGATGCGACGGCGCAGGATCTCGTTACGCATCGCCATCAGGCTGAGCGCGATGAACAGCAGCGTCGCGCCGACCGCGCAGATCAGCAGCGGATAGAGCATGCTCGGCGCGATCGTCGAGCCGCCCATGCGGAAGACGCTCGCCGGCTGGTGCAGCGTGTTCCACCAGTCGACCGAGAACTTGATGATCGGCAGATTGACCGAGCCGACCAGGATCAGCACCGCGCCGACGCGGCCGGCCTTGATCGGATCCTCGATGGCGTTCCAGAGCGCGATCAGGCCGAGATACATCAGGAAAAGGATGAGCACCGACGTCATCCGGGCGTCCCACTCCCACCAGGTGCCCCACATCGGCTTGCCCCAGAGCGAGCCGGTCACGAGCGCCATCAGCGTGAAGGAGGCGCCGATCGGCGCGACGGCGCGGGCGGCGACATCGGCGAGCGGGTGACGCCAGACCAGCGTACCGAGCGCGGATGTCGCCATCATGCCGTAGCCGAACATGGAGAGCCACGCCGCCGGCACATGGATGAACATGATCTTGACCGTCTCGCCCTGCTGGTAGTCGGCGGGCGCGACGAAGAGGGCGAGATAGAGCCCCGTGCCGAGCACGATCGCCGTCACCGCCCACAGCCAGGGCAGGATGCGACCGGTCAGGGTCATGAAGCGCGTCGGATTGGCGAGATCGAGAAGGGCCATGCCGATGTCATAGGGTCGTGTTGCGATAATCGCAACGCGACCGATTGAGCCTTACGCAAAGAAGCGCCCGCATCGTGACGATGCGGGCGCAGCTTGTCTTGCGGAACGAACGCGATCAGGCGTTGCCGACCGGTGTCGCCCGGGTGGTGATGACGTTGAACGAGGCCGGCTTCAGACGGATGGTCATCCGCTCGCCGTCGATCTTGACGTCGTTGTTGACCTTGGGCGCGACGGTGTTCGGCGCATCCTTGGTGTTGACGGCCTTGAGGTTGGAGTGATGCAGCTCGGTCGCATGCACCAGCTCGCGATCGGTACCGAGGCCGCGCAGTTCGACTTCGACTTCCATCGGGTCGGACAGGCTGCGGTTGAGCGCGATCACCGTCGTCGTGCCGTCGGCCGGATTGTCGATCACGGTCGCATAGAGATACGGGATCTCCGGGAAGGTCTTGGCGCTGTAGGAGTCGGACACCGCCACGCTCTTCAGGACGCGGCCATGGCCGTACTTCGAGGCGAGCGCGAAGGGATGGAAAATCGTCTGGCGCCAGGCGTCGCCGCCGGTCTCGGTCATGATCGGGCCGATGACGTTAACGAGCTGCGCCAGGCAGGCGACCTTGACGCGATCGGCATTGTTCAGCATGGCGATCAGGGCGCCACCGACGATCAGGGCGTCCTCGGTGTTGTAGACTTCCTCGATCAGCTTCGGCGCTTCCGGCCAGCCGGGGACGCGCATGTTCTCGATCTTGTGGGTCTTGTACCAGACGTTCCATTCGTCCAGCGACAACATGATCTTCTTGTGCGAGCGGCGCTTGGCGCCGACGGCGTCACAGATCGCCGCCACTTCCTTGATGAACGCATCCAGCAGCTCGATGACGCCGAAATATTCGGCGGCCGAATCCGCATGGTTGTTGAAGTAGGTGTGCAGAGAGATGAAATCGACCTCGTCATAGCAATGATCGAGGACCTGGTACTCCCACGAGCCGTAGGTCGGCATGTTGCGATGCGACGAGCCGCAGGCGGCGAGCTGGATGGTCGGATCGACCCAACGCATCACCTTGGCGGTCTCGAGCGCGACGCGGCCATATTCCTCCGCCGTCTTGTGGCAGATCTGCCAGGGACCATCCATCTCGTTGCCGAGGCACCAAAACTTGATGTCGTGCGGCTTCTCGTAGCCGTGCTCCTTGCGGAGATCCGACAGCGCCGAACCGCCCTCGTGGTTGCAGTATTCGAGGAACTGGCGCGCCTCGTCGGGGCCCTTGGTGCCGAGATTGACGCCGAACATCGGCTCGATGTCGGCCTTCGCGGCCCACTTCATGAACTCGTTGGTGCCGAACTGGTTCGTCTCGGTCGAGAACCAGGCGAGGTCGCGGCGAACGGGGCGCTTGTCGGCCGGGCCGACGCCGTCTTCCCAATTGTAGCCGGAGAGGAAGTTGCCGCCGGGATAGCGGATGATGGTGGTGCCGAGTTCCTTGGTCAGCTCCAGCACGTCGCCGCGGAAGCCGTCCTCGTCGGCGGTCGCGTGGCCGGGCTCGTAGATGCCGCCATAGACGCAGCGGCCCATATGCTCGACGAAGGTGCCAAAGATGCGCCGGTCGAGTTCGGAAACGACAAAGTCGCGGTCGACGATGAGTTTGGCGTTCAACATGGGTGGGAAGCTTTCGGATTGGCCTTGGATCGGTCGTGGGAGGAGCCGCCGCGGGGCCCGGGGGCCGAGCGGCGGCGGGTGAATACGGGTCCGCCTATCCCTTGATGCCGGCGGAAAGCATGATCGCCTGGGTCACGCGCCTCTGGAAAACCAGGTAGGCGATGGCGACTGGCAGCGCCGCGAGCACGGCGGCGGCGAGGTTTCGGGCGTATTGGACGCCGAAGTTTTCCTTCACCATCGTGATGCCGACCGTGACGGTCATTGTGTCATCAGCGGTCGAGACGAGGAACGGCCAGAGAAAGGCGTTCCAGGCGCCGATGAAGGTGATGATCGCCAGCGCGGTGGTGACGCCCCAATTCATCGGCAGGTAGATGCGGAAGAAGATGTCGAACTCGTTGGCGCCATCCACGCGCGCGGCCTCGCGAAAATCCTTCGGCACGCTGTCGAAGAACTGTTTGTAGACGATGACGACGACCGGAACGATCAGCTGCGGCAAGACGATGCCGAGCCACGAGTTGATCAGCCCGAACTGGCTCATCAGCACGAAATGCGTGACGATCAGCGCCTGGATCGGCACCATGAAGCTCGCCAGCACGGTGAACCACAGCGCCGTTCGGCCGCGGAACCTCAGCTGCGACAGCGCATAGCCGCAGAGCGCGCCCATCATGACGACAAGCACGGTCACCGCCACCGCGACGACGACGGAGTTGACGTACCACTGGCCGATCTTGGTCGTCGTCAGCACATGGGTATAGGCGCCGAGCGTCCAGGTTTTCGGCAGCAGGTTGAGCCCCGGCTGCGCCACCTCGAATTCGGGCTTCAAAGTCGTTATGACCGCCCAGTAAAGAGGGAACGCCCAGACGATGGCGATGGCGAGCGTGACCAGCGTGATCAGGCGTCCGGCGAAATCGATCCTGAGAAGATTCATCGCGGTCTCGCCCTCAGAGCCTGATACTGCAACACCGAGACCACGACGATGATTGCGAACAGGGAAAACGCAACCGTCGCGCCATAGCCGCCCTTGTTGAGCTGGAATGCCTGTTTGTAGATGTACTGGACCAGAACCATGGTGTTGTTGACGTTGCCGCCCAGTGTCAGCAGGTAGATCTGGTCGAAAATCTTGAGCTGCAGAATCAACTGGATCGTCAGCACGAGCGCCGTCACCGGCCAGATCAGGGGCCAGGTGATGTAGCGGAACTGCTTCCAGCGCTTGGCGCCGTCAAGAGCCGAAGCGTCATACATGTCCTGGGAGATGTTTCGCAGTCCGGCGATGAACAGCAGCACGTTGAAACCGATCGTCCACCAGATCGTCACGAAGGCCATCATCGGCATGGCCCAGACCTTGTTGCGGAAGACCGCGACCCGCTCGCCATAGAATGCGTCGAGCGCGTACTGAGCAATGCCGAACTGGTAGTCCATCATCCATTCCCAGATGCGGTACACGACCGAGACAGGAAGGATGTAGGGAAGGAAGAACGCCGCCAGGATGAAGCTCTGGACGTAACCCTTCTGCCGATTGACCATCATCGCGAAGACGAGGCCGAGCAGGGTGTTCGGAATAACGGTCAACAAAACGAAATAGCCCGTATTCCAGACAGCACTGATATAGGCTTTGTCGTTGAAGAGCCTCTGATAGTTCTTGAAGCCTATCCATTTCCCGGCGCCAATCAGAGGCGCGTCGGTGAAGGTGAGGATCACCATCCGGACGGTCGGGTACAGGAACAGGACGAGATAGGCGATAACGAAGGGGGCCACAAAGGCCGCCGCGACCCAGTTATCGCGTGATTTGGTGTGCATGGGAGGCTTCCAGGCTTCAAGGCGGGTGACCCGGCCGGCGAACCGGCCGGGTCGTGAAGCGTCGATAGTTCAGGACTAGTCCTGAAGTCCCTGCAGTTCGTCGCGCAGGCCCTCGGCGCCCGCCTGGGCATCCATGTCGCCATTCACCACCGTGGTGATGTTGTTGGCGGAGGCCTCATAGACCGGCGAGGCGACGCCAGCGAGCTTGCTGGTCGGATCGAAGACGGCGGTTGCGGCCAGCGTCGAATAGGTCGCGTTCGGCTCCATGGTCTTGAACGCCTCGGTCTGGGTCACCGGGACATAGGCCGGGATGTGACCGGCATTGGCCCAGCTGATCGAGTGCTCGTTCATCCACTTGATCGCGGTCAGAACGGCCTTCAGCTTCTCCGGCGAGATCTCCTTGCCCTTGCGGTCCGGAATGGCAAAGGCGTGCGAGTCCGCCCAGGTCGCGGGCTTGTCGAACAGGGTCGGGATCTGGACCGCGCCCCACTCGAAGCCGAGCTTACCCTGCTTGGCGAGGTCGGCCATGGTCGGGACTTCCCAGACGCCGTTCATCAGGGTCGCTGCCTTGCCGGACGTGAAGAGGGCAATCG
The DNA here is from genome assembly GCF_000380505.1 of Kaistia granuli DSM 23481. GTDB lineage: Bacteria > Pseudomonadota > Alphaproteobacteria > Rhizobiales > Kaistiaceae > Kaistia > Kaistia granuli. Next base: position 2,538 of record NZ_AQYH01000007.1, on the reverse strand, counting down.
ACGGATTGTAGTCGGTCTGCTTCGGCACGACGCCGTCCGAGACCCACTTGGCCATTGCGCCGGCTGCCTTCGCTGCCTTGTCGACATTGTCGCCGTCGAGGAACTTGCCGTCCTTGAAGAACTCGCCGCCCTGCTGGTTGAAGAGCGAATAGAAGACGCGCCACACACCGCCGTCGCCGGCCGTCTGGAAGGACATGCCGTAGTCATAGCCGGCATCCTTGAGCTTCTTCAGCGCGGCGTCGAAGTTCTCGATGCCATCCAAGCCCTTCGGCTTGCCGTCCTCGCCCAGAAGGTCGGCCTTCTTGAGTGCATCCTTGTTGTAGAACAGGACGATCGAATGGATATCGAAGGGCACGGCATACTGCTTCCCGTCGACCTGCGCGGCCTTCCAGTTGGCGGGCGCATAATTGGCGCCGTCAATGCCGGCGGCCTTCAGCTCGTCCGCGGTGATCTCGCGCAGAACGCCCGAATCGACGCCGAGCGGCAGACGCGACAGATGGTAGGTCATGACATCCGGACCCTCGCCGACAGCGGCCGAGGTCTGAACCTTGGTGTAGAAGGGCACGCCCCATTCGAGCGTCGTCGCCTGGATCTCGATATCCGGGTTGGTCTTGTTGAATTCTTCGATCAACGACTTCATCCGGACGCCGTCACCGCCCGACAGGAAGTCCCACCAGACCACGGTTTCCTTGGCCTGTGCGCCAACCGTCAGGGCCAGCAGCGCCGCCGTGGCGAGCGCCTTCGTCATCAGCTTCCGCATAACGCGATTCCTCCGCTTTTATCGTCGCGCCTCGGGTCTCCCAACAAGACCCGTCCTCCGGCGACATTCACTCCGCCTCACCCCCGCGGGAGCGAGTCATTTCTCGGTAGAAGAAGCCCCGGCATGGATGCCGTGCCTGCCTCGTCGTGCCGCACTCCGCGCGCCGCGCCGCACCTCTCGCAGCCATTGACACGCAGCTCTCTCCAGGCCGGCTTCCGGAAACTCCCCGATTTCGGCCACTTCATACGATTTCCCACGAAGCCTCTCCCCAAGAGGCGGCCAATGGTATTATCATATGCATCGATCATGGTTTTGATCCATGGGTTTGTCAATCCGCTCCTCCGCGCTTGTTCCGATCGACCGGATCGCGGCGCAGGGGGGGGGCGGGGTCGGACAGGAAGGATGCGAGGACTTGGCCAACGCATCGGAAACCGCGTAAAGGGTGAAGCTTGGCGGGAGAGGGCGTAATGCTGGAGCGTGAGCTTCTATCAGTCGGCACGATGAGCGCGCAGGTCGCCAATCATATTGGCGTACGGATTGTGTCCGGCGAATTCGTCCCCGGGACCTCACTGCCGATCGAAAGCGAGCTGTGCCAGACCTATGGCGTCAGCCGGACGACGATCCGCGAAGCGGTGAAGAGCCTCGCGGGAAAGCGACTGATCGAGGTATCGCCGAAAATCGGCACACGGGTAATGCCGTTCGCCGAATGGAATCTGCTTGACCGCGACGTGCTCGCCTGGCGCCTGCAGGCGCAGTTCGACCACAAGATCGTCGAGGACATCTTCGAGATGCGGATCTGCTTCGAGCCGCGCGCCTCGTTCCTGGCGGCGCGCGACGGCACGGCCGAGGATCTGGCGCAGATCGAGCATCAGTTCCACGAGCTGGTCGCCGCCTATGACCAGAAGCTGCCGATCAAGGCGACGTCGGAATCCGCGCTCGGCTTCCATATGGCGATCATCAACGCCTCGCATAACGGCCTGTTCGTGACGATCGGCAGCGCGGTCAAATCGGCGCTCCGCGTCTCGTCCGAGATGCTGCAGCGCAACGCCGCCCAGCCGGCGGAGGACATCGCGCTGCACGACGCGGTGCGGACCGCGATCGTCGCCCGTCGTCCAGACGAGGCGGCGCGGGCGATGACGCATCTCCTCGCCGCCTCGCGCGAGCGCATGCTGCCGTTGACCGTCGACGCGGCCGAATAGGATTCGGCGCTCGGTGGGCCGACGCCGAGCTTTGCGGCCCGGTTTCGCGTTGCTGCCCTTATGCCACCGCCCTCGAACCCAGCACTGGGAGAAACGAGCGAACAGCTGGCCTGCGGATCGACCTGTGTAGCCTCCCCGCCTCCCCAGGTGCCCTGGCGGACGGCCGAGCGGCCTTGCCTGGCCGCCGTCTCGCGAGGAGACCGAGCGAACCCGCCCCTCGTCCGCATCCGCGTCCGATTTGGGGATAGGTCGTGGCGCTGGGTGGCGTCAAGCTCGGGCCGAGGCAGGGCTGGAGCGTGGACTTGAGCCCCGGACCTGGGACCTGGGACTTGAACCACGAGCTCGGGCGGCACGCCTGCCGATGCAGCCGAAAGAATCGTCGTATCTGCTTTGGCAGACGAGGGTCTGGTCGCTCGAGCGTCCCGACGGCCTGTCCTCGTCCGGCTTGCCGCTGCGCGCTCTTCGCGTCTTCTCGGCCTTTGCTTGTTCATTTGGTGTTGTTTGAACGCAAAAACCCCGCCGGCGAGGGTACGCGCGGCGGGGTTTTTGTTTGTGTTTCATCGTGAAGAGAATTTTTCG
>NZ_AQYH01000006.1 GCF_000380505.1 Kaistia granuli DSM 23481 | reverse complement strand
GCCGGCTTGGCCCCGCATCCGCGCGATTCCGGCAACACCAGCCGGCACCGCACCATGCGCGGCGGACGCACCGAACTCAGGCCTTTGCTGTTCATGGCCGCCCTCAGCGCGGCCAGGGCCAACCCCGGCCTGCGCGACTTCTACCGACGCCTATGCACCGCCGGAAAGCCAAAGCGCCTCGCGCTCGCAGCCGTCGCCAGAAAACTCGTCGTCGTTGCCAACGCCTTGCTCAAACCAGATGCAACAGAACTGACTTGATGACAGCGAGCGTGTTGCCCGGCTGAGCCAGACTGGCGGGCGCTATTTCAGCCCGAGCCCGTCATTGCCGCTGCCGCACAGCACGACGACCGTCTTCTCGCCCGGCGCGACCTTGACGTGCCCGTTGAGGACAGCGGCGGCCGCCGTGGCGGCGCCGAGCTCGACGGCGAGGCCGGTGTTCTTCCACATCCATTCCGCCGCGCCGACCGGCTCGTCCTCCGGCACCAGCACGATCTCGTCGACGCAGCGCTCGATGATCTCGAAATTGATCGGCTCGGTGGAGCGGGCCGCGAGGATCGGCACGTTGGTGACGACGTTTTCGAGCATCACCGGATGGCCGGCCTTGCGGGCCTCGTAGAGCGTCGGGCAGCCGACGGTCTCGACGCCGACGACGCGCACGCCCGGCTTTCGCTGCTTGATCGCCTCGGCGATGCCGGCGATCAATCCGCCGCCGCCGATCGAGACGACGACGGTGTCGACGTCAGGCATGTCGTCGAGGATCTCGAGCCCGATCGTGCCCTGGCCGGCGATTGTCGCCTCGTCGGCGAAGGGGTGGAGCAGGGCGCCACCTCGTTCTTCCGCGAGCTTGCGGCCGGCCTCCCAGGACAGATCCCAGAACTGGCCGACGACATGCAGCTCGGCGCCATAGGACGCGATGCGCTTGCGGGCGAGTTCGGTGGAGGTCGTCATCACGCAGATGCTGGCCGGCACGCCGAGCTGCTCGGCCGCATAGGCGATCGCCGCGCCGAAATTGCCGCCGGACGCGGTGACGACGCCGCGCGCCCGCACGGCCTCCGGCAGCGACAATACGCCGTTGAAGGCGCCGCGCGCCTTGAACGAGCCGGACACCTGCAGGCATTCCGGCTTGAACCAGAGTTCGGCCTTGTCGGTCGGGCGCGGGGAGGGCGCCGCCGGCACCAGCGGCGTGCGGCGGACATGGCCATGGATGCGGCGGGCGGCGTCGGTATAGGCGGTCGGTTGCATGGATTTCACCGTTGAGACGAGCGACGGGTGCGGGCGATCAGCCCTTGACCGCGCCGGCAAGCATCGACTTGCCGATATAGGGATAGGCGAACAGGCCGAGGATCAGCGGCGGCAGGATGCCGATCGTCATGGCGGCGGCCGTCGGACCCCATTCGATGCCGCGCGAGGTGACGAAGAAGGTGGCGCCGACTGTCACCGGCACGGCGCTCTTGGTCGTCAGGATCAGGCCGAACAGGAACTCGTTCCAGCTGTAGATGAAGGAGAGCAGGAAGACGGCGAGCATGACGGGGCGGCTCAGCGGCAGCACGACGTGCCAGAGCGTCTTCCACATCGAGGCGCCGTCGATCTTGGCCGCGTCGTCGAGCTCGCGCGGCACGTCCTGCACGAAGCCGACGAACAGCACCAGCGCGATCGGGATGTTGATGACGCAGGCAATCAGCGCCAGGCCGAGCCGGGTGTCGAGCAGGCCGACCTGCTTGTACATGAAGTAGAACGGGATCGCGAAGATGATCAGCGGCAGGGCGCGCAGGTTGGTGATCAGCGGCAGCAGCCAGCTGCTGCCGACGCGCTGGCGCGCCATGGCATAGGCGGCCGGCAGTGTCAGAACGATGGCGAAAATGGTGCCCACCGTCGCGATGACGATCGAGTTCATGATGTAGTGCGAATAGTCGATGTTCGGCGAGGCGAGCACGGCGCGGTAGTGCTCGAGCGTCGGCTCGAAGATCCACTTCGGCGGATAGGCGTTGATATCCGCATTGGTCTTGAACGAGGTCAGGATGGTCGACAGGACCGGGAAATTGACCAGAAGCGCGACGGCGACGAAGACAACCCAGCGCGAGGCGTGAAGGACGCTGTCGAAGCGGCTGCGGCGGGAGACGATCATCTCAGTTTCTCCGGACGACGAGGCGCATCGCCGCCACGATCAGGGCAAGCGACATCATCAGCAGCAGGATCGAGACGGCGACCGCCTCGCCAAGCGTGTTCTGCACGAAGAACAGCTTGTAGATGTAGATGCTGATCGAGGTGGTCAGGTTGCCGGGACCGCCGCCGGTCAGCACGTAGATGTGGTCGAAGACCCGGAAGCTGTCGATGAAGCGCACGAAGACGACGATCACCAGCGCCGGCTTCATCATCGGCAGCAGGATGTGCAGGGTGGAGCGGAAACCGGTGGCGCCGTCGACGGCGGCGGCTTCCTCCAGCTCATAGGAAATGGTCTGGCGCGCCGTCAAAAGGATCAGGAACGCGAAGGGCGTCCACTGCAACACCTCGATGGCGACGACGGTCTTGTAGATGTTGCCACGGCCGAGGAAATTGACGCCGTAGCCCATCATCTCGAGATAAACGGGGATGGGGCCGGTGAACTCGTTCAGGATCAGCCGGTACATGACGCCCATCAGCGCTGGCGACACCATCATCGGCAGCATCAGAATGGCGGTCATCCACGGGCGCTTCGCCAGGAGCGGATGCAGGATGAAGACGAGGACCAGGGCGGCCACGACCTGGAGCGTGGTGCAGATGACGGCGAATTTCAGCGAGAAGCCGAGCGCCTGCCACATCTTTGGATTGCTGAGCGCGGCGGCGTAGTTGTCCAGACCGACAAAGCTGCCGATCATGTTCTGGAACGAGACGTCGCTGAACGAATACCAGAGATTGATCAGGGTCGGGAAACCCAGCAGCGCCGCCATGAACAGGCAGAGGGGGACGAGCAGGACGCGGGCCGCGGCGCGCTCCTTCATCTCGAAACTGGTCGCGTTGGACATTCTCGCTCCGGGGCGGGGAACTGCCGCGGGAGGCCCGCGGCAGTTCGTGGATCGCAGGCGTGGGGCTTAGGGAGTGAAAGCCTTTTTCATGTCGGCGACGACATTGGCGATCGCCTCGTCCTGCTCGATCTCGCCCGTCCAGTAGCCGGTGAAGTTCTCGGCCATGTTGGTGTAGATGCTCAGCGCCTTGGCGCTGGTGCTGCCATTCATGACGAAGCCGTATTTGGCGGCATGCTCGCCCATCAGCACCATTTCCGGCCGGTCGCCGGCGATTTCCGCCATCGGGCCCGCGGCCAGCGGCGGCGAGCCGCCTTCCTTGGCGTAGAGCTTCATCGGCTCGGCCGTCGCCAGCCAGGCCAGGAAGGCCTTCGCCTCGTCCTGCTTCTCGGAGTTCTTGTTGAGGCCGAGGCCGAGGCTGTGGAAATGGGTCTTCGGGCCTTCCGAGCCGGCCGGCTCGTGGGAAAGGCCGAGCTTGCCGGCGACGATCGGATATTTCGTGGCGTTGCTGAACTCCGGCACGGCGGCGTTCCACTGCAGCATGAACGCGACCTGGCCGGCGCCGAAGACGCTGTTGGCCTCGCCATATTCATAGGTCGAGCTGTCGCCCGGGGTCGCCTCGTTGTCGGTGATGATCTTGTAGATCTCGAGGCCGCGCTTGTAGGCGGGGGAGTCGACGGTGATGTTGCCGTCCTTGTCGCGCCAGTCGCCGCCATTGGAGGCGACGGTGCCCTGCCACAGCATGATGTTGTAGAGCAGGTTCTTCATCTGCAGCACGGTGCCGTAGCGGACCGGGCTGTCGGGATTGATCGACTTGGTGAAGAACAGCGCCGAGGCGATGAAATCGTCCCAGTCCCACTGGTCAGCCGGCTTCGGCGACAGCTTCTTGCCGAGGATCTTCTCCGAGATCTCCTCGTATTTCGCCTTCCAGGCCGGATCGGTGTTGAGCTGGTCGATCAGGTCCTTGCGATAGTACAGGAAGTGCAGGCTCAGGTCGGTCGGGATGCCGTATGTCTTGCCTTCGTACTTCTGCGTCTCGATCGCGTTCTTCGAGATGACGTCATAGACCTTGTCGGTGATCAGGTCGTCGATCGGCGTCATGAAGGGCGCGTACAGTCCGACATCGTAGGTCGAGGTCAGCATGACGTCGAATTCCTTCGAGCCCGCGGCGACGTCGGCCAGCATCTTCTCCTTGAAGCCCTGCTGGCTGAAATAGATCACCGAGGCCTTCGAATTGTTCTTGGTGCCCTCGGTCGAGTTGTAGAGGTCGAGTACCTTGCGGAAGGCCGATTCCGAAGGCTCGCCCGGCCATGCCAGGATGGTGATGTCGGCGAAGGCGGCCGAACTGGACAGCGCCGTGGCGAGAAGGGCGGCCGCCGCCGACTTGAATTTGGATCTCAACATGTCGTTCCCCGGTTGTTGATCTGGAAGCTGCTCTGTCGCGCCGGTCGGTCGGTTTGGCTTCGGGGCATCGCCCCTGCCGCGCCTTGAAGTCCGCCGTTGCACGACGATGAAGATCTAGTTATTCCATAATTGTATAATTGAATTCATTACAACGGAAGCCTAGCATGGTGACCTTGCGGGTCAAGACCCCGTTGTCGAACCGATGATCGTCACCGCAGAGTGCGCCGCGATGAACCTCCCTTGTTCGAACCGTCCCCTGGGGCGGTCCGCTTTGCCCCGCCGCGGGTCAGTCGAACCGCGCGAGGTTCATCAGGCAGTCTCCCGACTGGCTGTGCGTGTGCAGGCGGCGCGACAGCACGATGCCGCCTTCCGCGAAGCGCAGCACTTCGGGTTCTTCGAGCGGCCGCTCGAGATCGTGCAGCCAGCCGGCGATGGCGCCTGCCTCGACCGTGTCGCCGATATCGACGGCCGGCTCGAACCAGCCTTCGCGCTCGGCATAGACGAACAGCGACTGGCCGCCGGTGGAAAGCACTGTTGTCTCGGGGCCACGATCGGCATCGAGGTAGAGGATCGGGCGGCTGGTGATGCCGACCGCCTGCAGCAGATTGTCGACGGCGCGCTGGGTCACGGCCATCGTCGTCTTGGTGGCGGTGGCGCCACCGCCGAACTCGCCGGAAAGCGCGATGCAGCCGGCGCGCAGCGCCGCCGCCATCGACGTCGGCGAATCCGGACCATTGTCGGCGATCATGCCATAGGGCAGGCGCATCGATCGCATCAGTTCGAGGCCTCGCGCGTAGCGCTCGCCGTCGCCGAGCCGTTCGATCAGGCTGCAGATCAGGTGGTCCATGCTGGTGCCGCCCGAATGCAGGTCGAGCACGACGTCATGGCGCGGGAAGATCTCGTGCTCGATGTAGTGGGCCATGCGCTGGGTCGGCCCGCCATAGGGGTTGCCCGGAAACGAGCGGTTCATGTTGCCGCCGTCGAAGGGCGAGCAGCGTTTCGCCGCCATGACGGCCGGCGTGTTCGCCGCCGGCAGGATGGTGAGCGCGCCGCTGATGTCGGACGCCTCGATCAGCCGGATCGCCTTCAGCAGTGTCAGCTCGCCCTCATATTCGTCGCCATGGTTGCCGGCCATCAGCACCAGGCTGGGGCCGTCGCCATTGCGGATCCGGCAGACCGGCATCTTGATCTGGTAGTAGGGCGAGCGATCGATCGAATAGGGGAAGCTGAAGAAGCCGACCTGCTTGCCGTCCTTGTCCCAGTCGATGTCGGAAAAGGCACCCGTATGCATTTGTGAGATCCTTCGCGATGCGGTTTTCGGCTGCGCTTGGCGCAGTCTTGTTGGAGCGTTCAGGGCAATCTCGATCCCAGCATCGCCGTGTGGGGCGTCCGGGTCGAGGAAAGGGAGTGGAGACGGAGATGCGGATCGAGGCGGGGCTCCATCTGGTGATGAGCGGCGGCGGCGGATTCGACCTGACCGACGCGTTCGACTGCAATGTGTTCCTGGTCGCCGCCGAAGACGGCTGGCTGATGTTCGACGCCGGCGCAGGTCGGTATCCGGGACAGGTGTTCGACGTTCTGGCCGAGGACGGCATCGATCCCACCCGGATCCGCCATCTGTTCCTCACCCATGGCCATGCCGATCATTCCGGTGGCGCGGCGGCCCTGCGCGATCGGCTCGGCCTCGCCGTGCATGCCGGCGCCGCCACGGCGGCGATGGTGGCGACTGGCGACGAGGAGGGCATCAGCCTTGGCAAGGCGAAGCGGGGCGGCGTCTATCCGATGGACTATGCCTATCACGCCTGTCCGGTCGACCGCGTCTGGCAGCCGGACGAGGAAATTCGCTTTGGCGATGTCTCGGTGCGGATGATCCCGACGCCCGGCCATAGCCGCGACCATGTCTCCTATCTGGTGACGACGCCGCGGCGGCGCATGCTGGTCGGCGGCGACGCGCTGTTCCATGGCGGCAAGGTGGCGATCCAGAACATCGTCGATTGCGATATCGCCGCCATCTGCGAGAGCGTCCGGACGCTGGCGGCACTGGAGTTCGACACGCTGCTTCCCGGTCATCTCGCCTTCACCCTGAAGGACGGGCACCGTCACGCCGAACTGGCGCTGGCCTGCGTCAACCGTCTGCAATGCCCGCCCTCCATCATCTGAGCGCCGACCGGAAGTGGGTCGCCGCCTTCAGCTTCCCCGCATGCCGCCGAAGATCATCGCCGACAGGCCGCCATCGATCGTGACGGTCGAGCCGGTCATGAAGCTCGCTGCGTCCTCGGCCAGGAAAACAGCGGCCGTGGCGACCTCCTGCGGTAGGCCGGGGCGCGCCAGCGCCACCTCGTCGCGGACTTCGCCGGCGAGCTTCGGTTCGCTGTAGCCGGTATTGTTGCCCGTCACGTCGACGGGGCCGGGCGCGATCATGTTGACCAGGATGCCATGGCGGGCGAGGTCGACCGCCATGGCGCGGGTCAGCATGGCGACGCCGCCCTTTGCCGCGACATAGGCGGCGGCGTCCGGTTCCGCCATGAAGGAATTGACCGAGCCGATGGTGATGATCCGGCCGCCCTTGCCATTCCGGCCGGCGCCGCCCGCCACCATGGCGCGCGCGGCTGCCCGACAGGACAGGAAGGTCCCGGTCAGGTTGATGTCGACATAGCGATCCCAGTCGCGGTCGGAGAGGTCGAGGAAATTCCCCGTCCCGCCCTTGAGCGCCCCGGATGCTACCAGGATGTCGAGACCGCCGAGCCGCTCGACCGCTTCCTCCGTCGCCGCCTGGATCGCGGCGCGGTCGCCAAGGTCGCAGGCGATCGGAACGGCGCCCGGCAGCGCGAAACGCGTCGCGTCCAGCGGGCGGGCGAGGTCCATCGCCACGACATGGGCGCCCTCGCGCAGGAAGGCCTCGACGGTGGCGCGGCCGATGCCGCCGGCGGCTCCGGTGACGATCGCCGCCTTGCCGGCGAGGCGCCCCGGACGTCCTGAAACGTCGTTCATGAACCTGTTCCCGTCCCCATTCGCCGTCGGCCCTCGGCCGCGTCGCGCCCTTGTCGGCTGTAGCCGGCGCCGGGCTTGACCTCATGGACGAGAATGCTAACGTTCCATCCTAATGAGCGCAATTACATAACTATGGAATTATGCAGTTTTTGTCGGCGGTTCGATCGGTGAACGATCGGTCGGCTCCGGGCGCCAGCCCGATGAACTGAAGGGCTCCATGCGGGGCGGGAAACGGATATCCAGATGAGCGACACTATCACCAACGCCGCCGCCGAGGGTGGTTCGCCGCAGGCGCGGTTGCGGGCGTTGGGAATCGTCTTGCCGCCGCCGCCGCCGCCGGTTGCCAATTTTGTCACCTTCGTGCGCGAGGGCAATCTGCTGTTCCTGTCGGGACAGGGGCCGATGCAGCCGGACGGCTTCGAGCATCACGGCCGCGTCGGCGCCGACGTGACGCTCGATGAGGCCTACCAGCACGCCCGCATCACCGGCATCAACCTGCTCGCCGTCATGCAGGAGGCGCTCGGCTCGCTCGACAAGGTGCGCCGGGTGGTCAAGTTGCTGGGCATGGTCAACGCCGTGCCGGATTTCACCGCCCACCCGCAGGTGATCAATGGCTGTTCGGACCTGTTCCTGGCCGTGTTTGGCGAGGAAAGGGGGCGCCATGCGCGCTCGGCGGTCGGCATGGGGTCGCTGCCGAACCGGATCACGGTCGAGATCGAGGCGGTGATCGCCGTCGAGGATTGATCGACGCCGGCTGGCGTCAGCGCTGGCGCCAGCCGAGCTTGCGCTCGATCGTCTCGGCGGCATTGCGGACGGCATCGCCGTAGAGGGCGGGGTTGGCGACGACCTTGTGTTCCGGCAGCACGATCGAGATCGTCGCGACGCAGGCGCCGGCGGCATCGCAGATCGGCGAGGCGACGCAGGAGACGAGAAAATCCGTCTCACTGATCTGGATCGAAAGCCGTTCCTGGAAGGCGAGGCCGGCGAGCTTCGACAGCGCCGCCGCATCGGTCTCGGCCCGTTCGGTCGGCGAGGCGCGGGCGCTGCGGCGGAAGATCTCGATCCGCTCGGCGTCCGGCAGATTGCCGATCAGCAGGCGCCCGGATGCCGTCCAGTTCAGCGGCACGCGGGTGCCGACCTCGGACATGACGCGGAAATGGCCCGGACCGTCCGCCATCGCCAGAACCACCATGTGATCGCCGTCGCGGCCGCAGATCTGCACGGTCTCGCCGATTTCGCGACCGAGGTCCTGCATGACCTGGCTGGCCTCGCCGAGAAAATCGAGCGAGCGGGCATAGACCAGCCCGTAGTGATAGAGGCGCGGTCCGAGCCAGATCTGGCCATCCGACCGCCGCGACAGCATCTCGCGCTCGATCAGTTCGTCGATGATGACATAGACCGTCGACAGCGGCGCGCCGATCGATTTGGCGATCGCGTAGGCGCCGGCTGGCTCGCCGGTCGTGTAGAGGTGGTCGAGGATCTGAAGCGCGCGATCCATGCCGCTGACCCGCGTCCGGCGCGGCGTCTTGGCGTCTTCGGCCGGAGCCTCGACGGAGCCTCGCTGCGGAGATTTCATCCTGGGTCGCCCATCTCTTCCAATGAAGTCTATTACATATATGTGGAATAGCGACGCGTCCATTGACGGATGGCGACGATTGTCGCCGCCCGGGGCCGGCCTCTCAGGCTGGCGCTAGGCTGAGCTCGCCCGGGAAATGGCAGGCGACGGTGTGGTCCGCCGTGCCATGCGGGCGAAGCGCCGGGCGTTCCTCGGCGCAGATCGCGCGGTCCTTGCCGACCGGGCAGCGGGCGCGGAAGACGCAGCCCTTCGAGGCACCGCTGCCGAGCGGCGACACCTCGCCCTCCAGCACGGTGCGCCGCCCCGTCTTGGCGCCGACGCGCGGCACGGCCGAGAGCAGGCTGAGCGTGTAGGGGTGCTGCGGATCGGCGAAGAGTTCCTTCGCGCTGCCGCTCTCCATCACCTGGCCGAGATAGAGCACGGCGAGCCGGTCGCAGAAGAATTCCGCCACCGTCAGATCGTGCACGATGAAGACGTAGGAGACGCCGAGCTTCTCCTGCAGATCCTTGAGCAGGTTCAGGATCTGCGCCTGCACCGAGACGTCGAGCGCCGAGATCGGCTCGTCGAGCACGACCAGCTCCGGCTCCAGCACGAGTGCGCGGGCAATGCCGATGCGCTGGCGCTGGCCGCCGGAGAACTGGTGCGGGCGACGGTTAGCGAATTCCGCGCGGATGCCAACCAGCTCCAGCATGGCGTCGACCTTGGCGCGGCGCGTCGCGGCGTCGCCGATGCCGTGCACGATCAGCGGCTCCTCGACGAGTTCGCGCACGCTCATGCGCGGGTCGAGCGTGCCGGTGCTGTCCTGGAACACCATCTGCATGCGCCGGCGCAGTTTTCGCATCGGTTCGGCCGCGAGGCTGGCGACGTCGATGCCGTCGAGCGTGACGCGGCCGCCGGTCGGCTCGACGAGGCGGAGGATGGCGCGCGCCGCCGTCGACTTGCCACAGCCGGATTCGCCGACGAGGCCGAAGGTCTCGCCGCGCAGAACCGTGAACGAGATCCCGTCGACGGCGCGCAGTATTTCGCGGCTTGGTTTGAACGGATTGCTGCTGCGCGCGGCAAAACTCTTTTCCAGCCGGTCGACGACGAGGAGCGGTATGTCGCGTCCGGTCATGATGCGGCGACCTCGCTCGCGCGGGCGGCGCGTTCGGTGGCGAAGTGGCACTCGACCTGCGACGGGCCGGACGTGGTCTCGATTTCGACCGGGGCGGGCTGGCGCGTGCGGCAGATTTCGCGGCCATGGCCGAAGAAGCAGCGCGGCTCGAAGGCGCAGCCGGAGGGCATGGCCGAGAGATCCGGCGGCATGCCGGGAATGGCGCGAAGCCGCGTGCCGATCCGGGCGGGATCCGGAATGCTTTCGAGCAGCGCCTGCGTATAGGGATGGGTCGGCCTGGCGAGGATCGCCTCGGTCGGGCCGCGCTCGACGATGCGGCCGGCATACATGACCTGCACCACGTCGCAGAATTCGGCGACGACGCCGAGATTGTGGGTGATCAGCAGCACCGCCACGCCATGGTCGGCGACGACGCGTTCGAGCAGCGCCAGCACCTGCGCCTGCGTCGTCACGTCGAGCGCCGTCGTCGGCTCGTCGGCGATGATCAGGTCCGGCGCATTGGCGAGCGCGATGGCAATCATGACGCGTTGGCGCATGCCGCCGGAATAATGGTGCGGATAGTCGTCGAGCCGCCGCTCGGCCGCCGGCACCTCGACCTCGCGCAGCAGCTCGACCGCCCGGGCGCGCGCCGCCTTGTGGCTGAGGCCGGGTTGATGGCGGCGCAGCGTGTCGATTATCTGCGCGCCGACCGTCTTGATGGGGTCGAGCGCGCCCATCGGATCCTGGAAGATCAGCGACACGGTCTTGCCGCGGATCGTCTTCATCGCGCTTTCGCTGAGGCCCACGAGATCGCGGCCCTCGAGCAGAACCTGACCCGAGGCGATCCGGCCGGGCTTGTCGATCAGGCCGAGGATCGAGAGCGCGAGCGTGGATTTGCCGCAGCCGGATTCGCCGACGATCGCCACCTTCTCGCTGCGTCGGACCGTGAGCGAGACGTCGCGCACGGCGGCGACCGCGCCGGCGCGGGTGGCGAATTCGGTGGTGAGGCCGCGTACCTCGAGCAGGGGCGGCTGGTTGGTCGTCGAGCTCATCTTCCGCCTCCCTGGCTCTGGGCGACGCGCGGATCGAGCATCGCGGCGAGGATGTCGACGACGAGGCTGGTCAGCACATAGATGAAGGCCGAGAGCAGGATGAAGGCCTGCACGACGGAAAAATCCTGCTTGAGCACGCCGTCGGTGACGAGCGCGCCGGCGCCGGGCCAGACGAAGACGCGCTCGACCAGCACGCTGCCGGCGAGGAGCTGGCCGAACAGCAGGCCGGCGGCGGTCAGCGTCGGCAGGAAGGCGTTCGGCAGCGCGTGGCGGACATAGGCAGCCCAGCGGGTGAGGCCGCGGCCGCGCGCCACCGTGATGAAGGGCTCCCGGGTGATCCCTTCGAGATTGGCGCGGAGCAGCCGGTAGAGAAAGCCGAACGGCATCAGCCCGAGCGTCACCGCCGGCAGGATCAGGTGGCGGATCGCGTCCTTGAAGGCGGTCCAGTCGCCGGCGAGGAGGCTGTCCACCGTCAGCAGTCCGGTGACGGTCGGCGGCGGGATGATGCGCAGGCCGAGCCGTCCCTCCGGGCCGGGCAGCCAGCCGAAGCCCTCGAAGAAGACGAGCAGCATCATCAGGCCGAACCAGAAGGGCGGCACGCCCTGGGCGAAGAAGGAAAGCGCTCGTACGCCGCCATCCGAGACCGGCCCACGACGGTAGACCGAGACGAGGGCGCAGGAGACCGCCGCGACGAAGGCGAAGAAAAAGGCGAACAGGCCGAGCTCGACGGTCGCCGGAAAGCGGGCGAGCAGCAGGCCGGCGACCGACTGGCCGGTCGAATAGGAGAAGCCCCAGTCGCCCGACAGGAAGCGGCCCATATAGATCCAGTACTGACTGAGGATCGAGCCGTTGAGGCCGAGCTCGGCGCGCAGCGCCTGCACGGCGTCCTCGCCGGCGAACTGGCCGAGGAAGAGGCGGGCCGGATCGCCGGGGGTGAGGCGCAAGAGCACGAAGGCGATCAGCGACGCGCCGACCAGCGAGATCAGCGAGGTGACGATGCGGCCCGAGATCAGTCTCAGCATGTCAGCGCACCTGGTTGCGCGCCGAGCGCGGATTGAGGCTCTCCTCGAGCCGGTCGGCCAGCAGATTGGCGGCGATCACGGCGAGCAGGACGCCGAGGCCGGGGAACAGCGCCAGCCACCACTGCCCGGTCAGCGCGTACTGCATGCCGTCGGTGATCATCGCGCCCCATTCGGGCTCCGGGATCTGCGCGCCGAGGCCGATGAAGCCGAGGCCGGCCAAGGTCAGGATGGCATAGCCGAAGACCGAGGCGCATTGGACCAGCATGGTCGGCGCCGTGTGCGGCAGCAGATGGCGGGCGATGATGCGGCCGCGCTTGGCGCCCATGGCGACGCTTGCCTCGACGAAGGGCAGGGTGCGGATCCTGAGGATATCGCCGCGCATCAGCCGAGCGAAGAACGGCACCGAGGAAAGCGCGATGCCGATCGCCGCCGTCTTCAGGCCGACGCCGAGCCCGACGGTCACCGCCATGGCGAGGATGAGGGGCGGGAAGGCGGCGAGCGCATCGATCAGGCGCATCAGGATGGTGTCGACGACACGGCCGCCGATCCCGGCGGCGACACCGATCGCGCCGCCGACGACGAGGCCGGCCAGCACGACAATCGCGCCGACCGCGAGCGAGATGCGGGCACCGGTGAGGAAGCGGGCGAACACGTCGCGGCCATTGCTGTCGGTGCCCATCGGATGGGCGAAGGAGGGCGCGGCAAGCGGGGCGCCGAAATCCATGTCGAGCGGGCCGAGCGGCCAGACGAGCGGTCCGAGCAGGGCGCCGACGATCAGCAGCGCGGCGATCAGGACGGCGAGCGCGAACGTCTTGTCGTCGCCGATCCGCCGCAACGCGGTCCCAACCCAAGCTCGTTTCAAAGACGGCACTCCGCACGCAAAGGACGGCGCGCGGCCCCGGGACCGCGCGCTGTTATCGAATGGGTCGACCGGGCGGAGCCCGATCGACCCGCTATAGTATAGTTGGGTCGCGTCTTCTTCACGCGAACCAGTATCCACTTCGCTCGAAAACGCTCCCGGTTAGCGGCCCCAGAGATTGAGGTCGAACGGACCGTCCTGGGCGAAGTGCCAGTCCTTGACGTCGGCCGAGACGACGGCCGTGTAGACGTCGGCATAAACCGGGATGCGCGGGCTGTCGGCCACCCAGATCTTGGCGATCTTGTCCCAGAGTTCCTGCCGCTCGGCATCGCTCTTCAGGTCGTGGCGGGTGTCGAGCAGGGCTTCCGCATCCTTGCTGCAGTAATTGCTGGTGTTGTAGGCGGAAGCGCAGCGCAGGTCGTAGTCGAGCAGCCAGGCCGGATCGTCGACCGACGGGCCGTCGAAGCGGACGATCGCCGAGGTCTTGGTCTTGGCGCCGACCGCTTCCTGATAGCCCGAGGCCGGCAGCTTGCGGATCGTCAGATTGACGCCGATCTGCGACCAGGCGCCCTGGGCGATGGTGGCGATCTGCTCCTGGTCGTTCTGGCCCTCGCGGATGATGATCTCGGCCGTGACCGGGGTCTTCACGCCGGATTCGGCGATGAGGGCCTTTGCCTTCTCGAGATCATAGGGACGCGGCGCGCCGAGCTCGGCCTTGAAGGCGGGGAACTGCGGCGGGTAGGGGCCGTAGAAGGTCTCGCCGAAGCCGTGTGCGACATTCTTCAGGATGGCGTCGTAGGGCAGCGCGTAGGAGAGCGCCTCGCGGAACTTGGCGTTGTCGAACGGCGCCGTCTGGTTCGGCAGACCGATCAGCTGCCAGCGCGCGGTCGGCACCTCGATGACCTTGAGGCCTTCGGCGCCCTTCAGGCTCTCGACCGAGGCCTTCGACAGGCCGAGCGTCACATCGGCCTGCTTGTTGCGAGCCTGCAGCAGCAGCGTCGCATTGTCGGTGATGAAGTTGACGATCACGTCCTTCTCGCGCGGTGCCTCGCCGAAGAAGTCCGGATTGGCCTTGAACACGGCGCGGACGCCGGGCTGGTAGTCGGCGAGCAGGTATGGGCCGGCGCCGGCGGCGTGGCCGGCGAGCCAGGTCTTGCCGCCATTCGCCTCGACCGTCTTCAGATCGATGATGCCGGTATTGGGCTGGGTCAGCGCATGCGGCAGCAGCGGCTCGCCGCGCTTCAGCTTGATCACGACGGTCGTCGCGTCCGGCGCCTCGATCGCCTCGGTGTTGCCGAACTGGGCCGCCTCGAGGAAATAGGTGCCGCAGGTGCCGCTCTTCAGCATGTATTCGAGCGATGCCTTGACGGCCGCCGCGTCGAGCGGATTGCCGCTCGGGAATTTCAGCCCGTCGCGCAGCTTGAAGTTCAGTACCTTGCCGTCATCGGAGACGGTGAAGCTCTCGGCGAGATAGCCGACGATCTTGGTGGTGTCCTCGGCCGTGACGGTGATGCCTTCGGGGGCATTGGCGACCGGCTTCGCCTCGTAGCGCAAAAGCGGCGTGTAGAGCGGCGCCAGGAAGCCATTATCGGCGATGTCGCAGACGATGGCCGGATCGAGGGTCGGCGGCGGCAGCGAATAGTTGATGACGAACGGGCCTTCGGCGGCAATCGCCGCGAAGGGCGATGCGACCGTCGCGGCAATCGCGATGGCCAGGGCCCTTGCCCGGACGTGCGCGGAAATACCAGACATGAGTCAATCCTCGATTGGCTTGCGGATCTCGTTCGCCACGCCGCCGGCGACGGCGCCCGGGAGGAACGGCCACGACGTTTCAGCGTTTGCGATGGACCGGCAGATTAGACCCGAACACCGCCTTTGGCGCGGCGCGATATTTCAACTTGTCGGACAAATCCGGTTTTTTGTACCGGGACGACAATTGCCGTGGGAATGGAATTCCTTATGTCGGCCGTGCCTATCTGCTAAAACCGCGCTCTGTTGCGGTATGAGGGAAATTCTTTGCGTGGCGGAGTGACGCAAGGTAATTTCGAGCCTCGATTTTAATCTGGATGACATCATGTCGAATTGGAATGTTGGTATTGACGTCGGCGGAACCTTTACTGATCTCGTCGCCATCGGTCCCAACGGAGAATTCCGCTCGACGAAGACTCCGTCGACACCAGATCAATCGGACGGTGTTCTGAATGCGCTCGGTCGTCTGGCGACGGAACTCGGGCTTCCTCTGGACGATTTTCTGGGCGAGCTGCCGCTGATCGTGCACGGCACCACCGTCGCCACCAATTCTCTGCTCGAATACAATGGCGCCAAGGTCGGCCTGATCACCACCAAGGGCTTTCGCGACGAGATCGAGTTCCGCCGCTCCTACAAGGAGAGCGTGTTCGACCCGCGCCTGAAGCCGCCGCACGCCATCGTGCCGCGCCGCTCGCGTATCGGCGTTGCCGAGCGCGTCGACCATCAGGGCAATGTGCTGACGCCGCTCGACGAGGCAGGGGTCCGCGCCGCCTGCGAGGAATTCCGCCGCCAGGGCGTCGAGGCGGTGGCGATCTGCTATCTGTTCTCCTTCGTCAATCCGGCACATGAGCGCCGCACCGCCGAGATCGTGCGCGAGGAGCTGCCGGACGCGTTCATCTCGCTCTCCTGCGACGTGCTGCCGGAGATCCGCGAGTTCGAGCGCGTCTCGACGACGACCGTCAACGCCTTCGTCGGCCCGCGCGTCAACGCCTACCTGACCCACCTGGAAGAGCGGCTGCGTAGCCAAGGCTTCAAGGGCGAGCTCTTCATCATCCAGTCGAATGGCGGTGTGCTGTCGGCGCAGGAAGCGGGTCGCTACGCCGTCAACACGCTGCTCTCGGGACCGGCCGGCGGAGTCACGGCGGGATCCTATCTCGGCGAGATGGCGGGCTACGACAATCTGATCACCGTCGACATGGGCGGCACCAGCTACGACATCGCGCTGATCGAGAATCTGCAGCCGGCGGTGACCACCGAAAGCTGGATCGGCCGCTACCGCATCGCGTTGCCGATGCTCGACATCCACACGATCGGCGCCGGCGGCGGCTCGATCGCCTGGGTCGATGCCGGCGGCGCGCTGCAGGTGGGCCCGGCGAGCGCCGGCTCCTATCCGGGCCCGGCCTGCTACAGCCGCGGCGGCACGCGCCCGACCGTCACCGACGCCAATGTCGTGCTCGGCCTGCTCAATCCCGACTTCTTCCTCGGCGGCGAGATGGTGCTCGACCGCGAGAAGGCGGTCGACGCGGTGCGCCGCGAGGTGGCCGAGCCGCTCGGCCTCTCGGTCATCGAGGCGGCCTCGGCGATCATCGAGCTGGTCAATTCCAACATGGCCAACGCCACGCGGCTGGTGACGACCAAGCGCGGCCGCGACCCGCAGCAGTTCGCGCTCGTCGCGGCAGGCGGCGCCGGCGGCATCCATGCCGGCAAGCAGGCCGAGGAGCTCGGCATCCGTACCGTGATCGTGCCGGGGCTGGCGCCGGTGTTCTGCGCGCTCGGCGACAATGTCGCGGATCTGAAGATCAGCGAGAGCCGCACTCATATCGGCCGCGTCGACGAGCTCGATTTCGAGGCGCTGAACACGATGTTCCAGGAGATGGAGCAGCGGGCGCGCGGCCGTCTCGCCGGCCAGGCTGTCGCCGGCAATTTCGAGACCAAGCGCAGCCTCGACATGCACTATGTCGGCGAGGTGCACGAGGTGACGGTGCCGATCCGCTCGCGCACCCGCCGCATCACCAAGCTGAACCTCGACGCCACGCTCGGCGATTTCCACGAGCTGCACGAGCGGCTGTTCGCGCACAAGGATCCGAGCCAGCCGGTCGAGATCCTGACGCTGCGGCTCGACTTGATCGGCGTGCGCGAGCGGCCGCGCATGATCCCTCAGGAATTCGGCGACGAGGACGCCTCGGGCGCGCTGAAGGGCGAGCGGCAGGTGCATTTCGACGTCGAGCCGACCACCGTGCCCGTCTACAATGGCGACTTGCTCAAGGCGGGCGCCTTCATTCCGGGCCCGGCGATCATTGAGCAATGGGGCACCACCATCGCCGTCTATCCGGGCCATGAGTGCCTGATCGACGCCTATGGCAATGTCATCATCGAGATCGGCCAGGCCCGCTCCGCGGCGGAGCGCGCGGCCTGATGATCCGCTCGCAGATCCTCTACAGCCGCATCGCGGCGATCGCCCGGGAGCTGGCCGAGACGGTCGGGCGGACCGCCCGCTCGCCGGGCCTGACCGAGGGCCGGCGCTATGCGGCGGCGCTCCTGACCGGCGAACCGAAGCTCGTGGCGCAGGCGCAGTACGACGCCAGCCATGTCTTCCTGATCCGCGACAGCGTCGCGGCGCTGCTCGACCGCTTCGCCTTCAATCTCGGCGAGGGCGACATCGTCCTCGTCGGCGATCCCTATAGCGGCGGCTCGACGCCGCAGGCGATCACCATCGCCGCGCCGCTGTTCTACGAGGGCGAGCTGGTGCTGTTCCCGGCCGTGCGGGCCGAGATGGCCGATCTCGCCGGCGAGTTCCCGGGATCGCTGCATCCCTTCGCCTCGGAGACCTGGCAGGAGGCGGTGCGCTTCACGCCGCTGAAGCTCTATCGCCACGGCCTGCTGCAGCGCGACGCGCTCCGCTTCATGCTGCGCAACAGCCGCGCCGAGAGCCAGGTCCGCGCCGACATCGAGGCGATCGTTTCGGCGCTCCGCGGCGCGTCCGCCTCGCTCGTCGCACTGATGGACGAGAAGGGCCGCAAGGCGACCGAGACGGCGATCGCCCAGACGATCGCGCACAGCCGCGCGCTGGGTGCCGCCGAGATCACCGAGCGCTTCGGCGCCGTCGACCGGACGGAGCGGGCGAGCCTGCCGGTCTCCGTCGATGCGTCGGTCGATCTCGTCGTTCGCGTCACCACCGCCGACGGCCATCTCGGCCTCGATTTCACAGGCACCGGCGCCAATCGCGCCGGCCCCTACAACATGACGCCCGGCCAGGCCAAGGGCTACGCGCTGGTGGCGGCGCTGGCGGAATCGCTCGATGCGACGACGCTGAACGATGGCCATCTGCAACTGGTCTCGATGACCGCGCCGAAGGGCTCGCTGGTCGATCCGGTGCTGCCGGCCGCGACCGGCCTTTCGGATGCCGTCACCGCGCATCATCTGGTCGGCCTCGTCCGCTCGGCCCTGCATGGCGGCCAAGCGCCGGACGAGACGCGGCTCGACGGCGTGCAGCCGGCCGTCCTCGCCTTCCTGCCGATCGGCGCCGAGGACAATCCGCCGATCAGCCTCGATCCGGGCTTCTCGCTCTCCGCGCAGGGCTGGGGACCGCCGGTACTCGCCGGCCGCCGCCTGATGCCCTCGGCCGAGGTGCTGGAAGCGCGCGAGCACTTCAACCTGGTCAGCCGCGAGATCGGCGCCGACGGGCGGATCCACGCCGTCATCCGCAATGACGGCCCGACGCTCGAGGGCAATTTCTTCGTGCCGCGCGACGCGGGCGGCCCGCGCGGCCGGCTCACCCTCGTCATCGACGGGGCGCGGCAGGTGCTGGAAAGCGCCGTGCTCGTCGTCATCCCGCCCGGCGGGCTGATCGAGTTCATCTACCCGACCTATGCGGAGCGCGCCGATGGATAAGAGAAGTTTCGTTCTGTCGCAGGTCGTCGCCGGCTCGCTGAACACGATCGCCGACGAGATGAGCGCCACCGTGACGCGGACGGCGCGCTCGCCCGTCTTCAACGAGGCGCACGACTTCACCACCGCCATCTTCGAGATGAAGGACATGAAGTCCCGGCTGGTCGCCCAGTCGCCGGGCTGCACGCTGCATCTCTACGCCGTGGCGATGGCGGTCGACCGCGCCATCGACGCGTTCAAATACGACCTGCAGCCGGGCGACGTGATCCTCGCCTCCGATCCCTATAATGGCGGCACGCATATCCCGGATCTCGTCGTCATCACGCCGGTGTTCCACGATCGCAAGCCGATCCTGTTCCCGGCCGTGCGCGCCCATATGGGCGATGTCGGCGGCCCGGTCGCCGGCGGCTACAATCCGCATGCCCGCGACGTCTGGCAGGACGGGCTCGTCATGCCGCCGGTCAAGATCGTCGAGCGCGGCGAGAAGCGCGCCGACATGTTCGATCTGATCGTCGCCAACAACCGCATCGCGCACTGGATCAACGGCGACCTCGATTCGATGATCGGTGCCTGCCAGCTGGCGAGCCGGCGCATCGGCGAACTGTTCGACCGTTACGGCCTCGATACTGTCCGCGACGCCATCCAGGCGAATGTCGACTATTCCGAGCGCCGCGTGCGGGCCGAGATCGAGAGCTGGGCCGACGGCGAATATTACGCCGAGACCTTCGTCGACCACGACTACCAGGGCCAACGCGACGTCAAGATCGCCTGCAAGGCGATCGTTCGGGGATCGGACCTGACACTCGATTTCACCGGCACGGATCCGCAGGTGAAGGGCTTCATCAACAGCCCGATCGCCAACACCATGTCGTTCATCTTCATCGGGCTGACGACCTGCTGCGACGAGGATATCCCGATCAACGAGGGCTGCATGGCGCCGGTGACGGTGATCGCGCCCGAGGGCACGGTGATCAACCCGAGGCGGCCGGCGCCAGTCGGCACCTGCACCTGTTCGGCCGGCGCCGAGGTGACGGAAGCCGTGCTGCTGGCGCTGGCGCAATGCGCGCCGAAGCGCGTCGGCGTCAACGCCCACAAGATGCCGCTCGTCATGTCCTATGGCAGCTATGACGACGAGCGAATGTGGGTGTTCCTGAACTTCATCGGCTTCACCGGCGGCGCGGGCGCTGCCTACGAGACCGATGGCTGGGGCCTCTATCCGCCGCTGATGACGGGCGTCATCCTGCCCTCGATCGAGATGACCGAGATCCAGTATCCGACCCGGATCCTGAAGCACGAATATGTCGCCGACCAGACCGGCGCCGGCCGCTGGCGCGGCACGCCGGGGCTGGAGACGATCACGCAGCACCTGGTCCCGAACCAGACCAGCGTGATGATGGAGGGGGTGCGCCACACCGCCAAGGGCATGGTTGGCGGCGAGCACGGTGCCTCGAACCGCGTCTATCTGGCGACGCCGGAAGGCGCCGAGACCGAGATCCCCGAATACGCCTTCATGCACCCGCTCGAGGCCGGCGGCGCCATCCGCACCATTCGCGGTGGCGGCGGCGGCTGGGGCGAGGCGATGGAGCGGCCGCCGGAGACGGTGCGCGAGGACGTCATCGACGGCTATGTCACGCGAGAGGGCGCGCTCGCCGACTACGGCGTGGTGCTCGGGGAGGACCTCGCCATCGACGTCACCGCGACCGAGGCAGCCCGCGCCGAGCGGCTCGCCCGCGCCGCGTAACGTCTGGAACCGGCCGGGCGACGCGCCGGGCCACGGAGAGAGACTGAGTCCCATGTCCGATCTCGACCGCCGGCGCGCCAAGAGGCTGCTCGACGAACGCGGCCTCGACGCGCTGGTTCTGACCCAGCCGGAGAGCTTCTCCTATGCGACGGGCCTGCCGGCCGGCGTCGCCGCGATGTGGCGACGCGCGGGCGGGGCGACGGCGCTGGTGCCCTCCGACCCGGACGCGCGCATCGGCGCCATCGTCGGCGATTTGAATGCCGACGCGTTGGCGCGCCGCGCCCCGGCGCTCGACATCCGCACCCATCCGCTCTGGATCGATCAGGTTGATATCGGTGGTTTCGATCCGGCCGAGCCGGACACCGCCAAGCTGGTGACGGCGGGCTACCGGCGCGACAATGGCGGCTCCGACCATTTCGCGCCGCGGCCGACGACGTTCCGCATCGAGACGGCCTTCGCTGTGCTCGGCGATTTGCTGCGCGAGCGCGGGCGTGGCCGGGCGCGGATCGGCGTCGACCTCGAATTCATGCCGGCGGCCGATTTTGCCGCGCTGCGGGCGGCGCTGCCGGAGATCGACTGGGTCGACGGCTCGGAAGTGGTCCGGCGGCTGCGGGCGGTGAAATCGCCGCGCGAGCTCGATTGCATCCGTCGCGCCTGCGCGCTCTCGGACGCCGGCTTCCGTGCGCTTGGCGCCGGCATCCGCGCCGGCCACGCGCCCAAGGACATGACGCGGCTCTGGCGCGACGGCGTCGCGGCGGAGGCCGCGCGGCGCGGCGAGACGGCGCTGACGGGCGTCTGGGACTACATGTCGGTCGGGCCCGATCCCTGGAGCGGCGGCGGCGAGGTCGGGCCGGGCGCGATCCTCAAGGCCGATGTCGGTTGCCTGATCGAGGGCTACACCTCGGATACGGCGCGGAGCTTTGTATTTGCTGAGCCGGACCGGCGCGCCAGCGACATCCATGCGGCGCTCGCCGACGCCTTCGAGGCAGGGCTGGCGGTGATCCGGCCGGGCGCCCTGATGGCGGACGTGTTCGAGACGACGGTCGCTGCCATGCGCGCCGCCGGCTATCCCGGCTACCGGCGCGGCCATTTCGGCCATTCGATCGGCGCCAGCGTCGGCTCGGAGGAATGGCCCTTCTTCGCCGCCGACAGCGATGTCGTGCTGGAGCCGGGCATGGCGCTCGCCTTCGAGACGCCGTTCTACGGCAAGGGCATCGGCGCGCTGACGATCGAGGACAGCCTCGTCGTCACCGAGACGGGCATCGAGGTGCTGAACGACCTGCCGCGCGGGCTGGTCCGCCTCGGCTAGAGCAATTTCGAAGCGGATATCGGTTCGCGTGAAGCAAGCGTGAACCGGCAGAACGACTTACGCGTCGCGCGGCAGCACCTGCATCACCCGTGCGATGAAGATGTGGAACGCTTCCATGTAGTTGCGCAGGAACTGCTCGGTCGATTCGGCGCTGACCTCGCCGTCGTCGCTGATCAGGCCGGGCTTGAACTGGATGTAGGCCTCGGGCGCGTTCATCTGCGGCGCGTTGCAGAAGGAGAGCACGCTGCGCAGGCTCTGCTGGGCGACGGCGGTGCCGATCGCGCCCGGCGAGGTGCCGATCACCGCCGACGGCTTGCGGGCGAACGAGTTGGTGCCATAGGGGCGGCTCGCCCAGTCGATGGCATTCTTCAGCCCGCCGGGGATCGAGCGGTTATATTCCGGCGTCACGAAGAGCAGCGCGTCGTTCTCGGCGATCGCCGCCTTGAACGCCTTGGCGACCGGCGGGAAATCGGCGTCGTAATCGTAGCTGTAGAGCGGCAGGTCCTTGAACGAGATCTCGGTGAACTGCAGGTTCGGCGGCGCGAGCTTGATCAGAGCGCCCGAGAGCTTGCGGTTGATGGAGGCCTTGGCGAGGCTTCCGACGAAATAGCCGACCTTGTAGGTTTTCATGATCCGTCCCGGTTGAACGCTGCGCGGAAGCCGGCTCCGGCTTCCTGCTTCTAAAGAGCGCGCCGGCGCCGCGTTTCAAGACGCGGACAGGGGAGGTGGACCGGGAGAGCGGCGCCCGTCAGGTCTCGACGGGCGCGCCGAGCTGCAGATCGCCCTCGAAACGCTGGATCCGCGACGGCTCGGGCAGGGCGGATGTCGAGAAATATTCCGGATAGCGCTCCTGCACCTTGTCGAGCACCGAGAAGATCCGGCGCAGATGGCTCCGCATCGCTTCCTCGGCCGCCTGGCTGTCGCCACGCTCGATCGCCGCCGCGATGGTCCGGTGCTGGTCGAGCACCGCGGCGATGCTGTCCATGCGCGGGAAAGACAGATGACGGAAGCGGTCCATGTGCAGCTTGGCGGCGCTGATATCCGCCCAGATGCCGGGGAAGCCGGCATAGGCGGCGATATGCTGGTGGAACAACTCGTCCGACTTGAAGAAGCGCTGATCGTCGGAGATCGACATCAGCGTATCCTGCAAGGCCAGTTCGTCCTTCAGCTTCTGCACCAGCTCGCCACGCTGCGGGCTCTCGATGGCGCGGGTGATCAGGCCGACCTCCAGCGCCTCGCGCAGGAACTGCGACTTGCGCAGATTGGCGAGGCGGAGCGGCGCGACCACGCTGCCGCGCTGGGCGTAGATGTCGATCAGCCCGAGGCTGGCGAGGCGCGCCAGTGCCTCGCGCACCGGCGTGCGGCTGACGCCGAGCGCCTCCGACATCGCCTTTTCCGAGATCAGCTCGAACGGCTTCAGCCGGAACTCCATGATCTCGTCGAGCAGCGTGTCGAAGGTTCGCTGCGCCACCGAGCCGGCCGGGGTCGCCTCGGGATAGATTGCCGAACTGGTGCGGGTCACGCGATCTCGCGCCATGGTCGGAATTCCTACAGGCTTTGCAGTTTCAGGCCGTTCATGAAGTGCTTGCGGAGCAGCAGGAACAGCGCGACGCTGGGCAGGCTGGCGAGCAAGGTCGCCGTCATCACGACGTTCGGCGTGGTGTTGGCGTAGCTGCCTTGTAGCACCATCAGGCCGTTCATGAGCGAGCGCGCATCCTCGCGGCTGGTCAAAACCATGGAAAAGATCAGGTCGTTCCAGATCCAGGTGAACTGGATCAGGAACAAGGTCGCCATCGGCGCCCAGCAATTCGGCAGGATGATCGAGCGGAAGATGCGGAATTCCGAGCAGCCGTCGATGCGGGCCGCCTCGTCCATCTCGCGCGGCAGGCCGGCCATGTAGTTGCGCAGCACCAGCACCGGGAAGGGAATGCAGACGGCGGTGTAGAACAGCATCATGCCGATGCGCGAATTCGTCATGCCGAGCTTGTTGTAGCCCATGAAGAGCGGGATCAGGTACATCTGCAGCGGGAAGATGGTGCCCGAGAAGATCAGCATGAACCAGAAGCCCTTGCCGGGAAACTCGATCCGGGTCAGCCCATAGGAGGCCAGCGCCGCGATGAAGATCGCCGCCCCGCCGCCGACCAGGCCGTACAGCAGCGAGTTCAGCATGCCGGAGCCCATCTTCGCCTTCGACCAGGCCTCGGCGATGTTCTCGAACACCGGCGTGATCGAGGTCGGCAGGGCGAGCGGATTGCCGAGGCCATATTCGGCGTTCGATTTGAAGATCGAGATCGCCAGGTAATAGAACGGCGTCACCCAGGCGAGCGCCAGGATGGCGGTTATGGCGAACAGCAGGATCCGCTGCGTGCGCGCCTGGTCGTTGCGCCGCGCGATGGCGTCGAAGTCGAGCGTGGCGAGGTCGAAGGTGGTTGCGGACATTTCGTGACCCTCAGCGCTTGTCGAGACGGTGCTGGAGCGCGCCGAGCGACCAGGAGATGCTCATCGCGATGATGCCGAGAACGACGGCGATCGCCGCGCCATAGGCCCAGGAGCCGGCCCGGAACGATTCCCAGTACTGGTTGACCGAGAGCGTCAGCGTCGAGCGGTTGGGGAAGTCGCGGCCCATGACCCAGACGAGATCGAAAGAGGTGAAGCCGGCGAGCACCGAGACGGTGGTGACCATGATCAGCGTCGGCATCAGGAGCGGCAGCACGATGTGGCGGAAGATCTGGCTGCGCGAGGCGCCGTCGACCTTGGCGGCTTCCATCGGCTCGCTCGGCAGCGCGTTGAGCCCGATCAGCAGCAGCACCATCATCAGGCCGACCTGTTGCCAGATATGGGTGACGATCATCGCCGGCGTCGCCAGATGGCTCTCATAGAGCCAGCGGCTGGCGAGGTCGCCGAGGCCGATGGCGCGCAATCCCGAATTGACGATGCCGTCGCCGGCATAGACGTAATACCAGATGACGCCGACGGCGGTGGCGGAGAACATGCGCGGCAGGAAGAAGATCGACTTGAAGGTCTCCTCGCCCTTGACGCCGCGCAACAGCATGGCGAGCGACAGGCCGATCGTCGCCGGCAGCACGAAGGAGACGGCGACCCAGATCATGGTGTTGAGCGTCGCGTCGAAGAATTTCGGGCTGGAAGCGAGGCGCTGGTAGTTGGCGAGGCCGGCGAACTGGTTCAGGCCGGAGAACTTCGCCCATTGCGTCAGCGACGCGTAGAGATTGAAGACGACTGGCAGCAGCAGGAAGATCGCCACGAAGGCGATCGCCGGCGCCATGAAGGCGAGCCCGGTCCATAGCCGCTTGCGGGCTCGGCGGCGTTCGGCGGCGATCATCTGGTCGATCGAGGGCGCGCCGGGCGGCAGGGCGAAGGCTTGTCGGTGCTGCGTCATGTCTCGTTTCCCGCGCCTCGGTGCATGCAGGTCTGTTGGACCGGCAGGGCCGCGCGTGGCGGCCCTGCCGGGGAGCGTCGGACTACTGGTGGTTCGCCCAGTACTGCGAGGCGATCGCCTCGATATTGGCCATGGCCTTGTCGGCGGCTTCCGGCGACGGATTGGTCATGAAGCGGTTGAACTCCTCGACGGCCGGCAGCACGATCTCGGAAGGCGAGGCTTCCCAGTAGCGCGTGACGGAGTTGTACTTGCCGTCGGCGGCGATCTTGGCGATGTCCGTGATGATCGTGTTCGGGGTCTTCGCCTTGAGGTTACCGGCATAGAGGCCGGGATCGGTGGCCCAGCTGTTCATGGCCTTCTCGCTCATGTACCAGTCGGCGAACTTGACGACGTCGGGGTTCTCAAGGCCAGCCTTGGTGATGACGATCGGCGCGCCTTCGACGATGACGTTGTTCGACAGCGACGGATCGACATTCGGCATGATGAAGGCGCCGAAATCGGTGCCGGCCTTCATGCCGCCCTTTTCGACCAGGCCAATGACCCAGTCGCCGAACAGATACATCGCGCCCTTGCCGCGGGCGAAATCAAGCGGCTCTTCCTGGCTCGCCGGATCGGTGAAGTAGCCCTTGGCGTAGAAGTCGTTCCAGATCTTGAAGACGTTCTTGACCGGCTCGTCGGTGTATTTGAGCTTACCCTGGTTGAGGAGCGCATAGGCTTCCGGATTGGTCCGCAGCAGCAGTTCCTGGAACCAGACGAAGCCGCGCCAGCCGTCCTGGATGCTGGCGTTGAACGGGGTGATGCCGGCGGCCTTCAGCTTGTCGGCGGCGGCGATCAGTTCCTCCCAGGTCGCCGGCGGATTGGCGATGCCTGCCTTCTCGAACAGCGCCTTGTTGTAGAACACGACCCAGCGGTTCAGGCCCGTCGGCATGCCGTAGATGTGGCCGTCGACCGTGAAGGGAGCGGCGCTCGAGGCGTCATATTCGCCCGAGGCGATCTTCTTGGCCCAGAGGTCGTCGAGGGGCGCCAGCTGGCCGCTGTCGACGATTTCCTTGAGCTTGGTGCCGTTCCACCAGGTGAAGGCCTGCGGCGCCTCGCCCGACATCAGGCTTGACTGGATATAGGCCTGGAACTGGTCGGTGGCGTAGGCGCTGAAATTCAGGTCGATGCCGTCTTCCTTGGCCGTCGCCGTCAGCCCGTCCCAGCCGGACTGGTAGAACGGCTTGTCGTGGAAGACGGTGACGGGGTCGGCGGAAGCCGCCGTCGCCGTGAAGGTCATGCCCAGGGCCATAGCGGCCAGGAGCTTGGTCAGTTTCTTCTGCATGGCTCTCTCCTCCAGAGACTTTGCGTTTTCGGA
Source organism: Kaistia granuli DSM 23481 (assembly GCF_000380505.1). Classification (GTDB taxonomy): domain Bacteria; phylum Pseudomonadota; class Alphaproteobacteria; order Rhizobiales; family Kaistiaceae; genus Kaistia; species Kaistia granuli. The sequence goes on along the minus strand of NZ_AQYH01000006.1, from coordinate 471,773 downwards.
TCTTGTTATCTGCGCAACGAGCGGCCGGTATCCGCGTCGAAGAGGTGCACCCGCTCCTGGTTCAGCAGGAAGGCGAGGGTTTCGCCGTCGGCCACCGGACGCGGCCGCTGCATGCGGCTGGTCACGTCGGCGCCGCCGAATTCGGCGAAGATCAGGGTCTCGTTGCCGAGCGATTCCGTCAGGTTCACCCGCGCTTCGAAGCGGTGCGCCCGTTCCGGCGGCATGCCGTGGCCTTCGGGCACGATGTCCTCCGAGCGGATGCCGAGCGACACCGGCCGGCCCTCGCCGGGCAGGTCGAAGGCGGCGCCGTCGACGGCGATCACCGGCCCGTTCAGGATCGCGATCGCGGGCTGGCCCTCGGCGGTGCGGGCGATCCGGCCGGCGAGGATGTTCATGGCGGGCGAGCCGATGAACTGGCCGACGAACTGCGTCGCCGGCCGCTCGAACACGTCGAGGGGTGCGCCGGCCTGCTCGATCAGCCCGTCGCGCATGATGACGATCTTGTCGGCCATGGTCATGGCCTCGATCTGGTCGTGCGTGACATAGATCGCGGTGGTGCCGAGGCGCTGGTGCAACCGCTTGATCTCGACCCGCATGGCGCTGCGCAGCTGGGCGTCGAGATTGGAGAGCGGCTCGTCGAACAGGAAGACCTGCGGTTCGCGGATGATGGCGCGGCCCATGGCGACGCGCTGGCGCTGGCCGCCGGAAAGCGCCGTGGTGCGGCGGTCGAGATAATCGGTCAGGCGCAGGATGTCGGCGGCGTGGCGCACCCGCCGGTCGATTTCTTCACGCGGGACCTTCGCCACTTTGAGCGCGAAGGCCATGTTCTCGTAGACCGTCATATGCGGATAGAGCGCATAGGACTGGAACACCATCGCGATGCCGCGATCGCGCGAGGCGACGTCGTTGACGCGGCGGCCGCCGATGCGGATCTCGCCATGCGAGACGCTCTCCAGCCCGGCGATCATGCGGAGCGTCGTCGACTTGCCGCAGCCGGACGGCCCGACAAAGGCGACGAAGCTGCCGGCCTCGATCTCCAGGTCGATGCCTTTGACGGCGACCTGGCGGCCATAGACCTTGACGAGCTCGCGAAGGGTGACGTTGGACATGGACTAATCCTTGCGCGGCGAACCGCCGATCCTCGACAGCAGGCCGCCGTCGACACGGACGACCTCGCCGGTGACGAAGGAGGCGGCCTGGGATCCGAGGAAGGCGACCACCTCGGCGATTTCTTCCGGCTGCGCGGTGCGGCCGAGCGGATGCATGCCGTCGAGCACGCGCCAGAGCGCGGCGGGGTTCTCGTTGAGCGCCACGGCCTCGCGCAGCATCGGCGTGTTGACGGCGCCCGGCGCCACCGCATTGACCCGCACGCCGAGCGGCGCATAGTCGACGGCCATCGATTTGGTCATGCCGATCAGGCCGTGCTTGGCGACGGAATAGGCGAGCACGCCCTCCTGGCTGGCGAGGCCCTGCGCCGACGACATCAACACGACGGCGCCATGGCTCTCGCGCAGCATCGGCATGCAGGCCTGCGAGATCAGGTAGGCGGCCTTCAAGTTGACGTTCATCACCTCGTCCCAGAGCGCCTCGTCGGTCGTCTCGACGGTGCCGTAGCGCTGGATGCCGGCATTGTGGGAGAGCAGGTCGAGGCCACCAAGTTTTTCGCGGGCCGTAGCAGCCGCCTTTTCGCAGACGGCGCGATCGGCGACCGAGCCGACCACCGTGTGGACGTCGCAGCCCTTGGCGCGCAGATCGGCCGCCAGCGCTTCCAGCGGTTCGGCGGCGAGATCGAGCAGGACCATCGACGCCTTGTCGCGGGCGAGCCTTTCGGCGACCGCGCGGCCGATGCCCATGGCGGCGCCCGTGACCAGCGCGCGTTGTGCCTGTGCTACTGCCGCCATGCGGCTTCTCCCTCTATCGGCTTATCTCATTCGACTACCATGGTAGTCAAATGATCGGTTTTCGGTAGTGCGAGGCCGGCCTGACGTGCCAGGCCGACCCGGAGCAATTCAGCCGCGCGCCGCGCGGATCGCGGCAAGCGATGCGGCCATGCGGTCGCGGATGGTCTCGGCCGAGCCGTCGGCATACATCCACGAGCCGCCGACCGAGGTGATGTTGCGGAGCTTGCCGTAGCCGGCGAGATGGGACTGCTGGATCTTGCCGCTCGGCATGAAGCTGACCGACGTGAAGATGCTGGCGAAATCGGCCAGCACCACCGTGCCGCCGGCCGGCTCGGCCGGGTAGAATTTCTGGAGGCTGAACCCAGCCGCCTGCGCCGCCATCACCTCGCTCGCCGTCTGGACGCCGGGCACCAGCGGGATCGGCCCCTTTTGCGCATGAGCGCAGACGTCGGGCGCGAAGCCGGGGCTGATGCCGAACTGCGCGCCGGCGTTGACGGCAGCGTCATAGTGGGCCGACGTCAGGATCGTGCCGGCGCCGACCAGCAACTCGGGGAAGCGCTGGCGACAGGCCTCGAGTGCTGACAGCGCGGCGTCGCTGCGCATGACGATCTCGATCGCCTCCGCGCCGCCCTCGGCAAGCTGTTCGGCGAGGGAGAGCACGAAATCGACGGAGCGCGGCTGCACGATCGGCACGATCGCGGCCCGGCGCAATCTGGGTTCGAGCGGGTTCGTCATCAGACCGGTTGTCCTTCCAGCATGGCTGTTGTCTCGGTGCGGGTGGGCGCGCCGAGGCGGCCGCCGAACTTCAGGCATTTGAGCGCGGCGGCGGCCGAGGCGAAGCGGATCGTCCGCTCCATGTCCCAGCCCTCGGCCAGGCCGACGGCGAAGCTGCCGTGGAAGACGTCGCCGGCGGCGAGCGTGTCGACTGGGGTGATCTTCGGCGCCGGCGTGTGGCGGATCGCGCCCGTCGCCTCGTCGCGCCAATAGGTTCCGGCGCCGCCCGCGGTGATGGCGACAAAGACGCCGGTGCGGGCGTGCAGCATCGACACCGCTTCCTCGACGGCGACCTCGCCGCAGAGGATCGCCGCCGCCGGCTCCGAGGCGACGATGTGGGTGGCGTGCGGCAGAAGATCCTCCAGGATCGGCCGCGCCGCGACGTCGATGTCGAGGATGGCGGGGATGCCGGCCTTCTTGGCGCCCTGGAGCGCCAGCGCGGCCGCGCCCGGCCAGCGCACGTCGGTCAGCACCGCGTCGAAGCCGGAGAGATCGAAGGGCAGGGCATCCGGCGGCGTCGTGGCGCGTGGATCGTAGAATGGCACGATCATCCGCTCGCCCGCCGCATCGACGAGGATGGTGGCGATCGCCGAGCGGGCGCCGGCGACGCGGCGCACGCCCGAGCAGTCGATGCCCTCGGCGGTGAGTTCGGCGGTCAGCTCCGTGCCCAGCATGTCGTCGCCGACGCTGGCCCAGAGCGAGACCACCGCGCCCTGGCGGCGCGCGGCGGTGGCGGCGCTCGACGCCATGCCGGCAGCGTTCTGCACCGCCTCGGCCGGGATGAACTTGCCCGCTCCGCGCGGCAGCTGCTCCAGGCGGAAGATCGTATCCTGCGTCAGCGCGCCGACGCACAGGATGCGGGGCGCTCGGCTCATTGCAGGGCCAGCTTGTAGCCGCGCTGATGCGCGAGCGTGGTCATGACGCCGCGTAGCTCCGCCAGGCCGCGCAGGCGACCGATCACCGGATAGCCGGGATGGGTCGGGCGCGTCACGTCGTCGATCAGGTCGTGGCCATGGTCGGGCCGGAACGGGAGGAGGGCGTTCGGCAGGCCTTCGGCGCGCCGGCGCTGCTCCTCTTCCATGAGGACGCTTATCACCGCCACCATGTCGACGTCGCCGCCGAGATGGTCGGCTTCCATGAACGAGCCGTCCGGCTCCTTCGTCACGTTGCGCAGATGCGTGAAGAAGATCTTGTCAGCGAAGCGCTTGGCGATGGCCGGAACGTCGTTGTCGGGATTGGCGCCGAGCGCGCCGGAGCAGAGCGTCAATCCGCTGGACGGCGACGGCACGCTCTCCAGGATGAAGGCGATGTCGTCGGCGTTCTTGACGATGCGCGACAGGCCCATGATGTCGCGCGGCGGGTCGTCCGGGTGGATCGACATCACCACGCCCGCTTCTTCGGCCGCCGGCAGGACGGCTTGCAGGAACTGCACGAGATTGGCGCGCAGCCTGGGATGGTTCATCTCGGCCTGCTCGGCGAGAACGCCGCGCAGCTCCTCGACGTCGTAACGTTTGAAGGCGCCGGGGAGGCCGGCCATGATGTTGGCGAGCAGCTGCGTCTTCGCCGCGGCCGGCGTGGTGTCCATCCACTCGCTCGCCCGCTGCAGCACGTCCTGGCTGTAGTCGCGCTCGGCGCCCGGCCGCTGCAGCACGTGGCAATCGAAGGCGGCGACCTCGTGCATGTTGCACTTCAGCGCGCGCGCGCCGCCGGGCAGCGGCACGGCGAGATCGGTGCGCGTCCAGTCGAGCAGGGTCATGAAATTGTAGCAGACGGTGCGGATGCCGGCCTGACCGAGATTGCGCAGCGTCTGGCGGAAATTCTCGTAGAGCCGGTTGAGATCGCCGCGGCCGAGCTTGATGTCGTCATGCATCGGAACGCTTTCGACGACGCTCCAGCGCAGCCCGAGCGACTTGTCCGCCTCGATGATCGCCTTGCGCTCGAGGATCGCCTCCAGCGGCCAGACTTCGCCATAGGGAATGTCATGCAGGGCGGTGACGATGCCGGTCGCCCCCGCTTGGCGAGCATGGGCAAGCGTGGCGGCATCCTTCGGTCCGAACCAGCGCCAGGTCTGTTCCATTCAATCCATCCCGCATCTGCGAATTGCATTCGGCGCCTGCCATCGGCCGTTCGCGCCCCTCCGGCCCGCTCGTCCGCAAGCCGGCTCGCATCTAAGTGTAGGCTACCATGGTAGTCAACTCGAGTTTTTTCGATGCGCGGTTTTCCGCTGGAGCAAGCAAGCGTGCCGGCCGGCGGCGGTAGAAACAGAGCTGGGGGTGGAAGGCAAAGCGAACCGGTGGAGGTATGGGCAGGGGCGAAGTGGCAGCGGGCGTGATCGAGGTCGCATCCAGGCGATGGCCGCTGCTGCGGCACCGGCCGGTGTGTCTCCGTCATGGCTTCGCCGAGAGCGAAGAGCGGCTGCGACCCTGCCGGATGGCGACAGGGGATGGTGGAGACGGTAAGATTGCGCGGCAAGCAAGCCGGTGCGACTGAGTCGTTTTGGTCGGTTGCAGGACAGGCCGATCGGCCGGCGCGGGATGCCCCGCAGCGTCGCGGGGCGGCGGGACAGGCCACGGGGATCCATGTCGTTTCGTTTCATTCATGCCGCCGACATCCATCTCGACAGTCCGCTGCGCGGACTGGCCCGGCGCGGCGAACTGGCCGGCGTGTTTCTCGAAGCCTCGCGGCGCGCGCTGGAAAATCTCGTCACGGCGGCGATCGACGCCAGGGTCGACTTCCTCGTCATCGCCGGCGATGTCTATGACGGCGACTGGAAGGACTATGCGACCGGGCAGTTCTTCATCCGCCAGATGGGCCGGCTGGCGCGCGAGGACATCCGCGTCTTCCTGATCCGCGGCAATCACGACGCCGAGTCGCTGATCAGCAAGACCCTGACCCTGCCGCCCAACGTGTTCAGCTTCTCGGTCCGCTCCGTCCAGACCGAGACGATCGAGCCGCTCCGGGTGGCGCTGCATGGGCGCGGCTTCGCCAATCGCCACGTGCCGGACAATGTCGCGCTGACCTATCCGGCGGCGAAGCCCGGCTATTTCAACATCGGCGTGCTGCACACCTCGCTGACCGGCCGCGACGGTCATGACGTCTATGCCCCCTGTTCGGTCGAGGATCTGCGGGTCGCTGGCTATGACTATTGGGCGCTCGGCCACATCCACAAGCGCGAGATCGTCTCGGACGAGCCGGCGATCGTCTTCCCCGGCAACCTGCAGGGGCGGCACGCGCGCGAGACGGGACCGAAGGGCGCCACGCTCGTCACCGTCACCGACGGGCGGATCACCAGCCTCGAGGCGCTGACGCTGGACGCGGCGCGCTTCGAGGCGGTCGAGATCGACACGGCCGGCATGACCGACCCGACCACCCTTTTCGCCGAGGCGCGGCGCGTCATCGCCGCGACGCGGGACGCGGCGGAGGGGCGGCCGCTGGCGCTGCGCCTGACGCTCACCGGCGAGACGGTGCTGCACGACTATCTCTCGGTGCAGGCCGAGCAGGTGCGCGAAGAGATGCAGGCGCTGGCCTGGGAGGCCGGTTCCGACATCCTGATCGAGAAGGTGCGCGACAAGACGGTTTCACCGCGCGGCGAGGCGCGGCTGTCGGCGCTGCTCGGCTTCGATGCCATCCTCGCCGATGTCGCGGCCGATCCCGCCTTCCGCGCCGATATCGCCCGCACGCTCGGCGAGATGCGGACCCGCACGCCCGGCGACGCGCTGGCGCAGCTGGAGGGACAAGGCGGCGACGCCGAGGCGCTGGCGGAGGCCGCCATCGAGACAGCGACCGAGGCGATCCTGGCTGCGCTCGGCCATGTCGGCAGCGAACCGGAGGGCGCGCGATGAAACTTCGTTCCCTTGGCCTCGAACGCTATGGCCGCTTCACCGACCGCGTGCTCGATTTCGATCCGAAGGCGCGCGTCACCGTCATCGTCGGCGCCAACGAGGCCGGCAAGACGACGGCGCTCGCCGCCGTCGCCGACGCGCTCTACGGCATCGAACGAACTTCACGCTACAATTTCCTGCATGATTACAAGTCGATGCGGCTCGCCGCGACGGTCGAGGCGCCGGATGGTCGCTCGCTCTCCTTCGCCCGCTTGAAGCGCCTGAACGCGGCATTGGTCGACGCGGAGAGCAACACACCGCTCCATGACGATGCGCTGGCGCCTTTCCTCGGCGCGCATGACCGCCAGGCTTTTCTCGACATTTTCGGGCTTAACCAGAGACGCCTGCGCGAGGGCGGCGAAAAGCTGCTCGCCGGCGGCGGCGACCTGGCGGAGACGCTGCTGGCGGCGGCCCCCGGGCTCGGCCATGTCGCCGCGCTGCGCGATCGCTTCCAGGAGAGCGCCGCCAAGATCTTCAATCCGGCGCGCAAGACGTCGAGCCACGCCTTCCATGTCGCCGTCGACAAGCGGGCGCAGGCGCAGCGCGCCATCCGCGACCAGGAATTGCGGGTCGACGAGGTCAAGAAGCTGCGCGACGAGGCCGAGCGGGCGGCCGAGGCGCGGCGCGCGGCGGAAGCGACGGAACGCGCCGCCGACATGGCCTTAGCGCGCGCCCGCGCGCTGGTGCACGGCGCCAAGGAATTGCGCATTCTCGACGCGCAGACGCGGGCTCGCGCCGAGCTGGGCACGCTTCCTGTCGTGCCGGCCGGCTTCGTGGCCCGGGCACGAGGCCTGCTCTCGGCGCTGGAAAAGGCGCAGGCGGCCGCGCAACGGGCCGGTGAGGAAGAGGCCGGAGCGCTCGCCGCGCTGCGGTCGATCGCCGTCGACGACGCGATCCTTGCTTTTGCGGAACGGATCGAAAGCGCGGATGGCGAGCGCGCGGCAGTCGAGAAGGAGCTTCTGAGCCTGCCCAACCGGCGCGCCGAGGCATCGGAAGCGCATGCCGGCCTGGAGCGCATCGCGCTGGCGTTGGGGCTCGCCGATGTCGATAGCCTGCGTGGCCGGTTGCCCGACATGCCGTTGCTGGCGCGGTCCGAGGCGCTCGTCGACCGCATGCGCGCGGCGGCTGTGCGCAGTGAGGCGCTGGCCCGCGACCGCGCCCGGCAGGCCGCCGATCGGCGCGCGGCCGAGGCGGCGCGGGCGCAACTCGGCCATGTCGCCGATCCGCTGCCGCTGCAGCGCCGGCTGGCGCAGCTCGATGGCGCCGAGGAACGCGAGCGGGCGTTGCGATCGCTCGATCACCGGCTGCAGGCGCAGCGCCTGCAATTGGGCGAACGGGTCACCCGTCTTGGACACGGCATCGCTGACGCCGAGGCGCTGGCCGCGCTGCCGCTGCCGGCGCTCGGCGTGGTCGAGGCGGCACTACGGGAGCTGAAGGCGGCGGCCGACTTGCTGGACCGCCAGCGCGAAGCATTCGCCACGCTGGAGGAACAGCGCGGACAGGCGGAGGCGCGGCTGGCCTCGCTGCTGTCGGGGCGCCCGGCGCCGACCGACGACGCCATCGCCGCCGCGCGGCGCGAGCGCGACGCGGCCTGGTCCGCCCTGCGACCGCTGGCGCTCGGCGAACGGCAGCGGGCGGAGGCCGATCCGGCGCTCGCCCAGGCAATCGACTGGGGGCTCCTCGCCGCCGACCAGTTGGCGGACGAGCGGCAGGTCGAGACCCAGCGTCTCGCCGAGCTGGCCCAGACCCGGCGCGATCTCGCCGATCTCGCGGTGCGGATCGAGACCAGCGGCAGGCGCCTCGACGAGGCGCGGGCGCGGCGCGAGGCGCTCGAGGCGGATTGGACGGCGCTCTGGGTTTCCCACGCGCCGGCGCCCAAGCCCGACGAGCGCGCCGTCGCTTTCCTGCGCGAAGCAGATGCCATCCGCCAGGCCCGCGACGCCATCCTGCATGAGGCGGCACAAGGCGCTGCCCAGCGCGAGGCGGTGCAGATCGAGCGGGTCGAGACCGAGCGGCTGCGGCAAGAGCTCGGCCTGCCGCCGCTTGGCGGCGCGCCGCTGCGCATGGCCGATCTTCGCGACGCCATCGCCGCCACCGAGGCCCGTTTCCTCGAGGCACGTGATCACGAGCGCGATCTGAAGCAGATCGAACAGGGCAAGGCCGATCTGGCGCTGCGGGAGCGCGACGGCGCGGCCGAGGCGGAAGCCCTCTCGGCCGAGGCGGGCGAGATCTTTCCGCGCCTCGCCATCCGTTCCGGCGCACTGGCCGAAGAAGCGCGCGCGGCGATCGATCTCTGGCGCGAGGCATCCCGGCTCTCGGGCGAGCTCGGCACGGCGGAACGGCGCGTTGCCGGGATCGAGCGGGATGAGGCGCTGTTCGCCACGCGTGTCGGCGAGCTGCTGGCGGATGCCGGCGACACCGGCTCCGACGGCGATGCCTTCGTCGCGGCCAGACGCTTGCGCGCCCGGCTGGACCAGGCGCGACAGGCGCGTTCGAAGGCCGATGCCGCCGGCGAGGCGCTGGCGCTGCGGCAGGCCGCCATGGCGGCGGCGAAAGAGGGCCTGCTGCGGGCGGAGGCGTCGGTCGCCGACCTTCTGGCTATGGCGCAGTGCGAGGACCCGTCGGCGTTGCCGGCTCTGCTCGATCATCTCGACCAGGCCGCCATCTGCGACGCCCGGCTCGCCGAAGCGCGGGAACGTCTCGACGGCGTGCGCGGGTCACGCGGCGAGGATGAGATCCGCGCGGCGATCGACGGCCGCGACGATGATGCGCTGGCGCTGGCCGCCGCCGAATTCGAGGCCGCGCATACCGATGCGCGAGGCGAGCGCGACGCGGCGATCGAGCAGGATACGCGCGCCAAGGCGGCGCTCGCCGCGCTGGACCGCCGCGACGGCGCTGCTGCCGCCGCCCAGGACGAGCAGGACGCGGTCGCCGAGATCGCCGAGGCGGTCGAGCGCTTCAGCCGCGACCATGTCGCGGCGCGGCTGCTTTCGGCGGCGATCGAGCGCTATCGCTCCGAACACCAGAACCCCATCGTCGAGCGCGCCTCGCGCGCCTTCGCGACGCTGACCGGCGGCCGCTGGAGCGGCATCGGCATCGACTACGACCAGGATCCGCCCCGCCTCGCCGCCCTGCGCGAGGGAAGGCTGTTCAGCCCGGATGCGCTCTCGGAAGGGACGGGCGACCAGCTGTTCCTGGCGCTGCGCATCGCCGCGATCGAGGAGCATGCGCGCCGCGCCTCGCCCTTGCCCTTCATCGCCGACGATCTGTTCATCACCTTCGACGAGGCGCGCACCGAGGCGGGCTTCCGCCTTCTGGCGGAACTCGGCGCGTTCACGCAGGTGATCGTCTTCACCCACCACGCCCATGTCGCCGACCGCGCTGTCGCCGTGCTCGGCGAAGAGGCGGCCGTGATTGAGCTGTAAGGGGAGATCGGCTTTCACCTCTCTTTAGGGAGAGGTGAGGGGAGGTCTTGCTCCGGCCGTTGCTCCACGCTCGCCGTCATCCCGGCGAAGGCCGGGATCCAGACGCGTATGCCTATGGTCGATAGGCTAAGCCAAGCTTTCCTCGCCGGTGTTCATGGGCCCCGGCCTTCGCCGGGGCGACGGTGCCTTGCCTACGGGACGCAGCCTGCATGGGGATCTCGGAGTTCTGCAAAGGCCTCAGGGCGAGGTGAACGCTCAGCGCTTCACCCCGCGACCGTCGTCCACTCGCCGAAGCTGGAGATGAACCGGTCGACCTCTTCCGTTGTGTTGTATTGCGCGAGGCCGACGCGGACGACGCCGCCCTTGTCGATCAGGCCGAGGCGGGTGGTTGGTTCGATGCCGTAGTTGTGGCCGTGCCAGAGCGAGATGTTCCTCGCCGCCATCGCCTTGCAGATCTCGGCCGGGTCGGTCCCTGCATAGGTGAAGGAGACGGTGGGAACGCGCCGCGCCAGCGTCTGCTTCTCTGTCAGGCCCTGGATTTTCAGTTTCGGGAAGGATTGCAGCCCTTCGATCAGCCTCGCCGTCAGGACGCGCTCATGCGCGTCGACGGCGTGCATGCCGGCGACGAAGCGCTGGCGCCGCGTCGACTGATCCGACGCGCCGCCGAAGGTGGTGCCGATCCATTCGAAATGCTCGATTGCGCCGCGCACGCCGGCGAGCGACTCGCGGTTGGTGGTGCCGGTCTCGAACTTGCCAGGCGGCGTGTTGGAGGCGGCGCGGACTTTGTAGGCTTCGAGTCTATCGAGCACCTCGCGCCGGCCCCAGAGCACCCCGTGATGCGGGCCGTAGAACTTGTAGGCCGAGCAGACGAGGAGATCGCAGCCGATCTCCTGCACGTCGATGACGCCGTGCGGGGCGAACTGCACCGCGTCGACATAGACCAGCGCGCCGACCGATTTCGCCGCCCGCGCGATCGTCTTCACGTCGTGGATCGTGCCGGTGACGTTCGAGGCATAGCCGATCGCCGCCACCCTGAGCCGGTCGGTGATCACACTGTCGAGCTGCGTCAGGTCGAACTCGAAGCTTTCGGGATCGAAATCGATCCAGCGCACGACCAGGCCCATGTCCTCGGCGAGCATCAGCCAGGGCGCGACATTGGCGTCGTGGTCCATGCGGGTGAGCAGGATCTCGTCGCCGGGCAAGAGATCGCGGCCGATGGCGCGCGAGATCGCGAAGGTCAGGGTCGTCATGTTCTGGCCGAACACGACCTCGCGCCAGTCGGACGCGTTGAAGAGATCAGCCATCGCCTTGTGCGCTTCCTGGGCGTTGGCGCCGGCGCGGAGCGACGTGTCGAAATAGCCGCCGAGATTGGCGTTGTCGTCGACGAGCGCCTGCATCATGCGGGCGATCACCCGGCGCGGCACCTGCGTTCCCGCCGGATTGTCGAAGAAGACGGGCGCGTCGGCCCGGTCGGCGATCGCCGGAAATTCACGGCGGATCGCCTCGATGTCCAAGCCTTCAGCAGCGGCGGCGCTGTCGCTCATGGCCGCTTCCTCCCGTTGTGATGTTGGTCTCGCTTCGCGTCGTCAGCGATGGATCGCGACGGCGCGGGCCGGGAAACCGGAGCCGCCCCGGACCTTGGGCCAGCTCGCCAGGATCAGCGCGCCGGCCTCCGGCACCTCGTCGAGCCGTGCCAAGAGTTCGATCTGCCAGCGGTCGAGCGACAGCACATAGTGCTCCAGCGCGTAGCTGCCGGCCGAGGTGGCGAGGCCGGGATCGGTGTCGATCTGCTCGTGGCCGATCGCCGTGATGCCGCGTTCGACGAAAAGCTGTTCCAGAACCTCGCGCGTCCAGCCGGGCGTATGGACAACGCCATCGTCCGAACGGTTGTAGAAGCGGTCGGAATCCGGCCAGCGCTTCCACCAGTCCGTGCGCAGCGCCACGAAGGATTTTTGCGGGATGCGGCCGTTGCGCGCCTCCCATTGGACGATGTCGTCCAGCGTCGGCGTGGCGTCGGCATCCGCCGCCACGCGTTCGCTGATGTCGAGAATGACGAGCGGCAGCAGCATCTCCGAGACCGGGAGCTGGTCGAGCGTCCTTCCACCTTCGATGAAGTGGACCGGCGGATCGACATGCGTTCCCCACTGGCCGACGATCCCGTAGCGATGGACCTGAAATCCATGGCCCTTGGAAAAGTCGAACAGCACCTCGCGTTCCTCATCCGGAAACAGGCCGAAGCGCGGCTGGCCCGGATGGAAGGCGTGGCTCAGATCGGTGAAGGTCGCGCCGGCGAGCCCGGTGTTATAGAGCTCCCAGAGGCTGCTGCTGCCGTTCATGGTGTCTACGGCTCCGGCACGTAGGCAGGCGCGGCTTCGCTGGCAAGCATCAGCTTACCGTCCTTGACGCCGATGACGGAGACGGACTTGTCCGGAACGGCGACGCCGGGGCGATAGGTGATGGTGCCGGTGACACCCGGCAGGCCCGACGTGGCGGCGATCGCATCGCGGATCTTGGCGGGTTCGGGCGAGCCGGCGCGCTTGATGGCATCGGCCATCAGCTTGACGGCGTCATAGCCGAGCGCTGCGAAGGAGTTCTCCGGGGCGTTGCCTGTCGCCTTCTTGTAGGCTTCGTTGAAGGCGGCGACCTGCGGGCTGGCTCCTTCGCCCATGAAGGCGTGGGTGGTGAAGTAGGTGTCCTTGGCGGCATCGCCGCCGACTTCAAGCAGCAGTGGCGTGTCGTAGCCGTCGCCACCGACGACGGGCAGGTTGATGCCGGCCTGGCGCAGCTGCTTCAGGATCAGGCCGATCTCCTCGGCGTTGGACGAGGCATAGATGAAGGCGGGTTGTTCCGGCAGCGCCTTGATCTTGGCGATCTGGGCGGTGAAGGTCTTGTCGCCGATCTTGTAGGTATCCTTGCCGAGCAGCTTGCCGCCGCCATGCTCATAGGCATTGACGAAATAGTCGGACAGCAGCGTCGTGTATTCCGTGCCGATGTCGGTGAGCAGATAGCCCGTCTTGGCGCCGAGCTTGTTGAGCGCGAATTCGGCACCGACGGCCGCCTGGACGTTGTCGCCGAAGGCAGCGAGGAAGACCTGGTCGCCGAGCTGGCTCGGCAGTTTGGGCGAGGTGGCGCCCGGCGTGATGAACGGGATCTTGGCCTTGTCGACCTGCGGCCCGATCGAGAGCACGCTATCGGAATCGGCAAAGCCGATGATGCCGACTACCTTGTCGCTGTCGATCAGCTGGCTGGCGACGGTCGAGATGACGGTGGCATCGCTCTTTGAGTCATAGGTCACGAGTTCGAGCGGGCTGCCGAGCACACCGCCGCTAGCGTTGATCTCGGCGATCGCCAGTTTGGCGCCGTTCAGCATCGGCCCGTCGAGCGAGGCCTGGACGCCGGTGACATTGGCCGGAAAACCGATCTTGATCGGATCGGCGGCATAGGCGCCGGTGGTGGAGAAGGCGAAGGCGGCGCCAAGGCCCAAGCCGATGGCCGCCCGTCTGGAGAGCTTCATCATCTGTCTTTTCCCTCTTTATGATTATTTTTCGCCGATCTTCCGGAGAGACCGAACGTCAGTTCGCGGTCTCCCATGATCCCCTTCGGCCGGAAGATCATGATCAGGATAAAGAGGAAGCCGAGCACGATCTGGCTGGCTCCGAACAAGGCCGGGACGGTGAAATCGCCGATGGTGAAGCCGCGCTCCACCGAGCGCAGCACTTCCGACAAGAGCGACACGCAGATGACGCCGATGATCGCGCCCGAGAGCGAGCCCATGCCGCCCAGCACCAGCATGGCGATCAGGTTCATCGTCATCGCGAAATAGAAGGTATTGGGCGAGAACGAGCCGAGATAATGCGCGTAGAGCGAGCCGCCGACGCCGGCGAAGAAAGCGCCGATGACGAAGGCGATCAGCCGGGCGCGCAGGACGCTGATGCCGACGGCGCTCGCGGCGATCGTGTCGTCGCGCACCGCCTTCATCCGTCGCCCGAACGGCGAGTAGACCAGCCGCGACAGCACGATCAGCGTGACGGCCAGCCAGCCGATGACCCAGGGCAGGGTGGTCGCCAGCGGCACACCGGTGGAGGTGCGCGCGCCGCGGGTAAAATCGGAGGCGTTGATCAGCACGACATTGACGATGATCAGGAAGCCCATCGTCGCGACCGAGACGAAATAGCCGGAGAGCCGCATCAGGGGATAGCCGACGATGACGGCAAGCAGCGCCGCGAAAAGCCCCGCCGTCAGCGTCGCCGGCAGGAAGGGCAGGCTGAACCAGTTGAGGAGGTCCGGCAGATGCGGCAGCAACGCCTTCTTCTGCTGCACGGTCAGCGACAGGATGCCGGCGGCATAGGCGCCGGCGCCGATGAAGCCGACATGGCCGAGCGAGAACACGCCGGTGAAGCCGTTCGAGAGCGAGAGCGACAGCACCAGGATGCTGTTCAGCGCCATCAGAAGCAGAATGCGGACGAAATAGTCGCCCATTACATGCGGAGCGCCGACGGCGATGATGCCGGCAAGCACCAGCGCCGCGCCGACGGCGAGCGGGATACGGAAATCGGCCTTCACAGCTTGATCTCCCGGTTCGGCTGCATGAGGCCGCCCGGCCGGAACAGCAGGAAGGCGATCAGGAGGGTGAAGACGATGGCGTCGCGATAGGGGACGACGGGGTCGGGCAGGAAGGCGACGATGAAGATCTCCAGCGCCCCCAGCATGTAGCCGCCGAGCAGCGCCCCCGAGATCGAGCCGAAGCCGCCGATGATCGCCGCGACGAAGGCTTTCAGCAGCGGCGTGAAGCCCATCTGCGGCTGCACGACGCCGGCCTGCGCCGCCCAGAGCACGCCGGCGAGGCCGGCAAAGGCCGAGGCGACGAGGAAGGCGACGATGATCAGCTTGTTGACGTCGAGGCCGACCAGCTGCGCCGCCGACATGTCCTCGGCCGCCGCCCGCATGCCGAGGCCGACCGTCGTGCGCGTGATGAACCAGCCGAGGCCGATCAGCGACACGAAGGTCAGCGCCACGGTCAGCACGTTGATGTTGGTGAAGGTGATGGCGCCCCCGGCGAGCTGCCAGGAGCTGTTCAGCATGTCCGGCAGCGGGAAATTGCGTGGCGACGAGGTGAACAGCAGGATGCCGAGATTTTCCAGGATGTAGGTAACGGCGAGGCTGGTCAGGAGCCGCGTCACGTCGGGCGCGTTGCGGATCGGCCGGTAGGCGATGCGCTCGATCAGGAAGCCGGCCAGGGCCGAGGCGAGGATGCCGGCAATCATCGCCGGGATGAAGGGCACGCCGATGGCGATCAGGAGCACTGTGGTGAAGGCGCCGACCATCATGACGTCGCCATGGGCGAAATTGGTCAGCTTCAGCACGCCGAAGACGATCGACAGCCCGACCGCGACCAGCGCGTAGAGGCTGCCAAGGCTGACGGCGTTGATCACCTGCTGGAGGATGTATTCGAACTGGCTCATTCGGCCGCCCCCAGATAGGCCTGCGCCACCCGGTCATCGTCGCGAAGCTCGGCGGCGTCGCCGGAAAGCGCCACCTTGCCGGTCCGGAGCACATAGGCGCGGTCGGCGAGATTGAGCGCGAGGGCAATGTTCTGCTCGACCAGCAGCATGGTCATGCCCTGACGCTTCAGTTCGGCCAGCGCCTCGAAGATGTGACGGACCAGGAGCGGCGCGACGCCGAGCGACGGCTCGTCGAGCAGGAGCAGGCGCGGCGCTGCCATCAGCGCGCGGGCGAGCGCCAGCTGCTGCTGCTCGCCGCCCGATAGCGTGCCGGCCAATTGCCGCCAGCGCTCGCGCAGGATCGGGAACAGCACGAACATTGTCTCGGTATCGCGGGCGACGCCGTCCGCATCGGAACGCGTGCAGGCGCCGAGCCGCAAGTTTTCCGCGACCGTGAGGCTGCCGAACAGCCGGCGGCCTTCGGGGCAGTGCGCGACGCCAAGCCGGACGATCTGCGGCGGCGAGCGGCGGTTGATGACGACTCCGTCGAAACGGATCGTGCCCGCCTTGGGGCGAGCCAGCCCGGAAATGCTGCGCAAGGTCGTGCTCTTGCCGGCGCCGTTCGCCCCGACCAGCGCGATCACCTCGCCCTCGCGCACATCGAGCGAGACGCCCTTCAGCGCGCGCACGGCGCCGAAATTCACTTCGAGATCGTCGATCTGCAGCAGGGGGGCGTCAGCTGTGACCAAGATACGCCTCCCGCACGCGAGGATGGTTGCGGACTTCTTCCGGCGTGCCGACGCAGATGACCTCGCCGGTTGCGAGCACCTGGATCCGCTCGCACAGCCCCATGATCAGGTCCATGTCGTGCTCGACGACGACGACCGCGACGCCGAACCGGTCGCGGATGGCGCGGATCAGGCCGGCCAGCACCCTGGTCTCGTTGGAATCAAGGCCGGCGGCGGGCTCGTCCAGAAGCAGAAGTTCTGGCTGCGTCGCCAGCGCGCGGGCGATTTCGAGCCGCCGCTGGTCGCCATAGGGGAGGTCGGCCGCGAGGCGATCGACCTGGCCGGTGAGGCCCATCAGGTCGAGGAGGTCCGACGTCACCGCCTCGGCGGCTTCGACACGCCGGCGATAGAGCGGACCGCGCACGACCGAGGCGATCGGTCCGATCGGCTGGCGGAGTTGCGCCGCCGCCAGCACGTTCTCGCCAACCGTCAGCGTGCCGAACAGGCGCGAGCCCTGGAAGGTGCGAGCGATGCCGAGGCCGACGATGCGCGAGGTGCGCATGCCGACGATGGAGCGGCCCTTGAACTCGATCTGGCCGGAATTCGGCTGCGAGAAACCGGTGATGAGATTGAAGAAGGTGCTCTTGCCGGAGCCATTCGGGCCGATGATGCCGACGATCTCCCGCGCCCGCAACGTGATCGCCTGATCCCGCAGGGCGACGAGCCCCCGGAACGACTTGGTCAGTCCCGTTGTCCTGAGCAGGATCTGCTCGTCCGGTCTGCTATCCCGCAATGCCAAACTCGACCCCTTCTCGAGAATTCGTGTCCCGCAGCGATGTGTTCGGGCGGCCGGGCCATCGGCTCGCCGCGATGGTGTCAGCCTGTTCCGTTCAAGAGTTCGTCGACGAGCGTCGTGGTGTCTTCCTGGCGGCAATAGCCCTTGAAGGCGGCGAGCGCGTTGTCGTGTCGTTCGCGGCTGTCGGTGGTGCAGGCGTCGACCGGGCAGATCATACGGAAGCCGCGATCGGCGCCGTCGCGGACCGTGTGGTCGACGCACTGGTCGGTGAGGAAGCCCGTGACGATGACGGTATCGATGCCGATATTGCGCATCAGATATTCGAACACGGTCGAGTTGAAGAGGCTGGACGAGGTCTTGGGCAGAATGATCTCGTCGTCGCTGGGGCGCAATTCCGCGATCACGCGCGTCTCCGGCGAACCGGGCGCGAAATGGAAGTTGGTCTGCTTGTAGTCGAGGCTGCGGTCGCGGCCATCGCGCGTCAGGCTCTCGATCACAGTGAAGACGATCTCGGCGCCACTCGCCCGGCCGGCGGCGATCAGCCGTGCCATGTTGGGAATGGCCGTATCACGGGCGCTTTCGAAGAAGTAGGGACGCGCCGTCGCCGCGCCGGGATGGAAAATGCCGTCCTGCGTGTCGATGATGAGGATGGCGGTGCGCGCCGGTTCGACAGGCGTCAGCCGCTGCAGGATGGGCGCGCCGCTCATGTCGGATCGCCCGTGAAGGTGCCGTAGGCCTGCGAGAGCACGCGCTCGAGACGTTCCGCCCATTCGGCCTGGCCCTCGGCGCCGGCGATCAAATCCTGCCGGATCTCGAACTCGACATAGGGCAGGCCGCGTTCCTCGCCATGGACGGGAATGGAATAGTCCTTCGCCATGTCGACGCCATAGGGCTCGTTGCGGCCGACGACGACGCCCTCTTCCTCATCGAGCTCCGCCAGCACGGGCAGGGTGAAGCGGGTGTCGGCGCCATAGCAGAGCCCGACATGCCAGGGGCGGTCGAACGGCCGCGCCCGCAGCGACGGCGTGAAGGAGTGCATCGAGACCAGGATGGTCGGAATGCCGGCCTCGGTGCGGGCGTCAAGGATGGCGACGATCTGGCGGTGATAGGGCTCGGCGATCTCGCGCAGGCGCAGCGCGCGCGCTTCGTCCGAAAGGCCGGCATTGCCGGGAATGACGGTGCCGTCCGAGACCAGCGCGATGCTGTCCGGCGAGGTGGTGCGGCGGTTGCATTCGACGACCAGGCGCGAATAACGCTGGAACACCAGCGGCGCGTCGAGGCGGTCGGCGAGGCGCTCGGAGACGCCATGAATGCCAATGTCGATGCCGATATGGCGATCGAGCTCGGCCCGTTCCAATTCGAGCCCGTCCAGCATCGACGGCACGGCGTTGCCGGCATGATCGCAGATCAGCACGAAGGGCGAGGCGCCGCCCGGGTTGCGAAGGCCGACCGGCTCGGGATCGTCGGGGCCGAGCAGCCGATGCGCATCGCGGCGGGGGGCGGTCATGTCAGTAGGCCCGCGCATAGATGCGGCAGAGCTCGTCCATGTCGATGCCGGCGGTCATGTCGAGTTCTCCGCGCTTGTGGATCAGATAGGCGTTGGCAAGTACCGGCCCGAGCCAGCCCATGGCGGCTCTGTCGGCCTGCAGCGCGTCGAGCGCCTCGGCGAGCGTTCGGGGCAGGTCGCCGATGCCGCGCTCATCGCGCTGTTCCTGCGTCAGGGTGCCGGGATCGCCGCTGGAAAGGTACGGCGCCGGCAGCTTCTCACGGATGCCGGCGAGGCCGGCATGCACCAGCATGGCCAGTTGCAGATAGGGGCTGGCGGTCGCGTCGGCGGCGCGGAATTCGAGATTGAAGCGCTTGGCGACGTCGACGCCCTCGACCTCGGGATAGGGGCAGATCCGCAGCAAGGCCTCGCGGTCGCGATCGGCGAGATTGGCGTAATAGGCCGACCAGGAATGCGGCTTCAGCCGCTCGTAGGAAATGGCGCTGGGGGCGGCGATGGCGCAGAGCGCCTTGGCGTGTTTCAGGATCCCGGCGGCGAAGGAGGCACCGACCGGGCTCAATTTGCCGGGGCCGTCGGCGGCATAGGCAACGGGCTTGCCGGCGGCGTCGATCAGGCTGAAATGGATATGGACGCCATTGCCGACGATGCCGCGCGTCACCACGGGCGAGAAGGAGAGATGGTGGCCGTGCCGGCGCGCCACCGAGCGGCCGATTTCGCGCAGCTTGACCGCCTCGTCCGCGGCCTGCAGCGCCAGCGCCGGATCGACGGTGATCTCGTATTGGCGCGGGCCGTATTCCGGCAGGAAGGTATCGGGCGACAGGCCGTTGGCGCGCAGCGCGCCGATGAAATCGCCGATGAAGGGTTCCAACCCGCGCAGCGAACTGGCGGCATAGGAATCGCCGGGTCGTTCCTCGCCGCCGTCGATCCAGAATTCATGCTCGAAGCTGGCCAGCACCCGCAGGCCGGTCTCGGCTTCCAACTGGTCGAGCGCCGATTTCAGGAAACCGCGCAGACAACAGTCCCAGCGTTCGCCAGCCATGGTCAGGATGTCGCCGAGCACCATGCGCTCGACCGGACTGCCATCGCCATAGTCGAGCGTGATGTCGCCGTCGGGGATCGGCACCAGCATCAGATCGCCCTCGGCGCCGAAGGGCGTCGCCGGGATGCGGCCGAGGCAGTTGATCATGATGTTGGTCGGGGTCCAACCGACACCGAAGCGGCGCCGGCTTTCGAGTTCGCGCGCCGGAAAGCCCTTGCCACGAACCTGCCCAGCGATGTCGCTGCAGCAGACTGTGACGATCGTCTCACGCTCGATCGCCATTCTTCCCCCGATGCCCTCTGCGTCATGCCCGCCGTCGCACGGGTTGGACCCGCGTCTGCTTCCGGTGCGTAAGGACGCTAGCATGCGTGACGAAAATTTTACAAGGCGCGCATTTAGGCGATGAAGCTGTAATTTTTCGCAACGTGAATGGGGCGTTCGAACTAGGGCATTAGCTTTGTTCGAACAGCCTCGATGGTCTCGAAGCGGGCGCGGCCGATCGGCCATTGCCGGGCGTCGATCGACAGCGCCAGCGTCTCGACCAGCGCGATCAGGCCGATCAGGCTGTCCCAAGGCGAGGGCAGGTCGACCTGGGCGCGGATGACGATATCGGCGACCTGGGCGACGTCCGACATCCAGCGATCGGTGAACAGGGCGACAACCGCGCCGCGTTCCTTGGCGATCTCGGCCGTGCGGATGGTGTCTTGCTGGTAGCGGCGGATATCGAACAGGATGACGACGTCGCGCTTGCGCAGGTCCGCCAGCTCATCCGCCCGCCGCGACAGCCCGGCCGAGAACAGCCGGACGCGACTGCGCATCTTGCGCAGGTGGAATTCCAGATGCCGCGCCGCCGGATCGGTGAAATCGCCGCCGAGCAGGAAGATCTCGCGCCTTTCGTCGATCAGAAGATCGGTCAGCCGTCCGATGTCCGCCGGGCTCGCCATGGCGAGCGAGTTTTCGACCGTGGTGACGAGGCTGCGGGCGAAATCGGCGAAAGGTGCGGATTTGCCGTCGGCATGCGGGCGGGTCAGCGGGTATTCCGCCTGCGCCTCCATTTCCTCGCGCAGCGCGCGGCGGAAATCGGCATAGCCGGCGAAACCGAGCTTGGCGACGAAGCGCAGGATGGTCGGCGCGCTGACCTTGGCGCGCTCGGCGAAAAGTGCCACCGTCTCCATGCCGGTGGTCGGATAGCGGGCGAGCAGGGCGCGGGCGGCGCGCCGTTCCGCTTCGCTGAGCGAGGCCATGCTGGCGGTGACGCGGTCGGCGAGCGTCGGCTTGTCCGTCCGGCCTCCGGCGGATGGGTCGCCCGGAATGTCCGGCTGGATGCTGGCCGTGTCACGCGTTTCTGTCATGCCGTCTCCCCCTGCTCAGCGCAGAATAATCCAATAACATTCAGGCGGCATCTTCCCAGAACCGTAATCCTCATTACAGTACCAGCGCGTCAAGCCAAGCCTCGTATTTGGCCAGAACCGTCTCTTGCCCAGTCCCGTCTCTTGCCTCGTCTCTTGCCGGAGTTGCTGATGACCGTCCTGCCCCCGATCGATGCCCCGAACGGCGCCTATCGCGAACGAAACTTCGTACCGGCGCGGACCGCCCTGCTCAATGTCGACATGCAGAACGGCGAGTTCAACGACGAACTCCTGGCGCGCTCGCGCATCGACGGCACGCCGGAATCAAAGAAGCGGCCCTTCTACGAGCGTATCGCCGACACGCTGATCCCCAACCAGGCGCGCCTGCAGGATGCGGCGCGCGCCGCCGGCATCGAGGTGATCTTCACCGTCATCGAGAGCCTGACGCTGGATGGTCGCGACCGCGGCCTTGACCACAAGATCTCCGGCCTGCACTGGCCGAAGGGTTCGTGGGAAGCGAAGCCGATCGAGGCGGTCGGCCCGCGCGGCGACGAGATCATCATCCCCAAGACGGCGTCGGGCATCTTCAACTGCACCAACATCGAATATGTGCTGCGTAATCTCGGCATCGAATATTTGGTGATCTACGGCGTCGTCACCGACCAGTGTGTCGAATCCGCCATCCGTGACGCTGCCGATCGCGGCTTCCTGGTGACGCAGGTCGAGGATTGCTGCGCCGCCGACGCGCCCGGCAACCATGAAGGCTCGATCGAGGCGATGCGCGGCCATTATTGCCGGACCCGTACGACCGACGAACTGATCGCCGAGATCCAGGGCGGCGCCTGATCGCTGCCACTCATCCAGAAGCCGCGCCGGGGCTTGCGCCCGCGCCTTTCCCCGAAGGATCGACATGTCCGAACAGCCGACGCTCTCGCACAATGAACTGCACGCCTGGGATAGGGATCATTTCTTCCATCCCTCGACCCATATGGCCCAGCATGCACGCGGCGAAACGCCGAACCGCATTATCGCCGGCGGCGAGGGGGTCTACATCACCGATGTCGACGGCAAGCGCAGCCTCGACGCCTTTGCCGGCCTCTATTGCGTCAATGTCGGCTATGGCCGGACCAAGATCAGCGCGGCGATTGCGCAGCAGGCGTTGCAGCTGCCCTATTACCACGCCTATGTCGGCCATGCCTCGGAGCCGTCGATCCGCCTCGCCAAGATGGTGATCGACCGCGCGCCGGCGCATATGAGCCGCGTGTTCTTCGGCCTTTCGGGTTCCGACGCCAACGAGACCAACATCAAGCTCGTCTGGTACATCAACAACGTGCTCGGCCGGCCGGAAAAGAAGAAGATCATCTCGCGCTGGCGCGGCTATCACGGCTCCGGCGTGATGACCGGCAGCCTGACCGGCCTTGCCGCATTCCACAATCTGTTCGATCTGCCGCGCGCGCCGATCCTGCATACCGAGGCGCCGTATTTCTTTCGTCGCGAGGACCGCAGCCTGACGGAAGAGCAGTTCTCGCAATATTGCGCCGACCGGCTGGAAGAGATGATCCTGTCTGAAGGGCCCGAGACCATCGCCGCCTTCATCGGCGAACCGGTGCTGGGCACTGGCGGCATCGTTCCGCCGCCGGCCGGCTACTGGCCGAAGATCCAGGCGGTTCTCGACAAATACGACATCATCCTGATCGCCGACGAGGTGGTGACGGCGTTCGGGCGGCTCGGCGCGATGTTCGGCTCCGATCATTATGGCATGAAGCCGGACCTGATCACCATCGCCAAGGGCCTGACCTCTGCCTATGCGCCGCTCTCCGGCGTCATCGTCTCGGAGAAGCTCTGGCGCATTCTGGAGCAGGGCTCCGATAATTTCGGCCCGATCGGCCATGGCTGGACCTATTCCTCGCATCCGCTCTGCACGGCCGCGGGCGTCGCCAATCTCGAAGTCGTCGACGAGCTGGACCTCGTCAACAACGCGCGCGACGTCGGCGCCTATTTCCGCGGCCGCCTCGCCGACGCGGTGGCGGACAAACGCATTGTCGGCGACGTGCGCGGCGAGGGGATGCTGGCGGCGGTGGAGTTCGTCCGGGATCGCGACGACCGCGCCTTCTTCGAGGCGTCGGAGAAGGTGGGGCCGCGCATCGCGGCGGCGCTGCTCGGGCAGGGTGTCATCGGCCGCGCCATGCCGCAGGGCGACATCCTCGGCTTCGCGCCGCCGCTCTGTCTGTCCCGCGAGGAGGCGGACATCGTCGTCGCGGCGACGGCGAAGGCGATCGATGAGATTGCCGCCACGCTCTGACAGGTCGATACGGTCCAGAAAAGAGGCCCGGTCATCCTCGATGGCCGGGCCTCTTTTCTATTTCTCAATCGACGTTGGAACCGGCTACTGGTCGATCCGGTTCAACTCCTTGCCGCCTTCGGCGCGATGCAGATATTGCGAGCAGACCAGCCAGCCCTTGATGGGCCGTAGCAACAGCAGGGTCGGTATCAGCAGGATCGGCAGGGTCGTGAACAGGTGAACCCAGAGTGGGACCTCGTATTTGAACTGGATCCAGAGCGCGAAGATCACCGCCGGGATCGCGCCGATCAGCTGGGCGAAGAAGGCAGGGCCGTCGGCCGGGTCGGCGAACGCAAAATCGAGGCCGCACACTTCGCAGGCAGGCGCCATCTTCAGCCAGCCACTGAAAATGTGACCGGACTGGCAACGCGGACAACGCCCGGCAATGCCAAGGCGGAAGGCAAGGCGATATGGGGTTTCGGTTTCGCTCATGGCGATCCTTTGGGAGTTTCAGACAGGCCTGACCTGCCGGACGGAATGGCTCGCTGGCTTCGGGACGACCCTGGCGATTTCAGCCGGAGGCGGGCAACTCTGCTGGTCGCGCCTGCCTTTTGATCTCCGATGCTGAAAATATAGTCGCTTTCGACAGGCGATGCGAGGCGACGAAATGTAGCCGCGACAGACCTGCGTCTTGACGAGACTAACGGCCGCCGACGACCAGTGAATCGCGCAGGTTCTGGATCTCGGCGGCGAGGAAGGGCGGCAGGGCATCCGGCAGGTCCGGCCTGCCGCGATTGCCGACGGCGGAGCGCAATGTCTGCAGCGCCTGCCGCGTCATCGCCTCGCCACCGTCGCCAAACAGCGTCTGGCCCATGTCGGGCGCCGCCTGGGCGCCGCTATCCTCGATCGCCCAGCAGGTCGACAGGACCCGATAGGCGAGGCGCTGCGTGGTGACAACGGCCGGCCACATCTGCTCGGCCCCGGAACCGTTGACGGGCGAACCGCCGGCGCTCCGGTCATAGGCCTGCAGCAAGGCGATCGTGCGATGCTCGAGATCGCGACGCAGGCGGCGCGCCATGGGGGTCGTGACCTTGCCCGCCGCCATCGGACCGATCACCGCCTCGATGGCCGAGAGCGTCAGCACCAGCTCGGCGCGGACGCGCGACGTCGTCTGCCGGGGCAGCGAGAGGCCGAACACGGCGAGACCGACCAGGCAGCCGATCACGGTATCGCTGCCGCGCACCCAGAGCAGATGCGGAACATCGGCGACCGGGTGACCGCCGGACGCGATGGTC
The DNA here is from genome assembly GCF_000380505.1 of Kaistia granuli DSM 23481. GTDB lineage: Bacteria > Pseudomonadota > Alphaproteobacteria > Rhizobiales > Kaistiaceae > Kaistia > Kaistia granuli. The sequence goes on along the minus strand of NZ_AQYH01000006.1, from coordinate 447,356 downwards.
AGTGCGGCGGCGGTGATGAAGATCACCGCCAGCGCATAGTTGCGGACGACGGTCATCTCGATGATGAACTGCAGGATCATCATCGTTGCCGCCAGCCAGAGACCCTCCGGATGAACGGCGAGGATGACGCCCGCCAGCAGCAGGCCGACCAATGTGCCGCCCATGCGCTCGACGCCGCGCTGCAGCGTGCGGGCCCAGTCGAGGCCCTGATGCAGGATCAGCATGGCGGCGGCGATGCACCAATAGGCGCGCTCCAGCCCCAGCATTCCGCCGATGGCGCCGGCGATCAGCGTCGCAACGCCGACCCGCGCCGTCACGACCAGGGCCGGGGACCATGGCCGAAACGCCTCGCGGAAGGAATCGAGCACGCCCTGATGGCCGAGCGGCACATGACCGGGGTCCGTCCGCTCCGTGCCGGGGCGCGGATTGAGCGCCTCGCGGGCCAGTCCGCGCGCCCGTTCGGCGACCGAGGGCTGGAGCGGCGCGCTGGCACTCATTGCGTCGGCGTACATCAGGTTCAGCTCGCGGCCGATGGCGCGAAGCCGGCTGAGTGTGCCGTCCGGCCGCGGGCGGGCCGGCTGGTGCGATACCAGCGTCGTCCAGGAATCCTGCATGGCGAGCGCCGCGCTGTGGCGCGCCACGTCCTGCGCCGGTGTGCCAACCGCCTCGATGAAGCGGGCCACGGCGTCGCCGGATTTGGCCACGGCCTGACGCTCGGGCCCGCGCGGCGACACCAGCGCGCCGGCCATGTGGGCGAGCCATGCCAAGGCGCCGCCGGAGAAGACGAGGGCGGCGGTGTGGAAGATCGTCAGATGCGGCGCGTGGATTGCCGTGCCGGCGGCGCAGGCGAGGGTGAACATGTAGGCGCCGGGTGGCCCGACCCGGAGCGCGTTGCAGATGAAGGTGGCGACGACGGCGATCAGGACGATCGCCGGAACGACCAGCCAGGGGATCTGGGCCGCGAAGACACCGAGGCCGACGGCGAGCGCGAAGGAAAGCGCGATGACGGCGAGATAGAGGGCGCGGTTGAGATAGGGCCGATCGCTGCCGAACAGCGCGGTGAAGGCGCCGGTCGTCGCCATCAGTCCGGCTGGCGTGTCGCCCAGCGCCCAGCCGATGATCACCGGCGCGCCCATGCAGAGCGCCGCGCGCGTGGCAAAAGGCCAGCGGCCCTTGGCTTCGCGCAGTTGAAACATCATGCCGAGGGTAATGGTGCTGCGCGGCGGCGGCGGCGGAATGGGCAGGGCCGGTGAGGAGTAGTCGGGTGTCATGCGAGCGGCGCGCCAGTCATCGACGGTCGGGGGAGCGGGCAGTCGGAAACCACGGTCATGATCGCATGATATCGGTTCGGGGAACGACAGTTCTTTCCGGGATCCAGTCGGGATGACGCCGAAACCTCAGGGCCGCGACGAGCGACCTCGGCCATCATCGCGAGGGAACGTCGCAAAGTTGCCGCATGGCCTGTCAGGAATCCCGGTCGCCCTCGATCCCGTCCTCGTCGTCTTCTGCTTCTTCCTCTTCCGGCATGTCGATCGCATCGCGCATGGGGCGGCCGTCGGTATCGATCAGGGCGTCGAGAAAGGCCTGATTGGCGCGATCGTCGATCTCGGGCACAGCGTGCTCCGGTGCATCCCGGCTCGGCGGCAGCGGATCGGGAATCGGCTTCTTCGGGTCCATCCAAGTCTTCCTTTGCTGAAATCAGGGCGAGCGCCATGGCTCGGCGGCGCGAAACGCGTCGCCGTGGTTAGTCCGAACGTCCCGTCGTCTAGCCCGTGAGCAGGTCGTCCTTGACCCGCAGCCCCCTCGCCAACAGGCGCAGGGCTTCCTTGGATATCATCCAGCCGGACTCACAGCGGGTGATCTGGGTCAAAGCGACCCCGGTGCGGTCGGCCAGATCCGTTTGGCTGATGCAGCGCCACTCTCGGATTGCCTTCAGCGGATGTTCGCCTGCAGCGATCTTTTCCATGACATGGCTCGGGAGCGCGGCCGTATCGCGCGGTCCCACATTGGGCTGCTGCAGGAAATGACGAAGCTCCATCTTTCCCTCCCAACCGGCGACACTCCCCTGTCGCCATGGATAAGGAACGCACAAACCGCCGATCCGTTCCAGCGTTTCGTGCGTCGGAGGCTTCAACTTTTCGGAGGCGGCGGTCAGCCCGTCGGCAGACCGACGCGAGCGCGGAAATTGGTGTCGCGAATGTCGATTTCGCGGCCGGCGAGATCGTCCGCCGAGGCCGTGCCGAGATAGACGATGGCACGGGCGGGATCGCCGGTGCCGGCCAGATTCTCGCGCGGCAGCTTGCTGACCGGGTTGATGCCGGAGGCGCGGATTTCACCCTGCATGTCGGTGTCGACGACTCCGGGAGAGAAGCCGAAGACGCGGATGCCGCGTGCGCCATATTCGAGCGCGACCGACTGGGTCACCATGGCGAGGCCGGCCTTGCCGGCGCAATAGGCGCTCCAGCCCTCCAGCGGCCGATGCGCCGCGCCGGAGGAGAGGTTGACGATCGTGCCACGCCCGCGCGCCAGCATCGCCGGCAGGACCGCGCGGATCACATCCACCGCGCCGACGAGGTTGGCGTTGACGCTGGAGGCCCAGGCGGCGGGGTCCGTTTCGTGCAGGAGGCCGATCGGCTGCACCGTGCCGGCATTGTTGACGAGGAGGGTCGGCGCGCCGATCCGGGCGGTCGCTTCCTTGACCGCCGCCTCGACGGATGCCGCGTCGGAGACGTCGCAGGCCACCGCGATGGCGCGGCCTTGGGCGCAGCGCGCGGTGGTCAGCTCGGCGTCGGCCAGCTTGCGTGCTGTTACGACAACCGTGGCGCCGGCTTCCGCCAGCGCGATTGCCGTCGCGGCGCCGATGCCGCCCTTGGCGCCCGTGACGAGCGCGATTTCACCCTCGAGCATCTCTTGCTCTCCTAGTCCATGTGCCATTGCAGCGGCAGCATATAGGCGAAGCCGGTGCGCGGGTCGCCTTCGAGCTTCATGATCGGCGCCATCGCCTCGCCCCAGCGCTTGTTGACCGGATCGTCCTTCAGATAGGCGATGGTCTTCTGGAGGTCGTCGGTCTCGAAATAGCCGATCAGCTTCAGGCCGAGGCGGAAGATCGAGTAGTTGCGGATGCCGGCCGCCTTCAGCGTCTCCAGCATCTCCGGCCAGATCTCGTCATGCGCCTTCTTGTATTCCTCCTCGCAGCCGGGACGGACTTCGAGAACCCAGGCGTGATGTCCCATTTTCTTCCTCTCAGGCGAGATAATCGTGAACGATGCGGCCGGGCACGAGCGTGAAATCGGCCTTCCAGTGCAGGCCGTCCAGCATGTGGACGACCGGCAGGCGGTGGATCGGCGCCTGCGCGTTCGGCCGGAGCTCGACCGTGCAGGGCCCGCCCCAGCATTCGTGCACGACGACGTTGGCGAGCCGCCGCGCCGTCAGCTGCCGGATCGCCGGGCGCTGGTCGATGTGGTCGATGACCTTCAGGTTGATGTTCTCGGCGAAGTCGAAATGCCGATTGAGGCTGGCGAGTGAGTCGGTGCGCTGCTTGTAGGGGAGCGTGCCGGTCAGGACGTCGATGCCGTTCCGCGCCACCGTGCCGACGACGAGGTCGCCGCGCAGCTCCAGCTTCGGCTCTCCCAGCTTCTTCGGCTGGCCGTGCAGTTCGCGGCCATGCGCGACGCCGGCATCGGAGGAAAGGAACAGGTAGGGCGAATAGGAGCCCTCGGCGATTCCGGGCAGGCGGCAGCCGAGCGAGACGTTGCTCTCGCCATAGGGGCCGAGCCATTCGGTGTCGTTCATGCGGTAGATATGCGCCATGACGATGTCGCTGGTCGGCTGCAGCGGCGGCGGCAGCAGCCGGGCGACGGCGGCTTCCGTCGTCCGCCAGACCAGCGTCAGCACGTCGACATTGCGGAAGGTGAACGGATAGGGCGGCACCATCGGCGCGTCCCAGGGCGTCGAGAAGCCCGGCTTCAGGATGTCCTCGACGGTCAGGCGATCGAGGCCGCCATTGCGCAGGTCCTTGCTCATTCCGTTGCATCCTGTGCGAAGCGCGCTTCCTTGGGCGGCGCGATGCCGTAGCCGACGAAGCCGCCCGTGACGTTGATCAGTTCGCCGGTGACGAAGGAGGCCTCTGGCGAGACGACATAGGAGACGGCGGCGGCGACGTCGGCCGGCCGGCACCAGCGGCCGACGGGGATGGTCTTCAGCACCTGCGCCTCGAAGGCTTCCCAGGAGAGGCCGAGCTTCTCCGCCTTCTCGCGGAACTGCTTCTCCATGCCGGTGCCGGGGCCGACATGGCCGGGCGCGACGCCGTTCACCGTGATGCCATAGGCGGCGAGCTCGACCGCCAGGCACTGGGTCAGGCCCCAGAGCGCGTTCTTCGACGAGATGTAGGCGCTGGAATACGGATTGCCGAAATTGAGGCGGGTGATGATGTTGACGATGCGGCCGCGCTCCGCCCGCATCATCGCCCGCGCCGCCGCGCGGCAGGTCAGGAACGGCCCGCGCGCATTGACGCTCTGGATCCGGTCCCATTCCTCCGGCGTCGTGTCGACGACGAGCTTCTGCAGATGGATGCCGGCGGCGTTGACGAGGATGTCGAGGCGGCCATGCTGGTCGAGCACCGTCTCGAACGCCTGGTCGACGGAGTTGGCGTCGGCGATGTCGATGCCGACGGCGCTGCCGCCGATGGTTGCTGCTACCTCGGCCGCTTGGCGTTCATTGTGATCCGCCGCGACGACGTGATAGCCGTCTGCCGCCAGTTTCCGGACAATCTCCGCGCCGATGCCGCCGGCGCCGCCGGTCACGAGCGCAATGCCTTTTGCCGTCACGCCAGCCACTCCCTCACGCAGTCGCGCATGTCGACGGTCTCGGTGAGCACGTCGTCATGCAGTCCGTCCATGTAGTCCTGATGCACATATTCGATGGCCAGATAGCCGTCATAGCCGGCGGCGCGGAGCGTGCCGAGCATGGCGCCGAAATTGATCGTGCCGAGCGAGCGCTTGCATTGCAGCACGCCCATCCGCGCCTGGCGCAGATGCACGTGGCCGGCATGCGGCGCCAGCACGTCGATCTCCTCCTGCCGGTAGCCGAGGCAGACGAAATGCGCGTAGTCGAGCGCCAGCTTCAGCCCCGGCACCCGGTCGAGCAGGTCGAGCGTCAGCGTCGGGCTTTCGAGATAGGAATGGACATGCGGCTCGATGGTGAGCTGGATGCCTTCCGGCGCCGCGATCGCCACCAGCCGACGCAGGCTTTCCGCCGATTCCGCCAGCGCGCTCGCCCGGTCCTGGCCGGGATTGACGACGCCCGGCAGCACGAAGACGCTGCCGAGGCCGGCGCGTTTCGCGAAGCGCACGACTTGACGGAAATCCGCCTCGTTGCGCTCGCGGTGGCGGTGATCGGCGAGGTTGCGATCCGACAGCGAGTTGCCGAACAGGTGGTAGAGATTGGGCAGCGCGACGCCGAGCTTGAGCACGCGCTCGGCTATCCCGTCCGGGTCGGCGATCAGCGCCGCCTTGTCGAGGCCGGGCTTGTAGAAATAGCCGAGGTCGAGGGCGCCGATGCCGAGGATGAGGGAGAGCCCCGCCGCCTCGTCCAACGTCAGGCTCGGTAGCGACCAGGTGGTGAGCGACAGCTTCATGCGCGTCAGACCTTCTCGACGCGGCCGCTCTCGGCCGAACGGTAGAGTGCGTCCAGCACCTCGACGGCGCGCATGCCGACGATGCCGGGCGACTCGTTCACCGGATGCAGGCCGCGGCAGATGTCGACCAGGAGGTTGACCGGCTCGATGCAGCTATAGGCGCCGGCGCCGGGCTCGATCGGCACGATCTCGTCTGTGCCGTCGCGGCGGCTGACCTCCAGCCGCTCGCGCTCGATGTCGAGAAGCAGCATGCCCTCCGAGCCGAAGATGCGCAGGTCGATCTGGAAGCCGCGATGCTTCGGAACGGTCGACGAGCCGGACAGCGAGCCGGTGGCGCCATTGGCGAAGCGGACGACGGCCGCGTCGTAATAGTCGACGCCGGCCGGCGACCGCCCGACCATGGCGAAGACTTCCTCAGGCGCGATGTCGGCGATCTTGAACAGCAGGCCGAGCGCATGCACCAGCTGGCCCCAGCCATAGCCGCCGGCCCGCTTCGGATCGGCCCAGGTGGACGCCGGCGGGCGGAACATCGCGCCCTCGGTCTCCTTCATCGGCTCGCCGGCCATCAGGTCGCCGAGCGCCGATGCCATCTGCAGCACGACGTGCTCGACCTTGCCGATCTTGCCCGAGGCTACCAGCTCGGCGGCGCTGGCGCTGAAATGCTTGAAGTTCCAGCCATAGGGCACGACGATCTCGCGGCCGCGCTCTGAAGCGGCGGCGACGATCTCGCGCGCGTCCGCCGCCGTCGTCGCGAGCGGCTTTTCGACCAGGACGTGGCAGCCGGCGCGAAGCGCGGCGAGCGCGTGCTCGTGGTGCAGCACATGCGGCGAGGCGATGACGACGCCGTCGAGCGGCACCTCGCGCAGCATCTCGGCATAGTCCTCGTAGCCGTGCTCGATGCCGAAGCGGTCCTGGATCTGCGAGAGCTCCGCCTTGCCGAGCCGGTTGACGGCGACCAGCTCGCAATGCGGGTTGTCCTTGAGCGCCGGGATGTGGTTCTCGACCGCCCACCATCCCGCGCCGATGATGCCGATCCGCGCGCGTTTCATCACTTCCACCCCATCACGTCTTGATATCCATGGCGTCGACTGTCGACTGGTGCACATTGGTCATGTGCCGGACCATTGCCGCCTCGGCGGCATCCGCGTCGCGCGCTTCCAGCGCGGCGAGTATCTGCTCGTGATCCCGAAAGGACTGGCCGAGCACGCCCGGCGTCTCGGCGGCGATGCGCCGGTATTCCATGCCGAGGATGTAGAGAGAGGTCGAAACCCGCACGAGGAACGGGTTCTCGGTCGCCTCCGCGATGCGGCGATGGAACTCGACATCGGAAACACGGAAGCCGATCGGGTCGTCGAGCAGGCCGCGTTGCAGCACGAGCAGGTTCTTCAGCCGCGCCAGCTCTTCCGCCGTGATCCGCTCGGCCGCCATCCGGCCGATGCCGCCATCGATCAGTTTTCGCGATTCATAGAGGGCGTTGACGTTGTCCTCGTTCAGCGTGATCAGCAGCTGCAGCGGACCGAGCAGGTCGGAGGCCTCGAGCGACGACACGAAGATGCCGCCGCCCTGGCGCACCTTGAGCACGCCGAGGATCTGCAATCCCCGCAGCGCCTCGCGCACGCTCGGCCGGCTGACCTGCATCGCCGCCGCCAGCTCGCGCTCCGGCGGCAGCTGGTCGCCCGGCTTCAGGTTCTTGGTTCGCACCAGGTCGAGCAGCTTCTTGGCGACCTGCTCGGCCACCGAGCTGCGCTCGATCGGTTCGAAATCGCCCGCGCCCATCTCCGCCATGTCATTCGCCCAGCGCGCGGGTTCGGATCTGATCCAGGCTGACCGCCAGCATCAGCACGACGCCGCGCGTCACATCCTGCCAGAAGCTGGAAACGTCGAGCAATGTCAGGCCGTTGTTGAGCGTGCCGAGGATCAGCACGGCCAGCAGCGTGCCCCAGACACTGCCGCGGCCGCCATTCAGGCTGGTGCCGCCGAGGATGATCGCGGCGATGACGGTGAGGAGCTGGGAGCCGGCCGCCGTCGGGCCCGCGGCACCGAGCATGGCGCCGAGGATGGTGCCGGCGACGGCGCCCGAAATGGCCGAGATGACGTAGAGGATGATGACGGTCTTCTCGAGCGGGATGCCGATCAGGCGCGACGCCTCGGCATTGCCGCCGGCGGCGTAGATGTAGCGGCCGAAGCGCATGCGGGTCATCACGACCCAGAGCACGACGAAAGTCACCATCATCAGGATGAACGGGATCGGGATGCCGACGACGCGGCCGGAGCCGACCCAGTTGAAGCCCGGCACCATCAGCGGCCGGGTCAGGCCGCCGGTCAGCACCAGCGCGATGCCGGAGATGATGCTCATCATGCCGAGCGTCACGATCAGCGGGTTGAGGCGGAGCCGGGTCGTGAACAGGCCGTTGACGACGCCGATCGCCGCCGCGACGACGATGGCGAGCGCGACCGCGAGCCAGATCGGCACGCCCATGCCGAACAGCATGGAGATGACGACGCCGGTCAGGCCGGCGATCGCCGCGACCGAGAGGTCGAGGCCGCCGGCGATGATCAGCGGCGTGCCGGCCGCCGCCATCAGGCCGATATAGGCGACGTTGCCGCCGATCTGCAGCATGTTGCGGAGCGTCAGGAAGAAGGGCGACAGGACCGAGAACACCGCGATCAGGATCAGGTAGAAGATCGCGAGCATCGCGACGCCGGACCAGGGCTGGCCGAGCAGGGCGGACATCCGCTCCCTGGCGCCGCCGGTGGCATGGGTTTCGACAGAATGGGCCATGGAATGAAGTCCTTCAGGCTGCCGAAAAGGCAGGATCGTTGCCGGTTGCGGCCATGAGTTCGGCAGGCTTGGCGCCGCGTTCGAATTCGCCGACGAGGCGGCCGCGATCGAGCACCAGCGAACGGTCGCTGATGCCGGCGACTTCCTCGACGTCGGAGGAGAGGATCAGCACCGCGTAACCGCGGTTCGCGAGTTCGCGCAGCTTGCCGTAGATCTCACGCCGCGCGCCGACGTCGACGCCGCGGGTCGGTTCTTCGAGGATCAGCAGGCGTACGCCTTCGACGAGCCAGCGCGCGATGCAAACCTTCTGCTGATTGCCGCCGGAAAGGGTGCGGATCTTCTGCTCGGGGCCGCGCGTGCGGATGCCGAGATCCTCGATCCAGCGGATCGCGTGGCGCGATTCCTCGTCCTTCGAGACAAAGAGGCCGCGTTCAAAACGCTCCTCGAAGGGAAGGGCGATGTTCTCGCGTACCGTCAGGTCGGCGACGATGCCTTCCTTCTTGCGCTCGGCGGCGACGAAACCGATGCCCGCGAGTTTTCCGGCGCGGGCGCTTTGCGGGCGGTAGCTCTGGCCGGCGAGGCGGACATCGGCTGATTTCAGCGGACCGAGCGCGCCATAGAGCGCGCGGCCGAGCACCTCGACGCCGGAGCCGACGAGGCCGAAAATGCCGAGGATCTCGTTCTGCCGGAGCGCGAACGAGACTCCCTCCAGTTTGCGCGGGATGCTGAGGTTCTCGACGTTGAGGATCTCGGCGCCGGGCAAACCGGGCGTGCCGACGTCATAGAGGTCGTCGACCGTGTTGCCGAGCATGGCGGCGAGCACTTCGGCGCGCTTGGTGTCGGCCGTGTTGAAGGTGCCGGCGTTGCGACCGTCGCGCAGCACGGCAATGCGGTCGGAAATCTCGAACACCTCGGAGAGGTAGTGCGAGATGTAGATGACGGAGACCTTGTTCTCCTTCAGGCGCCGGATGATGCGGAAGATCATCTTGGCTTCCTGCTCGGTCAGCGCTGCCGTCGGCTCGTCCATGACGAGGATGCGCGCCTTGCCGGCGAGCGCCCGGGCGATCTCGACGATGCGCTGCTCGGCGACCGAAAGCCGCTTCACCAGCGTGTCGGGATGGATGGTGGCGAAGCCGAGCTGGTCGAGCAGTTCGCGCGAGCGCGACCGCATCGTCGCCTTGTCGACCTGCATCAGGCCGAGGCTGCGCTTCAACGGCAGGTCGCCCAGGAAGATGTTCTCGGCCACCGTCATGTCCGGCATGACGGAGATTTCCTGCGGCAGCAGCTTGACGCCGGCGGCGACCGCGGCGGCGGGGTCCTTGAAGTCGACTTCCTCGCCGTCGATGCGGATCGTGCCACCGTCGCGGCTGTAGAGGCCGGTCAGGATCTTCATCAGGGTCGACTTGCCGGCGCCATTGGAGCCGAGCAGGGCGACGACCTCGCCGGGCTCGACGCTGAAATCGACATGGGTGAGCACGGGCACGCGTCCGAAGGACTTGCCGATGCCGTGCATGCCGAGGCGGGGAACATTGGTCGCCATGCGGCCCTTCCTGGAGAATGTGCAGAAAAGGGCGGGCGCACGGGGCGCCCGCAAAATAACTTGTCAAGAATCGGCGGACGCCAGAAGCGTCCGCCTGTCGATCCGATCAGTTGGTCGGGATCAGGTTCTGGTAGTCGGCGAGATCGGGCAGGGTCCGGATCTCGGCGAGGTGCTTCTCGAAGGCGGCTTGGGGGAACTCGAACTTGATCGGGTCCTTGCCTTCGGTGCAGGCGAACTTGTCGTAGAAGGTGCAGACATTGTCCTTGGTCACCATCACGTGGTTGACCAGGACCGTGTCCGGCACTTCCTTGCCGGCGAGCTGCATCAGCGCCAGCGGGATCAAATAGTTGCCGTAGCGCTCGGGGAAGTAGCCGACCGAGGAGACGAAGCTCGGCTCGTCGATCATGTTCTGGATCTCGTCGGCGCCCATGCCGACGACGATCAGGTCCGCCTCGCGGCCGGCCTGCTTGACGGCGCGCAGCATGCCGGTCGCCGCCTGGTCGTTGATCGCCGTCACCATGATGGGCGCGCCTTCGGGGATGCGCCCGATGACGTTGTTCATCTGGGTGAAGCTCTCTTCGAGCGTGTTCTTGGTGTCGATCTTGATGATGTGATCGTCCGCGAAGCCGTCGACGGCGGCCTTGAAGCCGGCGACCTGGCCGCCGGTGCGCATGGCGGGAATGGCGCCCGACTGCGGCAGCTCGCCGACGACGAAGAAGCCTTCCTTGACCTTGTCGGCGCCGAACTTGGCGATTGCCGCCTGGCCGAGATAGGCGCCGCCCATGAAGCCGGAGCGGGGATTGTTGGCGCCGAAGAAGGTGGCGCCCGGCATCGGGATGTCGATCGCCACCACCTTGGTGTTGGCGTCGTTCATCTGCTGCATGATGGTGGCGCCGAAATTGGCGTCGGTCTGGAATTCGGTGACGTGGTCGACCTGGCGCTGCAGGAAGCTCTGCGCGTTGGCGAGCGCGGTGGCGCCGTCGAGGCGGTTGTCCGCGACCTGCAGCTCGATGCCGGCCGCCTTGGCGTTGTCGAGCATGCCATTCTCGACCTTCAGGCAGAACGACACGTCGCGCTGCAGGTTGGCGAAGCCGAGGACGAGGTTCTTGCCGTTGTTGGGCTTATGAGCGGCGGTGGCGTCGGCCACCATGGCCTTGAGCTGGTCGGCGCTGAGCATGGCGCCGTCGAACTTCGCCGGGTCGAAGCCGTGGAAATCCTCGGCATAGGCGGCGCTGCCGAGCAGCAATGTCATGACAGCCGCGCCGGCGACGCGGCGCATGACATGGAACGGAATCCGAGCGTGCATTGGAACAGTCTCCTCCCTCAAAGAGCATTCAGAATTGGTAAGGCCAATTTCTTGTTGCAATAAAACAAGCACGACATCGCACCTCACGCAAGCGTCACTTTCAATAAATTGGCCTGACCAATTAGATTGACGTCTTGCCGGTTTTGATTTTAGCCTTGGCCCAATCGATCGCGCGGCAAGCGCGACCTTGGGAGGAAATCGCATGCGTCTCGGCGGGGCTGAGTGCTTTATGCTGCGTTGGCCGGAGCCGAATGATTTTGGTCACGACCGGATGACGCTTCTGGTCCGGATCGACACCAAATCCGGCCTATCCGGCTGGGGCGAGGCGATCGCCATGTGGCCGGAGGCGCTGCGGGCGACCGAGCTGGTGATCCGAGACGGCCTGTTGCCGCTGCTCGCCGAGCGCGACCTTTCCGACGTCGAAGACTGCTGGCAGGCGATGAAGGACCATTGCTGGTGGTATGGCGAGGGCGGCCTCGCCTCGATGGCCATCTCCGCGATCGACATGGCGCTCTGGGACCTGAAGGCGAAGGAAGCCGGCAAGCCGCTGGTCGATCTCTTCGGCCGCCATCATCAGTCCCTGCCGGTCTGTGCCAGCCTGCACGTCAACCAGGCGACGATCGAGGACAGCGTGCGCGACATCGCCGGCCACATCGCCAACGGCTTCCGCTCGACCAAGCTCGGCCTCGGCAAGCGGGGCCTGTCGCGCGCCGGCCGCGATCCCGACTACGACGTGGCGTTGGTCGCAGCGCTGCGCGCGGCGATCGGGCCGGAGGCCGGCATCATGGTCGACGCCGGCAACGGCACGAAATGGGATCTCGACACGGCGATCCGCACGGTGAAGCGGATGGAGGAATCCGCCATCGCCTGGATCGAGGAGCCGTTCCTGCCGAGCCGGGTCGAGGACCACATCGAGCTGAAGGCCGCCGTCGCGACGCCGGTCGCCGTCGGCGAGCGCGAATTCACGGTCGCCGGCTACCAGCGCTGGCTCGATACGGGTGCTGCCGACGTGCTCGGCCTCGATCCCGCCCGCATCGAGGGCGTCACCGGCTTCCGCAAGGCCGCCGCCGTCATCGAGGCGGCGGGCAAGACCGTCAACGCCCATGCCTGGAGCACCGCGGTCCTGACCGGCGCCAGCCTGCATCTGTCGCTCGCCTCGCCTGCGGCGGAACTGTTCGAGCTGAAGCCGCTGCCGGGGCCGATGCAGTTCGACCTGGTCGACGAGCCGTTCTGGCACGAAGCCGGGATGATTTCCGCGCCGAACCGCCCCGGCCATGGCGCCGAGCCGCGCGCCGACGCACTCGCCCGCTACCGCGTGAACTGAGGAAATCCCGATGAAAACCGTGATGGTCTATGGCGATTCCAACAGCTGGGGCGCCGAGCCGCAGCCCGAGCGCGGCGTCGGCGGCCGTTTCGCGCCGGATGTTCGCTGGCCGGGCGTGCTGCAGAAGGCGCTGGGCGACGGCGTGCAGGTGATTGCCGAGGGCCTGAACGGCCGCACCACCTGCGTCGACGATCCCGTCGAGGGACACCACAAGAACGGCGCGCGCTTCCTGCAGGTGGCGATCGAGACGCACATGCCGCTCGACCTCGTCATCATCAAGCTCGGCACTAACGATCTGAAGGCGCGGCTTTCGATGCAGGCCGGCGACATCGCCGATGGCGCGGTTAGGCTCGCCGACATTGTGCTTGGCTCGGCCACGGGGCCGGAGGGCAGGGCGCCCAAGGTGCTGCTGGTCGTGCCGGCACCAATTACGAAGCTCGGCTGGCTCACGGAGATGTTCGAGGGCGGCACGGAAAAGTCGAGGAAGCTCGGCAAGGAGTTCGCCCGCGCCGCCGCGCCGCGCGGCATTCCGGTGTTCGACGCCGGCTCCGTCGTCGCGTCGAGCGACGTCGACGGAATCCATCTCGACGCGGACGCGCATCGCGTGCTGGGCGAGGCGCTCGCCGGCCGCGTGCGCGATCTCCTGGCGGATTGAGGAAGAACCATGGCGCACAACACGTTGAAGGTCGGCCTGTTCGGCATCGGACTGAACGCCTACTGGCCGCAATTCGCCGGCCTCGAACCGCGGCTGCGCGGCTATATCGAGACGGTGGCGGCCAAACTGGCGCGGCCGGGCGTCGAGATCGTCAATCTCGGCCTGATCGACGATCCCGAGAAGGCGATGGATGCCGGGCACCAGTTCCGCGCCGCCGACGTCGACCTGATCTTCCTTCATGTCACCACCTATGCCGTGTCCTCGACGGTGCTTCCCGTCGTGCAGCGCGCCAAGGTACCGGTGGTGATCCTGAACTTGCAGCCAGCCGCCGCGATCGACTATGCGACGTTCAACGCGCTCGACGACCGCACGGCGATGACCGGCGAATGGCTCGCCTTCTGCGCCGCCTGCCCGGTGCCGGAGATCGCCAACGTCTTCCGCCGCGCCAACATCGATTTCCACCAGGTGACGGGCGTGCTCGAGGGCGACGACCATGTCGACCGCGAGATCGAGGCCTGGATCGAGGCGGCGCGCGTCGCCTATGTCATGTCACACAACCGCCTGGGCCTGATGGGGCGCTACTACAACGGCATGCTCGACATCTATTCCGACACGACGGCGCAGGTCGCGACCTTCGGCGGCCATCTGGAGATCGTCGAGATCGACGAACTGGCCGAACTGAGAAAATCGGTGACCGAGTTGGAAGCGGCGGCACGCGTCGATGGCTTCCGAGGCGAGTTCGACATCCAGGCGGATTGCGATCCGGCCGAGCTTCTGCGCGCGGCGCGCACCTCGATCGCGCTCGACCGACTGGTGGCGAAGCACAAGCTCGGCTCGCTCGCCTACTACTACGAATCGGTGCCCGGCCATGACCACGAGGACGTCATCTCGTCGGTGATCCTCGGTTGTTCGTACCTGACGGCGCGCGGCGTGCCGGTCGCCGGCGAATACGAGGTGAAGAACGCGCAGGCGATGAAGATCCTCGATACGCTCGGCGTCGGCGGGTCCTTCACCGAGTATTACGGCATCGATTTCAACGACGACGTCGTGCTGATGGGCCATGACGGCCCCGGCCATACCAGGATTGCCGAGGGCAAGACCAAGGTCCGGCCCCTGAAGGTCTATCACGGCAAGGTCGGTTCCGGCGTCAGCGTCGAGATGTCGGTCAAGCACGGCCCGGTGACGCTGCTGTCCGTCGCCGAGGACGGCGCCGGCAAATTGAAGCTGGTGGTGGCGGAGGCCGAATCCGTGCCCGGCCCGATCCTCGAGATCGGCAACACCAACAGCCGCTACCGCTTCTCCATCGGCGCGCGGAAATTCGTAGAAACGTGGAACGCCGAATGCCCGGCCCATCACTGCGCGGTCGGAATCGGCCATGTCGCCGACAAGATCGAGAAGCTCGGTCAGTTGGTCGGTATCCAGACCGTGAAGGTGTGCTGAAAGGACGAGGGCGTCCCGATGCGGAGATCGGGACGCCCTCGGATTTGGTCCATGAACGGTCTCAGGGCGTGATCGCGACCTTCAGCACGCCGTCGCGCTGGTGGCCGAACAGGTCGTAGGCCGCCTCGATGTCGTCGAGCTTGAAGCGGTGCGTGACCAGCGCCTTGAGGTCGACGCGGCCCGAAGCGACGACGTTCAGCAGCCGCCGCATCCGCTCCTTGCCGCCGGGGCAGAGCGAGGTGATGATCTTGTTGTCGCCGAGCCCGGCGGAGAAGGCGCTCAGCGGGATTTTCAGATCGTTCGAATAGACGCCGAGGCTGGAAAGCGTGCCGCCCGGACGCAGCACGCGCAGCGCCGATTCGAACGTGCCCTGTGTTCCCAGCGCCTCGATCGCGACGTCGACGCCGCGGCCGTCCGTCAACTCCATGATCTGCTCGACCGGGTCGCCCTTCTTGAAATCGACGACGATGTCGGCGCCGAGCTTCTTCGCTACGGCGAGCCGCTCCGGCACGGTATCGACGCCGATGATCGTGGTGGCGCCCATCAGCTTCGCGCCGGCGACGGCGCAAAGGCCGATGGGACCGAGCGCGAACACGACCACCGTGTCACCGATCTTCACGCCGCCGCTCTCGGCGCCGGCGAAGCCCGTCGACATGATGTCGGGGCACATCAGGATTTCTTCGTCACCGAGGTTGTCGGCGACAGGGCTGAGATTGGCGGCGGCGTCCGGCACCAGGACGTATTCCGCCTGGCAGCCATCGATGGTGTTGCCGAACTTCCAGCCACCCATCGCCTTGAAGCCGTGCTTGGTGCCGGGGCCGTCCTGCGAGCCGCAGCCGCAGAGACAGGCATAGCTGTGGCCGCTGGGCGTGATGGCGCCGGCGATGACGCGCTGGCCTTCCTGATAGCCCTCGACCGCCGAGCCGAGTTTCTCGATCACGCCGACCGGCTCGTGACCGATCGTCAGACCCTTGGCGACGGGATACTCGCCCTTGAGGATGTGGATGTCGGTGCCGCAGATCGTCGTCGTGGTGATGCGCATCAGCGCGTCGCGCGGCCCGACATCGGGGATCGGCTTCTCGTCGAGAACGATACGGCCGGGCTCAACGAAAATGGCAGCCTTCATACGCGGCATCGAAACCTCCTTCTACCGGTGGGCAGTGAGGTGCCACGAGCGCAGGGTAGTGTGACACCTGAACGAAGGTAGATGGTATCCGGAGGCGCGCTGGCGAGGTTTGATACGGATCAATCGGTACTGAGGCGACAGGTCGGCCCTATTCGCGGCCGGTATGTTCGCCGTCGTTGACGCCCTCGTCGCCGGGAAGGCCCGAGGCGCCGCCGGTGCCCTCGGTGCGGTCCCGATAAATCGCGGCGCGCGCCAGCAGCATCAAGGTCACCGGCGTCGTCACCACGACGAAGACGGTGATCAACACCTCGTGCAGCACCGGGCGGGACTGCAGCACCGAGAAGAACAGCATCGAGGCGATCAGGATGGCGCCGGCGCCGCCGGTCGTGCCGAGGGTGGGCGCATGCACGCGCTCGTAGAATGTCTTGAAGCGGGCGAGACCGATGGTGCCGAGCAGCGTCAGGCCGGAACCGAGCAGCAGCAGGAAGGCGACCAGCAGCGCCGCCCAGGCGGGGAGATCCTCGAGGCCGTTCATTCGATCACCTCGCCGCGCATCAGGAACTTCGCCAGCGCCGCCGTCGAGACGAAACCGAGCAGGGCGATGATCAGCGCCGCCTCGAAATAGATCGTGCTGCCCGAGCGGATGCCGAAGGTGAGCAGCAGCAGCATGCCGCAGACATAGAGGGCATCGACACCGAGCACGCGATCCTGGGCGCGCGGGCCGGTCAGGATGCGGTAGGCGGAGCAGGCCATCGCCGCCACCAGCATCAGCTGGGAGGCCATCAGCGACCAGATGAGGATGGTCGTGCTCATTCGAAAATCTCCCTCAGCAGGCGCTCGTAACGCGTTTGGATCAGCTCGATCCAGGCGTCGCGGTCGACCAGATCCAGGACGTGAATCAGCAACCGGCCATTGTCGGCGTGATACTCGACCCAGGCCGTTCCGGGCGTCGCCGTGATGATGCAGGCGAGGATGGCGAGGGCGGTGCGATCGCGGAGCGTGAGCGGAATGACGACGAAGCCCGGCGTTCGCCGGGCGCGGTCGCCCTTCAGGATCAGGCCGGACACGGCGACGTTCGAGCGAAAGATGTCGACGAGCACCTTGCCGATCAGCACCGGGATCAGGTGCCAATTGCGGATGCGCGGCTTGTCCGGCTGCAGCGCTGCCATGGCCCAGGACGCAGCGATGGCGATGATCGAGCCGAGCAGGATGTGGCCGAGCGACACCGAGTTCAGAAGCAGCCACATCACGAGGAGCGATGCGGTCAGCAGCGGATAGGGGAGAAACCGGCTCATGGCGTCACCTTCGGCGCCGCCGGGGCGGTGGCCTCGACCCGCGGCGCGGTCATGACATCGCGAATATAGGTCTGCGGCACATGCAGCGACTGGGCGGTCTGGTCCATGTAGCGCATGACCGGGCCGCCGAAGATCGTCAGGCCGACGCAGAGCGACAGAAGGAAGGCGATCGGCGCGATTTCCATCAGGAGGACGCGCGGCACGATGCCTTCGATCGGCGCCCAGAAGGCCTGGATGCCGGCGCGCGTCAGCGAGATCATCGCCGCCAGGCCGGAAAGCACGAGCAGGGTGACGAAGGCCCAGGTTGCCGGCGAGAGGCTGCCGCCCTCGGTGAGCCCTTCCGGG
The DNA here is from genome assembly GCF_000380505.1 of Kaistia granuli DSM 23481. Taxonomy (GTDB): domain Bacteria; phylum Pseudomonadota; class Alphaproteobacteria; order Rhizobiales; family Kaistiaceae; genus Kaistia; species Kaistia granuli. The sequence continues at coordinate 429,908 of NZ_AQYH01000006.1, read as the reverse complement.
TTGAGCAGCGCGGTCAGGATCGCGAACTTGCCGATGAAACCGGAGAGCGGCGGCAGTCCCGCCAGCAGCAGCCCGCAGGCTGCGAAGCTGACGCCGAGAATGGCGAGCGTGGCGGGAATGGCGACACCGATTTCCTCCTCGGCCTCTTCCTCTTCGATGTCCTCGCCATAGGCGTCGAGGGTGATGGCGAGCACGCCGGCGGAGGGATCCTGGACGCGATCGATCAGCTCGATCAGCAGGAAGAAGGCGCTGATCGCGAGCGTCGAGCTGACCATGTAGTAGAGCGCGCCGGCGGTGGCCGAGACATTGGCGATGCCGATCGAGGCGAGCATCGTGCCGGACGAGATCAGGATGTAGTAGCCGGCGAGCCGGCCCTTGGCCTGCGACGCCAGCACGCCGATGGCGCCGAAGGCGATGGTCGCCATGCCGCCGACGAGAAGCCAGGAATCGCCGAAGCCGCTCGAGGCTCCGGCCTCGACACCGAAGAGCAGGGGCGACAGCCTCAGCAACACATAGACGCCGACCTTGGAGAGGATGGCGAAGATGGCGGCAACCGGAGCGGCGGCGGCGTTGTAGGCGGTCGGCAGCCAGAAGCCGAGCGGCCACATGCCGGCCTTCACCAGGAAGGCGATGCCGAGAATGCCGGCGCCGGCGTCGAGCAACATCCGGTCGGAAGCCGGCACGGCGCCGATCCGGAGCGCCAGATCGGCCATGTTGAGCGTGCCGGTGACGCCATAGATCATGGCGACGCCGATCAGGAACAGCGACGAGGCGGCGAGGTTGACGACGATGTAGTGCAGGCCGGCCTTGACGCGGGCCTGGCCGGAGCCATGCAGCATCAGCCCGTAGGACGAGGCCAGCATCACCTCAAAGAAGACGAACAGGTTGAACAGGTCGCCGGTGAGGAAGGCGCCGTTGACGCCCATCAGCAGCAGCTGGAACAACGTGTGGAAATGCGGGCCGCTCCGGTGCCAGCGTGCCAGCGAATAGACGATCGCCGCCACCGCCAGCATCGACGTCAGGACCAGCATCAGGGCCGCGAGCCGGTCGAGCACCAGCACGATGCCGAACGGCGCCGGCCAGTTGCCGAGCAGGTAGACGCTCGTCGCGGCCGTGTTGCTCGCCGTCGGAGTATTGGCGAAATCGAGCAGCACGATCGCGACCAGCATCAGCGCGATCGTCGAGGCGACGTTGAGGCCCGCCTTCAGCACATGCCGGCGTTCATCGATCAGGAGCAGGGCGGCGCCGGTGAGCAGCGGCAGCAGAATCGGGGCGATGACGAGATGAGCGGCCCAATCCATCAGCTGGGCTCCCGGCCGTCGACATGGTCGCTGCCCGTCAGGCCGCGCGAGACCAGGAGCACGACGAGGAAGAGAGCCGTGGTGGCGAAGCCGATCACGATCGCCGTCAGCACCAGCGCCTGCGGGATCGGATCGGCATAGTCGGCCGGGTTGACGGCGGCGCTTGATGTCAGCACCGGCGGCGCTGCCACCTTCAGCCGTCCCATCGAGAAGATGAACAGATTGACGCCATAGGCGATGAGCGACAGCCCGATGATGAGCTGGTAGGTGCGCGGCCGGAACAGCAGCCAGACACCCGAGCCGATCAGGACGCCGATGCCGATGGAGAGGACGAGTTCCATCAGGCGGTCTCCTCCTCGGCGGTCGCGGCGGCACGCGTCGTGCGGAGGCGGCGGATCGATTGGTGCGCGAGGGCGATCAACATCAGGCTGGTAGCGCCAAGAACGAGGGAGAAGACACCGAAGTCGAACAGGGTCGCGCTGGCCGCCGGCACGGCGCCGATCAGCGGTAGCTCGACATATTGTGAATGCGAGGTCAGGAACGGATAGCCGAAGACCCAGGATCCGGCGCCGACCAAGGCGGCCAGCAGCAGGCCGAGGCCGATCCAGCGCACGGGCAGCACGCGCAGCCTGTCCTCGACCCAGATCGTGCCGGCGGCCATGTATTGCAGGATGAAGGCGGCCGCCATGGCGATGCCGGCGGCGAAGCCGCCGCCCGGCAGGTCGTGGCCCCGCACGAAGAGATAGGCCGCGAACACGATGATGACGGGGAACAGCCACTGCATGATCAGCGCCGGCACCAGCAGATAGTCGCTGATCGTGTCGCCGACCTTGCGATCGGGCTGCGCGTCGTCATGCGCGTTCTGGATCCGCTGCTGCTCGGGGGATTCGACGCTGTCGGGCGCCGGGCGGAACCGGCGCAGCAGCGCGAACACGGTGAGGGCGACGACGCCCAGCACGGTGATCTCGCCGAAGGTGTCGAAGGCGCGGAAATCGACCAGGATAACGTTGACGACGTTCTTGCCGCCGCCTTCCGAATAGGCCTTGTCGAGGAAATAGTCGCCGATAGTCGCCGGCTGGGTGCGGGTCATGATCGCATAGGCGACCAGCGTGGATCCCGCGCCGACCGCGATCGCCAGGGCAAGGTCGCGGTAGCGGCGGAGCTTGGCCACCAGCGGGATCGAATCCGGCGCGATCTCCGGCGAGCGCTTCGGCAGCCAGCGCAGGCCGAGCAGGATCAGCACGGTGGTCACCACCTCGACGAGGAGCTGCGTCACGGCGAGATCCGGCGCCGACAGCCAGAGGAAGGTGATGCAGGTGACGAGGCCCGAGACGCCGAGCAGCATCAGCGCCACCAGCCGGTGGAACTTGGCCTGCCAGGCGGCGCTGACGGCGCAGACGATGGCGATTACCCAGAGGGCGACGAAGACCGGATCGGCGCCGGCGAGCGTCGGCGGCCGCCAATCGAGTCCCTGCGCCCAGATCGGCCAGGTCGCGGCGATCAGCGCCACCACGACCAGCAGTCGCAGCTGCGGCTGCAGCCGGCGGGTGCCCAGATTGGCTTCCAGGAAGCGGGCCCAGCGCCACGAGATCGACGCCATGACGCGCTCGAAGATGCGCTGGCCCTGCAGGCGGCGGAAATAGGGTGGTCCTTCCTCGGACGTGGCGAGGTAGGTCTTGAGGCAATAGAAGAAGATGACGCCGCAGACGAGCGCGCCGAGGCTCATGATCAGCGGCAGGTTGAAGCCGTGCCAGATGGCGAGGCTGTATTCCGGCGTTGCCGCGCCCAGCACCGAGACCACGGCCGTGTGCAGATACGGGCCGATCGTGTAGCCCGGCAGGATGCCGACGACGAGGCAGGTCAGCACCAGCAGCAGGATCGGGAAGCGCATCCAGAACGGCGGCTCGTGCGGCTCGTGCGGCAGGTCGGTCGGTGGTGGTCCGAAGAAGGTGCTGTGGATGAAGCGCAGCGAATAGGCGACCGCGAAGGCGCTGCCGAGGAAGGCGGCATAAGGCGCGGCCGTGTCGAGGATCGAGTTGACATGCGTCTCGATCGTCTCGGCGAAGAACATCTCCTTCGATAGGAAGCCGTTCAGGAGCGGCACGCCGGCCATCGCCGCGCTCGCCACCATGGCCAGAGTCGCGGTGAACGGCATGAAGCGGAACAATCCGCTCAGCTTCCGCATGTCGCGCGTGCCGGTCTCGTGGTCGATGATGCCGGCCGCCATGAACAGCGACGCCTTGAAGGTGGCGTGGTTCATCATGTGGAAGATGGCGGCGACGGCGCCGAGCGAACTGCCGAGGCTCAGCAGCATGGTGATCAGGCCGAGATGACTGATCGTCGAATAGGCCAGCAGGCCTTTGATGTCCTGCTGGAAGATGGCGAAATAGGAGCCGAGCAGGAACGAGCTCATGCCGGCGAGGCCGACGATCCAGAACCATTCCTCTGTGCCGGCGAGAACCGGCCAGAACCGGGCCATGAGGAAGACGCCCGCCTTCACCATCGTGGCCGAATGCAGGAAGGCCGAGACGGGGGTCGGCGCCGCCATGGCGTTGGGCAGCCAGAAATGGAACGGGAACTGCGCGCTCTTGGTCAGCGCGCCGAGCAGCACCAGGCAGAGCGTCGGCACGTAGAGCGGATGCGAGCGGATCAGCTCGCCCGAAGACAGCACCCGATCGAGGTCGTAGCTGCCGACGATATGACCCATCAGCAGCACGCCGACCAGGAGGCCGAGCCCGCCGATGCCGGTGATCGTCAGCGCCATGCGGGCGCCGTCGCGCGCCCCGGCATTATGGTGCCAATAGCCGATCAGCAGGAACGAGAAGATGCTCGTCATTTCCCAGAACACGACGAGCAGGATCAGGTTGCCCGAGAGCACGATACCGAGCATCGAGCCCATGAAGGCCAGGAAGAACGAGAAGAACCGTGGCACCGGGTCTTCCGGCGACATGTAGTAGCGCGCGTAGAGGACGACGAGCAGGGCGATCGAACTCACCAGCATGGCGAACAGCCAGGCGAAACCATCCATCCGCAGCGTGAAATTCAGGCCGAGAGACGGGATCCACTCGATATTGCTGGTCACCGCGCCATGATGGGCGACGGTTGGATAGAGGAAGGCCGCGATCGCGATGCAGATCAGCGCGACGGCGCCGGCGAGGCCGGCGGCGGCGTTGCGGGCATGGGTGGGAAGAATTGCAGCAAGGACGCTTCCGGCGAACGGCAGGCCGACCATCAGAATCAGCGATGTGTCGTCCGTCATTATTTGCAATGGCCCGCTGTCAGTCAGGCACCCATTGCCTGATCTCACCCATTATGGTTGACTTGGCAGAGGTTAGGCAAGGCATGAAACGATGAATTTGCTTCCGGAGCAATGTCGGGCTGCGCGGGGTCTGCTCAACTGGACGCAGGAGCACCTCGCGACGATCGCGGGCGTGTCGCGCAGCACGATCAAGGACTTCGAGTGCAATCGCCATGCGATTCACCGCGCCACGGAAACCCTGCTGATTCGGGCTTTCGAGGATGGCGGGGTCCGCTTGATTCCCGCCGAAGCGGAGGGGCCGGGTGTCCGGCTCGCCTGCCGCTGCGCCGTCGCCCAGCCGGGCATGGCCAACTGAGCCGATAGGGCCCGTGGCGAAGCGCTTCTTCAAGCCACCGACCATTCGATCGCGCTGGCCCGGTTCCGTACCTCAATCAAAAAGGGCTGCCGCACCGAGATGCGACAGCCCCATTTCAGATCGCAGATGGCGCGATGCTTACTTCGCTTCGGCCAGGAACGGTGCCAGGTCGAGCTTGGCGCCCATGTACTTCTCGAAGATCGTGGAGAGCGAGCCGTCGGCGGCGCCCTTCTTGACCCAATCCTGGAGCCAGGCCTTCATTTCCGGCTCGTTCTGGCGCAGGCCGATACCGAGCGGCTGCTGGACGACCTCGGCCTTGGGCTCGAGTTCCTTGGCCGGGTAGCGCTCTGCCAGCGTCAGGTACATGCCGTAGGGCGCGCACATGGCGTCGACCTGACCGGACATCAGGGCGGTGATGGTGGTCGCGTCGTCATCGAAGCGGACGAGCTTGGTGTCGGCCGGAGCCTTCTTCGTCAGCTCGGTGTCCTGCAGGTTGCCGCGAACGACGCCGACGCGCTTGCCGGCGAGGTCCTCGAGCGACTTGATCTCGACGCCCTTCGGTCCGAACACGATCAGGCGGTTGACCGAGTAGGGGACGAAGTCGACGACCTTGGCGCGCTCGGGCGTGATCGCGAAGGACGAGATGACGATGTCGGTCTTGTTCGTCAGCAGGAAGGGCACGCGGTTCGGACCGGTCACCTCGACGAGCTTCATCTTGACGCCGAGATCGGCCGCCAGCTTGTTGGCGACGTCAACGTCGGCACCGGCCGGCTTCAGGTTGGCATCGGTCATGCCCCATGGCGGCGCGCCGAGGTCGATCGCGATCGCGATCTCGCCCTTGGCCTTGATGTCGGCAAGAACGTCGGCCTTGGCGACGCCGGCGGCGCCGAGAGCGATGGTCGCGGCGAGCGCCATCTTGGTCAGAAACTTCATTACGATACCTCCAGTTAGAACGTCAGAGACCGCTGCTCAGAAACTGCCGCAGTTCCGGGGTTTTCGGATCTGCGAAGAGCTCCGCGGGCGGGCCCGCCTCCCAGACCTTGCCCTGATGCATGAAGACGACGATGTCGGCGACACGGCGGGCAAAGGCCATTTCATGCGTGACGAGGACCATGGTCATGCCGTCACGTGCGAGATCTTCCATGACCTTCAGCACTTCGCCGGTCAGTTCCGGATCGAGCGCCGAGGTCACTTCATCGAACAGCAGCACCTTGGGGGACAGGGCGAGCGAGCGGGCGATGGCCACGCGCTGCGCCTGACCGCCCGAAAGCTGCTCCGGAAAGGCCTCGGCCTTGTCCGCCAGTCCCACCAGGCCGAGCACCTTGTGCGCGATCGCATCGGCGTCGGCGCGGGACTTCTTCTGCACCGCGGTCAGCGCCAGCGTGATGTTGCGCAGGACGTTCAGGTGCGGGAACAGGTTGTAGCTCTGGAACACCATGCCGACTTCGGAGCGCAGGCGCTTGACCGACGCGCGATCCGACATGCTGACCATGTGGCCGCAGACCTTGATCGTGCCGCCGTTGATCTCCTCGAGCGCATTGATGCAGCGCAGCAAGGTGCTCTTGCCGGATCCGCTGCGCCCGACGATCGCGACCATGGTGCCGCGCTCGATCTCGAGCGAGACGCCGTGCAGGACCTGGAGGGGGCCGAAACTCTTCGAAACGCTGTCGACGACGATGATGGGTTCGGCGCCCGGCACGGCTTCGTTCCGAGGTCTCGTGCCGGCTGCTTCATTTACCGACATTGAGCTTCCTTTCGAAATGTCTGCTGGCGAGAGAGAGGGGGTAGCACATCGCGAAATAGATGATGGCCACGAAGACAAAGGTGATGAACGGCTGGAACGTCGAGTTGTTGACGATCTGGCCGGCGCGCGCGAGCTCGACGAAACCGATGATCGAGGTGATCGACGTGTTCTTGATGATCTGCACCATGAAGCCGACCGTCGGCGGGATGGCGATGCGGGCGGCCTGTGGCAGGATCACGTAGCGATACTGCTGGGCGCGGGAGAGGCCGATGCAGTTCGACGCCTCCCACTGGGTCTTCGGCACCGAGAGGATGCAGCCGCGCCAGATCTCGCCGAGAAAGGCGGAGGTGTAGAGCGTCAGCGACAGGCCGGCGGCGGCGATCGGCGGGATGTCGAGGCCGAGGATCGACAGGCCGAAATAGGAAAGGAACAGCACCACCAGCAGCGGTGTGCCCTGGATGATCTGGATATAGGCGGCCGACAGCCAGCGCAGGGGCTTGTGCTCGGAAACGCGGCCGAGCGCCAGCACCAGGCCGAGTATGCCGCCGCCTATGAAGGCGAGCACCGACAGAAGCAGCGTCCAGCGGGCGGCTTCGATCAGATAGATGAGATGGGTGGAGGAAAACGTGATCATGATGTCATCTCACCTCAGGTGCGCAGCTTGCGGCGGCGGACAAAGGCGACTTCGCCGATGGCCCACAGGACGACGCGGAAGAGGACGGAGAGGGCCAGATAGATGGCCGCGACGATCAGGTAGACCTCGAACGAGCGGAAGGTCTCGGACTGGATCAGGTTCGCCTCGGCGGTCAGTTCCTGCGCGGAAATCTGCGAAGTGATCGACGACGACAGCATCAACAGCACGAACTGGCTCGACAGCGCCGGATAGACGCGCTCGACCGCCGGAATCAGGATGATGTGCCAGTAGACCTGGAACTTGTTGAGGCCGAGGCATTCCGCGGCTTCGAGCTGGCCCTTGGCGATCGACTCGATGCCGGCGCGGATGATCTCGCTGCCATAGGCGCCGGTATTGATCACCAGGGCGATGACGGCCGCGGTCTCGGCTGACATCCTCAGGCCGATGCTCGGCAGGCCGAAATAGACGATGAAGATCTGGACCAGCAGCGGCGTGTTGCGGATCACCTCGACATAGACGCCGACCAGCCCGGAGGCGAGCTTGTTCTTGCCAGAACGGATGATGGCGCAGATGAGGGCGACGAAGAAGCCGATGGCGATCGACGTTCCTGCGAGCAAGATCGTCTGCCAGGCGCCGCGCATAAACGCGGGCCAGGTCGTCAGAAGAAAAGAGAAATCAAACGAGTATGAGAGCATCCCGTCGCCTGCGCTGTTGGTGGCTCGGTAAGGATTGGGGCGAGATCGCGTGCGGCGCGGCTAGCGGCTGCCGGTCACGGATCGTTCCGATGGCGCGCTGCGCCTTGGAAATCCGCTGGCCGTATCGATGGGCGGCGGCATAGTCTCCGTCGACTGGGACCGCAAGACCTGGGCCCTGTGGCAATCCGACATAGCTAACCGGCGGAGATGCCGGCGCCGTGCGGCAGGCCTGCCCCTGCCGGGAACGACCGGCCGGCTCGACTCGACGGCGCCATGAACCCGATGCGAGATCGGTGTTCCGGTCGTCCAAGTCCTGAGGTCTGTGGTGTTCATTCCATTGCCTTGGTCGATCGCCCCCTCCCGGAGGCATGAGTAGCGTTTCGCCGGCAATGAACCGGCGCGCGCGGGCCTTGCTCAGGAATGCTGGACAAATGCGCGGGCCGTTGCCGCGCAGCCTGACCGTTTCCCATGGCGGGCTGTCCGGCCGAGGCCTGACTTCCAACCGGGCACCTGTTGCCTCTTTTTGCGTCCCGGCACTAGTATTCTAGTCCACTGTGAATGACAATATGCGTTAACAAGCCGCCCTAACGGAAGGCCGAATTCGCGCAAATGCTTGGTTTTTCACCCGGTTCGGGCGAAAACCGATGAAACGGCACATAAGCGCCAAACAAAAAAAAGCATGGGACGGAACCGATGACGGAGCCAGTCGGCCAATCGCTGGGTGCCATTCTGGATGACGCCAATCTGAGCCGGGAGCAGCGGGCTTCGCTGCAGGTCTACAGCCTGTTGCGCCGGGCGATCATCTCGCTGCAACTGGAGCCCAACCGGCCGATCTCCGAGCAGGACGTGGCGACGCGCCTGTCGGTCAGCCGCACCCCGGTCCGCGAGGCCTTCATCCGCCTGGCGGAAGAGGGGCTTCTGATCAGCTATCCGCAGCTGACGACGGTGATCGCGCCCATCCGCATGGAAGCGCTGCTGGAGGCGCAGTTCCTGCGCGAGGCGATCGAATGCGCCACGGCCGAGCGCGCCGCGCGCATCATCGACGAGGACGGCATCATCCGGCTGCGCGCCGTGCTGGCGCGCCACGCGGCGGCGCTGCAGGCCGAGAGGTGGCCGGAGTTCCATCTGCTCGACGAGGAGACGCATCGTCTCATCTGCGAGGTTGCCGGGCTGCGCGGTCTCGGCCGTCCGGTCGAGCAGGCGCGCGGCCATCTCGACCGGGTGCGCTATCTGACGCTGCCCGAAATCGATACCTCGCAACGCGTCGTCGCCCAGCATACCACGGTCGTCGAGGCAATCTGCGAGCACCGACCCGAGGACGCGCGCGAGGCGATGCGCGTCCATGTCCGCGACCTGCTGCCCCGCCTGCCGAGCCTGCGCGAGCAATATCCGGACTTCTTCGAGGAGAAGCCGCAATTCGCCCGCCGGGCGCCGACCCGCTAGGCGGACAGCCCGTTCTATCGGTGCTGCCCTATTAAGCAGGGCGTGCGGCCGTCGCCAGAGCGAGTAGCCGCGATGGGACGAACTACAGCCCGAAGAAGTCGGCCATCAGCTCAAGCTGCTGATCCAGCATCGGTTTCCCGAGATGAATGCGGCAGCCCCTATCCTGGGCGGCCTGCAGCAGCGGCGTCATCTCCGGCACCATGATCACCTCGGCGACGATCATGTCGGGCGTCAGGCGCGTGGTGTCGAGCGGCGAGGCGTCGTCCGGACGCATGCCGAGCGACGTGCCGTTGACGATAAGGTCATGGCCGCTCGGATCGCCATCGCCGACCGCGATGATCGCGCCGGGATGCAAGGCCAGGATGCGGTCGCGCAGGGCTTCGGCCTTGGCGCGAGTGCGGTTGGCGATCGTCAGCTTCGATACGCCGCCGCTGACCAGCGCGAAGGCAATGGCGTTCGCCGCCCCGCCGGCGCCGGCGAGATAGGCGCTGCGACCGGCAATCGCGATACCAGCGACCGCCAGGCCGGCGACGAAGCCGGTACCGTCGAGGGCGTCGCCGATCAGGCGGCCGTCGGGATCGCGGCGGATGACGTTGATGGCGCCGACGGCGCGCGCGTGCTCGCTCACCTCGTCGCAATGCTGGGCCATTGGCCCCTTGTGCGGCACTGTGATGATGGCGCCGTCGAAGCTCTTCAAGTTGCGCAGGGAATCGGCGAACTGGGCGAGGTGCTCGGGAGCGACCTGGAAGGGGACCATGACGGCGTCGCGGCCGCGCTGGCGGGCGATGCGGTTGATGCCGGGAGGCGCCTTCACATGGGCGATCGGGTCGGCGAGGATGCCGAGCACACGGGTCCGGCCGGTGATCTCTCCGGTCTCATTCATTGCGGTTCGCCTTGTCTGTGCTGAAATGCGCGGCCGGAAGGATAGCGAGATCGGCCGGTCTCCGGAGGCGGCGGTTCGCCCGCGCGCGATGGTGGCGCGGGGGAGGTCACCCCCGCGCCGTCCTCCGACTACTCGGGGATGTTGTCCGGCAGCTGCTGGTTGAAATACTTGACGTAGATGTCGTTCAGCTTGCCGTTCTTCAAATTGGTGACGACCCATTCGTCGACCCAGGTCTTCAGCTCGGGATCGTTCTTGCGCAGGCCGATCGCCATCGGATAGGCGGCGAGCGTAAGCTTGACCTCGAGGCCCTTCGGGGCGTTCTGCTCGGCGACCGAGTTGGCGGTCGAGAGCGCTGCCGCGAACACGTCTTGCTGGCCGGTGGCGACGGCGGTGTTGGTGGTCGCCTCGTCCTCGTAGCGCACGATGTTGGCCGCGGCGCCGGCTTCCTTGATGGCGCGGGTCAGCTCGATATCGGCGGTGGTGCCGCGGGCAACGGCGATATCCTTGCCGGCGAGTTCGGCCGTCGAGGTCAGTGCGATCGCCTTCGGTGCCGAGACGACGACCGGGATGACGCCGTAGGGCTTCGAGTAGTTGACGACCTTCTTGCGCTCTTCCGTGACGGAGAACGAGGCGATGACGACGTCGGCCTTGTTGGCGAGCAGGAAGGGAACGCGGTTGGCGCCGGAGACCGGAACGACTTCCAGCTTCACGCCGAGATCGTCGGCGAGCAGCTGCGCCGTCTCGATGTCCGAGCCGGTGGCCTTGGCCTGGGCGTCGAGCATGCCGTAGGGCGGATGGCCGATATCGACGGCGACGCGCAGCGTGCCGCGCTCCTTGATGGCTTCCGGGGTATCGGCCTGAGCCGAGACCGCGCCGGCGCACAGGGCGAGCGACAGCGCGACGCCGCCGAGAAGACGCTTCATCATATTGCTATTCCTCCGCTTGGTAGATGTGTGTTGGCGCGCAAGGCGCCGTTCAAAGGCCGTTGCCGACGAATTGGCGCAGTTCCGGCGTCTGAGGCTTGTCGAGCATGTCGCCCTTGCCGCTCTCCCAGATCCGGCCCTGGTGCATGAACACCACCTGGTCGGCGACGGAGCGGGCGAATGCCATCTCGTGCGTGACGAGCATCATGGTCATGCCCCCCGCGGCGAGCTTCTCGATGACGCGCAGCACCTCGCCGGTCAGTTCCGGGTCGAGGGCCGAGGTCACTTCGTCGAAGAGGATGAGTTTCGGGCGCATGGCGAGCGAGCGGGCGATGGCGACGCGCTGCTGCTGGCCGCCGGAGAGCTGCTCGGGATAGTTCTTGGCCTTGTCCGACAGCCCGACCTGCGCCAGCACCGTATCGGCGAGGTCGCGCGCCTCGGCGGCGCCGATCTTGTGCACCTTGCGCGGCGCCAAAGTCACATTCTGCTCGACCGTCAGATGCGGGAACAGGTTGTAGCTCTGGAAGACGATGCCGACGTCCTGGCGAAGGTCGCGCAGATCGACCTTGCCGCTGTGCAGTTCGCGGCCGCAGACGGTGAGCGCGCCGGCGTTGATCCGTTCGAGGCCGTTGACGCAGCGCAGCGCCGTGCTCTTGCCCGAGCCCGAGCGGCCGATCAGCGCCACGACTTCGCCGGAGACGACTTCCAGGTCGATGCCCTTCAGGACTTCGAGTTCGCCAAAGCTCTTGCGTACACCCTGGAAGCGCACGAGGGGGGTATCGGATCGGGTCATGATCTGGGTCTCTGTCGCGCTTGCGGTGGCAGTGGAGATCTTCGTTGCCGCGTTCATGGTGCCCTCAGCTCCGGTTCAGCCGGCGCTCGAAACGGCGCGCCATGACCGACATCGGGAAGCAGATCGCGAAATAGATCAGCGCCGCGATGGTGAAGACGGTGAACGGCATGAAGGTCGAGTTATTGATGACCTTGGCCGAGTAGGTGAGGTCGAAGAAGCCGATCACCACCGCATAGGAAGTGTTCTTCACGATCTGCACGAGGAAGCCGACCGTCGGTGGCACGGCGATGCGGAGCGCCTGCGGCAGGATCACGTAGACGAAGCGCTGGAAATTGGTCAGCGCCAGGCATTCGCCGGCCTCCCACTGCGTCTTCGGCACCGCCTGGATGCAGCCGCGCCAGATCTCGCCGAGATAGGCGCTGGAATAGAGCGTCATGGCGATGCCGGCGGCGACCAGCGCCGGCACGTCATAGCCGCCGATCGAGATGCCGAAATAGACGACAAACATGATGACGGGCAGCGGGATGCCCTGGACGAGCTGGACGAACAGGCCGGAAACCAGGTTCAGGCCCCGGTTGTGCGAGGCGCGCGCCAGCGCCACCGGCAATCCGAAGATGGTGCCGCCGACAAATCCGAGCAGCGACAGGACGATGGTCCAGCCGGCGCCGCGAAAGATGAAGGCGATCTGCTCGATGGTCAGTCCGAACATGGGCGGGATCCGTGCGTCGAGGGGAGGCTGGCTTGGGGAGGCGTCATCGCTCAGAGCGGCGTGCCGAGGCGGCGCTTGCGCGGGAAGGAGACTTGCGCGACGCCGAGCAGGGTCAGCCGGAGCAGGCAGGCCATGACGAAGTAGATGACGGCGATGACGAGATAGACCTCGAAGCCGCGGAAGGTGAAGGACTGGATCATGTAGGCGACGCCGGTGAGTTCCTCGGCCGAGATCTGCGACATGATCGAGGTCGCCAGCATCATCAGCACGAACTGGCTGACGAGCGCCGGATAGACCCGCTCGACCGCCTGCGGCAGCTGTACCGACCAAAGGCTCTGGCTCGGCTTCAGCGCCAGGCAGGCGGCGGCCTCGAGCTGGCCCTTCGGAATGCTCATGAAGCCGGCCCGCATGATCTCCGCCGTATAGGCGCCGACATTGATGACGAGCGCGATGACGGCGGCCGGAAACGGCCCGACCCGCACCTGCAGCACCGCCAGCCCGAAGAACAGCCAGAACACCTGGATGATCAGCGGCGTGTTGCGGATGCCCTCGACATAGATGGTGACGATGCGCTGCACCCAGGGCGGGCCATAGAGGCGGCCGATGGCGCAACCGGTGCCGAGCGCGAAGCCCGGAACGATCGAGACGAAGGTCATCCCGATCGTCAGCCAGATTCCATGCCAAAGCTCTGGCAGATACTCATTCAGAAACGAGAAATCGAATTCGTACGACAAGGCACAATCCCACGCATTCCGTAACGATTAAAATCGAAACAGGCTTGTATTGATTGATTGTAAGTTTGGAGCGTGGCGATCGATTTGAAAAATATACGATATATGTCGATCGTATATTGAAAATGTTCTCGCCGGTCGCGCCGATTTCCCGTGGGTTATTGTTATTAATCTGTTGACTAGAAGACATCTAACATGATTGATTGGTGCACGCAATAACCATTTTAGCGGAAATGAACATGTCCATGCCAGCTCCGTCGTCCCCCGTGATCCTGCTCAATCCGAAAGACAATGTGAGCGTGGCCCGCGCGGTCATTCCCGCCGGAACCGTCCTGCCGGGCAGCAATGTCGTGGCGCGCGACGAGATTCCGAGCGGCCACAAGATCTCGACCCAGCCGATCGAGGCGGGCGAGCCCGTGCTGAAATATGGTCAGGTGATCGGCACGGCGAGCGCGTCGATCCAGCCGGGCGAGCACGTGCATCTGCACAATCTCGCCATGCAGGACAGCGACGTGACGCATGAGTTCGCGGTCGACGGCCGGCCGACGCCGTTGCTGCCGGAAGCCGAGCGCCGCACCTTCGAGGGCTATGTCCGCCCGAATGGCGACGTCGGCACCCGCAACTTTATCGGCATCATCACCTCGGTGAATTGCTCGGCCACCGTCTCGCGCGCCATCGCCGACGGCTTCAATCGCGGCGGCGGCCTCGCCGGCTTCGACAATGTCGACGGCGTCGTCGCGCTGACGCACGGCACCGGCTGCGCCATCTCGACCAAGGCCGAGGGCTACGAATATCTGATCCGCACCCTGAGCGGCTATGCGAAGAACCCGAACTTCGCCGGCATCCTGATGATCGGCCTCGGCTGCGAGACCAACCAGATCGAGCCCATCCTGGAGAAGTTCGGCCTTGCCGAAGGGCCGATGCTGCGCACCATGACGATCCAGCGCCTCGGCGGCGCCCGCAAGACGGTCGAGATCGCCTCCGAGATCATCCGCGAGATGCTGCCGGTGGCGAATGCGATGCAGCGCACCACAGCACCACTTTCGGGCATCAAGCTGGCGCTGCAGTGCGGCGGCTCGGACGGCTATTCCGGCATCTCCGCCAATCCGGCGCTCGGCTACGCGGCCGATCTTCTCGTCCAGCATGGCGGCACCGCGGTCCTGAGCGAGACGCCGGAAATCTATGGCGCCGAGCATCTGTTGACCCGCCGCGCCCAGACGCCGGAAGTGGCGCAGAAGTTGATGGACCGGATCGACTGGTGGCGAGACTACACCGTCAAGAACGGTGCCGAACTGAACAACAATCCCTCGCATGGCAACAAGGCCGGCGGGCTCACCACCATCCTGGAAAAATCGCTCGGCGCCGTCGCCAAGGGCGGCACGATGCCGCTCGCCGCCGTCTATGAATATGCCGAGCTGATCGACCAGAGCGGGTTTGTCTTTATGGATACACCCGGCTACGATCCCGTAGCGGTAACGGGGCAGGTCGCGGGGGGCTGCAACGTCATCGTCTTCACGACGGGGCGAGGCTCGGTCTCCGGTTTCAAGCCTGCGCCGTGCATCAAGGTCGCCACCAATAGCGAGATGTACGAGCACATGCAGGACGACATGGACGTCAACTGCGGCGGCATCGTCACGGGCGACGACACGATCGAGGCGGCCGGCCAGCGGATCTTCGAGGCGGTGATTGCCATCGCTTCCGGTCAGCACACCCTCAGCGAAGATTTCGGGTTTGGCGACAATGAGTTCGTACCATGGCAGATCGGCGCGGTGACCTGACGGTCGCAAAAGGCGGACGCGGCGCCGGCGGGCAGGGGGCTGGCGGCGGCGTCGATCGCACGCCCGCCTACGCCTCCATCACCGAGCGGCTGCGCCGTGGCATAGAGACCGGCGGTCTGCCGGAAGGCACGGTGCTGCTCGAGGGACCGCTTGCCTCGATCTTCGGATCGAGCCGCTCGCCGGTGAAGCAGGCGCTCGCCCGGCTGGAAGAGGAGGGCCTGCTCAGCCGTTTCGACGGCCGCGGGCTCCTCGTCGGCAAGGCCGGCGAGCCGAAGCGCCTGAAGATTACGGCCGACATGCTGGACATGGATGCGGAGGCGGCCCTGCCGCCGAAGCATTTCGCCTGGCAGTCGCTCTATTACGATTTCGAGCGCGAGGTGATTCTGCGCTCGGTCTTCGGCCGTTTCCGCGTCAACGAACTGGCGCTGGCGCGTCATTTCGACGTTGGCCGCACCGTGGCGCGCGATCTGCTGATCCACGCCCAGCAGGTCGGCATCGTCACCAAGGGCGAGAAATCGCATTGGTGGATCATCCCGCTCGACGAGGCGCGGTTCCAGGATCTCTACGAATTGCGCATGCTGCTCGAACCGGCGGCGCTCGAGACCGCCATCGGCGCCATTCCGCCGAAGGTCCTGGCCGGCATGGCGGCCCGCCTGCAGGACGGCATCAACCGTTCGGACGATGCCGGCATCGCCGAGCTCGACGTGCTGGAGGGGGAATTGCACATCGATTGCCTTGCCTATGGCGGCAATCCAGAAATCGTCGAGGCGCTGAAGCGCACGCGCTGCATCCTCGTCTCCGGCAAGCACTTCCAGGTCGCCCTGCAACGCCAGCCCTTCTTCGATTCGTTCATGGAAGAACATCTCGAGATCATGCAGGCGATGGCGCGCCAGGATGTCGGCTCCGCCAAGCATCTCCTGAAGGCGCATCTGCAGGCATCGAGCGAGAAAGCGGCCGAGCGCCTGGCCGCCTTCCGCGCCACCCACGCCGTTTCGCCGACCTCCTACTTCGTCTGAGCGAGGCCTCGCCGCGTCCGTATCGGGCGCGACTCCGGGGCTGGCACGAGCCACATCGATCGTTCGGTAATCTGGACGACACGTCCAAATCGAAGGTCTATTCCGAACAGCCTGAGCTTCCTATCGTCCTGCTACCCACACGGCCAGCCACGCATCGTCGTCCCTCGCGACGCGGTGTTCCAGGTGACCTGATCTGCCGTCCAGGAGCGATGATGAAGATGCACAGGACGATTGCCGACAATCGGCCCTCGGATCCGCAGACGGTATTCCCCGTCGACCGGATCCGCAGCCCCCTGACCAATCATTCCGTGAGCCTTGTCTCGACCGACCTGGATCGGGAGCCGGATCCCGCGCGCGTCCGCGGCGTCGGTCTGCGTTCGCTCGGATCACCCCCATCGGATTTCGCCTTCCCGTCGAATTGATTCCCCAGGCGGCGATGCCGGTCAGGGCGGGCCTTCCATGGCCGCGCCTGCCGCCGGCGCGCATCCATCGCTCGGGCGCCAACAACAAGAAACACGCCATTTTGATACCGGAGGAACAAGTGTCTCAGTGTCCGTCTAGCTCGAACAACAAGAAGGACCGCAAGGTCGTTTCGGATCGCATCCTCGAAGTCGTCAAGACGATCGAGGACGGCTGCAAGAACATGGAGACCGGCTTCAACCTGCCGCGCGAATGCTACGTCGATCCGGAATTCTATGAATTCGAGCAGGAAGCGGTGTTCATGCGCAGCTGGCTCTGCCTCGGCCGCACCGACGAGATCGCCAAGCCGGGTGATTTTGTCCGTGTCGACATGGGCGACGAGCCGCTGGTCATGGTTCGCGACGCGAACATGGAAATCCGCGTCTTCACGCCGATCTGCGCCCATCGCGGCCATATCCTGTGCGAGGGATCGGGCAATGCGGGCCGCCTGTTCCGCTGCCCGTTCCATGCCTGGGCTTATGGCCTCGACGGCCATCTGATCGCCGCGCCGTCGATGAACGACACGATCGGCCTGAAGGAACTCAAGACCGAGGCGCATCTGCCCTCGCACAAGGTCGAGATCTGGAACGGCTTCGTGTTTACGAACCTGGATCCGAACGCCAAGCCGCTGACCCCGACGCTGCACAAGCTGGAGAAGGCGCTCGCGCCGTACAACATCGCCGAGATGGTCTCGATGCCTGTCGCCGAGATCAAGGGCTGCGAGTGGAACTGGAAGCCGCAGCTCGAGAATGGCATCGAGCCGTATCACAGCGCCTATCTGCACGGCATGCTGCATGACTTCGCCCACGTCCGGCTGACCAGCTTCGTCGAATTCGACGAGGATGACGGCGCCGTTTATCACCCGACTGGCTTCTATTATCCGGACGCCGGCTTCAACCCGACCGGCAAGGCGCTGCTGCCGATCATCGAGACGCTGGGCGAGAAGGAACGCAACGAGGTCATCTTCGCGTCGATCCCGCCGAATCTCGGCTTCGGCGCCGTGCCCGAGGGCCTGTTCTACTACCTCGTCCTGCCGGCTGGCCCCGGCAAGCTCAACCTGCGCATCGGCCATCTCTATCCGGAGGCGAGCACCAAGCATCCGCTGTTCGAGCATCTCTACAAGATCGCCCAGGACGGCCTGGTGCTGTTCCACAACCAGGATGCGAGCTCGACGGAATCGGTGCAACGCGGCAACCGCTCGCGGTTCCGCAAGCCGGGTCGCTACTCGTTCCAGGAGGAATCGCTGCTGCAGTTCTACCAGTGGCTGTCGAAGCGTTACCGCGACTACGCCAACGAGGTGCGCAGCGAACAGGTCCAGCAGGAAGCGGCCGAGTAGCGCCAGGAGTGATCGCCCCGCGCTGGGTCCGTATCCGAACATTCAAGAAAATTGCGGAGGAAAATATGAAGATCATCGTCAATCGGCAGAGCTGCGACGGGAATGGCGTCTGCATGGGCATCGCGCCGGAAGTGTTTGACGTCGATGACGATCTCTATCTGCACGTCGCCGAGCCGATCCCGGAGAATTCCGAGCTCCGCGCGCGGGTGCGGCAGGCGGTGACGTCCTGCCCCATCCTGGCTCTGAAGCTGGTCGAGGGCTAGGCGCCGGGATCCGGGCTGGCGCCTTGAGGAACGAAGCACGGCTGTCGCTTTGCTTCGCTCCTCAAGGCCTGGCCCGGTGTGGCTTGCCACCCGCCGATCACGCGACGAGTCCGGTGTGTCTTCGTTCCGGCTCGTCGCGTCGATCGCGGCACGAAAAGATCTCTAACCTGCGTTGGGCGCCATGGCATTCGAGGCTATTCGACGGATCGTTGTCGCCGGGGGCTCGCTTGCCGGCTATTCCGCAGTGTCGGAATTGCTGGCGGCTGACTATGCCGGCGAAATTCTCTGGGTCACCGGAGAGAAGGAGGGCTCCTACAGCAAGCCCGCCCTTTCCAAGGAGTTCATCCAGGGCAAGTCGGACTATTCCGAGCTGTTTCTCCCCGAGATCGCGGACAGTCGCGGCAATCTCCGGATACTCCGCGACATCCAGTTGCGGTCGCTGGATGCGGCGGCGCGCACCGCGAAGCTGGAGGACGGCCGTTCCATCGACTTCGACGGTCTCGTCGTCTGCACCGGAGCGGTTGCCCGCATGCCCGCGATCACCCGTGGCATGGCCGGCGTGCTCGGGCTGCGCACGCTCGAGGATGCGCTGGCGATCAAGGCGGAATTGGCGGGCAAGCCCAGGATCGCCATTCTGGGCGGCGGCCTGATCGGCTGCGAACTGGCGGCGTCGATGCGCAGTTTTGGCCTGGAGATCACCCTTATCGAGGGCGCTCCCACCTTGCTCGGCCGCACCTTCGGCGCCGTGCTCGGCGAATATGTTCTCGACATGCACCAGCGCAACGGCGTCGACGTCATGACCGGCGTCACGATCGAGGAACTGATTGCGCGCGACGGGCGGGTCGCCGCGGCGCGGTTGTCGGATGGCTCGGTCATCGAAACCGATCTCGTGCTGGTCGGCGCCGGCTCGATCCCGGCGACGGAGTGGCTCGAGGGCTCGGGGCTGAAGCTCGCGGATGGCGTCGTCTGCGACGCGACGCTGGCGAGCTCACATCCCGGCATCTACGCCGCCGGCGATGTCGCCCGCTGGCACAATCCCTTCTACGACACAGTGATGCGCGTCGAGCACTGGACCAGCGCCTCGGCGCAGGGAAGGGCGGCGGCACGGAACCTCCTGCACAGCTTGCCGGGCTCCGGCGAGGAGCCGGTACCCTTCGCCGACGTCCCGTATTTCTGGTCGGATCAGTATGGCCTCAAGCTGCAGATGGTCGGCCGGCACGACGGTCACGATCATGTCGAAAGGCAAGAGACGGCGGATCGCACACATCCCTTGCTGACGTTTCACAGGGAGGGCCAGCTCGTCGCCGCCGCCGGCGTCAACGCCTCGCGGGCCGTGATGCGCTACCGCAAGCAGATCGAGGACGACGCGAGGTCGCGTCAGCGCGTCGCCGAACCCTGCTGAAACACCCCCGGCGCGTCAATCTGGTCGACGCGCCGTCTTCCTTAGCGCAATGCAGTGATGAGAAACCGAGCCATGGAAAACGTCGACGCATTTGACCAAGCCGTCCGAACCGACATCTCCACGATCCTCACCCGGAAATACCGCACGGTCCGCCATGGCGGCCACGACAAGGAAGAGCATCTCCGCGAGCGGCAGTTCTGGCCGGACATGCAGTTTCATGGTGTCGAGATCTGGCAGGATACTCCGGGGCTTTCGATCACCTTCACGCCGGTCAACGAGCCGGGTCAGGTCTATGGTTACCGGATCGACATGGCGACGGCGCTGATTGCCTGGGGCAAGCGGGTCGGTATCCGAAATCCCCGCCAGCACCCCTCGATGTTCGCCGCCGAACTGGTCTGGTACATGGTCACCTATATCGGCGCGGTCGGTATCGAGGACAGTGTCGTCGCCGCTGACGGCATACGCTGGATCAACAAGGGCACGGAAGTGTTCGAGAAGCTCCCGGGCGCCGACCACCACCACCACTGACCACACATTCCCATTGGCCACGGCCGCAGCCACAGCGTTCAGGATTTCCGAACGCTGTGGTTGCGGCCGTGCTTTTTCGGAACCCGTTCAACCCTGGCCATAATCGATCCGCGTCACCGAATAGATCGGCGAACGGATGAAGTCCTCGAACCGGTTGCACATCGCGTCGACCAGCTTCATGACGCGGGGATTGCGATGCCGCTGGGCCGGATAGATGACATAGACGGGCGTGTCGTCGGACCGCCATTCGGGTAGCAGCGGCAGGAGCGCGCCCTGCTCGACCTCGTATTTCACGAAGAAGTCCGGCAGGTATCCAATTACCAGGCCCTCGACCGTGAAGTACTTCGCCAGCCAGTATTCGTTGACGTTGAATTTCGCCAGCGGCTCGAGGTGCACCAGGTTGCGCTGGTTGCGCAGCGCCCAGCGCTCGGGCATGCCGTTGCGCATGTAGACGACGCCACTCGAACGGTTGATGTCGTCCAGCGAGGCGGGCATGCCATGCGCCTCGACGAAGCGCGGGCTGGCGTAGAGACCGAAGGAAACGTCACCCATTTTGCGCCGCAACAGGCTGGAAGCCGGTGGTTCGCCGACGAAGATCATGCAGTCGAAATCGAATTGTCCGGCGATGATCTTGTCGTCCGGATACATTTGCAGATCGAAGTCGATATTGGGGTTCGAGGTCGCGAAATAGCTCGCCGCCGCGCCGATGATCGAGGTGCCGAAGGCCGTGCTGGCGACGATCCGGATGCGGCCGCTGATCGTCGAATGCGCACGCTGAGCGGCACTCGCCGCGTTCTCGCAGGAAT
Organism: Kaistia granuli DSM 23481; assembly: GCF_000380505.1. GTDB lineage: Bacteria > Pseudomonadota > Alphaproteobacteria > Rhizobiales > Kaistiaceae > Kaistia > Kaistia granuli. The sequence goes on along the minus strand of NZ_AQYH01000006.1, from coordinate 408,850 downwards.
CGAAAATCGCCGAGCAATTGTCGAGATATTCCTTGCCGGCGTCGGTCAATTCGAGGCCCTTCGCCTTGCGGACGAACAGCTCCACCTGCAGGGCGTCCTCGAGCCGCCGCAGGTGATGACTGAGGGTAGCCTTGGGTACGCTGTAAGTAGTGGCGGCTCTAGAAATGCTACCTGCGCGTGCAATCCACAAGAAGCAGCTGATGTCTTTCAGTTCATAGGGGTACGACATTGCGTCCAAGATCCCGAACGATTGGTCCATCAAAATAATCTATCTTGGAACTTAACCGCCCCTATAATCCTCCTCAATAAGAAAAGAAGGCACCTTGAAGGCACCTAGGGAGGAGAGCTCGTGGACACACGGGTTAGCGCAGACTTTTTTGCGGTCGATAAGTCTTGCTCTTCCGGGCGGACAGTATCGATTCAATGTAATCATATTATGAAAGCTGATGGCTACGCCATAAGGCAAGCGGCTATTGTCTCGGGCTATCGCTTTTGGGCGGTCTGGGTCGTACCGATCTTGCAGTTTGGTTCGAGCGGCGAGGGAAATACGCGGTCTTCGCCCAGCATCCCCGGTCTGGCTCCATGCTGATTTCCCCGGGCAGCGCCGCCGGGTCTGGCGCACAGCCCGAGAGCCTCTTGCGGCTTGAGGGGATCACCAAGAGCTACGGCTCGCTGATCGCGAACGACAAGATCGACATCCATATTCGTCCGGGCGAAATTCACGCCGTTCTGGGCGAGAACGGCGCCGGCAAGTCGACCCTGATGAAGATCATTTTCGGGGTGACCCAGCCGAATGCCGGGACGATCTACTGGAAGGGGCGGCCGACCGAAATCTCCAGCCCCGCGCGCGCCCGCGCGCTCGGCATCGGCATGGTGTTCCAGCATTTTTCCCTGTTCGAGACGATCACGGTCGCCGAGAACATCTCCTTCACGGTGCCTGGTGATATCCGCGATCTCTCGCGTCGCATCCGCGCGGCCTCGGAGACGTTCGGGCTGGCGGTCGAGCCCGATGCGCTCGTCTACAAGCTGTCCGTCGGCGAGCGGCAGCGGGTGGAGCTGGTGCGCTGCCTGTTGCAGGAGCCATCGCTGCTCATTCTCGACGAACCGACCTCCGTGCTGACGCCGCAGGCCGTCGAGAAGCTGTTTGTGACGCTGCGGATGCTCTCCGACAAGGGCATCGCCATCCTTTACATCAGCCATAAACTCGAGGAAATCCGCGCGCTCTGTCATTCGGCGACGATCCTGCGCCACGGCCAGGTGACCGGCCATGTCGATCCGCGCGAAGAAACGTCGCGTAGCCTGGCCAAGATGATGATCGGCCGCGATATTCCGCGCTCGACCCATGCCGAGGCAAAGCCCGATGCGAAGATTGCGCTGCGGGTGAGCGGCCTGTCGACGCGGGAGCGCGATCCCCATGCCGTCAATCTGAAGGGCGTCTGTCTCGAAGTCCGGCGCGGCGAGATCTTCGGCATCGCCGGCGTATCGGGCAACGGCCAGCAGGCGTTGTCACGGTTTCTGTCCGGCGAGGAGACGTTGCCTGCCGCGCGCAAGGGCGAGATCGAGATCCTCGGAGACGCCGTCGGTCATCTCGGGGCGGCCGAGCGTCGCCGGCAGGGGCTTTCCTTCATTCCCGAGGAGCGCCTGGGCCGGGGGGCGGCGCCCGGATTGTCGCTCAACGACAATATGCTCCTGACCGGCCATCGTCTCGGCATGGTCGCGCGCGGCTTCATCCGCAAGCGGGTGCGGGACGAGCACGCCGAGCGCTGCATTCGCGAGATGGACGTGCGCTGCGGCGGCTCCGGCTCCAACGCGTCGAGCCTCTCGGGCGGCAATCTGCAGAAATTCATCGTCGGTCGCGAAATGATGCTGCGGCCGAAAGTCATGGTGGTCGCCCAGCCGACCTGGGGCATCGATATCGGCGCGGCGACGATGGTGCGCCAGAAGCTGGTCGATCTGCGGGACGCGGGTGTTTCGATCCTCTTGATCTCCGAGGAACTGGAAGAACTGTTCGAGATCTCCGACCGGATGGCGGTGATGTTCGAGGGAAGGATGTCGCCGCCGGTCCATACGCGGACGACGACGCCGGAACGCATCGGTCAGATGATGGTTGGCGTTTTCGATGCCCGGGACGAGATCGCGACGGAGGCGGCTCAATGAGCTTCCTCGGCTTCACCGCTCTTCCGCGCGCGGAGACGTCACCCGTGGCGCTGCTTGCCGTACCGCTGGTGACGATCGTGCTGTCGATCGTCACCATGGTCGTCATGTTCTCGGCGCTCGGCGCCGATCCCGGCGTCGTGCTTTACAGCTTCTTCATCGAGCCGCTGTCGTCGAGCTACAATCTCGGCGAAGTGCTGATCAAGGCGAGTCCGCTGATCCTGATCGCGCAGGGCCTGGCGATTGGTTTTCGCGCGCGCGTCTGGAACATCGGCGCCGAGGGCCAGCTCATCATCGGCGCCATCTGCGCCAGCCTGCTGCCGATCTTCTGGTCCGACAGCCAGTCCGCCTGGATGCTGCCCGGCATGATCGTGATTGGCGCGCTGGCCGGCATGGCCTGGGCGGGCATCGCCGCCTATCTGAAGGCCAGCTTCAACGCCAGCGAGATCATCGTGACGCTGATGCTGACCGAGATCGCCAAGCAGGTGCTCTACTACCTGCTGACCGGCCCGCTGAAGGATCCGTCCGGCTACAATTTCCCGCAATCGGTGATGTTTCCGGACGCCGGCCTCTATCCGACTTTTGGCGGTGACGGCGTGCGCGCTAATCTCTCCGTCATCATCACGCTGGTGGTGACAATCGGCTGCTGGGTCTTCGTCACCAAGAGCTTCGCGGCCTTCCGTCTGATGGTGGGCGGCGTGGCGTCGGATGCCGCGCGCTATGCCGGGTTCTCGCAGCGCCGCGCCATCTGGATGTCGCTCCTGATCGGCGGCGCGGCGGCAGGTCTTGCCGGGGTCGGCGAGATCGCCGGGCCGATCGGCAAGCTGCAGCCGATCCTGTCGCCGGGCTATGGCTATGCGGCGATCATCGTGGCCTTCCTCGGCGGCCTGCATCCGATCGGCATCTTCTTCGCCGGCCTGTTCATGGCGCTGGTCTATGTCGGCGGCGACATCGCGCTGGTGAGCGCGGGCATTCCGGCCTCGGCGCCGGTGGTGTTCCAGGGATTGTTGCTCGTCTTCTACCTGGCCTCCTACTTCTTCGTCCGGCACGAGGTTCGCCGCGTTCCGCAAGCGGACGGCCTGCGGGGGGCAGCATGATGGACGCGCTCATCTTCGTTCTGGCGGGCGCCTTCGCCACCGCGACACCGCTGCTGTTCGCCGCCCTCGGTGAACTGGTCGTCGAGAAATCCGGTGTTCTCAATCTGAGCGTCGAGGGCATGATGGCGCTCTCCGCCGCCATCGCCTTCATGGTGACGTTGCAGTCGGGATCGCATCTCGTCGGCTTCATCGCCGGCGCGGCCAGTGGAGCGCTGCTTTCCGCCGTCTTTGCCGTGCTCGTGCTCGGCTTCATGGCCAATCAGGTGGCGGCGGGCCTTGCCGTCGGCATTCTCGGACTGGGGCTGTCGAGCCTGCTCGGCCGCTCCTTCGAGGGGGCGACGCTGCTGGGGATCGACAAGATCGCGATACCGCTTCTTTCCGAGATCCCCGTGCTCGGCAAGATCCTCTTCACGCAGGACATCGTCGTCTATGTCGGTATCGCGGCGACGGGCCTCGTCGCCTGGTTCCTCTACCGCACCAAGGCGGGCCTGACGCTTCGTGTGATCGGCGAGAACCCGAACACGGCCCATGCGCTCGGCATGCGGCCGGTCGGTGTCCGCTTTCTGGCGATCCTGTTCGGCGGTGTCATGGCGGGTTTCGCCGGCGCCTATGCCTCGACAGTCCTGACCCCGCTCTGGTCGCAGGACATGATCGCCGGGCGTGGCTGGATCGCCGTCGCGCTGGTCGTGTTCGGCACCTGGCGTCCCGGACGTGTGGCGGTCGGCGCCTATCTGTTCGGCGCGGTATCGCTGCTCGGGCTGGCACTGCAGGCGATGGGCATCGGCATTCCGGCCCAGTTCATGACCTGCCTGCCTTACGTCCTGACCATTGTCGTGCTGGTGGCCATTTCGGCCGACAAGGTTCGGGTTCGCCTGAATGCCCCGGCAGCACTCGGGGAAAGCTATCGAGCGGCGAGCTGAGGGGCCGCCGGGCGAGGAACGCATATTCTGGGAGGAATCAACATGCGTCACTGGATGAGGACAGCGCTGGCTACCGCCGCGCTGGGCATCGCGCTCACCGTTTCGGCCGAGGCCGATCCGTTCAAGATCGGCTATTTGCTGCCAAACCCGGTCGGAGAACTGGGCTGGTCCTATGAACTCGATCGCGGCGGTCGCGCCATCGCGGAGAAATTCGGCGACCAGGTCGAGGTCCAGTTCGTCAACAGCCTCGGCGAGGGGCCGGACGCGACGCGCGTCATGAACAAGATGGCTGCCGACGGCGTCGACATGCTGGTGCTCGGTTCATTCGGCTACCAGCAGGACGGCATGAAGCTGGCCAAGCGCTATCCGAAGCTCTCGGTCGTCCATATCGGCGGCTATATGAACGCGCCGAACTTCTCGACGCTGACGCCGCGCCACTACGAGGCGGCCTACCTCTGCGGCATGGCCGCCGGCATGGTGACCAAGTCCGAGACGCTCGGCGTCATCGCAGCGTTCCCGCTTCCCGAAGTGCTCAACGTCATGAACGCCTATGTGCTCGGCGCGCAGAGCGCCAACGCCAACCTGAAGCCGGTTAAGGTGATCTGGCTGAATTCCTGGTTCGATCCAGCGATGGAGAAGGCGTCGACGGAATCTCTCGCCTCGCAGGGGACCGACGTCGTCTTCTCGCTCTTCCCCGGGACCCCGGGGCCGATGGCCGCCGCCGAGCAGCTCGGCATCTACGGCACCGTCACCCATAGCGACAATTCGAAGTTCGCCCCGACCAAGCATCTCTGCGCCGGCCAGCTCAATTTCGGCCCGGTGATGATCAAGAAGGTCGAGGAGGCGATGGCCGGCAACTTCAAGGGCGACGACGTCTTCGCCGGCATCGCCGACAATGCGATCGCCGTCGCCGGCCTCAACAAGGATCTCTCGGACGAGCAGCGGGCGCAGATCCTGGCACGCCAGGATGAGATGCGCGCCGGCACTTTCAAGCCCTTCACCGGTCCGATTACCTCGAACCAGGACAAGGAAGCCGTTCCGGCCGGCACGTCGCTCGACGACGGCGCCATCAAGGGCATGAACTTCCTGGTCAAGGGCATCGATACGACGATCCCGAAATAGCCGCACCAACCATCCGCCGATCTGGAAGGACGGGCCTGCGGCGCAGGTCCGGACGGGACAGGTGCGCCGTGATGGACCTTCCGAAGGCCCTGGAGCCTTCGGAAGGCCGACAAGACCGGCCGAATGCGCGGGACGACCGTGCCGGGCCCCTCCGAGCAGCAGGAACTGAAACGATGTCCGACACGACCGAACTCACTCTTTCCGCCAGCCACGCCGCTTCCGCCGCTGCGGAGAAGTCCGTGGCAGCCCTTGATACGACGCAGGTGTACCTCGTCGGGGTTCGTGCGGCGGGTGACGTGACGAAAGAGGTCGGCCCGCGCCGCTTCCTGCATGCCGGACCGCCGATCCGCCTGGAGGATGTGCCGGGACCCATGCGCGGGGCGCTGATCGGCGGTCTGATCTTCGAGGGCGAGGCAAAAGACGTTGCCGAGGCCGAGGCGATCCTCGACGCCGGCGAACTGGAACTGCTCCCCTGCCATGACGCCGGCGCGCTCGGCGCCATGGCCGGCGTCATCACGCCGAGCATGCCGGTTGTAGTCGCGAAATCGACCCGCCATACGACGTTCTCACCGCTGAACGAGGGTACCGGCGGCGCCGTCCGCTACGGCTCCTATGATGACGAGACGCTGGCGCGACTTCGCTGGATGGCGACCGACATGGCCGGCGTTCTCGACGACGCCATCCAGGCGACCGATCCGATTGAACTTGCCGACATGGTCGCGGAGGGGCTTCGGCGCGGCGACGATTGCCACAATCGTCTGGTCGCCACCACGGCCAGCCTGATCGTCCGACTGGCGCCCGCCCTGATCGCCAGCGGCAGGAATCGCGCTGCCGTGGCGAAGACCGTCGCCATCATGGCCGGCAACGGCCATTTCGCGCTGCCCTTCGCCATCTCCGCCGCCAAGGCGCTGACGCTCGCCGCCGCCGACATCGCCGACAGCCCTGTTGTCACCACCATGTCCGGCAATGGCCGCGAATTCGGCATCCGGGTCAGCGGTCTCGGGGATCGCTGGTTCCTGTGCCCGTCGCCGATCGGCGAGCCCAAGTTGATCCCGGGCGGCAAGATGGAAGACGTCAACCCGACCATGGGCGACTCGATGATCTCCGAGACGGCCGGTTTCGGCGCCTTCGCCATGTCGGCTGCCCCCGCCATCATGTCCTTCATCGGCGGCACCGTCGAACAAGGCACGCGCATGGTCGCCGAGATGCGCCAGATCTGCTCGGGCACCAGCTCGCGCTTCCTGATCCCGGCGGAGGAACACCGCGGCAGCCCGATCGGCATCAACGTGCACCGGGTCCGCGAGACCGGCATCGCTCCGATGATCAACAACGGCCTGTCGCACCGCCTGCCGGGCCATGGCCGCATCGGCGCAGGTGTTACCCGCATCCCGGTCGAGCCGTTCATCGAGGCGAGCCGCGTGCTCGAAGCGACGGCGGCGGCCCGATGACCGTCGCCAAGCGCAACGACGCCTACGAGATTGCGAGAGTCGCCGAGCGCTTCCATCTGGGCGCCGATGACGTGGCCGGCATCGAGATGGCGGTCGGCAACACACGCCGAACCTATGGCCGCATCGAGGCTCTGGCCGAGATGGTGTTCGGGGCCGAGCCGGCCCCGGCCGTCGACTGGACCGTCGAGCGCATCGGCGGCGCCGACGAGCATCATGCCTGGATGTTTCGCAGCGAGGACCGGCGGACCTTGGCCGGGCCACTCGCCGGGGCGCGCCTTGTCGTCAAGGATTCGATCGCCGTCGCCGGCGTGCCGATGACGCTCGGCGGCGATTTCCTGCGCGATTTCGTGCCGTCGAAGAGCGCGCTCGCCGTTGAGCGGGCGCTCGACGCGGGCGCGAAGCTGGTCGGCACCGCCGTCTGCGAGGACCTCTGCTATTCCGGTTCGAGCTTCACCTCCGTCACCGGGGCGGTGCTCAATCCCTATGATAGGGCACGTTCGGCAGGCGGGTCTTCGTCCGGCTGCGGCGTGCTGCTCGCGACGGGCGAGGCGGATCTGGCGCTCGGCACCGATCTCGGTGGCTCGGTCCGCAATCCGGCCGCCTGGTCGGGCATCACCGCGTTGAAGCCGACTTTCGGTCTGGTGCCCTATACCGGCGCGGTGGCGACCGAGTTCACCATGGATCATCTCGGCCTGATGGCGCGGACGGCCGGCGACGTCGCCCGGCTACTCGACGCGGTGGCGGGCTACAGCGACAGCGATCCGCGCCAGGCCGGCGTGCCGGCGATGGAAGGGTCCGCCGCCGACACGCTGAAGGAGAGTTTGGGCGGCCTTCGGATCGCCATCGTCGATGACGGCTTCGGCTGGGCGGGATCCGATCCGCGCCTGGACGCAATGGTCCGATCGGCCGCTCTGTCGCTTACTGGTCTCGGGGCGAAGGTCAACGCGGCCTCGGTGCCGCTGCACAAGCAGGCGACGGATATCCACGCGCCGATCTCCTGCGAGGGCGGCCTCGCGACGGTGTTCGAGCAGGGCACCCAAGGCGCCAATCATCTCGGCGTTTATGACGGCGAACTCGCCCGCGCCTTCGGAGAGGCGCTCGAGACGGGCGCCGCGCGCCTGCCGCTCAATGCGAAGGCGGCCCTGATCGCCGGCACCATCCTGCGGGGCGAGAGCAAGGGCCGGGTGCTGGCGCTGGCGCAGCGGCTGCGGCGGGTCCTGCGCGCCCAGTACGACGCGGCGCTGGCGGAACATGACGTCCTCGTCATGCCGACCTGCCCGATGCTGCCGCATCTTCTGCCGACCGGACCGCTGCCGCCGGCCGAGCACCAGCGGCTCGCCTTCCAGATGCACGACAACAATTGCGCGACCAACTTGACCGGCCATCCGGCGCTCAGCCTTCCCTGCGGCCTGATCGACGGCCTGCCGGTCGGCATGTTGCTTGTCGCTCGGCCGATGCAGGACGCGTTGCTGCTCAACGTGGCGCATCAGATCCAGACCCATCTTTTCGCCTGCCCGACGCCGCCGTCCGGGCTCGCCCGGTCGCGAGGCCGGCTCATGGAGATTTCGCATGACTGAACAGCGCAACGTCCTCGGCGGTCCGCTCGACCTCTGCTCGACGGATCCCCTGACCGGCTATCTGCGCGATGGCTGCTGCACCACCGGCCCCGAGAACCCGCTTCGCCACACCGTCTGCGCGATCATGACCTCGGCCTTCATCGAGTTTCAGGCGAGCGTCGGCAACGATCTGACGACGATCCGTCCGGATCTGCGCTTTCCCGGCCTCGTCCCCGGCGACCGTTGGTGCGTGATCGCGGCCAAGTGGTTCGAGGCCTACGAGGCCGGCGTCGCCTGTCCCGTCGTGCTGTCGGCGACCAACGAGGCGACGCTGGAGATCGTCCCGCTTTCCGCCCTTCTCGAACACGCGGTCGACCGGCCGGCGGTCTGACGCCGCCGTTCGCCCCTCGTCAAAACCTATTGGAAGGAACCGTCATGTCGGTCGTTCTCCTGGAAAAGCCCGTCGCGGGCGTCGCCGTCATCCGGCTCAACCGGCCCGAAGTCCGTAACGCGCTGACCACCGAGGTCCGCCTGCTGATCGAGCAATATGTCGACGAGCTGAACACCGATCCGAGCGTTCGCGCCATCGTGCTCGCCGGCAACGACACGGTCTTCGCAGTTGGCGCTGACCTGAAGGAGCAGCTTGGCCGTACCGTCCCCGGCGCGATCCAGACCTTCACGACCCACGCGCTCTGGAAGTCGCCGAAGCCGGTGATCGCGGCCGTCAATGGCGACGCCTTTGGCGGCGGATGTGAACTGGTGCTGCAGTGCGACTTCGTCATCGCCTCGGCCAATGCCCGCTTCTGCCAGCCGGAGGTCAATCTCGGTTTCGTGCCGGGCGGCGGCGCGACGCAGCGCCTGCCGCGCGCCATCGGCCGCCAGAACGCGATGTATGCGCTCCTGACAGCGACGCCGATCCCGGCCGCCGAGGCGCGCCGCATGGGGCTGGTCAGCGAGATCGTCGAGGGCGACGCGACCTTGCGCGCGATCGAGCTCGCGGCGTTGATCGCGACGAAGCCGCCGATCACCGTGCAGCAGATCAAGGAGGTCGTCCGTCTCGGCCTCGACACGACGTCGGAGGCCGGCATCGCCATGGAGCGGAGCCGCTGGCAGCTGATGTTCGGCACGCGCGACCTGCACGAGGGCATCGGCTCCTTCCTGGAAGGAAAGCCGGCGAACTATCGCGGCGAATAGCCGGGCCGGAACCCTGATTTCCCGTTTGATCCCCTAAGGCAGGAGCCGCCTCATGGCACTCGACCGCACGCTGATCGGCATGCTGACGCCGTCGTCCAATACCGTCCTCGAGCCCTATATGGGCGCGATCCTGCACGATCTGCTGCCGGAGGTGACGGCGCATTTCCAGCGCTTCACCGTCAAGGAGATCACGCTCGGCGAGAAGGCGATGGCGCAGTTCACCAACTCGTCGCTCGTCGAGGCGGCCTGCATCCTCAACGACGCGCATATGGACGTGATCGCCTGGGCCGGCACGGCGGCTGGATGGCGCGGCTTCGAGATCGACCAGCGGCTCTGCGCCGAGATCACCGAGGCGACGGGCGCGCCGGCGACGACCAGCGTTCTCGCCCTGAACGAGATCCTCGATCGCACCGAGGTGCGCAGCCTGGGGCTGGTGACACCGTATATCAGCGAGGTGCAGCAGCAGATCATCGCGAACTATGACGCCGCCGGCCACACGGTCACGACCGAGCGCCACATGGGCGAGAAGGACAATTTCTCCTTCGCCGAATTCGACGAGGCGACGATCACCCGCCTGATCCGCGAGGTCGCCGCCGACAAGCCGGAAGCGATCATCGTGCTCTGCACCAATTTCCGCGGCGCGCCGCTGGTCGAGCAGCTCGAACGCGAGACTGGCATCCCGATCTACGATTCCGTCAGCGCGACGGTCTGGAAGGCCCTGCAGATAACCGGCATCGACACGGCGCGCATCCAGGCTTGGGGCCGTCTTTTCGGGGACCTGCGCTGAGGCGCGGGAGAGGGCGCAGTCATGAACGATATTCCCTTCGACCTCGTCATCCGCAACGGCACGGTGGTGACGGCCGCCGACACGGTGGTCTGCGACGTCGCGATCCGGGACGGGCGGATCGTGGCGCTGGGTGAGGCTCTTTCGCATGGCCACAGGGAAATCGACGCGACCGGGCAATTTGTGCTGCCCGGCGGCGTCGATGCCCATTGCCATCTCGACCAGCCGATGGGGCCGGGCCTGAGGATGGCCGACGACTTCGAGACCGGCACCCGTTCGGCCGCTTGCGGCGGCACGACGACGGTGATCCCCTTTGCCGCGCAGGTGAAGGGGGAGAGCCTGCGGGCCGCTGTCGACGACTATCACAAGCGCGCCAAGGGACGGGCCTGCGTCGACTACGCCTTCCATATGATCGTCACGGATCCCGCGAAGACGGTGATGGTCGAGGAGCTGCCCTCCCTGGTCGAGGAGGGCTACACCTCGTTCAAGATCTACATGACCTATGACGACCTCAAGCTGGACGACCGTCAAATCCTGGAGTGCCTGGCGGCGGCGCGGCGCGAGGGCGCCATGACGATGATCCATGCCGAGAATGCCGATTGCATCGCCTGGCTGACCGAGGCGCTGGAAGCGGCCGGGCATACGGCGCCGCGTTTCCATGCCGATGCGCGACCGTCGCTCGTCGAGCGCGAGGCGACGCATCGGGCGCTATCGCTGGCGGAGCTGGTCGACGTGCCGATCCTGATCGTGCACGTCTCCGGCATCGAGGCGATGGAGCAGATCCGCTGGGCGCAGGCGCGGGGTCACAAGGTCTTCGCCGAGACCTGTCCGCAATATCTGTTCCTGACCGAGAAGCATCTGCATCTCGACGGTTTCGAGGGCGCCAAGTTCGTCTGCAGCCCGCCGCCGCGCGACGAGGCCAATCACGAGGCGATCTGGAACGGGCTCGCGACCGGCGTGTTCGAGGTGTTCTCCTCCGACCACGCGCCGTTCCGCTATGACGATCCGCTCGGCAAGAAGGCGTTTGGCGAATGTGCGTCGTTCCAATGCATCCCGAACGGCATTCCAGGCCTGGAGACGCGGTTGCCGCTGCTGTTCTCGGAAGGCGTGCTCGGCGGCCGGATCGACATCAACCGCTTCGTGGCGCTGACCTCGACCAATCCAGCCAAGATCTACGGATTGTATCCGCGCAAGGGCACCATCGCCGTCGGTGTCGACGCCGATATTGCCATCTGGGACCCGAACATCTCCTGGACCATCTCCAATAGTGCGCTTCATCACAATGTAGATTATACGCCTTACGAAGGAATGGAGTTGCGCGGGAGGCCGATCACAACCATTCTGCGCGGTGATGTCGTCTGGGACGACGGCATCTTTTCGGGATCCGCTGGCGCGGGGCAGTTCCTTCGTTGCGAACGTCCGCAGCCGGCAAGGCCCGCGCGCCCCTGAAAAGGCGCGCTGTTCCGGTGTGTCGGGGGGAGACACCGGAACGAGGGCAGGGGAGAGCATCGTGTTTGGCGCTCGCCCCTCCCTCGGGCAGGGCCCGGTTCGACGGGGTCGCGGCCCGCGCTGGAGCAACCGACCGCCGTCTTCCGTTCTCGCCGCTCTTCCGCGATGCATCGGGCTGTGCGATCGTTTGGCAACGTCGGGGAAAACGATCAGGAGAATGAGTTGATCATGGCGGCCGAACATCCGTTGGCGGCGTCGCGCGCGAAGCTGTCGTCGCGCTTCTCAATGTCCATCCAGAGCGAAGAAGTTGCCCGCCATGCCGTTTGATCTGGTTCTCGCCAATGGCCGCGTCATCGATCCGTCGCAGGGCATCGACCGCGTCACCGAGGTCGCCTTCGCCGACGGCAAGGTCGCCGTGATCGGCGAGGGGCTTGCCGCCAATGCCGCGAATGTCCGCGACGTCGCCGGCAAGATCGTCACGCCGGGTCTGATCGACCTGCATACCCATGTCTATTGGGGTGGCACCTCGCTCGGCGTCGATGCCGAGGACTATGCGCGCCAGAGCGCGGTGACGACCTCGGTCGATACCGGCAGCGCCGGCCCGGGCAATTTCCCGGGCTTCCGCAAGCATGTGATCGAGCCGAGCGCGGTGCGCATCCTCGCCTATCTGCATGTCTCGTTTGCCGGCATCTATGCCTTCTCCAACCGCATCATGGTCGGCGAGAGCCATGACATGCGCCTGATGGCGGCGCAGGACGCCTTCGAGGTGGCGGACGCCAATCGCGACGTTGTCGTCGGCATCAAGGTCCGCATCGGCCGCCATGCCAGCGGCGACAGCGGCATCGCGCCGCTCGATATCGCGCTGCAGGTCTCCGACGAACTCGGCATGCCGATGATGGTGCATATCGACGAGCCGCCGCCGTCCTACGAGGCGGTCGTCGACCGGCTGCGTCCCGGCGACGTACTGACGCATTGCTTCCGTCCCTTCCCCAACGCGCCGATCGACGGCCGGGGCCGGATCAAACCGGAAGTGCTGGCGGCGCGCCAGCGCGGCGTCATCTTCGACATCGGCCACGGCATGGGTTCGTTCGCCTGGAAAACGGGGCGGGCGATGCTGGAGCAGGGTTTCGCGCCCGACACCATCTCGTCCGACGTGCACGCGCTCTGCATCAACGGTCCGGCTTTCGACCAGGTCACGACGATGTCGAAATTCCTGGAGCTCGGTATGTCGCTCCGCGACGTGATCGCCGCCTCGACGGTCAACGCCGCCGCGGCGCTGGGCCGGCCCGAGCTCGGCACGCTGAAGCCGGGCAGTCCCGGCGACGCCAGCATCCTGTCGATCCGGCAAGGCAGCTTCCCGCTCGAGGATTCACGCGGGAACATCGTGATGGCCGACGAACGCATCTTCGCAGATGGCGTCGTCGTCGCCGGTGCGTGGTGGCATCCGCGCTGACACGCTTCTGATCCCCGTCCGACTGGCCGGACGGTCGGCATGCCGGCAGGGATCGCCTTTTCGGAGGCCATCAACAACGGCTGCCTGAAAGTGGCGCGGGATCGGCTCACCTTGCTGATTTCCCAACGGAATCGGCATCCTGCCGAGCATCCTGAAATGACTATATCGGCGCCATGCTGTGCCGATATTTGTGCGTCTGCGAACAAGTACTGTGCAGTGCCCGCGTTCGATTCACAGGCACATGCTGTATAATTCCAAACGTTCGAAAAAGAGCTTGGCAGACGCCGCCCCGCCGACACATGATCCCGTCTCGGGACGTTGCCCGTCGGGCTGTCCCGGATGGCTTCGGTGCCGGAACGGAGCCTTCGCGAGGATGGCGCAGGAGCGCCGGTTCGCGTGGGCGGAGGGGATGGGAGGACTTCGTTAGCCCGGGCCGGGCGGATCTCGAGGGCCAGCCGCCGCCGATCGACGAGCCCCGAGGCCGGTGTCGTCGGCGCGCCAACGCAAGTTGCTTCGTTCGTATCCGCCAGGGGAACTCAATCAAGAATTGGCGGTCCCGACGCGAAGAACTTTAGGATACATCGGCATCTATCTCGTTCGTTAGACATTCACGCAATGAATACGACAGGATCAGCTCAATGTACCAAAATAGAAAACGCAGGGTTGTAAGTCTACTCGCTGGTGCGGCCGCGATTCTCAGTGTGTCGTCGGCAGCGCAGGCGGAAACGATCCGCGTCGTGCTCGGCTATTACAGCGCCGCGACGCAGGGCCTGTTCGAGGGCATGGCCAAGGATTTCATGGAGAAGCACCCCGGCGACGAGGTGAAGATCGAAGTCATCCAGTGGGATAATTTGCAGCAGCGCCTGACCACCGATATCGCCGGGGGCACCGCTCCCGATATCGCCATGATCGGCACGCGCTGGCTGGTCGACTACGTCAAGAACGACATTGCCGAGCCGCTCGACGCCTATATGACGCCCGAGTTCAAGGCCGGCTTCATCGAGTCCTTCCTCTCGCCCTCGACCTTTGACGGCAAGATGTACGGCCTCCCGGTCGCCGCTTCGGCCCGCGCCATGTATTACAACAAGGATCTTCTCGCCAAGGCCGGCGTCAACGAGCCGCCGACCAATTGGGACGGCGTCGTCGACACCGCCAAGAAGATCAAGGCGCTGGGCACCGACGCCTATGGCTTCGCCCTGCAAGGCAAGGAAATCGAGACCGACGCCTATTGGTACTATTCGCTCTGGACCCATGGCGGCGAGATCCTCAAGGACGGCAAGTCCGGCGTCGCCAGCCCCGAGGCGATCAAGGCGTTGACGCTCTACAAGTCGATGATCGACGAAGGCCTGACCGAACCCGATCCGACCGGCCTGAACCGCCAGGACATCGAGCGCCTGTTCAAGCAGGGCCGCATCGGCATGATCCTGTCCGGCCCGTGGCTGCGCGGCCAGATCAAGGCCGATGCCCCGACGCTGAACTATGGGTTGTCGGCGATCCCGGAAGGCACGGCCAAGGCGACCTATGGCGTGACCGATACGCTGATGGTCTTCAATTCGAGCCCCAACAAGGAGCTCGCGATGAAGTTCCTGACCGAGACGGCGTTCAGCCCGAAATGGCGCATCGAGTTCTCGACCAAGGAAGGCTTCCTGCCGGTCATGAAGGAAGAGGCCGCAGCGCCCGTCTTCGCCGACGACCCGCAGCTCAAGGCCTTCACCGACATGCTGCCCTACGCCCGCTTCGCCCCGCCCGTGGCGAACTGGGAGCAGATGGTCGATGCGGTGATCGCCGCTGTGCAGAAGGTCTATATCGGTCAGGCGCAGCCTGAAGCCGCCCTGACGGAAGCCGCGACGACGATCGATGGCCTCATCCAGCAGTAAGGCCGATCCGGCACCGGAGGCGGGCGTCGGACGCACGGTAAACCGTGCCAAGACGCCCTCCATCGGCAAGATAGGGCGCGCCAGCGCGCCCTATCTTCTCATCCTCCCCTCCATCCTGTTCGCCTTCTGGATCATCGGCTATCCGATCTACGACATGGCCAACATGTCGGTGCATGCGGTGAACCGCTTCGGCAAGACGGCGGCCTTCAACGATTTCGCCAATTACCAGCGGCTGTTCTCGCATCAGCTCTTCATCGGCTGCCTGATCCGCACGCTGGTCTGGACAGTCTTCGTCGTCGGCGGCACCGTGCTGTTGTCGGTTCCGATCGCGCTGATCCTGAACGAGCGCTTCTACGGTCGCACACTGGCGCGCATCATCATCATGCTGCCCTGGGCGGTTTCGCTGACCATGACCGGCATCGTCTGGCGCTGGTCGCTGAACGGCCAGTTCGGCATGGTCAATGCGACGCTCAGCAGTTTCGGTCTGCAGGATACGCCGGTGGAATGGCTGGCGACCTCGACGACCGCCTTTCCGATCCTGATCGCGATCGGCATTCTGGTGTCGATCCCGTTCACGGTGACGGTGATCCTCGGCGGACTGTCGTCACTGCAGGCCGACATCTTCGAGGCGGCCACGATCGACGGCGCCACTGGTTGGCAGCGCTTCCGCTACTTGACGCTGCCGCTTATCCGGCCCTTCCTCAACATCGTGCTGGTGCTGAACTTCATCTACGTCTTCAACTCTTTCCCGCTGATCTGGGTGATGACGCAGGGCGACCCCGCCAACAGCACCGACATCCTGGTCACCTGGCTCTACAAGCTCGCCTTCCGCTATGGCGAACTGGGCATCGCCTCGGCGCTGTCGATCGTGATGTTCGTGATCCTGCTGGCCCTGACGATCACCTACGCAGCGCTTGCGATGCGCAATGAGCGGAGCCAAGCCTGATGGAAAAGCCCGTCCGCAAATCCCTGCTCATGTGGCTGCTGCTCTCGCCGCTGGTGATCGTCATCCTGTTCCCGTTCGCCGTCATGGTGTCGACGGCGGTGAAGCCACGGGTCGAGGTGCTGATGTATCCGCCGAGTTGGCTGCCGTCGGAAATCCGGCTGCAGAACTTCGCCGACATGTGGGAGGCGACACGCCTCGGGCCGGCCGTGCTCAACAGCCTCGTCGTCAGCATCGTCGCCACGGTGCTCTGCCTGCTCGTCGCCATTCCGGCCGCCTATGCCGCGGCGCGCATGGAGTTCACCGGGCGCAAGCTATTCCGCCAGTTCCTGCTCGTCACCCAGATGCTGTCGCCGATCGTGCTGGTGCTGGGCATCTTCCGCCTGATGGCGAAGATGGGCTTTGTCGACCAGTTGCCGGCGCTGGTGCTCGCCTATGTCGCGTTCAACCTCGCCTTCTCGGTCTGGATGCTGCAGGCCTATTTCCAGACCATTCCGAAGGAGTTGGAGGAGGCGGCGACGCTGGATGGCGCTTCGACCGTGCAACGGCTCCGCCTGATCTTCCTGCCGCTGGCAGCACCGGCGATCGGCATCAGCGCCGTGTTCATCTTCATCTATTGCTGGAACGAATTCGTCCTGGCGATGACGCTGCTGCGATCGCCGGAGAAGAGCACGCTGACGCTGCAGACCTTCTCGCTGGTCGGCGGGCGCTATCAGGTCGAATGGGATCACGTCATGGCGGCGACGCTGGTGGCCAGCGTTCCCGTCGCCGTCATCTTCGCGCTCCTGCAACGCTCGCTCGTCAGCGGGCTGACGGTCGGCGCCGTGAAATAATCGCCCGAAGGGCTTCCAATGCGCGGCGGGCGCCCAGCCCGCCGCTTCAACCACGCCAAGATCATCGGAGACCGAAATGGGACTGAAGGATTGGTTCGGGCTTGAGGGCAAGCGGGCGCTGGTAACCGGCGCGAGCCGCGGCCTCGGCCGCGAGATGGCGCTGGCGCTGGCGGAAGCGGGCGCTGACATCATCATCACCGGCCGCACGCAGGAGACCCTCGACGCCACGGCGGCCGACATCCGCGCGCTCGGCCGCCAAGCCTGGACCGTGAAGGCTGACATGTCCAAGGCCGATCTCTGCGAGGCAGCCTGCCAGGCGATCCTCGCGCAGCATGGTCCGGTCGACATCCTGATCAACAATGTCGGCAACCGCATCGCCAGCATGCCGATCGTCGAGGAGACGCTCGCGACCTGGCAGGAATCGCTCGACATGAACCTGACCAGTTGTTTCCTCGGCACCAAGATCTTCGGCGCCGCCATGCTGGAGCGCGGGCAGGGCGGCCGTATCATCAACATCGCCTCGATGAGCGGCCTGATTGCCAATCGCGGTATCGGCGGGCGCGATTACGAGACCGGCAAGGCGGCCGTCATCCATTTCACCCGCTGCGCCGCCGCCGACTGGGCGCCGCATGGCGTCACCGTCAATGCGATCTGCCCCGGCCTGTTCATGACCGATACCAACCGCAGTTGGAACGAGCGCCGACCCGATGTGATCGAGGCGATCGTCGCGCATATCCCGATGGGCCGGCCCGGTAATCCGCCGGAGATCGGCCCGCTCGCGGTCTATCTCGCCAGCCCCGCGGCGGCATATGTGACGGGCGCCGCCTATCTCATCGATGGCGGCTATACGCTCTGGTAAGCTCAACGGCTGGAAGAGGAGTTCGCCCCTCCCTCAGGGAAGGGGGCCGCGTTTTGCTCCGCGCCTCGATCGGGCGCGACATTTCTTTTAGGGAGACACCGTGTCGATCCATTTCTTCGGCCGCCTGCCAGACGGCACGACCATCTCGGAGATCCGGCTATCCAACGCCGCCGGGGCGACGGCCTCGATCCTGACCTTCGGCGCCGCGCTGCGCGATCTCGTCGTGCCGGTCGAGGGTGCCGCACCGCGCCGCGTCGTGCTAGGTTTCGAGACGCTCGACGGCTATCTCGAGAACAACCGCTATCTGGGCGTGACGGCGGGCCGGCATGCCAGCCGCATCGATCGCGGCCGGCTGGTGATTGACGGTGTCGAGCATCAGCTGTCGTTGAACGATGCCGGCGTGCATCTGCATGGCGGCGTTGTCGGCTTCTCGCGCAAGCCGTGGCGGATCGTCGAGTCGGATGAAAGCTCGGTGACGCTTGGTCTGGTATCGCCGGATGGCGATGATGGCTATCCGGGCGAGCTCGACGTGCGTTGCACCTATCGCCTGTTGGGACCGGGCACGCTTTCCGTCACCATGACCGCCACGACCGACGCCGCGACCATCGTCAACCTCGCCCATCATTCCTATTTCACGCTGCTGCCGGGCGAGTCGCTACGCCAGCACAGCCTGAAGGTGGACGCAGTCGGCTATACGCCGTTCGGATCTGATCTCGTGCCGACCGGTGAGATCGCCGATGTCGCCGGCACGCCCTATGATTTCCGCGCGTCGCGCCCGGTTGCCAATCCGTTCGGTGACCCCGACTTCTTTTATGACTGCGCTTTCGTCATCGACCGTGCCGGCCACGAGGACGGCAAGGGACTGGTGCGCGCCGCCCGCCTCGAGGCGCCGGACGGCAGCCTCGCGATGGAGGTGCACACCACCGAGCCCTGCCTTATCGTCTATGACGGCGCCGGGCTCGAGCCGGGCTGGCCCCCAACCGGTGGCATCACGCATGTCGCGCATGCCGGCATGTGCTTCGAGCCCATGCGCTATCCCGACAATCCCAACCAGCCGGCCTTTCCCTCGGCGGTATTGCGGCCCGGCGAGATCTACCGGCAGGTGACGGAGTACCGCTTCCTCTGACGGCGAACCTAGCGCGCCAGACCGGCTGCGATGGCCGCCATCGGATGGGCGGCCGTCGTCTCCGACAGGCGATTTACCTGGCAGCGACAGGAGAAGCCGGTGGCGAGGACCTCGGCTTCGCCCGAGATCACCGGGGCCCAGGAGGCGTCGAACAGGGCCCGGCTGACCGTCTGGTTGCGCGCCTCGTGGCCGAACAGGCCGGCCATGCCGCAGCAGCCGGTCGGATGAGGCTGGACCGGCAGGCCGAGCGCCGCGAAGATCTCCTGCCAGTGCCGCAGTGACTGCGGCGCTGCCGACGCCTCGGTGCAATGGACCATCAGCTTGCGCGATGCTGTGCCCTCAGCCACGACTTTCGGCCAGGGATCGCCGGCCACCAGGCGCTGGCGCAGGAATTCCTGCACCAGCAGGACCTTCGGCATGCGGCGTTCCACTTCGAGGAATTCCTGGCGCGTCATCAGCACGAAGGCGGGATCGACGCCGACCATCGGGTGTCCCGTCTGTTCCAGCTGGGCGAGGGCGGCGATCTGGCGGCGCGCCAGTCTCTCGAACCGGCGGCGCATTCCCTTGACGTGGCTCGCTTTCGAGCCGGCCGGCAGGGTGACGATGACCGGCCGGTAGCCGAGCCCGGCGAGCCCGTCGCAGACCGCGCCGATGGCGCCCGTATCGAAGGAGGCGGTAAAGGCGTCCTGCAGCACCAGCACGGTGTTGTCGCCGGCAATGGCCTTCTGCACCTTCGTGAAGCCGACGACCGGGTGGCCGAGTTCGCGCAGGCCCAGCCGTGCGATCGCCGGCAGATCGACGAAGCCCAGAAGCGGCATGGCGAGACGATAGGCCAATGGTGCCAGCCGGCGCGCCAGCGGCCGCAGCGCCTCGATGGCGGGCGCCATGACCTCGACGGCGATAGCCGCATAGTCGCCCAGCGGCCGGCGATGCGTCGCATGATAGGCGTCGAGGAACCGCGATTTCAGCGAGGGAACGCTGACATGCACCGGGCAGGCGCTGCTGCAGGCATTGCAGCCGAGGCAGCTGGCGAGCGCCGCATAGGTGTCGCGCCCGATTGCCTCCTGCTCCGGCGCGCCGGCAGCGACGGCCTGCCGCCACTGCCGGACAGCGTCGGCGCGGCCCTTCGGCGACTGGGTGAGATCGCGCGTCGCCTTGAAGGACGGGCAGATCGGTACGGCTTTGCTGTAGTTCAGGCAGGAGGCATTGCCGTTGCAGTGATACGCCTTCTCGAAGGCAGGATCGCCGGGAGCATTGCCCTGGCGGAACGGCATCTCGACGATGCCGATCGGTTGGCGGCGAACGGCGACCAGCTTGCCGGGATTGAAACGTTCGTCCGGATCGAAAGCGGCCTTCACCCTTTGCAGCGCGGCATAGGCGACCTGGCCGACATAATCGGGCAGATAGGCGCCGCGAATGCCCTTGCCATGCTCGCCCCAGAAGATGCCGCCATGCGTGTTGCAGAGCGCATAGACCGCGTCGGAAACGGCCTTGAAGGTCGCCCGATCGGCGGTGTCGTCGAGATCGAGCGCCGGGCGGACATGCAGGCAGCCGACGTCGATATGACCGTAGATGCCGTAGCGCAGGCCATGGCGCTTCATGATGGCGTCGAAGCCTTCGACGAAGGCGACGAGGCTCTCGACCGGCACGACGCAGTCCTCGACGAAGGCGACCGGGCGTTTGGCGCCATCGCGCTTGCCGAGCAGGCCGACGGCGGCCGCGCGGGTCGACCATAGGCGCGCGCTGTCGGCCTCGTCGACCGCGCAATAGGTGCCAATGGCGCCCGGCAGGCCTGCGGCATCCTCGATCAACCGCTGCACAGACGCATCCAGGCTGGCTTCGTCCACGCCGACGAACTCGACGAAGAGATAGGAAATCCGCGCTTCCGCCTCGCCTCGGATCGCCAGCGGCAGGCTGTCCATCAGGCCCGCCTCGCGGGCGAGGCGCTGCACCCAGTCGTCCATGATCTCGATCGCCAGCGGCTCGTGCCGGAGGATCGGCTCGCCTGCCGCCAGTGCATCGGCGAAGCGCTCGAAGGCGACGACGACGAGACGCTTATGGGCGGGCTTGCGGGTCAGCTTCAGGCGAATCCGCGTCACGAGGCCGAGCGTGCCTTCGGCGCCGAGCAGCAGCCGCCACCATTCGAGCCGGTCCGGCGCGGGGCGGGCGCGCTCGAGGTCGTAGCCGGTGAAGCGTCGCGAGATCCGTGGCGTGTTCTCGATCAGCGCCGTCCTTCCCGTGTCGCAAGCGGAGGCGATCTCCGCGAGCAGCGGCGCGGCCCAGTCCGGCTCGGGGGCAAGGCTCGAGAGCGTCCGGCCGCCGGCTAGGATCAGATCGAGGCCGAGCACGTTGTCGCTGGTCTTGCCATAGAGGCGCGAGCCCTTGCCGGAGGCGTCCGTGCTCACCATGCCGCCGATGGTGCAGCGGTTCGACGTCGATGTGTTCGGCGCGAAGAACAGGCCGGTATGACCGATCAGGCCGTTCAGCTCGTCGAGCACGATCCCCGGCTCGACGTCGACCCAGCCCTCGGCCGCGTTCAGTTCGAGGATCCGCGTCATGAAGCGCTGGAAATTGACGATGACGCCGCGATTGAGGCTCTGGCCGTTGGTGCCGGTGCCGCCGCCGCGCGCCGTCAGCGTCAAGCCGCGAAAGGCCTCCGCCTCCGTGACGCGCAGGAGGAGCGCGACATCCGCCGCATCCTTCGGCGCGACGATGAGGTCCGGCGTGATCTCGTAGACGCTGTTGTCGGTCGACATCGCCGCCCGCGCGGCATGGTCGGAAGCGATGTCGCCGGCAAATCCCGCGACGTGTAGCGCCTCGGCGAAAGCGGCAAGGGAGGGGCCGGCGAGCGGCGTCGCGGATTTCGATGGGAGCATGGGAGACCTCGGCAGGGGCCCCATTGAAGCATGCTGCGTTCGTTCGTAACATTGGAATGAAATGAACATACATTCGAAAAATACGAATATCGGCATTCGCCATTTCCGCGCCGCCCTGGCGCTGGCGGCGGAGCAGACGTTTGCCCGCGCCGCCGAAGCCTTGGGCGTGGTTCCCTCGGCACTGACCGAGACCATCCGGCAACTGGAGACGGAATGCGGACTGCGTCTCTTCGATCGCCAATCCCGCCCGGTGATGCCGACCGAGGCAGGAATGGAATTCCTGGTGGTGGCGCGGCGGGTCGTTTCGGATTTCGATGCCTCGTTGCACGAGCTCCGGCGCGTCGGTGGCGTCGAGCGCGGCTCGGTCAGGGTCGCGGCGGCGCCGTCCGTCGTCCTCTTTCACCTGGCACCGGCGTTGAAGGCGTTCCGCGCCGCCCATCCGGCCGTCGAAGTCACCGTCCATGACGACATCGCCGCGCGGGTTGGTGGGCTGGTGCTCGAACGGGAGGTCGATTTCGGCATCGCCGAGCGCTGGCACGAGGGCGACCAGCTCGCTTACGAGCCGTTCCATGCCGATCCCTTCGTGTTCGTCTGCCACCGGGACCATCCGTTGGCCGGTCGGCAGGCGATCCAGCTCGCGGATATTCCGGCCGATCAGGTCATCGCCCTCGATCAGGGCACCGGAACGGGCAAGCAGATCGCGGCGGCGCCCGGCATTCCGCCGAGCTTCCTAGCCGGCCGGCTCCGGGCGCATGGCACGATCGCGCAATTGACGATGATCGCGCAGGGCATGGGCGTCGGGCTGATGCCAGAGCTCGCGGCCTCCGTTGTCCAAAGCCCGGACATTCGCTGCATTCCGCTTCGCGATCTCTCACTGCAGCGAACGCTTTGCATCGTGACGAGGGCCCGCACCGGCCTGTCGCCGGCGGCCGAGTCCCTGCTCGCGCATCTGCGGCCGCTCGGGTCGCTGGCGACCTCCTGACAGCCGGACGCCTAGCGTGCCGTGACCTGGATCCTCTGGCCACCGCGTCGCCGTATCGTGGCGCCCCGATCGAAGGCGAAGGGGAGGGCATCCGTCACCGGATCGCGCCCTGCATTGTGTCCCGACCGCCGGGCTCGTTCGCGGGTCATTACGCGCTATTGCCGGGTGGTGGGCGTGGGCAGGGGACGATTCCGGGTTTCCGTCCGTCCACGCTTGAGTTTCAATCCATGAAACACTGTCAAGAATGGCGATTCGTCCGGCATTATTGTTTGAACTCATATGAGTTTGAGTGTAGTGGACGAGAGGTGCCTGACTATTGCACGCATGGAGAAGCGCGATGTCCCACGATCCCGTCTCGGCGCAGCCGAAGGGCAAACTCGTCATTCGCAACATCGGGATGGTGCTCAGCGGCGCCATGGAAAACCCGATCCTCGAGGCGGATACGGTTGTCGTGGTGGATGGCAAGATCGCAGCCATCGGGCGTTTCAAGGACGTCGATACCGACCATCCCGACCAGGTGATCGACGCCAACCAGGCGGTATTGGCACCCGGCCTGATCGACAGCCATGTCCATCCCGTCGCCGGTGACTGGACGCCTCGCCAGAGCCAGCTCGGCTGGATCGACAGCACCATGCATGGCGGCGTCACCACCATGATCTCGGCCGGCGAGGTGCATACGCCGGGCCGCCCGACCGACATCGTCGGCCTGAAGGCTCTGGCGATCGCCGCCCAGCGCACCTTCACCGCTTTCCGTCCGGGCGGCGTCAAGATCCATGCCGGCGCGCCGATCATCGAGCAGGGCATGGTCGAGCAGGACTTCAAGGACCTCGCCGACGCCGGCGTGCGCCTGCTTGGCGAAATCGGCCTCGGCAGCGTCAAGGACGGCGAGACGGCCGGCAAGATGGTGGCCTGGGCGCGGAAATACGGCATCCAGTCGACGATCCACACTGGCGGCCCTTCGGTTCCCGGTTCCGGCCTGATCGGCGCCGACGTGGTTCTGGCGGCCGGCACCGATGTTGTCGGCCATATCAATGGCGGCCACACCGCGCTGCCCGACCGTGAGATCCGTTGCATCTGCGAAGGCTGCAAGGCGGGCCTGGAGATCGTCCATAACGGCAATGAGCGCGCCGCGCTCTTCGCCCTGCGCACGGCGCGCGAGATGGGCGAGATGGAGCGCGTCATCCTCGGCACCGACGGTCCGGCAGGTTCTGGCGTGCAGCCGCTCGGCATCCTGCGCATGGTCTCGCTGCTGTCGTCGCTCGGCGACGTGCCCGCCGAGATCGCCATCTGCTTCGCCACCGGCAACACGGCCCGCATGCGCAGCCTCGACAGCGGTTTGATCGAGGTCGGCCGTCCCGCCGATTTCGTCTTCCTCGCCAAGGCGATGCATTCCGCCGGTCGCGACATGCTCGACAGCATCCAGCTTGGCGATCTGCCGGGCGTCGGCATGATCGTCATCGACGGCATCGTCCGCTCGGGCCGCAGCCGCAACACGCCGCCGGCCGAGCGCCTGCCCTTCGTCTGCAACTAGTCACCGCGTCCAATCTCTTTCAGGAGCTTGATATGACCGACGTCGTCGTCCGGAAGTTCGTCATCCGCATCGAGGAAATCTTTCACGAAGGCGGCCCCGTTGTCGCCAATCCCCCCCGCCGGGGCACGATCATGGCGGTCGTCAAGAACCCCTATGCCGGTCGCTATGTCGAAGACATTACCGGCATGATGGAAGACATGAAGCCGCTCGGCCTGCAGATGTCGACGCGCCTGCTCGAAGCGCTCGGCGGCGACGCGTCGGCGATCGAGGGCTACGGCAAGGGCGCGATCGTCGGCGAGGGCGGCGAGCTCGAGCATGGTGCGCTCTGGCACGTCCCCGGCGGCTACGCGATGCGCGAGCTGCTCGGCGAGGCCAAGGCCATTGTTCCGTCGACCAAGAAGGTCGGCGGCGTCGGCGCCACCATTGATATCCCGATCACCCATGTGAACGCTTCGTATGTGCGCAGCCATTTCGACGCGATCGAGGTCAACATCCCCGACGCGCCGCGCGCTGACGAGATGGTCGTCATCCTGTCGATGACCACCGGCTCGCGCGTCCATGCCCGCGTCGGCGGCCTGGCGGTTGCCGACATCAAGGGCGAGGACGGCCTTCGATGAGCCGCGTGATCCGCAAGATCGTCACCACGCTCGAAGAGACGTTGATCGAGGGTGATACGGTCCTGCCGGCGCCGGTGCGCAAGGTGTCGGCCGCCGCGGTGGTCTCGAATAGCGGCTCCGGCCGCTATGTCGAGGATCTGGCCGAGCTGATCGACCTCGGCGAGCAGCTGGGCGATTTGCTGCCGCGCCACGCCGTGGCGCTGCTCGGCATCCCGGGCGACCAGGTCGAGAGCTTCGGCAAGGCGGTCATCGTCGGCGCCGAGGGCGAGTTCGAGCACGCGGCGGCGATCATGCATCCGAAGCTCGGCGCACCGTTCCGCGCCGTGCTTGGCAAGGGCGATGCGCTGATCCCGTCGGCGAAGAAGCGCGCCAAGATCGGCGCCGTCATTGACGTGCCGCTCGGCCACAAGGACCATGCGCGCGTGCGCAGCCATTTCGATGCCATGGAAATCCGCATTCCGGATGCTCCCAAGGCGCATGAGATGGTCGTGGCGATCGCCATCACCGATTCCGGCCGGCCGCTCGCCCGCGTCGGCGGCATGCGCAAGGAAGATATCGGCAAGGCCTAGACCGTCTGAGCCTCGTCGAGAAAGAAAAGGGCCGCTGCTCGCGCAGCGGCCCTTTTTGTTTGCGGCTATGGGAGCCCTCAGGCCCTGGCGGCGATCTCGGCGCGGATCTCGTCGCCATGCTCGCCAAGACGGGGCGCGCGCTTGTCGAGCGACAATTCCGCGCCCGACAGGGTGATCGGCGTGCGGACGCCCGGCACGCCGTCGAGATCGAGCCGCATGGCGCGCGCGACGACCTGCGGGTCGGCGAAGACGTCTTCCAGCGTGTTGATCGGTCCGGCCGGCACATGCGCCACTTCGAGCTTGGCCAGCAGCGCATCGCGCTGCCAGTTGGCCAGTTCGCCGGCGATCAATTCCGTCAGCGCGACGCGGTTGGCGACGCGGCTGGAATTGGTCAGGAAACGGGCGTCGGCGGCGAGTTCCGGCTTGCCGATGACCGTGGCGAAACGGGAAAACTGGCCGTCATTGCCCACCGCGAGGATCAGGTGGCCGTCGGAGACCGCGAAGGTCTGGTAGGGCGCGATGTTCGGATGCGCGTTGCCGAGCCGGCGCGGCGGCGTGCCGGTGGCGAGGAAGTTCATCGCCTGGTTTGCAAGTACGCCGACCGAGGTGTCTAGCAGCGCCATGTCGATGTGCTGGCCGACGCCGGTGCGCGCACGCTGGGCGAGGGCGGCCTGGATGGCGATGACGCTGTAGAGGCCGGTGAAGATGTCGGAGAAGGCGACGCCGATCTTCTGCGGTTCGCCGGCGGGATCGCCGGTCAAATCCATGATCCCGGCCATGCCCTGGATGAGAAAGTCGTAGCCGGCGCGCTCGCGATAGGGCCCGGTCTGACCGAAGCCAGTGATCGAGCAATAGACGAGGCGCGGGTTGATCGCCTTCAGGCTCTCATAGTCGAGGCCGTATTTGGCGAGGCCGCCGACCTTGAAGTTCTCGATCACCACGTCCGCGTCGCGGATCAGCGCGCGCACGAGCTCGACACCCTCCGGCGTGCGGAAATCGGCGACGATCGAGCGCTTTCCCCGGTTGCAGGCGTGGAAATAGGCGGCGGATTTCTCGCCGCCATCCTCGATGAAGGGAGGTCCCCAGGTGCGGGTGTCGTCGCCCTCGGGGCTTTCGACCTTGATGACGTCGGCGCCGAGATCGGCCAGCGTCTGACCGGCCCAGGGGCCGGCCAGAATGCGCGCCAGCTCGATGACCTTCAGTTCCTCGAGCGGCTGCATCAGAAGAACGCCTGGAGGCCGGTCTGGGCGCGGCCGAGGATCAGCGCGTGCACGTCGTGCGTGCCCTCATAGGTGTTGACCGTCTCGAGGTTCTGCGCGTGGCGCATGACGTGGTACTCGATCTGGATGCCGTTGCCGCCATGCATGTCGCGGGCCTGGCGGGCGATATCGAGCGCCTTGCCGCAATTGTTGCGCTTGACCAGCGAGACCATTTCCGGCGCCGCCTGGCCCTCGTCGAACAGGCGGCCGACGCGCAGCGACGCCTGCAGGCCGAGCGCGATCTCGGTCTGCATGTCGGCGAGCTTCTTCTGGTAGAGCTGCATGCCGGCGAGCGGCTTGCCGAACTGCTTGCGGTCGAGGCCATACTGGCGAGCGCGGAACCAGCAATCCTCGGCGGCTCCCAGCACGCCCCAGGAAATGCCGTAGCGGGCGCGGTTCAGGCAGCCGAACGGACCCTTGAGGCCCGACACGTTCGGAAGCAGGGCGTCCTCGGGGACCTCGACGTCGTCCATCACGATCTCGCCGGTGATCGAGGCGCGCAGCGACAGCTTGCCGCCGATCTTGGGGGCGGAGAGACCCTTCATGCCCTTTTCCAGCACGAAGCCGCGGATGGCGCCGTCATGCGCCTCGGACTTGGCCCAGACGATGAACACGTCGGCGATCGGCGAGTTGGAGATCCAGGTCTTGGCGCCATTCAGGACGTAGCCGCCCTCGGTCTTCTTGGCATTGGTCAGCATGCCGCCGGGATCGGAGCCGGCGTCGGGCTCGGTCAGGCCGAAGCAGCCGATCCATTCACCGGTGGCAAGCTTCGGCAGATACTTCTGGCGCTGTGCCTCGCTGCCATAGGCGTAGATCGGATACATCACCAGCGACGACTGCACGCTCATCATCGACCGGTAGCCCGAATCGATCCGCTCGACCTCGCGCGCCACCAGGCCGTAGGCGACATAGGAGGCGCCGACGCCGCCATATTCGGCCGGCACGGTGACACCGAGCAGGCCGGTCTCGCCCATTTCGCGAAAAATCTCGGGATCGGTCAGCTCGTCCAGATAGGCCTTTTCCACGCGGGGAAGCAGGCGGTCGGCGGCGAAGGCCTTGGCCGTGTCGCGGATCATGCGCTCTTCATCGGTGAGCTGCGTTTCGAAGTGGAACGGATCCTCCCAGACGAAGCGCGAGAGCGCCGGCTGATCCTTCGGCTTCAGGGTCGGGTTCTGAGCGGACATCGATCTCACCTTGCAGTTCTGATGGGGCAGGGCGCCGGCGGGCGCCCTCGTGGCGGAAGCCTGCGCAATTTCGTCTGAAACTAGCAAATCGAGCCGGGTCGGGATAACAAGGGTTTCAGCGAAGTTGATGAGTATTAGTTATAGACTGGCGGGGCGGCGGGCCGATGCGCGAAGGCTACATACCCACGATCACCGAGCTCCAGGCCTTCTCGGCCTGCGCCCGCCTTGGCGCGACGACGCGCGCTGCCCAGGCCCTCAATCTGACCCAGAGCGCCGTCAGCCGTTCGGTCGGCACGCTGGAGGAGCGGCTCGGCGTCCGGCTGTTCCATCGCGTCAAGCAGCGCCTGATTCTCTCGGACGCCGGACGCGCCCTCCATCGCGACGCCGATCGCCTGCTCGACGATCTCAGGCAGGCGGCGATGACGGTGATGGCGTTCGGCGGCCACGCCGATGTGCTGCGGCTGGCGGTGCTGCCGACCTTCGGCAGCTCCTGGCTGGTGCCGCGCCTGGCGCAGTACCGCGCCATCGCGCCGAACCTCACCTTCGACATCTCGGCGCGGCTCGACGTCGTCGATTTCGAGACCGAGGGCTTCGACGCCGCAATCCAGCGCGGTGACCATCGGCCGGGCGGCGCCTATGCCGACGTGCTGATGGCGGAGGAACTCGTGGTCCTGGCGGCGCCATCGCTGCTCGGCGGGCGACGCGTGCTGCCGGACGAGGAACTGGCCCGCTTGCCGCTGCTGCAGCAATCGACCCGGCCGACGCTCTGGCTCGACTGGTTCCGCGATGCCGGGCTCGACAGCCGCACCATCCTGCGCGGCGCGCGCTTCCAGCATTTCGACATGGTGGTCAACGCGGCGATCGCCGGGCTCGGCGTCGCGCTGGTGCCGGAGGTGGTGGCTCGAACGGCGCTGGCGTCGGGCGACCTCTGCCCGGCCTCCGAACGCCGGCTCGTCGGCGACCAGCCCTATACGCTGATCTATCCGGCGCGCAGCCGCCAGATGGACGGCTTCCTGCGCTTTCGGGCCTGGCTGCTCGAGCAGGTCAAGGCTCGGCCAGAGGAGGGTGGGGCGTCGGCAGGCTGATCCGGTCGATCGGGTCGCGCGCCGGAGCCGGCTGTCTATTCGTCGCCGATCCGGCGCAGCAGTTCGAGCAGCATCGCCTGCTCGGCCGCAGAGAGCGGCGCGAGCAGCAAGTCGCCCACTTCCTTGCTTTTCGCCAGGCGATCGAGCGTGTAGTCGACGCCCTTGTTGGTCAGAGTGATGATCACCATCCGCTGGTCGGTGCTGGAGGCGCCGCGCGTCACCAGGCCGAGCTTGCGCAGTTTTCGCACGACGAGGCTGATGGTGGACGGGTCCATCGCGGTCAGCCGGCCGAGATGGTTCTGCGAGACATCGCCGTGGCGAAGTATCGTCGCCAACGCAGCGAACTGCGTCGGCGTCAGATCCTCGCCGGTCATTACATGCTGGAAGCAAGTCGTCGCGCGCTGATGGACCTTCCGGATGATGTGGGCTGGATGCAGGTCGAGGTCATATCCGACCGCGGCGAGCCTCGCGTCGATCTGCGCCCGCGTGTATCGGGCGCTTTCGACTTGGGCGTCGTCTGTCCGGATATTTCCGCTGCTATCATCAGTCAAAGGATTGGTGTCCCATTCATCCGGCTTGCCGCAAAGACAAGCCTCAAACTTGTTGCAGCGCAAGGCCGTTCGTAAGCGAAGCCACAACATCCGCTGCGTTGGTGACGACGCCGAAATGCGTGGCGATGTCGTACAGCGAGCTTTCCTGTTCGCGGGCGCCGGTGGCAGCGCAGCAATCCTGCGGGACGACGACGTCATAGCCAATGAAGAAGGCGTCGTGCACGGTCGAGCGGACACAGATGTTGGTCACCACGCCGAATACGACGAGCTGCGTGATCTGCATGTCCTTCAGCGTCAGGTCGAGATCGGTCTGGAAGAATGCCGAATAGCGCCGCTTGATGATGTGGATCTCGTCGTCGCGCGCGCCGAGATCCTCGATGATCTCGGTGCCCCAGGTGCCCTCGACGCAATGCGGCGTTCGCTTCACCCATTCGCGGTCGCGGCGCATGTTGGCGCGGTGCACGTCATGCACCCAGAGGACTGGCGCTCCGACGGCGCGGGCGGCATCGATGACGGCCAGCTGCTGTGGCACCAGCGTCTCATAGCCCGGCAGGACCATGGCGCCGCCCGGCTTGCAGAAATCGTTGATCATGTCGACGACGATCACCGCCGTGCGGGTCTTGTCGAGCGACATGGTTTCGCCATGACGGTGCGACGAGAAAACGTCTGAACTCATATGATCCTCCATGCCGGCCGCGACACGCGATCACGAATGTCTGGCCTTCAATGTGCCCTACTGCATTTGGCTAATAGGTATATTGTCTATCCAAGTCAATCACGGCCAGTTGCACAAAAATCGTTCACCATTCTGCCGGAAATCCTGGCCTTCCGGGCCTGTTCCGAAACCCGGACCGGCGCGTGACCGCGCATTGACAATGGTCGAGATTCGATCGAATTATCGTATGACCATCAATGAATGAACTGGCCTTGGCATGGGGCATCCTCACTCCGGATCTTGTCGCGTCGCGCGCTGTCCGGGAAGAATGCCTCAACCATCCGGGGCCGACGCAGACTATCATCCAGGCGCAGTCGTCGCGCCCGAAGGAGCTTTTTATGCGGATCGTCATCACCGGCTCCAGCGGTCTGCTCGGTCGCCACGTCGCATCTGCCGCGGTCGCCGCGGGCCATGACGTGCTCGGCATCGACACGGCGCCGCCGCCGGAGGGCGGCTGGCAGCATGTCAGCGCCGATCTGACCGATCTCGGCGTGGCGCTGCAGCTGGTGCGAGACGCCGACGCGGTCTTTCACATCGCCGCCATTCCGCGCCCGACCGGCCGTGCCGCGGCGGAGGTCTTCCGGACCAACATGGCGCTCGCCTACAACGTCATCGAGGCGGCGGCGCTGTCCGGCGCGCGCCGCTTCGTCTACGCCTCGTCCTTCAGCATCTTCGGCTATCCGTTCTTCACCAAGCGGCCGGAGCAGCAGTATCTGCCGATCGACGACAATCATCCGGCCGGGCCGCAGGATGCCTATGGCGTCTCGAAATGGCTCGGCGAAGAGATGGTCGACGCGGCGGTGCGCCGTGGCGCCTTCACCGCCGTCAGCCTGCGCATGCCCTGGGTCCAGACGCCGGAAAGCTTCGCTCGCGATATCCTCCCGCGCCGTGCTTCCGGCGAGGCCTGGAAGGATCTCTGGGCCTATGTCGACGCGCGCGACGCGGCGGCGGCCTTCCTGCTGGCGCTAGAAGCGCCGGTCGAGGGACACGCCCGCGTCATGATCAGCGCCGCCGACAGCTATGCCGACGAGCCGTCGGCGGAGCTCGCGGCGCGCCATTTCCCGAAGGCGCGGCAGGGCGCGCTGTCCGGCTTCGCCAGCACCTTTGATCTCGACAATGCCCGGCGGACGCTGGGCTACGAGCCCCGCCATTCCTGGCGCGAATACCCTGCAAACTGATTGGAGACCGTCGATGACGAGGTTCGTGGACAAGATCGTTGTGGTGACGGGCGGTGCCGGTGCGATCGGCCAGGCGTCGGTGCGCCGCTTTCTCGATGAGGGCGCGAAAGGCGTCGCCATCCTCGACCAGAACGTCGACCAGGCGGCCGCGCTGGCGACGGAACTGGGCGAACGCGCCTTCGCGGTCGCTGCCGACGTGACCGATCCGGCGGCGGTCGACAAGGCGCTCGCCGCCGTCGTCGAGCGTTTCGGCCGGATCGACGTCCTGTTCAACAATGCCGGCATCTCCGGCACGCCGGCGCCGATCTACGATCTGCCGCTGGAAGAATGGGACCGCGTCATCCGCATCAACCTGCGCGGCATCTTCATCGTCCAGCAGGCCGTGGTCCGCATCATGATCGCGCAGAAGCAGGGCGGCGCCATCGTCAATATGGGCTCGTCCATGGCCGGCTGGGACGTCCTGTCGGGCGGCTCGCCCTACACCTCCAGCAAGCACGCGGTGGTCGGCCTGACCAAGGTCGCGGCGCTCGACTGCGCCGGCTACGGCATTCGTATCAATGCGATCTGCCCCGGCGTCATCCAGACGCGGCTCGGCGTGCCCGCCGCCGACGAGACGGGCTTCGAGGAAAGCACCAAGCGCTTCTCCGATCGCATTCCGCTGCGCCGCATCGGCCAGCCGGAGGATGTCGCGGCGACGGTCGCGTTCCTCGCCAGCGACGATGCCAGGCACATCACCGGCTCGGAGCTTCTGATCGATGGCGGCCAGACGCTGATGAGCTGGGCCAACGCGCCCGATGCCGACGCCTATCCGCGCTACATCTGAGGCGTGGAGTAAACGCCAGGCAAGAAAAAGGGGCAGTCATCGACTGCCCCTTTTTGATTCAGCCCGATGGCAGGAGTGGCTGATCAGCCCTTCTTGGCGATCGCGATGCACTCCACCTCGTAACGCAAAGCCGCGCCGAGGCAGTTGGTGATCGTCGTGCGGGCCGGGAAGGGCTCGCTGAAATAC
The DNA here is from genome assembly GCF_000380505.1 of Kaistia granuli DSM 23481. Lineage (GTDB taxonomy): Bacteria > Pseudomonadota > Alphaproteobacteria > Rhizobiales > Kaistiaceae > Kaistia > Kaistia granuli. The sequence continues at coordinate 376,479 of NZ_AQYH01000006.1, read as the reverse complement.
TCGCGATAGAGCCTGTTGAAGAGTGGGATGTCGGCTGGATCCTGCACGTAGTTGCGGGTCTGCAGCACATGCTTGAAGTCGCTGCCGGCCGTCTCCAGCACCTTGCGCATGTTTTCCATGGAGCGGCGCATCTCGCCCTCGAAATCCTCCGAGATGATCTGGCCGGTGGCGTCGACCGACGCCTGGCCCGACACGAAGATCAGGTCGCCGAACTTGGTCGACGGGCTGAACGGCAGGTGCGAGCGGGGGGTGTCCGGTTCGCTCGGATATTCGATCATCTTGGGTCTCCTTGGGTGGGTGTATTTCAACCTCTCCCAGAGGGGAGAGGGCGGGGCGCTTGCCGGGCGTGGTCGCTACGAGCTGATCGGGAAGACGGGCGCGCGCAGCCGGCGATAGGGCAGCGAGGTGATGACGCTCGTGCACGGTCCGGGGGTCGCCACCGTGTAGCTCTTCACGGTGATCGGGTCGTAGGCGCGGCGGTGGGCGACGGCCGCCTTGACGCCGATCGCCTTCAGCTCTTCCGGCACGATGCCCTGCGAGCGCAGCTGGCCAAGGTCGAAGGGCGGCGTCTTGCGACTGTTGACGAGAATTTTTACCCCCTCGGCTTCCAGGACGACCGAGGCACCCATGCTGATATGGACCCCCTGCATGGCGGCGAGATGGCTGTTGCGATCCTCGAGCTCGAACTCGCCGTCGCTGCGGCTGACGAAGGTCGCCTCGATCTCGACCGGGCCGGCGCCGAGCCGGCTGCCCTTGCCGCCGAGCGAGACCTTGCGCGTCTCGCCGGGCCTGGCGTCGGCAAAGAGGTGCACCGCCTCAGCATCAGCGATGGCGACGGCGGCATTGCGGATGCCATGGCGCAGGAAGCCGCGCAGCACGGCCGTGTCGTCGCCCGGCGCGCCGCCGCCGATATTGTCGGCCGGCTCAACGACGATGTAAGGGCCGCCCTCGGCGGTCTGGATCTCAGCGAGTGCCGCGTCGAGGTCCCATTCCTTCGGCTGGCCGAGTTCGCGCAGTTCCCAGGCGAGCGCCTCCAGCCGGTCGAGCGCGGCTTTCGCCCGCTCGGCGCTGCCGGTGGTGATCAGCGAGAAGGCGACGCCAGCGTCCGGCACATCGGAGAAGGAGTAGCCGCCGATGATGTTGACGGTCCAGATTTCGGCGTCCTCGGCCTCGATCTCACGGGCGAGCGCCTCGAGGTCGCGCATCGGTCGGTCGGCCGTGCCGGTGCCGGGTGGCGCCCAGAGAATGGCCGCGTTGCGGGTATGCATGACCGGCGAGGCCTTTTCGCGCAGCGCCCGTGCGAGGTGCTGAGCGGAAAGGACGGCGGAATCGCGCGCGTCGGTATGCGGGTTCTCGCGATAGGCGACGAGGCCGTTGGCGTTCTTCGCCATGGCGGCGGTGAAGGTCGCGTGCAGGTCGAACACGCCGTAGAGCGGCAGCGCCTCGGCGCCGGGAACCGCGCGGATGCGGGCGAGCAACTCGCCCTCGGGATCGACGGATCCGGTCGTCACCATGGCGCCGTGCAGCGCCAGCCAGATACCGTCCAGTCCTCCGTCCGCCAGCGCCTGCCGAAGCCCGGCTTCCAGTTCCTGCCAGAACTGCTCGAACACGGCATGGTCGGTCGTGCCGGAGGGCAGGGCGGAATACTCGACGACGGGAACGACGTCCCAGCCTTCGGCCTCCGCCACTTCGAGGAAGCCGTCGACCGTCGAGCCGTCGCCGGTCCGGGCGGTCAGTTCCACTCCACGCAGGATCTCGTAGTCGGCGAGGGTGGTGATCTCATCCACGAAGGTGTGGGTCTCGTGATAAAGCCCGGCCAGCAGGATGCGGGGACGCTTGTTCATAAGGGACTACCTGTTGCGTGACATGTTCGCCGTGATCTCGGCGAGGGTGGCGACGAGAAGCCGGCCGAGCCGCTCGATGGCGTCCGGCTCGAAGCGGGCCGAGGGACCGGCGATGGAGACGGCGGCAATGGCCTCGCCGCCGGGTGCGAAGATCGGCGCGGCGACGCAGGCGCCGCCGATCTCGTTTTCCTCATATTCGGTGGTCCAGCCGACGCTGCGGCATCGCTCCAGCACTTCTTCGAGTGCCTGCGGATCGGTGATGGTGCGGTCGGTCGCGGCGGGCAGCGAGCCTAGATTGTAGATGATGCGCCGGAAGGTCAGCGGCTGGTAGGCGAGGAGCGCGCGGCCGCAAGCGGTCGAATGATAGGCGGCGCGGGTGCCCGAATAGGAGGAGACGCGCAAAGTCTGGCTGCCTTCGAGGCTTTCGACGATGACGGCGTCTGTCGGCCCCGGCAGCGCCAGATTGACGGTCTCGCGCGTCTCGGCGCAGAGGCGCACCAGATAGGGCTGCGCCAGTGCCGCGATGTCGAGCCGCCGTTCGACGGCCTTGCCGTAGACGAGATGCTGCAGGCTGAGCCGATAGGCGCCCGCCTTGGCATCGCGCTCGGCCAGGCCGACATCGACTAGCGCCGTGACGAGATTGAACGCCGTCGTCTTGGCCAGTCCCGTCCGGGTCGCCAGGTCGCGCAGCGAAACCCAATCGCCGGTCGCCATGGCGTCGAGAAGGGCCTTGGCCCTGGCGACGGACTGGATGCGCGCGGCGACGGCGCTACCGGCCGGTTCGCTTTCTCGCTTCGTCATGCTGGTTCCGACCTGCTCCTGAATGAGGGGGAGAACATCATTCCATATTGTAGGATGTTTTTCGGCGCGACTTCGCCACATTTAGACAGGAAGTCGGGAAAACGTGCAAGGTGAACATCACGTTTCCTAGGAGTAGGCTCTGGCTGGTGTTGACAGCGCGACCTCGCATCCCTTTAACTTTGCGCAAGCGATCAAATCATTGTTCCATAATGTAGAATAAAGCTGGCGATGAGCGGATCATCGCGGCGGGGGAAGCGGAATGCGGGTTTTTGTGGCGTCGCTGGCGACGGAGACGAACACGTTTGCACCACTTTTCGTGGATCGCAGCGCCTTCGAAGGGGCGTTCTATTGCCCGCCCGGCACCCATCCGGAGACGCCGACGCTCTGCTCCGGTCCGATGGTGGCGGCGCGTCGCCGCGCTCGTAGCGATGGCTTCACCCTGTTCGAAGGTACGGCGACGTGGGCCGAGCCGGCTGGGCTGGTGTCGCGCGACGCCTATGAGAGCCTGCGCGACGAGATCCTCGACCAGTTGAAGGCGGCGATGCCGGTCGACGTGGTGCTGTTCGGTCTCCATGGCTCGATGGTGGCGCGCGGTTATGACGACTGCGAGGGTGACCTGCTGGCGCACGCGCGCGCCATCGCCGGGCCGAAGGCCATTGTCGGCGCAGAACTCGACATGCATTGCCATCTGACCGACCAGATGGTCGAGGCGGCGGACGTTATCGTCGCCTTCAAGGAATTTCCGCACACGGATTTCCTTGAGCGCGCCGAAGATCTGGTCGAGCTCTGTCTCCAGGCGGCGCGTCGCGAGATCGCGCCGGTGAGCGCCGTCTTCGACTGCCGCGCCATCACCGGCTTCATGACCAGTCGCGAGCCCGGTCGCAGCTTCGTCGATCGGATGCTGGCGCTGGAAGGGCAGGACGGCATTCTCTCGATCTCCGTCGCGCATGGCTTCCAGGCGGCGGACGTCTATGACGTCGGCACCAAGGTCCTGGTCGTCGCCGATGGCGAGGCCAATCGCGACAAGGCAGCGGCGCTGGCCGAAAGCCTGGGCCGCGAGATCCTCGGCTGGGGCGCCTATGGCGGCGGCCCCTATCACTTCAAGCCGGAAGAGGCGATCGATCAGGCGATGGCCGAGCTCGGCCAGCCGGTCGTGCTGGCGGACCGCTGGGACAATCCCGGCGGCGGCGTGGCCGGCGATTCGACCGTCATGGTCGAAGCGCTGCTGCGCCATCCCGAAATTCCGGCCGCGATTGGTGCGCTCTGGGATCCCGTCGCCGTCGCCTTCTGCCGCGCCGCCGGTGTCGGCGCCGAGATCGACTTGCGCTTCGGCGGCAAGGCGGCACCGACCTCGGGCAAGCCGATCGATGCTCGCGTGGTCGTGCGCGGCATTACCGATGACCTGCTGGTGCCGTTCGAGCAGAGCTGGGTCTCGCTCGGGCCGGCCGCCGCCGTCACCATCGGCAATCTCGACGTCGTGCTGGCCTCGACCCGCGCCCAGACCTTCAGTCCCCCCGTCTTCACCGATCTCGGCATTGACCTCGCCGCCAAGAAGATCGTCGTCGTGAAGTCGTCCAACCATTTCCACGCCGCCTTCGCCCCGATCGCCCACAAGGTGCATTACCTCGATACGGGCGGGCCTTATCCGAGCGACACAGCCAAGATCCCCTATACCAAGACCCGTCGCCCCCTCGCACCGATGGACCCCAATCCATGGCTCTGATCCCCCGCCTCGACATCGCATCGCTTGATGCCCTCGAACTCGATCCTTCCACCAAGGGGCTGCCCTTCGATGCGCCGCGCCTGACTGTCGGCGATGTCGCGAGCCAGGGCTGGAGCCTGCTCGACGGCGACCTGCCGCTGCCCGTCGCCGTCATCCGGCAGGACATTGTCGCCGCCAACAGCGCCTGGATGAGCGCCTTCACGGCCGAGAACGACCTCGTCATCGCGCCGCACGGCAAGACGACGATGTCGCCGCATCTGTTCGATCTGCAGATCGCCGACGGCGCCTGGGCCATCACCGCCGCCACCGTGCAGCAGGTCGAGGTCTGCCGGCGCTTCGGCGTCAAGCGCGTGCTGATGGCCAACCAGCCGGTCGGCAACCAGGCGATCGATGCCTGCTTCCGGGCTCTCGCCGGTGACGATGCGATCGAGCTCTATTGCCTGGCCGACAGCCTCGATGGCGTTGCTCTGCTGGTCGAGGGTGCCCGCCGCAATCCGCCGCCAGCCGGCAATCCGCTGCGGGTGCTGGTCGAGATGGGCTTTGCCGGCGGCCGCACCGGCGTCCGTTCCCGCGAAGGCGCCATCGAGCTTGCCCGCGCCATCGCGGCGGCGCCGGGCTTGGAGCTGGCCGGATTCGAATGCTTCGAGGGCATGTTGCCGACGCCGGAGACGGCCGACGTCCTGATCGACGACGTCGCCGCCATGGCATTGCTGGCGCTTAACGAAGGGCTGTTCCAGTCCGATGCGCCCGTGGTGATCAGCGCCGGCGGTTCGGCCTTCTTCGACCGCGTCGTCGAGCGGTTCGATCTTGTCGCCTTCCCCCGCCCGGTGCTGCGCGTGCTGCGATCCGGCTGCTATCTCACCCATGATTCGATCGCCTATGCGGCGGCGTTCAAGCGCATCGTCAGCGAGACCTCGCTCAAGCTGCCGCAAGGCGGACTGGAGCCGGCGCTCGAAGTCTGGGCGATGGTGCAGTCGCGCCCCGAGGCAGGGCGGACCATGCTCACCATGGGCAAGCGCGACGTCAGCCACGATGCCGGCCTGCCGGTGCCGCTGCGCTGGTATCGCCCCGACGGCAGCATGGCCGCGCCGGCCGAAATGCTGCCGGGCCACGAGGTCGTCGCCCTCAACGATCAGCATTGCCATCTCGTCACGCCGGAGGGCAGCCCGTTGAAGCCCGGTGACATGGTCGGCTTCGGCATCAGCCATCCCTGCACCACCTTCGACAAGTGGTCGGTGCTGATGCTGGTCGACGAGGATTATCGCGTCACCCGCGCACTGAAGACCTTCTTCTGATCAAGCTTGCGCCGCCACGCTCCGCGCGTGGCGGCGTTTGAAATGCCGGGAGTGTAGAAGTTATTCCGCCTGACGAAACGTCACGACATTGACGCGAAATTTGACGGTTTATAGCCTTCTCGACGACTGGGCGCCCTGTTCTGTTCTGCCCGATAGCTCATTGAGCTTCAGCCTATACCGGCCAAACGCGGCGGATTTCATCCGCGCAGACGTCGGCGCGGTAAATCTATTCGTTCGCATCGAATACAAATTCTCATGGAGACTGACTTGCGTATCGCCGTCATCCACGTCGCGCAGGAAACCAACGACTTCAATCCGGTGCTGACCACGCTGGACGATTATCGTTCCTTCGGCATTTTCGAAGGCGCCGAGATGATCGAGAAGCAGCGCGGCTATGGCCAGGTCGGCGGCCATATCCAGGCGATCGAGGAGAGCGGTCTCGACATCGAGTCGGTCCCGATCATCCGTGGTTATGCTGTCGCTGGCGGCCGTATCTCGACCGAGGCGTTCCAGTTCTTCCAGGACAAGATCCGCGACGGCCTGCTGGCGGCGGGCAAGATCGACGGGCTGGCGCTGCAACTGCATGGCGCCTGCTCTGCCGAGGGCATCGACGATGTCGAGGGCGAGCAGATCGCGCTTTGCCGAGAGATTCTCGGACCCGACGTGCCGATCGTGCTCGGCCTCGATCATCATGCCAACGTCACGCAGAAGATCATCGACAACGCCACCGCCATCGTCGGCCATCGCACGCAGCCGCATGATCCCTATGACACCGGCCTGATCGGCACCAGGCTGCTGCTGCGGATCCTTACCGAGGGCCTCAAGCCGGTGACGGCCTGGCGGAAGATCCCGCTCGTCTCGCATCAGGAGCAGTTCCTGACCTCGCAGGGGCCGATGAAAGTCTGGTTCGACGCGGCGCGGGCCGTCGAGGCGGATACCCGCGTGTTGCAGGCTTCGAACTATCCGATGCAGCCCTGGCTCGACGTCGCCGAGGGCGGCTGGTCGGTCATCGTCGTCACCGACAACGACCCGGATCTGGCGGAAAAGCTGGCCGACGACCTCGCCGATCTCTGCTGGTCGCTGCGCGATGATTTCCAGATCCGCGAGGCGGTCCCCGTCGACGAGGCGGTCCGGCTCGCGGACGCCTCACCGGGCCGGGTGGTGCTGAGCGACACCGGCGACACCGTGTTCGGCGGCGCTGCCGGCGACAGCAATCTGCTGCTCGAAGCCATGCTGCGGCTGGGAATCAGCAAGCGCGCCCTGGTGCCGCTGATCTCGCCGCAAGCGGCGGCGACCCTGGTCGCGGCGGGCGAGGGCGCCACGGTGACGCTGCCGCTCGGCGGCGACGCGGCGACGGAGTTCTTCACCCCGCTCGAGGTGACCGGCACGGTGCGCACGGTCGGCGGTGGCGTCGTAATCGTTGCCGACTACAACCAGCAGTCCGAGGTCGACCTCGGCCCGTCCGTCATCTTCGACGTTGGCCCCGTCACGCTGATGATCACGACCTTGCGCGGCGTCGCCGGCAATGTCCCCGGTATCTACCGGGCGATGGGCGTCGATCCGGAGGACTACGGCATCGCGGTTCTGAAGACCGCGTCGAACTTCCAGTATTTCGCGCCGATCGCGCCGACGGTGGTCCGTGCCGATACGCGCGGGCCCGGCCAGTCGGACGTGTTCACGCTGCCGTGGAAGCGGATCCCGCGCCCGATCTACCCGATCGAGCAGTTCGACGACTGGCGCGCGCACTCGTCGCAGCCGGGCGGGCGCGTCGACGCCTGAGCGGTCGCGGCCCCGGCCGCGACGGACACCTTGTTAACCAATCGTTAGCCATAAAGCGCAACAGCGGGGACCCCAGCATGAAGACCCAATTCCTCCGGACACTCAGGCGGCTGGGGTTCCTCTTTCTCGCCGCGACGGCACCCGTTGCCATCGGCGGCGCCGGCTGGAGCGCTCCGGCGCAGGCCGAGGAGGCGGCGCTGAAGGGCGGCACCCTCCGCGTCGCCGTGCTGAGCGACCTGACCAATTTCGATCCGCAGCAGTTCTCGACGGTGAACTTCCACCTGATCAAGAACCTCTATGACAGCCTGATCGAATACACGCCGGAGGGCGAGGCGGTGCCGAGCCTGGCGACCGCCTGGACGATCGCCCCCGACAACCAGTCGGTCACGGTGACGCTGCGCGACGACGTGACCTTCCACAGCGGCGCCAAGCTGACCTCGGCCGATGTCGCGGCGACGCTCGCCAAGGCGGCCGATCCCGAGCGCGGCAAGAACGTCTACGCCACCATGTCGATCGTCAAGGACTGGGCGACCCCGGACGACCAGACCATCGCCATCAACTTCAAGGCGCCGGTGCCGCAGCGCCAGATCACCGACCTCCTGCAGTTCACGATCCCGATCGAAGCCAAGGGCATCGATACCGTCGAGACGGTGCCGGCCGGCACCGGAGCCTACCTGCTCGAGAGCCGCGCCGTCGGCCAGGGCCTGACGCTGAAGGCCAATCCGAACTACTGGCGCAAGGGCCAGCCGATCGCCGAGAAGGTCGATTTCACCATCTTCAGCGAAGACTCGTCCGCCAGCGCCGCGCTCGAATCCGGCGCCATCGACCTCGTCTATGGCGGTTCCTCGCGCAGCGCTGTCCGCCTGCAGGACGCCGGCTTCCAGGTCCTGCGTGGCCCCGGTCCCCTCGTCCAGGTGTTCCGGATGAATTCGACCCGCGGTCCGTTCCAGAACGCCAAGTTCCGCCAGGCCTTCAACTATCTGATGGATCGCGAGGGCATGCTGCGCGTCGGCTATGCCGGCCTCGGCGAGGTCGTCGCCCTGCCATGGGCGCCGGCGAGCCCGGCCTATGACGCCGCCTATGGGGCCGAGTTCGGCTACGATCTCGACAAGGCCAAGGAGCTCTTCGCCGCTTCGGGCCTGACGCCGGAAGAGCAGAGCAACTGGAAGATGCTGGTCTGGGGCAATGACGAGCCCAGCGTCGTGCTGAGCCAGATCGCCCAGAGCGCGCTGGCCGAGATCGGCATCAACATCGAGCTCGATGTCCGGCAGGGCGCCGAATACACCGAGGCGCAGCTCGCCGGCGACTATGACGCCACCTTCGGCGCCGTCGGCAATGTGCAGAAGTTCCCGTCCCGCGTCGCCACCAACAGCATCTACCGCGTCGTCAAGAACCCGGTGCTGAAGGACCCGCATCCGCATCCCGAATATGTCGACGCCATCAATCGGGTGAACACCACCTCGGGGCCGGACGCCGATGTGAAGGCTGCCTACGACCATCTGAACCGCGTGCTGGTCGAGACCTCGTTCGCCGTGCCGATCAATTCCTACGACACCGGCCTCGTCGTCGCCGCGCCGAACCTCGGCGGCCTCTCGCTCGACATTGACAATCTGTTCGTCGCGCGCACGGTGGGCTTCCAGTGATGCAGGCGGGCACCGCAGTTCCAGTCGTCGGGTCCGCCCATGGTTGACCCGGTTCTCTCCGTCCGGGGACTGAAGGTGGATTTCGGCGGCGAGGGGCGTTCGGTGCCCGTCGTCCGCGGCGTCGATTTCGACGTCTATCCGAATGAGGTTCTCTGCATCGTCGGCGAGTCCGGCTCGGGCAAGAGCGTCACCTCCCTCGCGGTCACCGGCCTTCTGTCGGAAACCGCGCGGGTCGATGGGTCAATCCGGCTTTGCGGTATCGACGTCACCACGGCCGCGCCGGAAACGCTGCGCCAGATGCGAGGCCGCGATGTCGGGTTCATCTTCCAGGACCCGACGACGACGCTCAATCCGGTGCTTACCGTCGGCCGCCAGATCACCGAGGGCGAAGTCGCGCATGGCCGGCTGAAGAAGGCCGACGCGCACGCCCGCGCGGCGGAACTGCTGCGCGAGGTCGATATCGCCGATCCGCAAGGGCGGGCGGGGCAATATCCGCACCAATTCTCCGGCGGCATGCGCCAGCGCGCCGTCATCGCCATGGCGATGGCCGGCCAGCCGAAGCTGATCATCGCCGATGAGCCGACGACGGCGCTCGACGTCACCGTGCAGGCGCAGGTGCTCGCCGTTCTGGCGCGCCGCCAGGCGGAGCTCGGCTCGGCGGTCATCCTGATCACGCATGATCTCGGCGTGGTCGCCGAAGTCGCCGACCGCGTCGCCGTCATGTATGGCGGCCGCATCGTCGAGACCGCGCCGGTCGCCGAGATCTTTGCCAGCCCGCGCCATCCCTATACGAGGGCGTTGCTGCGCAGCGTTCCGCGCATCGACACGTCGGACTCGCGGCTCGATCCCATCCCGGGCCAGCCGCCTATTCCCGGCGCGCTGCCGAAAGGCTGCGCCTTCCAACCGCGCTGCGCCGTCGGCCGCGATCAGCCGCTCTGCGTAGCGGAGGAGCCGTCGCTCAGCGCCGTCGGCGACAACCGCCAGTCGGCCTGCCATTTCGCCGAGAAGCTTCCGGCCGAGACGATGGCGGCCGAGCCGCGCATCCATGCCGAAGCGCCCCCGTCTAAGCCCGAACCGCTGCTCGCCGTCGAAGGGTTGAAGGTGCATTTTCCGGTCAAGACCGGCGTGCTCCGGCGCACGACCGGCTGGGTCAAGGCGGTCGACGGCGTCAGCCTCTCCGTCAATCCGGGCGAAACGGTCAGTCTGGTCGGCGAGTCCGGCTGCGGCAAGACCACGACCGGCCGCGCCATCATGGGGCTGATCAAGGCGACCGGCGGCAGCATCCGCTTCGCTGGCCGCTCGATCCGCGATCTCGACGGCGGCGCCATGCGCAAGGCGCGGCGCGAGATGCAATATGTCTTCCAGGATCCCTATGCGTCGCTGAACCCGGTCAAGTCAGTCGAGGACATCGTCGCCGAGCCGCTCCGCATCCACGGCATCTATGACGAGATGGGCGGCGCCCGCCGCATCGCCGAATTGTTCGACATGGTTGGCTTGTCGCGCACCATGCTCGGGCGATTCCCGAGCGAATTCTCCGGCGGCCAGAAGCAGCGAATCGGCATCGCCCGCGCGCTGGCCTTGCAGCCGAAGCTCCTGATCCTCGACGAGCCGGTCGCGGCGCTCGACGTCTCGATCCAGGCGCAGGTGATCAACCTGCTGCAGGATCTGCAGCGCGAGCTCGGCCTCGCCTACCTGTTCATCGCGCACAATCTTTCGGTGGTCCGCCACGTCTCGGACCGTGTCGCGGTCATGTATCTCGGCCGCATCGTCGAGGAGAGTTCGCGCGACGGGCTCTATGATCTTCCCGTCCACCCCTACACGCAGAGCCTGCTCTCGGCCGCCCCCGTACCGGATCCCGCAGTCCGCGACACAAGACGGCGGATCGTGCTCGAAGGCGAGATCCCCAACCCCGCTTCGCCACCGACCGGCTGCACCTTCCATCCGCGCTGCTTCCGCGCCACTCCGCTCTGCTCGGCCGAGGCGCCGGTGTTCGACCGCTATCTCGACTTCCCGACGCGGACCGCCTGCCATCATGCCGGCCCGCTGGCCGAGGGCCATCGCAACATCTTCGCCCCGGGCGTGCTGGAGGCCGCCACATGAGCCGTTTCCTCCGCAAGACGCTCTCGATCCTCGCCCGCCTGATGGCGAGCAAGGGCTCGGCTCTGGCGCTGATCTTCCTCGCGACCATCACGCTCCTGGCTGTGTTCGCCGACTTCCTGCCCCTCAATCCGGTGGCGCAGAAGCTCGCCAATGCGCTGAAGGGGCCGTCCGCCACCAACTGGTTCGGCACGGATGAACTGGGCCGCGACATCCTCGCCCGCGTCGTCTTCGGCGCGCGCACCTCGCTTCTGACGGCGGGCGGCGCCGTGGCGATCGCGGCACTCGCCGGCGTGCCGATCGGGCTTGTCGCCGGCTTCTTCGGCGGCTGGCGCGACGCGGCCCTGATGCGCTTCGTCGACGTGCTGCTGGCGCTGCCGGCGATCCTGTTTGCCATGGCGATGATCGCCGTGCTCGGTCGCAGCCAGGCGGCGGCGCTGATCGCGGTCGGCCTCACCGGCATTCCGAGTTTCGCCCGCATCACCCGGGCGCAGGTGCTGACGCTCCGCAAGCGCGACTTCGTCACCGCCGTCGAGGCATTCGGCGGCACCGCGACCTACAACATGTTCCGCACCATCCTGCCGAACTCGTGGAGCCCGATCTTCGTGCAGGTTGTCGTGCTCTGCTCGGTGGCGATCCTGCTGGAAGCCGCGCTTTCCTTCCTCGGCGTCGGCGTGCCGCCGCCGACACCAAGCTGGGGCGAGATGCTGCGGACGGGAAAATCCTACCTGCATGAAGCGCCTTACTATGCCGTGCTGCCCGGCATCGTGCTGACGCTCACCATCCTTTCCTTCGACGTGCTGGGCCGCGCGCTCTCCGGCCTGCTCGAAGGCCGTCGCGATGCGGTCGTCGCTCCCAAGGCCGAAGAGGTCACGTCATGATCGGCTTCGTGCTCCGCCGCCTGCTGCAGCTGGTGCCCGTCCTGCTGCTCGCCTCGACCGCGATCTGGGCGATGATCTACGCCGTTCCCGGTGGGCCGATCGGCGCGATTGCCGGCGACAATGCCAGCCCCGAGCAGATCGCCGCCGCCACCGCCCAGTTCGGTCTCGACCGGCCGGTACTGGTGCAATATGCGGACTGGCTCTGGAATGCGATCCGGGGCGATTTCGGCATGTCGATCCGCGGCCGCGCCCCGGTGCTGGAGCTGATCGGCCAGCGCCTGCCGGCGACGCTGCAGCTCGCCGTCGCCGCGACGATCGTCTCGCTCGTCATCGGCATTCCGGTGGCAATCGCCAGCGCGCTGCGTCCCGGCTCCTGGCTCGACCGCGTGCTCTCGGCCTGGAGCGCCATGGCGCTCGGCGTGCCGACTTTCTGGCTCGGTATCCTGCTGATCCTCGTCTTCGCGGTCGAACTGCGTTGGCTGCCCTCGGCTTCGGCCTATGTGCCGATCTGGGAAAACCCGATCGGTGCGCTGCGCAATCTGGCGCTGCCGGCGCTGACGCTTGGCATCTATGTGTCGGGCATCCTGGCGCGGTTCCTGCGCGCCTCGCTGGTCAGCGAACTCCGGGCAGACTACGTCCGAACGGCGCGCTCCAAGGGGCTGCCGGAGCGGCAGATCGTCGGGGTCCACATCCTGCGCAACGCGCTGCTGCCGTTCATCACCATCGTCGGCCTGATGATGGCGAACTTCATCGGCGGCGCCGTCGTGACGGAGGCGGTGTTCACTTATCCGGGCATCGGCCGTTTGCTGATCCAGGCGATCACGACGCGCGACTACCCGCTGATCCAGGGCTGCATCGTCGTCATCCTGGTGCTCTACATCGCGATCAACCTCGCCGTCGACGTGCTCTACGCCTATATCGACCCGCGGATTGACTATCGGTGAGGGCTGTTGCCGACCGTTCTCTCCCTGCCGCCCCAGCCTCGCCGTCATCCCCGGCTTGACCCGGGATCGATCCAGCCGGGTGCTGGCCGCGCGAAACGCCCAAAAAACCGGCTGCATGGATCCCAGCCTTCGCGGGGATGACGGCGAGGGCGGGGTCGGGGCTCGGATCGGGCGGCGAAAGTCTTTCTTCGCCCGTCCCTGAGAGACTTGGCACAGCGCCGGCGTCCCCCCGCGCCGTCATCCCGGCGAAGGCCGGGATCTAGACACTCAGGCCTGTGACCAGATGCGGGCACGGTTTGCTCGGCTGGTGTTTATGGGCCCTGGCCTCCGCCGGGGCGACGCGGCGACCTTCCCGTCATTCGAAAGATCTTGAGGGCAAGGTGCGCAGGGGCGCCGACGGTCCGCCCAGAACTCAGTCCGACAGGCCGCGCGCCTCGATCGGCCAGATGTCCTCCAGCCTGTCGGCGCGCACGACATGCAGGAAATCGTGCAGATTGGCGGTCGGGTCGCAATGCGGCACGGTGCATTCGAGGCGGGTGCCGAGCGCCGGGGCCGGCTTGCCTGGTGCCGTCTCCAGCCGGCCGAATTCGTCGCCGACAAAGGTGATGGTGCCGATCTCGCGGCCGTCGAGATAGGCGCGTGGCAGCGGGCCGTCGACGGCAAAGCTCTTGGTGCCGGCATCGACGATGGCATCGCCATGCAGATTGTGGGCGATGACGGTGACGACGACGAAAAGGGCGGTGCCGAACACGTCCGCACCCGATCCGTGCAGGTCGACCCGGCGATAATCCTCGTCCATGAAGACATAGGAGCCGGCCTGGACCTCGGTCAGCACCTTGTCCTCGAGATCGAGCAGGTGGCTGCCGGTGCCGCCGCCGGTGACGATCGCCGGCGGCAGCCCCGCCTCGTCGAGGGCGTTGACGATGGCGAGCAGGCGGCCCATGGCCTGGCGGTTCTCCGCCCTGCGGGCCTCGTGGTCGAAGACATGCTGGACGAAGCCGGCATAGCCCTGCACGCCGGCGAAGACGAGCGAGTCCTGTTCCGCGATCTGCCGGGCGAGCGCGACGGCGGCCTCCGGCTTGGCGACGCCAGTGCGGCGCTGGCCGACATCGCACTCGACCAGCACGGCGAGACGGACGCCGGCCTCGCGCGCGGAGGCCGCGTAGTCGGCGATCTGGGTCGGATGGTCGACGACGACGGTGATCTCGGCGCCGCGGGCGGCCGCCTCGGTCAGCCGATCGATCTTGCGGCGGCTGACGACCGGGGCCGTCAGCATCAGCTCCTGGATGCCCGCCTCGAACAGGGCCAGCAATTCGCCGGTCTTGGCGCAGGCGATGCCGAGCGCGCCGGCGTCCATCTGGCGCTTGGCGATGGCAGCGCATTTGTGGGACTTGGCGTGCGGGCGGAGGCCAAGGCCGGCGGCGCGCGCCATGCCGGTCAGCGCCTGCAGATTGGCCTCGAACGCGTCGGCGTCGAGCACCAGCGCCGGGGTTTCCAGCCTGGTGCGGCCGCCGCGCGCGCCGATCAGCGTTTCGTTCAGCCCGGCGACGCCGCGTCTCATTCCGTCTCTCCCCCGCGCCATCCGGCGCGAAGGCGCGGAGTGCGTCTCGTGTTTTCGTTCAGCCGACCTTGTGGCCGGGCCAGCCCATCAGGAGCTTGGCGTCCTTCTCGGCCGCGCGCGCCTTGGCGGGATCCTTGAAGATCCTCGTCACGCATTGCGGCTTCTTGCGGTCGATCACGTCGTAGACCATGTGGTAGCCGGTCTTGTCCATGATCGGCCCGATCCAGCCGGCGCAGTGATCGCAATAGCGCTCCATCGGCGCGGCGTCATTGTCCATCACCTTGGAAAGGCTCGGACAGACATTCATCCGGAGTTCCAGCCGGTCCTCGTTGAAATCGAGGTCCATGTCGCAGTTTTCCTCGATCTTGATGTGCGACCAGTACTCGTACATGCCGGCGAGGCCCTGGGTCTCGATCAGCTCGAGGATGTGGCGTTCCTGGTTCTTGGAGATCGCCAGCCAATAGGCTTCGAGCGCCTCCTCGCCCTGGCTTTCCAGGAACTTGAAGACCTCGTTGTAGAAGCGCGTGAAGTGGTCGCTCGGGATCATGCCCGCCTCCGGATGACCTGCCGGCACGAACCCTCGCCGGTGATTTCGGTGTCGATTGCATAGGGGGAGCCTTCGGCCATCGCTTCATTCGTGCGGCTGGTCTGGTCGCAGAAATGCGGCGAGACGTGACCGACCAGGCCCTTCACATGGTGCCAGGCCGGGCAGCGGCGCACCGTCAGCACGATCTGGTCGTCGCCGACTTCGATGTCGTAGTCGCCGCTCTCGCGGTCGAAGAAATGGCGCCAGTGGCGCACCAGCTGGCGCGTGTCGCCGGCGATCAGATCGTTGCGGATGCTGACATAGACGTCGCGGCCGACCTTGCGGAAGATCTCGTCCATCGCCTCGACGCCAAAGCGCTCGACGATGAAGTCGATCGTCGTGTTGGCGGCGCCGTGGAAATCGAGATGGACGTTGCCGTCCTCCTCGTAGCGCATCGGGCTCTCTTGGCTCGCCATGCTCACACGCTCCCGTACAGGACTTCGCCGCCGACACAGGTAGCCTTGACCGACAGTGTTGTCGGATCGAGCACCGCGAAATCGGCACGCTTGCCACGTTCGAGGCTGCCGATCTCGTTTTCCAGCCCCAGCACGCGGGCCGGCACCAGGCTGGTCGCATGGGCGGCGCGGACGAGGTCCTTGCCGGAGAAGGCGAGATAGTTGCGCATCGCCTCGTCGGGCGCCAGCGACGAGCCACAGAGGCCGCCCTTTGTGTCGCGCACCGCCTTGCCGGGCGCGCTGGTGACGACGTAGCCCGGATAGAATTCGAAGGTCTTGCCGGGCGTGCCGGCATATTTCATCGCGTCGGTCTCGAGGAAGACTCGGTCCTCGGGAAGCTGCGCCAGCAGGCGGACCAGCTGCGGATCGACATGGATGCCGTCGCAGACCAGGCCGAGCGCCAGCGTCGGCTCGGAAAGCAGCGCGTCGGTCAGCGACACGACATGCATGCCCATGCCGACGGGCGGATAGGTCGGCATGACGTTGTACATGTGCGTCACCGCGTCGAGCCCCCACGAGACATAGCGCGGCACATGTTCCGGCCGCGCGAGGCTGTGGCCGAGATGGATCGAGACGCCGGCGCGCTTCAGCACGCGGATGAAATCCTCGGCGCCTTCGCGCTCCGGCGCGACGGTGACGGCCTTGAGCCTGCCCGCCGTGGCGGAGAGCATGCGCTCCGCGAGATTGGCGCTCGGGGCGACGATGTTTTCCGGATTGTGCGCGCCGGGCGAGCCGAAGCAGGGCCCCTCGCTGTGCACGCCGAGCGCCCGCGCACCCTTGGCCTCGTCGCACTGGGCGGCGAGGCGGGCGAGCACGCCCTCCATGCTCGCCGGCGGCAGGCAGCTGATCGAGGGCAGGAAACCGGTGACGCCGTGGCGCAGCAACGCTAGCGAATTGGCGGCGACCGCGCCCGTTTCGGTGTCGTTGTAGAGGTGCTCGCCGAAGCCGTGCTGCAAGAGGTCGATCATGCCGGGGAAGAGGACAGCGCCCTTGCCGTCGATTGCCTCCCAGTCGTCGCTAACGACCGTGCTGCGCGGCACCAGGCCGGCAATGCGCCCGGCCTCGACGAGCAGGTCGCTCGCCAGATGGCCCTCGGGCGTGACGATTGTGACCTCAGACCATCTCTGCTTGACGCGCATCGGAATTTCCATCGTTATGATGTTATCATGCTAACAAAATAATCTGGTCCAGCAAGGAGAAAGAAATGGCGCAGCCCTGCGTTCTGGTGACGGGTTCGACCCACGGCATCGGATATGGAATCGCCGAGGCGTTCGCCCGTCAGGGCGCCCGGCTGGTGATCAATTCGCATCTGCCGGACAATGGCGCTCTCGCAAAGCTTCAGGCGCTGACCGAGTGCCATTTCGTCCAGGCTGATCTCTCCACGGCGGACGGCGCACGGTCGGTGGTCGAGCAGGCGCACGAGAAGCTTGGCCGCCTCGACACGCTGGTCAACAATGCCGGCACCTTCCTCGATACGCCGTTCGACGATCTGACCGAGGAGCTGTTCGACCGCACCTTCAATCTGAACGTGAAGGCCTATGTGTTCGCGACGCAGGCCTTCGTCCGCAAGTTGGCACCCGGCCAGGAAGGGGCGAGCGTCGTCCTCGTCGGCTCGACCAATTCGGTGATGGCGGAGCGCCACAGCGTCGCCTATGACGCCTCCAAGGGCGCCGTGCTGATGATGGTGCGCTCGCTCGCCGTATCGCTCGCCGGTCGCGGCATTCGCGTCAACGGCATCGGGCCGGGCATCGTCGAGACGCCGCTGACCAAGCGCGGCCTCGACACACCGGGCGTGCGCAAGTCGCTCAACGCGCAGATCCCGTTCGGCCGCATCGGCCAGCCGGAGGATGTTGGCGGCGCGGCAGTCTTCCTTGCTTCGCCGGCCGCGGGCTATATCACCGGGCAGATGCTGTTCGTCGATGGCGGCATCCTCGCCATCCAGAAGACGTGGGAACCGCCGGTTTGACGATCGAAGCCTCGCCTCGCCATCTCCAGCTCCGCGACACGCTGTTCCGGCGCTGGAAACAGGCCGGGCTGAAGGCGGGCGACCGGATCGAGTCGCAGAACGAGATCGTCCGGTTCTGCGATTTCTCGCTGATCACCGTCGTGAAGACGCTGAAGGATCTGGAGAGCGAAGGGATTATCCGCCGTCAGGTCGGCCGGGGCTCCTTCCTGGTCGCGACGCCCTGGGCCGAGGCGCACCGGCGCATCGGTTTCTTCTACAATCGCGACATCGTCGGCGGCGGCATCTTCGATAACGCCTTCTACACCCGTCTCGTGATGGCATTCGAGAAGGGTATCGTCTCGGCGGGGCACGAATTCGTCATGGGCTCGTTCACCGACGAGCGCATGCCTACCGGCATGTGGGACGCGCTCGACGCCGTCGTGCTGACGGGCTTCACGCGAGAGACCCGGCTCGAGGCGCTCGACGTCGTTTCGAGCCAGGTCAGCCTGATCGATGCCAGCCTTGACGGCGCGCGCTTCCACACCTACCGGCTCGACTATGGCCCGGCCTTCGCCGCGATGTTCGCAGCGCTCGGCGGCGCGCGGCTGAAATTCCTCTATCTCGATTCCGAGATCGGCTCGAACGAGCAGGCGGCGCGGCTTTCGGCGTTCCGCGCTGCGGCGGCGGATGCACCGACGCCGCAGGACATTGAGATCATCGCCGTCAACCAGGAGATCGACGTCGGCAATACGGCGACGCTGCTTTCGGCGGTCGAGCGCCTGCGGCCGGACATAGTCTGTGGCCACGTGCACGAGAGCTGGCGGCCGCTGATCCGAGGCGTGTTGCCGGAGGCGAAGATCTATCCGTTCCTGCTCGACCAGAAGGGCCCCGGCTTCGTCGTCGACAGCGCGCCGTGGATGGCGGAGATCCTGCCCAGCATCGAGGCCAACCTCGCCGACCGGCAAAGACCGCCGGCGGTGCATAGTTTTGCGGCGCGGTTTCAGGCGTAGGGATACGCTCGCCGTCATCCCGGCCCCCGAGCCGGGATCCATTCAGCTGGATTGGTGGACGAGTGAAACTGCCAAGGCTTCGGCTGTATGGATCCCCGCCTTCGCGGGGATGACGGGGAGCGTGAGGAGAGGGCGGAACCACCTCGGCGGAGGCGGACCACGACGGGGCAGGGAATGAACTACCCCAGCGCGTTCCCCGCTAGCCCGGCCTCGACCGTCAGGATGGCGCCGACGAGGTTGCGCGTCGCTTCCGCCTGCGGGCGGGTGAACAGGTCCATCGGCTTGCCGACCTCGACGATTTTTCCCGCCGACATTACCGAGACGCGGCTCGTCGTGTAGGCGACCACCGAGAGGTCATGCGCGATGAAGACCAAGCTGAGGCCGAGCTCGTTGACGAGGTCCTTCAAGAGGTTCAGCACCTGCGCCTGGATCGAGACGTCGAGCGCCGAGACCGGCTCGTCGGCGATCAGCACCTTCGGCGCCGGCATCAGCGCGCGGGCGATGGCGATGCGCTGCAGCTGGCCGCCAGAGAACTCGTGCGGATAGCGCTCCAGCGCCTGCCGGGTCATGCCGACCTGGTCCAGCACCTCGTGCACGCGGGCGACATGGTCGCCCTCGATCTTCAGCGCCCGCAGCGGCTCGAGGAGTGACAGGCCGATGCGCATCCTCGGGTCGAGCGACGAACGAGGGCTCTGCATCACCACCTGAACCGAACGACGGAAATTCCGCCAGCGTTCGGCGTCACCGGCCCAGACATCGGCGCCATTGTAGAAGACGTGCCCCTCGCGCGGCTTCTCCATGCCGGTCAGGATGCGCGTCAGCGTCGTCTTGCCGGAGCCGGACTCGCCGACCAGGCCGACCGCCTCGCCGGGGCGGACGTCGAAGCTGACATTGTCGAGCACCGTCAGCGACGGCCGCGCGCCGAGCAGCGTCTTGCGGCTCAGCATGTAGGTCTGCGTCACCTGCCGCATCTCGAGCAGCGGCGGCGTCAGCTTGTTGTCGTGCAGGGTGGCGTTCATTGCGCTTTCACCTCGGCGTCTGCGGCGGCCTCGGCCCCGAGCGGGTGCCAGCAGGCGGCGCGGCGCTGATCGCCTTCGAGCGTCGGGATTGTCGTGCGGCACTTTTCGGTTGCGGCGGCGCAGCGCGGATGGAAGGCGCATCCCTTCGGCAGGCTCTGCAGGGGCGGCACCATGCCGGGGATCGAGGCGAGCCGCGAGCTGCCGTCGAGGGCGATGTTGTCCATCGTCGGCTGCGAGTCGAGCAGGCCCTTGGTGTAGTGGTGCCGGGGCGTGCGGAACACCTCCGCTACCGGGCCGATCTCGACGATGCGGCCGGCATACATGACGGCGACCATGTCGCACATCGCGGCGATGATCGGCAGGTCGTGCGTGATCATCATCAGCGCGCAGCCGCGCTCCTGCACCGCATTGTTGAGCAGGCGCAACACCTGCTTCTGCACGGTGACGTCGAGCGCCGTCGTCGGTTCGTCGGCGATGATCAGCTGCGGATAGCAGGCGAGCGCCATGGCGATCATGATGCGCTGACGCTGGCCGCCGGAGATCTCGTGCGGATAGGCCCGCATCAGCTGTTCCGGCCGCGGCAGCGACATCTGGCGGAACAGCTCGAGCGTCTGCCGATCGGCCTCCTGCTGGCTCGCCTGGGTATGGCGGCGGATGACCGACGAGACCTGGAAGCCGATGCGCCGCACGGGATCGAGCGACGAAAGCGGATCCTGGAACACCATGGAGATGGTGCGGCCCCGGCGGCTGGAGAGCGCCTTGTCGGACTGGGTGACGAGGTCGACGCCGTCGTGCAGCACGCTGCCATTCGCCTGCCAGCCCATCGGCAGCAGGCCCATCAGCGACAGCGCGGTGAGAGTCTTGCCCGAGCCGGATTCGCCGACGAGGCCCATGCGGCCGCCGGCCGGCAGGGTAAAGTCGAGGCCGCGCACGGCCGTCAGCGCCGAATTGTGGACGACGAGGTTCCTGACCTCGAGAGCGTTGGCCCGGCCTGGGTTGGTCTGGGTCATGACGCCCTCCGGGCGAGCTTCGGGTCGAGCACGTCGCGCAGGCCGTCGCCGAGCAGGTTGAGGCCAAGCACCATCAGCACGATGGCGAGACCCGGCCAGATGGCGAGCGGCGACGACACGCCGACCTGCTGCTGGGCTTCGTTCAGCATCAGCCCCCAGGAGATCGACGGCCGGTGCACGCCGACGCCGAGATAGGAGAGGCCGGCCTCGGTCAGGATGCCGGCGGCGAAATAGAGCGTGAACTGGACGATCATCACGCCGGCGATGTTGGGCAGCACATGGCGCGCGAGCACGAAGATTTTGCCGCGGCCATAGAGCTTGGCGGCGGTGATGAAGTCCTCGTTGAGCACGCCCATGGCGGCGGAGCGGATGACGCGGGTGAAGGAGGGGGTGAAGAAGGCGGTCAGCGCCAGAATGGTGGTGAGCGCTCCCGAGCCCATGGTGGCTGCGAGCACCAGCGCCGTCACCATGCCGGGGATCGACAGCATGATGTCGGCGCCGCGCGAGATCGCCTCGTCGGTGATCTTGCCAGAGGCGGCCGCCGCCAGGCCCGCGATGGTGCCGAGCAGCAGGCTCAGCGTCGCGCCACCGGCGCCGACCAGGATCGAGGTCCGGGCGCCGACCATCAACTGGGCGATGATGTCGCGGCCGAGCACGTCGGTGCCGAGCCAGTGGCCGGGCGTGCCGGCCGGCAGCAGCCGGTTGCGGATCACCGGGATGTTGGGGTTCGACGGCAGGTAGAACAACGACACCAGCGCGACCGTCAGGAAGATCGCCGTCAGCACGAGGCCGATGATCAGCGAGGCGTTGCGCGGCAGCCTGCGGCGGCGCTTGCGCGCCGGCGGCGAGATCGGCACGCCGGAGGTGGCGGGACCGTCGGCCGGGGCGGCGGAGGGCGTGGATTTGCTTAGGGTCATCATGGCGTTCTCCCGCTTACCGTGTCGACCGGACCCGGGGGTCCAGGATGCCGTAGAGGAGATCGACGAGAAGATTGACGCCGATGACGAAGATGATGATCAGCATCACGGTCGACTGCACGACGATCACCTCGCGGGCGGCGACGTTGGCGAGCATCATCCGGCTCAGGCCCGGCAGCGAGAACACGGTCTCGATGATGACGGTGCCGCCGATCAGCTCGGCGATCTGCAGGCCGACGATGGTGACGAGCGGCAGCGAGGCATTGCGCAGGCCGACCTTCAAGAGCGCCTCGGTGCGGGTCATGCCGACGGCGCGCGCGGTGCGCAGATAGTCCTGGTTCATGACGTCGAGCACAGCGGAGCGGACATAGCGGATCAGCACGGCGGCCATGATCAGGCCGAGCGACAGCACCGGCAGCACCAGCGAGCGGATGGCGCCCCAGGGGCTCACCGACCACTCGGTCCAGCCGCCAGTCGGCAGCCAGCCGAGGCGAACGCCGAACAGCAGCGACAGCAGGATGCCGGCCCAGAACACCGGCACGGCGACGCCGATCTGGCTCACCAGCGCCAGGATGGCGCCGGACGGCGTGCCGACATTGCGCGCGGCATAGGTGCCGACGGGAATGGCGATGATCAGGCCGAGGATCAGGCCGGAAAGGGCGAGGGGAATGGAAACGGAAAGCCGCGCGGTGACGAGATCGGCGACGCGCTCATTGGTGCGGAACGAGCGGCCGAGGTCGCCGGAGAGCATGTTGCCGACCCAGTCGAAATACTGGACGAAGAGCGGGCGATCGAGGCCGTAGCTGTGCGCCAGCGCGTTGATCGCCTCGGGCGTCGCGCCCTTGCCGAGCACGACCGCGGCGACGTTGCCGCCGGCGCCCCGGATCAGGAGAAAGATCGCCACGGAGGCGATGAAGATGGCGCCCAGGAAGAACACCAGTTTGCGCAGGACGTAGATCGCCATTCAACTCTTCCAGCTGGAGCTCTGGTCGGCGGGTCGCAGCCGCCACCACTCGGTGCGGTGGCGGCTGGATGTCTATCGAGGCAAGCCTACCAGTGCAGCTTGCCCATCTCGATCGCCACGCCGACGCGCGGCTCCTGGAAGCCCTTCAGCTCCGGATTGAAGAGGCCGACGCCCTTCTTGGCGATGAGCGGGACGATGACGGCGTCCTTGCGCAGGATGTCGGCCGACTTCTTCATCTGCGCCGCATAGTCCTCGTCGGTCAGGGCGACGTCGGCGTCGGCCAGCGCCTTGGTGTACTCGGCGGAGCAGTAGGTGCTCCATCCGGCCTTGGTCGGATCCGGGCAGGCCCACTGCACCGGGTTGGCGTCACCCGACATGATCGTCACGTCGAACTGCGGCGGCCGGCCCTGGAAGATCAGCTGCGAATAGCGGGCGAGGTCGATGGCGTTACGGGTGACGTTGAAGCCGGCGGCCTGCATGGCGGGCACCATGATGTCGGCCGGCAGCGACAGGTCCGGCACGTCGCTGAGGGAGGCGTATTCGAGCGGCGTGCTCGCATAGCCCTTCTCGGCGATCGTCGCCATGGCGCCTTCCATGTCATAGGGGAATGGGCAGGTTTCCGCGTTTTCGGGCGAGTACCAGACCTGGTTCGGCAGCGCGAAGGTGCAGGTGTTCTCCGCGCCCCAGGCGGCGCCGAAAGCGTCGTTGTAGGACTGGCGGTCGAGCGTCCTGGCGATGGTCTCGCGCAGGTCCTTGTCGAGCTTCTGGTTCAAGACCGCGTAGGTCGGCTCGCCGACCTGCGGATAGGTGACCAGCGTGAACTTCTTGTCGAGCTCACGCTTGGAGAGCTGTTCCCAGAGGTCGATGGTGATGACGGGCAGCGAATCCACTTCGCCGGCTTCGAGCGCGTTGAGGCCGGCCGTGCCGTCGGTGATGATACGGACGGTTACGTTGGCGACCGCCGGCTTCTCGCCCCAGTAGCTCGGATTGGCTTCGAACTCGAACGTGCTGTTGGTGGTGTAGGTCTTCAGCTTGTACGGGCCAGTGCCGATCGGATTGGTGGCGATCGTTGAGGCCGAGGCTTCCGGCTGGATCAGGCCAGAGATGGCGCCCATGCCACGCCAGAAGTTCTGGCTCGGGCGCGACAGCGTCACCTTGACGGTGCGGTCGTCAACTTTCTCGATCGCCGTCACCGCCTCATAGGCAGCGGCGTAGTCGACGACCGGGCTCGCCTTCATGGTGTTGAGCGAATAGATGACGTCCTCGGCCGTCACCGGCGCGCCGTTCGAGAAGGTCGTCTCGCGGATCTTGAAGGTGTAGGTCTTCTTGTCGTCGCTGATCGTCCAGCTCTCGGCGACGCCCGGCGAAACGCTGCCGTCCTTGTTGAAGAAGACGAGCGGCTCGACGACGTTGGCCGGGATCCACAGCCGCATGGCGGTCAGGTTGCTCTTGACGAAGTCGAGCGTGCCCGGATCCTGCCTGGCGACGAGGACCATCTTGTTCTCGGCCGCGCGCGGCGAGGCGGCTTCGGCCATGTCGGCGGCGCCGAAGGCGCTCGCGAAGATCGCCGCCGCCGCGCTCATCAGGCCGAGGCGCTTGGCAATCGGATTCAGTTTTCCCTGCATGTCCCAATTTCCCTTCTGGAAGTACCGGACGCTCAACGTCTCTCGGTGGTGTGATCTATCGGGTCACATTCATTTTCGTCCGCATCTTGCGACGCGGTCGTTTCGCTAGCGCGAGGGCAATCCCCGTGACCATGGATCTGACGATCCCGGCGGTGATATCCTGTTGGTGAAACCCAACTCCTCCCGACACGACAATCATTCCGTTCCATTATGTGGAATAGAAATTATTGATACACTGGAACAGTTTGAAGAGGATGCGGCGGAATTGCAAGTAGCTTCCCGGAAGCGGCGTTCCACGCGCCCGCGAGCCGTAAGTGGTTGCGATCCAGCGTTCCATTATATGGAATAATCGGGTGGCTTTGCCCTAGGCCGCCGCAGCGCGGCACACGACCTCGCGCATCCGGCGCCGGAACATGCCGAGCGCCGGCGAGGCCGGAATCGATTGTGGATTTCGCGGGGGCCGTTGCGCAATGCGCTGGATCGGGGAGGGCGCGCCGGGCGCTGCCGCCGCGCCGGCCTAGTCCTCGTCGCTGCCTTCGATCGCCGATTTCGGCATCAGGAAGCGGACCGCCACCAGGCACAGAATAGTTGTGAACAGCAGCACCAGCGCCACCAGGGCGTTGATGTCGGGCGTGAAACCGAGCCGCATCATCGCCCACAGCCGGACGGGCAGGGTGCTTTGCGTGCCGGTGACCAGCAGCGTGATCATCGTCTCGTCGAAGGAGAGCGCGAAGGCGAGCACCGCCGCGCCGACCATGGCGCTGGAGAGGTTGGGCAACAGCACGAGGCGGAAGGTCTGCCAGCGGCTGGCGCCGAGGTCGTAGGACGCCTCGACCAGGCTTTCGCTCAGCGATTGCAGCCGCGTCAGGATGGTGCGGTAGACCAGCGCCAGCACGAACACGGTATGGCCGATGATGATGGTGACCAGCGAGCGCTCGAACTCGACCTGCCGGAAGAAGATCAGGAGTGCCAGGCCGGTGATGATCGGCGGCATCAGGAAGGGCAGGAAGATGATGAACTGCAGGAAGGCGCGCCCCTTGGCATGGGGCGAAGTGTAGTAGAGCGCGATGCCGGTGCCGAGCGCGACCGAGCAGATGACGGCGCCGGCGCCGACGATCAGCGTGGTCCAGAGCGCGTTCAGGACGCTCTCGTTCGCCATCAGCGCGACATAGGCCGAGAGGGTCGGCTGCGACCAGTCGACGGCGCCGCGGCTGACCGTGAAGAAGGACGAGACGATCGGCACCATCAGCGGGCCGTAGAGCAGCACGAAGACGACAAGCGTCATCAGCATCAGCAAAGCGGGGGCGAGCCGGTCGGCGAGGCGCATCATCGGGCGCCTCCGTGCCGGCGTTCGGCATGGCCGCCGAGACGGATCGCGACGATCACCACGGCGGCGAGGATGACCGAGAGCGCCGCGCCAAAGGGCCAGTTGAAGGCGGTTCCGAACTGGCTGTAGATGATGCGACCAAAGGTGAAGCCGGACTGGCCGCCGACCATTTGCGGGGTCAGGAAGTCGCCGATCGCCAGTACGAAGACGAAGCTCATCGCCGACAGCGTGCCCGGCATGCTGAGGGGCACGGTCACGCGCCAGAAGGTTTGCGCGCCGCTGGCGCCGAGATCGGCAGAGGCATGGCGCAGCGCCTTCGGGATCCGTTCGAGCGACAGGAAGATCGGCAGCACGGCGAACGGAATCAAGAGCACGGTCAGCGTCAGCAGCACCGCGTTCAGATTGAAGACAAACAGCATGGACGGCTGGTCGATCAGCCCGGTCGCCAGCAGCGCCTTATTGAGCATGCCGTTGCCGCCGAGAATACTGCGCACGGCATAGATCTTGATGACGTAGCTCATCAGCAGCGGCACCAGCAGCAGCACCAGCAAGGTGTAGCGGCGGCGGCCGCGCAGCGTCGTCAGGAAATAGGCGACCGGGAAGGCGAACAGCACGCAGAGCACGGCCACGGCGAGGCATAGCAGGCAGGTGCGCCAGAAGATCGGCAGGAAGATCGGATCGGTGAAGAAGCGGACATAATTGGCGATCGTCGGCGTGAAGACGATGTCGCCCTGGTCGACGCTGAAGAAGGAATAGCCGAGGAACAGCGTCAGCGGCGCCAGCACGAAGAAGACCGGAACGGCGTAGGCCGCCAGCATCGCCAGCCAGGGTGCCAGCCGGCTGGGACCGACATGGGCGCCGGGATTGGTGGCGGCGTCGGCGACACGCCCGCTCATGCCGGCACCAGGCGGCAGGCATTGGCCGGTACGACGAAGGTGACGGCGTCGCCCGGCGACAGCGTCGATCCGTCCGGTCGGCTCGGGATGCGGGCCTTGAGCGACAAGGTCGGGTCATCGACGGAACTGGCGGTCGCCATGGTCGAGGCGCCGGCGAAGGCGACCTGGTCGATCGACACGACGAAGCGGTTCTCGCCCGCCGCCTCGTCGCCGATCGCCACCGCCTCGGGGCGACAGACGGCGAAGGCCCGGCTTCCCACGGGCGCCGCCGCCATGTCGGGCTGGCCCTCGACGGAGCAGAGGACGCGGCCGGCCCGGGTCTCGATCGCCCGCGTCAGGCCGTTGGCCGGCCCGAGCGTGCCAGAAATGAGGTTGTTCTCGCCGAAGAACTTGGCGACGAACTCGCAGCTCGGCCGGTAATAGACCTCGTGCGGCGAGCCGATCTGCTGGATGCGGCCGGCATTCATGACGCAGATCCGGTCGGCCATGGCGATCGCCTCTTCCTGGTCATGCGTGACGAACAGGAAGGTGGTGCGGATCTCGGTCTGGATCGACTTCAGGAAAGTCTGCATGTGGCGGCGCAACTCGACGTCGAGGGCGGCGAGCGGTTCGTCGAGCAGGATCAGGCGGGGTCGGCAGATGATGGCGCGGGCGAGCGCCACGCGCTGGCGCTGGCCGCCGGAAAGCTGGGCCGGATAGCGCTTGCCGAGCGGGCCGAGTTGCACGAGTTCGAGCGCGTCGGCGACGCGTTTGGCGGTCTCGGCGCGCGGCGTGCCGCGCACGGCGAGGCCGTAGCCGACATTGCCCTCGACGGTAAGGTGCGGGAACAGCGCGTAGTCCTGGAACACCGTGTTGAACGGGCGCTGGTTGATCGGCATCGCGGCGATGTCGCGGCCGTCGAGCAGGATCTCGCCGCCGGACGGCTTCGTGAAGCCGCCGATCAGGCGCAGGATGGTGGTCTTGCCCGAGCCGGAGGGCCCGAGAATGGTGATGAACTCGCCGTCGCGGACATCGAGATCGACATTGTGCAGGATGGCGGTCGCGCCATAGGATTTCGAAACCGACCGCAGTTTCAGGAGCACACCGGCTTCGTTCATCGTCATTCCGGACCATCGGCAGGGAGAAGGACCCGTCCGCGCCAGGCGGACGGGTTGGATTATCGTTCGGAAACGCTACGGCGCCGCCTTGATCTCGTTCCAGAGGTCCGACCGCTTCAACGGGTCTTCGACGCTTTCGAGCCAGACCAGCTTGTCCTTGTCGTTGGCGTTGGCGCTGGCGACGACGGTGTTGCCGAAGCCGGTGCGCTCGGAGAGTTGGGCGCCGACCTTCTTGTCGAGCAGGAAATTGACCCACTTCGCCGCCGCGGACTCGTCCTTGACGCCGCTGGTCATCGCCCAGTTGTCGAGCCAGGAGAGCGAGCCTTCCGTCGGCGCGACATAGGCGACATGGGCGCCGGCCTTCTGCATCGCCTTCAGCTGCTGCTGGCCGTAATTGGCCCAGATCAGCGCGACGTCGTTGTTCTGGTAGATCTGCAGCGCCTCGTCGGCCGTCGTGTAGAAGCTGAGCACGTTCGGCTTCAGCTCGATCAGCCTCGCCTTGATCTTGTCGAGCTGTTCGGGCGTGAGCTGGAACGGGTTCTCGATGCCTTCGGTCAGCGCGGTGAAGGAGAAATTGTGCTCGCCATTATCATAGGCCAGCACCTTGCCCTTGTATTGCGGATCCCACAGCACGCTCATCGAGGTCGGCGGTGTCTTCACCTTGTCGGTATCGTAGATCAGGCCGATCGAATCGAAGCAGAACGGGATGCCGTAGACCTTGCCGTCGCGGGTCATGCCGGTGATCTTGGAGAGATCCTGGAAACGCGGCAGCACGTCCTTCTGGTTCGGGATCTTGGAAAGGTCCCAGGGCTTGACCAGGTCGGCGTCGATATAGCGCTGCAGCTGGGCCGTGTTGACGGCCATGACGTCGAAATCCTTGCCCTCGCTGCCCTTGATCTTGGCCCAGATCTCGTCGTCGCTGCCGACGAAGACGACATCGACGTCGATGCCGGTCTCCTTGGTGAAGTCCTTTACCCAGTCCGGGTCGGCATAGCCTTCCCAGGCCAGCACGCGCAGCGTCTCGGCCGAGGCGGTGGAAGCCCACAGCCCGGCCGCCAGCGCTGCGGCGCCTAGAATATGTTTCAAACCGGTCACGACAAATCTCCTCTGGCTGGTGTTGGGTGTTGCGGAGCGCCTTGGCCGCGGTGAAGGCTGGCGCTCTCGTCTGTTTCCGTCAGTCCAGGCTCCGCCGCCGTCAGAGCGGCGTTACGGAGACCCGCTTTTCCTCGGGCCCGGCCACCATGCGGTTGCGCAGCGGCTTGCCGAAGGTTGGCGAGACGATCTCGAATTCGTCGTTCACCTCCGTCTTGACGTTGGAGGCGTAGCTCATCGCGTCCGCGCCGAAGAAATAGGCGTGCAGGTCGCCCGGCCGGCAGAACATCGGATAGCGGAAGTGGTAGTGCTCGAGATTGGCGATCGAGTGCGACATGTGGCTTTCGCCGGACAGGAACGTCTCGTCCCAGACCACCTTGCCGTCGCGGATGACCCGGACATGGCCGGTTACTTCCTCGGGCAGCTCGCCGAGCAGAAGCTCCGGGCCGAGCGAGCATTCGCGCAGCTTGGAATGGGCGAGGTAGAGGTAGTTCTTGCCCTCGGTGATGTGGTCGGAGAAGTCGTTGCCCAACGTGTAGCCGATGCGGCGCGGCTGGCCGTCGAGGCCGACGATGTAGAGGCCGACGATCTCGGCCTCCTCGGCGCCGGCGAGCGCGAAGCCCGGCAGTTCCAGCGGCGCGCCGGTCGGCACGACGCAGGTGCCGACGCCCTTGAAGAACCATTCCGGCTGGATGCCGATCTCGCCCTCGGCCGGCTTGCCGCCCTCGAGGCCCATGCGGAAGATCTTCATGGAATCGGATTCGTCGGCGTCCGGTCCGTGCGTGACCATGTGCATGCGGTTGCGGGCCGTGGCGCTGCCGGTATGCGTCAGCCCGGTGCCGGTGATCAGGAAGCGCGCCGGCTCCGGATGATCGAGCGGCGGCAGCACGCGCCCGGCCTTCAGGACGGTTTCATAGTCGATCGCGGCCTCGCGCGGGAGGGCTGCGACCAGCGCCTCCAGCCCGGTGCCCGTCTCCAGGCTGCGCGTCGCCAGCTCGTGCACGGTCGCGAAGCCCTGCAAGGGCGACAGCGTCTCGCCGTCGGCCCCGACGACGGCGACCTTGCGCGCGCCGGCCTCGGTCTTGAACTGCACCAGACGTGTCTGGCCTTGCTCTACGCCGCGCATCAAACCCAACCCCCGTCCACGATGAAATTCTGCGACGTGCACATCCGGCTGTCGTCGGCCGCCAGGAACAGCGCCATCCGCGCGATGTCGGACGGCTGGACCCGGTCCTGCAGGCACTGGCGATCGGCGATCTGGCGTTCGCCTTCCGGCGTCAGCCAGAGCCGCATCTGGCGTTCCGTCATGACCCAGCCCGGGATCATGCAGTTGACGCGGATGCGCTCCGGACCGAACTCGCGCGCCAGCGCTCGGGTCAGACCGGTGATGGCGGCCTTGGAGGTGACATAGGCCGGGCAATCGGCGTCGCCCACCATCCAGGTGATCGAGCCGAAATTGATGATCGAGCCGCCGCCGGCGTCCCGCATCATCGGCCTGACGGCCTGCGCCGCGAAGAACTGGTGGCGCTGGTTGACCGCGACGCGGTCGTCCCAATAGGCGACCGTGACGTCCTCGGTGCGATGGCGGTCGTCATTGCCGGCATTGTTGAGCAGGACGCGGATGGCGCCGTGCTTATCCTGCGTGGCACGGATGGCGGCCTGCAGCGCCTCGATGTCGCGCAGGTCGCAGGGGATGAAGTCGGGGGCGCGATGGCCCTCGGCCTGCACGCTCTCGACCACGGCGCGCGAGGCTTCCTCGGCCATGTCGACGAAGGTGACGATCGAGCCCTGGGCGCAGAAATGGCGGACCAGGCTTTCACCTATGCCGCTGCCGCCACCGGTGATGAAGACGACGCGGCCGTCCAGGCTGGGATACACCGCGAAGGGGAAGTCGTGTTCCATCAGCGCCTCAATGGGAATGGCGGGGAATGCCCGCTTCACGTTTGCCAAGCAGGAAGTCGAAGTCGCAGCCTTCGTCGGCCTGCAGAACGTGTTCGACGAAGAGTTTCTGGTAGCCGTTGACGCCTTCATGCGCCGGCGGGCTCCACTCGGCCCGCCGCGCTTCCAGCTCCGCGTCGGAGACGTCGAGATGCAGGCGGCGGCCGGCGACATCGAGCTCGATCATGTCGCCGTCGCGCACCAGCGCCAGCGGACCGCCGGCGGCGGCTTCCGGCGCCGTGTGCAGGACGACGGTGCCATAGGCGGTGCCGCTCATGCGGGCGTCGGAAATCCGCACCATGTCGGTGACGCCCTGCTGCAGCAGCTTGGCGGGAAGCGGCATGTTGCCGACCTCGGCCATGCCGGGATAGCCCTTCGGGCCGCAGTTCTTCAGCACCATGATCGAGCTGGCGTCGATGTCGAGATCGGGATCGTCGATGCGCTGGTAGTAGTGCTCGATGGTCTCGAACACGACGGCGCGGCCGCGATGCTGCATCAGCGCCTCGGTCGCCGCCGACGGCTTGATGACGGCGCCGCCGGGGGCGAGGTTGCCACGCAGCACGGCGATGCCGCCCTGCGGCGTCAGCGGCTCCTCGAAGGAGCGGATGACCTCGCCATTATAGTTGGGCGCATCGGCGACGATCTCGCCGATGGTCGGGCCGGCGACGCTCGGCGCGTTGCCATGCAGCAGGCCGTGCTCGTCGAGCACGCGCATGACGGCGCGCAGGCCGCCGGCGTAATAGAAGTCTTCCATCAGGTAGCGGCCGGACGGCATCAGGTCGACGATGGTCGGCACGTCGCGGCCGAACTTGTCCCAGTCGTCCAGCGACAGGTCGATGCCGAGGCGGCGGGCGACGGCGATCAGGTGGATGACGGCGTTGGTCGAGCCGCCGATCGCGCCGTTGACGCGGATGGCGTTCTCGAACGCCTCGCGCACGAGGATCTTCGACATCCTCACGTCGTCGCGCACCAGTTGCACGATGCGGCGGCCGGATTCCTGCGCCAGGATGGCGCGGCGGGAATCGACGGCGGGGATCGCGGCGTTGTCCGGCATGCCAATCCCCAGCGCCTCGACCATCGAGGCCATCGTCGAGGCGGTGCCCATGGTCATGCAGCTGCCGGCCGAGCGGCTCTGGCCCTGCTCGGCGGCGAGGAAGTCGTCGACCGACATGCGGCCGGCCTTCACGTCCTCGTAGAACTTCCAGACATGCGTGCCGGAGCCGATCGCCTTGCCGCGGAAATTGCCGTTCAGCATCGGGCCGCCGGAGACGGCGATGGTCGGCAGGTCGCAGCTGGCCGCCCCCATCAGCAGCGCTGGCGTGGTCTTGTCGCAGCCGACCAGCAGGATGACGCCGTCGATTGGGTTGGAGCGGATCGATTCCTCGACATCCATCGAGGCGAGGTTGCGGAACAGCATCGCCGTCGGACGCATGTTGCTCTCGCCGAGCGACATCACCGGAAATTCGAGCGGGAAGCCACCTGCCTCGTACACGCCGCGCTTCACATGCTCGGCGATCGTTCTGAGATGCGCATTGCAGGGCGTCAGCTCGGACCAGGTGTTGCAGATGCCGATCACCGGGCGGCCGTCGAAGACATCCGGCGGATGTCCTTCGTTCTTCATCCAGCTGCGATGCATGAAGGCGTTTTTGCCCGCCCCGCCGAACCAGGATGTGGAGCGATATTTGCGCGGCTCGTCAGCCATGTTGCCTCGGGAATTTGTTTCTTATTGAAGAACACTATTTTGTATTACATGATGCTGAGCCCTTTCCCGATCCAAGTCAACAGAGCTTCCGCAAGGGAGCGCGGGCTTGCAAAAGCGCTTGGCCCGGCAAAGCTTGGCTGTTAGAAGTTCCGCATTGAAAAATATTGTTCTCTGATGCCAAAGGCCGGCGACGAGCCGTGGGCCAGGACGCGGCACGAAAGACGTGGGAAGAGGAGCGCGAGGCAGGCATGACCGATGAACGCTACAGGGTGCAGAGCCTGGGCCGCGCCCTCGATCTCCTCGACAAGATCGCCGAAAGCGGCCAGGCCGGCGCGCGACTGACCGATCTTGCCCGCGACATCGGCCTCTCCAAGCCGGCCGCCTACGCCATTCTGGTGACGCTCCGGGCGCGCGGCGTCGTCACCGATGTCGGCGAGGGCATGACGCGCCGCTATCGCCTCGGCCTGTCGCTGCTGCGGCTCGGCGATCTCGCCGTCGCCAATACCGGGCTCGCCGAAGTCGCGCTGCCGGTTTTGCGCGACCTGACCCAGATGATCGGCATGACTTCGCGCGTCGCCATGATGGATGACGGCTTCGCCGTGGTGATCGGCCGCGTCGACGCGCCCGGCGCCATCCGCTTCGACGCCGCGCTCGGCCGTCGCGAACGGCCGCATTGCTCAGGCGTCGGCAAGGTGCTGCTGGCGGCCATGCCGCGCAACAAGGCGCTCGAGCTGGTCGAGCGGGTCGGCCATCCGGCCCGGACGCCGCATACGTTGAGCACGCTGGAGGCACTCGACGCGGATCTCGACCGGATCGTCGCGCGCCACTACGCCCTCGACGACGAGGAAGATCACGCCGGCATCATCTGCGTCGCCGCGGCGGTGTTCGGGCGCGGCGGCCAGACCGTCGGCGCCATCTCCGTGACGACGCTCAAGCAGCTGCTGCCGCTGGAATCGGTCGACAAGATCGCTGGGCCGCTGGTGCAGCACGCCGATCTGATCTCGCGGGCACTGGGCGGGCCGAGCGCGGCCGAGGCCTGGGCGGCCCGGCCATGGGCGGAAAGCCAGACCTAGCCGAATTCTTCCGATCGACCGGTCACACGCGGACCGTGCCGAAGGACTGGGCAGGGCGTGGCGGTCGTGGCTTCCGGTTCGGAGTGCTCCGAGCCGGTCGACGCCGCTTTTCGTCTCAGCGCGTGTGCCCACACCGCTGCTGGCGGTCGCTTCCTGTCGTTACGTGCGTATCCGCTGGGCTTTCGGGCTCGCGGCGCGGGTTGCTTGCGCCTGCCGGTTTCCGAGGCTGCCTGCCGAGTTTTAAAGCAGGTGTCCGAACTATATATCCCGCCGCCCAACGTTGTTTGCCTCGACCTTCCGTGCAGGAAAATGGCGCGTTGACATTCGTCTTCTGCGAACCTAGCATTGAATTACAGAACACTGTTCTGCATTACAGAATAAAAGTCGGATCCAGACGGAGCTTCTCGCGGGGCGCCGAGGGAGCCGGCTTGCCCGAAGAACAAGCTGTGCATCTTTCCCGGATCCGGAAGGCGTCCCGTGCTGACGACATTCATCAATCTGTTCAATTTCGAAGGCATCGGTGACTATTTCCCCGATCTGATGCGCGGCGCCGCGATCAGCTTGCAGTTGACCTTCTGCGTGATGTTGATTGCGCTGCCGCTCGGGCTTCTGCTGGCCCTGGCAAAGATCGGCCGCTCGCGAATTCTTCGGATCGCTGCCTCGTTCTATATCGAGGTGGTGCGCGGAACGCCGTGCCTGCTGCAGCTCTTTTACATCTACTTCGTGCTGCCGGCCTTCGGCATCCGCTTCGATCCGTTCATGGCCGGCGTCATCGGCCTGTCGATCAACTACTCCGCCTATCTGGCCGAGGTGTATCGCGCCGGCATCGTCGCCATCCCGCACGGCCAGGTCGAGGCCGCCAAGGCGCTCGGAATGTCGCGTCGGAAGATGTTGCGCCTGATTATCCTGCCGCAGGCCATTCGTGTCGTCGTGCCGCCGCTCGGCAATTATTGCATCTCGTTGTTCAAGGACACGTCGCTGGTGTCGATCGTCACGGTCCGCGAGCTGATCTTCACCGGTCAGATCATCTCGTCGACGAATTTCCAGTATTTCACCGTCTTCACCATCATCGGGGCGATCTACCTGTTCTTCTCCTATCCGGCGGCGCTGCTGGTGCGCTGGCTGGAGAAGCGGATGGCGATCGGCGCCCGGCGTCCGCCCGTCGTGGTGTCCGATGTCGCTCCCGTCGCGGGGACTGAAGCCGTCGAAGGGACGACCAAGTCATGATCCGCCTCGAAAGCATCAACAAGAGCTTCGGCTCGCACCACGTCCTCAAGGACGTCTCGCTGACCGTCGATAGGGCGGAAGTGGTCTGCGTCATCGGCCCGTCCGGCTCCGGCAAGTCGACCATGCTGCGCTGCATCAACAACATGGAAGACATCAGCAGCGGTACGATCTCGATCGAGGGTCAGCCGGTCTATCGCTACGAGAAGGACGGCAAGCTCATCGTCGACAGCGAGAAGCAGATCGAGGCGATCCGCGCCAAGGTCGGCATGGTGTTCCAGTCGTTCAACCTGTTCCCACATCTGACCGTCACGGAGAACATCACGGTCGCGCCGGTCCATGTCCTCGGCCGTTCCCGCGGCGAGGCGACCGACATCGCGATGGCGCTGCTGGAGAAGGTCGGCCTGTCGCAGAAGGCGCAGGCCTATCCGCACGAACTCTCCGGCGGCCAGCAGCAGCGTGTCGCCATTGCCCGCGCGCTGGCGATGCGGCCGAAGGCGATCCTGTTCGACGAGGTCACCTCGGCGCTCGATCCGGAGCTGGTCGGCGAGGTGCTGCGCGTGATGCGGGCGCTGGCCGACGAGGGCATGACCATGGTGGTCGTCACGCATGAGATGGGCTTTGCCCGCGACGTCTCGGACCGGGTCGTCTTCATGGCCGATGGCCGCATCGTCGAGACCGGCAAACCGCACGAGCTCTTCTCCGCCCCCAAGCAGGAGCGGACCCAGGATTTTCTTCGATCCGTTCTGGAACGGAACAGGGAAATGGGCGCAGCGCCCAGTCGATAGACGCTGCTCAATCAATAACAACGAGGGGATATGGCAGTGAAATTCAAGGGCTTGGTTCTCGCCTCCGTCGTGGCCGGCATGATGACGGGTTCCGTCGCCATGGCCGGCGACATCGGCGTCGGCAATGCCACCTATCATGGCGGCGACGGTTCCTATCAGCGCGCGATCGACAATGGCATCACCCTGTTGATCGCCGCCGATCCGCCGAACACGTTCCAGGACGAGAAGACGAAGGAATATGACGGCACCGACGTCCGCATCTTCCGCGAGATCACCAAGCGCCTCGGCATCGACAAGGTCACCTGGTCGCTGATCCCCTTCGACGCCATGGTGCCGACGCTGCTTTCGAACCGGGGCGACGTCATCGTCGACAATCTGCACGAGAACGAGAAGCGCCTGAAGGTGCTGGCCTTCACCGGCCCGTCCTACTGGTACGGCTCGGGTGTCACGGTGGCGAAGGGCAATCCGCTCAACATCCACAGCTGGGACGATTTCGCCGGCAAGACGGTCGGCACGCTGCGCGGTTCGGTCAATCACGGCCTGCTCGAGAAGCGGACCGATCTGAAGGAACTCAAGCTTTACACCAGCAACGAGGCCGAGTTCTCCGACATCATCGCCGGTCGCCTCGACGTCGGCATGGAGGATGACATCAAGGTCGGCCAGTTCCTGAAGAAGCATCCCGACGCCGCCATGGAGCTGGTTGCCGATTACGAGCCGCTGCCGGAAGAATACGGCTATGCCCGCTACGCGCTGCGCAAGGAGGATGTCGATCTGAACAGCGCGATCTCGCGCGCGCTCGCCGAAATCCGGGCCGACGGCACGATGTCGGCCATCATCAAGGAGTTCGGTTACACCGACCGCAATCTCTGGTTCTTCCCGGTCAAGAACTGATCGGCTGCCGCCGCCTTCCCGCACGGCGGCGTTCCGCACAATGTCCTTGCAGGCCTGCTCCCGCCGGCCTGCATTGCATTTGCTTCCTGGTGCAAGTCGCGCAAGGGTAGGCGCGCGCCGTCCGGCCGCCTTCCCCGGCGGCCGGCCCGCGGAAGCCGCCCGGCTTTCGATGCGCTGAGGGAGAGGCGGCGCTCGCCGCGCGGAACACGAAGAAAGAGCAAGACATGAAGAACCGTCAGCTGGGGCGCACGGGCGCCTCGATATCGGAAATCGGCTTCGGCGCCTGGCAGATCGGAGGCTCCTGGGGCGACGTCAGCGAGGCGGATGGCAAGAAAGCGCTGAACGCCGCGCTCGATGCCGGCGTGACCTTCATCGACACCGCCGACGTCTATGGTGACGGTCGTTCGGAAAAGATCATCGCCGAGGTGCTGAAAGAGCGCGGCGGCGTCCGCCCGTTCGTTGCCACCAAGGCCGGACGGCGGCTCAGCCCGCACGTCGCCGACGGCTATACCGGCGCCAATATCGAGGCCTTCCTCGATCGTAGCCTTAGGAATCTGCAGGTCGAGACGCTCGACCTCGTCCAGCTGCATTGTCCGCCGACCGATGTCTATTACCGTCCGGATTTCTTTGGGGAACTCGACGCCCTCGTCGCCAAGGGCAAGATGCGCCACTACGGCGTCTCGGTCGAGAAGGTCGAAGAAGCGCTGAAGGCGATCGAGTATCCGAACGTCGCCACCGTCCAGATCATCTACAACATCTTCCGCCAGCGCCCGCAGGACCTGTTCTTCGCCGAGGCCATCAAGAAGAATATCGGCGTCATCGTCCGCGTGCCGCTCGCCTCGGGCCTGCTCTCCGGCAAGATCACCCGCGACACGG
Organism: Kaistia granuli DSM 23481; assembly: GCF_000380505.1. Taxonomy (GTDB): domain Bacteria; phylum Pseudomonadota; class Alphaproteobacteria; order Rhizobiales; family Kaistiaceae; genus Kaistia; species Kaistia granuli. The sequence goes on along the minus strand of NZ_AQYH01000006.1, from coordinate 339,476 downwards.
CGTTCAAGGCCGATGATCACCGCAACTTCAACCGTCACGGCGAGGCGTTCGACGTTGGCGAGACCTTCGCCGGCGTGCCGTTCGACGTGGCGCTCGCGGCGGTCGAGGAGTTGCGGCCGTTGCTGCCGGCGGGGATGGCGATGTCGACCTTCGCGCTGCGCTGGATCCTGCAGCAGCCGGCCGTGTCGGTGGTGATCCCGGGCGCGCGCAACGAGGCGCAGGCACAGTCGAACGCGGCCGCGAGCGATGCAGGGGCCATCGCGCCCGAGACGCTGGCCCGGATCTCCGAGATCTACGACCGGCTGATCAAGCCGCACGTCCACCAGCGCTGGTAGGTTTCCCGCGCTCCGGAGCCGCCGTGCGGTTGCGAAGCGGCGGCTCTCGATTTTCGTCTTGGAGACGTGATCGACTTGGGAAGAGATTGTCGGCAAGGCGGCGAGGGAGGGATGAACTCGCCGCCTTGCCGAGCAACGCGCCGGTCTGGGACCGGCGGGCGTCAGGCGGGCACGCCGGGGCGTGCCGCCTTCGCATCCTGGTCACGCCGCCAGGCCTGGTATTCCTCCTCGGCGGCGGCCGACAGCGGATAGTATTTGCGCAGATCGGCGCCCTGGGAGAGCTTCAGCTTCGAGAACTCTTCCCATTCCGTGTGCTTGCTGGCGCGCGCCAGCAATTCTTCCGCCATGGCGATCGGCACGACGACGACGCCGTCATCGTCGGCGAGGATGATGTCGCCAGGCATCACGAAGGCGTCGCCGCAGGCGATCGGCACATTGACGCCGAACGGCATCAGGTTGGTCTGGGTGTGGAAATTCGGCGTTCCACCGCGGATCCAGTAGCCAAGGTCGAGCTTCATCGCCTCGCTGCAATCGCGGATGCAGCCGTCGATGATGACGCCGGCGCCGCCGCGACCGGCGAAATAGGTCAGCATCATCTCGCCGAACACGCCGCTCGCCATGTCGCCGCGCGCGTCGACCACGACGACGTCGCCGGCCTGGGCATTGTAGAGAACGTGGCGGTGCAGCTGCTTTTCCGGGTCGTCATATTCGCTGGCGCCGTAGACATCCTCGCGCTTCGGCATGAACTGCAGCGTCAGCGCCGGGCCGGCGATGCTGCGGCCCTTGGTATGAGGCACCGGGCCGCGGATCTGCGTGTCGCGCAGGCCCATCAGGTGCAGTTCGCCCGCCGCGGTCGCGGTGCCGACCTTGGCGAGGGCATCGACCAGGGCGCGGGGCGGTCTCTGGATGTCGGGTACGTTCGTCATCTTGTCGTTCCATCATGCGCCCTCTGGCGCGGGGAGGGGAGCCTGTGCGCGGCTGGAAGTCCGGCCCGGTCGTCCGGGCCGGACCTTGCCTCACTGCGCAGAAGCGACGCGTTCCATCTCGGCCTGGGCCCAGGCGACCGCCTTGTCGGCCGGCTCGCCGTCGACCAGCATGCGCTGCAGCGACTGGGTGACGATCTTGGCGTTGAAGATCGCCGCGGCCGTCGCCGACGGCGGGCCGGCATGGCCGTCGACCAGGCCGTTGCGGGCCATCTCGTCGAAATTGGCGAAGGCCGGCGTGTCCTTGAACAGCGGCATCGACTGGGTCTGCGCCGGGTAGATCGGCAGCCAGCGACCGCCAACCGTGGCGATGATTTCCTCGTAGCGCGCCGGCTCGAAGAAGTGGTTCAGCCACGCCTTGGCGTCGTCGGGACGCTTGGTGTCCTTGCTGACCAGCCAGGAGAAGGACGAGATCAGATTGGCCGAGCGGCCCTTTTCGCCGGGGCCGACCGGGATCGGGATCATCGCCGTGTCGGCGAGCAGATCGGGGTCGTTCTGCGTCATCCACTGGTAGATGCTGGGCGGGTTGATGGTGAAGGCGGTGCGGCCCGTCTGGTAGGCGGTGTTGTTGCCGGCGTCGTCCCAGGTCAGCGTCGAGCGCGGGATGGTGCCCTCGGCGAACATGTCGGCGATGTACTGGTAGGCGGCGACCGTCTCCGGAGAGTTCCAGGTGATAGTCTTGCCGGTCTTGTCGAACATCTCGCCGCCGAAGGACAAGACGACCATGCGGGAGAAGGACTCGGCGTCGTTGGCCGAGGAGAGTGTCATGCCGAACGGCGTGATGCCCGGGTTGGCCTTGAGGATCGCCTGCGATGCCGTACGCAGGTCCGCCCACGTCTTCGGCACTTCCATGCCGACGTCTTTGAGCAGGTCGGTGCGGGCGAACATCGGCACGATGTCGACCTCGAGCGGCAGCGCGTGCGCCTTGCCGTCATACATGACCTGCGAAACGGTGCTTTCGTAGATGCCGCCCGGCACGGCCCGCATGGTGGCCAGGATGTCGTCGAGCGGCAAGGTGACGCCGAGCTTGGCGTAGTACTGCGCCTGCGGGCCGACCTGCATGAACACGTCCGGCGGCGCGCCGGCCTGCAGGGCCGCGGCGAGGCGCTCGGTCATCGCATTGCCGGGGACGACGACATATTCGACGTCGATGCCCCGCTCCTTGCCGAACTGCGTGGCCATTTCGGTGATCAGGTCGTCGGCCTGCTGGTTGAAGGCCTGCAATCCCCAGATCGTCAGATCGGCGGCCTGCGCGGTGAACGGCAGCAGGGTCGCTGCCGAGACCAGCAGGGTCATGGCGAGTTTCTTCATGGTTTCCTCCTCCTCTTATTTGTTGCAGTTCGTTTTCGGGCGGGCGCTATCCCTTGACGCTTCCCGCCGCGAGGCCTTCGACGATGTAGCGCTGCGCGCCGATGTAGATGATCAGGATCGGCACGATCGCGATGACGGAGCTCGCCATCAGCTGGCCCCAGATGAAGGTGTCGCCCATGATCAGGCCGGTCAGGCCGGCGGTGAACGTCTTGGTGTCGTTGGAATGGACGAACACCAGTGCGTACAGGAACTCGTTCCAGGCGTGGGTGAAGGCGAACAGCGCCACCACGGCGAGGCCGGGCTTGGCGATCGGCAGGATCACCTTCAGCAGGGTCTGCAGGCGCGTCGCCCCGTCGACCGTCGCCGCCTCGTCCAGTTCCTTCGGGATGGTGCGGAAATAACCGATCAGCATCCAGGTGCAGAACGGTACCGTGAAGGTCAGATAGGCGAGCACCAGGCCGGTCTTGGTGTTGATCAGGCCGAGGTTCTGCAGCACCAGGAACAGCGGGATGAACAGCAGCGACGGCGGCAGCAGATAGGCCATGACGATCGCACGCGCCGCGACGCCCCGGCCCTTGAACTGCATCCGCGCGATCGGATAGGCGGCGAGCCCGCCCACCACCGCCGAGATTACCGTCACAGCAATGGCGACGGTGGCGCTGTTCAGCACGAATTGCGGGAATTTCGAGTTGAACAGCGCCGTGGCGAAATTCGCGAGCGTCGGGCGCGCCGGCAGCAGCGTCGGCGGCACGGCGTAGATCTCGCGCGACGTCTTCAGCGAGGTGACGACGATCCAGTAGATCGGCGCCAGCGACCAGAACAGGGCGACGATGACGCCGATCGTCGTGACGACGCGGCCGACGATCAACTCGGAAGAGCTCTTGACCATCTTCGGCTCCTACTTGTTCGACGCGAGCATGCGGCGGGTCAGCAGCACGATCAGGATGAAGAACACCGGGATCACCGAGACGAGGACAGCGGCGCCGAGGCCAAGCTGGCTCTGCGTGATGCCGTAGTCATAGGCGAGCGTCGGCAGGATATGCGTGCGCATCGCCGGGCCGCCGCCGGTCAGGATGAACACCATGTGGAAGGAGTTGAAGGTCCAGATCGCCGACAGCATCACCGTGACGAAGATGACTTCCTTCATCTGCGGCAGCGTGACGGCGAAGAAGCGGCGGATCGGCCCGGCGCCGTCGATGGCCGCCGCTTCGTTGAGGTCACCGGGAATGGCGGTGAGCGCGGCCAGGAACATCATGGTGAAGAACGGCAGGCCGTGCCACACCATGGCAACGCCGATCGACAGCATCGCGATCCTTGGATCCGACAGCCAGTAGACCGGCTGATCCGTGATCCCGAGTGCCAGCACCAGATAGCTGAGCACGCCGGCCTGCTCGTCGAAGATCCATTTCCACGACAGGCCGGCGATCAGGCCGGGCACCGCCCAGGGCAGGAAGACCAGCGCCCGCACCAATCCGCGCGCCGGCATCTTCTGTGCCAGCAGGACGGCGCAGGCGAGCCCGATCACCAGCTTCACGGCGACGACGCCGGTCGTCAGCAACAGCGAGTTGACGGCGGCGCGCTGGAAGTGCGGGTCGCTGAGCAGCTTGGCGAAATTGGCGAAGCCGATGAAGCTGCCATCCCGCCCGACCACCTGGTCGGTGAAGGACGTCATGACGCCGTCGGCGAGGGGATAGGCGATGAAGGCGGCGAAGATCGCCGCCGCCGGCGCCAGGAACAGGTAGGCGACCAGCCAGTCCGGTCGCCGCGTCGGATTGCGGCGCGGCACGGGCGGCGCGGTGAAACCCTTGGGCAGCCGTGCCGCCTCAGCTGCGGCGGTCTGCATCGACGCCCTCCACCAGGCCCTGCATGTTGCTGATGGCGAACTGCTGGCCGAGTGTCTCGACGCAGATCGCGAACCTCATGACGCGTGCCCCTTCGGGGACGGAATCGTGGCGATGGTCGGCATTGGCGTTTCTCCACGGGGACTTGCTGCCCTTTGGCGGGCACGTTATTAGTGAGTTTATTATTTGAAACTCATCTGTTCATATCGTAACCGTCGCAAAGAAGTTTGGAGGTGTCAACGTGTCGGACGAAGAGGAGGGGCTGCAAAACCGAAATCCGGCGATCGAACGGATGATGGCGATCCTGACGGAGCTGGAAAAAGCCCCGGACGGCCTCAGTTTGAAGCGGCTGGCGGATCGCACAGGCGTGACGCGATCGACCGTGTACAGAATCCTGAATTCGCTGGAGGCGCACGACATGGTGCGCCAGATGGACCGCGCGCAATATGTGCTCGGCGCCCGGCTGTTGTCGCTCGCTGATGGCGTCACCTCGACTCCGGTCAGCCGCAGGATCGCCGAAAAGGCGCAACCGCATCTCGACCGGCTCGCGGCGACGCTCGGCGAAAGCTGCAAGGTGTCGATTTACGATCGCGGCTTCGTGCTGGTGATCGCCGCCGCGGTCGGCCACAACCCCTATGCGCTCGCCGCCGGCATCGGCCAGCATCTGCCGATCCATGCCGGCGCCGGCAGCAAGGTCCTGCTCGCCCATCTGCCTCCCGCAGAAATCGACGCTGTGCTGGCCGGCGAGCTGAAACGCTTCACCGCCCTGACGCTGGTCGATCCGGACGCGCTGCGGGCGGAACTCGAACTGGTGAAGGCGCGCGGCTGGTCGCGCGACGGTGGCGAGTTCGGCGTCTCGGTCAATGCCTATGGGGCGCCTATCATCGATGCGACCGGCGAAGTGATCGCCGCCATCAGCGTGCCGTTTCTGGTCGGCCAGGACGCCGACTATGAGGAGAAGGTGCGCACCGTCGCCATCACCACGGCGATCGCCATCGGCAGCGATCTGAGCGGATCGGCATAGCGTCGCCGATCGGTCCGCTCGACCGCCGCGGAGGGAAACGCGACGGTCGGCGGCGGCCCGATCGGAAATCAGGCCTTGTGCGGGTTGAGCTTGCGCCAAGCCTGATATTCTTCCTGCGCGTCGGCATGCAGCGGGTAATAGCGCTGCAGCGCGCCGCCCTCGAGCAGCTTGATCTTGGAGAATTCCTCCCATTCGTGATGCTCGGAGGCGGTGTCGATCACCTGCTCGGCAAGCGCCGCCGGCAGCACGACCGCGCCGTCGTCGTCGGCGACGATGATGTCGCCGGGGATCACCGTCACGCCGCCGCAGGCGATCGGGATGTTGAAGTCCATCGGCATCAGCCCGGTCTGGGTATGGAAGTTCGGCGTCAGGCCGCGGAGCCACATCGGCATGTCGAGCTCGATCTGGCCGGGATAGTCGCGGATGCAGCCGTCGATGACGAGGCCGGCGCCGCCGCGACCCTTGAAATAGGTCATCATCATCTCGCCGAAAATGCCGGCCGTCATGTCGCCGCGCGCATCGACGACGACCACGTCGCCGGGCTGGGCGTGATAAAGCACATGGCGGTGCAGTTGCTTCTCCGGGTCAGCATATTCGCCTTCGCCGTAGAGGTCCTCGCGCTTCGGCATGAATTGCAGCGTCAGCGCCGGGCCGACCATCACCCGGCCCTTGTGCCAGCTGACCGGGCCGGTCATGTGCGGGTTGCGGATGCCCATATGGCCGAGCGTGCCGGCGACCGTCGCGGCGCCGATCTTCTTCAGCGCTTCGATCTGGCTCTTCGGTGGGCGCTTGATGTCCTTGCTGGTCGTCATGGCCTTGCTCTCCCTTGGCGGCTCCTGGCCGCCGTCATCGCGTGATCAGGCGTTGGCGCCGCCGTCTAAGGCGGCGCCCCTCGTGGAACCGGTTCGAGTTGGTCAGGCGTAGGGCGTCTCGCCGAAATAGCTCGAGCCCTTCTTGAGGTGTGCCTTGGCGACATCCTCGTTCAGCGTCAGGCCGTGGCCGGGCTTGTTGTTCAGCGGGATGAAGCCGTCGACGAGCGGGCTGCCGCCCTCGACCAGGTCGCCCCACCAGTCGACGTCATGGGCGTGGTATTCCATGACGAGGTAGTTGTTGATTGCCGCGCAGACATGGCCGCAGGCGACCGTGCCGATTGGGCTGGCGACGTTATGCGGCGCCATGGCGATGTAATACATGTCGGCGTGGTCGGCGACCTTCTTGAACTCCAGCAACCCACCCATCTTCGGGATGTCGGGCGAGATGATGCGGGCCGCCTGCTTCTCGATCAGGTCGCGATAGCCCCATTTGGTGTAGAGGCTCTCGCCGGTCAGGATCGGCGTCTTGGTCGAGCGCGTCACCTGCACCAGCGCGTCGATGTTGTGCGGCGGCGTCGGGTCTTCCAGCCAGACCAGGTCGAGCGGCTCCAGCGCCTGCGCCAGCTTGATCGCGTCGTTGACGCCGAACTTCCAGTGCGCGTCCATCGCCACCATGATCTCGGGCCCGACCGCCTCGCGCACCGCAGTGGCGACACTGACCATCCAGGTCAGCTCCTGCGAGCCGATGACGCGGTTATAGGGCTCGACCCACTGCCGGCTCGGATAGGTGTCGTCGGTGACGTCGAGCGTGTAGGGGTTCTGGTTGTCGAGGTCGAACTTGATCGCCGTGAAGCCGTCGGCGACGACTTCCTTGGCGCGGCGGGCATATTCCTCCGGCTCGTGCGTGTCGCCCTCGTGGCAATCGGCATAGATGCGGATCTTTTCGCGGAACCGGCCGCCGAAGAAGGTCGAGATCGGCAATTCGTGGGCGCGACCCATCAGGTCCCAGAGCGCGATCTCGATGCCGGACATGGCGGTGACGGTCGTACCGCCCTGCGCGCCCTCGCCGGAGAGCACGCGCTCGATGATGAACATCAGCTTGGCGATGTTGGTCGGGTCCTGGCCGATAATGTAGGGGGCGGCCCGATGCACCAGCTCGGCGACGCCGGCGCCCCAATAGGCCTCGCCGAGGCCGGTGACGCCCTTGTCGGTTTCAATTCGCACCAGGACCCAGGGGAAGTTGCCGTCGATGACGGCGGTGCGCACGCTCGTGATTTTCATTCCGGTAGCTTTCTGGAGGTGGACGGAAGAACGGAGGACGATTGGTTTCAGGCGGCGGCGAGCGCCATTTCGGTGGCGCCGTCGAACAGGTGGATCTTGTCCTGGTCGAACTCGATCCAGACCTTCTGGTCCGGCTCGACCATGACGCTGGGGTCGAGGCTGACGATCACCACGCTGGTGCCGAGGAAGACCTGCACGAAGGTGACGTCGCCGGTCGGCTCGACGGTGTAGACCGTACCGGGGACCGCGCCGGCGGTCGGCGACTTGTGCAGGCGGACCGTGCTGTGGCGGGCGCCGAGCACGACCTTGGCCGTCGTCGACGTCAGTGCCTTGCGGGAATTCGCGGCCGACAGCGGCAGTTCCCAGCCCTCGGGGCTCCGGAGCGCCACGTCGGTGCCGTGACTGACCGCTTCGAGCGGGATCAGGCTCATCGCCGGGCTGCCGACGAAGCTCGCGACGAACATGTTGACGGGATTGTCGAAGACGTTCTTCGGCGAGTCGTATTGCTGCAGGAAACCGCCATTCATCACCGCCATCTTGTCGGCCATGGTGACGGCTTCGAGCTGGTCGTGCGTGACATAGACGACAGTCGCCTGCAGATCCTGGTGGAAGCGCTTCAGCTCGGTGCGCATCTGCACGCGGAGCTTGGCGTCGAGATTGGAGAGCGGTTCGTCCATCAGAAACACGCGGGGATCACGGACGAGGGCCCGGCCGAGCGCCACGCGCTGCTGCTGGCCGCCGGAGAGCTCGCGCGGCTTGCGCTCGAGCAGATGGACGATGTCGAGCACCTTGGCCGCCGACATCACCTTCGCCTCGATCTCGGCCTTCGACAATTTCCGCATCTGCAGCGGGAAGGCGAGGTTCTTGAAGACGGTCTTGTTCGGATAGAGCGCGTAGTTCTGGAACACCATGGCGATGTCCCGGTCCTTCGGGTCGAGGTCGTTGACCAGCCGGTCGCCGATATAGATGTCGCCGCCGGAGATATCGATCAGGCCGGCGATCAGGTTCAGAGTCGTGGTCTTACCGCAGCCTGAAGGGCCGACAAGGGCCACGAACTCTCCGTCGGCGACGGTCAGCGAGACATGATTGACGGCGTAGATATTGCCGTAAGTCTTGACGACTTGGTTGAGGACGACTTCAGCCATCGGAAATTCCTCTTGGTGCACAAGGAGACGCGATCAGGACTTGATGGATCAAGACTTGACCGCGCCTTCGGTGAGCGCTCGGACGAAATACTTCTGCAGCACCAGGAACAGCACGACGACGGGCACGCTCATGATGAAAGACGCGGCCATCAGGCCGGGCCAGTTGGTGGCGTATTCGGCAAAGAAACGCTGCAGGCCGACCGGCAGCGTCAGCTTGTCCTTCGAGTTCAGGAAGGTCAGCGCGTAGACATATTCGTTCCATGCCATGATGAAGGCGTAGATCGCGGTGGCGATGATGCCGGGCGAGGACAGCGGCATGACGATGTAGAAGAACGCCTGGAAACGGGTGGCGCCGTCGATCCGGGCCGCCTGCTCGAGCTGCGGCGGGATGTTGTCGTAGAAGCCCTTGAGCAGCCAGATCGACAGCGGCAGGCCGAAGGTCAGGTAGGTGAGGATCAGCGATCCGTGCGTGTTGACCAGGCCGAGCCATTTCATCATCAGGAACAGCGGCATCAGGAAGACGACCGCCGGGAACATGTTGCGCAGGAGCACCGAGAAGAACAGCATCTGCCGTCCCGGGAAGCGGAAGCGCGAGAAGGCATAGGCGGCCGGCACGGCGACGGCGACGCCGAGGATCGTCGACAGGATCGAGACGTAGAGGCTGTTCCAGAAATACTGCAGGAATTCCTGCCCGACGGCGTTGTTGGGCGAGAGCAGCAGGATGTAGTTCTCGAACGTGACTTCCTCGGGCCACCATTGCGGCGGGTATTGCAGCGCCGCCAGCTGCGACTTCAGCGAGGTAATGACCATCCACGCCATCGGCAGCGCCGTGAACAGCAGCAGGAAGGCGAGGATGCCTCTGCCGGCCCAGCGCCATCCGCCGATTGGTTTCTTCGGGCGGGGCCGGGGGCGGGGGGAAGTTTGGGTGAGGGTGCTCATTCGACTTTCGCCTCGTCGCCGCGGGTGAGGGCCTTCACGTAGAAGTAGCCAAGCAACATCATCACGATGAACAGGATCACCGAGTAGGCGGACGCCATGCCGAAGCGGATGCGGCCGAAGGCCATCTGGTAGATCTGGGTGATCCAGATGTCGGTGGCGCCGGCGGGTCCGCCGCCCGTCATGATCCACGGGATGATGAACGAGTTCAGATTGGTCACTAGCAAGAGCAGGATCGTCACCATCGAGACGCCCTTCAGATGGGGCATGGTGACGTGCCAGAAGCGCTGCCAGGCATTGGCGCCATCCACCTGCGCCGCGCGCAAAAGCTGGTCGGGCACCGTCTGCAGGCCGGCCAGCAGCATGATCATCGCGAAGGAGAATTCCTTCCAGATGTTGACGACGATGATCGCGGGCAGGGCAGTATAGATGTTGTCGAGGAAGTTGATCGGCCGGTCGGTGAAGCCGAACTGCACCGACAGCGCGCCGATGACGCCGAAATCGGAGTGGTAGAGCCATTTCCAGACATAGGAGGCGGCGACGGCGCTGATCACATAGGGCACCAGCAACACGGCGCGCAGCACGCCGCGGCCGAGAAACTCGCGGTTGAGCGCCAGCGCGGCGCCGAGGCCGAGCACGAAGGCGAAGAAGGTCGAGAAAACAGTCCAGATCAGCGTGTTGTAGGTGACGTTCCAAAAGCTCTTCGACGTCAGGATCGCCCAGTAATTGTCCAGGCCGACGAAGATCTTCTTGTCCATCGACAGATTCGCGGGCGTCTTGAAGAAACTCAATTCGACCGTGTAGTAGATCGGGAAGGCGATCACCAGCAGCATGACGATGAGAGCTGGGGCGATGTAGGTGTAGTCATTCCAGTGAAGCAGGATGCGCTGGAAGAGGTTGGGCTTGCGACGCAGGTTTGGAGCGGGCATGGCTCCGCTGCGATGAGCGACGTGAATCGTCATCCTGTTGCTCCTCTGGAGAACGGGGACCGGCCGCCCGCGAGTGGCCGGTCGATATTTCGCGACGGGCCTACATGCCGTCGAGGAGCTCCTGAACCTTCTGGGCCGCGTCATCGGCGGCCTGGTCGACGGTCATCTTGCCGGTCAGGGCGTTCTGCAGCATGTCCGGGACGATGATGTTCATGATCTCCGCCTGCTCGGGAATGACCGGGAAGGGGATGCCGCTCGGGAGCATCGAGGTCGTCACGTCGAGGAACTTGATCGTGTCGAGCCGTTCCTTCATCCACTTGGTGGTGAAGCCATCGAGGTGACCGGGGTTGGAGCCGACCCAGGCGAGCTTGGTCGACCATTCCGGGCCGGTCGAGAAGCAGATGAAGGCGCGGGCGGCATCCACGTCGAGTCCGCCCTCGACCAGTTCCGGCGCGAAGACATGGACGTTCGAGCCGCCGAACACCACGGCGCGGCGGGCCGGGCCTTCCGGCAGCAGGCCGTAGCGCATGTTCTGCACGACCGCGTCGGCCGCTGCCTTGTCGGCGCCGGTCGCCTTGCTGGCGAGATCGACCATCTTCGCGTATTCGGCGGGATGCGCGATCATCATCGCCAACTGGCCGGCGATGAACGGGTTCTGGTTCTCGTTCTGGGTGTTGGTCAGCGCCGAGGCCGGCACGGACTTGTCGCGGACATACATGTCATAGGCGGCCTGCAGCGCGGCCTTGGAACCGGCATTGTTGAGTTCCACCGTCTTGTAGGTCGGCTGCTCCGAGGTTTCGTCCAGGGCGCCGCCACCATAGGCCCAGAGCTGCGGCATGAAGCGGAACGGCGTGTTGCCGGCGTTCTGCCGCGCCACCAGGCCATAGCCGTTGATGCCGAGCTTGTCCTTGATCTGCTTGGAATATTTGACGACGTCGTCCCATGTCGCCGGCGGCTTTTCCGGGTCGAGCCCCGCGTCGGCGAAGATCTTGGCGTTCCAGATGAAACCCATGGTCTCGTTGTTGGTCGGGATGCCGTAGGTCTTGCCCTCATAGGTGACGGACTTCATCGCGCCGGGCCAGAAATCGTCGGTCGCATAGCCGACATCCTCGGGCTTCAGCTCCTTGAGCTGGCCCTTGGCGGCGAATTCGACGCCCCAGAGGATCGGGAACTTGGCGACCATCGGCGCGGCATTGCCGAGGGCGGCGGTGCGCACCTTGTTGAGCATGTCGTTGTAATCGAGGCTCTGGGCGTCGGTCTCGATGTTCGGATAGGCCTTCTTCCAGGCGGCCCAGAACTCCGCGTCCATCTTGTGATCGATCTCGGGCTGCGCCTGCGTCGGGCCGACCCACCAGTAGCTCAGGCGGCCCTTGTAGTCGCTCGGAACGACCTTGGCGCATTCCGCCGCCGTGTCGACCTCCGCCGTTCCGGCGATCGATTTCACATATTCGGGCGACCACTTGGTCAAATCGACATTCGCGGCGAAGCTGGTCGTCGAACCGGCGATCATCGTCGTCGCCAGGAGGGCGGTGACGGAATAGCTCAGGATGTTTCGGCGGGACAGGCGCGCGGGCACACTCTTGCGGCCAAGCAAGTTGGTCATCGAAAGTCCTCCCTTTGAGTGTTCCGGAGGCGGATCCTTGTTCGATCTCTTGCCGAAACTAAGGGAACGCTACCGTTGATCTTCGAGCCATGTCAACAGCAATAACCGCAACGCATTGCGGTTGTCGTTATGTTGTTAGGTTCGCACTTGCAGCATTTTTGGGACGGCTGATTCCGCGCGCCAGCGTCGGCGAGGCGGCGGTCGACGGCATTGAAGCCCGTTGCCCGCCGCGTGGCAAGCCGCACCCGGACAGGTCGTGGAGCGTCGCCGTGGCGGCGTCAGGAGCGGGGGATCTTGCGGCTGATCTCGAGGGCGGCCGTCTTCAGGGCCCGCTGAACGCGGCCCCGGAACTCGTCGTCCCTGTCGGCCAGGAACGGGATGCTGAGGGCGGCGAGAAACCGTCCGCCGACATCGAAGACCGGCACGGCCATGGCGTGGACGCGCGCATTGTGCTCGCCGTGATCGGTGGCGAAACCGAGCTTCTTCACCCGGGCCAGTTCGCGGGCGAGGCGCTTCGGGTCGGTGACGGTGCGCGGCGTATAGCGGATCAGCGGGACGCTCAGATGGCGGGCGAGATCGTCGGCCGCCATATGCGCCATGATCACCTTGCTGGCGGCGCCGGCATGCAGCGGATAGCGCGAGGCGATGGTCGGCGCGAAGCTGGAATTCGGGGTGGCGACGGTCGCCGCGATGATGTTGGCCTGGTCGCCGTCGCGAACGGAAAGCTTGTTCGGCTCGCCCGTCTCGTCGCTGAGCCTTTGCATGATCGGCGTGGCGATCTGGGCGAGGTCGACGGCGGCCAAGTCGTTGCGCACCCGCGCCGCGAGCGACACAAGCCTTTGTCCCAGCAGATAATTCCCGTTGATCGTACGGCGGACGATCTTCCGCGCCGCGAGTGAGTTGAGAATGCGGTAGACGGTGCTGCGCGGGACGCCCAGCTCCTCGACCAGCGTGCTGGCGGCGAGGCCGTCCGGCGATCGCTCCAGAAGGTCGAGCAGATCGAAGGTGCGGTCGATGACCGGAACGCCGTTATGGATCGAAGTGCCTGTCATCCGCCGGTCTCCTTCTGCCACCGATAGCATCGAAGTTCCGGTTGGTTAAGTTCAGATTTGGGACATGGGGGTGAGATATCAGGCGACAGCGGACAGCGTCGGCAGCAGTTTTTGCCAAGGCGGATTGCCGGCCGGGCCCGACGAGGCGCGACGCACGATCTCGGCCGCCAGCGCCATGCGAACGGGCGCCTTGGAGCGGTTTTCGGGGAGCGCCAGGCGGTCGGCGATGCATCGCACCATGGCGGCGCCCATCTCGACCTGGGGCGTGCGGACCGTCGTCAGATGCGGCGAAATCTGGGTCGCGCAGGCGAAATCGCTATAGCCGACGACCGAGACGTCGTCCGGAATCCGCAAACCCATCTGCAGCAGCTCCGACACCGCGCTGACCGCGATGCCATCATGGCCACAGAACAGGGCCGTCGGCGTTCCGCCATTGCGCAGATAGGCGAGGAAGGGCCGTCGGAAGCCACCGGCCTCGTCATAGATGAGATCCTCGACGACGGCGCCGGGCGTTTCGAGCATGCCGTCCTTGAAGCCGCGGAAGCGCTCGTGCCGTCCGAGCGGCAGGCTGCTGCCATGGACGAAGACCGCGTGGCGATGGCCCATGCCGGTCAGCATCCGCGCCACCGCGACGCCGCTTTCCCAATCGGCCCCGACGACATGGTCGAACCGGACCAGCGGTTCGACATAGCTGGCGCAGACGACGGGGACGCCGCTGCGCGCGGCGATCTCGGCGATATCGGCCGGGCGCGGCACCGCCAGGATCAGGCCGACGATTGACGGGTCGAGGTTCGCGCCGGCGTTCAGATAGCGGGCTTGCCGTGACAGGATGGAATAGCCGAGACGCTCCGCCTCCGCCTCGGCGCCATGCATGATGTTGAGCCAGAGTTCGCTCGAGACGGGGTCGATATCGCTGCGCACGAACAGGATCTGCCCGACGGGGTGGGCCATCTCGGCCTGGACCCGGTAGCCCATCGCATGGGCTGCCTGGAGCACACGGCTCCTCGTCGTCTCCGCGACCCCCGGCTTACCGGACAGGGCGCGGGAGACAGAGAACTTCGACAGGCCGAGTCGATCGGCCACGTCCTGGATCGTTACGCGCGTCGATGTCATTGCCGTGCCCGTTCACCCTCGTGGCGCGCCTTTGACTATGCCGGCCCGGCGCTGTCAATCAGCGAGCAATTTTACAAAACATATTGCGCTTCTTGTTTGGTGACATTAGCAATAAAAATAACAACAGACAAACACGCCGGTGAGGAGGACCTGTGATGGCCGCGTTGGACGACACCCCCGCTCAGACGATCGAAAATAATGTGAGGATGAGCTCGCGACCGAGCGCGCTGCGGATTACCGATATCCGCGTCGCCACCGTGGTCGGCCACGGCTACTATCCGATCGTCAGGATCGACACCAATCAGGGCATCTATGGTTTGGGCGAGGTGCGTGACGGCGCCAACGCCGATACCGCCCTGCGTCTCAAGCATCTCCTGATCGGCCAGAACCCTTGCAACGTCGAATATCTGTTCAAGTCGATCAAAAGCTATGGCGGCGACAGCCGCGAGGCCGGCGGCGTCTGTGGCATCGAGATCGCGTTGATGGACCTGGTCGGCAAGGCCTATGGCGTGCCGTGCTATCAGCTGCTCGGCGGCAAGTTCCGCGACCGCGTCCGCATCTATGGCGATACGCCGGCGCCGAAGACGGCGACGCCCGAGGGCTATGTCGAGATCGTCAAGCAGCGCGCGGCGCTCGGCCTGACCTTCATCAAGTTCGATCTGCCCGGGCGCCTGTTCGAGGGCACGCCCGGAGCGCTGGTAGGCTCCAAGACCCAGTATGAGTATCCGCAGTATAACCAGTGGTACGTGCCGGGCCGCGGGCCGGGCGCTCGCATCAGCCAGAAGGGCGTCGAATTGGCGGCGGAGATCACCGCCGCTGTGCGCGCCGCCGTCGGCGACGAGATCTCGCTCTGCACCGACCATTTCGGCGAGGGCTTCGTCACCGCCGACGAGGCGATCCGCATCGGCCAGGCGCTCGAGCCTTACAATCTCGCCTGGGTCGAGGATCCGCTGCCCTGGACCGATATCGCCAACCACAAGAAGGTCGCCGACGCGCTGCTGACGCCGGTGGCGGCAGGCGAGGATCTCTATCTCTGGGAAGGTTTCCGCGAGGCGATCGAGACGCGCGCCTTCGACATCATCCATCCCGACATGCTGTCGTCGGGCGGCCTGACCGAGACCAAGAAAATCGCCGATCATGCCGAGCGTTACGGCATCCCGACGGCGCTGCATGCCTGCTGCACGCCGATCGGCTTCATGGCCAACGTGCATCTCGGCGCCTCGATCGCCAGCCTGATCGCCGTCGAGCATCACGGCCTCGACCAGGATTACTGGCCCAATCTCGTGACGGGCCTCGGCGACGACTACATGTCGGGCGGCTATGTTACCGTTCCCGACGCGCCCGGCCTCGGCGTTGATTTGAACGAGGAGGTCATCCGCGAGCATCTGCGCGAAGGCGCCAGCTATTTCGCCGACACGTCGGAATGGAACCGCCTGCGCGTCGGCTTCGATCGCGTCCCGCACGACTGAACTTGGCTGAGCCTTACGGATCGTTCTGATTGTTGGTCGCCCGTTCGTCGCGTTTTCGAGCGAAGGGGGGCCGGTTCGCGTGAAGAAAACGCGATCAGACAAGGGGTTAGAGAAATCCGGCGTTTACTGGAACGCTGGATTTCTCATGGGCACCGAAGGGAATTTCCATGAAGATCACCGACTTGCGCTGTGCCGTCATCGGCAAGCATCCGGTTGTCCGCATCGTTACCGACGAGGGGCTCTACGGCCTCGGCGAGGTGGAGTTCACCAAGACCTATCTGAAGCCGTTCGTCCTGCATTTCCGCGATGCACTGATCGGCGAGGACCCGACCGACGTCGAGCGGGTCATGCTGCGGATCCGCCAGCGCGGCTCCTTCAAGCCCTATGGCGCGGCGGTCAGCGCCATCGAGCACGCGCTCTGGGACATTGCCGGCAAGGCGGCCAACGTGCCGGTCTACAAGCTGCTCGGCGGCAAGGTGCGCGACAAGGTGCGCGTCTATAACGGCTCGATCCGCAAGAAGCGCACCGGCGATCGGCCGGAGGACTACGCCGCCGACGTCAAGTGGATGATGGAGCGGCCCGAGAACTTCTTCATGGTGAAGCAGGGCATCTCCTTCCATTCCAACATGAAGACCAGCATCGAGGGCTTCCACTACGGCGTTGCGCAGCCGAACCACTATCACGGGGCAATGGACCAGGGCGTCATCAGCGAGCGCGGCTTCAACCACATGCTCGACTGCGTCGCGGCGATGAAGGAAGTGCTGGGCGACAAGGTCAGCCTGGCGCTCGATTGCGGTCCCGGCTGGATGCTGCCGGACGCCATCCGCTTCGCCCAGGCGGTCGAGAAATACAATCTGATGTGGCTCGAGGACATGCTGACCGGCGACTACGTGCCCTGGGTCAACCCGCAGGCCTACCGCGAACTCACCACCTCGACCTCGACGCCGATCCATACTGGCGAGCAGATCTACCTCCGCCACAATTTCAAGGAACTGATCGAGACGCAGGCGGTGCGCGTCGTCGGGCCGGATCCGGCCGATGTCGGCGGCATCGCGGAGCTCAAATGGATCACAGAGCACGCCTATATGCACTCGATCCTGATGGCCCCGCACGGCACCGCTAACGGCCTGCTCGGCCTCGGCGCGCTGATCAATGTCTGCGCTACTTTGCCGGCGAACTACATCGCCTTCGAATATCCGAGCGCCTCCGAGCCGTTCTGGAACGAGATCGTCACCGGCCTGCCGAAGCAGATCGTCAAGGACAGCATGATCGACGTCCTTGAGGCGCCGGGCCTCGGCGTCGACATCGATCCCGAGGCCGGCAAGAAATATCTCCGCGAGGAGGATGCCGGCTTCTTCGACTGACTGAATTCGTCCCAACTAGCGAGGAACGGGCGTGCCGGCGACGGCGCGCCCGTTCCGCTGATTCCAGGCGCCTACGCGTCGGCTTGATCGGGAAACGGCCGGAAAATTGCGCTTTCACACCCCCGATTGACAAAAAATCGCGGCTTCGGCATTTTGAGTAAACGTTAACCCAAGCTCGGAAGCCATCGATGGCGGACGCCAAGGTCTCAATGCAGGACATAGCCAGCCGGCTTGGCGTCTCCGTCAAGACCGTGTCGGGCGCGCTGCATGGCGGCTCGATCCGCATGTCGGAGGAGACGCGCCAGAAGGTCAAAGCCCTGGCGGACGAGCTCGGCTACAAGCCCAATCTGGTGGCGCGCGGCATGCGTCAGGGTTTCCTGCCGATCCTCGGCATCGTCGCCGACGGCCTGATCACCCAGCCCTTCGCCACCGAGATCATGCGATCGTTCGACAATGCCGCCCGCGCCGACGGTCTTTCCGTCGTCGTCACCAATATCGGTGGGCGCGGCGTCGAGGCGAGCGTCGCCGAGCTGCAGCGCCTGATGCCGCAGACCATTGCCTATGCCAGCATGTACCATCAGGTCGTCGCCATCCCGGAAGCGGTGCGCGGCGTCATCTCGCTGATGGTCAATTGCCGCGACGAAGCCGGTATCATTCCGTCCCTGGTTCCAGCCGAGCAACGGGCTGCCGAAACCGTCGTCGAGCATCTGTTCGAGCGCGGCCGCCGCCGCATCGCCTTCCTCAACCTGCCGGGCCTCGTCGCCGGCCGGATGCGGGAGGAGGGGGTTCGCGCCGCCCATGCGGCGCGCGGCATTGCGCTGCACGAGCCGTGGATGCTGTCGGCAACGCGCGGCCCCGTCTATTCCGATCGGGCGCGCAGCCTTGTTCGAGACCACATCACGGAACTGTTTTCCAGCGCTGACCGCCCGGACACGATCCTTTGCGGCAACGACCGCGTTGCCCTCGAAGTCTATGGCGCGCTGCGTCGCGCCGGCATGCGGATACCCGAGGATGTCGCGGTTGCCAGTTTCGATAACCAGGTCGAGATCGCCGCCAGACTCGATCCGCCGCTGACGACCATGGAGCTGCCGCACCGGGCGATCGGGCGGCGCGCCGGCGAAATCCTGTCCGGCCATCGAAGGCCGGCGCAGTTGGTTGAGGAAATTCCGTTTCGTCTCGTGGAACGCGCCTCGGTCTGAGGTCATCGAAACGGTCAACAGGGAGGAGTTAAGAATGACTTCGCATGAATCCCCACGTTTGGGTAAACGTTTACTGTCACATCTTGGCGCGACCTCGATGCTGGCCGTCGGCCTCGGTGCCGGGCTTGCCGCCGCTGAGGCGGCCGAGCTCAAGGTGATGTTCCAGGGCGACCCCTACGAGATCACCATCATCACCGACGTCGCCAAGCGTTTCGAGGCGGCCAATCCGGGTACGACGGTGCAGCTGATCAACACGCCGCACGACGCCTACAACGAGAAGATCGGCGCGGCGGTTTCGGCCGGCTCGCTGCCCGACATCATGCAGCTCGATGCGCCGTTCCTGGCCAACTATGTCTGGTCGGGCTTCCTGCAGCCGGTCGGCGGTTTGCTCGACAAGGCGCTCGTCGACGACATGACGGCGTCGAATGTCAGCCAGGGCACCTATCCGATCGACAAGGAGCTCTATGCGATCGGCCTGACCGACAGCACCGTCGCGCTCTATGGCAGCCGCAAGCAGCTGGAAGAGCTGAAGATCCGCATCCCGACCTCCGTCGACGACGCCTGGACGCGCGACGAATTCGAGGCGGCGCTCAAGACGCTGTCGACGGCGCCGGGCGTGAAATGGCCGCTTGATCTGTTCCGCGCCTATGGCACCAAGACGGAATGGATCACCTATGCCTATGAGCCGATCCTGGTCTCGATGGGCTGCGACGTGATCGACCGCACCAGTTGGAAGGCGACGGGAACGCTCGACGGCAAGGCCTGCGTCGACGCCGCGACCGAGATGCAGAACTGGGTCAAGCAGGGCTGGGTCGTGCCGCAGTCGGCCGGCCAGAACCAGTTCTATGCCGAGGGCCGTCCGGCGGCGCTCGCCTGGGGCGGTCATTGGTTCTATGCCGAGGCCAACGCCAAGATGGGTGATGACGTCGTCGTCATGCCGCTGCCGAAGTTCGGCGACAAGGGCGCCAGCCCGAATGGCACCTGGATCTGGTCGGTCGCCAAGACGGCTTCGGATCCGGCCATGGCCGGCAAGTTCCTGAGCTTCATGCTGCAGGATCCGGCTTATCGCGATGCCTACAAGGCGCATGCCGGCTTCCCCGGCCTGAAGTCCTTCGCCGCCGCGTCGCCGCTCTATGCCGACAAGGGCGCCATGGCCGTCGCCTTCGAACAGGCGTCGAAGAGCGCCGTGCCGCGTCCGCCGCATCCGGCCTACCCGACCATCACGCTCGCCTTCCAGAACGCGATGACGAACATCTTCGACGGCGCCGATCCTCAGGAAGAACTGAGCAAGGCCGCCAAGAAGATCGACGACGACATCCTCGACAATGACGGCTACCAGCCGTTCGGTCAGCCCGAGTAACCACGTCAACGACCCGGCCGCGCCATGAGGCGCGGCCGGGTATCGACCCATACCGAAGACCTGGCCGCGCCATGACGCGCGGCCGGGAAACAATCGCCGGGAGGCATCGTCATGTCGAGCCAAGCGTCCCCCATGCCGGGTTCGGCATCGCCGGGGTCGGGCCGCGTCGAATATCGGCGCAAGCCGCTGATCTGGGGCGGCAGGCTGCAGGAACTGGGCATGCTGCTGCCCGCCTGCATCCTGATCGCCATCTTTCTGCTGGTACCGTTCCTGTCCTCGTTCGAGATCGCGCTGACCAACCAGCGCCTGATCCCGCGGCCGGTGCCGGTGCGCTTCGTCGGGCTCGGCAATTTCCAGCAGATCCTGACCGATCCCGCCTTCTGGCAGGCGCTCTGGAACGTCACCCGCTTCACCATCTTGGTGCTGCCGGTGCAGTGCGGTTTCGCGCTCGCCATCGCGCTGCTGCTGAACCAGAAGCTGCCCTTCCGCAATTTCTTCCGCGGCTTGTTCTTCCTGCCGGCGATCACCTCGATGGTCGTCGTCTGCGTGATCTGGTCGACCCTGTTCCAGTACCCGACCGGCCCGTTCAACCAGATCGTCGGCTTCCTCACCTTCGGGCTGGTCGGTCCGATCGACTGGCTCGGCGATCCGACCTGGGCGATGCCGTCGATCGTGCTGCTCTCGGCCTGGCAGGCCTATGGCTTCCAGATGATCGTCTATCTGGCCGGCCTGCAGAACATTCCCGAGACGCTCTACGAGGCGGCGGAACTGGATGGCGCCAATGCCTGGCAGCGCTTCTGGCATGTCACCATGCCGAGCCTGCGCCAGACCCACATCTTCGTGCTGATCATCACCACCATCCAGGCGTTCAAGCTGTTCACCCAGGTGAACATCCTGACCCAGGGCGGCCCGCGCGGCACGACCGACACGCTGGTGCATTACATGTTCACAGCCGGCTTCGTCGACCAGCGGCTCGGCCTCGCCTCTGCCGTCGCCATTCTCCTGTTCCTGATCGTGCTGGTGGTTTCGCTCGTCCAGCGCTTCGTCGTGAGGGATCGTCGATGAGCACCGTCACTTCCGCATCCGCGCCGGCGCAGGCCGCCAGAGTGTCCGAACCGCGGGACATCGGCGCGATCGTCAAGTTCGTCGCCGTCCTGATCATCGCGCTGGTGGTGGTCTCGCCGCTGTTCCTGCTGTTCGTCGCCAGCCTGAAGCCCGACCGGTTCCAGATCCTGGCCGACATGGGCAGTTTCCGCGCCTTCTGGGTGACGGATCCGTCGCTGCAGAACTTCAAGGACATCGCCACCTTCGGCGGCGCGCTGCCCTTCGGCCGTTATCTCGTCAACTCGCTGATCATTCTATTCTGCACGGTGCTCGGCGGTGTGTTCCTGAACTCCATGGCCGCCTTCGTGCTGGCCTGGGGCCGGTTGCCGGGCCGGGCGGTCGTGCTGACCGGCCTGATCGGGCTCTATATCGTGCCGCAGGAATCGATCGTCCTGCCGCTGCTCAGCCTCGTCAACAAGGCCGGCCTCGGCGACAGTTTCGCGGCGCAGATCCTGCCCTGGATGGCGAGCCCGCTCTACATCTTCCTGATCTACCAGTTCTTCATCCAGGTGCCGCGCGACATCTATGACGCGGCGACGGTCGACGGGGCTTCGCCCTTCCGCATCTACTGGTCGGTGTTCCTGCCCCTGAGCCTGCCGGTGCTGGCGACGGTGGCGATCCTGCTCGGCATCGAGACCTGGAACCAGTATCTCTGGCCGCTGATGGTGACGCAGACCGACCATGCCCGTCCGATCTCGGTCGGCATTGCCAGCTTCTTCGGTCACGACAGCGTCTACTGGAACAGCGCCATGGCGGCGTCGGTGATGATGATGCTGCCGGTGCTGATCTTCTACCTCGCCTTCCAGAAATGGTTCGTCAGCTCCTTCATCAGCTCGGCCGTCAAGGGCTGACACGGCAATGGATATTCTTGCGACAATGGAAGACCTTGCAATGACCGAATTCGAAGCCGGGCTCGACGCGGGCGACATCGTGCATCTCTGGCAGAAGGCGCCGTCGCGGACGGCGCTGTCGGAGGTTCGAGTCGCGAAGGGCGGGGCGGAGCTGGCGGTGCTGCCGGGCGCTCATTCCGACGATTTCACCCGCACGGTCTTCGAGGCTCCGTCGGCCGGCATCTATCGCTTCGCCTGGGACGATGCGGCGACGGCGGTTTCGCTCGCCTATGCCTATGCGCCGGCCCGCGTCATGGAAGACGGCATCCGCCTGCTGCGCGCGACGGAAAAGAACCGGAATGCCGATGCCCGTTACGGCCTGCATTTCCAGCCCGCCTGGGGCTGGATGAACGATCCGAACGGCCTTTGCGAGGTCGACGGCCGGACGCATCTCTTCTATCAGCACTATCCCCACGCCCGTCGCTGGAACACCATGCACTGGGGCCATGCGGCGTCGCGCAATCTGGTCGACTGGGTGCATCTGCCGATCTTTCTCGAGCCGAGGGCGGATCTGCTCGCCGACAACCGCCTGACGGGCGGCGCCTTCTCCGGTTCGGCCGTGCCGCGCGCGGACGGCTCGCTGCGCATCTACTATACCGACCGCGAGGACGACCGCGAGCCGAGCCAGGAATGGCAGATCACCGCTGTTTCCAACGATCTGCTGTCGCCGGGACCCTCGCAGCCGATCATCACGACGCGGCCGGCAATCCCGAATTTCGGCAAGGATATTCGCGATCCCTACGTCTTCCGCGGCCCGGACGGGCTCTGGAAGATGCTGGTCGCCGGAGCCGATGATCAGGCTGGCCTGGTCCTGCTCTACGAGACGTCGGATTCCGACGGCGCCGGGGGCTGGGCCTTTGTCGACGTGCTGCATCGCGAGCCTCTGCCGCGCAGCGTTCCGGCCGAGTGCCCGTGCCTGATCGCGCTCGACGGCGAGGGAGAGGGCCTTCATGCGTTGCTCTTCGGCCTGATCGGCTATCGCGATGAGCAGACCCGCCGGCGCAACCTGAGCTATGCCATTGTCGGCCGCTTCGACGGCCGCACATTTGAGCCGATCCTGCGGCGCGAGCTCGATTTCGGCACCGACTGCTACGCGATCCAGGCCTTCCAGCATCATTCCGGCCCGGTCGGCATCTCCTGGGCGGCCAACTGGACCGACGTCTTCAAGGATCGGGATTTCCGCTCGGCCATGACCTTGCCGCGTCGTTTCGTCTGGCAGGATGGCGCGTTGCTGATGCCGCCGGTCGAAAGCGTCCGGGAGCTGCGGACGGATGTCGCCGAGGCGGATCTCGCCGGTGCCGGCGCGGTGGCGCTTCGCGATGGTCTCGGCGAGATCGAGATCGAGCTTGGCGAGGCCGGTGCGCCGTTCACGCTGGAATTCGAGCATCCCGACCATCGGATGTCGCTCACCTATGACGGCCAGACCCTGGAACTCGTCTTCGATCCGCCGGGCAATCGCGTCGTGCCGCGCTACCTGACCCGGACGACCACCTTGTCCCGGGTCACGGTCTTCGTCGATGTCGGCCTGCTCGAGATCTATGCCGATGGCGGCCTGCAGAACGCGACCAAGCGGTTCGAGAGCGATCTGCCGATCGGTGGCGTCCACCTGAAGTCGGATGCGGGTTCGATTCCATCGGCTCGGCTCTGGAACCTGCGCCCGAGGCTGAACGGCCTCGGTTGAGCTGCGGCATGCGGAGCGGAAGAGGCGTGGATTGCCCCTTCCGCCGCCGTGTCGTGACGCCTAGCGGGGCGTTCCCGTATTGCCGAGGCAATCGCCCGGCTTCACGCTCAGCAGCGAGCGCTGGCTGATGACGATGCCCGGCGCCCTGGCGAGAACCGGGTGAGGCTCCTGGTCGAAGGCGCCGAAGGGGTAGACGACGGCGACGATTGTGCCCGTTTCAACCTTCTGTCCCATCGCCACGTGATGTTCGAGGAGTCCGGCGACCTCCGTCTCGAACATGTTTTCCGGCCGGACATCGAGATGCCGTGATAACCGTCCGGTCGCCTTCGGCGCGCCATCAAGGACGCCGAAATGCTTCAGCCCCTCCTGCAGGGCGACGAGGAATTCGTCGGCGACGGTGGAATGGACCAGGGTCGTTCCGCCGCCCTCGAGTTCGATCGCGGCGATGCCGGCCTCCGCCGCCGCGCCGACCAGCGTCGACGAGATGCCGTCCTGATAGGTGATGTAGGGAAGGCGGAACGCTTCCATCATCGCCACGACCTGCGGCTCGGAGACGGCGCATTCGGGCGTGTGGAAGGCGAAGGCGATCGCCTCGCCCTTGTAGGTCGGGCCGCCGGAATGGACGTCGATCACCAGGTCGACTTGCGGCAGCACCTCATGGAAGAGGAAATGCGACAGCCGTTCCGTCGGGGTGCCGGATGCATTGCCGGGAAAGGTCCGGTTCATGTTCGTCCCGTCCGACGGCGCGCAGCGCGCGCCCTGGCTCGAAGCCGGGAAATTCGCCTCCGGGATGAGGATCAGGCGGCCACGGACCGCCTCGGCGTCGATGGCCGCGACGAGCCGGTGCAGGCTGAGCTGCGCCTCGTATTCATCACCGTGAATACCGGCGACGACCAGCACGCGCGGACCGGGACCGTTGTTGATCACGCAGAGCCGGCCGGCGGACACCGGACCCGCCTCGGTCGGGATGACGATGTCGTGGAAGGTCTTGCCGGCTTTGTCGAAGTCGATCGGCTGCAGCATGAGGTCGGCCCTTTCGGATGGAGGGAGACGGCGCGCTCGCTAGTGCGAGGCGGACCGGAGCGTGCCTTCCGGCGTGAAGCGCTCCGGGCTGAAGGCGGTGATGGGGATCGGGCTTTTGCCGTCGAGGATGAGATCGGCGAGGACCGACCCGACGATCGGCCCCAGCTGGAAGCCGTGACCGGAGAAGCCGAAGGCGTGCCAGAGGCCGGGGGCGACGCGGCTCGGGCCGATCACCGGGATGACGTCCGGCATCAACGCTTCGAGCCCGGCCCAGCTGCGCACGATGGTGGCCTTGCGCAGGATCGGGAAGAACTCGTAGACGGTCTCGGCGCTTTCGACCATGCGGTCGGCCACGGTGTCGGCCGTCTCCGCGTCGAGCTGGGGATCACCGAGAATTCCGCCGCCGATGACGACGGTGCCGGCTTCAGTCTGCTTGAACGACAGCGTCCGATCGATGCCGATGACCACCGGATCGATAAAGCGCGGCATCCGCGTCGTCACCATCAGCGTCGAGGCGAAATGCGACTTCGGCAGATGCTCGCCGACCATTTCAGCCAGTTGCCAGGCCCAGGCGCCGCCGCAATTGACGATCGTCTCGGCCTGGAACACGCCGTTGTTCGTTGTGACCGTCCAGCCGGCGTCGGACTGCTCAAGGCCCGTCACCCGCGTCCGTTCGAAGATGCGGGCGCCCAGCTCTTCGGCGCGCAGGCGGAAGGATTGCGTGGTGCGGAACGGATTGGCGTGGCCGTCGCGCCGCGAGATGATAGCGCCGCGGCAGATGTCGGCGACCGATGGCACCAGGCGCTTCAGCTCCGCGACGTCGATGACTTCCTCGAAATCATAGCCGAGCGCCCGCATCTCGGCGACGCGCGTGTGGCACCACGCCATTTCGTCGGCGCTTTCGGCCAGGCCGATCTGGCCGACGCCGCCGATGAATTCGCAATTCTGCGCCAGTTCCGGCCCGAGCAGGTCGTCGAGGTTCTCCCAGGCGGTCATCGCCGCCATCGACAGCGGGATCTCGGCCGTATGGCGCATCAGCTGCCGGACGCCGCCCGCATTGACCCCCGAGGCGTGGCGGCCGACCGTGTTCTTCTCCAACACGATCGGGCGCAGGCCGCGACGCGCGAGGTGCAGCGCGGTGCAGCAGCCATGAATGCCGCCGCCGATCACGATAACGTCTGTCTTGATCATGTCGCGTCCTTGATCAGATACGCTGGCTGGGGTCGCCGGCGACGACAGGCAGGATCGGCTTGGAATTGCGGTCGGCATTCTTGAGCAGGGCGAGCTGTTCGATCGGCAGCGGCTTGACCGGAAGACGCAGGCGGTAGTGACCGACCTCGGCCATGCCGGTGCCGAGCCGTTCGGCCAGGACGCGTCCGACCGTGTTGCTGCACATGCGGCCCTGGCACTGGCCCATGCCGCAGCGGCTGAAGGATTTGAGCTGGTTCAGATCGGTGAAGCCGTCGTCGATCAGCTCGCGGAGGTCGCCGGCCGTCACTTCCTCGCAACGGCAGGCAATCGTCGCGTCGTCGAGCGGGCGGACGGATTCGATCGGCCGATAGAGGCGGTCGAGGAACGAGCGGAAATTGTGTTGCCGCGCCAGCGCCGCCCGTTCGGGGGCCGCGCGCTCGTCGCGTTCGCCTTCCGCGATATGGCCGAGCCGGCAGGCGGCGTCGAGGGCGGCGAGCCGGCCGAGAGGAACGGCCGCCTTGGCGCCGCGGATGGCGGCGCCGTCGCCGGCGATGGCGATCGGGTCGAGGCTGGTCGCGCCCCATTCGTCCGTCGCCGGCCGCCAGGCCATCTGCGCCGGATCCCACTCGTGCCGGCAACGCAGGCTGGTGGTGATCTGGATGTTGGGGATCACGCCCTCGTGCAGCAGAAGCAAGGAGGTGGCGAGGCGTTGCCGGCGACCGTCGGCTTCGAAACTGACGGCCTCGACCCGCGAGGTGCCCTCGGCGACGAGGTTGCGCCCCGCCAGCATGGGGATCCGCTTCGCCTTCAGGGCGGCGATCCAGGTGAGCCCCTTGAACAGCTCGCCGGCGGCGCCGCTAAGATGGGGGAGTGCTGCGAAGGCCGAACGGATCAAGGGCTGTGCCGAAGTATCGACGATCGCCTGCAACGGCGCACCCGCCTGCATCAGCTGATAGGCGACGAGATAGATGAGCGGCCCGGAACCGGCGATGACGGTCGGCCGGTCGGGGACCAGCCCCGACGCCTTCATTAGCGTCTGCACCGCGCCGGCGCCCATGACGCCCGGCAGCGTCCAGCCCGGAATCGGGAACGGACGCTCCATCGCGCCGGTTGCCAGGATCACGCGGCGGGCCTGGGTGAGATAGGCCTCGCCCCGCTGCGAGACGCCGAGCTTGCCGCCGGCTGTGACCTGCCAGATCGCGCTCATGGGCTCGTAGGCGGCGGCGCTGGCGCGGAAGCGCTCGACCAAAGCGAGGCCGCCACGATAGTCCGCGCCGAGGAAGGCCGGCAGGTCGTCCTGTCGGCGGCAGGTCGCCTCGACATTGCGATAGACCTGGCCGCCGGGCGTCGGCTGTTCGTCGAACAACACCGCCTCGACGCCGAGCTCGGCGGCGAGCGTCGCGGCGGCGAGGCCGGCCGGACCACCGCCGACGATGGCGAGCTCGCAGGTTTCCCGTGCCTTCACCGTCATGGCGTGTCGAACCTTCCTGTGCCTTCCTGCGGGCGGACCCGCATGCCGTCGACTACCGGCACGAGGCAGGCCTGGCGATCGGCCTGGCCGTCGATCTCGACCAGGCAATCGAAGCAGTTGCCGATCATGCAATAGGGCATGCGGTCGGCCCCGCTGACGGGCGTCGAACGGAACCGCTCGATGCCGGCTGCCAGCAGCGCCGCCGCGACGCTGTCGCCGGCCTGGCAGGGGATTGCCTGATCGCCAAAGAAGATCGTCGCGGATGGCGCATCCGCCTGAAGCCGTCTGAACATGGTCGGTCTCTGCAGGAGGGGAGGCCGCCGCCCGCGGGCGAAGGCGGGCCCGTCAGAAGAAGCGGGCGGGCCGGAAGTGCTCGAGAATGGCCGTCTTCTTGCCGCCCGTGAGCTCCTCGGCGACGACCTGGCCGAGCCAGGGCGCGAGCGTGACGCCGCTATGGGTGACGGCGGCGTAGTAGCCGCTGATCTCGGGGACCGGGCCGACCGCACTGACCTGGTCGGCGGGGATCGCCCGCAACGCCAGCCGCATTGCCTCCGGCTTGACGCCGGCGAGGTCGGGATAGAGCTTCGCGGCGCGCTCGATCATTTCGACGGCGACCGGGTAGGTCTCGTCGGGGCGGCTGTCGAGGGTGAATTTCGGCTCGTCATGCTCGCTCTGCAGCATCAGCCGGCCGGCGCCGTCGGGACGGAAATTGACGCCCGAGGTGCGAATGACGCGCTTGACGCCGGCGGCAGCAGGCTTGGTGACGACGAGAAGGCCGATGGTCGGCGCCAGTGGAATCTGCAGCCGCTTGTCGCTGGAGAGGTCGCTCGCCCAGCGGCCGGTGCAGTTGACGACGAAATCGGCCTCGATCGTTTCGCCGGCCGCCGTGGTCACGCCCTTGACCGTGGTGCCCTCGAGAACGACGCCCGTGACTTCGGCGCGGCGGACCTTGGCGCCGAGGGCGCGTGCCTTCTCGACGAAGTACTCGGCATAGACCAGCGGATCGACCCAGCCCTCTTCTGGGAAATAGGCGATCCTGGCGTCGCCGGTCGCATCGGCCGCCAGGGCCGGCTCCAGACGATGCAGCTCGGCCGTCGAGATCCATTCGGCCGGATAGTCCCAGCCGACCAGGCGCTCGACGCGCTCGCTGAGTTCCGCCGCTTCCTTCGCGTCGGTGCGCCATTCGACGGCGCCGCCGCCATGATACCAGGGGCGGGCGCCGAACTCGTTTTCCAGGGCCCGGTGGGCGCGCAATCCGAAGACGTTGAGCTGCTGGTAGTTGTGCGGCGTCTTCTCGTTCGAATTGGTCCAGGCGAAGCTCGTGCCGCTGGTGCCAGCGCCGATATGATCGCGCTCGAGGATCGTGACGGCGTTGCCGGCCGCGGCCAGACGATAGGCGATGGATACGCCGATGATGCCGGCGCCGACGACGATGAAGCGGGTCATGCTATCAAATTTTCCGATGGTAGGGAGGGGCGGACGGAGGTGGCTCCGCCCGCCGGATCAGGGCTTCGTCGCTATCGTACTCAGTCCTTGGGGGTGATGTCGGCGCCGAACCACTTTTCGGTCAGCTTCTTGTTGAAGCCGTCGGCATTGACCTCCTGGATCGCCTTGTCGAACTTCGCCTTGAGGGCGACGTCGTCCAGGCGCATGGCGACATTGGCCGTGCCGCTGCCGAGAACGCCCTCGACGAAGGTCGGGCCGGCCAGCGTCGCGTCGGCGAGGTCCGGCTGCTTCATCGACGCCTTCAGGACGGTGATGTTCGCCATCACCATGTCGATGCGGCCTGCGACGAGATCGAGATTGTGCTGGTCGACGGTCTTGTATTCGCGGATCTCGACGACGTCCTTCAGCATCGCATTGGCGAAGGCGGCGGCCGTCGAGGAGCCCTGGACGCCGAGGATCTTGCCCTTGAGCGGCTCGGCCATCGCGTTGATCGCCTTCTGCGCGCCCTCGGGGTCCTTGCGCAGATTGTAGTCGATCTGGGCGCCGAGCGCGGTCGCGATCGGGCTGTCCTTCAGCGTCATGAAGGTGTTGGGCGCCTTGGTGTAGGATTCTGAGAAGGCCGCGACCTTCTGGCGCTCCGGCGTGACGCCCATCGAGGCCATGATGGCGTCGAACTTGCCGGCATTGAGGGCGGGCAGCATGCCGTCCCAATCCTGGGCGACGATCTCGCATTCCGACTGCATCCGGCGGCAGAGCTCTTCCGCCAGGTCGAGCTCGTACCCGATCAGCTTGCCGTCGGGCGAAGTGTAGTTCCACGGCTCATAGGCACCTTCCGTGGCAATGCGGATCTTGCCCCATTGCGCGGCGTCGTCGGCGCTGGCCGCGCCCGTCAGCATCATGACGATACCGGCCGCGAGGCCCGTCCATTTTACGATCTTCATCAGAACCCTCTGGTCTCGTTTTTGATGAATTCGCCGGCGCGCGGTCAGGTTTCCTGGCTTGGTCGACGCTTTGCGCCGACAGCGATCGATGGTCCCCGCGCTCTGCCTGCGAGCTGCATTCGTTGTGGTGAAGCGGTGGCCGATCACCGCGTCGGTCGGCTGGAAGTCCTGCACAACACCGGCGATCCAAGCGCATTCCAGCGCCGCTGACAAATATGAAAAGCTTCGCAGTTGATAGCTTTATCCTATAGCTTCGATGCGAACGGGGATCGCGGTTCATGAACTACAGGCAGCTGGAAGCGTTTCGGGCCGTGATGGAAGCCGGCACCGTCATCGGGGCCAGCCACCTCCTGCGTATCTCGCAGCCCTCTGTCAGCGCCCACATCACCAATCTCGAGCACACGCTCAAGATCCAGCTGTTCGTCCGCCGCAGGGGGCGGCTGGTGCCGACCGCCGAGGCGCAATTGCTGCACGAGGAGGCCGGCCAGATCGTCAAGGGGATGATGCGGCTGCGGCGGCTTGCCGGCGACATCCAGCAATTGGAGGCCGGCCGGCTGATCGTTGGCGCCTATCCCGCGCTCTCTAGCATCGTGCTGCCCCGCTTCATCAGCGGCTTTGCCGGCCGCCATCCCAAGCTTCGCCTGGCGCTGATGCCGGAGGCCTCTGTGCGCATCGCGGAGCTTGCCGCCAGCAAGCAGGTCGACATCGGGCTGATGGCGATGCCGGTGATTGACCCGGCGACGAGCTGTGATCTGATCTTCGAGACGGCGTCCGTCTGCGTGCTGCCGCTGCAGCATCCGCTCGCCCAGAAAGACAGGATCGAGGCGGCGGATATCGGCGACGAAACCTTCATCGCGATGGGGCGGGAGGACGGCTCGCGCCAGGCGGTGGAGCGCAGCCTCGACGAGGCCGGAGTTCGGGTCGAGCCGCGCTTCGAGGCGCATTTCGGCGATTCGGCCTGCGCGCTGGTTGCCGAGGGGCTCGGCATCTCGATCGTCGATCCGTTCGCAGCGGAGCGCTGGCGCGGCCTGATCGCCATCCGGCCGTTCGAGCCGCGCGTGCCCTGCCATGTCTATCTGACGCGCAGCCGGTCGCATGTCTCGTCGCTGCTGCAGCAGCGTTTCGAGCTGGAGCTGCGGCTCTATCTCGAAGAGCAGTTCGCCTAGAGCGCTTTCGAGCGAAGTGGACACCGGTTCGCGTGAAGAAAGCGCGACCACACACGACAGCTAGATCATTTCAGCGTTTCCAGGATGATGACATGATCTAGAGCCGCGCCTTGACGCTGCGCGGTGTCGCCAGCAGCAGATTGGTCTCGCTGCCGATGATGCCGGGGATGAGGCGGATCTGGCGCAGCAGCTTGTCGAATTCGATCAGATCCGACGTGCCCATCTCGACCACCAGGTCCCATTTGCCATTGGTGGTGTGGACGCTCGAAATCTCCGGAAAGCCGCTTAGCGCCGCGATGACGGTATCGGTGATCTGGCCGCCGATCTCGATCAGCATGATGCCGCGCACCGGCAGGTCCACGGCATCCGATCGCAGGATCACCGTGAAGCCGATGATCTCGCCGGACTTCACCAGTCGGTCGAGCCGTGAGCGAACCGTGGCGCGCGTGAGGCCGAGATCGTCGGCCAGATCCGAGATGCTGCGCCGGCCGTCATGGCGGAGCCGGGTGATGAGTTGATGATCGATCGTATCCATCATTGCCAATTCGGATAATCTGACTTGCCATAATGATAAATACTCTCTGCAAATAATGCAATTTGCCTGCTTTCGCCTGCCGCGAATCGCGAGGATCCTCCTTGTCGGACGAAGCGAGGCGATGATGCAGTGCAAGATAATCAAGGTTCCCGTGCATGAGGGAACGGGCCGCGAGGGGTGTGCCCGCGGCGCGGAGGCTCTGGAAGCGGCCGGGCTGGCGCAGGCGCTGGCGAGCCTCGGGCATCAGGTTCTGGATGGCGGCGTTGTGCGGCCGGGACCGCTGCCGGCGATCGCCCATGCCAATCCGGCGGTGCGGAAGCTGGCCGAGCTGAGCGCCTGGACCGCCGCCATCGCCGCCGCCGCGCATGCGGCGAGCGAGACGGGCTTTCCCGTCTTCATCGGCGGCGATCACAGCGTCGCGGCGGGCACGCTTACCGGACTGTCGCGGCGCGCCGCCGAAAGCGGTCGTCCGCTCTTCGTCCTCTGGCTCGATGCCCATCCGGATTTCCACACGCTGGACACCACCGAGAGCGGCAATCTGCACGGGGTCCCGCTTGCCTATGCCTGCGGGCTGCCGGGCTTCGAGGGGTATTTTCCGCCGCTTGCGACGCCGGTCGATCCGGCGCGGATCTGCGCGCTGGGCATTCGCAGCGTCGACCCGGCCGAGGCGAGGGCGCTCGGTGCCAGCGGTGTGACGATCCATGACATGAGCGAGATCGACCGGCGCGGCATGGCCGTGCTGCTCGAGGCGTTCCTGGACCGGGTTCGGGCGGCGGACGGGCTGCTGCATGTCAGCTTCGACGTCGATTTTCTCGAGCCCGCGATCGCGCCGGCTGTCGGCACACCGGTGCCGGGCGGCGCGACCTACCGGGAGGCGCATCTCGTCATGGAGCTCCTGTTCGAGAGCGGGCTGGTCACCAGCCTCGACCTCGTCGAGCTCAATCCCGATCTCGATGTCGACGGCCGCACGGCCTCCCTCGTCGTCGACCTCGCCGCGAGCCTGTTCGGCCGGCGTATCCTTCCCCTTTCCCTCAAGGCAGGCTGATCCCGATGAGCAAACTCAACGTCGTGCCGTTCGTCAGCGTCGATCGCATGATGAAGCTGGTTCATGCCATCGGGGTCGAGCGCTTCCTGGTGGAGCTGGCGGCGACGATCGAGGCGGACTTCCGCCGCTGGCCGAGCTTCGACAAGACGCCGCGCATCGCCGCCCATAGCGTCGAGGGCGTGATCGAACTGATGCCGACGAGCGACGGAACGCTGTACGGCTTCAAATACGTCAATGGCCACCCCGGGAACACGGGCGAGGGACTGCAGACGGTGACGGCCTTTGGCCTGCTGTCCGATGTCGCCACGGGCTATCCGGTCCTTCTGTCCGAAATGACCATCCTGACAGCGCTTAGGACCGCCGCGACCTCGGCCGTCGCGGCGAAGTATCTGGCGCCGAGGAACGCCGCCTGCATGGCGATCATCGGCAATGGCGCGCAATCGGAATTCCAGGCGCTCGCCTTCAAGGCGTTGCTCGGAATCGAGCGGGTCCGCCTGTTCGAT
This sequence comes from Kaistia granuli DSM 23481, assembly GCF_000380505.1. Classification (GTDB taxonomy): domain Bacteria; phylum Pseudomonadota; class Alphaproteobacteria; order Rhizobiales; family Kaistiaceae; genus Kaistia; species Kaistia granuli. The sequence goes on along the minus strand of NZ_AQYH01000006.1, from coordinate 306,723 downwards.
ATCGACACCACCGCCACCGCGAAATGCGCCGCGAATCTGCGGGCCCGCGGCTTCACGGTCACGACCTGCGAATCGTCCGCTGTCGCTGTCGAGGGAGCGCAGATCATCACGACCGCGACCGCCGACAAGCAGTATGCGACTATTCTGTCGGACAACATGATCGGCGCCGGCGTCCACATCAACGCGGTCGGCGGCGATTGCCCCGGCAAGACCGAACTGCATCGCGACATCCTTGTCCGCTCCGATATTTTTGTGGAGTATCCGCCGCAGACACGGGTTGAAGGCGAAATCCAACAACTTGCCGGCAATCATCCGGTACAGGAGCTTTGGCAGGTCATCGCCGGCTCGGCCGAAGGGCGGCGCGACGACCGGCAAATCACCCTGTTCGATTCCGTTGGCTTTGCCATCGAGGACTTCTCGGCTCTGCGCTATGTGCAGCAGCAGATCTTGCACACGGGCGCCTATGACGAACTCGACCTCATCGCGGATCCCGACGACCCCAGGGATCTCTTCGGCATGCTGATGCGATCCTCGCCGCTGGCCGCCGGCGGCATGGCTGCCGCCGCGACGTGAACATGGCGCCACCCTCGAGCCTTGCAGGAGCGGTGCCGCGTTCGGCGTGGCGCGACGTCGTCGCGACGGCTCAGCTGGCCGTTCCGCTGATGCTCACCAACATCGCGCCGAACGCCTTCGCCGTCACCAATCTGACGCTGGTCGGCCAGATCGGCGCCGTCGAGCTGGCGGGCGCGGCGCTGTCGATCGGCATGGTGACGCTGGCGATGAGCGTGCTGGGCGGGCTGGACGCGGCGGCGATGGCCCTGATCAGCAGCGCGATCGGCGGCCGGCGTTCGAACGTCCGGGCGATCCGTCGTGTGCTCGATCATGGCTTTCTCAGTATCCTGCTCTGCAGCCTGGTGGTCTGGCCGATCCTCTGGAACGTCCATGCGATTGCGCTGATGTTCGGGCAGGAGGCGGCGGTGGCCGACGCCGCCCAGTCGGTGATGCGGCCGCTGATGTGGTCGCTGCTGCCCTATCTGGCGTTTCGCCTGATCCGGGCCTTTGTCGGCTCGACCGGCCGCAATGCCTCGACGCTGATGGTCGTCGCGCTGGGCGTGGCGGTGAATGCGGGCGTCGGCTGGCTGCTGATCCCGGGCCGCTACGGCTTGCCTGCGCTCGGTCTTTCGGGTGTGGGTGCGGCGACCTTCTGCGGTTCGATCGTGCTGCTCGCCGGCATGTATGGCGTGGTGCGAGCCGACAGGAGAACGCGGCGCATCGCCTGGAGCAAGCGCTCGTGGCGCTTCGACACGCAGGGCTTCGGCGCCTTCTGGCAGATGAGCGTGCCGATCGGCCTTACCATCTTCTTCGAGGCCGGCATCTTTTATGCGGCGTTGCTGGCGGTCGGCCGGTTCGGTGTCGAGCAGCTGGCGGCGCATTCGATCGCGATGCAGGTTGTGTCGCTCGCCTTCAAGGTGCCGATCGGACTGGGGCAGGCGGCGACGATCCGGATTGCCAGGGCCCGTGGCGCCGGCGATGCCGAGGGGGCAGCGCGCGCCGGCTGGACGGCGCTTGGAATGGCGCTGGTGTTCGCGGTCGGCACGGCCGCGATGCTGGTGTCGATCCCGGCTACCATCGCTCGGATTTTCCTTGGCTCGGACGCGGCGGCGAGCGTCGGCGTGATCTTTTATGCCACCCAGTTCCTTTTTTATGCCGGACTGTTCCAGATCGCCGATGCCGCGCAGGGCGTCCTGGCGGGCATGCTGCGCGGCATGCACGACACCCGCATTCCGATGCTGTTGGCAGCGCTCGGCTATTGGGGGCTGGGGCTGCCGGCCGGCCTGATCCTCGGTTTCGTTTTCGGCCTGCAGGGCAAGGGCGTTTGGATGGGGCTGGCGCTCGGTCTCGGCGTCGTCGCGGTCCTGATGGGCCTGCGCTGGGCGAGCCTTGCCAGGCGGCTGCGCGCGGCCGGCGACCGCGAAGGCGCTGCGATCGTCGGGCCATTTGGCGAAGGGGCGAGCGTCGCGCCCGCCGAGGCGAACTGAGACGCGGTTTCACGTATCGACTGCCGGGGAGGGCGGGGCATTGGACAGGAGGCAGTGGCAAGAGGAGGGGGCGGCGAATGGCCTGAACCTTGCCTTGGGTGAAACCGGATGGTTCATTCCGAAGAATGGTCGTCTGCTGCGCGGCTCGAAACAACAGGGAAACGGGTGTGATGACCATAGCCGAGAAAACGGCCGCGGCGCGTCCGAGGATGCGACGCCTGCCGGGTTCGGCAATCGGCGCGATGCCGGCGGAATGACATTCCGCTTGCCGCGATCGGACTGTCTCGGAGCTCGACCCCGCTGGGTTGCCGCCGCTCCGGCCGGATGCCTCCACCACTGGAACACGACATGAACGAGTTTGGATTACTGACCGTCTTCAGTTTCGGTCCCGGCGGATGGGGGCCGGCCATGTTCAAGGCGGCGGCGATGACCATCGCCGTCGCGCTGACAGGCTTCGTCTTCGGTGCCATGGTCGGCGCGCTGGGCGCCTGGGCGAAGATCGCCGGCGGCCGGATCACGCGCGGCATCGCCGATGGCTACACCACGGTCCTGCGCGGCATTCCCGACCTTCTCGTCATCTATCTCTTCTATTTCGGATCAAGCGCCGTGCTGACGCCGATCGGCCGGATGTTCGGTGCGACGGGCTTTCTCAGCCTGCCCGGATTTCTGGCAGGTGCGCTGGCAATCGGCATCGTCTCCGGCGCCTATCACACCGAAGTCTTCCGCGGCGCCTATCGCTCTGTGTCGCGCGGCGAGATCGAAGCGGCCGTCGCCATCGGCATGTCGCGGGCGCTGGTGTTCCGCCGCATCATCGTGCCGCTGTCGCTGCGCTTCGCGCTGCCGGGGCTCGGCAATGTCTGGCAGCTGGTGCTCAAGGAATCGGCACTCATCTCGGTCACCGGCCTGGTCGAGATCCTGCGTCAGGCGCAGATCGGCGCCGGTTCGACGCGCCAGCCCTTCACCTTCTTCCTCGCCGCCGCGATCCTCTATCTGGTCATCTCGTCGGTCTCTGGCTGGACCTTGCAGCGTGCCGAACAGCGCTTCACGCGCGGCCTGAGGAGAGTGTGATGGATTTTCCCTTCCTCTGTCAGACCCTGCTGACGCTGCTGCCCGGCGTTCCCTTGACCCTTAAGCTGGCGCTGTCCTCGGTGGTACTCGGCGTCTTCCTGGCGCTGCTGCTGGCGCTAGCGCGCCTGTCGGGCATCCGGCCGCTGGCCTGGATCTCGCGGGTCTACGTGTTCGTCTTCCGCTCGACACCGCTTCTGGTGCAGATCTTCCTGATCTATTACGGCCTCGGCCAGTTCCCGGCCCTTCGCCATAGCGTGCTCTGGCCGATCCTGCGCGAGCCCTATTGGTGCGCGGTGATCGCGTTGACGCTCAACACGGCCGCCTATGGCAGCGAGATCATCCGCGGCGGCCTGCAATCGGTGCCCGCCGGGCAGATCGAGGCGGCGCGGGCTTGCGGCATGAGCCGGTTTCAGGTCTTCCGTCGCATCGTGCTGCCGCTGGCGATCCGCCAGGCGCTGCCGGGATATGGCAACGAGGTAATCCTGATGGTGAAGGCGACGGCGCTCGCTTCCGTCATTACGCTGATGGAAGTGACGGGTCTCGCCGCCAAGCTGATTTCCGAGACCTATCGCGCCATCGAGGTCTTCATCGTCGCCGGCGCCATCTACCTCATCATCAATTTCGTCATCACGCGGATCATCCAGGCTCTCGAGCACTGGCTGACGCCGCATCTGAGGTCCGCGCCCGCGCCGGCCGTCGTCGAGCAAGGAGGCCCGGCATGAACATGTTGCAGTCGCAGAACGCTTCCCTCGCCCCGGTCGCCGAAAGCGTGCCGGCCGTCCGCGTCAGCCAGTTGCGCAAGAGCTACGGCGCGCTGGAGGTGCTCAAGGGCGTCTCGCTGGACGCACATGACGGCGACGTCGTCTCCATTCTCGGTTCGTCCGGCTCCGGCAAGTCGACCATGTTGCGCTGCATCAACATGCTGGAAGTGCCGAATGGCGGCGAGATCGCCATTGGCGGCGAGGTCATTCGCCTGAAGGAGACGCGCACCGGCCCGCAACCCGCGGATCGTCTCCAGGTCGACCGGCTGCGCTCGCGCATCGGCATGGTGTTCCAGAGCTTCAATCTCTGGTCGCACATGACGATCCTGGAAAACGTCATCGAGGCACCGGTGCATGTCCAGAAACGCCCGAAGGCCGAGTGTATCGAGGAGGCGAGGGAGCTGTTGGCCAAGGTCGGGATCGCCGACAAGGCCGACCACTATCCGGCGCATCTTTCCGGCGGTCAGCAGCAGCGCGCCGCTATCGCCCGCGCCCTGGCCCAGCGGCCGCGCGTCATGCTGTTCGACGAGCCGACATCGGCCCTCGATCCGGAGCTGGTCGGGGAAGTGCTGCGCGTGATGCGGGCGCTGGCGGAGGAGGGGCGGACCATGCTCGTTGTGACGCACGAGATGGGCTTCGCTCGCGACGTCTCCAACAAGGTGGTGTTCCTGCACAAGGGTGTCGTCGAGGAGGAGGGTTCGCCCGACGACGTCTTCGGCGGCAGCCGGTCCGAACGTTTCCGGCAATTCCTGGTGCGCTGACATGTGAGGCGCGCGAGCGGGGTGGAATGCCGCCCTCCATGCGCATCCAAGCGCCGACTTCCGCGTTGTCCTTCGCAACAGAGGAGTATCCAATGTTCGATGCAGCACGGATCAAGGAACATGCGGACATCATCGGAGCCGACGGCGTCCATGTCGGGACGGTCGACGGTGTCGAGGGCGACCGGATCAAGCTGACCAAGCGCGATAGCGGCGAGGGTTCGCATGCCGGCCACCATCACTTCATTCCGCTGGCGCTGGTGGCGGATATCGAGAACGGCCGGGTTCGGCTTTCCGCCAATGCCGATGTCGCCGTGACCTTCGAGGAAGAGCAGGGCGGCGCTTCCACCGAGTAGCGCTTTCGATTTCGAACCAGTCGGGAAGGGCCTGCCATCGCGCGGGCCCTTCGCTTTCAGCGCGGCATGATCGCCTTGATGTCCGCGAAGATGGCGTCCCAATCGTCGTTCTCGATGTCGACCAGACCCAGACCGCGCAGCAGGAAGGCTCCCTCGGCCGCTAGCACCGCGGTCAGGGCCCTGCGTCCCTCGGCCGTGCCGGTATCGATCTTGCCGAACAGTTCCTTGTAGGAACCCTGGATCTCGCCTTGGTAGTCCGGCGACCGCACGAGGCTGGCGAGCAGGGCGCTGGCGCGGGCGCCCGCCATCCTGTCTTCGCGATGGCTGGCGTCGATATGGGCCGACGCGGCCACGAAGGGCTCGTCGCCGCGGCCCGCCATATAGTCGGCGACGAGACCCTCATACGACGCGCCGGCCCGCTGCAGCATCGCCTCGATGAGGGCGTCCTTGGTGCCGAAGGAATAGAGCACGCCGCCCTTGCTGACCCCGGCCTCGCGGGCGACGGCGTCGATCGTCAGGTTGATGACGCCTACCTTGGCGATCACCCGGTCCGCGGCGTCCAGCAGTGCCTCGCGATCGATGGTTGGTCGTCTGCCCATGATTTTTCTCTTTTAATACCGTCTGGACGGATATATATCTCCGCGCCCGCGCGCCGGCAATCCCTGCGGCCCGGAAAGGAGAAGACAATGTCCATCGCGCCGCGCAATCGCTGGCTGGTACTGACCGCGGTGATCCTGGCGTTCCTGCCAGTCGTCGTCGACATGACGATCCTGCATATCGCCGTCCCGTCTCTGACCGTCGCCCTGGGGGCGAGCGGCACGGAAATCCTCTGGATCATCGACATCTATCCGCTGATCATGGCGGGTCTGCTGGTGCCGATGGGCACGCTCGGCGACCGCGTCGGTCATCGCCGGCTGATGCTGACCGGACTGGCGATCTTCGGCACCGCCTCGGTCTGCGCCGCCTTCTCTCAGACCGCGATGATGCTGATCCTGGCGCGCGTCCTGCTCGCCATCGGGTCGTCAATGATCATTCCAAGCGTGCTGGCGCTCATCCGGCAAGCCTTCGACGATCCGAAGGAAAGGGCCCTTGCGCTCGGCGTCTGGACCACGGTCGCCTCGGCTGGCGCTGCCATCGGTCCGCTGGCGGGCGGTTTCCTGCTCGAGCATTTCTGGTGGGGGTCAGTGTTCCTCATCAATGTGCCTGTCATGCTGGTCGTGCTACCGGCGGTGTACTTTCTCATCCCGAACCGTCCGGTCGCGGCGCAGGGCAGCTGGAAGATCGGCCATGCCCTGCTGCTGATCGCCGGCCTGATCGCGACGGTCTACGCGGTAAAGTCCGGCTTCAAGGCGGGACCTTCGGTCTGGGTCTTCGGCTTCCTTGCGCTGGGACTGGGCCTGATGGCCTGGTTCGGCCGGTTGCAGGTCGCGGCCGCCGAGCCGCTGCTCGACCTGACGCTGTTCCGCAAGCCGGCCATTTCGGTCGGCATGCTGATGGCCTTCGTCGCATCCGGCTCGCTCGCCGGCTTCGAGCTGCTGCTGGCGCAGGAGCTGCAATATGTCTATGGCCGGACGCCGCTGCAGGCCGGCCTGTTCATGATGCCGCTCGTCGTCGCCTCGGCCATTGCCGGGCCGATCGCCGGCAAGCTGGCCGGCCGCTTCGGTCTGCGCTGGCTCGGCACGGTCGGTCTCGCCGCCGCATCCCTGGCGTTGTTCGGCATCAGTCAGTCGAACATTGGCGGCGACGACGTGGTCATTGCTTGCCTGATGGCGCTGCTCGGCTTCGCGCTCGGCGTCGGCCTGCTGGCGTCGTCTGCCGCCATCATGGGCGCCGCGCCGGTCGACAAGGCCGGTGCCGCCGGATCGCTCGAGGCCACCGGCTACGAACTCGGCGCCGGTCTCGGCATCACCTTCTTCGGTGTGCTGCTGAGCGCAATCTACCGCAGCAATTTCGGCCTTGGCCTCGCGGGGGAGGCGGGCGTCGCCGCCCACTCGATCGGCGAGGCGATGGTGGTGGCGCAGAAGATCGGCGGCGCGGAGGGCGAAATGATCGCCCAGACGGCGCGGACGGCCTTCGCCAGCGCCCATGCCTCGGTTCTGATGGTGACGGCGGCGCTGATCGCGGCACTGTCCGTCGTGGTCTTCGTGGCCCTGCGCAACGAGGGGACCGCCGGAGCGGGGGGCGTCGCCGTCGGACATTGATCAAAGGGCCCGCCGGGATATCCGGCGCGCCCTCTGCTTGTCGGTCGTTCAGCCCTTAACCGCGCCCGCCGTCAGGCCGGCGACGATGTGCTTCTGGGCGGCGAAGAAGACGATGATCGTCGGCAGGATGGTGAGTGTGATAAAGGCGAGCACCAGCTGCCAGTCGGTCGAATATTCGCCCTGATAGACCATGATGCCGAGCGGCCAGGGATATTTTCCCTCGGTGTTGAGCAGGATCAGCGGCAGCAGATAGCTGTTCCAGGAGTTGACGAAAGCGACGATGCCGACCGTGGCCAGAATCGGCCGCGAGAGCGGCAGGGTGATGTGCCAGAAATAGCGGATGTAGCCGCAGCCATCGACCAGCGCCGCGTCGAACAATTCATGCGGCACGTTCTGGAAGAACTTGCGGAACAGCATGATGCTCATGCCGAGCCCGAAGGCTACCTGCGGCAGCACGACGCCCCAATAGGTATCGAGCAGGCCGAGATCGCGGATGCGGATGAAGAGCGGCAGGATGGCGGTGGCGACCGGGAACATCAGGCCGATCAGAAAATAGTTGAGCAGGAAGCCCGAGCCGAAGAACTTCACATGGGCGAAGGTGAAGGCCGCCATGGCGGCGACGGCGAGCGTCAGCACCACGGTCAGCACGGCGATGATCAGCGAATTGGCCAGCATCTGCCAGTAGCGGGTGCTGCCGAGAATATCGAGATAGTTGCTCCAGATCCATTGCGCCGGCAGGCCGAACGGGTTGACGCGAAGGTCGCCGAGCGTCTTGAAGCCGCCCAGTCCGGTGGTGAGAAGCGGCAGCAGGACGACCGCCGCGACGAGGAACAGGCTCGCATAGAGATAGAGCCAGGTGACGAAGCTCATCCTGTGCTTCGAGAAGATGTCCCGGCGCGCGCGCCGGACGGCGGCGGGCTTTGCGACGACGAGGGTTTGCTCAGTCATTGCGCATGAAAATCCGTTTGTAGCCGAAGGCGAGCGTGACGCAGATGATGAACAGGACGACGCCGACGGCGCTTCCGAAGCCGACCTTCATCCGCGTGATGCCGTAGGAATAGAGGAAGGTGACCATGGTCTGGGTGCTGTTCGACGGGCCGCCGCCGGTCAGCGGCATGATCATGTCGAAGAGCTGCAGCGAGCCGATCACCGAGAAGAAGACCGAGAGGCGGATCGTCGGCGCTAGCAGCGGTAGCGTGATGTTGCGGAAGCGCTGCCAGCGCGTCGCGCCGTCCATCTCGGCCGCCTCGTAATAGCTTTTGTCGATCGACTGCAGGCCAGCGATGAAGAGCATCATGTGGAAGCCGAAATACTTCCAGACGATGACGCCGAGCACGGCGTAGATGGCGAGGTTCTTGTCGGCCAGCACATAGGGCGAGGCGACGCTGAAGAACGAGGCGATCGCGGCGAACAGGCCGTAGTCGCCGTCATAGACGAAGCGCCAGATCAGGCCGGCCGCCACGTCCGCCAGCACATATGGCATGAAGAAGATCAGCCGGAACGACACGGCGCCCGGAATGCGGTGCGAGACCATGGTCGCCAGCCACAGCGCCAGCGGCAGCTGGATGGCGAGCGAGATGACGATGATCAGCGCGTTGTTCGCCAGCGCCTGGCGGAACGCGCCATTGCGGAACAGAAGCTCGAAATTCTTCAGGCCGATGAACTTCTCGGGCAGGCCGTAGCCGTTCCAGTCATAGAGACTGTACCAGGCGGCCTCGCCCATCGGCAGGATGACGAAGAGGGTGAATACCAGCAGCGCAGGTGGCAGGAACAGGATCAGGACAGGCAGCGTGCCGCCGATCCTGTTGTGTCCGCCGCGGCCTTGCGCGCGCGCGCCGATCATCGTCTGGCTCATCGGCCCGATATCTCCGACTGGAAAGGATCGACCGCCGCGGCAAGCAAGCCGCGGCGGCGCAAGAAGGCGCGGGACCGCTATTCGAGTTCCCAGGCGTCCTGGATCTGCTGGGCGGCGTCTTCCGCCGACATCTGGCCGGAGACGATTTCCACCGAGACGTCGTTGACGACGCGGCCGACGGCCGGGCCGAGATCCTGGTCGAGGTAGTTCTGATGCCAGGTCGAGGCGGCGAGCTGCTTGGCCGACTGGGCGACCAGCGGATCCTTGACGCCGTCCTCGGAACCGATGGCGACCGGGATCATGATGCCCTTCTCGGCCTGCAGGCGCTCATTGTCGGCATTGGTCAGGAAGGCGGCGAACTCGACGGCCTCCTTCGGCGCGTCCTTGCTGATGACCCAGGCGTTGAGGCCACCCAGCGTGTCGGTGACCTTGCCGGCGCCGCCCACGACGGCGGGGAAGGGGAAGCGGCCGAGATTGGCGGTGGCGATTCCCTTGCCGTCGGCTGCCTGGTTGGCCTGATTCTTCTCGGTCGCCTCGAAGCCGAGGATCATCGCGGCCTTGCCGTCGGCGAACGCGCCCAGCGCCTGCGGCCACTTGGTGCCGAGATAGCCCGGCTGGAACGGCTCGAGCGCGCCGAGCGCCTTCAGCTGCTCGCCGGCCTTGACGAAGGGCTCGGACTTGAAGCCGTCGCCTTCGCCGGCCTTGGCCGCGTTGAAGGCTTCCTGGCCGCCATTTCGCATGGCGAGGTAGCTCCAGTAGAAGTGCAGGGGCCACTTCTCGCCGCCGCCGCCGGCGATCGGCACGATGCCGGCGTCCTTGAGCGTCTTCACGGCGGCCAGGAAGTCGTCCCAGGTCTGGATCTTGTCCGCGTCGACGCCGGCCTTCTGGAACAGTTCCTTGTTATAGAAGAACGAGACGGTGCCCATCTTGTAGGGGACGGCCCAGATCTTATCGTCGAAGGTCAGGCCGGCGACCGATGCCGGGTTGTAGCTCTTCTGCCACTTGCCGTCTTCGGCCTGCATCAGCGCAGTCAGGTCCTGTATGGCGCCCGTCTCCGACTGCGCCTTCAGCACGCCACCCGCCCAGGAGAAGAACAGATGCGGCGCATCCTTCGACTGCAGCAAGGTGGGCAGCTTGGCCTTGAAGGCCTCGTTCTCGAGGAACTGGGTCTGCACCTTGACGCCCGGATGCGACACTTCGAACTGCTTGATGATGTCGTCCCAGGCCGACAGCGTGACCGGGTCGGTTTCCAGATGCAGCCATTTTACCGTGACGTCGGCCAGTGCCGTGGTGGCGGAGAGCGCAAGCCCGATGGCCGCGCCGAAGAGCGTTCTGAACTTCATCGATTGTCCTCCCAGACGGCCGCCGGCTGGTTCCTCCCACCGGCGCTTGTTTAATAAACAATGCGGATTAAATCTGTTCCCGTTCTGGGGGCGCTGTCAAGGGAAGCTCATAATTGCTGCGGTGCAGCGCGGAATCCGGCGTTGACAGACACCTGTTCCGGCGTGAATAACTGCCTGACCCGGAATAAATGGTTCCCCTGCAAATGAAGACAGCCGATCCAGAATTGATGCGTGCCATCAATCGCTTCCACGTGATGGACGCGATCCGGAGGTTCGGTCCGATCTCGCGCGTCGAGATCTCGGATCGCACGCAACTCTCAGCGACGACGGTGTCGGCGATCACCGGCGCGCTGCTCGACGATCAGCTGATCATCACGCATCAGCTCGGCGGCATTCGCGACGCGGCCCGGGGGCGGCCCCGCGTCATGCTGGAGCTCAATCCGGCCGCCGCCTATGTTGTCGGCGTCAAGCTCGCGCTCGACCAGATCACCGTTGCGACGACCAATTTCCGCGCCGATCTGCTGTCGAGCCTGGTCCTGCCGATCCGCCTGCAGCGGCAGCCGGTATCCGTCATCGCTGATCTGGTCGAGGACGGCATTCGCCGCTCGATCGCCGATGCGGGCCTCACCATCGAGCAGGTTTCGGGCGTCTGCGTCGGCCTGCCCGGCGTCGTCGAGCGCATCGCCGGCGTCTGCCGGGCGAGCCCGATCTTCGGCGAGCGCGACGTACCCTTCGCGGCGGAACTGACGACGCGGCTGAGCGGGGTCGCGGCGACGATCGACAGCGACGTCAACCTGGTCACGCTGGCCGAGCACTGGTTCGGCGAAGCGCGCGGCCTTGATGATTTTCTCGTCATTTCGGTCGAGCTCGGCCTCGGCCTTGGCATCATGCACAATGGCGAATTGTTCCGTGGCGCCAACGGCCTGAGCCCGGATCTCGGCGACCTGATGGTACGGCCGCCGAACGGCAACGGCTCGACGCGGCTCGCCGAGGCCGCCTCCGAGGCCAGCATCCTGGCGGAAGCGCAGGAAATCCTCGCCGGCGGCGAGCATGCGCACGCCTTTCGCCTCGGTCGCGGCATGGAGAAGATCCTGCAACTCGCCGCCGGAGGCGAGCCGCGCATTCTCGATCTGCTCGAACGGGCCGGCGGTTCGCTCGGCTTTGCCATCGCAAATCTGATCACGCTGTTCGCCCCGCCCAAGGTCATCCTGGCCGGCGCCGCGCTCGAGGCTGGCGAGGCCCTGGTCGGGCCGATCCGGCGCACCGTTGCCGAGCTGCTGCCGCCGAGCCTGGCCGATGTTTCCGAGATCGTCGTTCACCATTGGAGTGACGACATCTGGGCCCGGGGCGCCGCGGCCATGACATTGCGCGACCTCTATGGCGCGCCTTGGAACACCACGGGGCCAGTCGTCCATCGCTGACCGACGGCCGAACAAGAAATCAATCGCATCTGGGAGTGAGCGCGAGATGGTTGAGCGGGTAGGAATTGGATTTATCGGCTGCGGCAATATCAGCGCGGCCTATCTGAAGGCGGCGGCGGGATTCCCCATCCTCGATATTCGCGGCGTCGCCGACCTGAACGAGGATGCGGCGCGCGCCCGGGCGAGCGAGTTCGGCCTCAACGCCGTGTCGATCGACGCGATGCTGGCAGACCCCTCGATCGAAATCATCGTCAATCTCACCATCCCGAAGGCGCATGTCGAGGTCGGCCTCAAGGCCGTCGCCGCCGGCAAGCATGTCCATTCCGAGAAGCCGCTCGGTATCTCGACGGCCGAGGCGCGCAAGCTGGTCGCCGCCGCGAAGGCGAAGGGTGTCCGGCTCGGCAGCGCACCCGATACCTTCCTCGGCGGCGCCCACCAGACCAGCCGCAAGCTGGTCGACGAGGGCGCCATCGGCACGCCGATCGCCGGCACCGCCTTCTTCATGTGCCCGGGCCACGAGCGCTGGCACCCCAATCCCGGTTTCTACTATCTCGACGGCGGCGGACCCATGCTCGACATGGGCCCCTATTACGTGACCGATCTCGTCAACCTGCTCGGTCCGGTCGCGCGCGTCGCCGGCGTCGCCACCAAGCTGCGCGACGAGCGCCTGGTCACCAGCGAGCCGCTGAACGGCACCAAGATCCCGGTCGAGGTGGCGACCCATGTCGCCGGCACGCTGCAATTCGTCTCCGGCGCCGTCGTCACCATCGCGATGAGCTTCGACGTGCCGCGCCACCAGCACAGCCCGATCGAACTTTATGGCTCGGCCGGCTCGATCCTCGTGCCCGATCCGAACCATTTTGGCGGCGAGATCAAACTGGCGACGGCCTCCGACGACTGGCACGCCGTGCCGACCGAGCATGGCTATGCCGACGGCAATTTCCGCGTCATCGGCGTCGCCGACATGGCCGAGGCGATCCGGCAGGGAAGGCCGCACCGCGCCAGCGGCGATCTGGCCTTCCACGCGCTGGAGGTCATGGAGGCGTTCCAGCGTTCGTCCGACACGGGCGAGCACGTCACGATCGAGAGCCGGCCCGAACGGCCCGCCGCCCTGGCGGTCGGCACAGTCATCGGCGCGCTCTGAGAATAGAACATAAGGGAGAGAGACGATGCGCGAGGCATTGATTGTCTGGGGCGGCTGGAGCGGCCACGAGCCGGAGCAGGGCGCCAACATCATCGCGGGCATGCTGGAGGAGGAAGGCTTCAAGGTCTATGTCGAGAATTCGACCGAGGCCTTCGCCGACCCGGCGATCGCCGACATGAGCCTGATCGTGCCGATCTACACCATGTCGAAGATCGAGAAGGAGGAGCTTCTCAATCTGACCAAGGCGGTGCAGGGCGGCGTCGGCCTCGCCGGCTATCACGGCGGCATGGGCGACGCGTTCCGCGAGGCGGTCGAATACCAGTTCATGGTCGGCGGCCAGTGGGTGGCACACCCCGGCAACATCATCGATTACCATGTCGACGTGACCCGGCCCGACGATCCGCTGATGGAAGGCCTGCCGACGCGGTTCCCGTACCGCTCCGAGCAGTATTACATGCATGTCGACCCCTCGAACGAGGTGCTGGCGACGACCACCTTCAAGGGCGACCACGCCTACTGGATCGACGGCGTCGTCATGCCGGTGGTCTGGAAGCGCAAGCATGGTGAGGGGCGGGTGTTCTATTCCGCGCTCGGCCATGTCGCGAGCGAGTTTCAGGTCCCCGAGATGAACACCATCATGCGCCGCGGCCTGCTCTGGGCCGCGCGCTGATATAAGTCTCATCCGCGGGCCGCGTCCGGAGCGACGTGGCCCGCGAGCTTTCTTCGATCATTCCGCCTTTCGCCGCGCGACCTCCCGGAGGCCGTTCCGAACCCGGTTCATCAGCGCGCCGTCGTCGCGCCGGGCGTGAACCACATGGGCGGCATGCGAGAACTCCGGCGCATCCGCGACGCGATGGACGCGTCCGTCATCGAGATAGGGCCGCACGGTGCCGACGCGGAAATAGCCGCAACCGCCGACCGCGAGGATGTGGCTGAGCGCCAGCGGGCCGAAGCCGATCGAAATCGCCGGATTGGCGAGTTCCGGATAGGCGGCGCGGTGATCGACCGCGAAACGCGGCCCCCAGTCGACATAGACATAGCGATCTCGAAGCAGCGCGCCATCCGGCGCCGTCGTCACGAAGACCAGCTTCTCCTCCGCGATTGGCTCGGCGACCAGTCCGGGGCGCTGCGGCGGGTTGTAGACGAGGGCGAGGTCGAGCGATCCCTCGATCACGCGGTCGACCAGCCGCGCCGGCGTCTCGATCTCGGCCTTGAGCGCCAGGTCCGGGCAGTGATGGTGCAGCCAGACCAGCCAGTCGGCGAAGAGCGGCTGCCACAGGCTCGGCTCGCAGCCGAGGCTGACGCCCTCTTCGCGGCCGGGCGGTAAGGCGACCTCCTGGCGAGCGCGCTCCCAGACCTGGACCAGCGTCGTTGCGTGCCGGACCAGCCTTTCGCCGGCCGGGGTCAGGCGGGCGCCGGCCTTGTTGCGCACGAAGAGGCGGCGCCCGAGTTGCTCCTCGAGCACGCGAATGCGCGCGCTGACGGCGGTCTGGGTCAGGTTGAGCCGTTCGGCGGCGGCGACGAAGCTGCCGCTCGCGGCGACTTCGAGAAAGGTGCGGGCGAGGGCGACGTCCATGATTTCATATGAAAATAATTGCCGGCAAATGCAATCAAAATGCGTTTGTCTGGTGAAAACGGGGCTGGCAGCCTGAAAGGCGACAGGCCGGCACGGTGCCCTGCGCGTCGGCTCGGCGTCGGGACGCTCGGGTCGGTCCCCACCAGTTGCCGGCCGGGCCGGCCCATGCATCGAGACCTTCATTTCGTCATGACCGACTGCAAATCGCCTGAGACCATCGCCGCCGCCAATGGCATCGGCCAGGATGCCGCCTTCGGTGCGGTGGTTCCCCCGCTCTACCTCTCCAGCGCCTATCGGTTCCGCGGCTTCGAGCAGCCCGGGGACTATGAATACTCCCGCACCCGCAACCCGACCCGCGACCAGCTCGCCGACACGCTGGCGAAGCTCGAAGGCGGCGCCGGCGCGGTGATCACATCGAGCGGCATGGCCGCCGTTGATCTGGTGCTCTCCCGTCTGGAGCCCGACGACCTCGTGCTGGCGCCGCATGATTGCTATGGCGGCACGTTCCGCCTGCTGCAGCGCCGGGCGACCAAGCGTCAGTTCAAGGTAGCTTTCGTCGACCAGACCGATCCGCGCGCGCTCGATCTCGCCTTCGAGCGTATGCCGATGCTGGTGCTGGTGGAGACGCCGAGCAATCCGCTGATGCGGGTCGTCGACATCGCCGGGATCGTTCGTCGTGCCCGGACGATCAGCGCCGCGGTCG
This sequence comes from Kaistia granuli DSM 23481, assembly GCF_000380505.1. Taxonomy (GTDB): domain Bacteria; phylum Pseudomonadota; class Alphaproteobacteria; order Rhizobiales; family Kaistiaceae; genus Kaistia; species Kaistia granuli. Next base: position 291,498 of record NZ_AQYH01000006.1, on the reverse strand, counting down.
CGGTCGACAACACCTTCCTGTCGCCGGCCGTGCAGCGGCCGATCGGCCTCGGCGCCGATTTCGTCATCCACTCGACGACCAAATATCTGAACGGCCATTCCGACATGGTCGGTGGTGCCGTGGTCGCCGCGTCGGCGGCGCGTCTGGAAGAGCTCGCCGAGTGGGCGAACATCACCGGCGTCACCGGAGCGCCCTTCGATTCCTACCAGACGCTGCGCGGCCTGCGGACGCTGTTCCCGCGGCTTGAGCGGCAGCAGCGGAATGCGATGGCGGTCGCGCAATTCTTGGACGCGCATCCCCGCGTCGCCCGCGTCCATTTTCCGGGCCTGCCCAAGCATCCGGGCCACGAGCTGGCGCGGCGCCAGCAGGACGGTTTTGGTGCGATGCTGAGCTTCGAGATCGAGGGTGGCATGGGAGAGGTCCGGCGTTTTGCCGAGGCGCTCCGGATCTTCACGCTGGCGGAATCGCTCGGCGGCATGGAAAGCCTCGCCGCCCATCCGGCTACCATGACCCATGCCGGCATGGGGCCGGAGGCGCGGCATGCCGCCGGCATCAAGGATACGTTGATGCGGCTCTCGATCGGTCTCGAGGGCGAACAGGACCTGCTCGATGATCTGCAACAGGCACTGGAGGCTGCCGATCGTGAACCCTGAAACGCTGGAGGCGCCGGATACCTTGCGCTCGGCCCTGGCCGGGGCGCTGCTCGACAGCATCGCCGATGCCATCGTTGCGACCGATCGGGAAGGGCGGATCACCTTCTGGAACCCGGGCGCCGCCCGCATTTTCGGCTTCGACGCGGCCGAGGCTGTCGGCCAGTCGCTCGACCTGATCATCCCGGAAAACCAGCGCGCCCGGCACTGGCAGGGCTACGACACCGTGATGCGGACCGGGCAGAGCCGCTATGTCGCGGGCGATCTCCTCGCCGTGCCGGCGCTCGCCGCCGACGGGCGGCGGATCTCGGTCGAGTTCACGATTGTTCTGCTGCGTGACGGCGAGGGCGGGGTCACAGGTATGGCCGCGGTGATGCGGGATGTCACGGAACGCTTCGAAACGATCAAGGTGCTGCGTCGCCAGTTGGCTGCGCAGCGCCCGGAAGTACTGGGTAGCTGAGCGGCGCCGCGCGGGAACGCGGCGCCGGATCTTGCTGGGTTACTCCGCGGGGGCGTCGGCCGGGCCCGCATGCATGATCGCGTCGTTTTCCGGACCGTCTACGATCAGGTGGCCGGCGAGGCCCCGCTCGGCGCGGGACAGGGCGTGGTCGACGAGCACGTAGTTGCCGCCGCGATCGAGCTTGAAGTCGACGATCGTCGCGCCGCCCGGGGCAACGGTGACCGTCTGCACGCCCGTGATCGGCGGGGAGGTGACGCTGCCCATGGAATAGACGTTGTCGAAGATCTCGCCGATGACGTGGAAGGAGGACGTGAAGTTCGGTCCGCCGACGCCGAAGAAGATGCGCACCGTCTCGCCGACATTGGCATAGAGCGGATGGGTCTTGGTCAGCGAGCCGACGGCGCCGTTGAACAGGAAGTATTCCGGCCGCTCGGAGATCAGCTTGTCATAGTCCATCTCCTGCACGCCGTTCGTACCGAACGGCTCGACGGTGTAGAGCTCGCCCTGCATCACGTAGAACTCGCGGTCGACCTGCGGCAGTCCGCCCTCCGGCTCGACGAGGATCAGGCCGTACATGCCGCTGGTGATGTGGTGGGCGACGCTCGGCGTGGCGCAGTGATAGACGAAGATGCCCGGCTTCAGCGCCTTGAACGTCACGACGGTTTCGGCGCCCGGGTCGGTCTGGGTCGTGTGGGCGCCGCCGCCGGGACCGGTCGCGGCATGGAAATCGACCGAATGGGCCATGACGCTGTCGGCGGGGTTCTTGACGTGCACCTCGACCGTGTCGCCGACCCGCACGCGCAGGAACGGGCCCGGCACCTTCGAATTGAAGGTCCAGTAGGTATAGGTCGTGCCGTCGTCGAGACGTCCCACCAGCTCGACCGTCTCGAGGTCGACCTTGACCACCTTGGGTGGCCGCTGGCCGATCGGACCCGGCAGGTCGGCCGGATCGCGTACGACGTCGGCGGCGTCGCTCGCCATCGCCTCGCGCGGGCCTGCCATGACCTGGATCAGGCCTTCCATGCCAGCCTGGCGATGTCCGGCGATCGAGCAGAAATAGGCGAATTCGCCGACCTTGCTCGCCAGGAAGGAAATCGTCGTGGAGGCGTTCTTGCCGACCACCACGGCGGAGCGCGCCGGATATTGGTCGACGACGACGTCATGTTCCGCGCCCTCGCCATTGATCAGGTTGATCTGGATGAGTTCGCCCTCATGCACCATCAGCGTCGGGTTGATCTTGCCGTCGATGGTGCCACCGACGCCGATATAGACCATGCGCCCGGTGGCGATGCCCGTCTTCAGGGTGAAGGTCATCGGGGCGTGGTAGCTGACGATCGGCGCGGATGCTGCCGTCTTGACGTCCGTCGCGGCCGGTTCGATCGCCGGCTTGGCCGGCTCTGCTTGCGCGGCGGGGGCATTCGGCGCCGTCTGGCCGTGCTGGTGCGACTGGGCGAAGGCCGGCGTCAGGGCAAGGCTCGACAGCAGGGCGACGGCGGCGGCGAGGAGCCTGCCCTTCTGCAGCCACGCGGTTAAAGGTAGGGGGCCATCCGGATGAGTATCGCGTCCTCCGCCGGGACGCGTTTGGGTCTTTCTGAGCATGGATCACTCCGCCGTTGCTCTGCAAAACTTGACATCGTCAAGCTAGCGGCCCCGGTTGCGGCGCTCTTTGCTGCAACGCAAAGTAAACTCGGATGGCGGATCGCCTAGCCGCGGCGCAGGCGCGGCTGCAGCAGCATGGCTCCGTAGAGCAGGGCGAAGCCGAGGAAGCCGGCTGTCCAGGCTCCGGCGGCGAGATCGAGGAGCCAGCCGCCCGGCAGGCCCAGCGCGGCGGCGATGCGCGCGCAGGCGGCGATGAGAATGGCTGCGAACACGAAGCAGCCGGCCTTTCCCGCCTGCAAAGGTTGGCCCGTATGGCCGAGCGTGGCGCGTACCATGACGGCCAGCGTCATCGTGCCGATGGCGCCGACCCCGAAGGCATGCACGGCTGCGGCCGGGCCGACCGCGTCGGGCGCCAGGACCGCTAGGGCGGCCAGCAGCATGCCGATCGGCAGGAAGGCGTAGGCGACATGCAGGATCAGCACGAGCGGATCGCGCCAGGTACGGTCACCGGCCCAGCGCGCCAGCCGCAGGGTGTTGAGGCTGGCGGCGAGGATCAGGGCCATGGCCGTCGCTGCGGCGTCGGGGGCGAAGGACCAGCCCAGTAGGGCGAGCGCCGAGATGGCGATGGTCGCCATGTCGAAACGGCCGACCGGCACCGGCAGGCGGCCCGGATTTTCGCGGGCGAGCCAGTTGCGGGTGAAGCTCGGGATGATGCGGCCGCCAATCAACGCGATCAGCACTATGGCGGTGCCGATGCCGAGCCGCCGGGCGATGTCGGACGTGCCGAGGGCGTGCACTTCGACATGGTAGGCGATGTTCGCCGCGCCGAACACGATGACCGGGATCAGGACCTTGAGGTTGCGCCAGTTGCGGCCGGCGATGATCTCGATCCCCGCGGCGGCGGCCACTGCCAGCAGGAAGGCGCAATCGATCAACGCCGCGGCGATCCAGCCGATGTCCGCCGAACAGAATACGGCAATCCGCCCGGCAAGCCAGAGCAGGACCAGCCCGAGCAGCGGCCATCCTTGCACCGGCAGGCGGCCGGTCCAGTTGGGGATCGCCGTCAGCAGGAACCCCGTCAGGACGGCGGCGAGATAGCCGAACAGCATCTCGTGCACGTGCCAGTCGACGGGGGAGAAGACGCTGGTCGTTTCCAGCCGGCCTTGCAGCAGCGGCAGCCAGATCAGGATGGTCACGCCCGCATAGAGCGAGCCGAGCAGGAAGAACGGACGAAATCCGTAGGAGAGGATGGCAGGCAGGCGATCGGGACGCGTGCGGGGGATGGCCATGTCATTGATCCCAGCTATCGTCCGGAACGGTCCGTGATCGCCTGCGAATGCCGATTGGGCGGGTTACTGAGCGCCGGCGGCGGCCTGGGTCAGCAGCGCTTCGAAGGCCTTCTTGGCCTTGCCCGGATGCTTCACGTTCTTGGCCGCGTCCAGATTGACCGGATTGCCGGCCACGATCAGCGCGACCATGCCCATGCCGTAGTGCGGCGTGCATTTCACGCCATAGACGCCCTCGGCATCAATCGTGACGGTGACCTTCTCGCTGATCTTGCCCTTGAAGGGCTGCGTCCCCTCCGGCGCCATGCCCTTGACGGATTCGGCATCGTGCGACTTGTCGGTCGGCAGGAACGTCACGGTGTCGCCTACGGAGGCCTGGATGAAATCGGGCTCGAATACCATGGCCCCCTTGGCGCCCTTGTTGAGCATCTTGACCTCGTGGTCCGCTGCCTGCGCGGCTCCCGTCGTCACGAGCGCCGCCAGTGCCATCGCGACCACCGCTATCCGTATCATCATGCTTTTCCTTCACCTCAAGCCAATGACATCCGTCATCGCTCTGCTTATAGGCAGAGAAACAGCGATCGAATTTGCGCTGGCGCAAACAGACGCTGCAAACTGGACCAGGATAGACGTCAGCCCATGCGAGAGCCGATGAACCGGGATCCGAATGTGCCCGAGGCGGGGAGCGCCCGCCGCCTGTCACCCGGCGGAGCCGGAAATTCGATCGAACGGGAGGCAGCGTGAGCCAGCTTGATCGTTCTCTCATCGCCGGCCTGCCGCTGTTCCGGACGGCGAAGCCGGAGGATCTCGATCGCGTCCTGTCGAGCGCCCGCTCGCTGCGGGTCGCCAAGGACACCACCATCTTCGAGGAGGAAGCCGAGGGACATTCGTTCTTCCTGCTGCTCGACGGGCATGTCCGCGTGGTCAAGACCACGCCCGGCGGTGACCAGGTGATTGTCCGTTACATCAGCGCCGGCGAGCTCATCGGCATCGCCCACGCGATGGGGAGAACCACCTATCCCGCCAGCGCCGTCGCGGCGGTCGATTGCGTCGTCCTCGCCTGGCCCAGCGCGATGTGGCCGGAATTCATGGCCCAGATCCCCGGCTTTGGCGAGACGACCTACCAGACCGTCGGCAGCCGCCTGCAGGACGTGCAGGCCCGCCTCGTCGAGATGTCGACCGAGCAGGTCGAGCAGCGGGTGGCCCGCGTCGTGCTGCGCCTGGCCGAGCAGAACGGCCGCAAGACCGGGGAGGGGGTCGAGATCGACTTTCCGATTTCCCGGCAGGATATCGCCGAGATGACCGGCACGACCCTGCATACGGTCAGCCGCCTGCTGGCGGCCTGGGAAGCGAAGGGCCTCGTCAAGAGCGGCAGGCAGCGGGTCACGGTCGTCGAAGCCGGCAGGCTGCAGTCGCTCGCCGAGGGGCGCGCCGCCTCGACCTGAAACGGGTGCCTCGGCCGAACGCTTCGGCGGCATCGGGACGTCGCCTGCCGCCGCAATCACGCCCTTCTTTGATCTAGAACAAATACAGCCTCGAGATTATCGTTCACCAAAGGGCGGCACTTTGTCGTCGCAAGACGCTGAAGGGCTACTGCGTGAACAGATAGGGGCTCCCCAGCATGATTGCGGGATTGACGAAACTGGAGCGGCAGCTTTCGCTTGCCGTCTTGACCGTGCTGGCCCTATGCGGCCTGGCATTTGCCGCCGCAGGGCGTAACGATCCGATCGGTACGCACGGCTTCGTCATCCTGTTGTCCGCCGTCGGGCTGATGTTCGTGGTGATGGCGGGCTACTACGCGCCCGAACCCGACAAGGAGCGTCTGTCCCGATATTATGACGATCCCACCAAGGTCGGCATCATCCTGGCCATGGCCTGGGCCGTCTTCGGCCTGTTCTTCGGCGTCTGGGTCGCGGCGCTGCTCGCCTGGCCCGATCTGACCTTCGACGCGGCCTGGTCCAGCTTCGGACGTATCCGCCCGGTTCACACCACCAGCGTCATCTTCGGCTTCGGCGGCAACGCGCTCATCGCGACCTCGCTGCATGTGCTGCAGCGCACGACCCGCGCGCGGCTCCCCGATCAGTTCAGCCCCTGGTTCGTGCTGCTCGGCTACAACCTCTTCTGCGTTCTTGCAGTGAGCGGCTACTTCATGGGGCTCACCCAGTCGAAGGAATATGCCGAGCCGGAATGGTATGCCGACATCTGGCTGGTCATCGTCTGGGTGGTCTACTTCCTGATCTATATCCGTACCCTGGCGCGGCGGAAGGAACCGCACATCTATGTCGCCAACTGGTACTACATGGCCTTCATCCTGGTCGTGGCGATCCTGCATATCGTTAACAACCTGGCCGTGCCCGTCTCCTTCGGCAGCGCCAAGAGCTATTCGCTGTTCTCCGGCGTCCAGGATGCGATGACGCAGTGGTGGTACGGCCATAACGCCGTCGCCTTCTTCCTGACCGCCGGCTTCCTCGGCATGATGTACTACTACCTGCCGAAGCGCGCCGGACGCCCGATCTTCTCCTACCGGCTGTCGATCATCAGCTTCTGGGGCATCGTCTTCATGTACATGTGGGCGGGCTCGCACCACCTGCACTACACGGCGCTGCCGCAATGGGTGCAGACGCTCGGCATGACCTTCTCGGTCGTCCTGCTGGTGCCGTCCTGGGCCTCCGCCGGCAATGCGCTGGCGACGCTGAACGGCGCCTGGCACAAGGTTCGCGACGACGCCACGCTGCGCTTCATGATGGTCGCCGCTGTCTTCTACGGCCTCTCGACCTTCGAAGGTTCGTTCATGGCGATCCGGGCGGTCAATTCGCTCAGCCACTATACCGACTGGACCGTCGGTCACGTCCATGCCGGCGCGCTCGGCTGGGTGGCGATGATCTCCTTCGGTTCGATCTACGCGCTGGTGCCGTGGATGTGGAAGCGCGAGCGCATGTATTCGTCCCGTCTCGTCGAGGTCCACTTCTGGTTGGCGCTCTCCGGAACCGTCGTCTACGTCTTCGCGATGTGGAACTCGGGCATCATCCAGGGCCTGATGTGGCGCACCTACAATGAAAGCGGAACGCTCGCCTACTCGTTCATCGACTCGCTGGTAGCGATGCATCCCTATTACATCGCGCGGACTCTGGGTGGGCTCCTGTTCCTGCTCGGCGCGATGGTCGGTTGCTACAATATCTGGATGACGATCCGGCAGCCCGGAACCAGCCTCGCCGCCGAGGGCAGTGAGGTGGACGAACCGGCGCTTGCGACCTCAACCGCACTTCAGGCCGGAGAGTAGCCGACCATGCCGAACTTTCATCGCAAGCTCGAACGCAGCGCCATCGGCTTCGTTCTGGCCATCATCGTGGTCGCCTCGATCGGTGGTTTCGTCGAGATCGCGCCGCTCTTCACGATCGACGAGACGGTCGAGAAGGCGCCCGACATGCGGGTCTACACGCCGCTCGAGCTGGCCGGCCGCAACATCTACCTCCGCGAGGGTTGCTATGCCTGCCATTCGCAGATGATCCGGACGCTGCGGGACGAGGTCGAGCGCTACGGCCCGTACTCGCTGGCGGTCGAATCCCAGTACGACCATCCGATGCTGTGGGGCTCGAAGCGGACCGGCCCGGATCTCGCCCGCGTCGGCGGCAAGTATTCGGACGCCTGGCAGGTCGCGCATCTGCGCAATCCCCGCGATGTCGTGCCGGTGTCGGTCATGCCGGCCTATCGCTGGCTCGAGGACAACACGCTCAAGACCGAGGATCTCGGCGATCACCTCCTGGCGATGCGTCGGGTCGGCGTCCCCTACACGCAGGCGATGATCGACAACGCCCCGGCCGACGCCTACGGCCAGGCGACGCCGGACACCGACCGGGCTGCCGGCGTGAGCGAGCGCTACGGCGAGGCGACCAATATCCGCGCCTTCGACGGCGATCCGTCCCGGGTGACGGAAATGGATGCGCTGGTCGCCTACCTGCAGATCCTGGGCAAGCTGACGGACGTCGCCACGGCGCCGGCTGTCGCGGCAAAGGAGTGATGCGATGGACCTCGATTATGGAACCGTGGTCGCCTTCTCGAAGAGTTGGGGGCTGTTCTACCTGATCGCGCTCGCCATCGGCGTGCTGGCATACACCTTCTGCCCCAGGAACAAGAAACGCTTCGACCGGGCCAAGGAGAGCATTCTCGACAAGGACGACAAGCCGTGGAAATAGGCAAGCGCGATCCCGTTACCGGCAAGACGACGACCGGACATGAGTGGAACGGCATCGAGGAACTCGATACGCCCGTGCCGCGCGTGGTCCTGTTCTTCCTCTTTGTCACGATCCTCTTCTCGGTCGTCTACTGGGTGCTGATGCCGGCCTGGCCGCTCGGCGTGACCTATACCAAGGGTCTGCTCGGCTTCGACGACCGTCAGGTGGTGGCGAGCGCCGTCAGCGACGCAACGCTCGAGCGCGCCGCCTGGACCGACAAGGTCGCGTCGATGGACTTCCCGGCGATCCAGGCGGATGAGGGGCTGATGCGTTCGGTCCGCGAGACCGGCCGGACCCTGTTCGCCGACAATTGCGCCGTCTGCCACGGCGTCGACGCCAAGGGCGGACCGGGCTTCCCGGATCTCACCGCCAAGGCCTGGCTCTGGGGCGGTTCGCCCGAGCAGATCACCCAGACGATCGAGTTCGGCATCAATTCGGGACACCCGGATACAAGGGTCTCGCAGATGATGGCGTTCGGTCGCGACGGCGTGCTCGATCGCAAGCAGATCAACGACGTCGTGGCCTATGTGCGCTCGCTGTCCGGGGCAGAGGCTGCCACCGGCGACAATGCCGGGCGCATCGAGGCCGGGCGCGAGGTGTTCGCCGCCAATTGCGTCGCCTGCCATGGCGACACCGGCAAGGGCAATGTCGAGGTCGGCGCGCCGGACCTGACCGATGCGAAATGGATCTATGGCAGTGATACGCAGTCGGTCTTCAACACCGTCTATGGCGGTCGTCAGGGCCACATGCCGCACTGGAAGGATCGCCTGACGCCGATCGACGTCAAGGTGCTCGCGCTCTATGTGCAATCGCTCGATGGAGCGGCAAAATGAGCCTCACGCGATCGATGCCCGGGCGCGGGCGGCCGTTGAACTGGAAGTGGATCTCGGTCGCCATCGCGGCGGTCGGCGTCGTGTTCCTGCTCGGGGCGAACGCGCACCTCGTCTATGTCGCGCTGGAATCGCAGCCGGAATGCGTCCCGCACGCGAAGGCGGCCGACGGTTCCGGCGACGTCTTCCGCGCCGCGAAATCTGCGTGCTGAGGCAGGAGAAGCTCATGGCTATCACAAAGGCATCCGAAGCGATCCCGCGCCCGCTCGCCGAGGCACGGCGGCGCGGCCTCGCTCCCAGCGCCGCGTTCGGCTGGCTCGCCGCCGGCTGGCGCGACTTGCTCGTCCGTCCCCTCGACAGCCTGATCTACGGGTTGGTCGTCTTCATCGTCTCGGTCGTCGTGATCTGGAGCCTGTTCGCGCTCAATCTCGACTACATCCTCTTCCCGGCGCTGGCCGGCTTCATGGTGGTCGGGCCGCTGGTCGCCATCGGGCTCTATGCCAAGAGTCGGGCCATCGCAAGGGGCGAGCGCATCACGCTGGCCGGGATGCTGTTCGTCAAGGCGCGCTCGGGCGGGCAGGTCCTGTTCACCGGAGCCATCCTCTGCCTGCTGATGCTGGTCTGGATGCGCGCCGCCGTCATCATCTACGCCCTGTTCTTCGGGCTGCGCCCGTTCCCGGGCCTCGACCATGTCGCCTCCATGCTGTTCACCACGCCGGTAGGACTGGCGATGCTTCTGGTCGGCACCGTGGTCGGTGGTCTGTTCGCCGCCTTCTCCTTCGCCATCAGCACCTTCGCCATTCCGATGCTGCTGGACGAGAAGACGGACGCCTTCACGGCGATGGGGACGAGCATTTCGCTCGTTTGGAACAATCTGTCCGTCATGCTGGCCTGGGGCGCCATCGTGCTGGCGCTGTTCGTGCTTTGCGTGGCGACCGGGCTGATCGGCCTGATCGTCGTGTTCCCGCTGCTCGGACATGCCACCTGGCATAGCTACGAGGCGATGAAATGAGCTGCTGCGCGGCCGATGCGGCGGCCGCCGCCCGGCCGGTCAACGCCGCCGTTTCCCGGGAGGAGCTGCTGCTGGCCAGCCGCGACCTGGGCGACGGGGTGCGGCAGGTCGATCTCGCCGTGCCGGAAATGCATTGCGCCGATTGCATACGCAAGATCGAGCGCGGCCTCGCCGCGGTTCCCGGCGTCACCTACGCCCGGGTCAACCTCTCGACCCGCCGCGCCAGCGTCAAATGGAGCGGCGAGGCGCCGCCGCTGATCGAGACGCTGGAAGGCCTCGGTTATGCGGCGCATCTGTTCGACATGGGCGCGGAGGAAGGCGATCCGCAGCTCGCCTTCCTGCTGCGCGCGTTGGCGGTCGCCGGCTTCTCGTCGATGAACATCATGCTGCTTTCGGTGTCGGTATGGTCGGGCGCCGATCCCGGCACGAGGCAGGCCTTCCACTGGATCTCCGCGCTGCTGGCGCTGCCGGCGCTGGTCTATTCCGGGCAGGTGTTCTTCCGTTCGGCCTGGAGCGCGCTCCGCCACGGCCGTTCCAACATGGACGTGCCGATCTCGATCGGCGTTCTGCTCGCCTTCGGCATCAGCGTCTACGACACCTACCAGAACGGCCCGCATGCCTATTTCGACGCCGCGACCTCGCTGCTGTTCTTCCTGCTGATCGGCCGCGTGCTCGACCACATGATGCGCGAGAAGGCGCGGAAGGCGGTTAGCGGTCTCGTGCGGCTGGCGCCGCGCGGCGCCACCGTGCTTCGCGAGGATGGCAGTCGGGATTATCTGCCGGTCGGCGAGATCGAGCCGGGCATGGCCCTCATGGTTGCCGCGGGCGACCGCGTGCCGGTCGACGGAACGGTCGCCAGCGGCGCCTCCGAGCTGGACTGTTCGGTCGTCACCGGCGAGAGCATGCCGCAGCCGGTTGGGGCCGGCTCCGAACTCAAGGCCGGCATGCTGAACCTGACCGGCGGCCTGACCATGGTCGCGACCGCCCGCAGCGAGAACTCCTTCCTCGCCGAGATGGTCCGGCTGATGGAAGTTGCTGAGGGCGGCAAGGCGCGCTACCGGCAGCTCGCCGATCGCGCGGCGCAGCTCTATTCGCCGGTCATCCATGCGACGGCCTTGCTGACCTTCATCGGCTGGTTGGCGATGACCGGCGACTGGCACCGGTCGATCGGCATTGCCATCGCGGTGCTCATCATCACCTGTCCCTGCGCTCTCGGCCTCGCCGTTCCGATCGTCCAGGTCGTCGCCGCGCGGCGCCTGTTCGAGAACGGCATCATGGTCAAGGACGGTTCGGCGATGGAGCGCATGGCCGAGATCGACACCGTCGCCTTCGACAAGACCGGCACGCTGACGCTTGGCCGCCTCCGGCTGGAAGCGGGCGGGGCGATCGATCCGGCCGCCGCCGCGATCGCCGCGTCGCTCGCCGCGACATCGAACCATCCTGTCTCGCGGGCAATTGCCGCTCGTTACGGCGCCGGCGCGGCCGGACTGCATTTCACGCGGCTGGCGGAAATCCCGGGCCAGGGCATCGAGGCGGAAGCCGATGGCGCCGTCTATCGGCTCGGCCGTGCCGACTGGGCGCTCGGCGCGGCAGGCAGGCCGGGCGAGGGCACGGTGCTGAGCCGCGATGGTCAGGCGCTCGCGGCCTTCGCTTTCCGCGACGATCTGCGCCCGGAAGCCCGGGAGGCGGTCGCCGACCTGCGCCAGCAAGGGATCGCCACGCTCATTCTCTCCGGTGATCAGCCGCCGGCGGTCGCCGCCGTCGCCCGCGATCTCGGCATCGGCGACTATGCCGCCTCCGTGCTGCCGGCCGAAAAACTGGCGCGGGTCACCGCGCTCGCCGCGGCTGGCCACAAGACCCTGATGGTCGGCGACGGCCTCAATGATGCGCCGGTGCTGGCGGCCGCCCATGTCTCGATGGCGCCGGCGACCGCCGCCGATATCGGCCGCAACGCCGCCGATTTCGTCTTCCTGCGCGCCGGCCTCGGCGCGGTGCCGCTGGCGCTGGCCGTCTCCAGGGAGGCCGGCCGGCTCATCCAGCAGAATTTCGGCCTCGCCATCCTCTACAATCTGATCGCGTTGCCGATCGCCATAGCCGGCTTCGTGACGCCGCTGATCGCCTCGCTGGCTATGTCGCTGTCGTCGATCGTCGTGGTGGCGAACGCCCTGCGTCTCAAGGCCGGGCGCGAGGACCGCCGGAAGGCATCGCGGTCGCCGGCGTTGCCGGCCGCCCAGGCCGACACTCGGGCCATCCCGGCCGGATCGCGCTAGCCATGGACAGTCTGGTCTTCCTCATCCCGCTGGCATTGGTCTTCGGCGTGGTGGCGCTCGGGATCTTCTTCTGGTCGCTGCGCAGCGACCAGTACGAGGATCTCGACGGCGCCGCCGAACGCATCCTGCTGGATGACGAAGACGACGCCTGACCGGATGCTGGCCTATGCGCCGGCGTGCTGGAAGCGGTCGGCGAGGACCGCTGTCATTGCCGCCACCAGCGCTTCGACCGCTCCGGATCGTTCCCAGGAATAGAGCGAGACCACCATGGCGGGTTCCTGGTCGAAGCCGGCGAGCCTCCTGACGCGTCGGCCCGCCGTCGCGCCGATCGGCAGCAGCGACAAGCCCAGCCCTGCCTCGACCGCGACGACGACACTCTGCAGGCTGCTGGCGGTGAAGGCGATGTACCAGCCGCGCTGCTCGCGCTCGATCCGTTCGAACATCGTTTCGCGATAGAGGCCCCCGGGCGGAAAGGCCACCAGCGGCACGGGATCGGGCCAGGGGCGGGAGTTGTCGCTGCTTTCGAACCAGCCGATCGCCTCCGGAAACGTCGCCCGATGATCGGCGCTGGCGGTCGGTTCCTTGACGATGATGATGTCGAATTCGCCGTTTCGGAAGCGCCGGGTCAGATCGCGGCTGAGGCCGGTCGTGACGTCCAGGCGCATTTCCCGGTGCTGTTCGGAGAAGCTCGCGAAGGTTCGGGTCATCGCCAGGGTCACGACGTCGTCGGGAACGCCGATGCGGATGGCTGCCGTGCCGACCGGGTCGGCGAGCAGGACTTCCGCCTCCTGCTGCAGCGACAGGATCCGACGCGCATGGCCAAGCAGCCGCTCGCCGGAGGCGGTCGGCTGGACGGGCCTCGCCGTGCGATCGATCAGGTCCCTGCCGATCGCCTGTTCCAGGCGGCCGAGCTGCTGGCTGATGGTCGATTGCGTCATGTGCAGCCGATCGGCGGCCTGCGTGAAGCTGCCGGTGTCGGCGATCGCCACGAAGGCGCGCAGCAGGCGGGGATCCAGCATGGGCGATCATCTCCGGGACAATCCGCGCTCCATCCGGCGTAGCCGGACGCTGCGCTCCAAAGCAGACATTCATATCCATAATGAAGACTATCAGGACATTTAATTTCTGAATATTGATCCGATTTGCTACGAAGTCGGCGTCGCGTCGGCGCGGCCTTCGCCTCGACGCCCTTGCGCGGACCGCGGACAGTTCGGATATGCGCGCTGCGCGGTCGCATGCTGCTATCAATCCCTCGCAGAGGTGATCATGTTGAAGACTTCCATCCTCGTCGCTTTCGCCTTTCTGGCGATCGCCATTTTTCCCCTGACGGCGTCTGGACAGGAAATGCAAGAAATCAGTCTGCATGCGGCGGCGGCGAAGGATGATGCCGCGAAAATTCGCGAGCTATTGGCCGGGTCGGCGGCGATCGACGCGCGCGACGAGAACGGACGCACCGCGCTGCTGGTTGCCACCCACGGCAACAAGATCCAGGCGGCGAAGGCGCTGATCGAGGCCGGCGCTGACGTCAATGCCAAGGACAATATCCAGGATAGCCCGTATCTCTACGCCGGCGCGCGCGGCCATCTCGAGATCCTGAAGATGACGCTGGAGCATGGCGCCGATCTCAAAAGCACCAATCGCTATGGCGGCACGGCGATCATTCCCGCCTCGGAGCGCGGACATGTCGAAACCGTGCGCACGCTGGTCGAGGCGGGTACCGAGATCGATCATGTCAACAATCTCGGTTGGACGGCCCTTCTGGAGGCGATCATCCTTGGAGACGGTGGCGAGCGCCACCAGCAGATCGTCCGGCTTCTGCTGGCGGCCGGCGCCGACCCCAATCTGGCCGACCGCGAGGGTGTCTCTCCCCTTCGCCATGCGCGCGACCGCGGGTTTGGAACCATCGAGACCCTTCTCGTCGCGGCGGGCGCCCGCTGAAAGGAACTAAGACCATGACCGACACGCAGCGCTTCCTCTGCGACGCGATCGAACTCGCCTATGACAATGTCGAAAAGGGCGGCCGCCCTTTTGGCGCCGTCGTCGTCAGGGAAGGCGAGATCGTCGCCACCGGGGTGAACGAGGTCATTGAGAGCCACGATCCGACCGCGCATGCCGAGCTGATGGCGATCCGCGCCGCGAGCCGGAAACTCGGTTCGCCCAATCTCGACGGCTGCGTCGTCTATGCCAGTGGCCATCCTTGTCCGATGTGCATGGCCGCGATGCGCCTGGCCGGGGTCCGGGAGGTCTACTACGCCCATTCGAACGAGGACGGTGCTCCCTTTGGCCTGTCCACGGCGGCAATCTATGCCGATCTCGCCAAGCCCTTCGCCGAGCAATCCATGCGGATCCGCCACGTCCCGACCCGGTTGGAGGCTCGGCCGGAGCTCTATGCGGACTGGAAGCGGAAACAGGGCGGGCAAGCCTAGATCGTGACCCGGATCGAAAGCCCGAAGCTTGCCGGGTGGCTCCTGCTCGGCGCGGTTGCCATGGTCGGCCTCAATCTGCGGCCCTTTCTCACCGCGGTCGGCCCGCTAGCCTCCGGCATCCGCCACGACACCGGCCTTGACCTGCAGGGCATGGCGCTGCTGACGTTGGTGCCGATGCTGCTGATGGGTGTCTTTGCGTTCGCCGGCCCGTATCTGCAGCGCATTCTCGGCGCGCGCCGCGCTGTCCTTGTCGCCCTCGCCATCCTTGGTGTCGGCTCGCTGCTGCGCCTGTTCGCCGGCACCGGCGCGGCGCTGCTCGGGACGGCGGCGCTGTGCGGCCTCGGCGTCGCCATCGTGCAGGCGGTGTTTCCGGGCATCATCAAGCAGCAGTTTCCGCAGCGCGTCACAGCCGTGACGGGGCTCTATTCCTCGATGCTGATGGTCGGCGGGGCGCTCGGTGCGCAGATCGCGCCAATCGTTGCGACCGTCTCGGGCAGCTGGCGAGTCGGCCTGGCGTGGATCGCGCTGCCGGCGGTCGTCGCGATCGCCATGGCGGCGCGCCTGCTGCCGCGCGACCCGACGGAGCGGCCGTTGCAACAGCCGATCTCGACGCTCTTGAAGCGGCCGCGAACCTGGCTGCTGATGGCGTGCTTCGGTCTGGTGAATGGTGGCTATTCCTCGATCGTCGCCTGGCTGGCGCCCGCCTATCAGGAGGCCGGCTGGTCTGGCGCGGCGAGCGGCGGGCTGATGGCGATCATGGCCGCGAGCCAGGCCGTCGCGGCGCTGCTGGTGCCGATGCTGGCCGCGCGCGGCTTGGATCGCCGTCCCTGGATTTGGCTGGCGCTGTCCATGCAGATCGCTGGCTTCGCCGGCCTCGGCCTATGGCCGGTGGCGGCGCCGGTGCTCTGGGCGGTGCTGGTCGGCGCCGGCCTCGGCAGTGGCTTTGCGCTGTTGATGGTGGTTGCGCTGGACCATCTGCGCGATCCGGCGCAGGCCGGCGCCCTCTCGGCCCTGATGCAGGGAGGCGGATTCCTGATCGCCGCGATCCCGCCCTGGATCGTCGCCGTGGCGCATGATCTGACCGGCAGCTTCGCGGCGGGATGGTTCCTGCATCTCGGTTGCGCGGCGCTGGTCGCCGTCCTCGTGGTTCGCCTCGCGCCGGAGGGCTATGCGACTTCCATGCGCGTTGCCGGGTCCGCCGAGGCAAAGGCCGTCTAGACGGCCGCGAGCTGAGCGAGATGGCCCGGCAGGTCGGTGCCGAGGCCGGCCGCGTTGATCGTCTCGAAATAGTCGTGCCATCCGGACGCGGCAATTCCCGAGAGCAGCGCATCGAGCGCCGCCTCGTCTGGAAAGCGCCAGATCGCGAAGAACCGCTGTGGCGCCGGGTGAAGCTTCGTTGCATCCGTTTCGCCGAGGGCTATGGCCTCGACGCCGAGCGCCGACAGCTCGGCCATCCCGGCGCTGACCGCTTCGAAGAACTGGTTGCGATCGATCGGATCGAGCGCCAGCCAGGCAGGCTTCGGAGTGTAGAGCTCGGCGAGATAGTGCGACATGCGGTGTCCTTTGGCAGTTTTTCAGGTCTTGGAACCGATCGAGCGCTGCGCTCGTCGGCAGATGCGCGCGGTCGCGGCAGTCGGGCTTTCCCGCGACCAGCGGGCGCAGAGATCTCGGACCCAGTCCGGCTGGTCCTTGGCCGCGTCGTTCAGCCAGTTGCCGACTGAATCCTGCACATAGGCCGCCGGGTCCGAGCGCAGCGCTTCCAGGACCGGCAGGGCTTGTTCCGGCCGCTGCTTCAGGGTGCCGATATGCGCGCACCAGACGCCGCGCGGCCGGATCGCCTCGCAGGCGAAACGCCTCAGCCGTTCGGAGGGATCGCTCGTCCATGGCACGAGCCTGGCGATCGCCTCGTCGAGATCGGCCGTCAGATGGGGGCGCACCGCCATCCAGGACCATTCCCGCACACCGAAATGAACATCGTCAGCGAGGGGGCGGATCCCGTCCAGCCGATCGGCGAGGGTCAGGCCGGCCCTGTCCCCGATCGCAAAGCAGGCCCATCCTCGGACCGTGTCGGAGGGATGATGACGCAAAGCCTCGATGGTGGCTTCGGCCAGCCTTTCCCGGATCAGCCGGCCGGCGAGGGCCATGCGCCGGGAAATGCCGGCACCTGACTGCTCCCTCATGTGCGCGGCAGCCTCTTCGCCCATTTCGGGCAGGGCCGCTCGCATCAGCACGGCGAAATCGACGGCGAGGCATTCGGTCAGGGTGGTGGTTTCGAACCTGCCCGAACTGAGCTCGGCAAGACGGTCGGGCTTGATATCGGCGACGCGCCGGCCGTTCATGAAGGGCGTCCGACGGTAGTGTCGGCTGCTGCCGCATTGGCCGCGGCGTCGGTATTCTGCCAGACGCGCCGAAGCAGCTGGCTCAGGACCTGCCGCTCCTCGGCGTCGAGACCGGCGAAGAGTGATCCGATCCACTGCGTGTGTTCGCGAAACAGCTCGCCGGCCGTCGAAAGGCCTTTTGCGGTCAGCCGGACAACTACCTTGCGGCGATCTTCGCGGTCGTCGTGCCGTGCCAGGAAGCCGTCCCGCTCCAGTCCGTCGAGAAGTCCGGTGATCGTCGCGCGGGTGACGCCGGCCCGTTCGGCCAGTTCATGCGGGGACAGGCCGCCCGCCTGGTCGTGCAGCAGGAACAGCAGCACGAACTTGCCCTCGGACAATCGATACGGGGCGAGACGCGCGGCGCAATCGCGGTCGATCGCGGAGGCGAGCCCCAGCAATTCGAAGCAGAGCTGGATGCTGCCGGCTTCCGGCTGTTTCCGACGTTGGACTTCGTCCAGCAGGGCGAGATGCTTTTGTTCGAGCATGGTCATGTGGCGGCATATAGTATGGCGCCTAATTACGGGTCAATACCATTTCGGCGTAATGATGCGAGTCCGCAGCCGGTATCGACGCGATGGCGGCGAGGGCTGGCCGAAACGGCCCGATGGCAGCGTCGGTGGGTGGCGGAAGCGATGGTTCCGTCGTGGCTATCACATTGGCGATCGCAGCCGGTCGGCTCGAATTGCGCCTGAAAAGGCGAGGCACATCAAAAAAGTATCAGTCAGATGATGCCGGTTTGGTAGCATGGGGCTTCATAGCTCCCTACGGTCAGGGCATGCAGAGAACCACATAAAGCTGGCCTGCTGGGAGTTCCGAGACAAGACCGGCGAAGACCCGGCATGTAGCGGTTTTGGGTGGGGAGGTCCGCCATGACGCCTGATCTGGAAGTTGTACAAATCTGTCGCGGCGAGTCCTTCAAGGCCTGGTCGCACGGCTATCCGTTTCGTACCGTTCGCTGGCATTTTCATCCCGAATACGAACTGCATCACGTCGTGGCGACGCGCGGCCGCTATTTCGTCGGTGATTTCATCGGCGAGTTCGAGCCGGGAAATCTGGTGCTGACGGGGCCGAACCTGCCGCACAACTGGATCAGCGATCTGCCGGAAGGCGCGACGGTGCCTCTGCGCTGCCGCATGGTCCTGTTCTCCCAGGAACTCATCGGCAGCCTGATCAATCTGCTGCCGGAACTGTCGGCCTTCGACCGCGTGCTCGAGATGAGCCGGCGCGGCGCCCTGTTCTCGACGGAGACGGCGGCCGAGGTCGCGCCGCTGATCAAGGAAATGACCGAAGCGCAGGGCATCCGCCGGATCGAGCTGTTCGTCAGCCTGATGGGCATACTGAGCCGGTCGCCCGACATGCGGCCGCTGGCCAGTTCGCACTATCTGCCGGACCCCTCCGGCTACATGTCGGTCGGCATCAACAAGGCGCTCGCCTATGTCGGCGAACATCTGACCGAGCCCTTCAACGAGACCGATCTCGCCGCGATCGCCGGCCAGAGCCCGAGCGCCTTTTCGCGCAGCTTCCGGCGGCATACCGGCATGGCGCTGGTGCAGTTCGTGAACCGCCTGCGGATCAACCTCGCCTGTCAGCTGCTGATGAGCAACGCGGCGCAACCGATCACCGAGATCTGCTACGCGGTCGGATTCAACAATCTGTCCAACTTCAATCGCCAGTTCCTGGCGCAGAAGGGCATGCCGCCCTCGCGCTTCAGGACGTTGCTTGCGGAGAATTCAAAGGTGGCACAGGCCGCCTGAGCAGCGGAGGAGCAGGGAGGAACCCATCATTGACGAAGGCCCAAGGCGAGGCGTCTGCCCGCTTCGCCGCCGGGGACGCTTGTTCAAAAATTCAAGAAGGAAGCGGGGCAAGGCGAAACGACAAACGGCGCTCTGCAAACGACCGGACCGGACTGGGACCGGCGTCGGACTGCCGAAAAGTCGATCTTCGCGGACCTCTGCGCTGACAGCTTCCCATAACCAAGATTTTTCAAAGGGAGAAGACCGAATGACCCATTTCGCTTGGAAACGAGCCGGCGCTCTGGCGCTCGCGGCCAGCTTGCTCGGCGGCGCCGCCACCCTGGTTCAGGCCGCCGAAGTCACCGACGCGACCGTCGCGTTCCTGATGCCCGACCAGGGCTCGACCCGCTATGAGGAGCACGACTATCCGGGCTTCAAGGCCGAGATGGCCAAGCTCTGCCCCGACTGCAAGGTGATCTATCTGAACGCCGGCGCCGACGCGACGCGCCAGCAGCAGCAGTTCAACTCGGTCATCTCGCAGGGCGCCAAGGCGATCGTGCTCGATCCGGTCGACTCGGCCGCCGCCGCCTCGCTGGTGCAGCTCGCCCAGAGCCAGGGCATCAAGGTCGTCGCCTATGACCGCCCGATCCCTGACGCCAAGGCCGACTTCTACGTCTCCTTCAACAATGAGGGCATCGGCAAGGCGATCGCGGAATCGCTGGTCGACGAACTCAAGGCGCGCAACGTCCCGGCGGACGCCGGCGGCGTGCTGCAGATCAACGGCTCGCCCACCGACGCGGCGGCCGGCCTGATCAAGAAGGGCATCCATTCCGGCCTCGACAACAGCGGCTACAAGATCCTGGCCGAATACGACACGCCGGACTGGACGCCGGCCAAGGCACAGGAATGGGCGAGCGGTCAGGTGACCCGCTTTGGCGACAAGATCGTCGGCATCGTCGCTGCCAATGACGGCACCGGCGGCGGCGCCATCGCGGCCCTCAAGGCTGCCGGCGTCGATCCGCTGCCGCCCGTCACAGGCAATGACGCGACGATCGCTGCCCTGCAGCTGATCATCGCCGGCGACCAGTTCAACACGATCTCCAAGCCGAGCGAGATCGTGGCCGCCGCCGCCGCCAACGTGGTCATGCAGCTCCTGAAGGGCGAGACGCCGAAGGCCGAGATGGAACTCTACAACACGCCGTCGCAGCTCTTCACCCCGGCGGTCGTGACCAAGAAGAACCTGAAGGCCGAGATCATCGACAAGAACATCACCCCGGCCGAAGTGCTCTGCGTCGATCGCTATGTCGACGGCTGCAAGGAACTGGGTATCGTGAAGTAAGGGGATGCGCCCGGCTTCTCCGGAGGCCGGGCGACCTCATGCAGCGTTGCGCGTTTCCTGAAGAGGCTTGCCAAGGCATGACAGACAGACTGCAAGGCGCCCCTGCCACCGGCGAGCCGGTTCTCAGCCTCAGGGGCATTTCAAAGCATTTCGGCGCCGTCTCGGCGCTTACCGATATCGATCTCGACGTACATGCGGGCGAGGTCGTGGCGCTGGTCGGCGACAACGGCGCCGGCAAGTCGACGCTGGTCAAGATCCTTTCCGGCGTGCACCAGCCGAGCGCCGGCACGATCCGCTTCCAGGGCGAGACGGTGACGCTGGACGATCCGAGCGCGGCGTTGTCGCTTGGCATCGCCACCGTGTTCCAGGACCTCGCGCTCTGCGAGAACCTCGACGTCGTCGCCAACATCTTCCTCGGCAAGGAGCTCAATCCGTTGCAGATGGACGAGGTCTCCATGGAGACCCGATCCTGGACGCTGCTGAATGAATTGTCGGCGCGCATCCCGAGCGTGCGGGTCGCGGTGGCCTCGCTTTCGGGCGGCCAGCGCCAGACCGTCGCCATCGCCCGCTCGCTGCTGCTCGATCCGAAGCTGATCCTGCTCGATGAGCCGACGGCGGCGCTCGGCGTTGCCCAGACGGCCGAGGTGCTCGACCTCATCGAGCGTGTGCGCGATCGCGGCCTCGCCGTGGTGATGATCAGCCACAACATGGAAGATGTGCGCGCCGTCGCCGACCGGATCGTCGTCCTGCGGCTCGGCAAGAACAATGGCGAGTTCACGCCGGATGCCTCGAACGAGGCGCTGGTGAGCGCCATCACCGGCGCATCGAACAACTCGGTTTCCAGGCGCGCCGGTCGACGGCAGGCCCAGGCCGCCCAGCATCCGGAGAGCGGCCAATGACCGACAACAGCAAATCCGGCGCTCCCGCAGCCCCGATGCTCGACCGCCGCGACGAGCGTGTCGCCCATTCCGCCAGCATCGGCGACAGCATCCGCGCCTTTCTCGACCGGATCCGTTCCGGCGATCTCGGCATGCTGCCGGTCATCGTCGGCCTCGTCATCATCTGGACGGTGTTCTCGATCCTCAACCCCGTCTTCCTGACGCCGAACAACCTGGTCAACCTGCTATTCGATTCCTCGACGGTCGGCATCATTTCGCTCGGCATCGTCTGCATGCTGATGGTCGGCGAGATCGACTTGTCGGTCGGTTCCGTCAGCGGCGTCGCGTCGGCGATCCTCGGCGTGCTGTGGGTCAACCAGGGCGTTCCGGCCGGCTTCGCCATCCTGGCGGCGGTCGCCGCCGGCGCCCTGATCGGCTTCCTCTATGCGCAGCTCTTCAATCGCTTCGGCATGCCGAGCTTCGTGGCGACTTTGGCTGGCCTTCTGACCTTTCTCGGCCTGCAGCTCTATCTGCTCGGCACGACGGGCTCGATCAACCTGCCCTATGGCTCGCCGCTGGTCCGCTTCGGCCAGCTGATGGTGATGCCGGCCATCGTCTCCGTCATCCTGGCCGCCGTGCCGGGCGTGGTGATGCTCTATACAGGCTACCGCACCGCCGCCCGCCGCCGGGCCGCCGGTCTTTCCTCGCAGTCGTCGACCGGAATCATCACGCGCGCCGTCGCCGTGACGGTGGTGGCGGAACTGGTCGTCGCCTACCTCAACCAGGGCCGCGGCGTGCCGTGGATGTTCGGCCTGTTCGTCGGCCTCGTCCTGGCGATGCAATACGCCCTGACCCGCACGCGCTGGGGCCGGTCGATGTTCGCCGTCGGCGGCAATCGCGAGGCGGCACGGCGCGCCGGCATCAATGTCCGGGCGATCTACACCAGCGCCTTCGTCTGCTGTTCAACGCTGGCGGCCTTCGGTGGCGTCATGGCGGCGTCGCGGCTTGCCTCGTCGAGCCAGCAGGCCGGCACCGGTGATGTCAATCTGAACGCCATCGCGGCGGCGGTCATCGGCGGCACCAGCCTGTTCGGCGGACGCGGCAGCGCCTATTCGGCCCTGCTCGGCATCATCGTCATCCAGTCGATCTCGAGCGGCCTGACCTTGCTCGATCTGTCGTCGTCGCTTCGATACATGATCACCGGCGGCGTGCTCGCCATCGCTGTGATCGTCGACTCGCTCGCCCGCAGGTCCCGCGTCAGCCACGGCCGCGCCTGATCCGGCCCCGTGGGTGCCGGCGGCCAAGCCGGCGCCCATCCTTTGAAAGCTCCGTCGCCGCCGACGCGTCGCGGCGCGCTGGTTGCTGTCCCCATGCCAGTCATCTCCAGGACTGGTCCCTCCCGCTCATTCAAAATCTGCAAGAAGGAAAACGATCGTGATTCCCAGGAGAGGCGAAGGCCAGGCCGTTCTGATCACAGGTGCATCGCGTGGCATCGGCCGCGCGATCGCGCTGCGCTTCGCAGCCGAAGGCTACCATGTCGTGGCGATGGACATTCCCCGTCAGGAAGGCGAGATCAAGGAGGTCCAGGACCTGATCCGCAAGGATGGCGGCAAATGCGATCTCGTCTTCGGCGATGTCAGCAATCCGGAATCGGTCAAGTCGTTCGTCGGCGAGGCGAGGGCGCTTGCCGGCCATATCGACGTGCTGGTCAACAATGCCGGCGTGCTGTCGCTGGCCAAGGTCGACGACATCGAGCCCGATGAATGGGACCGCATGTACGACGTCAACACCAAGGGCACGTTCCTGGTCTGCAAGGCGCTGCTTGACCAGTTCCGCGAGGCCGGCAAGGGCCGCATCGTCAACATCGCCTCGATCGGCGGCAAGCGCGGTGCGCCGCTGCAGGCGCACTACTGCTCGTCCAAGGCCGCCGTCATCGGCTTCACCCACATCCTGGCGCAGGAAGTGGCCAAGGACGGCATCACCGTCAACGCTGTCTGTCCCGGCATCATCGACACCGATATGGGCCGGAACAATTATCGCGATGCCGCGGCCCTGCAGGCGGTCAAGGACAAGACCGCGATGGGCCGTCTCGGCTATCCGGACGATGTCGTCGGTGCCGTCGCCTTTTTCGCCTCCGACGACGCATCGTTCATCACAGGACAGGCGCTGAACGTCTGCGGCGGCATCATTTTCCACTAGCGCTGTCGGCCAAGGGCCCCGAAACTCCGTGCCGTTTCGGGGCCGTCGGTTCGCCGTCGGCTTGCATGGCGGCGGAAGGGGCGCGATCGATGGCACCGGTGAAGGTCGATCCGGACAAGGTCCATGAATTCCAGGACCTTGACGGGTTCTATCAATGGCTCGGCCGCCATCATGCCGAGGCGGACGAGGTCTGGATCAAGATCCACAAGGTCGGCTCCGGCCTGAAGTCGATCACGCCGAAGGAGGCGATCGACGCTGCGCTCTGCTGGGGCTGGATCGACGCGGTGCGCAAATCGCTCGATGATCGCAGCTATCTGCAGCGCTATACGCCGCGCGGCAGGCGCAGCATCTGGAGCCAGATCAATGTCGACAATGTCGGCCGGTTGATCGCTGAAGGCCGGATGACCGAGTTCGGACTTCGCCACGTCGAAGCCGCCAAGGCCGACGGCCGATGGGATCGCGCCTATCCAAGCGGTCGCAACCTGAAAATCCCCGACGATCTGCAGGCGGCGATCGATGCCGAACCCGAGGCCAGCGCGATGCTGGCGAGGCTCAGCGAGCAGAACCGCTTCGCGCTCGCCTTCCGCATACATGACATGAAGACTGAGGCCGGTCGCCGGAAGAAGATCGAGGGCTTCGTCGCCATGCTGAAGCGCGGCGAGACGATCTATCCCCAACGGCAGAAATGATCTTCATCGGCTAGGCGACGCCATAGTCCCCGTGCCAGTCCTGCAGCGCCGGCAGCGCCAGTCCGTCTTCGTCGAACAGGTGGACGTATTCCGCCTCCGCCGCATATCCGGTCGCCGAATCGTCGGCGAGGTCGAGGATGCCGCGGAACGAGCCGGTGATCCTCTCGCCTGACTTCAGCCGCGCGAACCGGAGATTCTCGTAGACGCTCCTATGCGGGTAGAGCGCATAGCACTGGAACACCATCGCCATACCGCGCGAGGACGGCAGCAGGTGGTCGCATCGTTCGCCGGCAATGTGGATCTCGCCGGAGGACACCTCCCGAGGGAAAGCGTGCCCCATTATTGATTCTATTATTGGGATGATAGATTGACGGATCGAGGTGCCGTACGTATCGTCAGCTCAATCGGGGAGCAGCTGGCGTTATAAGCTGGCGCGAATTGCATAGATCATTCGTGGTGAACGGCTCTGCCTGGCTTGTCCGGAGAAGCCTGCATCAAGCTTAAGTGGGGGAGCATGAGCTATCGTATCAGGGCTGCGCTGGTAAAGAAGAAGTCGGGTCCTTTCGTCGTCGAGATGGTTGACCTGGCGGAGCCGCGCGATGATGAAGTTCTGGTCAAGATACTGGCCACCGGCGTTTGCCATACGGATATCGGCGTTCGCAACCAGAGCTATCCTGTGCCGCTGCCGGCCGTTCTTGGGCATGAGGGGGCTGGTATCGTCGAGAAGGTCGGCCGGAATGTCACCAAGGTCGTCCCCGGTGATCATGTCATCGTCACCTATGATTTTTGCGGCCGTTGCGAGAACTGCCAGCAGGGGCAGCCCGGCTTCTGCGTCGAATTCTATGCGCGCAATCTGAGCGGCGCGCGGGTCGACGGAACCTCGCCGATCATCGCCGACGGCCATGTCATCAGCGGCTGCTTCTTCTGCCAGTCGTCCTTTGCCGACAAGGCGATCGCCTCCGAGCGCAATGTCGTGAAGATCCGCAAGGATGTCCCGATCGAGATCATGGGGCCGCTTGGTTGCGGCATCCAGACCGGGGCCGGGGCGGTGATCAATTCGCTGGCGCCGCGGGCCGGGTCGAGCATCGCGATTTTCGGCGCGGGAGCCGTGGGGCTCTCGGCGGTCATGGCGGCGAAGATCGTCGGCTGCACCACCATCATCGCGATCGACCTCAATGAGGGTCGTCTCCAGCTGGCCCGCGAACTGGGCGCCACGCATGTCGTCAACGGCGCGAAGGTCGATGCGGTCAAGGAGATCCAGGCGATCACCGATGGCGGCGCGCAGTACTCGCTGGAGTGCACGTCCGTGCCGCGCGTATTCCGCCAGGCGGTCGACTGCCTGCGGATCCCCGGCACCTGCGGCCTGATCGGGGCGGCGGCGTTGGGCGTCGAGGTCAATCTCGAGATGAGCAAGATCCTGTTCGGGCGCACGATCAAGGGCATCATGCAGGGCGACTGCGTGGCCGATGTCTTCGTTCCGAAACTGATCGAGTTCTGGCGTGCGGGCCTGTTCCCGTTCGACCGCCTCACCAAGCTCTACGATCTCAGCGAGATCAATGAGGCCGTCCACGCCGCCGAGAGCGGCGAGGTGGTCAAGCCGATCGTCACGACGTCACGCGCGGCCGCCTAGCGTCGTCGGCAGGTGGGCGGCCTAGCCGCCTGCCTGGCAATCCCGGTCTGTCCGGGCTCATGCAAGTCATTGATATTTAATGCTGTCTACAATCAGGGCATCGCCTGGCGCGATTGCGGGCAGGACAAGCTTCTTCGACTGAATTGGTACGGTTTTTACTAAGATGGCATGAGTTTTGCTGCTCGGCATTTGTCTAGGTAGGGAGATTGGCTTTTATGGCGACGGTTGAATTCCAGTCCGTTTCGAAGCGGTACCAGCCCGGCACGCCGATGGCGGTCATCGACCTCAACCTGGTCTGTCAGGAAGGCGAGATGCTGGCCCTGCTGGGGCCGTCCGGCTGCGGCAAGAGTTCGACCCTGAAGATGGCAGCCGGCCTGGAGGAACTGACCGAGGGCGAGATCCTGTTCGGCGGCGTTCCGGTTTCGCGGCTGCCGGCCGGCCAGCGCAATATCGCGATGGTGTTCGAGGATTACTGCCTCTACCCGAACCTCACGATCGCCGAGAACATCGATTTTCCCCTTTCCGTGCGGGGCTACAGCAAGGCCGTGCGCAAGGAGCGCGTCGACGAGGTTCTTGCCATGCTCGGCCTGACCGACATGGCGGACCGCAAGGTGCATGATCTCTCCGGCGGCGCCCAGCAGCGCATTGCCATCGGCCGCGCCGTGGTGCGCGATCCAGCCTTGATCCTGTTCGACGAACCGCTCTCGCATCTGGATGGCGAGCAGAAGATCCATCTGCGGGCGGAGATCTCCCGGCTGCAGAAGTCGAGAGGGGTCACCTCCATCCTGGTCACACATGACCAGACCGAGGCAACGGCGATGGCCGATCGCATCGCGATCATGCGCGGCGGCGTGCTGCAGCAGGTGGCGCCACCCTCCCGGCTCTATGAGCGCCCAGCCAATATTTTCGTCGCCAACTTCATTGGCGAGCCGCCGATGAACCTCTTTCCCGCCTCGGTCTCGGCCGTCGTCGGCCACATCGATGTTCCCATTCTCGCGGCCACCATCGCGGTCGGCGACGAGCGTCGCCGGATGCTGGAGGCGCGGCAGACGCGCGATCTGGTCGTCGGCCTGCGGCCCGAGCATCTGATCGTCGAAACGGTCTCGGCTGATCGGTCGGTGAACGCGATCATCCGCTACCGCGAACCGCGCGGCGACGCGGATTCACTGGTTCTCGAAATCCTCAATCGGAGCGGCGACACGCTGGTCGCCGAACTGCCGGGTCCGACGCTGTTCCGGGCCGGCGACGGTGTCCATCTGCGCATCCCAGCCGAGCGGATGCACCTGTTCGACGCGGATACGGAGTTCAACCTGGAGCTGGATAAGTGACCGCGATGGCGACTTCATTTCCGACGATCGACCGGCGGCCGCGTGATGGCCTCGCCGTGGCCGGGCTCAGCAAGCGGTTCGGCGGCAACGAGGTCATCCAGAACGTAAGCCTTGCCGTGGCTCCGGGCGAGGTGCTGGCCCTGGTCGGGCCGTCCGGCGCCGGCAAGACGACCTTGTGCCGGATGATCGCCGGTCTGGAATCGCCGGATCGGGGTTCGTGCCATCTGGCGGGCCAGGATGTCGGCGCGGTCGCGCCGGGCGACCGCCGCGTCGCCCTGATGTTCGAATCCTATGCGCTCTACCCGCATCTGACGGTGCGGGAGAACATCACATCGCCTTTGCAGGCGCGCTCCAGGGGCCGGTTGGCCGAGGGCGTGAAGGAGGCCGTCGACCAGCTGCTGACGCTGCTCGAGATCGCCCATCTCGGCGACCGGCAGCCGGTTGCCCTGTCCGGCGGCCAGAAGCAGCGCGTGGCACTCGCCCGCGCCCTGGTGCAGAACCCGAGCGCACTGCTGCTTGACGAGCCGATCTCCCATCTCGATGCCAAGCTCCGGCACAAGCTGCGCGGCGAAATCCGGCGCCGGCTGAGCGGCAAGGACCATCCCTCTATCTGGTCCACCCCGGATGGGCTGGAAGGATTGTCGGTCGGCGACCGGGTCGCGGTCCTGGCCGAAGGGCGGATCGAGCAGATCGGCACGCCCGAGGATATCTGGCTGCGGCCGGCCAGCATCAAGGTGGCGAAGCTGTTCGGCGATCCGCCGATGAACGTCCTGAAGGGCGAACTGCACTCGCAGGGCGAGATGAGCTTCTTCCGCGGTCCGGAAGTCTCGATCGAGCTGCCACCTTCGCTGGCGGCGAGGGCCAAGTCCGGTGCCGATCGCGGGGTCTATCTCGGCGTGCGGCCGGGCGCCCTGACGCTCGCCGAGGTCGGTGCGCCGGCCGGAGTGCCGGCCCAGGTCTATTCGAACGAAGCCTTCGGCAAGCACTCGATCGTGACCCTGCGCACCGGCGCCGGCGACCTCGTCAAGATCAAGCAGAAGGACCACGTCGCGCTGACACTCGGCGCGCCGGTCAGCTTCCTGTACGGCGCCGGCGAGTTCTTCCTGTTCGATGGGAAGACCGGATCGCTGACGACCTAGAAATGCTCGGGCGTCGCATGGCGCAGCTCGATGAATATTGGCGCGCCTTGGGCGTGTTTTGGAACTGGAGGCGACGGTGACCTTGACCATTACCGGTGATGTGGCGGCGAGACCGAAGCGGGCGTCGTGGTATCCATATCTGCTGATCGCGCCGACGATGATAACGCTCTGCGTCGTCTCGCTCGTTCCCTTCATCTATGCGGTCTATCTGAGCTTCCACAGCGCCAAATACGGGCGCGTGACCGACTTCATCTGGTTCGACAACTACAAGGCGCTGATCTCGAATCCCGATTTCTGGAATTCGATGTATGTCGCCGGCATCTTCGTCGCCATCGCGGTGCCGATCGAATTCATGCTCGGCATGGCCGGCGCGCTGGTCCTCAGCAAGGGTGTCAAAGGCCGCTCGATCTTGGTGCCGCTGCTGTTCATCCCGACGATGATGGCTCCCATCGTGGTCGGCCTGCTCTGGAAGATCATGCTCGCCGGCTCGTGGGGCGTGCTCTCCTACAATGTCATCGAGCGCTTCAACATTGTCAGCGGGACGTCGATCTTCGCCTCCGAGCAATACGCGCTCTACGCCCTGATCTTCATCGACATCTGGCAGTGGACGCCGTTCATGATGCTGGCGTTCTTCGCTGGCCTTCAGGCCTTGCCGCAGGGGCCCTACCGGGCGGCGGCCGTCGACGGCGCCGGCGCGTTCCAGATCTTCTTCCGCCTGACGATGCCGCTGATGGCGCCGCTGCTGTTCGTCATCGGGCTGCTGCGCTTCATCGATGCCTTCAAGGTGTTCGACACGATCTTCATCTTGACCCGCGGCGGGCCCGGCACGGCGACGGAGTCGCCCAGCCTGCTTGCCTACAAGATGACGTTCGACTTCTGGAACATCGGCGAAGCCTCGGCGCTGGCGGTATTCGTCTGGCTGATCTTCTTCATCGCCTGCAACGTCTTCTATCAGATTGCCAAAAAGAAACTGAACGCGTTCTGAAGGAAACGACCATGAACAACAGCACTCCGCTCGGAACGTTCTTCAGAACAGCGATCGCCGTCATTTGCGCCCTGACCATCCTGTTTCCGGTCATCTGGATGGTCTCGATGATGTTCAAGCCGGCGGACGTCATGTTCGCGCGGCCGACGCAATTCTTCTTCTCGCCGACGCTCGCCAATTTCGACTACGTGATCGCGCAGGGCTTCCTGAGCAATCTGGTGACCTCGCTGCTGCTGGGTGTCATCTCGACGGCGATGGTGGTGG
The DNA here is from genome assembly GCF_000380505.1 of Kaistia granuli DSM 23481. Taxonomy (GTDB): domain Bacteria; phylum Pseudomonadota; class Alphaproteobacteria; order Rhizobiales; family Kaistiaceae; genus Kaistia; species Kaistia granuli. Next base: position 262,171 of record NZ_AQYH01000006.1, on the reverse strand, counting down.
TGATCGGCACGCCGGCCGCCTACGCCTTCGCCCGATTCGAAATGAAGAAGAAGGACGATCTGTTCCTGTTCATCCTGGCGAGCCGCATGGCGCCGCCCGTCTGTCTGGTCATTCCCTTCTATCTGATCTACGCGAAGATCGGCCTGCTCGACACGTTTGTTGGCCTCAGCCTGGCCTATATGACGTTCAATCTGTCCTTCTACGTCTGGGTGCTACGCAGCTTCTGCCGCGATCTGCCCGTGGAGCTGGAAGAAGCGGCGATCCTGGAAGGCTGGTCGAAGCCGCAGGTGTTCTGGCGCGTTGTCTTCCCGTTGCTTCGGAACGGCATCGTCGCGACCTCGGTGCTCTGCTTCATCTTCGCCTGGAACGAGTTCCTCTTCGCTTTCATGCTGGGCGGAAGTTCGGTTCAGACCCTTCCGGTCGCCATTCCAAAGCTGATTACCGCGCAAGGCGTGCGCTGGGGCGAGGTCGCCGTCGTCGGCGTCGTCTCGCTGGCCCCGGTGCTGGCCGTCGTCGTCCTGCTTCAGCGTCACATCGTGCGCGGCCTGACCATGGGCGCGGTCAAGGGCTGAGCGATCGAAGCCAGGGGAGGGCACATCGGTGGCAGACCATAAACTCGAAGCAACACCCGAGACCGTGCGATGGGGATACTGGGACGGTAGCCTGGCGCCGGTCCTGACCATCGCGTCCGGCGACCGGGTCGTCATCGATACCGTATCGGGCGAGCCGGAGGACATGCCGGACGCGGCGCTGGGCTTCACGATCCTCGATGCGCATCGGGCGGTGCTGGACAAGGGCGCGAGGGGAAGCGGTCCGCATTTCCTGACCGGACCGATCGCCATCGAAGGGGCCGAGCCGGGTGATGTCCTCGAGGTTCTCGTCGAGAGCATAGACTATCTGCAGGATTGGGGCTGGAACGTGCAGCTGCCGCTGCATGGCACGCTTCCGGAGGATTTTCCGGAACTGCGCCGCCTGCATGTGCCGATCGACATGGATCGGGGCGAGGTGGCCATGCCCTGGGGCCAGACGCTCGCGCTCGCGCCGTTCTTCGGCAATATCGGCGTCGCGCCACCGCTGGCGCATGGCCGCCTTTCCTCGGTCCAGCCGCGCGCCTTCGGCGGCAACATGGACAACAAGGAACTGGGCGCCGGTACGACCATCTATTTTCCGGTGTTCCGGCCGGGAGCCCTGTTCTCGGTCGGCGATGGCCATGCCCTTCAGGGTGATGGCGAGGTCTGCCTCAGCGCCATCGAGACGGCGCTGCGTGGGTCGTTCCGCTTCGTCCTGCACAAGGGCAGGTCGCTGAAGGCGCCGCGCGCCGAGACCGCCGAAACCTGGATCACCATGGGGTTCGACCCCGATCTCGATGACGCCGCCAAGCAGGCGCTGCGCGAGATGATCTCGCTGATCGGCGAGCTCTCCGGCCTGTCGCCGCAGGACGCCTACACGCTCTGTTCGATCGCCGCCGATCTGCGGATCACGCAGACCGTCGATCAGGAGAAGGGCGTTCACTGCGTCATTGCCAAGAAAAACCTGCCGGCAAGACCTGGCGGCAACTGAGACGACAGCGTCGCCGCGCGGAACGAACGTGCGGCGGGCGCAGGCATGCAGCGACAACAGACGGCTGAGGCCGGCATTACGGGGGATCTCGGGATGAATCCGAATTCATATGAGACGACGGACGGCATCCGTACCTACAAGCTGTTCATCAATGGCAGCTGGGTCGCCTCGTCGCGCAACCAGCTCGCCGACAGCCTCAACCCGGCGACCGGCAAGGTCTTCGCCCGCACGCACCAGGCCGGCGCCGAGGAAGTCCTGAGCGCCATCGACGCGGCCGAGAAGGCGAACGCCACCTGGGGAAAGAGTGTGGCCAGTGAGCGCGAGCAGATGCTGCTGCGCACCGGCGACGTGATCGCGCGCCGCACCGAAGAGATCCGCGACATGCTGATCAACGAATGCGGGTCCGTGTCGAACAAGGCGATGTGGGAGATCGACTATGTGACCGACCTGCTGCGCAGCGCCGCCGGCGATGTGCGGCATGTCATGGGCGAGACGATGCCGGTCACCATTCCGGGGCAGCTCTCCATGTCGGTCCGCCGCCCGCTCGGCGTGGTGGCGGGCATCGCGCCGTTCAATTCGCCCTTCCTGCTGTCGATGAAGAAGATCGCCTTCGCGCTCGCGGCCGGCAACACTTTCGTGCTGAAGCCGTCGGAGGAAACGCCGATCTCCGGCGCGCTGATCGCCGATCTGTTCCAGGAGGCCGGTCTGCCGGCCGGTGTGCTGAACGTCGTGCCGGGCGTGCCGGACGAGGTCGGAAAATTGCTGATCTCCGACCCGCGGGTGCGGCTGATCACCTTCACCGGATCGACCCGGACCGGCCGCTATCTGGCGGTTGAGGCGGCGAAGCATCTCAAGAAGTTCACGCTTGAAATGGGCGGCAAGAGCCCGCTCGTCGTGCTGCGGGATGCCGATCTCGACTATGCGGTCAATGTCGCCACCTTCGGCGCCTTCCTGCACCAGGGCCAGGTCTGCATGGCGAGCTCGAAGGTGGTCGTCGAGGCGCCGCTGTTCGAGGAATTCTGCAAGCGTTTCGCTGCCAAGGCGGCCACGCTCGTCGTCGGCGACCCGCATGACACCAAGACCTTCATCGGCCCGCTCATCCGCCGGACGCAATGCGATTTCATCGCCGGCCAGCTGGAGGACGCACGGGAGAAGGGCGCCGTCGTGCTGACAGGCGGCACCTTCGAGGACAGGTTCTTCCAGCCGACCGTGCTGCGCGATGTGAACAGCGACATGCGGATCTACCACGAGGAGAGCTTTGGCCCGGTTGTCTCGGTGATCCAGGCGGAGGACTCGGAAGAGGCGCTGCGCATCGCCAACGATACGCGCTACGGCCTCTCGGCGGCGGTCATCACCAACGACATGCAAAAGGCGCTCGATTTCTCGCTGCGTCTCGAATCCGGAATGGTCCACGTCAACGACACGACCATTTCCGACGAGCCGCACGTGCCGTTCGGCGGCGTCAAGGACAGCGGCTTCGGTCGCGAAGGCGGGAAGTTCTCCTGGGAAGAACTGACCGAGATCAAGTGGATCACCGTGCAACTCGGCCAGAGGGATTTCGGCGTCTAGCCGAAAGAGCCGGCACGGCGAACGCCCGGGATACGGGACGAAGACGAGACGCCCACCGCGCCAAGGCCAAGACTGCGGGCTGATGGCGCGGAAGAGCAAGAAAATCGACAGCAGGGACAACAAGACCAAAACAAACAGGAGAGTTCGACATGGGATACTCTTTACGGGTTCTGAGGGGAACGACGGCGGCCGCGGCCATCCTAGCGGCGATGTCCTTCGCGGTCGGATCGGCCAGCGCGGAGGGGACGTTCTCCTACAAGGAGGCGGCCAAGCCCTATGCCGGCACGACGATCAAGGTGCTGGACGAAGTCACGCCACTGCAGGAGACGCTCGCCACCCTGGTGCCCAAGTTCACCGAAGAGACGGGCATCAAGGTCGAGTACGAGCTGCTGAGCCATCTCGACGTCATCAACAAGGGCCAGGCGGACATGCTGTCCGGCCGCGGCAACTATGATGGCGTCATGCTGCACGGGTTCCAGATGGGCCCGATGCTGGAAGCCGACGCGATCCTGCCGATCAATGATCTGATGGCCAATCCGGCGATCAGCAATCCCAATCTCGACCCGGCCGACTTCATCCAGACGCCGTTCAAGACGCTCGCCTTCTTCGGCGACAAGCAATACGGCTTCCTCAACTGGAACTACAATTACGTCTACTGGACCCGCGCCGATCTGATGAACGACGCGACAGAGAAGGCCGACTTCGAAAAGAAGTACGGCTATGCGCTGGCTCCGGCCAAGACGCTCGAACAGCTGCGCGACATGTCGGAATTCTTCACCCGCAAGAAGGGCGAGAACCTCAAGGGCCAGCCGCTCGACAGCGATTTCTACGGCATCGTGCTGGAGGGCCTGAAGGGCCAGACCTCCGTGTCGCTGTTTATCGGCAATCTCCTGCACAATTTCGGCGGCGACATCGTCGATGCGCAGGGCAAGCCGACCTTCAACACGCCCGTCGTGATCGACGCGCTCAAATTGTGGGCGGAACTCTGGAAGTACGCGCCGCCGGGAACCGCCGAATACTCGGTCGTCGACGTGCCGACGGTGATGGGCAACGGCATTGCGGCGCAGTCGCTCGCCTATTCCGACTTCGTGCTCGGCATCGACAAGGAAGGCAGCTCGCCGCTGCATGGTCAGTTCCTGTATGCGGCGCCGCCGGTCAAGGAAGGCGTCGACGCCAGCAAGCGTTCGATCGAATCCGAACCGTCGATGATCGTCATCAGCCGGTTCAGCGAGAAGCCGGAGGCGACGTTCCTGTTCCAGCAATGGCTGGTCGACAAGCAGCAGCAGCAGGCCCTGCTCGAGGCCGGCAATGGCGGCGTGCCGATCCGTGTCAGCTCGTGGGGGCATCTCGGTTCGCTTGAGAAGAGCAATCCGACGCTCCTGACCGCCATGAAGTCGAGCCTGGAAGTGTCGCGCTCGAAGCCGCCGATGCCGAACTATTTCCAGATCATCGATGTGCTGTCCGACGTCGTGCAGAAGGTCGGCCTCGGCATTCTGACGCCGGAAGAAGCGGCCGCTCAGGGCCAGGCGGCGCTGGAGAAGCTCTGCGGAGAAAGCTGCCTGCTGGCGGCAAAATAGCCAGCTCCCAGCTGCCAATGGTCGGCGCCGACGCGTGCTGACCAGACCAAGCAAGAGCCCGAGGATCGGTTACGATCCCCGGGCTTTTTCTATGTCCGGATGCGGTTCTGCCGCCTCACCGCGACCTTCCACGCGCGCCGCCATCCCGCGCCGGAGCAACACGGCGAATACGCCTCTCACCACAACGTTTATCCTGTCTGACCCTGCGGAAGAGTGTCGATTGACATTTGGGTGACGTAGTGGAAATGTAATGTCTATACAAAATATTGTATCGTATTACAGAACAATAAGGCCCGGTTAGGAACTGCAACAGCAGCCGCCGGTTTCAGGGAAGAAAGTGGGAGGAGAGGCCATGTTGATTACGAGACGTACATTGCTGACGGCTTCGGCCGGCGGACTGGTTCTGGCCGGGCTCGGCGGACGGGCGGCACTCGCCGATCTCGCCAAGCTGAAGCAGAAGGACAGCTACAAGATCGGCTTCGCGCAGACGGAGAGCAACAATCCGTGGCGCCTCGCGCAGACCGCGAGCATGAAAGACGAAGCTGCGAAGCGCGGCTGGCAGTTGGTCTATACCGACGCCGCCGGTTCGGCCGCCAAGCAGGTCGCCGACGTTCGCTCGATGATCGCTCAGAAGGTCGACGTCATCCTGCTGGCGCCGCGCGAAGAGAAGCCGCTCATCCCGGCCGTCATGGAAGCGAAGAAGGCGGGCATTCCGCTCTTCCTCATCGACCGCAATGTCGACGCGACGCTGGCGACCGCCGGCAAGGACTATGTCGCCTTCATCGGCTCGGACTTCGTCAAGGAAGGCCACCAGGCCGCCGAGGCGCTGACCAAGGCGGTCAACGGCCAGGCGAAGATCATCGAGCTGCAGGGCAGCACCGGTTCGTCGCCGGCGAACGACCGCATGAAGGGCTTCGCCGACTACATCAAGGACCACCCCGGCATGCAGATCATCGCGTCGCAGTCCGGCGACTTCGCGCGCGACAAGGGCCGCCAGGTGTTCGAGACGCTCTACCAGGCCCATCCGGACGCCACCGCGCTCTACTCGCACAATGACGAGATGACCATGGGCGCTATCGCGGCGATGGAAGCGGCCGGCAAGGTTCCCGGCAAGGACCTGATCATCGCCTCGATCGACGGCACCAAGGACGCGACGCAGGCGCTGATCGACGGCAAGGTCTATGTCGTGGTCGAGTGCAATCCGAAGTTCGGACCGAAGGCATTCGACGCCGTCGAGCGTTATGGCCGCGGCGAGACCATCGATACCTGGCTCGTCAACGACGACCGCGTCTTCACCAAGGAGAACGCGGCCGGGTACATGCCGGAAGCGTATTGATCGACAGGAACGAGGGGCGCCGTCCTTCGCGGCGGCGCCCCGCTTTCGGTCGGGGATGCTCGCCATTCCCCAGATTTCCGCGACAGTCCTCCAAGGTCACACATGGATACAGCATCTCAGGTGCCGCTGCTTTCTATGCAGGGCATCGACAAGAGCTTTGGTGGCGTTCCGGCGCTGACAGGCGCATCGCTTGAGGTGGCACCGGCCGAAGTCATGGCCCTGATCGGCCAGAACGGTGCCGGCAAGTCGACCATGATCAAGATCCTCAACGGCGCCGTCGCCAGCGATGGCGGCGCGATCACCTTCGCCGGCGCGCCCTGGACGGCAAATTCGCCGCAGGCGGCGCAGCGTGGCGGCATCTCGACGATCTTCCAGGAGATCAACCTGATCGCCTTCCGGTCGGTGACGGAGAACATCTATCTCGGCCGCGAGATCAAGTCTCGCTTCGGCTTCCTTGATTGGCGCGCCATGCACGAGGGCGCGCGCGGCCTCCTGGCGCGTTTCGACGTCTTTGTCGATGTGCGGGAGCCCCTGATGAATTTCTCGACCGCCATCCGGCAGATGGTGGCGATCGCTCGCGCCGTCTCGTTCGAGGCGCGCCTGGTGATTATGGACGAACCGACCTCGTCGCTCGACGAGGCCGAGGTGCAGATCCTGTTTCAGACCATCCGGCAATTGAAGGCGCAGGGCGTCGCCGTCGTCTTCGTCAGCCATAAGTTGGACGAGCTTTATGCCGTCTGCGACCGGGTGACGATCATGCGCGACGGTCGCACCGTCGCCGTCGCCAACATGGCGGATATGGGCAAGCTGCAACTGGTCGCGGCGATGCTCGGCCGCGATCTCGCAGAAATCCGCAAGGCAGGTTCGACCGCCTTCGGCGAGGGCGGTCAGGCGATCGGCGGCGAACTGCTGGCAACGAGCGGTCTCGCGGTCGGCCGCCGGGTGCAGTCGGCCGATATCGCCGTGCGCAGCGGCGAGATCGTCGGACTGGCGGGATTGCTAGGCTCGGGACGCTCGGAAACGGCGCGCGCCGTCTTCGGCGCCGAGCCGCATCGGGCCGGCGAGGTTCGCTTTGCCGGCCGGAAGGCCGATTTCGCTTCGCCGCGCGAGGCAATCGCCGCCGGCCTCGGCTTCTGCACGGAGGATCGCAAGATCGACGGCATCGTTCCGGAAATGTCGGTGCGCGAGAACATGACGCTGGCGTTGCTGCCGGCGCTGGCCCGTTCCGGCATCGTCGACGAGGCCCGCCAGGCCGAAATCGTCAAACGCTTCATCACCGAGATCGGCATCAAATGCTCCAGCCCGGAGCAGAAGATCCGCGAGCTCTCCGGGGGCAACCAGCAGAAGGTGCTGCTGGCGCGCTGGCTCTGCATGGATCCGAAGCTGTTGATTCTCGACGAGCCGACGCGCGGCATCGATGTCGGCGCCAAGGCCGAGATCCAGCGCCTGATCCGTTCCTTCGCCGAGCGGGGCCTGGGCGTGCTGATGATCTCTTCGGAGCTCGAAGAGATCGTCGAGGGCGCCGACCGCGTCTTCGTGCTGCGCGAGGGGCGCACCGTCGAGGAATTCGACAAGGACCAGATCAGCGAGTCCGCGCTGATGAATGCGATGGCGCATGGCGGCGACGCCGATGCGACGTCCCCGAAGGGGGCGGCCTTTGTCTGACATATCGGTCTTTCTCAAACGCTGGGGCGCGGTGCTGGCGCTTGTGCTGCTGATCCTTTTCAACCTGGCCTTCACGCCCCACTTCGCCACCACCCAGACGCTCGCCATCAACCTGACGCAGGTCGCGGTGGTCATGGTGGTCGGCGTCGGCATGACGCTGGTCATCGCGACCGGCGGCATCGATCTTTCGGTCGGCTCGCTGATGGCGATCGCCGGCGCCCTCTCGCCGATGATTTTCACCGGGCAGCTGTTTCCGGTGCCCAACCTCTATGTCGGCATCGCACTCGGCATCGTATTGCCGGTCATGGTGGCCGGCATGTTCGGCTATTTCAACGGCTGGCTGATCACCCGCTTCTCGATCCAGCCGATCATCGCCACCCTGGTCCTGTTCATCGCCGGGCGTGGCATCGCGCAGGTCTGGACCAATGGCGATTTGCAGGTGTTCAAGGTGCCGGAGTTCCAGCAGATCGCCATCGGCCGGCTGCTCGGCGTGCCGTTCCAGGTCTGGATCATGGCGGTGATCGTGATCGCCGCCACCTGGACGCTGCGCAAGACGGTGTTCGGCCGCCAGGTGCTGGCGATCGGCGGCAATGAGGCGGCGGCGCGGCTTGCCGGCGTCCCGGTCGCGCGGGTCAAGACCATCGTCTACGTCGTCTCCGGGGTTTGCAGCGGCATTGCCGGCCTCATCGTCATCGCCATGAACTCGGCCGCCGACGCCAATCTGATCGGCCTCGGCATCGAGCTCGACGCCATCGCGGCAGTGGCGGTCGGCGGCACGCTGCTGACCGGCGGCCGCGCGACCATCCTCGGCACGCTGATCGGCGCGCTGATCATCCAGCTCGTCCGCTACACCCTGCTCGCCAATGGCGTGCCGGACTCGGCGGCCCTCATCGTCAAGGCCGGGTTGATCATCCTGGCCGTCTGGCTGCAGCGACAGGACAGGGCATGACCTCGATCGCCACCTTCCGCGGCGCGACGCGCGAGTTCCGCTTCCCCCAGGGGCTCGGCGTCGTCCTGCTCCTGCTGGCGCTGGTGGCCTTTGGCGGCTGGCGCTACGAAGGCTTTCTCGGCAGCTATAACGTGCTGTCGGTGCTGCGCTATTCCTCGATGTTCGCGCTCGTCTCGCTCGGCATGTGCTTCGTCATCATGACCGGCGGCATCGATCTGTCTGTCGGTTCGGTCGCAGCGCTCGGCTCGGTCGTCTCGGCGATGCTCAGCCCCTACGGCCTGCTGCCGGGCCTAGCCGGCGGCCTGCTGGTCGGGGCGGCGGCGGGCGCGATCAACGGCCTGATCATCACGCGCCTCAAGATCCTGCCGTTCATCGCCACGCTCGCCGTCATGCTGGCGGCCAGCGGCACGGCGCTGCTGCTCGCCGGCAACCAGTCGGTCTCCGTCTCCTATGAAACGGCGTTCATGACGCTCGGCCAGGGCGATTTGCTGGCGCCGCTACGTCCCGAATGGATCGACGCCGAGGATGCCAACTGGTTCGCCGGGCCGCTTGGATTGCTGTTCGGCTTCCCGACTCCGGCCTGGATCGCGCTCGCCGCCTATGTGCTCGGCGCCATCGTCATGCGCTGGCGCGCCTTCGGCCGCCACGTTCTCGCCGTCGGCGGCGGCGAGGAAGCGGCCCTGCTGATGGGGCTGCCGGTCGGCCGCACGGTCTTCATCGTCTATCTGATCTCGGGCAGCCTGGCCGGGCTCGCCGGGGTCATCCTCGCCGCCCAGTTCGGCGCCGGCCAGCCGGTCGAGGGCGCCGGGTGGGAATTGTTCGCCATCGCCTCGGTGGTGGTCGGCGGCACACTGCTCACCGGCGGCAAGGGCTCGATCGTTGCGACGCTCGCCGGGTCGCTGCTGCTTGGGCTGATCTACACTATCCTCAACTTCGAGAATGGCATGGGCTGGATCTCGCTCTCCGCCTACTGGCAGTCGGTCGTCCGGGGCGCGTTTCTGCTGGTCGTCGTCATCGTCCAGGCAAGCTTCATGAAGAACACCAAGAGCTGACGCGCTGCGTTCGTGGCGGTCCATAGACCGGAGCCTGCCTGACGCGGGCGTCCATCACCATGCCCTCGCGCCGAAGCGAGGCGGCAACCAGGCTCGGGGGAGAGCGACAATGATCGAGAGCTTCGTGTTCGGACATCTGGACGGGGAAGTCGTCCGCGGCTTCGTCCTGCGCAATCGCAACGGCCTGTCCGCCAAGCTGATCACCTATGGTGCGCGGCTGACCGAACTCCATGCGCCGGACCGTTCCGGGGAGATGGCCGACATCGTGCTCGGCTTCGACGACGTCGCTTCCTATGTCGCCACCGACACCTATTTCGGCGCCACCTGCGGTCGCTATGGCAACCGCATCCGCGACGGGCGCTTCTCGCTCGGCGGTGAGGCGTTCCAGCTTTCGCTGAACGAGGGCGCCAACCACCTGCACGGCGGCATCGCCGGCTTTGACCGCAAGAATTGGGACGCGACCGTCGACGAGGCGACCAATACGGTCACCTTCTCGACGGTAGCGCCGCATGGCGAAGAGGGGTATCCCGGCACCGTGCACCTCTCGTCGAGCTATCGGTTGACCGACGACAATCGGCTGGAGATCGCCATTCGCGGCATGACGGATCGGCCGACGATCCTGAACGCCGTGCACCACACCTACTGGAACCTGGCCGGCCACGGCTCCGGCGATGTCCGCGACCAGGTGCTCGTTCTCAATTCCGATTTCTACACGCCGATCGACGCCGAACTCCTGACCACCGGCGAGATCCTTGCGGTCGCCGGCACGCCGTTCGACTTCAGTGTTCCGAAGCCGATCGGCGCCGACATCGATGCGCTGGCCGATGTCGGTACCGGCCATCTCGTCGGCGGCGGCTACGATCACAACTGGTGCCTGAAGGGGGAGGCTGACGATCTCCGGCTGTGCGCCCGCGTCGTCGACCCCGCCTCGGGTCGTGGCCTCGAGTTGCACACCACCGAGCCCGGCGTGCAGTTTTATACCGGCGGCTATCTGAACGAGACGGTGATCGGCAAGTCCAACACGCCCTATTGCCGTTTCGCCGGCTACACGTTCGAGACGCAGAAGTTCCCCGACACCCCGAATTTCGCCCACTTCCCGAGCACGACCGTGCTGCCCGGCGAGGTCTACGATCACCGGATGTCGATCCGGCTGTTCGTCGAGTAGCGGGCAGGGGACACTGTGCTCCCTGGTTGTCGTAAACGTCATGTCCGCTCTTGTGGGCGTGCGGTTTCTCGCGTCCCATCCCGAGTTGCAACGCCTGCCGGCTCGCCCGATTCGGTGCGCCAGGCCGTGCGGGCGTTTCTCTTGATCTTGCCGTCATGCGCGTGGGATGGCGCGCCGCGAATTCACACCCACCTCAACACCGGATGAGTGATCTCGATGAAAGCCTCTGACAAGAAGCTCCTCAAGCGTTCGAATATCGAACTGACCCTGCTCGGTCTCGGCACCGCACCGTTCGGCGGCCTGTATGCGCCGGTTGCCCTGTCGGATGCCGAGGGTGCGATGCGCGCCGCCTGGGACGCCGGATTGCGCTATTTCGACAGCGCGCCGATGTATGGCCTCGGTCGGGCCGAGCATCTGATGGGGCATTTCCTGCGCGAGCAGGATCCGGACGCCTTCCGCGTCTCGACCAAGGTCGGCCGTCTCATGAGCTTCGAGCGCCCGGGCCGTGTCCTGCCGCCGGAAGCGCCGAAGAACGAGTTCGATTCCGGTTGGAGCAACGGCCTGCCGTTCCGCGAAGTGTTCGATTATTCCTACGACGCGATCCTGCGCTCCTATGACGACAGCCGTCAGCGCACCGGCCTCGGCCGCCTCGATATCCTGTTCCTGCACGACATCGGCCGCGTCACGCACGGCGAGTTGCACGACCACCACTGGGGCGCGCTGACCAAGGGCGGCGGCTTCAAGGCACTGGCCGAGCTGAAGGCGGCCGGGCTGATTGCCGGCTTCGGCCTCGGCGTCAACGAGTGGCAGGTCATCCGTGACGCCATGCAGGAGGCCGATCTCGACGTCTGCCTGCTCGCCGGCCGCTATACACTGCTGGACGGCGATGCCGCCGAGACCTTCCTGCCGCTGGCCAAGAAGCACGATGTCGATCTTGTCATCGGCGGCGTGTTCAACTCCGGCATCCTGGCGTCGACCTCGGGCCGCAAGAAGTTCAACTATGTCGACGCGCCGGCCGAGGTGCTCGCCAAGGTCGAGAAGCTGGAGGCCGTCTGCCGCCGCTTCGACGTGCCGCTGCCGGCCGCCGCGATCCAGTATCCGCTGCGCCATCCGGCCGCCACCGTCGTCGTCATCGGCGCCAAGACGGCGGCGCAGGTCAACGGCAATGTGGAGTGGTTCGAGCGCGACATCCCGGAAGAGCTCTGGACGACGCTCGAGGCCGAGGGCCTGATCCCGGCGCTCTGAGTTTTTCTCGACAAGCGGAACCGCTCCAGCATCGGAGCGGTTCCTGCAAGGGGACGGTAGTCCCCACTCGGGGGGCGTGCCCTGACGCCATCGTGGCGATGCTGCTCCGCGTTGCGCAATCCGGCTTGGCCGGCTGCCTCGATCGAGCCGAGCATTCTCGGCCATCGACCCAGGGCTGTCGCGCGGACACGCGGCACAGCCCTTTCTATAACCTCCGAAGCCCGGTCAGATCTGCGCTGGGCCTTCTCCCTCTACCCCTGCCGAAACCCAGACGTCGAAATCCAACGATCGCCGTGCGATTGCCGTCGCGTTCTGCTCGTCCCATACTTGTCTGATGACATGACGTATGATAACCGGTTGACCAGTCAATCATGGGAGGTGAATTTGACTATTCTGAAATCACTCAGCCTGGGTGTCGCCGCCGGCGCGCTGCTGGCGCTTTCGGCCGTTGCGGCGAACGCTGCCGACGGGCCGGTCGCGATCGCCGGTGCTTCGTTCTCGACGGAACTCTGCGAGCCGTCCGATCCGGCGGCGGTGAAGGACATCCCGGCCGCCGTTTCGGGCTTCACCGGCTATGCTTCCGAGCCCGGCACATGGCTTGAGCAGCCCGCCGCCAGCGCGCTGACCGGCAAGCGCGTCGCGCTCTCGGTCATGGGCCTCGGCCAGCCCTATTTCTTGGCGATCAAGGGCCACTGGGAGCAGCTGGCGGCCAAGTATAAGTTCGACCTGAAGGTCTATGACGGCCGCTTCGACGCCGGCACGGTGCAGAAGCTCGTCGATGACATCATCTCGGACGCGCCCGACGCGGTCGCCTTCGCGCCGCTCGATAGCGGCGCCGCCGTGCCGCAGGTCAAGCGCATGCTCGACGCTGGGCTGAAGGTCGTGACCTACAACGTCCAGCCGACCGAGGTCGTCGCACCGCGCGTCTTCGCCAATGATTTCGACGGCCCGCGCCTCGTCGGCTGCAACGCCGCCCGCTACTACAAGGCGAAGTTCGGCGACAAGCCGGCCATCATCGGCATCGTCGACCTGCCGCAGCTGCCGCAGGTTCAGGACCGCAAGAACGGCTTCCTTTACGGCTTCAAGTCGCTGATCCCGACCGCCGTGGTCGCGCAGTCGGTCGATGGCGGCGGCGTCATCGATAAGGCCAACCCGGCAGCGGCCGACCTGCTGCAGGGCAATCCCGAGCTGAACGTCATCTTCGGCATCAACAACGACTCGTCGCTCGGCGCCATCGCCGCGATGAAGGCGGCCGATTCCTACTCGCCGGACTGGGGCGTCGTCGCGTCGGTCGACGGCTCCGAGCCGGTGATGGCCGAGCTCGGCAGCGATGCCTCGCCGCTGAAGGCCGAGAGCGGCTACCCGCCCTATGACTTCAGCCTCGCGACGTTCAACCTTCTCGGCGCCACCGTCGAGGGCAAGACGAACCCGAACACCCAGGTTGTCGTCGGCTACCCGCCGATCAATCCGACGGAAGAGGGCATCAAGGCCTGGCTGACGCAGCAATATCCGCGCTGACCGTCTCTCCGGCGCGGCGGTGGTGCATCCGCCGCCGCGTCCTCCCTGTCACGCCGCTCAAGGAATGCCTGATGTCGTCGATGGATCTGGCGGAGCCCGCGCCGAAGACCGAGGCGGGACGCCCTGTTCTCCAGGCCTTCGGGCTCTCCAAACAATATCCGGGTGTGCGCGCGCTCGCCGGCATCGACTTCGACCTGATGCGCGGCGAGGTGCATTGCCTGATCGGCGAGAACGGCGCCGGAAAGTCTACCTTCGTCAAGATCCTCGCCGGCGCGATCCAGCCGGATAGCGGCGAGATCTTCGTGCGTGGAACGAAAGCGGAAATGCATGGCCCGCGCGACGCCAAGGAACTCGGCCTCGCCTTCATCTTCCAGGAGTTGAGCGTCGTCGACGGGCTGACGGTCGCTGAGAACATCGTGCTCGGCTCCGAGCCCGGCCGGCGCGGCCGCTTCGACGCGAAGTCCGCCACCGACACGGCGCGAAACATCCTGCTCGGCATCGGCTTCGACGCACTCGATCCCGACATCCGGGTTGGGCGGCTCTCGACGGCCGAGAAGCAGGCTGTGATGATCGCCAAGGCGCTCTGCGCCAATGCCGACGTTATCGTTATGGACGAGCCGACCTCGCCGCTCGAGGAGCAGGAGGTGCGCCGCCTGTTCCAGGTCATCGCCACGCTGAAGCAGCAGGGCAAGGCCATCATCTATGTCTCGCACAAGATGCGCGAGATCGAGGAGATCGGCGACCGCGTCACGGTGTTCAAGGACGGCGCCAGGGTGGCGACGCTGACGCGCGCCGAGGCGACGCCGCGCGAGCTGATCCGCCTGATGGTCGGCCGCGACCTCGGCGACGTCTTTCCCGTCAAGGACCGGCAGCCAGGCAGCCCGGTTCTCAAGGTCCGGGGGCTGTCGGGTGAGCGCATTCGCGATATCGACCTGGTCGTGCGTGCCGGCGAGATCGTCGGCGTCGCTGGGCTGGTCGGGGCGGGGCGCACGGAGCTGCTGCGCTCGATCTTCGGCGCCGACGAGGTGTCGGACGGCTCGGTGTCGGTCGACGGCAGCCCGGTGCCGGCCAATTCGGTCCGCGCGGCGATCGCCGCCGGCATCGGCCTGGTGCCGGAGGAACGGCGCGGCCAGGGCATCGTCGGCGTGCTCAGCGTCTTCGACAACGTCCTGCTGCCCTGGCAGGAGTTTCCCGCCAGTCGGCGGGAAAATAGCGGCGCGCCCGAGGCGGTGGCGCGTCACGCGGTGGAGAGCATGAACGTCAAGACGCCGACGCTCCAGCAGCGCATCAGCCTCCTGAGCGGTGGCAACCAGCAGAAGGTCGTGGTCGGCAAGTGGCTGACGATGAAGACGCGGGTGCTGCTGCTCGACGAGCCGACGCGCGGCATCGATATCGGCGCCAAGCGCGAGATCTACAAGTTGATCCACGACCTGGCGAAGGCTGGGCTGGCGATCCTTCTCGTGTCGTCGGAGCTGCCCGAAGTGCTGGGGCTCTGCGACCGCATCATCGTCCTCAACAACGGGCAGGTGGTGGGTGAATTGCCGGGCGACGCCTCGGAGGCGGAGGTGATCGAACTCTCGATGCTGCATGGAGACCAGCCATGAACGCACCCTTCGGCAGCCATCCATCCAAGAATAGCCTTAAGAACGGCGAGGGGAATTCCGTGCAGAGACCATCCGTCTGGCGATCGATCGTCGCCGACCGTCAGAAGCTGCAGACGATCGTCACGCTGCTGGTGTTGCTGCTGATGATTCTCGTCTTCAGCTTCTTCAATCCCCGCTTCCTGACGCTGTCGAACTTCCAGAATCTGGCGCGCAACACCGCGCCGCTGATCATCGCCGCCAGCGCCATGACCGCCGTCATGATCGCGCGTGGCCTCGATCTCTCGGTCGGCAGCGTGCTGGCGGCCTGTTCGGTCGTCGCGGCCAGCCTCGCGGTCAAGGGCGTGCCGCTGCCGCTCGCCTTCCTCGCGGCGCTCGCCTTCGGAGCGCTGATCGGCTTCCTGAACGGCGCCATCATCGTCAGGATGCGGGTCAGCCCGATCATCGTCACACTCGGTTCACTCAACATCGCGCGCGGCATCGCCTATCTGATCACGCCGAGCGCCATTCTTGTCGGTCTGCCGCCGAACTGGTCCGCCATCGGCACGGCCAAGCTCGGCCCATTCCCGATGCCGATCCTGATCGCGGCGGTCGTCGCGCTGGTCTATGGCTGGGCCAGCCAGCGCACCAAGTTCGGCAAGCATGTCTATGCCGTGGGCGGCAATGAGGAGGCGGCTCGGCTTTCCGGCGTCCCGGTTGAGCGCACGCTGATCTCGCTCTATGTGCTGAGCGGCATGATGGCGGCGCTGGCGGGAATCGTGCTCTCTTCGCGCGTCGGTTCGGGCGATCCCAACATCGGCGTCGGCTTCGAGCTGGAGGTGATCGCAGCCGTCATCATCGGCGGCACCAGCCTTTCCGGCGGCGAGGGCCGCATCATGGGAACCGTGATCGGCGCCATCATCGTCGGCGTGCTGTCGAACGGGCTCAACCTCTCTGGCGTCGAGCCGTTCTGGCAATATGTGGCCCAGGGCCTGGTCCTGATCGCCGCCGTCGTCGTCGATAAGCGCGTGAATGAGCGTGTCCTGAAGATCGGTCGCCGTCGCGCGCGGCCGGCCTGATCGGCGGACGTTCCGGCGGAAAAGATGCGACGATGTTGGCCTGAGACCGCAACTCGGCGTATGAGGCCATGGTGAACGATCGAAGGAAGGGCGAGTACCGCCGTTCGGGACATCATTGAAAGGAAAAGTCGCCGCGATGGAAATCAATCCGAACAAGGTCAGCCGGCAGGGGCTCCCATCCCAGGTCGCCGCCTTTGTGCGCTTCGAAATCCTGCGCGGCAACCTGAAGCCGGGCGACAAGCTGCCGACCGAGCAGGAGTTCGCGGCGCAGCACGGTGTCAGTCGCGCCGTCATCCGCGAGGCGATCGCCAAGCTCCGGCATGAGGGGCTGGTCGTCTCGCGCCAGGGCATCGGCGCCTTCGTCGCCTCGCCCGAGGCGGCCAACTCGCTGACGCTGGAGCCGAACAGCCTGGCCGTGCCGGAGGACTACCGGCATCTCTACGAGCTCCGGCTGATGCTGGAGACTGGCGCGGCCGAACTGGCGGCGATCAACCGGACCGACGAGGATCTCGTCGAAATGGTCCGCTGCATCGACAACATGGCGGCGGTCCGGGATCTGCATAGCGCCTATGTCGAGACCGACATCAGCTTCCATCGCGCGGTCGCCGGCGCGACCAAGAACCCGTTTGTCTCGCTGTTCATTGCCTTCGTCGACGTGAAGCTGCAGGAGAGCATCCTCGTCGCGCTGCGCTCGCTCGATTTCACCAAGACGCAGGCGATCTCGCATGACGAGCACCAGCGGATCTACGAGGCGATCCGCGCGCAGGATCCAGCCGGTGCCGCCGCGGCGATGCGCTCGCACCTGTCGAATTCGGCGCGTCGCCTGGGTCTCTAGAGAGAACCGGATCAGCGAGCGCGAGCCATGACCGCGCGGCCGCTGGTGAGGTCGGCGACCAGCGCCTCGACGGCGTCGATTTCCGTCTTGTGGATCGCCACCACGATGTCGCTGCCGGACTCGTCGTAGCGCTGGCTGAGTACCTGCGTCGACGGCAGTGTCGCGAGGCGCGCCTGGACCAGTGCCAGATCGCCGAACGGAACGCTGATGGTAGCCTCCTCCGTCGCGATCAGCGGCAGCGTCTCGGCCGCGCGCAGGCAGGCCGCCGCCGTTCCGCCATAGGCGCGCACCAGCCCGCCGCTGCCGAGCAGGATGCCGCCGA
The DNA here is from genome assembly GCF_000380505.1 of Kaistia granuli DSM 23481. GTDB lineage: Bacteria > Pseudomonadota > Alphaproteobacteria > Rhizobiales > Kaistiaceae > Kaistia > Kaistia granuli. Next base: position 244,719 of record NZ_AQYH01000006.1, on the reverse strand, counting down.
ACCAGCGGGTGACGACGACGGCGACGCCGTCCAGCGACTGCCCGTCGATGGCCTGCAGGATCGGCTTGCCGGCCGTTCCGCTCGGTTCGCCATCGTCCTGGAAGCGATAGTGCTGCCCGATGCGCCAGGCCCAGCAATTGTGGTTCGCCGTCGGGTCGGAGTGGTTCGTGATGAAGGCCTTCGCAGCCGCCTCGTCCGACACCGGCCCGGCGAACGCCAGGAATCGGCTCTTCTTGATCTCCTGCGAGAAGGTCTCGATTCCTTTGAGGGTGAACATCAACGTCCCTGTCGCATCGTCCTGAATCGCACCGGTCCCTCGCCGCCCGTCGACCTTGCCGTCGGCGGCCTCGACCGGATCAAGACCCCGCTCCGGAGTGATGCCCCATTTCGCATGACGAGCGCCAGTGCATCGAGGTGCTGATCCGCGCCCAGATTCGCCGACGATGAGTGGCCTCTCTTTCGTTTCTTGAAGCCGGCGCGCGTCGTTGGCGGCTCATCCATGGCCGATGATGACGCGAGGATGACATCGCGACAGCAAAGGTTATCGATCCCTTCTGGAGGAGATGGTGCTCTCGACTCGACATCTCGTGCAAACTTCGGCATGAATCATACACGAAATCGGATGGATCGCGTGTTCTTGCCCTCGGGTGTTCATCGCGCATGCGGACGAGGTTGAGGCGCGGTGAGCATCGTTGTTCCCAGCTTGGACTTTCCGGCCTCGCAGACGTTGGATCATGAATCCGCGCTGCACGAGGCCATCCGCGAGGACATTATTTCCGGGCGCCTGCCGGCCAATGCCCGCCTGGTCGTCGCGGATCTCGCCGAACGGCACGGCACCTCGACCAACCCGGTCCGCGAGGCGCTGCAGCAACTTCGCGGCGAGGGCTTCGTCGTCATGGTGCCCAATCGCGGCGCCCGGGTGCGCCCGATCGACGAGGATTTCATTCGCGACATCTACGAGATCGAGGTGCTGATCGAGCCGGCGCTGACGCGCTGGTTCGTCGGCATCGCCACCGATGCGGACATCGCAGCGCTCGAAGCGCTGCACGCGGAAATGCTCGACCTCAACTATTCCGATCCGGTCCGCCATGGCTGGCTCGATACGCAGTTCCACCACACCATGTATGAGCGCCACTACAACCGGCATGCCGTTGGCCTCTGGTGGAAGCATCGCGAGATCCTGCGTGCCATCGGCCGCCGGCATCAGACCTCGCGCGGGCGTCAGGCGGCGGTCATGCGCGAGCATGGCGAGGTGCTCGAGGCGATCAAGGCGCATGACGAGCACGCGGCCGCGGCGATCGTGGCGCGACATGTCGAGGGATCGGGCCGGCACATCATCGAGCAGATGCGCGCCGCGCGTCGTGCCAGCCCGAAGGAGGGGATGGTGTAGATGCCGAGGTTGGCGCGAGGCTCGTCGACGACGGGCGCGGGTGGCGGAAGGTGGTCACCGGCTGAACCTTTCCGGTTGTGAGAAGTTCAAAAGTGAACCTGCAGGAGGGTTGATCTGATACGCGAAATAAAAGACAGTTTGGAGATTGACCAAGTCGCACAAACGACTTAACGCTAAGGTTACAATATAGAATTGCGGGCTGTATCATGTTGCGGTGCCGCAACGGGAGGGGGTCGTTCAGTGTCGAATGAAGATCATTCGGCCGTCGATAAAATCGTTATGGATTATATATTGGGCTTGTATTCTTTGTGAATACTTGTTGCCATTTCCATGGCGTCACCAATCCGTTGAAATAGGGGGCGAGCGGAGGCGATCGAGGAAATCGGCTCGACGTTCGTTCAGGTTACTCGGTGCGGATGTCGGTGGGCGAAGCTGGATCTTTGCTCGCCACGATATGATGATTTTCTATGTTGATGTCCGTGTCGTTTGTTGACTGCCGGATCCGTAAAACAAGAAAATGTGGCGGTCATTCCTTGAGGTGAATTGAAATACTGAAGTTGTTCCATTCGACAGGCAAGGGAGGATTTCTGTCATATGGTCAATCTGAAAAGTATTGCAGGCGCACTCGTGGTCGTTGCGGCCATGTTGGCGCCGTCCGCGTCGTTCGCGCAAAATGCGGGGCTACCCGCCGCGCAGGAAATCACGCCAAAGGGGGATCTGCCCGCCGTTCCGCGCGACCAGAGCCTGGTTCTGGCCTGGGGCGTCGCCGGCGGCACGTCGATCGGCACCACCAATCCGTGGGTGCTGCCGGGCTACACCCATCAGGAGGGCAACAATCTCCTGTTCGAGCCTCTGATGTATTACGGCATCTTCAAGGGCGAATACATTCCCTGGCTGGCCGACAGCATGGAGTATACGAGCCCGGACTTCACCTCGCTCGAAATCAAGCTGAACAAGGACGCCAAATGGAGTGACGGCAAGCCGGTCACCTCCAAGGACGTCGTCTATACGTTCGAAGGCCAGATGCAGCGGGAGACGCTGCCCTACCACGCGCACTTCAACCAGTTCGTCGACAGCGTCACCGCCAAGGACGACCTGACCGTCGAGGTGAAGTTCAAGCAGCCGGCGCCGCGCTTCAAGTTCGAGGTGCTGACGGAGAAGTTCGATACCGGCCTGCCGATCGTTCCGGCGGAATGGATGTCGGCCCAGGAAGATCCGACCCGGGCGGTCGGCCTCGACCAGATGCCGCATTCCGGGCCCTATAGCGTCGTGGCCTGGAACGCCAACCAGAAGATCCTCGACCTGCGGCCCGACTGGTGGGGCGTGAAGGCCGGCCGTTCGGCGGAGCCTGCCGTCAAGCGGGTCGTGATCGTCAACATCCTGAACCAGCCGATCGACTCGGTTGCCCAGCGTCTGGTCAACAACGAGTTCGATTCATCGGTCGACATGCGGGCCCAGATCATTGCCAACATCCTTGAGCAGAACAAGGATATCCAGTCCTGGACCGGGGCCGAGTCGCCCTATGGCTATCTCGACTGGTGGCCGAATTCGCTCTGGATGAACACCGAACTCGCACCCTACAACGATGTTCGCGTGCGCAAGGCGATCAGCCTCGCCGTCGACCGCGAGCGCATCAACGAAGTGCTCTACGACGGCGCCAAGATCGCTACCATCTATCCGTTCCCGCTCTATCCGAACCTGCAGAAGTTCGCGGACTCGGAAGCCGTGAAGGCCGAAGAGGCGAAGTACGAGCCTGGCAAGTTCGACCAGGAGGAAAGCGCCAAGCTGATGACGGAGGCCGGCTTCACCAAGAACAGTGACGGCCTGTGGGAGAAGGACGGCAAGACCCTCGACGCGACCATCCAGGCGTTCGAGACAATCCATGGTGATATCGCGCCGATCCTGGCGGAAATGCTGCGCCAGGCAGGCTTCGATTCCAATGTGAACTTCGGAACCGACGCCTTCCAGAACATGGTCGACGGCAAGGCAGGCCTCTACCTGTTCGGCCACGGCGCCAGCCTGTACGACCCGTTCGAGGCGTTGAACCTCTTCCACGGCAAGTATAGCGGCACCATCGGCTCCGCCGCCGGCAACAACCGGTTCTCGCGCTACAAGAATCCGGAGTTTGACGCTCTCCTGGACGAGATCTCTCCGCTCGGTTCGGAGGATCCCAAGTTCCAGGAGGGGGCTGCCAAGGCTCTCGGCATCTACTGGCGCGACGTCATCGACGTGCCGGTGATCCAGTGGCTGCACCGCATTCCCTACAACAACCACTACTGGAAGAACTGGCCGAGCTCGACCAACCTCGCCGGTGGTTCGAACGGCGCGTTCTGGGCCCATACCGGCCTGCCGATCGTCACGGCGCTTCAGCCCGCGGGCGCGAAGTAGTCCGCTTGCGAAGAGGGGTGCGCGCCGCGTTGGCGCGCACCATCCCGATCGGCAAGAACCAGCAGGAATGTGCCCGTGACTCTCAAGTTCGTCTTCCGACGCCTGGTCTTCCTCGTTCTCGTCATATGGGCGGCGTCGACCATCGTCTTCTTCATCCCCCGCCTTTCGAGCCGCAACGCGCTGCGTGAACGGTTCGGCGAACTGGCCCGCACCGGCGGTTTCTCGCCCGGCGACATGGAGAAGATCATCGCCTCGATGCAGCAGCAGTTCGGCCTCGATCAGCCGCTTCTGACGCAATACTGGCAGTATCTCCACAATATCGTTCGCCTGGATTTCGGCTATTCGCTCTACCGCTACCCGTCGACGGTCTCCGACCTGATCGCGCAGTCCCTGCCATGGACGATCGGCCTGCTGCTGGTCTCGACGATCCTGAGCTTCGTCATCGGCAATCTGCTTGGCGGGATCGCGGCCTGGCCGCGGGCGCCGAAATGGATGCGCAGCATCGCCACGCCCTTCATCCTGCTGACGGGCGTCCCGCCCGTGATCATGGCCATCCTTCTGATCTTCTTCGTCGGCTTCAAGCTCAAATGGCTGCCGCTGGGCGGTGCCTATTCCGTCGGCCAGGTGCCGAACCTTTCCTGGACCTTTGCCCTCGACATGCTCCGGCATCAGATCCTGCCGGCGCTCGCCCTCATCTTCGGCTCTGTCGGCGGCTGGGTGCTCTCCATGCGCGGCATGGGCATCACCATCCAGGGCGAGGATTACGTGAACTTCGCCGAGCACAAGGGGCTCACGGGCGGCCGCATCTTCCGCGACTACTACATGCGCAATGCGCTGCTGCCGCAGGTCACCGGCTTCGCGCTGGCGCTCGGCACGGTCGTGACCTCGGCCATCATCGTCGAGGGCCTGTTCGGTCTGCCCGGCATCGGCACCATGCTCAATCTCGCCATCCGCTCGAACGACTTCCCGACGATCTACGGGATCGTGCTTTTCATCACGATCACCGTGGCCGTGCTGATGACCATCGTCGAGTTCCTCTACCCGCTGCTCGATCCCCGCATCCGGAACTCCTAGGAGGGCACCATGTCCACTATCGCGATGTCGCCCCCCGTCGAGAAATCAATCGAGCGTCCGGGAAAGCTGATCCTCGTGCTGCGCTACCTGCGTCGCAACAAGGGCCTCGCCGTCGGACTGATCATCCTCTTCGGTCTCGTGGCGTTCACGGTCATCGGCCTCATGACGGTCAACACCAAGAACGCCTATCCGCTCTCCGTGGCACTCAAGAAGCCACCGAGCTGGAAATACCCCTTCGGTACCGATTTCTTCGGTCGCGACCTGCTCGCCGCCATGGTGGTGGGCATGTGGCAGACCGCCTTCATCGGCGTGGTGGCGGGCGGTCTCGGAACGTTTATCGGCGTCGTTCTCGGCTTCACCTCCGCCTATTTCGGCGGCTGGATCGACGGCACGGTCCGCACGGTCTGCCAGGTTCTGGCGCCGATCCCGGTGCTGCTGATCCAGGTCGTGATCGCCGGATCGCTCGACAAGCGCGACGTCACCATCATAACCATGGCGTTGATCGTCGTGCTGCTCGCCTGGATGGGGCCGACGCTGGTGATCCGGGCGCAGGTCCTGACGATGAAGGAACGGCAGTTCGTCGCCGTGGCGAAGCTCTCCGGCGTCAGTGATCTCGGCATCATCTTCAAGGAAATCCTGCCCTGTTTGCTGCCGTTCATCGCGGCCGCCTTCGTTGCCCAGGTCTTTGTGGCGGTGTTCGCCGCGTTCTATCTCGCCGTGCTCGGCCTCGGGCCGCTGCGCGAGCCGCTGCTCGGCAACATCATCTGGGCCGCGCAGAGCCAGGGCGCCATCTTCAACGGCTGGTGGTGGTGGCCGATCATCCCGTCGATCGCGATGATCCTGATCCTCGGATCTCTCGCCCTGATCAATATGGGACTGGACGAACTGGCCAATCCCCGCGTGCGCAGGACGGAGTGACCACGATGAACATCATGCAAAGCGCAGCGGAACCGCGCCCGCAGATTCGGCCTCTCGGCACCATGGCAACCGATCCGATCCTCCATGTCCGCAATCTCGAGGTCACCTACTACACGGATTCCGGCCGCGCCAAGGCGCTCGACAATGTGAGCTTCACGCTCAATGCCGGCGAGAAGCTCGGCATGGTGGGGGAGTCTGGCTCCGGCAAGAGCACGCTCGCCCTTGCCATGATGCGGATGATCAAGCCGCCGGGCCGGATCGAGGGCGGACAGGTGATCGTCGGCGATGTCGATCTGATGGCGCTCGACCAGGAGGGCATGCGCAACGCTCGCCTGAGCCGGATCGCCTATATCCCGCAGGGTGCCATGAACTCGCTCAACCCGGTGATGCGGATCGGCGCCCAGATGGCCGATGCCGTGCGGTCCCATCTGCCGAACGAGCCCAAGCCTGCGATCGAGGCGCGCTGCAAGCGGGCGCTGCAATCGGTCGATCTCGATGCCAGCGTGTTCCGGATGTACGCCCACGAACTGTCCGGCGGCATGAAGCAGCGCGTCTGCATCGCGATCGGTATCCTGCTCGACCCCGATGTGATCATCGCCGACGAGCCGACCAGCGCGCTCGACGTCGTCACCCAGCGCCAGGTGATGGAGACGATCGACAACGTCCAGAAGGCGATCAACGCGGCAGTCATCCTGATCGGCCACGACATGGGCCTGATGGCGCAGTTCGTCGACAGGGTGGCGGTGATGTATGCCGGCCGGCTCGTCGAGATGAGCACGGTGCGCGAGATGTTCACCGATCCGAAGCATCCCTATTCGCGCGCGTTGATCGAGAGCCTGCCGAGCCTCGACAACAAGGGGGTCTTCCAGGGGATTCCCGGCCTGGCGCCCTCGCTCCTTCGCCTGCCGAGCGGCTGCGCCTTCCACCCGCGCTGTGCCAGCGTCATGCCCGTCTGCAGCACGACCCGTCCGGAGGCGCAGATCCTGCCCGGCGGCCGCAGCGTGACCTGCCACCTTTATGATGGGGAAGTCTGACATGGCCGACCTCTTGCGGCTGGAGAACGTCTCCAAGGTCTATTCGCGCGGCCTCCTGCATGCGCAGTCCAATGTCGCGCTCAGCGATTTCTCGCTGACTTTGCGCGAGGACGAGCCGACGATCCTGACCGTCGCGGGCGAGAGCGGTAGCGGCAAGACCACGCTGGCCATGCTGTTGCTCGGCTTCACGCAGCCGACGACCGGCCGGATCATCTATCGCGGGCGGGATATCTCGACGCTGCGCGGCGCCGACAAGATGGCGTACCGCCGGGAAGTGCAGGCCGTCTTCCAGGATCCGTTCGCCGTCTTCAACCCGTTCTACACCGTCGACCATCTGCTGACCGTGCCGATCCAGCGCTTCAAGCTGGCAAAGTCGAAGGCGGATGCCCGCGCCAAGATGGAAGAAGCGCTGACGGCGGTGGGGCTGCGGCCAGAGGATATTCTCGGGCGCTTCCCGCACCAGCTTTCGGGCGGCCAGCGCCAGCGCATCAATGTCGCGCGGGCGCTGCTGCTGAAGCCGAAGCTGCTGATCGCCGACGAGCCGGTATCGATGGTGGACGCGTCGCTGAGGGCCACAATCCTGGAAACGCTGCGCAACCTGCAGCGCGACCATGGCGTCTCGATCATCTACATCACGCATGACCTGACCACCGCCTATCACATCGCGAAATCGATCATCGTGCTCTATCGCGGTTCGGTGATGGAAGCGGGCGACGTCGACACGGTGATCAAGGACCCGCAGCACCCCTATACGCAGCTGCTCGTCGACTCGATCCCCTGGCCCAACCTGGACCAGCGCTGGGGGGCTCAACCGATCAAGGCGCGCGAGGCGGGCGGTGGTGGAAGCGGATGCCGCTTCCGCTCGCGTTGTCCGCAGGCGATGGACATCTGCGCGACCGAGCCGCCCTTGTTCGAGATCAGCCCGACCCACACCGCATCCTGCTTCCTCCACCACAAGCAGCCGGAGGTCGCGATGGAGCGCCTCTCCCAATTGCTGCCTGCCTGAACCACCCCGGAGCTCGCTCCGGCCCTTCCCAACTGCTCATCTCTACCCTGCCGGTCATCCTGACCGGTCCAAGACACGGGACTTTCTAGCATGCTCGAAATAGCCGAATTCATCAGCCCGGCACCGTCGCCGGTGTGGAAGCTCGCCAAGCAGGCGGGCGTCGATCTGGCGGTCGGCGGACTTCCGTCCGACGATCTCCGGCCCGGCGAGGCGCCCTGGGACTACGCGCCGCTGAAGCGGATGAAGGAAAACTACGAGGCCGGCGGTTTCGAACTCCGTGTGATCGAGGCGCGGCCGCCGCTCAACAAGGCCAAGCGCGGACTGCCCGGCCGCGACGAGGAGATCGCCACCGTCTGCACCCTGCTCGAGAACATGGGCAAGCTCGGGATTCCGGTCTGGTGCTACGAGTGGATGACCGATTTCAACTGGGTGCGCACCAATCTGGCCAAGCCGTCGCGCGGTGGTTCGGTGGTGACGAGCTTCGACGTCAACGATGTGCCGGACAATCTGACCGACAATCCGCCGATCGACGAGGAAGCGCTCTGGACCAATCTCGAATACTTCCTCCGCAAGGTCTTGCCGGTCGCCGAAAAGGCGAACGTCAAGCTGTCGATGCACCCCGATGATCCGCCGCTGTCGCCGATCCGTGGTGTCGGCCGCATCATGCGCTCGATCGACAACTACCGGCGCCTGATCAATCTGGTCGACAGCCCGATGAACACCATCACGCTCTGCCAGGGAAACTTCACCCTGATGACCGACGACCTGCCCGCTGTCATCCGCGAGTTCGGCAAGAAGATCACCTTCGTGCATTTCCGGGACGTGATCGGCACGCCGACCCGCTTCGAGGAAGCATGGCACGACGCCGGCAAGACCGACATGCTGGCCTGTATGAAGGCCTATCGCGACATCGGCTTCGACGGTGTGCTGCGGCCGGATCACGTGCCGACCGTCGAGGGCGATAGCAACGAGAATGCCGGCTACTCCGCTTTCGGGCGGCTGTACGCGATCGGCTATATCCGTGGCCTGCACCAGGCCGTTTACGCCGAATAGGACCTGGCTCATGAAGATCGCCATTACCGGAGCGACCGGCAGGATCGGTCGTGCCATCACGGCCGAAGCCCTGCGCCAGGGCCATAGCGTCGTCAGTATCGATCGCGTCGCGCCGGCGGCACCGGAGGAGCGGCCGAATTGCCGCTTCGTCCAGGCCGATATTGGCGACTACGACGCGCTCGTCGCGGCCTTTGCGGGCTGCGACGCGCTGATCCACATGGCGGCGATCCCGGCGCCGATCGGCTATCCGGACCATGTCGTGCACAACAACAATGTGGTCGGCAGCTACAACGCGATGCGGGCAGCGATCGAGGTCGGGATCCGCAGGATCGTGCAGGCGTCGAGCGTCAATGCGATCGGGCTCTCGTTCAGCCGGGCGCCGCATTTCGACTATTTTCCCATCGACGAGGAACATCCCAACCACAGCGAGGAGCCTTACAGCCTCTCCAAATGGATCTGCGAGCAGCAGGCCGATTGCTTCGCCCGTCGCTACGAGGATATCCGCATCGCCTCGATGCGCTTCCATCTCGTCGTCGAGCAAAAGGCGGACGCGGTCGCCGCGTTCGGCGTCGCGACCGAGGCGGCGGCCCTGCATCTTTGGGCCTATACGCGCTATGACGCCGCCGCCCGGGCCTGCTTGCAAGCGCTCGAGGCGTCCTTCACCGGCCATGAGGTGTTCTACATCATCGGACCGGACAGCCTGCTGGACATCCCGTCTCGCGAAGTCGCCGCGCGCTTCTTCCCCGATGTGCCGATCCGTGGCGACCTCGACGGCCACCGAAGCTTCTTCTCGTCGGCCAAAGCCGAGCGTCTGCTCGGCTGGCGCCACGACCCGATCTGATCCGCCCCCCACTCGGGCCGCCGCGGCCCATGTCGATCTAGGCAGAATCCAATGAAAATCACCGACGTCAAAGTCATTGTCTGTTCGCCCGGGCGCAACTTCGTCACGGTCAAGATCTTCACCGACGAAGGCCTCTACGGCATCGGCGACGGCACGGTGAACGGCCGTGAACTCGCCGTCGTCAGCTACCTTCAGGATCACGTCGCGCCGCTGCTGATCGGGCGGGATCCGGCGCAGATCGAGGACATCTGGCAGTATCTCTATCGCGGGGCCTACTGGCGGCGCGGACCGATCACCATGGCCGCGATCTCGGCCGTCGACATGGCGCTCTGGGACATCAAGGGCAAGGCGGCGAACATGCCGCTCTACCAGCTGCTCGGCGGCGCCTCGCGCGAGAAGGTGATGGTCTATTCGCATGCCCAGGGCATGAGCATCGAGGAGGCCGTCGACGCCGTCGGCAGGAAGCGCGAGGAGGGCTATGTCGCCATCCGCGCCCAGGTCGGAATTCCCGGCCTTCCCGCCATCTACGGGACGGGCAAGGGGTCCGAGCAGGGCAAGGGCGGCATGGTCGATGCGCTGCCGAACGAGGAGGTGTGGTCCACCTCCAAATACATGGTCCACATCCCGAAGCTGTTCGCCCGCCTGCGCGACAGCTATGGCGACGACCTTCACCTCCTGCACGACACGCATCACCGGCTGACGCCGATCGAGGCGGCGCGTCTCGGCAAGGATCTCGAGCCGTTCCGGCTGTTCTGGCTGGAGGATCCGGTTCCTGCCGAACTGCAGGAAGGTTATCGCCTGATCCGCCAGCACACGACGCAGCCGATCGCGCTCGGCGAGGTCTTCAACACGATCTGGGATGCGAAGCTGCTGATCGAGGAACAGCTGATCGACTATATCCGCGCCACCTCGGTGCATGCCGGCGGTGTCACAGGCTTGCGGCGCATCTTCGACTTCGCCTCGATCTACCACGTCCGCACCGCCTGCCATGGCCCGATGGACGTCTCGCCGGTCGCGATGGGCGCGAATGTGCATATCGATCTCTGGGTGCCCAATTTCGGCATCCAGGAATTCTCCGGCTACACGCCGCTGATGCACGAGGTCTTCCCGCATGCCTGGAAACAGGATGGCGGCTATCTCCATCCGGGCGAGGCCCCCGGCCATGGCGTCGATATCGACGAGCCGCTGGCCGCCAAATATCCGTACGAACGGGCCTATCTGCCGGTCAACCGGCTCGAGGACGGCACGATCTGGCACTGGTAGCCATACATTGCGTTCGCAGCGGTCCGGCGCCGAGCCGGGCCGCCCCGTTCATCTCCCGGTCCGGATATCCTGATCATGAAAATCACCGCCATTCGTCCCTATCCGGTCTGGGTGGGCACGCGTAACCAGCTGATCGTCAAGGTCGAGACCGACGAGGGCATCTTCGGATGGGGCGAAAGCGGCCTGTCCGGACGCGAGAAGGCTGTCGTCGGGGCGCTCGAGCACTATCGCGAATTCCTGATCGGCCGCGATCCCCGGCGGATCGGCGCTCTCTGGCAGGAAATGTATCGCAGCCAGTATTTTGAGGGCGGCCGCGTGCTGCAGGCGGCGATCTCGGCGATCGACATTGCCCTCTACGACATTCTCGGCAAGGCGCTCGGCGTGCCGGTCTATCAGCTCCTGGGCGGCAAGCAGCGCGACCGGATCCCGACCTTCGCGACGACCTCGGCGCCGCCCGGTCCGGAAATGATCGAGCAGGCGAGGGGGCTGATCGAGGCGGGCTGGAACGCCATGCGCCTGTCGCCGTCCGGCCATGGCGACAGCTCGATCTATGAGCCGCGCGAACACATTGCGGCAACCGCGAAATGGTGCGTCAAGGCGCGCGAGGAACTGGGCGAGGAAGTGGTGCTCGGCATCGACTACCATCACCGCCTGTCGGTCGCGGAAGCCGCGAGCTTCTGCCAGAAGATGCCGTCGGGAACGCTCGATTTCCTCGAGGAGCCGATCCGCGACGAGACGCCGGAGGCCTATGAGGCGCTGCGCCGGATGGTCGACGTGCCCTTCGCTATCGGCGAGGAATTCGCCTCGAAATGGCAATTCCTGCCGTTCATCGAGCGCGACATCCATCAGTTCAACCGGATAGATGTCTGCAATGTCGGCGGCCTGACCGAGTCGATGAAGGTCGCCGGCTGGAGCGAGGCGCACTATGTCGACATGATGCCGCACAATCCGCTCGGGCCGATCTGCACGGCGGCGACGGTGCATTTCGCGGCGGCGGTGCCGAACTTCTCATGGCTTGAGACCCGCACCTCGACGGCGGAGCAGCTTGGCTTCGACAATTCCGAGTTCTTCCCGGTGCAGCCTCGCATCGAGAAGGCCCATTATCCCGTTCTGGACGCGCCCGGACTGGGGGTCGAGGTCAACGAGGAACTGATCCAGAAGCAGAGCTTCAAGTTCTGGGAAGCGCCGCACCTGAAGCGGAACGATGGCTCAGTGACGAACTGGTAGGCCAGTCGCAAGGGAGAGCTGGCCCGACATCGGGATCGCCTTCAATCGGTTCATCGCGCAGAGGGACGAGCCCTCTGCGCGATGATTTTCGTCAGGCGGCCGAGATCTTGACCGCGTCGGTCGAGAGGGCGCCTTCATAGACCGTCAGGCCGATGCCGCCGTCCTTGAACGCTTCGGCGCTGTCGTCCGTCGCCTCGATGGTGACGCCGCCGACCGTTGCCGAGATCGTCGATCCGACGACCTTGGCGTGGACCGGAATCGCCTTCTCCAGCACGAACTCGAACGGCCTCGTCGCCAGGATCACTTCCTTCTCGTCGCGCACGCGCACGATCTGAAGCTGGTTGTCCCGCGTGATGCGGATGGCATAGTAGCGACGCAGGCCCTGGACGCGCAGCGCGACGCCGCCATGCACGGCGAGATGGATCATGATGTCGGCGTCGAGCGCGTAATCGGTCCATTCGCGGGTGCCGTGCGAGACGATGCCGTCTCCCAGCGACTGCGAGATGCGGAAGCTCGGCGGGAAGCGCTTCGAGAAGAAGCTGACGCCGTTGACCCAGGCCATGCGCCAGAAATCGCCGTCGCCGGCCGGACGCTTCAGCGTCACTTCCGCCGCGCCGTCCCAGCGCAGATAGTCGACCAGGATCTTGCCGTCGGCGCGCGGACCGGAGGCGGTCAGCACGACGCCGATCTCGGCGATCGGCTGGCCGTCGAGCTCCGGCAGGCGCCACGAGAGCACGGTGTCGGCGCCGGGGGCGAGCGTCACCTTGTCGCCGTCGACGTCGCGCAGCTTGTCGGCGCCGTCATAGACGCGCAGACGCAGACGAGCTTCGACGGCGCCCCTGTTGGCGGCCGGCGCCACGAGGCGCGCCGTCACCACCTGGCCCGGATAGACCAGCGGCGTCGCCATCAGGTCGTAGGTGCGCATGTTGAGCAGCTCGGGCGGCGAGAAGGTCGGCGTGATCGCCGCCGCTTCCTGGCCGGGGCCGAGCGCCTCGTAGCCGATCGAGAGCGCGCGGGCCGGGCCGAACTCCTCGTTGGCGACGCGGAGGAACGCGTTCGCGGTGAACCCTGCTTGCGGGCGGAATCCCTGCTGGCTGCCCGGCAGCGAGAAGTGGAACTGCGCGCCGTCCTTCGGCTTGTCGAGGCGGCCTTCGCCGGCGAGCAGGCGGCCGAGATTGGCGAGGTAGTAGGAAACGCGGACGGCGTCGTTGATCGAATTGCCGCCATCGGCCGAGGAGATCAGCAGCCGGTCGGCGATCGGGCCGCGCCAATCCGGGCCGGCCTCGATGCCGTCGAGGCCGAGCATGATGCCCATCAGGCAGCCCACATTGCCGGCGTTGCAGTCGGTGTCCCAGCCCGACGTGTTGACGATCATCTGCGCCTTCTGGAAATCGTCTGGCGCATAGAGCACCGACATGATCATCAGCGCGTGGTTCGGCACGACGTGGCAGTTGCCGGGATATTTGTCGTAGCCGTAGTGGTCCTGGATCAGCTGGCGGGCGACGCGCCAGTCGGCGTTCTCCTTGTGCCAGCGGCGGACGTCGGCGATCAGCTTGGCGATCAGGCTGTCGGCCGGAATGACCGAGAGGCCAACGTCGAGCAGGTGGTCGATGTCGCGGCTCTTGAAGGCTTCGGCTTCCATCGCCGCCCAGAGCATGGCCGCATAGACGGATTCACCGTCATGGCTGACCTTGCCGGCCTGCTCGGCGAGCTTTGCCGCCAGCTTCGGCTGGTTCGGCGCGACGAGTGCCCAGCCGTCGATGAAAATCTGCGCGCCGATCTGCTCGGCGACTGGCTCACCATTGACGGCGATCGAGCCGGAAGCGGGGGCGGGGATACCCTTCTTCAGGTTGATCCAGGCGGTGTGCTCGGTCGAGTTGCCGACGCCGCCCCACCATAGGATCGAGCGCTCCTCGACGATGTAGTTGAGCCAGGCCTTGCCGATGTCCTCGGCCGAAAGGTCCGGCGAGATGCCGTAGTCTTCCAGCGCACGGACGAAGGTGAAGGTGCCGGCGACGTCGTCATCGGTGACGACGAGCGGCTGGTCGAGGCGATCGTGGACGTAATAGTCGATCGGCCCGAGCTCTTCCATGATGCGCTGGTAGGTCCAGCCCTCGAACGGGCGGCCGAGATAGACGCCGATCAGCTTGCCGAGAACGCCGGCATAGACGCGGTCCAGATAGTCGTTCGGTAGGGTCAATGTTGCCTCCATGGAAACTTTGTTCTCAGCCCTTCACCGAGCCGCCGGCCATGCCTTCGATGAAGCGGCGCTGCAGCAGGACGAAGAGGATGACGACGGGAAGGACGATGATCAGCGCGGCGGCCATGATCTCACCCCAGTCCGAGCTGTACTGGCCGCTCAGCAGGAAGAAGGAGACGATCGCCGTCATGTTGTCGGCGCCCTGCAGGAAGGTCGTGGCGATCAGGAACTCGTTCCAGGAATAGAGCCCGATGATCAGCGCGACGGTCAGGATGCCGGGTGAGACGATCGGCAGCATCACCCGGGTGAAGATCTGCCAGTGATTGGCGCCGTCGATCTGCGCCGCTTCTTCCAGCTCGCGCGGAATGGCGAGGAAATAGGTGCGGAGCAGCATGACGGCGAAGGGCGAGAAGATCGCCGTGTAGATCAGCGCGACGGCGAAGGGGTTGTTGATCAGCCCGAGCTTGGCGAAGCCGAAATAGAGCGGGAACAGGAAGAGCTGGATCGGCGCCGTTGTCGTGCCGAGCAGGTAGAAGGTGACGATCTTCCAGCTTTCGATCTTGCGCCGGGCCAGTACATAGGCCGTCAGCGACGACGTCGAGCACACCAGGACTATGGTGGTCGCCGTCAGGATGGCCGAGTTCAGCATCGTGGTGGAGAAGCGAGCGTCCTCCCAGGCGCGGGTGAAATTGTCCCAGCGGAACGTTTCGGGCCATGCCAGCGGGTTCTGCACGATCTGCGCCGCCGGCTTGACGGAGTTGAGCACCAGCAGCGCGATCGGAAACAGCGTGATAACAAGCGCGATGCTGAGCACCGCATAGGTAAGGGTGAGGGTCGTCCGGCTCTCGACCAGTTTCACTTCGTGCTTCACGACTGGAACTCCCTGGTCTGCGCCCGGATGTAGAAGGCGGTCGCGACCAGGCCGAACAGGCTGATGACGACGGCGACGGCCGCGGCCTTGCCGACGGCAAGGTCGTAGAAGGCGCTGCGATAGGCGAGGGTGGAGAGCACTTCGCTGGAGAAGGCCGGGCCGCCCTGGGTCAGGATGTAGACGAAGTCAAAGACGAGGAACGACCAGATCACGGTCATGATCATCATCAGCGTGATGGTCGGCCGGATCGCCGGGATCAGCACGTGGCGCATGATCTGCCAGAAGCTGGCGCCTTCCAGGCGAGCGAATTCGATCTGCTCCTGCGGCACCTGGCGCAGCGCTGCGAAGAAGATCACGCAGAGAAAGCCCCACCAGTGCCAGAGATCCACCGTGGCGATGCCGAGCAGCGCCGTGGAGGGCTGCGTCAGCGGATCGATCGTGGGGAAGCCCATGCGCTGCAGCATGCCGTTCACGCCGGAGACCGGGCTGAAGATCATGCCCTGCCAGACGCGCGCCAGGATGGCGGTGGCGATGATCATCGGCAGGAAATAGATGACCTGGAAGAACATGCTGCCGCGGCGGGCGACCAGGAGCAGCGTCGCCGCCAGTAACCCCATGAAGATCGGGATAGTCAGGAACAGGCCCGTCCAGATCAGATTGTTGGTGAGCGCGGTCCAGAACACGCGATCGAACCACAAGGCCTGGAAATTCTGCAGCCCGACAAAGACGGGCGTCGTGATGCCGTCCCAGCGGAAGAAGGCCAGTGCAACGGTCAGGAGTGCCGGAATGAAGATGATGACGACATTGATGAGCAATGTCGGGACGAGATAGAGCCGATGCATGCTGAGGTCTCCGCTGGAGGGAGCGGCGGCGCCGATCGCGCCGCCGCTCCGTCTGGCGTGGGGGTTACCGGGCGGGGATGGCGGGCACCTTGCCGTCGGCCTTTTCCTGCAGGAACGTCGCGTTCAGCTGCTCCAGGAACTGCGCGGTGGTGCTGCGGCCGAGCCAGACTTCCTCAATGCCGCTGACCAGGTAGGAATTGGTCGCCGGCGGCAGGAAGGTCCAGGTGGTGTAGCCGTACTGGTTGTCGCCGACGGCCTCGGCGAGCGTCTTCATCGCCTCGGTGTAGATCGGCAGGCCATTGTCGACCTGCACCTTGGAAAGATCCGCCAGCGGCGTGTTCCACTCGCCCGGCCAGGACGAATTCATGACGCCGTAGACCTTGTCGGAGAAGATGTAGTCGATCGCCGCCGCGGCGCCGTCGGCATTCTTCGAGGTGGCCGCGACCGAAAAGGTCGAGCCGACGCCGAGCGGATAGACCGGACCGCTGACGCCCTCGGCGCTCGGGAAGCCGACAAAGCCGACTTCGGCATTGGCGGGCGGGAAGTAGGTATTGACGCGCTGGAACTGCCAGGTGCCAGACGGCATCATGCCGGCCTGTCCGGACGCCATCTGGGCGAAGGACTGCTCGTCGCTGAGCGAGAAGTAGTTCGGGCCGAAATAGCCCTTCTGCCACCAGCTGTTCAGCGTATCGATCGCCTTGACGAAGGGCTCGGCCGTCCAGGGCAACTCGCCCTTCAGCGCCTTGTAGACATTCTCGGGGCCGGCGATCGAGTTGAGCGCGATCGAGACATAGTGCTCGTTGGCCGGGCGCCAGTTGGCGTTGCCCGAGGCGAAGGGCACGATCTTCTCGGCGAGCATGGCGTCGGCCAGCGTCTCGAGCTCGGCGATCGTCGTCGGAGCCTTCCAGCCGTGCTTCTCAAACAGGGTCTTGTTGTAGAAGAGGCCGAGCGTCTCGTAGGTCTTCGGCAGCGCATAGAGCTTGCCGTCATACTTGCCCATCTCGAGGAAGACCGGGAGGATCCGGTCGTTCCAGCCATAGCGGGTGACATAGTCGTCCAGCGCCAGCAGCTGGCCGGCGCGGGCCATCGGCGCGACATAGGTCGGACCGGCCGTGTAGACGATGTCCGGGCCATTGCCGGAAAGCAGCGCCACCCGCATCTGCTTGTCGAGCTCGGTGCCGCGATAGTCGATGGTCAGGTTGAAGTCCGGGTTCGCGGCGTTGAAGGGCTCGATGATGCCGGACTTGATGTAGCCCTGCTGCTTCGGATCGGCGCTCTCATACCACCAGGTGATGGTCTTGCCCTGGGCAAGGGCGGGGCCGATCAGGGCGCTGCTGGCCAGCAGTCCGAGCGTGCCGGCGATGAATGTGCGTCTCTTCATTGGTTTCCTCCTGGGATCAATCTGACGTCTAGACGGTGCCGCGCTCGATCAACTGGAACGGCATTTCCTCAATGGTGCCTCCACCCGAGCGGGACCCGCTCAAGCGCTCGATCAGGATTTCGGCGGCCTTCTCGCCCATCCGGTCCTGAAACTGTGCGACCGTGCTGAGCGGCGGGGTGACCAGCCGGGCAGCCGATATGTCGTCGAAGCCGAAGACGGCGATCTGGCCGGGAATGTCGATGCCGCGCTCGCGGATCGCCTGCATGACGCCGATCGCCATCAAATCATTGGCGGCGAAGATCGCGGTCGGCGCGTATCCCGTCGCCATGATGGCCTCGGCGGCGCGGAATCCGCCCGTCTCGCTGAAGGCGCTCTCGATGGCGACCAGCGGCTCGATGCCGGCGCGGCCGAGCGCCTCGCGATAGCCCTCGACGCGCACACCCTGCGGGCCACCGCTGCCGGCAACCATCGCGATGCGCCGATGGCCCTTGGCAATCAGATGCTCGGTCACGGAAATCGCGGCGGCGTGACTGTCGACGAAGATGTCGTCAATGGCCAGATCGCCGCCCCGCTTCTTGGCCGATTCAATCCGGACCACCGGAATGCCGATATTGAGCAGGGGCACGAAGTCCTGGACGCGCACGGTGAAGAAGACACCGATGACGCCGTCGACGCGGCCTTGCCGCGCCCAGTCGAGGAAGTGCCGCTCGCGCGCCGGAACGCCGTCGGTGTTGACCGCGATGACATCGTAGTCGTGGTCCTGGGCGATCTTCTGCACGCCGCGGATGAGGCCGGGATAAAAGGGGTTGGTGATGTCGGGAACGATGCAGGCGATCGTCATCGTGCGGCGCGTCTTCAGCGCCTGGGCGAAGCGGTTCGGCACGTAGCCGAGTTCCTCGGCAACGGCCCGGATCCGCTGGACGGTCTCGGCGGAGACCGACTGCGTGCTCGCGCCCCCCAGCACCATCGACACCGTTGCCTGGGAGACCCCGGCCCGGATGGCGACATCTTTCTGCGTCGGTCTGTTCGACACTGCGCGTCCTCTTATACGTATTATTTATACGTATAAGTAGCGCTGGGAGGGAGTCAAATGGATTCCTGCGTCCGGATATCGAGACGATCTTGATGCCGAGGGATCGGAGCGCGAAGGCCTGGTCCAAGGGCGGTGTGCCCGACCAGCCTGCGGCGACGAGGGG
This sequence comes from Kaistia granuli DSM 23481, assembly GCF_000380505.1. Lineage (GTDB taxonomy): Bacteria > Pseudomonadota > Alphaproteobacteria > Rhizobiales > Kaistiaceae > Kaistia > Kaistia granuli. Next base: position 226,035 of record NZ_AQYH01000006.1, on the reverse strand, counting down.
GCGACGGAACTAGGTCCCCCGCGCTCGCCTTCGAAGCGCCAGCGATGATCGCAGGACCCGATCGCCACCGGCACAGCTTGGAGGAACGTTGGAAATGCGCGCGCAAATCCGCTGATATCGAGCCAGGCGGAAGGGTCCCGCGCCAACGGAGGGTTGGTCCAAGGGGAAGTCGGCTCCGCGATCAGGCTTCCCGCTGGCGCCCGGCCGGTTCGCTGGGCTACCGCCATCCCCAGGTCTGGGCCAGATCCAGGCATTTCCGCCAGCTCTCGACCGTGACCGTGGTCGAAATGCTGCGCAGGGACGCCGCCGCGGCCGCGTGGGCGAGCCGGACGCTGTCCTCCAGCGCCCACGCCTCATGCAGACCATAGAGCATGCCGGCGGCGAAGGCGTCGCCCGCGCCATTGGCGCCGACGACCAGCTCCGGCGGGATGGCGACGGACGGCTTGATCAGCCGTTGGCCGTCGCGGCTGACCGCGATGGCGACCGCCGGGCAGTGGACCACGACGACCGACATCGCCCCCTTCTCCAACACCCTGAGGGCGGCCTGCTGGCAGGCGTCGATGTCCGTCACCCCGTGCTGCACGGTCGCCATGCCGGCAAGCGCGCCGATCTCGTGATCGTTGACGATGATGAAGTCGAGATGCGGCAGGCAGGGCAGGGTGAGTTTGAGCAACAGCTCCTTCTCGATGCTCGCCAGCTCGAGATTGGTCTTCAATCCGGCGGCGCGGGCCATCTTCAGGACCGTGACCCAGCCGCTTTCGTCGCTGCCATGCGGGGCGTCGAGCTGGCGGTGCACGCCGGGAAGCCCGAGGTGCAGGTAGCGGGCACGGGTCGCGGAGAAATCGAACTGCTCCGGCGTCAGCAGCCCGGCCGCGCCGACGCTGTAGACATGGGTGCGGCGATGGGTGATCCGCGACACATAGGCGTCGCAGAACTGGGTCCCCATGGCGTCGGTCACGGTCAGTTGGTCCGTACCGATGCCGAATTCTTCCGCGAGCGAGACGAGGTATCGTCCCGCCTCGTCGCTGCCGACCACGCCGATCGTGTCGACCGGCATGTCCGGATCGAGGCGCTTGATGTCGATAGCCAGGTTGCAGGCCGAGCCGCCGCCATGGCGTTCCTCGCCGACGATCTCGGCCATGCCGTCTTCCTCGGGCCAGTGCGTCACGACCCGATTGTAGTCGACGCACCAGGTGCCCCCGGTGACGATACCCCGGCGATGCTCGGACATGGCGCCTAACCCTAGCCTGCCTTGAGGGGCTTTTCGGTGATCTCGCTATCGGCCGCCAAATCACGCAACGGCGTGATGCCGCTCTTCTGCAGGCTGCCGTGATAGGCCTTGACCGCCTCGACCGGCTGCAGGGTGCCGTCGGTGATGGCGCGCATGAAGGTGATCATCGCCAGAGGATCCTCGGCGAGGTTGATCTTGCGGCCGAACAGGGCGACCCGGGCGCCGTAGCGCTCGGCCTGGGAGAGCAGCTCGAAGCAGTCGCGCGTGGTCCCGGCGCCGCCGCCGAGCACGCCGACGACGATGCTGCTGTCGTAGGACGCCAACTCTTCGAGCGCCTTCGGGCCGTTATAGGCTATCTTCAGGAACCGCGGCCGGTCGGCCTTCATGACGCCGGCGAGGCAACGCATGATGCAATCGTTGATGTAGTGCGGCACCAGGTCGGGATCGACGCCGCAGGCGACGTTCGGATTGAACACTTCGAGGAAGTACTTGAAGTTGTTGCGGGCCGCGTCGTCCCGGAAGTCGGTGAAGGCCTCGAGCGACGCCATATCGTGTTCGAGGTCGTTGTTGAAGGTAATCGAATAGAGGCCGAGATCGGTGCCGGTGATTGGCGCTCCGGGCGCCGGATCGATCGAGCCGGTGGTGACGCGCGGCAGTGACGCCGTACGGAAGGCGCGCGAGGGCTGCTTGACGTAGCTGGCGCCGCGGCCGACCCAGACGTCCGTCGTGTCGTTGGCGCGGATGGCGGGCTTGATCGCGCTGCCGCGATAGACGCCCATGTCGATCAGCGTTTCCATGTTGGACGCCGACGTCAGCATGATGTCGACGATGTCCTGCTCGACCACGGCGCGGATGTTGTCGAGGAATTCCGCCCTCGTGTAGTAGCGGTTCCAGCTGCCGTCCTTCTCGCGCTTCGGCCCGCAGGACGTGATGCTGGGGCCCATGTCGCCGTCCTTGGCGTCGGCAATGATGAAGTCGCTGCGGCTGTAGTTGCCGGAACGGATGCGCTCCAGCTTCTGGTCAAGGCGGAACATGGAATTCTCCGGTTTCGGATGACAGGGCGATGCCCGTCGGGATGGATGGCGACTAGATTTCGACCGCGCCGGTCATGATGGCGACGACATCGGCCATCGAATGGGTCTTGGGGCTGACGACCCCCGCCCGCCGGCCAAGCCGCATGATGTGAATGCGGTCGGCCAGCTCGAAGACGTTCGGCATGTTGTGGCTGATCAGCACGACGGGCAGGCCGCGATCGCGGATCGTCTTGATCAGCTCCAGCACCTGGCCGGTCTCCCGCACGCCGAGGGCTGCGGTCGGTTCGTCCATGATGACGAGCTTGCGGGCGAAGACGGCGGCGCGGGCGACGGCGACGCCTTGCCGCTGGCCGCCCGAGAGCGTCTCGACGGGGCTGTTGATCGAGGGCAACCGGAACTTGAGCTCCGCCATGCTGCGCTCCGCCTCGGCGCGCATGCCGGGCTTGTCGAGGCGGCGGAACACGGTGCCCATGATGCCGCCGCGGCGGCGCTCGCGGCCGAGAAACAGATTGCTGGCGATATCGAGCGCGGGGGCGACGGCGAGGTCCTGATAGACCGTCTCGATGCCACGCTGGCGCGCATCGAGGGGGCCCTTGAAGTGCACCGGCTGCCCATCGAGCAGGATCTCGCCGCTGTCGGGGCGCACGGCGCCGGTCAGCGCCTTGATCAGCGTCGACTTGCCGGCGCCGTTGTCGCCGACGACGGCGAGGATCTCGCCGGCGCGCAGTTCGAAATCGACGCCGTCGAGGGCGACGAGGTGGCCATAGTGCTTGGTGATGTTGCGCGCCTCGAGGACGACTTCGCCTCGGGTGGCGTCACGGGCGGCTGGAGCGAGCGACATCAGCGCCTCCTGCGGGACATCTGGTCGAGCGCGACCGCGACGATGACAAGGACACCGGTGACGAGATCCTGCCAGAGCGGATCGATGCCGGCGAGGGTGAGACCGTTGCGCAGCACGCCGACGATCAGGGCGCCGATCAGCGTGCCGACCAGGCCGCCGCGTCCGCCGAACAGGCTGGTGCCGCCGATTACCACAGCGGTGATGGAATCGAGATTGGCGGTCTGCAGCGAATTGGGGTCGGCGTTGGGGATGCGTCCGAGCGCCAGCCAGGCGCCGATGCCATAGAGGAAGCCGGCGAGTACATAGACCGAGAGCAGATGGCGGCGCACCGGGATGCCGACGAGGCGGGCGGCTTCCGGATTGTTGCCGATGGCATAGACGTGCCGGCCCCACTTCGTCTCGTTCAGCAGATACCAGACGACGGCGTAGAGCAGCAGCATGATCATCACGCCATAGGTGACGACGAAGCCGAACGGTTTGACACTGTTGCCGGTCCAGCCGAGGAACGCGTCGCGGACCGGGAAGGCGCCGCCGGCCGAGATCAGGCGCAGCGCGGCGGTCAGGATGCCGAGAATGCCGAGCGTGACGATGAAGGGCGGCAGCTTCAGGCCGCTGATCAGCCCGCCCGCCGCGGCGCCGGCCGCTGTGCAGACGAGCACGGCGAAGGCCATGGAGAGGACGGGATCATAGCCGTTCGCCACTAGCTTGCCGGCGATGATCGTGCCCAGCACGGCGATGGCGCCCACGGCGAGATCGATGCCGGCGGTCAGGATGATCAGCGTCTGGCCGATCGCCAGCGTGCCGATGATCACCGTCTGCTGCAGGATGATCGAGAGGTTCTGGCTGGCGAGAAAGCGTGGATTGGTCAGTGCGAAGATGGTGCCGAAGACGAGCAGCACCAGGAGCGGACCCACGGAGGGCGTGCCGACGATGCGCGCCATCAGCCCGGCGCGCGGCGTGGCCACAGTCGCGGAAGAAGCAGTCATCTGAACCTCAAGCCTGACGGGTAAGCAAACCATCAAACCTCCCGGTCGAGCCAAGCCCCCGACCCGTGGCGCGAAGCGCTATCAGGTCGAAGGATTGGCTCTTCCGGGAGATGGTGTCGTCAGTCGCCCCAGCAGTTCTCGAGGCCCCAGGCGGTGTCCTTGGACTCGATGCCGTCCACCGGCTTGTCGGTGATCAGATACGAGCCGGTATCGACGAAGCCGCTCGGCTTCTTGCCGGAGGCAGCGTATTCGGCGACGGCGTCGACGCCCATGGCCGCCATCTTGTAGGGGAACTGCATGACGGTGGCGGCGATCTTGCCGTCCTTGACGTCACGCACGCCGGCGCAGCCGCCGTCGATCGAGGTCAGCATCACCGCGTCTTCCTTGCCGAACGACTTCAGCGCGGCGAAGGCGCCGGCGGCGGCCGGCTCGTTGATCGTGTAGACGGCGTTGATGTCGCCATTCTTGGAGAGAAGGTTCTCCATGCCGACCTGGCCCTTGTCCTGCGCGCCATTGGTGATGGCGGAGCCGGCGATCGAGGGATCGCCCTCGGCAATGCCGAAGCCCTTCAGGTAGCCGTCATGACGGAACGTGTCGACCGTGCCGCCCGGGGTGCCATCGAGCATGGCGACGACGGCCTTCATGTCGCCCATCGCCTTACGGGCATAGGCGCCCTGCTGCACGCCGGCCTGGAAGTTGTCGGTGGCGAACGTCGCGTCGACGGCGTCGGCCGGGTCGGTGGCGGTATCGAGGGCGATCACCAGGACGCCCGCGTCGCGTGCCTTCTTGATGATGCCGAGCATGCCGGACGAGTTGTTCGGGGTGACCAGGATGCCCTTGGCGCCGGCGCTGATCAGATCCTCGATCGCGGCGACCTGGCCTTCGTTGTCGCCGTCGAACTTGCCCGCGCGGGCGATCAGCTTGACATTCTTGGCCTTGGCCTGCTCCTCGGCGGCCTGGCGCATCTTGACGAAGAACGGGTTCACCTCGGTCTTGGTGACGAGGCCGACGATGACCTCCTCGGCCGAGGCGGCCTGCATGGCGGCGCCGCTGAGCGCGAGGCCGAAGATCGTGACTTTCAATCCGGCCTTCAGCGCGGATACAGGCGACATACGACTGCGATTGGAGATCATGCAATCCTCCCAGATTTGCGTTGAACTGGAGCTCTTTAGCTTCTCGTTCCCGCCTTTCTCCTCAAAGGCTGACGAGGATTAATTCACTCATTTTGGATAAAGTCAAACACACTAAGCTATCTTTTGTATATTTCTGATCTTAATTAAATCAGCGATCCGAAGCCCCGCCGGCGCGCGTCGACGCGAGGCGGCCGAGATCGTGCATCGCCGCGTGCAAGACGGCATCGGCGCTGAGGTTCTGGTAGTGCTGATAGAGCGCGCGATGCGCCGCCGCGTTCGCCGCGCGAGGCTCGTAGGTCTTGAACGCGCGCGCGCCGAACCGCGCCGCGCCGTCCTGGAAGCTCGCGACAATGCCGGCGGCGACCGCGCCATGGATCGCCGCGCCGACGGCGGTCGGATGCTCGATCTCCGGCACCTCGATGACGCGTTCGAGGATGTCGGCCAGGATCGCCACCAGCTCCGGATTGTTGCGGGCGAGGCCGCTCGTCATCAGGATCCGCTCGATCGCGAAGCCGGCGGCCTCGAAGCGGCCGACAACGTTGCGGGCGCCGTGACAGAGCGCCTCCATCAGCGCGCGGTAGATGTCGACGGCGGTCGTCTCCATCGAGAGGCCGAGCAGCAGCCCGGTCAGCTCGGAATCGGCGAACGGCACCCGGTTTCCGTTCCACCAGTCGAGCGCGAGGAGGGAGTTGGCGGCCGGGGCGAGTGCCGCCGCCTCGCGATTGTAGGCTGCAAAACTCTCCGCTTCGCTGGCGCCGCGTGGAAATGTCTTCACGAACCAGCTCAGCGTGTCACCGAAGCTCGCCTGGCCGGCCTCGTAGCACCACAATCCGCGCACAGCGCCGTCTTTCGCCACGCCCTCGATGCCGGCGGGGAGGGGGCGGAATTCGTCGCTGAGCAGGAGATAAGCGGCCGAGGTTCCGAGCGCACCGACGAGGCAACCGCTCGAGACGGCGTGGATTGCCGGCAGCACGACATGGGAATCGATCGTCGCAACGCTGACAATGGCCGGGCCTTCGATGCCAGTCTTTTGACGCCAGCTTTCGGTCAGCGCGCCGGCGGTGGCACCGGCCGCGAGCGGCGGCGCCAGTTTTGGCGCAAGCCCCGCCACCACGCTTGAGGGATAGCCGGCCTCGGTGGAATACTGCGCCTTGTAGGCGGCCAGGCCGAGGCCGCGCGCCTCGATGCCGGTCAGTTGCCAGACCAGCCAGTCGCCGCCCTCGATGAAGCGACCCGTCTCGGCCCAGATATCCGGCGCCTCGGCCTCGATCTGCGCCGCCTTGGCCAGCAGCCATTCGCCGGAGAGCTTGCCGCCGAAATTGGCCAGGAATCCGCCGCCTGTCTTGTTGATGGCGTCGGCATAGGGCTGTGCGGCGCGATGCTTCCAGAGCTTCACATAGGCATGCGGATTTCCCGGATGGATCTCCGACAGCGGCGTGCCCGTTTCCGTCGCCGGCAGGGGCGAGCTCGCGGTGAAGCCGGCGCCGATGGAGAGGATCTGCCGCCCGCCGCCGAGCACGGTCAGAATATCCGCCGCTGCCTCGAGATAGTCCGCCGCGACCTGCAGAGCCCAGCCGCGCGAAAGCGGTGTGCCGTCGGGCAGCGTCCGCGTCAGGATCCCGTGGCGATAGGCGTGAACATGGCTTTCGACCTGATGTCCGCTGGCGGCGTCGATCAGCACGCCGCGCGCCGATTCCGAACCGTAATCGAGCCCGATGAGAAAGGAGCGCGTCATCGGCCCACCATGCTCGTCTCGTCCCTCGGGACACGGTGCTGAAACATGGGGGCACTCTCGCTGGAGATCGGCGGTCGACCCCGCATCGATCGCTTCGATGCGGTTCGTGGCTATCCCTATTAAATAGGATATTTTCAATAAATCGGTCAATAATGTAAATTATTGAACATAAGTGGTGCGTGGACCTTTCGATTTCCGGCTTCATCTCTTCAGCGTTTGTCGATAAACCTCAGCTGGAAACAGGAGCTTCGAATGCTGAAGGACGCAACGTCGGCGGATCTGTCCTCGCTGGCCAATGCGGGGGAAATTCTGTCGCTGGTCGCCTCGCGCGCGGCGACGTCGCGTTCGGACCTGCTCACCGCTTCGGGGCTGTCCCGCGTCACCGTCACGCAGCGGCTGGGCGCGCTGCTCGCCGCCGGTCTGGTGCGCGAGACCTCCCGGACGCTGCCGAGCGGCGGCCGACCGACACGCGTCCTCGCCGTCAACGAGACGGCCGCCTTTTTGCTGGTCGCCAATATCGGCGAGACGCATATCCATCTCGCCGCGATGGATTTGACGCCCGCCGTGATCCGCCAGAGCACGATTCCGTTCAGCGTCGCCGAGGGCCCCGCCGCCACGCTCGGGCGCATCGCCGCCGAGCTGGGAAGGCTTGCGCAGGAGGCAAGGTCCAGCCACGGCGTCCTGCTCGGCGTCGGGCTGAGCCTGCCGACGCCGGTCGACTTCAAGCGTGGGCGCGTCGTCGGCCCCTCGGTGCTGTCGGGCTGGGACGAATACGACATCATCGCGCGCCTGCAGGGGGCGCTGGGCGCTCCCTTCTATGTCGAGAACGACGTGAACCTGATGACGCTCTACGAGTACCGGCACAATTTTCCCGGCGTCGACGACATGCTGTTCATCAAGGCGGGCACAGGCATCGGCAGCGGCTTCATCGCCAGCGGCCAGGTGTTTCGCGGCGCGCAGGGGGCCGCGGGCGATATCGGCCACATCCAGTTCCTTTCCGACGATGCGCCGCTCTGCCGTTGCGGCAAGTTCGGCTGCGTCGAGGCGCGGGCGGCTGGCTGGGCGATCGCCCGCGACCTGTCCCGGCTCGGCTTTCCGGCCGAAAACGCCCGCGACGTCATCGGGCTGGTCGAGAGCCAGACGCCGGAGGCGATCATGCTGCTTCGCAAGGCCGGCCGGACGATCGGCGAGGTTGCCTCGGACGTCGTCAGCATCATCAATCCGAGCCTGATCGTCGTCGGCGGCACGCTGGCGCGCGGCGGCGAGATCCTCTTGTCCGGCATTCGCGAGCTGATCTACCAGCGCTGCCTGCCGCTCGCCACGCGCGATCTTCGCATCGTCCTGGCCGAGCCGGATGCCGACAGCGCTCTGTTCGGCGCCGCCCATCTCATCCTTGACGACGTGTTCAGTCCGGCCAAGGTCGGTGGATTGATCGCCCGGTTCGGCATCGCGGGCCCGCGATCATGATCTCGCGGTTGCTGTCGGGGTCCCATCCACACGCATCCTGTCTTCCAGACGCGTCTGACCGAGCGCCCGCACCTGTCCAGACGTTCGAGATCTATGGACTGCCAGGGATCGGTGGCACGGTCAGGCCACTCTGAAAGCTGCTGGCCGTCCAGTCATAGATAGCGGCATTGGTCCGGAGGTTGCCGAGCCGGGGAGCCGACAGATCGAGAATGTCGACAATGACGATGGTCCACATCACGGATAGCAGCACAAGCAGCACCCGCGACTGCTTTTCCTTCAGACCCTGCTGGTAGCCAAGACATCCCATGCTGAGAAGCGTCATGGCGAGCAGGAGCAACAGGATCTGCCGTGGCAGGCTGGTCTCGAAGGCGAAGCGTTCGCTGGTCGCAGCGTCGAACATGTCATTGAGGGCCGCCATCAGGGATGCTGAGATCGGGCCGGGCTGTTCGCGCACCAGACCGGAAAGCTGGCCCCAGATTTCCGACTGCATCGCATTGGTGCGGTCGATGATTGTCGCGACGGTGCCGGATCCGTTCTCAGCGAGGATGAAGTCTTTGCGGATGCCGTTATAGGTCTCGATCAATCTCGCGATTTCCTCGCTCCGCGGCGCGCCGATGGCCTTGGCACGCAGCCACGCCGTTCCGATCGCATTCGCTTCGATCAGGGTCCCTTGTCGACGCTCGGCATAGCGTGTGTTTGCGAAGGTCAGCGTCAATGCGAGGACGAAGGCCAGGAGCCCCAGCATGCCGCCGACCACAACGCCAACGGTCTCGGACTGTCCAGCGGCCGGCGGCCGCGACAGCCCGAGACGGATCCCGATTTCCAGGGCTGCGAGTTGGGCGACGAGCAGCAGCGCGCCAAACAGTAGAACGCTGATTTCCGCGATCGAGGCAAGAAATTCTATCATGATCAGATGCAGCCAACGGTGTGGGGATCCAGATCTTGGCCGCAACTAGGCGCCCATACCGGTGAACGAAGCGTAAAATGGGGTGATGGAGGGAATACTGGCTTGTGGTGGACTTTATGCTTCCGGCGCCCATCCTTGCGCGACGGCACCGGGCGAGCCGCCCGAACGCGGGCCGGTGCGAAAGGGTCCGATGTCGCGACGGCGGCCGTTCTCATCTCGGTTGCCGATCCGGACCGTCACAACGGGCTGATCCGGGGGGCAGCCCCCCGCGCCAAGGCGAACCTCACTGTGCCATGTCGCGCCAGACTGTCTGCCCCATCAGACGTCCCATTCCGTCCTGATACTGCTCTTCGGAGGTCGACCAGCGGAGGCGGGCATATTCCTCGACATCCGGCCCGACGACATAGCGCAGCCGGTGTGACCGATCCGCGGCGGCTTCAAAGATCGCATCGACGACCGAGCGTTCTTCCGTCGATGCGAACGGATAGTCGATCATCGATTGCAGCGCGTGGTCGAAATAGGCTCGGTAGGCGTCCGGCACCGGCGCTTCGGCGGATGCCGCCATGCCCGAACTGGTAAAGCTGGTGCTTCGCATCGCGCCCGGCTCGACCAGCTTGATCCGGATGTTCTGCGATTCCAGCTCGTAGGCGAGGGACTCGGAAAGGCCTTCGACCGCTTGCTTGGAGGCGACGTAGATCGACAGCAGCGGCACGCCTACCAGGCCGACGCCCGAACTGACATTGACGATGGTGCCGCCCTTGCGCTGGCGCAGATAGGGCAGCACGGCGCGCGTTACGTTCATCAGCCCGAAGACATTGGTTTCGAAGATCTGACGGATCGCCTCCGTGGGCGTTGCCTCGAACACCGATACCATGGTGATACCGGCATTGTTGACGACGGCGTCGAGAGCACCAAAGCGCTCGATGCCGGCCCGGATGGCAGCATCGATGCTGCGAGGGTCGGACACGTCGAGCGCGTGGACGAGAACCCGGTCGGGATAGGCGGCGGCGAGGTCAGGCTCCGGCTTGCGCATGGTGGCGACAACATTCCAGCCCTGGGCGGCAAAGTGCGAGGCGGTCATCTTGCCGAGGCCGGTCGAACAGCCGGTGATGAGGATGGTCTGGGTCATTTCCTGGCTCCTTTGGTGGGATGGCCAAGGACTAGCTCCAGGAGACGGTTCGATCTATAATGCATTATCCTGATATCGTTATGGATCGTCCCAATGGATGCGTTGACTGATGTCATCCGCCTGCTGCGGCCCGCCACCGTTCTGCTTGGGAGCCTGTCCGGTTCCGGGCAATGGGGCGTGCGGGTGCCCGAGCAGCCGGGTCCGACCTTCTATTTCGTCACGGAAGGTCGCTGCTGGTTCCAGGCGGATGGGGAGACCGCGCTCGATTTGCGGCAAGGCGACTACATTCTCTCCGCCAGGCCGATGAGTGACTGCTTCTTCAGCGATCCGGGTGCCGAGATCCATCTCTCCGACGAGAGCTTCAAGGCGGAGCACCATGTCGACGGCGAGGTCCGCGTCGGCGACATCGGCACCGCCCCCACCACGCGAATCCTCGGCGGGCTCATCCAATGCGAACCCGCCAATGCCGACTTGCTGATCGGCCTGTTGCCACGCTTTGTCCATGTGCCGGCGGCGGAGCAGACTGCGGCCCGACTGCGGGCTCTGGTGTCGATCATCCGGGAGGAGGCGGACGACACCCGGTCCGGCCGCGACGCCATCCTGTGCCGCCTGATCGAGGTGATGCTGATCGAAACCCTGCGACGGGGCGCGCCGGAATGGTCCCCCCATGTCGGCCTGCTTGGCGGGCTGGCCCAGCCACAGCTGGCCCAGGCTCTGGCCCATATCCACGCCGATGTCGCGCGCGGCTGGACGGTCGGCGAGTTGGCGCGTCGGGTCGGCATGTCGCGCTCGGTGTTCGCACGGCGCTTCGCCGAGGCGGTCGGTGTCGCGCCGGTCGAATATCTGCTGGGCTGGCGGATGGCTCTCGCCAAGGATGCGCTGCAACGGGACGCCGGTACGCTGGAGGAAGTCGCCCTGGCCGTCGGCTACCAATCGGCAAGCGCCTTCAGCACCGCCTTCAGCCACCGCGTCGGCTGCCCGCCAAGCGAATACGCCTCGGCGGCAAGACCCCGATTCGGCTTGGCCCCGGTCGCGCGGGCGTCGGAAAATTTGGGCGGCTTCGCCTGAATGGCTATAAGGCCGCTCCAGATCCTCCCAGACGCCGCGGACCCATGATTCGTCTCGATAACATCAGCAAGCAGAACGGCCACCAGATCCTGTTCATCGATGCCTCGATGGGACTGCAGAAGGGCGAGAAGGTCGGCCTCGTCGGCCCCAATGGCGCCGGCAAGACCACGCTGTTCCGGATGGTGACGGGTGAGGAGAAGCCGGATGACGGCCAGGTGTCGATCGATCCGGGCGTCAGCATCGGCTATTTCAGCCAGGATGTCGGCGAGATGTCGGGCCGCAGCGCCGTATCGGCGGTGATGGACGGCGCCGGGCCGGTCAGCGAGCTGGCGGCCGAGATGGCCGAGCTCGAGGCCGCCATGGCGGATCCGGACCGGATGGACGAGATGGACGCCATCGTCGCGCGCTATGGCGACGTTCAGGGCCGTTTCGAGGAACTGGACGGTTATGCGTTGGAGGGCCGCGCGCGCGAGGTTCTCGCGGGGCTGCGCTTCAGTGAAGAGCGGATGGACGGCGATGTCGGCGCTCTGTCGGGCGGCTGGAAGATGCGTGTGGCGCTCGCCCGCATCCTGCTCATGCGCCCCGACGGCATGTTGCTCGACGAGCCGAGCAACCATCTTGATCTGGAGAGCCTGATCTGGCTGGAGGAATTCCTCAAGGGCTATGACGGCATCTTGCTGATGACGTCGCATGACCGTGAGTTCATGAACCGCATCGTCAACAAGGTGGTCGAGATCGACGGCGGCTCGCTCACCACCTATGCCGGCAACTATGACTTCTACGAGCAGCAGCGCGCGCTCGGCGAGAAGCAGCGCCAGGCGCAGTTCGAGCGCCAGCAGGCCATGCTCGCCAAGGAGATCAAGTTCATCGAACGGTTCAAGGCGCGCGCCTCCCACGCCGCCCAGGTGCAGAGCCGAGTGAAGAAGCTGGAGAAGATCGACCGGATCGAACCGCCGCGTCGCCGCCAGTCCGTGCAGTTCGAATTCCGCCCGGCGCCGCGCTCCGGTGACGACGTCGTCAGCCTCAAGAACGTGCACAAGGGCTATGGCGCGCAGTCGATCTATGCCGGGCTGGATTTCCAGGTCCAGCGCAAGGAGCGCTGGTGCATCCTGGGCGTCAACGGCGCGGGAAAGTCCACGCTGCTGAAGCTGGTGACGGGGGCGTCCGAGCCGGATCAGGGCAGCGTGACGCTCGGCGGTAGCGTGAAGATGGGCTATTTCGCGCAGCACTCGATGGAACTGCTCGACGGTGACGAGACGGTGTTCGAGTCGCTGGAAGGATCGTTCCCGCAGGCCGGCCAGGGCTCACTCCGGGCGCTCGCCGGCTGCTTCGGCTTTTCCGGCGACGATATCGACAAGCGCTGCCGCGTGCTGTCGGGCGGCGAGAAGGCCCGCCTGGTCATGGCCAAGATGCTGTTCGACCCGCCGAACTTCCTCGTTCTCGACGAGCCGACCAACCATCTGGATATGGCGACGAAGGAGATGCTGATTGCGGCGCTGTCGGAGTTCGAAGGCACGATGATCTTCGTCTCGCATGACCGCCATTTCCTGGCGGCGCTCTCCAATCGCGTGCTGGAACTGACGCCGGATGGCATCCACCAATATGGCGGCGGCTACACCGAATATGTCGCCAGCACCGGCAGCGAGGCGCCGGGGCTGCATCCGGCAAGCTAGCCGGGCCCCGGAGCGCCTCCTGTCGCGCTTCAGCCGGGCAGGGCGGCGGTGATCATCACCTCGACGCGGTACTTGTCCTTGGCAAGGCGGGCCTCGCCGGTGGCGCGGGCGGGCGTGGCGGCCGGATCGACCCAGGCGTCCCAGACGGCGTTCATCGCCTGGAAATCGCGGATGTCGGCGAGCCAGATCGTCGCCGAGATCAGATGCGACTTGCTGGTGCCGGCGAGCGCCAGCAGGCGATCGACATCGGCGAGTGCGGCGCGCGTCTGCGACGCGACATCCTCGCCGTCGCGTCCGACCAGGCCGGAGAGATAGACGACGCCGTTGTGGATGACGGCGTTGCTCATGCGCGGGCCGGGTTCGATCCGGGTGATGGTCATCGAGATTTCCTTGTCTTGGCGCGACGGGGTGTCGGCGTGAGGCATCGTTCCGGCGAGGGCAGGGCCCCGCCGGTCGGCGCGGATGGGTTTGGGGCGGTCTAGGCCGACTGTGGCGGCGGGATTCCGACGGTATGGCCGGCGAGGTCGAGATAGCGGCGGTAGGCTTCGGCATAGGACGGGGCGCGGCCGGGATCCGGCTCGAAGCGCTGGCCGAACGCGACGGTGCGCCCGACCACGTCGGAGAGTGTGCCGGCGCCGAGACCGACCTGTGCCATCAGCGCCGCACCGACGCTGGAGGCGTCGAGTTCCTCGATGCGCACCAGCGGCCGCTGCAGCACGTCGGCCAGGATCTGGCACCAGCGGTCGACGCGGGCCCCGCCCTCGGCGACGCGGATCTCGTCGACATGGCCACCGAGCGCCTGGAACATCTCGACCGACTGGCGGACGTTGAAGGCGACGCCCTCCATAACGGCGACGACCATCTCGGCGGCGCCATGTGATGAGGAGAGGCCGGAGAAGGCTGCGCGCGCTTCCGGGGCGGAGTAGGGGGTCGCGGCGCCTTCGAGGAAGGGCGCGAAGGCAAGGCCGCGCGCGCCGGGCGGAACCTCGGTGCTGAAGGCGACCATGTCCTCGAACTTCAACGGTGTGTCGCGCCAGGACGACAGCAGCCGGTGCAGCCAGGCGAGGCTGAGGCCGCCGCTCATGACGAGACCAAGCCAGATCGAGAGGCCCGGTTCGGCGTGGCTGATGTGCCAGAAGCCCCGATGCGTACGGGCGGCTGGCAGGCCGGCTTCCGAAAGCACGACATGGCCGGCGGTGCCGAGGGTGACGCCGAGCACGCCCGGTTCCACCACGCCACAGCCGACGGCCAAGGCCGCGACGTCGCCGCCACCGGGGACCACCGGCGTCCCGGCTGCGAGGCCGGTTGCTGCGCTGGCGTCTTCCGTGACCGCGCCGGCGATGGCGCAGGCGGGCAGGATCGCCGGCAGGATCTTCGGATCGAAGCCGGCGGCGTCCGCCAGTTCGGCGATCCAGCTCGATGTCTCGACATCCATCAGGCCGGTGGCGGAGCCATCCGAAGGGTCGGTCGCCTCGACGCCGGTCAGTTTCCAGAGAATGAAATCCTTGACCAGCAGGACGCGTCGCGTCCGGGCGAGCCGGTCGGGCTCGTGCCTCGCCAGCCAGGCGAGCTTGGAAAGCACGGCGATCGGATTCAGTTCGGTGGCGGCGCGCTGGCGCAGGAGGTCGCCGAGGCGCTGGTCGAGATCCCGTGCCTCCGCCACCGCGCGGGTATCGAGCCAGATGATCGCCTCACCGAGGATGCGGTCCTCCGCGTCGAGCAGCACGAAGCCGTTCAACTGCCCCGACAGGCCGACACCGGCGATTGTCGTGCCGTCAGCCTGCCCGAGCGCATCGCGGCAGGCGGCGCAGGTCGCCGCCCACCAGTCTTCGGCCGATTGCTCGACAAAGCCGGAGGCCGGCGTGCGGGTCGGATAGGGCCGGCTGGCGCGGGCCAAAACGGACCCGTCGCCACCGACGACCACCACCTTGACCGCCGAGGTCCCGATATCGATGCCAAGCGTTGCCTGCATGTCGGATCAGCGCTCGCCGGCGAAAAAGCGACGGGGATTGTCGATGAACAGCATGGTCAGCTCGGCCTCGGTGAAGCCTTCCTGCAGCAAGCGGGCGCGGAACGAGGTAAGCACGAAGTCGAGGCCGGGGCCGCCGCCATAGGCGCGCCAGTAGCTCGGCCGGCCGAGATCGTTACCGATCAGCAGGCGCTGGCCGTAGCCGCTATCGATCATGTCGCGCAGCAGCGCGACGCGGCGGCTTTCCGGGCCGTATTTCGACTTGCCGAAGCTGTCATAGCCAATATAGACGCCCATCGCCGCGATGCGCTTGTGTTCGGGGGCGTCGGGATTGCGGTCCATGTGGCTGAGCGCGATGCGGTGCGCGTCGACGCCCTGCTCGATCAGAAGGTCCGACTGCTCGTAGCCCATCGTGCCGGCGGTGGTGTGGGTGATCACCGGTCGGCCGGTCTCGCGATAGGCGGCGGCGGCGACACGGACGAGCTTCTGACCCATCTCGTTGAAATTATTGTATTCCGTGCCGCACTTGATGATGCCGGCCTTGATGTCGGTGCCGTCGATGCCGACCGTTAGGTCGCGCACCGTGTCGCGGATCATGTCGGCTTCAGCGACGGCATGGCCCCAGCGGCCCATGTAATGCGGCCGGTTGTAGCCGGCGGTCATGATGACGTTGACCTCGGGCACCTTGTCGGCGATCGCCTTGATCTTGCCGACGTTACGGCCGAAATCGACGGCGGTCAGTTCGCAGAGGGTGCGGCCGCCGGCCTTGGCGAAGCTCTGCAGCTCTTCGGCCGACTTTTCAACCGAGTCGAGCGCGAAGTCGGGGTCCTTGCTATGCAGCCAGGTCGGCGGCTCGACATAGAGATGCTCGTGATAATCGGTGATGCCGAGCTGGTCGGGCGTGATCGGCCCGTTGACGGTCATGATTTCAGTCATTTGTCTTCTCCTGGGATCAGGCCGTGCCGGGCGAGAAAGCCCTGCCAGAGGGTGGCGGAACGGTCGGCGGC
Organism: Kaistia granuli DSM 23481; assembly: GCF_000380505.1. Taxonomy (GTDB): domain Bacteria; phylum Pseudomonadota; class Alphaproteobacteria; order Rhizobiales; family Kaistiaceae; genus Kaistia; species Kaistia granuli. The sequence continues at coordinate 209,855 of NZ_AQYH01000006.1, read as the reverse complement.
AAGCGAAATCCAGCGCTCACCCTTTTCGGCGGTGGCCGATGTCGGGTCGCCGAACACACCGGTACGCATGAAATTTCCCATCGAGAGCTCCGACTTGCCGTAGTCGGGCGGCACCGGCGGATAGTCGGCCGCAGCGCGGTCCATGTGGACCAGTTCCGGCGCGATCGCCAGCATCAGTGAAGTCTCGATTTCCTCGGCGTGGATGTCGTCGTGCCAGGGCTTGCTGTCGGCCTCGGCGAGCATCTCCTTGAGGCCGCCATACATGCCGTAGAGCATCTTGATGTCGAGCTGGTCGTGGATCAGCTCGCGCAGCGCATGCTTGATCGGCTGCGGGTTGGAGCCATGGCCCGAGACGACGTAGACGGCGTGGATGCCCCAGCGGTCGAGGCTCTCGGCGACGTCGCGGATCATGCGCATATAGGTGTCGAAGCGCAGCGTCAGCGTCGCCGGCACGTCGCGCCAGACCCAGGCATAGCCGAGCGGCACCGCCGGCAGGACCAGCCCACAGCTCTTCTTGGCGATCTCGAGTGCCATCCGTTCGGCGATCAGCGTGTCGGTGTTGGTCGGCAGGTGCGGGCCATGCTGCTCGGTCGAGCCGACGGGCAGGATGGCGAAGGGCACGCGCTCGATGAAGCGTTCGATTTCCGGCAGCGTGGCGCGGCCGGCGTCGAGGAACATCGGTTCGCTCATGCGGCTTTATCCTCCTGGGTGAGGCTCGCCCGATAGGCGGGATCGGCGTCGTAGCGTTCCTGGTCGATCGAGACCGGGCCGCGGTAGCCGGGCGCGCGGCCGGCCAGCCAGAGGGCGGCCGGGTCGAGGATGGAAGGCGGCGCCAGCTCGGCCCGCTCGGTCTCGGTAAGGTGCGCGAAGAAGCCGGTATCGATTTTCACCGAGGGGAACAGCGTGTTGACGTTGACACCGTTCGGGCCGAGTTCGAGCGCCAGCACGCGGGCCAGCATCTCGACGCCGCTCTTCGACGTGCAATAGGGCGCGTCCTCGGCCTTGGCCTGGTCGAGGAAGGCGAGCGAGGACGTGACGAAGACGATGTTGCCGTGGCCCTGCGCCGCCATGCGGCGGCCGGCGAGCCGGCCGGTCAGGAACGCGCCATCGACATTGACGCGCAGGATGCGCTGCCAGTCGGCATAGGGCAGGTCGATCGCGGCGCGATGGGCGAGGTCCGTCAGCGCCGCGTTGCCGATGACGGCGGAGACCGGGGTCCGGTCCCATGCCGCTTCCAGCGCCGCGTCGAAAGCGGGTTCGTCCGTGATGTCGGCGACGGCGTGGCGATAGGTCGAATCGGCGAGCGCCGCGCCGCCGAGGTCGATGCCGGTGACGAGCCAGCCTTCGGCGAGGAAGCGTTCGGCGAGCGCCCGGCCTATGCCGCGCGCAGCTCCGGTGATGACGATGTGACGGCGGCTCATTTCACCGCTCCCGAGGCGAGGCCGGAGACGATATGGCGCTGGGCGAAGCCGACGAAGAGCAGAGCCGGGATCATCGAGCAGACCGAGACGGCGGCGATCAGCGGCCAGTCGAACGACATGGTGCCGGCGAGCGACGCCACGGCGACCGGCACGGTCTGCGAGCCGCGCGAGGTCAGGATGAAGGCGAGCAGGAACTCATTCCACGACAGGATGAAGACGACGATCGCGACCGAGGCCAGCATCGGCCGGGCGATCGGCACGATGACGAGCAGCAGGATCTGCAGATGCGTGGCGCCGTCCAGCATCGCCGCCTGGTCGAGATCCTCCGGCACGCTGCGGAAATAGGTCATCAGCATCCAGACCGCGAGCGGCAGCGTGATGGTGAGATGCGCCAGCGAGACGGCGAAGCGCGTGTCGAGCAGGCCGATCGACTTGAACAGCACGTAGAGCGGCAGGATGACGGCGAAGAGCGGCGCCATGCGGATCGACAACACCCAGAAGGAGAGGTTGTCCTGCACCTTGCCGCGGATGCGGGTCAGCGCATAGGCGGCCGGCGTACCGAGCAGAAGCGTCAGCACGACATTGCTGAGGGCGATGGTCAGGCTGTTGCCGAAAGCACCGAGGAAGCCCTGCGCGACGATCTTCTGGTAGGCGGAGAAGTCCGGCGTGAAGATCAGCTTGGGCGGCAACGCCAAGGCCTCGTTGCGGGTCTTCAGCGAACCAAGCGCCAGCCAGGCGATCGGCAGCAGCACGAAGACCAGCGTCGCGCCCAGGAAGGCCAGGCGGCCGAGGCGGGCGAACGGATTCTGTCCGGCGGGACCCGAATGGCTCATGACGGCATCCTCAGGAAGCGGCGATAGACGATCGAGGCGCAGACGGTCGTGACGACCAGCATGACGACGCCGAGGGCGGCGGCGCCGCCGAAGTCGAAGCCCTGGAAGGCGGTCTTCCAGCCGAGCAGCGACAGCGTCTGGGTCGAACGGCCGGGGCCGCCCTTGGTCATCACGTAGATCAGCTCGAAGGTGTTGAGCGCGTCGATGACGCGGAACAGGAGGGCGATGACGACGGCGCTGCGCATCATCGGCAGCGTCACAAGCCAGAATTCCTGCAGCGCGCTGGCGCCATCGAGGCGGATCGCCTCGTAGTGGTCGCGCGGGATCGCCTGCAGCGCCGCCAGGAAGATCAGGAACATGAAGGGCGTGCGGCTCCAGACGTCGGCGATGACGATCGAGATCAGCGCACCGGTCGGGTTGGCCAGCATGTTGGTTGTGATGCCGACATTCGGCAGCACGAAGGCGCCGAGAAAACCCATCTCGCCATTCATCAGGAAGCGCCAGGTGAAGCCGGCAACGACGGGCGGAATGACCAGCGGCATGACGACGATGGCGCGGATGAAGCCTGGCGAATTGGGACCGGAGAGTGCCAGCGCCAGTCCGAAGGCGAGGATCAGCATCAGGATCGTCGACAGCACGAGATAGAGCGCCGTCACCTGCACGGCCGAGGCGAAGCTCGCCGACCTGAACAGGGTCGCGAAGTTCTGGACGCCATCGAAATAGACGCTGGGATCGGTGACGATCCAGTGCGTCACGCTCATCCAGACGAGATAGCCCGATGGGAACAGCACCACGATTCCGAGCGCGAGCACCATCGGAGCCAGGAACCAAAAGCGCCAGTCTTGCAACATCTTGCCGCGAACCTCAGGCCATCGGGGAGAGAGGGCCGGCGCAAGCGCCGGCCCGTTGGGATCGGGACGGACCCGTTACTTCTTGTAGTAGCCGGCCCGCTCCATGCGGTCGGTCGCCCAGACCTGGAGGTTGTTCAGCGCCTCGTCGGTCGTGGTCGAGCCGGAGATCGATTCCGACGCGGCGGTGCCGATCTTGTCCATGAACTCGGTCAGCTCGGGGATGTAGGGGAAGTAATGCGGTTCGGCGTCGTTGAACGAGGCCTCGATCGCGTCGAGCGTCTCCTTCGGCCACTTACCGGTCAGGATCGGACCATGCATGATTTCCGGATAGGTCGTGTAGGGCCAGCCGATCTGGGTCGCGAAGTTTTCCATCACGGGCTGGCTGGTCAGGAAGGCGAGCGCCTTGTAGGCGGCCTCCTTGTCCTTGGCGTATTTGCTCATGCCGACCGAGAAGGTCCAGAAGCTCTGGATCGCCTTGCCGGACGGGCCGACGGGCGACGGGGCGAAGACGCTGTTCTCCTTGACGGCGGCGACTTCGGAGCTGCCGAGACCGGCGAAGCCGTTGATCGCCGACGGCATCAGCACGACGGCCTTGCCCTGGGCATAGAGGTTCATCATGTCGACCCAGGTGTGGGTCGCGATGCCGGGCGGGCCGAACTCCTTCGACCAGCGCACGAAGGTATCGAAGCCGGGCTTGAACTTGCCGGTGAAATCGGGCTTGGCGCCGGTTTCCTTGATCTTGGCCGGCGTGTCGGCGCCGCCCTCGAACCAGGCGGAATCGCCAGCATAGGCATAGACGAAGCCGGTCAGGTCGAGCGACGGCTCTTCGCCCGGCGCGCCGCGCATGGTCAGCGGATAGACGTCGGTGATGCCGTCCTTGGCGAGGCCGTCCTTGACCGTCTGCAGAGCCTTCTCGAGCTCCTCGGTGGTCTTCGGGAAGCTGGTGATGCCGTATTTGTCGAAGATGTCCTTGCGGTAGAGGACGCCGGCGCCGAACGAGTAGTAGGGCAGGCCCCAGAGCTGGCCGTCGACGCGGTTGGCTTCGAGGAAGGGGGCGTAGACCTTCTTGGCGTCGAAATAGTCGGTCGCCTTGTCGGCATAGCCGTCGAGGGGCTCGAGATAGCCGGCGGCGGAATAAGTCTGCACGGCGCCGTCGCTGCCGAGCATGACGAGATCGTAGTTGCCGGTGCCGTTGACGAGATCGAGCAGCACCTTCTGGCGCGCCACGTCCTCGTCGGCATATTCCATGTTGATGACGATGCCTTCCTTCTTCTCGAAGTCGAGCAGCGCCTGGGTCTTCTCGGTGCCCGAGGGACCGAACAGATCGGCCCAGGCAAAGCCGGCGCCGAAGCCGACGACATTGATCGTCGTCTCGGCCTGGGCCGGCGCCGCAGAGGCGAGCAATCCGGCGACGAGCGCGGCGGAGCCGCCTGTCAGAAGCTTTTTCAGCATGGAGGATCTCCCGTTCTGGTTCGCCCGTCTGGTTGGTCCGGGCGGCTGGTGTAGTCCGGTCTGCGTTCTTGGTGGCAGTCCCGGTCAGTGGTTCGGCGCGCCGGCGACGGAACGTCCGTCGGCGGCGAAAAGATGGATGGCGTTCGGCTCGGGCCGCAGATTCACGCGGTCGCCCGGCTGCGTGGTGGCGTTCTCGCCCGCCTTGACGATCAGCGTGTCGGCGCTCGTCTCGACATAAATCAGCGTTTCGCTGCCGAGGTGCTCGACGGCGGCGACGGTGCCGGCGATCGGACCTTCATTGGCGACTGTGAGATGCTCCGGTCGAATGCCGAACAACGCCACCTTGTCGGTCGCGGCGGCGTTGACCTCGATGTCGGAACCGCTGGCGAGCTTGAGGCGGATCGAGCTGCCGCTGCGCGAGATCTCGTCGGCCTTGATGAAGTTCATCTTCGGCGAGCCGAGGAAGCCGGCGACGAAGGCGTTGGCCGGGCGACGATAGAGCTCCAGCGGCGTGCCGACCTGGGCAACGCGGCCCTGGTCGAGGATGACGATGCGGTCGGCCATGGTCATCGCCTCGACCTGGTCGTGTGTGACGTAGATCATGGTGTTGCCGAGCGTGCGGTGCAGCTTGGTGATGCCGACGCGGGTCTCGACCCGGAGTGCGGCGTCGAGATTCGACAGCGGCTCGTCGAATAGGAACACGTCCGGCTGGCGCACGATGGCTCGGCCGATGGCAACGCGCTGGCGCTGGCCGCCGGAAAGCGCCGCCGGCTTGCGGTCGAGCAGCGGCGTCAGCTGCAGCATCTTCGCCACCTCTTCGGCCCGGCGACGACGTTCCGGCTTCGGCACGCCGGCGAGCCGCAGGCTCATCGTCATGTTCTCGGCGACCGTCATGTGCGGATAGAGCGCGTAGGACTGGAACACCATGGCGACGCCGCGCTTTGCCGGCGCCACATCGGTGATCCGGCGGTCGTCGAAGTGGATGTCGCCGGAAGTCGCCTGTTCGAGGCCGGCGATAACGCGCAGCAGGGTGGACTTGCCGCAACCGGACGGGCCGACGAAGACGACAAATTCGGAATGGCCGATCTCGAGATCGATGCCGCGCAGCACGGGCACTTCGCCAAAGCTCTTGGTGACGCCGGTGATCCGGATGGCGACCATGTTTCCCCGTCTTTCTGGCAATAGAGGCCCGGCCCGGTGGCCGGGTCGCAGCGCGGTCGATCGATTTATTGGAGCGCTCCAATAGATGTGATCTCACCGGATGCGGCCGGGCTTGTCAAGCCGGCGCAGTGTTGATTCGAACATCGCGCACAGAGGGAACCCTTGCGTCGCGGGCCGGACCAGGGAAATAGCCGGAATTGGCGCGCTGCGCTCAGGCGGCGCTGACGACCGAGGCGAGGCGGGTCGAGCGCCGGGGCACCAGGCGCGGTGGCACCAGGATCTTGCTCACCGGCGCATCGGGGGCGTTGAGTCGCTCGATCATGGCGGCGACGCCGGCCGTGGCGAGATCGCGCGCCGACTGATGGATCGTGGTTAGCGACAGGGTCTCGGTGCCGGCGAGCGTGACGTCGTCATAGCCGACGACGGAGAGGCCGCCCGGAATGGAGATACCGCTCTTCATGCATTCGTTGATCAGGCCGATCGCCGTCATGTCGTTGCAGGCGAAGACGGCGGTTGGGCGCGGCGCGGCCTCGTCGAGGATCCGCCGCGCCGCTTCGGCGCCGGCGTCGATCGTATAGGCGCCGTCGAGAATGCGGATCTCGCGCTCCAGCCCGTGCTTCTGCATCGCGGCGCGATAGCCGTCGCGCCGCCGCTCGGCGCCGGGCGAGGCGCCGCCGTCGATATGGGCGATGCGGCGATGGCCGAGGGAGACGAGATGCTCGACCGCCATCATGCCGCCGGTGACGTCGTCGGTGGTGACGCTGTCGACATTCACCACTTTGAGCAGGCGGCCGACATAGACGACGGGGATCCACTCCGCGACGCGGGCGATCGTCTTCTTCTCGTAGGGCGCGCCGATCAGCAGGATGCCGGAGACGCGGTGGGCGAGTAGGGTGCGGATGGCGTTTTCGGCGTCCGTATCCGTGTCGGCGTCAATCGACAGCAGCACGCTGTAGCCCTGCTCGCGGGCGACCAGGCTGGCGGTCTTGGCGATCTCGGCCTGCAGGCCGTTCTCGATCTGGCCGACGACGACGCCGAGATAGGCGGCGTCGGCGCTCGCCAGCGAGCGTGCATGCATGTTGGGCTGGTAGTTCAGTTCCGCCGCGGCGGCGACGATCCGCTCGCGCGTTTCCGGCCGCACAGCGCCTTCGCCGCGGATCGCCAGCGAGGCGAGGCTGCGCGATACACCGGCGTGTTTGGCAATGTCGGCAAGCGTGGCGCGGCGCGGCTGGTCGGATTTCTTCATCGTTCTGGATAGGTCATGGATCCGATTGTATTTCGGCCGGAGCACGGGCCGCGGTCAAGCATTGTTGTGCTCCACCGACAAATCGATAGCGGCGGCTCAGCCCATATTGCGGCTTGTCGGTGAGTTGAGATTCGTGTTGCTGGGGGGGCTGCACTGCAGCGACATCGAGACCGGTCACCAAGGTGGCGCGGCCACCACGACCATCGATGTCGAAGCGCGCTGTCCAGCCGGCCGCTAACCCCAGCCGCGCGGCTGGCCGCATTCGCAGTTGCCGGGCCGGTATGCGGACGGGTCGAGGCTGTCGCGCTAATCCATGGAGATCTAAGCGGATGGCGGAGGGCGCGAAACTTCGATGCGCGTCCGTCTCGACGCAGGAGAGCTCGAGCGCGGGAGGATGCTTTGGTACAGTTGGGTGGGCTCGAACCACCGACCTTCGGAGCCACAATCCGACGCTCTAACCAACTGAGCTACAACTGCCTGCCAAAAGCGAGCGGAACCTAGAATCAAAGCTGGCGGGTTTCAAGTGCGGAATTCGACTTATCCGCAGAAGCTTTGCTCGCTTGCAAAAACGGCCCGGAATTGCTTCCGGGCCGGGTCGTCCAGAGCCGGGCAGGTTGGCCTGCCGGTCGCGGCTCAGCCGTTCTGGAAAGCCTTGAAGGCCTTCTCGGCGCCCTGGCGCACCGGGCGCACGGCGTCGGTCGAGAACTTCTGGGCGAAGGCCTGCAACTCGCGCGACTGCTCCGTCAGCGTCTCGAACTGCTTGCGGGCGAAGGCGGCCTGCAACTCCACGGCTTCGGCGAACGAAGTCACTGCCATGAAATCACGGGCGAAGGCATAGGTGGCGTCGGTATGGGTCTTGGCATTATCGAGCGACTTGTGGGTCAGGGCGACAAGGCCTGAACGCGTCGTCTCGTAGCTGTCCTCGAACGCTTCCGTCGTCTCTTCGGCGGCGGTCTTCAGCTTGGCATAGGCTTCCTTGGAACCGGAAACCGCCTTGTCGGCTATGTCGCGGAACACGGCCGGCATCTCGACGCTCGGCATGGAAATGTTGAACGCCTCGAACGGGGCGTCGAAGCCCTTCGCAGCCTTGGTACCCTTGGCGTTCTTCGGAGCGGTGGCGGTGGTGTCGGACATGAACGAAAGTCTCCTTCGGGCTCTGTGGCCGTCGCGGAGCTTCATCCTGGATCTCGACCTCGGACCCATTCCACTCCGATCGACTTGACCCGAATATAAGCCGGTTCATGATGCATTGCAACATTTTGTTGCAATGCACAAAAATCGAATGGTTCCAAGGCTCTAGTATGCAAACTGTCCGCCGGAAGCGGCGCGATGGCGTCGCCTTGCGCGGATTGCCATCCGCGACGCCATGCGGTTGGGTCGAGCCTGGGCAGGTCGCCTATTTCTTGGCCTGCTGCTGAACGTCGGCCGCGGCCTTGCTCATCGTTTCGGCGATGTCCCGGGTCTGGGTCTGGGCGACCTCGGCCTGCTTCTTCAGAAAGGCCTGCTGGATCTGGGCGATCTCCTCGACCGTGCGGGCCCGCACCATCTGCTGGGCGAAGTCGAACGACGCTGCGACATTCGCCTCGAGAAACGCCAGTGCCTGACGGTTGACGTCGCGGGCACTCGACTGCATCGACTTGGCCGACGTCTCCGATTTCTCGACAGCCTTGGCGGTGGCCCCCATGAAATCGTCGAACGCCTTCTTGGCCTGATCGACGCTCTTGTCGGCGAAAGCGCGCATTTGTTCCGGAATTTCGAACGCGGTTTTGTCGGCCATCGTTTTGCTCCCGCTAGGATGACACTGCGACAATAGAGCCTGTACGGGCGGACGCAAGGCGAGCCGTCGCCAGGCCGGGATTTCCGGATCGGCAAGGATCCGCCCGCTTCGGCGAGGATCGTTCGCATCCAAGCTTTCAAACGAGCAGGACATTAACCACCTGATGCAAGAGATAAGGGGGTGGCCGGCGGTTTCGTGGACCGGAGCCCCTGCGACCTATATTAGATTGTCGCTAAGGAACGGGCGCGTGGACGACGAAACTGCGTTTGTTGAGCGACGGGACGGGCGCCGAAGAGCGCCCTGAAACGCATGGCCGGGCAACAGGCGCCGGCATCGCGGGAAGAGTGGCAGCGGAATGAGCGGACGCAATCTTGCCTATCTCGATCTGTCGGCGCTGCCGGCCGTCGGATCGGCATTGCTGTCGCCGCGCCCCAGCTTCGTCTGGGCGGCGGACGGCCGGCGTCTGCTCTGGGCGAATGCCGCCGGCGTCGGTTTCTTCGGCGCCGCCGACATGGACGGCCTGCTGGAGCGCCGCTTCTCGGAAACACTGCCTTCTACCACCCAGATCGCCCGCTTCGCCCGCGCACTGGCGCTCGACGCGCCGCGGCTGGAGCGGATCAGCTTCGTGGCGAACGGCCGGCTGCAGAGCCTTGCTGCCAGCTGCACGCGCATTCGCCTCGCCGATGGCGCCAGCGCCGTCCTGATCGCGCTGGAAGCGCCGCGCGGCGCGCAGCCGTCCGTCGTGGAGCGGGCCGAGCGTCTCGCCGACGCCGTGGTGGGCGCCGATTGCCTCGTTGCCATTCTCGACGCCAGCGGCGATGTCGTGGCGGCATCCGGTGGCTTGGATGCCCTGACGGCGGCCGAAAGCGCCATCGAAGGGCTTGTCGCCGGCATCGGCCGCAGCCCGGATCGCCTGTTCAAGCGCGCCATCCGCGTCGAGGATGGCCGCCGTCCGGCCGGCATCGCGCGTTTCGAGCTGGACGGCCAGCCGTTCCATCTGCTGATGGTCGGACCGGCGGAGCAGGTCGTGCTGGAGCCGGCGCGGGTGACGCCTCCTGTCGTCGAAGAAGAGATTCCGGTCTCGCCGGCCGAAGTGGCCGAGCCGGCGGCGCCCGTCCTGCCCGAGGCCGCATCGGATCCCGTTGCGGATGAGTTGACGCTAACCGAAGTCGAGTCGGTGGAGCCCGAGAGCGTGACGGAGGTCGCTGCCGACACGCAGGGCGCCATCACCGAGCCGGCCTCAGAAGCGGCTGCCGTCGGGCCGGACTCGGACATTTCGGTTGCCGAGCCCGAGATCGAAGTCACCGAAAGCGCCGCGACGCCGGACGATGCATCCGATGCGCGCACCCCGCTATCCATGGCGGATATCGTCGAGGCGGTGAGCGAGACCAGCGCGCTGATCGAACCGGTCGAACCCGTCGCTTCCGACGCCGGATCGCAGTCCCGCTCGATAGAGGAGGCGATGGTCGAGCCTGTCGTGGAGACCGCCGCCGAGCCGGCTTTCCATTTCACGCCGCCGACCGGACCCGTCCGTTTCGTCTTCCAGATGGATGCGGCCGGCCGCTTCAGCTTCGTCTCCCCCGAGTTCGCGACCGTCGTCGGACCGGTCTCGGCCGCGATCGTTGGCGCGAGCTGGGGCGATGTCGCCGCCGCCAGGGAGTTGGACGAAAAGGGGGCCATCGCCGCCCTGATCGCCCGTCGCGACACCTGGAGCGGGGCGACGCTGAGCTGGCCTGTCGACGGCGTCGACCAACGCGTATCCGTCGACCTCGCGGCGCTGCCGGCCTTTTCGCGTGATCGTGCTTTCGAGGGCTATCGCGGCTTCGGCGTCATCCGTCCGTCCGAAGCCCGGCGCGAGCCGCCGGTCCCGGTCGAGGAGAAGCGTTCGACGGTCGTCACGCTGCCGAAGCCGCAGCCGGTGGCCGAGCCCACCAATGTCGTCCGCCTGCCGCGTTCGTCCGTCACGTCGGGCGACGTCGAGCGACTGACCATGCCGGAGCAGGACGCCTTCCGGCGCATCGCCGTGGCACTCGGCGCCAAGGTCGGCCCTGTCGATCCGGTGCCGCCGACGCCCGAAGCGGACGCGCCAACGGTCGAAACACCTCCGGTCGAGTCAGTGACGTCCGAAGTATCTGCCGCCGATCCCGAGGCGGTCGCGACCGCCGCTGAACCGTCTGCCGTCGGGCCGAGCGAAGAGTTTGTCGCAGCCGAGTCGCAGCCGGAATTGCCGACTGCCGAGGGCCCGCAGTCGGAACTGCCGGCGATCGAGGAACAGCCGCCGGAGCCCGAGCCCGCGGCTTCCGATGTTGCCTCCGTCGAACCCGTGCTGGCAGCGGCGACGTCACAGCCTGCTAACCCGATCGTCGAGCCGCCGGCTCCAGACGCCGAAGCGCCTCGCCGCGCCATCGAGGCGGCCGTACCGCCTGTCGTGTCGGAACCCGTTGCCGATGTGCCGCCTTCTCCCCCGGTGCCGGATCCGCGGTTGATGGCGGACCTCGCTTCCGCCGGACATAAGATCGCCGAGCTGGAAGCCATCCTCGACACGGCGACCGACGGCGTGGCCGTGGTCGACGCCGAAGGACGGATCGTTCGTATCAATCGCAGCGCCGAGGCGTTGTTCGGCGTCGAGACGGGTGATGTCGCGGGCCTGCCCTTCACCCATCTGCTCGCCGAGGAAAGCCGCAAGTCGGCGCTCGACTATTTGGAGGGCCTCGCCCAGAACGGCGTCGCCAGCCTCCTGAATGATGGCCGCGAAGTGATCGGCCGCGTGCCGCAGGGCGGGCTGATCCCGCTGTTCATGACGATGGGTCGGCTCGGCGAAACCGGCAAGTTCTGCGCCGTGCTGCGCGACATCACGCAGTGGAAGAACGCCGAGGAAGAGCTGATCAACGCGCGCCGGGCGGCCGAGACGGCTTCGATGCAGAAGTCCGATTTCCTTGCCAAGATCAGCCACGAGATCCGCACGCCGCTCAATGCCATCATCGGCTTCTCGGAAGTGATGATGGAGGAGCGCTTCGGCCCGATCGGCACCGACCGCTACAAGGAATATCTGCGCGATATCCATGTGTCGGGCGCGCATCTGATGAGCCTGCTCAACGACCTGCTCGATCTGTCGAAGATCGAGGCGGGCAAGATGGATCTGAATTTCGAGGCGGTGGCGCTCAACGAGATCGTCATGGAATGCGTGGCGCTGATGCAGCCGCAGGCCAATCGCGAGCGCATCATCATCCGCACCAGCCTGTCGAGCCAGGTGCCGAGCATCGTCGCCGACCCGCGCTCGATCCGCCAGATCGTGCTCAACCTGGTCTCCAACGCGATCAAGTTCACGCTTGCCGGTGGCCAGGTGATCGTGTCGACGGCGCTGGAGGAACGGGGCGAAGTCACGCTGCGCATCCGCGATACCGGCATCGGCATGTCGGAGAAGGATGTCGAGACGGCCCTGATGCCGTTCCGCCAGGTCGCGACCTCGGCCAAGCATCGCAGCGGCGGCACCGGCCTCGGCCTGCCGCTCACCAAGGCGCTGGTTGAGGCGAACCGCGCCGCCTTCCTGATCGACAGCGCCGTCGGGCAGGGGACGCTGATCCGGGTCACCTTCCCGTCGACGCGGGTCCTGGTGGGCTGACGGTCGGCCCCTCTCAAACGAACGCTTCTCTCTGCTGCCGGGAGAGGGGTGGGTGGGCGGCTTTTGCGGCCCTTTACTCGGCGGCGATCTGCATCGAGAGATTATCGAGCGACGACACGATGTGTTCGGCGAGCGCATCGACGAGCGGTGTCGTGGGCTTGTTCCAGGCGCGCACCAGTCCGATTTCGCAGGGCGGCAGGCGCGGGAAGCCGTCGGCTTCGCCGAGGACGCGCATGCCGGGCCGGAGCGCCGATTCCGGCAGGACCGAGATGGCGAGGCCAGCCAGCACGGCGGCGGAAATCGCGGTCGAGTTGTTGCTCGAATAGAGGATGCGATAGCGCCGGCCGATCGGCCCGAGCGCCTCGATCGCCGATTTGCGCCAGCAGCAGGTGTCCCGGCCAAGCGCCAGCGGCAGCACGTCTTCCTGCTCGATCTGGTGATGGTTCGAGACGACCCAGAGCAGGGGTTCCTGCCGCACCACCTCGGACATCGGCGTGCCCTTGATGTTGGTGATGATGCCGAGATCGAGTTCGCCGGCGCGCAGGCATTCGAGCAGCTGCACGGTCGGCTCGCAGACCACCGTCACCTCGACGCGCGGATTGGAGCGCGAGAAGCGCGCCAGGATCTCCGGCAGGAAGCGGTCGGCATAATCATCCGGCGTGCCGAGGCGCACCCGGCCCGTCAATTCGTCGTCGTCGAACGCCGCCATCGTCTCGTCGGAGAGGCGCACCATCCGGCGCGCATAGCCGAGCAGGCGCTCGCCGTCCTCCGTCAGCTTGGCGCTACGGCCGTCGCGGCCGAAGATCGGCTTTCCCAACCTTTCCTCGAGGCGGCGCATCTGCATCGAGACAGCGGATTGCGTCTTGTGGACCGTCTCGGCGGCGCGCGTGAAGCTGCCGGCATCGGCGATCGCCACGAAAGTCCGGAGCTGGTCCAGGTCGAGCATGTTGGCCATCGGCGTTTCCTCGCAGGATGCATGAAGCAGGGATTTTGATGTCGCCGGTGGAACCCGGGGCATTCAGGCAGCGCTTCGGAGGGTCATCCGAGGGGCAGGAATTCCCTGCGTCATGCATCATCAATTCCAATGGCTGATATTAAAAACATTCGTTGGAATGATCAATCGCAAGGTGGCATCTTTCAATCGTTCCCAAGACGCGTGCCGGGTAGCCCCTTCAAATGAGCTTGAAGGAACCCTGTCACGCCTGCCCGATGGAGGCCGACATGAGCACTTGCGAGACCTTTTCCACCGAAGTTCGCCCCGCGCGCAATCGCACGCTTCCGGCGCTCGGCGCCGCTGTCCTTGCCGCCGTCGTGGCGCGCTACCAGGTCTGGAAAAATCGCCGTTCGGTCGCCCGCCTGCTGGAGTGGGATGCCCATATGCTTGGCGATATCGGCCTGACGGAAGGCGACGTTTATTCCGCCCTGGCGACGCGCGCCAACGAGGATGCTTCGACGCAGCTCCAGATGCGGTCGCTGGAGCGCCGTTTCGCCAACGAGGCGCAGGCGCATGACCGCCGGGTGCACGCCGCCCAGATGCGCGCCAGCGGGTCCGCCCGCTACCAGCGCAAGGCCTAAGGGCGCGACGACGCGCCTTCACCCCGCTCACCCCAGCAGCCGGAACCCATTGATCCCCTTGCGGTTCCGAAACTTGGCCCGCCGCGTCTGTGGCGGGCCTTTTTCATTCAACTCTTTTGGGCCGGCCCGGCGAAGCGGTCGAAGATCATCTCCATCGACTTGCGGTAATTGTCCTGCATGCTCTTGCCGGCGTCGAACAGGCGATCGATCACTTCCTCGTTGCTCATGGGGCCCGGCTCCGGCTCGGGTTCCTTCTCCTTGCCGAGGAAGCTTTCCATTAGCGTGACAAAGGGGAGGTCGGGTCGCTGCGCCGGCTTGGGTTTCGGTTTCGCGGCGCCGCCGGTCATGTCGCGCATCATGGCGAGAAACGGGTTGTCGTAGGTCTCCGTCTGCCGCTGCAGCCCGCCCATCATCATGTTGGCCATGACGGGCATCATGCGGCGGACGACGTCGTGCGCGATCCCCGTCGTCGCCTCGACCTGCAGCGCCACCGCCTTGGCAACCTCGGGCGAGCCGAACATGCGCTCCAGCATGCCGTCGCCCTCGGCCCTGGCCGAAGGCGTCAGGGCGGCGAGGGGATTGTCGAAATAGGATTTGTACTGGCCAGAGCCGACCTGTTGCCAGAACGCGGCGACGCCGAACGGATCGGCAGCGCTGCGCCGCATGCCTTGCCAGAACGCCGGCATCATTGCCTCGAAGGCCTTGGACTGCTGGTCAGTCGAAAGGCCGAATTCCTTGGCCATCATCGACGCGAACGCGCCTTGCTGGGCCTCCAGCATCAGATCGTAGATCGTCTTCATCGGATTGCTCCTGCCGCCGCGCCCAATCATGATCGGCGCGGCGGTCGGTCCGCGTCAAACGAAACTGCTCGTCGTGTTGATCAGTGCGTCATCAGCACCGGCAGGGCGAGCCCGGTCAGCATGCCGCGTGTCGCGCCGCCGAGGATCCATTCGAGCAGGCGGCTATGGCCATAGGCGCCCATGACGATGATGCCGGCATCGGCATCGATCGACGCCTGCCGGATCGCCTTGGCGACGTCCTTGCCGGGATTGGGCACCTTGCGGATGCTGCTCTCGATGCCGTGGCGTAGCAGATGGCCGCAGAGGCGTTCGCCGGTCGGCAGCTTCTTGCCGTCGTCGACGACGACGACCTCGACATGCTTGGCCATCTTCAGGAACGGCATGGCGGCGCGGACGGCGCGCGATGCCGTGATGGTGCCGTCCCAGGCGATCATGATGCGATCCGGATTGATCGTCGTCGGGCCGTTGCGCGGCACGATCAGCAGCGGCGCGCCGGCGTTGAACAGGACCGCCTCGATCAGGGCCTCGCGCACCGGCTCCGGCCGCTCGGGATCATCCTCGCCGATGACGACGAGATCGGCGAGGCGGACCTCGTGCACGATGCCGTCCAGCCCGCCGCCGGCCATCACGTCGACGAGATGGGCCTCGGCCTCGATGCCGGTCTCGGCCGCGATGGCGTGGAAGGCCGCGATCGCCGTTTCCGCTTCCTTCAGCGCCTGGTTGCGGGCGCTGATCATGAAGTCGGCCGGCACGGGAGCGACGGCATAGCCGGGAACGATCGGATCATAGGCCAGCGACAGCCCGGTCAGATGTGCCCCCAGACGCTTCGCCAGGTCCGCCGCCGCCCGCGCGGCGGGGCGATTTCCGGCGAGGTCGACGACGACGCTGATGTCCTTGATGTCCATGATGCGCTCCATTCCCAAGATCAATCTGCGGACGAGTCTAGAGTCTACTCTGCCCGAAGAGATTGAGAAGGATCAAATGCTGCGCGCGGTTAATAGGCGTGGCGGCGGAAGACCTCGCGGATGTCGCCGTTCCAGCTCGTCCGATACTCGCCGAGCAGGCGCTCGGCCGGCGTCAGCCCGCTGGCGACCGTCTCCTCGACGGGCTGCAGATAGACCGTCTCGTCATGGCCGTCGCTGTTCAATTGTTTGCGGGCGGCGAGGCCCTTGCGGGCGATCTCGACCATCTCGCGGGCGATTTCGCGCACGGTGCGGTTGCGGAACGGGGTCTTGAGCGCCGTCATGGGCACGCCGTCGCGCAGCGCCTGGCGCTCGTCCGCCGTCCAGTCCCTGACCAGTTCCCAGGCGGCGTCGAGCGAAGCCTGGTCGTAGAGCAGGCCGACCCAGAGCGCCGGCAGAGCCGTCAGTGTGCGCCACGGCCCGGCATCGGCGCCGCGCATCTCGATGTATTTCTTGAGCCGCACATCGGGGAACAGCGTGGTGAGGTGGTTGTTCCAGTCCGACAGGGTCGCCACTTCGCCGGGCAGGCCCGGCAGCTCGCCCTTGAGCAGGTCGCGGAACGACTGGCCGGCGACGTCGTGATAGGTGTCGCCACGCTTGACGAAATACATCGGCACGTCGAGCGCCCAGTCGACATAGCGCTCGAAGCCGAAGCCCTCCTCGAACGCGAAGGGAATGAGGCCGGAGCGCTGGTTGTCGGTGTCGCGCCAGATCTCGGCGCGGTTCGACAGCAGCCCGTTGGCGGTATTGTCGATGAAGGGCGAATTGGCGAAGAGGGCGGTCGCGATCGGCTGCAGGGCCAGCGACACGCGCATCTTCTTGACCATGTCGGCTTCATCGGAGAAGTCGAGATTCACCTGCACGGTCGAGGTGCGGAACATCATGTCGAGGCCGCGCGTGCCGACCTTCGGCATGTAGCGCGCCATGATCTCGTAGCGCGATTTCGGCATCACCGGCGTTTCTTCCAGCGACCAGATCGGCGATGTGCCAAGGCCGATGAAGCCGACGCCGAGCGGCTCGGCGCATTCGCGCACCTGGGCGAGATGCGCGTGCAGTTCGCGGCAGGTCTGGTGGATGGTCTCGAGCGGCGCGCCCGAGAGCTCGAACTGGCCGCCGGGCTCCAGCGAGATGGCGCCGCCACCGACCGGATCGACGAGGCCGATGATCAGGCCGCGATCCTCGATCGGCTGCCAGCCGAGCAGGCCTTCCATCAACCTCAGGATGCGCTCGATGCCATGCGCGCCCTCATAGGGAACGGGCGTCAGATCCTGGATGTTGAAGCCGAACTTCTCGTGTTCGGTGCCGATCCGCCATTGCGTCTTGGGTTTTGACCCGCTGGCAATCACGTCGACAAGTTCGTCGCGCGATTCGACGATTGTGGAATCGGTAGCGTCGCGGGCCATGAGTACTCCGAAGCAATTAGGCGCGGCACCTTAGCGGCGCGCCGTCGGAACGGCAATGGACTGGGCATTGGCCCGGAAACTCGCCGTTCGCCGGTGGACCGGCGCACCCAATCCGTGCACCGATACGATACGGCCAGCCATGATCTGAGGAGGATTCACATGAGCGATTCGGCAAGGAAAGTTGCAATCATAACGGGTGGAACGCGGGGCATCGGCGCCGCGATCGCCCGGGCGCTGGCGGCGCGCGGCGTCGATCTCGTCCTGTCCGGCCGGCATCGCGACGAGCCGGTGGAGGTTCTGCTGCGGGAACTCGGCGCCATCACCGGCGTCCTCTTCCACGCGGCCGACGCGGCCGAACCGGCGAGCGCCCCGGCGATCGTCGATGCGGCGCTCGCCCGGTTCGGCCGGATCGACTATCTCGTCCCGTCCGCCGGCGGCGCCGTTCCCGGCACGGCGCTGACCGTCTCGCCGCAGGCGTGGGAGAATGCCTTCCGCGTCCATGTCCACGCCCCCTTCCATCTCTTCCGCGCCGCCCATGCGGCCTTGGCGAAGCAGGGTGGCGCGATGCTGCTGATTTCGTCAGTCGCCGGTTTGCGAGGCTGCCCCGCCACGGTCGCCTACCAGACCGTCAAGGGGGCGCTGCCGCAGATGGGGCGCGCGCTCGCCCGCGATCACGGCCATGAGGGTATCCGCGTCAACACGATCTGCCCGGGCATCATCGAGACCCGTTTCCACGAGGCGATGACGTCGGAAGCGCGTGCCAACAACCTCGCCAACCGCATTCCGCTGCAGCGTTTTGGCTCGCCCGAGCAGGTGGCGACCGCGGCCGTCGAATTGCTGACCAACGAGTTCATCACCGGCGAGCAACTGGTCATCGATGGCGGCATGAGCATGCGGATGGTCTGACAAGGCTCCCCGGGAGGCTTGGGTCTCCCGGGGGCTTCTCGGGCGTCAGCGACGTCCAAGCACGATGATGTTGCCGATCATCACCAGTCCGAGGCCGGCGATGGCGAACAGCGTCCAGTGGTAGCCCTCGGCGAAGGTCGAGATCAAAAGCGCGAAGACGGGGAACAGCACCGTCGAATAGCCGGCCCGGCCGGAGCCGATGCGGCCGAGCAGCGTGAGATAGGCAAAGAACGCCACCACCGACGACAACAGCGACAGCCAGAGCCAGGACGCGATGTACTGGAAGGTCGGGTCGATGATGAAAGGCTTGCCCAGCGCCGCCGCGGTCAACGCCAGGATCGCCGTGCCATAGGCCATGCCCCAGGCGCTGGCCGAGACGACCGGGATGCCGCGCTTCTGTGTAGTGGCGGAAATCATGTTGCCGATGCAGAAGAACAGCGTGCCGCCGATGCAGAGCAGCAGGCCGATCGCCGCGTCATGGTCGATCTCGGTGCCGGCGATCTCCGGCCAGAACATCAGTGCCACGCCGCCAAAGCCGAAGGCCGCGCCGAACAGGATGCGGCGATCGACCGGCTGGCGCAGGAAGACGGTGCCGAGCAGCATGTTGAAGACCGACGCCAGCGAGAAGATGACGGCGAGCAGGCCGGAGGTGAGCTTAGCGCCGCCGACATAGAACTGCAGGAAATTCATCGAGAAGATGAAGAAGCCGAGCCCGACGAAACGCAGATGATCCGCGAGCGGGAAGGCGAGGCGATGGCGGCGGAGGATCGCCCAGCCGAACATCACCAATGAGGCGAGCAGGAACCGCCAGGTCAGCGCCACCTGCGGCGCGACCACGCCCAATTGCAGCTTGAGCGCGATCCAGCTGGTGCTCCACGCAAACACCGTCACCGCATAGAGCGAATAGTCGAGGCGGGTCATCGAAGCGTTGGGAAAATTCGACCGCATCGAGGCGGGGGCGGTAGCAGTCACGGGGGAGGTCATGGGGCAGTCCGCATTGCAGGGGACAGGCACCGAGATCAGGAATGGCGGGCGGCGTCCAGCAAATCTTTGTGCGCGGAACCATCACGCGGACTGATGGGTGACCGGGAGTGCCTGTTTCCCAGCGACGAACCGTTGGGCCGATCTGCAAAATGCGTCTCACGTTGTCGAATTCCGCGGCCTTCGCTCGTCGTCTCCCCGTAGACCCAACAGGGAGTGAACGACATGCAGAAGATCACGCCGTTTCTCTGGTTCGACGGCCAGGCCGAGGAAGCCGCCAATTTCTACGTTTCCGTGTTCCGGAATGGCAAGCTGGGCCACGTTTCGCGCTATGGCGAGACGGGACCGGGCCCGGCCGGCAGCGTCATGGTCGCCTCGTTCGAGATCGAGGGGCTGACCTTTACCGCGCTGAACGGCGGCCCCCATTTCAAGTTCACGCCTGCCGTCTCCTTCGTCATCGACTGCAAATCGCAGGACGAGGTCGACTATTTCTGGGAGAAGCTCGGCGAGGGCGGCCGGGCCGACCAGTGCGGCTGGCTGCAGGACAAGTTCGGCCTGTCCTGGCAGGTGATACCGACGGTGCTGATCGAACTGCTCGGTGATCCCGACCCGGCCAAGGCGCAGCGCGTCATGGGCGCGATGATGCAGATGACCAAGATCGACATCGCCAAGTTGCGCGAGGCCCATGCCGGCTTGGCCGCGTTGGCTTGACCGGCGCAGGAGGCGCGACGGCGGGCTGGTGGAATCGTTCGGTTCGGCATCTATTGATCGATGCCCCGCCACGCGAGCCGTCATCCCATGCGCATTCTCGTTGTCGAAAACTACCACGCCACATCGCTCGGCCTGATCCGGCCGGTGCTGGCCGCCGCCGGCGCCGTGATCGACATCTGCCGGGCGCATGAGGGCGATCCGTTGCCGGACGGACCCGAAGGCTATGACGGGATCATCGTACTCGGCGGCGGACAAAGCGCTGTCGACGACGACGATCACCCCTATTTGCCGCGCCTCGCCGCCCTGATGCGGGCGTTCGGCGATGCCGACAAATCGGTACTCGGCATCTGCCTCGGCGCGCAGATCCTGGCGCGCGGCTACGGCGCAGAGAACGTCCTCGATCGGCCGGTCGAATTCGGCTGGCAGGACGTGACGCCGACCGAGGCCGGCCGCGCCGATCCGGTGCTCGGCGTCCTCGACGGCGCCGCGCCACTGTTCCACTGGCATTCCGATACGTTCAGTCTGCCGGAAGGCGCCGTGCACCTGGCCACCAGCGCCATGACGCCGAACCAGGCCTTCCGCATTGGTCGCGCCGTCTACGGTACGCAGTTCCATTTCGAGGCCGATACCGCGCTGGTGCGCGAGTGGAACGAGGTCTTCGCCGACGTCGCCCTGTCGATCGATTCAGACTGGCCGGCGCGCCATGCGCGCGAGGAGGGGCCCTTGGGCGATCGCGCCGACGAGCTCGGCCGGGCGCTGGCGCGGGCCTGGGTCGCCACTATCCGCTGAACGGATTCGTCAAGCGCCGGCCGAAACGCTAATGCTGGTGCATCCGCGCGGCCTGGGGGGCTCGCGGCATCCGCATCCTCAATCGAACGCTGGAACCTCGCCATGCGCTTTTGGAAGACTATCGCCCTCGCGGCCGCTGCCGTGACCCTCGGCGCCACGGCCGCGTTCGCCGCCGATCTGCCGGATCTCAAGGGCCGCACCATCGTCGCCGTCACCGAGAACGCCTACACGCCGCTGAACTTCGTCGATCCGAAGACGGGCCAGGGCATCGGCTGGGAGTACGACGCCTTCAACGAGATCGCCAAGCGCCTCAACGCCAAGGTCGACTGGAAGCTGGCGAGCTGGGACACGATGATCCAGGCGGTGCGCGACGGCCAGTTCGACGTCGGCATGGATGGCATCACCATCAATGACGAACGCAGGAAGCAGGTCGATTTCTCCGACCCTTACATGGTTTCTCAGCAGCTGATGCTGGTGCGCGCCGATGAAAGCCGCTTCACCGATGCCGCGAGCTTCAAGCCGAACGACAAGCTGCTTGTCGGCGCGCAGGCCGGCACGACGAATTTCTTCGTCGCCGTCTACAACGTCCTCGACGGCGACGAAAAGAACCCGCGCATCAAGCTGTTCGATACGTTCGGCGCGTCGGTGCAGGCGCTGAAGACGGGCGACGTCGACACGGTGCTGATGGATAAGACCTCGGCCGATGGCTACATCGGCGCCTCGCCGGGCTCGTTCAAGGTGGTCGGCGAGCCGCTCGGCACCGAGGAATTCGGTTTCATCCTGAGGCCCGGCTCGGATCTGACCGCGCCGATCAACGCAGCCATCGCCGCGATGAAGGCCGATGGCAGCTTCGACAAGCTGAACCAGAAATGGTTCTACGAGTACCGCGCCGGTCAGTGATCCTCGTCTCGGGGTAGCAACACCGTCGCCCAGTGCCCTCTCTCCCTGCGGGAGAGGGGGCTGCCGCCTGAGTTTTCCATGTCGTCACCACCACAAAAGACTCGCCGCGAAATTCCCTATTGGCTGCTGGCCATCGGCTTGCTCGGCGTTCTGTTCCTCTGGCTGATCGCCTCCAATGGCGATTATGCGACGATCTTCGGCGCCGTTCGGCAGGGCGTGTTCGTCACGCTCTGGGTGACTTTCGTCGCTTTCGCGCTCGCGACCGCCCTCGGCCTGCTGATCGCACTTGCCCGCACGTCGCGGCACCGGATCCTGCGCGAGATCGCCACCTTCTATGTCGAGATCGTGCGCGGCATCCCGATGCTGGTGCTGTTGTTCTACATGGCCTTCGTCGGCGCGCCGCAGCTGGTGGCGTTCTGGAACTGGGCCCTGGCGATGCCGATCGAGCATGGCCTGTTGCCGGGGCTTTCCGTGCGCGATTTCAGCATGACGGCGCGGGCGATCGCGGCGCTCACCATCGGCTATTCGGCCTTCATCGCCGAGATCTTTCGCGCCGGCATCGAGGCGGTGCCGAAGGGGCAGACGGAAGCCGCCGCCGCCCTCGGCCTGTCGCGGATGAAGACGTTCCGCCTCGTCGTGCTGCCCCAGGCGACGCGCACCGTGCTGCCTCCGCTCGGCAACGATTTCGTCTCGATGATCAAGGATTCGGCGCTGGTTTCGGCGCTCGGCGTGCAGGACCTGACCCAACTCGGCAAGGTCTACTCGTCCTCGACCTTCCTGTTCTTCGAGACCTACAACGTCGTGGCGTTCCTCTACCTGGTCATGACCATCAGCCTGTCGCTGCTGGTCCGCGGCCTGGAGCGCCACATGGCGAAGAGCGACGCCCGGTAGCGGTCAGTCGGGCAGGAAGTCCGGATCGCGAAGCTGGTCGAGCGTCCACGGGCACTCGGCCGGGAATGTCTCGCGCGGCAGGCCTGTCTCGATGGCAGCTTCACGGACGGCTCGACCATACATCCGGTCGACGATCGATTTTGCCTTGGCGGCCAGGGTATGGCTCTCGCCCTCACGGTCCTCGATCTGGTGCCGTTCGCGAACGATGGTGATTTCCCAAGAGCTGGAACGCTTCTGGGATTGGTATTTCCATTTCAGGAGGTGAGCGAGGAGAAGGCGGTAGGCGGATTCGAGCGCATGCAGCTTCTCGCTTCCCATATCCTCGAGTTCCTCGATCAGATTGGGGAGGTCCACTTCCTGTATCCGCTTCTGGCGCAGCAACTCGATCTGCTCGCAGAGCCAGAGATAGACATCGTCCTCATAATCGGTCGGTGTCTCGTAGAGCGGCGTTTCCTTGGCGAGGCCCATGCGGGTTCCTCCGGGCGCAGTGCGATAGTCGCATCATGCCATGGTTCCGGAACGGCACCGAGTCCTCGTTCATCACCCGATGGCTGGCCGATCTCAGTCCTTGCGCACCGGCCGTTTCGCCGTTGCGCGTTCCTCGAACTGCATCAGACGCAGCGTTCCGATCTCGGCGCGGGCGCCGGCCTCGGCTGCGTCCTTCATCGAGGCGGCGACATAGTCGATATGGTCGATCGCAGCCTGGCGCGCGGCTTCGGGATCGCCGGCGCAGATGGCGTCGCGCAGCGCCTTGTGCTGGGCGAGCAACTGGTCGCGCGAGCCGGCCTGACCATAGAGGCGGCTGCGGTTGTAGAACACGCCATCGGCGAGCAGCCGGTAGCAGGCGCGCAAAACGTGGATGATGACGATGTTGTGGGTCGCCTCGCCGATTGCCTGGTGGAACTCGACGTCGAGCGCCGCCTCGCGCCGGAAATCGTCCTTGCCGTGCTCGGCCTCCATTGCCTCGATGATGCGGCCAAGGATGGTGCGGTCGGCTTCGGTGGCGCGCTCCGCCGCCATGGCGGCCGCGCTGGCCTCCATCTCGCGGCGGAATTCCAGATAGTCGCCGCCGGCCTTGGGCGACTGCGCGATCAAATCGACGATCGGCGCGGCGAAGACCGAACCTTCGATGGCGGCCACATACGTGCCGCCACCGGGCCGGCTCTCGACCAGTCCGCGCCCCTCCAGTGCCTTCAGCGCATCGCGCAGGATCGGTCGCGACACGCCGAGCGTCGCCGACAGGTCGCGCTCGCCCGGCAACTTGTCGCCGGGATGCAGAACGCCCTCGAGCACGAGCATCTCGATCTGGCGGGCGACCTCGTCGGCCGTGGCGCGGGAAGGAATCTGTTGAAACACCATGCGGAAGAGCCTATCAGCAGAAATCAGGAAGTGGTCAAGAAATTGATCCAGTTGGCGGGTGCGGCCCGCTTTTCAAGAAATCAGACCAAATTGGAGCGGCGCCATGGGCGGCTTGAAGGACGCAACGAGCATTGCAGACCTGAGATTGTTGGCGAAGCGCCGCGTTCCACGCGCCTTTTTCGACTATGCCGATCGCGGCTCCTACAATGAGGAAACGATCGACGCCAACTCGGCCGACTTCAAGGCGCTGAAGCTGCGCCAGCGCGTCATGGTCGACGTCTCGAACCGCTCGACCGAGGTGACGCTGCTTGGCGAGAAGTTCGCCTATCCCTTCGCCTTCGCCCCAACGGGCCTCACCGGCATGCAGCATGCCGATGGCGAGATCCTCGCGGCCAAGGCGTGCGAGAAGGCCAACATCCCGTTCGCGCTGTCGACCATGTCGATCTGCTCGATCGAGGACGTCGCCGCTGCCACCTCGCGGCCGTTCTGGTTCCAGCTCTACGTGATGAAGAACCGCAACTTCGCCAAGCAGCTGGTCGAGCGCGCCATCGCCGCCAAGTGTTCGGCGCTGATCCTGACGCTTGACCTGCAGGTGCAGGGCCAGCGTCACCGCGACATCAAGAACGGCATGACGGTGCCGCCGCAGATCAAGCTGCACAACGTGCTCGACATGGCGACCAAGCTGCCGTGGGCTTTTCAGGTACTGGGTAGCAAGCACAAGACCTTTGGTAATCTGAACGGCGTCGAGGGTATGAGTGGCGTCAAGTCGCTGGGACAGTGGATTTCCGGCCAGTTCGACCCGGCGCTGAACTGGGACGACGTCGCCTGGATCCGCTCGATCTGGCCGGGCAAGCTGATCCTGAAGGGCGTGCTCGATGTCGGCGACGCCCAGAAGGCGGTCAGCACCGGCGCCGACGCCATCGTCGTGTCGAACCATGGCGGCCGCCAGCTCGATGGCGCGCCGTCGGCGATCTCACGCCTGCCGCGCATCGTCGACGCCGTCGGCAACCAGACCGAAATCCTGTTCGACAGCGGTATCCGTTCGGGCCAGGACGTCCTGCGCGCGCTGGCGCTCGGCGCCAAGGGCTGCATGATGGGCAAGGCCTTCCTGTTCGGCCTCGGCGCCGGCGGCGAGGCGGGCGTCTCCAAGGTGATCCAGATCATCGGCAAGGAGCTCGACGTCTCGATGGCCCTGACCGGCCGCCGCACGCTGGCCGAGATCGACGACACCGTCATCGACCGGGGTTGAGCCCGTCGCGTCCCGGCCCTACTGCTTAGGCAGTTGGGCGCGGGATAGAGGGCACAATGCGCGAGGGACCCAGGCGTTTCGAGGACCATCCGCTCCGAAGCGCCGTCCTGCACGAGATCCATGCGCGGCCCTTCCACATGATGGAAGCGCCGCGCATCGTCCTGAACTACGCCTTCATGACGGATGCGGCCCAGGCGACGGCCTCGCGCGAAAGCCTCGTGGCACTTTGCGCCCGCAACGGCCTGCCGCAGCCGGCCGCCGATGCGCGCCATCATGTCGTCGATCTCTCGGGCGGCACGCTGCGCTGGGAGAGCCACGCAGAATTCACCACCTATAGCTGGGATGTCCGCGTTAGCGTTGGGGCCCTGCCGGCCGAGACGCCGTTCGGCGACGCCTTCGAGGCGCCAGGGCCGCTGATGGTGGCGGTGCGCCTCGATCTCGTTGCCGATGATCGTCCCGTCGCCGACATTCTCGCTTCCTACGATCCGGGCTCGCTCGCCGTGTCGGAGGTCGCTGGCGGTCGCGGCCTGATCGCCAGCGACTTTCGCGAGGATGGCGACGGCTTTACGCGGCTGCTCGTCATCGATCGCGGCTTCGAACCGCAGGAGGCTGGCCCCGTCGTCCAGCGCCTGCTGGAGCTCGAGACCTATCGCATGCTCGCCATGCTGGGCCTGCCGGAAGCGCAACGCCTGCAGCCGGAGATCCGGCGCATCGAGACCGAGCTGGTTGCCAATACGGGCCGTTTCCGCGCCAGCGAAGGTTTCGAGGCCAACCGCCGCCTGCTCGACGACCTGACGGCGCTGGCCGGTGAGCTGGAAGCGGGTGCGGCCGAGAGCGCCTTCCGTTTCGGCGCCAGCCGCGCTTATTCCGAGATCGTCCATATGCGCCTCAACGCGATGAACGAGCGCCCGACCCCGGGCTATTCGAGCTTCACGGCCTTCCTGGCGCGGCGGATGGCGCCGGCGATGCGCACCTGCCAGACCGTGGAGAGCCGGCAGCAGGATCTGTCGCGAAAACTGGCTCGGGCGGCGGCGCTGTTGCGCGCCCGCGTCGATGTCGAGCTGTCGCAGCAGAACCGCGCCCTGCTCGACAGCATGAACCGCCGCGCCCGGCTGCAGCTCCGTTTGCAGCAGACCGTCGAGGGCCTCTCGGTGGCGGCGATCAGCTATTACATCGTCGGCCTGGTCGGATACCTGGCCAAGGGATCGTCGATCTTCGGGACCCATTTCGATCCCGCCTATGTCACGGCGGCCGCCGTGATCCCGGTGGCGCTGTTCGTCTGGTATCTCGTCCGCCGTATCCGCTCCCGCCATGATGACGGGCAGGGCGCCGACTGAGCCCCGGGGTTAGCCCTTCGCTGTGACGAGGATCTTATCGAGCCCTTCGTCCCAGTGCGGACGCTCGCCATAGAGGCCGGCCAGATGGTCGATGAACAGCCTCACCTTGGCGGCGAGGAAGCGACGGCTTGGATAAACGGCATGCACCGCCACATGCCGCGAGGCGCGATAGGCCGGCAGCACCATGGCGAGACGTCCCTCGCGAAGGTCAGGGCCGACATCCCAGGTCGAGCGGAAGGCGATGCCAAGCCCGGCCAGCACGGCCTCGCGCACCACTTCGTTGGAATTCGTCCGTAGTCTTCCCTCGACATGCACCGTGACCGGTCCGTCCGGTCCCTCCAGCCGCCAAGGGTCCTGGCTGGCGGTCGCCAGCAGCGAATGCTTGGCAAGGTCGGCGATCGTCTGCGGCGTACCGTGTTCGGCGAGATAGGCCGGCGTCGCGCAGAGCAGCCGGTGATTCGGCGCCAGCCGCCGCGCCACCAGGCTCGAATCCGTCAGTTCGGCGATGCGGATCGACACATCGATGCTGTCCTTGACCAGATCGACGAACTCGTCCGACAGCACGAGATTGACGGTCAGCCCGGGATTGGCGG
This sequence comes from Kaistia granuli DSM 23481, assembly GCF_000380505.1. Lineage (GTDB taxonomy): Bacteria > Pseudomonadota > Alphaproteobacteria > Rhizobiales > Kaistiaceae > Kaistia > Kaistia granuli. The sequence goes on along the minus strand of NZ_AQYH01000006.1, from coordinate 183,036 downwards.
CCAGGAACGCGCCGAGATGCGGCGCCACATGCAGCCGGCCGAAGGTCGTCGGTGCCGACACCTTGAGCGTGCCGCGCGCCACGTCGGAGCGGCGGCTGACGAAGGATTCCGCTTCGTCGATCGAGGCGAGGATCTGCACGACGCGGTCGTGGAATCCGCGCCCGGCCTCGGTCAGCGCGATCTGCCGGGTGGTTCGCTGCAGCAGGCGCGTGCCGAGGCGGTCCTCAAGCCGTTTCAGGCGCTTGGAGACGACGGCGGGGGAAAGACCGAGCTCGCGTCCCGCCGCCGAAAGGCTTCCGGCGGTGACAACGCGGGCGAAGATCTCCATATCAGTCAGGGTGCTCATTGGCGGCCATACTGGCAAAAAAGTGGGGCGACTTTCAATCCTGCGGAAAGGATGATTGTTTTCCATCCCGGCTTGGGTACAAAACCGTCCGCGCTTAGATTGCTTCTGAAGTGGGAGGGAGGATGCCATGTCCGCGATAGAGATTCCGAAGCCGGACCCGCGCATTCTCGCGCGCCGCGAGGCGATCCTCGCCGGCCTCGCCAAGCTGGTGCCGTCGACGTCCCTGATCACCGAGGAAGATGAGCGCCGCGCTTTCGAGACGGACGCGCTCACTGCCTATCGTCGCATTCCGCTCGCCGTCGTGCTGCCGGAAACCACCGAGCAGGTTTCCAAGGTGCTAACATTCCTGAACCAGGAAGGCGTCAAGGTCGTCGCCCGCGGCGCAGGCACGTCGCTGGCTGGCGGCGCCATCCCGAGCGAGGACGCCGTCGTCCTCGGCGTGTCCAAGATGAACCGCATCCTCGATGTCGACACCGACAACCGGACGATCCGCGTCGAGGCGGGCGTGACCAATCTCGGCGTTACCGGCGCCGTGTCCCATCTCGGCTTCTTCTACGCGCCCGATCCGTCGAGCCAGCTTGCCTGCACCATCGCCGGCAATATCGCCATGAACTCCGGCGGCGCGCATTGCCTGAAATACGGCGTCACCACCAACAACGTGCTGGGCGTCAAGATCGTCATGATCGACGGCACCGTGCTGGAGATCGGCGGCGCGCATCTGGATGCGCCCGGCTATGACCTGCTTGGCCTGATCGTCGGCTCCGAAGGCCAACTCGGTGTCGTCACCGAGGCGACATTGCGCATCCTGCCGATGGCCGAAGGCGCGCGCCCGATGCTGATGGGCTTCCAGTCGGCCGAGGATGCCGGCGCCTGCGTTGCGGCGATCATCGCCTCCGGCATCATTCCGGTGGCGATCGAATATATGGACCGGCCGGCGATCCAGGTCTGCGAGGCCTTCGCCCATGCCGGCTATCCGCTGGATGTCGAAGCTCTCTTGATCATCGAGGTCGAGGGTTCGGAAGCCGAGATCGAGGATTTGATCGGCCGCATCACCAAGATCGCCGCCGACTACAATCCATCGGGCCTGCGCATCTCGCAGTCGGAGGCGGAGAGCGCCGCGATCTGGAAGGGTCGCAAGTCCGCCTTCGGCGCCATGGGCCGGCTCGCCGACTACATCTGCATGGACGGCACCATCCCGACAGGCCAGCTTTCGGCCGTGCTGACCGGCATCGCGAAGATTTGCGACGGCTACGGCCTGCGCGTTTCCAACATCTTCCATGCCGGCGACGGCAATCTTCATCCGCTCGTCCTTTTCAACGCCAATGATCCGGCCGAGCAGGACAAGGCCGAGCGCTGCGGCGAGGACATATTGAAGCTCTGCGTCGATCTCGGCGGCTGCCTGACCGGCGAGCACGGCGTCGGCATCGAGAAGCGTGACCTGATGACCTACCAGTTCAACACGATCGACCTGGACCAGCAGATGCGGGTGAAGAGCGCGCTCGACCCGCAATGGCTGCTCAATCCGCACAAGGTGTTCCCGCTCGCGGGGCGCCCGGTCTGATGCCCGAAATTCTGCCTTTCCAGGAAGCATGCCGATGACGTCGATCCTTCTCCCCGATACCGAGGCCGAGATCGAGGCGATCGTGCATGAGGCGGCCCAGTCGCGAAGTGCGCTTGCCATTCATGGCGGCGGCACGCGTCCGATCGGCGGCCCCGTCCACGCGGAACGCGCGCTGTCGACGCAGCAGATGTCCGGCATCACGCTCTATGAACCCTCGGAGCTCGTCCTCTCGGCCCGCGCCGGCACCCCCTTGGCCGAAATCCAGGCAACGCTCGCCGCCAACCGCCAGCGCCTGCCGTTCGAGCCGATCGACTATCGTCATCTGCTCGACAATCACGGCACGCCGACCATCGGTGGCGTCACCGCCTCGAACAGCTCCGGTCCGCGTCGTATCCATTCGGGCGCCGCGCGTGACGCGCTGATCGGCATCCGCGCTACCACCGGACGCGGCGAGACGATCAAGTCCGGCGGCCGTGTCATGAAGAACGTGACCGGCTATGACTTCGTCAAGCTGATGGCCGGCTCCTGGGGCACGCTCGGCGTGCTGACCGAGGTGACCTACAAGCTGCTGCCGGAAGTCGAGACCGAGACGACGCTGCTGCTGTCCGGTCTTTCGGCGGAACGCGCTGTTGAGGCGATGACGGCGGCTCTGGCGACGCCGTTCGAGGTGACGGGCGCGGCGCATCTGCCTGCGACCGGCGGCGCGCCGTCCCGCACCGTATTGCGGCTCGAGGGCTTTGAGGCATCGGTCACTTACCGGACCGCGCGTCTTGATGCCGTGCTGCGGCCGTTCGGGACCTTCGAGATGGTCGCTGCCGAGGCATCGCGTGTGCTTTGGAAGAGCATTCGTGACGTGGAAGTGCTGGAGACGCCGCGAGAAGCGGCGATCTGGCGGATTTCCGTGCGACCAAGCGATGGCCCTGCCGTTGGAGCGAGATTGGCTGCGGCTCTGGGCAGTTCGTTGCTGTATGACTGGGCGGGCGGATTGATCTGGGCGAGCGCTTCGCCGGAGGGCGACGGAGGCGCAGCGATCGTCCGGGCCACGGTCGCGACCGTTGGCGGCCACGCCATGCTGGTGCGCGGCTCGCCGGCCCTGCGGTTAAGCGTGCCGGTGTTCCAGCCGGAGGCGCCAGCCGTCGCCGCGATATCTCGCCAGATCAAGGCGACGTTCGATCCGGCCGGGGTGCTCAATCCGGGGAGGATGTGAGCGATGCCAAATGCTTGTGCTTCGAGTTGCGCGCCGGCGCCGATGGACGCCGGCGCCGGCCTTTCGGCTTTACTCGGTGAAGCGGACCACGCCCACTTCACAAACGTCGACGCCCTCGACGGTTGCCTCGCTGTCGTCGACGAAGACACCCTTGAAGTCGAATTTGCAGTAGCCGCTGCCATCATCCATGTTGATGGTGACCGAGCCGCCGGCCGGAACCAGATCCTCGCCGAGGATGTCCTCTTCCCAGTCGGTCGTTCCGACATTCGAAGCGTAGAACTCGTTCAGATCGCTGCTGGTCTCGTTGATGATCTTGACCTGGCGGTTTTCCGCGTTGGCCGCGCCGGCGAGAATGAGCGAAGAGACGACAACCGCACCGACGGCCGTCCAAAGACGAAACTGCATAGAACATCCCCTGGTTGCGCCGACGAGATGTCGCGCTCGCCGCCAATGCCAGATGCCCCGTGGTCGCGCAAGCACGATTGCGGGCTGTCCATAACCCCGCGCGCAGCGGCAGAGTGATCCATGCAAACCTCCTTCTCCCTTGCCCAGCTCGCCGACCCGGATGTCCGTGAATCCGAAAAGATTCTGCGGACTTGCGTTCATTGCGGCTTCTGCACCGCGACCTGTCCGACCTATGTGCTGCTGGGCGACGAGCTCGACAGTCCGCGCGGCCGCATCTACCTGATCAAGGACATGCTGGAGGGCGGCAAGCCCGCCAACGAGCAGGTTGTGAAGCACGTCGATCGCTGCCTGTCCTGCCTCTCCTGCATGTCGACATGCCCGTCCGGCGTGAACTACATGCACCTCGTTGATCATGCCCGCGCGCATATCGAGGAGACCTATGACAGGCCATTCGCCGACAAGGTGATCCGCTCCACGATCGCCGCCGTGCTGCCGCACCGCAATCGCTTCCGCCTGGCGCTGGTCGGCGCCGCCGCCGCGCGTCCCTTCGCCGGCGCGATCGGCCGGGTGCCGGGCTTCAAGCGCATCAGCGCCATGCTGAAGCTCGCGCCGCGCTTCCCGCACGGCCGCACCGCCTCGGAAGGACCGGGCACGTTCCCGACGCAGGCCGAGAAGCGCGGCCGGGTCGCGCTGCTCTCCGGCTGCGTCCAGCCGGTGCTCGATCCCGGCATCAACGAGGCGACGATCCGGCTGCTGAACCGCGTCGGCGTTGAGGTAGTGATCGCCAAGGGCGAGACCTGCTGCGGCTCGCTCGCGCACCACATGGGCAAGTCGGACCAGGCGCATGCGACGGCGAAGCGGACGATCGATGCCTGGATCGCCGAGATGGAAGGCGAGGGCCTCGACGCGATCATCATCACCGCCTCCGGCTGCGGCACGACGATCAAGGACTATGGCTTCATGTTCCGCGAGGACGCTGCCTATGCCGAGAAGGCGAAGCGAGTCTCTGCGATCGCCAAGGACATCACGGAATATCTGGAGAGCCTGAAGCTCGCGCCGGTCGTGGCGCCGAAGGCTCTCACCGTCGCCTACCATTCCGCGTGCTCGATGCAGCATGGCCAGCAGATCAAGACGACGCCGAAGACACTGCTCGCGAAGGCCGGCTTCACGGTCCGCGATGTACCGGAAGGGCATCTCTGCTGCGGGTCCGCCGGCACCTACAACATGCTGCAGCCGGAGCTCTCGCAGCAGCTGAAATCGCGAAAACTCGGCAACATCGCCAAGGTGGCGCCGGATGTCGTCGCCACCGGCAATATCGGCTGCATCACGCAGCTTTCCGACGGCGCGGGCGTGCCGGTCGTCCATACGATCGAACTGCTCGACTGGGCCTATGGTGGTCCGAAGCCTGCCGGCATCACGAGCTGAACCCATTGCCGGCGGCCTGCTTTGGCTGCCGGCTCCGATGCGTTTCAGAAATCGCGCGCCGTCAGTGTGTAGGACGCATGCGCGTGGCGGGAATAGATCCGGGCGGCGGCCGTTTCGATCCGCGCCCGGTTCGCGTCGAAGGCCCGCAGCGCGGACGCTTCGTCGTGGAGCGCATCGGGCTGCATTCGTGCCAGCGCGTCGGCCTCCAGGAAGAACGACACCTCCAGCGACTGGTCGTGCCCCCAGAACTGGATGCGATGGTGCGTTTCGCTGTAGCTGCGGCTACGATTGGGAAATTGGAGGTTCATTCCCCCAGTATACGCTCAATCGTGGCGGACGGTTATCTCTATCGAATGGACGGCAAGGCGGCTCGTCCTCGGATGAGTTTCAGTTCGCGGGCCTTATGGCAACGATGTGAATATATATTGAACCCTGGATTTGCTTCGATCGGGCGGGGATTGTCTTGGCTGGCTTGTGATTTCACCAGCGGCGTCGATCAGGCGCCGGTCGACGGATGGTCGCCGCCATCCTTGGCCGGGTGGGCCAAGAGCAATTCGTGTTCGACCCGGCGATCCGGAATTAGCCAGATCAGCGCCACGCCGACATAGCAGGCGATCGCGATCCACGGATTGAGGAAGGCGAGCGCGATCGCCGCCGCGTAGATCACGACCGAGATCTTGCCCTTGCGGTCACGGCCGAAGGCCGTCGCCAGTGCCGAACCCTCGCCCTCTAGCCGGATCAGCGCGCGGGCGAGGATGTAATAGGCAATGCCCGACATCATCAGGACGAAGCCGTAGACAGCCACGGGCACGGACTCGATGTGGTTCTCGCCCATCCAGGCTGTGGTGAACGGTGTCAGTGAGAGCCAGAACAGCAGGTGCAGATTGGCCCAGAGCACGCCGCCGCGAACATGATGCACGGCATGGAACATGTGATGGTGGTTGTTCCAGTAGATGCCGATCATGATGAAGCTCAGCACATAGCTGAGAAAGACCGGCAGCAGCGGTAGCAGCGTGTGGATGTCCGCCTGGTGCGGCACCTTCAGCTCCAGCACCATGATCGTGATGATGATGGCGATGACGCCGTCGCTGAATGCTTCGATCCGGCCCTTGCCCATGGCGTGCTCCGTTGCTCGCAACTTACGCTACGCGCTCGGCCGGATACTCTCCAGCCCCGCCATGTCGGCGTGGCCGCTTTCCGGTTCGGGCCGTGCAAGGCAAGCGGCTCTTGCGTGCGCGCCTGCCCATGCTAGGTTCCCGGCTGTCTCATCGGGGTGCCCTGATTCATCTGAATCCTGGCTGAGAGGTCTTCGGACTAACCCGCGAACCTGATCCGGATCATGCCGGCGGAGGGATTGAGTCAAGCGCCGAGATGCTCTTGCCATCGTTCCGTCCTGCGTCACAGCAAAGGACGTTTTCCATGTCTTCATCCGAAACGCCGCGCGTCTCGATCGCGGAAGCCGCCGATGCGCTCGATGCCATGCGGGCCGCCCGGCCTCTGGTGCAGAACATCACCAATTACGTCGCGATGACCATCTCGGCGAACGTGCTGCTCGCCATCGGCGCGTCGCCGGCCATGGTGCATTCCGATGCCGAGGTCGATGAGTTCGTCGCGATCTCGAACGCGCTGGTCATCAATATCGGCACGCTGTCGCCCGACTGGCTGCCCGGCATGCGCAAGGCCGCCGCTCAAGCGGTCGCCCTCGGCAAGCCCTGGGTGCTCGACCCCGTCGGTTGCGGCGCGACGAAATTCCGGACGGATTTCGCCGTCGAGATGAGCCGCGCCAGCCCGGCGATCATTCGCGGCAATGCCAGCGAGATCATGAGCCTGGCGGGAGCCGCGGGCGCTGGCGGCAAGGGCGTCGATTCGACTGCGTCCTCCGATGCGGCGCTCGATGCCGGCAAGGCGCTGGCGAAAGCCAGCGGCGCGGTCGTCGCCATCACCGGCGAGACCGACTACGTCACTGATGGCGAGCGCGTCGTGGCCATCACCGGCGGCAGCGCGTTGATGCCGCTCTCGACGGCGCTCGGCTGCGCGCTGTCGGCGACCGTCGCTGCCTTCGCCTCGGTTCGTCCGCCCTTCGAGGCGGCGATCGCAGCACTCGCCGTTTATGGCGCCGCCGGCGCCGCTGCCGCGGCGCAGGTCAACGGACCCGGCCATCTTCCGGCCGAGCTCTGCGACGCGCTCTACGGAGCCGACGCCGCGCTACTCAAGCGCTACGCGACGATCACCCTTCTGGAGACTGCCCGATGACGATGCCGTTCGACCTCTCGCTCTATCTGATCACCGATTCGGGCCTCGCCGGCCCGCGCGGCGTTGTCGAAACGGTGCGTCAGGCGATCACCGGCGGCGTCACCCTGGTGCAGTTGCGCGACCCGGATGCGACGACGCGCACGTTGGTCGACACCGCGACGGCGCTGCTGGATGTCCTGCGTCCGTACGGCATTCCGCTGATCGTTAATGATCGCGTCGATGTCGCGCTCGCCGTCGGCGCCGAGGGCGTCCATGTCGGCCAGAGCGACATGCCGACCGACAAGGTACGCCAATTGATCGGCCCGGATCGCATTCTGGGCCTCTCGACCTCGACCTTCGAGCAATTGGCCGGCGACGATCTCGGACCGGCCGACTATCTCGGCATCGGCCCGCTCTTCGCCACGTCGACCAAGCCGAATGCCTCGACGCCGATCGGCTTCGACGGGCTGGCGGCGATGGTCGCCAAGGCCAGTCTGCCCGTCGTCGCCATTGGCGGCATCAAGGCGGAGCATGTCGAGCGGGCGCTCGCGGCCGGCGCCGATGGCGTGTCGGTGATCTCGGCCATCATGGCCGCCGAGGATCCGGCGCGCGCCGCCCGCGACTTTGCCGACCGGATCGAGCACTTCCGTTCGCAATAGGGCGACTTATTCCAAATCGGAACAAGTTCTGCCCTCTGCATGCAGGTTCAGTTGAAGACGGCGGCGTGGCATAGTCCGCGCCACGTGCCACCGAGGAGTTGTCCATGTCCGCCACCAACGCTGAACGTCTGGTCGTCAAGGGAGCCCTGGGCCCCCGTTTCGACGAGATCCTGACGCCCGAGGCGCTCGCCTTCGTCGCCGAACTGCATGGCCGTTTCGACGCCAAGCGCCGCGCTCTGCTCGAGTTCCGCAACGAGCGCCAGGTCTTCTTCGACAAGGGCGGACTGCCCGACTTCCTGCCCGAGACCAAGGCGATCCGCGAAGGCGACTGGAAGGTGGCGCCGATCCCGGCCGACCTGCAGGACCGCCGCGTCGAGATCACCGGTCCCGTCGATCGCAAGATGATCGTCAACGCGCTGAATTCCGGCGCGAAGGTGTTCATGGCCGACTTCGAGGACGCGTCCTCGCCGGTCTGGGCCAACATGGTCGAGGGCCAGCTCAACCTCAAGGATCGCTGGGAGAACCGGATCGACTTCACCGATCCGCGCAACGGCAAGGATTACAAGCTCGGCCCCAACCCGGCCGTGCTGATCATCCGCCCGCGTGGCTGGCATCTGCCCGAGCGCCACATCTCCTTTGACGGCATGGACGCGTCCGGTTCGCTGGTCGATTTCGGTCTCTATGTCTTCCACAATGCCAAGGCGGCGCTGGCACAGGGCTCGGGCCCGTATTTCTACCTGCCGAAGACCGAGAGCCATCTGGAAGCCCGGCTCTGGAACGACGTCTTCACCTATGCCGAGGAAGCGCTCGGCCTCGCGCACGGCACGATCAAGGCGACCGTCCTGATCGAGACGCTGCCGGCGGCTTTCGAGATGGACGAGATTCTCTACGAGCTGAAGGACCACATGGCTGGCCTCAATTGCGGCCGCTGGGACTACATCTTCTCGTTCATCAAGACGCTGCGGAACAACAAATCGTTCCTGCTGCCGGATCGCGGCCAGGTCGTCATGGGCAAGGCGTTCCTGCTCGCTTATTCCGAACTGCTGATCAAGACTTGCCACCGCCGCGGCGCCTTCGCCATGGGCGGCATGGCGGCGCAGATCCCGGTCAAGAACAATCCGGAAGCAAACGCCGCCGCCTTCGCCCGCGTCAAGGCGGACAAGGAACGCGAGGCCAATGCCGGTCATGACGGCACCTGGGTCGCGCATCCGGATCTCGTGCCGGTCGCGATGGAGGTGTTCGACCGCCTGATGCCGACGCCGAACCAGCTCTCGAAGCTGCGCTCGGAAGTTTCCTTCGGCCAGAAGGACATGCTGGAGGTCCATCCGGGCACCCGCACCGAAGAGGGCCTGCGCCACAACATCCGCGTCGGCGTCCAGTATATCGAGGCGTGGCTGCGCGGTCGCGGCGCGGTGCCGATCTACAACCTGATGGAAGACGCGGCGACGGCCGAGATCAGCCGCGCGCAGATCTGGCAGCAGCTGAACTTCGAGGCGACGCTGGAAGATGGTCAGAAGGTGACGGAAGAGCTGTTCCGCCGCGCGCTGGCCGAGGAGATGGAAGTCGTGAAGGGCGAGGTCGGGCCGGACAATTACGCCGCCGGCCGCTTCCCGGAGGCGATCGATCTGTTCGCCAAGCTCTCCACCGCCAAGACCTTCGAGGCGTTCCTGACGGTCCCCGCCTACAAGCTCATCGACTGAGCCGATTGACGCGCAATCCGCGTCCACTAAAAATGGCGGCGGGCTGATACAGCCTGCCGCTTGCGCCCTTCGGGGTAGGGTGAATGTATCCGATCCGTTGAACCTGATCCGTTTGCACAGGCGAACGCTTCAGCAATGCAAGCACTGACGTGGCTGCGTTCGCCGACAGGCAAAGGATACGGTTCCATGCGCGATTTCCGCGATGCCAAGCCCATGGCAAAGGCGCTCCGCGCCGCGATGGCCGAGCGCCAGATAGAACTTTCGCACAACGAAACCCTCGAGATCGTCGCCCGACAATTCGGCTTCGACGACTGGAATGTGCTGGCGACCCGCATCGAGGCGTCAGGCACCGACGCTCCGGGTACCGCCGCGCCCCCGGAAGGGCTGCGCTTCAACCAGATCATCCCGATCCTGCGCATCTTCGACATCGCCAAGGCGATGGAGTTCTACCGGGATTTCCTTGGCTTCACCGTCGATTGGGAACATCGCTACCACGAGGGAATGCCGCTCTATGCGCAGATTTCGCGCGCCGGCATGATCCTGCATCTCTCCGAGCACCATGGCGATGCCAGTCCCGGCTCGACGGTGTTCGTCTGGATGCGCGGCATCGAGGCGTTCCATCGCGAACTGCTCGGCAAGAAGTATGGCTATTCGCGTCCCGGGCTCGAAGAGACCGGCTACGACGCGCGGATGGTCGAAGTGCCGGATCCGTTCGGCAACCGCATCCGCTTCAATGAAGCGAATGCCGGCGCCGAACGCAGCCAGGCCTAGACTTCGATGCTGGAGGGCGCGGGCGCGCGTCCTCCACGCAGCGGCCGCTCTTCCATGATCATCAGCAGGGCGAGCGAGATGGCGATGCAGACCGTCGCCGCGATGAAGACGCCGCTGAAGGCGCCCGCCAGCGAGATGCCGGCTTCCGCCGCCGCGGCGATCTTCGCTTCGACCGATGTGCCGGTGCTGCCCGAGATCGCGCCGAGGCCGCCCAGGAAGATCGCGCCGAACACGGCCACCAGGATGGCGCTGCCGAGCGAGCGCATGAAGTTGATCGTCGCCGTCGCCGTGCCGAGGTGATGCGCCTGGACGGCATTCTGCGCCACGACGATCGTCACCGGGAACAGCGTGCCGAGCCCGGCACCGATGAAGGTCAGGATGATCTCGATCGGGACGATGCTGAGCGAGCCGGCGAAGACGGCAAGCACGGCGGTCAGGATCATCGCGATGATCAGGCCAACCGTCGGCGAGCGCTTGTAGTGCTGGACGCGGGCCATGACGCGACCCGAGAACTGGGCGCCGAACACCGTGCCGATCGAGAGCGGGATCAGCGCGAAGCCGGACTCGGCCGCCGACAGATGCAGGACGGACTGGAAGAACAGCGGCATGTAGATCGAGAGGCCGACCATCGTGCCGATGCCGAAGAAGCCCGCCAGCGTCGCCGTCGCCACCACCTGGTCGCGCAGCACGCCGACCGGCAGGAACGGCTCCGGCGCGGTCAGGACGCGGGTGACAAACAGTCCCCAGGCGACCAGCGAGGCGGCGAGCAGGCCGACGATCGGCAGCGAGGTCCAGGGATAGGAAACGCCACCCCAGCTCAGCGCGAGCAGAAGCAGAACGGCGGCGGTGACGAGCAGCACGGCGCCGATGACGTCCAGCTTATGCGGGCGGTCGTTGCGCGGCAGTTTCTTCAGCGCGTTGAAGGTCATGGCGAAGGCGATCAGCCCGAGCGGCAGGTTGATCCAGAAGATCACCGACCAGTGCAGCGCCTCGGACAGGACGCCGCCGAGCACGGGACCGGCGACGCTCGCCAGCGCGAACACGGCGCCGAAATAGCCCATGTATTTGGCGCGTTCCTTGGGCGAGATCGCGTCGCCGATGATGGTGTGGGCGAGCGAGATCAGTCCGCCGCCACCGAGGCCCTGCAGGAAACGGGCGAGGATCAACCCGGTCATGGTCGGCGCGATGGCGCAGGCGATCGAACCGATGATGAAGATGACGATGGCGATCAGCAGCACGGTGCGGCGACCGTGAATGTCGCTCAGCTTGCCATAAAGCGGCGTGACGGCGGTCGCCGACAGCAGATAGGCCGTCACTACCCAGGCGATGTTCTGCAGATCGCCGAGCTCGCGGCCGATGGTCGGCAGCGCCGTCGCGACGATGGTCTGGTCGAGGGCCGCCAGGAACATCGCCAGCATGACGCCGAGGATGATGGAGCGGACAGTGGCATGGTCGAGCGGAGGCGGGCCGGGGCGCGCGGAGACGGAAGCATCCATGGAAGGGTCGCCAATATAGTTTGGCCAGCCGGGGAGGGGCAGGTCAGGAAAGGTACCGGATGAATCTCGGTTCGATCGGGTATCGAACCTTAGACCCGATGTCCGGCGATCTCAATCCGGGCGGCGACGATCTCGCCACTCGGATCCGGTTCAGTGTCCGCCGCCGCCGCCGGCAGGCGCCGCCTGCGGCTTGCTGGCCAAGGGCACCAGCAGGACGATCAACCCGAACATCACCGCGAGCACCAAGAAGACGTCGGAGAACGCCATCACCAGAGCCTCGCGCTTCACGGCTAGCGTCAGCGTCTTCAACGCCGCCACATTGGCATCCGAGCCGAGGGTCGCCGCGAAGCCCTTGGTCATCATGTCGAGCCGCTCGGTCGCCGCCTCGCGTCCCCACTGCACCTGTTCGTGCAGGCGGGTGATGTGCAGGTCCCAGCGATTGTTGAGGACGGTGGTGATGACGGCGAGGCCGACGGCGCCGCCGAGATTGCGGGTCAGGTTGAACAGGCCCGAAGCGTTCTTCATCCGCTCCGGCGGCAAGGTGCCGAGCGCCAGCATCGACACCGGCATCATCGACGTCATCAGGGCGACGCCGCGCATCGCCTGCGGAATGAAAAGCTCGCTGAACGCCCAGTCCTTGGTGATCGGCACGAGCTCCAGGCAGGACAGCGCGAACAGCGACAGTCCGAACGCCATCATGTAGCGGGGGTCCATCTTCTGGCCGAGCCGGCCGACGATCGGCGCGGTGATCATCATGAACAGGCCGGTGACGAACATCGTCTCGCCGATCTGCAGCGAATCATAGCCGCGTACGCGGGCGAGATAGACCGGGTAGAGATAGACGAGGCCGTAGAGGCCGACGCCGAGCATGAAGGAGAACAGAGCCCCCGTTGCGAAGTTGCGGTTCTGGAAGGCGCGCACATCGACGATCGGCTCGTGGGCGCGCAGCACCCGCCAGAAGAACAGGATGCCGGCGACCACCGCGACAACCGCCAGCGCGGCAATGGTCTCGTCCTGGAACCAGTCGTTTGCCGAGCCTTCCTCCAGCACGTATTCGAGGCTGCCGAGGAACAAGGCGAGCGTGATCAGCCCGATATAGTCGAAATGCTGCAACAGCTTGAGGTTCGGCTTGTCCCAGTCGACGCAGGCGAGCACGCCGATCGTGACGAAGACGCCGGGGATGACGTTGATGAGAAACAGCCAGTGCCAGGAGAAGATGCTGGTCAGGTAGCCGCCGATCGTCGGGCCGACGGTCGGCGCCAGCGTTGCGATCAGGCCGACGATCGCCGAGACCATGGCGCGGCGGTTGGGCGGGAAGATCGTGAAGGCGGCTGCGAAGACGGCCGGGATCATGCCGCCGCCGATGAAGCCCTGGGCGGCGCGCCAGACGATCATCTCGCCGATCGAGCTCGACGTGGCGCAGCCGATCGACGTGATGGTGAAGCCGCCGGCGGCGATGGCGAACAGATAGCGGGTCGAGAGCGCGCGGCCGAGAAAGCCTGACAGCGGGATCATGATGATCTCGGCGATCAGGTAGGCCGTCTGCACCCAGGAGATCTCCTGCGCGCTGGCGGACAGGCCCGCCTGGATCTCGGTCAGCGACGACGACACGATCTGGATGTCGAGGATCGCCATGAACATGCCGACCGCCATGGCAACGAAGCCAAGCGTGCGGCGTGGCGTCATCTCCGGCAGGGCGGGTGGTAGCTGGGGACCGGCCATGATCGTCTCCTGGGGCTCATGCCCCGAATTCCGGGTCAGTCACCCGGCGCACGGCCGTGCATGGACGGTCGGATGGAACGAGAGGGGGCGGGCCGGCCGGTAGGGACGACACTGCCCGGCCCCTCTCGAAGCTCTCCCCGCGAGGGGAGAACGTCTTGCTGGATCAGTTCTTGGCGGCCACGACGGCGCTGTCGCCGGTGCGGCTGTCGATATCAACGACCACCGAGAGGCCGGGGCGCAGATGGCCCTTGGCGGCTTCGGAGGCCGGAATGCGGATGCGGACCGGCACGCGCTGCGTGATCTTGGTGAAGTTGCCGGTGGCGTTGTCCGGCGGCAGCAGGCTGAATACGGCGCCCGATGCCGGAGCGACGCTCTCGACAGTCCCGACGATCGGCGCTTCGGCGAAGGCGTCGACGCTGACGCTGGCGGTCGCGCCCGGCCGGATGCGGTCCAGCTGCGTTTCCTTGAAGTTGGCGTCGACATAGACGTCCTGCAGCGGCACCACGGCCAGCAGGCGCTGGCCGGTGGCGACGTACTGCCCCGGATTGACGGCGCGATTGCCGACGACACCATCGAAGGGAGCCCGCACCACCATGTGCTCGAGGTCGAGCTTCTTCTGGTCGAGCGACGTCTGGTTCTGGTCGAGCGCCCGCTCGGCCTCGACGCGCTGCGCCCGGAGAACCTCGACATTGGCCTCGGCCGTGGTGAGGCCGGCCTTGGCGGACAGGACGGCCGCGGCCGATTTGTCCTTGGTCGCCTGCGCCTGCTGCAGGGCCTGCTGGGTCGCAAACTGGTTCTTGGCAAGCGCGGTGGCGCGCGCCAGGTCGGCGACGGCGAGTTCCGAATCGGCATCGGCCGTGGTGATGGCCGTGCGGGCCTGCTCGACGCTCGCCAGGCCGGCATCGATCTGCTTGTCGATCCGGGCGATGGCGGCCTGCTGCGCCGCGATCTGGTTCTCTGCCGCCGCGACATCCAGCTTCTGGTCGGAATCGTCGAGATAGACGAGCGGATCGCCAGTCTTCACGGCCGTGTTGTTGGCGACGGAAACCTTGGTGACATAGCCGGCGAGACGCGGCGCTACGGTCGCCATATCGGCGCCGACATAGGCGTCGTCGGTCGAGACCATGAAGCGGCCGACCGTCCACCATTCATGTCCGAAATAGCTGCCGGCGGCGAGGGCGAGGACACCCGCCGTGAGAAGGAGAAACCGCCGTCGCCCGCCGCGCTTTGCCTGGGGTGCGGCAGCTGGGATCTTGGTCATGCCGTCAGTACCGGGCGTGGAGGGGCGCTCGGCAATCGGCTGGGCCGCGGGCGGCGGCGGTGTAACATCGGCGGTCTGGCGCTGGAACGGCTCCAACTCGGAGACGCCGCTATCGTCAGGGTTCTCGACAAGTGCGACTTTTGCCATGACTCGTCTCCTGTCCTTCTGCCCCGAATAGGCTTTGACCGAACGGTTCGGTCAGCGGGAGCTTGAATTAATCCCATCGAACGACTAAATCAAGATCGAACTGAACGGTTCGGTCAAAAAATCGTGCACTGCACCATCTGGACGGCGTCGGTTGGATCTGGTCGCTGCTTCTTGGTAGTCTGGATCAACTAATAGAGCGGGCGTGAATCGGAGCCGGATATCGGTTTCGGACCGCCAAAGGGGAGATATATCGTGGCATTCGTCGATGAACCGCGCACTGCCGACGAGGGTGGGGCGGGGCAGGATTCGCGAAAGCGCGAGCAGATCATGCGCGGCGCCAGTCAGGTCTTTCTTGAGAAGGGCTTCGACGCGGCCAGCATGAACGACATCGCGCGCGCGGCCGGCGTCTCGAAGGGCACGCTCTATGTTTACTTCGCCAACAAGGAACGGTTGTTCGTCGAGCTGATTTCGTCGGAGAAGCGGGAAGAGCTGTTCCGCATCGTCACGCTCGATTTCGACAATCATGATGTCGAGGCGGTTCTGAAGAAATTCGGCCGCGAGCTCTGCGCCATCCTGACCAAGCCCTACTACGTCAAGGCGATGCGGTCGGTGTTCTCGATCATCAACCGGATGCCGGAGATCGGGGTCGAGTTCTATACCAACGGGCCGGCGCTCTGCACCGATCTGCTGCGCCAATATCTCGAGGCGCAGACCAAGGCGGGCGTGCTCGTCATTGACGATTGCGCGCTGGCCTCGCAGCAGTTCGTCGAATTGTCGCAGAGTGGCATCATGCGTCGCGTCCTGTTCGGCGTCATCGATACGCCGGACGCGGAAGAAATCGGACGGCGCGTCGATAGCGCCGTCGTCGTGTTTCTGAAGTCGTATCTCGCACCCGTCGCCGCCCGGGTCTGACGGGATCCGGGCGGACGAAGCCGCCCGGGCAGGCGCGTCAGCGGACGACGACCCGGGTGCCGACCGGAACGCGCGAATAGAGGTCGCTGACGTCGGCATTGACTAGGCGGATGCAGCCGGACGAGACGTTGTGGCCGATCGTCCAGGGTTCGCTGGTGCCGTGAATGCGGAAGATCGTGTCCTTGCCGCCGCGATAGAGATACATGGCGCGGGCGCCCAGCGGATTCTTGGGGCCGCCTTCCATATAGGCCGGCAGGACGCGGCCCTTCTTGCGCTCGCGGCGGATCATCTCCGGTGGCGGGGTCCAGCCGGGCCATTCCGCCTTGCGGCCGATCTTGACGTCGCCCTTCCAGCCAAATCCATCGCGGCCGACACCGACGCCGTAACGCATCGCCTTGCCGTTGCCCTCGACGAGGTAGAGGAACTTCTCGTCGGAATGGATGACGATCGTGCCGGGCTTTTCGTTGGTATTATAGCGGACGCGCTGGCGCTGGTACTTGTAGGGAAGCGCGGCGCCGGGCCCGGAAACCTTCGGTCCGAAATTGTCGCTGCCCTGGAACAGCATCTTGAAGAAGTTCTCGGCATGCGCGCTGCCGCCGGCGGTCAACGAGACCGCTCCAGCGAGAAGCGAGGCTGCTAAGACGCGTCTGAAGTTCATGATGTCCCCCATCAAGGCCAATCGCGCCCATGGGGCGCGGATTCCGAATAAACGCACGATAGGATCGCAGTCTTCCAGCGGCAACCTTCGTGCGAGTCACGGGGCCGTGATTGTGATTGCGATCACAGAGCCTGCATTCTCCCGTCAGCTCATTAAGGTTCGGTAACGCGGCGGCAATCTCGTCGTCAGACAGCCGTCGCGATAGTAGGCCCGACAGACAGGCGACCTGTGCTGGTTGGAGATCTACATGGACAAGCTCAAGTCGGCACTGGCGTCCGTGCTGCGGATCGCGCTTCCCTATTTTCGCTCCTCCGACATGTGGGTGGCGCTCGGCCTGCTCGCCGTGGTCATTGGGCTCCGGCTGTTCAACGTCTGGCTCGACGTCAAATTCAACTACTGGAACAACGATTTCTATACGGCGCTGCAGAAGAAGGACTGGACGACCTTCGCCTATCAGATGTTCGTCGTCTTTTCCTGGATCGCGGCGCTGACGATCATCACGACAGTCTACCAGATCTATTTCGCCCAATGGCTGCAGATCCGCTGGCGCAACTGGCTGACCCACAAATACCTGAACGGCTGGATGTCGAACGGCACGCATTACCGGATGCGGCTGGCGGGAAACCCGGCCGACAATCCGGACCAGCGCATTTCCGAGGATACCGATCGCTTCACCGATGGCGTGCTGTCGATCGGCGTCGCCCTGCTCGGCCAGATCGTCACGCTCGCCACCTTCATTGTCATCCTCTGGAGCCTCTCCTCGACGGCGCCGTTGATCATCTTCGGTCAGAGCTACGCCATTCCCGGATATCTGGTCTGGCTGGCGCTCGGCTATGCCGTGCTCGGGACGGTGCTGACGCACTGGATCGGCAAGCCGTTGGTCTCGCTGAACTTCCAGCAGCAGCGCTATGAAGCCGACTTCCGCTTCGCCCTGGTGCGCCTGCGCGAGAATGCCGAGGAGGTCGCGCTGCTGAAGGGGGAGCCGGCCGAGCGGGTCGAGCTCTATCATCGCTTCGGCTCGGTCCTGACCAATTTCTACCAGATCATGACACGTACGAAGAAGCTGACCTTCCTGACGGCCGGCTACAGCCAGCTCGCCGTCATCTTCCCGTTCATCCTGATCAGCCCCCTCTATTTCGCCGGAACGATCGAGCTCGGCGGCCTGACGCAGGTCGCCTCCGCCTTCGGAACGGTGCAGGCCGCCTTGTCCTTCTTCGTCACCGCCTATTCGACCATCGCCGCGTGGAAGGCGGTCGTCGATCGTCTGGACGGTTTCGAGCATGCGATCGAACATGCCGAGGAGCTGGAGCGGGCGGGGCCGTCGCTGGCCGCGAACGGGACGGATGCCGGTCTCGTCATCCACGATCTTGCCGTCCGGCTGCCGGATGGTCGCGAGATCGTCCAGGTGCCGGATCTCCGCGTTGCGCCGCAGGAGCGCGTGTTGGTCGTCGGCCCCTCCGGTTCCGGCAAGACCAGCCTGTTCAGAGCGCTCGGCGGTGTCTGGCCGTTCGGCGACGGCGCGATCCGGATCCCTGAAGGCGCCAACCTGCTCATCCTTCCTCAGGACGCCTACATGCCACTCGGCACGATCCGCGCCGCACTCGCCTATCCGGCGGCCGCCGAGACGATCCCGGCCGATCAGGCCTCGGATGCGCTGGCCGCGGTCGGATTGTCCGGTCTGATCCCCCATCTCGACGAGGACGCGCATTGGGCCAATCGCCTGTCGGGCGGCGAACAGCAGCGCATCGCGATCGCCCGCGCCATCCTGGCGAAGCCCGATTGGCTACTTCTCGACGAGGCGACCAGCGCGCTCGACGAGAAGGCCGAGGCTTCCGTCTATCAACTGATCCGGGCACGCCTGCCCGAGGCAACGGTGATATCCATCGGCCATCGCTCCAGCCTGACGGCTCTGCACGATCGCTTCCTCGAACTGGTCGAGAATGGCGGCGGCAGCCATGTCCTGGTTGAACGGGCGGAGCCGACGCTGGTGCCGGCCTGAGATCGCATTTTCCATCCGGCCCGATCGACGCAATTGTTTACCTCAGGCGAACGGTGTGTCGTGTCGTGGCTATGTTTCGGTGCCCTGTGTAATGCGGTAATGTTGAAATCAGAACAATCTGAACAGCCCATGATGGCGCCTGGAGATTTCAATGTCCGATACCACTTCACAGAAGTTGATCGTGCCCGCCTTTAGCGGGATTTATTCGGCAACACCGGTTTTCGAGGCGCTGCTGCGCTTTGTTGTCGGTTTCTGGCTGGTGCCGCATGGCGCCCAGAAGCTGTTCGGCCTGTTCGGCGGCGGCGGCATTTCCGGTACGGCTGGCTTCTTTTCTCAGATCGGCCTCGAGCCGGCGGTTCTGCTGGCGACGCTCGCTGGCCTCGGTGAGTTCTTCGGCGGCCTGTTCCTAGCGATCGGCTTCCTGACCCGTCCGTCGGCGCTGGTCGCGGCCTTCGTGCTGCTCGTCGCGACGCTGTCGGTCCATATCGGCAACGGCTTCTTCATGGCCAATGGCGGCTTCGAATTCGCCTCGCTCTGGTTCTTCGCCGCACTCTATTTCGTCTTCAAGGGCGGCAACCAGTACTCGGTCGACGCCAAGATCGGCCGCGCTGTCTGATCGTTTCGATCCCGCAAGATGTGGAAAGGCCGCCTTCGGGCGGCCTTTTTGCATCGTTCGTCATCGGCCGGTGAGGTTGCCCGTTCATGGTCGATGCGGTACGAAACCGCCGCTGAATGCGGTACGAAATGTACCAATTGATGCGGTACAGGACGTATCGCGCGAGAGACGGGATCGACGGACATGGCCGAGAAAGACAAGACGAACGCCCTGAGGGCGCGCCTGCCGCGCGGGCTCGTCGATCGCCATGCCGGCGCGATCAAGACCGCCGACCGGATGCTCTCAACGATTCGGGGCGTCTATGAGCTCTACGGCTTCGAGCCGGTCGAGACGCCGCTGATCGAATACACGGACTCGCTCGGCAAGTTCCTGCCGGACCAGGACCGTCCGAACGAGGGCGTGTTCTCGTTCCAGGACGATGACGAGCAGTGGCTGAGCCTGCGCTACGACCTGACGGCGCCGCTCGCCCGCTATGTCGCCGAGAACTACGACCAGCTGCCGAAGCCCTATCGCAGCTATCGCAATGGCTGGGTTTTCCGCAACGAGAAGCCGGGCCCGGGCCGCTTCCGCCAGTTCATGCAGTTCGATGCCGACACGGTGGGCGCCGCTTCGCCGGCCGCCGACGCCGAGATGTGCATGATGATGGCCGATACGCTGGAAGCGCTCGGCATCCAGCGCGGCGACTATCTGATCCGTGTCAACAACCGCAAGGTTCTGGATGGCGTCATGGAAGCGATCGGCCTCGCCGGACCGGAGAACGCCGGCAAGCGGCTGACGGTTCTGCGCGCCATCGACAAGCTCGACAAGTTCGGCCCCGAGGGCGTGAAGCTCCTGCTCGGCGAAGGCCGCAAGGACGAGAGCGGCGATTTCACCAAGGGCGCGGGCCTCGACGGGGCCGGTGTCGCCACGGTGATGAAATATGTCGCGGCGCAGTCGAGCGTCGGCAACGAGGCGACGGTCGAGAGCATCCGCCAGAACATCGAACTTGGTCCGTCCGGCGTGGAGGGTTTGAATGAACTCGACCAGATCGCCGTAATCACGTCTGCGGCTGGCTATGCCGACCGCATCAAGATCGATCCTTCGGTCGTGCGCGGCCTCGAATATTACACCGGCCCCGTCTTTGAGGCGGAACTGCTGTTCGAGACCGTCAACGAGAAGGGCGAGCCGGCCCGTTTTGGTTCGGTCGGTGGCGGTGGTCGCTATGACGGGCTGGTCGGGCGTTTCCGTAGCGAGTCGATCCCAGCCACCGGCTTCTCGATCGGCGTCTCCCGCCTGATGGCGGCGCTAACGGCGCTCGGCAAGGTTTCCGAGGAAGCCGAGATCGGCCCGGTCGTCGTGACGATCTTCGATCGCGACCGCGTCGGCGAGTACCAGAAGATGGTCAAGGACCTGCGCGATGCCGGCATCCGCGCCGAGCTCTATCTCGGCGGCTCCGGCCCGAAGGCGCAGCTGAAGTACGCCGACAAGCGCAACGCGCCCTGTGTGATCATCCAGGGCGGCGACGAGAAGGCCAAGGGCGTCATCCAGGTCAAGGATCTGGCGCTCGGCAAGCAGCTGTCGGCGGAGATCACCGACAACGCCACCTGGCGCGAGGCACGTCCGGCCCAGGTCGAGGTACCCGAGGCGGATCTGGTCGCGGCGGTGCGCGAGATCCTAGCGCGGCAAGCGGGGTGACGGAAATGGTCGATACGACGCAACTGCGCGTTCTTCTTTCCGAGGCGGGCTACCGCTTCGTCGAACCGCCGATCGTCTCCGACGCTGACGTCTTCCTCGACGTGGCGGGCGAAGACCTACGCCGCCGACTCTATCTGACGACGAGCGCCGACGGACGCGAGCAGTGCCTGCGGCCGGAATTCACCATTCCGGTCTGCTTGCAGCACATCGCCACCGGCGACGCGCACCGCACCGCCGACTACGCCTATCTGGGGCCGGTGTTCCGGCAGCGTCCGGGCGGTGTGAACGGAGAGTTCCTGCAGGCCGGCATCGAATCCCTCGGCCGCACCGACCGGATCACGGCCGATGCCGACGTGCTGGCGCTGGCGCTCGACGCGGTGCGGCTCTACGGCCTCGACGAGCCGATCGTGCGGATCGGCGATTCCATGCTGTTTTCCGCCGTCATCGATCAGCTGGGCATCGCCGCCGTCTGGAAGCGCCGGCTGTCGCGCGCCTTCGGCGATCGCGCCCGGCTCGATGCGACGATCGAGCGTCTGTCCGGTGGCAAGTCCGCCGAGGCGCCGGCGCATGCAGGCTTCCTCGCCGCGCTCGACGGCACCGACCACGACGCCGCGCACCGGATCGTCGAGGACCTGCTGTCGATCGCCGGCATTCGCGCCGTTGGTGGCCGTTCGGCCGGCGAGATCGCCGATCGCTTTCTCGAGCAGTCGGCGCTCGCCGCCGGCGGTGGTCTCGATGACCGCGCCCAGGCGGTACTCGGCCGGTTCCTGCGCATCGTCGGCAAGCCTGCCGCCGTGCTCGAGGATCTGAAGGCCCTTTCGGCCGACGAGAAGCTCGGCATGGATGCCTCTATCGACGGCTTCGAGAAACGCGCCGATGGCCTCGCTCGGCGCGGCATTGATCTGGAGCGGCTCGATTTCGCCGCCGATTTCGGCCGCCGGCTCGATTATTATTCGGGCTTCGTATTCGAGATCTATGACAAGGCGCTGCCGGCCGGCCAGCAGGTCGTTGGCGGCGGTCGCTATGACCGGCTGATGCCGCTGCTCGGCGCCAAGTCGACGGTGCCTGCCGTCGGCTTCGCCCTCTGGCTCGATCGCGTGAAGGAAGTAACGGCATGACCGACGCTCCGCTCGTTCTCGCCGTCCCCTCCAAGGGCCGGCTGCAGGAAAATGCCAACGCCTTCTTCGCCCGCGCCGGGCTTCCGGTGGTGCAGCAGGGCAGCGCCCGCAGCTATCGCGGCCGCATCGGCGGCCTCGCCGACGTCGAGGTCGCCTTCCTGTCGGCGTCCGAGATCACCCGCGAGCTGGCGGCCGGATCGGTCCATCTCGGCATCACAGGCCGCGATCTCGTCGAGGAGGAGGTCTCCGACTTCGCCCAGCGACTGGATCTCGTGCTGCCGCTCGGCTTCGGCCATGCCGATGTCGTGGTCGCGGTGCCCGAGGCCTGGATCGATGTCCGCTGCATGGCGGACCTTGACGACGTCGCCGCCGATTTCCGCGCCCGTCACGGCCGCTGGCTCACGGTCGCGACCAAATACGTCAACCTGACTCGGCGCTTCTTCACGCAGCATGGCATTGCCGACTACCGCATTGTCGAGAGCCTCGGCGCGACGGAGGGAGCGCCGGCATCCGGGGCCGCCGACCTGATCGTCGACATCACCTCGACCGGCTCGACGCTGACCGCCAACGCGCTCAAGGTCGTCGGCGACGGCATCATCCTGCAATCCGAGGCGCATCTGGTCGCTAGCCTGTCTGCGACCTGGAGCGGGGCTGCGCGCGGCGCTCTGCGCACCATCATCGACCGGATCGAGGCGGAGGCCGCCGGCCGCTCGCTGCGCGAGATCCGCGCCGACGTTGTCGATCCGGAAGGTGCGGCCAAGGTCGCCGCCGACCGCTTCGGCGCGACGACGCCGTTCGGTCTGCCTGCTGGCCAGCTCCTCCTGCATTGCCCGGCCTCGAAGGTCTATGCCTGTGCCGAGTGGCTGCGGACCGGAGCCGGCGCGCGCACGGTCGGCGTCACCCGTCTCGAGACGGTATTTTCAGCGACGAGCCCCCTGGCGGAGCATCTGCTGGGGCGGATCGACGGCCGCGCCTCGGCCTGATCGGCTGCGATCGAGGACAGGGGATCTATGACAGGCATCGCCGCGTGACGCGGCGATGTCGGATGTCATGCGTTCCCTGCATTGCTGCATTGCAATAAGAAATTTTGCATTGCGAAGAAATCAGCTTACCTTTGCGTCATCATCTTCGAACAGGAGAGATGCCGATGTTTAAGTCCCTGAAGAAGTTGCGTCGCAGCTGGTCCGAATATGTCAACTACGATCCGGAAGCCGCGCAGCTCGCGCAGGCTGGGGATCTGATCGATCTCGAAATGATCCAGCGCGATCTCGACCGCCGCGGCCGGCGCTCCTACGGCAGCTACTGAGCTAACCTGACCTGCCGGGCGGCGTCAGCCGCTGGCGGAGCTGCGTGGCTTCGGTCCGGCAGTGGCAGCCGTCGAGGTGATCGTTGACGAGCCCCATCGCCTGCATGAAGGCATAGACCGTCGTCGGCCCGACAAAGCTCCAGCCGCGTCGTTTGAGATCCTTGGACAATCGCACCGAGGTCGGTGAGGTGCTGTTGGCAGCGAGGCTCGCCTTGTCGAACCGTGCCGGGCGTTCGCTCGCCGGCGGCTCGAAGCTCCACACATAGGCGGCGATCGAGCCTTCGCTTTCGATCAATTCGAGCGCTCGCCTGGCATTGTTGATCGTCGAGACGATCTTGCCGCGATGGCGAACGATCCCGGTATCGGCGAGAAGTCTCGCTATATCCGTCTCGTCGAAGCGCGCGACCTTCTCGGGATCGAAGCCGGCGAAGGCCTGGCGGAAATTTTCCCGCTTCTTCAGGATGGTCAGCCAAGACAGGCCCGACTGAAAGCCTTCGAGGCACAGCTTCTCGAACAGGCGGCGGTCGTCCGTGACCGGCCGCCCCCATTCCTTGTCATGATAGGCTTGATACATCTCGGTGCTGCTGGACCACCAGCAGCGCGCCAGTCCGTCATCGCCGGCAACAAGTCCATCGGGAAGGGGCATGAGGCACTCGCGGATCGTGTGGAAGTTCGTGCTTTGTTCCCATATGTAGCGGCATCGAGATGGGAAGGGCAAGGCCTCGTCGTGCGGCATGCCGGCATAGGACTTCGTTCACCATCCGGGCAGACGCCCGCCGCTTGTTCATGTTTCCTTTGCCGGCGGTATCTAGCGTCCGGGAACGGCTGGCGCCGCGCTCGCGCGGCGCGGGCCTGTCCGGTCGCAAGACCGGGCTATGCAACTCCGCGTCGCTCCGATGCGGACCCGATCCGGATCGTTCCATGCGAAGCCCGCTGCAGCTTGTCGCTCTGATCTTCATGATCCTGCCCGGACTGACGGTCGCGGCCGTCGCCGATGATCGCTATACGCCACGGCCGCCGGTGCTGCTTGAGGAGGGGTATCGGGACGCTCCGCCGATGCGGCAGCGCGGGGACGACCGCTCGCTCCGCCGGGCGCGGCCTGCGGAGCGCAGCGTCGGGCTGGTGCCTCGAGCGGTACAGCCCAAGGCACGTAAGGCGCGACGGGAATTCGACCCGGCCTTCCTGCCGACGGTGGTCGACTATGCCGGAGCCGAGTCTCCGGGCACGATCGTGATCGACACGTCGTCCCGCTATCTCTACCTGGTCGAAGCGGACGGAACGGCGCGCCGCTACGGCGTCGGTGTCGGCAAGGCGGGGTTCGACTGGGTCGGCACCCACAGCGTCACGCGCAAGGCGGAGTGGCCGAGCTGGGTACCGCCTTCCGAGATGCGCAAGCGCAGGCCGGGCCTGCCGGTGCGCATGGAGGGCGGCCCGGACAACCCGCTCGGTGCGCGGGCGCTCTATCTCGGCTCGACGCTCTATCGAATCCACGGCTCGAACGAGCCCTGGACGATCGGCAAGGCGGTCTCTTCAGGGTGCTTCCGGATGCGCAACGAGGATGTTGTCGATCTCTACGACCGCGTCGATGTCGGCGCGCGCGTGATCGTACGCTAGCGTGCCTCTGGTGAAGGGGATGCCGGTTCACGGGCTGAGAACGAGGTATCGGCGCTCAAAACAAAACGGGCGCCCGAGGCGCCCGCTTGACTGGATGATCCGTGAAAGGCCTAGAACGGCCAGAGCTTGCTGACGTCGAACTTCTTCTTCGTCTTCGGGGGCTCGGTCATCGGTGCGTTCGGATCGGCGGCGCGATAGGCGACCGGCGGCTCGGTCAGGTATTTGCGCGTCGCGTTGCCTTGGGCGTCGAAGGAGCCGCCCTTGCCCTTGTGCAACGCGTCCCAGGCCTTCTTGCCTTCGGCGCGCCGGGCTTCGGAATACTCTTCCTCGCGGCGGCTGAAAGTTGTCTGGCCCGGCGCCAGCTTGAGGTTCGGCGCGCCCTCGCTGTTCGGAGCGACCGCATCGTTCTCGCGCTGCTTGCGCTTGGCGACGTCCGGATCCTTGGGCCAGTTCATCTCGCCGGCCGCCGATGCCGTCGCTGTCGGCGGCGGCAGGCTCTTGTTCGGCGGGACGACGATGCCGCCACGCGGCTTGTAGTCGATCGGCGGCCGATCGTCGCCGCCGAGGCTGGCGATGCTCATGACGTCCGTCAGCGTCTGCTTCTCAGGCGATACGCCGGTACCATAGGTGGTCCCCGAACATCCTGCGAGCGCGGTCGCCATAAGGGCGCCAACGGGCAGAAGCAGAAAACGCTGAACAGTCGATGCGGACATGTCGATCGGTCACTCCTGGGCGCGCTCGAATCGGCACACCTTAGCCTGTGTCACGGTTAAACGCAGAAAAGCGGGCAAAATTCCGGCACGGTCAAGCGCGTCCTTCTAGCGGATGGGCAGGGCTGGGGCAACATCGGCGGATGGCGCGATCGTGGCCAGTCGCTGGTCCAGCGAGGTGCCTGGCCCCGTTTCGGCGAGAATCCGGCGGGCCGCGTCGGAATCCCGATCCATCTGTGCGATCAGCGCCTCGATGGAGGCGAACCGCTCTTCGCCGCGCAGAAAACTATGGAACGTGACGACGACCTGCTCGTCATAGAGCGTGTCCGCGAAGTCGAACACATGCACCTCCAGCAGCACGGCGCCGTTGTCGAAGGTCGGGCGACGGCCATAGCTTGCGACCGCGGCATGCGTGGTGCCGTCGGCGCGGGTGAGCGTCACCGCGTAGATGCCGAGCGCCAGCCCGCAATCGGCGGGGAGGCGCACATTGGCCGTTGGATAGCCAAGCTCGCGCCCGCGCTTGTCGCCGTGCTGGACGGTTCCCATCACGAACCAGCGGTAGCCGAGCTCGGAATTGGCTCGTTCGATGGCGCCCTGTTCGAGGCTCTGCCGCACGCGACTGGACGAGAACGATGTGCCGTGATCGTCGATGACGGCGCCGAGCACCGAGAGAGCGAAACCGTGCTCGGTGCCCCGATGCGCCAGAAAGGCGGGCGAACCGAGCCGGTCATGGCCGAATTGGAAATCGTGACCGATGATCGCGGCAGTGATGCCGAGCCGGCCGACCAGGATATCGTCGACGAAGTCGTTGGCGCTGGTCTTGGCGAATTCCCGGTCGAAACGGGCGACGACGATGCCGTCCAGGCCGAAGGCGGCGGCCAGCCGGGCCTTGGCCTCGACGGTGGAGAGGCGGAACAGCGGCACGTCCGGCCGGAAGACGGTGCGCGGATGCGGCTCGAAAGTCAGGAGGAGCGCGGGAGCCTGGCGGGCGCTGCCTTCGCTGCGCGCCGCTTCCAGCAGGGCCTGATGGCCGCGATGCATGCCGTCGAAATTGCCGATCGCCACGGCCCCGCCGCGAAACTCGGCCGGAACGGCGTCGAGCGGCAGGATGCGGGCGGGCGGCAGGTGCGCGGTGGCGCTTGTCATGATGGCTCCAGTTGAGCCGGCCGGCGTGGCGTCGGCGGCAGCGGCCGGAAACTGGCCTCTCGCCCCGACAGGGTCAAGACGGGAGTTCCAGGTACTCCGGGCGAAAAGTTCGCCCGACCTCCACTCACCATGCGAGATGAGGAATGAAGGCGCGAACGGCGAGCTTGTTGTCGACGAGGAAGCGATGCACGGCACCCGTATCCGGACACGCTTCGGGGCCGAAGCTCTCCGAATGGATGCCACCGGTAACGAATAACACGTCGAGGTCCTGCTGGCAGGCGCCCCGAAGATCGGTCGGCGCGCCGTCGCCGATCGCCAGCACCTTGTCCTTCGCGACGGGGCTGCCCTGAATGGCGGCCGCCTTTTCGAGGGCAGCCTCGTAGATCGGAGCGTTGGGCTTGCCGGCGACGAAGCTGGTGCCGCCCAGTGCAGTATAACGCTCGGCCAGCGAGCCGGCGCACCAGACGAAGCGGTCTCCGCGCTCGACCACGATGTCGGGATTGGCGCAGATCATCGGCAGGTCGCGCTTGCGCCAGGCGGCGAAGCGGCCGGCATAGTCGTCCGGCGTCTCGACACTGTCGTCGAACAGGCCCGTGCAGGAGATCAGCTCGGCTTCGTCTTCGCCGACCAGTTGCAGCGGCAGCCCTTCATAGAGCGATTTTTCCCGCTCATTGCCGACATGGAAGGTCTTGGCGGCGCCGCGGGCCGCGAGCAGGCCGCGCGTCACGTCGCCCGAGGTGACGATGCCGTCATAGCAATCCGACCCGACGCCGAGACCGTTCATCTGGTCGATGATATACTGGTTGGTGCGCGGCGCGTTGGTGATGAGGACGACGATGCCGCCTTGCGCGCGATAGCGCCGCAGCGCCTCGCAGGCCGGCGCAAACGAATGCACGCCATTGTGGATGACACCCCAAACGTCGCTCAGCACGACGGGATATTGGGAGGCGAGTTCCGACAGTCCGGTGACTGCGATGGGGGAAGTCGTGTTGGTCATGCGCCCGGGCGTAT
Organism: Kaistia granuli DSM 23481; assembly: GCF_000380505.1. Lineage (GTDB taxonomy): Bacteria > Pseudomonadota > Alphaproteobacteria > Rhizobiales > Kaistiaceae > Kaistia > Kaistia granuli. The sequence goes on along the minus strand of NZ_AQYH01000006.1, from coordinate 155,340 downwards.
TGCTTCCGCTCGCAAGGGTCAAGCTCGGCCAATCGCTTTGCTTCGATCGCGCGATCGGGGCGGGGCGAGCTCCGGATGGCCATCCTCGCCGCGTGGCCTGGGCCTGGCGGCTCGTGCCGCCTGCGGCAAAGCGCTCGGGCGTGCCGTCCGGCCATGATCTCGACACGAAGGCAGTGCCGGGTGGCGTAACGTAAGGAACGGTTGAAAACAGGGGAGCGCCCGTTTTCCCGGTTCGGCCTTGCTTCGCGTCATGATACGCAAGTTTATGATTTTATTGGTGTCTCAGTCTGGTGTCTCGTTTTTCATCTTCTGATTGTGATGTCTGGATGCCTGCACCTTCGGATCTTTGGTCGGCACGCTGCTTGGCGTGGCCTGATGACCGGCCATCCTTCGATCACACGAGGGCTGGCTGGGGGGACGTGATGGCCAGTTCGAGACAGAGGCCGCTCCCGGCTGATATCGCCGGGGTTGCGCCGATGCGTGGCCCGACCGCGGCTACCACCCTTGGCGCCAAAATCGAAGAGCCAGGGCCTTGAACTACATGCCCACGGCCGACGGAACCGTACCTGCGACCGAATCGGCCGTTCCGCCATCCGAAGTGCGCGCCGTCCTGGACAAGCTGCTGACGAGCCCCGAATTCGTCGCCTCGCCCCAGCTTTGCGCCTTTCTCGCCTATATCGTCGAGGCGCATCTCGCCGGCGAGGATCATCTCCTGAAGGGGCAGAACATCGGCACGGCGGTCCTCGGGCGGCCGGTCGGGTTCGATTCCCAGCGTGACCCGATCGTTCGCGTCGAGGCCAATCGCCTGCGGCGCACGCTGGTCGCCTACTACATGGGGAGTGGCGCCGGGGACGCGGTCCGGATCGTCGTCGGACGCGGCTCCTATGTGCCGCGCATCGAGCGCGTGGTCGCGCCGGCCTTGCCGCCGCCGGATCGACGGGATGTCCGGCCTGGTCATCGCCCGGCTCCAGAGCTGGTCGCACGCTCGTCTTGGCGAAGCGGCCGGCTGGCGATCCTGATCGCCGCCGTCGCGCTGGTTTCGATCGCCGTCGCCGGTTATGGCGCCCTCAGCCGGCTGGATCCGAAACCCGCCGCGAAACCGGTCGTCGTCGAGACGGCGCAGGCCGCCGTGCTCACAGCCGCGCCGCAGGCCGGCCAGCCCTACCTGCCCAGCGTCGAGGTCAGTCCCTTCACCATGCATGCCGCCGGCAAGGCGGCGGAACGGGGAACGGAGCTGGCGTCGATGCTCACCGTGGCGCTCGCCGGCTTCCCCGAATTGCGGGTGCTGGCGAATGGCGGCGATGCGGCCGATTTTCGGGTCGATGGCGAGGTCACCCTCGGCGACGCCGCGAACACCGTCGCGATGCGCCTCTCCGTCGCCGATACCGCGGACGTCATCTGGAGCGCCAATGTCGCGCTGAAGCCGGAAGAGCTGACGTCCAATGCCGGCTTCGAGCGGGTCGTGGAGATCGCGACCACCGCCATTGCGCCCCAATTCGGCGCCATCGCCCAGCACCTGGCGAGCGGCGAGGACAGCGAAGGCGTCCAGGCCCTGGCCGACTACGACTGCCTGATCAATGCGCAATTGCAGCACCATCGTCTCGAGGACGGCAACTGGAAGAAGCTGGAAGTCTGCCTGCGCGAGTCGATCGCGCGCTATCCCAATTTCGCCACCGCGACGGCGTCGCTCGCCCTGCTTCTGATCGAGGGCTATCGCCTGAACCCGGCCGAGAGCGCGGCGCAGGCATCGCTGGTCGAGGCCGACAGCTTGGCGCGTCGCGCGCTGCAGCTCGAACCCGCCAATGTGCGCGCCATGACGGCGGTCGCTGCCGCCGCGCTGGGCAAGGACGATCTCGACGCGGCCAAGACCATGGCGCTGCGCGCGATCACGGCCAATCCGCTCGATCCGCTGTCGCGCTCGCAATACGTCCTGGCCCTGATCGCTTCGGGCTATCAGGACCAGGCTCTCGCCCAATCGGTGATCGCGCGCCAGATCGATCCGGCGCATGTGGGCTTCTACGATTCCCTCGATTACCTGGCGCATTTCGGCAAGGGCACGCAGCCGAACCCGTTGCGAAGCGCCGTCGTCGCCGATGTTCCACATCTGCCCTATGGCGCCATGGCCCGCGTCCTGGCGTATGATTCCAGTGATCAGCATGCGGCGCGGGATGAAGCCAAGGCGGCGCTCTACGCCCTCATGCCGCTGTTCGCCGATGACATGCCGGCGGCGCTTCGCCGGCAGTTCCCCCCGTCACCATTCACGCAGCGCCTCGAAGCCGCCTTGCGGAAGGCTGGAGTGGGCAGCTGACATGGTGGCTCGATGAACCACGATGCCGTGAGCGATGTCGTGCCCGCCGATCCGGGGGCGGAGGACATTCGCGCCGCCCTGTCGGCAATCCAGGCGTCCTCGGCCTTCTCCGCGTCCAGGCAACTGAGCCTGTTCCTCGCCTATGTCGTCGAGAAGGCGCTCGCCGGCGAAGCCGACAGGATCAAGGCCTACAGCATCGCCACCGAAGCGCTCGGGCGGCCGGAGACCTTCGATCCTTCGGCGGATCCCATCGTCCGGGTCGAGGCGGGCCGGCTGCGCAAGGCGCTGGAGGCGTACTACCAGGGCGAGGGGGCTCAAGCCTCGCTCCGGATCACCATTCCGCGCGGCAGTTATGTGCCGCGCTTCGAGCGCGTGGAGGTGGAGCCGCTTCTCGCGGCGGAGCCCGCCCCCCGTCCCGACGAGGCGGTAAGCGCTTCCGCCCCGCAGGACGGTCGCGCTGCACGGCGCTGGCGTGTCTGGGCCGCGGGCGCTCTGGTCTTGATCCTGTTGCTCGGTGCGCTGGGTGTGTTCGTCGTTCGCAACTATGAGGGCATGCGGCGCAGCGAGGCGGGATCGACGGCGGTGTCGAAGTCCGAACCCGCCGCCGTGCAGCCGGCTCTCAAGCCGATGGCGCCCCGCATCCACGTGGTGCCGTTCGCGGTTGCCGACGACATGGCGACCGGCATCACCGGCAGCCAGTTCGCCACGAAGATGGCGACGGCAATCTCGCGCTTCGACGAGGTGACGGTGGTAACCCGTCTGGACGGCGATGCCGACTATGTGGTGAGCGGCACCCTGGCAGAAGGCCAGGACGGGATCTCCGCCGCGACCCTCTTGACGGACCGTGTTTCGGGCCGGGTGATCTGGTCGTCGCAGATCACCGTGCCGCGCAATCCCATCCTGCCTTCGTCGACCATCGACGAACTGGTGGGGGATGTCGCCGTCGCCATCGCCCAGCCCTATGGCGTCGTCATGTCGGACCGGCTGGCGCGGACGGACCGTCCGGATGACGGCTTTCCTTGCCTCATCCAGTCGTTCAACTACTGGCGCGATTTTACGGTCGCGACACATGCCGATGTGCGCAGCTGTCTGGAGGCGCTGACGCGCCGCTATCCGACCTATGCGCTGGCCTATGCCATGCTGACCTTCATCTATCTCGACGAGGAGGGGCTCGGCTTCAACGTGCGTCCGCATAGCTCCGCCGTCGACAGTGGCGTCAAGGCCTCGGCCATGGCGGTCCAGCTGGCACCGACGAGCGCGCGGGCCCAGCAGGCCCTGCAATATGCCTATTTCGCCACCGGTCAGATCGACCGCGCCATCGAGACCGGCAAACGGGCGATGTTGCTGAACCCGCTCGATACCGATGTCCGCGCTTCGCAGGGACAGGTCCTGATCGTCGCCGGGCTCTACTTGCTGGGCGCCCGGCTGATCGAAGAGGCGGCGGCCCACAACACGGCCTATCCGCCCTGGTACGATCTCTATTTGGCGCTGGCCGCCTTCCAGTCGGGCAATGAACCGGCCATGCGGTCGCTGATCCGGCGGGTCAGCCTGCCGGGGCATCCGCTGGCCGCCACGCTGGCTCTGATCGCCGGCGGCGCCGATGGGACGCCGGACGCACGGGCGAAGGCGCTCGCCAATATCCGCGAACACGTCCCCGAACTGGTCGACGACCCGGCCCTGGCGCTTGGGCGGATCATTCCCAATGCCGAGCTGGTCGACAAATTGGTCGCGGCCAGTCGGGCGGCGGGACTTCAGAAGTGAATAGCGCAGTGATCTTGGTGGGATGCGGCGCGTTTCTGAACGCTTTGTTTACCCTGTTCTGAGATTGTTCGGCTGTCGCGGCGGATGTTTCGCGGCGGAAGAGGGGTCTTCCAGGCATGGGATTCGGTGGTGGCTCGCGAGAGCCCGTTCAGGTTCTGATCGTTGATGCCGATCCGGTTCAGCGGCGCACCGTTTCCGCGCATCTGGCGGCGGAGGCCGGAGTGCGTTTCGTGCCGATGGCTTTCGCGACCAAGGCCGAGGCGATCGAATGCCTCGCCGACCGTACTCAGTCGATCATCGTCGCCGATCTGGAGACCGTGGGCGGCGTCGACGAGTTGGGCAGCCTCTCCGGCAATGCGTCCTCGATCATCGCCATGAGCGCACGGGGTTCGGTACACGCCGCCGTCGCTGCCATGCGCGCTGGCGCCGTGGATTTCCTGCCGAAGCCGTTCGGGGCGGCGGCGCTGCTCGACAGGTTGGAGGCGGCCATCGCGCAATGGTCGGTCGCCAAGCCCGGCGCGGCCGATCGTCCGTCATCCGACGCCGCGCCGCTCGAGGTGCCCGTGCCGGTATCCGGGCCGACGCTGGCGCGCGAGGACTTCGAAGGGTTCATCGGCCGATCGTCGGCGATGGCGCTGGTCTATGACCAGATCAGCCGCATCGCGCCGTCGCGCGCGCCGGTCTTCGTCACCGGCGAGAGCGGCACCGGCAAGGAGCTCTGCGCCGAGGCCATCCATACCCGCTCGGGCCGCGCCGGCCGTCCCTTCATTGCCATCAATTGCAGCGCGATTCCCAAGGATCTCATGGAAAGCGAGATCTTCGGCCATGTGCGCGGCGCCTTCACCGGCGCGACCGAGACACGCCAGGGCGCCGCGGAACTGGCCGATGGCGGGACATTGTTTCTCGACGAAATCGGCGAAATGGACCTCGCCCTGCAGGCCAAGCTGCTGCGCTTCATCCAGAGCGGCGTGGTGCAGCGGGTCGGTGACGTCGCGACGCGGCGGGTCGATGTCCGCATCGTCTGCGCCACCCATCGCGATCCCGTCACTGAGATCGCGGCCGGGCGCTTCCGCGAGGACCTGTTCTATCGGCTGCATGTGCTGCCGATCCAGCTGCCGCCGCTGCGCGAGCGTCCCGAGGACATCCTGCCGCTGGCCTCCGCCTTCCTGTCGCGCTATGCGGCCGAGGAAATGCGGGGCTTCCGCGGTTTTGAGCCGCCCGCGGCTGCCCTTCTCAAGCAACATCCCTGGCCGGGCAATGTGCGTGAACTGCAGAACGCGATCCGGCGCATGGTCGTGCTGCACCAGGGCAGCGAGGTGACGGTCGCGATGCTGCCGCCGCCGATCCGCAATGGCGTCCCGGCGCGCACGACGGAATGGACGGCGGTCAGCCGCGCCTTGTCCGCGGCGGTCGCGCCGTTCTGGGAGCAGGAACGCACCATCATCGAGAGTGCCATCGAGGCGCATGGCGGCAATATCGCCCGCGCCGCCGCAGCTCTCGAGATCAGTCCTTCGACCATTTATCGGAAGCGGCAGGCCTGGCTGGATCGTCGGACGGCATAAGCCGTTGGCGAGCCGAATTAATCGTCATCTGTTGAAGCTCTTGCGCACGACGCGGGGGAACGGCATGTTCGCCCGAAATGCAGTTGCACGGGCGCTGGCTGCGTCCGATACGAGGGGAAAGTCATGAAGGACTGGGCATCCCGGATTTCCGGGATTGCAGTGGCGGGCGCGTTGCTTTTCGCTGTTACGGGGACGGCTGGGGCGGGGGAAGTCGCCGACAAGGCCGCGGAGGCGGAGACGCTGCTGCAGGCCGGCAAGACCGCCGAAGCGCAGGCCGCCCTCGATAGCGCGATCGAGGCTTTCTGGAAGGCGGTGCCGTTGACGCTCCGCAATGCGCGTTTCGTCGACGACGTGAAGGGTTTTGGCGACTTTACCGCCCATGCCGGTTCGAACTTCGCGCCGTCCAGCACGCTGCAGATCTATGTCGAACCGCAGGGCTTCGGCTGGGCCGAGGTTGATGGCGGCTACAAGATCGCCTTCGCCTCCGAGATCGAGATCCGCAATGCGGGCGGCCAGATCCTGACGAAATCGTCGGCGCCGGCGCGGCTCGAGAAGATCGGCCGCAACAAGAATCGCGAGTTCCAGATCTCGGTCGGCTTCCAGCTGCCGGCGTTGAAGGCGGGCGATTATGTGCTGGTCCTCACCGTCACGGACGAGGCGACGGGCCGCTCGGCCCCGGTCGAACTGCCCTTCTCCATCTCGGGCTGACAAAGGTCTTGCTATGATGGCGGCCTGTGTGTCCGTCATCATAGCTCCGCCACCTGGTCCGTCGCATGAGGGACGTGTCGGACGGAAGTCCTCCCTCGATCGGTTTCGGCGCCCTGCATGATCTCCGTCTATGAATTGAAGCCGCGCTTCCAGGCCTTGTTGCGCCCGCTTGTTAGCCTCCTGGTAACCAGGGGCGTCACCGCCAACCAGGTAACGCTGGCCGCCATGGTCGCCAGCGTCGCGACCGGGCTGGCGCTCTGGGGGCTGGCCGGATGCCGCCTCAGCCTGCTGCTCCTGCCGCTGGTGCTGTTCCTGCGGATGGCCCTCAACGCCGTAGACGGCATGATCGCCCGCGAGCACAACCAGCAGAGCCGGCTTGGCGCCATTCTGAACGAGGCCGGCGATGTCGTTTCCGATGCCGCGCTCTACCTGGCGCTGGTGCCGGCCTTGGCGCCGTTCGGCGCGCATGGCTGGCCGATCGTTCTCTTCGTCGTCGCGGCGATCCTGACCGAGTTCGTCGGCGTGCTCGGCCAGACGATCGGGGGAGGGCGCCGCTATGATGGCCCGATGGGCAAGTCCGATCGCGCCGCCGCCATCGGCCTGATCGCCTTCCTGATCGCCGTCGGCGTACCCGGCGGCGGCTGGATCGACGGCGCCGTGCTGCTCCTGACAGCGCTCGCGATCTGGACCTCGTTCAACCGCGCCCGGCGCGCCCTGGCGGGGAACTGATCATGGACGGGTCGATCTTTTCCTTCACCCTGTTTGGCTGGACCGGCGCGAACATCGTGACCCTGGCGCTGGTCGTGCTCGGCCTCGCCGTCGCCACGGCCCTCGTCTGGTCGCGGCCGGAGCCCTCCGGCGAGGATCCGAAGGCGATCGAAAAGCATCGCGAGCTTCGCGCCCGCATCGGCAGCTGGTGGGTGATGGTGGCGCTGCTGGTCGGCGCGCTGGCGCTTGGGCCCACGGCGATGATCGTGCTGCTCGGCTTCGTCAGCTACCTGGCGCTCAAGGAATATCTGACGATCATCCCGACCCGGAAGGCGGACCGGGTGGTGCTGCTCGTCGCCTATCTCGCCGTGCCGATCCAGTACTATTGGATCGGCATCGGCTGGTACGGCATGTTCGTCATCTTCGTCCCCGTCTACATGTTCCTGATCCTGCCGGCTGCCATGGTGCTGCGCGGCGAGACGCAGGGCTTCCTGAAGGCCGCCGGCACGCTGCACTGGGGGCTGATGATCACGGTCTTCTCGATCGGACACGCCGCCTATCTGCTCGTCCTGCCGCCGCCCGGCGCTCCCTCCGGCATGGGTCCGGGGCTGCTGATCTTTTTGTTGATCGCGACCGAGTTCAACGACGTCGCCCAGTTCCTCGCCGGCCGCCGCTTCGGCAGGCGCAAGATCACGCCCAAGGTGTCGCCCAACAAGACCGTCGAGGGTTTTGTCGGCGGCCTGATCGCGACGACGCTGCTCTCCATGGCGCTGGCACCGCTGCTGACGCCGATCGGCCTGCCGCAGGCCGCCGCGATCGGCGTGCTGCTGGCGACCGCCGGCTTCTTCGGCGACATCGTCATGTCGGCGGTGAAGCGCGACCTCGGCATCAAGGACACCGGCACGATCCTGCCCGGGCATGGCGGCATCCTCGACCGCATCGACAGCCTGGTCTTCACCGCGCCGTTCTTCTTCCACGCCGTCCGCTACTTCTATTTCTGAGACGCGCATGACCTCTCGCGACGTGCTTCGCCTGCTCTTTTTCGCGCTCCTCGTCCGGCCGTTCCTGCTGGTCGCGATCGGGCTCTCCGTGCGCCATCGCGAGCGCCTGCCCAAGGACGGGCCGGTGATCATCGCGGCCAATCACAACAGCCATCTCGACACGCTGGCGCTGATGTCGCTGTTTCCGCTCGCCAAGCTCAGGAAGGTGCGGGCCGTCGCCGCTGCCGACTATTTCCTGAGGAATCGCTGGCTGAAATGGCTCGCCGTCGATCTGATCGGCATCCTTCCGATCGAGCGCGTGACGGGCCGGGGCGGCGTCGATCCGCTGGCTCAGGCGCTCGCCGCCCTCGATGCCGGTGACATCCTGATCATCTTTCCCGAGGGCTCGCGCGGCGAGCCCGAGATGCGCCAGGCGTTCAAGCGCGGCGTCGGCCATATCGCCCGGCGGCGGCCGGAGATCGCGGTCTTGCCGGTCTTTCTGCGCGGCTTCGGCAAGGTGCTGCCGAAGGGCGACCATCTTCCGGTCCCATTCTTCTGCGACGTGGTGATCGGCCAACCGATGACCGGCGCGGGCGAGGGCTTCATGCAGCGTCTCGAACAGACGGTCGATGCGCTCGGCCGCGAGACGCCCAGCTCCGAATGGGCGTAAGGGGACACCCCTTTCGGTCGTCGACCAAAAAAGCGATGACGGCGCCGATGCCGTCTCCTTGACAATCCTCCCCCCGCCTCCTAGATCCACCCTGCTGCTAGCACTCGCCCTTGGTGAGTGCTAATGCGCCATCATTAGCGGGCGATCCGAAGCGGGTCGCCCTGCACGCGAGGAGAGAACAAACATGGCATTCCGTCCTCTGCATGACCGCGTCGTCGTCCGCCGCGTTGCGTCGGAAGAGAAGACTGCCGGCGGCATCATCATCCCCGACACCGTCAAGGAAAAGCCGCAGGAAGGCGAAGTCGTCGCTGTCGGCCCCGGCGCTCGTGACGAGGCTGGCAAGCTGGTCGCTCTCGACGTCAAGGCTGGCGACCGCATCCTGTTCGGCAAGTGGTCGGGCACCGAAGTCAAGATCGACGGTGAAGAACTCCTCATCATGAAGGAGTCGGACATCCTCGGCGTTATCGACGGCAAGGCCGGCAAGGGCAAGTAAGCGCGCGGGGCGTTCCGCCCTCGACGCGTTTTCCGATTGCCTGCCACAACCTCTAAGGAGCTCATTCAATGGCTGCTAAAGAAGTAAAGTTCTCCGCCGACGCGCGTGAAAAGATGCTGCGCGGCGTCGACATTCTTGCCAACGCTGTCAAGGTGACGCTCGGCCCGAAGGGCCGCAACGTCGTCATCGAGAAGTCGTTCGGCGCTCCCCGTATCACCAAGGACGGCGTCTCCGTCGCCAAGGAGATCGAGCTCGAGGATCGTTTCGAGAACCTCGGCGCGCAGCTGGTTCGTGAAGTCGCTTCCAAGACCAACGACAAGGCTGGCGACGGCACCACCACCGCGACGGTTCTCGCTCAGGCGATCGTCAAGGAAGGCGCCAAGTTCGTTGCCGCTGGCATGAACCCGATGGACCTGAAGCGCGGCATCGACATGGCCGTTGCGGAAGCCGTCAAGGATCTCGTCGCTCGCTCGAAGAAGATCAAGACTTCCGAGGAAGTCGCTCAGGTCGGCACTATCTCCGCCAATGGCGAGAAGGAAATCGGCCAGATGATCGCTTCGGCGATGCAGAAGGTCGGCAACGAGGGTGTCATCACCGTCGAGGAAGCCAAGACCGCCGAGACCGAGCTCGAAGTCGTCGAAGGCATGCAGTTCGACCGCGGATACCTGTCGCCGTACTTCGTCACCAACGCTGAGAAGATGGTGGCTGAGCTCGACGACCCCTACATCCTCCTGCACGAGAAGAAGCTCGGCAACCTGCAGGCGATCCTTCCGGTCCTGGAAGCCGTCGTCCAGTCGGGCAAGCCGCTGCTGATCATCTCGGAAGACGTCGAAGGCGAGGCTCTGGCCACGCTCGTCGTCAACAAGCTCCGTGGTGGCCTCAAGGTCGCAGCCGTCAAGGCTCCGGGCTTCGGCGATCGCCGCAAGGCCATGCTCGAGGACATCGCTGTCCTGACGGCTGGCCAGGTGATCTCGGAAGATCTCGGCATCAAGCTCGAGAACGTCACGCTCGCTCAGCTCGGCCGCGCCAAGAAGGTCACGATCTCCAAGGAGAACACGACCATCGTTGACGGCTCCGGCAAGAAGAAAGAGATCGAAGCCCGCGTCAACCAGATCAAGGCTCAGATCGAAGAGACGACGTCGGACTACGACAAGGAGAAGCTCCAGGAGCGTCTCGCCAAGCTCGCTGGCGGCGTCGCGGTCATCCGCGTCGGCGGCGCGACGGAAGTCGAAGTCAAGGAGCGCAAGGACCGCGTCGACGACGCGCTGAACGCAACCCGCGCTGCTGTCGAAGAAGGCATCGTCCCGGGCGGCGGCACGGCTCTGCTGCGCGCCAAGAAGGCTGTCGAGAAGCTGAAGTCCGACAATGCCGACATCACTGCCGGCATCAAGATCGTGCTTCGCGCCCTTGAGGCACCGATCCGCCAGATCGCCGAGAATTCCGGCGTCGAGGGTTCGATCGTCGTGTCGAAGGTTCTCGAAGGCAAGGGTGACACCTTCGGCTTCGACGCACAGTCGGAGACCTACGTCGATCTCGTCGCTGCCGGCATCATCGATCCGACCAAGGTCGTCCGTACGGCTCTGCAGGACGCGGCTTCCGTGTCCTCGCTGATCGTCACGACCGAGGCGCTGATCGCCGACAAGCCCAAGAAGGACGGCGGCATGCCCGCTATGCCTCCGGGCGGCGGCATGGGCGGCATGGACTTCTAAGAAGTCCTGTCCTCAAGTCTACGGAGGGGCGCGGCGCAAGCCGCGCCCTTTTTCGTTCCGGGGCGTGTTCAGGGCCGCGGGCGGAGGTCCGCCCATGGAAGATGCCAGTCTGCGTATATGATGGTAATATACGTGGATGATCGATTTCGCCCGCATTGTCGGCTTCGACTGGGATCCGGGAAATCTGACGAAAAGCGCTGACAAGCACGGCGTGTCGGCGGCCGAGTCGGAAGAGGTGTTCTTCAATCAGCCGCTGCTCGTCGTGGACGATGCTGCCCACAGCCGCCTGGAGATCCGGCTGCATGCCTTGGGCAGCACCAATGCCGGGCGGCGACTGCACGTCAGTTTCACCTTGCGGGCGGACGACACTTTGATCCGTATCATCTCTGCCCGCGACATGAGCGAGCGGGAAAGGAGGCGCTATGAGCAAGAAGCTTGAACCCATTCCGCCCTTCAAGGACGAGGCCGAGGAGCGCGCCTTCTGGGAAAGCCACGACACGACCGACTATATCGACTGGGGCAAGGCCGAGCGCGTTGTGTTGCCCAACCTGAAGCCGAGCACGACGTCGATCTCGCTGCGCCTGCCGGTGAGCCTGCTGGACCGGATCAAGGTGGAGGCCAACAAGCGCGATGTGCCCTATCAGTCGCTGATCAAGACCTGGCTGGCCGAAAAGGCCGGTTGAGCGGCTTCAGGGGGGCCGGCCGATCCGACGCGTGGGCACGTCTGGTAGTATGGGGGTGTTACCCGTTCGTCTTGGCGACCGGCTACGGTCGGGACGCCTGAGAATGCGTGGAGGAGACCCGTCTATGGCCAAGAAGATCATTTTCATCGTCGGTGACTATGTCGAAGACTACGAAGTCATGGTGCCGTTCCAGCTGCTCGCGGCAGTCGGTCACCACGTCGACGCCGCCTGTCCCGGCAAGCCCGCCAACGGCAAGGTCGCGACCGCGATCCATGATTTCGAAGGCGACCAGACCTATTCCGAGAAGCGCGGCCACAATTTCGCGCTGACCACCGACTTCGCCTCGGTGAAGGAGGGAGACTACGACGCCCTCGTCATTCCGGGCGGCCGGGCGCCGGAATATCTGCGTCTCGACGACGGCGTGATCGCCCTGGTCAAGGCGTTCGTCGCCGCCGGCAAGCCGATCGCCGCCGTCTGCCATGGCGCCCAGGTGCTGGCGGCCGCCGATGTCATCCGAGGCCGCACCATTTCCGCCTATCCGGCCTGCGCGCCGGAGGTTCGCCTGGCCGGCGGCACCTACGCGGATATTGCCATCCATGACGCGATCACCGACGATATCTTCGTCACCGCGCCGGCCTGGCCTGCCCATCCGGCGTGGATGGCCCAGTTTCTCGCGCGCCTCGGCACCAAGATCAGCCATGGCTGATGACGCCGGCGCGCGTTCCCGGGGGAGGTGCGCCATGTGTCATATCTTCGCTTCAACGGATCCAGCCCTGTTTGCGCCGGTGACGCGGTCTGTCCGCGTTGCCGGCGTCGTCACCAGCATCCGTCTCGAGGCGATGTTCTGGTCGCAATTGGACGAGATCGCCGCCAGCCAGTCCATGCCGACGGCGCGCTTCCTGTCGACGCTCTATGACGAGGTGGTCCAGCTCCGCGGCGAGATCGGCAATTTCGCCTCGCTGCTCCGGGTCATCTGCTCCAGGCATGCCGAGGCGCGGCCGCAAGGGAACGAGATGCCCCGGATGCGAGAGACCTCGGCCGCCTGAGCCGGCCGCCCCTAGCGCCGCTCGCGGAAGAATTCCCGCAGCATGTCCGCCGCCGTCGTCGCGGCGATGCCCTCATAGACCTCGGGCGCGTGATGGCAGGTCGGCTGGCTGTAGAAGCGGACGCCGCTCTCCACCGCACCGCCCTTCGGGTCGGGGGCGCCGTAATAGAGCCGACGGATACGGGCGAACGAGATCGCCGCCGCACACATCGGGCAGGGCTCCAGCGTCACGTAGAGATCGCAATCCGGCAGGCGCTGCGATTCGAGCGCGGCGCAGGCCGTGCGGATCGCCAGCGTCTCGGCATGGGCGGTCGGATCATTGAGCTCCAGCGTGCGGTTGCCGTCGGCGGCGAGGATGACGCCGTCGCGCACGATCACGGCGCCGATCGGCACCTCGCCACGCGCCGCCGCCTGGCGCGCCTGCTCCAGCGCGGCGCTCATGAAAGGGTTGGTAGCGCCGCTCATTCCCGCTCGTATCGTCTGTTTCGCTCTGCCAATGTCGACTTGTCGCATTTAGTTTGCATCTAGCGGTATCCACCCGGCTGCAAAATGCTCTAAGGAACCGTTTCAAGGATGGATAGATGAAGCCGCCGCAGAAACGCACGAAGGTCAGCTCCGCGCAAGACGATGCGCAGGACGACGCACAGGACGCCCGCATCGCCAAGGTTTTGGCGCGCGCCGGGCTGTGCTCGCGCCGGGACGCTGAACGTTTGATTGAAGAAGGTCGTGTCGCCATCAATGGCCGCGTCCTGACCAGCCCCGCCGTGAATGTCGGGCCGCACGACCGTGTGACGGTCGACGACGAACCGCTGCCCAGCAAGGAGCGGACGAGGCTGTGGCTCTACCACAAGCCGAAGGGCCTGGTGACAACCGCGCACGACCCTGAGGGGCGTCCGACCGTGTTCGAGGCGCTGCCGGCGCATCTGCCGCGCGTCATCGCCATCGGCCGCCTCGACATCAACACCGAGGGACTGCTGCTGCTGACCAATGACGGTGGTCTGGCACGCGTCCTGGAGCTGCCTTCGACCGGCTGGATGCGGCGCTACCGCGTCCGCGCCTGGGGTGACATCCTGCAGCCGGATCTCGACAAGCTGAAGGACGGCGTCGAGATCGACGGCGTCATGTACGGCGCCATCGAGGGCACGCTGGATCGCATCCAGGGTTCCAACATCTGGGCGACGATCGGCCTGCGCGAGGGCAAGAACCGCGAAGTGAAGAAGGTGCTGTCGAGCATCGGCCTCGACGTCAATCGCCTGATCCGCATTTCCTATGGTCCGTTCCAGCTCGGCGACCTCGCCGAGGGCGAGGCCGTCGAGATCAAGGGCCGCGTCCTGCGCGACCAGCTCGGCGAGAAGCTTGCCCGTGATTCCGGCGCCGATTTCGATGCGCCGCTGCGCGAGGAAGAGGAAGCTGCGCGCCGCAAGACGCGCAAGGCCGGCGGCCGGACCATCTCCCGGGGCCCGATCAAGCCGCTCGCCCAGGTCAAGCCAACCGGCGAGCGTCCATCGCGCATCGTGTCGGAACGGGTCGAGGAAGCGGAAGCCGGCGGACGCCGTGGCGGCCGTCCGGGCGCGGAGCCGCGTGGCGAAGGTCGCCGTGGCCGCGACGAGCGTCCGGCCGAGGGTCGTCCCGCCGGCCGTTCGCGCCATGGCGACGACGCCAAGCAGGCCGAATTCGGCGCTGGCGAGCGCCGTGGCCGTTCCGCCCCGCGCAGTGACGCGCGCCGAGACCGTGACGAGCGTCCGGCCGAGGGTGGCGCGCCGTCGAGAACCTCGCACCGCGGCGCTGCCCGGGGCAGGGGACGCGGCGAGGGTGGCGGTGAAGGCGATCGTCGCGACTTCCAGGACGGCCGCCGTTTCGAGGGTGGTCTGCGCGCGGCGCGCCCGGTGACGGGCCGCAATCCGGATGGCGACAGCCGGCCGGCGCGCGGTCCGCGCGGCGGCCTCGTCAAGAGCGGCGGCGGCAAGGGCGGCCCCAAGACGGGTCATTCGTTCGACAAGCGCCCGGTGACGGGCCGCAATCCGGATGGCGACAAGCATCGCGGCGGCAGGCCGGGCGGCGGTCGTCCGGGCGGCAAGCCTTCGGGCGCTGGCGGCCGGCCTTCGGGCGGCGGCAAGCCGTCAGGTGGCGGTGGCAGGCCTTCGGGTGGCGGTAGTAGGCCTTCGGGCTCGGGTGGTGGTTCAGGCAGGTCAGGTGGATCGGGTGCGGATCGTCGCCGGTGAGTTTCGTGGCCGCGCGCTCGCGGCACCGCGCACGCAGACGATCCGGCCGACGGCCGATCGGCTGCGTGAAAGCCTCTTCAACGTGCTCGCGCATGGCTATGACGACGTCGTCGTCGACGCGCGCGTGCTCGATCTCTTCGCCGGCACTGGCGCGCTCGGCCTCGAGGCCGTGTCGCGCGGCGCCCGCTATGCCATCTTCGTCGAGGAAGGCGTCGAGGCGCGCGGCCTGATCCGCGACAATATCGAGGCGCTGGGGCTGACGGGCCGCACCAAGCTGTTGCGCCGCGACGCGACCAAGCTCGGCCCCGCCGGCACGGTCGATCCGTTCCAGCTCGTCTTCGCCGATCCGCCCTATGGCCGCGGCCTCGGCGAGCAGGCGCTGCGATCGGCGGTCGAAGGCGGCTGGCTGGCGCCCGGCGCGCTGGTCGTGCTCGAGGAGGAAGCCAAGGCGCAGATCGAGGAAATCCCGGGCCTTGAACGCCTGGAAATCCGGCAGGCCGGCGACAGTCAGCTTGTCTTTCTAAAGTTTAATGTTTGATTGCGACAATATTGTCGCAATCTAGCCGCAACTGCTGCATAACGTCGACCCTCGAGTGGCACGCCGACCAAATCGAGGGTGAATGGCCTCTATCTCCCATACGACTCTGGCTGCGCGGAAGCGCGGACCAGCCGCCCTGTTCATCGCCGTCAGCATCGGCATGGCAGCCCCGGCTTTCGCCGTAGAGAAGACAGCGCCGCCGGCGCCGATCGAGACCAGCAAGCCCGAAGACAGCAAGCTGCCGCGCATCGCGCCGGACGCCAGCACCTTCCAGCTCGCCAACGGCCTCGACGTCGTGGTGATCCCGGATCATCGCGCCCCGATCGTCACCCACATGATGTGGTACAAGATCGGCGCGGCGGATGATCCGCCGGGCAAGTCGGGCATCGCGCATTTCCTCGAGCATCTGATGTTCAAGGGCACGAAGAACCATCCGGCCGGTGAATTCTCGGCTAAGGTTTCCGAGGTCGGCGGCGTCGAGAACGCCTTCACCTCCGCCGATGCGACGGCCTATTACCAGACGGTCGCCAAGGACCAGCTCGGCATGGTGATGGGCTATGAGGCCGATCGCATGCAGGGGCTGCAGCTGACCGATCCGGTCGTGCTGCCCGAGCGCGACGTCATCCTCGAAGAGCGGCGGATGCGCACGGACAACAATCCGGGCGCGCAGCTTTCCGAGGCGATGGGTGCCGCCCTGTTCCAGAACCACCCCTATGGCGTGCCGATCATCGGCTGGGCGCATGAGATGGCCGAGCTGACGCGCGAGGACGCCGTCGCCCAGTACGAACGCTACTACACGCCGAACAACGCGATCCTGGTTGTCGCCGGCGACATCACGGCGGACGAGGTGAAGAAGCTCGCCGAGGAGACCTATGGCAAGCTGCCGCGTCGCGCCGAGCCAGCGCCGCGCAACCGCCCGAAGGAGCCCGATCCGCTGACCGAGCGCAGCGTCGTGCTGCGCGACCAGCGGGTGAGCCAGCCGTCCTGGACCCAGATCTACCTGGCGCCGTCCTACATCTCCGCCCAGCCGGGTGAGGCCGAGGCGCTGGATATCCTGGCCGACGTCATCGGTAGCGGCGCCACCAGCCGTCTCTATCGCAGCCTCGTCGTCGAGCAGGCTCTCGCCAGCGGCGCCGGTGCGTATTTCTCCGGTGACGGCCTCGACTATGGCCGCCTCGGCTTCTACGCGACGCCGCGTGGCGATGTCGCGCTCGACAAGGTGAGTGCTGCGGTCGAAGCGGTCCTCGCCGAAGTGCGCGAGCATGGCATCACCGAAGAGGAACTGGCGCTGGCCAAGAAGCGGACCCGCGCCGCGACGATCTACAGCCAGGACAACCAGGCGATGCTCGCCCGCATCTTCGGTTCGGCCATGATCAACGGTCAGTCGCTCGAGGACGTGCAGGATTGGGCTCGCCGCATCGACGCCGTCACGCTCGCCGACGTCGCCAGGGTCGCCAACAAATATCTCGACAAGCGCCGTTCGGTCACGGGCTCCCTTTTGCCAGCAACGGCCGATGGCCGCAGCTGATCGTCAGAGGATAAACACGATGGCAAATCTGCTGGCGCGGTTCGGCCTCGCCTTCCTGGGTCTCATCCTGCTCGTCCCGGCGAGCCAGGCGATGGAAATCCAGCGCGTCGTCAGCCCGGGCGGCGTCGAAGCCTGGCTGGTCGAGGACTACGCGGTTCCGATCATCGCGGTGAACTTCGCCTTTTCCGGCGGTTCGGCGCAGGATCCGATGACGAAGCCCGGCATCGCCAACATGCTTTCCGGCCTGCTCGACGAGGGCGCCGGCGACATGGACAGCAAGGCCTTCCAGGCCAAGCTCGATGACCTCTCGATCAGCCTCTCCTTCGACGCCGGCCGGGACGAGTTCTTCGGCACGCTGAAGACGCTGGAAGAGAACAAGGACGAGGCCTTCAATCTGCTGGCACTCTCGGTGCAGAAGCCCCGCTTCGATACCGAGCCGCTGGAGCGCGTCCGCTCGCAGATCACGATCGGCATCAACGAAGCGAAGAAGCAGCCGGAATCGGTCGCCGGCGACGCGATGCGCGCCGCAGCCTATCCCGGTCACCCCTATGGCCAGCCGGGCGAGGGCACGCTCGAGAGCGTCGCGGCGATCACCGCCGATGACCTGCGCGCCTATCGCGACAAGACCTTCGCCCGCGACAATCTGAAGGTCGTCGTCGTCGGTGCGATCAATGCCAAGGGCGTCGAGGCGATGCTCGACCAGGTGTTCGGACCGCTGCCGGCCAAGGCCGATCTGGTCGCGATCGCCAATGTCGCGCCGAAGGCGGGCAATATCGACATCGACATGCCGAACCCGCAGACCGTGATCCGCTTCGGCGGCCCGGGTCCCAGCCGCGCCGCGCCGGAGTTCATGGCCTCCTTCGTCGCTAATCACATCCTGGGCGGCGGCACCTTCTCCTCGCGCCTCTATGAGGAGGTCCGCGAGCGTCGGGGCCTCGCCTATTCGGTCGGCACCATGCTGATGCCGTCGCGCCATTCGGCCGTCATCGTCGGCAGCACGGCGACGCGCGCCGACCGCGCCGGCGAGACCGTCGATCTGATCAAGAGCGAGATGGCCCGCCTCGCCAAGGATGGTCCGACCGCCGACGAACTCGCCAAGGCGAAGAGCTTCCTGACCGGCTCCTACGCGCTGCGCTTCGATTCCTCCTCCAAAATCGCCCGGCAGCTGCTCGGCATCGCGCTGGAAGATCTCGGCATCGACTATGTCGAGAAGCGCAATGCGCTGGTCGAGGCGGTGACGCTCGAGGACGTCAAGCAGGCGTCGCAGAAGATGTTCAGCACCGGCACCGACCTGGTGGTTCGCGTCGGCCCGCACGAGAGCTGATCGGCGATATCCGACGTCATGATTTCGGGACGCGACCGCAAGGCCGCGCCCCGTTGCGTTTTGGGGAAGGCGTTGACGCCTCCTGGACGTTCTTGCGCGTCCACTCGCTCCGCCGTCATCCAGGCTTGACCCGGGATCCATCCTTCCACAGCCGCGCTTCCGGGAGTTGTGCACCAATTCCCTGTTTCTCGGCTGCCTGGTTCCCCGCCTTCGCGGGGATCACGGAGCGGACGGCCTCGGCCCTCAATTCTCCCGGTCGGATGTCGCCGAGGCGGCTTCCTTGTTGAGCGACTTCGCCTCGCGCTTCGGCACCGTGAGCGGTTCCGGCTGGACGGTCGGCGGCACGACGAGATCGCGACCGGCCGTCAGCATGCCGCCCGCCTGCTGGGTCGCCAGCCGGTCGGCGTCGCGGGCCCGCAGGTTGCTCTCGATCGTGGCGATGCGCTCGTCGTCGACGCCGAGCCCCGCCAGCGCCGCGCCGCCGAAGGCGAAGGCGGATTCCAGCGTCTCGCGGATCTGGTAATTCACGCCCTTGTTGAGCAGCCGGAGCGTATGGCGCCGGTCGAACGAACGGACATAGAGCTGCACGAACGGAAATTCCGACTGGATCAGCTCGACGATCTTGTCCGTCACCTCCGGCACATTGGTGCAGATGGCGACGATCTGCGAGCGCTCGATGCCGGCGGCGCGCAGCACGTCCAGGCGCGTTCCATCGCCGAAATAGACCTTGAAGCCGAAACGCGAGGCGGCGCGGATCATCTCGGCGTCGGAATCGATCGCCGTCACGTCGACGCCCTCGGCGAGCAGGAACTGCGCCGAGATCTGGCCGAAGCGGCCGAAGCCGATCATCAGCACACGGCCGCCGGCGCCGTCGAAATCCTCGTCCAGCTCTTCCGGCTTCGGCGGCGGCAGCACCCATTTCAGCGCCAGGACGCCGAGCGGGGTGAGCGCCATCGAGATGATGACGGTCGCCGTCAGCATGGCGTTGATGTCGGCCGTGAAGATGCCGGCGCTGTTGGCGGCGGCGTAGAGGACGAAGGCAAACTCGCCGCCCTGCGCCAGCAGCGCCGCGCGGGTGAGCGCCTCGGCGTGATCGGCCTTGAGCAGGCGGGCGATGACGTAGATGCCGAGCGCCTTCAGAGCCATGTAGGCGATGACGCCGAAGACGATGATGCGCCAGTCGCGCGCGATCACGCCGAGATCGAGCGACATGCCGACGCTCAAAAAGAACAGGCCGAGCAGGATGCCGCGGAACGGCTCGATATCCGCCTCAAGCTGGTGGCGGAAACTCGATTCCGACAGCAGAACGCCGGCGAGGAAGGCGCCCATCGCCATCGACAGGCCGCCGATCTGCATGGCGAGCGCCGCGCCGAGCACGACGAGCAGCGCCGCCGCCGTCATCACCTCGCGCGCCTGCACATTGGCGAGGATGCGGAACATCGGGTTGAGCAGCCAGCGGCCGGCGGCGATCAGGGCGGCGAGCGAGCCGAGCGCGATGGCGATAGACTGCCAGCTCGACTGGTCCGGCTCGGCCGATCCATGTGAGCCAAGCAGGGCCACGATCGCCAGCATCGGCACGATGGCGAGGTCTTCGAGCAGCAGGATCGAGATGACGCGCTGGCCGGCCGGCGTCGCGGTGTCGCCGCGCTCCTCCAGGATCTGCATGACGATGGCGGTCGAGGACAGGACAAAGCCCATGCCGGCGATGAAGGCGACGGCGGGCGGGAAGCCGGCGACGACGCCGAGCCCGGTCAGCAGCGCGCTGCAGCCGACCACCTGCGCCAGGCCGAGGCCGAAGATCTCGCCGCGCAGGCTCCACAGCCGCGACGGCCGCATCTCGAGGCCAATGATGAAGAGGAACAGCACCACGCCGAGCTCGGCGACATGCAGGATTGATTGCGGGTCGGTGAAGAGCCGCAATCCGTAGGGGCCGATGACGAGACCGGCGGCGAGATAGCCGAGCACGGTGCCGAGCCCCAGCCGCTTCGAGATCGGTACGGCGATGACGGCGGCGCCGAGCAACGCCACCAGCTGGACGAGATCGGTTCCCTGGGTATCGACCGCCATGCGGCCTCGCTGTCTGGATGGAAGGATGCCGCCACGATGGGGCCAAGACCCCACGATGGGGCCAAGACCGGCACTTAGCAAGCGCGCATCGGCGGCTGTGCCAGCCGCGCCGGATTGTCGCCGGGGTTGTCGCTAGCCCTTGCGATCCCTACACAAGGGGGAACGGAGAAGTACCATGACCGCCCTGCCAGATCAGTCCCGCCTCGTCGATACCGCAGCCAAGCTCGTCGAGGCCGCGAAGCGGGCTGGCGCCGACGCCGCCGATGCCGTCGCTTTCCGCCGGATCGGCCTTTCGGTCGATATCCGCAACGGCGCCGTCGAGGAAACCGGGCGCTCGGAGGGCGATGAACTGGCGTTGCGCGTGTTCATCGGCAATCGCCACGCCAGCGTTTCGACCAACGGGTTGTCGCCCGCTGACGAACTGGCCGAGCGTGCCGTCGCCATGGCGCGGGTGGCGCCGGAGGATCGTTTCGCAGGTCTCGCGCCGGCCGACCGGCTCGCCCGTTCGTTTCCGGAGCTGGATCTGCTTGATTCGGAGATCCCCTCCGTGGAGGCGCTGATCGAGCGCGCGACGCGCGCCGAAGGTGCCGCGCTGGCCGTGCCCGGCGTCTCGAAGTCCGGCGGCACCTCGGCCGGCTGGTCGCTCGCCGGCGCCGTGCTGGTGACATCGCACGGCTTCACCGGTTCCTATCTCGGCTCGCGCCACAGCGTGTCGGCCACCGCCATCGCCGGCGAGGGCACCGGCATGGAGCGCGACTATGACAGCGCCTCCAAGATCCATGCCGCCGATCTGCCGGATCCGGCCGAGATCGGCCGCAAGGCGGCCGAGCGCGCCGTTCGCCGCCTGAACCCGACCCAGATGCCGACCGGCAACGCCACCGTCGTCTACGACCCGCGCGTCGCCGTCAGCTTGCTCGGTCATCTCTCCAGCGCTGTCAATGGCGCCGCCATCGCCCGCAAGACCAGCTTCCTGCAGAAGGCGCTCGGCGAAGCTATCTTCGCCCCCGGCATCCGCATCACAGACGATCCGCACCGCATTCGCGGCCTCGCCTCGCGGCCCTTCGATGGCGAAGGCGTTGCCTCGGCGCCGTTCGACCTGATCACTGACGGCGTGCTGCAGCGCTGGTTCCTCGACAGCGCCACGGCGCGCGAGCTCGGCCTGGAGACGAACGGGCGCGCCGTCGGCGGCGGCAGCAATCCGCATCCGAGCGCCACCAATCTGACGCTGCTGCCGGGCGCGCAATCGCCGGAGGGGCTGATCGCCGATATCGGCGAGGGGCTCTATGTCACGGAGCTGATCGGCCATGGCGCCAATGGCGTGACGGGCGATTACAGCCGCGGCGCCAGCGGCTATCGCATCACCGGCGGCAAGCTGGCGGAAGCGGTGAGCGAGATCACCATCGCCGGCAACATGCGCGACATGTTCCGTCGCCTGACCGCCGCCAGCGATCTCGAATATCGCTACGCCTTCAATGCGCCGACCGTGGCGATCGAGGGCATGATGATTGCCGGACGCTGAGCGAGTGCTAGACAGGACCGCCGATCTGGAGCTGATCGTCGAGGCCGCCCAGGAAGCCGGGCGGATCGCGCTTGGCTATTTCAAGCGCGACCCGAAGGTGTGGATCAAGGGCGCCAGTTCGCCGGTCAGCGAGGCCGATCTCGCCGCCGACCACTATCTGCGCACGACGCTGATGGCGGCGCGGCCCGACTATGGCTGGCTATCCGAGGAGACCGCCGACACGCCGGACCGGCTTGGACGCCGCCGCGTCTTCGTCGTCGACCCGATCGACGGCACGCGCGGCTTCATCGATGGGCATCCCGACTGGTGCGTCTCGGTCGCGATCGTCGAGGCGGATACGCCGGCGGCGGCGGCCCTATTCGCCCCGGTGAGGGCCGAGTTGTTCGAGGGCGTCGTGGGCCAGGGAGCGCGGCTGAACGGCGCGCGACTCGCCGTCAGCGGCAGGAACAGGATGGAAGGTGCCCGCATCGCCGGGCCGGCGCGGCACCTTCGGGCCATGTCCGCGCGCGGCATGGATGCGACCGAGCGCCGCTTCACCCCCTCGCTCGCCTACCGTTTCGCGCTGGTCTCTGCCGGCCGCGTCGATGTCGCGACGGCACGGCCGGGCGCCTATGATTGGGATCTTGCGGCAGTGGACCTTTTGGTGCACGAAGCAGGCGGTACGCTGCGCGATCTTGAGGGCGCGCGGCTCCGATTCAATGGCGCGGAACCGCGCCATCCGGCCCTGATCGCCTCGACGCCCGCGCTTGCTTCGGCGGCCGAGACCATCATCGCGGAAGCCGAGGCCGGACGAGGCGCCTTGGGATCTACTGCGTCCTAGACGCGCGGCACCGGTTTGGACAAGGAGACGTCGACACATGCCTGGTACGGACAAGCAGCTTCTGCATCTGGTGTTTGGTGGTGAGCTGAGCTCGGTCGGGTCGACGGAGTTCGCCGATCTGTCGAAGCTCGACGTCGTCGGCATCTATCCGAACTACAAGACCGCCTATGACGCCTGGAAGCAGGCGGCGCAGGGTTCGGTCGACAACGCGCAGACGCGCTATTTCATCGTGCATCTGCACAGGCTGCTCGATCCCGACGCGACGACGGGCTGAGCACACCGCCTTCGCGCCATGGCGCCCGGGGCGGATATTAATACCGTCGCGGTCGCGGCGGCCGGAAGGGACAGATCGAACTTGGCGGACGCACAGGCAAAGAGGCGCAGCAAGCGCCCAGGCCTCTTGAAGAGGATCGCGACATCGGACCAGGCGACCCGGCTCGCCGGTCGGTCGGCGGCGGCGTATCTGCGTTTTGTCCGCCGCACCAGCACGCTCGAATTCGAGCCCAGCGATCCCTACGAGTTCTTCGGCCATCTGCTGCCGGGCATCGTCGCCATGTGGCACGGTCAGCACCTGATGGTGCCGTTCATCCGCCGCGAAGGCCATGATGTCCGCGTCATGATCTCGCGCCATCGCGACGGCGAGATCAACGCCATCGCGGCCGAGAGCCTCGGCCTCGGCACGGTGCGCGCCTCGGCGGCGCGCTCGGCCTCGCGCGTCATCGAGAAGGGCGGCCTGCGTGGCTTCCTCGAGATGAAGGCGGCGCTGGCGCAGGGCGCGACCGTCGCCATGACCGCGGATCTCTCCAATGTGAAATCGCGCCGCGCCGGACCCGGCATCATCATGCTGGCGCGCGCCTCCGGCCGGCCGATCGTGCCGGTCGCGGTTGCCACCAGCCGGCATTTCGTCCTGAAGAACTGGGACCGCACGACGGTCAACCTGCCCTTCAGCAAGGGTGTCTGCGTCTTCGGCGTGCCGATCTACGTGCCGGACGATGCCGACGAGGCGCTGGTTGAGCAGAAGCGGCAGGAGCTGGAGAACGAGCTTAACCGCGTGACCGAGCGAGCCTATCAGCGCGTCGGCAAACCGAATGTCTGAGCGCCCAGGGCCGGCCTTGACCGCCTATCGTCTCGCCGGCCACCTGGCGCGCCCGCTGGTGCCGCTGCTCCTCGCCTACCGGACCGCCAAGGGCAAGGAAGACCCGGCCCGGCGCGGCGAGCGTTATGGCCAGGCCGGCCTGGTTCGGCCGGCCGGACCGCTGGTTTGGGTCCACGCCGCCAGCGTCGGCGAGACCAATGCCGTGCTGCCGCTGGTAGCCCGCATCGTCGAGGAGGGGCTGAACGTCCTCTTCACCACGGTCACCGTGACGAGCGCGGCCGAGGCGGCGCGACGCCTGCCGAAGGGGGCGCTGCACCAGTATGCGCCGCTCGACATCGTGCCTTATATCGACCGCTTCCTCGACCACTGGAAGCCGGACCTCGCATTGTCGGTGGAATCGGAGATCTGGCCCGTCACCATGAGCCGGTTGGCGACGCGCGGCATTCCGCACGTCTTCGTCAATGCCCGCATGTCGGAGCGCTCGTTCAGGCGCTGGCAGCAGATCGCCAGCGGACGTGGCAACCTGTTCGGCAAGGTGACGATGGCGCTGGCGCAGAGCGACGGCGACGGCGAAAGGTTGGCGGCGCTCGGCATGCGCAACGTCCGCGTCACCGGCAATCTGAAATTCGACGTGCCACCGCCGCACGCCGCGCCCGAGACGGTCGAGCGCTTCCAGCGCCTGGTCGAGGGCCGCTCGGTGTTCGTCGCCGCCTCGACGCATGAGGGCGAGGAAGAGGTGATCGCCGCGGCGCATAGGGTGCTGCGCCATCGCCGGCCCGATCTCCTCACCATCATCGTGCCGCGCCATCCCGTGCGCGGCGCCGCGATCCGCGAACAGCTCGCGGCCAAGAGCCTTGTCGTGGCGCAGCGCAGCCTCGACGAGGCCATCACGCCCGGGACCGACATCTATCTCGCCGATACGCTGGGCGAGCTCGGCATCTTCTATCGGGTGGCGCCGATTGCCTTCATCGGTGGTACGCTGGTGCCGGTCGGCGGCCACAATCCGATCGAGCCGGCGCAGCTGAACGCCGCCATCCTG
Organism: Kaistia granuli DSM 23481; assembly: GCF_000380505.1. Lineage (GTDB taxonomy): Bacteria > Pseudomonadota > Alphaproteobacteria > Rhizobiales > Kaistiaceae > Kaistia > Kaistia granuli. Next base: position 130,560 of record NZ_AQYH01000006.1, on the reverse strand, counting down.
CATGGTCCGCATGTCCACAACGCGGCGGAAATCTACGCGGCCCTCGATCGCAGCGGCCGCGCCGAGGTGGTCCGCAGCTCCGAGCAGCTCGCCAAGGTGCTCGATGACCTCTTCGCCGATCCGAATGCGATGCGCCGGCGCGCCACCAAGGCGGCCGAGGCGATCGCCACCTTCACCGGCGCGCTCGACGCGACGATGCGGGCGCTGGTGCCCTATCTGGAACCGCTGGCGATCGCGGCGCGGCTGGAAGATCGCGGCGATGCACCCGGCAGCAGGGGGAAGCTTCGTTGATCCAGGCGCCGCGCTTCTGGTGGCTGCAACGCGTCTCCGTGCCGGCGTTGCTGCTGGCGCCCTTCGCCGCTCTCTATGGCCTTGTCGCCGGCCGTCGTCTGCGCCGCGCGCCCAGGGTGGCGGCCTCGGTGCCGGTCATCTGCGTCGGAAACTATGTCGTCGGCGGCGCCGGCAAGACGCCGACCGCGCTGGCGTTGGCCCGGATCGCCAAGGCGCAGGGTCTGAAGCCCGGCTTCCTGACGCGCGGCTATGGCGGCAAGGCGCCCAAGCCTCTGCTGGTCGATCCCACCCTACATGGCGCTTCGGAAGTCGGTGACGAGGCCCTGCTGCTCGCCGCCGCCGGTCCCGTCGTCGTCTCGCCCGACCGACCGGCCGGGCTGCCGCTGCTGGCGCAGCATGGCGTCGATCTCATCATCATGGATGACGGCTTCCAGAATCCGTCGCTGCACAAGGATCTGTCGCTTATCGTCGTCGATGGCGCGGCGGGCATCGGCAATGGCCGCGTCTTCCCGGCCGGTCCGCTTCGGGCGCCGCTTCGGGCGCAGATCGTCCGCACTGACGCCGTCATCGTCGTCGGCGAGGGCAAGCCTGGCGACAAGATGGTGCGCCGGATCGCGCGGGCAGGGCGCACGGTGCTGAAGGCGAAGCTGGAGCCTGCGTCCCGGCGGGTCTGGGGACCGCGTTCCTTCCTGGCCTTCGCCGGCATCGGCAGGCCGGAGAAATTCTTCAACACGCTCGACCGTGCCGGCGTGCCGCTGACCGACGTGAAGGCATTTCCCGACCACCACGCCTATTCGGCCGAGGATGCGCGCAAGCTGCTCGCGCGCGCCGAGGCGGAAGGTCTCGAGCTGATCACCACCAGCAAGGACTACGCGCGTCTCGCCCGCGCCGAAGGCGATCTCGCCACCTTGCGCCAGCGCACCAAGGTGTTCGAGGTGCAGATGACGTTCGAGAACGAGGCCCGCATCGCGGCGATGATCGCCGAGGTCGTGCGTAGGATTCCGACAAGGTAGGGGGCTGCCTGACGGGGGCGCGCCCCTCCGTCATCCCCGCGAAGGCGGGGATCCATGCAGCGCAAAGCGTTCGGCGCGGCAGGCAACCCGCTGAATGGATCCCGGGTCAAGCCCGGGATGACGACAGCTCTTAGCTCCAGGTCAGGCCGAGCTGCTTGTGGCGGGCGAGGCAGGTCGCGGGGTCGGCATAGGCTTCCTGATGCGCGACGTTCCAGTATTTGAGCTCGTCGAGCGGAATGGCCACCCCGGTCACCGCGCAGCGCACGAAGGCGCCTGGCGACAGGATCTGGTAATCGCCATCGAGATAACGAATGCGCGCTTCGCCGCCGCGCCCGGCTGGTTCAATACGGTTCATGAGCGCGAATATCGTGCGGATCGCGTTCCGGCGCAACTGGCCGGAGTGTCGCTGCCGGCGTCGGGTGGAAATGTTCCCGCGGGCCGAATGGTTCTTTCCTCACCTCTCCCTCCGGGAGAGGTCGGCTCGAAGAGCCGGGTGAGGGTTTAGGGGCCAATCCGGTGAGAGCGTAAACCCTCACCCGCCGGCCTGCGGCCGTCGACCTCTCCCTCAGGGAGAGGCGAGGGAACGCTCCCTACCGCCGGCCGAACAGGCGCTCGATGTCGGAGAGCTTCAGTTCGACATAAGTCGGTCGGCCATGGTTGCACTGGCCGGAGCCCGGCGTCGCTTCCATCTCCCGTAGCAGCGCATCCATTTCCTCCGGCCGCAGCCGGCGGCCGGAGCGGACCGAGCCGTGGCAGGCCATGGTCGCGGCGACGTGGTCGAGCTTTTCCTTGAGCCGCGTCGTGTCGTCCCATTCGGCGAGATCGTCGGCGAGGTTGACCAGCAGCGCCCGCGTATCGAGTTCGCCGAGCAGCGCCGGCGTCTCGCGCACGGCCACGGCGCCGGGGCCGAAGCCCTCGATGACGAGGCCGAGCTCGGCGAATTCGTCGGCGCGCTTCAAGAGCCGGCCGACATCGTCCTCCGGCAGGTCGATGACATCGGGGATCAGCAGGATCTGCCTGGCGATGCCCGAGCGCGCCAGCGCCGTCTTCATCCGCTCATAGACCAGCCGTTCATGCGCGGCGTGTTGGTCGACAATGACCAGGCCATGGCTGGTCTGGGCGATGATGTAGTTCTCGTGCAATTGCGCCCGCGCGGCGCCGAGCGGCCGGTCGCTCTGGTTGATCTCGGCCGGCGTGTTGGCGCGCGCATCGGCCGAGGGCACGTCGACGCTGGCGAAGGCCGGCTGCACCGGCTCGGCGAAGCCCGTGGCGGCCGCCGTGACGTAGGCCGGCTCCGGGCTGCTGCGCCAGGCGGCGAACGAGGTAGGCGCCACGGCGGCCGGCGCGGCGGGCCGCCAGCCGTTGGCGGCTGGAGCGCCGGTACGGAAGGCGGCCAGCGTCGCGTCGCCGCCCGTGGTCGCCGAGCGATGGCCGGCCTGGTGGATGGCGTTGCGCAGCGCGCCGACGATCAGCCCGCGCACCAGGCCGGGATCGCGGAAACGGACATCGGATTTGGCCGGATGCACGTTGACGTCGACGCCGTGCGGCTCCAGATCGATCCGGAGCGCCGCGACCGGGTGGCGGTCCCTCGACATCACGTCGGCATAGCCGGCGCGCAGCGCCCCCATCAGCAATTTGTCGCGCACCGGGCGGCCGTTGACGAACAGGAACTGGTGCAGCCCGTTGCCGCGGTTGAAGGTCGGCAGCCCGGCATAGCCCGACAGGCGGATGCCTTCGCGCTCCGCCGCGATGGCGAGCGAATTGTCGACGAAGTCCTGGCCGAGGATCTGGCCGAGCCGCTCGACGAAGGGCTCGTCGCCATGCGCGACGGGATAATCGATCGCGCTGCGGTCGCTGCCGGCGAGCGAGAAGCGCACTTCCGGATGCGCCATGGCGAGGCGCTTGACGATGTCGGTGACGGCGGTCGCCTCGGCCCGCTCGCCCTTCAGGAATTTGAGCCGGGCCGGCGTCGAGAAGAACAGGTCCGTGACCTCGACCCGCGTGCCGGAGTTGAGGCCGGCCGGGCGTGGCGGATGCACCAGGCCGCCCTCGACGACGATCTCCCAGCCATGCGGTTCGCTGGCATGGCGCGAGGCGATCGAGAGGCGCGCGATGGCGCCGATCGAGGCCAGCGCCTCGCCGCGAAAGCCGAGCGTGCGGATATCGAGCAGGTCATCCGTCAGCTTCGAGGTGCAGTGGCGGTCGATGGCGAGCGCGAGGTCCTCGCGCGTCATGCCGCCGCCGTCATCGGTGACGCGGATCAGCGCCGCGCCGCCGCCGGCGGTGACGATCTCGACCCGCTTCGCGCCGGCGTCGATGGCGTTTTCCACCAGTTCCTTGACGACGCTCGCCGGCCGTTCGACCACCTCGCCGGCGGCGATGCGGTTGATCATGTCTTCGGTCAGGCGATGGACGACGGTCATAGAATTCAATCTGGCTGTTGGCCGGCGATCCTGCCGGATTCGCCCGATCGAGGGAAGCGCCGGAGCCGGCCGGCGCTGCCGGGGCTGGGACAGGGGAGATGGGCTCGTGTCACGGATCGGACGGTCGCAGAGATTTGATCGCTGTTCCGGCGTGCCGTTCTCCGCAAGCGGGCGTATTGCTTGTCGCGTCGAATGCTCTTGTAGGGTGCATGCCGATGACGCTCGATGAGTATATCGAAGCCTCCAAGAGCCTGGAGGAGGCCCGTCAGAGACGGGTCGATTCTTACCGGCCGTTCCTTCAGTTCCTGATTGGCCATCTCACCTTCACAGGAATCATCCTGGTTGGCGCCCTGGCCTCGCTGCCGAAGACCGGGGCGGAACTGACGCCCCCGATGGCGGCTGCGCTGGGCGGTGTTGTCGCCTGGATGGCGATTTCGGCGCTGGCCGCCAGCCTGGTCGCCTTGGTCGTTCAGGGGCTCCGGTTGCTCTTCCTCAAGCGCGGGCGACAAGCCGCCGACGAATGGATCAAGACGACCTATGCGCTCTGCGTACTGCCGATCGTTCCCGGCTTCATCGCGGTCCTATACTGCGTGCGCGCCGGCGCCGCCCTGCTTGGTAAAACGCCGGTCCTGCCGCAGCTCTTCGACGCCTTCAAGAACCTGTTCGTTTGAACGGCTCAGGCCTTCTTGACGAACTCGGCGCGCAGCACGAGGCCCTTCACCTGCTTCGTATTGCATTCGAAGGTGTCGGCATCGTCGATCAGGCGGATGTTCTTCACCACCGTGCCGCGCTTGATTGTCTCGGAGGTGCCCTTGACCTTCAGATCCTTGATCAGCGTCACGGAATCGCCGTCTTTGAGCTGGGTGCCGTTGCTGTCGCGTACGATGATTTCGTCGGTCATTCTCTATCCTTGGTAACAACAGAAGATCGGGGGCTTGCGACCGCCTCAGACGGCGCGCCAGCCGATGTCGCGGCGGGCGAAGCCGTCCGGCCAGTCGATCGTGTCGACGGCCGCATAGGCGCGGCTCTGCGCCTCGGCGACGGTGGCGCCGAGCGCCGTGACGTTGAGCACGCGGCCGCCATTGGCGACCAGCCTGCCGTCGACCAGCGCGGTGCCAGCCTGGAATACCTGTGTCTCGGGCAGCGCGTTGGCCGCCTCGACGCCTGAAATCGGTGTGCCCTTGGCGTAGTCGCCGGGATAACCCTTGGCCGCCATGACGACGGTCAGCGCCGCTTCCGGCCGCCAGCGCGTGGTGACGCCGGCGAGCTTGCCCTCGCTGGCGGCGAGCAGCAGTTCGAGCAGGTCGCTCTCCAGCCGCATCATCAGCACCTGGCATTCCGGATCGCCGAAACGGACATTGTATTCGATCAGTTCCGGTCCCTTGGCGGTGATCATCAGGCCGGCGAACAGCACGCCCTTGAACGGGGCGCCACGCGCCGCCATCGCCTTCATCGTCGGGCGGATGATCTCGTTCATCGTCCGCTCGATCATCGCATCGGTCATCACCGGCGCGGGCGAATAGGCGCCCATGCCGCCGGTATTCGGGCCGGTATCGCCGTCGCCGACGCGCTTGTGGTCCTGGGCGGTGGCGAGCGGCACGGCGTCGACGCCGTCGCAAATGGCGAAGAAGCTCGCCTCCTCGCCGATCAGGCACTCTTCCACCACGACCTCGGCGCCGGCCGAGCCGAAGGCGCCGTCGAAGCAGGCGTCGATGGCGGCATGCGCCTCGTCCAGCGTCTCGGCCACGACGACGCCCTTGCCGGCGGCGATGCCGTCCGCTTTGACGACAATCGGCGCGCCCATCTTCGTCGCATAGTCGCGCGCAGAAGCGGCTTCCGTGAAGCGCTGATAGGCGGCCGTCGGGATGTTGGCTTCGGCGCAGAGATCCTTGGTGTAGCCCTTCGAGCCTTCGAGGCGCGATGCCTCCCGGCTCGGACCGAACACCTTGATCCCGGCGGCATCAAGCGCGTCGGCGAGGCCGGCGACCAGCGGCGCCTCCGGGCCGACGATGACGAAGTCGATCATGTTGTGGCGGCAGAAGTCGATCACGGCGTGATGGTCGAACGGATCGAGCCGGACCAGCTCGGCGAGCGCGCCGATACCCGGATTGCCGGGGGCGGCGAAGAGCTGGCCGAGGCGCGGCGACTTGCGCAAGGCCCAGGCCAGCGCATGCTCGCGGCCGCCCGATCCGATCAGGAGAATGTTGATGCGCGTCTCGGTCATGCCAGCTGCCCGTCTTTGAATCCCGTGCGCGGCGCTTAGCAAGCGGGGGGCCGCTTGTCGAATCCCTTAGCGGAACGGCGGCGGCTAATGGAGGTCCTTCGCCAGGAATACGGTGCCGGCGATCGGGGTCGCGTAATAGGGCGCGATCGTCCGGAATCCGGCGCTCCGGTACAGCGACAGCGCCGTGGTCATGCTGGGCAGCGTATCGAGCCGCATCTCGCGATAGCCGATGCGCTTCGCTTCGCCGATGACGGCGGCGACCAGGGCGCGGCCGAGACCCAGGCCGCGGCCATCGGGCGCGACATAGAGGCGCTTCATCTCGCAGAGGCCCAAACCGGGCAATGGCCGCAATCCGACACAGCCGAGCGGCACGTCCTCGGCATTGCGCGCCAGCAGCAATTCGCCATCGGGCGGCGCGTATTTTCCCGGCATGGCGGCGATCTCCGCCTCGAAATCCTGAAAGCAGAGATCGATGTCGAGCGAGGCCGCATAGGCGCGAACCATGGCGACGACGACGCGGAGATCGTCCTCCGTTCTGGCTGGGCGGATCGCAAAGGGCGCGGGCATGCAGAAGCCTAGCGCCGCCCTCGGGCCGAGACAATCAGCGGAGGCGGCTCCCCGAAGCGGCTTGCATCAAGTGGTCGCGTGGCGCGGCCCCCGAACCGGTGTATGAAAGGGCCTCCTACGAGCGAAGCGGAAGCGCCTGATGAGCCTGAGCCATGGAACCGTCTCCGATGCCGACCGCGGCAACTGGGTCGATCATTTCGCGCCGCAATGGCTCCGGCCCTATGCCCGCCTCGCCCGCTGGGACCGGCCGATCGGCTGGCGGCTGCTGCTGCTTCCCTGCTGGTGGGCGGCGGCGCTCGCCAGCAACGTCGCCGGATCGACGCTGCCCAATATCGGGCACCTGATCCTGTTCCTGATCGGTGCCGTCGCCATGCGCGGCGCCGGCTGCACCTATAACGACATCGTCGACCGTGAACTGGATGCCGGCGTGGCGCGCACGCGCTCGCGGCCGATCCCGAGCGGCCAGGTCAGCGTTCGCAACGCCAAGATCTTCCTGGTCCTGCAGGCGCTGGCCGGGCTCGCCGTGCTGCTTTGCTTCAACTGGTTCTCGGTGGCGCTCGGAGTCGCCTCGCTCGCGGTCGTCGCGGCGTATCCCTTCATGAAGCGGATCACCGACTGGCCGCAATTCGTGCTCGGCCTCGCCTTCTCCTGGGGCGCGCTGATCGGCTGGTCGGCCGTGTTCGGCAGCCTGTCGCTGGCGCCGCTGCTGCTTTATGCCGGCAGCGTGCTGTGGACGATCGGCTACGACACGATTTACGCGCTGCAGGATATCGAGGACGACAAGATCATGGGCGTGCGCTCGACGGCCCGCCTGTTCGGCGACCGCGCCCCCCAGATGGTCGGCCTGCTCTATGCCGGTTCGACGCTGTTCTGGGCCGGGGCGCTGGTCGCCGCCGGTGTGGGCTGGATTGCCTGGCTCGGGCTGGCGCTCCTCGCCGCGCATCTCGCCTGGCAGGTCGCGACCGTGCGCCTGGACGACGACGCCTTGGCGCTCCGCCTGTTCAAGTCCAATTGGCCGGCCGGCCTGGTTTTCTTCGCCGGTCTCGTCCTCGACGGGCTGGTCTAGCACTCAGAGCATTCTCGCGGCCAAGGCGGCAGTATCGCGGCAATGTCGCGTTCCGCAGACCCGCGTTCACAGACAAGTCATTTGATGATTGGCCCGTGCTGTAGCGCTATCGGAGCCGACATTGCGTTCAGCTGGAGATTTTCACCGCCACTTTGTTTGGGAGCGATAGCATATGTCGACAGAAGCACTTGCATCCGTCTCCGACGTCAATCCCGCGGCCATCGTCGATGCCATGCTGGGATTTCACAAGACAGCGGCGCTGAAGGCGGCGATCGAGTTCGACGTCTTCACCGCGATCAATTCAGGCGACGACACCGCCGAGCGGCTCGCGGCGCGCACCGGGGCCGCCGAACGCGGCATGCGCATCCTCTGCGACTATCTGACGACATCGGGATTTCTGGAAAAGGACGGCGTGCGCTACGCGCTGCCGCCGGCGAGCAAGATCTTCCTCGACCGCAATTCACCCGCCTATATGGGCAGCGTCTCGGATTTCCTGACCGCCCGCGAGAATCTCTCCTTGTTCCTCGATGACCCCGCTTCCTATGTCCGCAATGGCGGTTCGGTCGGCATGGCCAATATCGCGCCGGACAATGCGATCTGGATCAAGTTCGCCGAGGCCATGGTGCCCTTCGTCGGTGCCAGCGCCGCCGGTGTCGCCGCCGAGGTCGCCTCCTGGCCCCATCCGCCGCGCAAGATTCTCGATATCGCCGCCGGTCATGGCTATTTCGGCATTTCGGTCGCCAGGGCGCTGCCGCAGGCGCAGATCGTCGCCGTCGACTGGGCGTCCGTGCTGGCGCTCGCCACTGCCAATGCCGAGAAGGCCGGTGTCGCATCGCGCTACCGGACCGTCGCCGGCAGCGCTTTCGACATCGATTGGGGAAGCGGCTACGATCTGGTGATGCTGCCGAACTTCCTGCACCATTTCGATATGGTGACCTGCGCCGGCCTGTTGCGGAAGGTGCGGGCGAGCCTGGCGCCCGGCGGTCGCGTGATCGCGGTCGAGTTCGTGCCGAACGAGGACCGCGTCTCGCCGCCATTTCCGGCGAACTTCGCCATGGTTATGCTAGCGACAACGCCGAAGGGCGATGCCTACACCAAGAGCGACCTGACCGAGATGGCGCAGCGCGTCGGCTTCAGCGGCGTTTCTGTTCGCCCGCTACCGCCATCGCCGGCGAGCTTGGTTCTGTTCGAGGACTGAGATCCGTCGCCGTCAGTCGCGAGCGATGATCTCGCGGGCGTACAGCGTCTCGACTTCCTTGTAGAAGCCGGTCTTGCGGCGCTTCAGGAAGCGCGGGCGGCGGCCTTTCAGCGACGACGGGGCGCGGCGCGCCTTGGCCTCGCCGACGACCAGCGGACCGAGTTGCTCGAGCGGGGTGCGGACGGTGCCATCGCCATCGACGATCAGCAGCGGCAGGCCGAGCGCGCGGCCCCAGGCCTGCCAGTCGGCGGCGACATCCTCGCCGTCGCCGAGATCCTCGACGACGACCAGCGGCAGCGACATGGCAGGGTCGCGGTGCATCAGTTCGACGACCGTGCGGACCGCGCCGGTCTCGGCATCACCGATCATGCGCACGGCGACGCCGCGAAAGGCGCTGACGGGGGTCGAGAGGGTCGTCGGAATGCCGCCCAGGCGACGCTTGACGATGGCCAACTCGCGGTCGATGTAGACGGCCGGCGTGGTTGCCGAGGCCGGACCGGCGAGCGTGGCGGAGTAGCGGACCGGAAGCGCGAAGGGATCGAGTCGCAGGTCGTTGCCGCGTGCCTGAACCGTTGCGTTTGCCATTGCCTTGCACTCCATCGCTGCCTCGCTTCGGTCCGGTTAACAGGACCTTAAAGGGTCGGCCCGCTCGACCGGGCCCGCTCTCTGTTGAAGCGACAATGCCATGCGAACCGCCATCCAGAGCTTAAGGGACATGGTTAATGCCCGTCCGATGGTGGGCAGGGTTAGCGGCTGGTGATCGAAGACGGTTGACGCTTTCTTGCCAAAATAAGGCAGTGGCGGCGAAGCTGGCGGCAGCCGGCCATTTGCGTCGGATGCAGGAAGCGGAGGCTCCAGGTGCATCCGGCGAGGCATCCACAACGAGGCCGTGCAGGCGCGTCCGCCCGCCGGGCGGAGAGAGCCATCGGACGGCGGAGGGCGTCAACGTTCTGGTCTGCGGTCTGTCTCGCCGTCAAGATTTCGGGATGGGGCAGGGGGGACCCGCTCTGCCGCGCACAGTCGCCATCCGCGCGAAAGGCGGGGATCCATGCAGCCGCGCCATGGGACGTTTCATACGGTAGCTAGCCGGTTGTATGGATCCCATGACGGCGAGGGTGGTGGAAGGCCGGACCCCTCCTCGGAAAGACGGTCCGGGCGCGGGCGGCCGTCAAAGGCGCAGCATCTTGCCGGGGTTCAGGATGCCGTTCGGATCGAGGCCGAGCTTGATCGTCCGCATCATGTCGATGGCGACCGGGCCCTTCGCCGCGGGCAGCAGGTCGCGCTTCAGGCGGCCGATGCCGTGTTCGGCCGAGATCGAGCCGTGATAGCGGGCGACGATACCGTGCACGAGGGCGTTGACCTCGTCCCAGCGCGCCAGGAATGTTTCTTTGTCGGCATGGACCGGCTGGGTGATGTTGAAATGGATGTTGCCGTCGCCGAGATGGCCGAACGGCACCGGCCGGCAGCCGGGGACGAGCGCCTCGACGGCCGCCGTCGCCTCCTTCAGGAATGCCGGCACGCTGGCGACCGGCACCGAGACGTCGTGCTTGATCGAGCCGCCCTCTGGCTTCTGCGCTTCCGACATGCCGTGCCGCATGCGCCAGAACGTGTCCCGCTCGGCGAGCGACTGCGCGATCGAGGCGTCGACGAGGATCTCGCGCTCGAGGGCGGTGCCGAGGATGTCCTCGATCTCGCCGCGCGCCGCCTCGTCGGAATGGCCGGACGAGATCTCCATCAGCGCGTACCAGGGCGCGGGCGTCGCCACTGGCTCGCGCGAGCCGGGGATGTGACGCAGCACGAAATCGACGCCGATGCGCGGCATCAACTCGAAGCCGGTCAGATCATGCCCAGCGCGGTCGCGCGCCAGGTTGAACAGGGCGAGCGCCGCTTCGGGATTGGCGAGCGCCGCGAAGGCGACGGCTTGCCCCTTCGGCCGCGGGAAGAGCTTCAGCACGGCGGCGGTGATGATGCCGAGCGTGCCTTCGCCACCGATGAAGAGCTGCTTCAGATCATAGCCGGTATTGTCCTTGCGCAGCGCCCCGAGCCCCTCCCAGACGCGGCCATCGGCCAGCACGACTTCGAGCCCGAGCACGAGGTCGCGCATGTTGCCATAGGCAAGCACGGCGGTGCCGCCGGCATTGGTCGAGATGTTGCCGCCGATCCGGCAGGAGCCTTCCGAGCCGAGCGAGAGCGGGAACAGCCGGTCGGCCGCTTCCGCTGCCGCCTGGACGTCGGCGAGGATCGCGCCGGCCTCGACCGTCATCGAATAGCCCTCGGCATCGACGGCGCGGATCCTGGTCATGCGGTCGAGCGACAGCACGATCTCGCTGCCGCTCGAATCGGGAACCTGACCGCCGACGAGGCCGGTATTGCCGCTCTGCGGCACGATCGCGGTGCCGGTTTCGTTCGCGAGCGCGAGGATGGCCGACACCTCGGCGGTCGAACCGGGCCTGAGCACAAGCGGCGTCTCGCCCAGATATTTGTCGCGCCACTCCATCCGGTAGGGCTTGGTCGCCTCGGGATCGGTGAGGGCGGCTCCGGGGGCGACGAGGGCGGTGAAGCGGGCGATGAGCTCGGGCGTAGGGCGATTGGGCATGATGGCGGATTTGATCCTTGGCTGGCGCCGGGCAGGATACGCGCCTTCACGCCGCCACCGAAAGCCGGCAATTGCGGGTTGGAAATGCCGCCGGCCGGCTCTTCGGCAGGCCGGCGGCACGGGATGGTCCCCCTGTGAGCGTTGGAACGCTCGACCCTCCCTGATGGTGTCCTCCGCCGGACCGGGATCCGGCAGGGTGGATGGCGCGGCGCGCGCGCCATCCATGGTCAGCGGCGACTAGCGGCAGTCGTTCTGGCCGGGCCGGCAGTTGCGGTTGCGGTTCTGCTGCGGCCGGTTGCGGTTCTGGTTGTTCGACCGGGCGCGCTGCTGCTGCGGCCGGGCGTTTTGCTGCGGCCGGGCATTCTGGCGCCGCTGCTGCTGCGGGCGAGCATTCTGCGCCGGACGCTGCTGCGGCCGGGCGTTCTGCGGCCGCTGCTGCGGACGAGCATTCTGCGCCGGGCGCTGCTGCGGCCTGGCATTCTGCGGCCGCTGCTGCGGACGGGCATTCTGCGCCGGGCGCTGCTGCGGCCTGGCATTCTGCGGCCGTTGCTGCGGACGGGCATTCTGCGCCGGACGCTGCTGTGGGCGGGCATTGTCGGGACGCTGCGGCCGCGTTCCCTCCGGCCGATTCGGTCGATTGGGTCGGCTCTCCGCGCCGGGCCGCGTCTCGGGACGATTCGGACGCGTGTTCGCCGGCCGATCGGGCCGATTCGGACGCCCCGTCTCGGCGCCGGGCCGCTCCGGGCGGTTCGGCCGGTTCGGACGCGCGTTTTCCCCGGCGGGCCGCTCGGGCCGACCGTTCTCGGCGCCGGGCCGGTTCGGCCGGTTCGGACGGGCATTCTCCCCGCCGGGCCGCTCGGGACGATTCGGGCGACCGCTCTCAGTGCCGGGACGCTCAGGCCGGTTGGGGCGACCGCTCTCGGTGCCGGGCCGGTTCGGACGACCATTCTCGGTGCCGGGCCGATTCGGGCGGCCGTTCTCCGTGCCGGGCCGACCGGGCCGGTTGTTGTCGCCGGGACGGCTCGGGCGGTTGTTGTCGCCGGGGCGGCCGGGGCGATTGTTGTCACCCGGCCGTCCATTGTCCGGGCGACCCGGACGATTGGGCCGGTCCGGGCGATTCGGCCGGTCGGGATACCAGGCGCCCGGCGGGCGTGGACGATGCGGCGGGCCGGGACGCCAGCCGGGGCTGCCGTGCCAATGGTGATTGACCCAGACATTGTTCCAGCCGCGATTGTTCCAGCCCCAGCGGTTGTTCCAGCTCGAGCCGACCAGGACGGCGGTGCCGAAGAGCAGCGCGCCGGTGGCGGCGGTGGTGAAGACATCGGCGGAATTGTAGACCGGCACGTAGATCCGCTCCGGCTGGGCCGGGGCGATCGAGATGACGCGGGGCGCGCTGGGCGTCTCCTGCACGACGGTGACGACCTGCTGCGGCGTCGTCTTCAGATTGCCGACCTTCTCGGCCTGCGCGCGCAGCAGCTGGATGACGGTGGCGACGTCTTCCGGCTGGCGGTCGAAGGCGAAACCGAGCGACTCGGTCCATTCCTCGTGGTCGACCAGCATTTCGATGACTTCCGGGAAGCGCAGCAGCGCCACGACCGGGGCCTCGAGGCCGAGCTTCTCGGCATCCGCGTAATCCCCGGCCTCGGCGGCCTTCGGATTGTCATAAAGCCACTGCTCCGCCTTCAGGAGCTGGTCCGGCATGGTGCTGGCCGAAAGCACCAGCGCCAGAAGCGGATCGGGATAGAGCGCGATCGGGCCCAGCAGGAATTCAAGGTCGCTGACCGTGTAGAGGTCGTCGTCCGCAGCGACATTCGCCGCCGCGCTGGCCGCTTCGTTGTCGCCTGGAACATTTTGCGGCAGCGCCGGCTTCGGCGCCTCGGGGGTGGCGGGCGTCTCAGTCTGCGCCAGTTTCGCGGCCGGCTTCAACGTTTCGGCCAGGACAGGATAGACCGTGGTCGACCAGCCGAGCAGCGCCGCCGCGGCGACGCGGGAATAATTGCCGGTTCCGAACCAGACCTTGTCTTTTACTTTTGGCGCCACATCCGGGCCCTCCCTGTCGGTCGCATGGCCTGACAATTCGCATATTAGCCGATTTATCGGAAGCTTTCCGCTTCGTCAGGCTGGATAGATGGTTAAGTTTGGGATGCGGAGCCACGGCGTGGGATTCGCCGCCTAGAGCGACCGTCGCGCCGGTTCCTGAGCCGGCTGAGAGACGCCGTTGCGGCGTTCCGCAACAGACTTACACCGAGTGTGATGAGCGGCCGGCCGCTTCGTCTTGAAGCGTAAGGGGGGCTGTGCGATAGGAAGCGCGCCTCCGGACGCTACGAAGAGGGAAAAATAGGCATGATTGAAGCAGGCGGTTTGTTGAAGGGTAAGCGCGGGCTCGTGCTGGGTGTCGCGAACAACCGGTCGATCGCCTGGGGAATTGCCAAGGCAGCCCATGACCACGGCGCGGAACTGGCCTTTACTTATCAGGGCGATGCGCTGAAGAAGCGCGTGGAGCCTCTCGCGGAGGAACTCGGCGCCCTCGTTGTCGGCCATTGCGACGTCACCGACGCGGCCTCGATCGACGCGGTGTTCGCCGAGGTCGAGAAGCAGTGGGGCAAGCTCGACTTCCTCGTGCATGCCATCGGCTTCTCCGACAAGGACGAGCTGACCGGCCGCTATGTCGATACGACCGAGGGCAATTTCACCAAGACCATGCTGATTTCGGTCTATTCGCTGACGGCCGTGACGCAGCGCGCCGAGAAGCTGATGACCGATGGCGGCTCGATCCTGACGCTGACCTACTACGGCGCCGAGAAGGTGATGCCGAACTACAACGTCATGGGCATCGCCAAGGCGGCGCTCGAGTCGAGCGTCCAGTACCTCGCCGTCGATCTCGGCCCGAAGAACATCCGCGTCAACGCGATCTCGGCCGGTCCGATCAAGACGCTGGCCGCTTCCGGCATTGGCGACTTCCGCTACATCCTGAAGTGGAACGAGTACAACGCACCGCTGCGGCGGACCGTGACGACGGAAGAGGTCGGTGATTCCGGCGTCTATTTCCTGTCCGATCTCTCGCGCGCCGTCACCGGCGAGGTGCATCACGTCGATTCGGGCTATCATGTCGTCGGCATGAAGGCCGTCGACGCGCCGGACATCTCCGTCATCAAGGACTAGTTCCGGCTGGTGCTCCGCGAGCGGAGCGCCGCCTACGGCCCGTCGGGCGCCGGCAATCCCGGCGCCGCTTCCCTCGATCCGATGCCCTGGCCGGCGCCAATGCGGAGTTCGTCATGCCGATCCTCGTCTTCATCCGGCATGGGGAGACCGACTGGAACGCCGAGGGCCGCTTCCAGGGGCAGCGCGACATTCCCTTGAATGCGCGCGGTCGTCTGCAGGCTCAGCGCAATGGCCGCGTCCTGCTCGAACGCATGCCCGAAGCCGCCGGCTTCGATTTCGTCGCCAGCCCGCTCGAACGTACCCGCCAGACGATGGAAATCGCCCGCGGCGCCATGGGCCTCGACCCTTCCGCCTATCGTCTCGATCCGATCCTGAAGGAAATCACCTTCGGCAATTGGGAAGGGTTCACCGGGCCCGAACTCGAGATGCGCTGGCCCGAGCAGGTGGCGGCACGCGAGGGCGACAAATGGGGCTTCGTGCCGCCGTCCGGCGAGAGCTACGAGATGCTGTCGATCCGGATTGCGACCTGGCTGGCCGGCCTTGACCAGGATGCCGTCGTCGTTTCGCATGGCGGCGTCTGCCGCGTCCTGCGTGGAATGCTGCTGGGCCTGGACAAGAACGTCACGCCCAACCTCAACGTACCGCAGGACAAGGTCTTCGTCTGGGACGGCAAGGTCGCCAGCTGGCTCTGATCTCCGTCGGTTGCAAAGGCTGGCTGGCACGTCTGATCCGGCTCGACGCGCAAATTCTTCCCATGGATTGTCTTCGAGCCGGGGCAGCGATGTCGCTGCGCGTCGCTCGCCGAACTGCGTCATCGCCCGGATCGCCGGGGGAGGGCGGACCCGCGCCTTGGCGGGAGGCCCTTCGCCGTGGCGTACCGGGAGCGTCGCACAAACAAAACGACGCCCGGAGGGGTGCCGGACGTCGTTTCGGAGGTCAGTCAGTAGACAGAGATGAGATCGGTTGGGGCCGATCAGTCGTTGGCGGGGTTCGGATTGAACGCGCCGAGACCTTCGGTGCCCTGGTGGGAGACGCCCACCGTCTGGCCCGGAAGGATGCCGAGCAGCTGCTTGCCATTGGCGAAGCTGAACGTCTGGCCGTCCTGCAGGGTCAGCGTGCCGTTGGTGGCATTGACGCTGATGACGGTGCCTTCGGTCTGCTCGGCTGCGATGGCAGCGGCGCCGGAGGCGAGGAAGGCAACCGAGGCGGCGGCGAGGATAAGATTACGCATTTGTAGTCTCCTGGTCGAACCGGTGTTCGACGACATTGTGCCCGTTCGAAGGGGGCGTTCCCGCCCGGCGGGGGAGGCCGGGCGGGAAGAGCAGGCCTGTCCGGCTGGGGGAAGCCGGAGGTGGCCAACGGGCTGTTCAGTTGAGGTCAGTTCATTCAGATCGAGATGAGATCTGTTCGGCTCGATCAGTCGTTGGCGGGGTTCGGATTGAACGCGCCGAGACCTTCAGTGCCCTGGTGGGAGACGCCCACGGTCTGGCCCGGAAGAATGCCGAGAAGCTGCTTGCCATTGGCGAAGCTGAACGTCTGGCCGTCCTGCAGCGTGAGGGTGCCGCTCGCGGCGTTGACGCTGATCACGGTGCCTTCGGTCTGCTCGGCTGCGATGGCAGCGGCGCCGGAGGCGAGGAAGGCAACCGATGCGGCGGCGATGATAAGGTTACGCATTTGTAGTCTCCTGGTCGAACCGGTGTTCGACGACATTGTGCCCGTTCGAAGGGGGCGTTCCCCGCCCGGCGGGGGAGGCCGAGCGGGAAGAGCAGGCCTGTCCGGCTGGGGGAAGCCGGAGGTGGCCAACGGGCTGTTCAGTTGGGGTCAGTTCATTCAGATCGAGATGAGATCTGTTTCAGCTCGATCAGTCGTTGGCGGGGTTCGGATTGAACGCGCCGAGGCCTTCAGTGCCCTGGTGGGACACGCCCACCGTCTGGCCCGGAAGGATGCCAAGCAGCTGGGTGCCGTTGGCGAAGCTGAACGTCTGGCCACCCTGGAGGGTCAGCGTGCCGGTCGAGGCATTGACGCTGATCACGGTGCCTTCGGTCTGCTCGGCTGCGATGGCAGCGGCGCCGGAGGCGAGGAAGGCAACCGATGCGGCGGCGATGATAAGGTTACGCATTCTGTATTCTCCTGGTCGAATTTTGCTTCGACACGTTCTGCGGTGCGGCCCGAACCACGGGGTTGGTTCGATTTCTTTCCGCTTCCGATGAGCTGAAATTGGGCAGCGGCCGATCCGGTTACAAGGGACCTATTTTTCGTCTCCGGGGCCTCGACAAAACCAATAACCGATGCGCATCCACATTTATGGCCAAATTCGTCTAATTCTTTCCGCACAATCCGCCTGATAATAGAATCTTGTTCCAAAACAGAGGGTCATTGTTCACCAGATTTTATGTGACTGTTCAATAAACAGCATTGCTTATTATTTACATAGCTCACTTGTAGGCGGCTTGGCATGTGGCAGGGTTGGCCGCGTTGGAGCGAAGCCGGTATCCGATCGAGGAATCACGCCGCAAAAGTCAGGGAGCCGATCAAATCGGTGTGAACGACTATCGGCATGGCGACGGGGGAACGTGGCATTCGGACGATGCGGCGAGCGCCATGCCAGAAACGACAACGGCGCCCGGAGGGGTGCCGGGCGCCGTTTTCAGAGAGCAGGGTCGACGCGGAGATCAGGAAAGGCGTCGCTTCGCTCCCGACCCGGATCGAAGGCGGTGCCTTGTCCGAATTGAGTCTCATTTAAAGTCGTTGTCGCTGATTATAGCGAAGCTTACGATCAGTTCAAGTGATTGTGTGCGGTGCTCATCCTGCGGTCGCTGGGCCAGCGGTTTTGCACGCCGGCGCACGTCCGGCGTTTGACGGGACGCTGCGGTCTTTCTAGAACCGGGGGCAGTCTTCGGGAGCCCCATCGTCCATGTCGCACAATACCTTCGGCCACCTGTTCCGTGTCACGACCTGGGGCGAGAGTCACGGACCCGCCCTCGGCGCCGTCGTCGATGGCTGCCCGCCGCGCATTGCCCTATCCGAGGCCGAGATCCAGGCCTGGCTCGACAAGCGCAAGCCGGGCACCTCGCGTTTCACCACCCAGCGTCGCGAGCCCGACGAGGTGCGCATCCTCTCCGGCGTGATGCCGCAGGAAGACGGAACTCTGCTCACCACCGGCACGCCGATCGCGCTCGAGATCCAGAATGTCGACCAGCGCTCCAAGGACTATGGAGACATCAAGGACCGTTACCGGCCCGGCCATGCCGATTTCACCTATGACGTGAAATACGGCATCCGCGATTATCGCGGCGGTGGGCGTTCTTCGGCCCGCGAGACGGCGGCGCGCGTCGCCGCCGGCGCCATTGCCCGCAAGATCGTCCCGGGCATGAGCGTGCGCGGCGCGCTGGTGCAGATCGGCCCGCACAAGATCGACCGTTCGCGCTGGAACTGGAACGAGGTCGACCAGAACCCGTTCTTCTGCCCCGATGCCGAAACGGCCAAGGTCTGGGAGGCCTATCTGGACGGCATCCGCAAGGCGGGCTCGTCTGTTGGCGCCGTCATCGAGATCGTCGCCGAAGGCGTGCCGGCCGGCCTCGGCGCGCCGGTCTATGCCAAGCTCGACCAGGATATCGCCAGCCATCTGATGTCGATCAACGCCGTCAAGGGCGTCGAGATCGGCGAAGGCTTCGACGCCGCCGCGCTGACCGGCGAGGAGAATGCCGACGAGATGCGGATCGGCAATGACGGCAAGCCGCTGTTCCTCTCCAATCATGCCGGCGGCATCCTCGGCGGCATCTCGACCGGCCAGCCGATCGTCGCGCGATTCGCTGTCAAGCCGACGTCGTCGATCCTGACGACGCGTCGCTCGATCACCGCCAAGGGTGAGGAAGTCGACGTGATGACCAAGGGCCGGCACGATCCCTGCGTCGGCATCCGCGCCGTGCCGATCGGCGAGGCGATGGTCGCCTGCGCCGTCGCCGACCACTATCTGCGCCATCGCGGCCAGAACGGCTGAGCCGGCAAAACTCTACTCCAGCAGGACTGGGGCCCTTCACCGTTTCCTGGAAGCGGTGAAAGGCCGTTGAGATATGCGCGCTTCGCGGTCGGCTGACCGGCGCGCGGAAGATCGGGCTCCGGGGGGAGTTGAGAGTGTTGCCACGCCATCGGCGAACGCCGATCCGCGATATCGTTCGCATTCTGAAGCGCTACCGGCGTGCCCATGGCCGTTATCCCAGCCTCTTCCGGCCGCAGCGCTTCTCGGAAAAGATCCAGTGGCGCAAGCTGTTCGATCCGAGCCCGCTCTATTCGGTGTTCTGCGACAAGCTCGCCTGCCGCGACTTTATCGAGGCGCGGCTCGGGCCGGGACATTTGCCGCCTCTCCTTTGGTCGGGCGACGATCCGGCGGCGCTGCCGTTGGAACGGCTCCCAGTGCCCTTCGTCGTCAAATGCGCGCATGGCAGCGGCATGAACGTCTTCGTCGACGATCCAACGCGGGCGGATTTCGTTGGCATCCGCGCCAGGCTGGCTGCCTGGCAGGCGCAGAATTTCGGCCGCGCCCTGCAGGAGCCGGGCTATGTGCCGGTGCCGCCGCGCCTGCTCGTCGAGGCCATGCTGACTGAGGACGACGGCGCGCTGCCCGCCGAGTACAAGCTCTTCCTGTTCGACGGCCGGGTCGAGCTGATCATGGTGCGGATCAATGACGGTCCCGACAGCCATCGCAACCTGTTTCTGCGGCCGGATGGATCGCGCGCCGACGTCCGATTCGATGCTCCGCTCCATGGGGGGGCGCTGCCCGAGGCCGATCTCGCGGCGATGTTCGCGATGGCTGAGCGGCTCGGGGTGGGGCTGGATCACGTCCGGGTCGATTTTCTCGTCTCGCGCGGCAGGATCCTGGTCGGCGAACTCACCGTCTATTCCTTCAGCGGCCTGACGCCCTGTGAACCGGCGAGCTTCGATCTCGAGCTCGGTCGCGCCTGGACGATCCAAGCGCCACTGCGGCGGGCGCTCGCCGCCATGCTGGGCCTGGCGCGCCCCGACGAGGACGGACATTCAAGTCGGGACGGGCAGCAGCGTGCCGATCTCGCGGCCCAAGCCGGTGAGTAGGCACGCCTGCCGCAGCATTGCCGCGATGCCGGAGCAGCCTGCTTTCCTTCAGACGTGAAAATGGGAGGCTTGTGATGAGCGTGGCACGGATCGGTGAATTTCGCGCGGCCGACGGCCAGGGTGACGCGCTGGCGGCGTTCCTCGCCTCGATCCGGACGATCATCCTCGATGCCGAGGGCGCCATCTCCTGCGAGGTGCTGCGCGACCAGGCGGATCCGAACCGCTTCCTGGTGATCGAGCGCTGGCAGACGGCGGAGGCGCACCAGGCCTCGGTGAAGAACATCCCGCCGGACCTGTTCAAACAGGCGATGGCGCTTTTCGCCGCCACGCCGAAGGGCAGCTATTTCGACAGCGTCGCCTGAGCCAGATTGGTTGACGGACCGTTCACTGTCCGGCGATCTGATAAGCACTATATATAATGTCAATTGCTTATTGGATCCGTACAGGACGTTTCGTTTTGCTCAAGCTTCAAACCATCGTCGCGTCGACCCGCCCGGGTCGCGCCGGCCTTTCCATCGGCGCCTGGTTCCACGACATCGCCACGGCGCGCAAGGAATACCAGGCCGGACTGATCGATCTGAAGGCCGTCAACCTGCCGATGTTCGACGAGCCGCATCATCCCCGGATGCGCCAGTATGTGCACCAGCACACCAAGGACTGGAGCGCGACGATCGACGCGGCTGACGCCTTCGTCTTCGTGATGCCGGAGTATAATCACGGCTTCACCGCGCCGTTGAAGAACGCGCTCGACTATCTCTCGCATGAATGGGCTGACAAGCCGGTCGGCTTCGTCAGCTATGGCGGCGTCTCCGGCGGCACGCGCGCCGTTCAGCTGCTGAATCCGGTCACCGGGGCGCTTGGCCTGGTTCCCGCCGGCGAGGTCAACATCCCGTTCTTCGCGCAGTACCGCCAGGACGAGGCGTTCCAGCCGCCTGCGAGCTTCACCGATTCGGCCAATCTGATGCTGGACCGCATCGCCAAGCTCGGTGCGACCCTGAAGGCCGGTCGCCGGGAGCTGGTGGCGGCCTGAGAGGTCGTCCAGCCGGACAGGATGAAATCTGGCGGCCTCGGGCCGCCATTTTTCTGTCTGCAGGTTGCCTAGCGTTTTAGAGCGAGTGGATGCTGGGGGCTGGGCCGTTCGGCGTTCCCTCAGGCGGTGAACGGCTCTAGCCCCGCTCGATCCGGCACTGGAAACAGTTGTTGGTCGAGGAGCGGAGATGGACGAAGGCGATGTCGTCGCGTGCCAGCAATTCGCCTGCCTCGTCGCCGATCGCCGCGCGCGGCACCACCTTGCCGCTGCCATAGACGATACGCTCGTCGGTCGAATAGCCGCGGATGATATAGGCGGCGGATGTCAGCATCGGCGGCGAGGCATCGCTCGGCTCGCACCGGACGCAGGCGTTGGCGCACAGGAAGATCGGTCCCAGCTCGGCATACGGGTTGACCGTCTCGAACGGCCGATGCGCCAGGATCAGATAGGCCGCGCCGGCCGGCACGGTGCGAAGGCAATGCCGGCAGGGCACGCCCTGGCCGTCCGAGATCCGGCGCTCCGCCGTCTGGCCGTTGGCGTCCGCCCCGCCGCCGCGATAGTGCGCGGCGACACGGCTCGGAATGGCGACATAGCGAATGGCGGGCATCGAAGCCTCCTCGTCAAAATGGAGGCTTCGATGGAACGACAGGCTGCTCGCTGCCGCTATCCGGATCTTGCGATTGAATCGCCGGCGGGGATTGCCAGGCCGATCAGCTTAGGCGGACCCGTCTTGCCGTGCTCGCGCCCTTGCGTGCGAGCTCGAAGGTGGCGACCACCTCGATATGGCCGGACCACAGGAACTGGTCGACTGGCGTCACGCGGGTCAGCTTGTAGCCGCCGTCGATCAGGATGCGGGCGTCGCGCGCCAGCGTCGCCGGATTGCAGGAGACGCCGACGACCTTCGGCACGACGGATTTCGCCAGCGTCTCGGCCTGCGCCTTGGCGCCAGCGCGCGGCGGATCGAACACGACGGCCTTGAACTCCTTGAGCTCGACCGCCGCCATCGGATTGAGGAACAGGTCGCGCCGGCGGGTGGTGACCGCCCGGATGCCCTTGGAGAAGCGCATCGAGCGATCGAGCGCCTCCAGAAGCTTGGTCTCGCCCTCGACGGCGAGCACCGGGAAGCGCCGCGCCAGCTTCAACGTGAAGGTGCCGATGCCGGAGAAGAGATCGAGGACGGGCCCGCTCGATTTGCCGATGGCGCTATCGACGAGATCGGCCATGGCGAGTTCGGAGGAGGCGGTCGCCTGCAGGAAGCCCCCGGGGCTCGGATAGAGCACGATCGGATCGTTGCGGATCTCCGGGACGCGGCTCATGACGATTTCGGCGCCGTCCACCGTCAGCCGGCAGATCGCGCCGTCGACGGCGGCGCGTCCAAGCGCCTCATAATCGGCGCGGCCCGGCTTGCGGGCGCCCTCGAGCGAAACGTCGAGGCCGGTATCGGTCGAAACCACGGTCATGCGGGCGCGCTTGCCCTGGTCGACCAGCCGGTTGGCCAGCGCCGCGAGCTTGTCGCGCCGCGTCTCGATCTCGGGCACCAGCAGCGGGCATTCCTCGATCGCCAGCACGTCGTGGCTGTCGCGCTTGTTGAAGCCGAGCACGAGGCCCTTGTCCTCGCGCGCCAGCGTGAACACGGCGCGGCGGCGCGAATGCGGCCCGACCGGTACGACCGGATCGACCTCGGTCTCGATGCCGCGCTGGGCGAAGGCGTGGACGACGAGATCGCGCTTCCAGGCCTGGTATTTCTCCGGCGCCCAATGCTGAAGAGCGCAGCCGCCGCAGACGGTGAAATGCTTGCAGGCGGGCTCGATGCGGTCGGGGCTTGGTCGGACGATCGAGACAAGATGACCGCGCTCGCCCTCGATTTCAGCCGTGACGACCTCG
Source organism: Kaistia granuli DSM 23481 (assembly GCF_000380505.1). Taxonomy (GTDB): domain Bacteria; phylum Pseudomonadota; class Alphaproteobacteria; order Rhizobiales; family Kaistiaceae; genus Kaistia; species Kaistia granuli. The sequence goes on along the minus strand of NZ_AQYH01000006.1, from coordinate 108,018 downwards.
CCGGGAAGTGTGAACGGCACGAAGACTTTGGTGCCGGAAGCGGTTTCGGCAATGCCGTCGCCTTCATGGCCGAGGGCGGTGATGGTGAGCGTCTCAGCCATTGTCTTTCCTTACGCCGAGCAGGAATTCGTGATTGCCGTCGCCACCGGCGATCGGGGAGGGGATGAGGCCGTCGACGACCCATCCCGGCTCCGCGGCAATCCAGTCGACGATGCGCTGGACGGCGGCCTCGCCTTCGCTGGCGTCGCGAACGAGGCCATTCTTGGCGATGCCGTCCTTGCCGACCTCGAACTGCGGCTTGACCAGAAGAACGCCCCAGCTGCCCGGCTCCGCCAATTCAAGCGCGGGCGGCAGGGCCAGCCGGAGCGAGATGAACGACACGTCGCAGACGATGGCGTCGAAGGGTTCGCCGATGTCTTCGGCGGTCAAATCGCGGACATTCAGGCCCTCGCGCATGGTGACGCGCGAACGGCCGGCGACGCGCGGATGCAGCTGGCCGTGCCCGACATCGAGTGCATGGACATGACGAACATTGCGTTCGAGCAGAACTTCGGTGAAGCCTCCGGTCGAGGCGCCAAGGTCGATCGCCGTGCGGCCGGTGGCGTCGTAGCCGAAATGGTCGAGCCCGGCGACGAGCTTGAGCGCGGCGCGCGAGACGTAGCGCTGCGCCGGGTCGTCAATCTCAAGCGTAGCGTTCGGGCGGATGGTCGCGGCCGGCTTGGTGATCAGGACGCCGTCGACGCGGACATGCCCGCGCAGGACGGCGTCGCGCGCCTTGGCACGCGAGGCGACCAGCCCGCGCGCGAGCAGGACCATATCCAGGCGATGTGTGGTGTCGTTCATGGCGCGAGTGATGGCGTGCGCGGCGGCCGAGCGCAAGGGGGCCATGGGGCCGCAGGGGCACTTCCTGTCCCGGATCGGCGTGTTGGCAGCCTATCGATGCGCTCCGATCAGCAAGAACATCGGCCGGTCGCGTTCCGGCGCCCAGTCGGGATGGGCGGCGATTTCGGCGTCGGTCGGCGACCATTCCTCGACATGGTCGAGGGTGAAGCCGGCGCGGATCAGGAGGGTCAGCAGCGTGCCCATGGTGCGGTGCTGCTTGACGACGCCCTTCGCCAGCCAGTCGGTCGTGCGCTCGCCCTCTTCGCTGTAGCGGTCGAGCGGCCAGATCCTGCGGCCCTCGGCGTCGGTGGCCCAGTCGGGCCTTGTCGGCGCCATGTAGATCGGGTGCTCGATCGACAGCACGAAGCGGCTGCCGGGCAGCAGCGCGCGATGCAGCGTCGAAAGCAGGTCGGCGAGATCGGCGATGTAGTGCAGCGTGAGCGAGCTGTAGGCGAAATCGAACGCGGCCGGCGGCAGGTCGAGATGTTCGAGATCGGTGCGCTCGTAGCGGATGCCGGCGTCCGACGTCATCGAGCGGGCGCGCGCCAGCATCTGCTCGGAGACGTCGAGGCCGAGTACCTCCGCTGCGCCCTGTTCGCGCGCGTAACGGCAGAACCAGCCATAGCCGCAGCCGAGATCGACGACGCGCAGGCCCTTCAGCTCCGGCAACATGGCGCGCAGCGATGGCCATTCGGCGGCGCCGGCAAGGCCCTCGACCGAGCGGCCGAGCTGGCTGTAGCCCTCGAAGAAGGCCGGGTTGTCGTAGATATTCTGCGTCATCGCTGTCTCCATCCCGTCGTCGGCGGCGGGAGGAGCCTTATCACAAATGGGATCGAGACGGGATCAGCCGGCCGCCAACCGCCGCACCTCGACAGTGACGTGCGACAGCCCCTGCAGGCCGGCGAGCGTCGCCTTGTAGGCCTCGGGCGTCTGCGGCGCCGTGGCCACCAGGCTGATCACGGCAGCGTTGTGGCCGGGGCCAACGCGCCAGAGGTGCAGGTCGGTGACCCGGGCGCCCGCCCGCTCGATCCGCTCGCGCATGGTCCTGGCCAGGTCCGCGTCCGGCACGGCGTCGACCAGCACCCGGCCGCTGTCCCGCATCAGGCGCACCGACCAGCTGGCGATCATCACGGCGCCGAGGATGCCGATCGCCGGATCGAGCCAGACCCAATCGAGGAAGCGGCCGGCGAGCAGCGCGCCGATCGCCAGAACCGAGGTCACTGCGTCGGCCAGAACATGCAGGTAGGCGGCGCGCAGATTGTGGTCGCGCGCATGCCCATGATCATGGCCGTGATCATGGTGGTCATGGCCCGCGTGCGGATGGTCATGGTGGTGGCCGTGCGCATGGCCGGGGGTGCCCTCGTGCAGCAGCAGCGCGCTGACGAGATTGACGGCGAGGCCGATCACGGCGACGACGATGGCCGGGTCGAAATCGATCGGCACCGGTCGCGCCAGCCGCCAGGCCGCATCGACGGCGATCAGGATGGCGACGACGCCGAGAATGATGGCGCTGGCGAAAGCGGCGAGATCGCCGACCTTGCCGGTGCCGAAGGTGAAGGCCGGGTCGCGGGCATGGCGGCTTGCATAGCCATAGGCGAGCGCCGCGACGAGCAGGGCGCCGGCATGGGTCGACATGTGGAAGCCGTCGGCGAGCAGCGCCATCGAGCCATAGGCATAGCCGGCGACGATCTCGGCGACCATGGTCAGCGCCGTGATGCCGACGACGATCATCGTCCGGCGCTGGTTGCGATGATGCGAGGCGCCGAGAAAGATGTGCTCGTGGCCGCCGAGGGTTTCGGTCGCGTTCATCGGAAAAACTCCTTCCGGCAAATATCCGGGCGCGCGGCTCAGAGGTATTTGCTGACTTCCTTGATCTCGTTGACGAGCGCGCGGGCCTCGTCGGCCGGCAGCGTGCCGGCAGCCGCGCCGAGATGCTCGTCGATGTGATGGTGGATCAGCGTCCGCTTGGTGCTTTCGATCGCCTTGATCACCGCCTGCATCTGCTGGGCGATGGCCAGGCAGTCGCGGCCGTCCTCGACCATGGTGATGACGCTGGCGAGATGGCCGGAAGCACGGCGCAGGCGTTGCAGGATCTCGGGGTTCTGGGCGTGGCTCATGTTGGTATCCTATCCCCCTGGAGGGGATGTGGGAAGCGGGAGATTGGGAGCGGTTCGCGGGGCTGTTTAGGGGCTGTGTAGGAAAAGGGTTCGGGGCGGGGAAGGGCGCTGGCGGGGGAATCCCAGTCGCAGCGGCAGGGATGCCAATGGGAATGGCATCCAAGCCACCGTATCACCTCCGTCATTCCCGCGAGGGCGGGATCCATGCATCCGTGATCCCGGGAGGTTGGCTCGGTTGGCAACCCGACTGGATGGATCCGGGGGCTCCGCCCGGGATGACGGCGAGCGTGTCGCGCAGGCTGGCGCTTCATCCGGACGGGACGTAGCAGCGGCGAACTGTGCAGGCGTCGCGCCTTTCGACCGAGGCGGGGCGCCGAATTCGCCGCGATCCCGGAGGTTGGCGTGCGGCGGACTACACAATCCGGCTGGCTGGATCTCGGTCCGGAGGTCGGGATGACGACGAGTGGGGGTAGGCGTCGGGCTCCGACGACAAAGGCGCCCCTTCACCTCTCCCTGAGGGAGAGGTCGACGCACGAAGTGCCGCGGGTGTGGGTTTCCGGCCTCGGAAGTCTGCCCCTCGGTGGAAGGCTTCGCCCTCTCCCGACCCTCGATCGTCATCCTGGCGAAGGCCGGGATCCATCCATCTGCGAGCAAGGGAGGTTGGCGGGTGGCGGCTCACCGTGCAGCGGCTCACATAAATGGCGACCCTGCTGGGGCGCGCGCTGCTAAACCCTGACGGTCCGGTTCGCACATTCGCCCGGGCGGCCCCGGACGAATCCATCCGTCGATCACGGATCAGCTGGCGACGAGGCGCTTCAGCTTCTCCATGATCGTCACGTCCTTCTCGTGATAGTCGGCGGTGCCGACGAAGTTTGCGTTGGAATCGAGCAGGTACACGGCGGCGCTGTGGTCCATCGTGTAGTCCTCGCCCTCACCGACCTTCTTCGAATAGACCTTGAAAGCCTTCAGCATGCCGTCGATCTGCTCGCGGCTGCCGGTCAAGCCGACGATGCGGGAATCGAAGGCATGCAGGTAGTTCGCCATCTGCTCCGGCGTGTCGCGCTCGGGATCGACGGTGACGAAATAGACCTTGAGCTTGTCGCCGTCCGGGCCGAGCTGCTTCAGCCATTGCGTCGCCTGGTAGAGCGTTGTCGGGCAGACGTCGGGACAGAAGGTGAAGCCGAAGAACATCGCCGACGGGTGGCCCTGCAGCGCCGCCTCGGTGACGGGCTGTCCCTTCTGGTCGACGACGGAGAACGGCCCGCCGATCGAGCTTATCTGGGCGATCGGGTTGGTGCTCTTCGGGAACAGCGTATAGGCGCCGATGGCGACGACGACGATCGCGACCAGCGCCCAGAGCACGTAGCGGACGGTGCGCAGCGTCTTGTGGGGATTGTTCCCCTTTTCCGTGTCGGTCATTCGGACGATCCATGCTGGCCCGCGCCATGCGCGGAATGATCCATCTCGGGCTTGCCGGCCGGTCCCGGCGCGCCGATCGGCGAGACGGTGAGGGCCACGTCGACGGCGCCGGCCTTGGCGAAGGTCAGCGTCAGCGGCACGCTCTCGCCCTGCTTGAAGGGCGCCTTGGGCCGGATGAACATGACGTGATAGCCACCGGGCTCGAGCGTCAGGACGCCGCCGGCGGGGATTTCCACGCCGCCCTCGACCGGCCGCATGGTCATGACTCCGTCCTCGGTCTTCATCATGTGAAGCTCCGTCTTCTCGGACGCCGGCGAGGCCACCGACACCAGTGTGTCGGGCCCGGACCCGGTGTTGCGGATCGTCAGATAGCCGCCGCCGACGCGCGCGCCGGGCGGTGTGGCGCGCGACCAGGGCTCGCTGATGACCAGCGAGCCGGCGGTGACGTCTGCAAGCACCGGCGCGGCCAGCGATGCGGCGAGGAGAAGCGAAAGGGCGATGCGTTTGATCATGCCGCAGAGATAACCCTGCCGTGGAAGCTTGGAAAGCGTGTCCGAATGCCGCGAGGACGGCGAAGGCGGCTGCCGGAGGCGGCTAGGCCTCAGTGGAGGCCGTAAACGTGTCGCCGAACGTGGCGCGCATGGCGGCGAGCCCGTCGGCGGGAAAGGCGATCACCCGGCCGGGGCCGCGCCGGGCCCAGCCGCGTTCGAGCACGCGGTCGAGCAGCGCGGCCCCAAGAGCGCCGCCGAGATGGCTGCGCCTTTCGCTCCAGTCGAGGCAGGTCTTGCAGACGGGACGTCGGGCCTGTTCCAGCCGATCCATGTCGATGCCGAAATCGACGAAGAAAGCGCGGCCGCTGGGGGCGACGTGGAGATCGTCGTCGCCGGCGATCCATCCCGCGCGCTTCGTCGCGGCGAGCAGGGCTACGCCACGCTCGCCGGCGAGGTGGTCGTAGCAGATGCGGGCGGTGCGGAGTTCCGCGTCGCGAGGGCCAGTTCGGACCCGCTTGGCGCCGGTGCGTTCGGCGAGCCCCATCAGCGCTTCCAGAACGCGCGCCACCTCGGGATCGGAGAGGCGGAAATAGCGGTGGCGGCCCTGGCGCTCGGCGGTGAGGAGGTTGGCGGCGTCGAGGCGGGCGAGATGGCTGCTCGCCGTCTGGATGGTGACACCGGCAGCTTGCGCCAGCTCGCTCACCGTCAGGGCGCGGCCGTCCATCAGGGCCGTCAGCATGTTGGCGCGGGCGGGGTCGCCGATCAGGGCGGCGACGGAGGCGATGACGGGACCTTCCTTCATAGTTCGATGCTAGTCGAACTATCCGTGTCGATCAATGCGCTAGGGTGGCCGCGTTTTCGACAAGGAGCCGACCATGATCACCTGTTTCATCCGCTACGAGATCGATCCGTTCAAGACGGAGGCCTTCGACGCCTATGCACGCAACTGGGGTCAGGCCATACCGCGCTGCGGCGCCGATCTGATCGGCTACTACGCGCCGCAGGAGGGTTCGAGCACCACTGCCTATGGCGTCTACAACATCGAGAGCCTCGCCGCCTACGAGGCCTATCGCGCCCGCCTGCGCGACGATCCGCTCGGGCGGGAGAATTATGAATTCGCCCGCAAGGAGCAGTTCATCCGGCGCGAGGACAGGCTGTTCCTGCGGCTCGCCTCGACGCCGCATGCGGCGCTGGTGAAGCCTTGATCGCCGTCATCTTCGAGGTCTGGCCGGCGAAGGGCGAGGCGCAGCACTATCTCGATCTCGCCGCGGCGCTGAAGGCCGATCTGGAGCAGTTGGACGGCTTCGTCTCCGTCGAGCGCTTCGAGAGCCTGGCGGAGCCGGGCAAGCTGCTGTCCCTGTCGTTCTGGCGGGATGAGGCGGCGGTCGCGGCCTGGCGCAATCGTCCGGCCCATCGCGCGACACAGGCCAAGGGCCGTGCCAGCGTTTTTCGCGATTATCGCCTGCGCGTCGCCAACGTGCTGCGCGACTATGGACTGGAGAACCGTACCGAAGCGCCCGACGACAGCCGGCGGGCGCATGCGGATCGGGACGCCGGGATCTAGGCCCGACGGAAGGCGGCGGCTTCGTCGCCGCGGCCCAGCGCTTCGAACACGGTGGCGACGATGCCGCGCGAGTCGAGACCGCTGGCGGCGATCATCGCCTCCGGCTTGTCGTGGTCGACGAATTCGTCGCGCATCACCAGCGTGCGGATCTTCAGGCCGCGATCGAAGGCGCCGGCGCCGGCCAGGAAGGCCAGCACCTGGGTGCCGAAGCCGCCGACGGCGCCTTCCTCGACCGTGATCACGACTTCGTGATTGCGGGCGAGATCGAGCACCAGGTCGGTATCGAGCGGCTTGGCGAAGCGGGCGTCGGCGACGGTCGCCGACAGGCCGTAGGTGTCGAGCTCCTCTGCCGCCTTCAGCGCGTCCTTGAGCCGTGTGCCAAAGGAGAGGATCGCGACCTTGGTGCCCTCGCGCAGGATCCGGCCCTTGCCGATCGGCAGGAGCTCGCCGCGCGCCGGCATGTCGATGCCGACACCCTCGCCGCGCGGATAGCGGAACGAGGAGGGGGCATCGTCGATGGCGACCGAGGTCGCGATCATGTGCACCAGCTCGGCCTCGTCGGACGGCGCCATGACGATCATGCCGGGCAGAGCGGCCAGGAAGCCGGTGTCGAACGAGCCGGCATGGGTGGCGCCGTCGGCGCCAACGAAGCCGGCGCGGTCGATGGCGAAGCGCACCGGCAGCTTCTGGATCGCCACGTCATGCACGATCTGGTCGTAGCCGCGCTGCAGGAAGGTCGAGTAGATCGCGCAGAACGGCTTGTAGCCTTCCGAGGCCAGGCCGGCGGCGAAGGTGACGGCGTGCTGCTCGGCGATACCGACGTCGAAGGTGCGCTGCGGGAAGGCCTGGCCGAACAGGTCCAGCCCGGTGCCGGAGGGCATCGCTGCCGTCACGGCGACGATCTTGTCGTCGGCCTCGGCCTCTTTGATCAGCGCTTCCGCGAAGACGCGGGTATAGCTCGGCGCGTTCGGCGTCGCCTTGGCCTGCTTGCCGGTGATGACGTCGAAGCGGTTGACCGCGTGGTACTTGTCGGCGGCCGCCTCGGACGGGGCGTATCCCTTGCCCTTCTGCGTGACGACATGCAGCAGGATCGGCCCTTCCGGCGCGTCGCGCAGATTGCGCAGGATCGGCAGCAGATGGTCGAGATTGTGGCCGTCGATCGGCCCGACATAGTAGAAGCCGAGCTCTTCGAACAGCGTGCCGCCGGTGAAGAAGCCGCGCGCATACTCCTCGGTCTGCTTCGCCTTCTCGTGCAGGAAGCGCGGCAGCTTGCGGGCCAGCTGCTTCGCCACTTCGCGGAAGGAGCGATAGGCGCGGCCGGAAACCAGCCTCGCCAGATAGGCGGACATCGCCCCGACCGGCGGCGCGATCGACATGTCGTTGTCGTTCAGGATGACGATCAGGCGCGAACGCTGCGCGCCGGCATTGTTCATCGCCTCATAGGCCATGCCGGCCGACATCGCGCCGTCGCCGATCACGCAGACGACGGCGTTGTCGCCGTCCGAAAGGTCGCGCGCCACCGCCATGCCGAGGCCGGCGGAGATCGACGTCGAGGAATGCGCCGCGCCGAACGGGTCGTATTCGCTTTCCGAGCGCTTGGTGAAGCCCGACAGGCCGCCGGCCTGGCGCAGCGTGCGGATGCGGTCGCGTCGCCCGGTCAGGATCTTGTGCGGGTAGGCCTGGTGGCCGACGTCCCAGATGATCCGGTCGGCCGGCGTGTTGAACACGTAGTGCAGCGCCACCGTCAGCTCGACGACGCCGAGGCCGGCGCCGAGATGGCCGCCGGTGATCGAGACGGCGTCGATGGTCTCGGCGCGCAGTTCCGCCGCCAGCTGCGCAAGCGAGCTCTCCGGCAGCTTGCGAAGGTCCGCGGGCGTGGCGACAGTGTCGAGAAGGGGCGTTTCGGGCTTGCCGGTCATCTATCAAGCGAAGCTGTTATATGAACGGGCACGGTTACACGACGCGGCGACCAGAGGCAACGCGGCCGGTCGCCCAAGGGCGCGGCCAAATCTCGCGTGGTTGCGGATATGCGCGTGACCGCTACTGTGGTCGGCGCAGACATTCGAGGGGCAGGCATGATCCGGCATACGGTGGTTTTCCGATTGAAGCATCCGAAGGGATCGGAGGCCGAACGACAGTTTCTCGCCGATGCGCGGGTGCTGGCGGCGATTCCCGGCGTCGACAATTTCGAGCAGCTGCGCCAGGTTAGCGCCAAGAATGACTATGATTTCGGCTTCTCTATGGAGTTCACCGACCCGGCTGCCTATTCGCGATATGACGATCATCCGGACCATGTGACCTTCGTGCGCGACCGCTGGGTGCCGGAGGTGGAGTCGTTCCTCGAGATCGACTATGTCCCGTTTGGGGAGGCCGACTGAGGTCCTCGATGGATATCCCGCGCCGATTGGCCTCGTTCCGTGGTCGCCAGGCGATACCACACGGAGCAGCCTCTTGCTTTTGCGATTGAAACTGAAGCGTCCGCGTCTGCGGAAGCTGTCCGACCAGCCGCAGCCGGCCTGGCTATCCCGCGACCTCTGGCGTCGGCGCATCGTGTTCTGGGTCGGCGCCGCCGCGACGGGACTGGTCAGCGTCTGCTTCGCCTACGCCGCCGATCAGGCGCAGCTGCTCTTTCACTGGTTGGCCAGCCAGGCGGTCTGGGTTCCGCTCCTCCTCGCGCCGCTCGGCTTCATGTTCTGCGCCCATCTGGCGCGCACGGTGTTTCCGGGCGCGGCGGGCAGCGGCATCCAGCATGCCATCGCCGCCTGCGAGATGACGGATAGCGTGGCGCGCAGCAAGCTGCTCTCGCTGCGCGTCGCCATCGGCAAGATCTTCCTCACGCTGGTCGGCATCGCATCCGGCGGATCCATCGGTCGCGAGGGGCCGACGGTCCAGATCGGCGCGGCGATCATGCTGAAGGCCGGCCAGATCGGGGGAGCCGACCGCGCCCGCGGCCTGATCCTGGCCGGGTCGGCGGCCGGCATTTCGGCTGCCTTCAACGCGCCGCTGGCGGGCATCGTGTTCGCGATCGAGGAGATGAGCCGGTCCTTCGAGCAGAAGACGGCGAGCCTCGTCCTATCGGCCGTCATCATCGCCGGTCTCGTCTCGCTCGGACTGGTGGGCAACTACGACTATTTCGGCCAGGCCTCGGGCCATGTCGTCGGCGTCGAGGGCTGGCTCATGGTCGGCCTGTGCGGAGTCGTCGGCGGATTGTTCGGAGCGCTGTTCGGCCGGGTGATGCTCTGGTCGACACAGCAGATCCGGCGCTGGACCCGCGTGATGCCGTTCAAGCGGACGCTTGTCATTGCCGGCCTATGCGGGCTCGGTGTCGCGCTGATCGGCCTGGCCACGGGCGGCAGCACCTTCGGCACCGGCTATGACCAGGCGCGCGCGGCGATCGAGGGCGAGATACTGCCCTGGTATTTCGCGCCGGCGAAGTTCGTGGCGACGCTACTCTCGTCGGTGTCGGGCATACCGGGCGGCATCTTCGCGCCGTCGCTGGCGGTAGGCACCGGGGTCGGCAGCCTGTTCGCCCTGACGCTGGGCGGAAGCGCCGGCATCGCGGCGCTGCTGGGCATGACCGGCTATTTCGCCGGCGTCGTCCAGGCGCCGATCACGGCGTTCGTCATCATCCTGGAAATGACCGGCGACAACGGCGATGTCATTCCGATCATGTGCGCTTCAGTACTGGGCTATGGCGTTTCGAACTTGCTGATGCCGCAATCGCTCTATCACGGTCTAGCCAGCATGCTGACATCGAACGACTGAGCCGCATCGGGGGGCGCCGCCCGGCCGACGATCGACACGGGCGGTGCGATCGGCCATAGGAACTCCCGCCCCGACGGCTTGGCCTTCTGCCCGGAACGACAATGCACGAGATACTGACCGATTATCCGCTCGACGACTGCAACAGCTTCGGCTTCAGCGCCCGCAGCCGCCTGGCGGTCCTGGTCCGCTCCGAGGAGGACCTGCGGTCGGCCCTAACCGATCCGCGCCTGAAACACCTGCCGCGCCGGCTGATCGGCGGCGGCAGCAACATCGTGCTGAGTTCCGATTTCGACGGAGTGACGCTGCTGATGCGGATCGCCGGCCGGCGTCTGGTGCAGGAGAATTCGGATCACTGGCTGGTCGAAGCCGCGGCCGGAGAGATCTGGCACGATTTCGTCCGCTGGACCCTTGCCGAAGGCTATCCGGGGCTGGAAAACCTCGCGCTGATCCCCGGCACGGTCGGCGCCTCGCCGGTGCAGAACATCGGCGCCTACGGCATCGAACTGGCAGATCGCTTCGATACGCTGCGCGCTTTCGATACCGAGACCGGTTCCTTCGTGGCCTTCGGCCGGGAGGATTGCGCTTTCGCCTATCGCGACAGCGTCTTCAAGCATCATCCCGGTCGTTACGTCGTCACCAGCGTCCGCTTCCGCCTGCCGCGCCCGTGGCAGCCGGTGCTGACCTATCCGGACATCGCCGCGACGTTCAACGCCGCCGCCGCCGTCCGGCCCGAGGCGGTGTTCGACGAGGTCGTCGCCGTGCGCGGCCGCAAGCTTCCCGACCCCGCCGTGATCGGCAATGCCGGCAGCTTCTTCCAGAATCCGATCGTGCCGGCGACGCTGCATGACGCGCTCAAGGCCGATTACCCGAAGCTGGGTGGCTATCTCCAGCCGGACGGTCGCATCAAGCTGTCGGCCGCCTGGCTGGTCGAGCAGAGCGGCTTCAAGGGCGTCCGCCTCGGCCATGTCGGCGTCTACGACAAGCACGCGCTCATTCTCGTCAATCACGGTGGCGGCTCGGCCGCCGAGATCACGGCGCTCGCCGGCGAGATCAAGGCCGGCGTGCGGGCGAAATTCGGCGTGCAACTGGTCGAGGAGCCGGTGTTCGTCTGAGTTCCGACATCCCCAGGCCGAGCCGGCCAAAGTGGCAGGCCGCTCACGGTTCTGAGCTACGGCCCCTCGGGCAGCGGGATGAATTCCTTCTCGTCGCCATAGACCTTGTGGAAACGGCCCGCCTTCCAATCGGCCTTGGCCTGCTCGATGCGGTCCTTCGACGAGGAGACGAAGTTCCACCAGATGTGGCGCGGGCCGTCCATCGGCGCGCCGCCGACCAGCATCAACCGGGTGGCGGCACGCGCCGTGACGAGGATCGGGTCGCCGGGGCGCAGCACCAGCAGCCGGCCGGCCTCGAACACGTCACCGGCGATTTCGATCTCGCCCTCGAAGATGTAGATCGCCCGTTCCTCGTGCTGGGTGTCGACCGGCAGCTTGCCGCCCGGCTGCAGCGCGACATCGGCATAGATGGTGTCGGAGAAGGTCTCGACCGGCGAGGTCTCGCCATAGGCGGAGCCGATGATCAGGCGGAGGTCGACGCCGTCGCCGGTGATGACCGGCAGGTCGCCCCGGCCGTGATGGTGGAACAGCGGTTCCACCTCTTCCTGGTCCTTGGGCAGCGCCACCCAGGTCTGCAGGCCGCCGATGCGGCGGTCATTGGCCTTCTGGCGGAATTCCTGGCTGGAGCGCTCGGAATGGGCGATGCCGCGGCCGGCCGTCATCCAGTTGACGTCGCCCGGCCGGATCGCCTGTTCGACGCCGGTCGAATCGCGGTGGATGATCTCGCCGTCGAACAGATAGGTCACGGTGGCGAGGCCGATATGCGGATGCGGCCGCACGTCGAGGCCTTCGCCGACGGGCAGGTCGCCCGGGCCCATCTGGTCGAGGAAGATGAACGGCCCGACCATGCGCCGCTTGGCGGTCGGCAAGGCGCGCTTGACGGCGAAGCCGCCAATGTCGACGGAACGCGGCACGACGACCAGCTCGATGGCATCGCTCGAGGCGGCGTCGCCGAAGATCGGGTCAATATCGGGCAGGCGGCTCATGGCACTCTCCTTCACATGCGGTGCGACACCGATAATGGAGGCGTGCAGTATTGACCGATAGACACGGTTCCGGCGACGGCTTGTTCAACGATCGCGCCGCCGGGCGTGGGGCGCGCCGGGCTAGTCGAGGTCGAGCGGCTCGGTGCCGGTCGCCTGGCCGTTGGCGCCGGTGCGGATCTTCTCGACCTTGGCCTCGGCCTGCTTCAGCAGCGCGTCGCAGTGCTTCTTCAGCGCTTCGCCGCGCTCATAGATCTTGATCGATTCCTCGAGCGGCACGTCGCCGCGCTCGAGATGGCCGACAATGGTCTCCAACTCGGCCAGGGCCTTTTCGAAGGAGAGGCTCTCAAGGGCGGTCTGGGCGTCGGACATGAACGGGTCTCCGGATTGTGCGGCGAACCTTTTCGGTCATCGGGCGGCGCGATGCAAGCCGTCCGGCCCAGGGGCCTTCCGCGACACCGTCAGCCGGCCCGCATCAGCCTTTCGACATGGACGGCGGTCGATGCAGCGAGCGCCTTCAGATCGTAGCCGCCTTCGAGGATGCTGACGATCCGGCCCAGCGCTGGCCCGGCCGCGCTTTCCATCAGCCGATCGGTCGCCCAGGCGAAATCCGCCTCGTCGAGCATCAGCTCGCCGAGCGGATCGCGGTGGTGGGCGTCGAAGCCGGCTGAAAGGATGAGCAGTTCCGGCTGGAAGGCGTCCAGCGCCGGCAGGATGCGGCTCTCGAAGGCATGGCGGAATTCGGCGCTGCCGGCGCCGGGCGGCAGCGGCGCATTGACGATGTTGCCGGCGCCGATCTCGCTGGCCGCCCCCGTTCCCGGATACAGCGGCATCTGGTGGACCGAGGCGTAGAGCACGGACGGATCGTCCCAGAAGATCGCCTGCGTGCCATTGCCGTGATGCACGTCCCAGTCGACGATCGCTACGCGCTCGATGCCGTGGCCGCGCTGGGCGTGGCGGGCGGCGATCGCGGCCTGGTTGAAGAAGCAGAAGCCCATGGCGCGGTCGGGTTCGGCGTGGTGACCGGGCGGCCGCATGGCGCAGAAGGCGTTTTGCGCGTCGCCGTCCATCACGGCGTCGACCGCCTGGCAGGCGCCGCCGACGGCGATCAGCGCCGCCTCCAGGGTCTTCGACGACATCGTCGTATCGGCGTCGACGCGGATCATGCTCTCGGAGGGGCTGTAGTGGCGCATGGCGTCGAGATGGGATCGCGGATGGCAGAGCAGGATCATCTCGACATCCGCCATCCGGGCCTCTTCGCGGATCAGCGCGGCGAAGCGGTCCTCCGCCAGCACCGCCTCGACGGCGCGGATGCGCTCGGGCCGTTCGGGATGGCCGAACGGCACGAGGTGCTCGGCGAATACCGGATGATGGATCAGCAGCGTCGCCATGTTGGGTCCCCGGTCGTCGGTTGATCCGCCCATCGGATCGCCGCAGGCCATGCCCTCGGCGTCGAGCGGCCGCTCAGTGCGCCTTGCGCATGTAGGCGACCAGCTTGTCGCGTGCGAGGGGCGAGCGCAGCCGGTCGAGAATATGCACGATTTCCTGATCGATGCGGGCGAGCACGTCGCGCCGGTCGCCGCGCATCAGCCGGCGGGTCAGGCCGGCGGTCTCCATGGAACGGCTGGTCAGGCTCTTCGCGATGGCGATCGCTTCCCTTTCCACGTCGTGGGCGGCGACGACACGGTTGACCAGGCCGGCGTGATAGGCGCGCTCGACGTCGAAGCGTTCGCCGAGCACGAGGAATTCGAACGCCCGCTGCGCCCCCATCGCGCGGGGCGCGAGCAGTGTCGCGGCGCCGCTCGGTATCAGGCCCAGCTCGACGCAGGTCGATTCGAACGCCGACCATTCGCTCGCGACGACATAGTCGCAATGGAAGAGGATGTTGGCGCCCATGCCGAGCGCCAGGCCGTCGACGGCGGCGATCAGGGGCTTTTCGATCGTCGCTATGGTCTTCAGGAAACGGACGATGCTTTCATCCAGCCGACCACTATCGGCGAAGTTCAGAAGCTCGCGGAGGTCGTAGCCGATCGAGAAGACACCGGGCGCGCCGAGCAGGACGAACGCCTTGTTGCGGCCGTCGCGCTCGCCCCGGACGAGCGCATCCGAAATGGCCGCCAGCATGTCGGCCGTCAGCGCATTCTGAGTTTCCGGTCGATCGATCCGAATGACGGTAATGCCGCCCTTCGAGTCGATGGCGATCGGCAAACTCATGCTATCGGTCATGCGCTTTCGGTCCCTGCAACGGAGGGAGGAGAATTGGACCGCTGATGCCTTCAAGTAAAGTAGCCGAACGAATTTGATTGCAATTTTGAGAGGCCCAATCGTCACAGGCCCCGACCGCGCCATGCGGTGGGACTTGACTGGCGGGGCGTGTCGGTCCTTCTGGCGTCTCGCGCTCCAGACGTTTCCGGGAGATTGGCTTGGCCGCTCACAAACCCTCCAATATTCGCCCCGCCGACGATGTCGACGCGCTGAAGGACGCCGTCGCGGCGCTGGAGGCGGGCGAGATCGTCGGCATGCCGACCGAGACCGTCTACGGTCTGGCGGCGGATGCCACCAATGGCGAGGCGGTCGCGCGGATCTATGCCGCCAAGGGGCGACCGAGCTTCAATCCGCTGATCGCCCATGTCGCTGACCTCGCCGCGGCGGAACGGCTTGTCGTGTTCGACGCCGTCTCGCGCCGTCTTGCCGAGGCGTTCTGGCCGGGCCCGCTGACGCTGGTGCTGCCGAAGCGCCCAGACGCCGGCATTTCCGACCTCGCCACCGCCGGGCTCGACACGCTGGCTGTGCGGATGCCCTCGCATCCGGCCGCCCAGGCCCTGCTCAAGGCTTTTGGCCGCCCGCTCGCCGCCCCGAGCGCCAACCGGTCCGGCCATGTCAGCGCCACCACGGCCGGCCATGTCGCGGCCGATCTCGGCAGGCGGGTAGCGATCGTGCTCGATGCCGGGCCAAGCCATGTCGGCGTCGAATCGACCATTCTCGCCGCGACTCCCACAGGACTGGCATTGCTTCGGGCAGGGGGGCTGCCACGCGAAAGCATCGAGGCGGTCGCCGGAATGCCGGTGGAGCGGGTCGAGCTGGATGATCCCGAGGCGCCGACGGCGCCGGGACAACTGGTCTCGCATTATGCGCCGGGCGCGATGGTGCGGCTCGATGCGGTGGAGGTTCTGGCCGGAGAGGCGCTGATCGCCTTCGGACCGACGCTTCCCCGCCATGCCGAGTTGGCGTCAGCCGTCATCAATCTGAGCCCGCGCGGTGACCTGATCGAAGCTGCCGCACGCCTGTTCTCGGCGCTCCGCGAGCTGGACGGCAAGGCGGCGACGATCGCCGTGGCGCCGATCCCTGCCAAGGGCCTCGGCGAAGCGATCGTCGACCGGCTGCGGCGCGCGGCGGCGCCGCGACCGGCTTAGCCTTCGAACTCCGGCCCGCGCGCCGAATAGAAGTTCGTATCGCGCCAGCGCTGCATCATCGCCTCGAATTCCGGATCGACCGTGTCGGGCAGGACGATCTTCAGCGCGACCAGCAGATCGCCATGACCGCCGACGCTGGTCGGTAGCCCCTTGCCCTTCAGGCGCATGACGCGGCCGCCGTCGGAACGGGCGGGGATGGTCATCGTGCCGGAGCCGGTCAATGTCGGCACGCGGACGCGGGCGCCGAGCACGGCTTCGTCGAGCGTGACGGGCAGGTCGAGACGCAGCGCATCGCCGTCGACCTTGAACAGCGGATGCGGCACGAACTCGACCGTGACCAGCGCGTCGCCGGACGGGCCTCCGGTCGGGCTCGCCCAGCCCTGGCCGCGCAGGCGGATCACGCGGCCGGGCCGCGTGCCGGCCGGAATCGAGATCTCGAGCGTCCGGCCCGTCGGCAGTTCGACGCGGACCTTCTCCTCGCGGACGATCTGCTCCAGCGTCACGGCGACGGTGGCGGAGACGTCCTCGCCGCGACTGCGCGACTGGGCCGAAGCACGCGCGCCGCCGGAGGCGCCGCCGAAGCCGCCGGTCTGGCCGCCGAAGCCGCTGAAACCGCCGCCCTGGCTGCCGCCGAAGCCGAACAGGTCGTTGAGGATGTCGTCGGCACCGCCATTGCCGCCGCCGCTAGAGGACCAGCGGAAGCTGCGGGCGCCGGAACTGGACGCGGCGCGCGGATCGAAGCCTGAATAGCCCTCGAACCCCTGGAACTTGGGTTTGCCTTCCGCGTCGATTTCGCCGCGGTCGAACTGGCCGCGCTTTTCCTCGTCGCTGAGAATCTCATAGGCCGAATTGATCTCGGAGAACTTCTCCTGGGCCTTCGGGTCATCCTGATTCTGGTCGGGATGATGCTTTTTGGCGAGACGGCGGAACGCCTTCTTCACCTCGGCCGCGGTCGCCTTCTTGTCGACGCCGAGCACCTGATATGGATCACGCATGGGAAACCCCCTCTAAGGGCAGGATTCATCCCGGCCCGCCATGCGGCACCGGAACTCTCCATAACATAGGGAGGCTAGGAATTGATTCCAATCGCCTCGAATCGTTTGAACTCTAGAGAAGTGCGCTGTCTTCGGGAACGACCTCGAAGAGCTGCCACATGCCGTCCGGCGCGCGGCAGGCGTCGCCCTTGTAGCGGCGAATGCCGCGCACGTCGCTGACCGTCAGCGAGAAGGGCCGGCAGTTGCGGCCGTCCGGCTCGTCGCGGGCGACGCGAACCGGCGACAGCGTGCCGTTCGAGCCGGTATCCGGATTGGTCCAGTCGATGATATCGCCATTGGCCGAGCCCGGGATGAAGGTCGAGGCCGTCAGGCGGATGTGCTCCCAGTCGGACGGGGCGACGGCTTCGACGACCGAGCGGGTCGGCGGCGTCGGCTTGGCCGGCGCGATCGAGGCGGTCGTCATCGGATCGATGTCGGATTCCGGACCGCCCGGCATCAGGCTGCATCCGGCGAGGCCGCATCCGGCAATCAGCAGAATCGGGCGGAGGCCGCCAATCATCCGCATTCCTGCTTGATCCCGTCTTGTCTGGTCATGTGCCGTCCGGTCGATATATGTCTGTCCCGTAGCAGCACGAATGACCCCCCAGCGGACGCCCTGCGGATCGCAGCATCGGAAAAGATGATTAAGGATGAGTGACTTCACAGCCGCGACCGATCCCTTTGCCCTTTTCGCAGCCTGGCTGCTGGAGGCGGAGGCTTCGGAACCGAACGATCCGAACGGCATGGCGCTGGCGACCGTCGACCCTGACGGGCTGCCGGATGTGCGCATGGTCCTGATGAAGGATTTCGACGAGCGGGGGATCGTCTTCTACACGAACTATGGCAGCGCCAAGGGGCAGGAGCTGCTGGCGACCCCCAAGGCGGCGGTGCTGTTCCATTGGAAGAGCCTGCGCCGGCAGGTCCGCGTGCGCGGCCCGGTCGAACAGGTGACGGCGGGGGAGGCCGATGCCTATTTCGCCACCCGCGCCCGGCACAGCCGGCTCGGCGCCTGGGCGTCGAAGCAGTCGCAGCCGCTCGAATCGCGATTCGCGCTGGAGAAGTCGGTGGCGAGCTTCGCGGCGAAATACGCCATCGGCGAGATCCCGCGCCCGGCGCATTGGTCGGGCTTCCGCATCACGCCGACCCAGATCGAGTTCTGGAAGGACGGCGCCTTCCGCCTGCATGACCGGGTGGTGTTCCGCCGTGCGACGCCGGGCGACGGCGAATGGAGCCGCGAACGCCTCTATCCGTGAGGCGTTCGCGACGAGGCTGAGACTCAGGCGGACGTGCCGCCGACGGTAATCTGGTCGATGCGGATGGTCGGCTGGCCGACGCCGACCGGCACGCCCTGGCCGCTCTTGCCGCAGGTGCCGATGCCGAGGTCGAGCGCCATGTCGTTGCCGACCATCGAGACGCGCTTCATCGCTTCCGGCCCGTTGCCGATCAGCATGGCGCCCTTCACCGGCGCGCCGATCTTGCCGTCCTCGATCATGTAGCCTTCGGTACAGGAGAACACGAACTTGCCGCTCGTGATGTCGACCTGGCCGCCGCCGAACGAGACCATGTAGAGGCCCTTCTTGACCGAGGCGAGGATCTCGGCCGGATCGTCCTTGCCGCTCTTCATGATCGTATTGGTCATGCGCGGCATCGGCACATGCGCATAGGACTGCCGCCTTCCGTTGCCGGTCGGCTGCATGCCCATCAGGCGGGCGTTCTGGCGGTCCTGCATGTAGCCGACGAGGATGCCGTCCTCGATCAGCGTCGTCGCCTGGGTTGGCGTGCCCTCGTCGTCGAAGGAGAGCGAACCGCGCCGGTCCATGATCGAGCCGTCGTCGATGACGGTGACGCCCTTGGCTGCCACCTGCTGGCCCATCAGTCCGGCGAAGGCGCTCTCGCCGCGGCGGTTGAAGTCGCCCTCGAGGCCATGGCCGACCGCCTCGTGCAGCATGACGCCCGGCCAGCCGGGGCCGAGCACGACGTCGAAGGTGCCGGCCGGGGCGGGGACCGCTTCCAGATTGACCAGCGCCTGGCGCAGCGCCTCGTCGACGGCGAGGTGCCAGCGATCGGTGGTGACGAACTGGCCGAAACCTTCGCGGCCGCCCATGCCGTAGGAACCCTGCTCCTGGCGGTCACCCTCGCCAGCGATGATCGAGACGCTGACGCGCACCATCGGCCGCACGTCGCGCCGATAGGTGCCGTCAGGACGGAGGATCTCGATCACCTGCCAGGAACCGGCGAGCGACGCGCTGACCTGGCGGACGCGCTGGTCCTTCGCCCGCGCATAGGCGTCGATCGCCTCCAGCAGCTTCACCTTGTCGGCGAAGCTCGGGCTGCCGAGCGGGTTCTCGTCGGTGTAGAGGATGCGGTTGGTGCCCTGGGGCGGCTCGGCAAGCGTGCCGGTATGGCCGCGCTTGACCGAGGCAACGGCTTCGCCTGCCCGGCGGATGGCATCGAGCGACACCTCGCCGGCATGGGCATAGCCGACGGCTTCTCCCGCGACGGCGCGCAGGCCGAAGCCCTGGCGGGTGTCGAAGCTGGCGCCGGAGAGCCGGCCATTGTCGAAGACGAGGCCTTCCGACTGCGCATATTCGAGATAGAGCTCGCCGTCGTCGGCGCCGGAGAGGGCTTCGGCGACAACGCTTCGGGTCGCGTCGCGGTCGAGGCCGGCGCGCGCGAGAATGGAAAGTTGTTCATCGGCCATGGGGAACTCCGGGGATCGTAGCTGAGCCGTTGAGATAGGGGATCGCGCGTACTTTCGCACCCCCTTGCCGTCGAGCGGCGGCCACGGGTGACGTTTCCCCGTGTCGCCTTTCGTTCATTGCTGGTCGGCGAGCGCATCCATTGCCGAGGTGATCTCGGCCCGAAGCGCGGCGATCCGCGCGTGATAGACCCTGCCGAGACAGGCGACGTCACTGCCGCAGGCGGTTCTCAGCTTCAGGAAATCGCTGGCTGCGTCGCGGCGGGCGGCGTTCGCGCCCATCAGCATGGGAACCTTGTTGTAGGCGAACCAGAGCGCGGCCATCTCGGTATCGCGCTCGGAGAGTTCCGGATCCCCGCAGATCGCGATTTCATCCGGCGCGTTCGCCTTGGCGCAATTGAAGCTGGCGGCCCGGACCGGGACGATGGAGGCGAGGGTGACGCTCGTCAGGACAAGAAGGGCGAGGCGGTTCATGACGATGTGCCTTTGCTGGAAGGGGCTGGGCGCTGCGGAGCTTGATGGGACGTCGGGCGGTTGTCGAGGACCAATCCGCGCGCGGTCCCCATTGCGTTGGGGGGGGCGAATGGCCCATACGCTGCGGCACGAACTATTGACGGGCTGATTGCTGACCACCGCGTCGTCGCTGACGCGGGTCCGTGTCGTGATCGCTGCGAATGGATGGAGAACAGCATGGCGACGGCATTCGGGCTGGACAAGCAGGCCCTGACGATTATCCCCGTTGACGGTCCGCTGAATGGCCGTGTCACGCCGCCGGGATCGAAGTCGATCACCAACCGGGCGCTGCTGCTGGCGGCGCTGGCGAAGGGCACGAGCCGGCTGACCGGCGCGCTCAAGAGCCTCGACACCAAGCTGATGGCCGGGGCGCTGCGCGCCATGGGCGTCACCATCGACGAGCCCGACGCCACCACTTTCATCGTCACCAGCTCCGGCCGCCTGAACCCGCCGTCCGAGCCGCTCTTCCTCGGCAATGCCGGCACCGCGATGCGCTTCCTCAGCGCGGCGGTGACGCTGGTCGACGGAACCGTCGTCGTCGACGGCGACGCGCATATGCGCAAGCGGCCGATCGGCCCGCTGGTCGAGGCGCTGCGCTCGCTCGGCATCGACGCCAGCGACGCCGGCGGATATCCGCCGGTCACCGTGCATGGCAATGGCGCCTTCGGCACCGGCCGGGTCGAGATCGATGGCGGCCTGTCGAGCCAGTATGTCTCGGCGCTCCTGATGGCGGCGGCGTTCGGCAACGGTCCGATCGAGGTGACGCTGACGGGAAGCGAGATCGGTGCGCGCGGCTATGTCGACCTGACGATCGCGGCGATGCGCGCCTTCGGCGCCGAGGTCGAGCAGGTCGACGCGGCGAGCTGGCGCGTCCAGCCGACCGGCTACAAGGCGACTGACTATGTCATCGAGCCGGATGCGTCGGCCGCGACCTATCTGTGGGCGGCCGAGGTGCTGACGGGCGGCACGATCGATCTCGGCGTCGCCTCCGACGCCTTCACCCAGCCCGACGCCAAGGCGCGCGAGGTGATCGCTATGTTCCCGAACCTGCCGCCGGTCATCGACGGGTCGCAGATGCAGGACGCGATCCCGACCATTGCCGTGCTCGCCGCCTTCAACCAGACGCCGGTGCGTTTCGTCGGCATCGCCAATCTGCGCGTGAAGGAATGCGACCGGGTCGCCGCCGTGGCGACGGAGCTTTCGCGCATCCGCCCCGGTCTCGGCACGGAGGAGGGCGATGATCTGATCGTCGCGTCCGACCCGAAGCTCGCCGGCCAGGTGCTGCCGACGCGGATCGAGACCTATTCGGACCACCGCATCGCCATGAGCTTCGCGCTCGCCGGCCTGAAGATCGGCGCGATCACGATTCTCGATCCCGGCTGCGTGGCGAAGACCTATCCGACCTATTGGGAAGCCCTGCGGGGGCTCGGCGTCGGCTTGTCCGACTAGCCGAGCGAAAATGGAGCGGCGGCGCTTCGGCGCGGCCGCGCCTCAGTAGAGGTTCTGGGCGTAGCGGGCGAGCATCTCTGCCTGCGTCTCGGCCTGCTCGGTCGAGCGCGTGTGATCCCTGAGCATCTCGCCCATGGTCGGCAGGCGGTCCCGGGCGATCTGGCTTTCCTCGGCCCAGAGCTTCGAGCGCATCAGTGCCTTGGCGCATTGCAGATAGGCCTCGCGCACCGTCACCACGACGACGGTGGCGGGAATCTTGCCCTCGGCCATATGGGCGGTGCGCAGCGCGAGGTCGTCGTCGATGATAGCCGTGCCGTTGACCCGCAGCGTCTCGTCGACGCCGGGGATCAGGAACAGCAGGCCGATGCCCGGCCGCTCGACCAGGTTCGACAGCGAGTCGATGCGGTTGTTGCCGATGCGGTCGGGGATGACCAGGGTCGTGTCGTCCCGGACGGTCACGAAGCCCGGGTGATCGCCGCGCGGCGTGGCGTCGCCAAGCCCGTCGGCGCCCTGGGTCGCGAGGATCAGGAAGGGCGACAGCTCGATGAACGACCGGCAATGGCGGTCGAGGTGGTCGAGCTGCTTGGCGACCGAACGGCCCTTGGGCGCGCCATAGAGGGCCCGCAGTGAATCCATCGTCTCAATGCGGGCCATGGGCGGGTCCTTCGTCGAGCTATCAGGGCAGGGCGTCGAAGCCCGGCCCGAAGCCGGTCAGCGAGATCGGGATGCCGATACCTTCTTCCGGCGTCTGGAAGATGACAAAGGTCGCCGTCTTGCCGTTGCGCAGCTTGCCGATGAGGTCGTCGTCGAGGATGACCTCGGCGAGGCAGCCGTCCGGCAGGCAGCGCACGAAGCCGGCCCGGCCCATCTCGTTCTGGTCGATCTTCAGGCCGAGGCCGGAGGGCAGCAGCACGCCGAGCGGCGCCAGCACGCGCATCACCTTGGCCTTTTTGTCGGCCGTCTTCAGGACGATGACGGAGAGGCCGACATTGTCGCGGTCCTCGGCCGTCACGAACTGCATCATCGAGCAGACTTCGCCCTGCGCGCCCGGGGGCTTGTCGCAGCGCGTTTCCCAGTCGCCATGCATGCCCTTGGAGACGCCCTGCGCCGTCGCCGCGCCCGGCACCGCAGCCGCAAAAGCGGCGGCTGCCAAGGCTGCCTGGACGATTCGCAGGGGCCGCAATGCGCCAAGACGCACAGTCGGAAATACCTTCACCGGAGCGATCTCCTCAATTCACACATGTGTCGTACATCCATGCACGACGATGGACGCCGCAGTAACCCTCGCGGGGCGCTTCTTCGAGCGCGATTTGCCGCATCTGTTGTCACGATCCCCCGTTGCTAGGCAAAGGGGCATGTGGTTTGTCTCGGTCGATATTCGGCCGAATCCGAACGCTTCGCATGGCAGAAAACGCCTTCGGCCTATACTGTTGTGGAAAATGGCGCAACGGAGGCCGTTTTCGGATTTCGCTGCGCTGATCGGCTTCGATGCCGCGATGGCATGGATAGGGAGTGAACACGTGACGAAGGCGATCACGCGTCTCAGGACAGTTTTGATGACGGCTGCGGCGTCCGCCGCGGCCATGGGTGGGTTGACGGGTGCCGCGCTGGCTGCCCAGCCGACCCCGTGGGCCGTGTGGTCGCAGGCCGCCGCCTCGCCGATTCAGGGCATGATCGAGCGCTTCAACCTCGGAATCACCATCGCCATGGTGGCCGTGGTGCTTGTCGTTCTGGCTCTCATCGCGTACGTGGCGGTTCGCTTCAACCGGAAGGCGAACCCGGTGCCGTCGAGGACGTCGCACAACACGATGATCGAGGTGGTCTGGACGCTGGCGCCGATCCTGATCCTGATCGGCATCTCGGTTCCGTCGTTCTCGCTGCTGTTTGCGCAGGCGGATCCGGCTCGTATCGTCCAGGATTACGATCCGGCCAAGACGATGACAATCAAGGCGACCGGTCTGCAGTGGTACTGGAATTATGAATATTCCGACCATGACGGCGTCGCGTTCGACTCGACCATGCTCGAGGACAAGGATCGCACCGATCCCGTGAACCAGCCGCGCCTCCTGGCCGTGGACAACGAGATGATCGTGCCGGTTGGCACGGTGGTTCGTCTCCAGGTCATTGGCGCCGACGTCATTCACTCGTTCGCCATGCCGTCCTTCGGCCTCAAGCTCGACGCCGTCCCCGGTCGCCTGAACGAGACCTGGTTCCTGGCCGAGCGCGAGGGTGTGTATTACGGCCAGTGCTCCGAGCTCTGCGGCATCAACCATGCCTTCATGCCGATCGCCATCCGCGTCGTGACGCCGGAACAGTTCCAGACCTGGGTCGCCCAGGCCAAGGACGACCTGCCGGCCGCCTACAAGGCACTCGCCGCGGCGATCGCCAAGGACAAGGTCGCCCAGGCCCACGGAACCGCCGTCGAGGTGGCCGCCCGCTAAGGTGGCCGCGTCGTCGCAGGATTGAAATGGATCGGCTCCGGCGCGCGCTCTGCGCCGTGATGCCGCTGGAACAAAAAAAGGGAGCAGGCCATGGCCACGGGTGCTGCACACGCTGCTGATCACCACGACCATCCGACGGGTTGGCGTCGTTGGGTCTATTCGACCAACCACAAAGACATCGGCACGATGTACCTGATCTTCGCGATCTTCGCGGGTCTCATCGGCGGCGGACTTTCGGTCGGCATTCGTCTGGAGCTGCAGCAGCCCGGCATGCAGATCTTCAACAATCCGAACGTGTTCAACATGTTCACGACGGCGCACGGCCTGATCATGATCTTCTTCATGGTCATGCCGGCGATGATCGGCGGCTTCGGCAACTGGATGGTGCCGATCATGATCGGCGCGCCGGACATGGCGTTCCCGCGCATGAACAACATCTCGTTCTGGCTGCTGCCTCCCTCGCTGCTGCTTTTGATCATCGCGCTGTTCGTTCCGGGCGCCACGGGCCACAACGGCCCCTCCGGCGGCTGGACGATCTACCCGCCTTTCTCCGGCTCCGGTCCCGAAGGTCAGCCCGGCCCTGCCATGGATTTCGCGATCCTGGCGCTGCATATTTCGGGTGCGTCGTCGATCCTCGGCGCGATCAACTTCATCACCACGATCTTCAACATGCGCGCTCCCGGCATGACGCTGCACAAGATGCCGCTGTTCGCCTGGTCGGTGCTCATCACCGCCTTCCTGCTGCTGCTGTCGCTGCCGGTGCTCGCCGGTGCGATCACCATGCTGCTGACCGACCGCAATTTCGGCACCACCTTCTTCAAGCCTGAAGGCGGCGGTGACCCGATCCTGTTCCAGCACCTGTTCTGGTTCTTCGGTCATCCGGAAGTGTACATCATGATCCTGCCCGGCTTCGGCATGATCAGCCACATCGTCTCGACCTTCTCGAAGAAGCCGATCTTCGGCTATATCGGCATGGCCTATGCCATGGTCTCCATCGGCGTCGTCGGCTTCATCGTGTGGGCCCACCACATGTACACGACGGGTCTCTCCTTTGAGACGCAGGCCTATTTCGTCGCCGCGACGATGGTCATCGCGGTGCCGACGGGCATCAAGGTGTTCTCCTGGATCGCGACGATGTGGGGCGGCTCGATCGAGTTCAAGGCGCCGATGCTCTGGGCGATCGGCTTCATCTTCCTGTTCACCGTCGGCGGCGTGACGGGCGTGATGCTGGCCAATGCCGGTCTCGACCGTTCCTTCCATGACACCTACTTCGTCGTGGCGCATTTCCACTACGTGCTGTCGCTCGGTGCCGTGTTCGCGATCTTCGCCGGCTGGTACTACTGGTACCCGAAGATGTTCGGCTACATGTACAATGACACCATCGCCAAGACGCATTTCTGGGTGATGTTCGTCGGCGTGAACCTCGTCTTCTTCCCGCAGCATTTCCTCGGCCTGGACGGCATGCCGCGCCGTATCGTCGACTACCCGGATGCGTTCTGGGGCTGGAACTTCGTGTCGTCGATCGGCTCGTACATCTCGGCCTTCGGCGTCCTGATCTTCCTCTACGGCGTGATCGACTCGCTGCTGAAGAAGGTGCCGGCTCCGGACAACCCCTGGGGGTCGGGTGCCACCACGCTCGAGTGGCAGCTTTCGTCGCCGCCGCCCTTCCACCAGTGGGAAGTCCTGCCGCGCATTGGTGACGTGAAGCACTAAGCGCAACAATCAGGGGCCGGGATGCGTCCCGGCCCTCTTTTACGAGTGATAGTGACTACAATGTCTGACGTGCACCTGAACCGGATCGACGCTGTGGCGGGCAACCTCGCTAGCCCTTCCGACTACCTCGCGCTGTTGAAGCCGCGCGTGATGTCGCTCGTCATCTTCACGGCGTTCGTCGGCATGATGCTGGCGCCGGGCGGCATTCACCCGGTTCTTGGCTTCACGGCGCTGCTCTGCATCGCCATCGGCGCCGGCGCCTCCGGCGCGCTCAACATGTGGTACGACGCCGACATCGACCGGGTGATGAAGCGTACCCGCACGCGTCCGATCCCGATGGGCAAGATCACCGAGGGCGAGGCGCTCGCCTTCGGGCTGACGCTGGCCTGCTTCTCGGTCGCGCTGCTCGCCCTCTTCGTGAACGTCGTGGCCGGCGCGCTGCTGGCCTTCACCATTTTCTTTTATGCCGTGATCTACTCGATGTGGCTGAAGCGCTCGACGCAGCAGAACATCGTCATCGGCGGCGCCGCCGGCGCCTTCCCGCCGGTCGTCGGCTGGGCGGCCGTGACGGGCTCCGTCAGCTATGAGAGCCTGGTGCTCTTCCTGATCATCTTCATGTGGACGCCGCCGCACTTCTGGGCGCTGGCGCTGTTCAAGTCGGACGACTACCAGCGCGCCGGCGTGCCGATGATGCCGGTCGTCTCGGGCCTCGCTGAGACCCGCAAGCAGATCCTGATCTACTCCGTGCTGCTGGCACCGATCGGCGTGCTGCCGACCATCCTCGGCTTCGCCTCCTTTGGCTATGGCGTGGCCTCGACTGCGCTCGGCCTCGGCTTCGTCCTGCTCGCCTGGCGCGTCTATCGCATGCCCGACAGCGACAAGCTGATGCTGCCGGCGCGGCGCCTGTTCGGCTACTCGATCATCTATCTTTTCCTGCTCTTTGCCTTGCTGCTCGTGGATCGCTGCCTTGGCTTGCTGGGCTTTGTCGCATGAAGGACATGACCATGAGCGAAGACGGCGTTCGACTTACCCCGGAACAGAAGAAGCGCCAGCGCGCCCGCTCGATCGCCATCGCGGCGGTGCTGGTGGCCCTCGTCGTGCTGTTCTATGTCGTCACCATCGTCAAGATGGGCCCTGGCGCCATTACCAACCGGCCTTTGTGAGGACGCGATGAGCAAGCAACCGCAGACGAAGCGGTCCTATGGGTTGACGGCGGCCGCCTGCGGCGTGTTCGTGCTCGCCATGCTCGGCGCGGCCTTCGCGTCGGTGCCGCTCTACAGCATGTTCTGCCAGCTGACCGGCTATGGCGGCACGCCGGTGCGCGCCGATTCCGCGCCGGAGAAGCCGCTCGAGCGGACGGTCACGGTGCGCTTCGACGGCAACGTCGCCAACGGCATCGGCTGGGCGTTCCGTCCCGAGCAGCGCCAGATCTCGGTCAAGCTCGGCGAGATTCACGTCGTGAATTTCTTCGCCGAGAACCGTACCAACAAGACGTCGACCGGCACCGCGACGTTCAACGTCACGCCGGACCTGACCGGTCAGTATTTCAACAAGATCGCCTGCTTCTGCTTCACGTCGCAGACGCTGAAGCCCGGCGAGAAGGTCGAGATGCCCGTGACCTTCTTCATTGATCCCGCCATGGACGCCAACGCCCAGGCGCGCTTCATCGATACGATCACACTGTCCTACACCTTCTTCCCGACCGAGGACGAGACCCAGGCGCCTGTCGCTTCGGTCAAGACCCCGGAATCGGGAAAGGCGCTTTGAGAAAGACCGGGGAGCATCTCCATGGCTGAGGCCCACGCCAAGCAACACGACTATCATCTCGTCAATCCGAGCCCGTGGCCGTTCGTGGCCTCGGTCGGCGCGTTTGTGCTGGCGATCGGGTTCATCACCTACATGCATGGCGGCTCGCTGCTCTGGCTGGTGCCGGGCGTGCTGGTGGTGCTCTACACGATGTATGCCTGGTGGGCCGATGTCATCGCCGAGGGCCAGCAGGGCCATCATACTCGCGTGGTGCAGCTGCATCTGCGCTATGGCATGATCCTGTTCATCGCCTCGGAAGTGATGTTCTTCGTTGCTTGGTTCTGGTCGTTCTTCGACGCCAGCCTGTTCGCCAGCGAGGCCCAGAACGTCGCGCGCTACGAGTTCACCGGCGGACATTGGCCGCCGAAGGGCATCGAGGTGTTCGATCCCTGGCACCTGCCGCTGCTCAACACGCTGATCCTGCTCACCTCGGGCACGACGCTGACCTGGGCGCACCATGCGCTGCTGCACAATGACCGCGAAGGCCTGAAGTGGGGTCTGATCTGCACTGTCGTGCTCGGCGCGATCTTCTCCTGCGTCCAGGCCTATGAGTATGCCCATGCGGCGTTCTCGTTCGGCGGCAACATCTACGGCGCCACCTTCTTCATGGCGACCGGCTTCCACGGCTTCCACGTCCTGGTCGGTACGATCTTCCTGCTCGTCTGCCTGCTGCGGGCGATCGCCGGACAGTTCACGCCGAAGGAGCATTTCGGCCTCGAGGCGGCTGCCTGGTACTGGCACTTCGTCGACGTTGTCTGGCTGTTCCTCTTCTTCGCCATCTACGTCTGGGGCGGCTGGGGCGCGCCGATGCACGGCGCCTGAGCCGAGCCAATCACGTCACGGGCGGCTTCGGCCGCCCGTATCTTTTTGGGGCACCGCCCTCCGGCGAGACCCCCCCGATCGACCCAGGCGGCTTCCTGCCGGCCGCCGGTCAGGAGCACGCCTTGAGCGACCCATCCGAGCCGATCCGCGACAAGGCGCTGTATCCGCCGCTGACGCCTTCCAGCACCGGCTTGCGCGGTCGTTGCCCGCGTTGCGGCGAAGGCCGCCTGTTCAGCGGCTTCCTGCAGGTGGCGCCGCGCTGCGCCAATTGCGGCCTCGATTATGCCTTCAGCGACGCCGGCGACGGTCCCGCCGTTTTCGTCATGCTGATCGTCGGCTTCATCGTCGCGTTCCTGGCGCTCTATGTCGAGTTCACCTTCCAGCCGCCATTCTGGCTGCACGCGCTGCTCTGGATTCCGCTGGTGGTGGGGCTGGCCCTCGCCATGCTGCGGCCGCTGAAGGGCTTGATGATCGCCATCCAGTACAAGCACAAGGCGGAGGAGGGGCAGCTCGAACAGGGCTGACCCGATGCGCGCATGACCCAATCTTCCCGACGCTCGCCGATCCGCAAGCTCGTCTGGCCCACGATCGCGACGCTGATCGCCTTCGCGATCCTTTGTTCGCTTGGCACCTGGCAGTTGCGACGCATGACCTGGAAGGAAGCGCTGATCGCGCAGGTCGACAGCCGGCTCAAGGACGCGCCGGTTGCCGCTCCCGGCCCGGACATGTGGAAGACGCTCGATCTCGCCGAGGCCGACTACACGCCCGTCACCGTCTCTGGCAGTTTCCTGAATGACGCCGAGGCGCATTTCTACAGTGCGCTGATGCAGCCCCGCGGCCCGATCGGCGGTGTCGGCTGGTTCGTGTTCACGCCGCTCCGCACCGATGACGGCTGGATCGTCTACGTCAATCGCGGCTTCGTGCCGGATGCGATGAAGGACGCCTCGAAGCGCGCCGCCGGCCAGTTGCCGGGCCGTGTGACCGTCACGGGGCTGTTGCGCCGGCCCGAGAATCCCGGCCAGTTCCAGGCCTCGCCGAACCTGGTGACCAATCAATGGTTCGCGCGCGAGCCGGCCCGTTTCGGCGCCGCCAGCGGTTTTCCCGCGGATCAGGTCGCTCCCTATTCCATCGATGCCGACGCCACGCCCAATCCGGGCGGCCTGCCGCAGGGCGGCGAGACGACAGTCAGCTTCTCGAACAATCACCTGCAATATGTGGTGACGTGGTTCGGGCTCGCCCTGGCCCTGCTCGGCGTCTATGGCGTCTTCGTCTATGGCGTGCTGAAGCGGAAGGACTGAACGGCGATTGGCCTCAGCCGTGCCCGGATTCGCCGGAGAGCATGGCGGGATCGATGCCAATCAGCGCCATGGCGCGATCATATTTCGAGCTGAGATCGTGGTCGAAGATCAGCTCCGGGCGAGCGGCGCAATGCAGCCAGCCATTGGCGCGGATCTCGGCGTCGAGCTGCCCCGGCGCCCAGCCGGCATAGCCGAGTGCCAGCATGGCCTTCTTCGGCCCGGAACCCGCGACGATCGCCTTCAGGATCTCCAGCGTCGCCGTCAGGCAGATCTGGTCGTCGATCGGCAGCGTCGAATTTTCGATGAAATAGTCCGCGCTGTGCAGGACGAAGCCACGCCCGGTTTCGACCGGGCCGCCGCGCTGCACGATCATCCGGTTGGCGACCGGCGGCAGCCGGATCTCCGGCCCTTCGGGGATGATGTCGAGCTGCATCAGGAGGTCGACGAAGTCGATCTGTGGGGCGACCTGGTTGATGACGATACCCATCGCGCCATCGGCCGAATGGGCGCAGATATAGACGACGGATCGGGCGAAGCGGCCATCCTCCATGCTCGGCATGGCGATGAGGAGTTGCCCGTCGAGATAGCTTGGCTCGGAAAGCGAGCGGGGCTGGTTCCCAATCATGATGCAAAGCCTAGCACGGGCGGTCCAAAAGGAAAGTCCGCCTTGTCACGGCAAGGTTGGGACACGAACAAATGATGGGAGCGCTGAAGCTCGGTCTGGAGATTGCCAAAATGCGCGTCTAGCCTGCTGTCATGCAGATCCGCAATCTCACCGCAGCCCTCGTCCTTGTCTTCTCTGGCGCGCCGGCCCTCGCCACGACGGGGCCGTGGGTCGCCGCCGACAATGTGCGGGTGAGGCTGGTCGCCACCGCCCCGGAGGCGGATGGTTCGCTGCACGGCGCGATCGAGATCAAGCTGGAGCCCGGCTGGAAGACGTACTGGCGGTCGCCGGGCGATGCGGGCGTGCCGCCGCGATTCGATTTCTCGGACTCGGTCAACGCCCGCGAGGCCACCGTCAGCTTTCCGGCCCCCGAACGCGACGATGACGGCTATGCCGCCTCCAACGTCTATCGGGATCGGGTTGTCCTGCCTGTGCATATGACCGTCGCCGAGCCCGGCAAGCCGGTGCGGCTCGACGTCGTCCTCGATATTGGTGTCTGTGAGGACATCTGCATTCCCGTCAACCTGCGCGCTCGGCTGGAGCTTTCGGCCGACCCTGCCGACGAGGAGGGCGCCCCGATCATCGCGGCGGCCCGTGCCGCCCTGCCGGGCCCCGGCCGCCCTGGCGAGTTCGAGCTAAAGTCGCTCCGGCGTGTCGGCGGGCCGGACAAGAAACCCGAATTCGAGGTCGAGTTCGCCGCCGCCAATCCGTCCGAGGCGGTGCTGTTCGTCGAGACGCCGGGTGACTGGTACGCCGATCCGCCGAAGGCGGTCGCTGCGGATGGCGGTCGGTCGGCCTTCCGCTTCGCCGTCGACCGCAAGTCAGCCAGCGGCGCGATCGGCGGGGCCGAGATCCGCCTGACGCTGACCGAGGGCAAGGTCGCGACAAGCCGGACTTTCAAGCTCGACGGCGACGGCGTGACGCCGTAACCTTTCGGGAATGATGCGTTGCCGCATCATTCCTTTCCCGTCCAGCCCTTCCTTCCAAACTTTTGCATGGAGAACGAGATGGCTATCTCGGTCGGCGACCGTATCCCCGCCGCGAAGTTTCGCGTCATGACCCCCGACGGTGCCGTTGAAAAGACGGAGGCCGATGTGTTTGCCGGCAAGAAGGTCGTGCTCTTCGCCGTTCCCGGCGCCTTCACGCCGACCTGCCACAAGAACCATTTGCCCGGTTATATCGACCAGGCCGCCGCCATCAAGGCGAAGGGTGTCGACACGATCGCCGTGGCCGCCGTGAACGATCATTTCGTCATGGGCGCCTGGGCCAAGGCGACCGGCGCCGAAGACAAGATCCTGTTCTTGGCGGATGGTTCGGGTGAGTTCACCAAGTCGATCGGCCTCGAATTCGACCTGACCGCCGGCGGCCTCGGCACGCGCTCCAAGCGCTACGCCATGATCGTCGAGGACGGTGTCGTCAAGGCGCTCAACGTCGAGGAAGCGGGCGGCGTCTCGGTCTCCGGCGCGGCCGCGGTGCTCGAGCTTCTCTAGACCAGCTTGTGTCGGGCGCGGAAACCTTCTAGCTAATAAGGAGCTGATGGGTTTCCGCGCCATGATCCGAGTGAAGATGCATGCAGCGAAAACAAACCTGTCGAGGCTTGTCGCACAAGCGCAAGCCGGTGAAGACGTCGTTTTGATGCGCGGCAACGACACGATCGCCCGCATCGTGCCGATCCAGGACGCCGATCTCGGCGCCGCTTCAACCATTCCCCGCACACCCGGCCGCCTCAAGGGGCTGATCGATTTCGACGATCGCTTCTTCGAGCCCTTTCCCGAGACGGCTTCGTCAGCATGGGATCACTAGGGATGAGGCTGCTTCTCGACACGCATGCCTGGTTCTGGTGGATGATGGGCAGCCCACGTCTGTCCGCGCCAGCGCGTGAGGCGATCGCCGACCCCGCCAATGAGCCGCTGATCAGCGCGGCGTCCGTGCTGGAACTGCTCGACAAGGCGAGGGCGGGCATCCTCTCCAACATGCAGCGCCTGACCGACGACATCGAGGGCGAGATCGAACAGGAGCGCTTCGGGCGGCTGCCGATCACGACGCTGCATGCGGCGCGCGCGGAAATGTTCGCGAGTGCGCATGATGACCGGTTCGACCGCATCCTGATCGCGCAGGCGTTGATCGAGGATGTCGCTCTGGTTTCCAGCGAAAAGCGCTTCGACGCCTTCGGCGTGCGCCGCCTGTGGGACCGCTGATCCCGTGCGGGCTTCGGCAGTCGCCTAGCCCGGGCTGAAGCTCTTCTTCTTCGTCTTGAAGGGCGCCATGCCGTCGCGCGCGAGCTGGTCTGCCCGTTCGTTGGCCTCGTTGCCGGCGTGTCCCTTGACCCAGTGCCAGGTCACCTTGTGGCGCTGCAGGGCGGCGTCGAGGCGCTGCCAGAGGTCGATGTTCTTGACCGGCTTCTTGTCGGCCGTCTTCCAGCCATTGCGCTTCCAGCCGTGGATCCAGCCGGTGATGCCGCCCTTCACATATTGCGAGTCGGTGTGGATATCGACCGTCGAGGGCCGCTTCAGGGCGTCGAGTGCCTCGATCGCCGCCGTCAGTTCCATGCGGTTGTTGGTGGTGTCGGCCTCGCCGCCCTTCAGGTCCTTCTCATGCTCGCCCGAGATGAGAACGGCACCCCAGCCGCCCGGCCCGGGATTGCCGGAACAGGCGCCGTCGGTCCAGATGGCGATGCGGTTTTCTTCAGTCACAAGCTCAATCCATATGCGCTGACATCCTTCACCGACCGGTGAAAGCGCAGCTTCTTCCAATACTCGAGCGGGTCCTTCGGCGCGACAAGGGCGCCGGGCGGAACGTTCAGCCAATCGTAGAGCCGGGTCAGCAGGAAGCGCAGCGCGGAGCCACGCGCGAGCAGCGGCAGCGCCTGCAGCTCCGCCGCCGTGAACGGGCGGATCTTCTGGTAGCCGTTCAGCAGCGCCCGCGCCTTGGTCACGTTCAGCGAGCCGTCCGGCTCGAAGCACCAGGCGTTCAGGCAGACGGCGACGTCATAGGCGAGAAAGTCGTTGCAGGCGAAATAGAAGTCGATCAGGCCCGACAGCTCGTCATGCAGGAAGAAGACGTTGTCAGGGAAGAGATCCGCATGGATGACGCCGTGCGGCAGGTCGCTCGGCCAGCACGCCTCGAGTATGTCGAGCTCGGCGGCGATCTCGGCGGCGAGGCCTTGCTGCACCTCGTCGGCGCGCGCCGAGGCGCGATCGAACAGGGGGCGCCAGTCGTCGACCGTCAGCGCGTTGCGGCGGGTCAGCTCGAAGCCCTCGCCGGCGATGTGCAGCTTCGCCAGCGCGCCGCCGACGGCGAGGCAGTGTTCTGTGCGCGGACGACGCACCCACATGCCCTGCAGGAAGGTGACGATCGCCGCCGGCCGGCCGGCGAGCGTGCCGAGCGCGTGGCCCTCGCGGTTGCGCACCGGCTGCGGGCAGATGATGCCGCGCGCTGCCAGATGCTCCATCAGCCCGACGAAGAAGGGGAGGTCGTTCGCGTCGACCCGCTTCTCGTAGAGCGTGAGGATATGCGGACCGGCGTCGGTGACGAGCAGGTAGTTGGTATTCTCGACGCCTTCCGCGATGCCCTTCAGGGAGAGGACGGAGCCGATGTCGTAGCCGGCGATGAAGCATGCGAGCTCATCGTCAGCGATCTCGGTATAGACGGCCATCAGGAGATGCTCATTCTGCGGCTGGAAGGCGGAGTTCACGAGGCAGGTTGAAGGCGATCGTTTCTTCGGCGTTGCGCACCACCTCGACCGAGACCGCGTAGCGGGCGGCGAAGGCGTCAATCATTTCCTCGACGAGGATTTCCGGCGCCGAGGCGCCGGCCGTGACGCCGACTCGCTTGATGTCGCCGAGCTGTGCCCAGTCGATGTCGGCGGCGCGCTGGATCAGCACCGAGACGGGGCAGCCCTCGCGCTCGGCGACTTCGCGCAGGCGCTGCGAGTTCGACGAATTGGGCGCGCCGACGACGATCATCGCGTCGACATCGCCGGCGATCCGCTTGACGGCTTCCTGGCGGTTGGTCGTCGCGTAGCAGATATCTTCCTTGTGCGGCGCGGTGATCGCCGGGAAGCGTTCCGTCAGCACCTTGACGATGGCCGAGGTATCGTCGACCGACAGCGTCGTCTGGGTGATGAAGGCGAGCGCCTCGGGATTCCTGGGCGTGTAGGCGAGGGCATCGGCGACGGTCTCGATCAGGGTGACCGTGCCTTCCGGCAGTTGACCCATCGTGCCGATGACCTCGGGATGTCCGGCATGGCCGATCAGGACGATTTCGCGGTCGCGCTTGAAGTGGATCTGCGCTTCCTTGTGCACCTTGGAGACGAGCGGGCAGGTGGCGTCGAGGAAGAACATCTCGCGCGCCTTGGCGTCGGCCGGCACGGATTTCGGCACGCCATGGGCGGAGAACACGACCGGCTGGCCATCGTCGGGGATCTCGTCCAGCTCCTCGACGAAGACGGCGCCCTTGTCGCGCAGCCCGTCGACGACATAGCGATTGTGGACGATCTCATGCCGGACATACACGGGCGCGCCGAAACGCTCGAGCGCCAGCTCGACGATCTGGATCGCGCGATCGACGCCGGCGCAGAAGCCGCGCGGCGCGCAGAGCAGGATCTCAAGCGGAGGCTTGGCGGAAGGGGAGCTGACGGCGGTGTCGGCCATGCTGGGTTCTCGGATCGACATGAGACGGGAATAGAGGGACCGACAGGGGCGCTGTCAAGCGGCGGGCCACATTGTCCGCCGCTCCGCCGTCGGGAAGCTACACTCTATCCAGGCGGCGGCGTTGATCCGCCGCGTGGCTTCACGCGATCAGGGCCTCTTCCTCGCGGAAGATCAGCTTGCCGGCTTCCGGCGCGGTCATCGCCTGGCCGAACAGGAAGCCCTGGGCGAACTCGCAGCCGAGATCGTAGAGGTCGAGCGCGTCGTCCTCCGTCTCTGCGCCTTCGGCAACGACGTCCATCTCCAGCTCGTGCGCCAGGCCGATGATCGCCCTGAGGATGACGCGCTTCTGCTTGGCCGACGGGCCGCGCACGAAGCTCTGGTCGATCTTCAGCGTCTCGAACGGGAAGCGCTGCAGATAGGAGAGCGACGAATAGCCGGTGCCGAAATCGTCGAGCGACAGCCCGGCGCCGAGCTCGCGGATGCGGGTCAGGACCTGGGCCGCGTATTCCGGATTCTCCATCACCAGGCTCTCGGTCAGCTCGAGCTTGAGCGAACCGCGCGTCACGGCCGAGCGGGAGAGCACCGATTTCACGTCGTTGATCAGGTCGTGGCGCAGCAGCTGCCGGCTGGAGACGTTGACGGAGACGAACAGTGGCACGTCGCGGCCCAGCTGCTCCTGCCAGTCGGAGAGCTGTTTGGCGGCGCGTTCCAGCACGAACAGGCCGAGCGGGATGATCAGGCCGTTGCGTTCGGCGAGCGGGATGAACTCCGCCGGCGGAATGCGGCCGTGCTGCGGATGATCCCAGCGCGCCAGTGCCTCGAAGCCGGCGATGGTGCGGTCCTCAAGCCGGACGATCGGCTGGTACAGGACCTTGATCTCCTCGCGGCCGATGGCGCGGCGAAGATCCGCCTCAAGCGTCAGCGCGTCGGCGCCGTGCTGGCGCAGCGCTGGCCGGAACGCCTCGATGCGGTCGCCACCGAGACGCTTGGCGTAATACATGCCGATTTCGGCGTCCTTGACGATCTCCAGCGCGTCGTTCTGCTTGCCGTCATGCATGGCGATGCCGATCGAGGCGGTCAGGAAGATCTCCTTGTCGCCGAACGAGATCGGCGCGCGCAGCGTGCGGCGGACCGAATCGGCGAAGCCGGCGATGCGCTCGGGCTCGCTCTCCGAGATCAGCAGGAAGGCGAACTGGTCGCCGGAAATGCGGGCCAGCGTATCCTGCGGCTTCAGGAGGCGGGTGAGGCGGCGGGCGATCGTCAGCAGGATCGAGTCGCCGACCGACAGACCGAAGCCGTCATTGACCTGCTTGAAGCGGTCGATGTCGAGCACGAAGACGGAGGGACGCGCGGTGCCTTCGGTCTGGGTCCGGGTCACGGCCGATGCCAGCCGGTCCATGAACAATTCGCGGTTCGGCAGCCCGGTCAGGTTGTCGTGCACGGCGTCGTGCAGCAGCCGCTCTTCCGCCGTCCGCTCTTCGGTGACATCGGCCAGCGTGCCGACGCAGCGGGTCACCTCGCCGTCCGAGCCGAGCACGGGGCGGGCGCGTAGATAGAACCAGCGATAATGGCCGTCCTCGGCGCGCAGGCGGAAATCCTGGGCGATGCGACCGCGGCGCTGCTCGATGACAGCATCGAGCGTCGCCTTGAAGCGGTCGCGGTCGGAGGGATGCAGCACGTCGAGCCAGTCGCGCGCCGGGCCTTCCAGCGTGCCGTGCTTCAGGCCGAGCAGGTCCTCGGCGTCGGAGCCGGTATAGATGCGGTCGCGCGAGACGTCCCAGTCCCAGACGATGTCGCCGGCGCCGGTGAGCGCCAGCGCGCGCCGCTCGGTCTCGCCGATCGCACCCTGCGCGATGGCGCCGCCAGCGAAGGCATGCTGCATCACCGTGAAGCCGATCAGCAGCACGATCAGGACGAGGCCGCCGTTCAGCGCCGGCTGGATGACGTCGTTGGTGAGGTTGCCCGTCACGGTCAGATAGGCGCCGAGGATCCAGACCATCAGCAGCACCCAGGTCGGGATCAGCATGATGGCGCGGTCGTAGTGGTGGATCGCCAGATACAGGATGACGACGAAACCGAGCGTGACGGTCAGACCGAAGGAGAAGCGCGCGACGCCGGCGGCGATCCCCGGCTCGAACACCGCGACGCCGAGCAGGATCAGCAGGCCAACCAGCCAGGCGATGGTGGCGTGGCTGTAGCGCGCGTGCCATCGGTTCAGGTTCAGATAGGTGTAGGTGAAGATCAGCAGCGTCGCCGACAGCAGCACCTCGGCGAAGGCGCGCCACATCTTGTCGTCGCCGGGCGCGATCTGGATCACCTTGTTCCAGAAGCCGAAATCGATGGCGAGATAGATCAGCACGGACCAGGCGAGCGCCGCCGTCGCCGGGAACATCGCCGTGCCCTTGACCACGAAAACGATGGTGAGGAACAAGGCTAGCAGGCCGGAAATGCCGAGGACGATGCCATGATACAGCGTGTAGCTGTTGATGGCGTCCTTGTAGTTGTCGGGATCCCAGAGATAGAGCTGCGGCAGCACGGGGGTGCGCAGTTCAGCGACGAAGGTCACGACGGCGCCGGGATCGAGCGTGACACGGAAGACATCGGCTTCCTGGCTCGGCTGTCGTTCCGGCGCGAAGCCCTGGCTCGGCGTCACGGTCGCGATGCGCGAGGCGCCGAGGTCGGGGATCAGCAGGCCGGAATTGGCGAGACGGAAATGTGGCGCCACCAGCAGGCGGTCGATCTGCTCGTCGCCATTATTGGCAAGCGCGAAGGAAACCCAGTAGGAGGTGCCGCCCGCTTCGTTCGAGCGGACCTCGATGCGGCGGACAATGCCGTCGGCCCCGGGCGCGGTCGAGACCTGGACACGGTCGGACGGGTCGCGCGAGGCGCGTTCGACCGCCCGGGTAAGGTCTAGGGTCGTACCGTCGAGCGGGACGTTGACCGCGTCGAGCGCCTGCACGTGCGTGGCTGTACCCACGACCGCGAACAGGACAAAAAAGACCGCGGCGACGATGCGGTTAAGCAACAAACAAACCTCCAGAGCCCGAAGGCCGTCGAGAAGTACTATCCGGGCCGGAGCAGCACAAGGAATTTTCGGCCGCGTGACACGTTAGCGACAGCCTATCGGGGCCAGTTGGCGCGACCCGACCGGGCTTTCGGCTTTCAGGGTCGAGGATCATCACTGACAATCGCGTAGAGGAGGTGGTCCTGCCACCGTCCCTCGATGCAGAGGTAGCGACGCGCGTAGCCTTCTCGCGAGAATCCGGCTTTTTCGAGAAGACGGATCGAGGCGGCGTTGTGCGGCAGGCAGGCGGCTTCCAGCCGATGCAGCCGCAGCGTGTCGAAGACGAAGGGAATGACGGCCCGGACCGCCGCCGTCATCAGGCCCTGGCCGGCATACGGGGCGCCCATCCAGTAGCCGAGCGAACAGGATTGCGTCACGCCGCGCACCACGTGCGACAGGGTCAGTCCGCCCACCAGCTGGCGGCCGTCGGCGGTGAAGACGAGAAACGGGTAGCCGGTCGATTCGCGGATTTCACGCTGGTAGCGGCGCAGGCGGCGCTTGAAGGCGCTGCGCGTCAGATCGTCGACCGGCCAGAGCGGTTCCCACGGCATGAGGAAAGCGCGGCTCTCGGCGCGCAGGCTCGCCCAGGCGGCGAAATCCGACATCGCCGGCGCGCGCAGGAATACCTTGCCGGCGCTGATCTCCGGCATCGGATGAAAAGGCACGACGGACCGCAGGAATTCCATTTGTTGCGCCGCGCCCCCGCTCGCATCTTGCCAACCAGCGTGACCTATCCAGGCTGGATCGATCGATCCCAATTCCAGGCGCCCGCCGGGCGCCGCTGCCCGTCCAGCCGGTCGTTCAGGCCACGATCGGCGAGCCGAGGCGCGCTGCGATCTGATCGCGGTCGATCAGCTTGTCGATCGGGCCGATGGCGGCGATGGTCGGCGGGCTGCCGGTAAAGATGCGCTGCGCGAGGTCGCGCACCCGCGCGACGCTGACGTCGTCGATGCGGGCGACGATTTCCTCGACGGGAATAGGGCGGCCGAACAGGAGCATCTGCCGCGCGACCTGGCCGGCACGGGCGGCCGGGCTCTCCAGGCTCATCAGCAGGCTGGCGCGCATCTGGGCGCGGGCGCGGCCGAGCTCGGCTTCGGTGATGTCCAGGCTCGCACGCTCCAGCTCGCCGAGCATGACCGGCATCAATTCCTCGATGTCGTCGCCGCCGGTCGCGGCATGGATGCCGAACAGGCCGGTATCGGCGAAGCTCCAGTGGAAGGCGTAGACAGAATAGCAGAGGCCGCGCTTCTCGCGCACTTCCTGGAACAGGCGCGAGGACATGCCGCCGCCAAGCAGCGAGGCGAGGATCTGCACCGCGTGGAAGTCGTCGGACTTGTAGGGCATGCCCTCGAAGCCGAGCAGGATCTGCGCTTCCATCAGGTCGCGCGTCTCGCGCAGGTCGCCACCGCGATAATGGGCGGCGATGCCGTCGGTGAGCTCGGCAGAGGGAAGCGAGGCGAAGCGGTCTTCGGCCAGCTTGACCAGCTTGTCGTGGTCGATGGCGCCGGCGGCGGCCAGCACCATGTTCGGGCCGTGATAGTGGCGGTCCAGATAGGTCGAGAGATCATCCGAACGCGTGCGCCGCACGGTCTCTTCGGTGCCGAGAATGGTGCGGCCGATCGGCTGGTCGGGATAGGCGCCCTCGACGAAGAAGTCGAAGACCCGGTCCTCGGGCGTATCGAGCGAGGCGCCGATTTCCTGCACGATGACATGCTGTTCGCGCTTCAGCTCCTCGGCGTCGAAAGCCGAATTGCAGAGGATGTCGCTCAGGATGTCGACGGCCAGCTCGGCATCCGGCTTGAGGATGCGGGCATAGTAGGATGTCGTCTCGACGCTGGTCGCCGCGTTCAATTCGCCGCCGACCGCCTCGATCTCCTCGGCGATATCGGTGGCGGAGCGCCTGCGCGTGCCCTTGAAGGCCATGTGCTCGAGCAGATGCGAGATACCGTGTTCCGACGTCTCCTCCCGTCGGGAGCCGGCGCCGACCCAGACACCGAGGGCCGCGCTTTCCAGGTGATTCATGTCATGGGTCGCGACGGTCAGTCCCGACTTGAGTTTCGTCACCTGTACGGTCATGCGCGGCTCACCGGCATGAGGAATGCTTCAAGCGCCATGCTTCACACCTTTTCGTGGATGGCGCGGGCGCGGGCTTCGACGAAGCGGGCGATGGCACCGATATCGTTGGGAAGAACGGTGAAACGCTCCTCCCTCTGCATGAGATCCCCGAGCCAGGCGGGCAGGGCCGGGTCGATGCCGGTGGCGGCCTCGACGGCGGCCGGGAACTTGGCCGGATGCGCGGTGGAGAGCGTCACCATCGGCGATGCCGCTTCCGGCTGGCGCGCGGCGACGGCCAGCGCGACGGCGGTGTGCGGGTCGGCCAGGTAGCCGGTGGCGGCCAGCGTGTCGCGCATAGTGGCGTCGGTTTCGGCCTCGTTGGCGCGGCCGGCGGCGAACTCGCCGCGGATGCTTTCGAGCGCGGCTTCCGGAACCGTGAAGGCGCCCGACTGGCCGAGGCTGTCCATCAGGCGTCGCACGGTGTCGCCGTCGCGGCCGGCGGCCTCGAACAGCAACCGCTCGAAATTCGAGGAGACCTGGATGTCCATCGAGGGCGACTGGGTCGGCACGACGCCTGTCGTCTCGTAGCGGCCGCTTTCCAGCGTGCGCGCCAGGATGTCGTTGGTGTTGGTGGCGATCACCAGCCGGTCGATCGGCAGGCCGATCTTCTTCGCGACATAGCCGGCGAACACGTCGCCGAAATTGCCGGTCGGCACCGTGAAGGAGATCGAGCGGGCCGGCGCGCCGAGCGAGAGCGCGGCGGTGACGTAATAGACCACCTGCGCGACGATGCGGCCCCAGTTGATCGAGTTGACGCCCGAGAGCGAGACCCGATCGCGGAAAGCGTGGTCGTTGAACAGGCCCTTCACGATCGCCTGGCAGTCGTCGAACGTGCCTTCGAGCGCGATCGCGTGGACGTTGGCGTCATGCACCGTCGTCATCTGGCGCTGCTGTACCGGCGAGACGCGGCCATGCGGGAACAGGATGAAGATGTCGGTCGCGGCGCGGCCCCGGAAGGCCTCGATCGCTGCGCCACCGGTGTCGCCGGACGTCGCGCCGACGATGGTGGCGCGGCGGCCGCGTTCGGCCAGCACATGGTCCATCAACCGGGCGAGCAACTGCATCGCCACGTCCTTGAAGGCGAGCGTGGGCCCGTGGAAGAGTTCGAGAATGAAGCTGTTGGGTCCGGTCTGGACCAGCGGCGCGACGGCCGGATGGCGGAACGTCGCATAGGCCTCGGCGCACATCCGCTTCAGATCGGAATCGGCGATCTCGCCGGCGACGAAGGGATGGATCACCGCATAGGCGACTTCATCATAAGGCCGGCCGGCGAGGCCGGCGAATGTCGCGGGCGAAAACGACGGCCATGTCTCCGGAACATAGAGGCCGCCATCACGCGCGAGCCCAGCCAGAAGAACGTCGGAGAAGCCGAGCGCGGGGGCAATGCCGCGCGTGCTCACATATTTCACGGAAGAAACGCCTCCACATGCGGCCAGACTTGTGGCAAGCCGCCCTTTGCTGCAACCCTATCGTCGCGGGATGCGGCGGGCAAGGTGCGGCGGGTCGTCAGCCACTAAGTCGCCAAAGATCAATCGGACTGTTATAGACGTCGCGCATCAGCGTCGAGGATTATTGGGATGCATGGTTCTTCTTTCGGTGGCTCGGCCGCTTCGCGCCGCCTGCTGGCCTTCGTTTCGGTCGCCGCACTGGCTGGCCTGGTTGCCGCCTGTTCGAGCGTGAGCGATGGCTCGTCGTCCGGCGGCAACGTCGTCAACAACGCGTTGTTCGGGGCGCCGAACAAGAATCTGGAAAACGCGACGATCGTTTCGGCCGAGAATTTCGGCTACTCGGTCAATTGCCCGCCGGTCGCGATCCGGCCGGGTACGGAGGAATACAAGGTCTTCGCCCCCGGCAAGCCTGACCCGCTGACCGGCGCCAGCCCGCCGGTGATCTACCAGGTGTCGATCACCGACACGGCGCGCGAATGCGTCAAGACCAACGGCGGCGTCATCGTCAAGCTCGGCATCAAGGGCCGTGTCGCCTCCGGTCCGGCTGGCAAGGCGCAGACGGTCAATGTGCCGGTCCGGGTCGTCGTCATGGAAGGGCGGGACAAGGTGCTGAAGTCCGAGCTGCATCGCATTGCCGTGCCGCTGCAGGCTCCCGAACTCGCCGCCGATTTCACCAAGATCGACGAATCGATCATGGTCCCCGTCTCCGAGGGCAACACCGACTTCCACATCTATGTCGGCCTCGACGACAAGGCGACGCCGGGCAAGCGCCGCGGCTGATTGCGGACGTGGCACGCGGGCATTCGCCCGGCCACCAGCAAGGTTCGCGCGCGCCGATTGACAGCGCGGCGCGCGCACCTACAGTAGCTTCCAGGCTGGGTCCGTGTCGCGACCCGGCTGAGCCGATGCCGCAAGGCGGAGGCTGAACGACCGCCGGGAGAGACCGAAGGGGTGAAAGCCCCATCGGCGCCGAAGGAGCAACCGCCCCGGAAACTCTCAGGCCAACGGACCGGACGGTCGGCGACGCTCTGGAAAGCAGTCTTTCCGCCATGAGGCGGGAGACTCACCGAAGGAGTAGCC
The DNA here is from genome assembly GCF_000380505.1 of Kaistia granuli DSM 23481. Taxonomy (GTDB): domain Bacteria; phylum Pseudomonadota; class Alphaproteobacteria; order Rhizobiales; family Kaistiaceae; genus Kaistia; species Kaistia granuli. The sequence continues at coordinate 65,475 of NZ_AQYH01000006.1, read as the reverse complement.
GCGTCTGCCGCATCGGCAGCGCGGGAAATCTCTCAGGTTCTCAGACAGAGGGGGCGCGGAACAGGCCATTTGGGCCTGCCCGTGCCAATGACTCTGTTCAGGGACCCGGTGCATGGCTGATTCGGCCGCTACAGACCTTCTGCTCGAGACGCCGCTTGCCGGCCTCCATCGCGAATTCGGCGCCCGCATGGTGCCCTTCGCCGGCTATTCCATGCCGGTGCAATATCCCCTCGGCATTCTTTCCGAGCACAATTGGACCCGCGCCAGCGCCGGCCTTTTCGACGTCTCGCATATGGGGCAGGCCTATCTGGTCGGTCCCGATCACGCGACGACCGCCCGAGCACTCGAGGCGCTGACGCCGGGCGACTTCCAGGCGCTGTCGCCGGGCCGCATTCGCTACACACTGCTGACGACGCCGGAAGGCGGCATCATCGACGACCTTATGGTGACGCGATCGGCCGACCCGTCCGAGGACGGCACGCTCACCCTCGTCGTCAATGCCGGTCGCAAGGCGATCGACTACGCCCATGTCGTGGCCAACCTGCCGGACGGCGTCACGCTGGAAGTGGCGGAGGGCCTGGCGCTGATCGCGCTGCAGGGACCCAAGGCGGCCGAGGTTTTGTCCCGCCATTGTCCCGAGACGTCCGCCATGGGGTTCATGACGGCTGCCCGCGTCACCGTCGACGGCGTCGACTGCCATGTCAGCCGTTCCGGCTATACCGGCGAGGACGGCTACGAGATTTCCGTCAAGGCCGGCGACGTCGAGGCGCTGGTGCGCACGCTGATCGCCGAGCCCGAAGTCGAGCTGGTCGGCCTGGGCGCGCGCGATTCGCTGCGGCTTGAGGCCGGGCTCTGCCTCTATGGCCACGACATCGACGAGGCGACGTCACCCGTCGAGGCCGATCTCGGCTTCGCGATCGCCAAGCGGCGGCGTGCCGAGGGCGGATTTCCCGGCGCCGGTCGCATTCTCGGCGAGCTCGCCGCCGGTCCGGCGCGGCTGCGGGTCGGCATCAAGCCGGAGGGCAGGGCGCCTGCGCGCGAGGGCACAGAGATCCGCGACGCTTCCGGCACCACCATCGGCATCGTCACCTCGGGCGGCTTCGGGCCGACCGCCGGCGGGCCGATCGCCATGGGCTATGTCGCCGCCGGCAGCGCCGCCATCGGTACGCCAGTGACCCTCGTCGTCCGCGGCAAGGACCTCGCCGCCACCGTCGCGCCCATGCCTTTCGTGCCGCACCGCTATTTCCGCAAACAAGCCTGAACGGCCTTTCCAGGGAAGATCACCACATGACCGTCTACTTCACCAAAGACCACGAATGGGTTCGCCTCGAAGGCGATTCCGCCCTTGTCGGCATTACCGACTATGCCCAGTCCCAGCTCGGCGACGTCGTCTATGTCGAGCTGCCGGAAGTCGGCAAGACCTTCGCCAAGGGCGACGAGGCGGCCGTGGTCGAATCGGTCAAGGCTGCGAGCGATGTCTACGCGCCGGTCTCCGGCCTCGTCATCGCCGTCAACGCCAAGCTCGCTGACGCCCCCGGCACCATCAACGAGGCGGCGGAGGGCGATGGCTGGTTCATGAAACTCACGTTGACCGAGCCCGGCGAGCTGGAAAACCTGCTCGATGAGACCGCCTACAAGGCGTTCGTCGAGACGCTCTGACGCGACCGTGTCCTCCCGAAAAACCTCAGAACGGTAGTCCGATGCGCTATCTCCCCCATTCCGATACCGACCGGCAGGCCATGCTGGCCCAGATCGGCGTCGGCTCGATCGACGATCTCTTCGCCGATATCCCTAGGGATCTCCGGGTCCACGGGCTCGATTTGCCGAAGGCAGCCGGTGAGATGTCGGTCGAGCGCACGCTCGGCCGCCTTTCCGCCCAGAACGTCGCGGCCTCGTCGGTGCCGTTCTTCGTCGGCGCCGGCGCCTACAAGCACCATGTGCCGGCGACGGTCGACCACCTGATCCAGCGTTCGGAGTTCCTGACCTCCTACACGCCGTACCAGCCGGAAATCACCCAGGGCACGCTGCAGGTCCTGTTCGAGTTCCAGACCCAGATCGCGCACCTGACCGGCATGGAGGTGGCGAACGCCTCGATGTATGACGGCTCGACGGCCACCGTCGAGGCGGTGCTGATGGCGCACCGGCTGACCAAGCGCAACAAGGCGGTGCTGTCCGGCGGGCTGCATCCGCACTATCGCGCCGTGGTCGAGTCGCTGTCGCCGATGGCGGGCGATACGGTGACGTCGCTGCCGGCTGATCCCCGTGGCACCGAGGACATCCTCGCCGCGATCGACGCCACCACCTCCTGCGTCGTCGTGCAGTCGCCCTCCGTCTACGGCCATCTGATCGATCTCGCGCCGATCGCGGCGAAGGCGCATGAGGTCGGCGCGCTGCTGATCGCCGTCTTCACCGAGGTCGTCTCGCTCGGCCTGATCGAGCCGCCGGGCGCGCAGGGCGCCGACATCGTCGTCGGCGAGGGCCAGTCGATCGGCAACGCGCTCTCCTTCGGCGGGCCCTATGTCGGCCTGTTCGCGACGCGGCAGAAATTCGTCCGCCAGATGCCGGGCCGCCTCTGCGGCGAGACGGTCGATGCGGAGGGGAGGCGCGGCTTCGTGCTGACGCTCTCGACCCGCGAGCAGCATATCCGCCGCGATAAGGCGACGTCGAATATCTGTACGAATTCAGGGCTTTGCGCGCTGGCGTTCACGATCCATATGACGCTGCTCGGCGAAACGGGCCTGGCGCGACTGGCGCGGATCAATCACGCCAATGCCGTGAAACTCGCTGAATCGCTTTCTGCGCTGAAGGGCGTAAGCCTCTTGAATGACTCGTTCTTCAACGAGTTCACCATCCGGCTTCCCGGCGACGCCGCTGATCTCGTCGAGAAGCTGGCAGCGAAGGGCGTACTCGCCGGCGTGCCGGTCTCCAGGCTGGAGCCCGGCAAGAGCGAACTCGCCGACCTGCTGCTCGTCGCCTCGACCGAAGTGAACACGGATGAAGACCGCGCCGCCTTCGTGGCCGCGCTCGCGGAGGTGCTCGCATGAGCATGAACAGCCAGGGCCGTCCCACCGTCGCCGCCACCGCCGCGACCTCGGCCATTCCCGATACCTTCACCGGCAACCGCGCCCTGCAGATCGAGGAGGCGCTGCTGTTCGAGGTCGGACGCCACGACGTCACCGGCGTCGATCTCGACGAGCCGGCGGATTTCGCGCCCCGTCTCGGCAAGCTCGCGCGCAAGCTGCCGATCGATCTTCCCGGCCTCTCGGAGCCGGAGACGATGCGCCACTATGTGCGGCTCAGCCAGAAGAACTACTCGATCGACAGCGGCCTCTATCCGCTCGGCTCCTGCACGATGAAGCACAATCCGCGCCTGAACGAGAGGATGGCGCGGCTGCCCGGCATCGGCGACGTGCACCCGCTGCAGCCGCTCTCGACCGTCAAGGGCGCGGTCGAGCTGATGACCGAACTCAGCCGCTGGCTGATCGAGATGACCGGCATGACGTCGGTCGCGCTGTCGCCCAAGGCCGGCGCGCATGGCGAGCTCTGCGGCATGATGGCGATCAAGGCCGCCATCGCCGCCAAGGGCGAGACGCGCAACATCGTGCTGGTGCCGGAATCGGCGCATGGCACCAATCCGGCCACCGCAGCGCTGATCGGCTTCAAGGTCGTCACCGTGCCGGCGCGGCCCGATGGCACGGTCGACGTGGCGGCGGTCAAGGCGCTGCTGTCGCCCGACGTCGCCGCGATCATGCTGACCAACCCGAACACCTGCGGATTGTTCGAGCGCGACGTGGTCGAGATCGCCGCGGCCATCCACGCGGCCGGCGCCTATTTCTACTGCGACGGCGCCAATTTCAACGCCATCGTCGGCAAGGCCAAGGTCGGCGAGCTCGGCGTCGACGCCATGCACATCAACTTGCACAAGACCTTCTCCACCCCGCATGGCGGCGGCGGACCCGGCGCCGGGCCGGTCGTGCTTTCTGCCCGTCTCGCCGCCTTCGCGCCGCTGCCCTTCATCCGCATCGAGGCGGACGGACCGGTCCTGGTCGAGACCGAGGAAGCGCTTCGGCCTGGCGAGACGCCGTTCGGCCGCATGACCGCCTTTCATGGCCAGATGGGCATGTTCGTGCGGGCGCTTTCCTACATGTTGTCGCATGGGTCGGACGGCCTGCAGCAGGCGTCGGAAGATGCCGTGCTCAACGCCAACTATGTCCGCGCCGGCCTGCGCGACCTGATGAGCCAGCCCTCCGGCGACCGCACCTGCATGCACGAGGTGCTGTTCGACGACACGTTCCTGGAGGGGACGGGCGTCACGACGCTCGACTTCGCCAAGGCGATGATCGACGAGGGCTATCACCCGATGACGATGTATTTCCCGCTCGTCGTGCATGGGGCGATGCTGATCGAGCCGACGGAATCGGAATCGAAGGCCTCGCTCGACCTCTTCATCGCGACGCTGCGCGATCTCGTGATGAAGGCGAAGGCGGGCGAGCTCGAGCGCTTCCAGCAGGCGCCCCGCTTCGCCCCGCGCCGCCGTCTCGACGAGACGCGCGCGGCGCGTTCGCCAAAACTCAAATGGGAGAAGCCGGAACCGTGGGTGGAGGCGGCCGCCGCGGAGTAGGGGGAGGCTGGACCGGGGTTAGGCCCTCTCCCCAACCCTCTCCCGCAAGCGGGAGAGGGAGTTCGCCTGCGTTTGACGATGGGCGTCCGCGCTCATGACACGCACGGCCGAAAAGCCCTCGCCCGCTTGCGGGAGAGGGTTGGGCGTGGGGCTTTGTAGCTTTACAGCCTTCTGGCGACTACCCGAGACGGGTGTCCTGATAGCCGCCGCCGGCGACGCTGTCGCAGAGGCCGGACCATTCGCAGCCGCCGCAGGCCGTGCGCGTCGTGCCGGCGGCGAAGGCGGCGCGGAAGCGGGCGAGCGTCATGGCGTCGAGCGAGAGGCGGAAGCCGGGCGCGACGGGCGTTTCGAGCAGGGCCGACACCGATGCGGCCGCCTCGGCGTCACGCTCCAGCACGCTCTCATTGTGGCAATGCGGCTCCTCGGTCGGCAGCAGCGGCGCGCAGACGTCGTCCGGCCCGTCGATGAGGAGGATGTCCTCGCCGCGCGTCAGCCGCGCGGCGATCTGGTCGTAATTGGCGCAAAACGCCGGCGTGTAGCCCTTGCCGACATAGGTCAGCATGCACAGGAGGTGATGGGCGCGAAGCCGGACCGTCATCGATGCGCTCCGAGGGTCAGTCCTCGTCGGGGTTCCAGGCGGCCAGCGCATCGACCATGGCCGGCAGGTCGGCCATGCGGTTGATCACCGTCACGGCGCCGGCGGCGGTCAGCGCGTCGGCATGGCCGGGCCAGGAGTGCGAACCGCCGGTGAAGCCGATGACGCGCATGCCGGCGGCGCGGGCGCCGTGGATGCCATGCGTCGAATCCTCGACGACGACGCAATCCTTCGGGTCGACGCCGAATTCGGCCGCGCCATGCAGGAAGACGTCGGGCGACGGCTTCGGCTGCTTGTTGCGGACGGCGACGGCCGAGAAGATGTAGGGGCGGAAGCGGTCATAGAGCTTCGTCTTGGTCAGCGAGATCTTCAGCCGCTCCGGCGAGGAGTTCGAGCAGATGCAGCGCTGGTAATCCAGCTTGTCGAGCATCTCCTGCACGCCGGGGATGATCTGGAGGTCCTTGGCCAGCCGCTCGTCCAGTTCCTTGTCGGTCTCGGCATGGAAGCCTTCCGGCAGGGAGTGACCGAGATCGGCCTCGATCAGCTTGGCGATCCGTTCCCACGTCAGGCCGGCGAAGCGATGCGACATCTCCTGCACCGAAATGTCGTAGCCGATGGCGGCGAGCCGCTCGCTATCGACGCGCGAGGCGATGATTTCAGAATCGACGAGCACCCCGTCGCAATCGAAAAGGACAAGCATGGAGGACTTTCCGGTCGGTCTGCGGGATCCCGGGGGCCCGGATGGACCGGGCAGAGATCGCGCGTTGCAAAAGTGCGATGAGAGCAGGCTCGATCGGTGGAGACGATCGAACCCGCCAACCAAGCGGGCTCTCTACCAGATCAGGGGCGGACTGTCTTGGCCTGTTCTGCCGCTTTCCGACCGGGATCGGCCCGTCGAGTCCGGCTAGCGCACCGTCAGCGGCGCGCGGGCGAAGATCGCCGTGCCGTCGCCGGCGATGTAGCGCAGTTCGTAGCTGCCGGCTTCCTGCGGCACGACGATGGCGACGGACGAACGGTCGGGCCGGATCCGGGCCATGGTGACGTGGTCGCCGGCGGCCATGTCGCTGCGGGCGATGACGATGTCGTCATAGCGGGCGGCGGGGCCGGTCCAGTCGACGGTGATCCGGCTGCCGGGCTTGGCGGTCGCCGGGCCCTGGATCGAGGCGTTGGGCGGATCGACCGTGAAGGTGGCCTTGGCGGTGATCGCGTCGTCGGCAGCGGAGAGATAGCGCGCCTCGTAGCGGCCGGGGGCTGTCGGGGCGATGAAGGTGAGGGCGCGGCCGTCCTTGTTGACGGGAATTGCGTCCAGCTTCGAGCTGTCGGCAGCGTCGAGCGGGGCGATCCGGATCTCGTCCTTGGCGGCGGCCGGGCCGGACCAGCTGACCTTCAGCGGTGCGCCGGCGCCGACGTGATCGTCAACGAGGACCGTGGTCGGCCGGACCTCGACCTCGATCGACTGCGTCGCAAGCACGACGTTGAGCTGCGGATGGTAATAGCGAATCTCGTAGGTTCCGGCTTCGGTCGGCGCGCGCAGCTTGCGCAGCTTGCCGTCCTTGGCGACGAGCACGCTGCGGATTTCCGATCCGGCCGGCAGTCCCGGCCAGACGATCTGGACGCGATCGCCCTTCGCCTTCGGACCGTCATAGGCGACATCGAACACCGAGGACTGGACCACCTTGGCCGGCGCCTCGATATGGGCGGAGGGCAGGTTCGGCGGCGGCGCCTTGGCGGCGGCGAGCGCCGCGGCGAGGCCACCGGCGACATCGGTGCCGTCCTTGGCATTGATGAACTTGCCGCCGGTCTTTTCGGCGAGGCAGGCGACCCGTTCGATCTCCTTGTCCTCGAGGCCGAGGCCGATCACCTCGACCGTCAGGTCCTTGGCGCGTTCGGCCAACGATTCCGCCAGCACGCAGGGATTGGCGTCGCAGGCCTCGACCTTGTCGACGAAGACGATGACGGTGGCGCGGGCGCTCTTGTAGTCGAGTGCGTTGGCGGCGCGCTCGACGGCGACAGCCAGCGGCGCCTTGCCGCGCGGCAGCAGCTTGGCGGCGGCGGCCGCGACGACGTCATTGCCGTCACGCTGCGGCTTCACCACGACGGCGGCGTCCGTGCAGCTCGTCTTGCTCTTGGCGCCGAAGGCCAGCATGCCGATGCGGGCGCTGGTCGGGAAATCGGCCACGGCCTCCGCCACGCTCTCTGCCACGAGGTCGATCTTGCGGTCGCGGCCGAGTTTGCCCGCCATCGAGGCGGAAGCGTCGAGGACGAGCATCACGTCGTCGGCCAGGACCGTGACGCTGGTGGCGCAAAGAACAGCCAGCGCAGCCGGCAAGGCAAGGAAACCGCGGATCATGATGGCCCCGATGATGCGACCCGGCGACGGGTCTTTCGTGGCGAAACCATAGCCCAAGAGTTTCGGCAAAACGATGTCGAAGGCACGAAAAAACGTGCAATCGGGTGCGGTTACAATTGATTAACCATGCTTGCTAACGGGTCCTTCACCCTGTTCGCTAACCATAGGCGCATGTTTTTGTTGCGTCGGGGAGTTGGGAAATGAAGGCACTTGCGCGCAAGCCGGTCGAGGTCGCGAACCAGGCACCCTGGCTCGACACCATCATCAAGGGCGATTGCGTCGCCGCGCTGGAGAAGTTGCCTTCCGCGTCGGTCGATCTCGTCTTCGCCGATCCGCCATACAATCTGCAGCTGGAAGGCGGGCTGACCCGTCCGGACCATTCCGTCGTCGACGCCGTCGACGACCATTGGGACAAGTTCGACAGCTTCGAGGCCTATGACGCCTTCACCCGCGCCTGGCTGCTCGCCGTGCGCCGCGTGCTGAAGCCGGATGGTGCGCTCTGGGTCATCGGCTCCTACCACAACATCTTCCGTGTCGGCGCGACGCTGCAGGATCTCGGCTTCTGGATCCTGAACGACGTCGTCTGGCGCAAGTCGAACCCGATGCCGAACTTCCGCGGCAAGCGCTTCACCAATGCGCATGAGACGATGATCTGGGCCTCGCGCGGCCAGGGCTCCAAATACACGTTCAACTACGAGGCTATGAAGGCCTTCAATGACGACGTGCAGATGCGCTCCGACTGGCTGCTGCCGATCTGCACCGGTCACGAGCGGCTGAAGGACGGGGAGGGGCACAAGGTGCATCCGACCCAGAAGCCGGAAGCCCTGCTCGCCCGCGTCATGCTCGCCTCGTCGAAGCCCGGCGACGTCATCCTCGATCCGTTCTTCGGGTCGGGCACGACCGGCGCCGTCGCTAAGCGCCTCGGCCGCCATTTCGTCGGCGTCGAGCGCGAGCAGACCTATATCGACGCGGCGCGCGCCCGCATCGACGCCGTTGAGACGGCGCCCGCCGCGGCGCTCGAGCTCCTCAAGGGCAAGCGGCAGGAGCCGCGCATTCCGTTCGGAACGCTGCTGGAGCGCGGCCTGATCGTTCCTGGCGCCGTGCTGACCGATTCACGCGGCCGTCATCAGGCCCGCGTCCGGGCCGACGCCTCGCTCGAATCCGGCCCGCTGATGGGCTCGATCCACCGCGTCGGCGCGCTGGTGCAGGGCTTCGACGCCTGCAACGGCTGGACCTTCTGGCATGTTCACCACAAGGGACGCCTCACCTCGATCGACGATCTCCGCAAGATCGTCCGCGATGAACTGGCTGCAGCCGGAGGCTGAGCCGACACCGCGAAGCCCCGGCTTCGCGGTGTCCTGACAAGCCGCTGGCGTGCCTCGTCTCAGGCCGCCAGCGGTTCGAATATCAGCGCCTGGTGCAGCGCCGTTCCGGCCATCACGCCGTCCGCCGAGGCGAAAGTGGCGTTGTGCATCTGGCGCGCGATGTCGCCGGCGGCATAGACGCCCGGCACCGTCGTCATCTTCATGGCGTCGGTGCGGATCACCGGCCCCAGCATGCCTTCGTCGAAGGCGCAGCCGAGTTGCTCGGCGATAGCGCTCGCCATCCGCGTCCGCGAGCCGGTGAAGATCGCGTCGAGCTCGACCACGCGGCCATCTTCGAGCCGCACGCCCGTGAGCTCCGTCTCCGTTCCTTCCAGCGCCACGACCTTCGCCGGTTCGATCGCGACGTTCCGGCGACGCAGCTTGTCCTGCGTCTCGGCATCGGGCATCGCGCCGCCATGGAGGAAGAAGGTGGTCGGTCCCCAGTCCGGGATCATCAGCGCCTGGTGCACCGATTTTTCCATGACGTTCAGAACGCCGAGCCGCCGACCCCGGAATTCATGGCCATGGCAATACGGGCAGTGCAGCACCGATTTGCCCCACTTGCCGGCGAGGCCGGGCAGGTCGGGCAACTCGTCGACGACGCCGAAGGCCAGCACCAGCTTGGCCGCCGTGAGCGCGTCGCCCTGGCCGAGATCAATAGCGAAGCCGTCCGGGACCGCATGGGCATGGATGGCCGAGCCGTCGACGAAATGGACGGTCGGATAGGCGGCGAGCTTGTCACGGGCCTCGGCGATCATGGCGCGTGGCGCCGCGCCGTCCTGGCCGAAGAAGCCGTGCGACGCGGCGGCGAAGCGGTTGCGCGGCGTGTGGCTGTCGACGACGCAGACCGAGCGGCCGGCGCGGGCAAGCTGCATCGCCGCGGAAAGCCCGGCATAGCTGCCCCCGATGATGATGGCGTCATACGGCATGGCTGATGTCCTTCCTGGTTCCGCGCTTGGCGAGGTAGCGCTGATGGAAATCGGCGGCGAGCGCGGCGAGGGTCACCGTGCGCAGACGCTCAAGCAGCAGCTGTTCGGCATCCCGGAAGGCCGTCTCCAGCGAGGCGTTGACCGCCTGCTCGACCAGGCATGCCGGATTCTCCGACCGGTGGCCGAGCGCGAAGACGGGGGGCGAGCCGATCGCCGCGTAGATGTCGTCGAGGGTCACCGAGGCGGGATCGCAGATGACGGTCCAGCCGCCGCCATGCCCCTTCTCGGAATGGACGAAGCCCGCGTCGCGCAGGCCGGCCATGATGCGCCTGACGACGACCGGATGGGTCGACATCATCTCGGCCAGGCCCTCGGAGGTGATCGGCTTGCCGGCTTCGATCATGTGAAGGAGGACGTGCAGCACGCCCGAAAGTCTGCTGTCGTGTTTCATGTAACAATAAATGTTACATGATGACGGTCTCTGTCAAGCCGGGCGGTATCGAACGTCGCGAGCGGCAGTTCAGGCTCGCATCGAGACGCTGTCGGCGTCGTGACCGGTGACGCCGTGGCGGGCGAGGTCGGCCCGCATCGTCGCGGGATCGACGAAGCGCTCCGCCTGCCAGCCGGCCTGGCGCGCGGCCTCGACATTGACGGCCGTGTCGTCGAAGAACAGCGTCGCTGCCGGCGTCAGGCCGAAGGTCTCCGCGTGCAGCCGGTAGATCTCCGGTTCTGGCTTCACCAGTCCGACCTGGCCGGAGACCGTGACGCCTCGAAACTGGCGCAGATAGGGAAAGCGCTCCAGCGCCTCGGCGAAGGTGTCATCGGCGAAGTTGGTCAGTGCTGTGACGTCCTGACCCGCGGAGACCAGCTCGTCGAGGATCACCGTCGTCTCCTCGATCGAGCCTGGGATCATCTCGTGCCAGTTCGCCCGCCAGGCGCGGATCATCGCTTCATGCTCGGGAAAGCGGTCGATCCGCTCGGCTTCCGCATCCGGCCAGCTGCGGCCGCGGTCCTGTTCCAGGTTCCAGTCTGGCGAGCAGATCTCGGTGAGGAAACGCCGCCGCTCGGCCGCGTCCGGTATCAGCCGCCGGAACGGAAGCTCCGGATCCCAGCGCAACAGCACGTTGCCGATGTCGAAGACGATGTGCTGGATCTCGCTCATGGCCCGATGCTCCTTGCGGTCTGCCGACGTGGGATAGGCCGAGCCTCAACATCATCGTGACGATGTGATGGCGGTCACTGACAATTTCGTATGTCGTCATAATGATCATGCTGGCCCGAAAATCTGCCTTGCGATAGATTTCGGCAAAAGAAGATTAGCTCGCTTCGTGTCCTGGATTGCGGCTCTTCTGTTTCGGCCTTGCCGCAGCCTCGCCACGGAAAGAAGTTCCGGGAGGGACGAAATGCAGATGCGCGCGGCTCTGGCGGCTCATGCACCGGTTGCTCGGCCGGTATCTCGTTGTTCGCGAAGCGGAGCGTGGCGCCGGATCGGTGCCTTCCTGATGTTCGCGGCGACCGGCATGGTGTCCACCGGCGATGTCCGCGCCCAGCAGGCGATCGTCGGCCCGGAGGACGCGGTGGTGACCGGCTTCTCCGGCACGGCCGATGGCCCGGCACCGGCCGGCGCCGATCCGCTCGATTATCTCGTCATTCCGCCGGACGGACCGTCGGCTCGCGTCGTCGACCTGTCGCGGCTCGGGCCGCAGGGGACGATTTCCGACGCGCCGAAGTCTTTCTCCGTTACGGCCGGGCAGGTCGGGCAGGTGTTCGGCGTCGCGCTCGACGACGCACCCGCGCCCTCCCTCTATCTCGCTGCGACCTCAGCCTATGGGCTGTCGATCGGCCTCGCCGACGCGCCGAACGGGCCGGTGAAGCGGCTGTTGCACGGCCTCGCCGGCGCGACGTTCCTGCCGAACCAGTTCGGCGCCGCCGATCCGCGCGGCGGACCCGCCTCGATCTGGCGGGTCGATGGCACGACGGGGCAGGTCGCGCTTTTCGCGAATATCGGCGAGGAGGGCGGCAACGGCGCCGCATCGCTCGGCGGTCTCGCCTTCGACGCCGACAGTCAGCAGATCTTCGTCGCCGATCGCGCCACCGGCAGGATCCACCGGCTTGGCCTCGATGGCACCGATCGCGGCAACTATGACCACGGCGTCGATGGCCGCGCCGCCAACGGCCTGCCGGAGGTGCCGTTCGCCCCTGTCGGCGTCGATATCGCCAGCCAGACCTTCGATACCGAGCAACCGGCGACCTGGGGCTTCGCCGATCCCGAACGCCTGGTCTTCGCGCTCGCGGTCCGCAACGGCCGCCTGTTCTATTCGGTCGCCGCCGGCCCGGAAATCTGGTCGGTCGGCATCAACCGGGACGGCTCCTTCGCGGGCGATGCTCGGTTCGAGACCGCAGTCGAGACCCTCGCGCCCGGCATCGAGATCGCATCCATCGCCTTCGACAATCGCGGCCTGCTCTATGCGGCCGAACGAGCGCCGCCAACCGGCGCCTATGATTTCCGCAATGTCGCGGAAGGCGGCAGCAGCCGCGTTCTGCGCTTCCGCCCGAAGACGCGGCCGGATTCCGAACCTGGGCTCTGGATGCCGGTGCCGGAGGAATATGCGATCGGCATCCTGCCCGATTACCAGAACGGCAATGGCGGCGTGGCGCTCGGGCGCGGCTATGATGCGAATGGCCGGATGCAGGTGAACGCCTGCGCGGTGACGTTGTGGTCGACCGGCGAGCTTCTGCTCGGCGCCGCGCCGCAGGCCGATCCGCTCGACGGCCTGCAGGGCAACGACACCCAGCTCGTGCTGCCGGCCAACGCGCCGCCGACCCGGAGCTGGTTTGTCGACTATGATGACCAGCCGGGCGACAGCGCCTTCGCCGGTCACATGGGCGCCGTCGCCACGCTTCCCTGCGTGCCGCCGCGTCGCGCGGCCGCGCCACCACCACCGCGTTTCTCGGAGCCGTTGCCGCCGCCTCCACCCGTCATCATCGGCTGTCCCATCGGCACCTTCCTCGTCGGCGACGCCTGCCTGCTGCCGCCGAGCTGCCCGCCGGGAACCCGCTTTCGCAATGGCTACTGCGTCGCCGTCGGTTGTCCGCCGGACATGATCCGCGTCAACGGAGCGTGCCTGCCGCCGCCGATGCTGTGCGATCGCTACGAGACTTTCGTCAACGGTCGCTGCATTCCCTGGCGCTGCCCATCCGATCTCGTGCGTCTGCCGAACGGTTATTGCGGCTGCCCGCGCGACGAGATCTACGTTCGCGGCCAGTGCATTCCGCAACGCTGCCCGCCGGACATGTTCATGACCCGCGACGGCCGCTGCGTGCCGCCCCAGGGTTGCCGTCCGCCGATGCTGCGCGACGACCGGGGACGGTGTGTCCCGCCGCAGAACTGTCGTCCGCCGATGCGGCTGGACCGCTATGGCCGTTGCGTGCCGCCGCAGGGCGAATGCCGCCCACCGCTGGTGCGTGACAACAGTGGCCGCTGCGTGCCGCCGCAGGGTGAGTGCCGCCCACCGCTGGTGCGGGACAACAATGGCCGCTGCGTGCCGCCAACCCGGCCGTGCCCGCGCGGCCAGGAGCGGGCCGACAATGGTCGCTGCCGCCCGATCGCCACGCCTTGCCCGGAGGGGCAGGTCCGCAAGGGCGGGCGCTGCGTGGCGGTTGGGGAGCCGCCGGTCCGGCCTCGCCCCGAGACGCCGGAATGCCGACGCGGCCAACGCCTCGTCGATGGTGTGTGCGTCAATGCCGGTCGGCCGCAGACGAGGGATTGTCCGGACGGCACGGTCTCGCGCGGCGGTCGCTGCGTGCCGGTCAAGGTCGAGCAGCCGGACAAGCCGGTTCGCCCGAAGCCGGTCGAATGCGGGCCGGACCAGCGGCTGCGCAATGGTCGCTGCGTCGACATCCGCCGGCCGCAGACGAGGGATTGTCCGGACGGCACGATCTCGCGCGGCGGTCGCTGCGTGCCGGTCAAGGCGGAGCAGCCGGCTCGGCCGGTCCGTCCGGCCCCGGTGGAGTGCGGTCCGGACCAGCGACTGCGCAATGGCCGCTGCGTCGACGCGCAGCCCCAGCGCAAGCCGGTGCCGCAGCGCCAGACAGAGCCGCAGCGCAAGGCGCCGGATTGTCCGGACGGCACGGTTCAGCGTCGCGGTCAGTGCGTCCCTGCACAACAGGAAAAGGGCGACGCACCGCAGAAGCCACCGATCCGGCTGCGCGAACAGCTGCAAAAACTGCAGCCGCAACCGCCGCAACCGCCGCCGCAATAATCCGGCGCGCGGCGAACTAGGACGGCGGGCGGTCCCGCCGTCATTTCCGTTTGCGGGTCGCCCCCGGCGCGGCGGCCTCGATCGCCTTCTTCATCACGCTCGGCAGCGCTTCGTGCGGCAACTCCACGGCGCTCGCCCACCAGGCGCCGACCGGGGCCGGTTCCGTCTCCGGCAGGCGGGCATGCCAGATGTCGAGCGTCAGGCGGAAATGGGTGAAGACGTGCACGACCGGGGCGGCGACGCGCTGCCATTCGGCCGCGAGCGGGGCGGCGGCGGAGCCCGGCGCGGGGGCCGGGCCGGCGATCCAGTCGGAGCCTGGAACCTCGGTCATGCCGCCGAGCAATCCCCGCTCGGCGCGTTTCCGCAGCAGGATCGCGCCATCGGCGCGGATCGCCACGAAGGCGGCGCCGGCGCGTTCCGGCCGCTCGGTCTTGGCCGCCTTGCGGGGGTAGAGCTCCTCGGTGCCGCGCGCATGGGCGAGGCACGAAGCCTCCCAAGGGCAGAGCGAACAGGCCGGGCGCTTCGGCGAACAGATCGTGGCGCCGAGATCCATCATCGCCTGCGCATAGTCACCCGCCCGCCTGGCCGGCGTCAGCTCCGCCTGCAGGACGCCGATCTCCTTCTTGGCGGCGGGAAGCGGCGTCTCGACCGCGAAGATCCTGGACAGCACCCGCTCGACATTGCCGTCGACGACGGCGGCCGGTTCGTCATGGGCGATCGAGGCGATGGCGGCCGAGGTATAGGCGCCGATGCCGGGCAAGTCGCGCAGGCCGGCGGCGTTCTCCGGAAAGCGCCCGCCATGGTCGCGCACCACCGTGTCGGCGCAGGCCTTCAGATTGCGGGCGCGCGAATAGTAGCCCAGCCCGGCCCAGGCCTTCATCACGTCCTCTGTCGACGCGGCGGCGAGATCGGCGACTGTCGGCCAGCGGTCGAGGAAGGCCTCGAAATAGGGCTTCACCGTCGTCACATTGGTTTGCTGCAGCATGATTTCGGACAGCCAGACCCGGTAGGGATCGGGCTTCACGCCGGCGCGGCGCTGCGCCGGCGGTGTCCGCCACGGCAGGCGGCGGGCATGGCGATCGTACCAGGCCAGGAGATCGGCGGCGCGGGGAGGCGGGAGGCTCGGAATCATGGGGCGATTGTCGTTGAACGCCGCAGTCGGCGCCAGTTTTTCGAGAGCGTGATTGTGGCCGTCACGGTCGCAGGCGTGCGGAAAGGCCGAGCTTGTGTCCGGTTTTCCGTTTCCGTAACGTCGCCTTCACGCGGGAGATGCACCGCCGCGCGTGGCGGCCTGAATCGGATGCCGGAGCAGGAACCATCATGAAGCATGCGGCCGAATCGGTCTCCGCTCCGTCCATCCTGTCGCCCCGGGTCGACGCCTTCTTCGAGCGCGAGACGTTCAGCATCCAGTATGTGCTGACCGATCCGGCGACCCGCCACTGCGCGTTGATCGATCCCGTTCTGGATTATGACGAGAGATCGGCGACAACGTCGACCGCGTCGGCAGATGCGCTGCTTTCCTTCGTCGAGGCGGAGGGGCTGCGGGTCGAGTGGATCCTCGACACCCATCCGCATGCCGACCATTTGTCGGCCGCCCATTACCTCAAGGAGCGGACAGGGGCCACAACCGCGATTGGCGCGCGGGTGACGGATGTCCAGCGGCTCTGGAAAGCGCTCTACAACCTGCCTCATTTCCCGGCCGACGGCTCGCAATGGGACCGCCTGTTCGCCGATGGCGACCGGTTCCGCATCGGCGAGATGGAGGTCGCCGTGCTGTTTTCGCCGGGCCATACGCTCGCCTCGGTCACCTATGTCGCCGGTGATGCCGCCTTCATCCACGACACGCTGTTCATGCCGGATTTCGGCTCGGCGCGCTGCGACTTTCCAGGCGGCGATCCGGCCGCCATGTGGGCGACGATCCAGCGCATCCTGACTCTCCCGGACGAGACAAGACTGTTCACGGGCCATGACTACATGCCGAACGGCCGCCCGCCGGCCTGGGAAAGCACGGTGGCGCGACAGAAGGCCGAAAACATTCACCTCGCCAAGGCGAAGAACGAGGCCGAATTCGTGGCGCTGCGCCGGGCGCGCGACGCCACGCTGCCGATGCCGAAGCTGATCCTGCATGCCCTGCAGGTGAACATCGCCGGCGGTCGGCTGCCGCCGCCCGAGAGCGACGGCCGACGCTATCTGAAGATCCCGCTCAACGCGCTCGGCTCTCCCGTCCGGGACTGAGCGGCAACGCTTCAGGCGAGCGGAAAGGCGATCCGCCGCGTGATGCCGATCGCGTCGAGGAAGTCGGGATCGTGGCTGGCAACGAGAAGCGCTCCGTCGAAGTCGCGCAGCGCCGCCTCGATCGCCGCGATCGAATCGAGATCGAGATGGTTGGTCGGCTCGTCGAGGATGAGCAGGCCGGGCGGCATCGTGCCGCCGAGCACGCAGGCGAGCCCGGCCCGCAGCATCTCGCCGCCCGATAGCGCATGGACCGGCTTCAGCGCCGCCTGGTTGCGGTAGAGGAAGCGCGCCAGCATGGCGTGGGCGTGATTGAGGCTGGCGTCCGGGTTGAGGCGGCGGAAATTCTCCAGGATCGACAAGGCAGGATCGAGCAGTCCGACGCCCTGGTCGAGCATGGCCGAGGCGACCGGGCGCTGGACCTCTCCGGCGGTCGGTGGCCACTCGCCGCTGGCGAGCCGCAGCAGGGTCGACTTGCCGGCGCCGTTCGGCCCGACCAGCGCGACCCGCTCCGGCCCGGTGATGGTCAGGCTGAAATCGTCGATCAGCGCCGGCAGCCCCGGATAGGCAAAGCCGACCGCTTCGAAGGCGAGCACGATCCGCCCGGCCGGCAGGCCGGTCGACGGCAGGCTGATCCCCAGCGTTTCGATCCGCTCGAGTTCCGCCGCGGCGCTGGAGAGCGCCTCGGCGGCGGCCAGCCGCTGCCGCTCGGCGCGCTGGCCAATGGCGCCGCTGGTCCGCTCGCTGCGGTCGCGCTTGGCGTCGAGCAGGATCTTCGGCTGGTCGCCCTTGGCGCGGCTGCGGGCGCCGCGGCCGTCGCGCTTCTGCTGGCGCTCTACCGCCGCCTGGATGCGCCGCTCGGTCGCCTTCGCCTCGCCCCTGGCAAGCTCGACTTCCCGCGCCGCATTGGCGCGTTCCGCTGCCTTCCGCTCGGCGTAGAGGTCGTAATTGCCGCCATAGATCCGGGCGCCGAGCGTTGACAGCTCGACGATGCGGTCCATGTCGCGGAGCAGCGCCCGGTCGTGGCTGACGACGATCGCGCCCTTCTTCCAGCCGGCGAGGATGCGGGCAACGGCCTCGCGTCCTTCGGCGTCGAGATTGTTGGTCGGCTCGTCGAGCAGCAGTAGGTCGGGCTCGTCGAGGAGGAGGGCGGCGAGGGCGAGGCGGGTGCGCTGGCCGCCGCTGAGGCTCGCCGCGTCGCGCGCTGGATCAAGCCCTTCGAGATCGATCGCCGCGAGCGCGTCGCCGAGGCGCGATTCGAGCGTCCAGTCGGCTTCGGCGGCATCCTCGACGGAGCCTTCACCGCGCTCCAGACGGTCGAGCCGCGCCAGGTCGGCGGCGATGCCGAGCGCTTCGGCGACGGTCTGGCCGATCGGCGCGCGCACGCTCTGCCGCAACAGGCCGATCCGGCCGGCGCGATCGACGGATCCCGCCGCCGGCGGGACCTCGCCGGCTATGATGCTGAGGAGCGTCGACTTGCCGATGCCATTGCGGCCGACAAGGCCGGTGCGCTCGCTGCCGAAGGCGAGGTCGATACGGTCGAGGAGGGGGCGGCCGTCTGATGTCGCGAACGACACGTCATGCAAGGCCACGAGCGGCATGGCGGCGCGAAGAGACATGGAAATACCGGAAGATGGAGCATGGCGAGGCCACTGGCCTGGCGCCGGAACAGGCGGGTACGGCGTTACGCCGTCACGTTGGCCTGATGCTTCATCGTCGGGATGCTCCTGTCCTGTCGGTGGCCGCAAGATAGTGGCTCGCGGCCTGAACGCAAGTCCGAATCAGGGAGCCATTGCCGCCGTGGCGCCGCCGCCTATTTCCCTAAGCAACAACCGAGGGTGATCATGGGCAGCGAAGTCGCGCGTTTCGTCGGCAACATCCCCGAGCACTATGATCAGGGACTCGGCCCCGTCATTTTCGTCGATGCGGCGGTGGATCTCGCCCGCCGCGTCGAGAGCTGCAACCCGGCGCTGGTACTGGAAATCGCGGCCGGCACGGGCATCCTCACCCGCCGCCTGCGCGACATCCTGCCCGCCAGCGTGCGCCTCACCGCCACCGATCTGAACGCCCCGATGCTGGAACGGGCGCAGCTGAAGTTCCGCCCGGGCGAGCCGGTCGAATTCCAGACCGCCGACGCCATGGTGCTGCCGTTCCGGGACGAATCGTTCGACGCGGTCGTCTGCCAGTTCGGCGTCATGTTCTTTCCCGACAAGGATCGCTGCAACCGCGAGGTCTTCCGCGTTCTGGAGCCTGGCGGCCACTATCTCTTCAATGTCTGGGGATCGCATGACGACAATCCGTACGGCCGGATCGCGCATGACATCGTCGGTAGCTTCTTCCCCGACGATCCGCCGCAATTCTACCTCGTGCCGTTCTCCTGTCACGATGCCGAGCCGATCCGAGCCTCGCTGTCGGCCGCCGGCTTCACCGATATCGAGGTGACGGAAGTTTCGCGCCAGGTCACGATCCCGAACGCGCATGCCTTCGCCGACGGGCTGATCTACGGCAATCCGGCCATCGCCGAGATCCGTGCGCGCGGCGGCGTCGATCCCGATCGCCTGGTCGAGGCGACGACCGAGATGCTGCACCGCAAGTTCGGTCCGGATCCCGGACACATGCCGGTGAAATCGCTGGTGTTCCAGGCGCAGAAGCCGGGCTGACGCGTCCTTGGCGTGGTGGACGAGGCGCTCAGCCCGCCTCGCGATATTGCTCGGCCGTCTCCAGGTCGACGGACACCAGCTGGCTGACACCGCGCTCGCCCATCGTCACGCCGAACAGGCGGTTCATCCGCGCCATGGTGATCGGATTGTGGGTGATCGTCACGAAGCGCGTGTCGGTCGTCCGGGCCATCTCGTCGAGCAGATTGCAGAAGCGCTCGACATTATGGTCATCGAGCGGCGCGTCGACCTCGTCGAGCACGCAGATCGGCGCCGGATTGGTCAGGAACACGCCGAAGATCAGCGCCAGCGCCGTCAGCGCCTGCTCGCCGCCGGAAAGCAGCGTCATCGGCTGCTGCTTCTTGCCGGGCGGGCTCGCCATGATCTCGAGCCCCGCTTCGAGCGGATCGTCCGATTCGGTCAGCTGCAGCTCGGCCGCGCCGCCGCCGAACAGATGCGTGAACAGGCGCTGGAAATGACCGTTCACGACGTCGAAGGCGGCGAGCAGCCGTTCGCGGCCCTCGCGGTTGAGGCTGGCGATGCCCTGCCGCAGCCGGCGGATCGCCTCGATCAAGTCGTCGCGGTCCTTGATCAGCGCCTCGCGCCGGGCTGCCACCTCGACGGCCTCGTCGTCGGCGCGCAGATTGACCCCGCCGAGCTTCTCGCGTTCCTGCCGCAACCGGTCGAGCCGGGTTTCCAGCTGGCCGAGATCCGGCATCGGCGCCGAGGGATCGATCTCGGCGAGCTGCACCACTTCATGCGGCGCACAGTCGAGAATTTCGAGGATGCGCGCCTCGATCTCGAGCCGGCGTTCCTGCGTCGCCTTCAGCCGTTCCTCGCCACGTCCGCGCTGTTCGCGCGCCTCGGACAAGGCCGTCATGGCATCCTGCGACGCCCTGTCGTAGGCGACCAGCGTCGCCTCGGCCTGGCCGAGCGCGTCGGCGGCGTCGCGCTTGCCGGCCTCCGCCTTGGTGATCTCGGAGAGCAGCGTGCGGCGCTTCTGCTCGATCTCGGCCGGAGCGTCGGCAAGGCCGCTCCGCTCCGTCTCGATCTCGCTGCGTCGGCTGGCGAGAATGCGGATCTGGCTGTCGGCGTTGGTGGCGCGCTCCTGCCAGTTCTGCCGCTCGGCCGCGATTGCCGCGAGCCGGCGACGGCGGATATCGGTCTCGCGGGTCAGGCCGTCGGCCGCAGCGCGAGCTTCGGAGAGCGCGCCGCGCTCCTCGGCGACGGCGCCGCGCAGGATCATGACGTCCTGCTGCGCGGCGAGCGGATCGGCGGCGGCGGCCAGCGCTGTCTCTGCCTCGATGCGTTGCGCGTCGGTCTCGGAGACGCTCGCAGCCATGCGCTCGCGCGATTCCTCCAGCGCTCCGCGCCGGCTGGTCAGGCGGCCCGCCTCGCGTTCCACCGTGGCGAGGCGGCTGCGCGCTTCGTCGAGCGTGCGCTGGGCAGCGCGGCCGGCGTCGCGTGCCAGCCGTTCCTGCTCCTGCGCCGCGCGGGCGGCGAGGGCTGTCTGCGCCAGGATGGACTGCTGTTCGGCGACGCGGGCGCGGGCGCCGATCGCGGCTTCTTCCAGTTCCGCCAGCCGGTTGCGGTTGGCAAGCCGCATCGCGGCGGCCGTCGGCGCCTCGGCGGTGGCGACATAGCCGTCCCAGCGCCAGAGATCGCCCTCGCGCGAAACGAGCAGTTGCCCGGTGCGGAGCTGTGGCTGCAGCGCCTGGCCCTGGTCGCGCGCCACGAGGCCGGTCTGGGCGAGCGCCCGCGCCAGAAGGTCCGGTGCCTTGACCTTCGCCGCCAGCGGTTGGGCGCCGGCGGGAAGTTGGGGATCGTCGCCGAGCGGTGCGACGCCGCGCCAATGCGCGGCCATGGCGCCATCGTCGGACGCGTCGAGCGCATCACCGAACGCCGCGGCCAGCGCCGCCTCATAGCCCTTGGCGACCGTCAGCGTGTCGAGCAGAGGCGGCCGCTTGCCGGCCGGCGCGCCGGAACCGAGAATCTTGGCGAGAGTCCGCGCTTCCGTCTCGATGCCGGATAGCGCGCGCTCGGCCTCGGCCAGCGGCGCGCGGGCGCTAGTCTCGGCGTCGCGGGCGAGCGCCGATTGCCGCTCGGCCGCGAGCGCCTTTTCCTCGGCGGTCGCGACGGCCGCTTCGCCGGCGGATACCGCTTCCTGCGCGGGCGCGACGCCCGGCAGTTCGGCGATCTGGCGCACGAGCGCGATCAGCTCGCGGTCGACATCGGCGAGCTGGTTGCGTGCGCGCACGGTGCGTTCGCCGGATTCGCGGTGGGCGCGCTCGAGCTCCGATTTTCGCGCGGCGATCGCCGCGTGCGCCGCCGTCGCTTCGGCGAGCTTGCGCTCCGTTTCGGCGAGCTTCGCTTCGGCGAGACCGCGCGCGGTGTCCGCTTCCGCCTGCCGGCCGACGGCTTCCGTCTCGTCGCGACGCAGGATCTGTTCCTCGCGGTCCAGCCCTTCGAGGATGGCGGCGTTCTCGCTCACCATCCGCTGTTCGCGCAGGATGTCCTCATTCAATTGCGCCAGACGGCGGTCGAGGTCGACCAGCCGTTCCTTCATCCGCCGCTCGTCGCTGTCGAGCGCGTCGCGGGCGAGCGTCATGCGCTGCAGCCCGGCCGCGGCGGCAGCTTCCGCCTCGCGCAGCCCGGGCAGGACGCTGGCCGCGACCGCCTGGTCGCGGGCGGCCTTGGCCTGCGCTTCGCTGCGCGCGACCACCGTCTCGCCGGCAGCCTGCAACGCGGCCTCCGCATCCCGCATCTGAACCGCTGAGGCGAGCATGCGCAGATAGAGGACGGTCGCCTCGGTCTTGCGGATGTCGGCGGAGAGATTGCGATAGCGGTTGGCCTGGCGGGCCTGGCGCCGCAGCGCCTCGAGCTGGCTCTCGAGCTCGGACAGCACGTCCTCGAGCCGTTCGAGATTCTGCTCGGCGGCGCGCAGGCGCAGCTCCGCCTCGTTGCGGCGGGAATAGAGTCCGGAGATGCCGGCCGCTTCCTCGAGCACCGCGCGGCGCGCCTGCGGCTTGGCCGAGATCAGCTCGCCGATCCGACCCTGGCCGACCATGGCGGGCGAACGGGCGCCGGTCGAAGCGTCGGCGAACAGCAGCTGGACGTCGCGGGCGCGCACGTCCTTGCCGTTGATCTTGTAGACGGAGCCCGATTCCCGCTCGATCCGGCGTGTGACTTCCAGCACGTCGGCATCGTTGAAGGCGGCGGGGGCCTTGTGGTCATGATTGTCGACGACCAGCGTCACTTCGGCCATGTTGCGGGCAGGGCGCTTGCCGCTGCCGGCGAAGATGACGTCGTCCATGCCGGACGCGCGCATGTTCTTGTACGAGCTCTCGCCCATCACCCAGCGCAGCGCCTCGACGAGGTTCGACTTGCCGCAGCCGTTCGGCCCGACCACGCCGGTCAGCCCCGGCTCGATCAGGAAGTCCGTTCCCTCGACGAAGGATTTGAAGCCGTGAACGCGGAGCCGCGTGAATTTCATGACGCGGAACCGGCGCTGGAGAGACGAAGAGACATGCGATGAACCCTCCCCCGCGGGGGAGGGGAATCCGGTGACAGGGAATGGAGGCCCGGTCCGTGGCGGCGCGGGCGCGCCGTCACGATGCCGGTCGGCTGGAAGCCGGCGTGGTTACGCCAGCAGCTTTTCCATTTCCTCGAACGTGAGTGCACCCGGATGCCTGGCCCCGTTGATAAAGAAGGTCGGGGTGGAGTTGACGCCGAACACGGTCGCCCCACGCTCCTTCACCGCGTTGACACCATCGAGCAGAGCCTGGTTTTTCAAGGTCAGCTCGAAAGTCTCCTGTGTAAAACCGACCTGCTTGGACAGCGCCAGCAGCGCGCTGACGGGATCCTCGACGAACGCCCACTTTTCCTGATGGGCGAACAGCAGGTCGACCATCGGGAAGAAGTTGTTGTTGGGGGCGGCATGGCACAGCATGATCGCCGCCGTCGCCAGCGGATCCAGCGGGAAATCGCGCAGGATGAAGTTCACCTTGTTGGTGTCGACATACTTCTCGCGGAAGGGCTTCCAGGTGGTGTCGTGGAAATGCTTGCAGTGCGAGCATGTCAGCGACATGTACTCGACCACGCTGGTCGCGGCCTTCGGATCGCCGAGCTGGTTGTCGCCGAGCGGGCCGGGCTTCAGCAGCTCCGCGACATCAACCGTCTCGCCGGCGGCGTGAGCGGCGCCCGGCAGCATTGCGAGTGCGCCGACGGCAAGCGAGCCGGCTCCGACCTGGCCGAGAAACTGTCTGCGATTGAACGTCACGGTTCCTGTTCTCCTTGGGCGCCGCGCGGCCCCTTGGGGAACGGCGGAGCGATTGACACGCTTTGCGCGAAACTTATCCGACCAATTGCGGCGATTGTCAGCCCGCCCGACCTCACGGCCGTCTGGCGGAACCATAGACCCCGCGGCCGAGCCGTGCGAGGGCCTCGCGCAACCCATCGCTTTCCACCGAGGCGACGGTCGAGGCGACCTCTTCCTCCTCGACCTTCGTCAGCGGCGGCGGCGCCACGATCCGGGGCGCCGGACGCGAAACGACCCCCTGCACGATCTTCAATTGCGCCACGGCGCCGAAGCCGAGGAAGCCGTTGATTCGATCGAGCAGCACGCCCGTCTCGTGCTGGAGATAGATAGCCATGCCCGAATCGACACGGATCACCAGTGTCGCACCCCCCGGCGCGTTCGCCTGGTCGCGGCGGGGCCAGGTCAGCTTTTCCGGCAGCGTCGTGGTGGCGTAGCGGGGACCGACGATATCGGCCCAGGCCGAGATCAGGTCCGCCGTCGCGAAGCCGCGCTTGGCGCAGACAGGGGCGATCACGCTGCCGATCAGCGCGCCGATGGACCGGGGGCCGCGATTGACCTTACTGTTCTTGCTGTCGCTCATGGCCCTGTTGTCGCATGACGGCCGGGCGCTGTGAACGCCGTGCTCGTCAAGGATTCGCCCATTTGGCCAAAATGTCTCACTTCCGCTC
This sequence comes from Kaistia granuli DSM 23481, assembly GCF_000380505.1. Taxonomy (GTDB): domain Bacteria; phylum Pseudomonadota; class Alphaproteobacteria; order Rhizobiales; family Kaistiaceae; genus Kaistia; species Kaistia granuli. The sequence continues at coordinate 41,479 of NZ_AQYH01000006.1, read as the reverse complement.
ACGTAAACTCTAATAAAATCAAGTAGTTATGATGCGTTCACGGCTTCTTGACACAGTGGGGAGGCCTCACTATGGTGCGCGCGGTTTCGGGGGCGGCATGAGGCTTTGAGAGGCTTTACCGTCACTTGGCAGGGATGACGCGATGAGCGACACGGGTTCGCCGGGTGACGGAGAGAAGATCAGGCGGATGGCCGAGGACGAAGCTGCGTTGTCCGAAAGGTTGCGTGCGCTCAGTCAGAAGCTCGACAAGGCACATGGCGAGGCAAGACGGGCGGAAGCGGATGATCCCTCCGCGCGCGTCAATGCTCAGGGTATGAGCGTGGCCTTGCGGGTGGTCAGCGAGTTCGTCTCGGGTGTGATCGTCGGCGCCGGTCTCGGCTGGTTGTTCGACTATTGGCTGGGCACGTCACCGTGGGGAATGATCATTCTCCTCTTGCTCGGGTTCGTCGCAGGTGTTCTTAACGTCCTGCGATCGGTCGGCAAGGTTGCACAGCCCGAGGCGCGGCAGGTGTCGTCCAAGGGCAAACGGGCGAAGTAAGTTTTAAGGTCGTGGCATAGGCCTCGGTCAGACTCAGGCGAAGAAGGCGGGCTCGGTGGCTAACGATCCGATCCATCAGTTTCACATCCAGGAATTCTTCCAGATCGGCACGATCGGGGACACGGAGTTCCATTTCACCAACTCCGCCTTTGCGATGGGTGCTACGGTGGCGATCGTCGCCGGCTTCCTCTACCTCGCGACCGCGAAGAACAGCCTGATCCCCGGCCGCCTGCAGTCGGTTGCGGAACTCGCCTACGAATTCGTCGCCGGCACGCTCCGGTCGAGCACGGGCAAGGAGGGGATGCGCTTCTTCCCCCTGGTCTTCTCGCTCTTCATGTTCATCCTGGTGGCGAACTTCTTCGGAATGTTCCCCTATTTCATGACGGCGACGAGCCAGATCATCATCACTTTCCTGTTGTCGATGACGGTGATGCTGACGGTGGTCGGCTACGGCTTCGCCAAGCACGGCTTCGGCTTCCTCGGCCTGTTCGTGCCGAGCGGCGTCCCGATGGCCGTCGTGCCGCTGGTTTCCGCGATCGAGGTCATCTCGTTCCTCTCGCGTCCGATCAGCCTCTCGGTTCGTCTCTTCGGCAACATGCTTGCCGGCCACATCACCCTGAAGGTGTTTGCCGGCTTTGTGGCGAGCATGGCCAGTCTCGGCGCGATCGGCGTCGGTGGAGCGATCCTGCCGCTGGTCATGACGGTCGGCCTCACGGCCCTCGAATTCCTGGTCGCATTCCTCCAGGCCTACATCTTCACGGTCCTTACCTGCATGTATCTGAACGACGCCCTCCATCCCGGGCATTGATCAGCAGGTCGGCGAAGTTACACGTCCTTCCAACCCGAAATTACGTCTTCAAGGAGCATTAAAATGGAAGCGGAAGCTGCAAAGTTCATCGGTGCTGGTCTTGCCTGCTTCGGCATGGCCGGAACGGCTCTCGCCCTCGGCAACATCTTCTCGAACTACCTGTCGGGCGCCCTGCGCAACCCGTCGGCTGCTGATGGCCAGTTCGGCCGCCTGATCCTCGGCTTCGCCGTGACGGAAGCACTCGGCATCTTCTCGCTGCTGGTCGCGCTGCTCCTGCTCTTCGTGGTCTGATCCCTTCAAGGCCGCCGCAAGGCGGCCGGGTGAAGCCTCATGCGGCGGCCTCGTGCCGTCGCATGTGTTTTGTTCTACGATCTGGGGTCTTCGATGACTTGGTTCATCTCGCCTGCCCACGCCGAAGATGCCGCGCCCGCGCCGGCTTCTGCCGACGTTCCGCCGGCGCCGACTGAGACACATACCGAGGTCGGGCACGAGGCAGGGGGGAAGGCACCTTTCCCGCCCTTCGATACGCAGAAATTCCCGTCGCAGATCCTTTGGTATGTCGTCTTCTTCGGCTTGCTCTATCTGCTGATGAAGCGGGTTCTGGTGCCGCGTCTGAGCACGATCGTCGAAGGCCGTGCACAGCGGATCGCCGGTGATCTGGAAGAAGCCCAGCGTCTTCGTATCGAGTCCGACAAGGCTCTCGGCACTTATGAGAAGGCTCTCGCGGATGCGAAGAGCGCGGCTCATGCCATTGCCCAGGCCAGCACGGACGAGGCCAAGGCTGCTGCTACCAAGCAGCGTGCCGACATCGAAGCCTCGCTCGCCGCGAAGCTCGAGGCGGCCGAAGGCCGTATCGGCGAAATCAAGGCCAAGGCTCTTGGCGACGTCAACGCCATCGCCGAGGAGACGGCAGCTGCTGTCGTCGCCGCGCTGAGCGGACATCAACCGAGCCCGGACGAGGTGGCCAAGGCCGTCTCCGCCGTGGCGACGAAGTAAGGGGCGAGCGACCTATGCCAATCGATGCCTCCTTTTTCGCCCTTGTCGGCCTGATCCTCTTCTTCGTGTTGCTCGTCTATGTCGGCGTGCACACCAAGATCGGCAAGGCGCTCGACGCCCGCTCCGAAAGCATCGCCAAGGACCTCGACGAAGCCAAGCGCCTTCGTGAGGAAGCCGCCGCGCTGCTTGCTGACTATCAGAAGCGGGCTCGCGACGCCGAGACCGAAGCACAGACCATCATCGACAAGGCCCGCCGCGAAGCGGTTGCCCTGGCCGAGGTGGCAAAAGCCGACATGGAAGATTACGTCACGCGCCGCACCAAGATGGCCGAGGACAAGATCACCCAGGCCGAGCACCAGGCTCTGCAGGAAGTGAAGGCGCTTTCCGCCGATGTCTCGATTGCTGCCGCAGAGAAGATCCTCTCGGCCAAGCTCGCGGGCAAGGCTGGTGCCGATCTGGTGGCCGCCTCGATCGCCGACGTCAAGAACCGCCTCAACTAGGCCGGTTCAGTCGACGAGGATTTCCTCGATCGGAAAAATGACGCCGTCGGCTCTGCCGGCGGCGTTTTCGTTTGTGCGCAGCGCCCGGATCGGCGCGAAGCTGGACCGATGCAGCGGGCAGGCGCCAAGCGTCGTCAGCGCGGCCATGTGAATGGCAGTGCCGTAACCCATGTGGCGCTCGAAGCCGTAATTTGGGAAATGCGCCGCGGCTCGTACCATCATGCGATCGCGCGTCACCTTGGCGATGATCGAGGCGGCGGCGATCGAGACCGAGCGGGCGTCGCCCTTCACATAGGCCTCGCCCCGGCAGGCGAGGGCGGGGGGCACGTCGTTGCCGTCGATGATGGCGAGATCCGGCGCATGGGGCAGGCCGGCGATGGCGCGCGTCATCGCCCACAGCGTCGCCTGGCGGATGTCGGTGGTGTCGATCCGAAGCACCGAGGCGGCGACGACCGAGACATGCGCCGATGCCATGATCTGCTCGAACAGCGCCTCGCGCGCCGGCGCCGTCAATTTCTTGGAATCGTTCAGCCCGTCCGGAATGTTCTTCGGATCGAGGATGACGGCGGCAGCCACCACCGGCCCGGCCAGCGGCCCGCGGCCGGCCTCGTCGACGCCGGCGATCGCCTTCAGGCCGCTTCGGCGCAGCCGTCGCTCGATCGCGTCGGTGGGGACGGGCGGGAGCTCGAACAGGAGCGGCGATTCGTTTGCGGTGCGGCGTGCCATGGCCGGAAAATCCCCGACCGGCCTGCTGATTGCAAGCGGCAAGCGCCGCTTTCGAAGTGGGTGCGGCGGTTTGATCCGCCGCGATCCGTTGGCGTGCCGCGAGACGGGTCGAGCTCAGCTGCCGACGAGCTGGCGGAATTCGTTCTTCAGGAAGTTGCCGACGCGCTTGCCGCGGTTACGGGCCTTCTCGAAGGCGGTCTGGTCGACGAAATAGGTGTGCAGGATGCTGTCGCGCGAGGTCGGCAGAACGCCGGTTGGGTCGACCGAATGCCAGGTGTTGTCGCCGACGGCGAAGGCGTAGCCGTGGTTCGGCACGAAATCCATCTGCTTGACGCGCGTGAAGCCGCCCTCGGGCTCGCGCGAGGAGAATACGGTGCCGACGCCGTTCAACTGCTCGTCGCGCGGCAGATAGAGCTGGACGGTAATGCCCTTCCAGCGCGTATCGGTGTGCTCGGGGATGCGATAGCCGGACGTGTCGCGGGTCAGCATCGGGATCGGGAAGAAGTCGCTCGGCTTGTAGGCATTGCCGAAGCGGCGCTTCAGGCCCGGCTCCAGCCGCGCGACGAAGGCGTCGCGCACCGGCTCCGCGCAGAGCGCGGCGCCGACCAGGTTCCAGATCGCCTTCCGCCGGCCCTCAAGGTGGCGCAGATATTCCGGGAACAGGTCCACCTTGACGCGGGTCGCGCTGCCATCGGTACGGATGTTGACATTTCCGCGCCCTGCCAGGGCGCGGAAATGGTTGGCCGACGGCATCAGCTCCTGCATCTCGGCGTAGATGTCGTGCGGAAAAATGCCGTCGAGGACCAGATGATAGAACGGATCGTCGAACGACGCGGCCGAGCGCACGGCCTGGGCGATGTGGCTGACCAGATAGTCGAGTTCGGACTGTGCGGCCTTGAGCACGGCGACCCTCATGAATGAATGCTGTCGTCCCGTTCTAGTGAACGTAGCGGAAGCTGCACAAGGCCGAGATTGTCTTTATCCGGCGACGTTGCTTTTGGGACGCAGCGGATCGGCTACTTGACCTTCAGCCGGATCATCACGGCCTTGCCGCCGGCCTCCAGATCGACCCGCTTGACCTCGACGCCGGCCACGGTCTCCATTAGGTCGACCAGCTTGCGGAAGCCGAAATTGCGCGGGTCGAAATCCGGCATGCGCTTGAACAGGATGGTGCCGACCGGCCCGAGATGCGCCCAGCCGTCGTCGCCCGACACGTCCTCGATCGCCGCGAAGATCTCGTCGCGCGGCAAGCGCGGCGCCGACTTCGCGGGGGCCTTGCTCGCCGTCTTGGCCGGACCGCCGGTCTGGCGCTCTTCCGCCAGCAGCAGGTCGCAATAGAAGAAGCGGTCGCAGGCGGCGACATAGGGCTTGGTCGATTTCTGCTCGCCGAAGCCATAGACGGCGAGACCGTCCTCGCGGATGCGGCTCGCGAGCGTGGTGAAATCGCTGTCGCTGGAGGCTATGCAGAAGCCGTCCAGCCCCTTCTCGTGCAGCATGTCCATCGCCTCGATGGCGAGCTTCATGTCGGTGGCGTTCTTGCCGACTGCGGCCGGCGGCACATGCACGGGCGTCAGAGCATGGGAATGCAGCAGCGGCTGCCACTGGTTCATCGCGCTGGAGGCGAAATGGCCGTAGACACGACGAATCACGACGCGGCCGATGGTCGAGGCCTCGCGGATGATGATCGGCAGGAAGTCGGCCCGAACATTGTCGGCGTCGATCAGCAAAGCGAGCTTCGCTGTGGCTCCGGGAAGTTGATCCGCCAATTTGCACTCCGATCGCAGCAGGGGAGCGGCATGCGATGCCGGCGCCGGGCGCCTGCCACATGCGCGCCAGATCCCTCCTTGTTAGCACAGAAGCGTTCCGGCGGCTGCCGGGCTAGGGTCCGTACTCCATTGGAAATGGGGCAGCTTTGGGCCAAAATCCTGCGCAGGCAGGAGCCGACCACAGCGATGGCTATCCATCGGCGCGGATCGGCGACGCACTGGCGCATGATTTTCGCCCAACCCGGAGGGCTTGACCGAAACCGGGCCATTTCGGCGTCGCTGCCGTCTCGTTGGGTGAGGCCCAACGTCGCCATCATCTCCTGGAACTGACCCGGCTTCCATCAAGCGCTGCCTCGTTTCCAATGGAGTACGGGCCCTAGAACAGGCTGAGCTGGGCCGGCTGGCGAACGGGTGGGGAAAACAGGTCGGTGCGGAGCTTGAGATTGCGCCGGTTGAGCTCGAGCCGCTGCGCCGCGATCTCGAAGCGGCGGCCGATCTGCCAGGCATAGGGACCTTCGCCGCGCTGCCGCTTGCCGAAGGTCGAATCATAGTCCTTGCCGCCGCGCATCGATCGCAGCACCGAAAGTACATGCCGGAAGCGGCCGGGGTAGTGACGCAGCAGCCACTCCTTGAAGATCTCGCTGACTTCGAGCGGCAGGCGCAGCAGGACATAGCCGGCCTCGGTGGCGCCGGCCGCCGCCGCCGCGTCGAGAATGCGCTCGATCTCGGCATCGTTGAGCGCCGGAATGATGGGGGCGACCAGCACGCCGACCGGGACGCCGGCATCGGCGAGACCCCGCAGCGCATCGAGCCGGCGGCCCGGCGTCGCGGCGCGTGGCTCCATGTCGCGCGCCAGCTTGCGGTCGAGGGTGGTGATCGACAGCGCCACCTTGGCGAGCCCGCGTTCGGCCATGCGGCTGAGAATGTCGACGTCGCGCAGCACCAGGGCCGACTTCGTGACGATGCCGACCGGGTGGTTGAACCGGTCGAGCACTTCCAGGATGTCGCGCATCATGCGGTGCTGGCGCTCGATCGGCTGGTAGGGATCGGTATTGGTGCCGATGGCGATCGTGCGCGGCTTGTAGGCCGGATCGGAAAGCTCCTTCTCGAGAAGTTTCGCGGCGTCCGGCTTGTAGAAAAGCTTCGATTCGAAATCGAGGCCGGGCGACAAGCCCATATAGGCGTGCGTCGGCCGGGCGAAGCAGTAGGAGCAGCCATGCTCGCAGCCGCGATACGGATTGATCGACCGGTCGAAGGCGAGATCGGGCGAATCGTTGCGCGTGATGATCGTCCGTGCCTTTTCCGGCTGCACTTCCGTCTTGAACGGCGGCAGCTCGTCCAGCGTCTGCCAGCCATCGTCGAACGGGATCGACTGGAAGCGCTCAAAGCGCCCAGAGCTGTTGCTCTGGGCGCCGCGGCCGCGTCGACGGTCAGGATCGATCGACGCGGCAAGTGCCGGGTCCGTCTGCAGCAGCAGCGGGTCGAGATGCGGGGGGAGGGAGCGTGCGAGCGACATGCCAAGACTCATACGCGCCTTTCGAGAACAAAACAAGAACACATGACGTTGCGACGGAACGTCCCGCCTGTTTCATCTCGCAGTCGCAAAAATTGTCGCTAAGATCGAAGGAATGATCAGCGTGATCCTTTCAACCCGCAATGACGAGCTGGCGCTGGCGCATGCGCTGGCGGCGCTCGTTCCGGCCGCGGCCGACGGCATGGTGCGCGAGGTGATCGTCGTCGACAGCGGCTCGACCGACGGCACGATCGCCGTCGCCGACGCGGCCGGTTGCAAGATCGTCGAAGGCGTCGGCGAGCGGGGCGCCGATTTGGCCAAGGGGGCCGCAATGGCGCGCTCGGACTGGCTGTTGTTCCTGTCGCCCGACGTGATGCTCGAAGCGGGTTGGCAGCGCGAGGCGCGCGATTTCATCGATCGGCTGGCGATGGCGGGCAGCGCGTCGCGGGCGGCCTCGTTCCGGCTCGCCCATGCCGGCTTCGGCTGGCAGTCGCGCCTGCGGGAACTGGTCGCCGTGCTGCGCGCCAAGCTGCTGGCGGCGCCGCTGCCGGAGCAGGGCCTTCTCGTCCCGTCGAGCCTCTATCGCGCCGTCGGCGGCCACCGCGGCGGAGCCCGGCTCGCCGAGAGCGATCTCGGCCGTCGCATTGGCAGGGGCCGGCTTTCCTTCCTGCGGGCGCGCGCCATTTCGCGCGGCGCCGGCGCCTGATCCTCAGGCCTTCAGCTTGCCCCGCTTCAGATGCTCGTCGAGGCGCGGCATGATCTCGACGAAGTTGCACGGCCGGCTGCGATAGTCGAACTGCACCTGGATGATGCCGTCCCAGGCATCCTTGCAGGCGCCAGGCGATCCCGGAATCACGAAGATGAACGTCGCGTTGGCGACGCCCGCCGTCGCGCGCGACTGCACCGTCGAGGTGCCGATCTTGTCGTAGCTCAGGCGATGGAAGACGGCCGAAAAGCCGTCCATGCGCTTTTCGAACAGTGGCTCGATGGCCTCGGGCGTGACGTCGCGGCCGGTGAAGCCGGTGCCGCCGGTGGTGATGATGGCGTCGATGCCGTCATCGTCGATCCAGCACGAGACGATGGTGCGGATCTCCTCGACGTCGTCGGGAACGATGGCGCGCTCGGCCAGGACATGGCCGGCCCCCTCGATGCGCTCGGCCAGGGTCCTGCCGGAGCGGTCATCCTCGAGCGAGCGAGTGTCGGAGACCGCGAGCACGGCGAAGCGAACGGGGATGAAGGGCAGGCTCTCGTCGGTGGCGGCCATGGCGGATGTCCTCGTCCTGCTAGATGTCGCTAGTCGAGACATAGTCCGTGCCGGGCCGGGAGGAAAGCGGGCTAGCTGCCGGCTGAGTGGGTCGCGACGATCCACCACTCGGGATGCGCCGCGGCGAGGCGTTCGGCGGCGCGGGCGGTGCTTGCATCGTCCGGGAACAGGCCGAAGACGGTAGCGCCGGAACCGGACATCCGGGCCAGCAGGCAGTGCTCCGTGGCGCCGACGGCGGCGACGAGTTTGGCGATGACGGGGAGGGCGGCGATGGCGGGCGCTTCCAGATCGTTGCGGGTCGCGCGCAGCCATGCGGCCAGCGCGCCGGCATCGGCGAAGGCGGACGGCAATGCGGGCAGGCCGGAATTGTCGGCGCGGTCGAGCCGCCGGAACACGGCCGGCGTCGAAACGGCGACGCGCGGATTGACCAGCACCATCGGCAGCCGTGGCACGCCGGCGACGGCGGTCAGCACCTCGCCGATGCCGGTGGCGCGCAGCGGCGTCGAGCGCAGGCACATCGGCACGTCGGCGCCGAGGGTGGCCGCGACGGCTCCTTGCCGGTCCGTGGACGCAGAGGGAAGGGGCGCGAGGCGCGCCAGCAGCCGCAGCGTCGCCGCGGCGTCGGCCGAGCCGCCGCCGATGCCGGAGGCGACCGGAAGCTGCTTGTCGAGCCGCAGATGAAGGCCTTCGACATGGCCGCCCATCGCCGCATGCGCCCGCACGGCGCGCAGGACGAGATTGTCCGGCCCGGCGTCGAGCCCATCCGAGAACGGGCCGTCGATCTCGAGCGTCGGCGCGGCATCGCGAGGGGCGGTCGTGGCTTCGATCGTGTCGCCGATGGCGGCGAATACGACGAGGCTGTCGAGCGTGTGGTAGCCGTCGGCCCGTCGGCCGGTCACGTGCAAGGCGAGGTTGATCTTCGCCGGGGCGAACTCGGCGCCAAGCACGACGCCGGGAGCGGCGTCGCGCGCTTTGCCGATCGTCTTGGTCACTGCGCCGTGTCGAGCTTCGGAATGTCGATGACGAGGCCCGGACGAATGTTGTTCGGGTTGCGCAGCTTGTCGCGGTTGGCGTCGATCAGCCGGCTGTAGAGCTCGCCGTCGCCATAGACCTTGAGCGCGACCTTCCAAAGGCTGTCGCCAGCCTCGATCGTGAACTGCTCGCCCGTCGCCGGATTGCCGGCGCTGCCGTCGGTGGCGGTATCCGTCGAGGCCGAGGCGACCTGCGTCTCCTCGACCTTGTCGAGGCCCTTGGCGAGCTTGGCCAGGATGCGCTCCTTGTCGGCCGGCTCCGGGTTCAGGTCGCGCGCATGCGCCCACTGGAACGTCGCCTCGAGCTTGCGTCCCACCTTCCAGTAGGCGTCGCCGAGGTGATCGTTGATGGTGGCGTCGTCTGCTTTCAGCGAGATGGCGCGTTCGAGCTGGCCGACGGCCTCCTCGTATTTGCCGAGCTTGTAGTAGGCCCAGCCGAGGCTGTCGACGATGTAGCCGTCGTTCGGCCGCAGCTCGACCGCCTTCTTGATCATCTCCGTCGCGCGGTCGAGATTGAGGCCGCGATCGATCCAGCTGTAGCCGAGATAGTTCAGCACCTGCGGCTCGTCCGGGGTGATCTCCAGGGCCTTCAGGAAGTCGGGTTCGGCCTTCGACCACTGCTTGGCGCGCTCATAGGCGATGCCGCGGAAGAAATAGATCAGCCAGTTGCGCGCATGGTCGTCGGTGATCGAGTTGACCGCCTTGGTGTACATGGCGGCCGCCTCGGCATAACGCTTGCCGGTGCGGTGGATGGTGGCGAGCGTGGTCAGCGCGTCGATGTCGTGCGGATTGGCGGCGATCAGGCGCTTCAGCCGCTTCGCGGCGTCGTCATGCTTGCCGATCGCATCATAGCTGAGCGCGATCTGCAGTTCGGCGTTGCGCCGCAGCGGCGACGACTTCGACACCTGCTCGAAGATCGGGATCGAGCGCTCGAAACGCTGGGCATTCTGCGTCAGGTCGCCGAGCGCCATCAGCACGAGTTCGTTCTTGGGCTGCAGGAAGAGCGCCAGCCGCAAATAGAGGGTAGCGAGGTCGGAACCGCCATTCTCGCCGCCGAGCGCCGAACCGAGGCCATAGAGCACCTCGGCGGCGCCTTCCTGCGGATTGCGCACGAGCGGCGCCGGCTTCTTGCCGGCATTGACCTCGGCCAGCAGCGCGGCGATGACCGGATGGCCAACGCTGTTCTTGGTGAAGCTTTCGAGGGCCTTCTTCGCCTCTTCGGTCTTGCCGGCCCGCGCCATCATCCGGGCATAGGCCTCGGCGACGCGCATCGAACCGCCCTCGGCCTCATAGGCCTTGGTGATCGCCGCCAGCGCCGCGTCGGTGCGGCCCGCATTGGCGTTGATCAGCGCGATGTTGAAGTTCTTGAACACCGAGTACCACTCGGGGCCCTGCAGCGTGTCGACGATCTTCAGCGCCGCGTCGGTCTGGCCCTGGCCTTCCGCCGCCCAGGCCGACATCAGGCCGGACGAGATGTTGGCGAGGGGACCCCGGTCGCCCTGGCCGAACTGCTTGCCGGCCTCGGCGTATTTCTTGGCCTTGAGGGCCTTCACGCCCAGCGCCAGCCGTCCGATCCGGTTGTCGGGGTTGAGCTTGACCAGCTCTTCGGCCAGCGGGATCGCGCGCTCGATCTCGCCATTCGCCAGAAGCAGCGTGAAGGTGCGCTCCAGCAGGATCGGATTTTCCGGATCCTGGCTCAGGGCCTCCTCGAAGAAGAGGACCGCTGAATCATAGTCCTGCGCATTGGTCGCGCTCAGCGCCGCCAGATAGCTGCCCGTCAGGGTCGGCATGGCGTCGTCCAGAAGGTCCGAGATCGACGTCTCGGCCTGAGCCGCGGCGCCGGCCATCAGGCTGGTGCTGGCCAGCAATGCGAAACAGACCGCCACGGAGCGAAGCGGTCGGACGAGCGATGTCAGCGTGCGGTGCATCGGAATCCTGTCTGATACCGTGGGTTGGTATAGAACCTCGGTTCCGAGGCTGGGCAAAGAGGATGGCGCTTTTAGGACCACCCCGCAAGCTGGCCTCCGGCCGAAGCGATGCGTCTGCGGGAGGGCCGCTGGCGCCTCCGCAGGTCGGACTATCAGTGCGCCCGCTCGATGCAAAAGTCGATGACTTCCAGCAGCGCTTCCTTCCAGGGCGTATCCGGGAACACGTCGAGCGCCTGGCGGGCGGTCTCGCCGAACTGGCGCGCGCGTTCGATCGTATCCTCGATCGTCCGGTGCGAGCGCAGGATGGCGATCGCCTTATCAAGGTCGCCGTCCTGAATATCGGCCTTTTCCAGCGTGCGTTGCCAGAAGGCGCGCTCGCTCTCCGAGCCGCGCCGGTAGGCAAGCACGACGGGGAGCGTGATCTTTCCCTCGCGGAAATCGTCGCCGACCTTCTTGCCGAGATCGGCGGAATTGCCGCCATAGTCGAGCGCGTCGTCGATCAGCTGGAAGGCGAGGCCGAGATAGGTGCCGTAATCGCTGAACGCCTCGCGGCGAACCTTGTCATTGTCGGCGATGATCGGTCCGACCTCGGCGGCGGCGGCGAACAGCGCCGCGGTCTTTGCCTTGATGACGGCCAGATATTCCTCTTCCGTCGTCGCCATGTTCTTGGCGGCCGAAAGCTGCATGACCTCGCCTTCGGCGATCACGGTGGCGGCCGTCGACAGGACGTCGAGCGCGTCGATGGAGCCGACCTCGACCATCATGCGGAAGGCCTGGCCGAGCAGGAAATCGCCGACCAATACGCTGGCCTGGTTGCCCCAGAGCATGCGCGCGGCCAGCTTGCCGCGCCGGAGCTCGCTCTCGTCGACCACGTCGTCATGCAGCAGGGTGGCCGTATGCATGAACTCGACGCTGGCGGCGAGCTTCACATGGCCATCGCCCTCATAGCCCGACATGCGCGCCGCGGCGAGCGTCAGCATGGGCCGCAGCCGCTTGCCGCCCGAAGAGATCAGATGCTGGGCGACCTCGGGGATCATCTCGACATCGGATCCGGCCTTGGAAAGGATGATCTGGTTCACCCGTTCCATGTCGGCCGATACAAGCGCGACGAGAGGCTCGATCCGGGCTGCGCCCTTCTTCTTGCTCTCGTCGAGCGGAACTACCAATCCCACGGGCAACGCTCCCGGTTCGCCTCTGTTTCGCGGGCGACAATAGGGGGCCGGGGGGATCGGAACAAGTGACACGATGGCTCAGAACGGCCCTGACGGCGCCGACGGGGCACTTTATTGCTGCGTTGCGATGATTCCCGGCGCGGTACTCCGCGCATCATTGCCGCCGCGCCCGCCCGGCCTTAGGCTCGACCGCACCGATCATCGTCCGCAACCGCCCTTGAGGGGATATGGAAGAGCTCATCCGCACCAACGACATCGTCATGATTTCCTTCGTCGAGGCACTCCTGAAGGACGCCGGCATTGAACATCTGGTCGTCGATCAGAACATGAGTGTCATGGAAGGGTCGCTCGGCGTGCTGCCGCGGCGCATCCTGGTGCTTGCCGACGAGATCCAGGATGCGCGCAAGCTTCTGACCGATGCGGGCATTGGCGGCGAACTGCCGGAGGAGTCCTAGGCGATGCTCGACACAGGCCTCGAGACGACGATCGATGCGTTCCTCGGCGGCCGGGTGGAAGCGGTCCAGCCGGCGCGCGGGCATCATCGTTCGGGCCTCGACGCCGTCATCCTGGCCGCGTCCCTTGGTCCTAGCGTCCGGGGCCGCGTCGTCGATCTCGGCGCCGGGGCCGGTGTCGCCGGGCTTGCCCTGGCGGCGCGCGCAGCTCGGGCGCATATCGTGCTGGTCGAGCGCGAGGCCGATCTCGCCGCTTGCGCGCGCTCGGCGCTGGAGCGGCCGGCCAATGCCGCCTTCGCGGCGAGGGTCGATGTCGTCGTCGCGGATCTGCTCGCCGGCGAAACCCGCAAGGCGGCCGGCCTGATACCCGAAAGCTTCGATCACGCGCTGATGAACCCGCCCTTTCACGACCGCGGCCGCGTCCGCGCCTCGCCGGACGATTTTCGCGCTCGCGCCCATGTGCTCGCCGATGGCGGGCTGGACGACTGGTTTCGCGCCGCCGCCGCGCTCGTCCGTTCGCAGGGCACGCTGGCAGCGATCCTGCCTGCCGATCGACTGCCGGCCATTCTCGCCGCCTGTGACGGCCGCTTCGGCGCGCTCGCCGTCCTGCCGCTGCATCCCCGTTCCGCCGAGCCGGCGACCCGCGTGCTGGTGCGCGGCGTCAAGGCGAGCCGGGGAGCGATGCGCCTGTTGCCGGGCCTGGTCCTGCATGGCGGTTCCGGCTCCCCGTTCCTTCCCGGCGTCGCGGCCATCCTGCGCGACGGCGCCTCGCTCGCCGACATCCATCCCGTCTGGTCCGACCCCGGTTGGGGCGAGACCACTGCCGATCCCCTCATGAAGGTTTGATCACCGTGATCCAGGACCTCAAGCAATCCTTCCTCAAGCTGCTTCCGGCGCGTTTCCGCAAGGGGGAGATCGTCATTCCCGTCGTGCGCCTGTCCGGCGTGATCGGCGCGGTGTCGCCTCTTCGAACCGGCATGACACTTGCCGGTGTCGCCGCGCAGCTGAACCGCGCCTTCGCCAACAAGCAGGCGCCGGTGGTGGCCATCCTGATCAACTCGCCCGGCGGCTCGCCGGTCCAGTCGCATCAGATCTTCAAGCGTATCCGCGCGCTCGCCGAAGAGAACAAGAAGGAAGTGATCATCGGGGTCGAGGATGTCGCGGCTTCCGGCGGCTACATGATCGCGCTGGCTGGCGACGTCATCATCGCCGACCAGAGCTCGGTCGTCGGCTCGATCGGCGTCGTTTCGGCCGGCTTTGGCTTCGAGAAGCTGATCGAGAAGATCGGCGTCGAGCGCCGCGTCTATACCGCTGGCGAGAGCAAGGCGATGCTCGATCCCTTCAAGCCGGAGAAGGAAAGCGACATCCAGCACTTGAAGTCGCTGCAGCGCGATGTGCACGACATGTTCATCGACCTGGTGCGGTCGCGGCGCGGCGAGCGGCTGGCGGATGATCCGACGCTGTTCTCCGGTGCCTTCTGGTCGGGGACGCGGGGGCTGGAGCTCGGCCTGGTCGACCGGATCGGCGATCTGCGCTCCTATTTGCGCGGCCGTTTCGGCGACAAGATGCGGATGGCGCTGATCGCGCCGAAGCGCGGCGTGTTGGCGCGGTTCGGCGGTGGCGGCCCCGGTGGCCTTGCCTCCGCCGCGATTGCGGCCAATATGGTGGAAGGTGCGGTCTCCACGCTGGAAGAACGCGCGCATTGGGCTCGGTACGGGCTCTAGTCGCGGGCCGATCCGTCGTCGGTGTTCAGGCAATTGGATCGGACGAGCCGCCGGCTCGACAGGGAAGGATGAAATGATGCCTCAGGTTCTGATGCTGGCGCTGCTGGGTACGCTGGGTGTTGTCGCCGCCCGGACCCTGATCAAGACGCGCGAGCGCGTCGCGGTTCGGCTGCGGGAGGCCGAGCGTGCCATGGCGAACCGGCCGATGGCGACGCTCGTTCAGGATCCCGTGACAGGCATCTATCGCCCCAGCGACCGCTGACGGCCGCTTTCACTACCGGAAGAGGGGACGCGTGCTCCGCGTCCCGGCTACAACACGCGGCGCATCGCGCCGGTGTGGATGGCGCATTGCCGCTCGGCGGCGCGCCGGACATTGCGCTGAATTCCCTCGCAGCTGGATGGCGCCCGATAGTTCGGGTCGCTGTCGTTCGGGCAGATGCAGGACATCGCCTGGGTCAGGCAGCCGGACGGCATGTTGGCATAGCCATATTCGCCGCAGGCGATCGACCGCATGCCGCCACCACCCCCATTGCCGCCATCCGGCCCGCCGGGAACCGTCGACGAGGGCGTGCGCGACGGCGCTGCCTGCTGGGCGACTGCCGGAGCGATGTCGGCGATGAACAGGGACGCGACGGCGAAGGCCGCCAGGGTGAAGGAAATGCGTTTCGACTTTGCGGCACGAGAGGTCTGGGTCGTCATGATGGGCTCCTCCGAGCTTGCCATCGATGGCGACGCGATCCCGGAGCGACGTCATGTCGTCCGCGCGCCTCAGGCGATCCGGTGTTCGGAATTCGCTCCGGGCCTAGTCCCGGTCGACGGCATGGGCACCATGTCCCACGCCGTCGTCCGATCGTATGAAGCGGGTCACAGGCCTGTGACCGCGTGCACTGGCGCGATCAGCCGCTGACCTTGGAGAAATCCGCAACCGCCAGCGTCGCGCTGCGGATGGCGTTCAGCATCCGGAGCCGGTTGGCGCGGACTTCCGGCTCCTCGGCATTGACCAGCACCTTGTCGAAGAACGCATCGACCGGCGCGCGCAGGCGGGCCAGCGCCGAAATCGCGCCTTCATAGTCCTCGCGCGCAACGGCGGCCTCGGCTTCGGCGCGCGCCGTGGCGACGGCCACATGCAGCGTGCGCTCCTCCGAAACCAGCAGATGCGAGGCATCCACCGCGCCATCGAAGCTGTCGCCCTTCTTTTCCTCGGCCTTGAGGATGTTGGCGGCGCGGCGATAGCCGGCGAGCAGGTTCTTGCCGTCCTCGGTATCGAGGAACTGACCGAGCGCCTCGACGCGACGGGCGATCAGCAGCAGGTCGTCCTGGTTGCCGAGCGCGAACACGGCGTCGACGAGGTCGTGCCGGGCGCCCTGGTCGCGCAACTGCACCTTCAGCCGGTCGGCGAAGAAGGCGATCAGGTCGGCAGTGATCGCCGGCGTCTTGGCGTCGAGATCGCGGCGCAGCCGGCGGCCGAAGCTCTCCAGCGCGTTGTCGAGATCCTGCTCGCCGTCGACGTCCTCGGTCGAGACGGTGCTCTGCTCCGTCTCGTAGGCGGTGAGCGCTTCGGCTTCGGTCTGGTCGTTGTAGCCGGCGATCGCCTTGGCGATGGCCGCGTTCAGCGACAGCTTGGCATCGATCGAGAGCGCGATGCGGATGATGCCGAGTGCTGCGCGCCGCAGCGCATAGGGGTCCTTGCTGCCGGTCGGCTTCTCGTCGATCGCCCAGAAGCCGGTCAGCGTGTCGAGCTTGTCGGCGAGCGCCACGGCGATCGCGACGGGATCGGTCGGCACGCGGTCGCCCGGGCCCTGCGGCTTGTAGTGATCCTCGATCGCGGTAGCGACCGAGCCGTCCTCGCCCTGGGCTATGGCGTAGTACTTGCCCATCAGGCCCTGGACTTCCGGAAACTCGCCGACGACCTCGGTGACGAGGTCGGTCTTGGCGAGCAGCGCCGCACGCCGCGCCTTGTCGACATCGGCGCCGACCAGCGGCGCGATCGCCGCGGCGAGCTTCTGCAGGCGCAGAATGCGTTCTGCCTGCGTGCCGAGCTTCTCGTGGAAGACGATCTGCTCGAACTTCGGCAGCCGGTCCTCGAGACGGGTCTTCAGATCGGTGTCGTAGAAGAACTTGGCGTCGGACAGGCGGGCGCGGATGACGCGGCTGTTGCCGGCCGTGATCGCCTCGCCGCCGTCGATCGCCTCGATGTTCGAGACGAGCACGAAGCGGTTGGCGAGCTCGGTGGTGCCCGGCCTGCGGACGACGAAGCACTTCTGGTTGGCGCGGATGGTGGCGCGGATCACTTCCGGCGGGATCGCCAGGAAATCTTCCTCGAAGGTGCCGACCAGCACGACCGGCCATTCGACCAGGCCCGAGACCTCCTCGAGCAGGCCCTCGTCCTCGACCAGCTCCAGCCCGAGCGCGAACACCCGGTCGCGCGCGTCATGCAGGATGATGTCCTTGCGGCGGTCGGCGTCGAGCACGACGGAGGCATTGTCGAGCTTCTCGACATAGTCGTCGAAGCGCTTCACGGAAATCGCGCTCGGCGCGATGAAGCGATGGCCATAGGTGACGTTGCCGGAACGGATGCCGTCGATCTCGAAATCGATGACTTCCGGCTCTTCCGTCTCCGGGCCGAAGGTGCAGACGATCGACTGCAGCGGCCGCACCCATTGCAGCTTGCCCGAGCCCCAATGCATGGATTTCGGCCAGGGGAAGGCTCGGATGATGGCGGGGATTGCGGCCGCGATCACGTCCTTGGTGTCGCTGCCCGGCTTCTCGATATGGGCGACGTAGAAATCGCCCTTCTTCGGATCCGAATGGACATGCGCCTGATCCAGCGAAGTAAGTCCAGCGCCGCGAAGGAATCCCTGGATGGCGGCGTCGGGCGCTCCGACCTTCGGGCCCTTGCGGTCTTCGCGGGTCGCGGCCGAATGGGTCGGGATGCCGTTGACGGTCAGCGCCAGGCGGCGCGGCGTCGAGAACGCCTTGGCGCCCTCGTAATGCAGGCCGGCCTCGACGAGCGCGTCGGTGACGAGCTTCTTCAGATCCTCCGCCGCCTTGCGCTGCATGCGGGCGGGGATTTCCTCAGAGAAGAGTTCAAGCAGAAGATCGGGCATTTATTCTTTTCCCCCGGCCGGGGTTTCGAGCCAGGCGGCGCCGCAGGCCTTGGCCAGTTCGCGGACGCGCAGGATGTAGCTCTGGCGCTCGGTGACGGAGATCACGCCGCGCGCATCGAGCAGGTTGAAGGCGTGGCCTGCCTTGAGGCACTGGTCATAGGCCGGCAGCACCATGCCGCCGGCGGCGAGCAGCGCCTGGCATTCCCGTTCGCAATCCGCGAAGCGGCGGAACAGGATCTCCGTGTCGGCATACTCGAAATTGTGCCTCGAATATTCCTGCTCGGCCTGCTTGAAGACGTCGCCATAGGTGACCTTCTCGTCGCCCTCGCGGCCGTTGAAGTTCAGGTCGTAGACGTTCTCGACGCCCTGCACATACATGGCGAGGCGCTCGAGCCCGTAGGTGAGTTCGCCCGAGACCGGATTGCACTCGATGCCGGCAACCTGCTGGAAATAGGTGAACTGCGACACTTCCATGCCGTCGCACCAGCATTCCCAGCCGAGGCCCCAGGCGCCGAGCGTCGGGTTCTCCCAGTCGTCCTCGACGAAGCGCACGTCATGCAGCGCCATGTTGATGCCGATGGCGCGCAGCGAGTCGAGATAGAGCTCCTGCAGGTTGGGCGGGTTCGGCTTCAGGATGACCTGGAACTGGTAATAGTGCTGCAGCCGGTTCGGGTTCTCGCCATAGCGGCCGTCCTTCGGCCGGCGCGAGGGCTGCACATAGGCGGCCTTCCACGGCTTCGGACCGAGCGATCGCAGCATGGTCGAGGGATGCGAGGTACCGGCGCCCACTTCCATGTCGTAGGGCTGCAGGATCGCGCAGCCATAATCGGCCCAGAAGCGCTGCAGCGTCAGGATCAGGCCCTGGAAGGACCGGTCGGGGCGCATGTGCGGAGGAAGCGTGTCGAACACCGGCAAACCTTGAGAAATTCGGACGCGTGCGTGATGCGACGCGAAGGCGGCGCACCCTAATCGCGCGGCGCCCGCCCGGTCAAGGAAGCGTGGCCCGGTGACCGGAGGAAGGGGGGCGGAAACGGCCCGTCCGGGAGCCTTCGGCAACGTGGCACAGCTATCGATCGACGGTTCGGCCTTATCGAGCCGCCGTCGACTTCCTATGATCCGGTCGGCACTGCTTTGACGAACGAACCGCGAGGAGAATGACCATGCCCGGCTTCAAGGCCGTCCTGATCCGCAAGGACGCGAGCGGAGCGCAATCGGTGGGCTTCGAGACTCTGACCGACGCGGATCTGATGGAGGGCGACGTCACCGTTCGCATCGAGCGCTCGACGGTCAACTACAAGGATGGCCTCGCCATCACCGGCCGGGCGCCGGTGGTGCGGCGGTTTCCGATGGTGCCGGGCGTCGACGGCGTCGGCATCGTCGAACAGTCGCTGGCGCCGGGCTTGAAGCCGGGCGACCGGGTGCTGCTGAATGGCTGGGGCGTCGGCGAACTGCATCTGGGCGCCTGGGCCGAGCGTGCCCGCTGGAAGAGCGACTGGCTGATCTCCCTGCCCTCCGGCTTCTCGCCGGACGAAGGCATGGCGATCGGCACGGCCGGCTATACGGCGATGATGGCGGTGATGGCGCTGGAGCGGCATGGCATCGGCCCGGCCGGCGGGCCGATTCTCGTCACGGGGGCGGCCGGCGGCGTCGGCTCGATCGCGGTCGCGCTGCTTGCCGGTCTTGGCTACCACGTCGTCGCCTCGACGGGGCGACCGGAGGAGGCAGCCTATCTGAAGGGGCTGGGGGCGGCGGAGGTGATCGCGCGCTCCGAACTGGAAGGCGAGGGCAGGCCCCTGGCGCGTGAGCGCTGGATCGGCGCGATCGACGTCGTCGGTGGCCAGACGCTCGCCAATATCCTCTCCATGATCCGCTATGATGGCGCGGTGGCAGCCTGCGGCCTCGCCGGCGGCCTGGAGCTGCCGACCACGGTGGCGCCGTTCATCCTGCGCGGCGTGACGCTTTACGGCATCGATTCGGTCTATGTGCCGAAGCCCGTCCGGGTCGCCGTATGGGACCGGCTCGACCGCGACCTCGACCGGGTGAAGCTCGAGGCGATGACCCGGCGCATCGCCTTTGACGACGTGCTCGACGCGGCGCGCCAGATCGTCGACGGCAAGGTCCGGGGAAGGATCGTCGTGGAGATCGGGTAGGGGGCTTCGAGGCTTGTATGCACCACGCTTCCGTCGCCCCTCGCTCTCCGTCACCGACGCTCTCGTCACCCACGCTCTCCGTCGGAGCACGCGTGACGTCACCCACGCGACGTTGCCTCGCGCTCGCCGTCATCCCGGCGAAGGCCGGGATCCACCTTTTGGCATCAGCGGAGCTGTGGCTGAGTGGTGCACGTGGCGGATCGGCGTCTTCGACCCAAGAGCCCAGCCTTGCGGATCGATGGATCCCGGCCTTCGCCGGGATGACGGGGGGCGGAATGTCCGGGACTACGAACCCATCCGGGGTCGCGCCAAGAACCCGGACCT
This sequence comes from Kaistia granuli DSM 23481, assembly GCF_000380505.1. GTDB lineage: Bacteria > Pseudomonadota > Alphaproteobacteria > Rhizobiales > Kaistiaceae > Kaistia > Kaistia granuli. Next base: position 21,480 of record NZ_AQYH01000006.1, on the reverse strand, counting down.
GTCTCGGACGGGTTCCGTCAGCATCAGGCCTCGCGCCTCAGATCCAGCCGCCGCCATAGGTCTTGTAGAAGACGTGGTGGCCGAGCTTCTGCATCTTCTTCATCGTCCTGGCCCAGCGCGGCTTCACATAGGTTGCGTGGTAATGCGTCGACGAACCGACGTCGGCGTTCCACCAATTGTCCTCGTTGAGCACGCGCTTCGCCAGCATCTGCGCCCGCTTCCACGACTCCATGTCGGTGATCCGGTCGGGGATGCCGTCGCAGGCGAACGAGAACTGGCAGGCGTTGCGCATGTTCTTGTTCTGGTAGACGACGCCGCAGACGGTGTTCGGATAGGCGGGGTTCTTCAGGCGGTTGATGACGACCTGGGCGACGGCCAGTTCGCCCTTCATCGGCTCGCCGCGCGCCTCGAAATAGATCGCGGTCGCCAGGCATTTCTGCTCGGTGGCGGAGCGGGCGTTGTTGGGGATCTTGTTCATGACCCACCAATGGTCGGGCTTGCCGTCCTTGCCGATCGACGTCGCGCCCATCGGCTTGCCCAGCAGCGCCTGGAACGGCGCGCTCATCGACTTGTCGATATCGGCCGGCGCATAGGCGGAGGCGACGGCGCTGCCGCTGGCGACATTGTCCGAACCCTTGGCGCTCTTCGCCCCGGTCTTGCCGGCGGCGCGGGCGAGTTCGTTGCGGCGGGGGATCGGCGCGATCGAGGCCAGCGTCACGACCGGCTTTGCCACGGCGTCCCCGGAGCCGGTGCCGGCGGATACGGCCTCCTTCGAGGCGTATCGCAGCGCGCCATCGGGCTTGGCGATGTCCTGCGCCGTCATGAAGGCCATCTTCGGCACGGCGTTGGCGCTGGAGAAGACGTCCTGAAGCTTGGCCGATTTGAGGGTGCCGGCGGTGAAGTGAGCGGCCGCGCGCACCGGCTCGGGCTTGCGCAGCGCGACCGTGATGTCGCGCTTGCCGCCGCGATTGACCTTGGGCGGAATGAATTCGGGCGCCGAGACGAGACCGGTCTTCATGACGTCGAGTACCGGCTCGATGATCAGGCCGTCGCTGATCGCCTCGGCGGCGACGTGGGTAGTCGGCGGCGTCGACACGAAGGCCGGCAGATAGGCCTCGCCCTTCGGCGTCGGCACCAGCCGCGCCAGCCAGCGCTGCTGCACCGGCATGTCCTTGCCATGGGTGCTGGCGACATCCTGCAGCGCCACCGTCGTCGACGAGAGGGCGAGAAAGCCGCCGGCGATCAGGCCGGAAAGCAGCGCGATGCGATGGAAGGAGGGCTTGGCGCGGCGCTTGCGGAGAACGAGGCGAGGGTCGCGGCCGAGATGGGCGCGGGATGTCATTGCCGTCGTCGGAGACCGCTCGAGACCAGCCATGAGGGACGCAACTCCACGCGCACGGAACAACACCGACCAGTGTGGTTTGCTGGTCACGTGGCTTGAATCTGCGGCATTAACCTTGAAAGTCGGTTAACGGCCCGGCAGGCCGAGGCGGGAGCACAAGGCAGGGGGAGGGGAATGGCTCAGTCTCTGTTTTGCAAGGCGGCCTGGGCAGCCGCCAGGCGGGCGACGGGCACCCGGAATGGCGAACAGGAGACGTAGTCAAGGTTAATTTCGGCGAAAAAATGGATCGAGGCGGGGTCGCCGCCATGTTCGCCGCAGACGCCGAGCTTCAGATCCGGCCGCGTCGCACGGCCGCGCGCGCAGGCGATGCGGATCAGCTCGCCGACGCCTTCTCGGTCGATCGAGGCGAACGGGTCGTGCGGCAAGATGCCCTTGGCGAGATAAGTGCCGAGATAGGTGGCGGCGTCGTCGCGCGAAATGCCGAAGGTCGTCTGCGTCAGGTCGTTGGTGCCGAACGAGAAGAAGGTCGCCTCGCGGGCGAGTTCGCCGGCGGCGAGTGCGGCCCGCGGCAGCTCGATCATGGTGCCGAGCTGATAGGCGGGCGCGCGGCCATGGATCTTCCGCACCAGCGCCTCGGCGGCGCGGATATGGCCGTTGACTAGATCGAGCTCGGCCTTGCCGGCGATCAGCGGCACCATGATTTCCAGATCGACCGGAGTGCCGGTCTGGTCGGCGACGTCGAGCGCCGCCTCGAGAATGGCGCGCGCCTGCATGGCGATGATCTCGGGGAAGGAGATCGCCAGCCGGACGCCGCGATGGCCGAGCATCGGGTTCGCTTCCGAGAGCGCATGGGTGCTCGCCCGGATCTTGGCCGGCGAGATGCCCATCACGGCGGCCAGCTCGGCGATTTCCGTCTCGCCCTTCGGCAGGAACTCATGCAGCGGCGGATCGAGCAGGCGGATCGTCACCGGCAGGCCAGACATGATCTCGAACAGCGAGGCGAAGTCGCTGCGCTGCATCGGCAGCAGCTTGGCGAGCGCGTCGGCCCGCGCGGCGTTGGTTTCGGCCAGGATCATCTCGCGCACGGCGACGATGCGGCGCGCGTCGAAGAACATGTGCTCGGTGCGGCAGAGGCCGATGCCCTCGGCGCCGAAGCCGCGCGCGGCGCGCGCGTCCGACGGCGTGTCGACATTGGTGCGGATCTTCAGCCGGCGGAAGCTGTCGGCCCATTCCATCAGCTCGGCGAAGGCGCCGGAGAGCTCGGGCTCGCGCAGCGGCACCGCGCCGACCAGCACCTGGCCGGTGCCGCCGTCGATGGTGATGGTGTCGCCGCGGCGGATGGTGCGGCCGCCCGCCGTCATCGTGCCGGCGTGGAAATCGACCCGGATGGTGCCGGCGCCGGAGACGCAGGGCTTGCCCATGCCGCGCGCCACCACGGCGGCGTGGCTGGTCATGCCGCCGCGCGTCGTCAGGATGCCGCGTGCCGCATGCATGCCGTGCACGTCCTCGGGGCTGGTCTCGACCCGCACCAGGATGACCTTGCGGCCCTGCGTGCGCGCGATCTCGGCCTCGTCGGAGGTGAAGACGACCGCGCCGCTCGCAGCACCCGGCGAGGCCGGCAGGCCGCGGGCGAAGATGTCGCCGCTCGATTCCGGATCGATGGTGGGATGCAGCAGCTGCTCGAGCGTGCGCGGCTCGATGCGGGCGACCGCCTCGGCGCGGGTGATCAGTCCCTCATGCGCCATGTCGACGGCGGTCTTCAGCGCCGCGTGGATGGTCCGTTTGGCAGGCCGCGCCTGCAGCATCCAGAGCCGGCCGCGCTCGATGGTGAATTCAAGGTCGAGCACGTCGCGATGATGCTTTTCGAGCGCCGTGCAGACGGCCCGGAACTCGGCGAAAACCTCCGGCATCGCCATTTCGAGCGATTGCGTCTCGGATCCGGTCTCGCGGCGCGCCACCTCGGTCAGGTCCTGCGGCGTGCGCATGCCGGAGACGACGTCCTCGCCCTGGGCGTTCGGCAGATATTCGCCCCACAGGATGTTCTCCCCCGTCGAGGGATGGCGAGTGAAGGCGACGCCCGTTGCGGAGGTCTCGCCGAGATTGCCGAACACCATCGCCTGCACGGTCACGGCCGTGCCGCCGCCATCCGGCAGGGCGTTGATGCGGCGATAGGCGCGGGCGCGAGGATTGTTCCAGGAGCGGATGACGGCCGAGATCGCGCCCCAGAGCTGGTCGTGCGGCGCCTGCGGGAAGGGCTCGTCAAGCTCCTCCGCGACGAGCGCCTTGAACATCTCGCAGACGGCCTGCCAGTCGCCGGCGTCGAGATCGGTGTCGAGCGTGTAGCCGCGTTCGAGCTTGTAGTCCTCGAGCCGCTCCTCGAACACGGAATGATCCAGTCCGAGCACGACGTCGCCATACATCTGGATGAAGCGGCGATAGCTGTCGAAGGCGAAGCGGCGATCGTCGGCGACGAGCGCGAGGCCCTCGACGGTCTCGTCGTTGAGGCCGAGATTGAGGACGGTGTCCATCATGCCGGGCATCGACACGGCGGCGCCGGAGCGGACGGAGACCAGCAGCGGATGTTCAGCGTCGCCGAAACGATGGCCGGCGACGCTGGCTATGCCGTCGAGGGCAGCCGAGACCTGGTCCGCGAGCCCGGCCGGAAACGCTTCCTCGCCCGCGAGAAAGCGTCGGCAGATCTCGGTCGAGATGGTGAAGCCGGGCGGCACGGGCAGGCCAAGCGCGCTCATCTCGGCGAGGCCCGCACCCTTCGCGCCAAGGATGTCCTTCAGCGCGCTGTCACCCTCGGCACTTCCGCCACCGAAGGTGTAGACCCATTTCGTCATCTGCGCACGCTCCCGCGGCAACCGGCAGAAGCCGGCGCGACAACTAGCTAGATCAAGCGCTTAGTGCGCTGCAACACGAAAATGTTGAAACATACTGGAAGCTGTGGCGCTGCGTCGATTGGCGCTGGGTGCCGATGCCCGGTCGCATCAGGCGAAGGCGGATCTCCGGCGCCACTCCGAGGCCAGCACCGCATAGATGTATTCGTCGCCCCACGCGCCGTTGAAACGGTCATTCTGCACGAGATGCGCCTCGCGCCGCAGGCCGAGACGTTCGACCACGCCGATGGATCCCTGATTGGCCGCATCGAGCCGCGCGAAGATCCGGTGGAAGCCAAAATGGGAGAAGCCGAAGTCGATCGTCGAAGCGACGGCCTCGGTGGCATAGCCCTTCCCGGCGAAGACGGGATTGAAGATGTAGCCCACTTCACCTTGCAGGGCCGCCCGGCTGGCCATCTTCAGAATCGTCTCGCCGATCACGGCATTGTCGTCGATCGATAGGACTGCCAGCCGGAAGGCATCGCCATCGGCGCTGAACGGCGCGGAGAGCCCATCATCAAACTGCTTCCGCAGGGTCTCGCCGACCGGCGGGGCGGCATAGAGATAGCGGTAGACCTCGGGAAGCGAGTGGTAGGCGGCATAGGCGGTGAAATCCGTCGCCACGAACGGTCGAAGCGATAGACGGTCTGTCGCAAGCGGGAGTGGCAGGCACTCGAAATTCATGCGGTTCGGCCTTCGAAGGCGCCGCGACAATGGCCGATCGCCGCGACGGCGCCAACCCTGCGGCCGCGGCGGCCGAGTCTGGTGTCGGCCCCAGGGGGCCGACACTCGATCGGTTCAGAGAACGTCGATGGAGAGCTCGTCGAGGAGAGCCTCTTCCTTCTGTTCTTCCGTCAGGGTGACTTCTTCGGAATTGCCCTCTTCGTCCTTCACTTCGAAGGTGTCGGGCAGTTCGTCGTTCAGCGACCAGTAGGCGAGCATCGCGGCCTCGGTCGCATTGCTCGCGATCACATCCACGGTGATGGTCACCTGGAAATGGTCGCCTTCGAAATCGTCGAAGTCGGGATCTGTCGCGTTGTCAGTCTTGTCGGACATGGTTTTCTTCCAGTTTTCTGCGTGCCGTGGCGCTCTCATTGCGCGTTGCACCGCAGCGGGTCAAGCCATGCGGCCTTTCGCCCGGGCCCCGGAAGCCCTAGCGAATGCCGTCCAGATCCAGTGCGAAGGGATGTCCTTCGAAAGCGTCGCGGCCACGACCGATCGACTCGATGGCGCTGACCATGCGGCCGCGGCGGCCGAGCACCTCGTCGGCCAGGCGGACCAGGCGCAGGTTCGGCGTGGCCGAGGGCGAGCCGGTGCGGATCAGCGCCGCGATCTCCGCCTCGTCGCGCTCGGGGCGCAGGGCGCAGACGGTGATGAAGGCGGCTGCCGTCGAACGGCTGATGCCGGCGAAGCAGTGGATGACGATCGGCTTCTCCGGCTTCCAGCTCTCGACGAAATCGAGCAGCGCCGTGACATGTTCCTCGGCCGGCGGCGTCATGCCATCCATCGGCTCGAGAATGTCGTTGAAGGCCAGGAAAAGGTGCCGCTCTTCCGGGATCGCCACCGGGCGCTCGACCGGGGTACCGGCATTGATCAGGGTGACGAGGTGGCTGGCGCCGGTCTGGGCGACGGTGGCGCCGATGCGGGACAGTGAGCAGACGTGAATGCGGGACATTGTTGTTCTCCTTGCACCTTCTCGGTGTGCGGTTCGCGGCCGACATCGGAAATGAAATCGTCGTCGCGGCATTTCGGGGGAGCGGCGGGCGGGCTCCCGGCAGGCTTATGTAGTGGTTCGAGGCGGCCGGGTCACGCCGAAACGGCGCTTGCCGCCATGGTGCCGGCGAGGGCGTCGAAGCGCTCCAGGAAAATCCGCTGCGCCTCCGCCGTCGGCCAGGGTTCCAGCGCCAGCTGTGTGCGCAGGATGCCGCGCGGCCGGCCGAAGAATTTCGCCGCTTCCGCCTCGGTGAAGCCGGCAAGCCCTGTCGCCTCGAAGAAGGCGGCGACCCTGTCGGCCGCCTTGATCGCGTCGGTCAGCGCGGCCGGACGTTCCGCAGGCAGGCCGAAACGCAGGTGGATCGCCGCCTGCAGCCGGGCCTCGACCACCTTGTACTCGCCGCCGACCAGCGCCTTGAAGGGCGAGATCATGTCGCCGACGACATATTCCGGCGCGTCGTGCAGAAGGGCTGCGAGGCGGTCCGCCTCGCTCATCGACGGCTTGGCCAGGGCGGCGATCTGTTCGACCAGCACCGAATGCTGCGCGACCGAGAAGGCATGCGCGCCGCTGGTTTGGCCGTTCCAGCGCGCGACCCGGGCGAGGCCATGCGCGATATCGCTGATCTCGATGTCGAAGGGGGAGGGGTCGGCGAGATCGAGCCGGCGGCCGGACAGCATGCGCTGCCAGACGCGCGGGCGCGGAGATTTCGCGTTCATGCCGCGCCGTCTCCATCCTCGCCGTCGCCCGGCCAGTCGAAGCGGGCGAAGGGCGGCAGCGCGATGGCGAGCGGAACGCCCCCGGACGTGACGGCGATGCCCTGGTCGAGGGCGCTCTTGGCGCGGTCGAGCCGGATCAGCCCGATGCCGGCGGTGCCCGTGTCGGTACCGAACGAACCGCCCAGCGTGCCGATCGGCTTGCCGTCCGCCTCGATCGAACTGCCGGCCGGCGGCAGCGGCGCGGCGCTGGTCACCGCGACGGCGCGCCGGCGCGCCGTGCCGCGATGTTCCATGCGCGAGACGATCTCCTGGCCGACATAGCAGCCTTTGCGGAAATCCAGCCCGCCGAGATCGTCCATGTCGACGTCATGCGGGAAGGCGTCGCCAAAGGAAAAGTCGCGGCCGCCCTCCGGCACCGTCAGGCCGGTGCGCCAGGCGTGATAATCCGCCTCCGTCGCCGCTTCATAGCCGGCGACGGCAATCGGTGTCCCGACCGGCAGGATGGCGCGAAAGCCGAGCGCGGCCAGGCGCGGATCGCGCGCGACCGGGCCGGGAAGGACTGGCGGCGTGTCGCTGTTCCAGAACGCGTAGACGGCGTCGCTCTCGCTCCGGTTGGCGATCTCGACCTTGGCGCGGAGGCGATACAGCGTCATCCGCTTCTGGAAATCGGCAGCCAGCGCGCGCGGCAGGTCGAACAGATAGCCGTCCTCCACCTTCAGGATGAGGAAATCGAACAGGATCTTGCCTTGCGGCGACAGCAACGCGCCGAAGCCGGCGCCCGTGGCGTCGATCGCCGCCATGTCGGTCGTGACGATGTTCTGGAGGAACGATTCCGCCTCCGCGCCGCCGATGAAGACGGCGCCGCGATCGGCAAGTTGGGCGTATGACCCATTACGCATAGACATGGTTCCCATGCATTGGACGCGCTTGTGAAGTTGGCTCACCTTCCTTAAGCCGGTGCTCGCGATCCGTCTTCAGGCTTCGTCGGATCGGGTATGCACTGGGGAGGGCGGCCATGACGGAAACCTACGAGTTTCTCTTTCGGAACGGAACGGTCGTCAATCAGGACGGCACGGGAACGCATGACATCGCGGTCCGCGACGGACGAATCGCCGCCATCGGCGACGTCGACCCGCGCCGCGCCGGCAAGGTGATCGACTGCACCGGCCTGCATATTCTGCCGGGCGTCGTCGACACGCAGGTGCATTTCCGCGAGCCGGGCGCCGAGCAGAAGGAAGATCTCGAGACCGGATCGCGCGGCGCCGTGCTCGGCGGCGTGACCGGCGTCTTCGAAATGCCGAACACCAAGCCGACGACGACGAACGCCGACGCGCTCGCCGACAAGATCCGCCGCGGCACCCACCGCATGCATTGCGACTTTGCCTTCTGGGTCGGCGGCACCCGCGACAATGTCGCGGACATTCCGGATCTCGAGCGCCTTCCGGGCGCCGCCGGCATCAAGGTCTTCATCGGCTCCTCGACCGGCGACCTGCTGGTTCCCGACGACGAGGGCATCGCCGCCATCCTGTCGAAGACGCGCCGTCGCGCCGCCTTCCACTCCGAAGACGAGATGCGCCTCGAATCGCGCAAGTCGCTGCGGGTCCCGGGCGATCCGTCGTCGCATCCGGTCTGGCGCGACGAGATCGCCGCCATGCAGGCGACCGAGCGCCTGGTGTCGATCGCTCGCCGCACCGGCGCGCGCATCCACGTGCTGCATATCTCGACCGCCGAGGAAATCGACTACCTGGCCCTGCACAAGGATGTCGCCACCGCCGAGGCGACGCCGCATCACCTGACGCTGTCGGCCGACGACTATGCGCGGCTCGGCACGCTCCTGCAGATGAACCCGCCGATCCGCGACGCCCGCCATCGCACCGGCGTCTGGAAGGGTATCTCGCAGGGGATCATCGACGTTCTCGGTTCCGATCACGCGCCGCATACGCTGGAAGAGAAGGCTGCGCCCTATCCGTCCTCGCCCTCCGGCATGACCGGCGTGCAGACGCTGGTGCCGATCATGCTCGATCACGTCAATGCCGGCCGGCTGACGCTGGAGCGGCTGGCCGACCTGACCTCGGCAGGCCCGGCGCGCATCTTCGGCATGGCCCGCAAGGGCCGCATCGCCGTCGGATACGACGCCGATCTCACCATCGTCGACATGAAGCGCCGCGAGACGATCACCAATTCGTGGATCGCGTCGCGCGCCGGCTGGACGCCCTATGACGGCAAGCGCGTCATCGGCTGGCCAGTCGGCACGGTCGTGCGCGGTCGTCGCGTCATGTGGGACGGCGAGATCACCGAACCCTCCATCGGCGAGCCGATCCGCTTTCTCGAGACGCTGCGCCCGGCCTAAGGCGAACTCCACGGACATCGGGCGGTCGCTCCTGCGGATAGCGCGGCGCGGCCGCCCGTATTGCTGCCGGGCCGATCGAATTCGCCCGCGTCTCGACCGGCGAATTCGCGGCGATCAGATCGCTTCGATGACGACCGATTCCGCCGATCGCTTCGCCGGGCCGTGATTGACGGCCTCGATGTTGTTGCCGTCCGGATCGATCAGGAACGCCGCGTAGTAGTTGGGATGATAATCGCGCGGACCCGGCGCGCCATTGTCACGACCGCCCGCGGCGAGGCCGGCGGCGTAAAAGGCGTCGACCGTCGCCGGATCCTTGGCCTGGAAGGCGAGATGGCAGCGACCGGTCAATGGCGAGCCGCCGCTGACGAAGAGGTCGTCCGCGAAGAAATAGCCCTCGGCGGAGACCATGGGGATCTCCAGCACTTCGAGCACCGCCGCGTAGAAACGGCGGCTGGCCTCATAGTCGCTAACAACAAGCTGGACGTGGTCGATAAGTCGACCGCGGTGAAAAGACTCGCCCGTCATGACCGTTCCTCCGTTGGATGCGGAGAACAGATCATGAACAAGTGGTTTGGTCAAGTCGGGGTGGTTCAGTCGCCGGCTTCGAAATAGGTCCAGGTGCCGTCCGGTGCGATGCCGACGCGATAGAACAGGTAGGCGCCGAAGCTCTTCATCTCGTCATAGTCGGAGGAGGTGAGGAGGCGGAACAGCTCGACCATCTGCGGCGGCGTCAGCGCATTGATCGGATAGCGCGCGAAATAGGGCCAGATATAGGCTTCCTGCGGCGTGCCGACATCGACATGCACATAGCCGGCATCCAGCACTTCGCTCAGAATCGCCAGGATCTCGCGGCCGTCCTCGTCGCCGGAGAGCGACTTCAGGAAGGCGATCGGATCCTTGTCCTGGTTGGCGTCGGCGCCGAGATTGGGTGGCGCGCGGTTGGCGTCGATGATCGGCTTCAGCTGCTGGATGTCGCCGGTCTTGGCCGCTTCGAGCAGCTTTTCGCGCAGGCGCTTCACCGGATCGGGCAGCTTCGAGACGTCATACTCGATCACCGGCAGTGGCTCGTCCGGCGAGATCTTGGCAGGGGCGGCGGCCTGTTCGGCGTCGTCGGCCCCGTCGAGGCTGTCGTCATCGACCGGATCAGGCTGGATGATGATGCTCTGCGTCGGCACGGATTTGCTCTCGCCGGCCACGAGCGCGTGGGACGGAGCCGTCCCGACCATCGTCATCGCGACCGCGATTCCAGCAACCGTCCAACGCCCAAGCATGCCTGCCTCCGAGAATCTGTCCGCCAGTCTTAGCTGACAGGCCGGCAGCGGCCAAGCGCCGGCCGGGCACAATAAAACCTCGCCAGCGTCATCGCTGCGAGGCTTCCGGCGTCCGGCAAAGGAGACGCTGCGTTACTGGATCGTGCGCTGCAACGTGAATTCGCCGCGGCGGACCCGGTCCGGCAGCGAGACGGCGAGATCGGCGACGGCGTCCTCGCCATAGGTGTCGATCAGGTCGGAAAGCGCGGCGAACAGGGCGGCATGGGCGAGGATGTCGGGCTCGATGCCCTCGGCGATCGCTTCGTCCCAGGCCTCTGTCAGATAGGCGAGCGCCGCGCGCTTCTGTTCCGCAATTTCGATCTCGTCGTGATCGTGTTCCATCGGGTCGCCTTCTTGCCGCGTCGCATGTGGGCAGAAATCGAATCGCCCTGTCCGCAGGGTAGCATGGGTGGCGGCCGAGGGGCCGGGATCCTGAAGAAGGGGTTAACTTGACGATAACAATTCGACGGTTTTGGTTAACGGCGGCGCGGAATTTTCAGCGTCCGTAACGAGCCGTGATGTCGCGGGTGAGGCGGGTTCCCTCCGCCATGTAGCGATCGACCGCCGTCAGCGCAGCCGGCGTGCAGGCGCGATAGACGGAGGCGAAACTGGCGAAGCCGTGGTTGAACTGCGAGGCGAGGCGCGCTCGGCGTTCCGGCGTCGGCGCCTCGGCCTCCAGGATCTGGTCCATCTGGTCGCGCCAGACTGACGGCTCCTCGGCGCCGCAGAGCGGCCGGAGATAGTGCAGCGCGCCGAGAATCTCGGCCAGGCGCTGCAATTGCGCTTCATAGGCGGGATCGCCGGCCGCCGTCTGGGCCGAGGCGGGGAAGGGCGCGGCGACGAGCGCCAGCCCGAGGGCAACCATTACCCGCCAGCGGGCGCGGTGCCTCCGTCGGGGCGTTCCACCGGTCGTCATGCCCACCCGATCCAATTCCTCGCCTGTCCGTGCCGGGGGATCATCGTTTGCCTCGCTCGCTGTCGCAAGCGGGAAGGACGGGCGCTCATGGCGCGGTCAGGAGGATGATGCGCTTCAGCTCCGGCGTCGTCTCCAGCCCGTCGAGCTGGTCGATGGTGAACCAGGCGGCGTCCGCGGCGTCGGAAGCCGCCTTCGGGGTGCCCTCGGCGGTCGCGGTGAAGACGACGATGACATAGTGCCCGCGCACGGGGCCGCCGGCCGGATGGTCGATGGCGTCGAGCGCATCGACGAGGCGCGGGGTGCCGAGAATGAGCCCCGTCTCCTCGCGCAGTTCCCTGGCGGCAGCGGCGGGCAGCGTTTCGCCCCATTCGACCCGCCCGCCGGGCAGCGACCAGGCGCCGCGCCAGGGGGCGTGGCCGCGCTGGACGAGCAGCACCTTCCCGTCGCGCCAGACGGCGACGCTGACGCCGAGGACGGGACCGGCGGGCTTGGAACTGGGAAGGTCAGGCGACGCGGACGAGCTCGACATGGCGTTCTTCCTGCGGCCTTGGCTCGGCGATGGCGTCGCGCGCCTCGGCGATGATGGGCCGAAATTCCTTGCCGACGACCGAGGCGATCGGCCAGAGCAGCTCGAGCTTTCCGGTTCGCACCGCCTCGCGCACGGCATCCTGGGCGGCGGCGGCCTGGCGATCTAGCCGCGTCGCCAGATCGTCCAGCCGCCGGCGGGCGCGATGGTCGGCCGGGCCAGGCAGCACCGGCCGTCTGGGCTCGGGTCGCCAAGCGAGGACGCCGTCGACGAGGTCGAGCCGGTGCGGCAAAGTCTCAAGAAGCAGCGCCAAATCCTCGGCGTGATTCAGATATTTGCTTTCCGGCGGCGCCGGCTCGAACAGCATGCATCGTCTCCCAGCATGCGATGGCGTGCCCGCCACCGCAGAAGCGCGGCGAATTAGATGATAGGGTGCTGATCGTTAGCGGCGCTTCCTTACGAAGTCTTTACCAAATGGCCGCGGCGGCTTGAGTTGGAGCAATCGGATGTGTGGACGCTACGCGCTGGCGGTGCCGAAGGAGGATGTCGAAGCCGAATTCTCGATGATCCGCATCGAGTGGTTTCCGCCGCGCTACAACATCGCGCCGACGCAGCCGATCCTGATCGTGCGGGCCGAGCGGGGGCAACGCCGGCCGGCGCTGGTGCGCTGGGGGCTCATTCCGTCCTGGACCAAGGACCTGTCGGCCATGCCGCTGCTCTTCAATGCGCGCTCGGAGACGGCCGCCGACAAGCCGGCCTTTCGCGGCGCCTATCGTCATCGCCGCTGCCTGATCCCGGCGACCGGCTTCTATGAATGGCAGAAGGGTCCCGACGGCAAGAAGCAGCCTTTCTACCTGCAGCCGGCAAGCGGCGGCGTCATCGCTTTCGCCGGTCTCTGGGACGAATGGGCGGATGACCAGGGCAACATCATCGACACGGCGACGATCCTGACCACGGCGGCGAACCGTGAACTGGCGCCAATCCACGAGCGCATGCCGGTGGTGGTCGGGCGCGACCAGTATGATCTCTGGCTCGGGCTCGATGCTGGACGGGGAGAGGGGGCCGGGCGTGTGCTGCTGCCGGCGCCTGATGGCACTTTCGAGCCGATCCCGATCGGCGCCGGCGTCAACAGCTTTCGCAATGATGATCCTTCGATCCAGGCGCGCAGCGTCCTGAATGCACAGGCGGCTATGGCGAAGGCTCCGGCGGCGCCGAAGAAACCTCCGCCCGAGGACGACCAGCTGAAGCTCTTCTGAACGCGCCGCCCAGCGGCGATGCATTCCAGATGACGAAGTCCGGGGTGTCGCCTAAACGTGGCGCGACAACGCCCCGCCATTCTCCGTTCGGAAATTGTTAAGCATGATTGAACTTTTGTTGCCCGCGGTCGAAGGTTTCTTCCTCGGGGCCAGTCTCATCGTCGCGATCGGAGCGCAGAACGCCTTCGTGCTCCGGCAGGGGTTGACCCGGAATCATGTGTTCCCGATCACCACCTTCTGCTTCCTGGCGGATGCTATGCTGATCGCGGCCGGCGTCGGTGGGCTGGGCACGGTCGTGCAGGCGGCGCCGCGCGTGCTGTTCGTCGTGACGCTCGCGGGCGCGGCGTTCCTGACCGCCTATGGTGCGATGGCGATCCGGCGCGCCTTCCACTTGGAAGCCCTTACCGCCTCGGGCTCCGCCGAAATCCGGCTCGGCCCGGCCTTGGCGACGGTCGCCGCGCTGACTTTCCTCAATCCGCACGTCTATCTCGATACGGTCGTCCTGCTCGGATCCCTGTCCGCCCGTCATGCGGGCGAGGCGCGGATCGCCTTTGGCCTCGGCGCCATGGTGGCGTCCGGCGTCTGGTTCTATTCGCTGGGGTTTGGCGCAAGGCTGCTGGCGCCTGTCTTCGCCAGGCCGATCGCCTGGCGGATTCTCGACGTTGTGATTGGCCTGGTGATGTTCGCGATCGCGGCGTCGCTGCTGTGGCAGGCCCTTGCCTGAGCCAAAAAGGCAGGCGTCTCAGAGGCTTCGCCGATCTGTTTCAGCCCGATTAGGCCCGCGATGCCGCGAGGCCGGCGATCAGCCGGATCGGAAGAGGGGGAGGGCTGCAAAGCCTTCGGCGGCGCAGGGGCTAGGGACCCCGCCGACTCTGGCAAGCCCGCCTTGGCGAGCACGACCGAAGCCATGATGAACCCTCATCATAGACCTGGATCATCCCTGGATTCGGGAACCGGCGGAGTCGCTTCCGCCGTCGCCCTCGATGGGATCGTCGGCCGGCCGTTCAGGCCGACGCGCGGGTCAGTCCCGCTCGCTCGGGATCAGCGTGGCCTGCATCTGGGCCTGCTGCTGCTCGAGCTTCTTCTTCTGCAGGATCGCCGCGACGAGCTCGGGGTTGCCGAGTTCACCATACTTGGCCTGCAGATCCTGTTCCTGCTCACGTTGAGCCTTGGAACGGAAGGTCGGGTGCTTCTCATGGGTCATGATAGTCTCGAAATCCTGAGCATTTCCGCCGAAAGCCGTACTGATCTTCGCCTGCTGGCCGTCGGGGATGCGCATATGAAATTCAAGTATGGCGGATTCGTGGTTTACCAAGCCGTTAAGATGCGGATGTCATTGTCAATTTTCATGTCGGGTTGTTGCAGGTGAGGAACAGGTAGGAATGCGCGTGAGCTGCGATAGACTGGCCGCTTCCCCTTCCTCACAGCGTGGCTGCGGAGAGAGAGCATGACCGCGCGTCCGTACGAGCGCGAGGCCGGTACGGCCAACTGGTCGCTGCGGCTCGCGCTGCTGCCGATCCCGCTGCTGGTCGTCGCCGGCGTGATGCACCGCCTCGACCAGATCGAGACGGTCCCCTTCTTCGTGGTGATCGCCATCGCCTGGGCGCTGGCCATGCTGGCGCTCGTTCTCGGCGGGCTGGCCATGCGCGACATCTGGCGCGAGGGCCTCCGCGGCTTCGGCCCGGCGCTCGCCGGATCGTTGCTGGCGCTCGTCATTCTCGCCATGCCGGCCTTCGTGGTGGCCGAGATGGTCCGCCTGCCACGGCTTTCCGATGTTTCCACCGACACGCAGGATCCGCCGGGTTTCACCGATCCCGCTGCGGCCGCCCGGCCGCTCCCGGACGCCGTCGACCGGGCCGAACAGGCCAAGGCCTATCCCGATATCGTCGCCCGCCACTATCCGGTTTCGCCGGAGCGTGTCTTCACCGAAGCGATGAAGCTGGCCGAGGCGCGCGGTTGGCGCCTGGTCTTCAGCGATGCGCCGGATCCGGAAGATGCCGACGCCAGCATCGAGGCGACGGCCAAGACGCTGGTTCTCTCGATGCCCGTCGATGTCTCGATCCGCATTCTTGCCGATGACGACGGAACGCTGGTCGACATGCGCTCGGCCTCGCGCATCGGCGCCCATGATCTCGGCGACAATGCCCGCCGGATCCGCGCCTTCTTCGCCGATCTCGACACCGCGCTGCAGGGCGTCACCGAATCCGAGGAAACGGTCGAGCCCGAGGCTGTGCTGCCGCCGCTGCCGCCCGTATCGCCCAAGGCGCGCTGACGGGATCTGGCTCAGGCGACCGGTTCGAAACGGCCGGACAGCGTCACGCCTTCCGGCGCGATCAGCCTGTCTCGTCCGACCAGATCTTCGAGATGGGCGAGCACGGAGAGGGCGGCGGCGCCGTGCAGGGCCTGCGGCGTGTCGCGATAGATCGCGGTGACGATGTCGGAGATCGTGCGGTCGCCGCGCGCGATGCGTTCGACGATGGCCGCTTCGCGCATCCGCCGGTGCGCCTTCAGGGCGCGGACGAAGGCCGGGGCGTCCTCGACTGGGCCGCCATGGCCGGGCAGGTAGATCGTCTCCGGCCGGTCGCCCAGGCGGTCGAGCGAAGCCATGTAGTCCGTCATCGCGCCATCGGGCGGGGCGACGATGGTGGTTGCCCATTTCATGACGTGATCGCCGGAAAAGAGCAGGGGGCTGCCCTCCAGCGCGAAGGCGAGATGGTTGGCGGCGTGACCGGGCGTGGCGATCGCCGTCAGCGCCCAGCCGCCACCGTCGACCCGCTCGCCGTCGACGAGGCGCCGATCCGGCATGAAGTCCATGTCGCCGCTGGCGTCGAGCATGTGGATCTCGCCGAGCGCCAGCGGACGGGCCAGCCGGTGCGGACCCTCGCCGAGCAACGTCGCGCCGGTGCGCGCCTTCAAAAGCGCCGCTCCGGGCGAATGGTCGCGATGGGTGTGGGTGACGAGGATATGGCTGACCACCTCGCCCCGGGTCGCCTCGAGCAGCGCCTCGATGTGGGCGGGGTCGTCGGGCCCGGGATCGATGATCGCCACCGTCCCGCGGCCGACGATGTAGCTGTTGGTGCCGTGGAAGGTGAACGGCCCGCCATTGGGCGCGGTCATCCGCCTTACCGTGTCGCCGATCGGAACGGCGCGACCATGGGCGGGATCGAAATCCCGCTCGAATGCGATGGAACTCATGCCCCTGAGCTAGCGGGATCGGGCGGGCGGTTCAAGCGCCGACGCGATCAAAGTCCCGTGCCGACATGAAAACGCCCCGGCCGAGGCCGGGGCGTTTCGGGAGCGCGCCACGTCTGAAGGGGGGCGCGGCGACGGCTCGCCGATTATGCGGGCTCAAGCACCTTGCCGGCGACCTTGGCAGCGATCGTCGCAACATGGGCGCCCTGGTAGCGGGCGGCTTCGAGCTCGATCGCCGAAGGCTGGCGGCTGCCGTCGCCATCGGTGATCGTCGAGGCGCCGTAGGGCGAGCCGCCCTTCACTTCTTCAACACCCGTCTGGCCCTGGAAGGCGTAGGGCAGGCCGACATAGGCGAGGCCGTGATGCAGGAAGGTCGGGAGGAAGCCGAGGATGGTCGACTCCTGGCCGCCATGCTGCGTCGCCGTCGAGGTGAACATCGAGCCAACCTTGCCGACCAGCTTGCCCTGGGCCCACAGACCGCCGGTCTGGTCCCAGAAATTGCGCATCTGCGAGGCGACGGTACCGAAGCGGGTGCCGGCGCCGACGATGATGGCGTCGTAGTTTTCGAGATCGGCGGGGGTGGCGATCGGGGCGGCCTGGTCCATCTTGTAGTACGAAGCCCTGGCGACGTCGTCGGGTACCAGCTCGGGCACGCGCTTGATGTCGACCTTGGCGCCGGTGGAGCGGGCGCCCTCCGCCACGGCTTCTGCCATCTTCTCGATGTGGCCATAGGCGGAATAGTAGAGAACGAGAACCTTGGTCATGACGACCTCCTTCATTTGCACTGCAGCATATGTCGGCTGCCTGAGTGCTTTTGGAAAGCCATCCCCCGGTGAACAGTCTGTCTATGCAGGGATAAGGAACCGCGGCCTGCCCGCGAGCTCTTGCGGCAAAGGTTCGTTGGCCTATGCTCCGTCGTCATTCGAAGACTTGAGCACTTTCGAGGAGGGGACATGCTCACCAAGGATTACGTGGTTTACGACGATCGATTCCGGCGCCTGGCGATGGGGAACGTCCATGTCGAGAAGCTGGCCGAGGGCTGCCGCTGGGCGGAAGGTCCCGCCTATTTCCCGGCCGGCAAGTATCTGATCTGGTCGGATATCCCGAACGACAGGCTGATGCGCTATGACGAGACGGACGGCTCCGTTTCCGTCTTCGCCACGCCCTGCAACAACCAGAACGGCCACACCGTCGACCTCGAGGGGCGCCTGATCGCCTGCGAGCATCGCGGCCGCGCCGTGACCCGCATCGAGCACGACGGCTCGCGCAAGGTTCTCGCCGACAGCTTCGAGGGCAAGAAGCTGAACTCGCCCAACGACGCCGTCGTCAAGTCGGACGGCTCGGTCTGGTTCACCGATCCGAGCTACGGCATCGACGGCGAATATGAGGGTGACAAGGCCGAAAGCGAGATTGGCGCCTGCAACGTCTATCGCATCGATCCCGCCACCGGCGCCGTCACCGCCGTCATCACGGACATGGTGCGCCCGAACGGCCTGGCCTTCTCGCCGGACGAGTCGATCCTCTATGTCGCCGACACCGGCGCGACCCACGTGGCCGATTGTTCGCCCGACATCCGCGCCTATCCGGTCGCGGCGGACGGCAAGTCGGTCGGCGCCGGCCGGACCTTCGCCACCAGCGATTTCGGCCTGTTCGACGGCTTCCGCGTCGACATCCACGGCAACATCTGGAGTTCGGCCGGCGACGGCGTGAACTGCTATGCGCCGGACGGCGTCCTGATCGGCAAGATCAGGATCCCCGAGGTCGTGGCGAACGTCGAGTTCGGCGCCCGCAAGCGCAACCGGCTCTACATCTGCGGCACGACGAGCCTCTATTCCGTCTACCTCAACACCCAGGGCGCCAAGCGTCCGGCGGCGAAGTAGGTCTTTATAGCCAACTGCATGTTCCGGGTGTCAGCCCGGAACATGCGTTCAGGCGCCGCGCAATCGTCAGCCGCCGAGCTGCGGTCGCGCGGCGGCCCGATCACCTTAAGGTAGGCCCGGACCCTTAATGCGTCTCGTGCAGGCAAGTCGCATGGTCGCCGAGCACCTCGATGACGCGGCATTCGGCGACCCGGCCGTGCGCGCCCTCGTCGACCATGCGCTGAACCTCGGAGCGCAGCGCCGTCAGGCGCGCGATCTTCTCGTCGATCTCGGCCAGATGGCTGCGGGCGATGACATCAACCTCGGCGCAGGAACGGTCCGGCTGGTCGGAAAGCGTCAGCAGCTGGCGGATCGCCTCGACCTCGAAGCCCAGCTCGCGCGCATGGCGGATGAAGCGCAAACGCTGCACGGCCGCCGCGTCATAGCTCCTCCGGTTGCTGTCGGTGCGCACCGGCGACGGCAGCAGACCGACCTCCTCATAATAGCGAATGGTGGGAACCTTGATGCCGGTCTCGCGCGAAACCGTGCCAATGGGAACCGTCCGGCTCATCGAATTACCCTCTTGATCCTCTAGTCGCTAGAGCATGTAGGCTCTCCCTCGAACCGCACAAGAGCCTTTCTCCACGAGGCCGAATTCGAGAGCTGATCATGGGCATTCAGGACCGCTACCGCATCACCGGGATGGACTGCGCTTCCTGCGCGCAGAAGATCGATACGGCTGTGCGCCGAATCGATGGCGTCGAGGATGTCTCGGTCTCGGTGTCCGCCGGCACGATGACGGTGCGGCGCGGCGAGGCGTTGGATCCGGCGGATCCGATCCAGAAGATCGTCGCCAAGCTCGGCTATGGGATCGCGCCGCTCGCGGCCCGCGCGGCTCCTGTCGCGCCGGCGCCTGCGCCGCAGGAGCATGACCACGATGCATGCGGGGGGCATGACCATGATCATGGCGCCCATCACCACGGCCACAGCCATGATCACGGTTCTCACGATCATGACCACGATCACGGCCATTCGCCTGCCGCGCCGGTCGCCGCCGCTGCGCCAAAAATCGACCTGCACAGCCATGACGTCGGCGAGGATGATGGCGCCTGGTGGCAGTCGAAGAAGGCGCGGCTGACGTTCGCCGCCGGCGCCGCGATCGTCGTCGCCTTCCTGGTTTCGCATCTCTTCCCGGAGACGAAGCCGATCACCTTCGCCATCGCCATGCTGTTCGGCCTCGTGCCGATCGCCCGGCGCGCTTTCATGGCGGCGCGCTACGGCACGCCGTTCTCGATCGAGACGCTGATGACGATCGCCGCCGTCGGCGCGGTGATCATCGGCGCTGCCGAGGAAGCGGCGATGGTCGTCTTCCTGTTCCTGATCGGCGAATTGCTGGAAGGTGTCGCGGCCCGCCGGGCCCGTTCCAGCATCCGTGGTCTCGCGACCCTGTTGCCCGAGACGGCGCGGGTCGAGGAGGCGGGCGGTACGCGCGAGGTTGCCGCCGCCGACCTGCAGCTCGGCTCGATCATCCAGATCCGTCCCGGCGACCGTATCGCCGCAGATGGCCTCATCCTCGGGGGCGAGAGCGCCATCGACGAGGCTCCCGTCACCGGCGAGAGCGTGCCGAAGCGCAAGGGCGTCGGCGACACGGTCTTCGCCGGCACGATCAACGCCGACGGCGTCATCCGCGTCGAGGTGACGGCGGTCGCTTCCGACAACACGATCGCCCGTATCGTCCGTCTGGTGGAGGAAGCGCAGGAGGCCAAGGCGCCGACCGAGCGTTTCATCGATCGCTTCTCGCGCTGGTACACGCCGGCCGTGCTTGTCGTCGGCGCGCTGGTGGCGATTGTACCGCCGCTCGCTTTCGGCGGCGACTGGGGCGAGTGGATCTACAAGGGCCTCGCCATCCTGCTGATCGGTTGCCCCTGCGCGCTGGTGATCTCGACGCCCGCCGCGATCGCGGCCGGCCTCGCCGCCGGCGCGCGCCAGGGCCTGTTGATGAAGGGCGGCTCCGTCCTGGAGACGCTGGCCGGCATCAACCGCGTCGCCTTTGACAAGACCGGAACGCTGACGCTCGGCCGCCCGGTGGTCAGCGACGTCGTCGGCTATGGCCGCACGGAAGCCGAGGTGATCGCGCTCGCCGCCTCGCTCGAGACCGGCTCGAACCATCCGCTCGCCCGCGCCATTCTCGGCAAGGCAACGGACATGGCGGCGCCGACGATCGTTGCGCAGGAAATCGCCGCCGTCGCCGGCAAGGGCATGACCGGCAAGGTCGGAGCCGATGCCCTGCTGTTGGGCTCGGCCGCCGCCGCTGCCGAGATCACGCCGCTGACGGTCGAACAGGAAGCGACGATCGCCGCACTCGGCGGCGAGGGCAAGAGCGTCTCCGTTCTGCTCGTCAATGGCGCGATCACAGGCATTATCGCCATGCGCGACGGGCCTCGTGCCGACGCCAGGGAAGGTCTTGCCGAGCTGAAGGCGCTCGATGTCGCGCCGATCATGCTGACCGGCGACAATGCGCGGGCGGCAAAGGCGGTCGGCGGCGATCTCGGCATCGAGGTCCGGGCCGAACTGTTGCCGCAGGATAAGCAGCGCATCATCCGCGAATTGCAGGCCGGCGGAGCCAAGGTCGCCAAGGTCGGCGACGGCATCAACGACGCGCCGGCGCTCGCCGCTGCGGATGTCGGCATCGCCATGGGCGGCGGCACCGACGTGGCGCTGGAGACCGCCGATGCGGCGATCCTCAACAACAATGTCGGCGATGTCGCCCGGTTGATCCGGCTGGCGCGGCGGACGATGCGGAATATTCATCAGAACATCGTCATCGCCCTCGGCCTCAAGGCGGTGTTCCTGGTGACGACGATCGTCGGGATCACCGGCCTGTGGCCTGCCATCCTCGCCGACACCGGCGCCACCGTGCTGGTGACGATCAACGCGCTGACGCTCCTGGTGGTGAAGAAGAAGGCGTAGGGAGGCGGGGCGTCTCCGGGGCGCTTGGGCCGGCTCCATATGGGCCTCGGTCCGTGCCGATAAACTGCCGTCATCCCCGCGAAAGGCAGGGATCCATTCCGCCGGGATTTGGGGAATGCGCACCCTCAACCGTTCGGCTGAATGGATCCCGGGTCAAGCCCGGGATTGTCTGTTTGGAATTTGCTAGATGGTTTGGGCCGGTTGCGGGTTTCGAAACGGCCATCCCGAAACCCGCGTCCATGGCCGAGACCGTCCCGGGATCGGGCGCCTGCCCGTCGTCATCTGGGTCCGGCGGTGGACCGGCTTCGCTTGCTTGTTGACTTGATGGGGCCGCGTTCCCGCGAGCCCGCAGACAATCCGAAGCCAGGACAAACCATGCCATCACCCAGCCCAGCCGTCGAGACGGTGCCGCGCATCCTCGGCATCGACGTCGCCAAGGAAACGGTC
>NZ_AQYH01000005.1 GCF_000380505.1 Kaistia granuli DSM 23481 | reverse complement strand
TGTCGAAGCTATGAAGGTTGTTCATCCGGGCCGGTGCTGAGAGGCTGGGGTTGCGACGCTCCAACGTCTGGCACCGGAGGCCCCGGATGAACGTGCACGAGAATGCGCGACTGACGCCTGTTGGTCGAGCCCTGATGGTCGATCGTATCGAACGTGGCGGCTGGTCGATGGCCAAGGCGGCGGAGGCCTTCGGGGTCTCGCGGCGCACGGTCGGCAAGTGGTTGGATCGGCATCGGCAGGGTGGGGCCCGAAGGTTTCACGACCGGAGTTCGGCGCCTCGTCGATGCCCGAGCAAGACCTCGGCGGAGATCGTCGAGCAAATCCAGTTGCTGCGGCGCCGGCGGATGACGGGGCCGGCCATCGCCAGGGCCCTGGACATGGCCCGCTCGACGGTGGGGTTGATCCTGCGCCGGCTGGGCTTGGGCAAACTATCCGCCCTGGATCCGAAGATCCCGGTGGTCCGTTACGAGCGCGGTGCGCCCGGCGAGATGATTCACCTGGACATCAAGAAGCTGGGCCGGTTCCATGTCGAGGGCCATCGCATCACCAACGACCGCCGCCTGGGCCGATCGAGGAAGGCCGGCTGGGACTTCCTGCATGTCTGCGTCGATGACGCCTCGCGCCTGGCCTACACCGAAATCTTGCCGTCGGAAGGCCAGCAGGACACGACCGCCTTTCTTGAACGCGCCGTCGCCTGGCTCCTCCGCCACGGCGTGACGGTCCAGCGGGTGATGACCGACAACGGCTCGGCCTATCGCTCCAAGCTCTTCGCCAAGGCCCTGCTGGCCGCCGGGGCCAGACACGTCCGCACGCGCCCCTACACGCCGCGCACCAACGGCAAGGCCGAGCGCTTCATCCAGACCAGCCTGCGCGAATGGGCCTACGGCCGCGCCTACACCTGCTCCGAGGAGCGCGCCCGCGCCATCGGCCCATGGACCGACAGCTACAACCGTGAACGACCCCACTCAGCCATCCAAGGTCTCACGCCTTGGCAGCGTGTGAACAACCTGCTTGGAAACGACAGCTAGGCAAGGGGCCAGCCCGTCAGCCGGAGCATCAATGGACAAGCCGCCATGCGGCTCGTCCCTTACTCTCAGACAACGGGAAGCCGTGCCCAGCCTTCGCGACGGGCACGGCCTAAGGGATCAGCGCATCGTCGGCATGACGAAGTCAGCACCGGCGCGGATGCCGGTCGGCCAGCGGCTGGTGATGGTCTTGAGCTTCGTATAGAAGCGCACGCCCTCCGGCCCGTGCATGTGATGGTCGCCGAACAGCGACGCCTTCCAGCCGCCGAACGAGTGGAATGCCATCGGCACAGGGATCGGCACGTTGATGCCGATCATGCCGACCTGGATCTGGTGCGCGAACTCGCGCGCCGCGTCGCCGTCGCGGGTGAAGATCGCGGTGCCGTTGCCGAACTCGTGCTCGTTGATCCACTTCGCGGCGGTCGCATAGTCCGGCGCACGGGCCACCGCCAGCACCGGGCCGAAGATCTCTTCCTTGTAGATCGTCATGTCCGTGGTGACGTTATCGAACAGCGTGCCGCCGATGAAATAGCCGTTCTCGTAGCCCTGGCGCTTGAAGTCGCGGCCATCGACGACGAGGGTCGCGCCTTCGGCGACGCCGGCATCGACATAGCCGCGCACCTTGGCGAGGTGCTGGGAGGTTACCAGCGGGCCCATCTCGGCCTCGGGATCCGTGCCGGGCCCGATATTGAGCGCGCGCACCTTCGGCTCCAGCTTGGCCATCAGCGCGTCGGCCGTCTTCCCGCCGATCGGAACCGCCACGGAAATCGCCATGCAGCGTTCGCCGGCCGAGCCATAGGCCGCGCCCATCAGCGCATCGACCGCCTGATCGAGATCGGCGTCCGGCATGATGATCATGTGGTTCTTGGCGCCGCCCAGCGCCTGGCAGCGCTTGCCGGTCCGGGCCGCCGTCTCATAGATGTAGCGGGCGATCGGCGTCGAACCGACGAAGCTGACGGCGGCGATGTCCGGGTCGGTCAGGATGGCGTCGACAGCCTCCTTATCGCCGTGCACGACGCTGAAGACGCCGTCCGGCAGGCCCGCCTCCTTCAGCCATTCGGCAACGAGAAGCGAGGCGGAGGGATCGCGTTCCGACGGCTTCAGGATGAAGCAGTTGCCGCAGGCGAGCGCGACCGGGAACATCCACATCGGCACCATCGCCGGAAAGTTGAACGGCGTGATGCCGGCGACGATGCCGAGCGGCTGCCGCAGCGAGTGGCTGTCGACGCGGGTGCCGACATTCTCGGTGACCTCGCCCTTCAGGAGCTGCGGCGCCGAGGTCGCGAACTCGACCACCTCCATGCCGCGCTGGATCTCGCCCTTGGCGTCGGAAAGCACCTTGCCATGCTCGGCGGTGATGACAGCCGCCAGCTCGTCGGTGCGTTCTTCGAGGATGCGGAGGAACTTGTTCAGGATGCGGGCGCGGCGCAGAGGCGTGGTGGCGACCCAGCCGGGTAGCGCACTCTTGGCGGCGCCGACCGCCGCGCGCACTTCTTCGGTCGAGGCGAGCGGCACCAGTCCGGTCTGTTCGCCCGTCGCCGGGTTATAGACAGGCGCTGTCCGGCCGCTTCGTCCGGCAACCATGTTGCCGCCGATGAAATGGGAAATCAGGCTCGGCATTTCGCCCTCCACAAGCCGGTTTCGATACCGTGCTTATGAGCTTCGCAGAATTGCACAGCAATCTCGCCAATTGCGCTTCCGATGTGCAGAAAATATAGTCCCCCTATGGATTGGGATCGCGTTCGCATCTTTCTCGCCGTGGCGCGCACCGGCCAATTGGCGGGCGCGGCGAAACGGCTCGGGCTGAACCACGCCACTGTCGGCCGCCAGCTGACCGCGCTGGAGGAGGAGCTCTCGACCAAGCTGGTCGAGCGGCAGCCGCATGGCAGCGTCCTCACCCCCGCCGGCGAAGCCCTGCTGGCGACGGCGGAACGGGTCGAGTCCGAATTCCTGCAGCTCGAGGCGGAGCTTTCCGGCACGACGCAGGCGATCAGCGGCCCCGTCCGCGTCGGGGCGCCGGACGGGCTCGGCAATTATTTCCTGGCGCGGGCGCTGGGCGGCATGGCGGCGCGCTATCCCGGTCTCGTCATCCAGTTGGTGCCGCTGCCCAGAACCTTCTCGCTGTCGCGCCGCGAGGCCGACATCGTCATCACGCTCGATCGGCCCAAGCAGGGGCGCATGCTGGTGCAGAAGCTCACCGACTACACGCTCAGCGTCTACGCGTCAGAGAGCTATCTGGCCGAAACGGGTCCGATCGAGCGCGAGGCGGATCTGGCCGGACGGCTGTTCGTCACGCATGTCGAGGATTTCGTCTACAGCCGCGCCCTCGACTATGCCGATCGCCTGGGCCAGCTGATGCATCGCCGTTTCGAGTGCGGCAGTGTGATGGGGCAGATGGAAGCCGTGCGCGCCGGCCACGGCATCGGCATCCTGCACGACTACGCGGCGCAGGGTTTCCCCGAGCTGAAACGCCTGCTCCCGGCGATCCGCTTCACACGCAACTATTGGCTGATATCCCATCCGGACACGCACCGGCTTCGCCGCGTCGCCGAAGTGCAACGCCACATCGTCGCCAGCGTCCGCGCGGCGCGGCGCACGTTCGAGGCCGAGTAGCGCGGGCGCAACGGGCCCCGACACCGAACGATGCGAAGCCATGCCGTAGGTCACCCAAAGCCGCGCGTTGGCGAACACGATTCCAGGCCATCCTGAGTCCAAAGGTCGGGCGGTTGAACCGTCCATCGCCACGCAGTGCCGGAAATACGTACTGGAGACAAAAATCACTCCAATCGCTGCGTTTTGATCCGCTTGACGCCCTTTGCCGGATTGCTTGCTACCAGCGACCTGACCCTGTCCCTTCCCGCTTCGACAGAATGGGGCGACGACACAAACAATCGCACTGCAGAGGTCAGGGGGTTCGATTCCCCTTGGCTCCACCAGCTTCCGGGCTTGATCAAAAAACTAACAAAGACCAATAACTTAACTTCCGGCGCCATAGCGCTGCGTACCCGATTGCCCACCCCACCAAATCGGCTGCTGCAGCGAACCAGAATGGCCAAGATCCGCTTAGGCGAGAGCGTTCGGTGTGCGATAGGACATCATGGACCAGCGCGCGAACCGGCCCTTAACCCGCAACCCCCTCGCCGCCTTCGGCTGGGGCACTGCGATCGGAATGCTCGGAGGGCTCATCGGACTGGGCGGGGCCGAGTTTCGTCTCCCCGTGCTGATTAGCGTTTTCCGCTTTGGTGCACTGGAAGCGGTCATCCTCAACAAGGCCATGAGCTTGGTGGTGGTGGCCGCTGCCCTGATCTTCCGTACCGGCGCGGTGCCCTTTGAAGAGGTCGCGGCCCACTGGCCGATTGTCGTCAATCTTCTAGGCGGCAGCCTGTTCGGCGCTTGGTTCGGTGCGGGTTGGGCAACCAAGCTGCGGTCGAGTTCCCTGTACCGGGTGATATCGATCCTGCTGGTGCTTATCGCCGCCGTGTTGCTGCTGGGTCATGATGCGACGACTGGAGCCCCTCTCTTCAGCGGAGCCGCACAGCTCATCGCGGGTCTGATTGCCGGGTTCGCCATCGGGGTGGTCGCTTCGCTCCTCGGCGTGGCGGGAGGAGAGCTGCTCATTCCGACCCTGGTCCTGCTGTTCGGAGCGGACATCAAGCTCGCGGGCAGCCTATCTCTCGCGGTAAGCCTGCCCACCATGCTGGTCGGCTTTACCCGGTACAGCAGGGATCAAAGCTTCGCGGTGCTCGGGCGCTCGCGCAGGTTCCTTGTCGTCATGGCCGCGGGATCAATCGCGGGTGCCTTCATCGGTGGGCACTTGCTCGGCATCGTTCCGGGCGCGGTCCTTCTGCCGGGCCTCGCTGCCATCCTGCTCGTCTCCGCGTTCAAGATGTGGCGTCACGCGTAGCGCGACATGCGAGCGCGACGATCTCAGCTGGGTGCAACGAGGCTTGTCAGGCTTAGCAGCAGCCCGAACCAGCCTTCGGAGATGGGCTGCAGCACTGGGTGGGCGCTGCCCGCATTTCGGCCCGATGCCTGGGCTTGCAGATGACGGAGCGGTCCGTAAGTCGGAGCGTTGCCTGTCCCGCAAGGACTTCAAGCGCGCCGACATCGAAAACCTGCATCGGCTCGCCAGAAGGCCCGACTTCGAAGGTGAGCCGCGCATCAGCATCCAGCTCGATCCGGGACGCCACCTTGTCCAGGATTGCCGTCAGCTTCGCGGCCGTCATCGGAGAGGCTCCCTCCGCTAGTTCGGCGTCCTCAACCTGCAAGATCACCTCCCGCCACTGGTCGGGATTGCCGCCGCAGTCGAGCGTCACGAACGACGCAGCCTTCACCTCCGTCACGTGATAGCCGAGCTGGCTGATGCGGCCGGCATATTCGAGGCGGAGCGGTTCAGCCCCACAGCTCTGAAGGGCCGCTTTGACAGAGGGGACCGACGCGTCGCCACCAAAGTCATAGCGGTTTGGGGTTGCCTGCAGGGTCATGATCCGGTATCCATCATTTCAACATCTCTTGAGAGGTTGATATAAAAATGGACGAGACGCAAGCCCTGAGTGCCTTCGCGGCGCTGTCGCAGGAGACAAGGCTGCAGATCGTTCGGCTGCTGGTGAAGGCCGGGCCAACGGGACTGGCGGCCGGCGTCATCGGCGAGGCAGTCGGCGCTTCGTCGTCCAAGGCATCGTTCCACCTGAGCCATCTGGAACAGGCGGGGCTGATTTCGTCCCGTCGCGAGTCCCGCTCGATCATCTACAGCGCCGCCTATCCGGCCCTGGCCGGCCTGGTCGGGTTCCTGATGCGCGACTGCTGCCAGGGCCACCCCGAAGTGTGCGAGCCCGCGGTCGCCTCCCTCTCGACATGCAACTGCTAGCCAGAAAGACGAAGACATGACGGACCGGATCTACAATGTCCTGTTCCTCTGCACGGGCAACTCGGCGCGCTCGATCCTTGCTGAGTCCATTCTCGACAAGGACGGCGCGGGCCGTTTCAGGGCCTTCTCGGCCGGCAGTCAGCCCAAGGGCACCGTCAATCCGTTCGCGCTTCGTGCGTTGGAGAGCTTCGGCTATCCCGCCGAGGGCTTCCGCTCGAAGCCTTGGGATGAATTCGCCGTGCCCGGCGCTCCGACAATGGACTTCGTGTTCACCGTCTGCGACAGCGCCGCTGGCGAGGCCTGCCCGGTTTGGCCGGGGCAGCCCATGACTGCGCATTGGGGTATCGAAGACCCTGCGGCCGTGGTGGGTAGCGACTACGAAAGGGAGAGGGCCTTCGTCACAGCCTTCCGACTGCTGAAGACACGGATCTCCCTGTTCACGTCGCTGCCCTTCAAGAGCCTCGACACCATCGCGCTGGGAGCGAAGCTCTCCGAAATCGGCCAGATCGAGGGTGCCAGCTCGCCCCGAGAGATCGGAGCCTAGGCGTCCATGACCTTCGTCATCTACCACAACCCCGATTGCGGCACGTCGCGCAACACGCTCGCCCTGCTACGCAGCGCCGGTGTCGAACCTCACGTCGTCGAATACCTGAAGACCCCGCCGAGCCGCGCGGAGCTGGCTGAGCTGCTCCGCCGCATGGGGCTCCCCGTGCGCGATGTGATCCGCCAGAAGGGCACGCCCTATGCCGCGCTCGGGCTCGATGATCCCCACGTAAGCGACGACGCCCTTCTCGACACGATGGTCGCACATCCCATCCTGATCAACCGGCCCATCGTCGTCAGTCCGGATGGCGTAAGGCTGTGTCGACCTTCCGACATCGTGCTCGACCTGCTCCCGCCCAACGACACGGCCGGCCTCCTCAAGGAAGAGGGCGTGCCCTTCCTT
The DNA here is from genome assembly GCF_000380505.1 of Kaistia granuli DSM 23481. GTDB lineage: Bacteria > Pseudomonadota > Alphaproteobacteria > Rhizobiales > Kaistiaceae > Kaistia > Kaistia granuli. Next base: position 389,510 of record NZ_AQYH01000005.1, on the reverse strand, counting down.
CGGGACGAGCGCATCCTGGCGAACGACCCTGACTTGCTTTCCAGCCTCCGGGCCGCCGGGCTTCCCACCGACGACCTGTGCGAGCCGGGGCGAACCTTCTTCGCCTACCGGACGCCGGCTGGTGATCTCATCGGCTATGGCGGCTACGAAGCGCTCGGTGAGAACGCGCTGCTCCGATCAATTGTCGTCCTGCCGGAGCGGCGCGCCAAGGCGCTCGGTCGCAATCTGGTCGCGCTGCTGCAGCGTCGCGCCTTTGACGAAGGGGCCCGCCGCGCGTGGGTGCTCACGAGCTCAGCCGCGCCCTTCTTCGAGAAGGTCGGCTTCAAGCCGGTCTCGCGCGGCGATGCGCCCGCCACCGTCGTCGCGACCCGTCAGGCCAGCAGCCTGTGCCCGGCTGACGCTGCCCTCCTCGCCCGCACCATCCGTCTCTAGAGGCTTCCCCGTGTCCATTTTCGAACGCTACCTCACGCTGTGGGTAGCCCTCTGCATCGTCGCCGGCATTGCCCTCGGTCATCTCCTGCCGGGCGTCTTCCATGCCATCGGCGCGGCCGAAATCGCCAAGGTGAACCTGCCGGTCGCCATCCTGATCTGGCTCATGGTCATCCCCATGCTGCTCCGAATCGACTTCGGGGCGCTCGGGCAGGTCGGCCGGCACTGGCGCGGCATCGGCGTTACCCTGTTCATCAACTGGGCGATCAAGCCGTTCTCGATGGCGCTGCTCGGCTGGCTGTTCATCGGCTGGCTGTTCCGCCCGCTCCTGCCCGCCGACCAGATCGACAGCTACATCGCCGGCCTGATCATCCTCGCGGCAGCCCCCTGTACCGCCATGGTGTTCGTCTGGTCGAACCTGACCAAGGGCGAGCCGCTGTTCACGCTGTCGCAGGTTGCGCTCAACGACGCCATCATGATCGTCGCCTTCGCGCCCATCGTCGGCCTCCTGCTCGGGCTGTCGGCCATCACCGTGCCTTGGGGCACGCTGCTGCTCTCGGTCGGGCTCTACATCGTCGTGCCCGTCCTCATCGCCCAGATCATCCGCCGCCGGGTGATCTCCTCGGGCGGAGAAGCCGCGCTGGCGCGGGTCCTGCGCAAGCTCGGCCCGGTATCTCTGGTCGCGCTGCTTACGACGCTGGTGCTGCTGTTCGGCTTCCAGGGCGAACAGATCATCGCGCAGCCGCTGATCATCGCGCTGCTCGCCGTTCCCATCCTGATCCAGGTCTATTTCAACGCGGGCCTCGCCTACATCCTGAACCGGGCCACGGGCGAAGCGCATTGCGTCGCCGGCCCCTCCGCCTTGATCGGCGCCTCCAACTTCTTCGAGCTGGCCGTTGCCGCTGCCATCAGCCTGTTCGGCTTCCATTCAGGGGCGGCGCTCGCGACCGTCGTCGGCGTCCTGATCGAGGTGCCCGTGATGCTCTCCGTCGTCTGGATCGTGAACCGGTCGAAGGGCTGGTACGAGCGCGGGGCTGCAGTCCAACTTGTGGCGGGTGCCTCGAAGACTATCCAGTTTCCTGAGCGGTCCACGGAAGGCACCCGAACATGAACGGAACTGGCCGCCATGCCAGCCGATCCGACGCCTGCGTCTTGTCCGGGACCGAACCCGTCGCCTAAAGGGACTGCAAGAATGCTTGAATATGACGTCTCCGCTCGCCGCATCGATAGCTACGGGTCGGAAGCCACAACGAAGGAAGCGCGGATCACTCTCGATACCTGCCTCGCCGGGCGGGCGGATGCCTTCAACCCGGCCGAGATGCTGCTGGCCAGTCTCGCTGCCTGTATCCTGAAGGGCACAGAGCGGGTCATCCCGATGCTTCAATTCGACCTACGCGGCATCGAGGTTAGCCTGCATGGTGTGCGCCAGGACGCTCCGCCAAAAATGCTACGCATTGCCTATGAGATCGTGGTCGACACAGACGAAACCGACCAGCGGATAGACCTGCTACACCGCAACCTGCAGAAATACGGCACGATCTACAACACGCTGGCCGAAGCCACGGACCTTGTCGGCAGTATCCGCCGCAAGGAGATCTGATGACCAACGATCACGATCACACACTGCCCGCCACGGCGCACAGATCGCGCTTGGTCCGCCCCAATCTTGAGGAGAAGCGGACATGATCCCCGCACTGCCCAACGTCGCCGCCGAATTGCTCGACCCGCCCGAGGCCGGCAAGCTGCGAGCACCGGCCTCCACGCATCGCCCGCGCATCCTCCTGCTCTACGGCTCGCTGCGGGAACGCTCCTACAGCCGGTTCCTGACGCTGGAAGCGGAGCGGCTGCTGCAGCACTTCGGTGCCGAAACGCGGGTCTTCGATCCGCACGGCCTGCCGCTGCCGGACGCCACGGCCGCCGACCACCCGAAGGTCAAGGAACTGCGTGAACTGGCGTTGTGGTCGGAGGGTCAGGTCTGGACCAGCCCGGAGCGTCACGGCGCGATGAGCGCGGTGATGAAGGCGCAGATCGACTGGATCCCGCTTTCGGTTGGCGCCGTCCGACCGACGCAGGGTCGCACCCTCGCCGTCATGCAGGTATCCGGCGGCTCGCAATCCTTCAATGCCGTCAACCAGCTGCGCGTGCTCGGGCGCTGGATGCGCATGGTCACCATCCCGAACCAGTCCTCGGTCGCCAAGGCCTATCAGGAGTTCGACGAGGCCGGCCGCATGAGGCCATCGAGCTACTATGATCGGGTCGTCGACGTGATGGAGGAACTGGTCAAGTTCACGCTGCTGACGCGCGACGTCTCACCCTACCTGACCGACCGCTACAGCGAGCGCAAAGAGGCCGCCGAAGCGCTGGAAGCCCGGCTCTCGCTCGCCGCCGCCGTGCGCTGATCTCTGCCGATCCGGGGGCCAGCCAGCGCGCGCCGTGAAGCCAGGGCGACGGCCGACAGGCCCCTGCCTGGCGCCCGGCAGATCCGGAAGCGCCGGCTCTGGCAGGCGCTTCCGAACAGTCCGCACCGGCTCAATCCCTGCCTAGAGCCGGGCAGCCTGGACGTGCATCCAGTCGAAGTTCCGCGAGCGGCCGAGGCTGACCCAGCCCTCCTCCTCCCAGAAGCTCCAGAAGTCGGCGGCATCCGGTCGGGCCAGTCGCGACCGCTCCTTGTCCCATTTCAGCTGGTTGCGGTCGGGATCGAAGTCGATGGCGATGCCCCAGGAATGCATGCTGTAGCCGGAGCCGCCGCGCATCTTGCGCACGTTCAGCGATCCGCCGAACAGATCGAGCCCCATATCCTTGCGCTGTGCCTCGTTGTAGCGGCTGGCGATCTTGGCGAAGGCCCGCGCGGCGCTGTCATGCACCTTCTCGTGTACCGATATGCTGCGCACGACGACGCCCTTGTCCCAGGCGAGCCGCATCGGATAGGGCAACGCCAGCCTCGTCTGGAACAGGCCGACGCCACCATAGTGGCGCATGCAGTCGACCTGCTTCGGCCAGGCTTCGGCAGCGCTCGGCTCGGCAACGGGCGCGACGGCATCTTCCGTCTCGTTGGCGTCGTCCGGAAACAGCGCGGCGGAGGTATTGGGCCCGACCCTGCCGTCGGCGGATAGCCCATTGGCGATCTGAAATGCCTTGATGGCCTTCACGGTCTTCGAACCGCTCTTGCCGTCCAGCTCGCCGGGATCAAAGCCCAGTTCCTTGAGCCGCTTCTGGATGTCCAGGGTCGTCATGCCATGCCTCCCCTCAACGGACGCGTCGCCTCGACGCATCAAACTGTCCCACCTTTCAGCGCGGCGGAAACCGCAGCTCGAGATAGAGATCGGTCTCGATCAGCCGATCCCCGAAGGCCTTGAAATCCTGTTCCGGGAAATCCGGGTTGCTGACTTCCGAAAGCGCCACCCGGCCCTTGGTCCGTTCCGTCAGCGCATCGAGAATGCCCTGCAGCGGCATCCGGTCCCAATGCTTCATCCGCGCCGTCGGCCGGTCGACGGGAATGAAGGCGACCAGATCGCCACTGGTCATCCGCTCGATGCCCCTCGACTTCATCGTCGCATTGTGACTGCCGTGATGGCCGCCCTTGTAGAAGACGGCGCGGGCGAAGAGATCCGGAACCGTGACGGTGCGCCGGCCGATTTTCCAGCTGAGCGCGTCCCAGGAAAGCCAGTTGCCGGCCTGGGCATCGCCGACAAACAGGAATACCGGGCCGCCATCGCCAAGCTCGATCGCCAGCACGAGACTGGTGTTGTTGGTGGCGCCATCCAGCTGCAGGGCGAATTCCGGCGCCATGTCGAGCCAGCTGGTGTCGATCCGGCGCCAGCTCTGATCAACCCGGATCGTGCCGGGCTCCGTGCGGGTGACGGTCCTGGCGAATCCCGGCGACGCGAAGGTCAGCTCGGTGGCGCGCTCGCCGAAATAGTGTTTGGCGAAGAAGGCATCGGTCGCGTCGACCGGACCGCCGACGCTCGTCTCGATCGCCTTGGCGGCCGCGTCGAGATCCTTCAGCGTCGCGCCGCGGACGCTGGCGTCGAAAGGCTGCAGCACATCGTCCCAATCGGCGCTGTCGGTTCTACCGCGCAACGGACTGGCGCCGAAGAAGGCGTCGGCCGCCGGTCCGGCCGTAAAGGCATGATAGGTTTCGTCACGATCATCGGCGCGCCGGATCGCACTTGCATTTTCCGGCGGCCCGAGAGGATAGATACGCAGGCCCGGCAGATCGGCCGAGGACCAGGGTGCCTCGCCCGGTTTCCAGTAGCGCACCGGCTTCTGCGACAGCGAGCGGGCCACGGCCATGGCCGAGCCGGTCTTGCCGCCAACGGCCGCCGCCCCGAACAGGCCGGGGCCTTCCAGGCCGAAGAAGCCGAGGATCGCCGCGATCCCGTCGGCCGTGCGCTGCATCGGCTCGCTTTGCTGCGGCGGCGCCGCGGCCACGGCGGATCCGAGCGCCAGGCCGACGGCTTTCAATCCCTCGATAGTATCCTTCCGCTCCCTGGCAAGCTGCCGGGCGAGCTCATTGCCCGGATCCTCGGTCCAGGCAAACCAGACCTCGCCGATGGAAAGCTTGCCCGCCTGCTGCTTCTGGTCGCCGGGACAGAACAGTTCTTTCGCCTGATCGAAGCCGGAAACATGATCCCAATGCTCATGCGTCACCACCAGCACATCGACGAAACCGCCGGCCCCCGGCTTCCGCTCCGTTGTCCGGATGATGTCGGCGACGACGGCCTGCATCTTCGGCTCGGGATCCTTGGTTCCGACGATGACACCGCAATCGATCATCAGCCAGAACGGCGCGCCGTCGGGCCGGGGCAAGCGCACCAGGAAACAATCGCCGAGCCCTTGCCGATACATGCGGACCCGGATGCCCTCCTCGTCCGCCGGCGGGGGTGACGCCGCATCTGTCTTCCGCGCGGTCTTCGCCATCCCGGCCTCCTCAATGGCCCCAATGCAGCAAGGCGAACGGTTCGGCCGACTCCTCGGCGCCATCGCCGCCGAAATAGAGTTGCATGCCGTCCGATTGCGCCCGCCCGGACATGAATTCGCGGGCTGCCTTCAACCGCTCCTCGCTCCAGGGCGATTTCCAGACCGCGTAGCGGATCGGATCCTTCTCGGCTTCCGCGCTCATCACCAGCGTGACGCCGGAGCGGAAGACGAGCTGGTTCTCGGCCGTGTCGGGACCTTGCGGATCGAGCTTGACGATCCGCTTCTGGGTGATGACAGCGATGATGTCGCGCTGGACCTGGCCATCGAACGAGATCCGTCGCGCCGGCCGCACGGAATGCACCTCGAACGGCATGCGGACGCCATCCGGGCCGGCCGAGCGATCGAGCTTCAGATAGGCGGCGGCGGTATCGCTGAGATTGGCCTCCAGCCAGTCATGCAGGAGCTTGCCGGCCTGATTGGCGGTAGAATAGGCCTCGAGCCGATCAATCTTGCGCGACCACACCAGCGGCAGCGTCCTCAGCCTTTCGACGAGGCCGGTCGGCTGGTCGGCCGGACGGCCCCAGCGCAAGGTCTCCGTCGAGACCGACCGGATGCCGATCGGATAGATGCGCCGCGCGCGGAACGATTCCATGAAGGCGACGCGATAGCCGTAGGTATCGTCGGGAAGCAGGTCGGAATCGGCCGTGATCAGGGCGCGCAGATAGTCCGAGAAGCAGAGATCGACCGGCGGGCAATAGTCGAGCGCGCGAATGCAGATATCGAGCACGTGTCCGGCCGCCTTCGTCGCCTCGCCGGCCAGCCGCTCGACGAGATCGGGGTGAAGTTCGCGCCGCGTGCCGCGGTCGCCGATGCCGGCGAGACGCAGCAGATCGGCGGTCCGGTTGCGGACGATCCGGATATAGGCGTCGAATACGGCCGCCACGAGCACGGCACCACGCTGATGCGGCTCCGTCTCGGTGTCGTAATTGGTCACGGCGGGGTCCGATCCCAGCGCATCACGGAGCGCCGCCGCGCGACCGAGACCTTCGCCGAACTGCCGCGCCAGCTGGCCGAGCGAACTGCGCGACAGGTCGCCGCGCGAGGCCTGGATCTCATGGCGCAGCAATTCCGTCAGCGAGAAGCGCTGGAACAGCGCCACGATGTCGGCAAAGGCTTCGTGAAAGGCGAGCACGTCGAGATTGGTCGCCTCCTGATAGCGGCGATGGATGCCGTCGAGCAGCGCATGCGTCGTCTCATGCGCGATGATGTCCTGCGACAGGCAGGTGAAGATCGTCTCGCCCGGCTCGGTACGGTTCCCGATCTTGCGCGATTCCGGGAAATAGCCGAACAGCAGCGCCAGCTTAGCCGGGCTGTAATAGGCATTCGCCTGGCGCAGCGCGTGCGGATAGATGCGCAGCCGCCGGACGAAGCCCCGCTCGAACCAGGCGGCCACCGGCCCGGCTCCCTGGCTCACCGGACCGGCAGACCGCTTGCCATCCTCCCAATAGCGCGGTTTCGGCGCCCAGAGCGCGACCCGGCCCAACGCCAGCTCGAACCGGTTGATGGTGCGCATCGCCACCGCATAGACCATCTGCTGATGGAACTGCGGATCGGCGACGGAGGGGGCGAGCCCCCCGTCGGCCACGACATAGCGATCGTCGAGATCGACCGGGCGATAGGCGAGACCACTCGCCGGGTCGACATCGATCACCGCCACATATTCGCCGACCGGTCCGGGCTCGATATTGCCGGAGGCCGGCTCCCACGGGACCTCGACCGTCGCCTCGCTGACCTCCAGCGAGGCGAGACGGTTGGCGGCTAGCGGATCGGTCGCATAGATCCGGAGCCGGCGGGCTTTCGGCGGCGGTTGCACCGTGCTCGCCGCCACGATGGCGACGTCGGGCGGTTCCGGCAGCGAGCGACCGAGAGCGGCGGGAGCTGGCGGTTTCGGGCCGGCACCGGGGATCTGGTTGCGCGGCCGGGTGCCGACAGCCGCCTCCAGATAGGAGCGCAGCGAGCCGGAGAGCACTTCGTATTCCAGCAGGATCTGGGCTATGCGCTGCGCCGTCGCCGGGTCGGCCGTCTGCAGATCGGGGAATTCGGCTGTGACCCGCGCCGAGCGGGCGGCGATCTGCGTCGCCTCGAGCGCCAGGCCGGCGAAGGCCGGGTCGGGCGCCAGCGCCCGGCCGAACAGCAAGTCGGCAAAGGGGAACCAGGCGCTGTCGCGCGGGGTCTGCACCAGTTCGCGCGCCGGGACCGGCTCGCTCGCCAGCATCGTATCGGCCTTGACGACGCCGCGCCCGAACCAGGGATGCGGCTGCGCCGCCGTGCCGCCGCCGGCGGCGGTGTCGAACAGCGCCCTGCGCACCATCTCGACCCGCATCCAGCCCCGGATGCCCGCCGCATCGAGCGCCAGCTTGTGCTTCTGCAGCCAGAGCGCCGCCGCCGCGGCGACCTGCGGCGTGGCACTGGACGTGCCGGTACCGTGCCGGGCAATGACATTCTGGCAGCCCAAGATTGGCCAGGGGATGTTGGGCGTGTAGGCGGCGACCGCCGTGCCCATCTTGCTGGGCGGTCCATAGCAGCCTTCCATCTCGCCGAGGCCGAGATCGGCATAGGGCTTGCCATTCGACATGATCCCGCAGGCAGCGACGACGCGCTGGAAACGCGCCGGCCAGACGATCTGGCGCATTGGAAGGCCGTTATAGTGGTTGCCCGCCGCGCAGACGAGCACCACACCCGCCTCGTAGGCGGCGTTGACCGCGTCCGCCCAGGCCTGCGACGGCCAGCCGCCCATGCTCATCGACACGACATCCGCGCCGATCTGGCGGGCATAGTCGAGCCCCTGCGCGACGGTGCTGGTCCGGATATGGGCGACGAAATTGGCAATTCGCACTGGCACGATCGTGGCGTCAGGCGCGCCGCCGATCGGACCGATCGCCATCGCTTCCGGCGGCAGCGCCGAAGCGGGCGCCCGCCCGGCCAGGATGCCGATCGTCCCGGTGCCATGCCCGAGCGTGTGCAGCAGGCTCTGCGGATCGATCGGATCGGTGGCGTCGTTGGGCCGGTCCTCGTCGTAGAAATTGCGCTGCCGCGCGACGTCGATGTGCTTCGGGCGCGCGGCGTGGTGCGGGTCATAGCCGGTATCCAGATGGGCGATCGTCACGGGGGCGGGCGTGGAGCCGATCCCTTCGCGGGCCTTGCCGAGCTGGCCGAACTCGATATCGAGATGCCAGCCGAAATGCGGTGGCGGCGGCGCCGAGGCTTGCGGGACACCCGGATCGCAGCGATCCTCGCCGCTGGCACCCAGCTCCCTGTCATGCGGTTCCGGCCAGTAGTCATTCTGGAGGATGTCGGGCTCGACGACGAGCGCGTTGGTCTCGCGCGCCAGTCGATGCGCCACGTCCCAGTCGCTGAGGCCGCTCCACTGCGCCAGCGCCTGCGGCTCGTCCTTGACCTGGGTGATGAACCATTTCGCCGCCGCCGCGTCGGCGATGCCCTGCCCGGCGCCCGCCTTCGGCGGCGTCGCGAAGAGCGGCTGCAACGTCACTTCGGCACCGACGATGGTCAGGGATTGCGCGGCCAGGGAATGGGCGGTCTCGCTAGACAGCTTGACGAGAAATCGACGAGACCCGTTCTGAACCTCGACCATGACGCTTCCCCCAGGGAGCTATCGCCATCGTGTCTGCATTCACACTCAAGAACTCTTCCATCGCGTAGCGAACCAACAATGAAGCATGGCGCCGCACGTCAGACAAGCTACAGAGCTTAAAATTAGATCCTACCGGATGCCGCCTTTTTCTGGCCGCATCGTCATGGCCGTCACAACAAATGCGAATTCTGCTAAAATAGACTCGATCGACCCGCCAATTGAACTAGCTAAGCGGCGACGCTCAGGCAAAACCATTCGATAAATTTCCGTCAATCCTAACGCCCACCGCTATTTATACGAAAGATCGGCCAAACCTCCGCAACGTCAACCGTGGAGATTCACTATGAAGCCAATCGGGCGCCGATCCATCGCTGCGGTAGCAGCGCTGGCGCTTGCGGGCATCGTCTCGGAGGCGTCGGCGGACTGCGTGTCCAATGTCAGCGTCGAACCCGGCAGAATCGCGGAGATCGGCCGCGTCGACGGCAAGGTCTTCATCGTCGACACCCAGCCAGCCAAGGGCACGTTGCTCACCACCAAGGAAGGCGCCTCCAGTGTGCTGCAATACAGAGCCAACAATGTAGCGACGCCGACATCCGACATCGCCGTATGCGAAATACAGGGAATGCCCCGCGCGAACGTCACGGTGTCGATCCAGTCCGCCGCCTCCGGCACCGACCTCTACAGCGAGGTGGCAAAGACGCTGGTGCTGCTGTTCGCGCTGGCGGTGATCCTTGAATCCGCGCTCGCCGCCCTGTTCCGCTGGCGGCCCTTTGTCGAGATCCTCAATCCCCGCGCCGTTCGTCCCCTCGTCGCCGTCATCCTCGCCTGGACCTTCGTGCGCTATTTCGATCTCGACATCGTGACGGCGCTCGTCAACGCGGCCAAGCCGGACAACCCGAAACCAATCAACATTCCCGGCCAGCTGCTGACCGCCCTGGTGCTCGCTGGCGGCAGCAGCGGCATCAACTCGCTGCTGGTCGGGCTCGGCTTCCGGCAAGTCAGCACGCCGGAAAACACTCAGCCAAGGCCGCCGCCGGACAAGGCCTGGATTGCCGTCAAGGCGCGCCGGAAGGCGGGAACCACCGGCGACATCCAGGTGCTGATCGGAGCGGATCGGCAAGTCGGCGCCACGGCGGAACCGGCGCTGGCCGGCATCATCAAGGGATCGAGCCAAGGCGGCCTACTTTCCTATTTCACACGGGATCTCGGCCGTTTTCCCAATTATGGCGGCTACGAGGTCAAGGCGGGGACGGAATTGCGCGTGCTCCTGCGCGCCGGCACCCAGAGCGGACAGACCGTGGAAGCCGTCTGGGGGCCGCATGTTCCCGCGCCGGGCGCGATCCTCGATCTCGACATGGAAATCTGAGGGTCGAGCCGCCCGCCGATCGCGGGTCGACGCGCAGGGCAGGACCGGAATGCCCCTCGTTAACCAGTGATAAACTTTACGTTGCGGCAGGTTGAAAATGGGAATAGCGTGCCGTGCTTGAGAACTGGGTCTGTTTCGTTGGAGGCTCACATGGCGAAACGTCTGGGCATTCTCATGGCCACGCTGATCTTGATGTCGCCGCTGCTCGTCGGCGGCCAGCCCGCGGCGGCGGGCCCGTGCAATCCGCAACAGCAGCAGTGCTAACGCATCCAGAGAGACTTCCCTCCTAGTACAGGAGGCGTTGCGTGGATTCCTTTCCGGCGTATTGGCCAACCAGCGTACCCCGGACGCTGTGGCAATTCGGTCTGTTAGTTCCTGAGAACCGGCGGGATTTTCCGTTTGTCGGCATCGCAGTCTCCTGGCAGTTCCTGGCCGCCTTTCTGGCCGGGATCGCCCTGATCTGCGCCTTCGCCTGGCGCCGCTTTTCGGAGCCGGCCTATGACGTCAACGCGGCCGCCTTTCGCGATTTCAAGCAATTGACGATCTGGAACCTGAAGGACAGCGCCTCGCTGCGCCGCGCCTATCTGGTCTACTGCATTTCGCTCGTCTTCATTTACGTCGCCCTCGCCTTCTTCGGCCGGGTGATCTTCCAGCTCGCCTCGCAATTGAACGTTTCCGGGCTGGAGGTCAGCGTCGGCACCGTCGATTTCGACTCGTGGAAATGGCCGCTCGCCCTGGCGCTCGGCATCTCCGGCTTTGCCCCGCTGATCAACCCGCTCATTCCGGCGGAACATCTGCTGCGCCGGTTCGCGCACGAGGTCGTCGGCATTCCGACCCGCGTCCGCGAAAAGGCGGTGCGCCTCAAGACGCTGATCGACGGAACGCCGTTCGACGTCGGCGACGAAGTCCTCAAGACCTCGGACTGGGTCAAGGTTCTCCTGGGTTCGAAGCTGCGGGCCTGCTTCGTCCTTCACAACAATCTGAAGAGCGTCGTGGACTGGTCGTACCGGGAACACATCACCTGGTCGGATCCGGACATACGCGGGAAGCTGAACGAATATGAACGGCAGGTGCGCGAAGAGGCCGAGGGCGCGCTGGCGGATTTCGAATATCTGACGGACGCGGAAAAGGTGCCGGACGCGATGATGCGCAGTCAAAATGCCCGGCTGAAGGAATATGAGAGGCGCCTGTCCGACAACATCCTCCAGCTCGAGGAACTTCGCGACAAGTTCTCCGTCATCATGGCGATCTACTGCGAGTACGGGTCGCGCTTTGAGAAAATGAATGATGCGGCCCTAAGAAGAAGTATCGTCGATAGCCTGATCGACGACAACGATCTGGGCGGAACGGGCCTACCGCTTTACCTGTTCATCATCGTGTTCGTGATCTACTTTGTCTTGGTCATGATTCAATGGCATCCGCTCATATCTTCCGTTCCTCAATCGACCCCGAATATCGCCATCACGGCGGCGATGGAGACCCTGAAGGTTTTCCTGCTGATCTGGTTGCCTGTCATGGCGGTCGCCACCTTCACCAGCGTCCTTTCCGGCTCCGAGCGGAAGAAGCCGTCTGGCAAGGATCCAACCGTCTGGGAAATCGTCTCCGGCATGGTGGCGGCGCTTACCATTTCCGCCGTCGGGATGGCGCTCTTCGCCATCATCTATTCTGCGCTGCCGGCCAGCAACATCGCGCAGATGCAGCAGATCCTGCTGGGTTCCGGCACCTGGACCAGTGCTCTGGTCTACTACCTCCTGCTGGTGCCGGCATCCGGAATCTGTTTCTTCTTCGTCAACCTCGCCAGAGCTCCCTCGAGACGGCGAACCGTCGGAATGATCCTGGCGCCCGCCATCGCGGCGGCGCTCCTGACACTCGTCTATCTGGGGGTCGTCGCCACCCTTACCGCTCCGCCCTCCGGCTGTTTGCGAATACTCGAAAACGGCACAGAACCCGTTTCGGTATCGGTCCTGGGGGTATTTGCCGCCAGGGGCATGGATCCCGAAGATGTGCAGACGTGCTTTGCCTATTATTCGTCGCTCGACATCCTCGTCATCAGCGGCGCGACATTCGTATCGGTGCTTGGGCTGAGCCGCCTTCGGCATGGCGGGCGTCGGTAATGGCAGAGCCGATCCTCCAGCCATGGGAGACCATCCGGTGAGATCCAGGATGCTCGCCATCCTTTGTGCCTTGGCATGGCTGCTGACAGCCGGGGGCTCGGTGTCGCAGGCGAAGCGCGTGGTGCTCGGATTCCGAACCGATATTCAGCCGTTTTCCTTCCAGGCCCAGGTCAAGGACAAGGTCAAGGACAAGGCAAACGCGGCGAATCCCGACAAGCCGATGCCCTATCTCGGCTTTGTCGCCGACCTTTGCTACGAGATATTCGACAATAGCGGCTATGATATCGTTCAGGTCCCCGTCGAGGCGACAAAGCGGTTCCCCGTCATGCGCCGCCCGCCTGGCGAGAAGCGCATGGAGCGCGCCAATGGCGAAGAGGTGGATGTTCTCTGTGACGCCACCACGGTTCGGCTCGACGACAAGGAACGGATCGAGGCCGGCGTCTTCTCTCCGATCATCTTCGTTTCCGGCATATCCTATCTGTCGCGCTCGATCCGCAACTTCGAGGACATCGAGGTCGGCTACGTCGAAAACTCCACGGCGGAACGCGTGGCGAAGGAGGCATGCACCGTCGACGTGCTGCGGGTGAGCACCAAAGACACGACCGCCATCTGCCGGATACAGAAGGATCGAGAATGTATCCTCGAACGTCTTCCATTCGACCCCAAGGCGCCACGCAGGGAATCGCTGTCGCTCAGCGAACGCGCCCAACAGGTGCCCGACTACGTTCTCTGCCCGAAACCGGACCATGACGCGCTGATCCAGTGGTTCTGCAGCGACAATGGGCACGACAAGATCTATTTCGGCGATCGCGACATCATCCTGGCAAAGCTGATGGACTGGCAGACGAGGGGGCACCCCTGCAAAGGCTATCGAGACGCCGGGCGATCATTCACCTATGAGCCCTACGCCTTGCTGATTTCGAAGGCCGATCCTGAACTCATCGCGTTCGTGCAGCGGCGGGTCTATGAATTGTTCTCACATCGCGCCGGGGCGGAAGCCTTGTTCAACAAATGGTTCCCGGGCCAGAGCATGTCCGAGCCGCTGGCATGGCTGTTCGTCCTGAATGGGGTCGCCGAACAGGGCGAATTGCTGAGCGGACCGAAGGAGTACTTCATAGAAACCCCGCCCGAGCCGAACCAGCAACCGGCAAAGTGATCGATCCTCTCGACTGATTCAGAACAGCATAAACTCGGAAAGCAGGACACTTCATCCGATCGGAAGACAAGAACGGGAGACCGGAATGCGCGCATGGCGAGGATTTTGGACCGCACTTCTTCTTTCTGGATGCACGACGTCCGGCAATATCGACACCGGCGAAGTGCTGGAGGCGCGGTTCGTCCGCCCCCCGCAGTCGGATGTTTTCGTCGGATCGCTCTACTATGCCCGCGAAGAGCCGACAACCAGCCTGACCAAGCCGATCTCGATCGAACAGCTCTGCTACATCGACTACAGTGCCTATGCCATCAAGGCAGACACCAAGACCGTCGCCGATATCGACCTTCTGCGCACCGCGAACGTCTCGGCGAGCCTGTCGGGAATCCAGACCAAGCTGGTGGCGCTGGGCCTTTCCGGTGATCTGTCGCGCTATTTCGAGCTCAAGGCCGTCAACGTCAAGAAAGTCTCGCTCTGGAACGACGACATCGAAAGCCTGATGGACAAACTCGCCGCCAGCGGCAAGTGCCAGAACTGGCGGAAGAACATCAAGAAGTACGGCTGGGCCGCCTACCAGATCGAGTCGATCTACGTCGGTGACATCGTCTATTCACGCAAGGTAAACCGGGAAGCCGCCGCCGACATTTCCGCCAAGCTGGACATCGTCGAGCCGTCGCTGAAGGCGACGCTGAAGGCGGAATCGAACACCGGACTGGCAGGAAAGGCGCTTGTCTTCGGTGTTGTCCCGCTGCCGCGCAGCTGACGCGGCTAGATCGGCAAGGTGCCCCTCACCCGCCGGCCCTGCTTCATCACGAAGATCGGCCGGGCCAGATCGGCAAGGTCAGACAGCCCGCCGGCGACGGCGACCAGATCGGCGGATTTCCCCATGTCGAGGCTGCCCGTCTCCGCCGCGATGCCGAGCGCCTCGGCGCCGCCGATCGTGCCGGCCCGAAGCGCCTCGTCCGGCGACATCCCCCATTCGACCGCCAATTCGAACTCCTTCGCCGCCCTTGCGAGCGGATGCGTCGGCTTGCCGATCAGGTCGGTGCCGAGGGCGAAGCGGATTCCAGCCTGGAGACCGAGCTCGAAATCACGCCGCATCGCCTGCCAGTGGCGCTCATAGACGTCGCGCTCCCAGTCCGGATAGTGGAACGCGTCATAGGCGGCGCGATGGAAATGGAGCTGGGAGATCGTCGTGACGACAATCTTGCCCTCGTCGACCAGCCGGGCGCGGGTTTCGTCGTCGATGGCGTAGCCGTGCTCGATGACATCGACGCCGCCATCGAGGGCGAGATTGACCGCCGCCGTGCCGATCGCATGCGCGCTGACCTTCATGCCATTGCGATGCGCCTCGTCGACCGCGGCGCGGACTTCCTCGACACTGTAGGTCGTGACCTGCGCATGGGGATCATCGCCCCAGGCGTGGTAGCGGTCCTGCACACCGCCCTTCGAAAGGCCGAGCTTGATGAAATCGGCGCCGGCGCGGGCGCGCTCGCGCACCGTCTGGACGATCTCGTCGACGCCGTCTGCGATCGCCGTCTGGGCCCGTCCCCAGGAGGATGGCAGCGGCGGCGCGTCCCAGGTGCCGCCGGTCGACGAGATGAACTGGCCGGCGACGACGAGCCGGGGTCCTTCGACATGCCCCTCGTCGATCGCCCGGCGGAGATCCGGCCCGACCGACGAGCCGAGACACCGCGCCGAGGTGAAGCCCGCCTCCAGCAATTCGCGCAATTCACCCGCCGCCCGCAGCGCCCGGTAGGGTTCGCGCTCGGTATTGAGGGCGCCGAGGCCGGTGCTCGGCATGCCGAAGGTGTGCATGTGCGCGTCGATCAGCCCGGGCAGCAGCGTCGCGTCGCCGAGATCGGCCGTGGCCACGCCGGCCGGCCGCGGCACGGCGGCGTCCGGCCCGACGGCGACGATGCGCCCGGCCTCGACGAGTACGGCGCCCTCGGCGCAGGGCTCTAGCGTATCGCCGATCCGGAGTTGCTTCGCAGAAATTCGGAGGCTGGCCATCGGAATCCAATTTGTTCGATTATGGACTAATCAATCGATTGATTTGACCAATATTGACAAAACTATTCGGACTATGCCACTGCCATTTTCAGGGAGGACTCATGGTCAAGGCACGTTCACAACATCGGCTTCGCGCGCCGATCCTGGCGGCACTCGAAGACGCGCCGCGCTCGCGCGCCGAGATGGCGCGCCTCCTGTCCGTGTCCCGCTCCACCGCCTCCAGCGCCATCGCCGAGCTGATCGACGAAGGCGTCATCGAGGCGGTCGACGAACATGTCCCGACCACGCGCAAATCGGCCGGCCGGCCGGGCGAACTGGTCGCCCTCAAGGCCCGTCATGCCTACCTCGTCGGCATCGATTTCGGCCGACTGAGCCTCAAGGTCGCGATTTCGGATCTGAACTTTCGCCTGATCGACGAGATCGACTGCGCCTTTGACAGCGACACCGCCGCCGAGGCGGCGCTCTCGCTCGCCGCCGAGCACGTCGAGACCCTGATTTCCCGCAATGGCATCGACCGCCGCCGGATCGAGGCCGTCGGCATCGGCGTTCCCGGCCCGGTCGAGGCCGCAACCGGCATGCTGCATCCGGGCTCGATCCTGGCGAGCTGGGTCGGCGCCGATGTTCCGCGTCGCCTGGCCGAACGGCTCGGCCTGCCGGTCTACATGGACAATGACGCCAATCTCGGCGCGCTGGCGGAAAGCCGCCTCGGCGGCGCCGTCGGCTCCAAGATGATGCTCTATGTCCTGCTCTCGGTCGGCGTCGGCCTCGGCATCTCGATCGAAGGCGAAATCTTCCGCGGCGCCTATGGCATGGCCGGCCAGCTCGCCCATGTCGTGACCGACGAGAACGGCCCGCTCTGCCATTGCGGCAGCCGCGGCTGTCTCGAGGCACAGATTTCCGTCAACGCGCTCAGCCGCTCGCTCGAACCGACGCATCGCGACATCGCGCCGATCGAGATGCTGCGCCTGGCCGCCGAGGGCAGCCCGGGCCCCGCCCGCGTCGTCGCCGATGCCGGCTCGATGGTCGGCCGCGCGCTCGGCGCGCTCTGCAACTATTTCAACCCGGACCTGATCCTCGTCGGCGGCGAGCTGACGCGGGCGGGTCCGGTCCTTCTCAACGCGATGAAGGATGCCATGCGTCGCACGGCGATCGCGCGCGCCGTCGAGCATGTGGATGTCCGTCCAGGCGCGCTCGGCGACAAGGCGGAGCTGTTCGGCACCTTGCTGTTTGCCCATGAACGGGCGCGGCTGGCGCTGCATGCCCGCACTGCCGCCGCGACGCCCGCCGCCCTGATCGAAGGAGCCCTCTGATGTCCCTCTCCCGAGCCGATACGGGCCGGCGGCGCCTCACTCTGCCAGCCGGCGTCGCCTGGTCGAACTATGCCCTGCTCGCCATCTTCGTCGTGCTGGTTGTCGTCTTCTGCCTGACCGTGCCGTACTTCGCCACCTGGGCGAATTTCGCCAATGTGCTGCAGCGCAACTCTGTCATCGGCATCGTCGCCTGCGGCATGCTCCTGATGATCATCCTCGGCGGCTTCGACCTGTCGGTCGGCGCCGTCGGCGCGGCCACCTCGGTGGTCGCAGCAGCGCTGATCGTCCATGTCTCGATGCCGTTCGGCATTGTCGCCGCGCTGGCGCTCGGCCTTGGCGTCGGCCTCATCAACGGCTTCTTCATCGCCAAGATCGGCATCAACCCGTTCGTCACCACGCTGGCGACGCAGGTGCTCGTCACCGGCATCATGTTCGTCGGCACGGCGGCGCAGCCGGTCTACGGCGTGCCGGAATCCTTCACCTGGCTCGGCCTCGGCCGCATCGGTCCGATCCCCGTCCCGACCATCATCTTCGCGGCGGTCGCCATCCTGACCTGGGCGATCCTGCGCTTCACCACCTTCGGCCACCACGTCTACATCGTCGGCGGCAACAAGCTCGCGGCGCGGCTCGCCGGCATCAATGTCGACCGCGTGACCATCCTGACCTACGGCCTCGGCGGCCTGTTCGCCGGCATCGCCGGCGTGGTCCTGCTCGGCCAGACCAATATCGGCCAGCCCGCCAGCGCGGCGGACTGGCCCCTGACGGCGATCGCCGCCGTCGTCGTCGGCGGCGTGCCACTTAGCGGCGGCGTCGGCAAGGTCGGTGGCGCCGTGCTCGGCACGCTGCTGCTCGGCGTCATCGCCAACGCCCTCAATCTGCTCGGTGTCTCGCCCTTCTGGCAGCCCGCCGTCACCGGCGCGGTCATTCTCGTCGCCGTGGGCATCGACAGCTACCAGCGCCGCCGGCTCGAGCGGCGCTGAAACAAGTCTCAAAGGAGGAGAGAGTAACATGACGACTTCCATCACCAGACGCCTCGTGCTCGGCCTTGCCGGCGCGACCATGCTGGCCCTCGGCGGCACCGCCGCCCAGGCCGCCGACGCGCCCCGCATCGGCTTCATGATCTGGAACACTTCGGTTCCGTTCTATTCGAACCTGATCAAGACGGCCGAGCAGACCGCCAAGGATCTCGGCGTCGAGCTGAACATCCAGAGCGGCAACGGCGATCTGGCCACCCAGATCTCCGTCGTGCAGCAGTTCATCGCCCAGGACGTCGACATGATCCTGATCGCCCCGAGCGATCCGCAGGGCATCGTGCCGGTCATCCGCCAGGCGACCGCCGCCGAGATCCCGGTCATGGCCGTCAACACCACGGCCGACACCAGCACCGGCGCCAAGCTCGTGACCTATGTCGGCGTCGACGACTTCGTCTTCGGCCAGCGCCAGGGCGAACTGCTTGCCCAGGCCGTCGGCGAGAACGCCAAGGTCGCCTACATCCTCGGCAAGCTCGGCACCTCGGCCCAGCTCGCCCGCGAAGCCGGCCTGATGGACACGCTGAAGAAGCATCCCGGCATCCAGATCATCGAGAAGCAGGCTGCCGACTGGGACAACTCGAAGGCCCTCGCCATCACCCAGGATTTCCTGAGCAAGTATCCGAAGGGTGAGCTCGACGCGATCGTCGACCAGGGTCCGGAAGGCGTCAACGGCGCGCAGTTCGCCACCGAAAACGGCCGCACCGACGTCAAGTTCATCCTGGGCGACTACCCGGCCGACGTCCGCAACGCGATCATCAAGGGCACCGTGCTTGGCACCGTGAACCAGGATCCGGCGCCGCAGGGCAAGTTCGCCATCGAGGATGCCGTCAAGTTCCTCTCCGGCAAGGCCTCCGAAGTGCCGTCGCCCAACCACTATCTCGACCTGCCCATCATCACGAAGGACAATGTCGAGCAGCATCCGGCGGCCTGGGGCGGCTAGATTCCATGACCAAGGAGACCCCGACCATGCTGCTGGACATGCAGGAAATCCGGAAGAGCTTCAATGCCGGTCCCGTCCTGCACGGTGTCGACTTCCAGCTTGAACGGGGTCAGATCCACGCTCTTGTCGGCCACAACGGGGCCGGCAAGAGCACCTTAATGAAGACGCTCGGCGGCAATTTCGCCGATTATGGCGGCCGGATCCGGATCGATGGCGAGGAGGTTGTCCTCCACTCGCCGAAGCAGGCGCTCGCCAAGGGCGTCGCCATGATCTACCAGGATTTTTCGCTCATTCCCGATCTGTCGGTTGCCGACAATATCGGCCTGGGTCGCGATCCCCGCGGCAAGCTGCCCGGCCTGATCTCGCACTCGGCGCTGCGCAAGCGCTCGGCCGAGGAAGCCGAGGCGGTCGGCATCCGCCTGCCGATGGATACGCCGGTCCGCCAGCTCGGCGTCGCCGAGCAGCAACTGACGGAGATCGTCCGCGCCTGCTCGCAGAATGCCCGCATCCTCGTCATGGACGAGCCGACGGCGCGCCTGGCGCCGGCCGAACGCGAGCATCTGTTCGACGTCATGCGCCAGATGGCGCGGAGCCGTGGCGTCGGCATCATCTATATCAGCCATTTCCTCGAGGAAATCCGCCAGGTCTGCGACGTCGTCACCGTCATGCGCGACGGCCGCATCGTCGAGACAGGCGCGGCCAGCGCCTATTCGGTGCCGGACCTCGCGCGTCTCCTGGTCGGCCATGACGACATCGTCGCCGCCACCGCCAATGCGACCGCCCGGCCATCCTCCGGCAAGCCGCTGCTCGAGATCGAGGGCCTCGCCGTCGCCGGCCGCCCGCCCGTCGACCTCGCGATCGGCGCCGGCGAGATCGTCGGCATCGCCGGCCTGATCGGTTCCGGCCGGACGCGCCTGGCGCGGGCGATCATCGGCGATGTCGCGGCCTCGGGGCGCATCCGCCTTGCCGGGCGCGACCTTCCCCGCCGCACACCGCAGCGCTCGGCCGATGCCGGCCTCGTCATGGTGCCGGAAGACCGCAAGGTCAGCGGCCTCGCGCTTGCCTCCAGCATCGAAGAAAACATGGCAGCGACGGCGCTCGCCCCTCGCCTCTCCCGCTTCGGCATCATCCGAGCCCGGGAAAAGCGCGCGCTGGTCGAGAGCCTGATCGCGAAATTCGGCATCCGCCCGCCGGACCGCAAGCGCGCCGTCGGCACGCTCTCCGGCGGCAATGCCCAGAAGGTGCTGGTCGCCCGCGCCGTCGCGGCGCGCCCGAAGGCGATGATCCTCGACCAACCGACCGCCGGCGTCGATGTCGGCGCCAAGGGCGAATTGCACAAGCTAGTCGAGCTGAGCGCGGCGGAAGGCGCGGCGATCCTGCTGATCTCCGACGATCTCGACGAGATCCTCGCCCTCAGCCACCGCGTCGCCATCATGGTCGGCGGCCGCGTCAAGGAAGTGCTGCCGCGCGAGGGGCTCGATCGGGCGAGCCTGCTCGCCGCGATCAGCCAGGGCGCGCCGGAATAGTCGCAATGGAATGCCGCGCGGACCCGCGCGGCATTCCGGCTCGGCGCAGACTAGATCAGCTTGAACAGGCGCGCGCCGACCCAAACCAGCACGACCAGCATCAGGATGCCGGGCCAGACCCGCTCGCTGCGCGCGAAACTCGCAATGGCGAGACCGGCCAGCGCCAGCAGCGCCAGCACGTCGATGAAGGTGAAGTAGTCCGAGACGAAGGTCATGCCGCTCTCCTGAGGTTGGCCGTAAAGATAGAGCCGCTCGTCGTTTCATGGAAACAAGGAGCGGCCCCAGGTCTTGGTTGGGTCGCGCTTTTCCTGAAGCGAACCGTGTCCGCTTCGCTTGAAAACGGCCCTAGCGCCGGAACTGCGTCAGGCGATCAAGGATCGGAGCACCTGCCGACGTTCCGCGCATCTCGATCAGGTCATTCAGCGTGAAGACGCAGAGCCCTTCGACCGGGCTCGTCTCGACCGCGTCGAGCATGCGACCAAATTCTGGTCCATCGATCACAGTGTTGCGGCCACGGCCGGCGTGCATGCCTTCCAGATAGAGCGCCTTCGCCTGCACGGTGCAGATCGCACGCGCGCCGCTTCGGGCGCGGATGTCGGTGGCGACATTCGCCGGCCATTCCGGCTCGCGACCCATGATCTGGTGATAGGCCATCACCTCGAACACGTCGACGACCTCGGCCAGCATGCGCACGTCCTGGCCGAACACCTCGGTGACGCAATTGTCGAAATCATCGGCGAAGAAGGGCAGCGTGTTGATCGAGATCTCGACATCGCCCTTCACGGCCCGAACGGCCTCGCGGATCTTGCGGATCGCACCGACGGTCGTCGCGCATTTGTGCGCCGTCCATTCCTCGCGATGGCTCTTCGCGATCGTCGCGGCGGCGGCGACCGGATCGGAGGTATCAAGCGTCAGACCGTAAGCCTTGGCGAAGCGGTCGAGCGTCTGCGGCGCGTAGCAATATTCCGGCTTGTCGGCGCGCTTGTCGCCCGGCAGCCAGGTTTCCCAGAAGCCCGGCCAGCGGATGAAGCCGAGATGCACGACGTCCGGCGTCAGGGCGGCGACGCCCTTTTCGAGAAGGCCGATCTTGTGGGCGAGGTTGGCCTCGCGGTCCGGCGGCACGCCGATATACCAGTCCTGCTTTTCCTCGACCTTGCCGAACTGGTCGATCGGCAGCTGCTCCGGATGGGCGGCGATATAGTCGGGATCGAAGCAGATGTTGAGGCAGGAGAAATAGCCGATGCCGCGCTCGGCGAGGGCCTTGCGGACGGCGACGTCGTCGAGCGTCGCATAGCGCGCCAGATCGGCCGGCGTCACCCGGCTCGGTACCGCCGAATCCTGCATCGGCAAGTATCGGCTCTGGGCGATGACATAGCTGATATTCCAACCGGCCAGCAGATCGGCCAGTTGATCGGGCTCCATGCCGTGGCGGATATACCAGTCATTGTCGTAGATCTTAACACCACTGCGCAGGTCTAGCCTGCTCGCGCCCGTGCGTTCCATGCGAGTCTCTCAGACGAGGAAGAATGATCTTGTCTGGCATAGGCAGCGGCAGGGATCAATGCTTGCCGGACTGAATCGCCACGCCTGCCAACGCCCTTCTTTCGGGCGGCGATATTCCGCCGGTTCGACCCGTGTTTTGCGCGGTGAAAACAGCCTCGCGACCGACCGATTCACGGCCGGCGCGACGCCGGAAATGCCGTCGCCAGCACCTCCCGATAATGGCCCAAATGATCGGTGCAGCAGCATGGGTTGTCGCAACGAAACCCTCGACTTATGCGATTGACATGTTAGCCTGATAGTCCTGTCGCCCTGTTAGGAGGAACGCGTGACACCCATCAAGACACTAGGCCTGGGCACTGCCCTGGTCACCAGCCTGATGCTTTCGACGGTAACCGCCAGCGTCGCCGAGACCCGCATCGCCGTCGTTGCCAAGGACATCGGCAACGGCTTCTTCGTGGCCGCCGGCAAGGGCGCCGAGGAAGCCGCCAAGGAAATCGGCGACACCAGCATCATCTTCACTGGCCCGACCGAGCCGACCGCTGAAGGCCAGATCGAGGTGATCAACGCCCTGATCGCCCAGAAGGTCGACGCGATCGTCATCTCCGCCAACGACCCCGACGCGCTCGTTCCGGCCCTGCAGAAGGCCAAGCAGCGCGGTATCGTCGTCGTGTCGTTCGATTCCGGCGTCGCGCCGGAAGGCCGCGACGTGCAGCTCGATCCGTCGTCGGTCGACCTGATCGGCAAGACGATCATCAAGTTGGCCGCCGACCATCTGCCGGACGGCAAGGGCAAGATCGCCTTCCTGTCGGGCACCGCGACCGCCACCAACCAGAATGCCTGGCTGGCGGCAGCCAAGACGCATTACGGCGATTTCCCCGGCGTTGAAGTCGTGGCGACCGTCTATGGCGACGACCTGTTCGATAAGTCCTATCGCGAAGCCCAGGGCCTGATCTCGACCCATCCGGACCTCGCCGCCATCTCGGCTCCGACCACGGTCGGCATCGTCGCTGCGGCCCAGGCCGTGACCGACGCCGGCAAGATCGGCAAGATCAACGTCACGGGTCTCGCCCTGCCGTCCGAAATGGCCGCGCACATCAAGTCGGGCGCGTCGAAGTCCTTCGCGATCTGGAACCCGATCGACCTCGGCTATTCGGCCACCATGATCGCCAACAACCTGATCAAGGGCAACGCCAAGGCCGAGCCGGGCGCCGAGATCTCGATCGGCCGCGTCGGCAAGATCACGCTGGACGACAACCGCTCGGCAGCGATGAGCGACCCGTTCACCTATGACGCTTCGAACATCGACCAGTTCTCGTCGATATTCTGAGGCCGACACCATCCTGGGGCCCGCCGGCACGCTGCCGGCGGCCTTTTTTTATGCCGCTCCGATAGAAGACCGCCCATGACAGACGTCGCCAAGTCCGACGATGCATCCGCGTCGCACCCAGCCGTCGCGCCGCTCCTGACGCTGCGCGGGATCTCCAAGAGTTTCCCCGGCGTGCGCGCCCTCGACCAGGTCAGCCTGGAGATCTATCCGGGCCAGGTCACCGCGCTGATCGGCGAGAACGGCGCCGGCAAATCGACGCTGGTGAAGATCCTGACCGGCATCTACCAGCCGGACGCCGGCGAGATCGCCATCGACGGGACGCCGGTCGAGCTCGGCTCGCCGCACCGCGCGGCGCTGCAGGGCATCACGGCCATCCACCAGGAGACCGTGCTGTTCGACGAGATCTCGGTGGCGGAGAACATCTTCCTCGGCCATGCGCCGCGCACCCGGCTCGGTTTCATCGACTGGCGCGCCCTGCGCCGTCGCGCCCGTGAAGTCCTGGGCGCCATGGGCGCCGGGCACATCTCGCCCGATACGCGGCTCAAGGAACTGTCGATCGCCAACAAGCACCTGGTCGGCGTCGCCCGCGCGCTGTCGATCGATGCGCGCATCGTCATCATGGACGAGCCGACCGCCGCCCTCTCCTACAAGGAGATCGGCGAGCTGTTCACGCTGATCGAGATGCTGAAGGCCGACGGCAAGGGCATCCTGTTCATCAGCCACAAGTTCGACGAGATCTACCGCATCGCCGACCGCTACGCCGTCTTCCGCGACGGCCAGAGGGTCGGCGCCGGCCCGCTGCCGGAGACGCCGCAGGCCGAGATCGTCAAGATGATGGTCGGCCGCTCGGTCGACCAGATCTATCCCAAGCATGCGGCGACACCGGGCGATGTGGTGCTGAAGGTCGACGACCTCAGCCATCCGACCGAGTTCGACGGCATCCGCTTCGAGCTTCGGCGCGGCGAGATCCTTGGCTTCTACGGCCTGGTCGGCGCCGGTCGCAGCGAGGTGATGCAGGCCTTGTTCGGCCTCACCCGGACCTCGCGCGGCAGCATCGAGCTCGACGGACAGGTGATTGCCCCGCGCTCGCCGGCCGACGCCGTCGACGCTGGCATCGTCTATGTGCCCGAGGAACGCGGCAAGCAGGGCGTCGTGCTCGGCCTTCCGATCTTCGAGAACGTGTCGCTGCCGTCGCTGAAGCGCACCAGCCGCCATGGCGTCCTGCGGCTGAAGGAGGAGTTCGACCTCGCCCGCGCCTATACCGAGCGGCTGGATCTGCGCGCCTCGTCGCTGAGCCAGGACGTCGGCACGCTGTCGGGCGGCAACCAGCAGAAGGTCGTGATCGCCAAATGGCTGGCGACCGGGCCGAAGGTGATCATCCTCGATGAGCCGACCAAGGGCATCGACATCGGTTCCAAGGCCGCCGTGCACCAGTTCATGGGCGAACTGGTCGCGCAGGGCCTGGCGGTGATCATGGTTTCCTCCGAACTGCCCGAGGTGATGGGCATGTCGGATCGTATTGTGGTGATGCGGGAGGGCCGCATGGTCACGCTGCTGGACAACAAGAACCTTTCGGCCGAGGCGCTCGTCAGCGCCGCCGCCGGCATCCGGGGAGACGAGGCATGAAAGCGCTGCTGAAACAGCGCGAGTTCTGGCTCCTCGCGGTCATCGTCGCCGCCATGTGGCTGGTGTCGCTCCGCTCGCCGGGCTTCATCCAGCCCGCCAGCCTCGCCAACATCCTCAACGACACCTCGATCCTGATCATGCTGGCGCTCGGCCAGATGGTGGTGATCCTCACCCGCTCGATCGACCTCTCCATGGCGGCCAACCTCGCGCTGAGCGGCATGGTGGTGGCGCTGCTCAACATCGCGTTTCCCGGCCTGCCGATTCCGGTGCTGGTGCTGACGGCCGCCGTGTTCGGCACGCTGCTCGGCGCCTTCAACGGCCTTCTGGTCTGGAAGCTCAACATTCCGCCGATCGTGGTGACGCTCGGCACGCTGACCATCTATCGCGGCATGATCTTCGTCATCGCCGGCGGCTCGTGGGTCAACGCGCACCAGATGACCGACGCCTTCAAGGCGCTGCCGCGCGGCAGCTTCGGCGGCATCTCGCTGCTGAGCTGGTTCGCCATCCTCGTCGTCGGGCTGTTCTACCTGCTGATGACGCGCACGCCACTCGGCCGCTCCTTCTATGCGACCGGCATCAACCCGACCGCCGCCACCTATGTCGGCATCGACGTCGGCCGGACCCGCTTCATCGCCTTCTGCGTGTCGGGAATGGTGTCCGGCGTCGCCGGCTATCTGTGGATCGCCCGCTACGCGGTCGCCTATGTCGACGTGGCCGGCGGCTTCGAGCTGACCATCATCGCCGCCTGCGTGATCGGCGGCATCTCGATCGCCGGCGGCATCGGCTCGGTCGCCGGCGCCGTACTCGGCGCGATCTTCCTCGGCGTCGTCAACAACGCGCTGCCGGTGGTCAACATCTCGCCCTTCTGGCAGATGGCGATCTCAGGCCTCGCCATCTTGCTTGCCGTGATCTTCAACGCCCGCACCGAGCGCAAGCGCGGCCGCATCATTCTCAAGCAGGCGGAGCACGCGGCATGAGCGAGCTGACTTCCAACGACACCGCGCCGCGTCGCATTCCCGACCGGCTCGGCAGCCCGCTGCGGGCGCGCCTGCTCTCCTGGGAAATGCTGCTGCTCGCCGTCGCCGTCGCGATCTTCATCGCCAACAGCCTCGCCTCGCCCTACTTCCTAGACGCCTGGAGCCTGTCCGACCTAACCTTCAACTTCACCGAGAAGGCGCTGATCGCGCTGGCCATGGCGCTGCTGATCATCAGCGGCGAGATCGACCTCTCGGTCGCGTCGATCATCGCGCTCAGCTCGACGCTGATGGGAATGGCCGTGCAATACGGCGTCGGCACGCCGGGTCTCGTCGCCATCGGCATCGGCACGGGCCTGCTCTGCGGCGCCTTCAACGGCCTTCTGGTCACCCGGCTCGGCCTGCCCTCGATCGTCGTCACCATCGGCACGATGAGCCTGTTCCGCGGCATCAGCTTCATCATCCTCGGTGACGGCGTCTACAAGGGCTATCCGAGCAGCTTCGGCTTCTTCGGCCAGGGCTATGTGTGGTGGGTCATCTCGTTCGAGCTGGCCCTCTTCCTGGTCACCGCGGCGATCTACTTCTTCGTGCTGCACAAGACCAGCTTCGGCCGCCGGATCTTCGCCATCGGCAACAATCACGTTGCCGCGCAGTTCTCGGGATTGCGCGTCGGGCAGATCAAGTTCGTCCTGTTCTGCCTGACCGGGCTGATGTCGGGCATCGCCGCCGTGCTGCTGACCTCGCGGCTCGGCTCGACCCGGCCGGCGATCGCCCAGGGCTGGGAGCTCGAGGTGATCACCATGGTGGTGCTCGGCGGCGTCAGCATCCTCGGTGGCGCCGGCGGCATCCTCGGCGTGGTGATCGCCGCCTTCATCATGGGGCTGATGACCTTCGGGCTCGGCCTGCTCAACGTGCCGGGCATCGTGATGTCGATCTTCACCGGCATGTTGCTGATCATCGTCATCGCGCTGCCGATCCTGTTCCGCCGGCTGCGCAACGCGAAACCCGCCTGACGCCCGCGAGGGCGCCAGGCGACGTCGGACCCGTCAGGCGAGACCGCGCTCGCGCGCCACTTCGTGGACGGCGCGGGCGCAGACCTCGACGGCGGTGTCGAGCTGCGACCGCGTCGTGATCAAGGGCGGCGACATTTCGAGCGCCGTACCGATCCGGCAGGCGAGCACGCCATGCGCGCGCATGCTCTCGACGATCACCGACACCGTGTCATCCTCGAACTTCGCCTTGCTGGCGCGATCGGCGGTGAAGTCGACGCAATGCCAGAGGCCGAGGCCGCGCACCTGTCCGACGATCGGATGGTTTTCAAGCGCCGCCGCCAGCTCGGCGCCAAAATAGGCGCCATTGTCTCGGGCGGCATCGACCAGCCCGTCGCGACGCTTGATGGCGATCGCCGCATTGGCCGCTGCCGCGGCACTGGCGTGGCCGGCGAAGGTATGGACATGGCGCAGCATCGGGATCGCGTCGGCGATCGCGTCGGTGGTGATGACGGCGCCGATCGGCGCATAGCCGCCGCTGAGCGCCTTGGCCATGGTCAGGATGTCCGGTTCCAGCCCGAAATGCTCGCAGGCGAACCATGTGCCGGTGCGGCCGAAGCCGGTGATCACCTCGTCGGCGATCAAGAGCACGCCGTGCTTGTCGCAGATCTCGCGCACGCGCTGCCAATAGTGCCGGCTCGGCACCTGGACACCGTTCGCCTGCATCACCGGCTCGCCGATGAAGGCGGCGACGGTATCCGGGCCCTGCAATTCGATCTCGCGCTCGAGATAGGTGGCGCAGAGCTCGAAATAGGCCTCCTCCTCCATGCCAAACGGATTGCGGTAGCGGGTGGGGTTCGGGATGAAGCTGTGCCCGGGCACGCGCGGCTCGAAGATCTCGCGGACCGCCAGCCAGTCGGTGACCGACAGCGCCCCCATGCTGGAGCCGTGATAGGCGTTCCAGCGCGAAATCGTCTTGTAGGCGCGCGGCTTGTTCCCGCTCTCGCGCTGGTATTGCTTGGCGAGCTTCAGCGCCGTCTCTACCGATTCCGAACCACCCGAGGTGAAGGCGACCCGCTTCAGCGATCCGGGCGTCAGTTCGGCCAGGCTGGCCGCGAGCCGGATGGTCGGCTCGGCGAAATGGCTGGTGGTGCCGACATAGTGCACCGCGCTCATCTGGTCGAACACCGCCTGGGCGATCTCGCGATTGCCGTAGCCGAGCGAATTGGCGCGGGTGTGCGAGCCCATCATGTCCAGCATGGTGTTGCCGGCCAGGTCGGTGAGCTCGATGCCCTCGCCCTTCACATAGATGCGCGGCCCTTCGCGCCGGACGGTTTCCTGGTCGATGACCGGAAACAGGCAGTGCTCGAACGCCAGTCGCGTCAGTTCGTCGGCGTTGGATGTCGCGGCAGTCACGTCTTGGATCCTCCCCAGAATTCCATCTGCGCCGGACCATAGCCGAGGCGACACGGAAAGCTAGGACCGCCTCGTGCTACCTCCGGCTGCCGGATCCCCCAAGCGTCGGGAACCCCGGCGCGGCCCGGAGCTCGCTGGGATCAGCGATCCGGCGCGCGGCCGTGCGTCGATCCGCGGCGGACGGACGCCGCGCGGCATCCTTGCGGTTGGCGGCCGGCGGTCGCTATACCTTCGCCCGTCCGGCGACCGAGAATGGCGGCGGACGATCGCCCGGTTCGTACGCGTCGGGCCAGCGCCTCCCCTCGCCAACCGGTTCCCCCCGCGCCATGAAGCCCTCCGAACTTTTCGCCTATCTGTTCCTGGCCGTAACCTGGGGGTTCTCCTTCCTGATCCTGCTCAAGGTGGTGCACGCCTTCGGCTGGGTCGGCGCCGTCGCCTTCCGCGCCTTCATCGCCAGCGGCGTGCTGCTGGTCGTCGCCTGGGCGACCGGAAGGCGGCTCCGCTTCGCGGCCGGCTGGCGTCCTTTCGCCGTCGTCGGCGCGACCACTGTGGCGGGGCAACTGATCGGCCTCTCCTTCGCGACGCCCCGGATCGGCACGGCGATGGCGGCGATCTGCGTCGCCTCGATCCCGCTGTTCTCGATGGTGATCGGCCGGGTGTGGGGCAATGAGCGGATGAGCGGCCGCAGCGTCGCCGGCCTGGTGCTCGGCTTCGCCGGCATCGTGCTGCTGGTCGGCTTCCCGGCCGTGCCGGTGACGCCCGGCTTCGTGCTCGGCTGCGCGGCAGCGCTCGCCAGCGCCTTCTGCGCCGCCTTCGGCAGCAACTACGCCAACCGTCATCTGCGCTACACCGGCGCCCTGGAGGTGACGATCGGGTCGTTCTTCGCCGGCGGGCTGCTGGCCTTGCCGCTGCTGCCGGCCGTGCCGGTGCCCGGCGTGCCGGGACCGGTCGACTATGCCTATCTGCTGCTGCTCGGCGGCGTGATGAGCGCCGTGACCTATGTCACCTATTTCTGGCTGCTCGGGCGGATCGGCGCGACCCGCACGATCAGCGTCGAATTCGTCGTCACCGTCTTCGCGGTGCTGATCGGCGCGGGCCTGCTCGGGGAAACGCTCACCCTAGTCCAACTCGTCGGCGCGGCCGTGATCATCGCCGGCTGCGCCCTGGTGCTGGGCATCGTGCCGAGCCGTCCGCTCCGCGAAAAGGCACGGTAACGCGGGAGACGGACGCCGGATCCCGTTCCGGGACGCCCGTCTCCTAGTCTCACACTCAGGCGGCGACGCCCTTGAGCAGGCCGGTCGCGTCCGGCGCAGCGCCGCTCAGCTTGGCGAGCGGCAGCACCTTGGGCTCTCCGACACTGGCGAGCGCCGTCAGATCGAGGCGGGTGAAGTTGATGTCGTCATAGCCGCGGATCAGGAACTGGCCGCGCTCGAGGTCGGTGAGGCTGGTCCAGCAGGTGAACTCGGTCGCGTATTCCTGGGCGTTCGGATCCGACAGACCCGCGACTTCCATGTGGCTGCCGCCATCCTGCGGATAGTCGATGGTGATGTCGCGCGGCCGGTCGAAATTGTTCATGACATGGGCGAGGGTCAGCAGCGCGCGATCGGGCGTCTTCGCCTTCTCGGCATAGTTCGCATAGAAGGCGGCGCGGACGAAGCGGCCGACCGAGGTGTTGGACGCCGGCAGACCCGCGGTGGCGATGCCGGAATCCGGCTGGCCCACCTTGAAGGTGCCGAAGCTGCCGGTCGACTTGTCGACATTGGTGAGGAAGCTGTAATTGGCGAGATTGGTCAGGTGCCAGGGGAATTCGGGCCCGTTGGTCATGACGCGGACCGGATTGTCGTAGACCGTCATGGCGCCGCGATTGAATTCGATGACGATCGAGCCGCCCGACGCGTCGTTGACGATGTAGTGGAAGGGCGATTCGACTCCGCCGAGCACCGCGAGCGGCACCAGGCTGACCGGCTGCGCGGCGAGCGCCGCCTTCACCTCGGCGGCGGTCGCGAACGAGCCGAGGATCCAGGAACCGAGATCGGAGGCCGACAGCACGGCGCGCGTCGCTTCCAGCGACTGGTGGCCGGCGGCGGCCGGATAGGACAGCAAGCTGAAGGTCAGGCCCTTGTCGTTGAGGCCTTCCAATACCTTCAGATCGGCGATCTGCATCGGCGCCGCAGCCGTTGGAATGCGCACGGGCATCGTGATGGACAGCAGCGCATGCGCGGTCTTGTACTCCAGCGCCGGATGACCCTCGATCTCGGACCGAACGGGGAAGCCGGCGGGGAGGTAGACCACCTGGTAGGGAAGATCGAGCGTCAGCTCCAGCGTACGGCCGAGATAGGGCTTGCCATTGGCATCCTGGTAGATAAGCGCTGTGCACATACCGGCATTTCCTTAGAACGTGAGACAGGGCGCGTCGTTTGGCTGCGACCGGGCACAAGCTCGGAGACAGACCTGCGCCCCGCTGGCGCCTCCTCAGAAGCGCCGGGAACGCCTGCCTGCGATCGATCCTGACGCCCCACGCCACATCCATCCGTTTGTTCTCTTGGCATACTTCTCGAGGAGCGAAAAGCGCGGAGATCGCCTATTTCCGGTTGCCGGGCGAAAACGCCGCGACCGGGCGACGTGGTTCGGCCCGGTCACCGGAATAGCTGCCGGAGGGCTGGCGGGCCGGCCGTGCGGCGGCCGCCTTCAGGGCAGGATGAGGTGGATCGCGGCGGTGAAATGCATCGCCTCGACCGTCAGCCAGGCGGAAGCGGCGGCGAGGATCTTGCCCGGCAAACTGTCGGTCGGCGTGCGGCGGCGCGGCGCCGGTTCGCCCTCGGCGCGGCAGTCCTCGAAATTGACCAGATGACGCAGCGGCGAGCCGCTGGCGGCGGCGCGATCATGCATGACGCTGTAGCGCGCGCCGGGCTCGATGCCGGTGACGATGCCTGAATTGTCCTGGCCGAGCACCTTCGGCCAGACGACGCGATCGCCGATCCGGAAGCGCTGCCGGATGTCGTTGTCGAAGGCCCAGCGCGCCTGCACCGCCTCGAGCCGCTCGGCCAGCATCGAGCCGTAGTCGTCGAGCGCCGCGCAGACGGCCTCGCCGCTCTGCCAGGCCTCGTAGCGCGCCAGATCGCGACCGAGTTCCTCGCCGTCCTTGGTGATCTCGCCATAGGTGGCGATGTCGTGCGGTGCGTCCTGAAAGCGGTCCGCCCGGATCAGCCCGGCCTCGAGCAACCGGACGGCCAGTTGGGTGGCGACAGCCAGCCGATCCTCGAACGACAGATCCGTGGGGCGCGACAGCCCGGTCAGCGTAGCGGACATCCTGAACCCGTTCCCCGGCCCCACCTCCACCATGGAGCGGCCGGCCACACGGCGCATCATGACGGCGAAAGCGGAGAAAAGAAGGCTGTCGATTGATCGGGGGCCCGGACTTGTCGGTTGAACATCCTGTCGGCTCTGGTCAATCTAGGCGGAGCTGCACAAACGGAGGATTCTCATGTCGCATGAACTGAAGTTCTATATCGACGGCGCCTGGGTCGACCCCACGGTTCGCAAGGTCATCGACGTGATCGATCCCTCGAACGAAGACGCCTTCGCGCAGATCTCGCTCGGCTCGAAAGCCGATGTCGACAAGGCCGTCGCCGCCGCCCGGCGCGCCTTCGAGACATTCGGCTTCACCAGCCCGGCCGAGCGGCTCGAACTGCTGCGCCGCGTCGTCGACATCTACAAGAAGCGGAGCAAGGATCTGGCGCTGGCCGTCTCGCGCGAGATGGGCGCGCCGCGCCAGTTCGCGCTCGATAGCCAGGTCGGCATCGGGCTCGCGCATCTCGAGAAGATCGTCGAGGTGCTGAAGGGCTTCTCGTTCCAGCACGCCAAGGGCACGTCCATGGTGGTCAAGGAGCCGATCGGCGTCGTCGGCCTGATCACGCCGTGGAACTGGCCGTTGAACCAGATCACCTGCAAGGTCGGCCCGGCGCTCGCCGCCGGCTGCACCATGGTGTTGAAGCCGAGCGAGATCGCGCCGCTCGACGCCATCATCTTCGCCGAGATCCTCGACGAGGCGGGCGTGCCGGCCGGCGTCTTCAACCTCGTCAACGGCGACGGCCCGACGGTCGGCGAGGCGCTTTCGAGCCATCCCGACATCGACATGATGTCGTTCACCGGCTCGACCCGCGCCGGCATCCTGGTGGCGAAATCGGCCGCCGATACGGTCAAGCGCGTGGCCCAGGAGCTCGGCGGCAAGTCGGCCAACATCCTGTTCCCGGACGTTGATTTCTCGGTCGCCGTGCCGAAGGGTGTGGCGAACTGCTTCGGCAATAGCGGCCAGTCCTGCAACGCGCCGACGCGGATGTTCGTGCCGCGCGACCGGCATGACGAGGCGGCCGAATATGCCCGCGTCATGGCGGAGACCTTCGTCGTCGGCCCGGCCGATACGCCCGGCACCAAGCTCGGCCCGGTCGTCAGCCAGGTCCAGTACGACAAGATCCAGGCCCTGATCGAGAGCGGCATCGCCGAAGGCGCGACGCTGGTCGCCGGCGGCCCCGGCCGTCCGGCCGATCTGAACCGCGGCTACTATATCCGCCCGACCGTCTTCGCCAACGTGACGCCGGAGATGCGCATCGCTCGCGAAGAAATCTTCGGGCCGGTTCTCGCGATCCTGCCCTATGACACAGTCGAGGACGCGATCCGCATGGCCAACGACACGCCCTACGGCCTCGCCGCCTATGTCCAGTCCGCCGATATCGAAACGGCCCGCAAGGCGGCGGCCCGGCTGCGCGCCGGCGCCGTCCACATCAACTATCCGGCCTGGGATGCCGGCGTGCCGTTCGGCGGCTACAAGCAGTCCGGCAATGGTCGCGAATATGCCGAATACGGCCTTGAGGATTTCCTCGAGACCAAGGCCATCCTCGGCTACGAGGCGGCCTGACGCTGAGAGCGTTTTCAAGCGAAGCGGATACCGGTTCGCATCAGGAAAACGCGACCCAACCGATAGTCAGAGGAGGGGCCGGTGCCATGCCGGCCCCTTTTTTGTTCCAGAATTGGCTCCGCCGACGTGCAGCCGGCAAGAGTTTGCTTTAGGCGGGTAAGCGCCGCTTGGCGGGACGCCGATGCCGGGCATCCGAACGCGATCTTCCGCCCGGCGTGAAGACGATCCTCCACCCGGCGCCGCACCGCCGGCGTCGCGAGAGCTGCCGGGCAATGTCGTCTGGCGCTAGCTCAGCGTACGGTTCTGGGAGGCGGCGTGCAGGTCGCCGAGTTCGATCAGACGCAGGAAATCGGCATCGGAATTGTCGAGCCCGTGCCGGCGCAGGGTCAGGAACTCAAGCGACTCGGCAATCGAAAGGCCGCGAAAGCACTCCCGGCCGGCGCCGTCGATCACCAGCGCGTCGGTCGCCTCCAGCCTTTCCCGCTCGTCGTCGGTGAGATCGAGCAGGCGCGGGTTCCGGCTGACGGAACCGCCGCCGCCCGGCGTCCGTCTCATACCGGCAAAATCACCGCCAAGCTGCGACTTGCGGGGGAATTTCGGCTTCTTTTCCAGCGGCATCGCTTCTGCCCTATCCGTCATTACTGACGCGATATGGCAGCCTCAGCCGTTCGCAAATTCAAAAGGCGGTCATTGCAATTTGAAGCATCTGACGATTCCGCCCGTCGCGCTCCGGCGCCGCGTTCAGTGGCGCGAATCCGACATCATCTTGGAATGCTTCTCCATCGACATCAGCGCCCCGGCCTGGCCGAGCAGATCATCGAGCGACAGCGCGCTGCCTGCCCTCGCTTGAACGATGCCGACACTGACTGAAAGTTGGCACTGCGCCGGCGACAGGCGATTGAAGTAGTCGAGCCGCGCCCTGAGGCTGTTGCGCAGCGTCTCGGCCGGCGCCAGCGGAGCCGGAACGAGCACGCAGAACTCGTCGCCGCCCATGCGTCCGACGACATCCGAATGCCGCACGCTGTCGCGCAGCACGCTGGCGCAATCGGCGATCAGACTGTCGCCGACGGCATGGCCAAAAGTGTCGTTGACCTTCTTCAGGCCGTCGACATCGATGATCGCCAGCTGGCAGCCGCGCCCCTGGGCGATGATCGCCTCGGCGGCGCGCCGGAAGCCACGCCGGTTGAGCAGGCCGGTCAGCTCGTCCGTCATCGAGAGCTCCTCGATGGCCGCCTTCGCCTTTTCGAGCTCCTCGGCCCGCATGCGGACCCGCTCCTCGAGCTCGGAATGAACGCGGATGTTCTCGATCGCCAGCGACACGGATTCGGCGAGGCGCTTCAGCAGGCGCAGATCGGCCTCACCCGCGGCGTCCGTTTCGGCGAAATAGACGGCGATCGCCGCGATCGGCTCCTGCACCCGCACCGGCACGATCACCAGGCTGCGGACGAAGGTCGAGCCGTAGAGGGCCTGATCGATGCGCTCGTCGGCCTGGGTGTCCGGAATGATGACGGCCTGGCGATGGGTCATCGCCCAGCCGGCGATGCAATTCTGGAGCGGGAAGCGCATGCCCTTCCAGAGCGGCGCGACAGCCTCTTCGTCGACATAATGGCTGAATTCACCATCGCGCAGGATGAAGGCGGCGCCATCACCGCCGGTCATCTGGCGGGCTGTCGCCCGGGCGATGCGCTGCACCTGCCCGATATCGCGGGCAAAGGCGAGCAGCTGCATCGCAGCCAGCAGGATCTCCATGCCGCGACAATAGCGCTCCGTATTGTGAGCCGTCGCATCGGCGGGTTCCCCCGCCAGTTCCGATCCGAGCCCTTGCATGTCCGCTTTCAGTCGTCCTGCCGTGATTCCTTCCTCGTAGCAGATGACGCGCGGTCCGCCCAGTCAAACTGGCGGCATGAATGCAAAGAGTGTCCTAGTTGGCAACAACAGCGACGCCGGCCGCCGCCATCATCCCTGCGGAAGGACGCCCTGGCATTTCCGGAACATTCGGCATGTCGCGCCTAAGTATCGAAGAGCGAAGACCGATCAGAGCGCGGCAAGGAAACGCTTGAAGACGAACCCGCGCTTGTCGCCAGCGACGACCTCGCACCAGCCCTTGCAGCTGACCACCTCGACCTGAGCGCCCGGCTTCAGATAGCCGACCGTCGGCGCGGCATTGTCGGGGTTGCCCCGCAGCTTGACGCCACTGGTGACCTGCGCCCGGCCCGGGCCGAGATCCGCGATCGACGCCGCCTTGGTGGTCGGCGTCGCCACCGGGGCGGCCGCAGCCGGGCTTGCCGGGGTCGCTGCGGCGCCGCCGACCTCGGAATTCGTCGCCGCTACCGGGGCCGCGGGTGCCTCCGGAACGATGGCGGCATTCGTCGCCGCGACGGCCGCGGCCGGGGCCGCAGCCATGGCGTAGGCGGCCCGCACGCTGGGCTCGACGTCCGCCGTGCCGCCGGCGGAACCGGCCTTGGCCGACAGGCCAGCCGGCAGCATCATCTCGGAGCCGCGCAGCTGCGGCGCCTCCGGCAGGGAGAGGTCCTCGGCGGCGCGGTCATAGGTCTGCTTGCCCTCGGGGGCCACGGCGGGCTCCGGCTCGGCCGCGGCCAGCTGGACATCGCCGGCGGCCATGGCGCCGTCAAGTTCGGCGGCGACGGGAACTTCGGGAGAGGATGTCAGCGCCCGCACCGTCAACAGAGCGCCGCCAGCCACGACCACCAATGCCACGGCCATGGCGACGATCGACTGGTTCAACGCGAACTGGCGACGCGGCGGTCGCGCAAGATGGTCGCGATCCCCGACGATCGCCTCGCCCTCGACGAGATTGAGGCCGTCGACGGCCTCGGAAAGACGCAGCGCCAGCTCGCCGGCGAGCCGATCTTCCAGAATTTCGGGATCCGCCTGGGGTCGCGGCGCGGCGGGGCGCAGCCTCTGTCCGCGCGCCAGCAACAGCTCGACCGCGAGCCGGTCATGCTGGGGGACATCCTCCTGCTGCGGCGGCGCCGGCGAAACGGCGTGTTCGATCTCGGCTTGGGCGAGCGGCAATTGCAGCTGGCCCGGCGACGGCGCGATCCGCACCACATCGGGCGCTCGCGACGACATCGCCTTATTGAGATCGCTCATCAGGGCGGCTTCGAGTTCCGCAGCCAGATCCTGGAGCCGCGCCAGAGGGGGCTCGGAAGCCTGGGACTTGGGATGGGAATCATCGGAATGCAGGGGCTCGGCGCGTGGCGGCTCTGCCTGCAGGGCTGCCCGCATCGGCGGAATACCGATGGTCGGGAAGCGATAGAGGTTCTCGCGGAGGTTTTCGGCCTTCGTGGCGGCGCCGAACTCAGCCGGCTCGGCCGAATTGCGCTGGCGCAACGCGGCGGCGGATTTGACGGAATTGTTCATGGTACTCATCTCGACTTTGTTTCGACACGTAACCCCCGCTGCCGCCAAAACAATTCAGAAAAACTCATTGGTTAATATTTTCATGCGCCGCTTTATACTGAGTTGATATCTAAATAAGTCGCACGTACACGCGTTCGATCCGGCTCGGACCGTTCGATCGTCAACATGACGGGGAAATGCGGCGACTCTTTGCCGTTCTTCGCGACGACACCCGACGCGCGGCGACGGCCTTCGACGTCTACGTCGTTGCTTCGCTGATCTGGCGTTCCGGAACGGATTTCAGCATCCGCAGGGTGAAGATGTAGACGGGCACACCCGAGATCAGCACCAGCAGCGCGGCGAAGGGCGCGGCGGCCGCGTAGGCGCTGTCATTGGTGTGCGACCACACTTCGGTGGCGAGCGTGACCACGCCGGTCGGCGCGAGGATGAGGGTCGCCGTCAGTTCGCGCATCAGCTCGAGCGCGACTAGCGCCAGCGCGGCGCCGAGGCCGGGCGCCAGCGCCGGCAATGTCACGGACAGGAACGCCCGCAGCGGGCTGCGGCCCAAGGTGCGCGCCACCTCCTCGATCTCGCGCGGCACCAGTTCGGCCGAAGCGCGGATCGCCGATTGGGCGAGCGGCAGGAACAGGATGGCATAGGCCGCGAACAGCACGACGCGGGTCTGGTAGACCGACGGCAGCAGGCGAATCGAGAGATAGACCAGCGCCAAGGCGACGACGAGGCCCGGCAGGCCGTGCACGACATAGGGAAGCCGGTCGGCAAAGCGGGCGAACACGCCGCGGCTGCGCAGCACGAGGAGAACCAACGGCAGGGCGATGACCGTCGTCACCACCGTGCCCGGCAGCGCCAGCGACAGAGAGCCATAGAGCGCAGGACCGATCGCCTCCAGGCCGCGCCCGGCCGAGACGCCCTTGACGAGCCAGTAAAGCAGCCGGCCGAACGGCACGCCGAGCGCCAGAAGCGCCACCACGACGAAGCCGAGCGTCACGAGCGGCGCCGCGCGACCGAGCCGCGCCGGGGCGATGCGCCGGGCGGTGTTGCGGCCGACCTTGGAGAAGCGGACGCCGCGCCGGAGCCACATCTCGCCGAAGGCGACGGGCAGGCACAGCAGCATCAAGAGCGCCGACAGCACGGCGGCCGAGGCGTTGTCGAACTGCAGCTCATACTGTTGGAAGATCGCCGTGGTGAAGGTCTGCACGCGCAGCAGCGACAGCGCGCCGAATTCCGACAGCATGTGGGCGGCGACCAGCAGCGCTCCGCCGCCGAGCGCGGGAATCGTGCGCGGCAACGTGACCCGTAAGAAGGTCTGCCACGGCCCCTTGCCGAGCGAGCGCGACACCTCCTCCATGCCGGGATCCATGCTGCGCAGCGCCGCCGCCACCGGCAGGAAGATCAAAGGGAAGCTTTCCATGCTGAGGATCAGGATGGCGCCCGGCATGCCCTGAAAGGCGGGGCCGAGCGATTTCCAGGCGAAGCTGGCGACAAAGGCCGGCATGGCGAGCGGCAGGCAGCAGAGGACGCGCCAGATCCGCCGGCCGGGAAGATCCGAGCGCTCGGTGCACCAGGCGGCGGCGAAGCCGATCAGGCAGCAAGTGAACGTCACCGACAGGCAGAGTGTCACCGTATTGCCGAGCAGCATCAGCGTGCGTCGCCGGCCGAGCTCGGCCAGGATGCCCTCCCAGCCGGCGCCCCAGGAACGCAGCAGCACATAGACGATCGGCAACGCGATCAGCGCCGTCGGGATCAGCGCAAGCGCCACCAGCAGCCGCGAGACGGGCGGGCCGCCCGCGTCGCGTCTGGATGCGCCATCCCGATCGCCGGAGGAACGCGTCAAGCGAGATCCGCCTCGCGCAGCAAGGCCAGGGCGTCGGCGGCGTCGCCGAGATCGGCCGGCGTCACCGGGGCGGGATCGAGCTGGTCGAAGGGTTTCATCGGAAAGGGCGAGACGACGCCCGGCCGGAGCGGATATTCGGCGATCGCGCCGACGATCGCCGCCTGGCCCTCGGCACTGACCATGAAGGCGACGAAACGCTGCGCCGCCTCGCTCTGCTTGGAGCTCTTGAGCACGCCGGCGCCGGAGACGGTGATCAGCGTGCCGGGATCCTGGTTGCCGATGTGGTAGAGCGCCGAATTCATGCTGTCGGGGCCGAGCTCCTTCTCGAGCGCATGCCAGTAGTAGTTGTTGCTGAGCGCCACGGCGATGTCGCCGCCCTCGACGGCCTCCACGGCGGCGGAATCGCTGTTATAGACCTGGCCGTACTGGCGCAGGCCCTTCAGCCAGGCGAGCGCCGCGTCGCGCCCCTTCATCAGCGAGACGGCGACGACCTGCTGCTGGAAGGCGCCGCTGTTCGGCGCGAAGGCGACCTTGTCGGCCCAGGCCTCGCCGGCGAAATCGAGCACGGTCTTCGGCAGCGCCGACAGCTCGATCATCTCCTTGTTGTAGACGACCACGCGACAGCGCGCGCCCGCCCCGATCCAGGCGCCGGACTTGGCGGCATAGGCAGCCGGAATCTGCTTCAGCGTCTCGGCGTCGAGCGGGGCGAGCAGTCCCTTCTCGTCGATCGCGGCGAGCGAGGGGCTCTCCTCCGACCAGAAGACGTCGGCGGGCGAATTGGCGCCCTCCTCGATCAGCTGGCTGGCGAGCTGGGCGCTGTTGCCGTTGCGGGACACGACGGCGATGCCCGTCGCCGCCGTAAAGGCGGCGACCAGTGCCTCGACGGGCGGCCGGTGCTGGCCGTTGTAGAGCGCCAGCGTCTGGGTCTGCGCATGCGCCGGGGTCACTCTGCCGCTGATCAGCGAGGCGCCGGCGACACCGAGGCCGACCCGCATCAGCTGACGTCTGGAGACGTCGTACATTGGAATAACTCTATGTTATTGCAGCCGATTGTTTCCGTACCAATACCCGCGGGCGGGCCCTGTCAACACCACGCGGGCGCGACACGACCGGCCGAGCGGCGGCCGGATGCGGCAGAGATGCGGGAAAAGGCGGGACGGGATGGGCGCGCCGGCCAGGCAAGGCGGCGGGCAAGCGGAGCGGAGAAGGGCTACCGGGGGTCATCGGTTCGACCCTTCTCCGTCCGATAGGAGCTGATTACGCAATACCGGAACATCAGCTTGGCATATGTCTCGCAAGCTTCCTGCCAGGCGCCGCGACCACGCCTGCCACTACATATGGTTATAATTTGAATCAATTCAGCCAGATCTGGCGAAGGTTAACGTCCGATTCACCTTCCGCGCATTGCAATCTGCAACGGGATTCGCAGATTGCAACGACAGCGCCGCTCAGACGGCCTCGACCGGCTCCGGATTGGCACGCTCGCGGCGCGGCAGGCGCAGCCAGAGATCGAGGAAGCCATCGAGGAAATGCGAGGTCTGCGCGTCATAGACGGCGCGACCCTCCATATGGCGCTCGCGCGGTTGGGCGCCCGGCAGCGTGAAGCGGTCGGCGCCCTTGGTGGTCCAGCGATGCATCATCGCCAGCGTCAGCTCGATATGAAACTGGAAGGCGAAGGCGGCGGGGCCGTATTGGAAGGCCTGGTTCTGGTAGAGCTGGCCTTCCGCCAGCAGGGCAGCGCCGGACGGCAGGTCGAAGCCCTCGCCATGCCACTGGTAGACGGTCTCCGGCCACGGGCAGAGCCCCTGCCCGGCCTCGGTCGCCTGCAAGGGGTAGTAGCCGATCTCGACCAGGCCGTCGTCACGCGGCGCGACGCGGGCGCCCAGCTGGCGCGCCAGCATCTGCGCCCCGAGGCAGATGCCGAGCAACGGCGCCTGCTCGTCCAGCGGCACCGACAGCCAGTCGATCTCGCGGCGGATGTAGTCCTCGTCGTCGTTGCAGCTCATCGGCCCGCCGAACACGATGGCGCCGGCATGACCGGCTAGCGTCTCGGGCAGCGGGTCGCCGAAGCGCGGCCGTCGGATATCCAGATCGTAGCCGCGCTCGCGCAGCCGCAGGCCGACACGGCCAGGGGTCGAGTGCTCCTGATGCAGGATGATCAGAACGGGCGGCTTCTCGGACGGCAACAATGGTCCAACGATCCTCGCTACTGGTCGATGTCTCGCGGCGCGGCTAGTGGCAGCCCGGCGAGAGAGCGGTCAGCCTTCCTGCGGCGCGATGTCCGGAACGACATTGCCGCCCGACTGCACGATCTTCTTCAAGCGAAGCCGCGCCCGGCCGGAAACGCCGAGCAGATCGGCGACGCGCCAGATGACATTGTCCTCGAACTCCGTCAGCCGACCATCGGCATAGACCAGATCCCACATCATGGCGATGATCTGCTCGCGATCGACCTCGTCCAGCCGCGTTTTCAGCAGGCTGGTGAAACGATAGAAGTCGACGGCCTCCTCGTCGGCCTTCTCGGCCGCGCGGATCAGGTCCTCGGTCGCATCCTCGTCGAGCCCGTAGCGGTTCTTCAAGAGTTCGTGAAGACGCAGACGTTCCGGCTCGGCCACCTCGCCGTCGACGGCGATGACGTGATGGAGCAGCGCCGCCGCGGCCAGGCGATGGTCATCCTCGCCAAACCCTCGGTCGGCCTCGCCGCCGGTAAGCTCGGCGAGGAAATTGCGAAATACGCTCAGCATTCAATTCCTCCGGAAGTCCGTCCCGATGACGGACGCGGCCGATCAGAGCCCCAAGCTGCATGAGAATAAGGCAAGGGTAGGAAATCATCGCGCGACATGCCGTCGCCGGACAAGGGAGAGAACGCGGCCGCCGCAGAAAGGCCAGAATCCAGCCAAGGAGACCGCCGCCGCCCTCTTCCATGCGCGCCAGTAGAGAGCGCACAAAAATAAACCGCCGGCTGTTGAGACCGGCGGCTGAAACATAACTAAAGAAGAACAACTCTTTGCCCGAACCAAAAAAAACTCGAGCTCATCAATTCTAACTACAACTGCGCTTCAAATAACCTTCGAATACAGTTCAAACCGGGAAATTCCCGAAGCTGTCAAAGCGGCAGAGACTATTGAAGAGTGAATCGTCCGCCCCCGCGACTAGGAAAGAATATGGATTTCCCCGCCGAGACGCAAGCGGGTTTTAGCCATCGGCTGCCACATTTTTACAACCGCGCCGGATTTCGGCCGCAAATGAGGTTAATCGGCGGAAACCATGATGTGGAACGGCGACGGGTCGCCATGGCCTGCGCCGGGCAGCGAGCTGGAGCCGTCGGCCAACGCCAGGCAGGCCCGGAAACGGAAGAGCCGGCGCGATTGCTCGCGCCGGCTCTCGTTTTCATCACCTGGCGTCGGATGTCAGCGTCGACGCGCCGCGCCACCGCGGAAAGGCGGCCTTGGTGCTTGCGAGGCAAGCGGTTCGCCCTTGTGCCGGAAAACCAGTCGCGCACGATCGAGATCGTATGGCGTCATCTCGACGGTTACGCGGTCGCCCGCCAGCGTCTTGATCCGGTTTTTCTTCATCCGGCCCGCAGTGTAGGCGACGACGACATGCCCGTTCTCGAGTTCCACGCGGAACTTGGCGTCGGGCAGTACCTCGACGACCGTACCCTCGAATTCGAGCGCTTCTTCCTTCGCCATGTGTTGTTCCTTACGAGACCTTCAGTTCCGTCGCGGACGTCTTGCCGCGACGATCGGTCTCGAGTTCGTACGAGATCTTGGCGCCGTCACGCAGCGTCGACAAACCAGCGCGCTCAACGGCGCTGATATGCACGAACACATCCTGACCACCCTGGTCGGGCTGGATGAATCCGTAACCCTTGGTCGCATTGAACCACTTCACTGTACCCGTCGCCATGGAAATCTCCTTCAGTCTGGCGGTAGAGAACTTTGCTAACGACCGTCCCGTCGTCAAGCGGCTCGGCGGCGTTGTTGGCCACGCCACCGATTTTTCTTGCTCTTTTCTTGCATAGGCTGCCCGTCCCGAGCCGGCTTGTCACCCCGCTGCGTGTCCGCAACGGGTCTCGGAGCCGAAGACGGGGCTTTGAAATTGGTCGCGACTTCCGGAATCGGACGGCGAATCAGCCGCTCGATTGCCTTCAGACGCGCAGCTTCGCCAGCGTCGAACAGAGAGAGTGCGAGCCCGCTGCGACCAGCGCGTGCCGTACGTCCAATTCGATGGACATACGATTCCGGCTCGTCGGGCAGGTCGAAATTGACCACATGGGTGATGCCGGAGACATCGATGCCGCGCGCGGCGATGTCGGTCGCGACAAGAACCCGGAGGCTTCCATCCTTGAAGCCCTCCAGCGCCTTCTGACGGGCGCCCTGCGACTTGTTGCCATGCAGGGCGAGCGTCTCGACGCGCGCCTTCTGCAGGTGCTGCGCGACGCGATCGGCGCCGTGCTTGGTGCGCGTGAAGACGATGACGCGTTCCATCTCCGGATTGGCAAGCAGATCCAGGAGGAAATTGCGCTTCTCGGCCGTCGGCACGCGATAGAGCTTCTGATCGATGCGATCGACCGTGACCGCCTCGGGCGTCACCTCGACCCGGACCGGGTCCTTGAGGATCTTACGCGAGAGCGTCGCCACCTCGGCCGGCATCGTCGCCGAGAACAGCAGCGACTGACGGTTCTCCGGCAGCAGCGCCACGATCTTCATGACGTCGCGGACGAAGCCCATGTCGAGCATGCGGTCGGCTTCGTCGAGCACGAGATGGGTGACCTGGTCGAGGCGCAGCACGCGCGCCTGGAGATGGTCGAGCAGACGGCCCGGCGTGGCGACGAGGATGTCGACGCCCTTCTCGAGCGCGCGGATCTGCGGCTGATGGCCGACGCCGCCGAAGACGAGCGCGTGACGGATGCCGAGGAACTTCGAGAACTTGCGCAGCTCGGAATCGATCTGGATCGCCAGTTCCCGCGTCGGAGCGAGAATGAGGGAGCGGGCACTCTTCGGCTGGAGGCCGTCAGCGCGGCGCGACAGATGCTGGAGGATCGGCAGGCCGAACGCGGCGGTCTTGCCGGTTCCGGTCTGGGCGATGCCGAGCATGTCGCGGCCTTCGAGAAGTGCGGGAATTGCCTGGGCCTGGATCGGCGTCGGCGTCGAAATGCCGGCCACGTCAAGCGCACGCACGAGCGGTTCGGCAAGAGCCAAAGCCGCGAAATTGGTCAATTGATTCAAGAAGAAAGCCTAATTATGCGGACACCATCGGTATCCGACTTCTAGCCATGACCCACGCGCGACAGGATCAGAGGACGGGGTCGTGTCCCGCCTCACCAGCGAGATAGAGCCACCGAAATCTTCGCGTGGCACAGCGCGATCACGATGATCGTCGTCGCGTATATGCAGACTCGCCGACGAAAAAGCAACCGAAAAGTCGCAGGCGGGCAGAAGAGGCTGCCGGACACGGCCGGAGCGGCATGGTTCTTCTTGTCTCTGCCCCGCTTCTGTGCAGAGTGCCCATTCAATCATCCGTCATGTGATTTCATGTCCGCAACCACCCCCACCGCCTCCGCACGCACCCTTTCAGGCCCGGTTCTCGGCATCGCCCTGATGGTCCTCGGCATCTTCCTCTACTCAGCCAATGATACGCTCGGAAAGTGGCTGACCGCCACCTATTCCGTCGGCATGATCATGCTGGTGCGCTCGATCGCCGCCATGTGCGTGCTGACCCCGTTCATCCACAAACAGGGTGGCCTGGCGAAATTGCGCCAGGCGCCGCGCCCCGGACTGCAGCTGCTGCGCGTCTTCGTCACGGTCGGCGAGATCGGCTTCTTCTACTGGTCGGTGTCGCTGCTGCCGCTGGCCGACGTCATGACCTACTACCTGGCCGGCCCGATCTATGTGACGGCGCTGTCGGCCGTGCTGCTGAAGGAAAAGGTCGACGGGCCGCGCTGGCTGGCGATCCTGGCCGGCTTCATCGGCGTGGTGATCGTGCTGCAGCCCTCGTCCGAGAGCCTGAGCTGGGGCGCGCTGATCGCCATTGGCGGCAGCCTGTTCTTCGCCGCGCTG
Organism: Kaistia granuli DSM 23481; assembly: GCF_000380505.1. Taxonomy (GTDB): domain Bacteria; phylum Pseudomonadota; class Alphaproteobacteria; order Rhizobiales; family Kaistiaceae; genus Kaistia; species Kaistia granuli. Next base: position 345,026 of record NZ_AQYH01000005.1, on the reverse strand, counting down.
ATGATCGTCACGCGGCAGTTGCGCGGCACGCCGGATTCGACGCTTCTGACCTTCTCGACGATGGCAACTCTGGTCACCGGCGCGGTGATCGCACCCTTCACCTGGGTCACGCCGACGCCGATCGACTTCGGGGCGCTGGCGCTGATCGGTGTCGTCGCGCTCCTCGCCCAGCTCTGCGTCACCCGCTCCCTGCGGCTGGCGCCGGCCTCGGTGGTCGTGCCCTACCAGTACACCATGCTGATCTGGGCGGTCGTGTTCGGCTACTTCGTCTTCGGCGACGAGCCCAAGATCTCGATGCTGATCGGTGCCGCCATCATCATCGCCGCCGGCTTCTACATCTTCTGGCGCGAACAGCGGACCGGCAAGCCGAAGCCGGGCGACACCATCGCCGAGGAAGTCGGCGACAACGTTCCCGGCTAGCGGGTCTCCGCTCACGATTGCGTGCGGATTCCGGCCTTGGCGCCGCCGCAATTGGAGGCCGAGATCGCGCCAACGGAGGGTGCGCCGAACGGGGCGCGCCCACTCTTGCGGATCGGCCGAAATGGGCGTTCCATCGCGCCTTGTGAGTGCAGTCGTCGCCCCCTCGCCGCCCCTCTTCAGCGTGCGCCCCGCCGGGGTCGCCGATGTCGACGGGCTGGTCGCGATCGAAGCCCGCTGCTTCGAGACCGACCGGATCGCCCGGCGCAGCTTCCGCAAGCTGGTCGAGGCGCCGACGGCGGCGATCACCGTCGCCAGCCTGCCAGATGGCCAGCTCGTCGGCTATACGCTGCTGCTGTTCCGGACCGGCACCGGCATGGCGCGGCTCTATTCGATCGCCGTGCTGCCGGAGATGCGCGGCAGCGGCATCGGCGCCGCGCTGATGGCGGAGGCCGAGCGGGTAGCCTTCGCCCGCGACCGCTTCCTGCTGCGGCTGGAAGTGCGCGAGGACAACGCGGCCGGCATCCAACTCTACGAGCGGCTCGGCTATCGCCGCATCGGCCGCTATCTCGACTATTACGAGGATCACGCCGACGCGCTGCGCTTCGAGAAGCGGTTGCGCGGGCCGGCGCAGTCGACGTCGGTGCGCTATTACGAGCAGACGACGGATTTCACCTGCGGCCCCTGCTGCGTGATGATGGCGCTCGGCCATTTCCGCAAGGATTACGCCATGAGCCCGGTCGAGGAGATCAAGCTCTGGCGCCAGGCGACGACGGTGTTCATGATGGCCGGGCTCGGCGGCTGCGATCCCCATGGCCTCGCCGTCTCGGCGGCGCGCAACGGGCTCGCCGCCAGCATCCATGTGAGCCGGGAAGGCTCGCTGTTCCTGGAGTCGGTGCGTGATCCGGAAAAGCGCCGCGTCATGGCGCTGGCGCAGGAAGACTTCCGCCACCAGACGATCGCCTTCGAGATTCCGATCGCCTACCAGCCGCTCGATGTCGCCGCGATCCGCAAGGCATTGGCCGGCGGCGCGCTCGTCATCGTGCTGATTTCCGCCTACCGCATGTTCGGCAAGAAGGTGCCGCACTGGGTACTGGTGGTCGGCGACGACGGACGCCATCTGTTCATCCACGACCCGTGGGTCGAGGACCGCGAGCACGAGACCCACAACGACGCGGCGAACCTGCCCATCCCCTATGCCGATTTCGGCCATATGGCGCGCTGGGGCCGGGAGGCGTTGCGCGCGGCCGTTGTACTCAGACCGAGGTGAACCATGCCGGATTGGGTGATCCTGGTCGACACCGCCAAGGACTTTCCTAACGAAGACACCCCCCACAAGGTCATCACGACGAAAGACTATCTGGCCCGCGCCAACCTGTTTCGCGGGTCACGGCCGAAGATCATCAACCTGTCGCGCTCCTTCGCCTATCAGAGCCGCGGCTATTACGCGTCGCTGCTCGCTGGCGCGCGCGGCCACCGCGTCGTGCCGACCGTCGAGACGATGATCGACCTCGGCAGCAAGTCCCTGTACGCGCAGGCGATTCCCGAGCTCGAAGACCAGCTGGCCAAGGCGATCACGGCCTCCGACGACAAGGACATGCCGGCCCGGCTACTGGTGATGTTCGGCATCGTCGAGGACCATCGCTTCGACCGTTTCGCCCGGCTGCTGTTCGACTGGTTCCGCTGCCCGGTGCTGGAAGTGACGATCGACCCGGCCAGCCGGGCCGAGATCCGCAAACTCGCCGCCGTGCCGCTGAACAAGCTCAGTCCCGACGAGCTCGCCTTCTTCCACGAGGCGCTGCACGACCACACGCGACGCGAGTGGCGTTCGAAGAAGGCGACCCGCTCGTCGCCGCGCTACTCCTTCGCCGTGCTGCACGATCCGACCGAGGCGATGCCGCCCTCCAACCTCGTCTCGCTGAAGCACTGGGCGCGGATCGCCGAGAAGCTCGGCGTCGAGGTCGAACCGATCACCAAGAAGGATCTGGCGCGGCTGGCCGAATTCGACGCGCTGTTCATCCGCGAGACGACCTCGATCGACAATCACACCTACCGTTTCGCCCGCCGCGCCGTGCAGGAAGGCATGCCGGTGATCGACGATCCGGTCTCGATGATCCGCTGCACCAACAAGGTCTATCTGCAGGAACTGATGACCGGCAACGGCATCGCCGTGCCGCCGACCGTCATCCTCGCCGGCAATCGCGATCTCGAGCGCGCCGGCGACCAGCTCGGCTTCCCGCTCGTGCTGAAGATCCCGGATTCGTCGTTCTCGCGCGGCGTGAAGAAGGTCGACAATCACCGCGCCATGGGCGAACTGGCGCGCGCCTGGTTCAAGGACACCGATCTGCTGCTGGCGCAGAAATTCATGCCGACGGAATTCGACTGGCGCGTCGGCGTGCTGGGCGGCAAGCCGCTGTTCGTCTGCCAGTACACCATGGCCAAGAAGCACTGGCAAATCGTCAAGCATCAGGAGAACGGCAAGGCGCTGGAAGGCGGATTGCGCTCGATGACGATCGGGCAGGCGCCGCCCGAGGTGATCGACATCGGGCTGCGCGCCGCGCAACTGATCGGCAACGGACTCTACGGCGTCGACATCAAGGAGACCGAGGACGGCTTCTTCGTCATCGAGGTCAACGACAATCCCAATATCGAGCACGGCATCGAGGACGCCGCCGAGAAGGACCAGGTCTGGATCGAACTGACCCGCTGGTTCGTCAACCGGCTGGAGCGGTAGGCCACGCCACCGCGCTGCCACCTTAGGCGCACCGCGCTCCCCGTCATCCCAGGCTTGACCCGAGGTCCATTCAGCCGGGTTGGCCGCCGGGCGAAGCTCCCGGCTTCACGGCTGCATGGATCCCGGATCTCCGCGGCGCTGCGTCCGGGATGACGGCGAGTGTGGGCCGCGGGCCGGCGCTGGGCTGGGCTGGGCTGGGCTGGGCTGGGACCGGAGACGCAGTAGCGCCCCTCACCTTCAATGATCCCAGGCCTGGATATTGGTCTGGCGACGGATCTTGCCATCGGCGAGTTCCAGCATGGCGCTCATATAGACCTTGACGCCGTCCGGATAGGTGCAGGTCTCGGCGAAGGCGGCGTGGCTGCCCTCCATCAGGCCATCGTCGATGTGGTGCTTCAGGGCGCGCCCGCAGACATCGTCCAGCATGGCGCCGATCGCCTTCTTGCCCTTGAGCACGAGCGGCCGGCTCGGCGGATGGTCCTGGTCGATCACCCGGATTTCGGCATCGTCGGTATAGAAGGCCGCCAGCGCCTTGGCGTCGTTGCCTTCCACTGCCTTGCGGAGACTTGAGAGATTGAGCGCGTCCTGCATCGCATCCTCCCATGACTGCGCCGGGCCGCCGCGCGGATCCACGATCCGTCGACCCGAGGCGGCACGAAAAAGCCCGGCACGACCGGACAAGTCTATCCGATCGAACGGGCTCGAGATCGCGTATCGCGCTGGGGGCTGATCACATTCGAGCGATCCTGCCGCGATCGGCAGGCGTCGCGCTCAGCGACGGTCGGTCCGATCCTCGTTCGGCTCGACGATCCGGTAATCCGTCTCGATCGTCACGCCGTCACTCGGGCGGTTGCCGGGCTGTGCACGGAACGGACCCGGCTCTTCGAACGGGCTCGCGGTCTCGTAGCTGCGGGCCTGCGGGCGCGGCTGCGGCCCGGGCTGGGCACCGGGCGGCATGGTGCGGGCGAGAAACGCCCGCAGGATGCGCCGGCGGAACAGATAGACGATGCCGAGGACCGGGATGAGCACGAGGGCGATCGACAGCGAAACGACCAGCGCGGCGAACATCACGGCGCCGCCGACGGCCAAGGCCGCGGCAAGTTTCAGCTTGTCCTTCCAGCTGGAAGCACCACGGGGGCCCGAAATCGTAAAGGTCCGGTAGGTCGTCATCGTCTCCGCCTGTTCAAACACGCCACCTCATGTGGGGGCGATGGATCCGTCGCGCAACGGCAAGGTCGCAAGATGGATCCGCTACGTCAGGATCGGGGGCGAATACGCCGGGATTTGGGCCGACCCGCAACACAGGATTGCGGGCCGGTATCGTTTTGTTGCTGAGCGAACCGCTCCGGAAAGCGACGCCGGCGAAGCGTCGGCTCAGGCCGGGATCTCGGATCCGTCCTGGCTCCAGCGGGTGTGGAACTTGCCGGGCTTGTCGAGGCGGCCATAAGTGTGCGCGCCGAAATAGTCGCGCAGGCCCTGCAGCAGGTTGGCCGGGCCGCGGGCGCGGCGCAGGCCGTCATAATAGGCGATCGACGACGAGAAGGCCGGAACCGGGATGCCCTCGGCGATGGCCAGCCCGACGACCTTGCGCCAGTTCGCCTCGGCCTGAACGACAGCGTCGTGGAAATAATCCTCGAGCAGCAGGTTCGAGACAGTGGCGCCGGAATCGTAGGCCTCGCGGATACGGTTCAGGAAGCGGGCACGGATGATGCAGCCGCCGCGCCAGATCGTGGCGAGCTCGCCGAGCTTCAGATCCCAGCCGTACTGCTCGGCCGCGACCTGCAACTGCTCGAAACCCTGGGCGTAGGCGACGATCTTCGAGGCGTAGAGCGCGTCGCGGATCGCGTCGATGTCGGCCTGGGTGATGGTACGCTTGGCCGTGGCCGGATGGGGGAAGCGCTTCTCCGCCTCGGCGCGCTGGGCGCGACGGCCCGAGAGCGCGCGGGCGAACACCGCCTCGGTGATCGAGGTCAGCGGCACGCCGAGATCGAGCGCCGATTGCGCCGTCCAGCGGCCGGTGCCCTTCTGCTCCGCCTCGTCGACGATCGAATCGACCAGCGGCTTGCCGGTCTGGTCGACCTTGCGCAGCACGGCGTCGGTGATCTCGATCAGATACGAGTTGAGCTCGCCCTTGTTCCATTCGGCGAAAATGTCGGCGATCTCGCCCGCATCGAGGCCGTAGACCGTCTTGAACAGGTCGTAGGCTTCGGTGATCAGCTGCATGTCGGCATATTCGATGCCGTTATGCACCATCTTGACGTAGTGGCCGGAGCCCTCGGTGCCGATATAGGTGCAGCAGGGCTCGCCATCGACTTGCGCCGCCATCTTGGTGACGATCGGCTCGATGCGGGCATAGGCCTCGCGGGTGCCGCCCGGCATCATGCTCGGACCTTCGAGCGCGCCTTCCTCGCCACCGGACACGCCCATGCCGATGAACTTGATGTCGCGGTCCTTCAGGTAGTGGAAGCGCCGGTTGGTGTCGGTGTAGAGCGAATTGCCGCCATCGATGATGATGTCGCCGACATCCAGATGCGGCAGCAGTTCCTCGATCACGTCGTCGACCGGCTTGCCGGCCTTGACCATGATGATGATGGCGCGCGGCTTGGCGATCGAGGCGACGAATTCGGGGATCGTCTTCGACGGCGTGAAACGACCTTCGGAGCCATGCTCGTTGATGAGTTCGTCGGTGCGGGCGCCGTTGCGGTTGAACACGGCGACGCCGAAGCCCTTGCGGGCGGCGTTGCGGGCGAGGTTCGCGCCCATCACGGCGAGACCCATCACGCCAATATCAGCGAGTTGCGGCAAAGTGTTTCATCCCTGATTTTTGTGTCTGACTGATCACCGGCAGCCCGCAGGGCGCGCGCCGCCGGAGTGCGACATCCTAGGTGGCCGAGCTTAGCACGCGCCGCCCGTTCTGCCACCCGGGGAGATCAGGCGCGCTTGCAACCGTCGCGGGTCAGACGTCGAGATTGACGACGTTGAGGGCGTTGTCCTGGATGAACTCGCGGCGCGGTTCGACCTCGTCGCCCATCAGCTTGGTGAAGAGATCGTCGGCGGCGTCGGCCTCCTTGATCTTCACCTGCAGCAGCGAGCGGACGTTCGGGTCGAGCGTCGTTTCCCAGAGCTGGCTGGCGTTCATCTCGCCAAGGCCCTTGTAGCGCTGCATCTGGATGCCCTTGCGGCCCTGCAGGAAGACGGCTTCCAGCAGCGAGCGCGGCCCGAAGATCGGCGTCGACATGTCCTTGCGGCGCAGCGTCGACGGCTTGGCGAAGACGTCGGAAATGCGCGAGGCGATGGCGTGCAGCTTTCGCGCGTCGGCCGAATCGATCAGCGCCATGTCGATCGTGTGGTACTCGCGGACGCCGCGAACCTCGCGCTCGAAGCGGTAGCCGCCATGCGGATCGAGCGTGCCCTGCCAGCCGCGCTCCGTCTCCTCGGCGATCAGGTCGAGCCTCGTCGCAATGGCGGCGGCGGCGGCGAGCGCGCGATCCTTGTCTTCGAGCAGCGCCGGATCGAGACCGCCGGCCATCGCCGCCTGCTCGACCATGCCGCGATCATAGCGGGTGTGGATGCCGGTCAGGATCGTCGCGATCTGGCGGGCGTCCTGGATCAGGTGGTCGAGATCGGCGCCGGCGCGAACCTCGCCGTCATCGAGATGCAGCGCCGCCTCGTCGAGGCCCTGCTGGATCAGATAATCCTCGAGCGCGCGCTCGTTCTTCAGATACTGCTCCGAGCGGCCACGGGTGACCTTATAGAGCGGCGGCTGGGCGATGTAGACATGGCCGCGCTCGATCAGCTCCGGCATCTGCCGGAAGAAGAAGGTGAGCAGCAGGGTGCGGATATGGGCGCCGTCGACGTCGGCGTCCGTCATGATGATGATCTTGTGGTAGCGCAGCTTGTCCGGCGCGAACTCGTCCTTGCCGATCGAGGTGCCGAGCGCGATGATCAGCATGCCGATCTGTTCGGACGACAGCATCTTGTCGAAGCGCGCCCGCTCGACATTCAGGATCTTGCCGCGCAGCGGCAGAACGGCCTGGTTCTCGCGGTTGCGGCCCTGCTTGGCGGAACCACCTGCCGAGTCACCCTCGACGATGAAGATTTCGGACTTGGCCGGATCGCGTTCCTGGCAGTCGGCGAGCTTGCCGGGCAGCGAGGCAATATCGAGCGCGCCCTTGCGGCGGGTCAGCTCGCGCGCCTTGCGGGCGGCCTCACGCGCCGTCGCCGCCTCGACGACCTTGGAGACGATCGCCTTCGATTCCGTCGGATGCTCCTCGAACCACTGGCCGAGCATCTCGTTGACGATGTTCTCGACGACGGGGCGGACTTCCGACGAGACCAGCTTGTCCTTGGTCTGCGACGAGAATTTCGGGTCCGGCACCTTGACCGAGACGACGGCGGTCAGGCCCTCGCGGCAATCATCGGCGGCGAGCGTCACCTTCTCGCGCTTGGAAATGCCCTGGCTCTCGGCATAGCCGGTCACCTGGCGCGTCAGCGCGCCGCGGAAGCCGGCGAGATGGGTGCCGCCATCGCGCTGCGGGATGTTGTTGGTGAAGCAGAGGACGTTCTCGTGATAGCTGTCGTTCCACCACATCGCGACCTCGACGGTGATGCCGTCGCGTTCGTTGACCATGGTGATCGGCGCCGGCATCAGCTGCTTCTTGGTGCGGTCGAGATAGCGCACGAATGCCTCGAGGCCGCCCTCATAGACGAGCTCCTCGCGACGGACCTCGACGCCGCGCTTGTCGGTCAGCACGATGTGCACGCCCGAATTCAGGAAGGCGAGCTCCCGCAACCGGTGCTCCAGCGTCTCGAAATCGAAGTCGACCTTGGTGAAGGTTTCGGTCGAGGGCAGGAAGGACACCTCGGTGCCGTTGCGACCGTCCCAGTCGCCGACCACCTTCAGCGGCGACACGGCATTGCCGTGCGCGAATTCGATCTCGTGCACCTTGCCGTTGCGCCAGATCTTCAGCTTGAGCCAGCTCGACAGCGCGTTGACGACCGAGACGCCGACGCCGTGCAGACCGCCGGAGACCTTGTAGGAATTCTGGTCGAACTTACCGCCGGCATGCAGCTGGGTCATGATGACCTCGGCGGCGGAAACGCCTTCCTCGGCATGCAGATCGGTCGGAATGCCGCGGCCATTGTCGCGCACGGTGCAGGAACCGTCCGGATTGAGCGTCACCTCGACGAGGTCGGCGTGGCCGGCGAGCGCCTCGTCGATGGCGTTGTCGACCACTTCATAGACCATGTGATGCAGTCCGGAGCCGTCATCGGTGTCGCCGATATACATGCCCGGGCGCTTGCGGACGGCGTCCAAACCCTTGAGCACCTTGATGGAATCGGCGCCGTAGGCTTCGGAGGCTTGATCGCGGGCGGTATCGGACATTCAGGCTTCCTTGAAAGCTTCGCGCGTGCACGCGCGCGAAAAGTCGAATCGAGAGGCTAATATATTGCTTCGACAAGCAAATTGCACCCTCACACCTAGTCTTTAATGACGGCGCAACGGTGGCGAAAACGAAGGGTTGCCTTGGCTTCGCCGCGCACGCGGCTATCGGCCGCCGCTTGCATGTCGCGCGGCTTGACGGGATGGTGAGGGCCGCCCTCCCGAGGCCGAGTCAGGGAACGCCGATCGATGGACGCCATTCATGCTTTCCTCGTCCACTACGGGCTGATCGTCGTCTATATCGGCGTCATCATCGAGGGCGAGAGCGTGCTGATCGCCGCCGGCTTCCTCGCCCATCAGGGCGTGATGAACCCCTATGCGGTTTTTCTCGCCGCCTTTGCCGGGTCGGTCACCGGCGACCAGCTGCTGTTCTATGTCGGACGCCATTTCGCGAGCAGCCGGATGGTGCGGCGACAGGTCGGGCGACCGCTCTTCGCCAAGGTCCTGGAGCGCATCGAGCGCAACCAGGTGCTGTTCATCCTGAGCTTCCGCTTCGTCTACGGCATCCGCACGATCAGCCCGATCGCGCTCGGCGTCGCCGGCGTCAGGCCATCGCTCTATGCCGCCCTGAACATCGCCTCCGCCGCCGTCTGGGCGGCGCTGTTCACCACGGCCGGCTACCTGTTCGGCCAGACGATCGAGCGCGTTACCGGCAAATTGCATCACGACCACAAGTTGATCATCGCCGGGGCGCTCTGCCTCGGCGTCCTGATCGTGTTCGGGCTGGCAAGGGCCGGGCTGATCCGGCGACAGACGCGCGCCGTCAGCCGGCGGGACCCGCGGGAAAGACCGTCACCGTGACGAATGCAGCGCCTCGAGGAAGGCTTCACCGTAGAGGCTGAGCTTGCGCTCGCCGACGCCCTGCACGCCGCGCATCTCGTCGAGCGTGCCGGGCATCGCCTCGGCCATCTCGATCAGCGTGCGGTCCGGGAAGACCATGTAGGCCGGCACGCCCTCGTCGCGGGCGATCTCGCGGCGCAGCGCCCGCAACTGCTCGAACATCGTCGCCGTCGCCTCGTCGAGACCATCTGCGCGGTCATCCTTCTCGGCACGCCGGCTGCGCTTGGGCGCTGCCTCGCGGATCGAGCGCAGCGCGATCTTCTCATGGCCGAACAGCACGGCCTCGCCTTCCGGCGTGATGCGGAAACCGCCATGCTCCTCACTCGCCTCGGCGAGCGCCCCGGCGGCGAAGAGCTGCCGCACCAGCGTGCGCCAGACATGGGCGCTCCGCTCCGAACCGACGCCGAAGGTCTTGATCCGGTCATGGCCCTGGCGCTGCACGGCGTCGGTCGCCTCGCCGCGCAAGACGTCGACGAGATGCGCCGCGCCATAGCGCTGGCCGGTGCGCACCACGGCCGACAGCACCTTCTGCGCATCGATCGTCGCGTCGACCAGTTCGGCGCCGCCCTGGCAGAGATCGCAATGGCCGCAGGGGCCACGCTGTTCGCCGAAATAGGCGAGCAGCGCCTGGCGCCGGCAGGTCGCCGATTCCGCCAGATCCGTCATGGCGGCGAGCCGCTTCTTCTCGACCCGGCGCTGCGCCTCGCCGATCGCCTTCTCGTCGATCTGGCGACGGCGGAAGGCCATGTCGTCGAGGCCGTAGAGCGTCAGCGTGTCGGCCGGCAGGCCATCGCGCCCGGCGCGGCCGATCTCCTGGTAATAGGCCTCGACCCCGGCCGGCATGTCGGCATGGATGACGAAACGGACGTCCGGCTTGTTGATGCCCATGCCGAAGGCGACGGTGGCGACGACGACGACGCCGTCCTCCTGCAGGAAGATGTCCTGATGCTTCGAGCGCGTCTCGGCGTCGAGACCGGCGTGATAGGGCACCGAGCGGATGCCCTTGCCGACCAGCCACTCCGACAGCTTCTCGGTCTTGTCGCGCGACGAGGCGTAGATGATGCCGCTGCCGCCCTTATGGCGGGCGAGGAAGTCGGCGATCTGCGTGCGCGGCCGGTCCTTCGCCTCGAAGCGCAGATGGATGTTCGGCCGGTCGAAGGAGTGCACGACGACGCGGGGCGGCGAGGCGAAGAGCTGGGTGGCGATATCGTTGCGGGTCGCCTGGTCGGCGGTTGCCGTCAGCGCCACCACCTGGACGCCGCCGAGCGCTTCGCGCACCGAGGCGAGCTGGCGGTATTCGGGGCGGAAGTCATGACCCCATTGCGAGACGCAATGCGCCTCGTCGATCGCGAGGCGACGGACGTCGCAGGCGGCGAGCAGCGAGACCAGCCCGTCGCCGGCCAGACGTTCGGGCGAGACGAACAGCAGCCTGATCTCACCGGCGCGCAGTCGGCGCAGCGTCTCGCGATTGGCGTCATCGCCATTGCTGGAGTTCAACGTCGCCGCGGCGACGCCGACATGCTGCATCTGCTGCACCTGGTCGCGCATCAACGCGATCAGCGGCGAGACGACGACGGTCAGCCCACCATCGACGATTGCCGGCAGCTGGTAGCACATCGACTTGCCGGAACCGGTCGGCATCACCGCGAGCACGGGCTCGCCGCTCATCACCGCCGCGATGACCTCGTCCTGGCCGGGGCGGAAATCATCATAGCCGAAGACGGTCTTCAAGGCTGCGCGGGCGCGCGATAGCGGCATGGAGCATCCGGGAAAGTGATTCGTTATCGCCCGGATGCTAGCCGCTCGCCGGCCGTGTGACACGCCCGAAACCCGGGCCGCGTCGATCCGTCAGCGCCGACGACGGTTCAGCGGGTGGCGATCGCCACCGCGGCACCCGCCATGACGACGCTGCTGCCACGGTTGACCAGGCGAACCGCCTTCGGGCTGGTGATCAGCCGGCGGGCACGCAGGGTCACGCCGACATAGAAAGCGAACACCAATCCGACCACCGTCAGCGTGACCGTCGTCAGTTCCAGGAAGGCGAGCGCGTCGATGCGGGTGATGTCGAGGATCGAGGGCAACAGCGCCAGATAGAACACCATCGTCTTCGGGTTGCCGAGGCAGACGGCGAGACCGGCGAAGAACAGCTTCACCTGGCTTTCGCGCGCCGTGACGGGGGCAAGGTCCGGCGCCGCGACCGGGGCCTTCCACATCTTCCAGGCGATGAACAGCAGATAGGCGGCGCCGGCATATTTGATCAGCGCGAACACCTCGTGGAAGGTCTGCGCGACGACGGCGAGGCCGAGGACGGCGAGCGCCAGCCAGACGATGTCGCCCATCGCCATGCCGGCGGTAAACGCGATGGCGCCGGGACGGCCGCGACCGAGCACGCGCGCGACGATCGCCGCGATGCCGGGACCGGGCGCGAAGGCGGCAACCGCCAGCGCGGCGGCGAAGAGCGCCAGGCCCGAAATCGACAAACCCGTCATGATCCTGTTTCCTGCTGCGGCATCGGCTCGACGCGTCCGTGCGTCACGGTGAAGATCTCTCCGGATTGCGGCAATTCGGCGAAGAGCGCCGGGTCCGCTCCCGTCATGAAAATCTGGCTGCCGAGCCGGTCGAGCGCCTCGAACAGGGCGGCGCGCCGGCGCTGGTCGAGATGGGCGGCGATCTCGTCGAGAAGCACGATCGGCGCCAGTCCGCTCATCCGCGCGACAAGGCGGGCATGCGCCAGCACGATGCCGACGAGAAGCGCCTTCTGCTCGCCGGTCGAGGCCCGGCCTGCCGGAACATCCTTCGGTCCATGGCGGACGACGAGGTCGCTCGCCTGCGGACCGACAAGGGTCCGCCCGGCGGCGCGGTCGCGAGCGCGGCCATTGCGAAGGGCTGCGCGATAGCGATCCTCCGCCTCGACCGCCGACCCGTCGCCGATCCAGCCTTCGACATCGCCCTCGAGCGCCAGCACGGCGAAGGGAAAGGGCGAAGCGTCGTCGCGTTCCTCGGCGATCAGGCCTGCGAGCCGCTCGGCCGTCTCCTTGCGGGCGGCGGCGACGGCGACACCGATCTCGGCGATCTCGGCCTCGAGGCCGTCGAGCCAGGCACGATCCGGCGACGGCTCCTCGAGCAGCCGGTTGCGGCCGCGCACGGCCTTCTCGAACGCATTGACGCGGCTGCCATGCGTCGCGTCGACGGCGAGCACCAGCCGGTCGAGGAAGCGGCGACGGTCGCCGGCCGGGCCGGTGAACAGCCCGTCGAGCGCCGGCGTCAGCCAGACGATGCGCAAATATTCGGCGAACGCCGTGGCGGAGGAAACCGGCGCGCCGTCGATGCGGCAGCGGCGCGAGGGCGGTTGCCCGTCAAGCGCGGTGCCGAGGCGGACGGGACCGTTCGCCGTGTCGAGATCGACAGCGACGACGAAGCCGCCATTGCCGCCGATCCGCGCCATCTCGGCCATGTCGGCGCGGCGCAGGCCGCGCCCCGGCGACAGCAGCGAGATCGCTTCGAGCAGATTGGTCTTGCCGGCGCCATTCTCGCCCGACAGCGCGACGAGCCGACGCGTGAACGACACGTCAAGGCGGACATAGGAGCGGAAATCCGCCAGCGTCAGCCGCGTGATGCGCGGCTGACCGGCGTCGGGGCCGTGGCTCACACGCGCATCGGCATCAGGACGTAGAGCGCGTCCTCGTCGCCGTCATCCTGGATCAGCGTCGGCGAGCCGGGATCGGCCAGCTTGAACAGCGCCGTACCGGTCTTCAGCTGGCCGGCGATATCGAGCAGATATTTCGAATTGAAGCCGATATCGATCGGATCGGCCTGGTAATCGACATCGAGCTCTTCCGTCGCCGAACCGGAATCCGGATTGTTGACGGTAAGCGCCAGCCGGCCTTCCGAGGAGAGCGACAGCTTGACGGCGCGGCCACGCTCGCTGGCGATGGTCGAGACGCGGTCGACGGCGTTCGAGAAGGTGCCGCGATCGACCTTGAGCAGCTTGTCGTTGCCCTGCGGGATGACGCGGGCATAGTCCGGGAAGGTGCCGTCGATCAGCTTCGAGGTCAGGATGACGCCGCCGAACGAGACGCGGATCTTCGTCTCCGACAGTTCAATCGTCGCCGTCTCTTCCGAGCTTTCGAGCAGCTTCTGGATCTCGCCGACCGCCTTGCGCGGCACGATGATGCCCGGCATGCCCTCGGAGCCGGCCGGCGCATTGGTCTGCGCCCTGGCCAGGCGATGGCCGTCGGTGGCGACGGCGCGCAGCACGGTGCGGCCCTCGATCGTCGGCGTGTGCAGATAGATGCCATTCAGATAATAGCGCGTCTCTTCCGTCGAGATCGCGAACTGGGTGCGGTCGATCAGCGTCTTGAAGGCTGAGGCCGGCATTTCGAAGCGAATCGGGAACTCGCCCGTGGTCAGATCCGGAAAGTCCGTTTCCGGCAGCATCTGCAGCGAGAAATTCGAACGGCCCGAGCGGACCGTCAGCGTCTGGCCGTCGGCCGAGGTCTCCAGCGCCACTTCCGAACCGTCCGGCAATTTGCGGACGATGTCGTAGAGCATGTGGGCGGGGACCGTCGTCGCGCCGGGACGGCCGACATCGGCGGCGATCGTCTCGAGAATCTCGAGATCGAGATCCGTCGCCTTCAGCGTCAGCTCCGAGCCGGTTGCCCGGATCAGGACGTTGGAGAGGATCGGGATCGTGTTCCGTCGTTCGACCACGCGATGCACGTGATTGAGGGACTTCAGGAGATTGGATCGCTCGAGGGTCGCTCTCATGAAACGCAGGAACCTTGACAGAAAAGCCGCGCGGATGGCGCGGCGCCGACAGAGGCCGGACGCAGCGTCCGGTACGGACCGTGGAAATTGGCTTGTTCCGGCCCGGAACGCAAGGCCCTCGCCCGCGAACAAATGCATCCGGGCGGGCCGGAATGCGAAGAGCCGGCGGAGAGGCCCCGCCGGCCCGCGCGATCGACTATTCGTCGATCATACGCTTCAGCAATTCGATCTCTTCCGCCAGATGCTGGTCGCCCTGCATCATCTCCTCGACCTTGCGGACGGCATGCAGCACCGTGGTGTGGTCGCGACCGCCGAAGCGACGGCCGATTTCGGGCAGCGAGCGCGGCGTCAGCGTCTTCGACAGATACATGGCGATCTGGCGCGGCCGCACGATGGTGCGGGTGCGGCGGCTCGACAGCAGGTCCGCCTTCGAGACGTTGTAGTGGCGCGAGACGACCTTCTGGATGTCCTCGATCTTGACCCGGCGCGGTTCATGCGCGCCGACGAGATCGCGCAGCGTGATCTCGGCCGAATTCATCGTGACGGGCTGGTTGGTGAACTGCCACTGCGCCACCAGGCGGTTCAGCGCGCCTTCGAGGTCGCGGCCGTTCGAAACCACCGACTGGGCGACATATTCGATGACGGTCTCGGGAACGTCGACGCCCGGGTTCTGCGACTGCGCGATCGCATAGCGTGACTTCAGTATATCGCGCCGCAGATCCAGATCCGGCGAGCCGATCTCGAAGGCGACGCCGCCACGCAGGCGCGAACGGACGCGCTCGTCGAGCGTCTCCAGCTCGGCCGCCGGCCGGTCGGCCGCCACCACCACCTGCCGGGCGCCGTCGATCAGCGCGTTCAGCATGTGGCAGAATTCCTGCTGCACGGACTTGCCCTGCAGGAACTGCAGGTCGTCGATCAGAAGCAGGTCGATCTCGCGCAGGTTTTCCTTGAAAGCGATCGCCGACTGGTTCTTCAGCGCCGCGACGAAACGGAACATGAAGTGCTCGGCGGTCAGGTAGACGACCTTGCGGCTCGGATCGGCGCGGCGAGCCGCCTGGGCGACGGCATGCAGCAGATGCGTCTTGCCGCGGCCGACGCCGGCATGAAGGTAGAGGGGATTATAGGGCGTCGGCCGGCCGGCGGGGGTCTCGGCCACGGCGCGCGCTGCGGCATAGGCGACGCGATTGGCGCCACCCTCGCAGAAGGTATCGAAGGTGAAGCGCGGATCGACGGGCGAACCGGCGCCATCGGGCTCGGAACGGACGGGGCCGGCGGCGACGACGATCGGAGCGGCGCTGGCGGCGGGAATGAAGGTCGGGGCGGGCGACGAAGCCTGGGCGGCGGCGACCGGCTTCTCGACCTTGACCGCCGGACGGGCCCGGACGGCGCCGCGCACGATCAGCTCGACCCGGCGGACGCTGTCGACCTCGGCGGCCCACAGGCCGAGCAGCCGGTCGAAATAATGCGCCTGGATCCAGGATTTCAGGAACCGGGTCGGCACCGACAGATTGACGGAGGCGCCATCGGAGCTTTCGAACTCAACCCGCGCGAACCAGCTCGAGAAGACGTCCTCACCCAGTTCGGTCCGAAGCCGCGTCTTGACACGCTCCCACAATACCGCATCCGCGCGCCCGCTCATCGGCAGATCCTCATTGACGGCGATAGTCCGCAGAGCCGAAGCCCCGGATCCGAATTCGCCTGTCCTGTCGTCGCGCATCTGAGCCCCTCTCGTAACGATTGGCATCTAATCATGATTGGACCCAAGGCAGTCCCGCGGCTTTCCAGCCATCCACGGAACCACGATGTCGGCCCTCGTCCAGCGGCCCTTCGAAGCCGCCGGCAATGTTGAAGCACCGGTCGAAACCGGCATCGGCCAGGGCGTTCGCTGCCGCGAGGCTGCGCGCGCCGGACCGGCACAGAAAATACAGGGCCGTCTCACGAGCGACGCCGCGCCGATCGAGCTCGGCTGCGAGTACCTCGGCGAAGTCGGCATTGACCGCCATCGTCGGGTAGCTCTGCCACTCGACCAGAAGCGTCTCCTTGCCGATCGCGCTCAGATCGACAATGCCGACATAAGCCCACTCGGCCCGGGTCCGCACGTCGATCAGCATCGACTGCGGCTCACTGGAGAGACCTTCCCAAGCCTCATCGGCCGAAACGTCGCCGGCGAAGCTGCCGGCAGGCGAACGAGACATACTGCCCCCTCACGCACATGACCTGTCGGGATCACGCGCTATGTAAAACTCAAGTTGATACAGGGTGATGGAGGATCTTCCAGAACGCGGAAGCAATCAAATACGCACAAACACTACATATAGAGCAAACTGAATGTCCGTGATTTCACTGCCGTCGCGCCCCTAGACTCTCTGAGGCGAGAAACGCCCGTTTGAATTATTGCCGGAGCACCCCGCCGGCGGACGACAACTAGAGCTGCCGTCTCCACGAAGGGGAAAATACACAGGGGGTTGGTGGGTCGCAACGGCGGATGACCAAGATTCGCCCGCCCCTCGCAACCACCCCCACGGCCCCCGGCCCCAATCCGCCAACATGCCCTCGCGAATCCCTTACGAGTCAAAGGGTTCAGAAGGCGGCGCGGCGGCCGAAGAAAAGATCCGAAGCGGGCGAAAAATATTCGACCGATGCCTCTTGACTCGATCGGAATCCGACCGAGTCGACAGGACCATTGACGACCCGCACGTAACTATTTGATTTTGCTGATCAAATGGTGCGAAGCAGGGATCCGTGGCCCTATGCCAAGACCGACCTTCACGGCATTTCTGAGGCAGGGCAGACACTTACCCGCATAACAAAAAAGCCCGGCCGAAGCCGAGCTTTTGTCAATCCCCAGAAACTCTGCAGATCAGGCAGAGATCGCCTTCACGCGGGCCGCGAGACGCGAAACCTTACGGGAAGCGGTGTTCTTGTGCAGCACGCCCTTCTGGGCAGCGCGCATCAATTCCGGCTGGGCGTTCTTGAGGGCCTCGGCGGCGGCGGCGGCGTTGCCGGACGCGATCGCCTCTTCGACCTTGCGCACATGCGTGCGCATGCGGCTGCGGCGATTGCGGTTGACCTCGGCACGGCGAGCAATCTTGCGGGTCGCCTTCTTGGCGGACGGCGTATTGGCCATGAGGGGCCTTCCTGAAAAAGCGGTTCGTTGGACTTTCCGTGCCACAAACCCAGACGAGTTCAGGCTAAACGGAAGAGGCGGCTTCGAGGCCGCCCCGGGTTCATTGGCGGCTTATAGTCGTCCGCCCGGGCGCCGTCAATCACGAAGCGCCGGATTCAGCGGTTGCGGAACGACGCAGGCCGTTTGGCGAGGAAGGCCGCCATTCCCTCGCGCGCATCCTCGGTCGCGAACAGCGAATGGAACAGCCGCCGCTCGGTGCGGATACCGTCGGAAAGCGGGCTCTCGAAGGCGCGGTCGACCGCCTCCTTGGCCATCAGCACGGCCGGGCGCGACAGGCCGGCAATCTTGCCAGCCGCGGCCACGGCCTGATCGAGCAGTTCCGCCGCCGGCACCACGCGCGAAACGAGGCCGATCCGCTCCGCCTCGGCCGCGTCGATCATCCGGCCGGTCAGAACCATGTCCATGGTCTTCGCCTTGCCGATCGAGCGGGCGAGGCGCTGGGTGCCGCCGGCGCCCGGCATCAGGCCGAGCGTGATTTCCGGCTGGCCGAAGCGCGCGTTGTCAGCCGCGATGACAAGATCGCACATCAGCGCCAGTTCGCAGCCGCCGCCGAGAGCGAAGCCGCCGACCGCCGCGATCACCGGCTTGCGGACCGAGGCGAGCCGTTCCCAGCGGGCGACGAAATCGTCCAGGAAGACGTCGACATAGCCGAGTGACTGCATCTCCTTGATGTCGGCGCCGGCGGCGAAGGCCTTTTCCGAACCGGTCAGCACGATGGCGCCGATCGCGTCATCCGCCTCGAAGGCGTCGAGCGCGGTATTCAGATCGGCGATCAGCTGGCGGCTCAGGGCGTTAAGCGCGGCCGGGCGGTTCAGGCGGATGACGCCGACCGCGTCCCGCGTCTCGACGAGGACGGTCTCATAGGTGACAGCCGCTTGGGACATGACGCGCTCCTGGCTTCCGGGTCGCCGCCCTCCCCTGCCGACGAGGGCAAATCAGCGGAGCGACATGTCGTTGGCCTAAAGGACGCGCCGCCGCTCTTCAAGGCCGCGACGGCCCGCCCGGGGCCTCAACCCCTCATTTCTGGCAGGTCGCGCAATAGAAGGAGGAACGGCCGGACTGCACCTTGCGCTCGATGACGCCGGAGCAACCAAGGTTCGGGCACGGTTCGCCTTCCCGGTCGTAAACGCGAAAAGAGTGCTGGAAATAGCCGAGCTCACCATTGGCCTGGCGATGGTCGCGCAGCGACGAACCGCCGGCCGCGATCGCCGCGCCGAGCACGTCGCGGATGGCGGTCGCCAGCCGGTCGGCTGCCTTGGCGGTCAGCGAACCGGCGCTGCGCTCTGGCGACAGGCCGGACATGTGCAGCGCCTCGCAGACATAGATATTGCCGAGGCCGGCGACGAGGCTCTGGTCGAGCAGCGCCGCCTTCAGCGGCGCCTTCTTTGCCTCGAACAGGCCGTGCAGCAGCTTGCCGTCGAATTCATTGCCGACCGGTTCGATGCCGAGGCCGGCGAGATGGCGCGCCTTCGTCAGCCCGGCGCGCGGCGCCAGGTCCATGAAGCCGAAACGGCGCGGGTCATTATAGATGACGCGCTTGCCGTTCGAGAGATGGAAGACGACATGGTCATGCGCCAGCGCCTTGCCGCGGGGATGGTGGAAGTCGCCCGGCGTCTCGCTGTCGCCCGCCCGCCCCTCCTCGATCCGGAACGAGCCAGACATGCCGAGATGCATGATGATGACGGCGCCGTCGTCGAGATCGGCGAGCAGATATTTCGCCCGCCGCCCGAGGCCTTCGATGCGCCGCCCGGTCACCCGCTCGGCGAAGCGATCGGGAAAGGGAAAGCGCAGATCGGGCCGGCGCTGCTCGAGCCGATCGATCACGGCGCCCTCCATGGCGGGCGCCAGACCGTTGCGGACGGTTTCTACCTCGGGAAGCTCTGGCATTTAGGCTGCGTCAACTCTGCGGGTGGTGGGGCCGTGGCGCGCCGATGGCGCATCAGGTATCAAGGACTTCGATTTTCTCAGATCGGGCGGCGGCTGTCGCCAGCATGCGGGATTTCTCGCATGCGCGATCGCTGGCTGGTCAAGCGTAATATAAGGAGTGGGACGCCATGGCGACCGAAACTCTTGGCGACACCCCTGAGCAGGGCCGCGCCTCGTTCGGATTCCGCGACGTCGATGTCAATGCCAAGCAGGGCATGGTCAATGACGTCTTCCATAAGGTGGCGTCGCGCTACGACCTGATGAACGACTTCATGTCGGCCGGCCTGCACCGCGTCTGGAAGGACGCGATGGTGTCCTGGCTGACGCCGCCGCGCAACCGGCCGTTCGAGGTGCTCGATGTCGCCGGCGGCACCGGCGACATCTCGTTCCGCATCGTCGAGCGCTCGCACAAATCCGCCCGCGCCACTGTCTGCGACATCAACGCCTCGATGCTCGAGGTCGGCCGCGAGCGCGCTGCGAAGCGCGGCCTCGCCGACCACGTCACCTTCGTCGAGGGCAATGCCGAGGAGCTCCCCTTCGAGAGCAACCGCTTCGACGCCTATACGATCGCCTTCGGCATCCGCAACGTGCCTCGCATCGACCAGGCATTGAAGGAGGCCTATCGCGTCCTGAAGCCGGGCGGCCGTTTCCTCTGCCTGGAATTCTCCGACGTCGACGTCCCCGGCCTCGACAAGATCTACGACTTCTATTCCTTCAACCTGATCCCCGCGATGGGCAAGGTCGTGGCGGGCGACGCCGAGAGCTACCGCTATCTGGTCGAATCGATCCGTCGCTTCCCGCATCAGGAGCGCTTCGCCGAGATGATCCGGCAGGCGGGCTTTTCGAAGGTCTCCTATCGCAATCTGACGGGCGGTATCTCCGCCATCCACTCGGGCTGGAAAATCTGACGCAATGGCGCTCGGCATAGCCGCCCTTTTCCGCCTGGCCTCCGCCGGCTTCGTTCTGGCGCGCGAAGGCGCGTTCAGCCTCGTCGACATCGAGGACGTGCCGCCGCCCGCTCGTCTCGGCGTGCGCATCGGCCGCCTGATGGAGCGGCGCTCGGCCGCCGTCGCCGATCGCGGCGAGCGCATCACCGCCGCCCTCAACAAGCTCGGCCCTTCCTATGTGAAGCTCGGCCAGTTCATGGCGACGCGGCCGGATTTCGTCGGCGAGGACGTCGCCGACGCCCTCGGGCGGCTGCGCGACGAGATCGAGCCGTTCGGCGAGGAAGCCGCCCGGGTCGTGATCGAGCGCAATCTCGGCAAGCCCGTCGACGTCATCTTTCCGCAATTCTCGCCGCCGATCGCGGCCGCCTCGATCGCCCAGGTGCACAAGGCCGAGATCGTCGAGGCGGATGGCACGACGCGCGCCGTCGCCGTCAAGGTGCTGCGCCCCGGCGTGCGCTCGCGCTTCCGCCGCGACCTCGAGACCTTCTATGCCGGCGCCAGGCTGGTCGATCGCATCGATCCGGCGATGCAGCGGTTGAAGCCGATCGCCGTCGTCGACACGCTGGCGCGTTCCGTCTCGATGGAGATGGACCTCCGCCTCGAAGCCGCCGCGCTGTCGGAAATGGCGGAAAGGACTCAGGGCGACCCGGGCTTCCGCGTGCCGACGATCGACTGGGCGCGGACGGCGCGCGACGTGCTGACGCTTGAATGGATCGACGGCGTCAAGCTCTCGGATCCGGCCGGCATCGCCGCCGCCGGCCACGACCTCAAGGCCGTCGCCCGCCGGCTGATGCAGGCGTTTCTCCGCCATGCCATGCGCGACGGCTTCTTCCATGCCGACATGCACCAGGGCAATCTGTTCGTCGACGCGGCCGGCGATGTCGTTGCCGTCGATTTCGGCATCATGGGCCGGCTCGGCCGGGCCGAGCGGCGCTTCCTCGCCGAAATCCTCTACGGCTTCATCCGCCGCGACTATCTGCGCATCGCCGAAGTGCATATGGAGGCCGGCTACGTCCCCGCCCGCCATGCGCCGGAGGATTTCGCCCAGGCGCTGCGCGCCATCGGCGAGCCGATCCACGGCCAGCCGGCCAGCGACATCTCGATGGCGAACCTCCTGACGCTGCTTTTCGAAGTAACCGAGCTGTTCGACATGCAGACGCGGCCGGAACTCTTGATGCTGCAGAAGACCATGGTCGTCGTCGAGGGCGTCGCCCGCTCGCTCGACCCGGAATTCGACATGTGGGAAGCCTCAGAGCCGGTGGTGCGCGAATGGATCGAGCGCAATCTCGGGCCCGTCGGCAAGCTCGAGGAAGCCGCGACCGGCCTTGGCGAAATCGGGCATGCCGTGACGCGGCTTCCCGTCATGCTGCAGCATGGCGCCCGCATCGCCCAGCAATTGAGCGACGCGACGCGCGACGGCCTGACGCTGTCGCCGGAGACAGTCGAAGCGATCGGCCGGGCCGAGGGACGGGGCAATCGCTGGCTGACGATCGGCGTCTGGCTGGCGGTCATCCTGCTCGCCTGGAATGCGTTCACCTGACGCAGGCCCTGGCCGCGTCGAGAGGATCGGGGAGAGGAAGCATGGCGGATTTCGACACGAATTTGGCGGAAAAGCGCATCCTTCTCGTTATCGCGGGCGGCATCGCCGCCTATAAGAGCCTCGACCTGATCCGTCGCCTGAAGGAGCGCGGCGCCCAGGTGCGGGTCGTCATGACCCGCGGCGCGACGGAGTTCATCACCCCTCTCGCGGCCGGCGCGCTTGCCGGCGGCACGGTCTATACCGAACTGTTCGACCGCGAGGCCGAGCAGGATGTCGGTCATATCCGCTTGGCGCGCGAGGCCGACCTGATCATCGTCGCGCCGGCGACCGCCGATCTGCTGGCGAAGATGGCCGGCGGCCATGCCGACGACCTCGCCAGCGCCGTGCTGCTGGCCACGAACCTGCCCGTGCTCGTCGCCCCGGCGATGAACCCGGCGATGTGGTCGCACCCGGCAACGAGGCGCAACATGGCGCAGCTCGCCGCCGACAGTATCCGTTTTGTCGGCCCCGAGCGCGGCGAGATGGCCGAGAGCGGCGAGGCCGGCACCGGCCGGATGTCGGAACCGCTCGCCATCGTCGCCGCCGTCGAGGCCTTTTTCGGAACGGACACAGCACCCGTCGACGCCACGCCTTCGGCAAGCAAGCCCTTGGCAGGAAAGCATGTTCTGGTGACGGCCGGGCCGACGCATGAGCCGATCGACCCGGTCCGCTACATCGCTAACCGCTCCTCCGGCAAGCAGGGCTTTGCCATCGCCGCCGCTGCAGCCGCGGCCGGCGCCCGGGTGACGTTGATCGCCGGGCCGGTCGGCTTGGCCGATCCCGCGGGCGTCGCGGTCCGCCGGGTCGAGACGGCGCGCGACATGCTGGCCGCCGTCGAGATCGCGCTGCCGGCCGACATCGCCGTCTTCGCCGCCGCCGTCGCCGACTGGCGGCCGGCGCATGAGGCGGCATCGAAACTGAAGAAGGATGGCAGCGGCAACGTGCCGCCCCTGCATGTGACCGAGAACCCCGACATCCTTTCGACCATCGCCCACCGTAAGGAAGGCCGCCCCGGCCTCGTCGTCGGCTTCGCCGCCGAGACGGACGATGTACTTGAGAACGCGAAGAAAAAGCTCGGCCGCAAGGGTTCCGACGTCATCGTCGCCAACGACGTCTCGCCGGCGACCGGCGTGATGGGCGGCAGCGCCAACACCGTGCATCTGGTGACGGCGGCCGGCGTGGAGAGCTGGCCGGAACTGCCGAAGGACGAGGTGGCGCGCCGCCTCGTCGACTGGATCGCCGGACAGATTTCGAAGACCTCCTGACCGGGAAGGACGGGGCCATTCGCACGCTCGCGACGATCTTCCGCTGGCTCTGCCGGCTGCTTCTCTGGCTCGTCATCCTCGCCACGGCGGCGCTGGTCGGCCTCGCATTCTGGTACCAGCTGCCGCTGCCGGAAACGGCGAAGAAGATCGCCATCGGCGTCTGGGCGGTCTTTGCCCTCGCCATTCTTTTCCTAGACATATCAAGGCGTTCGTGGATAGCGCGCGGCGCCTATCTGCTGGCGCTCGTCGCCGTCGGCGTCTGGTGGGCATCGATCAAGCCGAGCTTCGACCATCAATGGGCGCCGGATGTCGAGCACATCGTCACCGGGACGCGCGACGGCGATATCGTCACATTGGAAAACGTCCGCGATTTCCACTGGGTGACCGAGACGGAGTTCACGCCGCGCTGGGAGACGCGGACCTACGACCTTTCCAAGGTCGAGAGCGTCGACCTGTTCCTCTCCTACTGGTCCGGCCCTGCGATTGCCCACACGCTCGTCTCCTTCGGCTTCGAGGGCGGCGATCATGTTGTTTTCTCAGCAGAAATCCGCAAGGAAAAGGGCGAGAGCTTCTCGTCGATCGGCGGCTTCTTCAAGGAATTCGACCTGGCGCTGATCGCCGCCGACGAGCGCGACATCATCCGGCTTCGCACCAATATCCGCGGCGAGGACGTCTATCGCTACCGGATCGACATGCCCAAGGCCGGCATGCAGGAATTGTTCTGGTCCTATGTCGAGACCGGCAACCATCTGGCCAAGGTGCCGACCTTCTACAATACGGTCACCACCAACTGCACGACGGTGGTGTTCCGCCTGCTACGGGCGCTCGATCCGGCCCTGCCCTTCGATTACCGCATCCTTCTGTCCGGCTATTTGCCCGGCTATATCTATCAAAATCAAGGCTTTAAGACCGGATTGAGCGAGGCCGACTTCCGCCGCCGCGCCGCGATCAGCGCGCTCGGCATCGCCGCCGGCGACAGCCCCGATTTCTCCGCTGCCATCCGGGTTAACGACCCGCCATCGCGTTAGCCTGCCGTTATCGTTTCGTTAAGCATGAGGACTGCGCCGTGCCGCACCAGCCGACCATCGAACTGAAGGTGCTCGACCCGCGCCTCGAAGCCTGGGGCCTGCCCGCCTATCAGAGCGACATGGCGGCGGCGATCGACCTGCGCGCCGCCATCGACGCTGCCCTCGAGATCGAGGCGGGCTCGCCGGCCGTGCTGGTGCCGAGCGGGCTCGCGCTGTTCATCCGCGACCCGTTCGTCGCGGCGATGATCCTTCCCCGCTCCGGACTCGGCCACAAGCAAGGTCTGGTGCTCGGCAATTCGACCGGACTGATCGATGCCGACTATCTCGGGCCGATCCTGGTCAGCGTCTGGAACCGCAACGCCGCCGGCACGCCGCCGATCGTCATCGAGCCGGGCGACCGCATCGCCCAGATGATGTTCGTGCCGGTGGTGCGGCCGCGCTTCGAAGTGGTGGCCGATTTCTCGACCGCGACGACGCGCGGCGCCGGCGGCTTCGGCTCCACCGGCAGTTGAACGCGGAGGCTCGACCGGGCCACGCGGCTGGACTAGGCTTCCGTCTGAAATCAAAGGGTTGAGGAGACGCAGAATGGCCGAAGGAACCAAGAACAGGCGCGGACGCGGCAAGATCTACGCCTCGATCACCGACACCGTCGGCGACACGCCGATCGTCCGGCTCGATCGGCTGGCGAAGCTGAGGGGTGTCGACGCCAACCTTTTGGCCAAGCTCGAATTCTTCAATCCGATCGCCAGCGTCAAGGACCGCATCGGCGTCGCCATGGTCGACGCGCTCGAGGCCGAGGGCAAGATCGTCCCCGGCAAGACCACCCTGATCGAGCCGACCTCCGGCAATACCGGCATCGCGCTGGCCTTCGTCGCCGCGGCGCGCGGCTACCGGCTGATCCTCGTCATGCCGGAGACCATGTCGATCGAGCGGCGCAAGATGCTGAAGCTGCTCGGCGCCGAACTGGTGCTGACCGAGGGGCCGAAGGGCATGAAGGGGGCGATTGCCCGCGCCGAGGAGCTGAAGGCGGAGATCGGCGACGCCGTCATCCCGCAGCAGTTCCAGAACCCGGCCAATCCGGCGATCCACCGCGAGACGACGGCCGAGGAAATCTGGAACGATACCGATGGCGGCATCGACATTTTGATCTCCGGCGTCGGCACCGGCGGCACCATCACCGGCGTCGGCCAGGTGCTGAAGCCGCGCAAGCCGTCGCTCAAGGTGATCGCCGTCGAGCCGACCGAGAGCCCGGTGCTTTCCGGCGGCTCGCCGTCGCCGCACAAGATCCAGGGCATCGGCGCCGGCTTCGTGCCGGCCGTGCTCGATACTTCGATCTATGACGAGGTCGTGCAGATCCCGAGTGCCGAGGCGCTGGAGACGGCGCGGCTCGTCGCCAAGGTCGAGGGCATCCCGGTCGGCATCTCGTCGGGTGCGGCGATCGCCGCCGCGCTACAGGTGGCGGCCCGGCCGGGCAATTCCGGCAAGAACATCGTCATCATCATCCCGTCCTTCGCCGAGCGCTACCTGTCGACGGCGCTGTTCGAGGGACTGGAATAGCCGCAGACAAATAGCGGCCGCGCCTCGCCGGTGACGCTGTGCGTCTGGACGAGCAGCGGCCGCACCTCGATGCTGCCGAAGCGCGCCATCGGGCAGGCGCTGGCAATCGCGACCGCCGCCGCCATGTCCTCCGCCTCGACGATCAGGAAGCCGCCGAGGAACTCCTTGGCCTCGGTGTAGGGGCCATCGGTGACGGTGGCGCGCCCGCCGCGCACGCGCACGATCGCGGCGCTCGCCGGCGGCTGCAACGGCCGCGCCAGAATCAGCTGATTGTTCCGCCGCAGCTCCCAGTCATGCGCGATGGTTTCGTCGGTGAGGCGCGCTTGCTCCTCCTTCGACAGCGCCGCCAGCGCGGTGCCGTCGACATGGACCAGACAGGCATATTGCATCGAAGGCTCCTCGGGGATGAGGGGGGCTGGCGAAGGCTTAGTCCGGCTGCGTCTGCTTCACGTTACCCGGCATCCGCCGCGCTCGAAACCGCTCGGCCTCAGCGATATTCGAGACTCGGATACCAGTCGGTGCCGCGGCCTTCCGGCGTCATGTCGAGCATGGTCCAGAGCGGCATCGTGTCCGGCGCGCCGCGCGGATCCTGGCCGGGATCCGCCGTCTCAAAGCCCATTTCCGCGGCCCAGAAATGCCGGATCGTGCCATCGCGACGGGTGAAGACGTTGAGCCCAGGCGCATCGCCATCCTGGGGGTCGACATAGTCGCGCGTATAGTCGCCGCTGGCGTCGGAGAACAGCTTCAGCGCCTTCCAGCCGCGCTCCTGCTTGAAGGCGACGAGCCGCTCGATCGGCGAGCGGGCGATCATGACGAAGGCGGCGCGCTGGCCGATATCCTCCGCTTCGCCGTCCCAGGCGCTCATCTGCGACGTGCACATCGGGCAGGGCCGCTTGCGCTGCGGGCCATACATGTAGCTGTAGGCGATGAGCGTATCCTTGTCGCCGAACAGGTCGGCGAGGCCGACCGGACCCGCCTCGCCCTCGAAGCGGTAGTCCTTCGTCACCGGTCCACCGGGCGGCAACGCCCGTCGCATGGCGGCGACCCGCTCGATATGGCGGCGCAACTCGATCTCTTCCGCCAGCAGTGCGGTGCGCGCCTGCCGATAGGCTTCGCTCTCGTTCAGAATGCGCGCCCGGTTGCGCGCCGCCAGCTCCGCTGCCGGCACCAATGCCTCGGGAATCTGATCATGGGCCATGGCTTCTTCCCTTTCCTGATCGTCGAATGCATGTCTGGACGACGCCAAAACGCCCCGTCCTCGCTGTCTCAACGATCCGGCGGCGCCGAAATCGACAGGCCGTGCAAAAAAAAGCGCTACTCGGCCCAGCCGGTGTCGGTGGTGAAGGCGATGGTCAGCCAGCGATTGTGGCTTTCGTCGCCGATCGCCTCGCCGATCTCGTCGCGAATCCGGTCCCAGGCCTCCAGCGGTTTGGCTGGCCCGTTCTTGCGAACGATGAAATAGAGCTCGATCTGCTTGGCCCGCCCCACCTTGGCGACATAGGCGCGATAGCCGAGAAATCCATGCCGCTCGATCGTCTCCGCCGCCACCTGGTCGACATGCGCCTTGAGGTCAGGCGGCGTCAAAAGCAGCATGTCGGCCACCGCCTGGCGGACGGTGCCGATGGGGATCGGGATGATCGCAAGGCTGATCAGCGCCAGCACGGCCGGGTCGATATAGGGGGCGACCCAGTCATATTTCGTGCCCTCGACCGAATAGCCGATGGCGAAGGCGATCAGCAGCGCGCCGCTGATCGCGCCGGACATCAGCCAGGAATGGATGTCGAGCTTGATGAAGTCGGACTCGATCCGGCGGTTGGTCCGCCAGTCGAACAGCGCCATGCCGAGACAGACGAGCAAGGTCGTCGCGGCATAGAGGATGGCATAACCGAATTCGAGTTCGCGCCCGCCGGCCTGGATCGAAAGCAGCGCGTTGATCAGCGCATAGATGGCGACCATGATCAGGATGGTGCCGTTCAGACCCAGCACCATCGGCTCCAGATGCCAGAAGCCGACCGTGAAACGATTGCGCAGCTTTCCCGACAGCGCATCGCGCTTGGCCGACTGGACGATCAGGTGGGAAACGCCGAGCGCCACCGTCGTCATGGCGGCGTCGGTCAGCGCGAAGACGCCGTCGAAGGCGATCGAGAACGAGCCCGACAGCAGGCCGAAGACGATGCCGAAAGCCGCCACCGCGAAGGTCACGAGGATGGAGGCGCGCAGGACGCCCTGTTCGGTCAGCATGAGATGTCTCGTCTTCCGCAGGAGGCATGGGCGCCGGAATGCGCCCGCCGCGCGACCTTAACCGTGCCGGCGCGCCGATGCACCCCGCCGCCGCTTGATCGCGGCGCATCCCGGCCGGCAGACAGGCGCCACGATGCCCGAGGGAAGGCGTGGCGTCTCGACATGCGCCAGGTCGAGACGCCACCAGAGGCGGAAAACAACGGCCTGCCCTGCCCGATCGCGACGGGATGGATCAGCCGGCCGTATTCGTCGACCAGCCCGGCCGCTCAGCCGGTCAGGCCGCGGATGAGGACATAGATGCCGACCGTGATCACCACACCGGCGAAGACCTGGCCGAGCAACGCCTTGCGTCCGGCGAGCCGGCGGCCGAGCGCCGCGCCGCCGAGACCGCCGACCAGGCCACCGAGCACGAAGATCGCCGCCAGCCGCCAATCCACCAATCCGCTCACGGCATAGCTCGACGCCGTCGCCGCGCCGAAGGCGCTGACCGCAACCAGCGAGGTGCCAATAGCGAAGGCGAGCGGCATGCCGGTCGCCAGCATCAGGCCGGGCACGATCAGGAAGCCGCCGCCGATGCCGAAGAAGCCGGACAGCGCGCCAACGGTGAAGCCGGCGCCGATCAGGCGCGGCAGCAGATGGCGCGCGGTGGCGGCGGTCAGCCGGATGCCGGCATCGCCGACAGCGCCGCGCCGGCGCAGCATGATGAGCCCGACGACCACCATCAGCGCCCCGAACAGCATCAGCAGCTTCTCGCCATCGATCGACTTGGCCAGTTCCGCCCCCGCCAGCGCGCCGACAACGCCGGCGGCGGCGAACACCGCGCCGCAGCGCCACTTGACCCGGCCGGCCCGCCAATGTGGCCCCAGATTGACGAGCGCGCTCAACGCGACCGCCACCGTCCCGGTGCCGATCGCGACATGCGGCGAGGCGACGCCGACGCCATAGACGAGAAACGGCACGGCGAGGATCGAGCCGCCGCCGCCGACGAGCGCCAGGACAAAGCCGACCACCGAGCCGAAGCCGGACGCCAGGATGTCCGAAAGCAGGATGGTCATGGCCTGTCCCCCTGTTTACGCGGTTGCCGTCGAGGCCGGCCGGTTCCACGGCATGCGGCGCAGGATGCGCGCCATGGCGCAAGTGCCGGAAACGCCGGCGAAGACGAGGCCGGCGCCGACGAAAGCGGACAGGGCATAGAAGCCCGGATGCACGAAGGCGCCGAGCGCCGCCCCGATCAGTACCAGGCTGCCGGCGGCGATCTGGACCTGGCGCATCAGTTCGAGCGGCTGGCGCTTGTCGGCGACGACCGGAAGACCGGCCTTCTTCCACGCATCGAGCCCGCCTTCGAGACGGTAGGCCTCGCTGGCGGCCGCCGCGGCCAGCCTGTCGGCATGCGCCGTGGTGCGGGCACCGGAGCGGCACTGGAAGATGACAACGCGGCCCGGCTCGACATCGAGGGATGTGAGCGTCGACAGCGGCCGCAGCCGCGCACCGGCTATGTGCTCGCGGCGGTATTCATCCGCATCGCGGATGTCGACGAGAACGGCGCCGGCGGCGATGAGTTCCTTCGCCCGGGTGGGCAGAATCGGGGACAACGACATGATTTTTCCTTTGGGATCCAGGGGTTACTTAGCGGAAGGCTGCCGGCAGTAGAGCCGGTGCAGCACCGCCATCAATTCCTCGATGCGAGGGTCGGCGATGCGGTACCAGAGCGTCTGGCCGTCGCGACGAAAGGCGACGACACCCTCGTCCCGCATCTTGGCGAGGTGTTGCGACAGGGCCGACTGGCTGAGGCTGACCGCCTCGGCGAGCGCACCAACGGTCATCTCGCCCAGCTCAACCAGCTTGCACAACACCATCAGCCGCCGCTCGTTGCCGAGCGTGCGAAGGAGATCGGCGACCTCCATCGCGTTGGCTTCGAAGGCGGCAAGATCCATATTGGTCAGGTCCATGGTGATGAAATCCGTGGTGACGAGATCGATGGCGGAAGGCATGCCGGCGTTCCCTGTTACATTAGTGATTGCTAAATTAGATATTGCTAATATATATGTCAAGCCACCAACGAAAGGAGCGTGTCATGCCATCCACCCAGGTCCCTTCCCCGGGCTTGCCCATCATCCAGGCCTTCTTCGACGAACCGACCAACACGATCAGCTATCTCGTTGCCGACCCCGCCACCCGCCAGGCGGCGGTCATCGATCCGGTGCTCGACTATGACCACCGTTCCGGCACGGTCGATGTCGGCTCGGTCGACGCCATCCTCGCCGCCGCGGCGGCGGAAGGCTTCACCATCGTCTGGGCGCTGGAGACGCATGCCCATGCCGACCACCTCTCCGGCGCGCCCTACATCAAGGCGAAGACGGGAGCGGCGATCGGCATCGGCGAGCACATCAAGGACGTGCAGAAGATCTTCCGGCCGCTGTTCAACCTGGCCGAGCTGAGGACGGATGGCAGCGATTTCGACCGGCTGTTCGCCGATGGCGAGCGCTTCCCGCTCGGCGAGCTCGAATTCGAGGTGATGCACACGCCCGGCCATACGCCGGCCGACATCGTCTACCGGATCGGCGATGCCGCCTTTGTCGGCGACACGCTGTTCATGCCGGACTACGGCACGGCGCGGGCGGATTTCCCGGGCGGCGACGCGCGCACGCTCTACCGCTCGATCCGCCGCCTGCTGAGCCTGCCGGGCGAGACGCGGCTTTTCCTCTGCCACGACTACAAGGCGCCGGGCCGCGATCACTATGCCTGGGAGACGACGGTGGCGGAACAGCGCGCTGCCAATGTCCATGTCGGAGCGGAGGCAGGCGAGGACGAGTTCGTCGCCATGCGCGAGGCACGCGACGCGACGCTCGCCGCGCCGACGCTGCTGCTGCCGTCGATCCAGGTCAACATCCGCGCCGGGCGCTTTCCGGAAGCCGAGAGCAACGGCGTCCACTATCTGCGCGTGCCGGTCACGGCGAAGCCAGGCGCCGAACTGGCCCTCACCTGACGGTGGCGGTCTGGCCCAGAAACCGACCCGGCGCACGCCGGGTCGCGCCGAGAACGGCGATGCGGGGTTTATGGGAAGCGCTCATGCAGAATCCCGTTGTCCAAGGCAGCGTGCCGGAGGCGGAACGCCGGGTGAGAGCGAAGCGCGTTCACGGGAGAGGCGACGGGGACGCGCCCTGGCGTCCCCGTCGATCCGGCCGTCTCAGGTCAGGACGGGCTGCGGCACGATGCGGATATATGGCTTCGGCTCCTTCCAGCCCTGCGGATAGAGCTGCTTCGCCTCGTCGTTCGAGACCGAGCCGGCGATGATGACGTCGTCGCCCGGCTGCCAGTTGACCGGCGTCGCCAGCCGGTGCCTGGCGGTCAGCTGCAGCGAATCCACCACCCGCAGCACCTCGTCGAAGTTGCGGCCGGTCGTCATCGGATAGGAGATCACCAGCTTGATCTTCTTGTCCGGGCCGATGACGTAGACATTGCGCACGGTCTGGTTGTCGGCGGCGGTGCGGCCGTCCGACGTCTCGCCCGCCGTCGCCGGCAGCATGTCGAGGAGCTTGGAGATCGCCAGCGTCGGATCGCCGATCATCGGGAAGTTCGGGGCCATACCCTGCGTCTCGGCGATGTCCTGGGCCCAGTCGGCATGCCGATCGACCGGATCGACCGACAGGCCGATGACCTTGACGCCGCGCTTGTCGAATTCGGGCTTCAGCCGCGCCATGTAGCCGAGCTCGGTGGTGCAGACCGGCGTGAAGTCCTTCGGGTGTGAGAACAGGATTCCCCAGGAGTTGCCGAGCCACTCGTGGAACGCGATCCGGCCCATCGTCGTGTCGGCGGTGAAGTCGGGAGCCATATCGTTGATGTTGAGGGTCATTTGGGTGTCCTTCTCTGTCCGGAGTCCGATTGCAGGGTCACGCTCGGCACATAGGCTCCGCCAGCGTTCCCCTGCAGCACGCGCCCGGCGACGGCCCCTCCGACGTCCGGCGGCGCCCTCCCTTGAACATGGTGTCGGCTTGCGCGTTTCCATCCACCCGCCCGGCCGCTTTGACGTCCGCGTCGACGACCGCCCTCGTCAAGCCGGACCGCGCCGGCCGAGCGGCGGCGAGACGCTTAGGCCAGTTGCCGGATCGTCGTCCTCAGCACCTCGAAGATGCGCGGATCGGCGCATTGCGAGACGTTGAAGCGGAGATAGTCGCGCGCCGTCTGCGAAACGCTGAACACATTGCCGGGCGCCAGCACGACGCCCTGCGGCAGCGCAGCCTTGGCGACGTCGGACGCGTCGATCCCCCCGGGCAGACGGCACCAGAGGAACATGCCGGCCTGCGGCTCGAACCAGGGCACCAGGCCGAGCTCGCGCAGCCTGGCGCTGACCTCCGCCATGGCGCGCGCAAGCCGCAGCCGCAATCCCTCCAGATGCTTGCGATAGCTGCCGTCGCGCAGCACGGCGAGCGCCAGCTCGGCGTTGAAGCGGCCACCGCCGAACGAGGTCGCGATCTTCAGATCCACCAGCCCGTCGATCCAGTCCGGCCGCGCGGCGATGAAGCCGCAGCGGGCCGAGGCGGAGAGCGTCTTCGAGAACGAGCCGATCTCGATCACCCGGTCCAGCCCGTCGAAGGCGGCGAGGCGCGGCGCCGGTGCCGTCTCGAAATCGGCGAAGATGTCATCCTCGACGATGGTCAGACCATGCTGCTCGGCGAGCTTCAGGATCCGGTGCGCCGTCGCCGGCGACAGCGTCGCGCCGGTCGGATTGTGGATCGCCGAATTGGTGATGTAGAGCCGCGGTTTCGCCTCGGCGCAGGCCCTGGCAAACGCCTCCACGTCCGGCCCGTTCGGCGTCCAGGGCACGCCGGCGATCGTCACCCGATGCGCCCTGAGCAGCGCCTGGAAATTGAAATAGCAGGGGTCGTCGACCAGCACGACGTCGCCGGGCTCGACCAGGAAGCGGCAGAGCATGTCGATGCTCTGCGTGCCCGATTCCGTCAGCAGGATCTGCTGCGGCGACGCCTCGACGCCCTTGTCGGCCAGGCGCCGCGCGATCCATTGCCGAAGCGGCGGCAGGCCGAGCGGCGTGCCGTAGTCGAACAGCGCCGCGCCATCGGCGCGCGACAGCGTCCTGAGCGCCCGCCGCATGACATCCTCCGGCAGCCAGGCAGGCGGCAGCCAGCCGCAGCCGGGCTTCAGATCGCTATCGCCGGCGTCGAGCGACTGGCGCGACACCCAGAGCGGATCGATGGCGCGGTCGAGCTTCGGCCCGATCGCCGACAGCGCCAGCGGCGCGGCGGGGCTGGCGACGAAAAAGCCGGAGCCCGGCCGCGATCGCACCAGCCCCTCGGCGACCAGCCGCTCATAGGCCTCGACCACTGTCGAAGTCGAAACCTGCAGCTCGCGCGCCAGCGAGCGGATCGACGGAAGCTTTGCGCCTGCCGGCAGGCCGCGATGGGCGACGCGCCGCCGGATCGCCGCCATCACCCGCGCCGTCCGCGTGCCCTCTCCCGCTTCGTCATCCATCCGTTCGGTTCCTGTCACCATAACAGTTTGGCCCAACTGTATCGCTCCGTGACTGGCCGCGACAGCCCCCGCGCGCGATAGAGCGGTCGGCGGAGCGGGCAGAGCGTGACGGAGTGACGGATATGGACAGGGCAACCAGCGGCTGGATCTCGGGCTTCATCGGGGTGGCGATCTTTTCGGGCTCCCTGCCCGCGACGCGGCTCGCCGTGCTGCAATTCGATCCCGTCTTCCTGACGGTCGCCCGCGCCGCGATCGCCGGCCTGATCGCGGCCGCCCTGCTCCTGGCGTTCCAGCAGAAGCGCCCGGCCCGCGCCGACCTGGTGCCGCTCGCCATCGTTTCGCTCGGCGTCGTCGTCGGCTTCCCGCTGCTGACGGCGCTGGCGCTGCGGCACGTCACCTCGGCCCATTCGATCGTCTTCATCGGCCTGCTGCCGCTCGCCACCGCCATCTTCGGCGTGCTGCGCGGCGGCGAACGGCCAAAGCCGGCCTTCTGGCTGTTCTCGCTCTTGGGCAGCGCCGCCGTTGCCGGCTTCGCGCTTGCGCAGGGGCTCTCGGCCTCGCCCGCCGGCGATCTCCTGATGCTGGCGGCCGTCCTCGTCTGCGGCCTCGGCTATGCCGAGGGCGGGAAGCTTTCGCGCCGGCTCGGCGGCTGGCAGGTGATCTCCTGGGCGCTGGTGCTGTCGCTGCCGGTGATGCTGGCGCTCGCGCTTCTCACCTGGCCGGCGAGCCTTGCCGCCGTCGAGGCGCCGGCCTGGCTCAGCCTCGGCTATGTCTCGCTGTTCAGCATGCTGATCGGCTTCGTCTTCTGGTATCGCGGCCTGGCCTTGGGCGGCATCGCCGCGGTCGGCCAATTGCAATTGCTGCAGCCGCTGATGGGCCTGGCGCTCGCCGCCTGGCTGCTCGGCGAGCCGGTAACGGCCACCATGTTCGCGACGACACTGGCGGTCATCGCCTGCGTGTTCGGGGCGAAACGGTTCGCGGGGTGAGGGCGCCGTAGTATGCGCCGAACCGCCTTCTCCGCTCAACACTGCAAATCCACTTGCAATATGCCTTTATCGGCAGATAAGCGAAACATCCTGACAGCAAGTGGAATTAGCGATCTTGGTGACCGAAGAAAGATTCTTTTACCACTCATTTCCACGTCGTGGCGCGGCAGGCCTCAATGAGTTGGAGAAGGGATTGGCGATCCTTTCTTCCATTAGGGACATTGGTCTCCTGCTGGTTCCCGAATACATCGTATGGAACCAGCCCCTGTCAAACGGACAAGATCGTCCATTCCCAATTCTGCAGAAGCGAATTTGCTTCACAGAATTGCATCCATCCAATCTAGAGAATCACTCTGGATTATTTGGTCAATTCTCGCTTGAATTTAGTGCCATAGATGCACGCAGATTGGGTGCAGTTCCTGTTTTTTATCTACCTCAGCCAATAGAGAGGCACAACGGAAACGCCATAGGTGTCGCACTCCTAGCCGGGATAATGGATGCTAAGGCGCTAGTTAACAGGCTGGCCGTCATCGACAGCGCATTGAACGGAGATACACCCGTCGCAGATAATATAAGTATAAACCTATCTTTCAATGACAACCCAGAGCTGAAGGGGCACTACACAATCCATAGTCGCGAGGCGTCAAATTTTATCGATGCGGTTAAATTTGGTATCACGCCACTACAAGACTTAAATAATGTTCTAGAATCCATCTTAGGCATGTTTTATCCCGCGGACAACTTAAAGCATGAGATTTTACTTGATTACTACAAGCAGCGCGAATGGCGGATCGCCAGCTCATTTGTGATTGACGGAAATGAAGTTACCCGCCCGCTTAGGCAAGAAGAGAGAGACAAACTACTCGAAATCGACAGCGATTTTTTCGGAAGGAAGATTGAGTCGGGCCTCGGCGAGGTCGACATGCTCGATGCGACACTCGCTCTTCCAGGCCTTGGCGGGATACCGTTGATCGAGCTGGTGCGAAGGATAATCGTACCAGGGTCGGTTGTTGATGTAGTTAGGCAGATGCTGGGGAGCCTGTCGATCGCGCCAAATGTCATCTCTCTGGATGATCTATAGGAGATTCCGTCACCTCACAGAGGCTTGAACCAGACATTGCACGGACAACCTTCCCCCTGACGTGCGCCCCTCAGATTTTGGTTCCGCTCCTTCGGCCTTTGGCTTAGAACAAGCGCGGGCCGGGCGACCGGCGTCTTGCAGACAGCGCAAGCATTCCACACGAGTTCAGCGCGGCCGCGCGCCGCGAGACAAGCCAGGGACGGAAACACTCATGACCAGCGGCGCCATCTATCCGAGCCTGAAGGGCCGGACCGTGCTCATCACCGGCGGCGGCAGCGGAATCGGCGAATCGATCGTTCGCCACTTCGTCGCCCAGGGCTCGAAGGTCGGCTTCCTCGACATCAATGCCGAGGCCTCCGAGGCGCTGGTGAAGGAACTGTCGGCCAGCGGCACCGTGCATTTCGAGAAATGCGACCTGCGCGATATCGCGGCACTCCGCCAGGCGATTTCGAACGTGCGCGAAAAGCTCGGCCCGATCACCATCCTGATCAACAACGCCGCGCACGACCAGCGCCACAAGCTGGAAGACGTGACGCCGGAATATTGGGACGAGCGCTACCAGGTCAACATCCGCCACCAGTTCTTCGCGGCGCAGGCCGTGGTCGAGGACATGAAGGCGGCGGGCAACGGCGCCATCATCAACATGGGCTCGACCTCGTGGATGATCGGCCAGGGCGGCATGCCGGCCTATACCTCGGCGAAGTCGGCCGTGCAGGGGCTGACCCGCGGCCTGGCGCGCGACCTCGGCCCGTTCAACATCCGCGTCTGCTCGGTCGTCCCCGGCTGGATCATGACGCAGCGCCAGATCGACCTCTGGCTGACGCCGGAAGCCGAGGCCGATCTGATGGCGAAGCAGTGCCTGAAGCGCAAGCTCTTCCCGGACGACATCGCCAAGCCGGTGCTGTTCTTCGCCTCCGACGAGGCATCGGGCTGCACCAACCAGTCCTACATCGTCGACGGCGGCTGGGTCTGAGACTTTCGGCCTTCGATGCTTTCAAGAGCCCCCTCTCCGGAGGGGGCTCTTTTTGTTTCGAGGCGGGATGTCCGTCCCTGCGTCCTTTCGAGGCCCGGCTCCGCCGGGCACATCAGGATGATGGAGGCGGTGCATGGCGGGGAGGATCGGGCGCTCTTCCCCCTCCCCCTTGCGGGGAGGGTCGGGGTGGGGGGTACCGGCACCGATCGTGCCGGACGCGCCACTTCCTGGAAGCTGCGAGGTGGTACCCCCTCCCTCGCCCTCCCCACAAGGGGGAGGGAATACGGGCTTTCCCGTCCCCGAGATGACTGACTACCCCTCGATCCGCTCATAGACCGTCGGCCGGGCGTCCGGCTTGGTCCCGAGGCGATAGGCGGCGCGGAGCAGCCCGGCCGCGCGCTCGGCGTCTTCCTCGCTCTTCGCGTGGACGCGGCCGAGCGGCGTCTTCGCGTCGAGCCTGGCGCCATGGCCGGCGAGATCGGAAAATCCGACCGAGAGATCGATCGTGTCGGCGGCGACGCGGCGGCCACCGCCCAACTCGATCACGGCGACGCCGACGGCGCGGGTGTCGATCGCCGAAACATGCCCCTCGCCTTCCGTCAGCACGTCGCGGACGATCGCCGCTTTCGGCAGGTAATCGTCGACGCGCTCGACGAAATCGGCGGGGCCGCCGAGCCCCGCCACCATGCGGCCGAAAATCTCCGCCGCGCGGCCGGAGGCGAGCGCCGTCTCGAGTTGGTCGCGCGCTTCCGAAACGCTGCCGGCCTTGCCGGCGGTGACCAGCATCTCGGCGCCAAGCGCCACCGTCACCTCGTGCAGGCGCCGATCGCGCGCCGCCCCGGTCAGGTAGTGGACGGCATTGCGGACTTCGAGCGCATTGCCGGCGGCCGACGCCAGCGGCTCGTTCATGTCGGTGATCAGCGCCGTGGTCGGCACGCCGGCGCCGTTCGCCACCTCGACCAGGCTCCTGGCCAGCGCCCGCGCCTCGTCGACCGTCGCCATGAAGGCGCCACTCCCGGTCTTGACGTCGAGGACGAGGCCCTGCAGCCCGGCGGCGAGCTTCTTCGACAGGATCGAGGCGGTGATCAGCGGGATCGATTCGACCGTCGCGGTGACGTCGCGGATGGCGTAGAGGCGCTTGTCGGCCGGGGCGAGATCGGCGGTCTGGCCGATGACGGCGGTGCCGACCTCGCGCACCACCTTGCGGAACAAGGCGAGGTCCGGCTGGCTCCTGTAGCCGGGGATGGCGTCGAACTTGTCGAGCGTGCCGCCGGTATGGCCGAGGCCGCGCCCGGAGATCATCGGCACATAGACGCCGGAGGCCGCCACCATCGGCGCCAGCATCAGCGAGACATTGTCGCCGACGCCGCCGGTCGAATGCTTGTCGACGACCGGGCCGTCGAGCTCCGACCAGTCGAGCACCGAGCCGGAATCGCGCATGGCCAGCGTCAGCGCCACTGCCTCGTCGCGCGACATGCCGCGAAAGAACACCGCCATGGCAAAGGCGGCGACCTGGCCCTCCGAGACGGACCCATCGGTCAGTCCCGCGACCATGAAGCGGATCGCCTCGGCGGAGAGCACGCCGCCCTCACGCTTCTGGCGGATGATTTCCTGCGGCAGCATTGTTTTGGCACGCCTCCCAAGCGTCAAGTCCGAGTTCGATCCGGCTTACTCCAACCGGATCGCACCATACTTCACCTCCCCCGGCGGGAGAGGCCACGGCCGAGGGCCGGCGGGTGAGGGGTTCGGGAGCCATCCGGAAAGGCCGTAAACCCTCACCCGGAGCTTCGCTCCGACCTCTCCCTCAGGGAGAGGTGAAGGGAAGCGCCCGACCCTGGTCCTGCAGATCCCTCAGAAACCGGCGGATCAGCTTTTCCAGCTTCTTCGCGCCGACCGGGGCCATGTCCTTGGTTTCCTGGTGCGAGAGCTCGTCGCCCGTCATGCCGGCGCCGAGATTGGTGATGTTGGAGAAGGCGGCGACGCGCAGCCCGAAGAAGCGGGCCAGGATCGCCTCCGGCACGGTCGACATGCCGACGGCGTCGGCGCCGAGAATGCGGGCCATGCGGATCTCGGCCGGCGTCTCGAAGGACGGGCCGGAGAACCACATATAGACGCCGCGCGCGAGCGGGATGCCGGCCTCGCCGGCGAGACGCTCGAAGGCGGCGCGCCAGAGGAGGTCATAGGCCGTCGTCATGCCGACGAAGCGGCCATCGGTCGCCTCGCCGATCAGCGGGTTCTCGCCGGAAAAATTGATGTGGTCGTCGAGCATCATCAGCGAGCCCGGACCCATCTCCGGATGCAGCGAGCCGGCGGCATTGGTGAGGATCACGCCCTCGCAGCCGAGATGCTTCAGCATGCCGACGGCATTGCGCATCACCGCGGCGTCGCCCGCCTCGTAGAAATGCGAGCGGCCGGAGAAGACCAGCACCTCGACACCCTCGAGCCGGCCCGCCACCAGGCTGCCTGCATGGGCCGAGACCTTCGAGACCGGCAGGCCCGGCAGATCGGCATAGGGGATGGTGACCGCGTCCTCGACCGCGTCGGCGAGCGGGCCGAGGCCGGAACCGAGCACGATGCCCAGGCGATAGGGCGCGTCGCGGCGAAGGCGGACGCGGGCGGCGGCGGCGCTTCCGTCGTCGCGCAATGCCGCCATCAGAGCCGCTCGTCCATCGAGAAGCCGGCCGGCAGCAATTCCGCCATGGTGAAGTCCTGGCCCTCGCCGGTCGGATCCGAGCAATGGATCAGCGTCCGCGGATGCGAGAATTCCTTCAACCGCTGCCGGCAGCCGCCGCAGGGCGTGCAGACGATGCCGCCATCGACGCGGTCGGCGACGACGAAGACAGCGGCGACGCGCCGGCCCTCGCCCGGAATGCCGGCGGCGATCATCTGGCCGAGCGCCGAGGTCTCGGCGCACCAGCCTTCCGGATAGGACGCGTTCTCGCAATTGGCGCCGACATAGATGTTGCCATCCTCGGTCAGCACGGCGGCGCCGACGAGAAACTGCGAATAGGGCGCGTGGGCATTGAGGCGGACGGCCTGCGCCCGCTCCAAGAGGTCAGCGCGAAGTTCGGCATCCAAGGCAGCGGTCATGTCAGCGCTCCTTCACATAGGGCACGCCGCCGGCCTTGGGCGGGATCGCCTTGCCGATGAAGCCGGCAAGCAGGATCACGGTCAGGATATAGGGCAGCGCCTGGATCAACTGGACCGGCACTTCGCCTATGCCGGGAAGGATGGTGCCCTGCAGGCGGATCGACGTCGCGTCGAGGAAGCCGAACAGCAGGCATGTCAGAAGCACGTTGAGCGGCTTCCATTTGGCGAAGACGAGGGCGGCGAGCGCGATGTAGCCCTTGCCGGCCGACATCTCGCGGATGAAGCTCGCCGATTGCGCCACCGACAGATAGGTGCCGGCGAAACCTGCGAGGATGCCGCAGCAGATCAGCGCCCGGTAGCGCAGCCACGTCACGGAAATGCCGGCCGTGTCGACGGCGCCCGGATTCTCGCCGACGGCCCGCACTCTGAGGCCGAAGCGGGTGCGGTAGAGCACCCACCAGGTAAAGGGCACGGCGAGGAAGGCCAGATAGACGAGGACGTTCTGGCCCGAGATCAGCCCGGAATAAAGCGGGCCGAGGAAGGGGATCGGCGCGATCTCGGCGGCAAAGGGCAGCGTGATCTCGGTGAAGCGGGCAGAGTTGGGCAATTGCGGCGTGCGGCCGCCCTGGCCGAACCAGGCATTGCCGAGCAGGATCGTCAGGCCGGAGGCGATGAAATTGATGGCGACGCCGGAGATGATCTGGTTGCCGCGCTGGGTGATCGAAGCGAAGCCGTGCAGAAGGCTGAGCAGGACACCGGTCAGGATGCCGGCAAAGAGGCCGAGCCAGGCCGAACCGGTAACGGTGGCGACCGTGGCGGCGGAGAAGGCCGAGAACAGCATCTTGCCTTCGAGACCGATGTCGAAGATGCCGGAGCGCTCGGCATAGAGGCCGGCCAGCGCCGTGAAGATGAGCGGCACCGACAGGCGTACCGTGGCGGCGAGGACCTGGATCAGATCGGCGAACAGACTCTCCATGATCGATCCTCAGGTCGCGCCGGCGGCGGATGCCGGCCGGGATTTGGGTTTCGCCGCGAATAGCGCGATCAGGGCAGGCCGGAACATATGCTCCAGGGCGCCGGCGAACAGGATGACCAGACCCTGGATCAGGATGATCACCTCGCGCGAGATATTAGGCATGTCGAAGGCGAGCGCCGCGCCGCCCTGGTAGAGCACGCCGAACAGGATCGAGGCGATGACGATGCCGACCGGATGCGAACGGCCCATCAGCGCCACGGCGATGCCGACGAAGCCGGCGCCGGCGGGGAAGTCGATCTGCAGCTTGCCGGCGTCGCCCATGACCGGGTTCAGCGCCATCATGCCGGCGAGGCCGCCGGAGATCAGCATGGTGACGACCACCGTCTTCACATAGGGAATGCCGGCATAGACCGCGGCCGTCGCATTGGTTCCCATGGTGCGGATTTCGTAGCCGAAGCGGGTCCGCCAGATCAGCAGCCACACCGCCACGACCGCGACCAGCGCGATCAGGAACGAGACGTTGAACGGGGCGGCGCCGATGTCGAGCCCGAACCATTGCATGAGCCCGCCGAGCTTGGGCAGCTGGCCGCCCTCCTCGAACAGGCGAGTCTGCGGCGACATGTTGCCGGGCGGCTTGATGACGTTGACGAGCAGATAGACCATCAAGGCGGCGGCGATGAAGTTGAACATGATCGTCGTGATGACGATGTGGCTGCCGCGCTTGGCCTGCAGCCAGGCGGGGATCAAGGCCCAGAGCGCGCCGAAGGCGAAGGCCGCCACCGTCGCCACCACGGCAGTGACGTACCAGGGCATGAAGCGGTCGAGCGTCAGCGCGGCAAAGGCGACGCCGAGGCCGCCGAGATAGATCTGCCCCTCGCCACCGATGTTGAACAGGCCGCCATGGAAGGCGACGGCGACGGCGAGGCCGGTGAAGATGAAATTGGTGGCGTAGTAGAGGGTGAAGGCGATGCCCTCGCCATCACCGAGCGCGCCGACGACGAGATATTGCACCGCCTCGATCGGGTTTTCGCCGATGAACAGGACGACGAGGCCGGAAATGGCGAAGGCCACGGCGACGTTCAACAGCGGCAGCAGGCCATAATTGACCCAGCGCGGCAGGGTTCCGAGAGGGACGCTCATGGGCGGATTTCCGGGCGGTGGGTCATGGTGAAGTGGTTCATTGTGCCGAGCGTCATCACTCCGCCGCCTCCCGGCCGATGCCGGCCATCATCAGGCCGATCTCCTGCTCGTCGGCATGCGCTTCGGGCTCGCCGACGATGGTACCGGCGAACATGACGAGGATGCGGTCGGACAGCGAGCGGATCTCGTCCAGCTCGACCGAGACCAGCAGGATCGCCTTGCCCTCGTCGCGCAGCGCAACCAGGCGCTTGTGGATGAACTCGATGGCGCCGATGTCGACGCCGCGCGTCGGCTGGCCGACCAGCAGGCAGGCCGGATCGCGCTCGATCTCGCGCGCCAGAACGATCTTCTGCTGGTTGCCGCCGGAGAAATTCGCCGTCTTCAGGCGCGGGTCGGCGGGGCGGATGTCATATTTCTCGATCTTCTCGACGGCGTCCTTGCGGATGGCGTCGATGTCGAGGAACGGCCCCTTCAGATATTTCGGATCGTCCTGGTAGCCGAGGATGGCGTTCTCGTTTTCCTCGAAGGCGAGGACCAGGCCCATATGGTGCCGGTCCTCTGGCACATGGGCGAGCCCCTTCTTGCGCAGGAGCGCCGGATCGACGCGGCCGTCGCGGTCGACCGGCTCGCCATTCATGATGATGCGGCCCGACGACGCCTTGCGGATGCCGGCGATCGCCTCGAGCAGTTCCGACTGGCCATTGCCGGCGACGCCGGCGATGCCGACGATCTCGCCGGCGCGGACCTCGAACGACACGTTGTCGACCATGGTGACGCCGCGCCCGTCCTTGACGGTCAGGTTCTCGACCGACAGCACGACCGGGCCGGGCTTCGCCTCGCCCTTCTCGACGCGCAGCAGCACGCGGCGACCGACCATCAGTTCGGCCAGCTCCGCCATCGTCGTCTCGGCCGTCTTGCGGGTGGCGACCACCTCGCCGCGACGCATGACGGAGACGGTGTCGGTGATCGCCATGATCTCGCGCAGCTTGTGCGTGATCAGGATGACGGTCTTGCCCTGCGCCTTGAGCTGCGCCAGCATCTTGAACAGATGGTCGGCCTCGGCCGGGGTCAGAACGCCGGTCGGCTCGTCGAGGATCAGCACCTCGGCGCCACGATAGAGTGCTTTGAGGATCTCGACCCGCTGCTGCTTGCCGACGGGGAGTTCCTCGATGATCGCGTCGGGATCGACGTCGAGCCCGTATTCCTGTTCGATGCCGCGCAGCGCCGCCCGCACCGCCGTCTCGCCATGCTTCAGCAGCACGCCACCCTCGACACCGAGCATGACATTCTCGAGCACGCTGAAATTCTCAACCAGCATGAAGTGCTGGTGCACCATGCCGATGCCGGCGCGGATCGCGGTCTGGCTGTCGGTGATGCGGAGCTCCTGGCCATTGACCAGGATCTGTCCGGAATCCGCATGATAAAAGCCATACAGGATCGACATCAGGGTCGACTTGCCGGCACCGTTCTCGCCGATGATGCCGTGGATCGAGCCCTTGGCGACCGAGAGATGGATGTTCTTGTTGGCATGGACCGGCCCGAAGCGCTTGTCGATGCCGACAAGTTCGATGGCGGGCGTGGGGACGGCGGTCGGAGCGTTCATGGGGCGATCCCGATAGACTGCGACGAAGGGGCCCGTCGATCCGGCGACGGGCCGTCTGGGGATCCACGGCCGCCGAAGCCTCACGGGCCCAGCGTTGCCGCATCCAAAGTAAGGAGCCGCCATGCGAGGCATGGCGGCTCCTCTGGCCTCAGTTGAGGACCGGGCACTTCTCGTCGGTGTTGTAGTTATGGACTTCGATCTTGCCGGCGACGATCTCGTCGCGCGCCTTGTTGACCGAAGCTTCCATCTCGGGGGTGACGAGGCTGCGATTGTTCTCGTCGAGCGCCCAGTCGACACCGTTTTCCTTCAGGCCCAGGGCCTGCATGCCGGTGGTGAACTTGCCTTCCTTGACGTCGTTGAAGGCGTTGTAGACGGCGACGTCGACGCGCTTCACCATCGAGGTCAGCACCTTGCCGGGATGCAGGTGGTTCTGGTTCGAGTCGACGCCGATGCCGAGCTTGCCGGCGTCGGCAACGGTCTGAAGCACGCCGAGGCCGCTGGCGCCGGCCGCCGCGTAGATCACGTCGGCGCCCTGCTCCATCTGCGCCTTGGCGAGCTCGCCGCCGCGGACCGGATCGTTCCAGGCGGCGCCGGTGGTGCCGATGTAGTTCTGCGTGAACTCCGCGCCGCCGGCCTTGGCGCCGATGGCGTAGCCGCAGGCGAAGTTGCGGATCAGCGGAATGTCCATGCCGCCGACGAAGCCGACCTTCTTGGAGGCGGACTTCTCGGCCGCGAGCAGGCCGACGAGATAGCCGCCTTCCTGCTCCTTGAACACGACCGAACGGACGTTCGGCGCGTCGACGACGGAGTCAACCAGCACGAACTGGGTCTCCGGGAACTCCTTCGATACCTTGGCGACCGCGTCGGTCCAGGCGAAGGAGAGCGCGACGACGGGGTTGAAGCCGCGCTTGGCGAAGTTGCGGATCGCCTGCTCGCCCTGCGTGTCGTTCTGCGGCTCGAAAT
Source organism: Kaistia granuli DSM 23481 (assembly GCF_000380505.1). Lineage (GTDB taxonomy): Bacteria > Pseudomonadota > Alphaproteobacteria > Rhizobiales > Kaistiaceae > Kaistia > Kaistia granuli. The sequence continues at coordinate 300,796 of NZ_AQYH01000005.1, read as the reverse complement.
CCTTGTAGTCGATGCCGGTCTCGGCCTTGAACTTCTCCGAGCCGTTGAAGCCGGCTTCGTTGAAGGATTTGTCGAACTTGCCGCCCGTGCCGTAGACGAGCGCCGGCTTGACGTCGGCAGCCCATGCCGAACCCGTCGCCAGGAGCGCAACCACGGCAGCCCCGATGAACTTGCGGATCATGATGATAGATCTCTCCTCTGAAAGGCTTATTCGTTTGGCGTTCTTCGCCAGTCGAAACGTCCCCTTGCGTTACCGACGAGCGGCAGCTGTTCCCAATTTCGCATGGCGCCTGACAAATTTCATGCGGTTTCTTTGGTCAGGCGCCCCACCATCCGCTGCTTTCCCTGCGCTGCGGATCATGGGTCGCAGATTAGGCGGGGCCATTTTTTTATTCAACTGATCAAGAATTGCGGGGGGCCGGGCGCCAGCGGCCAAAATGCCGCCGGGGATCACTTTCGGCTTTTCCTCGGACCCCGATCTTTCTATCACTGGCACATTCGGTCGCGAGGACCGCGGGGAGTACAGTCTATGGCGATCCGTCCGGCCCTTGCGCTGGTTGCCCACGACAAGAAGAAGGACGACCTGGTCGCCTTCGCCGTCGCCCACCGCGCGCGCCTCGCCGAATTCGATCTCTATGCCACCGGGACGACGGGCGGCCGCATCATCGAAGCGGTGCCGGAGCTGCCGGTGACGCGACTGAAGAGCGGACCGCTCGGCGGCGACCAGCAGATCGGCGCGCTGATCGCGGAAGGTCGGATCCGCGGCCTGATCTTCTTCGTCGACCCGCTGACGCCAATGCCGCACGACGTCGACGTCAAGGCGCTGATGCGGCTCGGCGCGCTGTACGACATTCCGATGGCACTGAACTCGGCGACCGCCGATCTGCTGATCGCCCACCCCGACGCCTTCATGCAGACCCCATGACGCCTGCAAGCCCGCCAACCCGATGACTGATCAGCCAACGCAAGGCACCATGACCACCACCTCCGCCCCTCGCGCCTTCGTTCCGTTCCCGACGCTGATCGCCGACATCGGCGGCACGAACGCCCGTTTCGCCCTGGTGCCGGACGAGACCTCGCCGCCGCGGCGCTTCCCGACAGTGCTGACGGCCGATTTCGCCACCATCGACGATGCCATCGCCGCCGTGCTGCCGCCGGGCGTCAAACCACATTCGGCCGTGCTGGCGCTGGCCGGGCCGATCCAGGGCGACCAGGTGCCGCTCACCAATTGTCACTGGGTCGTCGAGCCGAAGCGGATGATCGCCCGCTTCGGGCTGGACGAGGTGATCCTGCTCAACGACTTCGAGGCATTGTCGCTGTCGCTGCCGGCGCTCGCCGGCGACGATCTCATGCCGATCGGATCGGGCGTGCCGCAGGCCAACGCGGCGCAGGTCGTCGTCGGCCCCGGCACCGGGCTCGGCGCCGCGGCGCTGATCCACGCCAACGGCATCTGGCTTCCGGTGCCCGGCGAGGGCGGCCATATCGACCTGGCGCCGGTAAGCCGCCGCGATTTCGCCATCTGGCCGCATCTCGAGCGGCCGCACCAGCAGAAGGATCCGTTCGCCCGCATCGAGGGCGAGACGCTGCTTTCCGGCAGCGGCCTGCTGCGGCTCTACCGCGCCGTCGCCAGCGCCAACGGCACGCCGGCCCGCTTCGACGATCCGTCCGAGATCACCGCCGCCGCGATGGATCGTTCCGATGCTAGCGCCGAGGAGGCGCTCGAACTGTTCTGCGTGCATCTCGGCCGGCTCGCCGGCAATCTGGCGCTGATCTTCATGGCGCATGGCGGCGTGTTCCTGGCCGGCGGCATCGCCGCCAAGATCGCGCCGTTCCTGAGAGAGAGCGGATTTCGCTCCGCCTTCATCGACAAGGTGCCGCATGGCGCGATGATGGACCGGATGCCGACCTCGGTCGTCGTCCATCCGGAGCCGGCGCTGGCCGGCATCACCGCCTATGCCCGCCATCCGGAGTTTTTCGGCGTCGTCACCGAAGGCCGCCGCTGGCAGAAATAGCCTCCGAAGCTCCCCGTCCGCTCAGCGCGCGACCGCCCGGAACACCGTCGCGACGACGGCGTCGGCGAGGGCCGCGTCGAGCGGCTGGTGGCCGACGAGCAGCCGGTAAAACACCGGCCCGTAGATCATGTCGAGCAAGGCCTCGAGATCCGGCGGCGGCGCGATCTCGCCGGATGCGATCGCTGCTTCCAGGATGGCGCGCCCCGTCTCGCGGCTGGCGAGGATCACCTTGTTGCGGAAGGCCTTTGTGAATTCGCTCTGCGGATCGGCCGAGGCCAGCGCCAGGGCGACCTGGCGGCCGCGCGTCGTGGCGAAGGCGGTGACGAGGCCGCGCATCTGCGCGACGAGCCGGGCACGGGCTGTGACGCCCTCGGCCAGCGCCTCCGGCAACGGGTTGGCGACGAGGGCGGCGAGCGCCAGTTCCTGCGCATTGGCCCAGTTGCGGTAGAGCGTCGGCTTGCCGACGCCCGAGCGTGCCGCCACGGCCTCGATCGACAGCCGGCCGAAGCCCTCCTCCATCAGGATCTCGTGCGCGGCGCGGAGCGCGCGCTCGCGCGCCTCGGCGCTTGGCGGCCGGCCCGGTTTCCGCTTGGGGAGGCTTGCTTGACTCATTACGTTACGAACCGTAAAGTAATACCGACTGAAGCGCAAGGGAGACAGCCGATGGAACCGACGACAATTCGGGTCAGCCCGCATTTCATCACCCGCGACGCGGCGCAGGCGATCGACTTCTACAAGAAGGCGTTTGGCGCGGAAGAGATCTTCCGCATGACGGATCCCGCCGACGGCCGGGTCGGCCATGCCGAATTGCGCTTCGGCGAGACGCTGATGATGATCGCCGACGAATATCCCGATTTCGGCGCCGTCAGCCCCGACACGATCGGCGGCTCGCCCGTCACCTTCCATCTCGACACCCGCTCGACCGACGCCATGGTCGAGCGGGCGCTGGCGGCTGGCGCGACGCTGCTGCGCGCCGCCGCCGACCAGAGCTTTGGTGAGCGCATCGCCCAGGTACTGGATCCATACGGCCATCGCTGGACGTTGTCGCAGAAGATCGAGGAGGTGGCACCGGCCGAGATGCAGCGCCGCTGGGAAGCGGAAACCTCGGCGTGAGGGAGAACCGCCAGGCGTCCCCTCCCCCTTGTGGGGAGGGGGAAGAAGGACGCCAGCCCGCAATCCGAGGCGATCCGCCGCTCAGCTGATCCGCAGCAGGCTGGCGACCGCGATGTCCTCGCCGAGATCCGGCCAGTGCAGCGCCTCGCCGCGCCCGGTGATCTGCCAGTTCTCGCGCTCGGCCCGGGTGGCGCCGACAAGGCGGGGAAACCAGTCGATCGGGGTCGCGAGCTCACGGCCGTCGGCCAGGCTGACCAGAAGCACGTCCTTGGTCACGGCCGCATCAATGGCGACGGGATCAATCTTCATGGTCGTTCCTTTCCGCGACGTGAGCGAGTGATTCGGCGATCCCGAACGATGCCGCCACAGAATGGCAATTCCGAGTCGACGCCAGGCGCTGGGCTCAGGTGCCGCGCGGCTTCGCCCGCGCCGTCGCCTGGGCGACGAGCGGATCGTCGGGCCAGACGTGCTTCGGATAACGGCCGCGCATGTCGGAGCGGACATCCTTCCACGACCCGCGCCAGAAGCCGGGCAGATCTCGAGTGATCTGGATCGGCCGGTGCGCCGGCGACAGCAGCGTCACCGTCACCGGCACGGCGCCGTCGCCAACGGAAGGGTGGCGGTCGAGGCCGAACAGCTCCTGCACGCGAATTTCCAGCACCGGGCCGTTCGGATCGGAATAATCGATCGGCACGCGCGAGCCGGACGGCGCATCAAAATGGGTCGGCGCCAGGCGATCCAGCGCGGCCCGCTTGTCCCAAGGCACCAAGCTCGCCAGCCCCTCATGCAGCACGCCCGGCGTCACCGCGTCGAGCCGGCGTTTTCCCGAGAGATAGGGCCCGAGCCAGTCATCGAGGGTCTCGCTCAGCGCCGCGTCGGAAACGTCGGGCCAGTCGGCCCCGAGGCGGGCATGCAGGAAGGCGATGCGGGCGCGGAATTGCTCGGCCGATTTCTCCCACGGCAGGTCGGCCACGCCACGCCGGCGGATTTCCGCCAACAACGCCGCTTGCACCGCCGCATCGGACACCTTGGAGCTTGCCCGGTCGGCCAGAACGAGACGCCCCAGTCGTCGAACGCTCCTGCCACGGACGGAGCCGGTCTGCGGATCGAAGGCGACGCTTTCCTCCTCGACGATCCCGCCGGCGAAATTCGCCTCGATTTCTTCACGCGAGATGGGAGCCGCCGCGAGGATCCGCGCCTTCTCGGCCGAGCCCTGCAGGCTGGCGACGGCGAGGAAAGGCTCGCGCGACAGCGCGTCCGCCGGATCGAGAACGCCGCCGCGCCCGTTCGCCATCACGAAGGCGCCGGGCGCGCCGCGCGCCATGGCGATGCGGTCCGGAAAGGCGAAGGCGGTTAGGAGCCCGGCTTCCTCGATCGATGAGCGGCCGTCCTCGGCCTTGCCGCCGGCCTGGCGGGTCCAGCGCGCGGCGAGCGCGAGCGAATCCCGGCTTCTGGGATCGCGGGCGGCATAGAGCCGGCGCAGCCGCTCGCGCAGATCCACGTCATTGCCGCCGAGCCCGGTCTCGCTGAGCACCGCCGCGATCGCGCCGGCAAGCCCGCCGAGGCCGAGCGCCGCGCCCTTGCGCAGCATGTGGCCAAGACGCGGGCTGACGGCGAGACGGGCGAGACCCTCGCCCTCCTGGGTCAGGCGGCGATCGGCATCGAGCGCGTCGAGCCGGTTCAAAAGCGCCACGGCCTCTTCCCAGGCGGGTTTTGGCGGCGGATCGAGGAAGGCGAGCTGCGCGGGATCGGCGACGCCCCAGCTGGCGAGATCGAGCACGAGCGGCGCGAGGTCGGCCTCCAGGATTTCCGGCCGGTCGAACGGCGCGAGCGCCGCCGTCTGCCCCTCTTCCCAGAGCCGGTAACAGACGCCGGGCTCGGTACGGCCGGCGCGGCCCCGGCGCTGGTCAGCCGACGCGCGCGACACGCGCCGCGTCTCCAGCCGGGTCAATCCGGTCGCCGGCTCGTAGACCGGCGCGCGTGCAAGGCCGGAATCGATGACGACGCGCACGCCCTCGATGGTCAGCGAGGTCTCGGCGATCGCGCTCGCCAGCACCACCTTCCGCTTACCCGGAGCGGCGGGCCGGATGGCGCGATCCTGCGCGGCAAAATCGAGCGCGCCATAGAGCGGCGCGATCTCGACGCCGTCGCCGACCCGCCCTTCCAGCCGCTCGGCGACGCGGCGGATTTCGGCCTGGCCCGGCAGGAAGACGAGCAGGCTGCCGGGCTCGGCCGCCAGCGCGCGGCGCACGGCGTCGGCGACGTCGTCCTCGATGCGGCGGGCGGCATCGCGGCCGCCATGCCGCGTCTCGACCGGAAACATGCGGCCGAGGCTTTCCACCACCGGCGCGTCGCCGAGCAGCCTTGCCACGCGGGCGCCGTCGATCGTCGCCGACATGACGAGGATGCGCAGGTCCTCGCGCAGGCCCGATTGCGCGTCGAGCGCCAGGGCCAGGCCGAGATCGCCGTCGAGGCTGCGCTCGTGGAACTCGTCGAAGATCACCGCGGCGACGCCGTCGAGCGAGGGATCGTCGAGGATCATGCGGGTGAAGACGCCCTCGGTGATGATCTCGATCCGCGTCTTCGCCGACACCTTCTTTTCCAGCCGGACGCGATAGCCGACCGTCTGGCCGACCTCCTCGCCGAGCGTCTCGGCCATGCGGCGGGCGGCGGCGCGGGCGGCGAGCCGGCGCGGCTCCAGCATCAGGATGCGGCGGTTCTCCCGCCACGGCGCGTCGAGCAGCGCCAAGGGAACACGCGTCGTCTTGCCGGCGCCCGGCGGCGCCACCAGCACGGCGCTGGTCCGGCCTTCGAGCGCGGATTTGAGTTCGGGGAGGACGTCGTCGACGGGCAGCATGCCGCCGTCATAGAGGGCGGCGCGGTTTCCTGCCAGTGGGGGCGTCATCCCTCGGCCAGGGTTCCTGCCGCCCAAGGCCTCGGGTGAATGGATCCCGGGTGTCCGCCCGGGATGAAGGCGCGAGCGGGAACGGGCGAGCCTCGCGTAGTTCCGCCGCAAACAAAAAGGGCGCCACAACGGGCGCCCTTTGAGATTCGACCGGAAACCAGGGCGGATCAATCCGCCTGCGGATTATTCGCCTCGGCGTTCGCCTCGTGCACCTTCAACTCCTCGAGCCGCGGCATCGAGACGATGTTGTAGCCGGAATCGACGAAATGCACGTCGCCGGTGACGCCGGCGCCGAGATCCGACAGCAGATAGAGCGCCGAGCCGCCGATCTCGTCGAGCGAGACGGTGCGGCGGAGCGGGGCGTTCTTCTTCTGGTAGTTGTACATGATGCGCGCATCGGCGACGCCGGAGCCGGCGAGCGTGCGGACCGGGCCGGCCGAGATCGCGTTGACGCGGATGTTGTCGCAACCGAAATCCATGGCGAGATAGCGCACCGAGGATTCGAGCGCCGCCTTGGCGACGCCCATGACGTTGTAGTTCGGCATGACGCGGGTCGAGCCGCCATAGGTCAGCGTCAGGATCGAGCCGCCATCCGGCATCAACGCCGCGGCGCGCTTGGCGATCTCCGTGAAGGAGAAGCAGGAGATCACCATCGTCTTCACGAAATTGTCGCGCGTCGTGTCGGCGTAGCGGCCCTTCAGCTCGTTCTTGTCGGAGAAGCCGATGGCGTGGACGATGAAGTCGATCTTGCCCCATTCCTTCTCCAGCGCCGCGAAGACGCTGTCGACGGAAGCGACGTCCTCGACGTCGCAGGGCAGCAGCAGCTTGGCGCCGACCGAATCGGCCAGCGGCTTCACACGGCGGCCGAACGCGTCACCCTGATAGGTGAAGGCGAGTTCGGCGCCATGCGCTGCCAGGGTCCTGGCGATGCCCCAGGCGATCGAATGATCGTTGGCGACACCCATGATGAGCCCGCGCTTGCCGCTCATCAGGTTGCTGGTTGGTGCCGTCATTCGATCGTCCTTGTTTTTGTTCTGTCTCAGGCCACGTAGCGCTGGAAGACCAGCGAGGCGTTTGTGCCGCCGAAGCCGAAGGAATTGGAGAGCACGGTGTCGATCTTCGCGTCGTCGATGCGCTTGCGCACGATCGGCATGTCGGCGAAGGCCGGGTCGAGTTCTTCGATATTGGCCGATTCGGCGATGAAGCGGTTGTTCATCATCAAGAGGCTGTAGATCGCTTCCTGCACGCCGGTCGCGCCCAGCGAATGGCCGGTCAGCGCCTTGGTGGCGGAGATCGGCGGACACTTGTCGCCCGAGCCGAACACGGTGCGGATCGCCTCGATTTCCGGGGCGTCGCCGGCCGGCGTCGAGGTGGCGTGCGGATTGATGTAGTCGATTGGGCCCTTCACGGTCGAGATCGCCTGCCGCATGCAGCGTATGGCGCCCTCGCCCGACGGCGCGACCATGTCGTAGCCGTCCGAGGTGGCACCGTACCCGACAACCTCGCCATAGATACGGGCGCCGCGCGCCTTGGCATGCTCGAGCTCTTCCAGGACCAGCACGCCGGCGCCGCCGGCGATGACGAAGCCGTCGCGGTTCTTGTCATAGGGGCGCGAGGCGACGGCCGGGCGGTCGTTGTACTTGGACGACATCGCGCCCATGGCGTCGAACAGCACGGAGAGCGTCCAGTCGAGCTCCTCGCAGCCGCCGGCGAACATCACGTCCTGCTTGCCGTACTGGATCATCTCATAGGCGTTGCCGATGCAATGATTGGACGTCGCGCAGGCGGACGAGATCGAATAGTTGACGCCCTTGATCTTGAACCAGGTGGCGAGCGTGGCGGAGGCGGTCGACGACATCGCCTTCGGCACGGCGAACGGGCCGACGCGCTTCGGACCCTTCTGGCGGGTGATGTCGGCCGCCTCGACGATGGCGCGGGTCGACGGGCCGCCGGAGCCCATGATGATGCCGGTGCGCTCGTTCGAGATCTCGTTCTCTTCGAGGCCCGAATCGCGGATCGCCTGTTCCATGGCGACATGGTTCCAGGCGGTACCGCCGCCGTGGAAGCGCATGGCGCGGCGATCGACGACCTCGGCCGGATCGAGCGTCGGCATGCCCTGGACCTGGCAGCGGAAACCGAGCTCTGCGAAATCCTTGGCGGAGGTGATGCCGCTCTTGGCTTCGTGCAAGCTCGCCAGGACTTCCTGGGTGTTGTTGCCGATGGAGGAGACGATACCCGTCCCGGTCACTACGACCCGCTTCATCGCTCGGTGTCCTTCCTGAATACTCTCGTTCGGTGATGACCGCCGGCCCCGCAGGGGCCGGTCCTGCCATCAGCCGACGGCAGGTGTTGCTTCGCCCTGGAACAGGCCGACGCGCAGGTCCTTGGCGCGGTAGATGGTGACGCCATCCGCCTTCAGCCAGCCGTCACCGATGCCGAGCACCAGTTTCGAGCGAAGGACGCGCTTCAGATCGACGCCATATTCGACTTTCTTGACGCTCGGCACGACCATGCCGGAGAACTTGATCTCGCCGGTCGAGAGCGCGCGGCCACGGCCGGGCGAACCGCTCCAGCCGAGGAAGAAGCCCAGCATCTGCCACATGGCGTCGAGGCCGAGGCAGCCCGGCATCACCGGATCGCCCTTGAAGTGGCACTGGAAGAACCAGAGGTCGGGATTGACGTCGAGCTCGGCGCGGATGTGGCCCTTGCCGAACTCGCCGCCCTCTTCGCTGATCGACGTGATGCGGTCGAACATCAGCATGGGCGGCAGCGGCAATTGCGCGTTGCCCTCGCCGAACAATTCTCCCCGCCCGCAGGCGAGCAGAGCCTCATAGTCGAAGCTCGACGGGCGATCTGCCATGCCGTCACTCTACCTCTGTTTGGCAGGCGCCCTCGAAAATCCGGGCGCGCGCACTATCCTCAAAACGCGGAGACGTCCGGCCCCCAGCGCTGTTCGTGGCCTTCCTAACATAGCCGTCCCCTGATCGAAAGCCCGCCGGAATTCTCTTGCGCCTCCGGCGATCCAGCCCTGATAGGATGGGGGAAAGGCGCGCTGTGCCGCCATGGAGTGGGATCATGAAGCGAAACCGGGCCCTCGGCGCGCTGCTGATTTTCGGGAGCCTGACGACGATGCCGGCCGAGGCGCAGGATCTGTTCAAGCAACCGACCCTGTTCGGCCAGCCGAAGCTGTTCACCGCGCCGCAGCCGCGTGTCCGAACGCCCGGCGCGGCGACCGTGCCCAGCCTCTCCGCCAATCAGTGCCGTGTGCTGACCGGCACCTGCCCGACCGGCCGGCTCGAGCGCGTCGGCACGACCTGCTTCTGCAACACGGCGACCGGCACGAGGCGCCAGGGCACGACCGAGATCCGGCCCCAGGGCACGTTCAAGAACGGCCCGTGAGCGGTCGCGGACGAGCGAGGTTTCAGTCTTCCTTGAACCTCCCTCAAGGGGAGGGTTCAGCCAACGACCGGCCCGCCAGCCCGCTCACCCCTTTTCGGGATAAAGCCCCGACAATCCGACGGGGCTCGCCTCGGCGATGCCGCGTTCGGTGACGAGGCCGGTGATCAGCCGCGCCGGCGTCACGTCGAAGGCCGGATTGCCGGCCTTGGTGCCCTTCGGCGCCAGCCGCACCTTGACGATGGTGCCGTCGCCGGCAATGCCGGAAATATGGGTAACCTCGTCGCCGGCGCGCTCCTCGATCTCGATGCCGGCGACGCCGTCCTCGATCGTCCAGTCGATCGTCGATCCCGGCAGCACGACATAGAACGGCACATTGTTGTCCTTGGCGGCCAGCGCCTTCAGATAGGTGCCGATCTTGTTGCAGGCATCGCCAGACGCGGTGACGCGGTCGGCGCCGACCAGGCAGATATCGACCTTGCCGTGCTGCATCAGATGGCCGCCGGCATTGTCGACAACAAGCGTGTGCGGCACGCCATGCGAGCCGAGTTCCCACGTCGTCAGGCTGGCGCCCTGGTTGCGCGGCCGCGTCTCGTCGACCCACACATGGACGGGAACGCCGTCGTCATGGGCGCGATAGATGGCGCCGAGCGCCGTGCCCCAGTCGACGCAGGCGATCCAGCCGGTGTTGCAATGGGTGAGCACGTTGACCGGGCGCGAGCGGCCGTTCGCCTCCCAGATCTCGCGGATCAACCGCGCGCCATGCCTGGCGATCGTGCCGTTGGTCTCGATATCCTCCGCATGCAGCCGGTCGGCCGCGACATAGGCGGCGACGGCGCGGTCATCGGGCGCCAGCGGCCGCAGCTCGTCGCGCAGGATCTGCAGCGCCCAGCGCAGATTGACGGCGGTCGGCCGCGCGGCATTGATGGCGTCGAAGGCGGCGTCGAGATTGGCGTCGGACGGGTTGTCGCGCATCGCCATCGCATAACCATAGGCGCCGGTGACGCCGATCAGCGGCGCGCCGCGCACCACCATGCGCTTGATCGCATCGATCGCATCGGCGACGTTGGAGAGCCGAAGCGTCTCGAAGCGATGCGGCAGCAGCGTCTGGTCGATGACGGTGACCGTCGTCTCGGAGGGATCGCGCCAGATCGAGCGATAGGCGACGCCGTCGACTTTCATCGGATGCTCCATACTAAACAGGATGACCGCCTTCACGTAATCGAGTAGAGGCGGAAGTGCCACAACCATCAGGGCCTGATCGATGTCGACCCCGCCAATCCGCGCCGTTCTGACCGATATCGAGGGGACGACCTCGTCGATCTCCTTCGTCAAGGACGTGCTGTTCCCCTATGCACGCACCCGCCTCGCCGGCTTCGTCGCCGAGCACGCCGCCGATCCGGACGTCGCCGGGGCGCTCGCGGAGGCGCGCGTTCTGGCCGGGCGGCCCGACCTCGACACCGCCGGCACGATCGAGCTGTTGCAAGCCTGGATCGACGAGGATCGCAAGGCGAAGCCGCTGAAAGCGCTGCAGGGCATGATCTGGGAAGACGGCTATCGCTCGGGCGAGCTCAAGGGCGACATCTATCCGGACGCCGTCGCGCAGCTCACTGCCTGGAAGAACTCCGGCCTCGCCCTCTATGTCTATTCGTCCGGCTCGGTGCTGGCGCAGAAGCTGATCTTCGGCTTCACCCATTCCGGCGATCTGACGCCGCTGTTCTCCGGCTATTTCGACACCGCCATCGGCTCGAAGCTGGAGGCGTCGTCCTATACGGCGATCGCGAAGGAGATCGGCATCGCGCCGGTGGAAATCCTGTTCCTCTCCGACAACACGCGGGAGCTCGACGCGGCGCGCGAGGCCGGCATGAAGACGATCGCGCTCGATCGCGGCGAAGTCGTCATCCCGCCCGACCAGACGCATCCGGTCGTCGCCGACTTCCACGCCATCGACGCCGCCACAAGCACCGTCCGGTCCGCCAATTGAGCCGCGAATCCGGGTCCGCCACGGCGATCGGCGCGGCGGCGATCGGGCTCTGGGCCTGTCTCGCCGCGCTGACCGGGGCAAGCCGGACGGTACCGACCTTCGAGGCGCTGGCGATCACCTTCGCAATCGCGGCGGTCGCCGCCCTCGTCGGCTTCACGGCGATGCGCGGCTGGGCCGGTGTGCGGCACGGCCTGACGCTCTGGCCACGCAAGGCCTGGATCCTGACGACGGTGGCGATCTTCGCCTACCACGCGCTGTATTTCGCAGCGCTCCGGCTGGCGCCGCCGGCGCAGGCGAGCCTGATCAACTATCTCTGGCCACTGCTGATCGTGCTGTTCTCCGGCCTGATCCCCGGCGGCACGACCAAGCTCGGCGGCCCACAGATCCTCGGCGCCATCATGGGCTTCGCCGCGACGCTGCTGCTCGTCGGCGGTCCCGGCCCGGTCGAGGCGAGCGGCACGGCGATGGCGGGTTATCTGGCGGCGCTCGTCTGCGCCTTCACCTGGTCGCTCTATTCGGTGCTGAACAACCGCATCAACGCGCCGGGCAGCGAGCCAATGATCGTCGTCTGCGCCCTCGTCGCCGTGCTGGCCGCGCTCTGCCATCTCGCCATTGGCGAGACCTTCGTGATGCCGGATTTCGGCGCGTCCCTGTCGCTGCTCGCGCTCGGCATCGGCCCGATCGGCGCCGCCTTCGTCGCCTGGGACCATGCCACCAAGCATGGCAAGCTGGCGCTGCTCGGCGCCATGTCCTATGCAGCGCCGCCGCTTTCGACGCTGATCCTGGTGCTCTCCGGCCAGGCCGAGCCGAGCCTGACCCTGCTCGCCGCCACGCTGCTGGTCGTCGCCGGCGCGGGTCTCGCGGCCTTCGGTAGCCGGCTGAAGCGCCCCGTTGTTTCACCTCTCCCTGAGGGAGAGGTCGACGCACGAAGTGCTGCGGGTCAGGGGTTAGGAAAGCCTCCGGAGAGGTCGTAACCCCTCACCCGAACCTGCGGTCCGACCTCTCCCTCGGGGAGAGGTGATCCGGTCGCACCGGCCATGTCCTGCCTTGCCGGCTTGGCCGTCGCTTATCTCAATCGCCGTCGCGGCCGAAATTGCGCACCAGCACGGCGGCGAGGATGATCGCGCCGGTCAGGAGATCCTGCAGGAAGCTGGGAACACCGAGGATGGTGAGGCCGTTCGAGATGACGGCGATGATCGCAGCACCGACCAGCGTGCCGGGCACGCTCGGCTCGCCCTCGCGAAACGCCGTCATGCCGAGGAAGACAGCCGCATAGGCCTGCAGCAGATAGCCGCCGCCGCCAGTCGGATGGGCGCTGCCGAGCCGCGCCGTCAGCAGCAGGCCGGCGAGACCGGCAAGGGCTGCGCAAAGCGCGAAGGCGACCACCATGTCGCGCCGGACCGGCAGGCCGACGAGGCGCGCCGCCTCGCGGTTTCCGCCGATCGCATAGAGCCGGCGGCCGAACTCCGTCTGGTCGAGCAGCAGCCAGAACACGATCGCCGTGCCGATCAGCCAGAGCGTCGGAACGGGCACGCCGGCGAGCGTGCCGCGGCCGAGATCGCGGAATCCGGCCGGAATGCCGGAAAACATCGTGGCGCCGTTCGAGATCCAGAAGGTCAGCCCGCCGATAACGGTGCCGAAGGCAAGCGTCGCGATGAAGCTCGGCACCCGGTAGCGGGCAACGAGGAAGCCGGAAATCGCGCCCATGGCGACGGCCGCGACGAGGACGGCGATCATCACCACCGGCACCGGGACTCCGGCCGCGAACAAGGCGGCGGCGGCGATGCCGGCGAAGGAGACGACGGCGGAGACGGAGAGGTCGAACTCGCCCAGCACCATCACCAGCGTCGCGCCGATGGCGACGATGGCGAGCAGCGACATCTGCTGCGTGATGTTGATGAGGTTCGACATCGTGCCGAAGGCCTGCGGCGAGGCGATGGTGAAGACGAGGACGATCAGCGCCAGAGCGAAAAGCGTGCCGTAGCGGCGAAGAAGGATCATGCGGAGCGTTCCGAGGGCGGCATCTGCTCGTCGGGAGCATGGCCGAAGGCGGCGGCGACGACGGCCGCGCGGGTGAGCGAGGGACCGTCGAGCTCGGCGACCAGCCGGCCGGCATGGAGCACGAGGACCCGGGTGGAGAGGGCGAGCAGTTCCTCGATGTCGCTGGTCGCCATCAGGACGGCGGCGCCGTCCGCGGCGATGCGGCGCATCTCGCCGTGTATCTCGCCCTTGGCGCCGACATCGACGCCGCGCGTCGGCTCGTCGACGAGAAGGACGCGGATCGGGCGACCGAGCCAGCGGCCGAACAGCAGCTTCTGCTGATTGCCGCCGGAAAGCGTCGCCGGCGAACGGTCGGGACCGGCGGCGACGAGGCGGAGGCGGGCGCCGGTGGCCTGGGCGAAGGCGCGGATCTTGGCCCGCGACGGCGCGGGAATGCTGGCCAGGGCGCGGAAATCGGATAGGTGAGCCAGCGAAAGATTTTGCTCGATCGACAGCGAATTGGCGAGGCCCTCGCGACGGCGATCCTCGGGCACATAGGCCATGCCGCGGGCGATGCGGCCGGCAGGCCCCGGCCCCGGCACCTGGCCGTCGAGGGCGATCAGCCCGCGCCCGGGCGTCGCGCCCCAGATCGTCTTCAGCAGCGACGAGCGGCCGGCGCCGACGAGGCCGTAAAGCCCGACGATCTCGCCGGGACGGATGGCGAAGGAGACATGGCTGCCGGCGGGGCCAAAGCCGAGATCGGCGGCGAGGACGGGGTTTTGGCCGCTCGCCCCCTCCCCTTTGTGGGGAGGGTTGGGGTGAGGGAATGCCGGGGCCGCGATTGTTTCATCCGGAGAGACCGAGGCCGTACCCCTCTCTCCAACTCTCTCCCATAAGGGGAGAGAGGGCTGGCCTGAGGCCGTCCCCGCAATCTCCGTCCCCGACATCATCGCCACTAGGCCGGCGCGGCTGGTATCGGAAACCGAGCCGGCGCCGACCGTGCGCCCGTTGCGCAGCACGGTGTAGCGGTCGCAGAGGTCGACGACCTCGTCGAGGCGATGCGAGATGAACAGGACGGCGCAGCGCTCGGCCGACAGCTGGCGCACGATATCATGCAGCCGCTCGGCCTCGCCTTCGGACAGGCTCGAGGTCGGCTCGTCCATGACGACGAGGCGAGCCGGCTCCATCAGAGCCCGGACGATTTCGGCCATCTGGCGCTGGCCGGGCGTCAGCCGCGCGGCGGGCTTGTCGAGCGGCAAATCGGGGGCGATGCGCGCCGCGACCTCGGCGACCCTGGCCCGCATGGCGCGGCCATCGATGAACGGGCCCCGACGGGGATGGCGGCGGCCGATCCAGGCATTGTCGACGGTGTCGAAATGCGGGACGAGGTTCAGTTCCTGATGGATGAAGCGCAGACCCAGCGCCTCGGCCGAGCGCGGGCCGTCGATGGAGATCGGCTGGCCGTCGAGGCGTATCGCGCCCGCGTCGGGCTGGTAGAGGCCGGACAGCGTCTTGATCAGGGTCGACTTGCCGGCGCCGTTCTCGCCGACAAGCGCATGCACCGATCCCGCTTCGAGAACGAGATCGGCACCATCCAGGGCTTTCGTCGCGCCGAAATGCTTGACGAGGCCGTCGAGCGCGAGGAAAGGCGATTGGCTCACGGGCAGGTGACGCCCAGCGTCTCCGGGGTGATCAGCTTGGCCGGGGCATAGATCTCGGCCTTCTCCGGCGTCTTGCCGGCGAGGATCTGCGTCAGGCCTTCGGCGGCGAGGTCGGCCATGGCGTCGAAGTCCTGGCTGACGGTGCCCTTGATATGGCCGCACGCCTTGATCATCTCGACCGCCTGCGGATTGCCGTCGATGCCGGCGATGATGATCTTCGAATCCGGCTTGTCGGCCTCGATCGCCAGCTGCGCGCCGATCGCCGGCTCGTCCCAGGCCGCCCAGACCGCGTCGATCTGGTCGCCCTGGCTCTTCAGCCAGTTCTCGGTGGTCTTGCGGGCGTCGTCGATCGGGCCGGGCACGACGACGTAATGGTCGGCGATCACCTTGATGTCCGGGTACTTCTTCAGCGCCGCGTCGAGCGCCAGCTCGCGCTGATGCACGCCCGGATGGGCCGAGTAGAAGAACTTGACGATGTTGCCCTTGCCGCCGAGCTTGTCGAACAGGAAGTCGGACAGCTTGGTGCCGAGCTCGAAATTGTCCGAGGTGACATTGAGCACGACGCCCGGCGCCTTGGCGCCGTCGATGGTGATCACGGGAATGCCGGCGGCGGCGGCGGCGTTGACCTGGTCCTGGATCTGGGTCGGGTCGACGCTGACGAGCACGATGGCCGCGACCTTGGCGGCGACGACGTCCTCGATGCGGCTGGCAAGCTGGCCCATGTCGCCGCGCGTGTCGACGACCGTGGCGTTCCAGCCGGCCGTCTTGGCCTTGTCCTGGAACACGTTGATCATCTGGTTGGTGGCGACCGAGCTCTGATAGGGCGTCAGCACCGCCACGTCGGCGGCGAACGATCCGACCGTCGAAGCCATCAGCCCGGCCAAAGCCAAGCCCAGAATTCCAGCCCGCATTTTCTCTCTCCCCTTGGGTTCGGGGGAGAGTGATATCGCTTCCGCTAGCGTGGGCGCAAGCGGCCAGACGAGCGCGTCAGAGCACCGGATCGAGCGCGGATGCGAGCGCCCGCGCATGGCCGGCCGCCTGGCGGTAGGCGGCGAAGCGGCGGGCGGCGCGCGCGGCCCGCTCGGCACGCGGCTTGACGACCGTCTCGTCGCCGCCGCCGCCGCGCTTTGCCTTGCCATTCGTCGGCGGCGTCAGGCCGATGATCGGCGCGATGATGCGGAAGGCGCCAAAGGCGGTGACGATGCGGCTGGCCGAGGGAACCGTGACCCGCGCGCCGGTGACGTCGGCGATCAGGCGCGCCACGGTCAGGCTGCCGGCGACGCCGCCGGCGAGCGCGATCGTTTTCGGCGCGATCGGCAGCGCGTCGAGATTGTCGCGGATGGCATGGGCGAGGCCCTCGAGCACGGCATAGGCGAGCGCTTCCGGCGCTTGGTCGCGGTCGAGGCCGAAAAAGGCGCCGCGCACGGCGCGATCGGAAAACGGCGCCCGCTCGCCGATCAGATAGGGCAGGAACAGCGCGCCGGGCGGATGCGCGTCGTGCTTTTCCGCCGCCGCGTAGAGCTCGGCGACCGGCTTGTTGGCGATGGCGGCATACCAGTCGATGGCGAGACCGGCGGCGAGGAAGGGCGAGATGACGATGACGTCGGTCCCGACGGGCGCGGCCAGCGTATAGGCGTCGCGCGGCGGCTTCGCCACGGCGTAGGGCATGGTGGCGGCGATCCAGCCGGTGGTGCCAAGATAGGCGTGCGGCCGGTCGTGCTGCTCGCTCGCCGTGCCCCAGGCGGTCGCACCGCCATCGCCGGCGCCGACATAGACAGGAATGCCGGGCGCCAATCCAAGCGCCGCGGCGGGCTCCGGCAGCAGCGGGCCGGCGAGCGCGTCGGCATCGAGAATATCGGGGAGGATCGCCGGCGACATGCCGATCGCGGCGAGGATGGTGGCGTCCCAGTGACGCGCCGCGAGGTTCAGCAGCCCCGTCGTGGTAGCGCAGGTCGGATCGACAACGGCGCGACCGGTCATGCGGTGGATCATCGCGTCCTTGGCGCCGAACAGCACGCGTTCGACGCGCGCCATCGTGCCGCCTTCGTGGTTCAGCAGCCAGTCGAGCCGGAACAGGCAGAGCGCCGGCTCGGCGCGATTGCCGATCCGCGCCTCAAAATCCTTTGGCAGCTGCGCCTTCAGCGCGGCGATCTCGGCATCGGTGACGCGGGCATCGCTATAGAGCAGCGCCGGACGCAGGCTCGCTCCTTCCCGCCCGAGCAGGATGACGTTCTGCATCGAGCCTGTCAGGGTGATAGCGATCGGCTGGGTGGTGATCTTCAGGGCGCGGACGGCGTCGGCGGTCGCCTTCCACCAGATCGCCGGATCCTGCTCGGCCCAGCCCGGCTGCGGGCTCGACGTGGCGACCGGCGCGTCGGCGGAGCGCAGCGTGCGGCCATTCTGGTCGAACAGCACGGCCTTCACCGACGACGTTCCGACGTCGATGATCAGTACCGTGCTGGTCGGCACCGGCTTTCTGGCTGCCATGTTCGAATCCCTGTCCGCAGTTTCGGGAGGCGCAATCTAGCGGCCCGGCAACCCGGCCGCCAGCTTCCAGACTGACGCGGAGAGAGGCTGTGAACCGGCGGTGGCGATCAGGCGGCGCGGGCCGAATGCGGCAGGATGAACGGCGCATCGGTCGGCACGCCGCCGACATGCACACTGACGCCGAAGACCTGGCGCATCATCTCGTCGGTCAACACCTCGCGCGGCGGACCATCGGCGGCGATGCGACCGGCGCTGACGACGATGATCTTGTCGGCATAGAGCGCCGCGAGGTTCAGATCGTGCAGGATGGCGACGACGCCGCCGCCAGCCGCCGCGAAGGCGCGCGCCGTGTCGAGGGTGAGGAGCTGGTGGCGCAGATCGAGGCTCGCCGTCGGCTCGTCGAGGAAGAGATAGCGCGGCACGCCGTCGACGACCGGCTCCCAGACCTGACAGAGCACGCGGGCGAGGTGGACGCGCTGCTGCTCGCCGCCGGAAAGCTCCTGGAAGAAGCGGCCGCCAAAGCCGTTCAGATCGACGCGGATCAGGGCGGCGGCGACACGGGCGGCGCGATCGGCGGCGGAAAGCGCGCCGCTGGTGCCAAGGCGCACGACCTCGTGCACGGTGAAGGGAAAGGCGAGCGAGGACGCCTGCGGCAGCACGGCGCGGCGGGCTGCCATCTCATAGGCCGGATAGGCGGCGACGTTCTTGCCGTCGAGCTTGATGCTGCCATGGGCAGGGCGCAATTCGCCGGTGACCGCCTTCATGATCGTCGACTTGCCGGCGCCGTTCGGGCCGACCACGGCCGTCAACTGACCGGGCACCACCTTGAGTGACACGCGATCGAGGATATCGCGCTTGCCGGCGCGGACGGTCAGGTTTTCAACTTCGAGCATGGTGCGTCCCGTTGCTACGGATCGACGGAAGGCGCGGCGGGCGACCCTCAGGCCGGCGCCGCCGCCCGTCCCCTTTGGTCAGAGATCGATGACGCCGCGCTTCCTGAGCAGGATCGACAGGAAGAAGGGCGCGCCGATGGTGGCGGTGACGATGCCGATCGGCAGTTCGGCCGGCGCGACAATGGTCCGGCAGATCATGTCGGCGACGATCAGCAGCGTCGCGCCGAGCAGCGCCGTCGCCGGCAGCAGCGTGCGGTGCTCCGGCCCGATCACCAGCCGCAGCACATGCGGCACGACGATGCCGACAAAGCCGATGATGCCGGCAAACGCGACCGAGACGCCGACGGCCAGCGCCACGACGAAGATGATCAGGCTCTTCAGCCACTGGGTGTTGAAACCGAGATGGCGCGCCTCCGATTCGCCCAGCACCAGGGCATCGAGCCCGCGCGCGGTGAACGGCATGGCGAGAAAGACGCCGATGATGAAGGGCAGCGCCAGGCCGAGCTTCTTCCAGGTCGCGCCGCCGAGCCCGCCCATCGACCAGAAGGTCAGCTCGCGCAGCTGGAAGTCGTTGCTGCGGAAGACGAGATAGGCGGTGATGGCGCCGGCGATGGCGCCGAGCGCGATGCCGGCCAGCAGCATGGTGCCGACCGAGGTGCGGCCCTGGCGGGTGGCTATCGAATAGAGCAACAGCGTCGTCCCGAGACCGCCGAAGAAAGCGGCGATCGGAAGCGCGCCGATGCCGAGGAAGTCCATCACCGGGGCGAGGAAGGCGCCGCCGAGCACGATCACGAGCACAGCGCCGAGCGCCGCGCCCGACGACACGCCGACGAGGCCGGGATCGGCGAGCGGGTTGCGGAACAGGCCCTGCATCATGGCGCCGGCCAGAGCCAGCGCGGCGCCGACCATGGCGCCGAGCAGGGTGCGCGGGATGCGGATGTCGAACAGGATGACGTGATTGACGGTGCTGATCTCGTCGAACCGGCCGGCGAGCGCATCGGAGAGCAGGCCGGCCACCTCGGCGGTGGAGAGGCCGGACGGTCCGATACAGAGCGAGGCCAGCGCGGCGACGATCAGCAGGACGACGAGGCCGGCGATCACCACCCGCGCGCGGCCGCGGCGATCGCCGGCGATCGGAGCTGTCATGACGAGAGACATCAGTTCGCCGCCGGCCACTCGGGGAGGTCCAGCGACGGATAGATCGCCTGGGCGAGGTCGCGGGCGGCATCGGCGGTGCGCGGGCCGAAGCCGAGCAGATAGAGGCCGTCCATGGCGACCAGCGCCTTGTTCGTCGCGGCCGGGGTGGCGCGCAGCGAGGGCGAATCGAACACGACGTCCGGCTTCGGCGGGCCGCTCTGCGAATTCATCATGACGACGACTTCCGGCGCCGCGGCGATCAGCGCCTCGTCGGAAGCCGGCTTGTAGCCCTCGACCGATCCCATCGGGTTGATGCCACCGGCAAGCCCGATCATGGCGTCGGCGGAGGTGTTGTGGCCGGCCGCCATCGGCTTGCCGCCGGCGAGGCTCATCAGGAACACGGCCTTCTTGCGCTCGTCGGCCGGAATCTTGGCGATCGCCGCCTCGAGCGCGCCGAAGCGGGCCGCCAGCGTATCGGCCATCTTGTTGCCCTTCTCCGCCTCGCCGAGGATATCGGCGATCAGGCGGATCTTGGCGACGATGCTTTCAGGCGAATGCTTCTCCGGCACGATGACGATCGGCACCGAGGCGGATTCGAGCAGGTCGACGGCATCCTTCGGACCGGAGCCTTCGACGGCGATGATCAGGTCCGGCTTGACCGACAGCACGCCCTCGGCCGACAGCGCCCGCATGTAGCCGATGTCCGGCTTGGCGTTCGCCTCGGGCGGATAGGACGAGGTGGTGTCGCGGGCGATGATGCGGTCGCCGGCGCCCAGCGCATAGACGATCTCGGTGATGTCGCCACCGATGGTGACGATGCGGTCCGTGCTGCCGATCTTGACCGAGCGGCCGGTGGCGTCCTCGATCACCCGCTCCGCCGCGACCGTCTGGACGATCGCGGAGAGGGTGATGCCGACGGCGACGGCCAGGCCGAAGACGATCTGGGAGCGGCGGCCGGCGAAACGCTCGAGCGAACGCGGCGCGCCGTGGTGGGGGGAAGTATGCGCGAGCCTCATCATGATCCCGTCTACTTGTTCAATATGAGCTTGCCGGCCCGGGTAAGGCGCAGCCTGTAGTCCTCGCCGACATGGCGAATGATGATCTCGCGCGATCCGTCGAGCAGATCGGCGCTGGATACGACGCGCGGACCGGAGCCCGCCGGGGAAGCCTCGAGGGAAGATCCAACCATGGGTGTGTCTTGCATCTCTGTCCCGCCTGCTTGCTTGGGGGAGCGGTAATTTTGAGCGGTTCTAAACTTGCGAATTATTCGCAACAATTTAGTTGACTGACGTACTCACCTTTTCGTATCTCCGCAAGTGAAACATCGCTGACCCCCGATTTCGCCGCATTCGCGACGGCCGGCGGACCAGCGAAGAAACCGCCAAGCACGCCAGAGCCGGCGCCGCGCGAAAGCCGCGCACGCCCGGACAGCCAGCCAGGCCCATCACAGAACATTCAATGGGGCTCGCATGCGTGTCGTTCGACATAAGACTTGGCTGATGGCTGGTACCGCCGCCGCACTTCTCTCCGCCTTCGCCGCCACCGCCGCCAAGGCGCAAACCGCGCCGACGCCGGCCGCCAACAGCAGCGAGACGGATGAGGAGCTGAAGAAGAAGGCCGCCAAGGGCGAGGGCAGCTTCCTGTCGCCGATCGTCTCGACGACGACGCAGGAAGGCTGGAAGAACCCGTTCGCCACCCCCGGCCCTGTCAGCACCGCCACCGAGGACGAGATCCAGCTGTTCGGCCAGCGCAACATCGGCAACGTGCTGCGCGCCATGCCGGGCACCTTTTCGCGCGACAGCATCGAGAATTCCGGCCTGTCGGTGAACATCCGCGGCCTGGAAGGCTCGGGCCGCGTCAACACGACGATCGACGGCGTGCGCCAGAACTTCCGTTTCACCTCGCATGAGGCGCAGGGCTTCGCCTATGTAGACCCGGCGCTGGTTGCCGGCGTCGACGTCACCCGCGGCGCCGTCTCGACCGCCGGCGGCGCCGGCGCGCTGATGGGCCAGGCCAATGTCCGCACCCTCGGCGTCGACGACATCCTGACCGACGGCAAGAACTGGGGCGCGCTGGCGATGCTGTCCTGGGGCAGCAACAATGTCGGCTTCTCGGAAATGGCGGCCGGCGCGCTGCGCTCGACCGGCGGCGGCGCGGCAATCGCCGGCGCCATCAGCTACAGCAGCCCGAACGACTACGAGAATGGCGATGGCATCACCGTCGCCAACACCAACCGAAACCTGCTCTCCGGTCTCGCCAAGGCCGAGTTCGCGCCCACCGACGACCTCACGGTCAATTTCGGCGCCGTGCTCTACGACAATGATTTCGCCGCCAACAGCTACAACCAGAACGTCAAGTCGAACACCTATACCGCCGGCTTCAACTGGGATCCGGACAGCGAGCTCCTCAATCTTCGCGGCAATTTCTACTACAATGACGTGAAGATGGTCTACGATTCGCCGATTTCAGCCGGCTATACGGCGGCGGGACGGACGATCGAAGATCAGGGCATCGGCTTCGATATCTCGAATACGTCGAACTTTACCCTCGGCAATGTCGGCGTCTCGTCGACTTACGGTTTCGAATATTTCCACGACACCGTCGACTCCTACAACACGATCGCCCCCAGCAAGGCTGGCGGCGTCAATCCGAGCGGCAAGAGCGACATCGGTGGTGTCTTCTCGGAGACGACCTTCTCCTACAACATCGTCGATGTGATCGCCGGCCTGCGCTACGACTTCTACTCGGTCAAGGGCGACACGACGATCAGCGGCAACAACCCGGCCGGCCTGCCGATCGGCACCTACAATGTCGACAATTCCGACGGGCGCCTGGATCCGCGCATCACCGTGGCGCTCAACCCGCTTGAGTGGCTGCAGCCCTACATCACCTATGCCGAGACGTTCCGCGCCCCGACCATCCAGGAAACCATGCTCGGCGGCTCGCATCCGGGCGGCCCCTTCGTCACGATGTTCCCGAACCCGTTCCTCGAGCCCGAAATCGCCAAGGGCTGGGAAGTCGGCGCCAACGTCAAGACAGACGGGCTGCTCACGGAAGGCGACAGCTTCCGCCTGAAGGCCAACTACTACTACCAGGACATCGAGAACTACATCACGACGAAGATCGTGCGGTTCCCGACTGGCACCCCGTCTTCCGGCACCTATTTCGCCAACAATCCGGGCACGTCGGTGGTCCAGGGCTTCGAGCTCGAGACGGCCTATGATGCCGGCTTCGCGTTCGGCAGCATCGCCTATACCCACGCCAAGTCGGACCTGCCGGCCCAGACGGACGGTCTCGGCGCCACCAGCTACCTGCCGGAGAATGTCTTTGTCCTCACCGCCGGCGCCCGCTTCCTCGAGCAGCGCCTGACCGTCGGCGGCCGGCTCAACTATGTCGGCGAAGTCGACGGCGGCGACGGCGAGTACGGTCCCAATGATGATTGGGCCGCCTACACACTGGTCGACGCCTTCGCCAACTACTCGTTCGACAACGGCCTCGACCTGTCGGCCAATGTGACCAACCTGTTCGACAAGACCTATACGCCGGCCCTGTCCAACGTCGCCTCCTATGGCGTTGTCCCGCCGACCGGCCGTGGCCGCACCTTCCTGCTCACGGCCAAGATGCAGTTCTGAGCCGATCCTGAATACGCCTGCCCGGCGGTGTGGTGACGACGGGCAGGCGCGAGGGGGGAGGCCGGTTTCCGGTCGTCCCTCCTCACCTTTTTCGCCCCATTCGGCGCGCATCACCCACCCACGCACCTCATCGGCACGCAAACGGAAGAATGACCATGTACATCGCCATGAACCGCTTCAAAGTCATCAAGGGCATGGAAGCCGAGTTCGAGGAAGTCTGGCGCACCCGCCCCCGCCACCTGAACGAGCTCGAAGGCTATGTCTCCTTCAACCTCCTGAAGGGCGCCGAGGCCGAGGACCACACCCTCTACTCGTCGCACACGGTCTGGGAGACGGAAGAGAACTTCATCGCCTGGACCCAGTCGGAGCAGTTCCGCGCTTCCCACAAGGGCGCCGGCGACCGCAAGCCGATGTTCCTCGGCCATCCGAATTTCGAGGGCTTCAAGTCCGTCGACGGCGTCTGACCCGCCGGATCTCCGGGCCAACCCCCTTCGAAGCCTCCGCCCCTCACCCCGGGGGCGGGGGCTTTTTTTTCGGCCGAACTTCACCCCGCTCAGGCCAGCGCCAGCAGGCCCTCACGCAGCCGGTCCGCCGCGCCGGGACCGAGCGGCTCTTCGACCGCCTCATGCGTACGCTGCCAGATCGGCACGGCGGCGGCGAGCGCGGCCCGCCCCGCATCGGTCAGCGCCAGCAGCCGGCCGCGCCGGTCGGCGGGGTCGACCGTCACCGTCAGGAAGCCCTGCCGCTCCAGCGGCTTCAGATTGGCGGTCAGCGTGGTGCGGTCCATGGCGAGCAGGGCGGCGACAGAGCCAATCGTCGGCGGCTGCGGCCGGTTCAGCGACATCAGCAGCGAGAACTGGCCGCTGGTCAGCCCGACCGGCTTGAGCGCCTCATCGAAACGGCGGGCCAGGGCGCGGGCCGCGCGCTGGGCGGCCAGGCACAGGCAATGATCGCGGACATGCAGCGTGGTCGAGAAGGGCACGGGGCCGGCATTTGACATCCTTCTTTTATGTTGATATCAACCTATTATGTCAAGTGAACTTTCGCCTCTGACAGCCGTTGTCCCTTGTGCCGCGCAGGATGCGCGGGAGGATCGCACCGGCGACGACGGACCACCCGCCCGAAACGACGTGGAGGAAATCGAGATGTCCTATATCGAGGGATTCGTGGTG
Source organism: Kaistia granuli DSM 23481 (assembly GCF_000380505.1). Taxonomy (GTDB): domain Bacteria; phylum Pseudomonadota; class Alphaproteobacteria; order Rhizobiales; family Kaistiaceae; genus Kaistia; species Kaistia granuli. Next base: position 276,424 of record NZ_AQYH01000005.1, on the reverse strand, counting down.
GCAGTCCCCGCCGCCAACAAGGAAGCCTATCGCGACATGGCCGCCAAGGCCGCGACCCTGTTTCACGAATTCGGCGTGACGCGCCTGGTCGAGACCTGGGGCGACGACGTACCGGACGGCAAGGTGACCGACTTCAAGGGCGCCGTTCAGGCGAAGCCGGACGAGGTTGTCGTCTTTTCCTGGTGCGAATATCCCGACCGCGCGACGCGGGACGCCGCCAACCAGAAGATGATGAGCGATCCGCGCATGAAGGAAATGGGGACCCCCATGCCCTTCGACGGACAACGGATGATCTATGGCGGCTTCGAGACGATCCTGGTCGACAAGGGCGGCGATGGGCGCACGGGTTATATTGATGGCTCGCTGATCGCGGTGCCCAGCGCCAACAAGGAAGCCTATCGCGCCATGGCGGCGAAGACGGCGCCGATCCTCCGCGAGCATGGTGCCACGCGAGTGGTCGAAAGCTGGGCCGACGATGTTCCGGACGGCAAGGTCACGGATTTCCGCCGCGCCGTGAAGGCCACGGACGACGAGCAGGTCGTCTATTCGTGGATCGAATGGCCGTCCAAGGAGGCTCGCGTCGCTGGCTGGGAGAAGGTCATGGCCGACCCGCGCATGGAGTTCACCATGCCCTTCGACGGCCAGCGCATGATCTTCGGCGGCTTCAAGCCGATCCTCGACGTCTGAACGGCACCGGCCAGACAGGCCGTTCGGATAGGGCTCGGGGCCCTGCTTTCAGCCTGGCGCAGCAGCTACTCCGAGCCCGCGCCAAGCCGGAACACGGCCGCGAGGGCCAGCATGATCATCACGCCGGCGACCAGGAATGTGAGCCTCGTTCCGGCGGTGATGGCGTCAGGCGCGGCATGAATCAAATCATCCGTCCCGACGCCGAAGGCGAAGACCCCGCCCATGAGCGAAGCGCCGACGATCAGCCCCAGATTGCGGGACAGAGCAAGCCACCCGGAGACGGCGCCGCGCCGATCGGGCTCGACGTCGGCAAGGACGGCCGCGTTGTTCGCGGCCTGGAAGAGCTGATAACCCGGCGTCAGAATCACGATCGCGAGCACATAGCCGCCGAGACCGATCCATTCCGGCAACAGCGCCAGGAGGAAAGCCCCGGCGCCTAGGAGAACAAGCCCGACGACCAGAACGCGGCGGCTGCCCCAGCCATCGACGAGGCGTCCCGACGGCACGCCGCTGACGATGGAAACGACAGGACCGATTGCCACGACCAATCCGATTGTTGCTTCCTGCAGACCTAGGCCGAGACCGAGAAGAAAGGGCCCGACCACCAAGGTTGTCATCATGACGGCGGCGACCAGCAGATTGACCGCGAGACTAGGCAGGAGGCTCCAGCCCGGCAGCGACCGCGCCCCTTTCGCGGGGCCCCTCGCCGCCCCGTTCGGAGCCGCCAGCGTCGCGCATGCGAGATACAGAGCCAGAACCGCCAGCGGAACCTGTATCCAAAAAACGCCCCGCCAGCCCGTGATCGGAATCAGAAGCCCGCCCAGCGACGGGCCGAGCGCCGTCCCCAGCGCCGAGACCGTACCGAGCAGCCCCATGGCCCGCCCCATGCGCTCCCTGCCCACCGCCTGGCGCATCAGCGCCATCGGCAACGTCATCAGGAAGGCGGCGCCGATGCCTTGCAGCGCTCTCGCGATGATTAGCAGCCACAGGTTCGGCGCCATGCCGCACAGCAGGGCAGAAGCTGCGAACAGCCCGATCCCTATAACGAGCATGCGCTTCAGGCCATGTCTGTCACCAAGCCGACCCGCGAAGACCACCGAGATCGCGAGCGCCGCGAGATAGCCGACGACGACACCCTGCACATGCGCGAACGGAGCCGCGAACGCCCCCGCCAGGGCCGGCAGCGCGATATTGGCGATGCTCGTCCCAAGCGATGCCAGCAGCACCGACAGCGCCAAGGTGACCGCGAGACCGCGTTGCTTTCGCTCTACCGGAGACGGCTCCGCTTGTTCCATCCTGCTCTACCCTTGCCTCGATCCGCGTTTGAGAGCAGGCTACGACTTCAAGCCGACTTGAGGTCAAGCATGGATTTTCTCGACATCGGAGACGTCGCGGCGCGAAGCGGAGTCAAGCCGTCGACGCTGCGCTACTACGAGGAGGTCGGGCTGATTTCCTCGGCCTGGCGACGCGGCTTGCGCAGGCAGTTTGGGCCCGAGGTGCTCTTGCAGCTGAGGCTGATCGCCTTGGGCAAGTCAGCGGGCTTCTCGCTGGACGAGATCGCCGCGATGTTCGGAAAGAACGGCGAACTGCAAATGCCGCGCGGCATGCTCCATCAAAGGGCGGACGACATCGACCGGCAGATCCATGACCTGACCATGATGCGCGACACGCTCCGCCACGTCGCCGACTGTCCGGCGCCGTCGCACCTGGAGTGCCCAAGCTTCAGACGCCTCGTCGACGCCGCGGGGCGGACACGGCAGGGAGACCCTGAACGGGCGAAGCGGCGACCTCGCCCCAGCTAGGTTCCAAACCAGCGGTCGTAATCCGCCACCAGCAGGTGCTGCGGATCCTCGTCTTCCTCGATCTCGGCGAAACGGCCGACCGGATCGGCGAAGATGTTGTCGGTGCGGTCGTCATTGACGGTCGACACCTCGCCGACCAGCACGTCGGCACCCTCGCCCCAGAAGGCGTGCCAGACGCCGGGCAGCAGGGTGACGCTCTCGCCGGGTTCCAGCTTCAGCTTGCCGCCTGCCGGCAGGCGGCGGAGGATGCCGTCCGACGGGACCGTGACGCCCGCCTCAAGATCGATCTCGCCCTTGGCGTCCGACAGGAACAGTTCCAGCGTCAGCGTGCCGCCGCCGCGATTGATGATGTCCTCGGCCTTGACCACATGCCGATGCATCGGCGTTACCTGGTCCTTGCGGGCGATCATGATCTTCTCGGCGTAGAGCATGCCCCGCCCGGTGGCGAGATCGGCCGCGCGCCCGTTGCGCACCGTGAACAGGAACAGGCCGAGCTCGTCGAACCGGCCACCGCCGAAATCGGTGATGTCCCAGCCGAGCCGGGCATCGAGGATGCCGGCGGCATCCGCCTTCCGGGCCCGGAATTCCTCCGGCGTCCAGTAGGCGAAGGGCGGCATCACATAGCCGAAGGAGCGGATGAACGCGTCGCCCTCCAGCATGATCTCGTTGACGCGCGAGCGCTTCATCCCGGTTTCCTCCACGCCGCCCTGCCTGCCGCCAGACTAGGCGGAAGGCGGGCATGGTGGAAGACGGGCTCGATCAGCGCGGGAACAGCCGCCAGCGATGCGGGCGGAAGGCGACCAGCCCGCCCTCCTGGCGCGTATGATCGACCGCCATGTCGATCTCGACGCGGTGGCGAGCGGAACCGACCTCGAGCTCGAGCCGCCTTGCGCCACCATGGCGGCGCTCGGCGATGATCTGGCCGACGATCGCCGGCGCGTCGCCCTCGACGATCGAAATATCGTGCGGACGGAAGCCGAGCGTCGCCGCGCCGGACGGTGCGCCGAGGGCGGCGAGGTCGAGCGGGGTACCGTCGAGCTGCACGGCGCCATCGACGACGGTCACCGGCAGGAAGGAGGATTCTCCGATGAAGCCGAACACGAAGGGGCTGGCCGGCGCGTCATAGATCTCGTCCGGCGTCCCGACCTGCTCGATCTGGCCCTTCGACATGACGACGACGCGATCGGCCAGTTCTAGCGCCTCTTCCTGGTCGTGCGTGACGAAGAAGGTGGTGTGGCCGGTCTGGTCGTGCAGCTCGCGAAGCCAGCGGCGGAGATCCTTCCTGACCTGAGCATCAAGGGCGCCAAAGGGTTCGTCGAGCAGCAGCACGCGCGGCTCGATGGCAAGCGCGCGGGCGAGCGCCACGCGCTGGCGCTGGCCGCCGGAAAGCTGCGAGGGATAGCGCTTGTCGAGACCGGAAAGCTGGACGAGATCGAGCAGATGCAGCACGCGCTTGCGGATCTCGGCCTTCGGCGGCCGCTCGGCCCGCGGCCGCACGGTCAGCCCGAAGGCGATGTTGTCGTATACCGTCATGTGACGGAACAGCGCGTAGTGCTGGAACACGAAGCCGACATTGCGGTCCTGCACGCGCAAGCCCAGCGCGTCGTCGCCGCCGAACAGCACACGGCCGGCCGTCGGCGCGTCGAGACCGGCAAGGATGCGCAGCAGCGTGGTCTTGCCGGAGCCCGACGGCCCGAGCAGGGCGACGAGTTCGCCCGCCTTGACGTCGAGCGAGACGCCGTGCAGCGCCGGGGTATCGCCGAAGGCCTTCTCGACATTCTCGATCGTCACGTCGATGGGCGCGCCGAGCGCAACGGACTCCACCGCGTCGATCGGGTTGATCGCGTTCATTCCAGTCACCTCAGTGGCGGCGCGTCGCGGCGATCTCTTCGGCATAACGCCATTCCAAGACCGACTTGACGACCAGTGTAAAGAGGGCAAGCAACGCCAGCAGGGATGCAACAGCGAAGGCAGCCGCGAAATTATACTCGTTGTAGAGGATCTCTACATGCAGCGGCATGGTGTTGGTCAGGCCGCGAATATGGCCGGACACCACGGAAACCGCGCCGAACTCACCCATTGCGCGCGCATTGCAGAGCAGCACGCCGTAGAGCAGCGCCCACTTCACATTCGGCAGCGTGACGCGGAAAAAGACCTGGAAGCCGGAAGCGCCGAGCGATAGGGCCGCCTCCTCGTCGCCGCGGCCCTGCTCTTCCATCAGCGGGATCAGTTCACGCGCCACGAAGGGAAAGGTGACGAAGATCGTCGCCAGCACGATGCCGGGCACCGCGAAGATGACCTGGATGCCCTCGCTCTTCAGCCAGGGACCGAGCAGGCTCTGCGAGCCGAACATCAGGATGTAGATCAGGCCGGCGATCACCGGGGAGACCGAGAACGGCAGGTCGATCAACGTGTTGAGCAGGCTCTTGCCCTTGAAGTCGAACTTGGCGATCGCCCAGGCCGCCGCGACGCCGAAGACGAGGTTGCAGGGCACGGAGATCGCCGCGACCAGCAAAGTCAGCCGGATCGCCGCCGCCGCGTCCGGCTCGAAGATTGCTTCCGTGAAGGCCGGCAAGCCGCCGCGCAGCGCCTCGACGAAGACGGCGACCACGGGGAGGACCAGGAACAGGCCGAGAAAGGCCAGCGAGACGAGGATCAGTCCGACGCGAATGCGCCGGCGCTCCACCGTCACCGGCCGGAAATGGATCGCCGACGCGCCCGGTAGCCGGGCCGAGGTGAAAGCCTCATCAGACATCGCCATATCTCCGACGGCTCCAGCTCTGGATCAGATTGATCGCGAGCAGGATCAGGAACGATGCGATCAGCATCAGCACGGCGATCGTCGTCGCGCCGGAATAGGCGAACTCCTCCAGCTTGATGACGATCAAGAGCGGCGCGATCTCGGTCTTGTAGGGGCTGTTGCCGGCGATGAAGATGACCGAGCCATATTCACCGACGGCGCGGGCGAAGGCGAGCGCGAAGCCGGTCAGCAGCGCCGGCAGCAGGGCTGGAAACACCACCCGGCGCACGGTCTGGCGACGCGTCGCCCCCAGCGTCGCCGCGACCTCCTCGACCTCGCGGTCGAGATCCTCCAGCACCGGCTGCACGCTGCGCACCACGAAGGGCAGGCCGATGAAGATCAGCGCGATGATGATGCCGGTTTCGGTATAGGCGATGCGAATGCCGAAGGGTGCAAGCCACGAGCCGATCCAGCCGTTCGGCGCATAGAGAGCCGTCAGCGCGATGCCGGCCACCGCCGTCGGCAGGGCGAAGGGCAAGTCGATGACCGCGTCGATGAAGCGCCGGCCCGGAAATCTGTAGCGGACCAGCACCCAGGCGAGGATCATGCCGAAGACGAGGTTGACCAGCGCCGCCACGAAGGAGGTGGTGAAGGAAAGCCGCAGCGCGGCGAGAGTGCGGGGATCGGTGGAGATCCGGATGAATTCATCCAGGCCGCCGCTGGCGGAGCGCCAGAACAGACCGGCGAGCGGGATCAGCACGATCAGGCTCAGATAGGTCAACGTGACGCCGAGCGCCAACCCGAATCCCGGGATGACGCTCGACTTCCGGACCGATGCGATGGTCGTTGCGGCCATCTTTTCCCGTCAGTTCGGCTTGTAGATCTGATCGAAAATCCCGCCATCGCCGAAATGTTCCGGCTGGGCCTTGGCCCATCCGCCGAATTGCGGATCGTCGATGGTCACGAGGTCGATGTTCGGAAAGCGCTCGAGGGCGGCCGGATCGACCAGCTCCGGCTTGGACGGCCGGTAGAAATTCGCCGCGGCGATCTTCTGGCCCTCGGCCGAGTAGAGGTAGTCGAGATAGGCCTGCGCCTGCTTGCGGGTGCCCTTGGCGTCGACATTGGCATCGACGAGAGCGACCGGCGGCTCGGCCAGAATGGAAAGCGGCGGCACGACGATGTCGAACTTGTCGGGGCCGAGCTCCTCGAGCGCCAGGAAAGCCTCGTTCTCCCAGGCGAGAAGCACGTCGCCGATGCCGCGCTGGGCGAACGTCGTGGTCGAGCCACGCGCGCCGGTATCGAGCACCGGCACGTGCTTGAACAGCGTGGCGACGAATTCCTTGGTCTTCGCCGGGTCATTGCCGAACGCCTTGTTGGCATAGGCCCAGGCAGCGAGATAGTTCCAGCGGGCGCCGCCGGAGGTCTTCGGGTTCGGCGTGATCACCTCGACGCCGTCCCTGATCAGATCGCCCCAGTCCTTGATCTCCTTCGGATTGCCCTTGCGGACGAGGAAGACGATGGTCGAGGTATAGGGCGAGGAATTATGCGGCAGGCGTCCGCGCCAATCGGCCGGGATCTTGCCGCTGGCCTTGACGATGGCGTCGATGTCGGCCTCGAGCGCCAGCGTCACGACGTCGGCGTCGAGCCCGTCGATGACGGAGCGGGCCTGCTTGCCGGAGCCGCCATGCGACTGCTGGATGGTGACGGTTTCTCCCGTCTCCGCCTTCCAGTGCTTGGCGAAGGCGGCATTGTACGCCTTGTACAATTCACGGGTCGGATCGTAACTGACATTGAGCAATTGGACGTCGGCCAGAACCGGCGTCGCGATCATGGCGAACCCCATCGCAGCGGCGGCGACAGCGGGGCGAAGGCGTCGTGCAAGCGAGACGAACGGGCGAACCATCGTGTGCTCCCTAGATCGATGATGCCTTTATCTCGACACAGGCGATCGACAATTACAAACTACCGAACGCCATCTGCGGAGGGTGCGCTAGAAAATCCTTCCTAGATCCGGTCGTCAGCAGAAACGATCTCGCGGTCCATGTCCAGATCCGCCGACCCGGCGTCGCCACCGAGCGCGTCGGCCAGCGTCGTTGCCTCGAAGGCCTGGAGCTGGGTCGCATAGGGCCCGGCAAACATCCGCCGAACCGCGCAAGCTGTCTCGTCAGGACAATCGGCACAAGGCTGGTAGGCCGTGCGGGAAATGCAGGGGAGCGGCGCGATCGGACCATCGATGGCGCGCAGAACCTGGCCGATCGTCACGTCGCCCGGCTGCTTGATCATGGCGTAGCCGCCGGTCCGGCCGCGCCGGCTGGCAATGATGCCGCGATGCTTCAGATCGAGCAGGATATGTTCGAGGAACTTGCGCGGCACGCCGGCCTGGCGCGCGATCTCGTCGATCTGCGTGGTCTGGCCGCTCGGCTGCCTGGCCAGATGAATCAACGCCTTGAATGCGTATTTGGCCTTTTGGGAAATCATGCGACGTCCAGCACTGCTTCCGCGCCATGCGGGCGCCAGTCTGTCATAGCGGATCGCCGACCGGATTGGAACGACGGCGCATATTGCCGAAACGTCCACCTTTGTGGCGGCGAGAAAATCGGCTAAGCCGGAGGCATGAAAATGCTCATCACCGGTGTCGCAGGCTTTATCGGCTCGCATGTCGCGCGGGCAGCGCTCGAACGCGGCGACGCCGTGATCGGGGTCGACAATCTCAACCCCTATTACGATCCGGCGCTGAAGCGCGCCCGGCTCGACCGGCTGCAGGGGTACCGGGATTTCGAGTTCGTCGAGGCATCGATCAGCGACATGGAGCGGATGGAGCGGCTCGTCACCACCCATGCCGACATCGAGACGGTGGTGCATCTCGCGGCCCAGGCCGGCGTCGCCTATTCGATCGAAAATCCGCTCGCCTATGCCGACGCCAACGTCACCGGCCAGGTGGTGATGTTCGAGGCGGCGCGGCGCCTGCCCAGGCTCCGGCATGTCGTCTACGCCTCGTCCTCCTCGGTGTACGGGCTGAACGAGGACGTGCCGTTCCGCGAGAGCGACCGGGCCGACCGCCCCGCCTCGCTCTACGCCGCCACCAAGCGCGCCGGCGAGCTGATCGCCCATTCCTATGCGCATGTGCACGGCATCGCCTCGTCGGGCCTGCGCTTCTTCACCGTCTACGGGCCATGGGGACGGCCGGACATGGCGCCTTGGCTGTTCACCAGCGCCATTCTCGACGGACGGCCGATCTCGGTCTTCAACCACGGCCGGATGCAACGCGACTTCACCTATATCGACGATATCGTCGCCGGTGTGCTCGGCGCGGTCGACCGGACGCCGGAGCCCGGCGAAAACCGCATTTTCAACCTCGGCAACAACCAGCCGGTGCCGCTGATGGACTTCATTGCGACGATCGAGCGGGCGACCGGGCGACAGGCCGAGATCCGCTTCGAACCGATGCGCAGGGCCGATGTCGAGGCGACGTTCGCCGACATCGCGCTCTCGTCCGAGACGCTCGGCTTCCAGCCCGGCACCTCGATCGACGAGGGCATGGCGCGCTTCGTCGAGTGGTATCGCGGGTATAACGCCAGGCCGGCGGGGTAAAGCCGCTCGACGGCCCGTGGCCGGTGGTGGCTTCGGCCGGATTGCTGGCTGCTCTCAGCCGATTGGCGCGAACTTGGCCGGTCGCCTGCTCATGGCCGATTGGCGCAATCGACGCCCTCGCTTCCCGACATCCCGCTCCGCCGTCATCCCCGCGAAGGCGGGGATCCCTGCAGCCGCGCGCCCGGGTGTTTCACGTGGCACCAACCCGGCGGAAATGGATCCCTGGTCAAGCCCGGATGACGGCGAGTGTGGGGTGGCGGGGGAGGCTCGTCCTGGTTGGACCTGGGACAAGCCGCCTTGGTGGCCAGCTGCCCCAACGCCTCAATCCGCGGCCAGCTCTCCCATGAAAGAGCGGAAGGGATCGGCCTTCCGTCGGCAAACAGACGCTCAGCCGATGGGCGAGGCGAGGATGGCCTCGAGGCGAGGGGTCGGCAGGTCGAGGCCGAGCGCCTGCTTCCAGGCCAGCAGGCCGCCGATGCGGCGGCGCTTCTTTTCGGCATGGTTGCCGAAAATCTCCGCCAGCCGATGTGCCAGATACGGATTCTCGAAGCGCTCCAGCACGCTCGCCCGATATGCCGGCGCCTCGGCAATGCCGCCCGCCGCGAAGATCGGCAGAACCTCCCGATCATAGATTTCGTCGAGCTCGCGCCGGACCGCCGCGTCGGCGACGATCTCGCGCACCAGCTCGCCCTCCGGCCGCCCCTGTTGGCGCCAGGCCTCGGCCAGAGCCGTATGGCCGAGATTGAGGATGAACAGCTTCAGCCGCTCATAGACGGCGAGGTCGTCGACCATCAACACGTGCGGATGGATGCACGGCGCGACGAGGCCCGGCTGCTTCTCGATCGCCCACAGCGCATAGGGTTCGGCCACCGCGCCGGCCGGCTCGATCGGCTCGGAGACGATGCGGTCGACCAGCGAATTGGCGAAGACGCAGGACGAGAGCCAGCCCTGGAAGGCGGGCGAAAGGCCATTCTCCTCGGCGAGCTTCAGCAGCAGCGCCTTGAGCACATCGCCATTGCGCGGGATCAGCTCGCAGGGAAACAGCGTCAGCGGTGCGGCGCCGGCTGAGTGGCGGGCGACCAGCAGCTTCAGCAGCTTCAGCGGAAAGGATTGCGGCACGGCCTCGCCGAGGCGCTCGCCCTCGACCAGCGCGAAACCGGCATCCGAGGTGTTGGAGATCAGGATTTTCGCTTCCTCGACGACGACGCGCTCGACTTCGTCCCACTCGCCGACCGCCGACAGGCCACGCACCAGGCAGGTCACCTCCGCCGTGCGCTCGACCGGTCGGCCCGCCTCGATGCCGCGGATGACGATCGGGATCGGCGCGCCGTCGAAGGCCCTGAGCCTTCCGGAGCGGGCGCCCGACGCCGTCGTCTGCACGATGGTGACGGGGCCGACATCCTGCCCTTCGGCACGCGCCTCGGACAGGAAGAGATCGGCATGCGCCTGCAGGAAGCGGCTGGTACCGAACTGGACGATCGGCGTACGGACGGGGTCGGTCATCGGGGATCCTCGAAAATTACTGCGGCGACGCCGCGTCCGGCGTCTCGTCGACGGGCGGAAAGACGGTGGCGGAACAGACGGCGATGCTCTCCTGCAACCGCAGCGTCTGGTCCTCGTTGAGGGTGCGCGCCAGGAAGGACGCCATCAGCTGCTTCTCCTTCAGATCGCCGAACACGCAGCCGCAATAGGTCTGGCAATCGGCGGCACTCTTGCCGACGGCGACGCAGCGCTCGGCGCAATCGGCGCGCGCGGCATTCTCGGCCGCGTTCGGCGCGAAAACGGCGGCGAGCCCGAAGAAGAACGCATAGAGCAGGGGCTGGTGGATCAGATAGACGGCGAGCGAATGGCGGCCGCCGAAGGCGAGCCAGCGGCCCGGCGCGAAACGCGGCTGCCAGCGCGCGAGACGCTCGTCCCAACCGAGCGCGACGCCGAGCTTCGCCACCGCCATGCCGAACAGCACGACGCCGAACCAGGGAAACACCGGCACATAGTCGAACGAGGCCGGCGGCTTCGGCGCCAGCCCGACCCACCAGAGCGAGGGATGCGAGAACACCGCATCGCGGAAGAAGAACGGCAGGGCGAAGACGGCGACGGCAGCGAGGAACAGGCCGCGCGGCGGCAGCCGCAGGAAGGCGAGGCCCAGCACGCTGGCGAGCGCGATCTGGTGCAGGATGCCGAAGAAGATCCACCCTTCCGGCAGCACGAAATAGGTGGCGACAGAGACCAGAGCCGCCGCTGCGACGATCATCGCCAGCCGCTTCAGATAGGGTCGGAGGCGAAAGCCGTTGCGGGTGGCGAGCACGAGGCTGATGCCGACCAGCATCAGGAACGAGCCGGCGATGGCGCGGGCGAAGACGATCCAGCCGATCGAGGCGCCGGGATCGAAACGGACCAGCTGCAGGAAGGCGACATCCCAGGCGCCATGGAAGATCGCCATGCAGACCAGCGCCACGCCGCGCGCGACATCGAGCGCGGCGATTCGCGACGATCGCGTCGCCGTCACGGGCGCGCCGGGCCTTGCTTCCGCGCCGAGGGCGGCAGCTGCCTCATTCATGTGCACGCTCCGCCGATTGACGGTTTCCAACGCCGCGGGCGCCCCATAGTCTCGACGTGTAATCTGGTCATGGCGCAAGGAAACCCATGTCGATCGTCCCTGTCATCGATCTCTCCGATCCCCAAGGCTCCCGCGCGATCGCCGATGCGATCGGCCGAACCTGTCGCGAGACAGGCTTCTTCCTCGTAACCGGTCATGGCGCCGACCGGGCCGTCGTGCAACGCGGCTGGAATGCCGCCCGCGCCTATTTCGATCGCCCTCTCGACGAAAAGATGACGGCCGTGATGCCGTATCCGGGCTATCCCTATGGCTATAGCCCGGTCAAGGGCGAGACGCTCGCCGCTTCGCTCGGCGAGGCCAAGCCGGCCGACCTGAAGGAGACCTTCTCCTTCGGCCCGTCCGCCTTCCAGCGGCTCGACCACAAGCCGGCCGACGACGCCGAAGCCTTCGTGTTCTCCGCCAATCCCTGGCCGCTCGGCGGCGACGAATTCCGCATCGCGACGCAGGCCTATTATCGCGAGATGTCGGCCCTGGCCGGCCGGATCATGCGCTTCTTCGCCCTCGCGCTCGATCTGGAAGAGACCTATTTCGACCGCTTCATCGACGCGGAGGCGAGCGCCCTGCGGCTGCTCAACTATCCGGACCTGACGGAAGATCCCGCGCCCGGCCAATTGCGCGCCGGCGTGCATTCCGATTACGGATCAATCACCATCCTGATGCAGGAAGATGCACCGGGCGGGCTGGAAGTGATGGGCCTCGACGGCCAGTGGCACCGCGTCCCGGCGATCGCCGACAGCTTCGTCATCAATATCGGCGATCTGATGCAGCGCTGGACCAACGACCAGTGGAAGTCGACGCTGCACCGCGTGACGATCCCGCCGCGCGACATCGGCCGCTCGGCCCGGCGCCAATCGATGGCCTTCTTCCACCAGCCGAACTGGGACGCCGAGATCGCCTGCATCCCGACCTGCCTGAAGCAAGGCGAGACGGCGAAATACCCGCCGGTCGGCTCGGGCGAGTATCTCGCCTCGAAATTCCGGTCGACCGTCGTGAAGATGTAAGCGCACCCGCGCGGCGCGGCGACCGGGGATGGCGTGAAACTTGCGTCTTTCCGGTCGGCGCGCCCGTCGCCACCGCCCTTTTGCGAACGCCAATGGAGAGCCTGACCGCCGATGTCGATCCTAGCCGCGCTTCGCCACGTCACCCGCTATCGCTACGACCGCCCGGTCGCCCTCGGGCCGCAGGTGATCCGTCTGCGCCCGGCCCCGCATTGCCGCACCGAGGTGCCGAGCTATTCGCTCAAGGTGACGCCGGCCAACCATTTCGTGAACTGGCAGCAGGACCCGCACGGCAACTGGCAGGCGCGCTTCGTCTTCCCGGAAAAGACGACGGAATTCGCCATCGAGGTCGATCTCCTGGCCGAGCTCGAGGTCTACAACCCGTTCGACTTCTTCGTCGAACCCTATGCCGACCAGTTCCCCTTCGCCTATGAGCCGGCGCTGGCCGAGGAGCTCGCCGCCTATCTGGCGCCGGAGCCGGCAGGCCCGCTGTTCGCGGATTTCCTGGCCTCCATCCCGCGCCAGCCGACCCAGATCGTCGACTTCCTGGTGGCGATCAACCAGCGTCTGCAGCACGACATCCGCTACCTGATCCGCATGGAGCCCGGCGTGCAGACGCCGGAGGAGACCCTGTCTTCGCGCGCCGGCTCGTGCCGCGATTCCGGCTGGCTGCTGGTGCAGGCGCTGCGCCATCTCGGCCTCGCCGCCCGCTTCGTCTCCGGCTATCTGATCCAGCTGAAGCCCGATGTCGCCGCCCTCGATGGCCCGTCCGGCACAGCGGTTGATTTCACGGACCTACACGCCTGGGCCGAAGTCTATGTGCCCGGCGCCGGCTGGATCGGCATGGACCCGACCTCGGGCCTCTTCACCGGCGAGGGCCATCTGCCGCTCTGCGCCACGCCGCATTTCCGCTCGGCGGCGCCGATCACCGGGTCGTTCGCCGCCGATCCAGGCACCGAGACGGCGTTCGAATTCGAGATGCGGGTCGATCGTGTCGCCGAAAATCCCCGCGTGACGCTGCCCTTCTCCGACGAGAGCTGGGCAGCGCTCGACGCGCTCGGCCACCGGGTTGACGCCGACCTCCAGGCGAATGACGTCCGGCTCACCATGGGCGGCGAGCCGACCTTCGTCACGATCGACGACTACGAGGCGGCGGAATGGAACACCGAGGCCGTCGGCCCGACCAAGCGAGAACGCGCCGACACGCTGATCCGCCGCCTGCGCGACCGCTTCGCGCCGGGCGGCTTCCTGCATTACGGCCAGGGCAAGTGGTATCCGGGCGAGAGCCTGCCGCGCTGGACCTTCGCGCTCTACTGGCGCAAGGACGGCCAGCCGATCTGGCGCGACAGCGGCCTGATCGCCGTCGAGACCGACGAGCTGAAGGCGACGCCGGAGCAGGCCGGCGCCCTGCTCGCCGACCTGTCGGAACGGCTCGGCATCTCGGCCGACCATGTCGTGCCGGCCTATGAGGATCCGGCCCACTGGATCCTCAAGGAAGCCGAGCTGCCGGAAAACGTCACGCCGGGGGATTCCAAGCTCGACGATCCGGAGGCGCGCGCCCGCATCGCCCGCGTGTTCGAACGCGGCCTGACCCAGCCTTCCGGTTACATCCTGCCGGTACAGCGCTGGCAGGCTCAGGCAGTCGACCGGCGCTGGATGTCCGAGAAATGGCCGCTCCGGCGCGGCAAGATGTTCCTGGTGCCCGGCGACAGCCCGGTCGGATTCCGCCTGCCGCTCGCCTCGCTGCCCTTCGTGCCGGTCTCGTCCTATCCCTTCATCGTGCAGAGCGATCCGGGTTCGATCACCGCGCCGCTGCCGGCGGCGGAGGAACTGGTCCGTCGCGACGCCGCGCGGCGGCAGGAAGAACTGGCGCGGACCGGTTCGGAGGCGGCCGAGAGCGAGCGCGGCGAGCAGGTCGAGCAGTATTTCACCGAAGGCGAGACGGTGCGGACGGCGCTGTCAGTCGAGCCGCGCGACGGCAGGCTCTGTGTCTTCATGCCGCCGACCGAGAAACTCGAGGACTATCTGGAGCTGCTCGCCTCGCTGGAGGAATCAGCTCGCGCGCTAGGCCTCGCCGTGCATGTCGAGGGCTATCCGCCGCCAATCGATCCGCGCATCGACGTGATCAAGGTGACGCCGGATCCCGGTGTGATCGAGGTCAACATCCAGCCGGCCGCCAACTGGACCCAATGCGTCGCCATCACCCGCGACCTCTACGAGGAAGCCAGGCAGTCGCGGCTCGGCACCGAGAAATTCATGACGGACGGCCGCCATACCGGCACCGGCGGCGGCAACCATGTCGTCGTCGGCGGCGCCCATCCCGCCGACAGTCCCTTCCTGCGTCGGCCGGACCTCCTGAAGAGCCTGGTGCTCTACTGGCAGCGCCACCCGTCGCTCTCCTACCTGTTCTCCGGCCTGTTCATCGGCCCGACCAGCCAAGCGCCGCGCATCGACGAGGCGCGGCATGACGGGCTCTACGAGCTGGAGATCGCGCTAGCCGCCGTGCCGACGCCGGGAAGCGGTAATGAACCGCCGCCCTGGTTGGTCGATCGGCTGTTCCGCAATCTGCTGGTCGACGTCACCGGCAACACCCACCGGACCGAAATCTGCATCGACAAGCTCTATTCGCCGGACGGGCCGACCGGCCGGCTCGGCCTGGTCGAGTTCCGCTCCTTCGAGATGCCGCCCGACTACCGCATGAGCCTGGCGCAGCAGCTGCTGGTCCGAGCCCTGATCTCCATGCTCTGGCAAAATCCGCAGCAGGGTTCGCTGATGCGCTGGGGCACGCAATTGCATGACCGCTTCATGCTGCCGCAAATCGTCTGGTCGGACTTCCTCGACGTGCTCGGCGATCTGCAGCGCGCCGGCTATGCCTTCGATCCCGTCTGGTTCGAGGCGCAGCGCGAGTTCCGCTTCCCCTTCATCGGCGCGATCGAGCAGCAGGGCGTCAAGCTGGAGCTGCGGCAGGCGCTGGAGCCCTGGCATGTGCTGGGTGAAGAGGGCGCGATCGGCGGCACCGTGCGCTATGTCGATAGCTCCGTCGAACGCATCCAGGTCAAGGTCGACGGCTTCGATCCGCGCCGGCATGTCATATCCTGCAATGGCCGCCGCGTGCCGATGACGAATACCGGCACGGCCGGCCAGTTCGTGGCGGGCGTCCGCTACAAGGCGTGGCAGCCGGCACGCGGCCTGCATCCGACCATTCCCGCGCACGCGCCCCTCACCCTCGACATCGTCGACGGCTGGTCGCAGCGCTCGCTCGGCGGCTGCGTCTATCACGTCGCCCATCCCGGCGGCCGCAACTACGACACCTTCCCGGTCAATTCCTACGAGGCCGAGGCGCGTCGCCTGGCCCGATTCGAGGCGATCGGCCATACCGGCGGCAGCTTCATGCCGATACCGGAGGCGGGCTCGCCGGAATTCCCGATGACGCTCGACCTGCGTCGTCCGGCCAACCTCTGAGGCGATGGTGACCCGCAAGGAAGCAACCCGCCGCAATCGCGACGCCGCCGACAGGGCGGAGCGGCTGATCGCCAATTATCGGCCGCTGCCCGGCATCGCCGATGAGTTCGTCGGCCATGACGGCCGGATCCGGCCGCACTGGATGCGCTTCGTCGAGACGATGGCCGATCTCGGGCCGAAGGAAGTGCAGCACCGCTTCGCGCTCGCCGACCGGCATCTCGCCGATTCCGGCGTCGTCTTCCGCGTCTATGGGGCCGAGAATGGCGACGAGCGGCCGTGGCCACTGTCGCATGTGCCGTTCCTGATCGAGCCGAAGGAATGGGCCCGCCTGGAAGCCGGGCTGATCCAGCGGGCGAAGCTGCTCGATGCCATCCTCGGCGATGCCTATGGCGACGGCCAGCTCGCCGCCGACGGCGCCCTGCCGGCGGCGATCATCGCCGGCAGCCCGGAATATCTGCGCCCGCTGGTCGGCGCCAAGCCAGTCGGCGGTCATCACCTGCGCTTCTACGCCGTCGATGTCGGCCGCGGACCGGACGGCCGCTGGTGGGTCGTCTCCGACCGCACCCAGGCGCCATCGGGCGCCGGTTATGCGCTGGAAAACCGCATCGCCCTGTCGCGGGCGCTGCCCGACGTCTTCCGCGCCTTCAACGTCGAGCGCCTCGCCGGCTTCTTCCAGGAATTTCGCGCTGGGCTGAATGCCCTGAACCGGCACGAGGAGACGCGCGTCGCGCTGCTGACGCCTGGCCCCTTGAACGAGACCTATTTCGAGCACGCCTATCTCGCGCGCTATCTCGGCTTCGTCCTCGTCGAGGGCGAGGATCTGACGGTGCGCGACGACACCGTCTACATGCGAACGATCTCCGGGCTGAAGCGCGCCGACGTTCTGCTCCGCCGCCTCGACGCCGATTTCGCCGATCCGCTGGAGCTGAACCCCGCCTCGCGGCTCGGCGTGCCCGGCCTCGCCGGCGCGGTGCGCCAGCGCAACGTGGCGATCGCCAACGCACTCGGCGCCGGCCTGGTCGAGGCCCGCGCCATGCTGGGCTTCCTGCCCGGCCTCGCCCGCCGCATTCTCGGCGAGGATCTGATCCTGCCCAATGTCGCCACCTGGTGGTGCGGCCAGACGCTGGAGCGCGACCATGTCGTGGCCGAGTTCGACCGCATGGTGATCGCGCCGGCGCTGGGCAGCCGCGTGCCGGGACTGCTCGACCACGGCGCCGTGCTCGGCGGCGCGATCGATCCGGAGCTGAAGGCCGACCTGATCCGCGCGCTCGGCCGGCGCGGCACGGATTTCGTCGGCCAGGAGGCGGTCAAGCTTTCGACCACGCCGGTCTGGCGCGGCGATGGCGAGACGGCGCGGCTGGAGCCGCGACCCTCCATCCTCCGTCTTTATGTCGCGCGTGGCCAGGACGGCTGGACGGTGATGCCGGGCGGCTTCTGCCGCATCTCCGACCAGCCCGACGCCCGCGCGGTGACGCTGCATCAGGGCGGCGCCTCGGCCGATGTCTGGGTGCTGTCCGACGGGCCGGTGGCGGAGACGACCCTGCTCGCCTCGCCCGACCGGGTGGCGCTGCAGCGCATGACCTCGACCCTGCCGAGCCGGGCGGCGGAAAACCTGTTCTGGCTCGGACGCTATGTCGAGCGCACCGAAGCCGCGCTCCGCCTCGTCCGCGCCATCGTCGCCCGCCATGTCGACGCCGAGCGGGAGAGTGCCGCCGTGATCGCCCAGCTCGACGCGGCGCTGGCCGCCGCCGGCTCCGTCGATGATGACAACGACGCCACGCCCTCGGCCCGGGCGCTGTCGATCCTGACCGAGCGCGACGCCTTCAACACCGTGCCCCGCCTCGCCGAGGCCTCGCGCCGCGCCGCGTCCGTCATTCGCGACCGGCTGTCGCCGGACGCCTGGCGCACGGTCGCCGATCTCGAGGCGCTGATGCAGCGGCCCCTGGAAGCGGAGACCGACAGCGACATGCTGGAACGCGCCAATGCGGCGCTGCGCCTGATCGCCGCCTTCTCCGGCCTGGTGCAGGAAAACATGGTGCGCCAGCATGGCTGGCGCTTCCTCGAGACCGGACGGCGCATCGAGCGCGGCCTCGCCATCGCCCGCGCCGCCCGCTTCTGCGGCCTGAGCGGCAAGGCGGGCGAGCTCGACGCGCTGCTCGAACTTGCCGACAGCCAGATCACCTACCGCATCCGCTATGTCATGCTGCCGGCCCGCGTGCCGGTGGTCGACCTGGTGCTGCTCGACAGCCGCAACCCCCGCGCGCTCGCCTTCCAGGCCGAGCGCATCCGCCAGTCGCTGTCCGAATTGCCGGCGCATGCGCCGGCCGGGCTGCTGGCGCCGGCCGACCGGCTGGCGACCCGGCTGGCGGCGGAACTCAACACCGCCGACGCGGCCGAACTCGATGCCGACAGGATCTTCGAATTCGAAAAGACACTGATGCGCATCTCGGACGAGATCGCGCTCGCCTATTTTACCCATCGGCGCGCCACCGACCCGTCCGAGGGCGGCGAATAGATGCTGTACGACATCCGCCAGACCACCCGCTACACCTACGCCTCGCCAGTGCCGTTCGCCCGCCAGGTGCTGCGCCTGCTGCCGGTGGCGCGCGCCGGCCAGCGCGTCATCGCCGCCGATCTCGTCATCACGCCGGAGCCGACCGAGCGCCAGGACGGGCTCGATTTCTTCGGCAACTGGATCACCACCGTCGCCTTCGCCTTCCCGCATGAGGCGCTGACGCTGGAAACGCGGGCCCGCGTCGCCGTCGATGCCGAGCAGGCGATCGACGACGAGACGACGCCCGGCTGGGAGCAAATCAGGCGGCTCGCCGTGGCCGAGACCGATCTTGGCCCGCTGTCGCCGGTGCATTTCCTGTTCGCCAGCCGGGTCATCGCCATCGACGACGCCATCGGCGCCTATGCCGCGGCGAGCTTTCCGGCCGGGCGGCCGATCCTCGCCGCGGCCTTCGACCTGACCCGCCGCATCAAGGCCGATTTCGCCTATGACCCTGAGGCGACCGATGTCACCACCCTGCCCGGCGAGGCCTTCGCGGCGCGCGCCGGCGTCTGCCAGGACTTCGCGCATGTGATGATCGCGGGCTTGCGCACGCTCGGCCTGCCCGCCGCCTATGTCAGTGGTTTCCTGCGCACCCTGCCGCCGCCCGGCCAGCCCCGCCTGGAGGGCGCCGACGCCACCCACGCCTGGGTCGCCGTCTGGTGCGGCCGCGCCATCGGCTGGATCGGCCTGGACCCGACCAACGGTGTCATCGCGGCGGAAGATCATGTCGTCCTGGCGCTCGGCCGCGACTATTCGGACGCCGCTCCCGTCGACGGCATCATCGTCACCTCGGGCGACCACCAGCTCGACGTCGAGGTCGATGTCGTCGCCGTCCAGGGATACGATGCCGGATAACATCAGATGAGGACCGAATTTGTCGCACCGGCGCGACAGGCTGGTATTTCTCGACGGCACACGGTATCAGGACGAATGCAATTCCCTGCCGCCCTGGCTTGCGGGATCGGTTGTTGTGTCTGCCGCACAAGCCTCGACTTCGTCGTGAAAGCGCAGATCTGCACCGAAATGCGAGAGCCATTCTAGATAGGATTACGTGACCGTCATGTCTTCCACGTTCGACGTCGTCGCCGATGTGATCGCCCAGACCAGCGAAATTCCGCGCGAGAAAATCACGCCCGAATCGCATGCCATTGACGATCTTGGCATCGACAGCCTCGATTTCCTCGATATCGTTTTCGCGCTCGACAAGAAGTTCGGGATCAAGATCCCGCTTGAGCAGTGGACCCAGGAAGTCAATGCCGGCAAGGCTTCGGTCGAGGAGTACTTCCTCCTGAAGAACCTCTGCGCGCATATCGACGACCTGGTCGCCAAGAAGAACGCCTGACAGGATCGGCGTCGAAGCGGCCATGCGTCTCGAATATTTCCAGATGATTGATCGCATCGTCGATTTCGACGCTGCGACCGGTCGCATTCATGCCAAGGCTTTCGTCCCCGAGACGAGCCCGGTGTTCGAAGGTCACTTTCCCGGCTATCCGATCATGCCGGGCGTGCTCCTGATCGAGACCATGGCGCAGGCTTCCGGTTTCCTGATCCTCGGCCTGAACGGCCTTTCCCGCATGCCGTTCTTCGCCGGCTGCAAGAAGGCCAAGTTCCGCCGCTTCATCGAGCCGGGCGCCGAGCTCGACGTCTACGCGACGCTCGCCCATGACGGTTCCGGCTTTGCCGTGACCGAGGCGAAGATCGAGCAGAACGGCCCGGTCTGCGACGCGGAGCTGACGCTGCGCGTGATGGATTTCCCGGCTCCCGAGCTGGTGGAAACCATGCGCGAGCGGGTGCGGCAGATCGGCCTGACGCCGGTCGGAGACATGGCATGAGCGACAAGGCCGGCATGAGCGACGGGCGCGACGTCTGGATCACGGGCATCGGCCTGATCTCCTCGCTCGGCGAGGGGCTCGATGCGCACTGGCAGGCCATGGCCGTCGACGCGCCGCGGATCCCCGCTGGCGAAACGGAACGGTTCGCGCCGTTCCCGGTTCTGCCGATGGTGCCGCTGGAGCTCGACAAGCAGATCCCGCGCAAGGCCGACCAGCGCCAGATGGAGCCGTGGCAGCGCCTCGGCACCTATGCCGCGGGCCTGGCCCTCGCCGATGCCGGTCTCTCCGGCGATCTCGAGCGCCTGGCGCATATGGACATGATCGTCGCCGCCGGCGGTGGTGAACGCGACGTCGACGTCGACGGCCAGATCCTGGCCGGTCTCGATCGCGCGGCCGAGCCGGATGCGTTCCTGAACGAGCGGCTCGCCAACGACCTCCGCCCGACCCTGTTCCTGGCCCAGCTTTCCAACCTGCTCGCCGGCAACATCTCGATCGTCCACAAGGTGACGGGTTCGTCGCGCACCTTCATGGGCGAGGAACTCGCCGGCATCAGCGCCGTCGAGATCGCCGCCCGGCGTATCCGCGCCGGCCAGGGCGACCAGTTCCTCGTCGGCGCCGCCTACAACGCCGAACGCAAGGACATGCTGCTGAGCCTGGCGCTCGGCAACACGCTCTGGCAGGGCGCCGTCAACGCCGTCTGGGAGCGTGCGAACGCCGGCGGCGGCATGGTCACCGGCTCGCTCGGTGTCTTCCTGGTATTGGAATCGCGCGAGCATGCCGAAGCGCGCGGCAAGACGGCCCACGCCAAGCTCGGCCCGGTGCTTTCCGGCCGCAGCCGCCGTGAACCCGGCCAGGCCGCCGCCGTGGCGCGCGGCCAGCTCGACGCCCTGCGTCCGGCGCTCGGCGACAAGCCGGTCGGCGTGCTGTCGGGTGCCAACGGCCTGGGTCCGGCGACCCTCGAGGAGCGCGCGCTGCTCGAAGAGCTCGTCGCCGAGGGCATTGCCGGCCCGATCCGCGCCTCGCAGAGCCTGATCGGCAACAGCCTCGAAGCCGCCTTCCCAGCCCAGATCGCGCTCGCCGCGCTGGCGCTGTCGCGCAAGGGCTTCTATCGGCCGGCCGATCCGACCGGATTCGAGCTTGAAGCCGCCGACGTCCCTACCCAGATCCTGGCAACGAGCTGGGGTTTCTGGCGCGGCGAAGGCATGGCGCTTCTCGAAGCGATCGACTGAGAAAGGTCAAGAGCATGGGCAAGACCCTGGGCAAGACGCGCGATCACCTCGGGCGTCCCGTCGTCGCCGTCACCGGCATGGGCGTCGTCACCTCGCTCGGACAGGGCATCGACGACAACTGGGCCGCGCTGACCTCCGGCAAGTCCGGCATCCACCGCATCACCCGCTTTCCCGTCGACCATCTCCGCACGACGATCGCCGGCACCGTCGACTTCCTGTTCGACGAGGCGCCGCGCTCGGCCGTGCTGACCGAAAAGCTCGCCGAACTGGCGGCCGAGGAAGCGATCGCCCGCGCCAAGATCGGCACGCCGGGCGATTTCCCCGGCATGCTGTTCATGGCGGTGCCGCCGGTCGAGCTCGACTGGTCGGTCAAGCGCGATCTCTATGAGAGCGGCGACGCGGAAACCGCCGATCCCTACGACCGGATGATCGAGAGCGCCCAGTCGCTCAACAATCCCGACATCTACGAATATGCGCTCTATGCCTGCGTCGCCGACAAAACGGCCGACCGCTTTGGCACGCGTGGCGCGCCGATCTCGCTGTCAACCGCCTGCGCCTCGGGCGCGACGGCGATCCAGCTCGGCGTCGAGGCGATCCGGCGCGGCGATACGGACGCGGCGCTGTGCATCGGCACGGACGGCTCCGTGCAGGTCGAATCGCTGATCCGCTTCTCGCTGCTGTCGGCGCTGTCGACCGCCAATGAGGATCCCGAGACCGCCTCGCGGCCGTTCTCGAAGAACCGCGACGGCTTCGTCATGGCCGAGGGCGCCGGCGCGCTCGTGCTCGAGGATTACGACGCGGCCGTCGCCCGCGGCGCCGAGATCCTCGCCGTCATCCGTGGCGTCGGCGAGCAGGCCGACGATTTCCACCGCACCCGCTCCAAGCCGGACGGCTCGCCCGTCATCGGCGCCATGCGCCAGGCGCTTGGCGACGCCGGCATCGGCCTCGACGAGGTCAACTACATCAACGCGCACGGCACCAGCACGCCGGAAAACGACAAGATGGAAGCCTTGTCGCTGGAAGCCGTGTTCGGAGAGCACGTCAAGGCGATCCCGATCAGCTCGAACAAGTCGATGATCGGCCACACGCTGACGGCGGCCGGCGCGATCGAGGCGGTGTTCTCGATCCAGACCATCCGCAGCGGCGTCATTCCGCCGACGATCAACCACGACATTCCCGACCCGTCGGTTTCGCTCGACGTGGTGCCGAACGTCGCCCGCGAAGCCCCGGTTTCGATGGTGTTGTCAAACTCGTTCGGCTTCGGCGGCCAGAATGCCTGCCTGGTGATCGCCGCCGAACCGGCCTGACCGCGACGCTCGGTCCATCGCGTGCCTCTGGCATGTTTGGTCCCGAGGCGGTAAAGCAGGCCCCTGTTCAGAACGTCAGACCGGATATTTCATGCGCGCCCTCCAGCTGCTCGCCGACCGCAAGCTCTCGATCGTTGATGTCCCCATGGCCGCCGAGCCGGGTCCGGCCGAGGTGCGCGTCAAGATCGGCGCGGTGGCGCTGAACCACATCGACGTCTGGGGCTGGCGCGGCATGGCCTTCGCCAAGCGCAAGCTGCCGCTGACGGTGGGCGCGGAAGCCGCCGGCACGATCGAGAAGATCGGCGCCGACGTCGAGGGCCTGAAGGTCGGCCAGACCGTCGCCATCTACGGCGCCGAGACCTGCGGCACATGCCCGGCCTGCCATGCCGGCCGCGACAATCTCTGCGAGAACGTCGCCGGCGTGCGCGGCTTCCATGTCGACGGCCTCGCCTGCGACTATGTCACCCTGAAGGCCCGCCATGTCGTGCCGGCGCCGGAAGGTGTCTCGGTGCAGGCAGCGGCCTGCACGCCCATCACCTTCGGCACCGTGCAGCACATGCTGTTCGACAACGCCAAGCTCGAAGCCGGCCAGACCATCCTGATCCAGGCGGGCGGCAGCGGCATCGGCACGGCGGCGATCCAGCTCGCCAAGGCGGTCGGCGCCACGGTCATCACCACCGTCGGCAGCGATGACAAGGGCGAGAAGGCCAGGGCGCTCGGCGCGGACCACGTCATAAACTATCGCGAAGAGCGCTTCGAGGGCGTCGTCCGCAAGCTGACCAAGAAGCGCGGCGTCGACGTCGTGTTCGAGCATGTCGGCGTCGACACCTGGGCCGGCTCCGTCTTCTCGCTGAAGCGCGGCGGCACGCTGGTCACCTGCGGCTCGACGACGGGCATCTCGGCCGAGATCAACCTGTTCCAGCTCTACCAGCAACAGCTCCGCCTGATCGGCTCGTTCGGCTGCCGGATCGAGAACATCGCCCAGTCGCTCGCCAAGATCGCCGCCGGAGTCGTCAAGCCGGTGATCGACAGCACCGTGCCGTTCGAGAACATCGACGAGGCTCTGGACCGCATCGAGCAGCGCCAGGTGTTCGGCAAGATCATCGTCACGCTCTGATCCGATGGCCTCCAAGGCGCGCAACCCGTTCAAAGGCCTGACGCGCCGTATCACGCGCTCGAAGGCAGTCCATGCGACGATCGCCTTCGTCGTGCGCGGGCTGATCGTCGGCGTGCGCTCGCTCGGCGAAGAGCGGGCCGGCAAGGTCGCCTCGTCGGTCGCTCGCTTCATCGGCCGCTTCGTGCCCGAGACCAAGCTGGCGCGAGCCAATCTCGCCGCCGCCTTCCCGGAAAAGTCCGAAGCCGAGCGCGAGGCGATCGTCCAGGGCGTCTGGAGCAATCTGGGCTGCACGGTCGTCGAATATGTCTTCCTCGACAAGCTGGTCGACATCGACCCCGAGCGCCTCGGCGAGGGTCGGATCGACGTCGTCGGGGTCGAACACTTCCTCGCCATGCGCGACGACGGCAAGCCCGGCATCATCTTCTCGGCGCACCTGGCCAACTGGGAGATCCTCGCGGTCGTCGCCGCGCGCTTCGGCCTGCCGGTGGTGTCGCTGTTCCGCGCGCCCTCCAACAATGTCATCGCCGAGGACCTGCTGCAGCAGCGCGAGCAGATGATGGGCAAGCTGGTCGCCTCCGGCCGTGGCGCCACCTTCGAGGTCGGCGCGGCGCTCGATCGCGGCGAGCATCTCGGCATCCTGACCGACCAGCATCATCGTCGCGGTCCGCAAGTCCCGTTCTTCGGCCGGCCGATCTACGCCAACCCGCTCGTCGCCCGCCTCGCGCGCCACTATGACTGCCCGGTGCATGGCGCCCGCACCATCCGCTTGCCCGATGGCCGTTTTCGCGTCGAGCTGACGCCGCCGATCGAGATGCCGCGCGACGAAGAGGGCCTGATCGACGTCGACGCCGGCACCGCCAAGGTGATGGCGACCGTCGAGGGCTGGGTCCGCGAGCACCCCGAGCAGTGGCTCTGGCTGCACAATCGCTGGCGGTGAGCCAGCCGTATTGGCTCCCCGGGCTGTTTGAGCCCTCCAAATGGCCGAGGCCTCCCGCCCTTTAAATCGACACCGCGCCGTGGCAAACTCTGTTCATGGTTTATTCCCCTACCCTCGCCGTGCCGCGTGACGGTCGTCAATCGGACACAGCGCTCGCGATCCAACGCGGCGTCGGCCGGCTGTTTCGCGCACGCGGGCATGCGATCGTCACCGAGCTGGTGCTGGCGACCGGCCGCCGCGCCGACGTCATCGCGCTCGGCCCCGCCGGCGAGATCACCATCGTCGAGATCAAGTCGTCGATCGCCGACTTCCGCACCGACGGCAAATGGCCTGACTACGCGCCCTATTGCGACCGGCTGTATTTCGCCAGCCATGCCGGCGTGCCCGCCGAAATCTTCCCCGAGGCCGCAGGGTTGATCCTCGCCGACGCCTATGGCGCCGAAATCCTGCGCGAGGCACCCCATGCGCCGCTGGTCGCCGCCCGCCGCAAGGCAATGATGCTGCGCTTCGCCCAGGCCGCCGCCCACCGGTTGCACGGCCTGTTCGACCCCGATGCGGGCTTTCACGAAATCATCTGACCGTCCAACGGCTCCGGAACGTCGCGTCCGACCGGGCTTGAAGCCTCGGTCCGATCCCGATAGACGGGGACGGCCAATCTCAGAAGGGAAGTTTTCATGAGCATCATTCGTCGTATCCAGCCCGGTCCGCGCATGAGCGCAGGCGTCGTGCACGGCAACACCGTCTACCTCGCCGGCCAGGTCGGCAATCCGGGCGACGACGTCGCCAAGCAGACCCAGACCGTGCTCGACACCATCGACGCGCTGCTGGCCGAGGCCGGCACCGACAAGTCGCGCATCCTTTCGGCACAGATCTGGCTCGCCGACATGGCGAACTTCGCCACCATGAACACCGTCTGGGACGCCTGGGTCGACAAGGCAAACCCGCCGGCGCGCGCCACGGGCGAATCGAAACTCGCCACCCCGGCGCACCTGGTCGAGATCATCGTCGTCGCCGCTCTGCCGTAGGGCTGGCACGACCGATCCTGGACATGCGAACGGGCGCCGCGGCGCCCGTTTTCAATCCTGCGATCCAGTCCGGCCGATGTCAGCGCGGCGCGCGCTTGGCCAGGATCCGCTGCAGCGTACGACGGTGCATGTTGAGGCGGCGGGCCGTCTCGGAGACGTTGCGCTCGCACAGCTCGTAGACGCGCTGGATATGCTCCCAGCGGACGCGATCGGCCGACATCGGATTGTCGGGCGGCGCCGCGCGCTCGGTCGGGTCGCGCGTCAGGGCGGAAAACACTTCGTCGGCATCGGCTGGCTTGGCGAGATAGTCGACGGCGCCGAGCTTCACGGCGGTGACGGCGGTGGCGATGTTGCCATAGCCGGTCAAAACGACCATGCGCGATTCAGGCCGGCGCTTGCGGATCAGTTCGATCACGTCGAGGCCGTTGCCGTCCTCCAGCCGCATGTCGACGACGGCGTAGGCCGGCGGCTTCTGGTCGACCTTGCGCATGCCTTCGGCGACGCTGTCGGCTGTATCGACGGTAAAGCCGCGAGCTTCCATCGCCCGGGCAAGGCGCTGCAAGAAGGCCTTGTCGTCATCGACGATGATGAGCGAGGAGTCCGTTCCGGACAGGCCGGCCGTTTCTAAGTCTGTCATAGACGTTTAACTCCGCCCCTCCCCAGGTTTTTCTTTTCCTTCCAGAGCGGGTTATAGGCATCCGAAGCCGCCCCGCCAAGGCCGTCCTGCAACCAAGATGGTCAAAACCGCGCGCTATTGGCCATTCTTGCCGCATTAACCATGCGCTTCCGCCTGCGCCTCATCCTGGAACAGCGCCCTCGGCTGGCTGGCGGGGCTGATGCGGTCCATCGCGTCGCGCGGCCAGACGATGCGCACGATGGCGCCATGCGCCGGCGCCTCGCGGTTGGAGAGGTCGATTTTGGCACCGGTCCGCTCCAACAGCGTCTTGGCGATGAAGAAGCCGAGCCCGAGCCCGCCCGCTTCATGATCCTCGCTCGCCTCGGCGGTCGGCGCCCGCGTCGTCACATAGGGCTCGCCGATATGGTCGATCACTTCGGAGGCGAAGCCCGGGCCGTCATCGGCGACCACAATCGTCACGCTGTCGGGCGACCAGGACGCCGTGATCTCGACGGTCGTCTCGGCGAAATCGACGGCGTTCTCGACCAGATTGCCGAGGCCGTAGAGGATCGCCGGGTTACGTCGGCCTACCGGTTCGCTGCCGCTCTCGCTCTCGAGCTTGACCCGGATGTCGATGCCCGCCTCGGCATGCGGCTCGACCACTTCCGACAGCAAATGGCTGACCGGCAGGCGGTCGATGTGCTGGTCGGACTCGGTCGACAGCGAGGTCAGCTTGCCGAGAATGTCGCGGCAGCGCTGCGACTGGCTGCGCAGGAGGGCGATGTCCTCGGCATAGGGGCTGTCGGGCGGCAATTCGCGCTCGAGCTCCTTGGTGACCAGGACGATGGTGGCAAGCGGCGTGCCGAGTTCGTGCGCGGCGGCGGCAGCGAGGCCGTCGAGGGCGGAGAGATGCTGCTCGCGCGCCAACACCAGCTCCGTTGCCATCAGCGCATCGGCCAGTTGGCGCGACTCCTCCGCCACGCGAAACGCGTAGACGCCCATGAACACGACCGAACAGGTCAGCGCCACCCAGACGCCGAGGATGTAGAGGAAGGGCAGCGCGATGAAGGCGCCCGCCGCCCAGGGCAGCGGCATGTGCCAGAGGCCGAGCACCGTGACGGCGACGATCACCAGCCCGCCCAGCATCACGGTGAGGCGCGGCGCCAGCGTGGTCGCCGACACCATGACCGGCACCAGGATCAGGATCGCGAACGGGTTCTGCAAGCCGCCGGTGAGGAACAGCAGCACCGACAGCTGCAGCACGTCATAGCCGAGCAGCAGCGCCGCCGTCCGCCCCTTCAGGCGCAGGCTGGACGGATAGCGGATCTTGATGAAGAGATTGAGCCAGGCCGACAGCGCGATCGCTGCCAGGCACAGGCCGATCTGCATGGGGAAATCGAGCCAGAACCGCACGGCGACGACGCTGGCCGTCTGGCCGGCGATCGCCAGCCACCGGAGCCGCACCAGCGTATCGAGCTTGAGGCGCCTGCCCTCATAGTCATGCGATCGAAGCGCTTGCTCGGGCATTCTTACATCACCTGCAGTCTGATGGGTCGTTCTTGGGCCGGCTTATAGCATGGCAGGGCCCCGGACTGGCGAATTGACGCCAAATCGAACCGCCAACTCTTGCATCGGGGTGAAAATCATCCTTACATGCTGCATTGCACAAGGCTGGCCGCCGCCCCTACTGCCCGACGGAATACCCGGCCGGTCCGATCCCCAGGGGAGCGGCAGATGGACGGCATAATGGGTCCCTTGTCTTATTATGAGCTTTACGAATTGAACCATGCCGCGATGTCGCCCATGCGGGCGGCCGCCGACATGTTCAGCCTGCTTCTGAAAAGCCCGTTGAACCCGATCAGCCAGACGCCGCTCGGCCGCAACTGGCAGGCCGGGCTGGAACTGTTCGAACGCACCACGCGCCGCTACGCCAAGCCGAGCTTCGGCCTCGCCACCACGCTGGTCGGCGGCACGCGCGTCGCGGTCACCGAAAAGACGGTCTGGCGGAAGCCGTTCTGCGAACTGCTGCATTTCGAGCGCGCGCTGGAAAAGCCGCGCAAGGATCCGAAGCTGCTGATCGTCGCGCCGATGTCGGGCCACTATGCGACGCTGCTGCGCGGCACGGTCGAGGCGATGCTGCCCCGGCATGAGGTCTACATCACCGACTGGGTCGATGCGCGCATGGTGCCGCTCGCCGATGGCTCGTTCGATCTCGACGACTACATCGACTATCTCATCGAGATGCTGCATTTCCTCGGCGAGGACGTGCATGTGGTTGGCGTCTGCCAGCCGGCGGTGCCGGTGATCGCCGCCGCCGCCCTGATGGAGGCGGCGGGCGACCGCTTGGCGCCGCGCTCGATGACGCTGATGGGCGGGCCGATCGACACCCGCATCAATCCGACCGCCGTCAACGAACTCGCCACCGGCAAGAGCCTCGACTGGTTCGCCGAGAATGTCGTGATGAAGGTGCCCTTCCCGCACCCCGGCGCGCTGCGCGACGTCTATCCGGGATTCCTGCAACTCTCCGGCTTCATGGGCATGAACCTCGACCGCCATGTCACGGCGCATCAGGACCTGTTCAAGCATCTGGTCGAGGGCGACGGTGATAGCGCCGACAAGCACCGCGACTTCTACGACGAATACCTCGCCGTGATGGACCTGACGGCCGAGTTCTATCTGCAGACCGTCGACACCGTGTTCATCCAGCAGGCGCTGCCGAAGGGCACGATGACCCATCGCGGCGTGCCGGTCGATTTGACGGCGATCCGCAACATCGCGCTTCTGACCGTCGAGGGCGAGAACGACGACATTTCCGGCGTCGGCCAGACCGAGGCGGCGCAGCATCTGTGCACCAACATCCCGGCCGACATGCGGGCGCATTACGTGCAGCCGAAGGTCGGCCACTACGGCGTTTTCAACGGCTCGCGCTTCCGCGCCGAGATCGCGCCGCGCATCAGCGATTTCGTGCTGACCCACAACCAGCCGCGCCGCGCCGCGCCGGCGACGACGCCGTCCGAGGCGGCGGCGCCGAAGCCGGTGGTCGCGAAGTCAGCGGGCAGACCGGCCCCGGTCGGCATTGCGGCGCCAAAGCCGGTTGTCGCGAGGGCCCGGCCGAAAGTCGTTGCCGCCGAGAAGGCGTCGCCGGCCACGCCGGCCGACGACCTGAAACGCATCGCCGGCATCGGGCCGAAGCTGGAGGCGAGCCTGAACGCCGCCGGCATCGTCCGCCTGGCGCAGCTGGCCCGGCTGACGGCCAAGCAGGCGACCGCGCTAGACGCCAGGCTCGGGCTGCGGGGCCGCATCGGCCGGGACGACTGGATCGGCCAGGCGAAGCGCCTGCTGGCCGCGACGGAAGCCTCCGACAGGATCACATCGGGCTAGGTTTCCGGTTTTCTCTTGAATCGCGATCCGACCTTTCCCACTTCCGTTGCGTTGGGGGTGCGAGAGAGGAAAGGTTCCATGTCCCATACTCAGGCCTTGCGTCCGGGATGGACGCCGCTCACCATCGCGTTGATGGTCCTCGGCTTCTTCGTGTTCTGGCCGCTCGGCCTCGCCATGCTCGCCTACATCATCTGGGGCGACAGGCTGCCCGAGTTCCGCCGCAACGCGGAAGGCGTGCGCGATGATTTCAAGCGCTCCTTCGCCGGTTGCGGCTGGCGGGGCGGGCGTGAGAACCGCTCGACCTATTACAGCCAGAGCGGCAATGCCGCTTTCGACGACTATCGCGCGGCCGAACTGAAGCGGCTCGACGAGGAGCGTCGCAAGCTCGAGGAAGAACGCGCCGAATTCGACAATTTCGTCCGCAACCTGCGTCGCGCCCGCGACCAGGAGGAGTTCGACCGCTTCAAGGCCGAGCGCGACGCGGCCCGCCGCGACACCAACCCTGCCGGCCCGACGTCTGGCCAGCGCGACAGCGGTCCGATCATCGACCTCTGATCTCCGCCACGATCGATTGGGAGGGGCCGCCTCAGGGCGGCCCTTTTTCGTGCCATGATCGAACGACGAATCACTCGATACTGACTGAACGCATGGGTTTTCTTTCCCGCCTCACGCAGGCTTCGAAGCGCGCCGCGCCGGCCAAGCCGGACCATTGCCATGTCGAGATCGACGGCGCACCCGTGCGGGTGGCGCTGCTCTGGAACGACCGGGCGCTGCGCTACACGCTGCGCCTGCGCGGCTCGGTCCGCGAACCCGTCGTCACCATCCCGGCGCGCGGCAAGCTGGCGGAGGCGCGCGACTTTCTCGAGCGTCATCGCGGCTGGCTGCGGGCCCGCCTCGCGGCGTTGCCGGCGGCGACGCCGATCGTCGATGGCGGCTGGATCCCGCTGCGCGGCGAGCCGCACCGCATCGTCCACCATGCCGGGCGCGGCCTGGTGCGGATCGACCAGCACGAAGGCGAGCGGCGCCTGCTCGTCACCGGCAGCGTCGAGCACCTCCCCCGCCGCGTGACCGATTTCCTGAAGCGCGAGGCGCGCCGCGACCTCGAGGCGGCGACCGCGCGCCATGCCGCGACGCTCGGCGTCAAGGTCAAGACGGTTCGCCTCGGTGATCCGACCAGCCGCTGGGGCTCCTGCTCCTCGACCGGAACGATCGCCTATTCCTGGCGCATGATCATGGCGCCGCCCGCCGTGCTCGACTATCTCGCCGCGCATGAGGTGGCGCATCTGCGCGAAATGAACCATTCCGACCGTTTCTGGCGCCACGTCGCCGCGATCTGCCCCGGCATGGACGAGGCCAAGGCCTGGCTCAACCGGCACGGCGCGTCGCTGCACGCCGTCGGCGCCGACTGATATCCGCCATGTACCGCGCCACCTCCCCGCGCCACG
Source organism: Kaistia granuli DSM 23481 (assembly GCF_000380505.1). Taxonomy (GTDB): domain Bacteria; phylum Pseudomonadota; class Alphaproteobacteria; order Rhizobiales; family Kaistiaceae; genus Kaistia; species Kaistia granuli. The sequence continues at coordinate 245,084 of NZ_AQYH01000005.1, read as the reverse complement.
ATTTCCAGCAGAGGCACCGGACCGACCGATGAAACAAGACAGCACGACCCACGGGACGTCGCCGGCGCTGGCGATTTCGAGCTGGAGCCTGCACCGGGCGCTCGGCCTGACCTTCCCGAACCGGCCCGATCATGATGTCGAGGCCGTCGCCGAGCCGACCTATGGTCCCGGCCGGCTGACGCTGCTCGACATGCCGCGCGCCGTGGCCGCCCTCGGCATCGACCGCATCGAGGTCTGTTCGTTCCATGTTCCACGTCGCGACGCCGGCTACGCCGCCGCCTTCCGGGCGGCGCTGGCCGAGGCCGGCGTCACGCTGCAGACGCTGCTGATCGAATATGGCGACATCACCGATCCGGCGACGCGTGAGCGCGATCTCGCCTGGATGGAAAGCTGGATCGACACGGCCGCCCAGTTCGGCGCCGAGCAGGCGCGCGTGATTGCCGGGCGCAGCCAGCCAAGCCGCGAGGCGCTCGACATGAGCATCGCCGGCCTGACCCGGCTCGGCCATTATGGCGAGGCGCGCGGCGTCCGCGTCGTGACCGAGAACTGGTTCGAGCTTCTGCCGGGGCCGCGCGAGGTCCGCTACCTGTTCGATCGCCTCGACGAAACGGTCGGCCTCAACGGCGATTTCGGCAATTGGTCGGGTGAAGGCAAATATGCCGATCTGGAAGCGATCTTCGACCTCGCCATCTGCTGCCACGCCAAGGCAGATTTCAGCGGCGGCGTGTTGCAGGCCGAGGACTATCGCCGCTGCCTGGACGCCGCCGACGCTGCCGGCTTCCGTGGCCCGTACACGCTGATCTATGACGGCCCCGACGCGGACGAATTCCGCAACCTGCTGGTCGAGCGCGACTTCATCCGCCAGTACTACGCCCGGGCGCGCGCCAGCGCCGGATAGGCGGGTTCAGCGGACGAGGTTGAGCGTCCTGGTTCCCGGCTTCGGCGGGGTCGGCTTCGGCGGCTCCGCGGCCTTGGGCGGCTCGGGCGGCTTCGGCGGGGCGGGCCGTGGCGGCTCGAAATCGAAGGTGTAGTCGGCCAAGAGCTCGATCGCCTTGGCGAACACCGCTTCCTCGCGCCGGGTCTTTTCCGCCATCTCGCGGGTATCGGCGGCGCGGCGCTCCAGCGCCTTGCGGATGACGTTGTCGCCGGACTGGCGACGGAAGCGGGCAGCCATCGCTTCGGCGCGCTTCGCCTGCTTCTCGAGCTTGCGGATGCCGGCGCCGATATCGCCCTTCTGCTTGGTCAGCGTGTCGCGGATCGGCGCGATCAGATCGACCGCCTCGAACGGCAGGTCGCTCTCCAGTACGGAAACCACCAGCGCCTGGATCCGCTCCATGGCACGGCCGGCGATGTCGTCGGCGGCGAGCTCGCCCTCATAGCCGGTCTCGTCATAGGCCTTGCGGCGCTCGGGATCCGACAGGATGGCATAGGCATGCGACAGCGCGTGGAAGGCCGCGGCGGTGCCACCGGCATCCGGATGCGCGTCACGGGCGCGCTGGCGATAGGCCTTGTCGATCTCGGCCGGCGTCGCACCGGGCTCAATGGCCAGCTCGCTGTAGAGACTGCGCTTGTCGGCCATTGCCGGAAACTCCCTGGGCAGGGTGCGCATGCATCCCCGGGCGACGATGCACGCCGCGAAACGAAGCACCACGAAGGCGCGGCGGCGTCACTATCCACGCCCTGCCGACAATGTCCACCATTGTCGAACGCCGGCAGGCCGGAATGCGGAGGGAGGCGGTTCGGCGGCCGTTCAGCCGCCGAACAGCCGGTCGATCAGGTTGCGGCGATGCGGACGCGCCTGATAGACCCCGGCCTGGCCGTCCTCGCCAACGCCGGCCGGCGGCATCGGGGCGCCACGCTCGACGCCATAGTCGGGATCGCCGTCGCGGTAGATGCGGGCGCCAGCCGGCGGCTCCTGATAGTCGCCGTCGCTCCAGCCATTCCCCGTTTCGGGATCGGCGTAGCCGCCATACTGGCCGCCATTGTCGGCCCGGCCGACCGGCGGCCCGCCCTGATTCGGATCGCGCCCCTGCGCCTGGCCCTGCCCCAACGCCCGGCCATCGGCCGGCGGCTGCAGATATTGCGGCTGGCCCGACGGCTGGTATTGCGGCTGCTGGCCGCCGCCGCCGACCACCTGGCCGTATTCGTCGACGAGGCCGCCCTGTACGGTCGACTGGCCGTCGAACTCGGTCGGCGTCTCCTGGAAGCTGTCGGGATCGCGATAATTGTAGTTGCCCGGCAAGGCCGCGACGGTGACGCCCTTATGCGCCTCGGTCATGAAGCGCTGCCAGATCTGCGCCGGCAGGCTGCCGCCGGTCATGCGCTTGGTCGGCTTCGAATCGTCATTGCCGAGCCAGACGCCGGTGGTGAGGTTGGCCGTGTAGCCGACGAACAGCGCGTCCTTGGAATCGTTGGTGGTGCCGGTCTTGCCCGCCGCCTGCCAGCCGGCGATCGCCGCCTTGCGGCCGGTGCCGCGCTGCAGCGTGTCGGTCAGCATGCTGTTCATCATGCCGACATAGAACGGATCGATCACCTGGCTCGCCGCCGCGCCCGGCCGCTCGTACAGAGTCTTGCCATCGACGTTCTTGACCCGGGTGATCACATGCGGCGGCGCCGAATAGCCGCCATTGGCGAACGGCACATAGGCGTCTGTGAGCTCCAGCAGGCTGACCTCGGAGGTGCCAAGCGCCAGCGACGGGTTCGGCTGCAGCGTCGAGGTGATGCCGAGCCGCTCAGCCGTCTTGATGACGCGGTCGGGACCGACTTCGTTGGCAAGCTGCACGGCGATGGTGTTGATCGACAGCGCCAGCGCCGACTGCAGCGTCACCGGCCCCTTGAACTGCTTGCTGTAGTTCTTCGGCTCCCAATTGCCGATCCGGGTCGGTTCGTCGACACGGATCGATTCCGGCACCAGGCCGTACTCGAGCGCTGTCAGAAAGACGAAAGGCTTGAACGCCGAGCCCGGCTGACGCTTGGCCTCGACAGCGCGGTTGAACTGGCTCTTCTGGTAATCGCGGCCACCGACCAGCGCGCGCACCGCGCCGGTGCCATCGATCGCCACCAGCGCACCCTGCGACACGCCGAACGACTTGCCGCTCTTGTCGAGCGCCTCGGTCAGGGCCTGGCCGGCCGCCGCCTCCAGATGCGGATCGATCGTCGTCTCGACGACGACGTCCTGCTCCAGCGCGCCGACGACGTCGGGCACCAGATCGGCGACCCAGTCGGCGACATAGCGGCCAGCGCCGCCTTCCGCCTCCGGCTTCGCCTTGATGGTGATCGCGGCCGCTTCCTTCTGCTGCGCGGTCGTGATGAAGCCGGCCTCGCGCATGGCACCGAGCACGACATTGGCGCGGGAATTCGCCGCCGCCGGATTTCGCGTCGGCGCATAGGTCGAGGGCGCCTTCAGGAGGCCGGCGAGAATGGCCGCTTCCTTCAGCGAGATATCGCGGGCCGACTTGCCGAAATAGCGCCGCGACGCGGCATCGACGCCATAGACGCCGGCGCCGAGATAGACGCGGTTCAGGTAGGATTCCATGATCTGCGCCTTGGAGTATTTGCTCTCCAGCCACAGCGCCATGATCGCTTCCTGGATCTTGCGATCGAGGCTGCGTTCCGGCGTCAGGAACAGGTTCTTGGCCAGCTGCTGCGTCACCGTCGAGCCGCCCTGGACGACGTCGCCGGAGCGGAAATTGACATAGGCCGCGCGCAGAAGGCCGAACGGGTCAACGCCGAAATGGCTGTAGAAGCGGCGGTCCTCGATGGCGATGACCGCCTGGCTCAGATAGGGCGGCAATTCGTCGATCCGGACCGATTCACCGCCGGTATCGCCGCGATTGGCGATCAGCGAGCCGTCATTGGCCAGCACCTTGATGTTGGGCGGCCGCTTCGGCACGGCCCAATTGGCCGTCGACGGCAGCTGGGTGGCGAAATAGGCGATGGTGCCGCCGACCGCCACCGTGCCCCAGAACATCAGGATCAGCGCCCATTTGAGGCTACCACGGAGGAACCGGCCGAGACCGGAGCCACTGGCACGCTTGCGGCCGCGCGCGCGCCCCTTCTTGCGGGTCGGCGCTTTGCCGCGACGGGATCTGGATCGGCGGGAATCAGCCATGGGGTCATCTTCATCGAGATCGATGAATTCCGCATCCTCTATGTCAGCGTCGAAAGGCTCCGGTTCCGCAGCCCGGACACGCCGTTCGGCGGCGCCGAGTTCCGGCTCGCGGCGGTCGCGCCCCGGGCGCTCCGAACGACCGGCGGGCGCTTCCAGCTTGGGTGCGGCCTCAGGCGCGCGCCGGCCGCGCGGGCGGTTCGTCGCGTCTTCCTGTGCCGGTTCGCTCCAGCGCGGCTCTTCGCGGCCCGGCTCGTCCCAGCGGGGTTCGTCCCGCCCCATGGCATCGTCGCCAAAGCCCGGCTCGCTCCGCTCCTCGGCGGCGCGCTCCCCGCGCTTCGATCTGTCCTTTGATCGGTCCTTGGGCCGGTCGATCGGCGGTTCGGCGCGCTCGCGGCCGAAGCGCTGCTCGCCACGGCCGCCGGCGGGACGATCGTCCTCGCCGAGCCGGATGTCGAACGCGCTCGACTCCGTCTCCTGCGGCTTGTCGAGCACCGGTTCGATCCGATCTCGCCCCGGAATCGGTCTCGCCATACTGGTTTCGTCTTCCACACAAAGGTCAAAAAAGCGCTAATCGCGCAGGATCTGGGCCCCGAATGCCCGATGAATACGGCGATTTGAGGGGAATTGCCTGCCCCCTCGGAGCCATCGCCGGTGCCGGCGACGGCTCGTCCACAACCCGCGCGATCCGTGTGATCCGCTTAACAGCGCCGGGAACCCTTTGCTGCGACATTTCGTTACGGAAATGAGAGATATCCGGAGAAGGCGGCAATGGCACAGGCAGCGCAGACCGAAAACGCCCAGCGGAAGACCGTCCGGCTCGCCGCGACGATGGCGCTGAGCACGACGCTCGTCCTGTTCGTCGGCGGCAAGACCTCCTTCGATTCCGCGACCGCGCTCGCCACCCTGACGCCGATCGCCCTGCTGGCGCTGTCCTACATCACCGGCGCGCTCGCCGCCACCAGCGTCACCGCCCTGTCCCGCCGCCCGATCCTCGGCGCCGCGGCTCTGACAGGCCTGGCGCCGTTCGCCCCGATCCTGCCGCCCGCCGAGGATTGGGCGCTGTTCGCCGCCTTCGTCATCTTCGGCCTGCTGACGGCGTCGAGCCTGCGCGCCATCGTCGCCGCCTTCGCCCGCGAGAGGCTGGCGAGCCTCGGCGGCGCCTTCGGCCTCGGCCTGATCGTCGCCATCGCCGCCGCCGCCGGTCTCGCCGCCGGCCCGCTGATGCAGATGGTGCTCGCCCTCAGCGGCATCACCGCCTGCCTGGCCGTTGCCAGCGTCGTCGCGACCGTTCCGGCCACCATTCGCTAGCTGTTCAGCGTTGCGTGGCAGCGGAATGGCAGCAGAACCGCCTGCCATCGCCACGCATGCTGTAGCCAAATCGGATGCTCGCGGGCATAGTCCGCGCATGTCAGACACGCTCGCTCCCGCCATCGTCTCCCGTCCCGTCCAGAAGGGAGACCACGTCTTCCTGGTCGACGGTTCGTCCTATATTTTCCGCGCCTACCACGCGCTGCCGCCGTTGACGCGCAAGTCGGACGGCCTGCCCGTCGGCGCCGTCGCCGGCTTCTGCAACATGCTGTGGCGGCTGCTCAAGGAAGCGAACGAGGCGGGCGTCAAGCCGACCCATCTGGCCGTCATCTTCGACCACTCCTCCACCACGTTCCGCAATGCGCTCTACGACAAGTACAAGGCGCAGCGGCCCGAGCCGCCAGAGGACCTGCGGCCGCAATTCGGCCTGATCCGCCACGCGGTCTGCGCCTTCAACGTGCCGTCGATCGAGATGGAAGGCTTCGAGGCCGACGATCTGATCGCCACCTACACCAAGCAGGCCGTCGCCGCCGGCGCCGACGTCACCATCGTCGCCTCCGACAAGGACCTGATGCAGCTGATCGAGCCGGGCGTATTGATGCTCGACACGATGAAGGGCAAGACGATCGGCCGCGACGAGGTGATCGAGAAATTCGGCGTGCCGCCGGAGAAGGTCGTCGACGTGCAGGCGCTGGCCGGCGACTCCGTCGACAACATTCCCGGCGTCCCCGGCATCGGCATCAAGACGGCGGCGCAGCTGATCGAAACCTATGGCGATCTCGAGACGCTTCTGCAGCGCGCCGGGGAGATCAAGCAGCCGAAGCGGCGCGAGGCGCTGATCGCCAATGCCGAGCTGGCGCGCATCTCGATGCAGCTGGTCACCCTCGACCGCGACGTGCCGGTCAACGAGCCGATCGACCGGCTCGGCGTCCGTCCGGTCATCGGCGAACAGCTGATCTCGTTCCTGAAGGCGATGGAATTCACGACGCTGACCGGCCGCGTCGCCGCGGCGACGGGCGTCGAATCCGGCGCCGTCGAGGCGGATGGCGCGCTGATCGCCAGGGGACGCGACACGGGAGCGGCGGCGGCCCCGGCGATCGGCCCCGACGGCACGCCGCAGCCGGCGATCGAGGATATTGGCGGCCTGACGCCGGCCGGCCTCGCCGCCGCCCGCGCCAGCGCCGTCAAGGCGATCCCCTTCGACCATTCGCACTACGAGACCATCACCTCGGAGGAACGTCTCTGGGCCTGGATCGCGCGCGCCACCGAGCTCGGCGTCGTCGCCGTGGACACCGAGACCACCTCGCTCGACCCGATGCAGGCCGAGCTGGTCGGCGTTTCGCTCGCCGTCGCGCCGAACGAGGCCTGCTACATCCCGCTCGCACATCGCGGCGAGGGCGACGGGCTGTTCACGGAAGGGCTCCTGCCCGGCCAGATCGAGATCCGCACCGCGCTCGCGCTGCTGAAGCCGCTTCTGGAAGACCGCGCCGTGCTCAAGGTGGCGCAAAACCTCAAATATGACTGGCTGGTGCTGGCCCGCCACGGCATCGACGTCGCGCCTTTCGACGACACCATGCTGATGTCCTATGTGCTCGACGCCGGACGCGGCACGCATGGCATGGATCCGCTTTCGGAGAAATGGCTCGGCCACAAGCCGATCTCCTTCGACGACGTCACCGGCAAGGGCAAGGCCCGCATCACTTTCGACCGCGTGCCGATCGACCGCGCCAGCGACTATGCCGGCGAGGATGCCGACGTCACGCTGCGCCTCTGGCAGGTGCTGAAGCCGCGCCTGGCCGCCGAGGGCATGTCGACCGTCTACGAGACGCTGGAGCGGCCGATGGTGCCGGTGCTCGCCTCAATGGAGCGGCGCGGCATCTCGATCGACCGGTCGATCCTGTCACGGCTCTCCGGCGAATTCGCCCAGAAGGCCGGCGCGCTGGAGGCCGAGATCCAGGAACTGGCCGGCCAGCCCTTCAATGTCGGCTCGCCGAAGCAGCTCGGCGACATCCTGTTCGGCGTGATGGGCCTGCCCGGCGGCACCAAGACGGCGACTGGTGCATGGGCGACCGGCGCCAGCATCCTGGAGGACCTGGCCGAGCAGGGCTACGAGCTGCCGCAGAAAATCCTCGACTGGCGCCAACTGACCAAGCTGCGCTCGACCTATACCGACGCGCTGCCGACCTATCTGAACGCCGAGACGAAGCGTGTTCACACCTCCTACGCGCTGGCGGCGACGACGACAGGCCGCCTGTCCTCGTCCGAGCCGAACCTGCAGAACATTCCGGTCCGCACCGAGGCGGGGCGCAAGATCCGCGCCGCCTTCATCGCCGAGCCCGGCCACAAGCTGGTCTCGGCCGACTATTCGCAGATCGAGCTGCGGCTGCTGGCCGAAATCGCCGATATCCCGCAGCTGAAAACCGCCTTTTCCGAGGGCATCGACATTCACGCGCTGACGGCGTCGGAAATGTTTGGCGTACCGGTCGAGGGCATGCCGGCCGACGTGCGCCGGCGCGCCAAGGCGATCAATTTCGGCATCATCTACGGCATCTCGGCCTTTGGCCTGGCCAACCAGCTGTCGATCGCCCGCGAGGAAGCCGGCGCCTATATCAAGCGCTATTTCGAGCGCTTCCCCGGCATCCGCGACTACATGGAAGAGACCAAGCGGATCTGCCGCGACGTCGGCTATGTGACGACCCTGTTCGGTCGCCGCTGCCACTATCCCGAGATCACCTCGAAGAACGCCTCGATCCGCGCCTTCAACGAGCGCGCCGCCATCAATGCGCGGCTGCAGGGCACCGCCGCCGACATCATCCGCCGCGCCATGATCCGCGTCGAGCCGGCACTGCAGGACGCGGGCCTCAACGCCCGCATGCTGCTGCAGGTGCATGACGAACTGATCTTCGAAGTGCCCGAGGCCGAGGTCGAGCCGACGCTGGCGCTGGTCACCCGCGTGATGGAGAACGCGCCCTCGCCCGCGGTCGCCCTCAGCGTACCGCTCAACGTCGACGCCCGCGCCGCCGACAATTGGGACGAGGCGCACTAGCCCCACCTGGCATCCCCTCCCCTTTGTGGGTAGGGTTAGGGAGGGGGTACCGACTCCGCCCCTTCCGAGAGAAACGGTTCGAAGATCGTTCTCCGCACCGAGGTGACACCCCCACCCCGCCCTCGCCAAAAGGGGGAGGCAGAAGGAGGGGCGCGTTGCGGAGGTCTGTATGCCGCCTCGGAGCCCGGTGGGAGCCAAGCCCTTCCCTAGGGAGAGGCTTGAACCGAGCCTGGACCTCAGGGAGCCGAATGGCCGGCCCTATCGCCGGGCCGTCTCCTGGACGCGGCCGCGCTTGCGGTCGACCTTCTGGCGCTTGAAGGTGACGTCAACCGAGCCGACCTTCATGCCGAGCGTCGAGATCACACCATTGTTGGTGATGGTGTCACGGCCCGTGCGCCGGATCGTGTCCTCGAAATGCAGCTGGAGCTTGCCGCCGTCCTTGCCCCGCGTGATCAGGTCGTAGGACATGCGGATGCGGTCGTCCTCGACACGGACGGCGGCCTCGCCGACGACGTCCTGGCGCGTGCCGACATAGGTATCGGGGCCAGTGCGACGGAAGCGCCAGGTGCGGCGGTCGATCGCGCCATTGTCGAAGCGGAAGACCTGGTCGAGGATGAAGTGCTCGCCGCTGCGCCGTCCCTTGGTGGTGACGACGAAGCCGCGATCGACGCCGGCGATGCGGCTCTTGAAACGGCCAACGCCGGTGGCCTGGCCGCGAAACGCTTCTTCCAGCGTTTGTCCCGCCGCGACCACGGATCCGCCCGCATCGCATGCGAGAAGCATCAGCAGGCCGGCGAGACTATGCACGATCTTCATGGAAAGGCCCCCGGCGCGCGCCAAAGTCACGCGGGGGCACTCTAGCTCGACTTTGCGGTGGCGTCAGCCCGTCACGACATTTGCCGCGGTGCAGCTTTCCGTCAGCACGGCATAGAGGGCCGCCTGGTCGCCGGAAGCGCGCAGCTTGTTGGCGAGGCCGGGCTCGCGCAGCAGGCGGGCAATGCGGGCGAGCGCCTTCAGGTGGTCCGCGCCGGCGTTTTCCGGCGCCAGCAGCAGGAAGATCAGGTCGACCGGCTGGTCATCAAGCGATTCGAAATCGATCGGCTTGGGCAGGCGGGCGAAGATGCCATGAATGCGCGTCAGCGCCGCCAGCTTGCCATGCGGGATAGCGATGCCGTTACCGACACCGGTCGAGCCAAGGCGTTCACGCTGCAGCAGGGTGTCAAAGATCTGCCGTTCGTCGAGACCGGTCAGTTTCGCGGCCTTTTCGGCCAGTTCCTGAATCGCCTGCTTCTTGCCATTGGCTTTCAGGGCCGGGACGATGCCGTCCAGGCTTATAAGATCACTGAGGTCCATGACTTGGTTCAAAATGCCTCGGTTCAAACCTTTGGTCTAAGACCCGTCGTTTCGGCGCACTCCCCGAGCGCGCCGAAAGCTCTTTCCGACTTTACGCGGAATTAACTACCGACGGAATCCCCTTTGCCGGCCTGGGCCGGGTCGATCCACCCAATATTGCCGTCACGACGACGGTAGACGACGTTGACGCCGCCATGGCCAGCGTGTCGAAACACGACGACCTGCGATTCTGCGAGATCCATGGCCATCACCGCGCCCGAGACGGACATCATCCGCAGGGCCTTGGTTTCCTCGGCAATCACCATGGGCTTGTAGTCTACCGCCAGCTCTTCGTCCTCGTCCGGCGTCGCCGCGAGCACCGTATAGCTCGCCTCCGCATCCGCCGCGCCGTTGCGCTGGTCGTAGTAGTGATGATCCTTCAGCTTGCGCTTGTAGCGCCGCAACTGTTTCTCGATCCGCTCCGCCGCCTGCTCGAAGGTCGGATAAATCTCGTGGCCACGTCCTTCGGCGTGGAGATCAGCGCCACTATCGAGATGCAAAGCGCAATCGACGCGATAGCCCGTTCCATCGCGCTCGAGGACCACGCGCCCCGAATAGCCGCCAACAAAATATTTCCCAATCGCGTCGCCTAGCCGGCCTTCCACATGCGTGCGGTAGGCGTCGCTGATTTCGATATTCTTACCGGAGATGCGCAGAGACATGGACTTCTCGTACCCCTTGGTCGTCGTTGCGATCCGAGGCTCGCCCACCGCCTAGACGTCGAGCAGGCCTCGTCGGGCACGTCGCGTTCCGGCTCTTCCAAGGCCTACCAGACTTCGAACCGGGCTTCTCCGGCTCAGAGGCCCCGGCCGCCATTGGCGCCGCGCCCTTCTAGTGACAGCGTGCCGGGAAGTCAAGAAACCGCTCCCGGCAGGCGCCATCATGTCTTGGACTTGGTCATCCGTCGAGCCCAAGGCAAGGGTAGGCGCCTAAACTTTAAGTCACGAGAAGGGCTTGCTTTTCGCGCCGTCTTTGCACCGAAGACGGAATCCGCAACGCTTCGCGGTACTTGGCGACCGTGCGTCGGGCAATGTCGATGCCGCCATCACGCAAGATTTTGACCAGCGCGTCGTCGGAAAGAACATCCTCCACCGCTTCCGCGTCGATCAGTGCCTTGATGCGGTGGCGCACCGCCTCGGCGGAATGGGCCTCGCCGCCCTCGGAAGAGGCAATCGAGGCGGTGAAGAAATATTTCAGTTCGAACACGCCGCGCGGCGTCGCCATGTACTTGTTCGAGGTGACGCGCGACACGGTCGACTCGTGCATGGCGATCGCCTCGGCGACGGTCTTCAGGTTGAGCGGCCGGAGATGTGCGACGCCATGGGCAAGGAAGGCGTCCTGCTGGCGGACGATCTCGGTCGCCACCTTCAGGATCGTCTTGGCGCGCTGGTCGAGGCTCTTCACCAGCCAGTTGGCGGTCTGCAGGCAATCGGTCAGATAGGCGCGATCCTCGCCCTTCGAGCGGCGTGCCACGGTGGCGTAGTAGCTCTGGTTGACCAGGACGCGCGGCAGCGTGTCGGCGTTCAGGTCGATGCGCCAGCTGCCGTCCGGCGCCGCCCGCACCACGACATCCGGCACCACCGGCTGGATCGGGGCCGAGCCGAAGGCGCTGCCGGGCTTGGGATCGAGCGCGCGCAGCTCGCGCAGCATGTCGGCGAGATCCTCGTCGTCGACGCCGCAGAGCCGCCGCAGCAGGGCGAAATCGCGCCGCGCGACGAGATCCAGATGCCGGACCAGCGTCGCCATGGCCGGATCGAGCCGATCCCGCTCGCGGAGCTGGATCGCCAGGCACTCGGCCAGATCGCGGCCGCAGACGCCGGCCGGCTCGAAGCTCTGCAGGATCGCCAGCACCGCCTCCACCTCGGCCACCGGGGCGCCCAGGCGCGACGCGATGGCGTCGACGCTGCCGCGCATGTAGCCAGCCTCGTCGACCTCGTCGATCAGCGCCTGGCCGATCAGCCGGCGCATCGGATCGGTGACGGCGAGGCCGAGCTGGTCGCCGAGCAGGCCGGCCAGCGAACGCTGCTCGGCGACGAAGGCCTCGAGATTGTAGTCGTCGCTGCTGACCGCGTGGCGCTCCGACGGCATCGACCAGGGGTCGACCGGCGGCATGGCCGCGGCCTCGCCGGCGGCGGCGCCATGATCATCGGGAAAGACATTGGCGAGATCGGTGTCGAGACGCTCGGCGATGGCGTCCGGCGACACCTCCAGCCGGGTCTCCAGCCAGTCCGGCCGCTCCTCGGCGACATCCCTGGCGCTGGCGAGGTCCTCGGCCGCGTCGGCGCCGCTCTCCGACGGCAGGGCGATGCCGGCCAGGCCGTCGCGCTCGTCGCGCTCGAGCAGCGGATTGCGCTCGAGCTCGGCATCGACATAGGCGACGAGGTCGAGATTGGAGAGCTGGAGCAGCTTGATGGCTTGCATCAGCTGCGGCGTCATCACCAGCGACTGGCTCTGCCTCAGCAGGAGTTTCTGTGAAAGAGCCATGCTTCGGCGGCGGGTCCCAATGCGGCGCGGCAAGCCTTGGTACAAGACTTGCTTATTTCAGCCTTTTGGTATCGCATGGCGGGCCGCCATCAAAGCGTAAACTGCTCTCCGAGGTAGAGCCGGCGCACGTCGGGGCTGGCGACGATGTCCTCCGGCCGCCCTTCCATCAACACCTCGCCGGCATGGATGATGTAGGCACGGTCAATCAGGCCGAGCGTCTCGCGCACATTGTGGTCGGTGATCAGCACGCCGATGCCGCGCTGGGTCAGGTGGCGGACCAGCGTCTGGATGTCGCCGACGGCGATCGGATCGATGCCGGCGAAGGGCTCGTCGAGCAGCATGAAGGCCGGCCGGCTGGCCAATGCCCTGGCGATCTCGCAGCGCCGGCGCTCGCCGCCCGAAAGCGCGATGGCGGGCGATTTGCGCAGATGGCTGATGTGGAACTCGGCCAGCAGCGAATCGAGTTCCTCTTCGCGTTTGTGGCGGTCCGGCTCGACCACCTCGAGCACGGCCTTGATGTTCTGTTCGACCGTCATGCCACGGAAAATCGAGGTTTCCTGAGGCAGATAGCCGATGCCAAGCCGGGCGCGCCGATACATCGGCATCTGCGTGACGTCATTGCCGTCGAGCTCGATGCGGCCGTGATCGGCGGCGACGAGGCCGGTGATCATGTAGAAGATCGTCGTCTTGCCGGCGCCGTTCGGCCCGAGCAGGCCGACCGCCTCGCCCCGCGCCACGGCGAGGCTGGCCGAATGCACGACGCGGCGACGGCGATAGCTCTTGCCAAGGCCATGCGCGACGAGCCAGCCCGGCCCTCCGGCATCCTGGACATAGCGGGTCGCCTGCGGCTCGGCTTCGCGTGCCGCTGCGGCCGGAGCCGTCGACCCACTGTTGAAAAGGCGCGAAAAAATCACCGGCGCTCCGTGCGATGGTCCGGCGCGCGGCCGGACCCTGTCCTCAGGCTGATCCCGGACGGGACCCGTTCGACGGCAAGTGCGCTCAGGGCGTCTTGCCCGGGGCGGAGCCCGGCGTGAAAATGCCGCGGATGCGGGCACCCGGCGTCTGGTCAACGCGGGCGCGACCGGTCGTCATGTCCCAGGTCAGCTTGTTGCCGGTGATGACGTTCGGACCCTGGCTCAGCACGACATTGCCGGTGAGCGTCACCAGCTTGCCGACCATGTCGACGACGGCATTGTCGCCGGTCGCGGTCTGCTGGCCGGAATTCACATAGACCTTGCCGCTCGCCTCGATGCGGGTGAAGCTTCCGGCACCGGGAAGCGTGCCTTCCAGCGCCGACGGCTCTTCCTTGGCGGCAGCCGGCTTGGCGCCATCCTTGGCCGCATCCTTGGCATCGGCGCCGGCGGCCGGCTTGGAGCCGGCGGAGTAGATCGAGATCTTGCCGGCCTTCAGCACGCTGTCGCCGCGCGTCACGGTGACGTTGCCGGTGAAGGTCGAGATCCGCTGGCCGTCCTTCTCGACGACGTCGAGCGAATCCGCCTCGACATTGACCGGGCCCTTCTGGCCGGTCTGGAAGCCCTTGAACAGATCAGCGGAGGACTGCGCCCGCGCCTCGACGGCGCCGAAGGCCATCGGCAGGAACGCCAGGGCAAGGAGAAGACGGCGGTGGGACAATCTTGTCATTCGATCACCGAAGGTGCGGCGGGCTGCGGGGAAGTCGAGTCGTCAGGGGTTGTATACGTCACCTTTACCCCATTCCGAAACATAACACGCTTGCCGCGGTCCTGTACTTCGACGCTGTTCGCCTGGATGCGGCTGCCCTGGGCGCTGAAATCGATCGGCTTGTCGGAGCGCATCGTCCCCGCCTTCATGTCGATATCGGCATTTTCCAGCGTTCCGTCGATGCCGGTCGACGTCTTCAGCTTGATCGCCTTGTCGAGGAACAGACGCTGCGTGTCGGCATAATAGGTGCCGGTCGTGGCGTCGACCTTCGCGGTATCCTCATTGCCGAGGCCTATGGTGGCGCCAATCTTCTGCAGCGTGACAACCTTGGTATTTTCCAGCGACTGCTCGGCCCGGTCGGCCTTCAGCTCGTAGGCGCGGCCATTGTTGGTGTAGCCCGAGACATGCGGGCTCTCCATCACAACCGCATTGTTGGTGACGTCGATGGAACCGAAGGAGACGCCCTCCGGCAGGTCCGGCACGAAATAGGTGAACAGGAAGAAGCCGCCGGCGGCGACCAGGCTGATCGTCGGCAGCGCAATCTTCAGGATACGGACGAAAACACTATGGCGCCGGGCCGCGCGGTAGCGCGCATCGACGCCGTCACGGTCATCGAACTGTCCGGGGCCAGGGGCTGACCAGCTGGGGTCAGTCGTCGCTCTCATGCCGTCTCTGCTCTCATGTCGACTACACGTCACTTCGGGCCCGCGTCACAGGCGCTACCTATATGGATATTTCGCGGCGCGAACCAAGACGCGCGGCAAAATGCGCCGAAGCCCCTCAGGAATGCGCGAAGATATCCTCTTCCGGCCAGCCTGCAAGATCGAGTGCCGCGCGGGTCGGCAGGAAGCGGAAGCAGGCCTCCGCCAGCTCGGTTCGGTTTTCGCGCGCCAGCCGCTCGTCCAGCTTGGCCTTGAGGCCGTGCAGGTAGAGCACGTCGGACGCCGCGTAGGCGAGCTGCGCCTCGGTCAGCTTCTCCGCCGCCCAGTCCGAGCTCTGCTGCTGCTTCGACAGGTCGACGTCGAGCAGCTCCTTGACCAGGTCCTTGAGACCGTGCCGGTCGGTATAGGTGCGGGTCAGGCGCGAGGCGATCTTGGTGCAATAGATCGGATCGACCGTGATGCCGAAGGCGTTGCCGAGCACAGCGACATCGAAACGGGCGAAGTGAAAGATCTTGGTGACGGCCGGGTCGGTCAGGAGCCTGACCAGGTTCGGCGCCTCTTTCTGGCCGGGCGCGATCTGCACGACGTCGGCCGAGCCGTCGCCGGCGGAAAGCTGCACGACGCAGAGCCGGTCACGGTGCGGATTGAGCCCCAGCGTTTCGGTGTCGATCGCAACCGACGCGCCATAGCGGGCGAGATCGGGCAGGTCGCCGCGATGCAGACGGATCGTCATGACAGAAAAATTCCTCAGATGCCGGAAGCGTTTGCGTTTTCCTAACGAAGCATGTCGACTTCTGCAATGACGCAGGTCACAGCCGACAGGATCGCATGTCCGGCGATGCGGAGGGAGACGACATCGATGAGCCACCTCGCAGGCGAGCCGGCGACGGAGAAAGTCCGCTGGGGCATTCTGAGCACGGCTCGCATCGCGCGCCAGCGCGTCGTGCCGGCGATGCTGAAGAGCGCCTCGACCCGGATCGACGCCGTCGCCTCGCGCTCGCTCGAAAATGCCCGCAATTTCGCCGCCGCATTCGACATTCCGCGCGCCTATGGCTCCTACCAGGAACTGATCGACGACCCCGAGATCGACGCCATCTACAATGCGCTGCCCAACCATCTGCATGTCGAGACTACGCTGGCCGCGGCGGAAAAGGGCAAGCATGTGCTCTGCGAGAAGCCGATCGGCCTCGATCTCGCCGACGCGCTCCGCCTGAAGGCGGCGCCGCCAGGCGTGCTGATCGGCGAGGCCTTCATGATCCGCCACCATCCGCAATGGCACGAGGTGGCGAGGATCGTCGCCTCCGGCCGCATCGGCCCGGTGCGCGCGGTGCAGACCTTCTTCTCCTTCCTCAATGTCGATCCCGCCAACATCCGCAACCGGCCGGAGACGGGCGGCGGCGCCCTGCTCGACATCGGCTGCTACGCGATCGCCTCGGCGCGGCTGATCTTCGACGCCGAGCCGGTCCGCGTGATGGCGCTGGTCGACCGCGACCCGGCCATGCGGACGGACCGCTCAGCCGCGATAACAGCCGATTTCGGCGGCGGCCGGCAGTTCAGCGCCCAGCTCTCGACCCAGGCCTTCCGCCATCAGCGCGTCGGCATCGTCGGCACCGAGGGGCGGATCGAGATGGAGACACCCTTCTCCGCCCCGACCGACGAGAAATCGAAGATCACGGTCGACGTGCATGGCCCCGGCCAGCCGGTCGAGACGATCGTCTTCCCGCCCGTCGACCAGTATGCGCTGCAGGCGGAGGCGTTCTCGCGCGCCGTGCGCGGGACGGGCCCCTGGGAGTTCGGGCTCAACGACGCGCTCGCCAACATGGCCGTTCTCGACGCGTTGTTCCGCTCGGAGCAGTCGGGGAACTGGGAGAAACCCTGACTTTCGCCGTCCCGGATCGGTCCATCGACGATCCGCCGCCGCTGTTCTTGAAGCCGGCTTCGGGGACAACCATATTGGGGCCACGGGAATAGTCCCGACGGATGCCTCTTCGAGGGTCCGGTTACAAGGTCGCTTAGTGAAAGGACTTTGTGGATGTCGCGCGTTTCTGCGTTCTCCAGTCCGTTGCTTCTCGGATTCGACGAGATCGAACGAGCTCTCGATCGGGTCGCGAAAGCGTCGGGCGATGGCTATCCGCCCTATAATATCGAGCGGATAACCAAGACCGACATGCGCGATGAATGTCTACGGATCACGCTTGCCGTCGCCGGCTTCAGCCGCGAGGCGCTGGAGGTGACCGTGGAAGAGAATCAACTCGTCATTCGCGGTCGCCAGTCTGACGAACGCGAGCGGATCTACCTTCACCGTGGCATCGCCGCACGACAGTTCCAGAAGACCTTCGTGCTGGCCGACGGGATCGAGATCATCTCGGCGGAGTTGAAAGATGGACTGCTTGCCATCGACCTGGCCCGGCCGACGCCGGAACGGATCGTCCGCAAGATCGAGATCGGCGTTCGCGACTAAGGTCGTCGATCCTCTCGCTCGTTGATGAGGAGATTGTCATGAGTACCCGTTTCCATATGACGCCCGAGTCCTTCGCTGGCCTCGGCAATGGCCAGATCGCCTATGTGAAGGCGATCCAGTCCGAGAACATCAAGGAACTGTTCCCCGATGCGCCCGAAATCGCGCCGGGACAGAAATTCTGGGCCCTGCTCGACGCACGCGGCACGCCGCTCATGATTTCCGACAGCCGCGAGGCCGTCGTCATGAATGCGCACGAGAACGACCTCGAGACGGTCAGCTTGCAGTAAGCCGCCCGCCGCGCCCCCATCGCGGCGTCGACCTTCCATCCCTGATCGCTGGATTTGGCATCGGATATTCCCCCGCGCGCGGGTGGAATCCGGTGCCTTCGGCGTTTTTGAAGCTACCGCCGGTGCTGGGCCGCCCGCGCCTCACCTCGCCCGCCCCACAAACAAAGAGCCGCCCGGACTCGCATCCGGGCGGCTTTTTTTTTCGAAAGCAGAAGGCGTTAGGAGCGCAGGACGCCCCCCGTCGCCTTGCCGACCTGTGCGACGATCTTGGCCGAGACGGCGTCGATCTCCTCGTCGGTCAGCGTCTTCTGCGTCGGCCGCAGCGTCACCTCGATGGCAACAGACTTCTTGTCGGCGCCGAGTGACGCGCCTTCGAAGATGTCGAACACCGAGACGCCGGCGATCAGCGCCTTGTCGGCGCCCTGCGCCGCCTTGACCAGCTTCGCCGCTTCCACCTTGCGATCCACCACGAAGGCGAAGTCGCGCGTCACCGGCTGGTAGGGCACCAGCTCGAGCGGCGGCTTGGTCTTGGTCGGCCGGGCGCGCGGCACCGGAATCGCGTCCAAGATGATCTCGAAGCCGACCAGCGGGCCGGAAACGTCGAGGGCCTCCAGCACGGACGGGTGCAGCTCGCCGAACCAACCGATGATGTTCTGCGGCCCGAGCTGGATCGTGCCCGAGCGGCCCGGATGGAACCAGGCCGGCGCACCCGCGACGATCTGGAACTTGTCGACCTGCGCACCCAGCGCATCCAGGAGAGCCAGCGCATCGGCCTTGGCGTCGAACACCGACACCGACGGCGCCTTGCCCTGCCAGTGGCGGCCAGCGCCGTTCACGGTTGCCGTGTTGCGGCGGATGCCGGTGGCGGCGGTCAGCTGGTCCGTCGGCTTGATGCCGCGGAAGATCTGGCCGACTTCGAACAAAGCGAGATCGGCGATGCCGCGATCGGCATTGCGCTGGGCTGCCAGCAGCAGGCCGGGCAGCAGGCTCGGCCGCATGTCCGACATGTCGGTCGAGATCGGATTGGCGAGCGCCAGTTCCGGCTTGCCGCCGCCGAAGGCTTCCGCCACCGGCTTCGCGACGAACGACCAGGTCACCGCCTCGACGAGACCGCGCGAGGCCAGCGCCCGCTTCGATCGACGGGTGCGGGTCTGCGCCAGCGCCAGCACCGGCTTGGAGACGTTTTCCGACTTCGGCAGCGGCGTCGACGGCACGCTGTCGACGCCCCGGATGCGCATCACTTCCTCGACCAGATCGGCCTTGCCGTCGATGTCGGGCCGCCAGGACGGCACGCCAACCGTCAGCACGGGCGCCTTGCCGGCGACGGTGAAGCCGAGCGCGGTCAAGATGGCGCGGATCTCGTCCTCGGTCGGATCGATGCCGGCCAGCCGCTTCACTTCCGAAATCGGGAAGGCGAGCGACAGATGCGGCTCGGGCGCCGCGCCGGTGACGACCACGTCGCTCGCCTCGCCGCCGCAGAGTTCCTGCACCAGGCGGGTGGCGAGCTCGAGGCCCGGCAGCATGAAGGCCGGGTCGACGCCGCGCTCGAAGCGGTAGCGCGCATCCGAGTTGATGCCGAGCTTGCGGCCGGTCTGAGCGATGTTGAGCGGCTCCCACAGCGCCGATTCGATCAGCACGTCGACGGTGTCGTCGGAGCAGCCTGACGCCTCGCCGCCCATGATGCCGCCGAGCGATTCGATGCCGTTGTCATCGGAAATGACGCAGATCGACGGGTCGAGCGTATAGGTCTTGCCGTCGAGCGCCAGCAGCGTCTCGCCGCCGACGGCGCGCCGCACCACGAGATCGCCCTTGACCTTGGCGGCATCGAAGACGTGCAGCGGCCGGCCGCGATCGAAGGTCAGGTAGTTGGTGATGTCGACCAGCGCGTTGATCGGCCGGAGGCCGATGGCGCGCAGCTGGCGCTGCATCCATTCCGGCGACGGGCCGTTCTTAACGCCGCGCACCATGCGGAGCGCGAAGGTGGGGGTGAGCGGCGGCGTATCGCCGAAATCGAAGGTGACACCAACCGGAGACGGGAATTTGCCCTCGACCGGAGCGACCGTGCGATCCTTCAGCTGGCCGAGGCCGGCGGCCGCCAGGTCGCGTGCGACGCCGTGGATGCCGAGGCAATCCGGGCGGTTCGGCGTGATGGCGATGTCGATGACGGGATCACCGAGGCCGGCCCATTCGGCATAGGCCATGCCCACCGGCGCATCATCCGGCAGCTCGATGATGCCGTCATGATCTTCCGACAGCTCCAGCTCGGCTTCCGAGCATAGCATGCCGTGGCTCTCGACGCCGCGGATGGTGCCGACGGCGAGCGTGATGTCCTTGCCCGGAATGTAGGTGCCGGCCGGCGAGAACACGCCCTTCATGCCGGTGCGGGCGTTCGGCGCACCGCAGACGACCTGCACGGGATCGCCGGAGCCGGTATCGACCATGCAGACGCGCAGCCGGTCGGCGTTCGGATGCTGAACGGCCGAGACGACATAGGCGATGGTGAAGGGGGCGAGCCGCTTCGCCTTGTCCTCGACGCCCTCGACCTCGAGGCCGACACGGGTCAGCGCATCGGTGATCTCGTCGATCGTGGCATTGGTCTCAAGATGCTCCTTGAGCCAGGAAAGCGTGAATTTCATGGATCTTTCCTTACGAGCTCAGGCCGCCGACGAGGGTCGGCAGGTCCAGCGGACGGAAGCCGTAATGGTTCAGCCAGCGCTGATCGGCGTCGAAGAAGGCTCTGAGGTCCGGCATGCCGTATTTCAGCATGGCGATGCGGTCGATGCCCATGCCGAAGGCGAAGCCCTGGTAGACGTCGGGATCGAGGCCGGCGAAGCGGATGACGTTCGGATGAACCATGCCGCAGCCGAGGATCTCGAGCCAGTCATCGCCCTCGCCGAAGCGCACTTCGTTGCCGACCCGCTTGCAGCGGATGTCAACTTCCATCGACGGCTCCGTGAACGGGAAGAAGGACGGACGCATGCGCATCTCGACCTTGTCGACCTCGAAGAAGGCGCGGCAGAACTCTTCGAGCAGCCACTTCAGATGGCCGATATGGCTCGACGTGTCGATCACCAGGCCCTCGACCTGATGGAACATCGGCGTGTGGGTCTGGTCGCTGTCGTTGCGATAGGTCCGGCCGGGCGCGATGATGCGGATCGGCGGCTTCTGGGCCTGCATGGTGCGCATCTGCACCGGCGAGGTATGCGTGCGCAGCAGCAACCGCTCGCCCTTCTCGTCCGGATTGAAGAAGAAGGTGTCGTGCATCTCGCGGGCCGGATGGCCGACGGGGAAATTCAGCGCGGTGAAATTGTAGTGGTCGGTCTCGATGTCCGGCCCCTCGGCGACGGCGAAGCCGAGATCGCCGAAGATCGCCGTGATCTCGTCGATCACCTGGGAGATCGGATGGATGCGGCCCTGCTCGAGCGGGCTCGCGCGCAGCGGCAGCGTAACATCGACCGCCTCGGCAGCGAGGCGCGCGGCGAGGCCGGCTTGCTTGAGGCTGGCGCGGCGGGCGAGAAGCGCTTCGGAAACACGGTCACGAAGACCGTTCAGCGCCGGTCCCATGACCTTGCGCTCGTCCGGCGACATGGCGCCGAGGCCCTTCAGCAGTTCGGAGACGGAGCCCTTCTTGCCAAGGGCAGCGACGCGGACCGCCTCGATGGCGGCTTCGTCGGAAGCCCCGTCGATGGCCGCGCGGATGTCGCGTTCGAGAAGTTCGAGATCGGACATGTCATTCCTCATGGGCGCCTGTTGAGCGCCGGATCATCGTCAGTTCGATCCGAAGAGGAATGCTCGCCGGATCACGCCAAACGCCGCAGCCGCGAAAAGCGGCGGCGGCGCGGTTGCGTTCCGGCCCCGGAAAGTCCGGCGGGAGGCCGCCCGGAGGCGACCGTCCCCACTCAGGCGGCCTTGAGGGCGCCCTGAGCCTGATCGACCAGCGCCTTGAAGGCTACCGGCTGGCTGATTGCCAGTTCGGCCAGCACCTTGCGGTCGACTTCGATCCCGGCCTTTGCGAGGCCATCGATAAAGCGGCTGTAGGTCAGGCCCTCGGCAACTTCGCGGACTGCCGCGTTGATGCGCTGGATCCAGAGAGCGCGGAAATTGCGCTTCTTGGCCTTGCGATCGCGGTACGAATACTGGGCGGCCTTGTCGACCGCTGCCTTCGCTGTCCGGATCGTGTTCTTGCGACGACCGTAGAAGCCCTTAGCGCGCTTCAGGATCTTCTTGTGCTTGGCGTGAGACGTTACGCCCCGCTTAACTCGCGACATGGTTCAAACTCCAGGTAAAGGGGACGGTTCAGCCGTTCAGGAACTGCTTGACGATCTTCGCATCCGCATCCGAAAGCGTGGTCGTGCCACGTGCATTCCGGACAAACTTCGCGGTGCGCTTGATCATGCCGTGCCGCTTGCCGGCCTGGCCTGCCTTGACGCGTCCGGTACCCGTGAGCTTGAAGCGCTTCTTGGCGCCGCTCTTGGTCTTCAACTTGGGCATTTTGCTCATCCTTAATCGTGCTGCCGAGATGAGAACCACCTTGCGCCCGTCTTGCGACAGGCGGCTGGATGGTCGCTTCGGCATGGAAGCATTCGTGAGCCGACGCGGCATGCCCTGAGAAAATCGTCAACGGATTGACGTTCCTCGCGCCGGGCGGCTCGGAAACGGCGGATCTATAGCGGGAGCGGAGGAAGGTGGCAAGATCCCAAGTGAGGGGGCGGGCCGATGTTTCCGGTCCGCCAACTTGCAGCGTTCGATCGCTGGCCTGCCGACCGCCTTAGCGGGGTGCCAGCACCATGATCATCTGGCGGCCTTCGAGCTTCGGTTCCGCCTCGACCTTGGAGATCTCGGCCGTCTCGTCGCGCACGCGCTCGAGAAGCTTCATGCCGAGATGCTGGTGGGCCATTTCGCGGCCACGGAAGCGGAGCGTCAGCTTGACCTTGTCGCCCTCTTCAAAGAAGCGCTTGATGGCCTTCATCTTGACCTCGTAATCGTGGTCATCGATGGCGGGGCGCATCTTGATCTCTTTGACCTCGACGACCTTCTGGTTCTTGCGAGCCTCGTTGGCCTTCTTCTGGGTCTGGTACTTGAAGCGGCCGAAATCGAGGATCTTGCAAACAGGCGGCTCGGAGTTCGGCGAGATCTCGACGAGATCGAGGCCTGCCTCCTGGGCAGCGGCCAGCGCATCCTGGATCGGGGTGACGCCAACATTCTGGCCGTCTTCACCGATCAACTGAACTTCACGGACACCACGAATTTCGCGGTTGATACGCGGCCCATCCTTAGTGGGTTCCTGCGCTTTGAACGGACGGCGAATGGGGGCACTCTCCTCTAACGTTAATGAATCGGTCCGGATTGACTAAATGGGTACGAACCGCGTCTTTGCCTAGGCCATAACAAGGGCGATGCAAAGGGCGGCGCGCGCGGGGTCAAAGTTCCCGGACAGAATGGGGAAACTCGGCCAAGCAGGCGGGAAAGTCAACCGAAAGCCGCCGTTCCGCTCCGGTTCGATCCGGATCGGGCGCGAATCTGGTCCCATATGAGGAAGTGATGCAGTCAGAACACAGAACGATCGCCGTCGGCGCCGGCGCAAATGCCCGCGACATCGCGATCCTCGCTCGACCGGGCGCCGGACCCGGAATCCTGTTCCTCGGCGGCTTCATGTCGGACATGCGCGGCTCCAAGGCCGAGGCGCTGGACGAATGGGCGGCAGCCAATGGCCGCGCCCTCACCCGCTTCGACTATTCCGGCCATGGCGCCTCCGGCGGCGACTTCGCCGACGGCACCATCACGCGCTGGCTGGAGGAAGCCCGCGCCGTCCTCGATAGCGCGACCAGCGGGCCGCAGATCCTCGTCGGCTCGTCGATGGGCGGCTGGATTGCCCTGCTGCTGGCGCTCGCCCTGCGCGAGGCCGAGCCCGGCCGGGTCGCCGGCCTCGTCCTCCTGGCGCCGGCGGTCGACATGACGCGCGACCTGATCCTTGCCCGCATGACCGAGGCGGAGAAGGCCGAGATGGAGACGACCGGCGCTCTCAAGCAGCCGAGCGCCTATTCCGACCAGCCCTATCTGATCACCAAGGCGCTGATCGACGACGGCGAGGCCCATCTTCTCGGCCACAGGCCGGTTGCGCTCGGCGCGCCGGTCCATATCATCCAGGGCGTCCTCGACGACGAAGTGCCATGGCAGGTCGCGATAGACCTTGTCGCGCAGCTGGCGCAGGACGATGTGGTGCTGACGCTGATCAAGGATGCCGGCCATCGCCTGTCGCGGCCGGAGGATCTGAAGAAGCTGATCCAGGCCGTCGAGGCGATCGCCTGACGGCGCTTCCACTTCCTGTGGGCGGATGGCTCCCATCCGCCCCGGCACGGACGGAGCAAGGCATGGCCACCACGCGCGGTTTCTCCGGCAAGCGTCCCGCCGACGGCGTCGGCGAGCGGCTGCCGCCCGGCCAGTATCTCACGGAGGATTTTCCCATCCTGTCGGCCGGGCCGGTCCCCCGCGTTGCGCTCGAGAACTGGCGCTTCACCGTCAAGGACGGCGTGCGGCCGGTGGCGAGCTGGAACTGGGAAGCCTTCAACTTGCTGCCGAAGACCAAGCTGACGCGCGACATCCACTGCGTGACGAAATGGTCGAAGTTCAACACCGCCTGGTCCGGGGTGATGATCGACGACATCCTGGCCGAGGCCGGCATCGAGGCGCCGAGCGACTTCGTGCTCGCCCATTCCTATGACGGCTACTCGACCAATGTGCCGACCGAGGACCTGATCGTCGGCAAGGCCATGATCGCCACCGCCTATGAGGGCAACCCGATCATTCCCGAGCATGGCGGCCCTGCCCGGTTGCTGGTGCCGCATCTCTATTTCTGGAAATCGGCCAAATGGGTGAACGGCCTGCAGTTCACCCGCCGCGACGAGGCGGGCTTCTGGGAGCTCCGCGGCTATCACATGCGCGGCGATCCGTGGCGCGAGCAGCGTTTTTCCGGAGATTGAGGCCCTGCCTTGAGCATTGATCCCGAGATCGCGCCGCAGCCGAAACGGCTGGTCTGGCAGGAGGCGACCGTCGTCGCCATCACGATCGCCACGCCGCGGGTAAAGATCTTCCGGCTGCGGCCGGTGGCGTGGCAGGGCTTCACGGCCGGCCAGCATGTCGACCTGCGGCTGACGGCGCCGGACGGCTACCAGGCCGAGCGCAGCTATTCGATCGGCTCGGCCCCGGACAGGAGCGGCGAAATCGACCTCGTCATCGACCTGATCGACGACGGCGAAGTGTCGCCCTTCTTCCACGCGGTGGTCGAGATCGGCGACACGATCGAGATGCGCGGCCCGATCGGCGGCCATTTCATCTGGCGTGCCGAGGATGGCGGGCCGCTGCTGCTGGTCGCCGGCGGTTCCGGCCTGGTGCCGCTGATGTCGATGCTGCGCTACCGGAGCGACGCCGCGCCGGACATTCCCGCCGCGCTGGTCCTGTCGGCGCGGCGCGAAGGGGAGATGATCTGGCGCGAGGAGCTACTAAGCCGGGATCGCGACGAAGCGGGCTTCCACTTGTTCGCGACGGTGACGCGCGACGTACCGGCGACGCCTGGCATCCATCATGGCCGCGTCAATGCCGGGCTGATCGCCTCGGCGCTGGCGCGCCTGCCCGCGCCGCCGAAGACGATCTTCATCTGCGGCGCGACGCCCTTTGTCGACGCCGCCGCCGATCTGGCGCTTGCCGCCGGCATCCCCTTCGAACGCATAAGGACGGAACGCTATGGGGGCTGAGCCGCTCGCCATCACCGCCGGCGACATGCCCGATACAATCGATGCCAGCGCCACCGACGACCTTATCGCCTTCTCCCAGCATCTCGACCGCACCGCGACGGCGTGGCTCGACGGGCTCGGCGCCGGCGCGCGGCGCGATGGCCGCCGCGTCTTCTACCTCGTGGTCGGGACCGAGGATTATGCGCTCGGCATCGCGGCGCTGGTCCGGTCGCTGCGGGCCCGGTCGACGCTGCCGATCCTCGTGCTGGCGGCCGGCGGCTGGAAACCGCAGCTGCGCGAGGAGCGCCTCGCCGTCATCCATGTGCCCGAGATCGTCAAGCGAGACCTGGAAGCCTGGGGCGCGCCCCGCTTCCGGCGGACCCTGACCAAGCTCTGGGCCTTCAGCTTCGTCTCGGCCGACCGGCTCGTCTTTCTCGACGGCGACTGCCTGGTGCGGCAGCCGATCGACGACCTCCTCGACGGCGACGGTTTCGCGGCCGCGCCCGACCTGCTCTCCAACCAGCCCGGGCCGGTGTTCAATTCCGGCGTCTTCGCGCTGTCGCCGGATGTCTCCACGCGTCGCGCTCTGTTCCAGTTCCTGCCAGGAGCGCGCTCGTTCGACGGCGGCGACCAGGGCATCCTCAACACCTTCATCGGCGCTCCGGCGCACTGGCTGCCGGCTTGTGACAATCTGCTTCGAACCTATGAGCACGCCATGCCCGGAGCCGCCGGGACGGCGCGCATCGTCCACTACACCGCCAAGAAGCCCTGGCACCCGGATACCGAGACCGAGGGGGACCGCGCCCTGATCGCGCTCGACGACGCCTGGACCGAGCATCTCGACCGCGACGAGCTGATGGCGCTGGTCGGCGAATGGCGGCGCCGGACGGCGGCCGCGGAGATCGCCACGAACGCCGCGCTGGCACGGCTCGAGGCGGAGATCATTGGCCAGCGAAACCAGGTCCGGCGCCTGTGTCGGAACGGTCTGGCACTGGGCGGGCTCGTTGCCCTGCTGCAACTCGCCCTGTTCGGCGTCTGGTTGCTGGCAGCCTGATCAGCCGCGCCAGCTGCCGTCCTTCCAGAGCGCGGCGATGCCCTCGCGATAGCTCGGATAGGCAAGCCGCACGCCGAGATCGGCGGCGAGCCGCTTGTTGCCGACACGCTTGTTCTCGCCATAGAACGAACGGACCATCGGCGACAGGTCGGCCGTCTCGAAATCAATGGCCGGCGGCGCCGGATAGCCCGCCGTTTCGGCGGCGAAGGCGACGACGTCCTGCGGCGGCGCCGGCTCGTCGTCGGTGACGTTGAAGACGCCGGCGGCCTCGCGCGCCGCGCCGGCGGCGACCACCGTGGCGATGTCGGCGACATGGATGCGGTTGAACACCTGGCCGGGCTTTACCAGCCGGCGCGCCGTGCCGTCGACGATCTGCGCGAGCGCGTTGCGGCCGGGTCCATAGATGCCGGAGAGCCGGAAGATGCCGATCGGGACGCCGAGTTCATCGGCGAGGAGGCGCCATTCCGTCTCGGCCCGCACCCGCTCGATCGAACGGCCCGACAGCGGCCGGGGCTCGGTCGCCTCGTCGACCCAGCCGCCGCCATGATCGCCATAGACGCCGACGGTGGAGAGATAGCCGATCCAGGCAAGATCCGGCGCCCCCGCCAGCGCCTCGCGCAGCAGGCCGAGAACCGGATCGCCGGCCGTGCCCGGCGCGATCGACTGGATGACATGCGTCGCCCGCTTCACCGCCGCGACGAGTTCGTCGCTGATGGTCTCGCCGTCGAAGACATGCGCGTCGATGCCCTCGGCGCGCAATTGCGCCGACTTTTCCGGGTGGCGCACCGTGCCGCCGATGGTGGCGTAATCGCCCTTGACCCGCCGGGCGAGCGCCTGGCCGGAGAAGCCGAGCCCGAAAATGAAAAGGTGCTTGTCGCGCATGCCGTCACCGGGGCTGGATGGAAGACCTTGGCGATCTATGGCCGAAAGCGGCCGCCGTTCAAGCCCGACCGCAGCCAGGCCACCGCTTCAGGCGTGACGAACCGAGGCGAGCGCCTTCGAGAAGGCCGCCGCGAAGCTCTCACGATCCTCCGGATTGAGAAAGGCCCCGATGGCGAGCCGCCGGCCATGCGAGGCCAGCGCCATGCGGACGATGCCCCATTCCGGCTGCCGCTCGACCTCGAGCCGGGCCCAATAGGGGTTGAAGTCATATTCCTGCGCGCGGCCGTTTGGCGCAATCCGGCGCACCGTCAGCTGCTCTTCCGTCATCTCGACGATCTCGCAGGCGCGGGCGGCGCGATAATTCATGCGGAAGGCGAGCTGGATGACGAGGATGTCGAGCCCGAAAAAGCCGGCGATCGGCCAAGCGCCCATCGACCAGAACAGCAGCCCGCTCAGGAAGCAGGTGCCGCCGACAAACATCAGCAGCGCCCCGTAGCCGCGCGGCGACAGCGAGCGATAGGGCCGCAGCGTCGCCTGGAACAGCAGTTCCGCGCGACGACCTTCCCGGGCGGGGTCTTCAGCGGCGATGTCGACATTGCGGTCGCTCATGGCGGACCAGTATAGAGGATGCATGTCCGATGCACAGCCTCTTCCTCCCGCCCCGCCGCCGCGCCGGAAGGCCGCACGCCCGCCGAAGCGCTTCACCAAGGCCGAGGTGGAGGAAGTCTTCGCCCGCTTCGAGGCGCGCGACCCGGAACCGAAGGGCGAACTGGAGAGCGTCAACAC
The DNA here is from genome assembly GCF_000380505.1 of Kaistia granuli DSM 23481. Lineage (GTDB taxonomy): Bacteria > Pseudomonadota > Alphaproteobacteria > Rhizobiales > Kaistiaceae > Kaistia > Kaistia granuli. The sequence goes on along the minus strand of NZ_AQYH01000005.1, from coordinate 217,201 downwards.
CTTCACGCTGCTGGTCGCGGTCGTGCTGTCGGCGCAGGCGACCGATGCCGGCGTCAACAAGGCGACGCGGGCGCTGTTCGCCATCGCTGACACGCCGGCCAAGATGCTGGCGCTCGGCGAGGACCAGGTGCGCGACTACATCAAGACGATCGGCCTGTTCCGCACCAAGGCGAAGAACGTCATCGGCCTGTCGAGGATGCTGGTCGAGCTGCATGGCGGCGAGGTGCCGGACGACCGCGCCGCGCTGGAGGCGCTGCCCGGCGTCGGCCGCAAGACGGCGAATGTCGTGCTCAACATCGCCTTCGGCCACCCGACCATCGCCGTCGACACCCATATCTTCCGGATCGGCAACCGTACCGGCCTCGCCCCCGGCAAGACGGTCGACGCGGTCGAGAAGGAGCTGAACCGGATCATCCCGGCGAAATACATGCTGCACGCGCATCACTGGCTGATCCTGCACGGCCGCTATGTCTGCAAGGCGCGCAAGCCCGATTGCGCGATCTGCCTCATCAACGACCTCTGCCGCTACCCGGACAAGACGATCGCCTGAGGGGGCGGCCCGCCCTCAGAGCCCGATGCCGCGCGCCATCAGCGATGCGAAGATGACGACCAGCACCAGCGCCGCGGTCTCGCTATGGACCATGCGGCGCGTCGCGGTGATCTCGGCCGCGCCGGGCGAGAAGGACGGATCGGCCTTGGCCTGCCGGCGCCAGCCGAGGATGCGCCGGGTCGGCTGGATCGACAGCAGTCCCATCACGACGAAGGCGGCGATCTTGCCCCAGAACACCCAGTTGTGGGTGTAGAACTCCGAGCCCTTCAGGCCGAGGAAAACGCGGCCGAAACCGACCAGGATCAGCAGCATCGCCACGCCGCCATAGAGCGCGTCGACCCGACCGAGCTTCTCGATCGCCGCGCCGGAAAGGCCGGGCTTCAGCAGCATGAGCTCCATCGTCAGCAAGGTGACGATGGCGAAGACGATCAGGAAGTGACCGATGGCGAGCAGCAGGTCGGCGAGCATGGCGGTTCCCCGTGGCGCGGTCCCGTATCGCGATGATCTTGCCTAGTTTTCGACCGGACGGGAACCCGTCACCCGCTTGTGCAGATGCGTCATGAACGCCGTGGCGAACAAGGGCGTCAGCAGGTTGAGGATCGGAATCGCCAGAAACAGCGCGATGACGAAGCCGCCGAGAAACACCGTGACGGCGTTTTCCCGCCGGAGCTGCCGCGCCGCCTCGACAGGGCGGAAGCGCGAGGCCGCCGCCTCGAAGAATTCGCGCCCGAGCAGATAGCCGTTGCCGATGAAGAAGGCGACGAGATTGACGCCCGGCACCAGCAGGAGGATCAGGCAGACGAGGTTGACCAGGATCACCGTCGCGGTGAAGCCGAGCGTCGAGACGATGCTGTCGATGAAAGAGAGGCCGCGCCCGGGCGGATCCTGCGGGTAGTGCGTCTGCTCGACCACCTGGGCAATGTCGTCGGAGAACAGGCCGGCGAGCAGCGCCGAGACCGGCGCGATCAGGAAGCCGAGCCCGATCACCAGTCCGAAGCCGGTGACGATGGCGACCGAGGTCTGGATCCAGGGCTGGCTCGGCCAGTCGGCGAAGGTGACGACCAGCCATTGCAGGCCGAACCAGACGCCGACCAGAAGCACCAGGGTCAGCGCGAGCGACTTCCACAGCACAGAGCGGAAGGGCGGCGTCCAGATATCGGTGAGGGCGAGCCAGGCGGCCGACAACATGCGGAATTCCCCCGGAAAAGGTGACGTTGGAGATAGGATGGCGGCGTGGCCGGTGCAAGGCAGTTGGAGCCGCAAGCGGCCTGTCACCGCCGCCCTCACCGGGCGGATCGATCCGTCGTTTCACCAGAACTGTTGCGCGGCAAGGGCCCGACGGTATAGTCCGGCTCCGTCACTCCTTCGGCCGCCCGGCCAAATCGCCTGATCAGGATCTCAACATGACGGAAGCCCGCTACGACGTTCTCGGCATCGGTAACGCGATCGTCGACATTCTGGCGCGGGCGGAGGAGAACTTCCTGGTCGACCAGCAGTTGGTCAAGGGCTCGATGCGGCTCGTCGACATGGACGAATCGAAGCGGCTCTACGGCGCCATGGGCCCGGCGATCGAGGCCTCGGGCGGCTCCGCCGGCAACACCGTCGCCGGCGTCGCCTCGCTCGGCGGCAGCACGGCCTTTGTCGGCAAGGTCGCCGATGACGAGCTCGGCGCCGTCTACCGGCACGACATGCGCTCGATCGGCGCCACATTCGACGTCGCGCCGCTGGTCGGCGGCGCGCCGACGGCGCGCTGCATGATCTTCGTCACGCCGGACGGCGAGCGGACGATGAACACCTATCTCGGCGCCTGCCATGCGCTAACGCCCGACGACATCGACCCGGCCCTGTTCGCCGATACAAGGATCACCTATTTCGAGGGCTTCCTCTGGGATGCGCCGAGCGCCCGCGACGCCTTCTTCAAGGCCGCCGACATCGCCCACAAGGCAGGCCGCCAGGTATCGCTGACGCTGTCCGACGCCTTCTGCGTCGATCGCTTCCGTGGCGACTTCATGCGCCTTTTGCGGGACGGCACGATCGACATCCTGTTCGCCAACGAGGTCGAGCTGAAGTCCTTCTACGAGACGGCGAGCTTCAACACGGCGCTGAAGGCGCTGCAGAAGGATTGCCGCATCGCCACCGTCACGGTCGGCGCCGAGGGCTCCTATGTGGTGACGCCGGACCGTATCGAGCATGTGCCGGCGACGACAGTCGAGACGGTCGTCGACACCACCGGCGCCGGCGATCTCTACGCCTCGGGCTTCCTCTATGCGGTCGCCAAGGGTCTCGACTTCAGGACGGCGGCGGCGCTCGGCTCGCTGGCGGCTGGCGAGGTGATCAACCATATGGGGCCGCGCCCGGCGGCCTCGCTGATCGACCTGGCGCGCCAGTCCGGCTACACGATCTGAGCGGATCTCAGCTGGAGGTCCGAGCCCGCCACAGGCCGGCACGGTCCTGCAAGGGTTTGGCGCCATTCATTGTTTCCAGGAAGCGCGGATCGGCGCCGAGCTTCTTCTGATGTCGCGCCGGGGAAACGCGTCGGCGCGGGCGAACGCGGCTCGGGGCGGAACGGCGGAGGCGGCTGGGAAGTTTTCCCCAGCCTCGAATTATCCCGGACGTTCGCGTCGTCTCGTGATTGACAAGGCAACGGGGTCCCCTTATTCATCCGTCCGCGCCCAGATGGCGGAATTGGTAGACGCGCACGGTTCAGGTCCGTGTGACGAAAGTCGTGGAGGTTCGAGTCCTCTTCTGGGCACCATTTCCCAGGCTACGTTCCTGATTAATTTCGGGATTTCAGCTTGACGCCCGCACCGAAGCTTCGGTGCGGGCGTTTTTCGTTCTGGGAATGATCTCGGAGCATGAGCGCCGCTCCCTCCATGCCGAGCCGCTTTATCTCAGCGGCCCTCGTGCAGAGCGCCGCCATCTTTCCTGTTGTCCAGCCCAAAATGGCCACGGGCTGGGGCACAGTTGCGCCGTTCCCGGCTGCACGCACGGCGCCGGCTTTCCGCAGACCCTGCGCCGAGCCAAGACACTTGGCTGTGGTGCGCCAAAGCCCTCTTTGTCGAAGGCGCGTCCGTAGCCAGTCGTAAGTCCGTCCGGTAGGGCAAAACCCGCCTCGTCCAGGCTCTTTCGACGCTCGGCTCGGTTCGCGCTCTCCTGCCATGGACGAGTATTACCACGCGAGTCGATACATCGGTCGTCTCGTTCGCGAGCCCGCTGACCGACGTCAGGCCCCCTTCCTCTCGGACATGCTCGAGGCATGAAGGACGTGGCGCCCATGCGTGCGCCTGCGCCGGAGGATGGCCACCACCGCCGGGGCAGCGCGCTTCATGGCCGGCGATGGGCTCATGGGACGGTCATGCCTAACGCGTTGTGCCGAAAGCGCCTGCAGCGTGCCGAGGACTACATCGCCGAACGTTCCGGCGCGCTCTTTGGTCGACGACATCGCCCGGCAAGTCCAACAGGAGCCCTCTTCGGTTGTATCGAGGCATCCATCATCGGCACGAATGTTGGAGATCATCAAATGGACGCGGAGACAACTTTCCGGATGCCGGGATAACGACCAACCCATCCCCAGTATGTATCAGTAAATAGCTGAGAACGCCTGAGCGCAACAAATTGATACATAGCCGACCCGAGCGCATCTCAACTTTGAGCCACGGGTAAGCTGTACATTTGTTCATCTTGCACGAATAAAATCGACCCGATGGAGGCTGAATTGGGGGAGATGCTGGGTGCCGAAACGTTTCTTACAGGCATAATTCCGAAGCGTCGCATCTTGGTTGCAGGCGGCGCCGGATTCTTAGGATCGCATCTTTGCGAACGTCTGCTGCGCGAAGGTAATTCTGTCGTCTGCGTCGACAATTTCTCGACGGGTCGCATGGAAAACATCCGCGGCCTGCTCCGCTCCGACGATTTCACCGTGATCCGGCATGACATCGTGGATCCGATCGGTCTGTCGGTGGACGAGATCTACAACCTCGCCTGCCCGGCATCGCCACCCCATTACCAGGCCGACCCGATCCACACCATGAAGACGAACGTCGTCGGCTCGCTCAACCTGCTGGAATTGGCCGCCCGGAATGGGGCGCGCATCTTCCAGGCCTCGACCTCCGAGGTCTACGGCGATCCGCACGTGCACCCGCAACCGGAAGGCTATTGGGGCAACGTCAACTGCTTTGGTCCGCGCTCCTGCTACGACGAGGGCAAGCGCTCGGCCGAGACGCTGTTCCACGACTTCCATCAGCGCTACGGCGTCGACATCCGCATCGTCCGCATCTTCAACACCTACGGACCGCGCATGCGCGCCGATGACGGCCGCGTCGTCTCCAACTTCATCGTGCAGGCCCTCCAGGGCCATGACATTACCATCTATGGCGATGGCTCGCAGACGCGTTCCTTCTGCTATGTCGACGATCTGATCGAGGGGTTCCACCGGCTCATGTATAGCCGGCCGGCGATCCAGACGCCGGTCAATATCGGCAATCCGGGCGAGTTCACCGTCCGCGCGCTTGCCGAGCAGATCATCCGCATGACGGGCTCCTCGTCCAGGATCGTTCATCACCCGTTGCCGACGGACGACCCGCGTCAGCGCCGGCCCGACATCACGATCGCCCAGCGCGAGCTCGGCTGGTCGCCGAACATCGCCCTCGCGGAAGGCCTGAGATCGACCATCGCCTATTTCGAAGGCCAGTTGACCAGGCCGGTCGCGGCACTCGCCGAGGCGTCGTGATGACCAGGCAAACCGTCCTCGTGGTCGGCGGCGCGGGCTTCATTGGTAGCCACACGGCCAAGCTGCTCTCCCGGCAGGGCTATGACCCGGTCGTCTATGACAATCTCTCGACCGGCGACGCCAAGGCGGTCCGCTGGGGCGCGCTCGTCGAAGGCGACATTCTCGACACGGAGCGGCTGGTCGCGACCATCAAAGCGTACGACCCCGTCGCCGTCATCCATTTCGCCGCCTCCGCCTATGTCGGCGAGTCTGTCGAGAATCCGGCGAAGTACTATCGCAACAACGTCAGCGGTACGCAGTCCCTGCTGGAGGCATGCCGCCTGACGGGTGGACGGCATGTGATCTTCTCTTCGAGCTGCGCGACCTATGGCGTGCCCGATCATCTGCCCATCCGCGAGGGCGAGGTCCAGCACCCGATCAATCCCTATGGCCGGACGAAGCTGATCGCCGAGCAGATGCTGGCGGACTACGCGGCCGCCTACGGCATCCGCTACGTGGCGCTGCGTTACTTCAACGCCTGCGGCGCGGATCTCGAGGGCGAGATCGGGGAGGCGCATGATCCCGAGACCCATCTCATCCCGCGCGCCATGCTGGCGGCGGCTCGCTCCATCGAAGTCCTCGAGGTCTATGGCGACGATTACGAGACGCCAGACGGCACCTGCATCCGCGACTACATCCACGTCACGGACCTGGCGCGGGCCCATGTCCTCGCGGTCGAGCACCTGATCCGCGGCGGCGACAATCTCGCCGTCAACCTCGGCACCGGGCGTGGCACCTCGATCAAAGAGATCCTCGACGCGATCGGGCGTGTAACAGGCCGTGATGTACCGGTGACGCTCCGCGCGCGCCGCGCCGGCGATCCGCCGATCCTCTATGCCGATCCGGCGCTGGCGGCGGCGACCCTGGGCTTCCGGGCGCTGCATTCGGACCTCGACACGATCATCCGCACGGCGGCGCCTTTCTTCGGGCTCGAGGTGCGGCCATGAAAACGCCCCGCGTCGCGTCGGCGGCCGGAGCGGACGAGCCGCTCCTGGTGCCGATCTTCACCGGCCGCAAGCGTATCGAATATGTCGCCGGCGCGGTCCTCTGGCTGCTGGCTCTCGGCTACTTCTGGCAGTGGTGGCTGTTCACCGCGGTCCACACGCATCTGGTCGGCTCGATCCTCATCTCTGTCGTCCTGGCCTGGATCACCATCCTGCCGGTCTATTTCATCTGGGTGTTCTACAAGGCCCGCCGGCCGCATGGCCCGCTCCGGCTGCCGACCGGCAGCCGGGTCGCGATGGTCGTCACCAAGGCGCCGTCCGAGCCCTTCCCGATCGTGGCCGAAACGCTGCTGGCGATGCTGGCGCAGAACGTGCCGCATGACACGTGGCTCGCGGACGAGGACCCGACGCCCGAGACGCTCGCCTGGTGCGAGGCGCAGGGCGTGTTCGTCTCGACCCGCAAGGGCCGCGCCGACTATCACCGCAAGACCTGGCCCCGCCGCACGCGCTGCAAGGAAGGCAACCTCGCCTTCTTCTACGATATGTATGGATACGAGCGTTACGACTTCGTCGCGCAGCTCGACGCTGACCACGTCCCCGAGCCCGGCTATCTCTACAACATGCTGCGTCCCTTCGCGGACCCCGCAGTCGGCTATATCTCCGCGCCCAGCATCTGCGACCGCAACGCGGCGGAGAGCTGGTCGGCCCGCGGGCGCCTCTATGTCGAGGCCAGCATGCATGGTTCGCTGCAGGCCGGCTACAACGGCGGCTACGCCCCTCTCTGCATCGGTTCGCACTACGCGGTGCGCACGGCCGCTCTGAAGGAAATCGGCGGCCTCGGGCCCGAACTCGCCGAGGATCACTCGACGACGTTGTTCATGAACGCGCATGGCTGGCGCGGCGTGCATGCGCTCGACGCCATCGCGCATGGCGACGGACCCCGCACTTTCGCCGACCTGGTGACGCAGGAATTCCAGTGGTCGCGCAGCCTGGTGATGCTTCTTCTTCAGTATTCGCCTGGATTGGTGAAAAAGCTTCCGCCTCGGCTGAAGTTCCAGTTCCTTTTCTCGCAGCTGTGGTACCCGCTCAATGCGCTTTGCATGGCGATTGCGTTCCTGCTGCCGCCTGTCGTGCTGATCTACAACGAGAATTTCGTCGACGTCACCTATCCGGATTTCCTGCTTCATTTCCTGCCGCAGTCGATTGTCATGGTGATGCTGGCGCTCTGGTGGCGGTCGAGCCGGACTTATCGTCCCGTCGACGGCAAGATCTTCAGCTGGGAAGCCACGCTCTTCCTGCTGGCACGCTGGCCATGGGCCATGGCGGGAACGATCGCCGCGGTTCGCGACTGGCTGACCGGCTCGTTCGTTGACTTCCGCGTCACACCGAAGGGAACCTCCGAGGTCGATCCGCTGCCGTTCCGGGTGCTCGCGCCCTATGCGATCATTGCGCTGATCTCCGTCCTGCCGGTGCTGCTCGTGCCGGACGCCGACGAGACGCGCGGCTTCTATGTCTTCGCGATCGTCAACGCCAGCCTCTATCTGCTGCTGATGACCGTGATCGTGCTGCGGCATGGCCGCGAGAACGCGGTGCGCGTGCGCAACCGCTTCTACCGGCCAGCTCTGGCGAGCGGTCTCGTAACCCTCTGCGCAGTCGTCAGCATCGCCACGGCCGAGCGCGGCCGGGACGGCATCGTGGCGTTGACCTGGGGGACCAAGAGCTTCTCGATCTTCGATGACCGCTTCTCGGCGTCCGGGGCGGGCGTCGGCGGACGTCAGCTTCACAGGACCGTTTTCAATCCGCGTTGGCGCGGCAGTTCCGCCAGTGGCCAAGACTAACAGGGAGGCAGAACCAAAATGAAGATCGCAGTCATTGGGACAGGATATGTCGGACTGGTCAGCGGCACATGCTTTGCCGCGTGGGGGCACCAGGTGGTCTGCGTCGACAAGGACGCACAGAAGATCGCCGGACTGAAGCAAGCGATCCTGCCGATCTACGAACCTGGCCTCGACGAGCTCGTCGAGGAAAACATGAAGGCAGGACGGCTCGGGTTCACGTGCAACCTCGCCGAGGCCCTGAAGGGCGCCGCCGTCGTGCTGATCGCCGTCGGCACGCCGGCCCGCGCCGGCCATGGCGATGCGGACCTCTCCTTCGTCTACATGGCCGCGCGCGAACTCGCGCCCCATCTCGAGAAGGGCGCGGTCGTCACCGTCAAGTCCACCGTTCCGGTCGGCACGGGCGACGTCGTCGAGAAGATCATCGGCTCCATCCGGCCGGCAGGGACCTTCTCGGTTGCGTCCAATCCGGAATTCCTGCGCGAGGGCGTCGCGATCCGCGACTTCCTCGAGCCGGACCGGGTGGTGATCGGCGTCGAGGACCAGCGGGCGCGCAAGGCGCTGATGGAGCTCTATGGCCCGCCGCTCGAGAGCCGCGGCACGCCCATCGTCGTCACGCGCCGCCGCACCTCGGAACTGATCAAGTACGCAGCCAACGCGTTCCTCGCGACCAAGATCACCTTTATCAACGAACTGGCCGACCTCTGCGAGGAAGTCGGTAGCGACGTTGGCGAACTGGCGCTCGGCATGGGTCTCGACAAGCGTATCGGCTCGAGCTTCCTGAACGCCGGCCCCGGCTATGGCGGTTCCTGTTTCCCGAAGGACACGCTGGCGCTGCTGCGTACGGCGCAGGACCATGGCGTGGCGCTGCGGCTGGTGGAGGAAACCGTCACCGCCAACGAGGCGCGCAAGCGCCGCATGGCGCTGAAGGTGATGGACGCGCTCGACGGCGACGTCGAAGGCGCCACGATCGCGGTGCTGGGCCTCACCTTCAAGCCGGACACGGACGACATGCGCGACGCGCCGTCCGTGCCGCTGATCGAGACGCTGCAGCGCTTCGGCGCCAATATCCGCGCCTACGACCCGATCGGCACGGAGAATGCGAGCCGCATCCTGTCGGACGTGGAGTTCTGCCACGACGCCTATGAGTGCGTCCGCGACGCCGACGCGGTGGTGGTCGTGACGGAATGGGACAGCATCCGCCGGCTCGACCTCGGTCGCGTCAAGCGCGCCATGCGCCAGGCGGTTCTGGTCGATCTCCGGAACGCGTTTTCACGTGGCGCAGCCGAGGAGCTCGGCTTCCGCGTCTCGGCCATCGGCCGGCCTGCGTCGGCGCGGCAGGAGACACGCGGCAAATACGGATTGCAGGCGGGCGATCCCCGTTCGCATGCAGGACTGGGCGGGGGCGACAACCAGGCGAAGGGTGGGAGGCTCGAATGAGAGAACGGAATTCTGACGCAACCCGGGCCATGGCCCGGCTGAGGGCAACCGCCCTTGCAGCCCTGGGAGCGGCGCTTCTGGCAGGTCCGGCCGTCGCCTCCACCGCTCCGGTGGCGGCGGGTGAACCGCCGGCGGGAAGCGCCGTCATGTCGGCCGCCGAACTCTACGTGCTCTATGGCGACAAGAGCTGGCAATGGCCGGACGGCGCGGGCCGCCTGGACAGCACCGACCGCCGCTTCACCGCCTGGGTCGACGGTGAAAAGGGCAAGTCCTGGGCGGAAGGACGCTGGCTCGTGATGGATTCGGGGCTGATGTGCCTCAAGGCGGACTGGCACAGCGGCCAGGAGGTCTTCCCGGCCAGGACTTGCTTCGAACATCGCATCGGCAACGGGACGATCTACCAGAAGAAGCAACCGGACGGCGGATGGTACGTCTTCCGCCATGCCGAGGCTCGCGAGGACGACGAGGCGAACAAGCTCGTCTCCGCGGATCTGGTCTCCGGCCGGTTCGACGAACTGAAGCCAGCGCAGCCGCCAAAGGCCCGGCCGGCGATGAAACAGCAAGCGAAGAAATGAGACGGCTATGAAATCACGCTATGTGGTGGCTGCAACCCTACTTTGCGGCGCGTTCTTCTCTGGCGCTGTCTATGCGGCGAGTGGCGCTTCCGGCGCCAATGTCGACAATCGCAGCCAGTTCCAGGACAAGCGGCCGGTAATCGCCGCTAAGTCCCTGATCGCCGGCGCCTATGATCCGCATGGGGACTACGCCAACGACTCCAACTCCAAGATCGAGCATCTCTTCCTGCCCTGGGAGGATGTCGACCTGGAAAGCCTCGCCATGGCGGACGCCTATGCCCGCGAGCGCGGGCGGGCGCTCCTGATCAGCGTGGAACCCTGGTCATGGGCCCGCGACTGGCGCGCCACGCCCGAGGATCTTCTCAGCGGCATCCTGAAGGGACGGTACGATTCCAACATGACCGCCGTCTGCTCCACGGCGGCAAAGCTGAAAAGCCCCGTGACGATCCGATGGGCCCAGGAAATGGACGACAAATCCGGCCAGTTCACCTGGTCCTCCTGGCGTCCGGAAGACTACATCAAGGCCTACCGTCATGTGGTGGACGTGTGCCGCAAGCACCTGCCCAACGCCCAGTACATGTGGTCGCCCAAGGGCGACGAGGGCCTCGAAGCCTTCTACCCCGGCGCCGACTATGTCGACACGATCGGCCTGTCGGTCTTCGGATACCAGCCCTATGACAAGCTGACCGTCGGCCGGGATGTGGGCTTCTTGGAGCGGACCAAGCCTGGCTATGATCGGGTCAAGGGCTTCGGCAAGCCGATCGTGATCGCAGAGCTCGGCTACGAAGGCTCTGACGACTACGTCCGCTCTTGGGCGTTGGAGGCCAATCGGCCGCATCCCGAATTCCCGGCCATGACCTCGGTGGTCTACTTCAACGACCGGGAAGTCTATCCCTGGCCGAAGGATGTGGGCCGCCCCGATTGGCAGGTCGCGAACCACCCCCTGGAATGGCCAACGAACTGATCCGCTGGAGCGGCTCCGGTCGATGGCCCAAGGGCCGCTCCCCGCTTCTGCATTGCACGTGCATCGCCGCCGACACGCGACCTGCCCATGCGGATGCACCCCGGACATGAGAGGAAAGCAAAGTGTTTCCGACCCGATTTTCGATCGCCCTCGCGGCTCTGCCCCTTCTCTTCGTGGCGGGAGCCCATGCTGCCCCCCAATCGAAATCTGCGGCCGCGACGGCGAAACTGGCCGCCGCCGCCACGCCGATGAGCGTGCAGGCGCTTGAAGCGCTCTATTCCGGCAAAACGTGGAAATGGAAGACTGGCGGCGGCTACTTCTCGCCCGAACGCCACCGTTTCACCGGATGGTCGGAAAAGGGTGATGTGTGGTCCTATGGCAAGGGTCGCTGGAAGGCCAGCTTCGGCGGCAAGGTCTGTATGCAGGTCGTCTGGCACTACCAGACCGGCTACGGCAACAACAGCACCTGCTTCCTGCACAGGGAGAAGGACGGGGTGATCTACCAGAAGCCCGCCTTGGGCGGTGAATGGTATGTCTTCCGGCACAATCCCATGCGACCCGGCGACGAAGCCCGCAAGTTCGTCAGCGGCGACCGCGTCGGCAAGAATGTGGCTCGTCTGGAGGCCGCGCGCTGACTGTCCCCTGCAGAGCCGAGCCCTACCGAACCTCACGAACGCAGACATCCCGAAAGCGGTCGGACGCTTTCGGAATGCGCGGGGCCGAACGGCGAAGGAACTGGAGCGACGCGGGCGCCGGTGTGGCGCCTCAGAAGAGGCCGCGCGAATGGCATCGTGACTTCTGTCCGAAGCCGCTTGGCGTGCAGACAAGGGAACCGGCGCGCGCGTTGTCGGCGGCGGAAATCTTGACGACCTGCCCCTTGCCGACCTTGTTGTAGCGGACCTCGCCATTGACCTGGTATTTGACGAGATAGACGGTCCGGGTGTCGTCCTTCTTCTTCCGGGCTTCCTTCGCCTCCGCGCCGACCGGCAACGCCACGCACGTTGCCAATCCGAAAGCGACGATGGCCAAGCAATTCAGACTCTTCCAGCGGGTATTCCGAAGCAGTTCATTGTGTCTCACAGGATTGCCTCCTACTGGTGATCCAGAGGACGTCTTAGCGGCAGCCCGCTAACATTTTCGCCGAGAACCCTCGATAATTTCATTCAAATTGACACTATCCCCCCGCAGCGGAATGGTCGGCTTGACTGTACTTTAGCACGGCCGGAAGGGCGCTTCTTCTGTCGATCCGCCAGACTTGAGTGGACAATTCAGATTATAAGCGCATCCATTATACTTACTGAATAGTCAGCTATCCTTATTTAAATGCTAGAAAATCTCGCCCACCTTGATAGGCTCCGCCTTTGCGTCTAGCCTATTGTCTAGGCTTAACAGGGGTGCCCCGGTGGCGGCCGACGATTCCAAGGATATCGACCAGCAGACCGAATTTATCGAGCGCCGACGCCTGCCGCGCGTACCGCTGATCCCGCTCGGGGAAGAACCAAGCCAATCGGCTGCTCTCGTCCCGCATCGCTTTGCCACCGATCATCTCGCGGCGGATCAGCAGTTTCGTGCCTGGCAGACATATCTGGCGCCGCTGCTGGACGTGCGCCTACCGCCCGGCGTCGGCGCCGAGCAAGGTTTTCGGGTCCGTCAGGCCGTCTGGAATCTCGGTGGCATCCTGCTGGTGCAGCAATCCGCTCCGGCGTTCAGCTATGAGCGGTCGCGCGAGCAGGTCCGGTTCAGCCCGATCGACCATTGGCAACTCACCATTCTCCGTTCGGGTCAAAGCTGGACCGCCGTCGATGATCGCGTGGCGGAGGGTCGTCCAGGAACGGTCGAAATCCGATCGCTCGGCCAGCCGTTCCGCGGGCGCGCCACTGCGGCTGAATCGGTCACGCTGATCGCGCCCGTCGACCGCTTCGCGCCGCGCGGCGGCCTGCCGGAGGCCAGCCATCACGTGGTCCTGGGCGGCCAGCACTCCAGGCTGCTGGTGGATTTCGTGACGAGCGTCGAGGGAGGCCTCGATCGGCTGACCCATGATGACCTCTCCAGCGTGAGGAGCAGCCTGCTGGAGGTGGTTTTCGACACAGTCTCCTATCTGGTGGGAACAGGTTGCGAGACGGATCAGGCTTCGTATGTCGGACTCATGACAAGAGCGCGGCGATTCATCCAGAGCCATCTGGCTTCCGAGAATCTGACTCCGGACACCCTCAGCCGGGAACTGGCGATTTCACGCACGCGTCTATATGAGTTGTTCGAGAGTTCCGGCGGCGTTCTGAAATACATACGGGAGCGGCGCCTGCTCGCCGCACACACCATGCTGGCGGACCTCTCGGAAACACGGAAGATCGCCGACGTGGCCGAGACCTTCGGCTTCGACTCGGCCGCCAATTTCAGCCGCGCCTTCACACAGCGATTCGGCTACAGCCCCAGCGGCGTACGCCGACTGCCACTGCGCCTGGAGGCACAATCCGATGCGAATAGCCTATCGTCGGATGCCCCCCTGACGACGTTCGAGAGCCTGCTCAAAAATCTCGAGTCGCCTTGATAGCGAGGCCTATGAATGCACCCCGCGCTCAAAGCCTGACCGGCTGCGAACGGATGGCAATCATGCCGGGCGTAACTCGGCCAAATCGCTCAGCGATGGTCAGCGAGCCATGTGGTGATCGAAAGGCTGCCGGAGAACATCCCAGCCACGACCTGGCCATGCGCTAGCCCAAAGGCCTCCCGCAATCGATCGGAATGACCGATCCGATCGCGAACGGCAGGAGCGAGGCAACGTCCTCAGGCGCAGAAACCCGCCCGAGTGGCGTCTGCGCCGCCTGCCGATCGCGCCATTCTTGGTCGAGCCCCTTGACGAATTCCGTGTCGACCCGCCCCGGCGAGACCGAGACGACGCGGATCTCCTGCGCAATCGGCCATATTCGCGCGTGGCTCTACCAGCGCAAGGCCGGGGTCCGCACCGGCGCGTCCCACAACGCCGCCAGATCATCGTCCAGAACGGTCACGGTCAGCGAACAACCGGCCATTTCCAGCGACGTCACATAGGTGCCGACCAGGCTGCGCGCGACGTCCAGCCCCTCGGCCTCAAGACGGCGTTGGGCCGCGTTGTACACGACGTAAAGTTCGCTCGACGGCGTGCCGCCGAAACCGTTGACGAACAGCAGGCAGCGCGATCCGGCGGCCGGGCGCAGATCGGCGAGGATCGCGTCCAGCAGTTCGTTCACGATCGCATCGGCCGGCGCCATCGGCGCGCGCCGGCGGCCCGGTTCGCCATGGATGCCGACACCAATCTCGATCTCGTCTTCGGCCAGCTCGAAGGTCGGCTTGCCCGCGGCCGGCACCGTGCAGGAGCTCAGCGCCACGCCCATGGAGCGCGTCGCGGCGTTGACCCGCTCGCCGAGCGCGACCAGCTCGGCCAGATCCATCCCCTGCTCGGCGGCGGCGCCGAGGATCTTCTCGACCACCAGCGTTCCCGCCACGCCGCGCCGACCAATGGTGTAGGCCGAGTTGTCGACCGCGACGTCGTCATTGACGAGAACGCGCGCGACCGGCCCGGAGGCCATCTCCGCCGCCATCTCGAAGTTCATCACGTCGCCTTCATAGTTCTTGACGATCAGAAGGGCGCCGGCATCGGAGCCGACCGCCTCGATCGCGGCCAGGATGCGGTCCGGCGTCGGCGAGGTGAAGATCGCGCCCGGCACGGCCGCGTCCAGCATGCCCAGTCCGACGAAACCCGCATGCAGGGGCTCGTGGCCGGAGCCGCCGCCGGAAATCAGCGCCACCTTGCCGGAGGCCGCCGCGCGGCGGCGCAGGAAGCGTCGCTCGCCATCCATCTCGATCAGATCGGCATGGGCGGCGGCGAAACCGTCCAGGCTTTCGTCCAGCACATCGGCCACGCTGTTGATCAGTTTCTTCATGGACTTCCTCCCCCTGAATGCGGGTCACTTTTCTTGCAGGATGCGGATGATGTTGCGGACCATGTCGTGCAGCGCCTCGTCCATCAGACGATTGGCCCTCGCATTGCCCAGATCCGGCACGGTCATCTGGATCGTCCGATGGCCGGGGCTGTTGTCGGATTGCTGCCGCTGGTTGGGATGAGCGACATCATAGGCGGCCAGGAACTCGGCCTTCTCGGCTGGCGAGAAATGGCAGACTTCGAGGATCGTATCGATGTGATGGGTGGGGATGGCCACCCGGTAGCTGGGACTGCTGATCTGCGACACGAAGGATCGGTTCGTGCCCAGCGCCACCGCCAGCCTTTGCCGCGTACCCGAGGGCCGGTTGTCCAGGACGCTGCGCAGCAGCTCCTTGTAATTCCGGACGGGCTTGGGAACGCGGGATGTCGTCATGACGGCGGGGTGCTCGGTTCATCGGTCGAAGCCAGATCGAGCCCGGCGATCACCGCCTTGACCGCACCGGCCAATCCGGGCTGGACCGAGAGCGACCGCAGGCCGGCCGTCAGCAACGCCGGCACCAAGGCCGGATCGCCGCCGGCGTCGCCGCACAGGCTGACTTCGCGCCCGACCTGCCGGCCATGCGCCGCCACGCGGGCGATCAGTGCCAAAACCGAAGGATCCGCCACAGAACCGAGCTCCGCCGACGCGGCCTCCTCGCGGCTGACGGCGCAGGTATACTGCACCAGATCATTCGATCCGATCGAGAAGAATTCGGCGTCGAACCGTTCGGGGGTGATGGCGACGGCCGGAACCTCAACCATGATGCCGAGCGCGGGACGGCCATGCGCGACGCCGGCCGCGGCCAATGCCGCGATCTCGGCTTCGAGCAGGGCGCGGGCATCCGCGAGTTCGCGCGGCAGCGTCACCATCGGCAGCATCACCTTGAGCGGCCCGGTCGCCGCGGCGCGGGCCAGCGCGCGCAGCTGGACGCGGAACACGTCGGGATGGCGCAGCGACAGACGGATCCCGCGCATGCCCAGAAACGGATTGGCTTCATGCGCCGGCGTGTAGCCCGCGATAGGCTTGTCGCCGCCGGCATCGAGCGTGCGAACCGTCACCGGCCGCCCGCCGGCCCAGGCGAGGATCCGCGCATAGGCGGCTAGCTGCCCCTCCTCGTCCGTCAACCGCTCCGGGCGATCGAGGAACAATTCGGTCCGTACCAGGCCGATGCCATCGAAATGGGCCGGATCCAGACCGTCGAGGTCTGACGGATCCGCGATGGTCGCCTGCACGGCGACCCGCACACCGTCACGGCTGAGCGCCGGCCGCGCGGCATAGACCGCCGCCTGCGCCCGGCCGGCTTCTTCCGAAGCGATACGGGCGCCGGCCGCTGCCAATCGACCTTGCTCCGGCGCGACAACCAGCGTTCCTTCGGCGCCGTCGAGAAGCGCCTCGCCGTGGAGATCCAGCACCTCGGGGCCCAGTCCGACCACCATGGCAAGCCCTCGGCCGCGCGCCAGCATGGCGACATGGCTGGTCGGGCTGCCCTGCGCCAGCGCAAGTCCCGCGCCAGCGCCCCAGCGGGCCGACAGGAACTCGGACGGGCGCAGTTCGGCCGCCAGCAGGATCGCGTGGTCGGGCACCACCAGCGGCCCGCTCGCCCCGCCGGACAGCTCCGCCAGGACACGATCGCGGATATCCTGGAAATCGACGGCGCGGGCGCGAAAATACTCGTCGTCCGAGGCCTGATAGGCGGCGATCTCGGCATCCATGGCTGCCGCCCAGGCCGCGCCGGCCGGTTGGCCTGCGGCAATCGCCTCAAAGGCCGGACGGGCCAGCTCGTCATCCTCGAGAAAGGCGATCTGCATGCCGACCACCTCGGCCTCGTCGCCGTCGAGTTCCCCCAGCAGCGCCGCCAGCGCCTGCCCCGCCGAAGCGATGGCGCCATGCAATGCCGCCTCGTCATCCCCGGTGGACGCGGCAGGATCGGCCTGCGAGGCGGCCTCGGACTCGGGGCGCCACAGGCGACCCGAGACCAGTCCCGGCGACGCCGCGACCCCGACGAGCAGCCGCTCAGCCATGACCGCCGCCATCCGGCGCCGGGCCAGCCTCGTCGAAGTTACGGGAGACCAGCGACATCATTTCGTCGAGCGCCTGCTGCGCCCCCTCGCCGGAGGCGCGCATCCAGAGCCGCGTGCCCTGCGGCGCGCGAAATCGCATGAGCTTCACCGGGCTCTTGGCGTCCACCCACGGGCCGGCTTCGTCGGTCGCAACCTCGATCGCCGCCGGGAAGGACTTGGCCAGCTGCGTCAGCTTGACGGAAGGCCGGGCGTGCATGCCCGATTCGTTGGTGAGGATGGCCGAAGCGACGACATGTTCCTGCGACATCGGGAATCCCTTATTGCGACGACAGCTCGTCGGCGACGGCCTGAACCTTCGCCAGCGACGATCCGCCCGAGGCTTCCGCTGCGGCGATGACGGCGCCCTCGACGATGGGCGCGTTGCAGATCACCGCACGCTCCCGGCGTTCCGGCGGCAGCATCTCGATGGCCATCTCGCTGTTGGTCTCGGCGCCGCCGAGATCGACCAGCACGGCGACTCCCGCCTCGCTCCACGCGGCGTTGATCGCATCCAGGATGCGCGCCACGCTGGTTCCCAGGCCCCCTGCCTCGTCGCCACCCGTATAGGCGAGCGGCACGCTGTCCCCCACCATCTGGCGCACCATGTCGGCGGCGCCCTCCGCCACCTTGGGCGAATGCGAGACGATCACGATTCCGACGTTCATCCAGATGTTCCTTCCAGCACGGCACAGACGGCACCGATGATCAACGAGGCCGAGCGTGCGCCGGGATCCATATGTCCCACCGAGCGGGCACCCAGGAAAGCGGCCCGCCCACGCAGCGCCTGCATCGGCACAGTGGCTTCGGCAGCCTCGGCGGCGACGCGTGCAATGCCCGCAGGCGTCTCATTCTCCGCCAGCGCGGCTGAAACCGGCGCCAACACATCGAGCAGAGTCTTCTGTCCTGGCTCGGACTTGCCGCGCGCGGCGACCGCGGCCATGGCTCGGGCGAAACCGGCCGCGAAAGCCGCCCGGTCGGGGTTCTCGTCCAGCGCCTTGCCCAACTCCAGGAAGAAGGTGCCATAGAGCGGGCCGGAGGCGCCGCCCATCGACATCACGAGCGTCTGGCCGATACCGCGCAGGGCCGCCGGCAGCGGCTGGTCCGCCAGCTTGTCGGCATGGGCCAGCACCGCATCGAAGCCGCGCTTCATGCCGGTGCCGTGGTCGCCATCGCCGATGGCCTGGTCCAGCTCCGTCAGCTCCTGACAATGCGCCTCGACCGTGGCGGCCATCTCCTCAATCAACCGCCGGCGCAAGGCCGAGTCGATCTGCATGCCCTTATCCTCCAAGATAGGCGCGACGAACGTCGTCATTGTCCCGAAGCTCGGCAGCCGTCCCGGTCACCGAGACGTGGCCCTGCTTGAGCACATAGCCCCGATCGGCGATCGACAGCGCCATGTTGGCGTTCTGCTCGACCATCAGGATCGTCAGGCCGAGGGCCTTCCACTTCGCCAGGATGTCGTAGACCTGATCGACGAAAAGCGGCGACAGTCCCATCGACGGCTCGTCGATGCAGAGCAGCTTCGGCTTGCGCATCCATGCGCGCGCCATGGCCAGCATCTGCTGCTCACCGCCGGACATTGTGCCGGATATCTGGTTGCGTCGCTCGGCGAGCCTCGGGAACATGGCCAGCGCCTCTTCGATCTGGGCGTCCATCTCGGCCTTGGGTTCGCCGCGGCGGACATAGGCCCCGAGCTTGAGATTATCCAGGACGGTCATCTCGGAAAACATCCGCCGTCCCTCGGGGATCGAGCCGAGACCGCGCGCGATCATCTGGTAGGCGGGCGTGCCGTTCACGCGCTGCCCCTCGAAGGTGACATCGCCGCGCGCGACCTTGACCAGCCCCAGCACGGTCTTGACCGTCGTCGACTTGCCCGACGCGTTGCCGCCGAGAACGACGACCGTCTCGCCGGGCATGACGGAGACATTGACGCCGAACAGCGCCTGCACCGGACCGTAGAACACATCGATATCCGTCAACGACACCAGCGGTGCCGACTTGGGTGCCTCAGCCATCGTCGTTCACCTTTCCAAAGGCGGCAGCCGAGCGCTTCGTGCCCAGATAGGCCTCGATCACCCGCGGATCCTCCAGAGCTCCGGCCGGCGTATCGTCGACGATCACCGTGCCCTGGGACATGACGATGCAGCGTTCCGCCAGTTGGCGAACGACCTGCAGTTTGTGCTCGACCATGACGATCGTCATCGACGGCCGGCTGCGGCGCAGCTCCGCGATGATCTCGGTCAGCTCGTCGGTCTCGCTGGGGTTCATGCCGGCGGCGGGCTCGTCCAGGAGCAGGATGTCGGGATCCTGGACCAGCGCGCGGGCAATCTCGAGCCGGCGCCGGTTGGCGTAGGACAGCGAGAATGCCTGGTCGTTCCGGCGCGGCCACAGCCGGTCGCCGAACATCTTCATCACCTCTTCCGCGCGGGCTTCGGCCGCGGCAGCGCTGGCGCGATAGCCGGGCAACCGGAACAGCGCCGAGACGAGTTCGCCGACCGGTCCGTAGCGGCGCGGGCTGCGCCCGCCTCCGATCAGGCCAACCTGGGTGCCGACCAGGATGCTGTCGCGGATGGTCAGCATCGGGAACACGCGGCTCGTCTGGAAGGTGCGCGAGATGCCGAGCGCGTTGATCGCCTCGGGTGTCAGCCGGTCGATGCGCCGGCCGCCCAGGCGAATTTCGCCTTCCTGCGGGCGGATGACGCCGCTGATCATCTGCAACAGCGTGGATTTGCCGGCGCCATTGGGCCCCACCACCGCGAGGAATTCGCCCTGGCGAATGGTGAAATCCAACGCATTGGCGGCCACGACACCGCCGAAGCGACGATTGACCTTGTCGATGACGAGCGCGGCGGAGTTTGGGGTGCTCATGCTCATCGGGTCCCTGCCAGTCCCTGCGGACGGAAGCGCAGAAGAAGGAGAAGAATCGCGCCATAGGCGAGCATTCGATACTGCGCGAACTCGCGCAGGACCTCTGGCAGCAAGGCCAGCAGGACGCCGCCCACCAGCGCGCCGGTGATGTTGCCGAGACCACCCAGCACGATCATCGAGATCAGCACGATCGACGTGTCGATCATGAAGCTCTCGGGACTGACGAAGTTCTGCAGGAAGGCGAACTGCGCGCCCGCCAGTCCGGCCAGGAAGCCCGACACCAGGAACACCAGCGTCAGATAGCGCGAAACCGGAACACCGGAGGCGCGAGCGGCCAGCCGGTCCTCCCGGATGGCGCGCCAGGTGCGGCCGATCGGCGAGTTGAGCATCGCGAAGGCGATCGTGACCGCGATGGCGAGGACCACCAGGGCCTGCCAGTACTGCGCCGCCAGGCTCTTCATGTCGATGCCGCCGAGCAGCAGCGAGGGCCGCTGCACGCCGGGAATGCCCATCGGGCCGCGCGTGACATCCACCCAGTTCAGGCAGACGAGATAGACGATCTGGCCGATGGCGAGCGTCGCAAGGCCGACCGTGTGGCCGGACAGGCGGATCGTCGGCCAGTAGAGCACCGCCGCGAACACCGCCGCCGCGACACCGGCCAGCAGGAAGGCTGCCTCGGCGGGGATCCCCCAGTTGCGCCCTGCCAGGGCTGCCGCATAAGCGCCGACGCCGAAGAAGGCGGCATGACCGATCGAGATGATACCGGCCGAGCCGGTCAACAGGGTGAGCGACACCGCCAGCACGGCATAGATCGCCGCCTGCGTGCCGACCTGGAGCAGATAGTTGGAGCCGCCCAGCGCCGGGAGCAGCGCGAACAGCGCGATGACGCCGAGCAGGACCAGCAACGGCGCCTCGATCAGCCGTTGCTTGGTGCGCCCTGTGGCGCCTGCCATCGAAGCGACGACCGAGGTGGTCGGAATGCCACCCGTGGCGCCCGAGGCGCCGCCCAGCGCGTCGAGCGACTTGTTGCCGAACAGGCCGTGCGGACGGACGATCAGCACCAGCAGCAGCACGCTGAAGGCGATGACGTCGCGCCAGCCTTCACCGACATAGCCGGAGGCGAGGCTCTCGAAGATGCCGAGCAGAATGCCGCCGACGATGGCGCCGGGTATCGACGACAGGCCGCCCAGCAATGCCGCGGCGAAGCCCTTGAGGCCGTAGGGGATGCCCATCTGCGGAAAGACGGACATGTAGTACATGCCGATCAGCACGCCGGCCAGCGCGCCGAGAGCGCCGGCGAGTCCGAACGAGAACTGCCGCATCAGGGGCACGTTGATGCCCATCTGCGTCGCCGCCTCGGGATCCTGCGCCGTGGCGCGGAGGGCCTTGCCCATCCAGCTGCGCGACAGGAACAGCATCAGTCCCGCCATGACGGAAAGCGACACGGCGATGATCAGGAAGTCGACGCCGGTCAGATAGGCGGAACCGACGAACACCACATATTTCGACAGCGGCGACGGAAAGGACTGGATCTCCGCCGTCCAGATCATCTCGGCCGCAGCGTCGAAGATGATGGCGATCGCCAGCGTCGACAGCAGCGGCGCGATATAGGGCGCGTTCTGCAACGGCCGCAGCGCCAGGCGTTCGATCAACATGCCGGTGGCCGTGGTGATGGCAATCGCCAGCGGGATCGCCACGGCGATGGGCGCACCTAGCCTGACCATGGTGAAGGTCAGGAACGCTCCCAGCATCAACAGCGCGCCCTGGGCGAAGTTGATGATGTTGGCCACACCGAACACGAGGCTGAAGCCAAGTGCGATGAGGGCATAGACGAAGCCGATCACGACCCCGTTAAGGATCTGACTCAGGAAGAGTTCCAGCATGTCGGGTAAGCCTTGAAAGATCGCCGCCTGGCGGCCGAGGACCCGCTATCGGGCCCTCGGCGCAATCATGGCCGGGAGATCGTCACTGAAGCAGCGTGTAGGCGCCGTCCTTGATCTTCAGGATCGTCAGATCCTTGGCGGGGGTGCCGTTGACGAACTTCGTCACGCCGGTCACGCCGTCATAGGCCGGCAGGTCGGCGATCGCGTCGCGCAGGGCGTCGCGGGTGACCGGCTTGCCGGCGTCGGCCAGAGCCTTGGCTCCGGCGGTCGCGATGGCGATCGCGTCATAGGCATAGGCCGCCCAGAGGTCGGGATCGCGGCCATACTTGGCCTTGTACGCGTCGACGAAGGCGACCTTCGTCGGATCACCCGGGAAGAAATAGGTGGTGGTGATGACGCCGTTCGCGGCATCGCCGGCGAGCGTGATCAGCTCGGGATTGTAGAGCGTCTCGGGGCCGACAACCGTCTGCTCCAGGCCCGCCTGCCGCAGCTGCTGCAGGAAGGTGGCCGACGGGCCGTAGTGGCTGGCGAGCAGGATGCTGTCGACATTGGCCTGGCGCAGCTTCGTCACCAGCGGCCGGAAATCGCGAGCGTCGGGAAGCATCGCCTCGAACACCGGCACTTCCGAGCCGTCCTTCTCCAGCGCCGCCTTGGTAGCGTTGCCGACGAAGATGCCCCAGTCATCCTGGAAATAGATGATGGCGACCCGCTTGTGCGGGGCATTGTCCTTCAGCGCCGAGACATACTTCAGGGACATCGTGTCCTGGGTATTCGGGATACGGAACTGGTACTTGGAGATCTTGGTGTAGTCGGGGTGCGACGACGACGGGCTGACCTGCGGCACGCCGGCGGCGGCGAAGATCTCGCCGGCGGCGATCGAGTTGCCGCTGGTGAACGAGCCGATCGCCGCGACGACGGCGGGATTCTCGGAGAATTTCTGCGCGATGGCGGTCGCCTGCATCGGCTCGCCGCGATCGTCTTCGGTCAGCACGACCAGCGGCTTGCCGCCGATGCCGCCGGCGGCGTTGGTCTGCTCGACGAACAGGTTGACGGCTTCCTTGAAGCGCTCGCCATTGGCGCCGAAGCGGCCGGTCAGCGGCGCGAAGAAGCCGAAGGTCACGGAATCCTGCGATTGCGCCAAGGCCGGCGCCGGCGCGGCGAGGCCCTGCAGCAGGCCGGCGGCGACCAAAGCGAGACCGGCACGACCCAGCCAGTTCATACGACGTTTCATGATGGTTCCCGATTTTTCTGGATGGTTTCTTATGCAAAAACCCGCGCGGCCTTGCGGACGCGCGGGGATCAGATCAAGCCAGTCGCAGGGTCAGCGGGACACCCGGGCTGGTCCAGGTCTTCACGGCGGCGAGTTCCATCTCGGTGTTGCCCTCGATGATCTCGCCGCAATAGGACAGCTCGAACGGCTCGGGCGAGACATCGTCGCCGTAGTAGATGCAGATCTGCTGGCGCGGACCGTAGAAGCAGACGGAACCGCCGGCGGTCCCCTTCTCGGCGCGGCGCTGGCGGCAGATTTCCGTCAGCGTCAGCGGCTTCTCGTTCGGCATCAGCACCGGCAGGCAGAAATACAGGAGATCGCCGACGATCTTGCCGTGCTGGGCGATGCTGGTCACCGGCAGAACCTTGCGCAGCGCCTCGGCCACCGCCGGATAGCGGTCTTCCCAGATCTCGATGGTGCAGGTGTCGCGGCCATCCATGTTGAGGATCAGTTTCATGAACGGGCTCCCTGCTCCAGACCCTCGGCATTGCGCGTGCCGTAACCCGGACGCATGAATCCGGTGCAGACCCCCCAGGGGAAGGCCGCGTCCAGCCACACATGCACGCGGTTGGCATAGGCCAGCGCCGCATCCGTCAGACGCCGCAGATCGTCGAGATTGTCGACGGCCTGCGCCTCGGCGATGTAGGTGCGGACCAGACCCGAGGCATGTTCGAGACCGAACAGTTCGAAGAAGCCCGCCTTGCGGCCGACCATCTCCGAAATGACCACCTTCAGCGTGGCGAGATCGGTTTCGGGACGGTCGCACATCAGGCGAACCACCCACATGGTCTCGTCGGCGAGCGACCGGGCCGTGCCCTCGGCGAAGATCAGCGGGGTCAGATACTGCCCGCGCGAACCCACGCCGCGCACGCCTTCGCCGCGCGACAGAATACGAATCTCTTCAGGCTGTTTCAGCCAGATAGCCTCGCACTCGCGCTGAAACAGCGCGATCGCTTCTTCCAATGCCATGGGTCCTCCGTAGCGGCTCAAAACCCTCGGGTTTATCCGAGTTGTTTAGCACTCAACAAATTGCTATCGGAGTTTGAAAACCTTGACAAGACCTTGCCGACATCGCTCAGCCAAGCAGTTCCAACTTGCCCGGCATCAAAGATCGACGACATCGGTGGCGGCTCCCGCATCCCGGGTGCGGCTCACGACAGGAAAGGCCGGAAGGCCCGCCGTCTTGGTCGTCACGCCTCGGCGGCAGCGCGAAAGCTGCGAGCGCTATGAAGGTGTCAACACCGCGCGAAAAGCCTCGACATTGCCTTGAGCGCGAGGAAGCGACGAATAGGTTAGGTCCGTTCTGATCATCGCTTGCGAGGACCTCGCCATGCGAGCCGGATTGACGCGACGCGTCGGCTGTCATCCTTCGCTGCGCCGACTCTTGCGCGACCCACGCCCGACGACGGATCTGTGCGGTCGTTTTCGCCAGCCCTGGCCGGCGAGGCGGAGCCTCGGCTCCAGGACTCGACGATGATCTGGCCGCAGCGGCCCGAGCGCCTTCCGAAGAGCGCTCCCAGCATCGAGCCGATGCTGGCGGCGAAGAGGGCAAAGCGACAGATCTCCCTCGCGCGGCGGAGGCCGAGTGGGATTCGATCCCGGGACGGACGCCGCGGTTCAGAGTTCCGACGCGATCTTTTCGGATGGCATGCGCTCGCCGGCGGCGGCGCTGGCGCTCTCGGCCGGCAGGTTGCTGCGCGCCTTCAGGTTCTCGATCGCCTGGTGCCAGTGGCTCTCCGCCCTGCCCTCGGGCTTCCGTTCGGCCAGCCAGATCCGGTGGGCTTCGTCCGCGATCTCTTGTTCGGTGAACTGGGTCATGGAATTCCCTCCCTGAGCAAGCCGACATGCGCGCCTGCTGGGATTCAACCCGCCCGGGGGCAGCCGGTTCCGGAGACAGGTGTGAGGCAGCACCGAATTCGGGACGCCCCCCTTCCGACATGCGCGCCCGCCGCCGCTCAATAGTACTCGAGCCTCGAACTGCTCGACGGCAAAGGCGTCGTCAATGCCGAGATCATTGGCCAGCGGCTGCCGCTGGTCTCGGCGCAGACGAGTTGATCGATTCGGGCCGCCAACAGGAACCGGTCGAGATTCACCCATTGCAAGACCGACGATCTCAGCAGCGCGGTGCGATAGGCGCGCTCCCTGGCCAGGTCGAACAAGAATCGCAATTGGTGCAGTAGGGCATCCGTGGATACGGGTCGGCGCCTGACCTAACAGGCGGTCCGGCCTGCGCCATCCAGCCCTAGCCGAATCCCATCGATTTCGCGCGGCAGACCGGCGGGAGACGGTAAGTCCAGGACAAGGGATCGAGCGGCCGGCGGCGACCTAGGTCACCGCCGGGTGTCGTTCGTCAGGCCGGCGTCGGCGCGTCGGGGCGGAGCAGGCCGGCCGTCTTCAGATCGGACCAGAGCGAGACCGGCACCGGACGCTCGAAGGCGGCGCGGTTGCGCTTCGTCTCGTCAGCCGAGACCGAGCCCATCACCAGCGAGGCGACGGCGGGATGACCGAGCGGGAAGCGGAGCGCCGCGTCGGCAAGCGAGACGCCATGCGCTTCGCAGACGGCCTGGATCTTCGCCACGCGGTCGAGGATCTCCGGCGGCGCATCCCGATAATTGTATTTCGCGCCCGGGACCGGGCCGGTGGCGAGGATGCCGGAATTGAACACGCCGCCCAGCATCATGCCGATGCCCTTCTCCACCGCCAGCGGCAGGAAGCTGTCGAGCGCCGGCTGCTCCAGAAGCGAATAGCGGCCGGCCAGCAGCATGGCGTCGAAATCGCCGGCGCGGGCAAAGCGCTCGCACATGTCGGCCTCGTTCAGGCCGACGCCGATCGCGTCGATCACCTTCTCGGCGCGGAGCTTCTCCAGAGCCTTGTAGACGCCGTCCATCGCCGCCTTGAAGTGGCCTTCGACCTTGTCCTTGCCATGGGTATAGACGTCGACATCGTGGATCAGCACGATCTCGATCCGGTCGGTGCCGAGGCGGATCAGCGACTGCTCCAGCGAGCGCATGGCGCCGTCATAGGAGTAATCGAGGCGGGCCGGATGCGGCAGGCCGCCGGCGAAATTCGGCGGCTGGGTGTTGCCGTCGGCCGGCTGATGCAGCGGGTCCATCCAGCGGCCGACCTTGGTCGACAGCACATAGGATTTGCGCGGCACACGGCGCAGCACGGTGCCGATGCGGTGCTCGGCCAGGCCGTGGCCGTAGAAGGGCGAGGTGTCGTAGAGCGTGACGCCCGCCTCGACTGCCGCCTCGACGGCGCCGAGCGCCGCCTTGTCGTCGAGCCGGTGATAGAGATCGCCGAGCGGCGCGGAGCCGAAGCCGAGCGTGGTGACCGGGATCCCCGTCCGTCCGAGCGGACGTGTTTCAAGTGCCATGGCGTTCCATTCCCTGTGATTTTTCGGAACGGAAAGGAAACGCCACCGATGCGCGCGCCCCGGACCCTCGCCGGCGCCGCGCGACCGGACATCTCCCCCGTCCCTTCGCGGCGACAGGTTCCGCATTGAACTCCGGTTCCGTCAAGACCCCGTGACGGCCGCCAAGGCCTGGCGGCACAAAAACGAAGAGGGCCGCCCCACTGGGCGGCCCTCTTCGTTTGATTGTCGCCTAGTAAGCGTTCTGGCCGCTGCCGTCGGAGAAATTGCTGTCTTCCTGAAGGCCGATCGTGCCGTTGTCGTTCTTGGTGATAATGACATGCTCACCGGGGGCGAGGTTCCGGAGCAAGAGCGGTTGGCTGACCCGATAGGTACCACTGCCGACGATCGTGATGGTGCCCATGGCGGGATCGGCATGGCTCACAACACCGCCGATTGTTTCCGCCGCGAGGGCGGGACCGCCGACGAGAAGACCGGCGAGGGGAAGAATGAAGGCGAGCTTGCTCATGACTTCGTTTCCTTGATCCGATCGGTTTCCCCATCCCTTTTGCAAAGATGGCCCCGGCCCGAGGCGCGGCAATCGGTCGGGACGAACATGAACAAAATTTCATCCGGCAGCCATATGATGGCCATGCCTTGCGTCATCGTCCGGACGGCAAACTTCGGCCGCCACTCGCTCAGACGCTGATCAATCCGGTGGCGAGGCCGTAGAGCGCGGCGAGCGCGCCGGCGACCGCGACGGCGAACAAAGCCCATTCGGCCGGCGTGAAGACGCGCTTGCCCTGCTCACGGCGGGCGATGACGAACAGAATGGTGCCGGGCGCGTAGATCACCGTCGAAAGCAGCAGGAATTTGAGCCCGCCGGCATAGATCAGGCCGACGGCATAGGCGGTGGCGATCGTCGCCCGCACCAGATCGCCGCGCCGCGCCGCCGGATCGCCCGCATAGGTCTCGCCGCGAAGGGCGAGCTTCAGCGCATAGGCGGCCACCAGCAGATAGGGCAGCAGGATCATCGACGAGGTCAGCTTCAGCGCCAGCAGGAAGGCCTGCTCGGCGAAAAAGGTGAAGACGAGGAAGATCTGGATCAGGCTGCTGGTCAGCCACAGCGCCGCCGCCGGCACCTGGTTCCGGTTCTCGCGCGCCAGGAAGCGCGGCATGCTCTCCATCCGCGCGGCGGAATAGAGCACCTCGGCGGCGAGCAGCGACCAGGACAGATAGGCGCCGAGCACCGAGATGATCAGGCCGATGCTGACGAAGACGGCGCCCCAGCGCCCGACCACCGCCTGCAAGACGCCGGCCATGGACGGATTGCGCAAGGCCGCCAGTTCCGGCCGCAGCAGCACGCCGTAGGACAGCATCGTCACCAGCACCAGCAGGCAGAGCACGCCGACGAAGCCAAGGATGGTGGCCAGACCGACATCGTCGCGGTTCCTGGCATAGCGCGAATAGACGCTCGCCCCCTCGATGCCGACGAAGACGAACACCGTCACCAGCATGGTGCCGCGCACCTGGTTGAACAGATCGCCAAAGGTCGGCGCCTCGCCGCCCCAGAAATTGAGCGCGAAGATGTCGGCTTGGAAGCCAAAACCGACAAAGACCAGGAAGATCAGGATCGGGATGATCTTGGCGACGGTGACAATGGTGTTGAGGCCCGCCGCCTGCTTGACGCCGCGCAGGATCATGAAGTGCACGCCCCAGAGGATCAGCGACGAACTGAGGATGGCGGTCACCGTGTTGCCCTCGCCGAAGGTCGGCACCAGCGCGCCCAGCGTCGACTTGATCAGCACGAAATAGGAGACGTTGCCGAGGCAGCAGACGGTCCAGTAGCCGAGCGCCGAGGCGAAGCCGAGATAGTTGCCGAAGCCGGCCTTGGCATAGGCGAAGACGCCGGCATCGAGATCCGGCTTGCGGCGCGACAGGCTCTGGAACACCAGCGCCAGCATCAGCATGCCGGTGCCGGCGATTGCCCACGCGATCAGCGCGCCGAAGCCGCCTGTGACGCGGCCGAAGGTCTGCGGCAGCGAGAAGATGCCCGCACCCACCATCGAGCCGACCACCATGGCGCTCAGATTGGGCAGGGACAGTTTCTGCGCCGACGACGATGCCATGTGATTCCCCCCGGAACGGACGCGACGTTTCCCTGCCGCAGAGGCAGGCAAGGACAGGCGCGGCACAATACCGCTCATTCCTGCTTTGGATGGTGAATTCAAACGAATTCTACTGGGAGGGGAAAGAAACCGAACCCGGGGCGGACGAACCATCCGTCCCGGGAGATCCAGGATTATCAAGACAGGCGATGGCCATGAAGGGAGCGGACAGGATTAGTACCCGCCGTCACCAGCGCCGGAATAGGAAGAGTCTTCCTGAATTCCGACGGTGTTATTCTCATTGACCGTGACGATGACGTGCTCGCCCGGCGCCAGGCCGTGCAGCAG
This sequence comes from Kaistia granuli DSM 23481, assembly GCF_000380505.1. Lineage (GTDB taxonomy): Bacteria > Pseudomonadota > Alphaproteobacteria > Rhizobiales > Kaistiaceae > Kaistia > Kaistia granuli. The sequence goes on along the minus strand of NZ_AQYH01000005.1, from coordinate 188,277 downwards.
GACCGGCTCGCTGACCTGGAAGGTCGAGCCGCCCAGCAACGTCACTTCACCCGTCATCGGATCGGCACGTGCGACGACACCATTGTAGACGTCTGCGGCGAGAGCCGAGCCGGTAGTCAGGACAAGGCCCGATAGGGCCAGGAGCAGGGTGAGTTTCTTCATTTCTGTTCTCCGGCGGATTGTCATCGAAGTGCCCGCCAGCCCGTGCCAGACGTGGCGTCCATGCGCCGCCATAGCAACCCGGATGAACGAAAGGTGATCTGCTCGCGATCGCTCGCCGGCGCCGGTAGCCAAGCCGGAAGCGGTGCGCTAGAGCAGGCGGAGGTTCGATATCGGGGGATCTGCGATGCGTCTGGCAAGTTTGGCTTTCATCACGCTCGGCAGCCTCTGCCTGGCCGGTCCGGTACTCGCCGAGAGCGCGGCGGCGCGCGGCAAGCAGGTCGTCGACCAATGGTGCCGCGAATGCCATCTGCGCGCCAACGACAAGCCGAACCCGGTGATGGCGCCGCGCTACGAGGACATCGTCCGCCGCGCCGGCCGCAACGAGGCCTATTTCCGGAAATTCCTGCACGAAGACCATTTTCCGATGACGATCTTCCGCCTGCGCGAGGACGAAAAGCGCGATGTCCTCGCCTACCTGATGTCGCTGAAGAAGCGCTGACGCTCCCGCGTCTCAGCGATCGATCGCGAAGTCCTCGAACCAGGCGCGCGGCTCGCCGGCGACCCAGGCCGCAATCATGCGCGAGGCCAGGAAGCTGAAGGTGATGCCGTTGCCGCCATAGCCATAGGCGGCCAGCAGGTTCGGTGCGCCTGGAACCGGCCCGATCAGCGGCAGGCCGTCCGCCGTCTCGCCGAAGGCGGCCGTCCACGCCGCCTCGATCTCGAACGAAAGCTGCGGCTGCAGCCCCCGCATCCGGTCGACCAGTCGCGCGGCCTTCGCCGGCATCCGCGCCTCCCGCTCCGTCGCGTCGACGATTTCCTCGTCTTCGCCGCCGACCAGCAGGCGGTTTTCCGCGTCGAAGCGGGCGTAGAGATAGGGATCGGCCGCCTCCCAGATCAGCGCCCTGTCGCGCCAGAGCCTGCCGGCCGCCTGCGGCGGCGTCGCGATGCACCAGGTCGAGACAATCCTGTGCAGGCGGGACGGCACGAAATCGGGCATATCGTAGCCGGTCGCCAGCACGATGGTGCCCGCCTCGATCGTGGCGCCCGAGGCGAGCGCCACCGCGCCGCCATGCGGAAGGGAATCATAGCGAACCACCTCGTCGGCGACGAAGCGGGCACCGCGCTCGAAGGCGCGCCGCAGCAGGCCCTGCGCCAGCCGCACCGGATCGGACTCGGCGCTTCCCTCTGCCACCAGCGCGGCGGGGCGATCGATGCCGAACCGCGCCATCAGGGCGCCGCGATCGAGCGCTTCGCCGGGAAGTCCGGCCCGCTGCCGCGCAGCATGCTCGGCCGCGAGGCTGTCCGGCAACGCGCCGGCCTCCGCCAGATAGAGCGACGGGCGTGGCGCGTGGCGGCAATCAATCCCCAGCCCCGCCACCAGCGCGCCCAGTTCGCGAACCGCCGCCAGCGAGCGCCTGTAGACCGATACAGCCTTGTCGAAGCCATAGGCGTCGGCCAGTTCCACCAGCGGCGTATCGATTTCCCAGAGCAGCATGGCGGTGCTGGCGGCGGTGCTGCCGTGACCGGGGAACGCGCGATCGACCACCAGCACGGAAAGTCCCTGCCGGGTCAGCGCCTCGGCGGTCATCGCGCCGGTGATGCCGCCGCCGACGATCAGGACATCGCAGGCGGTGCCGCCGGCGAGGCGCAACGTCGCCAGTTCGACGGCGGGCGGACGCCACGGCGCGGCGCCGGAACGGACGGGATGCAAGCCCTCATCGTCTTCCTCGCCCGGTTCGGACCGGTCACCGTCGAAGGATGTCATGCCGGGCACGCTGCCGCGCGGCGCACTTTCGGGCTTGTGAGGTGTCTTGTCAGCATATCGCCCCCTGATCCGGCAAACGGCGGAAGGCAACAAGGGTTCCGGCCGAAGCGTCGGAAGCCGGCGCCGGTCAGAAACAGCGAGGGAGTTGGCGATCGGCGATCGCAGACAGCCGTCACGCGGGCCGGAAAAACGAAAAGCCGCCCGGTGGGCGGCTTTCGGTGGAGAATTGGTGGAGCCAATCGGAATCGAACCGACGACCTCTTGAATGCCATTCAAGCGCTCTCCCAACTGAGCTATGGCCCCACGCTTTCTCTTAAAGAACCGAGGGGTTGGGACCCCCCGGGAACGGCGCAACTCTTAAGCCGCGCTCTTTTTCAAATCAAGCGCCAATTCGAGAAAATCGACTGGCGCCTGTGGATAGCCTCAGGACTCTTCGTCCTCGACCCCGCCGATGATATCGGCAACGTCATCGCCTTCCTCTTCTTCCTCGATGAAGACGTCATCCACTTCATCGTCGGCGATTTCGACGTCGTCGTCATCGTCGCTCACCGCGGCGCTAACGCCGCCGGATGCCTCTTCATCAGCCTCTTCGAGGCTGACGAACTCGGCGTCCTTCTCGACGACCTCGTCCTCAACTTCATCCTCGTCATCCGCCACATTCGCCGGCCGTGCCTTGGCAGCCGGGCCGGACTCGAAGTAGGAGCGAGGATACGAAACGCCCGTAAAGGGCGAAACGATGGGATCTTTGTTCAGGTCGTAGAACTTCTTGCCCGTCTCCGGGTCGACCCGCTTGGTGCCGAGTTCCGCTTTCGCCACGTCGTGCCTCATCGGTTAAAAGAGCGGGCCTCCCATAATGACTCGCATCGGCCCTGTCAAAAGCATTTCTATCCGGCGGTCCAAGCCGGATGACGCCGCCGGCTTGCCGTGCTATCCGACGACCGTCCCTTCAGGTCTCTGAGCCCGCATGCGCGACCACCCGTTTCGCACCTGCCGAACGCCCGAGGAACCCGATCCCATGTCATCCCAGCTTCGTCCGCCCGCCCCGCTGACCGCGACCGCGATGGGCCCGCTCAGCGGCCGCGTCCGCGTCGCCGGCGACAAGTCGATCTCGCATCGTGCGCTGATGCTGGGCGCCTTGGCAATCGGCGAAACCACGATCGACGGACTGATGGAAAGCGACGACATCCTGGCGACGGTTTCAGCCATGCGGGCCTTCGGCGCGCTGGTGACGCGATCGGCGCCTGGCGCCTGGCGCGTGCGCGGTCTCGGCGTCGGCGGCTTCCTGGAACCGGAGGACGTCATCGACTTCGGCAATGCCGGCACAGGCGTCCGGCTGGCCATGGGACTGGTCGGCAGCCAAGCGATCGCCGCAACCTTCTCCGGCGACGCCATGCTGCGCGGTCGTTCGTTCAGCCGCTTCCTCGATCCGTTGCGCCGCATGGGTGTGCAGGCGATCACCCGTTCCAACGACCGGCTGCCGATGACGATCAAGGGTCCCGACGTCACCCTGCCGCTCGAATACCGCATGCCGGTCGCCTCCGCCCAGGTGAAGTCGGCCGTGCTGCTCGCCGGCCTCAACACGCCCGGCGTCACGACGATCATCGAGCCGGTGGCGACGCGCGACCATACCGAGCGCATGCTGACCGCCTTTGGCGCCGCGATCGAGATCGACCGCAACGAGGATGGCGAGCGCATCGTGCGGCTCGAAGGCCGGCGCGACCTCAGGGCGCAGGCGATCGCCATTCCCGGCGATCCGAGCCTCGCCGCCTTTCCGCTCGTCGCGGCGCTCCTGGTCGAGGGCTCCGACCTGACGATCGAATCCGTATTGCTGAACCCGATGCGCAGCGGCCTGATCGAGACGCTGGTCGAGATGGGCGGCGACATCCGCATTTCCAACCGCCGGGCGCTCGGTGGCGAGGAAGTCGGCGACATCCACGTCCGCGGCAGCCGGCTCAAGGGCGTCGTCGTGCCGCCGGAGCGCGCACCGGCGATGATTGACGAATATCCGCTTCTGGCGATCGCCGCCGCCTTTGCCGAAGGCACCACGATGATGGACGGGCTGGGCGAGTTGCGGATGAAGGCCTCCGACCGCATCGCCGTGGTGGCCGCCGGCCTCGCCGCCAACGGCATCACGGTCGAGGAAGGGCCGGAATCGCTCGCCGTGACGGGCGGCGCGCCGTCGATCGGCGGCGGCCGCGTCACGACCCGGCTCGATCCGCGCGTCGCCATGAGCTTCCTGGTCCTCGGCCTGGCCGGCCATGCCGGCGTGACGATCGACGATTTCGGCCCGGTCCAGACCAGTTTCCCCGAATTCCAGAGCCTGATGAGCGGGCTCGGAGCCCATTTCGAGAAGGCGGAGCCTCCCGCAGCATGATCATCGCAATCGACGGACCCGCCGCCGCCGGCAAGGGCACCATCGCCGTCAAGCTCGCCCAGCATTACGGGCTGAACCATCTCGATACCGGCCTGCTCTACCGCGCCATCGGCCGGCTGATGACCGAACAGGGCCTCGATCTCGACGATCCGGAAGCCGCCGGCGCCGTTGCCCGCCAGCTGCGGCCCAAGGATCTCGCCCATGCCGACCTGCGCGGCCGCGAGGCCGGCGAACTCGCCTCGCGCGTCGCCGTCCACCCGGAAGTGCGCGCCGCGCTGGTCGATTTCCAGCGCGATTTCGCCCGCACGCCGCCCGGCGCCGTGCTCGACGGCCGCGACATCGGCACGGCGATCTGCCCGAATGCCGACGTCAAGATCTTCGTCACCGCCTCGCCGGAAGTGCGCGCCCGACGCCGCACGGACGAGCTCAACGCCAAGGGTCGCGACGTCCCCTACGAACGCATCCTGGCCGAGATTCTGGAGCGTGACGAACGCGATTCGCATCGCTCCGCCGCCCCGCTGCGCCAGGCCGACGACGCCATTCGTCTCGACACCACGGCGCTCGACGCCGACGCCGCCTTTCAGGCCGCGGTGGCGATCGTCGAGGCCGGACACGAGTGATTGAACGCGACCCAGCGGCAAAGTCGCAGAAACCGGCCAATTTTACCTTGCCGCACCGGCAGCGACCCTATATAGAGCCCTGATCTGTGCGATCCGGACGTCTGTGCGCCTCTTGCGATGGCGGGCTGACGTCTCGAAAGCATGGATAAGTACCCGCATCCCGATCCGGAAGCGTCGGTCCGCCCCAAGCGGTAGCCCTGATTTCCGTCGAGGGCAGGATCGAGATCGCGGGTTTTCGCAACACCAACCGCCGACGCATGCCAGAGATGGCACCAGGAGTTTTCATGGCTGTTACCAATCCGTCCCGCGAAGATTTCGCCGCCCTGCTCGAAGAGTCCTTCGCCAACGAAGACCTTTTCGAAGGCAGCGTCGTCAAGGGTACGATCGTCGCTATCGAGAAGGACCTCGCGGTCATTGACGTCGGTCTGAAGACCGAAGGCCGCGTGGCGCTCAAGGAATTCAACGGCCCGGGTCGCGACAACGCGCTCAAGGTCGGCGATGTGGTCGAGGTCTATCTCGAGCGCGTTGAAAATGCTCTCGGCGAAGCCGTTCTCTCGCGCGACAAGGCTCGCCGCGAGGAGAGCTGGATCCGTCTCGAGGAGCAGTTCAACAAGAACGAGAAGGTCACGGGCGTCATCTTCAACCAGGTCAAGGGTGGCTTCACCGTCGATCTGGACGGCGCCGTCGCCTTCCTGCCGCGCTCGCAGGTGGACATCCGCCCGGTTCGCGACGTCGGCCCGCTGATGCACACGCCGCAGCCCTTCCAGATCCTCAAGATGGACAAGCGTCGCGGCAACATCGTCGTCTCGCGTCGTACCGTGCTTGAAGAGACCCGCGCCGAGCAGCGTTCGGAGCTCGTCCAGAGCCTCGAAGAAGGTCAGATCATCGAAGGCGTCGTCAAGAACATCACCGACTACGGTGCGTTCGTCGACCTCGGCGGCATCGATGGCCTGCTGCACGTCACCGACATCGCGTGGCGCCGCATCAACCATCCGACCGAGGTGCTCTCGATCGGCCAGACCGTCCGCGTGCAGATCATCCGCGTCAATCACGAGACGCACCGTATCTCGCTCGGCATGAAGCAGCTCGAGGCCGATCCGTGGTCGGGCATCGAGGCCAAGTATCCGGTCGGCGCCAAGTTCTCGGGTCGCGTCACGAACATCACCGACTACGGTGCGTTCGTTGAGCTCGAGCCGGGCATCGAAGGCCTGATCCACGTCTCCGAGATGTCCTGGACGAAGAAGAACGTCCATCCGGGCAAGATCGTCTCGACCTCGCAGGAAGTCGACGTGATGATCCTCGAGGTCGATCCGGTCAAGCGTCGTATCTCGCTCGGCCTGAAGCAGACCCTGTCGAACCCGTGGGAGAGCTTCTCGGAGAAGTATCCGATCGGCTCGATCGTCGAAGGCGAAGTCAAGAACAAGACCGAGTTCGGTCTGTTCATCGGTCTCGACGGCGACGTCGACGGCATGGTCCACCTGTCGGATCTCGACTGGAACCGTCCCGGCGAGCAGGTCATCGACGAGTACAACCGCGGCGACATCGTCAAGGCGCAGGTGCTCGACGTCGACATCGACAAGGAGCGCATCTCGCTCGGCATCAAGCAGGTCGGCGGCGATCCGTTCGTCGAAGTCTCGGGCGAAGTCCGCAAGGGCTCGGTCGTGACCTGCGAGATCCTCGCTGTCACCGAAGCTGGCCTCGAAGTCCGCATCGCCGACACCGACCTGACCTCCTTCATCCGTCGCGCCGACCTGTCGCGCGATCGGTCGGAGCAGCGTCCGGAGCGGTTCGCCGCTGGCGAGAAGGTTGATGCCCGCATCACCAACTTCGACAAGAAGGCCCGCAAGGTCGCCGTTTCGATCAAGGCGCTGGAAATCGCCGAAGAGAAGGAAGCGGTTGCCCAGTTCGGTTCGTCGGATTCGGGTGCGTCGCTCGGCGACATCCTCGGCGCGGCCCTCAAGGCACGCCAGGGCGGCGACGAGTAATCGTCCCATCCCTTGAAAATCAGGAAACGCCCCGGCTTGTCCGGGGCGTTTTCGTTTCCACCGGCCGCACGCGCCGTTTGATTTCGTCTCGCAAAACAGTTAACCCCTTGAGCCTTCGTGGGTATCCGGAGGCGCAAGGCCATGAGCATCGACGCGGACCAGATCATCGACCGCCGCCGCTTGCGGCGGAAGCTGACCACCTGGCGCATCCTGGCGTTCGTCGCCGCGGTCCTCGCCATCGTCGGCGCTTCCCTGCTGGCAGTCGGCGGCACCGAGGCGCTGACGGGCCGGTCGCGCCCGCATATCGCCCGCCTGACGCTTTCCGGTTTCATCTCCGACAACCGGGCCCAGCTCGATCTGATCGAGAAGCTCGGCGACAGCCCGGCGGTCCGGGGCGTCATCGTCTCGATCAACTCCAGTGGTGGCGCCACCACGGGCGGCGAAGCGCTCTATGACGCCATCCGCAAGCTCTCGGCCAAGAAGCCGACGGTCGCCGCCATCCGCACCGTCGGCGCCTCGGCCGCCTATATGAGCGCCATCGCCGCCGACCACGTCGTCGCCTACCGCACCTCGATCACAGGCTCGATCGGCGTGCTGTTCCAGTCGCCCGAAGTCAGCGGTGCCATGGAAAAGCTCGGCATCAAGCTGACCGAGGTGAAGTCGTCGCCGCTCAAGGCCGCGCCCTCGCCCTTCGCGCCGCCGACGCCGGAAGCGCTCGCCGTCATCGACAGCCTGGTCCGCGATACATACGGCTGGTTCGTCGACATCGTCGCCGAACGGCGCAAGTTCGACCGCCCGAAGGCGCTCGGGCTTGCCGACGGCCGCGTCTTCTCCGGCCATCAGGCGCTCGAGGCCGGGCTGATCGACGAGATCGGCGGCGAGGAAGTCGCGATCGCCTGGCTCGCCAGGGCGAAGGGCGTCGATGCCAAGCTCAACGTCATCGACTGGAAGCCGGAGGAATCGGCGCTGTCCTTCCCGTTCGGCAGCGCGGCGATCGTGTGGCTGGCCCGCGAAATCGGCATTCCGGCCGACTTGCTGCGCGCCAGCGGCGTCGCCGAGCTGATCCCGGCCAGACTCCAGCTTGACGGTCTCCTATCCGTTTGGCACGCTCCGTCCGGTCTGAACGCTGAGGGGGCACCACGGTGATCAAGTCCGAGCTGGTACAGAAGATCGCCGAGCAGAACCCTCATCTCTATCAAAGAGATGTGGAGCACATCGTCAATTCGATCCTCGACGAGATCATCGATGCGCTGGCGCGGGGGGACCGGGTCGAACTGCGCGGCTTCGGCGCCTTCTCGGTCAAGAACCGGCCGGCCCGCCAGGGCCGCAACCCGCGCACGGGCTCCAAGGTCGAGGTGACTGAGAAATACGTGCCCTTCTTCAAGACGGGCAAGGAGATGCGCGAGCGTCTCAACGACGAGGACTAGCCGTGTCCATGAAGAAGATACTGGCGGTCGTCGTTTTCGTTCCGGTCGCCATCGTCGCGGTCGCGCTTTCGGTCGCCAACCGCCACGACGTCGCCCTGTCGCTCGATCCGTTCAACGCGGCCGATCCGGCCGTGGCGATCGCCATGCCGCTCTATGCGCTGGTCTTCGCGGCCGTTGCCGTCGGCGTCGTCATCGGCGGTGTCGCCACCTGGCTCGGCCAAGGCCGATGGCGTCGCCAGGCCCGCCGCCTGAAGCACGAGGCGAAGGACATGCGCCGCGAGACCGCCCAGTATCGCGCCAGCTCGACCAGTCCCGCCACGACGCTTCCCGCCGTCCGCCGCGACGCGGCCTGACAGGCTCCGGCATCCGTCAAAGGTTTTCTTCGACGCCGCCCCGGACCTTCCCGAAACGACGCGCGAGCCCGGATGCCCGACTGCCTTGATAGCGGCCAGATCCGGGTGCATATCGCGACGTCTCTTGCCACCGCTGCCGCGCACCACCGTTCCGGCCGTCTTTCCGGATCGGCCCGGCAGCATCTTTCTTGGACTTGGGCCCGCTTTCGTGGCAAACCCTTGCGCCATACCGTGATCACCTCACTTGCCGTGATTGTTGAACTATGTCCGTGATCGTCAAAATCTGTGGTCTTTCGACCGAGGCGACCGTCGACGCCGCGCTTGCCGCCGGCGCGGACATGATCGGTTTCGTCTTTTTTCCGAAGAGTCCGCGCGCCGTCTCGCTCGAGCGTGCCGCCACGCTGGCCGCCCGCGCCCGCGGCCGGGCCGAGATCGTCGCGTTGACGGTCGACATGGACGACGCTTCGCTCGCGGAGATCGTCGCGACGGTCAGGCCCGACTGGCTGCAGCTGCATGGCGGCGAGAGCGTCGCCCGCGTCGCCGAGGTCCGGTCGCGCTTCGGCCTCCCGGTCATGAAGGCGCTCGGCATTCGTGGCGCCGAGGACCTCGCCGGACTCCCCGCCTATGCCGCGGTCGCCGATCGCCTGCTGCTCGACGCCAAGCCGCCCAAGGGCGCGGACCGGCCCGGCGGCAATGGCGTGTCGTTCGACTGGCGCCTGCTCGATGCGCTTGACCCCAGGCTTTCCTATATGCTTTCCGGCGGCCTCGACGCAGACAACGTAGCGGAAGCCTTGGCGCTGACACGGCCGTTCGGGATCGACGCCTCGTCGGGCGTGGAGACCGCCCCCGGTATCAAGGATCCGGACAGGATCCAGGCTTTCATCGCCGCCATTCGCGGCTTCCGATCCAATGCTGACAAAGGCCGGACGATTGCCGGCGAGAGGATGACGTCGTGACTGCTCCCGTCCAGCCCAACTCGTTCAAGACCGGCCCGGACGAACGGGGCTATTTCGGCATCTATGGCGGCCGCTTCGTCGCCGAGACGCTGATGCCGCTGATCCTCGAGCTGCAGCAGGCCTATGAGGACGCCAAGGCCGACCCCGCCTTCAAGGCCGAGCTGCAGGCACTCTCGACCCACTACGCCGGCCGTCCCTCGAAGCTCTATTTCGCCGAAGGCCTGACCAAGCATCTCGGCGGTGCGCGCATCTTCTTCAAGCGCGAGGACCTGAACCACACCGGCAGCCACAAGATCAACAACTGCCTCGGCCAGATCCTGCTCGCCAAGCGCATGGGCAAGACGCGGATCATCGCCGAGACCGGCGCCGGTCAGCACGGCGTCGCCTCCGCGACCGTCGCGGCGCGCTTTGGTCTGCCCTGCTTCGTCTACATGGGCGCCACCGACGTCGAGCGGCAGGCCCCGAACGTCTTCCGCATGAAGCTGCTGGGAGCGACGGTGAATCCCGTCACCGCCGGCAACGGCACGCTCAAGGACGCCATGAACGAGGCGCTGCGCGACTGGGTGTCGAATGTCGAGGACACCTATTACCTGATCGGCACCGCCGCCGGCCCGCATCCCTATCCCGAGCTGGTGCGCGACTTCCAGTCGGTGATCGGCACCGAGGCGCGCGCCCAGATGCTGGAGCAGGAAGGCCGCCTGCCCGACATGATCATCGCCGCCGTCGGCGGCGGCTCGAACGCCATCGGCCTGTTCCATCCGTTCCTGGACGACAGGGATGTCGAGATTGTCGGCGTCGAAGCCGGCGGCCACGGCGTCGATATCGAGAACGGCCACGCCGCCTCGATGACCGGCGGCCGCCCCGGTGTGCTGCACGGCAACCGCACCTATCTGCTGCAGGATGCCGACGGCCAGATCCTCGAAGGCCATTCGGTCTCGGCTGGCCTCGATTATCCCGGCGTCGGTCCCGAGCATAGCTGGCTGCGCGACACCGGCCGCGTCCAGTATGTGCCGATCGTCGACCAGGAGGCGCTCGACGCCTTCCAGGTCTGCACCCGCGTCGAAGGCATCATTCCGGCGTTGGAATCGGCGCATGCCATCGCCCAGGCGATCAAGGTCGCGCCGACCATGGCCAAGGACAAGACCATCATCGTCAATCTCTCCGGCCGCGGCGACAAGGACGTCCACACCGTGGGCAAGCTCCTCGGCATGGACATCTGATTGATGCGGTTCATGGGGGACATGCGTTCTTCACCTCTCCCTGAGGGAGAGGTCGGCCCGCAGGGCCGGGTGAGGGTTTACGCCCTCTCCGGAAACGCCATGAACCCTCACCCGCCGGCTTCGCCGTCGACCTCTCCCTCAGGGAGAGGTGAAGATCGGCCTATCGCCAGCTCACGCAGGATTGCCTCGGCAACACCTGCCAGATTTTCATATATGTCGGTATTTGATACACGCAGGATATGGAATCCGAGCGACCGAAGGATCTCGGTTCGCTGCGCATCATGCGCCCGTTCCGCATCACTCCCGTGCGTCGCGCCGTCGACTTCGACAACCAGCCTGCCGGCCATCGTCACGAAATCGACGACATGTCGACCAATTGGATGTTGCCGCCTGAACTTCCAGTCGGCCAGCCTTCGTCCGCGCAGCAGGTACCAGAGCCGTGCCTCGGCCGAGGTCTGCGACGATCTCAGCGCGCGCGCTCTTGACCTGAACCGTTCCATCGGTCGCTCCCCCGGCCACTGGCTTCACCTCTCCCTGAGGGAGAGGTCGACGGCCGAAGGCCGGCGGGTGAGGGTTTACGTCCGTACCGGATGGTTCCCTAAACCCTCACCCGGAGCTTCGCTCCGACCTCTCCCTCAGGGAGAGGTGAAGAGGGAGCCGCGCCTTCATTCGCCCCGTCGTCGACTTGACGCAACAATGCATCGAGCCTAGGCCCATTGTCATGACTGAAACCCGCATCGACCGCCGCTTCGCGAGCCTCAAGTCCGAGGGTCGGCCCGCGCTCGTCACCTTCATGACGGCCGGCGACCCCGACCCGGACACCACACTGGCGCTGCTGAAGGCCCTTCCCGGGGCCGGGGCCGACGTGATCGAGCTCGGCATGCCGTTCTCCGATCCGATGGCCGACGGCCCGGCGATCCAGGCCGCCGGCCTGCGCGCGCTGAAGGGCGGCCAGACGCTCCAGAAGACGCTCGACCTCGTCCGCACCTTCCGCCAGTCGGACGATGCGACGCCGATCGTGCTGATGGGCTATTACAACCCGATCTATTCCTTCGGCTCGGAAGCCTTCGTCGCCGCGGCGAAGGCCGCCGGCGTCGACGGACTGATCATCGTCGATCTGCCGCCGGAGGCCGATGACGAGCTCTGCCTGCCGGCGCTCGAGGCCGGATTGAACTTCATCCGCCTGGCGACGCCGACCACCGACGACAAGCGATTGCCGGCGGTGCTCGCCAATACGTCGGGCTTCGTCTATTACGTCTCGATCAACGGCATCACCGGCTCGGCAGCTCCCGACGCCTCGCGTGTCGCCGAGTCCGTTGCGCGGATCAAGCGCCACACCCATCTACCGGTTTCCGTCGGTTTCGGCGTCAGGACAGCCGAGCAGGCGGCAGCCATCGGCGCGAATGCCGATGGCGTCGTCGTCGGTTCGGCCATCGTCTCGGCCGTCGCGGCGTCGCTCGACAGCGAAGGCCGCGCGACCCCCGCGACCGTGCCGGCCGTCCTGGCACTCGTTTCCGATCTGGCGGGCGGCGTTCGCGCAGCCCGCAAATCGGTCGCCGCCTGAACAAGGATTACGCGATGAACTGGATCAACGACGTCGTTCGTCCGAAGATCAAGAGCCTCTTGAACAAGCGCGAGGTTCCCGAGAACCTCTGGATCAAATGCCCCGAGACCGGCGAGATGGTGTTCCATCGCGACCTCGAGGCCAATCACTACGTGATCCCGAATTCGGGCTATCACATGCGGATGAGCGCGCCGAAGCGCCTCTCCTATTTCTTCGACGACGGCAAGTATGAGTCGATCGCCGTTCCCGACGTCGCGATCGACCCGCTGAAGTTCCGCGACGAGCGCCGCTATACCGACCGCCTGAAGGACGCTCGCACCAAAACCGGCCTGCAGGACGCCATCCTGGTCGGCGCCGGCACCGTCGAGGGCGTGCCGATGGTCACGGCCGTGCAGGATTTCGACTTCATGGGCGGTTCGCTCGGCATGGCCGCCGGCGAAGCGGTCATCGCCGGCATGGAAGCGGCGCTGAAGCGCAAGCAGCCCTTCGTCATGTTTGCCGCCTCCGGCGGCGCCCGCATGCAGGAAGGCATCCTGTCGCTGATGCAGCTGCCCCGCACCACGGCCGGCGTCATCGCGCTGCGCGAGGCGAAGCTGCCCTATATCGTCGTCTTGACCAATCCGACGACGGGCGGCGTCACCGCCTCCTACGCCATGCTGGGCGACATCCAGATCGCCGAGCCCGGCGCGCTGATCGGCTTCGCCGGACCGCGCGTCATCGAGCAGACGATCCGCGAGAAGCTGCCGGCCGGCTTCCAGCGCTCGGAATTCCTGAACGAGCACGGCATGGTCGACCTGGTCGTCCACCGCCACCAGCTCCGCGAGACGATCGCCCGGCTCTGCGGCGTGCTCGGCCCGCAGCCGGCGAAGGCACCCGCCAAGGCCATCAAGGCTCCGGCGGCGCCCGTCGCGAAGGACGTCGCCCTGGCGACCTGATCGCCGCCAGGCCTGCGCATCAATCAATCCACCGGTCGGCGGTCCCAGGGGCCGCGGCCGGCCTTTGCGTGGATTTTGGCCACGCCACGGGATCGCGTCATGGACCGCAGCACCGTCATCCTGGAGCGCCTGTTCCAGCTCCACCCGAAGGAAATCGACCTCTCGCTCGATCGGCTGAAGCCGCTGATGGCGAAGCTGGGCGCGCCGGAGACCAAGCTGGGGCCGGTGCTGCATGTCGCCGGCACCAACGGCAAGGGTTCGACCACCGCCTTCCTGCGCGCCATGATCGAGGCGGCCGGCCTCACCGTGCATGTCTACACCTCGCCGCATCTGGTGCGTTTCCACGAACGCATCCGCATCGGCCAGAAAGGTGGCGGCCGCTTCGTCGACGAGGACGAGCTGGTCGACACGCTGCTCGACATCGAGAAGGTGAATGACGGCGCGCCGATCACCCATTTCGAGATCACCACCGCCGCCGCCTTCAAGCTGTTCGCCGATCACCCGGCCGACGTGACGCTGCTCGAGGTCGGGCTGGGCGGTCGCTATGACGCCACCAACATCGTCGACCGTCCGGACGTGGCCGTGATCACGCCCATCTCGCTCGACCACGAAAAGTTCTTCGGCAGCGCCCTCGACGGCATCGCGCACGAGAAGTCCGGCATCATCAAGCAGGGCCGGCCCGTCATCGTCGCGCCGCAGACACCAATCGTGCTCGACGTGATCGAGCGCGACGCGGCGAAGCTCCGGGCGCCGCTGTTCATCGGCAACCAGGACTGGGTGGCGCATGCCGAGCGCGGCCGGCTCGTCTACCAGGACGAGGACGGGCTGCTCGATCTGCCGCCGCCGCGCCTGCCCGGGCGCCACCAGTTCGTCAATGCCGGCGCCGCCATCGCGGCGCTGCGCCGCTCCAGCCTCGACGTGCCGGTCGCGGCGATCGAGGCCGGTCTGCAGAACGTCGAATGGCCGGCGCGGATGCAGCGGCTCACCAGCGGCCGGCTGGTCGACCAGGCGCCGCCCGAATCCGAGATATGGCTCGACGGCGGCCACAACCCGGGCGCTGGCCTTGTCGTCGCCGAGGCGGTCGCCGATCTCGAGGAACGAGTCTCGCGGCCGCTCTACCTGATCGCCGGCATGCTGGTGACCAAGGACCCGGTCGGCTTCTTCCGCCCCTTCGCCGGCCTGGCGCAGCATGTCTACACCGTGCCGATTGAGGGTTCGAACGCCGGGCGCGATCCGCTCGAGCTCGCTGCCGCCGCCGAAGCGGCCGGCATCGCGTCAAGCGCCACGTCTGGCGTCGAGGCGGCGCTGGCAGCGATCCGCAAGGCGCTGCCGCCCGGCATCGCGCCGCGCATCCTGATCTGCGGGTCGCTTTATCTCGGCGGCACCGTGCTCGCCGCCAACGGAACCCTGCCGCGCTGAACACGGAAGATGCCGGTCAGCCGGCGTCCGGACAAGAAAACGGGGCCGCGAGGGCCCCGTTCGACGTCGATGGTAGAGCGATCAGATCGCGCCCTTGATCCATTCGGCCAGCCGGCTCTTCGGCGCGGCGCCAACCTGGATCGAGGTCGGCTCACCGTCCTTGAACAGGATCAGCGTCGGGATCGAACGCACGCCGTAGCGAACCGCGATGTCGGGATTCTCGTCGATGTTCAGCTTGGCGATCGTCACCTTGCCTTCCATCTCCGTCTGAATTTCCTCGAGCGCGGGCGCGATCATGCGGCAGGGACCGCACCATTCCGCCCAGAAATCGACGACAACCGGGCCGGATGCCCCCAGAACGTCGGCGTCGAAGGAACTATCCGTTACTTTGGCAGTCGCCATGGCAAGCCTCAAAAAGGATGGGAGAGAGTGGTTCTAAGGTAGGAACCCGCCCCATCCCGGTCAAGGCAAACGGGTTTCACGCCGCGGTAATGGCAGCCATGCGACTATCGAGCAACTCCGACGGGATCGCCATCAACAGCGGCAGCTCCGTCCAGAGCAGCGCCGTCTCGATCGGCCGGTCGGCATAGAGCCGCGACAGCAGGGCGCGATAGAGCGCCAGCTGGGCGAGATGCGCATCGGGCACCTCGTCGAGCGTGCGCGGCGCCGGCCGGTTGGTCTTGTAGTCGACGATGATGACCCGGTCTGGCAGCACGACGAGCCGGTCGATCCGGCCGGAAACCGAGGCCGGTCCGCTCCGCGTCTCGATCTGGCCGGCGATCGGCACCTCGGCCCGGCTCGAGGGGCCGAACAGGTCGGCGAAGGTTTCATCGTCGAGGATCGGCAGGATCCGGTCGAGCAGCCCCTGCCGTTCCGCTTCGCTCCAGTCCTTGCCGATCACCTCCAGATAGCGCGCCGCGATACCGGCGCGCGCCTCGGCGGCATGATCGGGCAGCGCCTGCAGCAGGCGATGGATGACGCGGCCGCGGTCGAGCGCGCTCAGGGCCGCCGGATCGAGCCGGGCGTCGAGCGCCGTCACCGGCGGGAAGGCAGGCTCGGCTTCGGCAAAGCCGACCGCCGCCGACGGCGTCAGCCGTCTCGGCACCGGCGGTACGGCCGGCGGCGGCAGCAGCATCCAGGGTTCCGGCGCGGCGATCACGCGGGCGCCGTCGCTCGCGGCCTCGGCCCGCGCCGGCGCTGCGGCGCGGCTCCAGTCCTGCCGCCATTCGAGGCTGTCGAAACTCTCGGTCGGCAGGTCGACCGGCACCGGCCGACCCTCGCTGCCGAGCGCATCACCGACCAGTTCGTGCCAGAGCCGGTCCGAACCGGTATTCGCCTTCATCGTGCCGCAGACGATCAGGTGATCGCGCGCCCGTGTCAGCCCGACATAGAGCAGCCGGCGATATTCCTCGCGCGCCTTTTCCCTGAGCGTATCGATCGCCGCCTCGACAACATGCGGTTTTCGCGCGCCCGGAGCGACCCAGACCAGCGGCGCGCCATCGGCATCGTCTGGATCATCCGTCAGCGCCACGATCTTCGGATCATGGCTCGCATGCACGGGCTTCGAACCGGTATCGACCAGGAAGACGATATCGGCCTCGAGCCCCTTGGCGCCATGCACCGTCATGACGCGGATCTCGTCGCGGGCGAGGTCGGCATCGCGCTTGATCTGCGTCGCTGCTTCCCGCATCCAGCCGACAAAGCCCTGCAGCGACGGCACGGAGGCCTGCTCATGCGCCAGCGCCTGCGCCAGGAACTCGTCGAGCACGTCGTCCGCCTCCGGCCCCAGCCGCGCCAGCAGTCGCCGGCGGCCGCCATCCGGCCCGAGGATGCGGGCGAAGAAGGCATAGGGGCTCATATGCTCGGCGCGGACACGCCAGGTCTTCAGCTGTGCCGCCGCCCGCATCGCCGCCTCATCCGTCGAGCGATCGAGCGCATACCAGAGCGAGCCGCCGCGCGGATGCGCCAGCTCGAACAGCTGCTCCTCGGTGAGGCCGACGAGCGGGCTCTTCAGCAGCGCCGCCAGCGCCAGGTCGTCGCGCGGCTGCAGCAGGATGTCGGCGAGCGCCATCAGGTCGAGCACGGCGATGTGGCTCGTCAGCGCCAGCCGGTCGGCGCCGGCGACCGACAGTCCCGCCGCCTTGAGGGCGCGGTTGATCGCGTCGGTCTGCGGACCGCGCTTGCGTGTCAGCACCAGGATGCCGCCCTCGCGGATCGGCTTGCCGGTGGCGGCGATCGTGGCCTTGTCCCGCTTCCAGGCGGCGACCGTGCCGGCGATGCGCTCCGCCAGCCGGACTTCCGGGCTCTTGGCGTCGAGATGGTCGAGCGGCGTATGCCAGTCCTCCGGCACCGGAGCCTTGTCGGCCTCGATCGGCGGCCAATAGGTGACGCGGCCGGGATCGAGCCGCCGCGCCGCCGCGTGAACGGTCGGCGACCGTGCCTGCGTCAGGCCGGCATGGGCGTCTTCCGGCTCGAAGATGCGATCGACGGCGGCGAGCACGTCCGGCGTCGAACGGAAGGAAAGCGTCAGCTCGAGATTGTGCCAACGGGCTTTCGCCTGCTCGGCCCGCGCCGAGATCGTCTCGCGCTGGCGGGCGAACCAGGCCGGAACAGCGCCCTGGAACGAATAGATCGACTGCTTCTCGTCGCCGACGGCGAAGAAGGTGCGCGTCACGTCGCGCGCGCTCTGGCCGGAGAAGAACTCGCCGGCCAGCCGCTCGATCACCTGCCACTGGCGCGGGCTGGTATCCTGCGCCTCGTCGACGAGGATGTGGTCGAGGCCGCGGTCCAGCTTGTAGTGGACCCAGGCGGCCGCATCGGCGCGCGACAGAAGATTGGCCGTCTTGACGACGAGATCCTGGAAATCGAGGGCGCCGCGCACCTGCTTGGCCCGCTCATATTCGCCGATCACGGCGTCGCCGAGCGTCAGCAGGGCGCTCGTCACGGCATAGGCCTCGGCGGAGGCGATGCGGTCGAGCAGATAGTCGATGCGCTCGCGTTCGGCTTCCAGCGCTTCCTCGAAGCCCGGCCAGCCGTCGCGGACCGACTTGGCGGCGAGGCTCGAAGTCGCCCTGAGCTTGCCGCCGTCGCTGGTCATCCAATAGGCGAGCCAGGCGGCCGCCCTGCCCTCCTGCGTCTCGGCCGACAGGATCGGCGCCAGCCGGGCGGCGCTCTTCTTGTCGTTGGCGCCGCTCGCCGAAAGCCGGTCGACCAGCCGGCGCAGATCGTCGTCGTCGAACGGGATTTCGGAAGCCAGCCGGTCACGCAGGCTCTCCGCCGTCTCGCCGAAGGCAAGGCCGAGCGCATGGCGCAGGTCGCGCAGGCCGCTGGTGAGATCGCCGGCACCGACGATGAATTCGCGCACCGCGTCGCGCGAGGCGACCAGCGCCGCCAGCGCCGCCTCGATACCCTGATCGCTCGCCGCGTCGAGCACCACGGCGAAGGCCCGGCCGAGCGCCGTATCGGCCTCCGCCGCCGCTCTGGCGATGACGGAACGCTGCGCCTCGGCCGTCAGCACCGACGCGCCGCGATCGTCGAGCACCTCGAAGCTGCCGGCGACGTTCGCCTCGAACGGGAACTGGTGCAGCAGCCGCTCGCAAAAGGCGTGGATGGTCTGGATCTTCAGCCCGCCCGGCGTTTCCAGCGCGCGCGCGAACAGGCGGCGGGCGCTGACGAGATGGGTCGGTGTCGCCGGCGCGCCCTGATAATCAGCGAGGATCGCGGCGAGCTCCGGATCCGGCAGCGTCGTCCAGCCGGCCAGGATCTCGAACACGCGGCCGGACATCTCGGCTGCCGCCGCCTTGGTGAAGGTCAGGCAGAGGATCGAGGCCGGATCGGCGCCGGCGAGCAGCAGACGGATGACGCGGCGCGCCAGAACATAGGTCTTGCCGGAGCCGGCATTGGCCGACACCCAGGCCGAGGCCTCGGGATCGGTCGCCCGCGCCTGCGTATCCTTCGTCTTGTCGTCGACCGAGATCACGCCGCTCATTCGCCCGTATCCTCGCCATCGCTGAGCGACCATTCGCGGATGCGGGCGAGATGATCGTAGGGGCTCTCGTAGCGCGTCTCGAACATCGGCCGGGCTCGCGAAACATAAGCCCGCTTCTCGTCGTCGAAGGCGGCGATCAGTTCGGCCAGCCGCTTGGCTGCCTCGTCGCCCAGCTCGTCCGCCGTCTTGTCCTTGGTGACGGCCGAGGAGAACGGATCACCCTTGCCGACCTTGCCGAGGCCGACCCAACCGAGGACGGACACGGAAACGCCGGCCGGCACCGCCTCGAACCCGCCGCCACGCGCCATCGCGACTTCAAGCGCCAACTGCGGCGCGAGGCCGGTCGAGAGCTGCCGGGCGCTCGGCGGCGAGCCGGTCTTGAAATCGAGGATCTCCAGCCTGCCGTCCTGGCGAAGATCGATGCGATCGGCGCGGCCGGTGAGCTTGAACTCGCCCGCCGGCGCGTTGAACGGCCAGGCCCCGCCGATCTCGGCAAGGCGACGGCCGATCTCCGCCCGGCTCGCCTCCCAGCCGACGAACCAGTCGGCAATCGCCACGAAGCGGGGCCACCACAAGGCATAGACCGCCGGGAAAGGCTCGATGCGGGCGAAGACGCGGCGTCCGATGACCATGAGCTCCGTCAGCGCCGTCGCGTCGAACGGGCCCTTCCAGGCCTGGATAAAATCACCAAGCGCCTCGTGGATCAGCGTGCCGCGCAAGGCCACGTCTGGCACGACGCCGATCGGATCGAGCGGGTCGAGCTTCAGCACCCGCCTCGCATAGACCGCGTAGGGATCGCGGATCAGCGTCTCGATCTCGGTCACCGAGAGGCGGCGCGGCCGCGCCGCGACCGGCGGCCGCGGTTCGGGCCGGCGGATCGGAACCGGCTGCGCCGCATGATCCAGCGCGCGGGCCCAGTCGAGATAGCGCGTCCCCCGCGCGGCGAGCGCCTTCGCCTCGTCCTTGCCGAGCCGCGCCTGCAGCCGCTGCAGCCAGCGCGCCGCCACCGTCGGCGTGCCGCCGCGCCGCTCCGCCCGAGTGACGACGACTTTGCCGGCTGACAAGGCGCTGACGAAGTCATGCGCCGACTGGCCAAGCTTGCGCTCCGGCGCCTCCAGGCCGAGCTCGGCCCGCATCGACCGCGATAGCCACGGATCGGTGCGCGTCTCCGACGGCCAGACGCCTTCATCGAGACCGCCGAGCACCATCAGGTCGACCGTCTGCAATCGCGCTTCCAGCGTGCCCCAGATGAACAGCCGCGGATCCGAGCCCGGCCGGGCCGGGACGCCGACGCCGGCCATGGTCGCATCGAGGAAGCCCGGATATTCGTAGCCTGCCATCACCAGCGCGGCGGCGTCCGGGCTCATCAGGCCGGCCAGCAGCGTCGCCAGCGCCTGCCCCGCCTCGTCGGCCCAAAGCACCTCGTCCGTGCCGTCCTCCTTGGCCGCTACCTGCTTCAGCGCGGCAACGACGGCCGTGGTCAAGGCGGCCGCGTCGGAGGCTTTGATACCGTCCATGAGTCGGCTAAGCGGTTCGAGCGCCGCCACCATGCGGGTGGCGAGCTCGCGTCCCGCCTGCCAGTCTGCCGGGCTGAGCCGCTTCACCGCCGGTGGCGCATAGCGGGCTTCCGGCAGGTCGCGCTCGGCAATATCGAGCGCCTCCACCAGCCCTTCGAGACCGTCGGAAAGCAGGGTGCCGCGAAACAGCACGAGATCCAGAATGTCGATGGCGGCGCGACAGGCCGGGCGGCCAAGGCCGAACGAGGCGAGCGGGTGCTTGGCCAGCGCCAGCAGATCGGGCGGCGCACCATCCGATCGCGCCGCGGCGACCAGCAGGCGGGCGAGCGTTCCCGGCGGCGACGTCATCAGCGGGCGGCCGGCGGAATCGTCGACCGAGAGGCCGAAACGGCCGAGCTCGATGGCGACGCGGCCGGCGAGGCGCCGATCCGGCGTCACCAGCGCCGCCGTCCGGCCCGGCTGCTGGATCGTCTCGCGCATGGCGAGCGCGATCGCCACCGCCTCTTCCTGCTCGGTGCGCGCCACCACCAGCGCGACATCGCCGATCGCGGCGGCGGCGACCGGTGGCGCCACGGCCCAGTTCTCGGTCGTCTCGGCCGGGCGCATCGCTTCCGAGAGCAGCCGCACGCGCTCGGCGATGTCGGGCGACATGGTTCCGATCGTCGCGATCTCGGCCCGCTCGATGGCGATCGTCTCGATCAGCTGCTTCAGGCCGTATTGCGGGTGGCCCGGCGCCGAGCGAGCCGGGCTCGCCACGCCGCCGATTGCCATCCATCCAGTATCGTCGAGCAGCGTGTCGATGCCCGGCAGCACGACGGCGCCGTTCGGCAGATGCGCCACCACGGAGAGGAGTTCGGCGACCGCGGGGATCGAACCGGTTGATCCGGCGGCGATCACCAGCCCGCGCGGCGGCGAGCCGGCCAGGCGTTTCGCCGCCTCCCGGATCAGGTGGTCGCGGCGCACCGACGGGTCGGCCAGGCTGCGTTCCCGAAGGAAGGCCGGCCACTGCTCACCGACGATGCGCAGGAAATCGAGCGAGATCTGCCAGTAGCGGGCGAGATCGTCGGGAACCAGCGTCTCCAGCCGGTCCCAGGCGATGCCGGTCGTCTCGATGTCGTCAATCAGGCGGGCGAGGTCGCCGGCGAGATGGAAGGCATCGGCGGCGGAGGCGGGAACCAGCAGCGGATCGCTCTCGTCGAGCGCGAGAAGCTCGCGCCGCACCGCCCTGCCCCAGGCCAGCGTCAGCCGGGTCAGCACCAGCAGGCGGTCGAGCCGCGAGATCGCCTCGGGCAGGACCAGGCGGTCGGCCGGATCGTCGGCCACGCTCTCGAGGATCTGGTCTTCCTCATCGACGTCGCCGATCGGCCGGATCGCCGGCAGGATGGCGGCCTCGCCGCCGAGCCGGGCCAGGATCTCGGCATGCAGCGAGCGCGCGGCGCGCCGCGTCGGCACCAGGATGGTGATGTCGGCGAGCGCCAGCGGATCCTTAGCCGGATTCGGAAAGGCGCCGAAGCGGCCGGAAAACAGCGCTTCGACGAGGGTCGTCAGGAAAGGCGTACCCGGCGGGATGGTGAAGACGCGCGGGTTGGACCTGGCCATCTTTCCTCAGGCTGCGCTTTCCGACACCGACATCTCGGCCTCGCGAATGGCCTCCGGCGTGCCGACATGCAGCCAGGTGCCGTCCATGCGGACACCGAACAGGCGGCCGTTCTCGATCGCCCGGTCGAACAGGACGTTGAGCGAGAACGAGCCTTCCGGCGCGTCGGCGAACAGGCGCGGCGACAGGATCGCCGTGCCCGAATAGACGAAGGGCGCGACGGTCCGCTCGACGCGACGGGCGAGGCGACCGTCCTTGTCCATGATGAAGTCGCCGGGGCCCGGATATCCGATCGCCGAGACGGTCGGCGCCAGCATCAGCACGGCGTCCATCTGTTCGTCGTCCCAGGCGCGGGCGAGCCAGTCGAGATTGGGACGGGGCCCCTCGATCCAGAACGAGTCCGAATTCATGACGTAGAAGGGCGCGTCACCGAGCAAAGGCAGCGCCTTGGTGATGCCGCCACCGGTCTCCAGCAGGCCGCCGCGCTCGTCGGAGACGACGACCTTCGGGGTCTTGCGCTTCTTCACATGGGTTTCGACGAGATCGGCGAGATAGTGCACGTTGACGACGGCCTGCTCGACGCCGGCATGGGCCAGACGGTCGAGCGCGTGGTCTACCAGCGAACGGCCAGCGATCTCGATCAGCGGCTTCGGGACCGTCGCCGTGACGGGCCGCATGCGCTTGCCGATGCCGGCGGCGAGCACCATGGCGCGCTTGGGATGGTTCGGCGTCTTGAAGATGGGCGTTGGCATGTCGGTCTCGGGCAGTTCCATTGTTCTTGCTTGCGGCATCGGCCCCGACCGGGGCCGTCAATCGTCGAGTGGCAGGTATTGTTCATACCAGAGCGCCAGACCGGAAAGAACCGGATGGCGCATCGACCGCGCGAGATAGCCCCTTACACGGGGAATGTGACGGAGATATTGGGGCTTGCCGGCAGCCTCCGCCAATCGGACAAAACCGCCCAGCACCTTGGTAGCGCGCTGGGCGCCGGAGATGGCATAGGCGGTCCGGAACGCCGCCTCGTCGAACGGCCCCTGCGCCTGCCTCGCCGCGACATAGCGATCGGCCAGTAGCGCTTCCAGCGCCGGATCGACCGAGATGCGGACGTCCTGCAGCAGCGAGGCGACGTCATAGGCGCTGGCGCCGATCATCGCATCCTGATGATCGAGAATACCGATCCGCTTGAGCCCCTCGCGCTCGGGCAGCCAGAGCAGGTTCGGGGAGTGGAAATCGCGCAGCAGCCAGCTCTTCTCGGCGCCGTCGAGCGTCTCATAGAGATCCCGCCAGACGCCAGCGAAGGCCGCTTCGGCCTCGGGCGCGAGCGGAGCGCCAAGCTGCCAGCGCGCATACCAGCGCGGCAGCAGGTCGACCTCGATCGACAGCGCGTCCCAATCGAAGGGCGGAATATGATGAACGCCGCCATCCGGCAGCGGCAGATCGACCGGGCGCGCCGCCGCATGCAGGGCGGCCAGGACATCGACGGCGACGCCATAGCGGGCCGGATCCGGCGCGCCGTCGGCGAGCACGCCCTCATCGCCGAGGTCCTCCACCAGCAGCAGGCCGGCAGGCATGTCGGCGGCCAGAATCTCCGGCGCCGAAAAGCCCGCCGCGCGCAGGCCGTCGCTCATCGCGACGAAGGGGCGGACGCTGGTGGCACGGTGGGCTAGATCGTCATAGGTACGGCCGTCGCGCACCGCCGGGCCGGACGGACGCTCCGGCGCATCCATCAGCACGGCGCGCCGGCCATCCGGCGTTTCGACCCGCTCATAGGCACGCGTCGAGGCGTCACCCTGCAGGTGGCGCCGCACGGCCTGCGTCATGCCGGCAAGATCGAGGAACTGCCGGACGGCCAGGGTGCGCCCAATCCGCTGCGGCCAGTCGCCGCCGCCGGTCAGCGTCGCCAGCCGCCCGGAACCAGCCATGTCGAGGGCGATTTCCAGGTGCCCCGCAGGCAGGCGGTCGCCGGCGCGCTCGGGCCACTCGACCAGCACCACGCCTTCGCTCACCGCCTCGTCGAAACCGATCTCGTCCAGTTCGTCGGCCGAGCCGAGGCGATAGAGATCGAAATGCGCGATCGGCAGCCGGGTTTCGTAGGTCTGGACGATGGTGAAGGTCGGGCTCGGCACCTCATAGCCGGCATCGGCCGCAACGGCGCGGATCAGCGCCCGCGCGAAACTGGTCTTGCCGGCGCCGAGATCGCCGCGCAGCGCGATGACGTCGCCGATGGCGAGCTTGGCGGCGATGTCCTCGGCCAAGCGGATGGTCGCCGCCTCGTCGGGCAGATCGACCCGGATCGGATCGGGGGTGTTCATTCGGCGGCTACGGCCAGCTCGGTCGGGCGGATCGGCAGCCGCACGCTGACGGCCGTGCCGCGCCCTTCCTCGGAGCGGATGCCGACGGTGCCGCCATGCAGCTCGACGAAGCTCTTGACGATGGCAAGGCCGAGGCCGGCTCCGCCGCGCGCGGAGCCGGCGGCGCGGCTCTCGAAGCGGTCGAAGACGGAGGCCAGGAATTCCGGCGGGATGCCGGGGCCGTGATCCTCGACGGAGAACTCGACCGCGTCGGCGGCACGACGCGCCGTCAGCACGATCGAACCGCCATGGGTCGAGAAGCCGACGGCGTTCGAAAGCAGGTTGTAGAGGATCTGCCGGACCCGCTTCTCGTCGGCGACGAAACTGCCGATTCCATCCGGAATGCGGGTTTCCAGCACGATCTGCGCTTCCTGCAGCCGGTCGCGGACGCCCTCGATCGCCGCGGCGATCGTGCGCTCGACATCCACTTCACCGAGATCGAGCGCGATGATGCCGGCGTCGACCGTGGCAAGATCCAGGATGTCGTTGACGATCGCCAGCAGCGATCCGCTCGAGGAGAGGATGTAGCCGGTATATTCCTGCTGCTTCTCGGTCAGCGGCCCGATCGAGACATCGGAGAGGAGCTGGGTGAAGCCGATGATGTTGGTGAGCGGCGAACGCAGCTCGTAGGACACGTGCTGGATGAAGGCGTTCTTCAGGCCGTCGGCGGCCTCCAGCGCTTCGTTGCGATCGGTCAGGGCGCGTTCGACCTGCACTGTGTCGCTGACGTCGATGAAGGTGACCATGGTCTGGCCGCCCGGCAGCGGCACCGTCGCATAGTCGACGACACGGCCGTCCGAGCGCTCCATCCGGCCGTGGCTCGGCGCCCGGCTCTCGTCCATGCCGGCGACGCGGGCGGTGAAGCGGGCCCATTCCTCCGGCGCGTCATGCAGGCGCCGGCAGGCGCGCTCGATCTCGCCGATATGGGGATGGGTCGACAGGAACTTCTGGTCGAGATGCCAGATCCGCGCGAAGGACGGATTGTCCAGCCGCAGCCGGCCGTCGGAGCCGAACACCGCGACGCCTTCGGCCAGATGGTCGAGCGTCTCGCCCTGGACGCGCGACAGCGCGTTGTAGCGGCTCTCCAGCTCCAGCTGCTCGGTGACGTTCTCGTAGATCCAGGTGATGCCGCCCTGCGGATGCGGATTGGCGAGCACGCGCAGCGTCTGGCCATCGGGCAGATGCCACCAGTGCTCGCGCGCGTCGAGCGACTGGTAGGCGACCAGAAGGTCGTTGCGCCAGCTCTTGAAATCGGCCTGTTCCGGCAGGCGGCGGTTGGCACGCATGCGCTCGAGCACCGCGCTTTCGTCCGGCTGGCCGTCGAGGAAGCTGGCATCGAGGCTGAAAAGCGAGCGGAAGGCGGCGTTGTAGGAGCGCAGGCGCCGATCCGAGCCAAACACCGCGACGGCCGTCGCCAGCTGGTCGAGGGTGCGGGCATGGAACTCGACCAGGCGCTTCATCTGGCTCTGGACGGTTTCCAGCTCGGTCGCATCGGTTGCGATGCCGGCGCTGCCGGTTTCCGACACGACGTCGATGACATCGAAGATCCGGCGCGCGCCGGCGACGATCGCCGGCAGCCGCTGCTCGAAGACGGGCTTCTCGGCATGGCCGAGGCGGATCGCCTCGCGGCCGGCCGTATCCAGCAGCTCGAGATGGCGCGCCGCCGCGTCCTGCGGGTCGCGGGCTTCGACGGCGCGGGCGAAGGCGTTGTTGATCCAGCGCAGCGTGCCGTCGGGACCGCGGATCCAGGCCGGCATCGGCGCCGCCTGCAGCAGCACGCGCATCGCCTCGACATCCTCGCTGACGCGCTGATGCAGCGTTTCCAGCTCCGCCAGGGCCAGCCTGTCGCCGGAAAGGTCGCGGAACCGGGCCACGGCGCGACCGCCGGCCGTGCGGCCGACCGCCTCAACATGGCTGCCGTTCACGGTCTCCAGCGAAATGGTGAAGGTCTCGCCGCGCTGGCGCAGGCTTTCGAGCGCCGCGTCGAGCCGGCTGGCGGCGGCCGGCACCAGCCAGGTGCCGAAAGCCAGGAAAGCGGCGCGCTCTTCGGGTGCCGCGCAGGAGCGCGGCAGCCGCCCCATCACCAGCGGCAGCTCGCCCGGTGCGCCCCAGGCGACCATGCGCTGGTCATCGGCGTCGACCAGCGCCTCGGCGCGATCGGCCTTGGCCTTGGAATCGGCCAGCTGGTGGCGGAGGACGGCATTCTCGTTCTCGGCCCGTGCGCGGGCCCGCTGCAACACCGCGACGCCGAGCACGGCGAAGGCAACAACACCCAGAAGCGCGCTCACCAACGCGGTCCTGCCGGCGTCGATCGGTCCGCTGGCGGCCTCGGCGCCCGTCGACGAGACGGCCAGCACCGTGGTGGTCAAAGCGGTGGCGGCGAGCATGGTCCGGCGCAACGTCGGAACGGCGGAACTCCAGCGGCGAGCGCCGCGAATCCCATCCAAATTCCTGCGATGCCAAAGCATGCGGGCAGGTCCTTCCGCCGTCAGAGTAATGAAATCGACCCGTTTCGGCGCCGACGACAAACTACGGCCACTCACGCGAATCATCCCCAATGTAGCGGGTCGGGGAATCGAGTGTGAAGCCGATGACGCCGAGAAAAAGGCCATGCGGGATGCCCGCATGGCCTGGGAGTGTCAGATCATCGTGGTTAACCGCCAGTTAATCCGGCGAGACGTCAAAATATTGCGTCTGAAGCCCTACCGAACCACGACAGGTAGCGACCGGCTGCGGCCGATCGTCAGACCCGAATTTATCGGTCAGTAACGATAGTGATCCGGCTTGAACGGACCGGTCTCGGCGACGCCGATATAGGCCGACTGCTTCTCGCTGAGCTTGGTCAGCTTGACGCCGATCTTGGCGAGGTGCAGCGCCGCGACCTTCTCGTCGAGGTGCTTCGGCAGCGTGTAGACCTTCTTCTCGTACTGGCCAGGCTTGGTCCAGAGCTCGATCTGGGCCAGCGTCTGGTTGGTGAAGGACGCCGACATCACGAAGCTCGGATGGCCGGTGGCGTTGCCGAGATTGACCAGGCGGCCTTCCGACAGAAGGATGATCCGCTTGCCGCCGGCGAATTCAACTTCGTCGACCTGCGGCTTGACGTTGTTCCACTTCAGATTGCGCAGCGCCGAGATCTGAATCTCGCTGTCGAAATGGCCGATGTTGCAGACGATCGCCCGGTCCTTCATGGCGCGCATATGGTCGATCGTGATGACGTCGACATTGCCCGTCGCGGTGACGAAGATATCGGCGCGCGGCGCGGCGTCCTCCATTGTCGTGACCTCATAGCCTTCCATCGCCGCCTGCAGGGCGCAGATCGGATCGACTTCGGAGACGAGCACGCGGCAGCCGGCCTGGCGCAGCGAGGCAGCCGAACCCTTGCCGACGTCGCCGAAGCCGGCGACCATCGCGACCTTGCCCGACATCATGACGTCGGTGCCGCGGCGGATGCCGTCGACGAGCGACTCGCGGCAGCCATAGAGATTGTCGAACTTCGACTTGGTGACCGAGTCGTTGACGTTGATCGCCGGGAAGAGCAGCGTGCCCTTCTTCTGCATCTCGTAGAGACGATGCACGCCGGTGGTCGTCTCTTCGGTGACGCCCTTGATCGAGCGGGCGATCTCGCCGTACCAGCCGGGCTTCGAAGCCAGGCGCTTCTTGATCGCGGCGAAGAGGACTTCCTCTTCCTCGTTCTCGGGCTTGTCGAGGAAGGCGGTGTCGCCGCCCTCGGCGCGCAGGCCGAGATGGACCAGCACGGTGGCGTCGCCGCCATCGTCCAGGATCATGTTGGGAACGCCGCCGTCATGCCATTCGAAGATGCGGTGCGTGTATTCCCAGTAGTCCTCGAGACTCTCGCCCTTGATGGCGAAGACCGGGACGCCGGACTGGGCGATCGCCGCGGCGGCGTGATCCTGGGTCGAATAGATGTTGCAGGACGCCCAGCGGACGTCGGCGCCGAGCGCCTTCAGCGTCTCGATCAGCACGCCGGTCTGGATCGTCATGTGCAGGGAGCCGGCGATGCGCGCGCCCTTCAGCGGCTGCGACGGGCCGAATTCGGCGCGCACGCTCATCAGGCCGGGCATCTCGGTCTCGGCGATCGAGAGTTCCTTGCGGCCCCAATCGGCGAGGCCGATGTCCTTGATCGCGTAATCGTTGGCGGCAGCCATCTTGCTGATCTCCGTGCGTTGGATATGTCGCGCTTATAGCGGAGACTACGCCTGGCAGCAATCAGGATATAAAGATGTCTTTATGTGGCAGCCGGGAGCGGTGGCTATTCCTCTTCGCCGAAGCGGTTCGCCACCAGCTCGGCGATGGCGGCCAGCGCCGCCTCGGCGTCCGGCCCTTCGGCGGAGACGCGGATCGAGGAGCCGATGCCGGCCGCGAGCATCATGAGGCCCATGATCGAGGTGCCGCCGACCGTGTTCTGGTCCTTGGAGACGGAGATCTCGGCGTCGAAGACATCGGCGCACTGGACGAACTTGGCCGAGGCGCGCGCGTGCAGTCCCTTGCGGTTGACGATCGGCAGATCGCGGAACAATCCGGGGGCGTCGGCTTCGGTTTCGGACATGCTCTGCGCTTCAGTGCCCCGCCAGGACCTGGCTGGCGACGTTGATGTATTTTCGGCCCGCTTCCTGCGCGCCGGTAATGGCATCGGCGAGCGACTTGTCGACACGCACACTGGCGAGCTTGATCAGCATCGGCAGGTTGACGCCGGCGATCACCTCGATGCGCCCGGCCTCCATCACCGAGATGGCAAGATTGGACGGTGTGCCACCGAACATGTCCGTCAGCAGGATCACCCCGCTGCCGTCATCGACGCCGAGCACGGCCTCGAGAATGTCCTGACGCCGACGCTCCATGTCGTCCTCGGGACCAATGGCGATGGTCTCGAACTGCGTCTGGCGACCAACCACGTGCTCCAGGGCCGCCCGGAACTCGGTAGCGAGCTGGCCGTGGGTAACAAGGACGACGCCGATCATGCCCTTCGATTACCTGCTTTTCTCAGTTCAGCCCCGAACCGGAGCCATGAATCACATCGGAACCACTGGTGCCCAGCGGCCGGCCCGAACGGGGCGGAACGGCGCCGCATCTTGACCGAACCTTGCCGCAACGCAAGAAAAAAGCGGGCACATTCCTCAAAACCCGAACAATACTAAACAATCGCGGCGCGGAACGCCAATGCCGCCCGCACCCGAATCCAGCCGTCGCTCTGGCCGACCGGAAGGGCCAGGCGACGCAGCGTGATTCCCGCGATTTCCGCGCGCATGTCGGCCGGCTCCGGCAGGCGCGGGCAGCGCTCCATCGGCTCGAGGTCGACGACCAAGTCGATCACCGCCGCGTCAAAATGCGGCACTGCAACAATTCCCTGGCCGCGGATCTCCAGCAGGCCCGCCAGCCGCTCCGGCGCCCGTGCCCGCAGCCGGCCCGCCTCGGCCGCGACATGGACGCGATCGTCGGCGATCAGCCGGTTCGCCTGCCGGTCGGCCAGGATCAGCGCCAGGAGAAGCGAGGATTTTCCGCAGCCGGAGGGCCCGCGCACCAGCACACCGGCGCCGTCGACCCACACCGCCCCGGCATGGATCGTGGCCGGCGCCATCACGTCGCCGTCCGCCGCTGTCATGACGACGCCGAGGGCAGCCGGACCGTGAAGCGCGCGCCGACGATCTCGGCGCGGTCGGCCTTGGTCGCCTTGCCCTTGGAGCGGTTCTCCGCCCAGATCCGGCCGCGATGCGCCTCGACGATCTGCTTCGAGATCGACAGGCCGAGGCCGGAATTCTGCCCGAACGCCTCCTGCTCGGGCCGGTCGGTATAGAAGCGCTCGAAAATGCGCTCGACCTGCTCGGCGCGGATGCCCGGCCCGTCGTCGTCGACGACGACGTCGACCGAGGCGCCGCTGCGCCGGACCATCACCCGCACGCTGCCGTCCGGGCGACAGAAGGAACGGGCATTGTCGATCAGATTGGTGAAGACCTGCGCCAGCCGGCTATCATGACCAAGAACGACGAAGGCATCCGGCTCTTCCGCTTCCGCCACTTCGAGCGTGATGCTCGGTCCGTCCGGCTGCGAGGTGTCGCGTGCCATCGAGACGACCGCCTCGACGACGGCGGCGACATCGACCGGCGCCGCGTCCTGGCGAGCGAGCTCGGCATCGAGGCGCGACGCGTCGGAGATATCACTGATCAGGCGGTCGAGTCGGCGCACATCGTGCTGGATGATGTCGTTCAGTCGCTTCTTCGAGGCCGCCGTCTTGGCGAGCGGCAGCGTCTCGACGGCGCTGCGGAGCGAGGTCAGCGGGTTCTTCAGCTCATGGCTGACATCGGCCGCGAAGCTCTCGATCGCCTCGATCCGGTTGAACAGCGCGCCGGTCATGTCGCGCAGCGCCTGCGACAGGTGGCCGATCTCGTCGCGACGGTTGGAGAAGTCCGGGATCTGCGGCCGCGCCGTGACGCCCCGGCGCACGCGGTCGGCGGCGTCGGCGAGCCGGCGCAGCGGCACGGCGATGGTGCTGGCGAGCAGGATCGAAAGCAGCACGACGACGCCGGCCGAGACCAGGAAGACGCGGACGATCGCCATGCGCTCGGCATGCACGATCTGGTCGATGTCGCCACCCTGGGTCGACAGCAGCAGCACGCCGAGCACCGAGCGATAGCGCTGGATCGGCACCGCCACCGAGACGATCAGCTCGCCGCGATCGGTGATGCGGACGATCGAGGACGGGCCGCCGTCGAGCGCGGTGGCGACTTCCGGATAGCCGCGGCCGTTCGAACCGCCGAGCTCCTGATAGATCGGCAGGTCGTCGCGCTGCAGATGGACGTTGACCCACTGCCAGATGCGATCGAGCAGCGCCGGCTCCTCGTCGGCCGGCGGCAGGTCGAAGCGCAGGATCTGGCCGCGCGAATAGAGATGGCGCGAATCGAGCACCAGGCTGCCGTCGCGATCATAGATGCGGGCGCGTGTGCGGGTCGGCGAGATCAGCCGGCGCAGCACCGGCGCGACGCGCTCGGGATTGATCGGGAAATCGAGGCCTTCGATCGAGTTTTCGCCCGGCATCAGGCTTTCGCCGGCCTGCAGTTCAAGCAGCTTGTCGGGGTCGATCGACAGATTGTTGGTCTCGACCGTCGCCGAGGCGGCGACGGCGCCGGCGATGATCTCGCCCTGTGTCAGCAGGCTCTCCAGCCGCGCATCGATCAGCCCGGCCCGGAACTGATTCAGGTAGAGGATGCCCGAGACGAGAACGATAAGCGCCGCGAGATTGAGGATGATGATCCGGCGCGTCAGGCTCGAAAAGGCGTGCGGCCCGATCGAGCGCAGCATGCGGCCGAGGCCGCGACGCCACATCCGCACGCGCAAGCGCCATGGACGCCTGCGCGGTGCAATCGGCTCCTCGATGCTGATCGTCATGCCTCTCCCGAGCCCGACTGCCGTCAGGCCTCCTTGAAGCGGTAGCCAACGCCGTAGAGCGTCTCGATCATATCGAAATCATCGTCGACGACCTTGAACTTCTTGCGCAGCCGCTTGATGTGGCTGTCGATGGTGCGGTCGTCGACATAGACCTGATCGTCATAGGCGGCATCCATCAGGGCGTTGCGGCTCTTGACGACGCCCGGGCGCTGCGCGAGCGCGTAGAGGATCAGGAACTCGGTGACGGTCAGCGTCACCGGCTGGCCGTTCCAGGTGCAGGTATGGCGCTCCTGGTCCATGGAAAGCGCGCCGCGATCGAGATTGCGGGCGGCATCCGGCACCTTATTGTTGGTGGGCGCGACGGCCTCGCGCGGCTGGAAGCGGCGCAGCACCGCCTTCACCCGCTCGACCAGGAGCCGCTGCGAGAACGGCTTCTTGATGAAATCGTCGGCGCCCATCTTGAGGCCGAACAGCTCGTCGATCTCGTCGTCCTTCGAGGTCAGGAAGATGACCGGCAGATCGGTGCGCTGGCGCAGGCGGCGAAGCAGCTCCATGCCGTCCATCCGCGGCATCTTGATATCCAGGATGGCGAGGTCCGGCAGCGACTGCTGGAAGCCGTCCAGGGCGGAGGCGCCGTCCGTGTAGGTCTGGACGCGATAGCCCTCGGACTCCAGTGCTATCGACACGGAGGCGAGGATGTTTCGATCGTCGTCGACCAATGCGATCGTCGGCATAGATGGGCTTCTCCCGAAAGCGTGCCCGCATGGGCGTTGACCGGCCTGAAGCAGCAGGCATGAGCGTAACCTGACGGCCCCCGCCTAAACGTCGCAGGATTACGCGGAAAATATGGCGTGCAAACTAGCGGATTTAAACCCGTGACGCCAATCGACCGGGAAAGCTCCATCAAATGAGAGACATACAAATATGATGATGATAATCATCTTTAGAACGCGTCTGTTCTCAAGGAAGGCAATATGCTCGACAATCCCCCTTTCGATCCGATCGCAACCGGCCGCGCCGTCATCCGCAGCGCCATCGCCGGAAGCCTGGCGACGCTCGATGAAGCCGGCAACCCGTTCGCGACGCTGGTCACGATCGGGCTCTATCCCGACGGCCGGCCGATCCTCAGCATTTCGGACCTCGCCGCGCACACCCACAATCTGAAGCGCGACCCGCGCGCGTCGCTGCTCCTGGTCGCTCCAGGCGGCGAAGGCGGCAATCCGCTGGCCGGCGCCCGCATCACGCTGGTCGGCACGTTCGAGAAGACCGAGGATCCGGTCGCCGCCTGGCGCTACGCCCTGCACCAGGGCAAGGCCGCCCGCGCCTCCGCCCTGCCCGGCTTCCACTATTACGCGATGAACGTCACCAGCTCGCACCTCGTCGCCGGCTTCGGCAACATCGCGCAAGTCCCGGCCAAGGATCTCATCCCCGATTACTCGGATTGCCAGGAACTTCTCGACGGCGAGAAGATGGTCGTCGAGCATATGAATGACGATCATGCCGAGGCGATCGGCCTCTACGCAACCAAGTTGCTGAATTTGCCAGCCGGCGCCTGGCGCATTACCGGCTGCGACCCGGATGGTATCGACATTGCTACCAGTGAATTGCGCGCCCGCTTGCCTTTCCCGACGAGAGCAACCACGGTCGGACAGGCCGGAGGTCATCTGAAATTGTTCGCAAAACAAGCGAGATCGATGGAATAACAATGCCATTTTGCAAACAAATAGAATTTTCTGTTTGTTTGGAGATCAAAATATTCGATCTCAAGTCACCTGTTGCTTTGTCTCGGTCGATTAAATCGATTTAATCGGCTCGCGATAACTCAAGCGGTGCGGTTTTTGTTGCAGTCGCGAAATCCGATCCTCTAGGTTCTGGCCTGTCGGCGGCATTGCCCGCCGATAGAGCCGGTGCGGCCCGCTATTGCGGCGCACCCTTTCCCGGAGCGAGGCCTCGCAAAGGAAGCGAGCGCCTCTCAGAGGAGACGACCCGTGACCGAGAACGGCATTCGCAATCCTGCCCATGGCGCCGACCAGTTCGGCTTGAAGTGGCTGGCCGGTCTCTACTGGAACTATGGGGCGCCGGCGCTTTATGAGGAATCACTGCGGCGTGGCGAGGCCCTGGTCTCGGTCGACGGCGCGCTGACCGTCGAGACCGGCATCCATACGGGCCGCTCGCCGCAGGACAAGTTCGTCGTCCGCGATGCGCTGACGGAAAACGCCGTCTGGTGGGACAACAACAAGGCGATGTCGCGTGCGCATTTCGACACGCTGCAGGCCGACATGCTGGCGCACGCCTCGGGTCGCGAATTGTTCGCGCAGGACCTGCAGGGCGGCGCCGACCCGGCCGAGAGCGTCGCCGTGCGCGTCTTCACCGAGAAGGCCTGGCACTCGCTGTTCATCCGCAACCTGCTGATCCGCCCCGAGGCGGAGGCGCTCAAATCCTTCGTGCCGAAGCTCACCATTCTCGACCTGCCGAGCTTCAAGGCCAATCCGGAACGGCATGGCTGCCGGACGGAGACGGTGATCGCCTGCGACTTCACCCGCGGCATCGTGCTGATCGGCGGAACGTCCTATGCCGGCGAGATGAAGAAGGCCGTCTTCACCTATCTGAACTTCACCCTGCCGCCCAAGGGCGTCATGCCGATGCACTGCTCGGCCAATGTCGGCCCCGACGACGATGCCGCCGTCTTCTTCGGCCTGTCGGGCACCGGCAAGACGACGCTGTCGGCCGATCCCAAACGCACGCTCATCGGCGATGACGAGCATGGCTGGGGACCGGAGGGCATCTTCAATTTCGAGGGCGGCTGCTACGCCAAGACGATCAAGCTCTCGGCCGAAGCCGAGCCGGAGATCTTCGCGACGACCCAGCGCTTCGGCACCGTGCTCGAGAATGTCGCGATCCATCCGGTGACGCGCCAAATCGACTTCAACGACGCCTCGAAGACCGAGAACACCCGCGCCGCCTACCCGCTGCATTTCATCCCGAATGCCAGCGAGACCGGTCGGGCCGGCCATCCGAAGACGATCGTCATGCTGACCGCCGACGCCTTCGGCGTGATGCCGCCGATCGCCAAGCTGACGCCGGAACAGGCGATGTACCACTTCCTCTCCGGCTACACCGCCAAGGTCGCCGGCACGGAGAAGGGCGTCACCGAACCGCAGGCGACGTTCTCGACCTGCTTCGGGGCGCCGTTCATGCCGCGCCACCCGGCCGAATACGGCAATCTGCTCCGTAGCCTGATCGCCGAGCACGGCGTCTCCTGCTGGCTGGTCAACACCGGCTGGACCGGCGGCGCCTATGGCGTCGGCCGCCGCATGCCGATCAAGGCGACGCGGACGCTGCTGTCGGCCGCTCTCGACGGCTCGCTCGACAGCGGGCGCTTCTACACCGACCGCACTTTCGGCTTCCAGGTGCCGACGGATGTCGCCGGCGTCGAGCCGCATATCCTGCATCCGCGCAAGACGTGGCAGGACAAGGCCGGCTATGACGCGCAGGCGGCCAAGCTGGTCGGCATGTTCCTGAAGAACTTCGAGAAGTTCGAAAGCCATGTCGACGCCGAAGTGACGGCCGCC
The DNA here is from genome assembly GCF_000380505.1 of Kaistia granuli DSM 23481. Classification (GTDB taxonomy): domain Bacteria; phylum Pseudomonadota; class Alphaproteobacteria; order Rhizobiales; family Kaistiaceae; genus Kaistia; species Kaistia granuli. The sequence continues at coordinate 153,071 of NZ_AQYH01000005.1, read as the reverse complement.
GCGCCCGGCACGATGGTCGCCTGATCCGGCCGCGCCCTTTTCGAAGGGCGTCTCGTTCAGTACGCTCCCTGGCTGTTCCAAGCAGCCTGGGAGCCTCCGATGCCACCGCCGATCCCGGTCGAACTCCTGCCCCACTCGCCGCTCTGGCGCGAGGCCGCGGCGCGGGAAGGCCAACGCCTCGCCGACACGCTCGGCCCGCTTCTGGTCGCCGTCCACCATATCGGCTCGACCGCCATCCCCGACATCGCCGCCAAGCCGATCCTCGACCTGATCCCGGAAGTCCGCTCGATCACCGCGCTCGACGCTTTCGCGCCGCAGTTGCGCGCGCTCGGCTATGAATGGTGGGGCGAATACGGCATGGCGGGGCGGCGCTACGCCACCCTTACCGATGGCGCCACGGGCCAACGCTGCGTCCAGCTGCACGCCTTCGAAGCCGGCTCGCCCGATATCGAACGCCATCTCGCCTTTCGCGACTTCCTCCGCGCCGATCCCGCCAAGGCACGCGCATACGAAGCGATGAAGCTGCAAAGTCGCGACCAACATCCTGATGATTCACACGCCTATTCGGATGCGAAATCGGCATGGATCCAGGCGACGGAGGCCGCGGCGCTCGCCTTCTACCGCTCGCGCTGACCGACGCTCCACCCCGACATGCAAAAGGGCCCGGCGATTTCTCGCCGGGCCCTTTCTCGTTCGTACGGAAGTGCAGCGATTACTCGCCGGCGGCTTCCGTCTTTTCCTTGATCTCTTCGCCGGTCGTCTGGTCGACGACGCGCATCGAGAGACGGACCTTGCCGCGCTCGTCGAAGCCGAGCAGCTTGACCCAGACCTTGTCGCCTTCCTTGACGACGTCCTGGGTCTTCGCCACGCGCTGGTTGGACAGCTGCGAGATGTGGACCAGGCCGTCCTTGGCGCCGAAGAAGTTGACGAAGGCGCCGAAATCGACGGCCTTGACGACGGTGCCCTGGTAGATGGCGCCGACTTCCGGCTCCGCGGCGATGCCCTTGATCCAGTTCAGCGCGGCGGTGATCGCCTTGCCGTCCGAGGAGGCGACCTTGACGGTGCCGTCATCGGAGATGTCGATCTTGGCGCCGGTCTTTTCCACGATCTCGCGGATGACCTTGCCGCCCGAACCGATCACTTCACGGATCTTGTCGGTGGGGATCTGGATGACTTCGATGCGCGGGGCATGCTCACCGAGCGACGGGCGCGCGGTGGTCAGGGCCGTGGCCATTTCGCCGAGGATGTGCTCGCGGCCACCCTTGGCCTGGTCCAGAGCGACCTTCATGATCTCTTCGGTGATACCGGCGATCTTGATGTCCATCTGGAGCGAGGTGACGCCCTCAGCCGTGCCGGCGACCTTGAAGTCCATGTCGCCGAGGTGATCCTCGTCGCCCAGGATGTCGGAGAGGACCGCATAGCGATCGCCTTCGAGGATCAGGCCCATGGCGATACCCGCCACCGGACGCTTCAGCGGCACGCCAGCGTCCATCAGCGACAGCGAGGTGCCGCAGACGGTTGCCATCGAGGACGAGCCGTTCGACTCGGTGATCTCGGAGACGACGCGCAGCGTGTAGGGGAACTCGTGGTGGTTCGGCAGAACCGGGCGGACAGCGCGCCAGGCGAGCTTGCCGTGACCGATTTCGCGACGGCCGGGCGAACCCATGCGACCCGTCTCACCGACCGAGTAGGGCGGGAAGTTGTAGTGCAGCAGGAAGGTTTCCTTGTAGGTGCCTTCCAGCGCGTCGATGAACTGCTCGTCATCGCCGGTGCCGAGCGTCGCGACCACGAGGGCCTGCGTCTCGCCACGGGTGAAGATGGCCGAGCCGTGGGTGCGCGGCAGCACGCCGACTTCCGAGACGATCGGACGGACCGTCTTCAGGTCGCGGCCGTCGATGCGGCTGCCGGTGTCGAGGATATTCCAGCGAACGATCTTCGCCTGGAGCTCCTTGAAGACGGCGCCGATCTTCTCCTTGTCGAAGCGGGGCTCTTCACCTTCCGGGAAGAAATGCGCGGTCACCTTCGCCTTGACGGCGTCGACGGCGGCATAGCGATCCTGCTTGACGGTGTTCTTGTAGGCGGCGCGGAGCTCGGTCTCGGCGATGCCGAGCATCTCCGTCTCGATCGCCGACAGGTCGGCCGGGACGAAATCGCGCGGCTCCTTGGCGGCCTTCTCGGCGAGCTGGATGATCGCGTCGATCACCGGCTGGAAGCCGCGATGACCGAACATGACGGCGCCGAGCATCGTCTCTTCCGAAAGCTCCTGAGCTTCCGACTCGACCATCAGCACGGCGTCCTGCGTGCCGGCGACGACGAGATCGAGCTTCGAGCCTTCGTTCTGCTCGAGCAGCGGGTTCAGCACGAACTCGCCGTCGACCAGGCCAACGCGGGCGGCGCCGACCGGGCCCATGAAGGGCACGCCGGAGATCGTCAGCGCGGCCGAAGCGGCGACAAGGGCGACGATATCGGGATCGTTCTCGAGGTCATGCGACAGAACCGTCGTGACGACCTGCGTCTCGCAACGGAAACCGTTCGGGAACAGCGGGCGGATCGGACGGTCGATCAGGCGCGAGGTCAGCGTCTCCTTCTCGGAGGGACGGCCTTCGCGCTTGAAGAAACCACCGGGGATCTTGCCGGCGGCAAAGGTCTTTTCCTGGTAGTTCACCGTCAGCGGGAAGAAATCGATACCCGGCTTCGGCTGCTTGGCGGCGACGACAGTCGCCAGAACGGTCGTCTCGCCATAGGTAGCGAGCACGGCGCCGTCAGCCTGACGGGCGACCTTGCCGGTCTCGAGAACGAGCGGGCGACCGCCCCATTCAATTTCGACGCGTTGGACATCGAACATGGCAATTCCTTTCCTGCGCGGATGCGCCAAAAGAGCCATGAGCAAGACGGCTAGAGGCTTTCGACCTTAGACAAGGAAAAAGCATCCGGCGATCCTGCCATGGCTCGACCGCTGATCCGCGGGCAATGTGCGCGGCAGCCCCATGCCGCCGCGCCGTACGGGCGTCTTTGGAGGCGGGCCTTGGGCCCGCCTGTCTCAGCGACGCAGGCCGAGGCGCTCGATGAGCGTCTTGTAGCGCTGCTCGTTCGTCTTCTTCAGATAGTCGAGCAGGCTACGGCGCTGGCTGACCATCTTGAGAAGGCCGCGGCGCGAATGGTTGTCCTTGGTGTGGCCCTTGAAGTGCTCGGTCAGGTTGGCGATGCGCTCGGAGAGCACCGCGACCTGCACTTCCGGCGAGCCCGTATCGTTCTCGACGGTACCGTATTCCTTGATCAGTTCCGCCTTACGGGCAGCTGTGATCGACATCGGGTATCCCTTTCTTGGGGTTCTCGACCCGGCTTTCGCCGGGATCTGTCAAAATTGAACCGGACGCCGCGCTATCCCGGACAAGCCGGCTGACCGGCAGTGTCGCGCCATGGCGCAAGAGGTGGCGTCACGATCTCCGAATGCACGCGATCGGCTGTTGCCGTCGCGGTCGCCGCGGGTCTGGCGGCCAGTGCCGGGATGTCGTCCAGCACGGTCACAGCGCCAAGCGGCTACGCCCGAAAGGTCAGATGACCCTCCGGGAGCGCGGCCTATATGGCTGAATTAGCGGTCAATAGCCAGCGGAAACTTGAGACGGCGCCGCTCAGCCGCCGACGAAGACGCGCGAGGGATGGAACTCGCCGCGCTCGACTTCGCCGATCGCCACCAGCGTGCCGCCGACGGTCGCGAACACGGTTTCCCCGTTCGCCGGCGCATCGCGGCCGCGCAGCAGCACGCTCTGGCCGTTGCGGAGCCGGGCCGCGTCCGTATCGTTCAGGCGCACTTCGAGCAGATCGCGGAGCGCCAGCTCAACCGGGCTCATCACCTGATCGCAGGCGTCGGAACCGCCCTCTTCCTGCAAGGCGCGGAGCTGGTCGAGCTTGACCATGGCCGCTTCCTCGAACGGTCCGACCAGCAGCCGGCGCAGACCGACGACATGGCCCCGCGTGCCGAGCGCCCGCGCCATGTCGCGGGCGATTGCCCGCACATAGGTGCCCTTGCCGCATTCGGCGGCGAAGACGGCGGTGTTCTCGTCCGGCATCTCGACCAGGTCGAGCCGGTGGACCTGGATCGGCCGGGCCTCGAGCACGACGTCCTCGCCATCGCGCGCCAGGTCATAGGCGCGCGCGCCCTCGACCTTGATGGCGGAGAAGGCGGGCGGAACCTGCAGGATCTCGCCGATGAATTCGGGAAGGATCGCCTCGATCGCGGCACGCGTCGGCCGGACGTCCGAGACGGCGACCGGCTGGCCCTCTGCGTCGTCGGTGCGGGTTTCCTCGCCCCAGCGCACGGTGAAACCGTAGATCTTGCGGCCGTCCATGACGAAGGGGACCGTCTTGGTCGCCTCGCCCAGCGCGATCGGCAGGCAGCCGGTCGCCAGCGGGTCGAGGGTACCGGCATGACCGGCCTTCTGCGCCCCGAACAGGCGCTTGACGACGGAGACGGCCTGGGTCGACGTCATGCCGAGCGGCTTGTCGAGATTGAGCCAGCCGGAAACCGGCCGCCCCTTCTTCTGGCGTTGCGAGGCCATGATCTACTCTTCGTCGGAGGCGTCGTCGTCGCGCGGGGCGGACTCGATGTCCTGGCGGACGACCGGATCCGTGCGCAGCAGCGCGTCGATCCGCGCGCCTTCCGCGAAGGAGGTGTCGACCTTGAACTTCAGATCCACCGCGAATTTGAGATCGATCCGGCGGGAGACTTCACCGCGCAGGAACTTGCGGTGGGTGTCGAGCGCCGCGACGACGGCGTCGGCATCCTTGCCGCCGAGCGGCATGATATAGCAGGTCGCGAGCTTCAGATCGTTCGAGACCCGGACTTCCGGCACCGTGACGATGACGCCGTCGAGCGCCGGCTCGTTCAGGCTGCCGCGCGCCAGGATTTCCGACAGCGCATGGCGCACGAGCTCGCCGACGCGCAGCTGGCGCTGGCCGGCGACGCCGATCTTCTTACCATTGGCAGCCGTTCTGGCCATTTCGGGAATACTCCATCGCACCGTTCAAACGGCGCGTGCGGGCCGCTCTCGCGCTGCCCGCCTCAAGCCGCGGCATCCGCCCGGCCGAACCATCGGAAACGGGACGAACGCGACCGGAACGGCCGCGTTCGTCACCACGACTTCGATTTCGAGACGCCCGCTCCTTAGAGCGAACGCTTGATTTCCTCGACGCGGTAGCACTCGATGACGTCGCCAGCGCGCATGTCTTCGTACTTCTCGAAGGCCATACCGCATTCCTGGCCCGCCGGCACTTCCTTGACTTCGTCCTTGAAGCGCTTGAGCGTCGACAGCTTGCCGTCGTGAATGACGACGTTGTCGCGGATGAGGCGGACATTGGCGCCGCGCTCGACCGTGCCGTCGGTGACGCGGCAACCCGCGACCTTGCCGACCTTCGAGATGTTGAACACCTCGAGGATCTCGGCATTGCCGAGCATCGTCTCGCGCCGCTCCGGCGTCAGCAGTCCGGACATCGCCGCCTTCACGTCATCCACGAGGTCGTAGATGATGTTGTAGTAGCGGATCTCGATGCCTTCGCGCTCGGACACGTCGCGCGCCTGCTTGTTGGCGCGGACGTTGAAGCCGATGATCGCCGCGTTCGACGTCGCCGCGAGGGTGACATCGGATTCCGTGACGCCGCCGACACCCGACAGGATGATGCGAGCCTGGACCTCGTCGGTGCCAAGTGCCTCCAGCGCGCCGGCGATGGCCTCGACCGAACCCTGCACGTCACCCTTGATGACGAGCGGGAATTCCTTGAGGCCAGCGCTCTGACGCTGGTTCATCATTTCGGCGAGCGAGCCGCGAGCCGTCGTCTGACGGGCCACTGCCTTCTCGCGCTTCTGACGGGCGCGATAGTCCGCGATTTCACGGGCACGGGCTTCCGTCTCGACAACCGCGAAGCGGTCACCGGCGGCCGGCGCGCCCTGGAAGCCCAGGACCTCGACCGGTGTCGACGGCTGTGCCTCGGTCATCGCGGTGCCGCGATCGTCGAGAAGGGCGCGGACACGGCCCCACTCCGAACCGGCGACGACGATGTCGCCCGGACGCAGCGTACCGCGCTGGACGAGGACGGTCGCGACCGGGCCGCGGCCCTTGTCGAGCTTGGCTTCAATGACCGTGCCTTCCGCATCGCGGTTGGGATCGGCCTTGAGGTCGAGCACTTCCGACTGCAGCAGGATCGTCTCGAGCAGCTTGTCGAGATTGGCGCCCGTCTTGGCGGAAACCTCGACGTCCAGCGTCTCGCCGCCCATCGACTCGACGAACACCTCGTGCTGCAGCAGTTCCGTCCGGACCCGGGTCGGGTCAGCCGACGGCTTGTCGATCTTGTTGATCGCCACGATGATCGGCACCCCAGCGGCGCGAGCATGGTTGATCGCCTCGATCGTCTGCGGCATCACGCCGTCGTCGGCGGCCACGACCAGGATCACGATATCCGTCGACTTGGCGCCACGGGAACGCATCGCCGTGAAGGCGGCGTGACCGGGCGTGTCGATGAAGGTGATCTTCTGGCCGTTCTGCTCGACCTGGTAGGCGCCGATATGCTGGGTGATGCCACCGGCTTCGCCCGTCTGCACATTGGTCTTGCGGATCGCATCGAGCAACGACGTCTTGCCATGGTCGACATGGCCCATGATCGTGACGACCGGCGGACGCGACACGAGATCGCCTTCCGTATCCGGCGTATCGAACAGGCCTTCCTCGACGTCCGACTCGGCGACGCGGCGAACCGTGTGGCCCATGTCCTCGGCAATGATCTGCGCCATGTCGGCATCGATCACGTCCGTGGCCTTGAGCAACTGGCCCTGCTTCATCAGCAGCTTGATCACGTCGACGGCGCGTTCCGACATGCGGTTCGCCAGATCGCCGATGGTGATCGTCTCGGGCACGGTGACCTCGCGAGAAACCTTCTCGCGCGGACCCTGCGACATGTGACGGTTGCGTTCGCGCTCGCGGCGACGGCGAACCGAGGCCAGCGACCGTTCCCGCTCGGAATCGTTCAGCGCGTTGGAAAGCGTCAGGCGGCCACGCGGCTTGCCTTCTTCCTTCTTGACCGGCTTCGGATCGACGGCCTTCGGACGCTTGGCGGTCGAAGGACGGAGGCCGCCGGAGCGATCCTCCTCGTCGGCGCCGCGGCCGGCCGGGCGGGCGCCCGGAGCGGAGGTGCGCTGGACCGGCTTCTCGGTCGCGTTCGGATCGCGCTGCGTCGGAGCCGGAGCGTTGCGGCCGGCCGGCTGGGCAGCGGCGGGCTGCCGCGCGGCCGGAGCCTCGTTGGCGCCGAGACGACGGCGGGCCGTGTCCTCGGTCTTTTCGCGAAGCGCGGCCTCGGCGGCCCGACGAGCATCTTCCTCGGCCTGACGCTTGGCAGCCTCTTCCCGCTCCTTGGCGAGACGGACTTCCTCTTCGGCGCGACGGATCGCGTCGATCTCGGCCTGACGACGCTCTTCCGCATCGCGGACGCGGGCATCGGCGAGCGCCTTGGCGCGGGCATCGAGCTCATCGGTCGAGAGCTGACGCAGGACCATGCCGGAGCGTCCACCCTGCGGACGCGGCGACTGGACCGGCGCAGCCGGTCCCTGGCGCGACGGCGCCGAGGACTGGATGGGCTTGACCGACGAGGTCGGCGAAGGAGCCGGCGACGGACGCGGGGCTACGGGAGCGGCAGCAGCCGGCTCGCCCTTGCCATGCATCAGAACCCGCTTCTTCTTCTCGACGACAACGGTGTTGGTCCGGCCATGCGAAAAGCTCTGGCGCACGGTTCCGCGCTCCGGATCGCGGCCCTTGAGGCTCAGTGTCTTCTTCGCGCCGCCAAGATCCTTGTCGCCGCTATTGTTCGTATCGTTCATTCGGTCTTCTGTCCTGCGGGGTCTTCGGCCATTGCCGACACGTTCGGTTCACGCACTTGCGGCGCGTCGATCGCGCCAACGTCATCGCCAATAGCAACGAGCCCGTCTTCACCCAGAAAACAGGCGAGCGCGGCGACACGCTCTATCACATTTTCGCTCGCCCGGCCCGCGAGCAGAGCAGCATGTATCACATTTGACCGGCCCAATGCCAAATCCAATTGCTCCGATCGAAAGATACGGATCACCGGAACGGCACCAGCCCTGCCAAAACGGCGTTTCAAGGCCGCGTCGATCTTCTGCCGGCCATCGTCGCCGGCCTCTTGCGCCTGGACGATGCCAACCACCGCGTCTCGCGCGATGGCCGTCTCGACCTTGGCGAAGCCGGTGACGATTTCACCGGCCTTCCTTGCGAAGGAGACAGCCTGCAAGGCCGAATCCTCCATCAGCTTCTCAACTCGTCCGGCGAGGTCCGGTTCAACCTTGACCTCTTCCTTGAAGCCGCGGCTGAAGAGCCGCTTCTTCTCCGCCAGGGCCACCATCTCGGCGCGGGCCGTAACCCAGACGCCGCGGCCCGGCAGCCGGTGCCGGAGATCGGGGACGACCCGACCCTCCGGGTCGAGCACAAATCGGATCAGTTGCTCGGACGGCATCGTCTCACGCGAGACGATGCAGCTGCGTGTCGTGGGTTCGCTCTTACGCGGCAAATCGTTTCTCCGCGGTCAGAGTGCTCTCAGGCCTCAGCCTCTTCGCCCTCGGCGCTTGCTTCCTGCTCAGCCGCAGCTTCCTCTTCTGTAATCCAGCCCGCCTTGACGCGGGCCGTCATGATCATGTTCTCGGCGTCGCTGCGGGTCAGGCTGAAGCCGTCGAGGACACCGCCATGACGGGTCGTCTCGCCTTCGTTCCGCTCCGCCCAGCCGACCAGGTCGTCCGGCACATAGCCGGCAAAGTCCTCAATCGTCTTGACGCCGTCCTTGCCGAGCGCGACCAACATGGAGCTGGTGAGGCCCGGAATTTCCTTGAGCTCATCGGTGACGCCGAGCGTCTTGCGCTCTTCGTCATGCTCGGCCTCGAGCTTGTCGAGATAGTCGCGGGCGCGCTGCTGCAGCTCGGCGGCCGTCTCGTCGTCGAAGCCTTCGATCGAAGCCAGTTCCTCGGGCTCGACGAAAGCGATTTCCTCGAGCGAGGCGAAACCTTCGGAGGCAAGCAGCTGGCCGACGACTTCGTCGGCATCCAGCGCCGTGTTGAACAGAGACGACCGCTCCTGGAATTCCTTCTGGCGGCGCTCGGATTCTTCCTGCTCGGTCAGGATGTCGATATCCCAACCCGTGAGCTGCGAGGCGAGGCGGACATTCTGTCCGCGACGGCCGATCGCCAGGGATAGTTGGTCATCCGGGACGACAACTTCAATACGCGCGGCCTCTTCGTCGAGCACGACCTTGGCGACTTCCGCCGGCTGCAGCGCGTTGACGATGAAGGTGGCGGCGTCCTGCGACCACGGAATGATGTCGATCTTCTCGCCCTGGAGCTCGTTGACGACCGCCTGGACACGAGAGCCGCGCATACCGACGCAGGCGCCGACCGGATCGATCGAGCTGTCGCGCGAGATCACGGCCATCTTGGCGCGTGAACCCGGATCGCGGGCGACCGACTTCACCTCGATGATGCCGTCGTAGATCTCCGGCACTTCCTGGGCAAACAGCTTGGCCATGAACTGCGGATGGGTACGCGACAGGAAGATCTGCGGCCCGCGCTGCTCGCGGCGGACGTCGTAGACATAGGCGCGGATGCGATCGCCATAGCGGAACGCCTCGCGCGGGATCATCTCGTCGCGGCGGACGATACCTTCGCCCCGGCCGAGATCGACGATCACATTGCCGTATTCGACGCGCTTGACCGAGCCGTTGATGATTTCGCCGATACGATCCTTGAACTCGTCGAACTGGCGATCGCGCTCGGCCTCGCGGACCTTCTGCACGATGACCTGCTTGGCCGACTGCGCCGCGATGCGGCCGAAATCCATCGGCGGCAAGGCTTCGGCGATATAGTCGCCGACGCGGGCGGCCGGATTCTGGTCCGTCGCCAGCTCGAGCGAAATCTCGACGGCGGGGTTCTCGACGGTATCGACGACCTGGAGCAGGCGCTGCAGCCGGATCTCGCCCGTCTTCGGGTTGATCTCGGCGCGCACGTCGGTTTCCGAACCGTAGCGCGAACGGGCCGCCTTCTGGATCGCATCTTCCATAGCCGCGATCACGATCTGCCGATCGATTACCTTCTCGCGGGCGACCGCGTCGGCGATCTGCAGAAGTTCGAGGCGGTTGGCGCTGACTGCCATCGTCCTGTCTCCGTTAACCTGAACTGGTTGCCGGCGCCGCGATCACGCGTCGCTGGTCTCATCCGTTAAGTCATTGTCGTCCACGCCTTCGACGCGCTGGAGGCGCTTGGCCTCGCGCAGCGTCTCGGCGACCAGGGCATCGGTCATGACCAGCCTGGCATCGGTGATGGTATCGAGCGGCAGCAGAACCCGGTCGGGTGCGCCTTCCGGCGCATCCTCGAGCTTCAGCCCCGTCGCGTCCCCGTCGAGACCGAGCAGCACGCCACGATAGCGCTTGCGGCCCTCGACGGGCGCGCCCAGCTCGATCTTGACGGTGTGGCCGGCCCAGCGGGCGAAATCCGAACGGCGAACCAGCGGCCGGTCGATACCGGGCGAGGACACTTCCAGATGGTAGGCGGCAGCGACCGGATCCTCGACGTCGAGGGCGGGCGAGATGTTGCGGCTGATCGCGCCGCAGTCCTCGACCGTCATCGAGCCGTCCGGCCGTTCGGCCATGACCTGCACCGTCTGGCCATTGCGGCTGGAAATCTTGACGCGCACCAAGCGGTAGCCAAGCCCTTCGATGATGGGCTCGACGATCGCCGCGACATGGGCGTCGAGCCCCGTCTCCGTGACGATGCGGGCTTCGTTTTCCGGGGCAATGTCCGCCAAATGGATACTCCGTGCCTGATCTCGTAGGGTGCGTTCGACCGGAGCGGGCCCGGAGGTCCACTCTCTCTTACGAACCGATCGTTTGAGATGATGAGAGGCGTATAGGCCCAGAAGCGCTGGAATGCAAGCAAAAGCGGCTTGGCCGCCGATCGCGGGCGATGCGAGCCGGCGGTCGGCCGACGGATCGGATCCGCCGGCGGCCGTCGCGATGGGCCTCAGCGCCGCTCGAAGGTCAGGTAGGTGCCCTGGCGGCCTTCGCGGAACGCCTTCTGCTCGTAGCGCGTTCCCGGCCATCCGGCCCAGGGCTGGCGCCAATCGTCGGCGTCGCGCGCCGTCCAGCGGAATTCCTCGTGGTCGCGGACATGCAGGAGCGTCCACTCGACATAGGATTCGATGTCGGAGGCGAAGCGGAACTGGCCCCCGGGCCGCAGCACGCGCGCAAAGCGGGTGAGGTTCTTCTCGGAGACGAAGCGGCGCTTCCAGTGCCTGAACTTCGGCCACGGATCGGGATAGAGCAGGTCGATCGCCGCGAGGCTCGCCGGCGGCAGCCAGTCGAGCAGCTCGGCAGCGTCCCGATCGAACAGCCGGACATTGGTCAGGCCGCCGGCGGCGATCGCCGACGCGGCCTTGGCCATGCCGTTGACGAAGGGCTCGACCCCGATGCGACCGACGGTCGGCTCGGTGGTCGCCCGATGGACGAGATGCTCGCCGCCGCCGAAGCCGATCTCGAGCACGACGTCACCGACATCGGCCTCGAACAGTTCCGCCAGCGCCGGCGGCGCCGGTCGGGAGAGGTCGACGCGGAGATGGGCAAGCACATCGGCGAGGGTTTCGGCCTGACCGGCGCGGAGATTGTGCCCCTTGCGCCGGCCATAGAAGGAATCGCGCCTGAACGCGTGGTCCGGAGTGGTCACAGCGATTTGCGGATCGTTTCCACGAGGTCGGTCCGCTCCCAGGAGAAGCCGCCATCCTCTTCCGGCGCCCGGCCGAAATGGCCATAGGCGGCGGTGCGGGCATAGATCGGCCGGTTGAGCTGGAGATGTTCGCGGATGCCGCGCGGCGACAGGTCCATGACCTCGGCCAGGACCTTCTCGACGCGCGCTTCCTCGACCTTGCCGGTACCGTGCAGGTCGACATAGATCGACAGCGGCTGCGACACGCCGATGGCGTAGGAGAGCTGGATCGTGCAGCGTTCGGCAGCGCCGGCGGCGACGACGTTCTTGGCCAGATAGCGGGCGGCATAGGCGGCGGAACGATCGACCTTGGTCGGATCCTTGCCGGAGAAGGCACCGCCGCCATGCGGGGCCGCGCCGCCATAGGTGTCGACGATGATCTTGCGGCCGGTCAGGCCGGCGTCGCCGTCGGGACCGCCGATGACGAACTTGCCGGTCGGATTGACGTGCCAGATCGTCTTGTCGCCGATCCAGCCCTGCGGCAGGGATTCGCGGATATAGGGCTCGACGATCGAGCGGACGTCGTTCGAGCTCAGATTCTCGTCGAGATGCTGGGTCGAGAGCACGATCTGCGTGACTTCGACGGGCTGGCCGTTCTCGTAGCGGACGGTGACCTGGCTCTTGGCGTCGGGGCCGAGCGCATGCGTCTCGCCGGAGCGGCGCGCCTCGGAGAGACGCTTCAGGATGCGGTGCGCGTAGAAGATCGGCGCCGGCATCAGTTCCGGCGTTTCCGAGCAGGCGTAACCGAACATGATGCCCTGGTCGCCGGCGCCTTCATCCTTGTTGCCGGCGGAATCGACGCCGACGGCAATGTCGACCGACTGCGCATGCAGGTGCACGTCGACCTTGGCCGTCTCCCAATGGAAGCCATCCTGCTCATAGCCGATGTCCTTGATCGCCAGACGGGCGACATGGGACACCAGATCGCGCGTGATCACCGCCGGACCGCGGGTCTCGCCGGCGATCACCACGCGATTGGTGGTGGCCAGGGTTTCGCAGGCGACGCGGAGATGGCTGGGATCCCAGCCCTGCTCCGGCCCGATGCGGAAGAAGGCATCGACGATCTCGTCGGAGATACGGTCACAGACCTTATCGGGATGCCCTTCGGAAACTGACTCACTCGTGAACAGGTAAGACGTTCTCGACACCGAAACGGACCCCGCGCAGAAAATGGCCGGAGCAGGGTGCCCCGGCGAAACTAATTAGCTTTTTTAGCCAGTACGTTCCGTGGGTCAAGCCGCAATGGGCATGACGGCGCCGAACAGCGAGTTCTGGGAATAAACTTTCGTCTCGGGCTCGATTGGCGCGAAAAGCGGCTCAATCTTCCGCTTCGTCGCCGGCGACGGCGCGTACCAGCTCGACGATGCGACGGCGAACCTTGGGATCCTTGATCCGGATGAAGGCCTTGTTCAGCTGCAGGCCCTCGGTGCTGGTGAGAAAATCGGTCACGAAGGCAGCGGGGCGCGACTCGGCAAAGCCACTGTCGTTCGAGGAGCCGGGCGCGTCCTCGAAAAAGAAGGAAACGGGAACTTCCAAAACCTGGGCGATATGCTGCAGCCGGCTCGCGCCGATGCGGTTGGTGCCCTTCTCGTATTTCTGGATCTGCTGGAAGGTGATGCCAAGGCTCTCCCCCAGCTTTTCCTGGCTCATCCCCTGCATCATGCGGCGGAGCCGAACTCGCCCACCCACATGCGTATCAACGGGATTGGGCTGCTTCTTGTTAGCCATCAAGGGCTTCTTCTCCTAGACCCATGCAACACATCCCAGACCGGAAAGAGCGATGCTCTGACAAGTCCGCGTGCCTGCACTCACTTCCGGCGACTACCGCCGATTACACAAGCCCCGCCCTGCCCGCAAAATGCAACTACACCTTCAGCGTGTCAATTGGGCTGTTTAGTCCGGGTGAAACTGCCAGTAGAACCCACAACCCATGCCAGTATGATCAAGGCGAAATAGAGGTGGTCACGATAATTTGAATAAATGGTTGCTGACAGCGCACTCGGCAGCGGGCCATCCAAGACGCCAAACGACCCGACACCGAGCGTTGCGATAAGGTTGCCATAAGGATCTATGATTGCTGATATTCCAGAGTTGGCTGCTCTTGCGACGGGCAAGCCTTCCTCTACGGCACGGACGGCGGCCTGATGAAGGTGCTGCCAAGGGCCCGGCGTGTCGCCGAACCAGCCGTCATTGGTCACATTGACCAGCCAGCCGGGCCGATTTTCGACATCAATAGCCGCGCCGGGGAAGATGATCTCATAACATATCAGGGAACCAAAGGATGGCGCTCCCGGCACGCCCAGCGTCACTGCCCGGCTGCCGGCGTCGAAGCCCCCGGGCAAGGCCACCATCTGGCGGAGGCCGATGCGACGAAACAGGCCTTCGAACGGCAGGTATTCCCCAAAAGGAACCAGGTGAACCTTGTCGTAGCTGGCGCGAATCGCGCCGCTGGAATCAATCATCTGCAGGCTGTTGAAGACCCGCACCTCGTCGTCCTCGCCCGGGCCCGCCTCGGCCCGCGCGGCTCCGGTGATCAGTGTCGTGCCTTCCGGTAACAGAGCACCGATCGTCGCCAGCGCGTTCGGCTTTTCCGCGAGCAGGAACGGGAAGGCTGTCTCCGGCCAGATCAGATGGGTGAAGGGCGCCGGCTCGCCTTCCTGCATGCCGGTGGCGCTCAGGCTCAGATAGCGCCCGAGGATCTCGTCGTCCCGGCCCGAGGCCCATTTCTCGTCCTGCGCGATCACCGGCTGGACGAGGCGAAGCCGCACGCCGGGGACCATCGCCGGCGCCGCCGTGGCGAGACGCCAGGCGCCAAAACCGAGATCGGCGAGGAACAGGGCCGCCAGCACGGCGAAGGCGCAACGATCGGCGAAACGGTTGCCGTTGGCCCAACCGAGCAGCAGCACGGGCGCCGCGAAGACGAGAAAAGCCAGCAGCGTCACGCCCCAGACGCCGACCAGCGACGCCACCTGCATCATCAGCGGCACCGGCATCAGCGTGTAGCCGAAGGCGTTCCACGGAAAGCCGGTGAACAGGTGGCCCCGGCCATATTCGGCGAGGCTGAGCAGCACGGCGAGGATGACGATGCGCGACCAGCCTGGCCGCCAGAACAGGCGCGCCACGCCGGCGCCGACGCCCCAGAACAGCGCCAGCCCGGCCGGCAGGGCCAGCACGGCCAGCGGCATCAGCCAGGCGAAGGCGGCGGCGTCGACGAGAAAGGCGGCGCCGATCCACCAGAGGCCGCCGACGAAATAGCCGAAGCCGAAGCTCCAGCCGGTCACGAAGCCGGGCCAGGCCCGCGCCCGCCACGAGGCGCCGGCGCGGCTGGTGGCCCCGTCCATCAGCAGGACGAAGACGGGCAGCGTCAGCCAGAGGACGGGAAACCAGCCGAGCGGCGGCAAGGCCAGCGCCGACAGCGCACCGGCCGCGATCGCCGTCAACTGACGCGACCAGCCCGAGGTCAGGAACCGAAGCGGGTCAACGGCCGGCGCGGCCGGAATGTTAGCGCGAAGAGCCATGGCCTCCCGGATCGCCAATCAACGAAGCGGCGCGACAGGAGCCTCTCGCCGTTTCACCGAAACGGCAGCGGCTCCGACGCCTTGCTGGGTCGCGTCTTCCGCCCGCGAACCGGACCCCCACCTCGCTTGGAAAACACGCTAGAGGGATGCGGGAGACCGGGGCGGCGGTCAAGCCGCCGCGGCGTCCGCCCGGCGGATGCGCAGGCGCTTGACCCGGCGCGGATCGGACTCAAGGATCTCGAATTCCAGCCCGCCCGGCACGTCGATCCGTTCGCCGGTCGAGGGAATGCGGCCGAGAAGCGTGAAGACCAGGCCACCCAGCGTGTCGACATCGTCATGCTCGGAGCCGAGATCCAGCCTTGTGCCGAGCACCTGCTCGAGGTCATCGAGATCGGCGCGGGCGTCGGCGAGATAGGCCCCGTCCGGCTCCTGCGTAATCATCGGCGCTTCGTCGTCATGCTCGTCCTCGATATCGCCGAAGACGATCTCGACAACATCCTCGAGCGAGACGAGCCCGTCGGTGCCGCCATATTCGTCGATGACGACGGCCATCTGCACCCGCTTCGCCTGCATGGTCGACAGCAGCGTCGTCGCATGCATGGAAGGCGGCACGAACAGGACCTCGCGGACGACCGATGTCTGCGACAGGCCGACATCGAGATCGACCCGGCTGAGATCGAGACCGCTCGCGGTGGTCGCCACCGTCATCATGTAGTCCATCAGGTCCTTGATATGGACCATGCCGATCGGATCATCGAGCGTCTCGCGATAGACCGGCATGCGCGAATGGCCGGAATCGCGGAAGGCGGCCAGCGCCTCGCCGATCGTCTTGTCGACGTCGAGGGCGAGGATATCGGCGCGCGGGATCATCACGTCGTCGACGCGGACCTCGCGCAGCTTGAGGATGTTGCGCAGCATGCGCCGTTCCCCGGCCGAGAAGGTGTCATCCTCCTCACCAGCGTCCAGCGCGTCCTCTATGTCATCGCGGAGGGAGCCGGCGACCTTGAGGCCCACGGCCTGGCGGATGCGATCCAGCCAGCTTTCCGGCGCACGTTCGACCTCGCGCAACTCCGGCGCGGAGGTCTGACTACTCGGAGGTTCAGGGTTCGATTCAGCGCTCGAACCGGGCGTCTCAGTATCACTCATCGTCCGTCGTTTTCAGTGGTTTCGCGGTCGCCGCCATCACAGTGCCGGTTCGGCATAGGGGTCGGCGATGCCAAGGCGTGCCAGGATTTCCGTCTCGAGAGACTCCATGCGTTCCGCCTCGTCATCCTCCAGATGATCATGCCCGAAGAGGTGAAGCAACCCGTGCACCACCAGATGGGTCAGATGGTCCTCGAACGCCAGCCCCTGCTCGGCAGCTTCGGCGACCACTGTTTCACGTGCAACGACGATGTCGCCGAGCAGCGGTCCGAACAGTTTGGAGTCCGGCGGGCTGCCCGGGAAGGACAGCACATTGGTTGGCTTGTCCTTGTCGCGATAGTCGGCATTGAGCTGGCGCACATGCTCGTCATCGGTGAAGACGACCGACAATTCCGAGCCCTTGACGGCCGGCAGCCGGCCGACGGCGAAGCTCGCCTCGACGGCCTGCGCCACGACGCGCGCCAGGCCGTCCTCGTCCGGCCAGTCTCCGGCCTCGACCAGCAGATCGATGGCGATCGGCAGGGTATCGCCGCTCATGCCGGTCCTCCCGCGCGCGGGAGGCGCGCCGGCTGGGTCGGCCGGGGCGGCGCCCGATCATAGGCCCGGACGATGCGGCCGACCAGCGGATGACGCACCACGTCGACATCCGTGAACTTGATCTGGACGATGCCCGGCACGTCGCGCAACAGGTCGCTCGCCTCGGCAAGGCCCGAGATCTGGCCCGGCGGCAGATCGACCTGGGTCGGATCGCCGGTGACAATCATGCGGGATCCCTCGCCCAGCCGGGTCAGGAACATCTTCATCTGCATCGAGGTGGTGTTCTGCGCCTCGTCAAGGATGACGACGGCATTGGCCAGCGTCCTGCCGCGCATGAAGGCGAGCGGGGCGACTTCGATCATGCCGGAGGTGAGGCCGCGCTCGACCTTGTCGGGCGGCATCATGTCGTAGAGCGCGTCGTAGAGCGGACGGAGATAGGGGTCGACCTTCTCCTTCATGTCGCCGGGCAGGAAGCCGAGCCGCTCGCCCGCCTCGACGGCGGGACGCGACAGGATCAGGCGCGAGACGTCGCCGCGTTCGATCAGCGCCGCGGCATAGGCGACGGCGAGATAGGTCTTGCCGGTGCCGGCCGGGCCCATGCCGAACACCAGCTCGGCCCGGTCCATGGCGCGGATATAGGCGTCCTGGGCCGGGTTGCGCGCCATCACGGTGCGGCGGCGGGTCGAGATCTGCGCCATGGCGAGCCGGCCCTTCGGCTCCAGGCTCGGCAGGGAGAGCTGTTCGTCGTCGGCGATCGCCATGCGGATGGCGCCCTCGACATCGGCCGGGCCGACCTCATGCCCCTGCTGCAGGCGGACATAGAGCAGGTCGAGCGCCAGCCGCGCCTGCGCGCAGGCATCGGGGCGGCCGCGGATCGTCACCTGGTTGCCACGCGCCACCGCCTCGACGCCGAGCTTCTGCTCGATGATGGCGAGGTTCTGGTCGAACTGGCCCAGCAACTCGCTCGCCAACCGATTGTCGTCGAAGGCGATCACCACATGGGCGAGATCGGAGGCATGCGCCATGTCGGCGCCTCGGCCAGCCGGCTGCCCGGGCGGCGTGTGGGAGCGTGCATTCACGAAAGGACCTCCACGAAATGGCTTTCCCTTGTCGACGTTGGAACGGACTCGGCCAGCGTGCCGAACAGCGAATTCGAGCCGAGGCTGTCGATGGTGACTCGGCCGATCGTGCCGATGCGGTCGGCGGGACCGTCGACCAGCACGGCCTGCAGGAAGGGTGAACGGCCCATGAGCTGGCCGGGAAGCCGGCCGGGCTTCTCGAACAGAATATCCAGCGTCTCGCCGACCTTGGACCGGTTGAACGCCGTCTGCTGGTCGAGGATCAGCGCCTGCAGGCGCTGCAGCCGTTCCGACATCACCGCCTCTTCGACGTGGTCGTCATGGCCGGCGGCGGGCGTGCCGGGGCGCGGGCTGTATTTGAACGAATAGGCGGCCGCATAGCCGACCGTCTCGACCAGCCGCATCGTCGCCTCGAAATCGGCATCGGTCTCGCCCGGGAAGCCGACGATGAAGTCGGAGGAGAGGGCGATGTCGGTGCGGGCGTCGCGAATGCGGTCGACGAGGCGGAGATAGTCGTCCGCCTTATGCTTGCGGTTCATCGCCGCGAGGATCCGGTCGGAACCGGCCTGCACGGGCAGATGCAGATAGGGCATCAGCGCCGGCAGGTCGCGATGCGCCGCGATCAGGCTCGATTCCATGTCGCGCGGATGGCTGGTCGTGTAGCGCAGCCGGTCGAGGCCCGGGATCTCGGCGAGGCGGAACAGCAGTTCGCCAAGGCCCCATTCGCGGCCGTCGGTGCCGACGCCGTGCCAGGCGTTAACGTTCTGGCCGAGCAGCGTCACCTCGCGGACGCCGGCATCGGCCAGCCGCTCCGCTTCCTCGACGATCTTGGCGACCGGGCGCGACACCTCGGCGCCGCGCGTATAGGGAACCACGCAGAAGGTGCAGAACTTGTCGCAGCCTTCCTGGATGGTCAGGAACGCCGTGACGCCGCGCGCCCGCGTCCGCTCCTTCGAGGCGGCCGGCAGGCGGTCGAACTTCTCGGCGATGGCGAATTCGGTCTCGATCGCCCGCTTGCCGCCGGCGACGTCGCGCAAGAGCTGCGGCAGGTGCTGGTACGATTGCGGCCCGACGACGAGATCGACCGCCGGCGCCCGACGCGCGATCTCCTGGCCTTCCGCCTGGGCGACGCAGCCGGCGACGCCGATCGTGACGCGACGGCCGTTGCGCGCCGCCTCTTCCTTCATCACGCGCAGGCGCCCGAGCTCGGAATACACCTTCTCGGCCGCCTTCTCGCGGATATGACAGGTATTGAGGAGGACGAGGTCGGCGTTGTCGACGCTGTCGGTCGCTTCGTAGCCATCGCTGGCCAGCGCGTCGGTCATACGATCGGAATCGTAGACGTTCATCTGGCAGCCATAGGTCTTGATGAAGACGCGCTTCTTTTCCTGGGTTCCGGTCATTGATCCGGTTATCTACCGCCACGGTTTGGCTCTGGCATGATCGCCCGCGACGGAACCTGCCGTCGCCCGCCCTTCCTAGCCGCTTTCTGCGCCGCTGAGAATAGCGGCCTCCGGTGACGCTGTCGTGACCGTGATGTTCTTGAGGCCGCGCGCCCGGACCGAGCGCACCAGCGCCCGCACTTCCGCCTCGGCCTGGGCGGTCACCTGCTTGCGATCGGCATCCGGCCCGAAGATGATCGGCGTGCCGAACGCCACCACCGCGTCGATGGCGCCGATGTCGATCAGCGCCGCCAGATGCGGGGCGAGATCCATGTGACCGTGCCAGGCGATCTCGGCCATGCGCGAGCGATCGATCGGCAGGCCCTGGAAGCCGACATAGACGATGGCGACTGGCTGGATCGTGATCGGCGCGTCGGCGCCGCTCGCCTCGCGCGCCGCGCCGACCAGAGCGCTGCGGAACGGCAGCACGCTGATGCCGTCACCGGTGGTGCCCTCGGCGAACAGCACGAGCGCCTCGCCGCCGGCGAGCCGCGCCGCGATGGCGCTGTTCGAGGCGGCCGTCGCCGTGCGGCGGGTGCGGTCGATGAAGACGCTGCGCTGCAGCCGCGCGAGCCACTTCACCACCGGCCAGCCGCCGACCTCGCTCTTGGCGATGAAGGAGACCGGCAGCAGACTACCGAGCGTGACGATGTCGACCCAGGAGACGTGGTTGGAGACGATCAGCAGCGGCCGGTCGCCGGCCGGCTCGCCCTCGATGCGGACCCGGAGACCGAGCGCGCGCGCCGCGGCGCGCTGCCACCACATCGGCACGCGGGCGGCGAGGCGCGGACGAAAGCGCATCGCGAACAACTGCACCGGCAGGAGGACCAGCGTCACCAGCAGCAGATAGACCAGGACACCGCCGCGCCGGAGCCAGCGCATCAGTTGCCGCCCTTGGCGCCCTTGGCAGACTTGTCGTCGATCGGCACGGCATAGAGCTCGAGCCGATGGTCGACAAGCCGGTAGCCGAGCCGCTTGGCGATCAGTTCCTGCAGCGCCTCGATCTCCTCGCTGCGGAATTCGATGACGTCGCCGCTGCGCAGGTCGATCAGGTGGTCGTGATGCTCTTCCGAGACCATCTCGTAACGGCTGCGGCCATCGCGGAAATCATGCCGCTCGATCATGCCGGCGTCCTCGAACAGCTTGACCGTGCGATAGACGGTCGAGATCGAGATGCGCGGATCGATCGCCGAGGCGCGGCGGTAGACCTCCTCGACATCGGGATGATCGGTCGCGACATCGAGCACGCGAGCGATGATGCGGCGCTGCTCGGTCATGCGCATGCCCTTCTCGACGCAAGCGTCTTCGAGGGTCGTCGAATGCTGAAGCTCTGGCGTCACACTCATCTCCTGCCCCACCCTGATTCAAAAATCCTGCTCAACGGAGTTGCAATCGCAAGACCAGCGCCGTGCCACCCGGCCCCTTGCCGTCGCTATAGTAGCCCTTTCGCCGGCCGACTTCGACAAATCCGAGCGACTGGTACAGGCCGACCGCGCTGCGATTGCCTTCATCGACCTCGAGAAAGATCTCCGGCACCAGATCGCGGTAGAGGCAGCGCAGCGCCTCCTCCATCAGCTGGCGGCCATAGCCCCGCCCGCGGCTCGACGGCGCGACGGCGATCGTCAGCACCTCGGCCTGGTCGGCGACCGTGCGGATGAGGATGAAGCCGTGCGGCCGCCGGGCGCCGAACAGGGTCTCGCGCCGCAGCACCAGGCTGAACACCGTATCATCGGCGATCAGCCCCTCGATCTCGTCGGCGCTCCAGCCGCGCCGGAAGCCGGCGGCATGGATTTCGACCAGGGCCTCGGTATCGGCCGGTTCCGCCGCATCGATGATGATCCGCGGGCGCAACAGCAAATCCATCATTGGCGCTGAATTCCCTTGTGCAGCTGGGGCTGGGCATCGGGTGGCTTGATGTAGAGCGGCTTCGGCGGATGATCCGCCGGATCGAGCGTCGCTCCGCGCGCCAGCAGAATGGCGATATCCGGCGCCGACCGCGCATGCACGACCCGCTCCGGCTGTTCCAGCCGCGGCGCCCCGGCCCCGGCGAGATCGGCGCCCGAACGCGCCGCCAGCTCGGCGAAGTGCGCGATCGAGCCGAGCGACGCCTCGTCGAGCGGATGCAGGGTCGCTGAAAAGAGCTGGCCGTAGAGTTCGTCGCCGCGCGCCGGCAGCAGCGCCAGGATCGGTTGGCGGCGATCCGCCGGCCGTTCGCGCGCCGCGAGCGCGGCGTGGCTTTCCAGCGTGCTGACGCCAACGACCGGGATCCGATGGACGAGCGCGAGCCCGCGCGCCGCCGAGATGCCAACGCGCAGCCCGGTGAACGAGCCGGGACCGACCGAGACGACGATGCGGGACAGCGATCCCGCCGAGACGCCCGCCTCGTCCAGCACGGCCGCGATCTCGGGCATCAGCAACTCGGCGTGGCCCTTGCCGATCGTCTCGACGCGCAGGAAGACGGCCCCGCCGGCTTCAAGTCCGACGGAGCAATTCTCGAGAGCGGTATCGATGGCGAGCAGGGTCATGGACCCCGGATAGTGCGAGAGAGCCGCGCTGTCGAGCGTTCCCGATCAGGAAACGGCCTCAACCTCGCGCACTTCAGGTACGAAGTGACGCAGCAGGTTCTGGATTCCGTGCTTCAGCGTCGCCGTCGAGGACGGGCAACCCGAGCAGGAGCCGCGCATGTTGAGATAGACGACACCGTCCCGGAAACCCTGGAAGGTGATGTCGCCGCCATCCTGCGCCACGGCCGGACGGACGCGCGTCTCGATCAGCTCCTTGATGGTGTCGACCAGCTCGGCATCGCCCTCGTCGAAGAATTCCGCCTCGTCGCTCGAATGCGGCTTCAGCGTCGCCATGACCGGAACGCCGGCCATGAAATGCTCCATGATCGCGCCGAGAATGGCCGGCTTCATGTGCTGCCACTCGCCGTCCTTCTTGGTCACGCTGATGAAGTCATGCCCGAGGAACACGCCGGCGACGCCGTTGACGGCGAACAGGCGCTCGGCCAGCGGCGACCGGCCGGCATCGTCCGCGTCGCGGAATTCGGCGGTGCTTTCCGGCAAGACAAGCCGACCCGGCAGGAACTTCAAGGTCGACGGATTCGGCGTCGCTTCGGTTTGAATGAACATGATGCGGGCTCCGTGCGATCTTGTTTAGAATATTTCTAGAGAGGCATGTTAGCCAGTGTCGCGCTTCCATCCAAGCGGAATCGCCACCCGACGCCTAAAATCGTAGTCTCAGGGTCAGGTTTCAAGCGATGGCGGCGATGTCGTCGTCGGAAAGCGTGCCGGGCACGATGGTGATCGGCACCGGGAAGGTTGCCGAGAGCTTGCCGGCGATCGAAGACACCAGCGGACCCGGGCCTTCCTTGTCGGTGCCGGCGGCAAGAATGAGGATCGCGATATCCTCGTCCGCCTCGATCAGCGCGGTGATCTGCTCGGCCCGCGTGCCTTCGCGGATGACCATTTCCGGCTCGATCGACGAATGGCGCCTGGCAAGGTCGGCGAATCGGCCGAGCGTCGTCTCGGCCTCCTCCATCGCCTCGGCGCGCATGATGTTCTCGACGCCGATCCAGTGCTGGAAGCCGGACGGTTCGATCACATAGAGCAGGACGAGGGCGCCGCTGGTCCGCTCCGCCCGCCGCGCGCCATAAATGACGGCGCGCGAGCATTCGGGCGTATCGTCGATCACCGCCAGAAACTTGCGGCGGTGACCGGCTTCAGTGCTCTTTCGCTTCATCAGCATGCTGCAATGCTGCCATTGGCCGGCCGGCGCCGCAAGCCGCCGATCCCGCCTTGATGGCGTTACGACTTGCGACGGATGAAGCCGACGACGTCCTTGACGCCGTCGAGGATCGGACGGGCGATCGCATCCGCCCGCGCCGCGCCATCGGCGAGGATGGTGTCGATGTGGCCGGGATCGGCCATCAGGCGGCGCATTTCGCCACCGACGGGGCCGAGCTTCTCGACCGCGAGATCGGCGAGCGCCGGCTTGAAGCCCGAGAATTGCTGGCCGCCGAACTGGCGCAGAACGTCATCCTTGGAAAGGCCGGAGAGGGCCGCGTAGATGCCGACCAGATTGTCCGCTTCCGGACGCCCCTTCAGGCCCTCGACCTCGCCGGGCAGCGGCTCGGCATCGGTCTTCGCCTTGCGGATCTTCTGGGCGATGCCGTCGGCGTCATCGGTCAAATTGATGCGCGAGTAATCGGACGGATCCGACTTCGACATCTTCTTGGTACCGTCGCGCAGCGACATGATGCGGGTCGCAGGTCCCGTGATGACGGGCTCGGTGATCGGGAAATAGGCGTCGCCGAAGCCGTGGGCGGCGATCGACTCGGCATAATCGTTGTTGAACTTCTGCGCGATGTCGCGGGTCAGCTCGAGATGCTGCTTCTGGTCCTCGCCGACCGGCACATGCGTCGCCTGATAGGCGAGGATGTCGGCGGCCATCAGGCTCGGATAGGCGAGCAGACCGAGCGAGGCGTTCTCCTTGTCCTTGCCGGCCTTGTCCTTGAACTGCGTCATGCGGTTCATCCAGCCGATGCGCGCGACGCAGTTGAAGATCCAGGCCAGTTCCGCATGGGCGGAGACCTGGCTCTGGTTGAAGACGACGTTCTTGACCGGGTCGATGCCGGCGGCGACGAAGGCGGCCGTGACCTCGCGGATCTGCCGCGTCAGCTCGGCCGGCTCCTGCCAGACGGTGATCGCGTGCATGTCGACGACGCAATAGATGCACTCGTTCTCGTGCTGCAGGGCGACGAAATTGACGATCGCGCCGAGATAGTTGCCGAGATGCAGATTGCCGGTCGGCTGGACGCCGGAAAAGATGCGCGTCTTGAATTCGGTCATCAGAAACCCCGTTTTTCCGCCGCCTTATCGCGCGGCGGCGTCCATCGCGCAAGCGGCCTGAAATCAACCGCGCCGACGGTTGCGCAGCTTGCCGAGCATGGCGCCGAAATGCACCACGCCCGTCAGCTGGCAGAACAGCGCGAACAGCACCAGGCCGATGGCGCAGATCACCCCCATCGCCACCGCGCGGAACAGGATGCGGTGGTCGGCGAAATAGGGCTCGGCCCACCACGCCGCCAGGAACACCGCGACGCCCATGGCGAGCGCGGCCACCAGCACCATCGGCATGTTGCGCCGGACCTTGGCGTCGAAGACGAAATGGCCGCGCTTGTGCAGCGCCCAGCCGAGCAGGCCGGCATTGACCCAGCCGGAGATGCTGGTGGCGATGGCAATGCCGACATAGGTGAGCGACGGGAACAGCGCCAGCGAGCCGACGATGTTGACCGCGACGCCGACCGCCGCGAACCGCATCGGCGTCTTGGTATCCTCGCGGGCGAAGAAGCCCGGCGAAAACACCTTGATCAGCACGAAGGCCGGCAGGCCGACCGCATAGGCCATCAGCGTATGCGCCGTGGCGATCGTGGCGTCGGGGCCGAACTCGCCGCGCTGGAACAGCACCTGGACGATCGGCTTCGCCAGCACGAACAGCGCGATCGCCGCCGGCAGGGTCAGCGCCATGGCGAATTCGAGGCTGCGGTTCTGCGTGTGGTGGGCGAGATCGTCGCGGCCGCCGCGCAGCTGGCGCGACAGATCCGGCAGCATGACGACGGCGATGGTGGCGCCGACGATGCCGAGCGGCAGCTGGTAGAGGCGGTCGGCATAGCTCAGGATCGCGATCGCGCCCGGCGCGAAGGAGGCGATCATCGTGCCGATGATGATGTTGATCTGGGTGACGCCGCCGGCGATCATGCCCGGCACGGCGAGCCGGGTCAGCTTGCGCACGCCGGCGGTCAGCCGCGGCCAGCGCAGCTTCAGCAGCAGGCCGTTGCGGTGGGCGTCGATGATGACCACGGCGAGCTGCAGCACGCCCCCGACCAGCGTCGCCCAGGAGAGCAGGATGCCCGCCTCGGCGCTGTTTTCGAGCTTCGAGAACAGGATGTAGGCGAGCGCCGCCACCAGCACGACATTGAGCAGGGCCGGTGCCATCGCCGCCGCCATGAAGCGACCGTCGGCGTTCAGCACGCCGCTATAGAGCGCGAGCAGCGAGATCAGCGTCAGATAGGGAAACGAGATCCGCGTCATCAGCACGGCGAGGTCGAATTTCGACGGGTCCGACACGAAGCCCGGCGCCATGATGTACATCAGCGGCACCATGGCGATCAGCGCCACGACGGTGAGCACGACGAGGAAGGCGAACAGCGCCGACAGCGCCTCGGAGCCGAACTGGCGCGCCTCGTCGCGGCCGTCCACCTCCAACTTGCCGGCGAACATCGGCACGAAGGCGGAGGCGAAGGCGCCCTCGGCGAATAGCCGGCGAAACAGGTTCGGGAAGCGGAAGGCCACCATGAAGGCATCCGCCACCGGACCGGTGCCGAGCGCCGCCGCCATGAACATGTCGCGTACGAAACCGATCAGCCGGCTCGACGTCGTCGATCCGCCGACGGTGACGAAATTCTTCAGAAGGGACATGGCGGCCTGGAATGTCTCGGATGAGGCGTGAGCGGCTTGCTTGCTTCAAATCGAGGGCAAAAGGAAGCCCCGATATCGCGGTCGCATGCCATGCTGGCAAAGGTAAGGCGAGCGATGGACCCGTCGGCACGGCCGGCGATCAGTCTGACCTTCGATCAGCTCGATTTGCGCGCCGCCGGCTTGTCGACCGGCGTCGTGCCCTCGAAGGCCTGATGCAGGCGGCGGCGGATGCTCGCCTCGCGATTGGCGTTCATCACCTTCCGGCCGGTCAGATCGGTGACATAGAACACGTCGACCGCCCGCTCCCCGAAGGTGACGACATGGGCGGAGGCAATGTTGAGGTTGAGATCGGAGATCGAGCGCGTGAGGTCGTAGAGCAGGCCCGGCCGGTCGAGACCGGATGCCTCGATCGCCGTGAACTGGTTCGACCAGGAATTATCGAGCAGGATCCGCGTCTCGACGGTGAAGGCCTTGATGCGGGCGCGCGACTTCGCCTTCCTGGCGATGGCCTCTGGCAGGGCGACGACGCCCGACAGCGCCTGCTCGATCAGCGTGCTCACCTTGAGCGCGCGCGCCGTCTCCTCCGCGTCGGTCTCGAATTCGCGCGCGATGAAGATGGTGTCGACGGCGAGCCCGTCGGTCGTGGTGAAGATCTGCGCGTCGACGATGTTGCCGCCGGCGGCGGTGCAGGCGCCGGCGATCATCGACAGCAGGCGCGGATGGTCCGGCGCCAGCACCGTGATCTCGGTGATCGCCTCGAAGGCGCGCGTCGACACGGCCGTCGCCAGTGTCTTGCCGGAACGGTCGGCATCGCGGATCAGCGCCGCATGGGCGATCTTGCGCGGCAGGTCGACCCGGAGCCAGTAGGCCGGGTAATGGCGGTCGAGATAGGTGTCGAGCTCGCGCGCCGGCCAGTCGGCCAGCGCCTCGGCCAGCTCCGCCTTGGCGGCGGCGACGCGCTCGTCGCGCGAGACCTGGCTGTGGCCGCCGGTCAAGAGCGGCTCGGTCTCGTAATAGAGCGTGCGCAGCAGCTGTCCCTTCCAGCCGTTCCACACACCCGGGCCGACCGCCTTGATGTCGGCGATGGTCAGCACCATCAGCATCTTCAGCCGGTCGAGGCTCTGCACGACGGCCGCGAAATCCTGGATCGTCTTGCGGTCGCCGAGATCGCGCGACTGCGCCGTCATGCTCATCAGCAGGTGGTGCTCGATCAGCCAGGCGACCGTCTCGGTCTGCGCCGGCGACAGCCCGAAGCGCGGCCCGAGCTTGCGCGCCACGCGGGCGCCGGCGATCGAATGATCCTCCGGCCGCCCCTTGGCGACATCATGCAGGAACATCGCGACGAATAGCGGCGTCCGGTCCTGGATCGTCGGCATCACCGTGTTGGCGAGCGGATGCTCGCTGCCGCGGTCGCCGCCGTCGATCTCCGACAGCACGCCGATCGAGCGGATCAGGTGCTCGTCCACCGTATAGTGGTGGTACATGTTGAACTGCATCATCGCGACGACCTTGCCGAAATCCGGCACGAAGCGGCCGAGCACGCCCGCCTCGTTCATCCGCCGCAGCACGACTTCCGGCTGGTTGCGCGACGCCACCAGCTCCAGGAACAGCCGGTTCGCCTCGGGATCGTCGCGCAGCTTGCCGTCAATCAGCTTCAGCGAACGCGTCACCTGCTTCATCGCGTCGGGATGGAAGGCGAGGTCATATTTGTCGGCGAGATGGAAGATGCGGATCAGATTGACCGGATCGCGCTTGAAGACGTCGGCCGACGCCATGTTGATGCGGTCATGCTCGACGACGAAATCGCTCGAGCCGGGGATCTTGCGGTGGCGGCGGCGGGCGCCGAACTGGAAGAACCGGTTCAGGAGCGGCGTCGGCTTGGCGTTCTCCTCCTCGAGGCCGGCGCAGAAGATCATCGTCAGGTCGCCGACATCCTTGGCGACCAGGAAGTAGTGCTTCATGAAGCGCTCGACATCCTTCATGCCCGGATGCGAGGTGTAGCCCAGACGCACCGCCATCTCGCGCTGGACGTCGAAGGAAAGCCGCTCCTCCGGCCGCCCGGTCAGGAAGTGCAGATGGCAGCGCACCGACCAGAGGAAATCCTCCGACTTGCGGAACAGCGCCAGCTCGGAGCGGGAGAACAGCCCCGCCTCGACCAGCGCGTCGCCGGAGCGGACGCGGTAGAAATATTTGGCGATCCAGAACAGCGTGTGCAGGTCCCTGAGGCCGCCTTTGCCTTCCTTCACGTTCGGCTCGACCAGATAGCGCGAGGCGCCCTGGCGCCGATGGCGATCGTCCCGCTCGGCGAGCTTGGCGGCGATGAATTCCGGCCCGGTTCCCTTGACCACCTCGGTATCGAAGCGCTGGGTCAATTCGTCGAAGAGATGCTGGTCGCCCCAGAGGAAGCGGGATTCGAGGATCGCCGTGCGGATCGTCATGTCGCCACGCGACAGGCGGATGCATTCGTCGACATTGCGGGTGGCGTGGCCGACCTTGAGGCCGAGATCCCACAGCATGTAGAGCACGAATTCGACGACGCTCTCGCCCCAGGGCGTCTGCTTGTAGGGCAGGACGAACAGCAGGTCGATGTCGGAGCCGGGCGCCAGCATGCCGCGGCCATAGCCGCCGACGGCGACCAGCGCCATGCGCTCGGCCGAGGTCGGGTTCTCGGCCGGATAGATGTGGCGAACCGCGACCTCGTAGATCGCGCCGATCACCTCGTCCTGCAGGTTCGACAGCCGGCGCGCGCAATCGCTGCCATGGCCGTCGGCGATCAGCTGCGCCTCGGCCTCGGCCCGGCCGGCCTTCATCCCCTGCTTCAGATGGGCGAGCACCGCCGACCGCAAGGCCGACTTGTCGAGACCGGATGCCAACGCGTGCAGTTCCGCCGCGAGCGGCGAGCCGTCGAGGAGCGCTGTCTCGGTTCTGGTCATGGAGGCGATCGGCTCTGGGTCGTGGCAGGGGAGCAAAGCGTAAACCGCTTTTCAGGACCGCGCCAATAGTGGCCCGCCCCCGCTCGCCCCTGCCGGCCCGGTCAGCGCTTCTGCGCCCGCACGGCTTTCAGGCTGTAGAGCGCCTCCAGCGCCTGGCGCGGGGTCATTTCGTCCGGCTGCAACCCGTCGAGCACCGGTCCGAGCGGGTCTTCCGCCACGACAGGCTGCGGTTTGGCCGCCAGCGCGGCAAATAGCGGCAGGTCGTCGATCAGCGTCGCGGCCGGCGATTTGCGGTCGGTTTCCTCGAGATGCGAGAGCACATCGCGGGCGCGCGCCACCACGGAGGCCGGCAATCCGGCGAGCTTCGCCACCTGGATGCCATAGGAACGGTCGGCGGCGCCGGCGACGATCTCGTGCAGGAAGACGACGTCGCCGTTCCATTCCTTGACGCGGACGGTGGCATTCTCCAGCCGGTCGAGCCGCTGCGACAGCGCCGTCAGCTCGTGATAGTGCGTCGCGAACAGGCCGCGGGCGCGGTTGACCTCGTGCAGATGCTCGATCGCCGCCCAGGCGATCGACAGGCCGTCGAAGGTCGCCGTGCCGCGGCCGATCTCGTCCAGGATGACCAGCGAGCGCTCGGTCGCCTGATTGAGGATCGCCGCCGTCTCGACCATCTCGACCATGAAGGTCGAACGGCCGCGCGCGAGATCGTCGGCAGCACCCACGCGGCTGAACAGCCGGTCGACGATGCCGAGATGGGCGCTGTCGGCCGGAACGTAGGAGCCGATCTGCGCCAGGATGGCGATCAGGCCGTTCTGGCGCAGGAAAGTCGACTTACCGGCCATGTTGGGACCGGTGATCAGCCAGATCAGGCCCGGATTGCCTTCCTTGCGGGCGCCGAGGTCGCAACCATTGGCGACGAAGGCGGCGCCGTTGTCGCGCTTCAGCGCCTGCTCGACGACGGGATGGCGGCCGCCTTCGATGGCGAAGGCGAGCGAGCGGTCGACCACCGGCCGGGCGTAGTTGTCAGTCTCGGCGAGGGTCGCCAGCGCCGCCGTGACGTCGATGACCGCCAGAGCGGCGGCAACGGCGCGCAACGAATCCGAGACACCGACGACATGGGCGAGCAGCGCATCGAAGGTCGCCTGCTCGATCGCCAGCGCCCGGTCGCCGGCCGAGGCGATCTTCGCCTCCAGGTCGGCAAGCTCGGTGGTGATGAAGCGCATCGCGCCGGCCATGGTCTGGCGATGGATATAGCGGCCGGCGAAATCGGCGCCGAGCAGGCGCTCGCCATGCTGCTGCGGCACCTCGATGAAATAGCCGAGCACGTTGTTGTGCTTGATCTTCAGCGCCTTGATGTCGGTCTCGGACGCATAGGTCGCCTGCAGGCCGGCGATCACCTGCCGGCTTTCGTCGCGCAGGGCCCGCGTGGTGTCGAGATCCTCATCATAGCCGGCGCGGACGAAGCCGCCGTCGCGCTTCAAGAGCGGCAATTCGTCGGCGAGCGCCCCCGCCAGTTCGGTTGCGAGATCATGCGGGGCGCTGGCGAGTGCGGCGCGCGCCGCCGCCAGTTCATCCGGCAACGCCGTGTCATCCTCGCCCAGCACGCCGGCCAGCCGGGCTGCCGCGTCGAGCGAGTAGCGGATGCCGGCGAGATCGCGCGGACCGCCGCGATTGAGTGTCAGGCGGGAGAGCGCGCGGGCAAGATCCGGGCTGGCGCCGAGCGCCTCGCGGATAACGGCGCGGCGTCGCCCGAGCTTCAGCATGTGGTCGAGCGCATCGAGCCGGCGCTCGATCAGCGCCGGATCGGTCGAGGGGCTGGCGAGCCGCTCGGCCAGCAGGCGCGAGCCGGCGCCCGTCACTGTCCGGTCGATGGCGGCGAGCAGGCTGCCGCGCCGCTCGCCGGAAAGAGTCCGCACCAGCTCCAGATTGGCGCGCGTCGCCGCGTCGATCAGCATGACGGCGCCGTCGCTCTCGCGGATCGGCCGGGCGAGCGGCGGTCGCTCGCTGATCTGCGTCTTCTCGACATAGGCGAGCGCCGCGGCCGCGGCCGAGAGCTCGACGCGGGTGAACGAGCCGATGCCGTCCAGCGTGCCGACGCCGAAATAGGCGGCGAGCCGCGTACCGGCGGTGGAGCCGTCGAAGAAGGCGCCGGGCAGCGGCGTCACGGCGACCGGCAGCTCGCGCACGAACGGACCGAGTTCCTCATCCGCGAAGAAGCTGTCCGGCACCAGCAATTCGCGCGGGTCGACGCGGGCGACATCGGCGGAGAGGCGCAGCTGGTCGGTTTCGGCCAGGCGGAAATCGCCGGTCGAGATGTCGATCCAGGCAATGGCGAAGCGGTCGCCGCCGTCGGCGGCGCCACCGCGCAGGCGCGCCACGGCGGCCAGGTAGTTGTTGCGACCGGCGTCGAGCAGCGTGTCCTCGGTCAGCGTGCCCGGCGTGACGAGACGGACGACGCCGCGCTTCACCACCGACTTGCCGCCGCGCTTCTTCGCCTCGGCCGGATCTTCCTGCTGCTCGCAGACGGCGACCCGGTGGCCGAGCGAGATCAGCTTCTGCAGATAATCATTGGCGGCATGCACCGGCACGCCGCACATCGGGATGTCCTCGCCGAGATGCTTGCCGCGCTTGGTCAGCGTGATGCCGAGCGCCCGCGAGGCGATCTCGGCGTCGCCGAAGAACAGTTCGTAGAAGTCGCCCATCCGGTAGAAAAGCAGGCTGCCCGGATTGGCGCTTTTGATCTCGACATACTGCTCCATCATCGGTGTGGGCCGGGGGAGCGAGGCGTCGGGCGTGGGTCGGGTTTCGAGCATGGCGGGACGCTAGCAAAACGTTGAAGGTGTTTCACCCTCGCGTGCGTGATCGGCATGCTTGAGATCACAGAAACCGGTGATATCGTCGCTGTCCGCATTTTGAGACGGCGAATGCCGTCCGCCCCGGAAACGCCCCACGCCGAGCTCCAATCCATGACCGAAACCAAACGCCCCGCCAAGAGCGGCCCCGTGCTGACCGACAAGGAGGCGCTGGACTTCCACGCCCAGGGGCGGCCCGGAAAACTGGAAATCACCCCCACCAAGCCGATGGCGACGCAGCGCGACCTGTCGCTCGCCTATTCGCCCGGCGTCGCCGTGCCGGTCAAGGCGATCGCCGAGGACCCGGCGCTCGCCTATGACTACACGACGCGCGGCAACATGGTGGCCGTGATTTCGAACGGCACCGCCATTCTCGGCCTCGGCAATCTCGGCCCGCTCGCCTCGAAGCCGGTGATGGAGGGCAAGGCAGTCCTCTTCAAGCGCTTCGCCGATATCGACTCGATCGATCTCGAGCTCGACACCGAAGACGTCGACGCCTTCGTCAACTCGGTCCGCTATCTCGGCCCGTCCTTCGGCGGCATCAATCTGGAAGACATCAAGGCGCCGGACTGCTTCATCATCGAAAGCCGCCTGCGCGAGCTGATGGACATCCCCGTCTTCCATGACGACCAGCACGGCACCGCCATCATCGCCACCGCCGGCATGATCAACGCGCTGCACCTGACCGGACGCGACATCAAGACCACCCGCCTCGTTTGCAACGGCGCCGGCGCGGCTGGCATCGCCTGCATCGAGCTGGTCAAGGCGATGGGCATGCCGGCGGAGAACGTGCTGCTCTGCGACACCAAGGGCGTGGTCTACCAGGGCCGCACCGAGGGCATGAACCAGTGGAAGACGGCGCATGCGACGGCGACCGAGGCGCGCACGCTCGAAGACGCCATGAAGGGCGCCGACATCTTCTTCGGCGTCTCGGCCAAGGGCGCGCTGACGCCCGACATGGTCCGCTCCATGGCGCCGAAGCCGATCATCTTCGCCATGGCCAATCCCGATCCGGAGATCACGCCCGAGGAAGTGGCCGAGATCCGCGACGACGCCATCATGGCGACCGGCCGCTCCGACTATCCGAACCAGGTCAACAACGTCCTCGGCTTCCCCTACATCTTCCGTGGCGCGCTCGACGTCCGCGCCACGACGATCAACGAGGACATGAAGATCGCGGCGGCCAACGCGCTTGCCGCGCTGGCCCGCAAGGACGTTCCCGACGAGGTCGCCGCCGCCTATCAGGGCGTCCGGCCGCGTTTCGGCCCGCACTACATCATTCCCGTGCCGTTCGATCCGCGCCTCTTGTCGGACATCCCGGCCGCCGTGGCCCAGGCCGCGATGGACAGTGGCGTCGCCGGCAAGCCGATCGAGGACATGGCCGCCTACAAGATCCAGCTCTCGGCCCGCCGCGATCCGATCGTCGGCACGCTGGCGCGCATCTATGAGCGCGTCCGCCGCAATCCGAAGCGCGTCGTCTTCGCCGAGGGCGAGGAAGAGCAGGTAATCCGCGCCGCCGCCAGCTTCGTGTCGCAGGAACTCGGCACGGCGATCCTGATCGGCCGCGAGGACATCATCCGCGAGACGGCGGCGAATGCCGGCATCGAGCTGTCGGACGGCATGGAGATCCACAATGCGCGGCTGTCGAAGCGCAACCCGGCCTATATCGACTTCCTCTATGCGCGCCTGCAGCGCCAGGGCTACCTGCATCGCGACAGCCAGCGCCTGATTAACACCGACCGCAACTATTTCGGTGCCACCATGGTGGCGCTCGGCGATGCCGACGCCATGGTGTCCGGCGTGACGCGCAACTACTCCACCGTGCTCAGCGATGTCCGCAAGGTCATCGATACACGGCCGGGTCATCGCGTCATCGGCGTTTCGATCGCCCTGATCCGGGGCCGGACCGTGGTCGTCGCCGATACCGCCGTGCACGACATGCCGTCGGGCGAGGAACTGGCCGACATCGCGGTCGAGGCGGCCGGCGTCGCCAAGCGTCTCGGCTACGAACCGCGCGTCGCCATGCTGGCCTATTCGACCTTCGGCCAGCCCGAAAGCGAGCGTTCGCGCCATGTCCGCGAGGCGGTGCAGATCCTCGAGCGGCGGCGCGTCGGCTTCGAGTTCGACGGCGAGATGGCGGCCGATGTCGCGCTGAACGCGAAGGCTATGGCGGCCTATCCGTTCTGTCGCCTGTCGGGCCCGGCCAATGTCCTGGTCATGCCGGCGTTCCACTCGGCCTCGATCTCGACCAAGATGCTGCAGGAGCTGGGCGGCGCCACCGTGATCGGCCCGCTGCTGGTTGGCCTCGACAAGCCGGTGCAGATCCTGTCGCTCGGCGCGCGCGACAGCGATATCGTCAACATGGCGGCACTGGCGGCCTTCAACGTGGGCGGCTAAACAGGCGCGGCAACCGCCAACCCTCGGGCCCCACGATGCCGCAAGTCTATGACTGCTTCACTTTCTTCAACGAGCTCGACTTGTTGGAGGTGCGGCTGAACGAACTCGACGGCATCGTCGACCGCTTTGTGCTGGCCGAATCGCCCTACACCTTCAGGGGCCAGCCCAAGCCGCTCGTCTTCCAGGAGAACCGCGCCCGCTTTGCGCGGTTCCTCCCCAAGATCGAGCATGTCGTCATCGACGACCTGCCTCTCGGCGGCCGCAAGAAGGAGCACGACTACTTCAAGAAGGAGCGCTTCCAGCGCAATGCGCTGGCGCGTGGTCTGCGCGGTGCCAGTCCGGATGATTTTGTCATTCTCTGTGATGTCGACGAAATCCCGCGGGCGAGCGTGATCGAGGCCATCGTCCGGGCGGACGGGCCGAAAGCGGTCCACCTGCTGGAGATGGACTACTACAGCTTCTTCCTGAATCTCCTGACCTCGACCGCCTGGGACAAGCCGCGCATGGCGCGCTTCGGCGACATCCGCCGGCTGCAGGCGCTGCGCTCCGGCGGTCCCGGATGGGCGCCGAAGGAAGGGCGGGTTCTCGCGGTGCTGCGGCAGTGGAAGCGGATGGTGTTCGGCGTCCGGCCGCGGCCCTGGGTGCGGGTGCCGAACGCCGGCTGGCACTTCACTTCGATGAACGGCCCCGCGGCGGTGCGCGAGAAGATGATGGCCTATTCGCATGTCCGGCCGGAGCTGGAGAACGAGGCGACGATCATCGGCCAGATCACGGCCGTGCTGGAGCAGGCGACCGCGAACGGCGCCGGGGCGACGCCCCGGCTCGAGCCGCTCGAGCGGCTGCCCGCCTTCATCCGCGACAATCCCGATCGCTTCGCCGGGCTGATCGCCTCGGCGCAGACGCTGACGGATTACAGGACGCTAACGCGGGGCTAACGGCTCAGCGGGCCAGCGCCACCGACTGGACGCGCTGGATGCCGACCTTGTTCATCACCGCGATCGCCTCGGCCAGCGAATCCTGGGTGTCGATGGCGCGGCACGCATCCTCGATCACGGTTGTCTGAAAACCATGCGCCCGCGCATCCTGCGCCGTCCAGGACACGCAGAAATCGAGCGCCAGGCCGACAACGAAGACATGCTCGATATTGCGCTCGAACAGGTAGCCGGTCAGTCCGGTCGGCGTCTTGCGATCCGCCTCGAAGAAGGCCGAGTAGCTGTCGGTATGGGCGTGGTAGCCCTTGCGGAGGATCAGCTGGGCGTGCGGAATGTCGAGACCCGCCGCCAGCGCCGCGCCCGGGGTGCCCTGCACGCAATGGTCCGGCCACAGCACCTGCGGGCCATAGCGCAGCCCGATCGTCTCGAACGGCGCGCGGCCGGCATGCGACGAGGCGAACGAGATGTGGCCGGCGGGATGCCAGTCCTGCGTGATGACGACATTCTTGAAGCCGCGCGCGAGCTGGTTGACCAGCGGAACGATGGCATCGCCATCCGCGACGGCGAGAGCGCCGCCGGGCAGAAAGTCGTTCTGGATGTCCGTAACGATGAGAACGGTGTTCGAATCCGGCACGATATCTCCCTCTCGGCACTGGATCGCGGCCATTTCGGCTGTTGAGGCCTTGTTAACCAACTATTCCCGAACGTCAAAGGCCCTATTCGGGTTTTGTGACCCGGCGAAGCGTCAAGTTGATGCGGCCGCCCTGCGGCAACAATTTCGACGTGCCGGGATAGATCCGATCGACGCCGTGGAAGGCGAGCCGCGAGGGGCCGCCCAGCAGCAGGACATCGCCCGATGCCAGCCGGACCGAGCGGGTCGGATCGCGGCGGTTCGTTCCACCCACCCGGAACAGGCAGCTGTCGCCGAGCGACACCGACAGCACCGGCGCAGCGAATTCCGCCTCGTCGGAATCCTGATGTAGCCCCATGCGGGCTTCCGGATCGTAGAAATTGACCAGGCAGGCTTCCGGCGGATGCGGATAGTCGGCCAGCTCGCGCCAGAGAACGAGCAGGATCTCGGGGATTTCGGGCCAGGGCCGGCCGGTCAGCGGATGGGCCGGCTGATAGCGATAGCCGCTCTGGTCGGACACCCATCCGAGCGAACCGCAATTGGTCATCCGGACCGAGAACGGCTTGCCGGTCCTGGGCATGCTGGGGCGGTAGAGCGGCGCCTCGGCCGCGACAGCGCGGATGGCATCGCGAAGGGCTTCCTGCTCCGTCCGGTCCAGACGCCCCGGCACCAATCTGAAACCATCGAAGGTCGGCGTTCCCCGTTCCGATATCGGCATTTCGTAGCGTGTCTCCCCGCGATCGGCACATCGGCACAAGATCAGGCTGAGAGCCGACTTGCGGCCGTTTAGGCATCTTCTTATATACGCCCAGAACCTGCGCAGGCCGGCCATTCGCCGAGACCACGCAAATCGTAGCGTTCATGGGGGCCGTTCGGGCACCTGCCCGGCACGGCGGAAGCCTCAAAGAGGGTCCGCACGGCCCGCCGAAAGGAGAGAGAATATGGCTAAGGTCATCGGTATCGACCTCGGAACAACGAATTCCTGCCTCGCCGTCATGGACGGCAAAACGCCAAAAGTCATCGAGAATGCCGAGGGCGCGCGCACGACGCCGTCCATGGTCGCGTTCACCGACGATGGCGAGAAGCTGGTCGGCCAGCCGGCCAAGCGCCAGGCTGTCACCAATCCCGAGCACACCTTCTTCGCGGTGAAGCGCCTGATCGGCCGCCGCTATGACGACCCGATGGTCGAGAAGGACAAGCACCTCGTTCCCTACAACATCGTCAAGGGTCCGAACGGTGACGCATGGGTCGAGGTCGAGGGCGAGAAGTACTCCCCGGCCCAGATCTCGGCCTTCATCCTGCAGAAGATGAAGGAAACGGCGGAAGCCTTCCTCGGCACGCCGGTCGAGCAGGCCGTGATCACGGTTCCGGCCTATTTCAACGACGCCCAGCGTCAGGCGACCAAGGACGCCGGCAAGATCGCCGGTCTCGAAGTCCTGCGCATCATCAACGAGCCAACGGCGGCAGCGCTCGCCTACGGCCTCGACAAGAACGACGGCAAGACGATCGCGGTCTATGACCTCGGCGGCGGCACGTTCGACATCTCGATCCTCGAGATCGGCGACGGCGTCTTCGAGGTGAAGTCGACCAATGGCGACACGTTCCTTGGCGGCGAAGACTTCGACATGCGCCTGGTCGGCTACCTCGCCGACGAGTTCAAGCGCGAGCAGGGCATCGACCTGCGCGGCGACAAGCTCGCGCTGCAGCGCCTGAAGGAAGCCGCCGAGAAGGCCAAGATCGAACTCTCGTCGGCCCAGCAGACCGAGATCAACCTGCCGTTCATCACGGCCGACGCCAAGGGCCCGAAGCACCTTGCGATCAAGCTGACCCGCTCCAAGTTCGAGGCGCTGGTCGACGATCTGGTGCAACGGACCGTGGCGCCCTGCAAGGCCGCGCTCAAGGATGCCGGCCTGACCGCGGGCGAGATCGACGAAGTGGTCCTGGTCGGCGGCATGACCCGCATGCCGAAGATCCAGGAGATCGTGAAGCAGTTCTTCGGCAAGGAGCCGCACAAGGGCGTCAACCCGGATGAAGTCGTCGCCATGGGCGCCGCGATCCAGGCCGGCGTGCTGCAGGGCGACGTCAAGGACGTCCTGCTGCTCGACGTGACCCCGCTGTCGCTCGGCATCGAGACGCTCGGCGGCGTGTTCACGCGCCTGATCGAACGCAACACGACGATCCCGACCAAGAAGAGCCAGGTCTTCTCCACGGCCGAGGACAGCCAGTCCGCCGTGACGATCCGGGTCTTCCAGGGCGAGCGCGAGATGGCGGCCGACAACAAGATGCTCGGCCAGTTCGATCTCGTCGGCCTGCCGCCGGCGCCGCGCGGCGTGCCGCAGATCGAGGTCACCTTCGACATCGACGCCAATGGCATCGTCAACGTCTCGGCCAAGGACAAGGGCACCGGCAAGGAGCAGCAGATCCGCATCCAGGCCTCGGGTGGTCTCACCGACGCCGACATCGAGAAGATGGTGAAGGACGCCGAGAGCCACGCCGCCGAGGACAAGAAGCGCCGCGCCGTCGTCGAGGCGAAGAACCAGGGCGAAGCTCTGGTGCATTCGACCGAGAAGTCGCTCGGTGAGTTCGGTTCGAAGATCTCGGCCGCCGACAAGTCGACGATCGAAGGCGCGATCGCCGATCTGAAGACGGCACTGGAAGGCGACGATCCGGAAGCCATCCAGCAGAAGACCAACACGCTGGCCCAGGCTTCGATGAAGCTCGGCGAGGCGATGTACGCGGCCCAGCAGGCCGACGGCAGCGAGGGCAACCCCGAGGCCGCTGGTTCGGACGACGTGGTCGACGCGGACTTCGAGGAAGTCAACGACGACAAGAAGTCGAACTGATACAGCTTCGCTAGAACACAGAGGCCCGGCGCGCCGCGCCGGGCCTCGATCACGGCAAGACATCCATTCGCCGTGTTTCTTCCCTTTGAGTTTCGGCTCGCTTTCACCACGGGCGCCGCATGGCAAAAATCGATTATTATGAATTGCTGGGCGTCGCGCGCGATTGCGACGACAAGGGCCTGAAGGTTGCCTTCCGCAAGCTCGCGATGCAGTACCACCCCGACAAGAATCCGGGCGATCACGCTGCCGAGGCCAAGTTCAAGGAAATCAACGAAGCCTACGAGATGCTGAAGGACCCGCAGAAGCGGGCAGCCTATGACCGCTTCGGTCATGCCGCCTTCGAGAATGGCGGCGGCGGACCCGGCTTCTCCGGCGATTTCTCCTCCTCGATGTCCGATATCTTCGACGACATCTTCGGCGAGTTCATGGGCGGTCGTCGCGGTGGCGGCGGCGGACAGCGCTCGGGCGGACGCGAACGCGGCGCCGATCTTCGCTACAACATGGAAATCACGCTCGAGGAAGCCTTCTCCGGCAAGACCGCGGAAGTGCATGTCCCGACCAAGATCGCCTGCGACGCCTGCTCCGGCACCGGCGCCAAGCCGGGCTCGCATCCCAAGGTCTGCACCACCTGCGACGGCCATGGACGCGTCCGCGCGGCGCAGGGCTTCTTCTCGATCGAGCGCACCTGCCCGACCTGCCAGGGTCGCGGCGAGATCATCTCCGACCCGTGCGACAAGTGCGCGGGCTCCGGCCGCAAGACGCAGGAGCGCACGCTTTCTGTCAACATTCCGGCCGGTATCGAGGACGGCACCCGCATTCGCCTCTCGGGCGAGGGCGAAGCCGGGCTGCGCGGCGGACCGGCCGGCGACCTCTATCTCTTCCTGTCGGTCAAGCCGCACAGCCTGTTCCAGCGCGAGGGCGCCGACATCTTCTGTCGCGTGCCGATCTCACTGACAACGGCGGCGCTCGGCGGGCAGTTCGACGTGCCGACCGTCGATGGCGGCAAGACCCGCGTCAAGGTTCCGGAAGGGACCCAGACCGGCAAGCAGTTCCGCCTGAAGAGCAAGGGCATGCCCGTGCTGCGCTCGAGCCAGATGGGCGACATGTATATCCAGGTCGTGGTCGAGACGCCGCGGAACCTGTCCCGCCGCCAGCGCGAGCTGCTCGAGGAGTTCGAGAAGGCATCGTCGGAAGAAACCAACCCTGAATCGGCAGGTTTCTTCGCACGGATCCGAGACTTTTTCGGCGGCACCTGACACGATGGGCCGTCACAGGATTGCCGCGATGCGTCGCGCATAGTCCGTACTCTCAACGATTCGGGTCCTCCATGTCCTCAATCCAGAAGCGAAAGCTCAAAGCGCTCGTTGCCGACGAGGTCCGCTTTTTTCGAAGCTGGATGGGCAAGCCTCTCTCGATGGGCGCCGTCAGCCCGTCGGGCAAGGCGCTGACCAAGCTGATGGCAAGCTTCGTCGACCCCGACGACACGCTGCCGGTCATCGAACTGGGGCCGGGCACCGGCGTCGTCACGCAGGCGCTGCTGGAGCGGGGCGTGGCGCCGGAGCGGATCGTTTCGATCGAATACAGCGCCGATTTCTGCCGGTTGCTCGAGAAGCGCTTCACCGGGGTGAAGATCATCGAGGGCGACGCCTATGCGCTGGAGCGTTCGCTGAACGGCTGCATCGCCGGTCCGGTCAGCGCTGTGATCTCCAGCCTGCCGCTCCTGACCCAGCCACCGGCACGTCGCAGCGGGCTGATTCAGGCCGCCTTCGACCGGCTTGCTCCCGGCCAGCCCTTCATCCAGTTCTCCTACGGCCTGGCCTCGCCCGTCCCCCCCGATACCGCGCTGTTCTCGACATCGCACACCGGCTGGGTGATGAAGAACGTGCCGCCGGCCCGTGTCTGGGTCTATCGGCGCGCGCACTGACCCGCCATTCCGGCCCCCGAAACGCCCTCCCCCACAACGGGGTGCCGCGCTTCGCCCTGGCGGGGCCAAATCGAAGACGACCATTGCCTTGCGCGTCCCGACGCGCGAATGGATACCGACGCGCCGCCCTCCGGTGGCAGAACCATGAGGCCCGACATGCCCCTCCTCGATATTCGCGACCGCCTGATCGTCGGCCTCGACGTCCCCACCGTGGAGGCTGCGGAGGAAATGGTCGCCACGCTGGGCGATACGGTCACCTTCTACAAGGTAGGCCTGCAGCTCTGCTTCGCCGGCGGTCTCCAATTCGCCGAGCGCCTGGTCGATAGCGGCAAGAAGGTCTTCCTCGACGTCAAGCTGCTCGACATCGACAACACCGTCGAGCATGCCGTACAGAACATCGCCAAGCTCGGCATGCATTTCTGTACCATCCACGCCTATCCGAAGGCGATGCGCGCCGCCGTGCAGGGCAAGGGCGCCAGCGACCTGCGCCTGCTCGCCGTCACCGTGCTGACCTCGATGGACGAGAGCGACCTCGCCGCCGCCGGCTATCGCGGCGGCCCGGCCGAGCTGGTGGCGCGCCGCGCCGCCGACGCCCGCGCCGCCGGCATGAACGGCATCGTCTGCTCGCCGGAGGAAGCCGGCGCGATGCGCGCCGTTGTCGGCGCCGGCATGGCCATCGTCACGCCGGGCATCCGGCCGGCCGGCGCGATGGTCGGCGACCAGAAGCGGATCGCGACACCGGCGGCCGCGATCCGGGCGGGCGCCGATCACCTCGTCGTGGCGCGGCCGATCATTGAAGCCGCCGACCCGAAAGCGGCGGCGAAGGCCATTCTCTCGGAAATCGAGGTCGCCTCGGCCATCTAGGCCACCACCCCTTCCCGCACAGGCGACCAGCCTGCTATATGCGCTCTGAACCCGGGGGAAACTCGTCATGACCGATATGGGTCTCGTCATCGTCGGCGCCGCCGGCCGCATGGGCCGGACGCTGATCCGCACCGTCTCCGAGACGGAAGGCGTCGCCGTCGTCGGTGTGATCGAGCGCGAAGGCTCGCCGTTCCTCGGCCAGGACGCGGGCATTCTCGCCGGCCTGCCGCCGCTCGGCGTCACCGTCAGCGACGATCCGCTGCCCGTCTTCGCCAAGGCGCAGGGCGTTCTCGACTTCACCATGCCCGCCGCGACGCTGGGCTTCGCCGAGATCGCGGCCCAGGCCCGCATCGTCCATGTCATCGGCACCACCGGCCTCTCGGTCGACGACCACGCCGCAATCGACGCGGCCGCCCGCCACGCCGTCATCGTGCAGGCCGGCAATATGAGCCTCGGCGTCAATCTGCTGGCCCAGCTGGTCCGGCAGGCGGCCCGCGCGCTCGACGCCGATTTCGACATCGAGGTGCTGGAGATGCACCACCGCCACAAGGTCGACGCACCGTCCGGTACCGCGC
Organism: Kaistia granuli DSM 23481; assembly: GCF_000380505.1. Taxonomy (GTDB): domain Bacteria; phylum Pseudomonadota; class Alphaproteobacteria; order Rhizobiales; family Kaistiaceae; genus Kaistia; species Kaistia granuli. Next base: position 111,119 of record NZ_AQYH01000005.1, on the reverse strand, counting down.
TGATGCTTGGCCAGGCCGCCGCCGAGGGCCGAGGCATCGACTTGGCCGAGCATTCCGTCCGCGTGCGCGACGGCATCACCGGTCCACGCGAGCGAGGCTCGATCGGTTTTGCCACGCTGCGCGGCGGCAGCGTCATCGGCGACCATTCCGTGCTGCTTTCCGGCGAAGGCGAGATGATCACCCTGTCGCATCACGCCTCGGATCGCGCCCTCTTCGCCCGTGGCGCCGTCAAGGCGGCGCTCTGGGCCCACGGCCGCAAGCCCGGCCGCTATTCCATGGCCGACGTGCTCGGCTTCACCGACTGACCCCAAAAGGAGCCTTCCGTATGGATCGCCTTCTCGTGCTCGTCCGCCATGGCCAGAGTGAGTGGAACCTGCAGAACCTGTTCACGGGCTGGCGCGACCCCGCGCTGACCGAGCAGGGTATCGCCGAGGCCACGGCCGCCGGCAAGCGCCTCAAGGCGCTCGACCTTTCCTTCGGTCTCGCCTTCACCTCCGAACTCTCCCGCGCCCAGAACACGCTGAAGCTGATCCTCGGCGAGCTCGGCCAGCCCGATCTGACGACGGTCCGCGACCTTGCCCTGAACGAGCGCGACTATGGCGACCTCGCCGGCCTCAACAAGGACGATGCGCGCGCCAAGTGGGGCGAGGAGCAGGTCAAGATCTGGCGCCGTTCCTATGACGTGCCGCCGCCCGGCGGCGAGTCGCTGAAGGATACCGGCGCCCGCGTCTGGCCCTACTACATCTTCAACATCCTGCCGCCCGTCATGCGCGGCGAGAAGGTCATCGTCGCGGCGCACGGCAATTCGCTGCGCGCGCTGATCATGGCGCTGGAAGGCCTGACGCCGGCCGAGATCCTGGAGCGCGAGCTCGAGACCGGCGTGCCGATCGTCTACCGGCTGAACGCCGACACGACCATTGCCGAGAAGAAAGTCCTGAAGGGCTGAGCAGCCGGCGTCGCCAGTCTACGCGCGATCATCCGATGGCGGGCCCCAGGGCCCGCCATTCTTGTTTCACGGCCTCGTCATCCTCGCTGGCGACCGCTTCGATCCGCGCCGCGAAAAACGCTTCCGGAGCCAGCCGCGAGAGCGCCCAGACCGCCGCGCCCCGGACCACCGGCGCCGGATCGGCGAGCAGGCGACGCACCGCCGGCAGCAGGTCGCCCTCCCCCGAATTGCCGATTGCCACCAGCACGTTGCGGACGAAGCGATCGCGACCGATCCGCTTCACCGGCGAGCCGGAGAAGAACGCCCGGAAGGCGGCGTCGTCGAGAGCCGCGAGATCCGACAGCCTCGGTCCCTCGAATTCGGGACGCGCCTTCAGCTTCATCTCGGAGGCGGATTTCGCGAACTTGTTCCACGGACAGGCGGCGAGGCAATCGTCGCAGCCATAGATGCGGTTTCCCATCGCCTCACGGAACTCGAGCGGGATGGGCCCGGCATTCTCGATCGTCAGATAGGAGATGCAGCGCCGCGCATCGATGCGGTAGGGCGCCGGGAAGGCCTGGGTCGGGCAGCAGTCCAGGCACGCGCGGCATTTGCCGCAATGATCCCGCTCCGGCGCGTCGACTGGCAGTTCCAGCGCGGTGAAGATCGAGCCGAGGAACAGCCACGAGCCGAACTCGCGCGAGACGAGATTGGTGTGCTTGCCCTGCCAGCCGAGGCCGGACGCCTCGCCGAGCGGCTTCTCCATCACCGGCGCGGTATCGACGAAGACCTTGACCTCGGCGCCGGTGCGCGAGGCGAGCCGGCCGGCAACAAGCTTCAGCTTGCCCTTGATGATGTCGTGATAGTCGCGATTGCGCGCATAGACGGAGATGTTGCCGCGCGTCCGCGCCTCGAGCAGCGAGCGCGGATCCTCGTCGGGCCCATAGTTGAGGCCGAGCATGACGACGGAGCGGACATCGGGCCAGAGCACGCGCGGATCGGCGCGACGCTCGGCCGTCTCCGCCATCCAGCCCATGGAGCCGTGATGGCCATCCTTCAGGAAAGCGTCAAGCCGTTCCGGGGCCAGCGGTATGGCGTCCGGCGCGGTGATGCGAACGGCGCTGAAGCCTTCGGCCAGGGCGTCGGCGACCAGCCTCGCCTTTTCCGCCGCGAGCTGCTTGGGCGTCGCCGTCAGCGGGTTCAGAAGTCCAGATCGGCGTAGTGCGGCGACGGCGGGACGCCCCGTACCACGTCGCTCAGCAGCGGCCGGAAGGACGGCCGCGACTTCACCCGGGCGTACCACGCCTTCGCCGCCTCGTCCGCCTCCCATGGCACCTCGCCAAGATAGTCGATGCAGGAGATCTCGGCGGCGGCCGCGAAGTCGGCCAGCGTCAACTCGCGCCCCGCCAGCCAGTTCCGGCGTGCCGCCAGATATCCGATATACTGGATATGATAGCGGATATTGGCCCGCGCGGCACGGATCGCCGCTGGATCGGGGGAGGTGTTGCCCTCGCCCGCCTTCATCTGGCGCTTGTAGATCTTCTCGTTGATGAGATAGCCGGTCACTTCGCCATGCAGCTTGCCGGCGAACCATTCGACCAGCCGGCGCACCTCGGCGCGGTCGGCGGCGTGCTCCGGCATCAGCCGGACCTCGCCCATTCGCGCGCCCTTGGTTTCGACCAGATATTCGGTAATCACCGAACCGCCCGCGACCACCGACTCATTGTCGTCCACGAACACCGGCAGGATGCCAGCCGGATTCATCGCCAGGAGTGCTGCGTTGCGCACCCACGGCTTCTCTTCGACGAATTCGACGGTCTCGTCATATTCCGCAAGGACAAGGCGGGCATAGCGCGAGGCGGCGGAAAAGGGATGATGATGAAGAAATGGCATCGTTATGGCAGGGCGAGAGCTGAGGGTGCGACGCGATTCTGCGGCGCCAAGGGCGATTGCGAGAACGGCTTCAGCGCTCGCATATAGGCTGCGATTGTGGCGAGTATCAAGCCGATTCGCGGCATTTGACCTTCTGCCCTGCACACGGGAGCAATGATGGATATCCACGGTTTGCTGAATGCGCTTGTGCTCGGCCTGCTAGAAGGTCTCACTGAATTCATTCCTGTCTCCTCGACCGGACACATCCTGCTGGCGGGCCATTTCCTCGGCTTCGACAGCCCCGGCCGGGCCTTCGAGGTACTGATCCAGCTTGGCGCGATCCTGGCGATCCTAACGGTCTATTCCGGCCGACTGGTTAAGATCCTGCGCGATCTTCCGTCCGATCCGCGCACGCGCCGTTTCGTCGTTGGAATCCTGCTCGCCTTCCTGCCGGCTGTTGTCATCGGCGTCGCGGCGCATGGCTTCATCAAGCAGGTGCTGTTCGAAAGCCCGATGCTGATCTGCATCATGCTCATCGTCGGCGGCTTTGTGCTGCTGGTGGTCGATCGCCTGGACCTGCGGCCGCGCTATCACGACGCCATGGACTTCTCGCTGCCGATCTATTTCGGCATCGGACTGGCGCAATGCGTTGCCATGATCCCCGGCGTGTCGCGTTCCGGCGCCTCGGTCGTCGCCGCCATGCTGTTCGGCAGCGACAAGCGGTCAGCGGCCGAATTCTCGTTCTTCCTGGCGATGCCGACGATGGCGGGCGCCTTCGCCTACGACCTCTACAAGAGCCACGACCAGATCACGTCGGCCGGCGCCTGGAACATCGTCGTCGGTTTCGCGGCCGCCTTCGTCGCCGGCGTGTTTGTCGTGCGGCGCCTGCTCGATTTCGTCAGCCAGCGCGGTTTCGCGCCCTTCGCCTATTGGCGGATCATCGTCGGCGCCGTCGGCCTCGCCGCCCTGCTCACCTTCGGCTGAGCCACCCGACATCCGGATATGAAAAGGGCCTCTGCCGACGACGGCAGAGGCCCTTTTCATGAATCAATGAATCGCGACGGCGTCAGGCCGTGCGCTTGTGGTCGAACTGGCCGTGCGGCTTGAAGCGCTGGATGTAGGACGGCAGCACCGCGAGCAGGTTGCTCGGCTGAATGCCGATACCGTTCAGCGTCCGGCCCTCCGCCTCGGCGGCGGTCGAGACGATGTTGTCCTGCTTCAGCAGGCGGACCTGGTCGACGGTCAGGAGCGGCTTCGGCAGCCACTGGGCGATCGAGGCGCCGTAATGCGCCATCGTCCACGGCACCGAGACCAGAAGCGGCTTGCGCTCGATCTCGGCCAGCAGCAGCTCCATGCAGCCGCGGAAGGTCTTCACTTCCGGACCGCCCAGCTCGTAGACCGTGCCGCCGGCAAGCTGACCCTCGACCGCGCGGGCGATCGCCTCGGCGACATCGCCGACGAAGACAGGCTGCAGCTTGGTCTGGCCGCCACCAATCAGGGGCAGGAAGGGCGAGACGCGGGCGAGATCGCCGAAACGATTGAAGAAATTATCCTCGGGCCCGAACACAACCGACGGCCGGATGATGACGGCGCCCGGCATCGTCTCGAGCACAGCGGCTTCGCCCTGCGCCTTGGAGCGGGCATAGGCCGATTCCGATTTCGCGTCGGCGCCGAGCGCCGACTGATGCACCAGGGTGGTGATGCCGGCGGCGCGCGTCGCCTCGGCAATGGCGCGGGCGCCGAAATTGTGCACCACCGAGAAATTCTGCCGGCCGCTCTCGGCCAGGATGCCGACAAGGTTGACGACGGCGTCAGCGCCCTCGAGGGCGCGATCGACCGACCAGCGATAGCGCAGATTGGCCTGCACCGGCATGATCTGGCCAACGGCGCCCAGCGGCTGAAGATGACCGGCGAGATCCGGTCGGCGCACGGCCACCCGAACGCGCCAGCCGCGCTTGGCGAGCGCGCGCACGACATGACGGCCGATAAAGCCCGAGCCTCCGAAAACCGTGACCAGTTTGTCGGTACCCATCGCCATGTTTCGTCTCCATTGTCTTTGAAACGTTCTCATATCGGCTCGCCACGGCGCTGTACAGACGCCAGAGGGTCGCGTCTATGGGCCGATCAGGCGGCCAACCAGCTTGGCCGTATAGTCGACCATCGGCACGATGCGCGCATAGTTGAGCCGCGTCGGCCCGATCACGCCGAGCACGCCGACGACCCGGCTCTCGCTGTCGCGATAGGGCGAGACGACGAGCGACGAACCGGACAGCGAGAACAGCTTGTTCTCCGAGCCGATGAAGATGCGCACACCGTCGCCGGCCTCGGCGCTGCCGAGAAGGTGCACCAGTTCCCGCTGCGTCTCGATATCGTCGAACAGCAGCCGGATGCGTTCCAGATCCTCCGCCGCGCGAACATCGTCGAGCAGATTGGCTTGGCCGCGAACGATCAGCGTATCCGGCCGGCCGCCGCTCGCCTCGACCCAGCTGGCGAGCCCGGCATCGATCAGGCGCGCGGTGAGCTGGTCGAGCTCGGCCCGGACCTGCCGCTGCCGCTGATTCAGCTCGGCCCTGGCCTCGGCCAGGCTGCGCCCGCGCAGATGCGTGTTGAGGTAGTTGGTGGCCTCGACCAGGCTCGACGGCGTCGTGCCGGGATCGAGATCGATCAGCCGGTTCTCGACCGAACCGTCCTCCCCGACCAGCACGACCAGCGCCTTACCCGGCTCGAGCCGCACGAATTCGATATGCTTGAGCCGCTGGTCGCTCTTCGACGCCAGCACGACGCCGGCGCCACGCGACAGGCCGGACAACATCCGGCCGGCCTCGGACAGGACATCATCCACTGTCCGACCGGCGCCGCCGCCGGCGACCCGGCTTTCGATGTCGCGCCGTTCGTCCGATGTCAGGTCGCCGACTTCCAGCATGGCATCGACGAACAGGCGCAGCCCGCTTTCCGTCGGCAGCCGGCCGGCCGAGGTATGTGGCGCGTAGATCAGGCCGAGTCCCTCGAGATCGGCCATGACATTGCGCACCGAGGCCGGCGACAGCGCCATCGGCAGGATCCGGGCGAGATTGCGCGATCCGAGCGGCTCGCCGGTCTCGAGATAGCTGTCGACGATCCGCTTGAAGATCTCGCGCGAACGCTGGTCGAGTGCCGAAAGCACCGATCCCCTCGCATCTGGAACCCTGTGGTCGGCGGTCACGACGCCTGTTCCTCTCGTGAGACGAAACGCGGAATTCCGCGATCTCCTTGATTAAGTGTCGATTTTGGCGCCCGGTTCAAGCAGGGCTTTACGTTTCGAGCCGCCGACCTGTACAAGCGGACCAACGAAACAGCCAGGATACCCCAATGCGACCTTCAAAACGCGCCGCGGATGCCCTGCGTGCGGTAACGCTTGAACGCGGCGTTGCCAAGCATGCGGAAGGCTCCTGCCTGGTCAAATTCGGCGATACGCACGTGCTCTGCACGGCAAGCCTCGAGGAAAAGCCGCCATCCTGGTTGCGCGGATCCGGCAAGGGCTGGGTGACAGCCGAATACGGCATGCTGCCCCGTTCCACCGGCGACCGCATGCGCCGCGAGGCGGCGACCGGCAAGCAGTCGGGCCGGACGCAGGAAATCCAGCGCCTGATCGGCCGCTCGCTGCGCGCCGTCGTCGATCTCGTCCATCTCGGCGAGAAGCAGATCACCATCGACTGCGACGTCATCCAGGCCGATGGCGGCACCCGTACCGCCTCCGTCACCGGCGCCTGGATCGCGCTCTATGACTGCGTGCAGTGGATGAAGTCGCGCGACATGGTCGGCCCGAAGGTGATCCGCGACCACGTCGCCGCCGTCTCGGTCGGCATGTATCGCGGCACGCCTGTTCTCGACCTCGACTATGCCGAGGATTCCGAGGCCGAGACCGATGCCAACTTCGTCCTGACCGGTTCCGGCGGCATCGTCGAGATCCAGGGCACGGCCGAGGGCAAGCCGTTCAACGAGGAAGAGCTGACCGCCATGCTGCAGCTCGCCAAGGCCGGCATCATCGATCTGGTCGAACTGCAGAAGCTGGCCATCCTTTGATGACGAAGCCCGATTCCCGCCTTTCGGCCGGCGACACGCTCGTCATCGCCACCCATAATGGCGGCAAGCTGCGCGAATTCGCCGGCCTGCTGGCGCCGTTCGGGCTCAAGGTCGTCTCGGTCGGCGAACTCGGCCTGCCGGTGCCGGACGAGACCGGCACGACCTTCGAGGAAAACGCCGCGATCAAGGCGCATGCCGCCGCCAAGGCGTCGGGCTTCCCGGCGCTTTCGGACGATTCCGGCCTTTGCGTCGATGCACTCGGCGGCGAGCCCGGCGTCTATTCGGCCGATTGGGCAGCGCCCGACGGCGATTTCGCCCGCGCCATGCGCAATGTCGAAGAGAAGCTGCAGCAGGCCGGCGCGGTTTCGCCCGACAAGCGGAGCGCCCGCTTCGTCGCCGTGCTCTGCCTCGCCTTCCCGGACGGCACGACGCGCTATTACCGCGGCGAGATCGACGGCACGATGATCTGGCCGCCGCGCGGCGAGCTCGGCTTCGGCTATGATCCCGCCTTCCTGCCGGAAGGCCATGAGCGCAGCTTTGGCGAGATGGTGGCGGAAGAGAAACACGGCTGGTCCTCGGGCCGCACCGACGCCCTGTCGCACCGGGCGCGCGCCTTCGCGCTGTTCGCCCGTTCCGAACTCGGGGCCTGAGCTCATGCCCGTTCCGATCGAACCCGGTTTTGGCGTCTATGTGCACTGGCCGTTCTGTGCGGCCAAGTGCCCCTATTGCGACTTCAACTCGCATGTCCGCCACCAGGGGGTCGATCAGGAGCGCTTCGCGAAAGCCTTCGTCACCGAGATCAAGACGATGGCGGCGAAATCGCCCGGCAAGACGGTCGACTCGATCTTTCTAGGCGGCGGCACACCGTCGCTGATGGATCCGAAGACCGTCGGCACCATCCTCGACGCCATCGGCGAGGCATGGAACGTCGCGCCGGACGCCGAGGTGTCGATGGAGGCGAACCCCTCCAGCGTCGAGGCGGAGCGCTTCCGCGGCTATCGCGCCGCCGGCGTCAACCGCGTCTCGCTCGGCGTGCAGGCTCTGAACGACGCCGATTTGAAGGCGCTCGGCCGCATCCACAATGTCGAGGAGGCGATGCGCGCCATCGACATTGCACGCGCCACCTTCCCGCGCCTTTCCTTCGACCTGATCTATGCCCGCCCCGGCCAGACACCGGACATGTGGCGCGCCGAGCTGCTACAGGCACTCGACCGCGCCTCCGACCACATGTCGCTGTACCAGCTCACCATCGAGCCGGGCACGATGTTCGAGAAGCTCTACAGGGCCGGCAAGCTGGCGATCCCCGACGAGGACACGGCAGCGACCCTGTTCGAGATCACGCAGGAGGTCTGCGAGCAGCACGGCCGCCCGTCCTACGAGATCTCCAACCACGCGGTTCCCGGCGGCGAATGCCGGCACAATCTCGTCTACTGGCGCTATGGCGAATATGCCGGCATCGGCCCCGGCGCGCATGGCAGGCTGGTGATCGACGGCCGCCGCCACGCCACCGCGATCGCGCGCGAGCCCGAGCAGTGGCTGAGCCGGGTCGAATCTTGGGGCGACGGCATCGAGACCGACGATATCCTCAATCCGGAGGAAGCCGGCGACGAGATGCTGCTGATGGGCCTCCGCCTGATCGAAGGCATCGATCTCCGCCGCTACCGGTCGATTTCGGGACGTGACCTCGATCCGAAGCGGCTCGCCGACCTGATCGAGCACGGCATGGTCGAGCAGATCGACGAAAACCGGATCCGCTGCACCCGTTCGGGCTCCTTCGTCCTCGACGCCGTCGTAGCCGACCTCGCCGCGTAAGATCACCCCTTGCTGACCCCTCCCCTCAAGGGAGGTTCAAGGAAGGCAGCAGCAAATACCAAGCGTGCTACGTGCCCGTCCGCGAAAAAGTCTGCGGCGCGCGGTCGATCAGGACCGGCGTGCCGCCGCCGAGCTCGTAGACCGCGAGCTGGCGCTGGTTGGTGCCGTCGGGCAGGAAACGGAACGCCCCGTCAACACCGATGAAGCCGTTCGGGCTTGCCAGCGTCTCGGCGGAGAAGCGCTTCTGGCCGTAGCGCGCGGCAAGGCCGGCGGCGAGGCTGGTCGCGTCATAGCCGAGCGAGGCCGTGCGCAGCGGCGGCGCGCCGAAGACGCTCTGGTAGCGGTTGGCGAAGGCAGCGAAGGCCGCCCGGTCGGGTGCCGGATACCAGCTACCCTTGAGCGTAGGCTCGGCCGCGATGCGCGGATCGTCCCACTGGCCGGAGCCGAGGAATTTGACCTGCCCGGGCCGAACGCCCTGCGCGGTCAGGACCTGCGCCAGGAACGGCGCGGTGTCGCCGCCATCCGGCATGAACACGGCGTCGACCTGGCCGCTTTGCACGATTTTGGCGATCGCCTCGGCCTTCTGCTGCTTGGCGGCGCGGTCGGAGCCGTAGCGCTCGATCGTGACGATCCTTGCGCCGCTCGTGGTGGCTGCGCGTTGCAGCGCCGCCTGCATGACGGTGCCATAGCCATTGTCCGGCAGCAGCGCGGCGATCGAGCGTTTCCCTTGCCCCGCCGCATAGCCGATGATGCGGTCGGCATCGGATTGCGGCAGGAAGCTCAGGAGATAGACATTGCGGGCGGCGATGCTGGTATCGGTCGAGAAGGCGACGACCGGTATGCCGGCCGGCCGCGCGACGGAGGCGGCCGTCGCCACGGACTGGGCGAAGAGCGGGCCCATGATCAGCTCGGCACCCTCTGCGATCGCCTCGGTCGCGGCTTCGCGCGCGCCCTCCGGTGTGCCGCGGTCGTCCTTGACCAGGATCTGCAGATTGGCGCCGTCCTGGAATTCGCGCAGCGCCAGATCGGCGGCGTTCCTCAGATTGGCGGCGATCACGCCGGCATTGCCGGTCGCCGAACTAGGCACCAGGAGCGCGACACGGACGGTTCCATTGCCAAGTGTCGCGCCGCGGACCGGCGGGGTGCCCGCCGCGGGCGCCAGGCCGGCGCCGGGGGCATCGAGGGTCGACGAACAAGCCGACAGCAGGCCAAGCGCCGCCAGCAGCGGCGCCATCCCCTTCAGCCTGCCACCCTGCCGTTCGGAACGGAACCAACCCACAGCCTTCTCCTGTTCAATCGCAAGATGTAACTGTACTGGAAAGGCTTTGGTCATTCAGCGGCAAAGAGCGGCGGTCTCAGTGAATTCAAGTCGGGTGTCACATCTCCACAACGTCGGCGCGGGCGAGCGATGAGCGCGCAGACCGGACAGGCCGCGCCGGAAGGCGACGCCAGCTACACGATCGATGGACAGCGCGTGCGCGCGCCGACGATCGAGCCCGGCCTCTACGTCGTGGCGACGCCGATCGGCAATCTGCGCGACATAACGCTCCGGGCGCTGGCGACGCTCGCCGCAGCCGACCTGATCGCCTGCGAGGATACCCGCGTCACCCGCGTGCTGACCCGCCACTACGGCATCGACACCGAGCTGATGGCCTATCATGAGCACAATGCCGACCGGCAGCGGCCGAAGCTGCTCGCGGCGCTCGCGGCCGGCAAGGTGATCGCGCTGGTCAGCGACGCCGGCACGCCGCTCGTCTCCGACCCGGGCTTCCGCCTCGTCGGCGACATGGTGGCGGCGGGCCACCGCGTCGTGCCGATCCCCGGCGCCTCGGCCCTACTCACAGCCCTGGTTGCCGCGGCCCTGCCGACCGACACCTTCCTGTTCGCCGGCTTCCTGCCCAACCGCACCGTGGGCCGCAAGAAGCGGCTGGCGGCGCTCGGCGACATCCCGGCAACGCTCATTTTCTATGAATCGCCGCACCGGACGCTCGATTCCCTGATCGACATGGCCGAGACGCTCGGTGCCGATCGCCCCGCGGTGGTGGCGCGCGAGCTGACCAAGACCTTCGAGACGGTCCGTCGCGGCACGCTCGGCTCGCTCGCCGAGGCCTATGGCGGCGAAGCGCCGCCCAAGGGCGAGATCGTCATCCTGATCGGCCCGCCGACCGTCACGGAGCCGGGGGCCGACGAAATCGACACGCTGCTGGCGCGGTTGCTGGAGAACCACCCGCTGAAGGAGGCGGCGGCCCTCGCCGCGACGGCCACCGGTATGGCCAAGCGCGACCTCTACCAGCGCGCGCTCGAACTGAAGGCGGAAGCCGCCGGCGACGCGGATGACGACGATCCCGGCACGGATCGCGACGACGATGGCGAGGCCTGACCGCCGCGCCTCCGAACGCCATGGCCGTTTCGCCGAAACGGTGGCCGCGCTGTTCCTGAACCTGAAGGGCTACCGGACGATCGCCCGGCGTTTCCGCAGCCCGCTCGGCGAGATCGATCTCGTGATGCGGCGCGGCGGAACGCTCGTTTTCGTCGAGGTCAAGGCGCGGCGCAGCCATGACGCCGCCATCCTGGCGATCACCCCGGCGGCGCGGAAGCGGCTGCTGCGCGCGGCGGAGAGCTTCCTCGCCCGCCATCCGGAAGCAGCGGCGATGCGGCTCCGCTTCGACATCGTCGCCGTGCTGCCACGGCGGCTGCCGCACCACATCGTCGACGCTTTTGGCGCCGATCGCTGACGCTAGGGTCCGAACTCAATTGGGAACGAGGCAGCGCTCGATGGAAACCGGGTCAGTTCCAGGAGCTGGCGGCGACGTTGGGCCTCCCCCAACGAGCCGACGGCGACGCCGAAATGGCCCGGTTTCCATCGAGCCCTGCGGGTTGGACGAAAATCCCGCGCCGGTGCGTCGCCGATCCTCGCCGATGGATAGCCATCGGCTCCGGTCCGCTCCTGCCCGCGCGGGATTTTGGCCCAACGCTGCCCCATTCTCAATTGAGTTTGGACCCTAGCATTGCCATTCGGCCCCGCCACACGACATAAGAGGCCTATTCCGCATTGGGGGCCTTCATGTCGCTTTCCGTCGCCGTCCAGATGGACCACATCGCCAACATCAACATCCGGGGCGATTCCACCTTCGCCATCATGCTGGAGGGCCAGCGGCGCGGCCACAAGCTCTACCACTACACGCCGGACCGGCTGTCGCTGAACGACGGCCGCGTCGAGGCGGCGATCGAGGCCGTCACCGTCCGCGACGTGCCGGGCGACCATTTCTCGCTCGGCGAGAAGGAGCGCACCGACCTCTCGACGCTCGACGTCGTGTTCCTGCGCCAGGATCCGCCCTTCGACATGGGCTACATCACGACGACGCATCTGCTCGAGCGCATCCATCCGAAGACGCTGGTGGTCAACGACCCCGCCGAAGTGCGCAACGCCCCGGAAAAGATCTTCGTCACCGAATATCCGAAGCTGATGCCGCCGACGCTGATTTCGCGCGATGCCGACGAGATCCGCCGCTTCCGCCAGGAGCATGGCGACATCATCATCAAGCCCCTGTTCGGCAATGGCGGCGCCGGCGTGTTCCGTCTCTCCGAGGGCGACCAGAACCTCGCCTCGCTGCTCGAGATCTTCGCCGCCGCCTATCGCGGCGAACCCTATGTCGTGCAGCGCTATCTGCCGGCGGTGCGGGCCGGCGACAAGCGCATCATCCTGGTCGACGGCGTCGCGGTCGGCGCCATCAACCGGGTGCCGGCCGACGGCGAATCCCGCTCCAACATGCATGTCGGCGGCCGCCCCGAGCCGATCGAGCTGACCCGCCGCGACCGCGAGATCTGCGAGGCGATCGGGCCGGATCTGAAGAAGCGCGGCTTCCTGTTCGTCGGCATCGACGTGATCGGCGACTACCTGACCGAGATCAATGTCACCTCGCCGACCGGCATCCGCGAAGTGAAGCGCTTCGGCGGCGCCGACATCGCCTCGCTGATCTGGGACGCGGTCGAAGCGAAGCGCTGATCGGCTAGCCGATACCGTACCCTTCTGACTGCCGACAAGGCTCCGCCAGGAACGGCCATCAGACCGTGACGGCTGCCGGATCAGGCAGCCGTCTCTCCCTGCATCCTAGCGCGCATGGCGAGGGCGCCCTCGACTCCGCATCCGCTGATCAGCGTCCGTTCCTTGGCATTCGACAGCAGCCTTCCTACCCAGTCGACCGCGCCACCATCCGACAGTTGGTAACGCTCGCCGCCAATTTCGCCCCAGATGTGAAAGCAGAACCCGGCGTAGTAGCCGTGCGCGGCCTCGCGGCCAGGCTCTTCCGCGACCGCCACGCCATGACGCGTCGCCGCCGCCATGACGGCGTTCCGACGGGCGTCGTCATGGCTGTTCGAGACGATGGTGTAGCCCACCGAGAGCCGGACACCGGCGCCGAAGAGCCGGCTGAACGCGGCGAGATGGGTATCGAGATGAAGCCCGACGGCCTCCGCTTCGATACTGTGACTACCGTGATCGCGGCCCGTGCTCACCAGCGCCATGAGGGCGAAATGGGCGAGCATGCCGGGATCGGCATAGGCCTGCGGGCGGACGACGCGCTGAGTCGTGGCCAGGTGCACCAACGCTCGATCGGACGGGCGGCGCCTGCGGCGCAAGGCCGCCTCGAGCGCGAGAATATTGGTCGAATCCGAAACGACCTCGCCAGTGCGGACCGTGGGCACGGACCAGCCCTGCCCTACCGTCGCGACCGCCGCGCAGCTCGCCAGCGGCGCCACTGGCGACAGCGCCAGGACTTCGAAGCGATCCGCCATGACGGCATCGGCGACGTGCTCCCATGCCGCATAGTCGGCCCGGGCGAATGGCGCCGCGCCGAAGAAGCGGCTGCGCTCATAGTCGGCGAGCACATCGGCCGGCGAACGGGCGGCGGAGCGACGGGCATAGACGGCGAGCATCAGCGATTGCAGATCGGTTGGACTCAGACGCTCGCTCAGAATCTCGAGCAGATCGGGCACTTCCGTATCGGCAAGGATACGCTCCAGTGTCGAGCTCATCGCAGCACCTTCCATCGGCCTTGGCGGCGCCAGCTTCATGCGGACGGCTCGTCCCGACAAGGCCTGCCACTGACGTTCACGCCCTGTTCTTGTGTTCCCGCACAGATTGACGTAGCGTCAACCTGCAACGGGGGTCGCGGGCAATGGTCGCGCATGTCACGACGGTGGCGTTCCAGGGCATCGAGGCGGTGCCCGTCGACGTCCAGGTGCAGATCGCGCCGGGCTTTCCGGGCATCGTCATTGTCGGCCTGCCCGACAAGGCGGTCGCCGAAAGCCGCGAGCGAGTCCGCGCCGCGCTGCATGCCTCCGGTCTCGCTCTGCCGCCGAAGCGGATCGTCGTCAATCTCGCGCCGGCCGACCTGCCGAAGGAAGGCAGCCATTACGATTTGCCGATCGCGCTCGGCCTGATGGCCGGGCTCGGCGTTCTTCCGGGCGAGCAGCTGGCCGACTTCGTCGTGCTGGGCGAACTGGCGCTCGATGGCACCGTCGCACCCGTCGCCGGCGTGCTGCCGGCGGCGATCGGCGCCAACGCGATGGGACGCGGGCTGATCTGCCCGGCCGCCTGCGGCCCGGAGGCAGCCTGGGCCGGCGGCGACATGGAAATCCTCGCGCCGCGCAGCCTGATCGCGCTCGCCAACCACTTCAAGGGCACGCAGGTGCTCACCCGGCCCGAGCCGGCGCTGCGGCGCGACGCCGGCGGGCTCGCCGACCTCGCCGACATACGGGGCCAGGAGAGCGCGCGCCGGGGGCTGGAGATCGCCGCAGCCGGCGGCCACAACCTCTTGATGGCCGGGCCGCCCGGCGCGGGAAAATCGATGCTGGCGAGCCGCCTGCCCTCGATCCTGCCGCCGCTGGCGCCGAAGGAACTGCTCGAGGTCTCGATGATCGCCTCGATCGGCGGCGAACTCTCCGGCGGCAAGCTGACCGACCGGCGACCGTTCCGCGCTCCGCACCACTCCGCCTCGATGGCCGCCATGGTCGGCGGCGGACTGCGCGCGCGGCCCGGCGAGGCGTCGCTGGCCCATCACGGCGTGCTCTTCCTCGACGAACTGCCGGAATTCACCCCGCAAGTCCTCGATTCACTGCGCCAGCCGCTCGAGGCCGGTGAGGTGGTGATCGCCCGCGCCAACCACCGGGTCAGCTATCCCGCCCGGTTTCAGCTCGTCGCCGCGATGAATCCGTGCCGGTGCGGCATGGCGGGCGAGCCCGGCCAGAGCTGCGCGCGGGGCCCGCGCTGCGCGGCCGACTATCAGGCTCGCCTCTCCGGGCCCTTCCTCGACCGCATCGACATGCGCATCGAGGTGCCGGCCGTCGCCGCCACCGACCTGATCGGCGCGTCCGCCTCGGAGGCGAGCGTCACGGTCGCCGGCCGCGTGGCGGTGGCGCGAGCGATCCAGGCGGAGCGCTTCCTGGCGCTCGCGCCTGGAAGCTCCGGCATCAACGCCCATTGCGCGACATCGCTGATCGAGACCATCGCGGCGCTGGACCCGGCCGGCGAACGGCTGCTTCACGACGCGGCGACAGCGTTGAAGCTGTCAGCGCGCGGCTATCATCGCGTGCTCAAGGTCGCCCGCACCATCGCCGATCTCGACGGAGCCGAGACGGTCGGGCGGATCCACCTGGCCGAGGCGCTCAGCTACCGCGTCGGCGGCGAACGGATATTGGCCGCCGCCTGATCCGGCCCGAAGTAGGCGGCGCCGCCGCGCGTACCGCGCATTCGGCCGCCCCGCCAATGCGATCGGACTTCCGCCGTCGGCCCGGGGCAAAGGTGGCCGGGATCGGGCATGCTGTCGACGGGACGGCCAAACCTCCTTCGTCACCAAACTGTCGGAGAGCTGTGCTTTGGTGGCGCGAGCGCCGGAACGGCCCCGGCGCGGCGGGAACGGGAGTGAGGCAAGATGGCGAAACGCGGCGATGCGGCGGCATCCCGGCAGGTCGAGCGCGTTTCCGGCGCGACCGTGACCCTGCCGGCACTATCCCAGCTTGTATTCGGCGGTATAAAGCTGTCGATGACCAAGTCTCTTCGCCCTGCCCCTGTCGTGCCTGAACCGCTCGGAAGAATCGGCCCGCTCGAAGTGCGTCTCGCGGCCACGCCGCGCGAGGTCAAGAAGGCGCAGAAGCTTCGCTACAAGGTGTTCTACGAGGAGATGTCGGCGATCCCCGACATGCAGGCGCAGCTGTCGCGTCGCGACCGCGACGGCTTCGACAAGATCTGCGACCACCTTCTCGTCATCGACCACGACACCCGCACGGGATCCGGCGAGGCGGCGATCGTCGGCACCTACCGGCTGCTGCGCCAGGAAGTGGCCGAGCGCCACACCGGTTTCTACACGGCGAACGAGTTCGACATCGGCGCGCTCGTCTCGCGGCACGAACAGCTGAATTTCCTGGAGCTCGGTCGCTCCTGCGTCCTCAAGCCCTACCGCACCAAGCGTACCGTGGAACTGCTCTGGCACGGCATCTGGAGCTATGTCCGCAGCCACAATGTCGATGTGATGGTCGGCTGCGCCTCGCTGGAAGGCACGGATCCGGATGCGCTGGCGCTGCCGCTCTCCTTCCTGCATCACCATGCCCGCGCGCCGGCCGAATGGTCGGTGAGCGCGCTGGCTGGTCGCCATGTCGCGATGGACAGGCTGGGCGAAGCAGAGATCGACATGAAGGCGGCCCTGAAGACGCTGCCGCCGCTGATCAAGGGCTATCTCCGCCTCGGCGCCTATATCGGCGACGGCGCCGTCGTCGACCGCCAGTTCGGCACGACGGACGTGCTGATCATCCTGCCGGTGCAGTCGATCAACGAGCGCTACGTGAACCATTACGGCGTCGACGCGACCCGCTACGCCGCCTGAACCGCAATCAGCGCGGCGGAATCGGACGGCCGGGCCGCGAGCGGTAGGTCGGCAGCGTCCAGCCGAAATAGAGCGCCCCCGCGCGGACGAAGAAGGCCGAGAAAGCGCCGAGGAATGCTGCCGGCCAGAGCGAAAGCCCGGCGAGCGTGGCGAGCACGAACAGACCGGCTCCCACCACCGTCGCCGTCACGTAGATTTCCTTGCGCAGCAGGACGGAGGGCTCGCCGGTGATGATGTCGCGGATGATGCCGCCGACGGTCGCCGTCACGACACCCATCACAACGGCCGCGAACGGGCTGGCGCCGGCATGCAGCGCCCGCGCGGCGCCCATGACGCAATAGCCGGCGATGCCGATCGCATCGGCCCACAGCAGCAGCCGGTAGCGATATTCGACGAATGGCGCCAGGAAATAGGTTCCGGCCGCTGTCACGACGCAGAGTACGACATAGGCCGGCTGGCCGATCCAGAAAACCGGCGTGACGCCGAGGATCACATCGCGCGTCGTGCCGCCGCCGACTCCGGTGACGGCGGCCAGGAAGGCGAAGCCGACGATATCCATCTGCCGCCGCGAGGCGGCCAGCGCGCCGGTCAGGGCGAAGACAAAGACCCCAAGGAGGTCGAGGCTGTAGAGCAATCCAGCGTCCACAGCCCCGCGTCCTTAGCTGCGAGAGGCGGCAGCGTCGCCTTGTGGCTTGGGCTCCCGCGGCTTGGCGGGGCCCTTGGCGACGCCGACCATGGCCGGGCGCAGCACGCGATCGCCGATCACATAGCCGGACTGCATGACCTGCATCACCGTGCCGGCCGGCTGTTCCTCGGTCGGAATCTCGAACACGGCCTGATGCAGATGCGGGTCGAACTTCTGGCCAAGCGGCTCCAGCTTGCGGACGCCGTGCTTTTCCAGCGAATTCTGCAGATCGCGTTCGGTCATCTCGACGCCGTCGATCAGCGCCGTCAGCGCCTCGTTGCCGGCGCGGGCTTCATCGGGGACCGCGTCGATGGCGCGGGCCAGATTGTCGCCGGCCGTCAGCATGTCGCGGGCAAAGGCGGCGATGGCGTACTGGCGGGCATCGCCGACCTCGCGCTCGGTGCGGCGGCGCAGGTTTTCCATCTCGGCGATCGTGCGCAGGACACGATCCTTCAACTCGGCCGTCTCGGCCTCGAGCGCCGCGATACGCGCCGCGGCGACGTCTGCCTCTGCCGTCGCCGATGCCGCGTCGGCGGCAGGCTCGGTGTTGGGCACAGACTGGGTATCGTCGGACATGGCGAACTCTCGTTTCTCGTCAGGACAAAGGGTTAGGCCCGATATCATGAGTTTGGAACAGAAAATCAAGCTCCGGCCCGAACATGCCGGCGAATGACCGCCCGCCGGAGACTAGAGCACGATGACGCCGTGGTGCAGCGCTTCGGCCTCGGGCTCGACATGGATCAGCACTTCCGATCCCTCGATCGCCTTATTGAGGGCCGCCTCGATGCGGTCGCAGATGACATGACCGGCGGCGACCGTCATCGATCCCGGCACGACCAGATGGAACTCGATGAAAATGACACGGCCGGCGTTGCGAGTCCTGAGGTCATGCACCTCGATCGCGCCCGTCGCCTCCGCCGAAATGATCGCCCGGATCTCGCTCTCAACGTCGGCGGCAACGGCATGGTCCATCAGTCCGCCGACCGAATCCCGGATCACGCGCCAGCCCGACCACAGGATGTTGACGGCGACGATGACGGCGAGCAGCGGATCGAGGACGAGCCAGCCGGTCAGCGCGACCAGCACGAGGCCGAAGAACACGCCGATCGAGCTGACGACGTCGCTGGTGAGATGCCAGGCCTCGGCGATGAAGGCGGGCGAGCGCCGGCGCCGACCGAAGCGGAACAGATACAGCGCCCAGAGCCCGTTGATGCCGGTGGCGATCAGATTGATCGTCAGGCCGAGGGTGGTGTTCTCGAGCGGGGTGGGCGTCGCGTAGCTGAGCCAGGCCTGGCGCAGGATCAGCAGCGCCGCGACGACGATCAGCACACCCTCGAGCACGGCGGAAAAATATTCGGCCTTGTGATGGCCGAACTGGTGGTCGCTGTCGGCGGGCTTGTGGCTGAGACGGATTGCCCAGAACGCCGCCACCGCCGTCGCCAGATTGACGATGCTCTCCAGCGCGTCGGAATAGAGCGCGACGCTGCCGGTCTGCAGATAGGCGGCATATTTCAACGCCATCACCACCAGCGCGATGACGATCGAGCTGAGCGCGACAAGCGTTATCCTGTCGTTCCATTTCGGCATGATCGTCCCCGGCAGTTCAAGCGAAGCGGCGCAGTAGCATCGCCCGGAGGACGCTTCAACGGCTATCTTCGCAACTGCGAACGAGTGGCAATCAAGGGTGCCGAAAACCCAGGCTGCGCCTCAAAGACGGCGCAGTGCGACCTGTTCGATCAGGTGACTTTCACCCTTGGATAAAATCAGATCGGCGCGCGGCCGGGTCGGCAGGATATTCTCGTAGAGATTGACCCGATTGATCCGCGACCAGAGCCGTTCGGCGATCGCCAGCGCTTCCTCGTCCGACACCATCGCATAGCGATGGAAGTAGGAATTCGGGTCGCGGAAGGCGGTTTCGCGCAGGCGCTGGAAGCGCTCGACATACCAGCGCCGGATATCCGCCTCGGCCGCGTCGATATAGATCGAGAAGTCGAAAAAGTCGGACACGAAGGGGACCGCCGTGCCGTCGCGCGGCAGCCGCGGCGCCTGCAGCACGTTGATGCCCTCGACGATCAGGATGTCCGGCCGGTCGATGGTCACCCGCTCGCTCGGAACGATATCGTAGACGAGGTGCGAATAAAGCGGCGCCGAGACGCTGCCGCGCCCGGCCTTGATGTCGGACAGGAACGAAAGCAGCGCCGGCAGGTCGTAGCTCTCCGGGAAGCCCTTGCGCTCCATCAGCCCTTCGCGCTCGAGCACGGCGTTGGGATAGAGGAAGCCGTCGGTGGTGATCAGGTCGACCTTCGGCGTATTGGTCCAGCGCGCCAGAAGCGCCTTCAGCACGCGCGCCGTGGTCGACTTGCCAACGGCGACGGAACCGCCGATGCCGATGATGTAGGGAGTTTTGCCCTCGTTCGCGCCGAGGAAGGTGCGGGTGGCGTTGTAGAGGCCCTGCGTCGCCGCGACATAGAGGCTGAGCAGACGCGACAGCGGCAGGTAGATCGTCACGACTTCGTCGATCGAGATCGGATCGTTCAGGCTGCGCAGCCGGACGAGGTCGTCCTCGGTCAGCGTCAGCGGCATGTCCGCCCGGAGGCTGGCCCATTCCTTGCGCCCGAATGTGCGGTGCGGGGTGTGCTCGATCCGCGCGGACTTGTCCATGTTGGTTCTCCCGGGCGGACGGATCACTCCGCCGGCCGCGACGCCTTTTCCTGAAGCCCGGTCTGCCGGGTCCGGCCTTCGAGTTCGTCCATCACCGCGTCGAGCGGCACTTCGGACGCCTCCAGCACGACGAGCAGATGATAGAGCACGTCGGCCGCTTCCGCCGTCAGATCCCGGGCGTTGTGCTCGGTGGCGGCGATGACGGCCTCGACCGCTTCCTCGCCGAATTTCTTGGCGCAACGCGACGGTCCCTTCGCGACCAGCTTGGCCGTATAGGAACCCGGATCGCCGGAATGGGCGCGATCCCGAATGATCGCGGCCAGATCGGCCAGCGTGAAGTTCGACATGCCCCGTCTCCTCAGCCGTCGAGGCGGACGGGAATGCCGGCCGCCGCCATATGCGACTTCACATCGCCAATCGTGAACTGGCCGAAATGGAACACCGACGCCGCGAGCACGGCGCTGGCATGGCCTTCGATGACGCCGTCGACGAAATGGTCGAGCGCTCCGACGCCGCCCGACGCGATCACCGGGATCGGCACCGCGTCGGCGATCGCCCGCGTCAAGGCGAGATCGAAGCCGTCGCGCGTGCCGTCGCGGTCCATCGAGGTGAGCAGGATCTCGCCGGCGCCCAGCGCCGCGACCTCGATCGCATATTCGATCGCGTCGATGCCGGTTTCCTTGCGGCCGCCATGGGTGAAGATCTCCCAGCGGTCGTGATGGTCGCCATTGCCGCGGCGTTTCGTCTGCTTGGCGTCGATGGCGACGACGATCGCCTGCGCGCCGAACTTCTCAGCGGCACGTGCGACGATCATCCGGTCCGTCACGGCGGCCGAGTTGATCGCCACCTTGTCGGCGCCGGCCAGCATCAGCGCGCGGATATCCTCGACGGCGCGGACGCCGCCGCCGACCGTCACCGGCATGAAGCAGGCCTCGGCCGTGCGCGCCACGACGTCGAGGATGGTGCCGCGGTTCTCGTGCGTCGCCGTGATGTCGAGGAAGCAGAGCTCGTCGGCGCCGGCGGCGTCATAGGCCTTGGCGGCCTCGACGGGGTCACCGGCGTCGATCAGATCGACGAACTGCACACCCTTGACGACTCGGCCGTCATGCACGTCGAGGCAGGGAATGACACGGGTCTTGAGCATCAGGCGGTCTCCCGGGCCTGCTTGATCAGCCGCAGCGCCTCGGCCGGGTCGAGCCGGCCGTCATAGAGGGCGCGGCCGGAGATCGCACCTTCGAGGATTGCGCAATCGGGCTCGAGCAGCCGCTTGACGTCGTCGATCGAGGCGAGGCCGCCGGAGGCGATGACCGGGATCTCGACGGCGCCGGCGAGCGCCAGCGTCGATTCGATGTTGAGGCCCTTCAGCACGCCGTCACGGTCGATGTCGGTGAAGACGATCGCCGCCACGCCGGCATCCTCGAAACGCCGAGCGAGCTCTATCGTCGTCAGCTCGGACGTCTCGGCCCAGCCTTCGACCGCCACCTTGCCGCCGCGCGCGTCGATGCCGACGGCGACCTGGCCGGGATAGGCCCTGCAGGCTTCGCGGACGAGTTCGGGATCGCGGACAGCGATGGTGCCGAGGATGACGCGGGCGATACCCTTGTCGAGCCAGGCCTCGACGCCGGCACGGTCGCGGATGCCGCCACCGAGCTGGACCGGCATCTTGACGGCACCAAGGATCGCCTCGACCGCCGCGCCGTTGACCGGCTGGCCGGCAAAGGCGCCGTTCAGGTCGACCACGTGCAGATATTCGAAGCCCTGGGTCTCGAATTCATGCGCCTGGGCGGCGGGATCGGTATTGAACACCGTCGCCTGCTCCATGTCGCCGAGCTTCAGGCGGACACAGGCGCCATCCTTCAGGTCGATGGCGGGAAAAAGGATCATCAGGGCTTCCACTTCAGGAAGTTGGCGAGAAGGGCGAGACCGAGTTTCTGGCTCTTCTCGGGGTGGAATTGCGTGCCGGCGACATTGCCGGTGGTGACGATGGCCGTGACCGGGCCGCCATAGTCGGCGGTCGCCACGACGTCGCCCGCCTGTTCGGCGAAGAGCTGGTAGCCATGCAGGAAATAGGCATGCCAGCCATCGTCGCCGAGCGCGATGTCGTCGAGGAGGGGATGCGGGGCGGATGCGTTCAGCGTGTTCCAGCCCATATGCGGGATCTTCAGGCGCGGATCGTTCGGCTCGATGCGGCGGACGTCGCCGCGAATGCGGCCGAGGCCCTTGGTGACGCCGTATTCGATGCCGCGCGTCGCCAGCAGCTGCATGCCGACGCAGATGCCGAGGAACGGCCGGCCGCGCGCGTCGATCGCCTCGTTGATCGCCTCGATCATGCCGTCGACGCTGTCGAGATTGGTGCGGCAGTCGGCGAAGGCGCCGTCGCCCGGCAGGACGATGTGATCGGCCTTGGCGACGACCTCCGGCTCGGCGGTAACCACCACCGGGCTCGTCGAGCCGATGCGGGCGGCGGCCAGTTCGAGCGCCTTGGCGGCGGAGCGCAGATTGCCTGCGCCGTAGTCAATGATGGCAATGGTCATCGGACCGTCCCGGGGGTCGGAAAGAGGCCGACAATATCGGCCGAGGAATCGGGTCGCGCCGGGCGGAAGCCGGCAAGACCGGCCGGCCTGGGCCCGTCGCCGGCCGGCGACGCGTCGGCGAAACGGTGGAAGAAGCGGATCTCGGCCTCGTCCCGCGAACGGGCCTCGACGAGGCCCTGCTCGGTGAAGCGACGCCGGTTCAGAGTCCAGCGCAGCAGCGTGGCGCCCTCGAAACCGAGGAACAAGGCGCCGAGCAGGCCGAGCGCCGTCGCGGTCGGCGCGCCGAGAAACCGCCCGGCGAGCTCGATTGCGACGAGGTAGAGCGCATAAAAGCAGAGCACCACCCACATGCGACGGTACAGCATCCAGACCACCGGGATCAGGAATGCCGGCCACGAGAACCCGTCCCTGACGAAGATCATGCGGTCGGCCTCGTCCAGCCCGCCAGTCGCGGAAACAGGCGGCGCGAGCACGGTGTAGATCGTCATGACGCCCTCTCAGTCGCCGAGCTTGCCCTTGGTCGACGGCACACGGTCGGCCTGGCGCGGATCGATCGACGCGGCAGTCCGCAGCGTGCGCGCCACCGCCTTGAAGCAGGTCTCGGCAATATGATGGTTGTTGTCGCCGTAGAGGTTCTCGATATGCAGCGTGATGCCGGCGTTCTGGGCGAAGGCCTGGAAGAATTCCCTGAACAGCTCGGTATCGAAATCGCCGACCTTGTCGCGCGTGAACTCGACCTTCCAGACCAGATAGGGCCGGCCGGACACGTCGATGGCGCAGCGCGTCAGCGCCTCGTCCATGGCGAGGTGGGTGTCGGCATAGCGGGTGATGCCGCGCATCTCGCCGAGCGCCTTCCGGAGCGCCTGGCCGATGGCGATGCCGACATCCTCGACCGTGTGATGCTGGTCGATATGCAGGTCACCCTTGCAGCGGACGGTCAGGTCGAGGAGGCCGTGGCGGGCCAGCTGATCGAGCATATGATCGAAGAAGCCGACACCGGTGGCGATGTCGGAGCGGCCGCTGCCGTCGAGATCCAGCGTCACCGCGATCTCGGTTTCCTTCGTCTTGCGCTCGATCGTGGCGCTACGCATATCGCATTCCTTCTTGGTCCGCCTTGCTCGGGACAGCCGGCTTTTATCAGGCGTTTCCATGTAACGCCATAAGGTTGAGCAAGCCTTTGCATCGACGGACGACGCGCCTACATAAGACGCTCTAGCCAACAGGGATCGCCGCGGGGCCTCAAGGGACCAAGGCGATCCGCCACGAAAGCAGATCATGACACATTCCCAGAACGAGAGCCCCTATGCGCCTTGGCACGGGACGACGATCATCACCGTTCGCAAGGGCGACAAGGTGGTCATCGCCGGCGACGGCCAGGTGTCACTCGGCCAGACCGTCATCAAGCATACGGCCCGCAAGGTCCGCCCGCTCGGCAAAGGCGACGTGATCGCCGGCTTCGCCGGCTCGACCGCCGATGCCTTTACGCTCTTCGAGCGCCTCGAGGCCAAGCTGGAGCAATATCCCGGACAATTGACGCGCGCCTGCGTCGAGCTCGCCAAGGACTGGCGCACCGACCGCTATCTGCGCCATCTCGAGGCGATGATGCTGGTCGCCGACAAGTCCACCAGCCTGGTCCTGACCGGCAATGGCGACGTGCTGGAGCCGGAAGGCGGCGTCATGGGCATCGGCTCCGGCGGTAATTACGCCCTCGCCGCCGCCCGCGCGCTCATTGACACCGACATGACCGCCGAACAGGTCGCCCGCAAGGCGATGGCGATCGCCGCCGAGATCTGCGTCTACACCAACACCAGTGTCACGCTCGAACAGCTCGACGCCGTCTGAGCGGACAGGACATCCCATGACCAATTTCTCTCCCCGCGAGATCGTCTCCGAGCTCGACCGCTACATCATCGGCCAGAACGACGCCAAGCGCGCCGTTGCCATCGCCCTTCGCAACCGCTGGCGCCGCCAGCAGCTCGAAGGCACGATGCGCGAAGAAGTGCTGCCGAAGAACATCCTGATGATCGGGCCGACCGGCGTCGGCAAGACCGAGATCTCGCGCCGGCTCGCCCGGCTCGCCGGTGCGCCTTTCCTGAAGGTCGAGGCGACCAAGTTCACCGAGGTCGGCTATGTCGGCCGCGACGTCGAGCAGATCATCCGCGACCTGGTCGAGGTCGGCATCAGCCTAACCCGCGAGAAGAAGCGCAAGGACGTCGAGGCCAAGGCCCATCTCTCGGCCGAGGAACGCGTGCTGAACGCGCTTGTCGGCGAGAGCGCCAGCCCGGCGACCCGCGAGAGCTTCCGCAAGAAGCTGCGCGCCAACGAGCTGGACGACAAGGAAATCGAGATTCAGGTCCGCGACCAGTCCGGCGGCCTGCCGCAGTTCGACGTTCCCGGCATGCCGGGCGCCTCGATCGGCGTCATGAACATCGGCGACATGCTCGGCAAGGCCTTCGGCGGCAAAACCAAGACGCGGCGCGTCACGGTCAAGGACAGCTACAAGGTGCTGATCGACGAGGAGTCCGACAAGCTGCTCGACGACGAGCAGCTGACGGCCGAGGCGATCCATATCGTCGAGAATGACGGCATCGTCTTCCTGGACGAGATCGACAAGATCTGCGCCCGCGAGGGCCGGGCCGGCGATGTTTCCCGTGAAGGCGTGCAGCGCGATCTTCTACCCTTGATTGAAGGAACAACGGTCGCAACCAAGTACGGACCGGTGAAGACGGATCACATCCTGTTCATCGCGTCGGGCGCCTTCCACATCGCCAAGCCGTCCGACCTGCTGCCGGAATTGCAGGGCCGACTGCCGATCCGCGTCGAGTTGCAGGCGCTGACCCAGGCCGATTTCCGCCAGATCCTGACCGAACCGGAAGCGAGCCTGATCAAGCAGTATGTGGCGCTGCTGCAGACCGAAGGCGTCAACCTGGTCATCGCCGAGGATGCGATCGACGCCATCGCCCGCATCGCGGTCGAGGTGAACGGCTCGGTCGAGAATATCGGCGCGCGCCGCCTGCAGACGGTGATGGAGCGGATTCTCGACGAGATCAGCTTCTCGGCCCCCGATCGCTCCGGCGATACGGTGACGATCGACGCCGCCTATATCGAGGCGCATATCGGCGATCTCTCGCGCAATATCGACCTGTCGCGCTACATCCTCTGACGCCAATTGCGGCCCCGCCCTGCCCTTGCTGGCGGGGCCGCAACACCTCCCGGGGGCTTTATCCGCGCCACTGTGGCCGAGAAGCCGTTTTCGACGGCCGATTTCCGATGCTATAAGCCCGGATCGGCCGATCCGTCACGGGTGCGGTCTTTCGTTCGACCGACGGATCGCTTCCCATGCGCCTGCTGCGTAGCGCCTTGCTCGCCACTCTCGTCCTTGCAACCGCCCTGCCCGCGCTGGCAGCCGCCGTCGTGGCACCCGCCGGCAATCGCTCGGCCGAGCAACCGACGATCGACATGAGCTCGATCAAGCGGGCCGGTGAGACGAAGGAAAGTTTCGACGCTAAATATCGCCGGATCTACGCGCTGCTGCAGCGTGACAAGACCCTGATCCGTTCGATCAAGCGCGCCGCCAAGACCTATGGCGTCGACCCGGTCCACCTGATCGGCGCGATCATCGGCGAGCATACCTACAATGTCGGCGGTCTCGACAGCGCCCAGTCCTACTACGTCAAGGCGCTGGCCTATCTCGGCACCAAGGATCTCGCCTTCGGCTACAAGGGTGAAAGCGTCACCGATTTCGTCGCCCGGCCGGAATTCGACGGCTGCGACAACCTGAAGTCGTCCTACGACCTCTGGACCTGCCGCGAGGACGTCTGGGACGCAGAATTCCGCGGCAAGACGGTCGACGGCAAGTCGTTCCCGCGCGACCGCTTCTCCAAGGTGTTCTTCCAGCCGCTCTACGCCGGCCAGACCTTCGGCCTCGGCCAGATCAACCCACTGACGGCGCTGACCGTCACCGACATCGTGCACAAGAAGAGCGGCCTGCCGCTGCTCAGCGCCGAGCAGGCGCCGCAGCTCTACCAGGCGATCATGGATCCCAACATGTCGCTCGACTACATGGCGGCGATCATCCGCCTGTCGATCGATGTCTATCGCGACACGGCCGGTGTCGACATCTCGAACAATCCCGGCATCACCGCGACGCTCTACAATGTCGGCGACGTCAAGGTCCGCGCCCGCGCGCTCGCGGCCGAGCGCAAGCGCAACAAGAACGCGATGCCGCAGGAGAACTACTATGGCTGGCTGGTCAACGACCGGCAAGACGAGTTGCGTAAGCTGCTCTGAGGCGCGGGCGCGCCGCTATTTCAGGGTCGGCAAATCGAGCGCGTGCTCGGTCCGCAGCGCCCGGCGCGCGGTGTCGCGATCCGTGGCGTCATGAAGCGCCTTCTTCAGTTCCTGCAGGGATTTGACGCTCAGATTGCCGATCTCGGCGGCGAGGAGATGAGCGAGTTCGGTCGCCTCCGGCGCCAGCCCGGCCGTCTCGACGGTGACACGCGGATGCGAGCGTTCGGCAAGCCGCTGCAATTCCTCCGCCTCGTCCCAGATCACGTTGAAATAGGCGATGATGCGCTGGACCATGAACCAGCTCGGACTGCCGCGCCGGCCATGCTCGAGCGCCGAGAGGTAGGAGCTGGAAACGCCGAGCTTCTCGGCCATGTCCTTCAGCGACAGACCGCGCTCGTCGCGCATTTCGCGCAGGCGCTGGCCGAACGGCGTCATGCGATGCCTGCCTTGTGGGCCGTCCGCTTCTTGCGGATCCGCACATAGAGCGCGCCGCCGCCGCCATGGCTGCGATGCGCCTCCTCGAAACCGATGACGATGCCGCGCAGGCCAGGCTCGGCCAGCCATTGCGGCACGCGCCGGCGCAAGACACCGCGCTCGGTCATGCCGAACGGATCCTCGCCGGTTGCCTTGCCCTTGCCGGTGATGACGATGACCAGCTTGGCGCCGCGCGCCTGGGCATCGACCAGGAAGCCGCGCAGCCGGTCATGCGCATCCATCTGGGTCAGGCCATGCAGGTCGATGCGGCCGTCGATCTCGATCGTCCCGCGCGCGACGCGGGTCAGCGTGCGCCGTTCGATCGGATGCAGGGCCGGCGGCGGCGCCGGCTTGGTCGCCTTGGCGATCTTGGTCCCCGCCCCGACCGGCTTCGCCAGCTCCGCCTGCAACGACTGCGGCTCGGCGACCGGAGCCAGCGGCGGCTCGGGCATGACATCTTCCGCCCGTAGCGGCGCGACGGTTCGCGCCACCGTGGCCCAGAGCGTCCGCTCCTCGCCCGAAAGACTGCGCTTGCGGCGTGTCATGACCGGCCCCGCGGCGCCAGGACGACGAAATCGCCCGCGGCCTGCATCCGGCCGGCGATCCGTCCCGCCTCGTCGCCCGATCCGAAGAAGATGTCGCCGCGCGCCGGTCCGAGAATGGCCGAGCCGGTATCCTGTGCCATCATCAGGCGCTGCAAGGCTCCGCCCCCTTCCGCCGGCGGCAGCCGGGTATCGATCCAGATCGGGGCGTGGAACGTGTGCAGCGTGCGATCGACGGCGAGGCTCCGACCCGCCGTCAGCGGCACCTTGGCAGCCGCGATCGGACCGAGCGCAGGATCCTGCACGGCAGCCTCGCGAAAGAAGATGAACGAGCGGTTCTGCCAGATCACGTCGGACACCTGGTCCGGATGCGTCGCGAACCATTGGCGGATCGACTGCATGGTGACGCTGCCCTTCGGCAGCGCGCCCCGTTCGATCAGCACGCGGCCGACAGGCGTGTAGGCATGGCCAGACTTTGCCGAATAGGTGATGCGGAGCAGACCGCCATCCGGCAGGCGCAGCCGTGCCGCACCCTGGATATGCACGAACAGCGCGTCGATGCGATCGGCGAGAAAGGCGAGTTCGAGGCCACGCCCGGAAAGCGCGCCGCGCTCGATCTCGCCGCGGTCGAAATAGGGCTCGAACCCCTGCCCCGTCTGACGCGCGAACCGCATGCCCGGTTCCAGACCGGGTGGCGGGTTCGCCTCGTCGATCTCGACGAGCTCCGGCGGCCGCGCATAGAGCGGAACGGCGAAATCCGGCGTAGGGACCAGCGACGCCGCTACTTCGGGTTCATAGAATCCGGTGAAAAAGCCGCTCTCGCTGGGCTCCTGCACGCGCATCGGCACGAAATGCTGCTCGAAGAAGCGCCGCGCGCTGTCGCCATCCAGATCGGCGGGCATGCTGGCGGCGATGGCGGCGATCTGCGCCAGCGCGTCGCCGTCTATGCCAATCGCCCTCGTCTTCGGAGGATGGATGGCGGCGTATTCGGCGCTTCGATGGAAAGCGCGCCACGCCGCCGCATGGTCGTCAGCCCGCCACCCCTCCAGCGCGTCGAAGGGGATCGGCACGAGCCGGGTGTTCGTTTCCGTCGGCACAACGCGGTTTCCCGGTCATTCAACGGTTTCGGTCGCCACCAATAGCCAGTTCGGGTCTCGGGACGACACGTCGCGAGCAAAGGTCCAGATATCGGTGACGTCGGCGATGTGCACGGGATCGCCATCGACGACCTCGCCGCCCTTGTCGCGCGTCGCGGAGATCAGCTTGGAGACGAACTTGACCGAGACCTGGGCCGTGCCGCTCTTCATTGCGGCGTCGACCATCTCGACCTTCTCAAAGCCGACGAAATTGAACTCGACCGTCTCGCCGCGCGCCTCGCGCTCGGAAATCGCGCCGGCAAAGCCGTCATAGACCTCGCGGCCGAGCAGCGGCTTCAAGGCCTTGCGATCGCCCTGGGCGAAAGCGGTGACGATCATCTCATAGGCGGTGCGGGCGCCATCGATGAATTGCTGCGGATCGAAATTGCGGTCGGCCGCGATGATCGCTGCCAGCGCGGTGGCGAGCGGCGTTCCGGCGGGCGCGATCGCGGCGATGCGCTGATCCTCGCCCGCAGTCGCGGGCTGCGCCGCTGCGGCGGCATCGTCATTCGCCGTCGGGCGTCGCGGCAGGCTGACGACCTTGTCGCTGGCGGCCGCCTCCGGCTCGCTCGCCTTGCGACGGGTGAACGGGTCGAAGGGCGGGCGCTCGCTGCCCGTGCGCTGACCCAGCACGCTGCGCAGCTTGAAGAAGATCACCACCGCGAGGACGAGGAAGATCAGCGTATAGATGTCGACGAAGCCGTTCATGCCGAAGGCATCCTGTCCTATTCTGGGGGGCCCATGAGACCGGCGTGTGAACCGGATATGCGCGTTCGAGCGATCATGGACCCAATGTGGTAATCGTTGGGCGTCGATCCAAGTCCGTCAAGGGCACAATGCCAGCTAGGCCAGCGCTTCGTGCTTCCGACGGACTTCGTACAGCGCTTGTATCACTGAGACGGAAGTGTTAGCGAGCCCACTTGTCAAGATCAGGCCATTCGGCCGATTGTCCCAGGGGAGCCGCCTTTATGGCCGATGAAAACGAAAACGGCGCGGGCCAGCTCGCCCAGCCGAACCTTTCGATCCTGCTGCAGTATGTGAAGGATCTTTCCTTCGAAAATCCGGGTGCGCCCCGCTCGCTCGGTCCGCGCCGCACGGCTCCAAACATCAATATCGGCATCAATGTCGGCGCCACCCCGCTGGACGGCGACGACTACGAGATCGAGCTTCGCCTCGAAGGCCGCGCCACCGATGGCGACCAGGCCATCTTCGTTGCCGAGTTGGTCTATGCCGGCGTTTTCCGCGTCTCGAACGTACCGCAGGAAAACCTCGCACCGATCCTGATGATCGAATGCCCGCGCCTGCTGTTCCCGTTCGCGCGCCAGATCCTGGCCGACATGACCCGCAATGGCGGTTTCCCGCCGCTGCTGGTCGATCCGGTCGATTTCACCCAGCTCTACCGTCAGCGTCTGATGGAAATGGCCGCTGCCCAGCAGGGATCGCGCCCGAGCTGATATCGTCGGCCTCCGCCGAAGGCGGCGGCCGCGAAACAGCCCATTGAAAGAGCTCCTGAGCCGGCCGGTTCAGGAGCTTTTTGTTTGAGCGTCTTCAAGCGAAGTGCGTGCCCGTTCGCGTGAAAGAAGACGCGGTTACCAGGAATTGTCGACCTCAGGCCGGCTCGACTTCCTCGGGCAGATAATTCTTCCAGAGCGCGCCGTCGCCCATTTTGGCGATAAAGGCGCGATGCGCCGCCTGCTCCTCCGCCGTGACGCGGAACGGACGCGGCACCGGCCGCTGCTGCGGCGGCGCCACAATGACCAGACCGCCATCATCCCGGACCTCGGAGGCAACTTCAGGGACCAGAACGAGATCGGGCTGGCGACCGCCGATCAGCTCCAGATAGACCTCGGCCAGCAGCACGGAGTCGATGAGACCGCCGTGCACGGTGCGCTTGCTGGAGTCGATGCCGTAACGCGAACAGAGCGCGTCGAGCGAATTCGGCCCCATCGGATGCTTGCGCCGGGCCAGCGCGAGCGTGTCGATTACCCGCTCTGGCCCGATTGGCGGCTTGCCCAGCCGGGCGAACTCCGCATTGATGAAGCCGATATCGAAGCTCGCATTGTGGGCGATCAGCGTCGCATCGCCGATGAACTCGATGAAATCGTCGACGAGTGCGCTGAAGACCGGCTTGTCGGCGAGGAATTCATCCGACAAACCGTGCACCCGGAACGCCTCGACCGGCATGGACCGCTCGGGATTGATGTAGATATGGAAATCGCGGCCCGTGGGCAGATGGTTGAACAGTTCGACCGCGCCGATTTCGACCAGCCGATCGCCCTTCAACGGTTCGAGGCCGGTCGTTTCCGTATCAAAGACGATTTCGCGCAACGCTCTGCTCCGCTTCAACGCTAAGGGGATGGTGACGCCGCCGGAGGGGCAACGCAACCGCTTCGGCATCAGCCACGATGCGACCGCGCCGCGGCGGTCGCCGCCAGCGCCCGCACGATATCGGTGACGGTCGCCGCGGCCGCTTCCTTGCTGCCGCCCGTCTCGACGACGAAATGCGCCCGCCGCCGCTTTTCGGCGTCCGGCATCTGCCGGGCCAGGATGGTGGCGAACCGCTCCGGCGTCATGCCCGGGCGCTCCAGCACCCGCGCTGCCTGGATATCGGCCGGCGCGCTGACGACGACGACGACATCGACCCGCTTCTCGCCGCCCGTCTCGAACAATAGCGGCACGTCGAGGATGAACATCGACCGGCCCTGCCGGCGCGCCTCTGCCATGCTTTCCGCCTCGACGGCCTGCACCATCGGATGGACGATCGCCTCCAGCTCCGGCAAGGCGGACGGCTCAGCCGCCAGAATGGCGGCAAGGCGGGTCCGATCGACCATGCCGTCACAGATCGCATCTGGAAACCGCGCTCCGACCGCCGGCACGGCCGGCCCGCGATAGAGCGCATGGACGACGGCATCGGCGTCGTGCAGCACGGCGCCCTGCGCGGCGAACACCCGGGCGGTCGTCGATTTGCCCATGCCGATCGAGCCGGTGACGCCGATGACGATCACGCCGCGTTCCCCTCCTCCACGACACCCATATCTGCCAGGATCAGGCGCCGCAGTTCCGACGTGACCGCCGGCCGCTTGCCGAACCAGCGTTCGAAGCCCGGAACCGCCTGATGCAGCAACATGCCGAGACCGTCGACCGTCCGCAGGCCGCGATCGCGCGCGACCCGGAGCAGCGGCGTCTCCAGCGGAACATAGACGATATCGGTAACGAGAAGCGTGTCCTTCGCCGCGCCGAGATCGATCACGAGCGGCGGCTGGCCCTCCATCCCGAGCGACGTGGTATTGACCAGCAAGGTTGCTTCCGGCAGCAGGCGAGGGAGATCCTCCCAGCCGGCTGGCCGAACCACGGAACCGAAACGATCGGCCATCGCCTCGGCACGGTCGCGCGTACGGTTGACGACATGGATCGGCGCGAAACCGCGCGCCTTCAGCGCCCAGATCACGGCGCGCGCGGCGCCGCCGGCACCAAGCACGATCGCCGGGCCGGGATTGGCGTCGAAGCCCGGCGCACGCTGGTCGAGATTGGCGACGAAGCCTTCGGCATCGGTGTTGGAACCGAAGAGCTTGCCGTCCTCCAGCCAGATCGTGTTGACGGCGCCGAGCGCTGTTGCCACGGCATCGGCATGATCGACCGATCCGAAGGCCACTTCCTTGTGCGGGACGGTGACGTTGCAGCCGATGAAGGGCCCGCTGGCAAAACCGGCAAAAAAAGCGGACGCCTGCTCCGGCTCGACGGGATGGCGAACATAGTCTCCGGCGAGGCCAAGCTCAGCCAGCCAGTAGCGATGGATGATCGGCGATCTCGAATGCTTGACCGGCCAGCCGATGACGCAAGCGGTCGGCACGGCAGGCTTCGGCGCGGCGGAATTCGTCATGGTGCCTCGTCAGGACGGAAGAACACCGCGCCGGCGCAATTCGGCCAGAAGCGGCAGAAGGGGAAGTCCGAGAATGCTGAAATAGTCGCCTTCGATCACCGAGAACAACTGGATTCCGACACCTTCCAGCAGATAGGCGCCGACGGACCACAGCGCCGTCTCGCCGGCTTCGTCCAGATAGTGCTCGATCGCCGCCTCTGTCAGCGGCCGCATCGTCAGGCTGGCGGTGCTGACATGTTCCCAGACGATCTCGCTGTCCTCCGCCAGTACCACCGCCGTTCGCAGCCGATGGGTCCGGCCGGCGAGCGCGGCGATCTGGGCAGCCGCCGCCGCGCGATCGGCCGGCTTGACGAAGCGCTGGCCATCGAGATCCAAAACCTGGTCGCCGCCGAGTACCAGCCTGCCCGGCGCCGCGATTGCCAGAGCCTTGGCGCGCGCCAGCGCCAGGGCGATCTCGGTCGGCGTGGCGCCGGCGGAAAGCAGCGGCGCCTCCAGAGCGCGCTCGTCGACGCCGGGCGACAGTGCCTCGAAAGTGAGGCCAGCATTGCGGAGGAGGGCGATGCGGGTCGAACTGGTGGATGCCAGGATCAGGGTCATGCGAGGAAACCATCCCGGGAAGAAGCATCCTTGACGCTTCCCGCCTGCTTGTTGCGAAGCGCCAGGATGGCGGCGGCGGTTTCCTCGATCGAACGGCGCGTCACGTCGATCACGGGCCAACCCTTGCGCGCACAGATCTTGCGCGTCGCCGCGATCTCGTTGGCGACGGCGGCGCGGTCGACATAGGGATCGTCCTCGCCGAATGTTGCGTTCGACAACACCCGGTTCTCGCGCATCTGTACGATGCGGTCCGGCGTTGCGACGAGGGCGACGATCAACGGCTTGGTCACCGCCTCAAGTTCGAGTGGCAGGCCGATCCCCGGCACGATCGGGATATTGGCGGTGCGAACACCGCGATTGGCCAGATAGATGCTGGTTGGCGTCTTCGATGTCCGGCTGACACCAATGATGACGATCTCGGCCAGGTCGAGATCCTCCGGCAGCTGGCCATCATCATGCATCATCGTGAAGGTGAGGGCCTCGATGCGGCGGAAATAGTCGCCGTCCAGCGAATGCTGCGCGCCGACCCGGCCCTGGCTCGAGGCGCCGAGGTAGGACTGGAATACTTGCAGCACCGGATCGAGCACCGAGAAACAGGGCACGCCGATGTTCCGGCAACCCTGTTCGAGCATCGCCGCCATCACCCGGTCGACCAGCGTGTAGAGAACGATGCCCGGTTCCTGCTCGATCTCGACGAGCAGGTGGTCGATCTGCTTCGGCGCACGCACCATGGAATGCATGTGTTCGATCACCGAAACGCCGGGATACTGCGCCGAAGCGGCCCTGCCGACCGTCAGCAACGTCTCGCCCGTCGCATCCGAAATCAGATGCAAATGCAGGTGCCGGAGCTCGTTCTTCACACTGTCATCCCCAGGGCTGTGGATACGGACGGGATAAGTCGGCCTCGCGGCGTCCGTTGACCGACTTGTCCCCGATCAGCCAAAAATGATCAACAGCGGCTGGTCCTGGGGACAATGAATCCGGGCCTGTCGAGAGCAACGGGAATTAACGATTTATTAACCAACACCTTAACGGGATATTAACAGCCAGATCCGGATCGTTCGAATTGGAAGTACCCGGTAAAATGCAAGCTGAAACAAATAGATAGAACGAAACAAACAGCGATTTTCCCCAGCCATCCTCAACCGCGGGATGAATCGGGCGAGTTATCCGGCGGCGTCTCGGTCGCATTGTGGATAGCGCTGAATGACGGTAATCCACCGTCAAGAAGAAGAAGAAACTACAGATAGATCTCTTTCTTTGGTGGTGGTGGTGCAGAACGTTCCGACGGCTTTGAAGACGAAAGCGCGCTTGCTGCGCGTCCTCGATGGCGAGGTTCTCGCCGAGCCGCCAATCTGGCTGATGCGCCAGGCAGGGCGTTATCTTCCCGAATATCGGGCGCTCAGGACCCAGGCTGGATCCTTCCTCGATCTCTGCTACACGCCCGAGCTGGCCACGGAAGTGACGCTGCAGCCGATCCGCCGCTTCGGCTTCGATGCCGCCATCCTGTTTTCCGATATTCTCGTCATTCCGCATGCGCTCGGCCGCGATGTCCGCTTCGTCGAAGGCGAGGGACCTCGTCTCGATCCGATCGATCCGGCCGAAATTGCCCAGCTCTCGATCGATGCCGTCCTCGACAGGCTGGCGCCCGTGCTGGAGACGGTGGCGGCAGTCCGCCGCGAGCTGGCGCCGGACAAGGCCTTGATCGGCTTTTGCGGGGCTCCCTGGACCGTTGCGACCTACATGATCGCCGGCAAGGGGACTCCGGATCAGGCGCCCTCCCGTCTGATGGCGGCGCGCGATCCCGAGGCGCTCGATCGCCTGATCGACGTTCTGGTCCGGGCTTCGATCATCTATCTGATCGCGCAATTGCGCGCCGGTGCCGATGCCGTGCAGATTTTCGACAGCTGGTCGCGCGTTTTGTCGCCGAAGGCGTTCGAACGGTGGTCGGCCGGGCCGATCGCCCGGATCATTGCCGGCGTTCGCGCCGAAATCCCGGATGCCCGGTTCATCGGCTTCCCGAAGGGCGCGGATCGCGGGCTGCTCTCGTTTGTCGAGACGACAGGCGTCAACGCCGTCGGCGTCGACTGGACCGTGCCGCTCAAGACCGTTCGCGACGAAATCGCCGGTCGCGTGGCGATCCAGGGCAATCTCGACCCGATGGTTCTGGTGGCCGGCGGCGCCGAACTCGACACGGCGATTGATGAAATCCTCGAGTCCATGCGCGGGGCAAGGCTGATTTTTAACCTCGGACACGGGATCGTGCCGCAGACGCCGATCGCGCATGTCGAGCAGTTGATCGCCCGGATCCGCGGCTAGGGCAGGGGAAAACGATGGCCTATTACGACTGGATCAAGGCTCTGCACGTCATCGCGGTGATCGCGTGGATGGCGGGGATCTTCTATCTGCCTCGGCTTTTCGTCTATCACACCGGCGCAGCTGCCGGCTCGGACAAGTCAGAGACCTTCAAGGTGATGGAGAATAAGCTGCTGCGAATGATCATGAATCCGGCGATGATCCTGACCTGGATCACCGGGTTGGCGATCGTTCGGCTCGGCGGCTGGGAACAGCAGCCCTGGTTCATGGCGAAATTCGTGCTTGTCATCGCCATGTCGGTTTTCCATATGTGGCTGGCGTCGTGCCGCAAGGCCTTCGCCGCCGACAAAAACGCGCGTTCGGAGCGGGCTTTTCGCCTTGCCAACGAGATCCCGACGGTCCTGATGGTGCTGATCGTGATTTTGGTTGTCGTCAAACCGTTCTGAATTTCTGCGATTTTGCGACGTTTCTGCCGCTTGCCGTGGAACCGGCGAGCGATTATGGTGCGCCATCTTGTCGAAGCAGACAGATGCCGGTTGACCTGCCAGGGACGACCGAAGCATCGCGCCGGCGGGCATAGTCCCCGCCAGGCTGAAGTTCTGCGCAATCCCCTTTATGCCCTTCGAATTCATCCTTTCTTGAATCCAAACGAGATTCACAAAACCCATGCGTGAAATGAAACTGCAGGACCTCAAGTCCAAATCCCCGACGGAGCTGCTGGCCTTCGCCGAGGAACTTGAGGTCGAGAATGCGAGCACGCTGCGCAAGCAGGAACTGATGTTCGCGATCCTGAAGCAGCTGGCAGACAACGATGTCGAAATCGTTGGTCAGGGCGTCGTCGAAGTGCTGCAGGACGGCTTCGGCTTCCTGCGTTCACCCGACGCCAACTATCTCGCCGGACCCGACGATATCTATGTCTCTCCCTCGCAGATCCGGCGGTTTTCGCTGCGGACCGGCGATACGGTCGAGGGCTATATCCGCAGTCCGAAGGATGGAGAGCGCTATTTCGCCCTGCTCAAGGTCTCGACCATCAATTTCGAGGACCCGGACAAGGCGCGCCACAAGGTCCACTTCGACAATCTGACGCCGCTCTATCCCAACGAGCGCTTCAAGATGGAGCTCGAGGTTCAGCACGGCAAGGACATGACGCCCCGGATCATCGATCTGGTCGCGCCGCTCGGCAAAGGCCAGCGCGCGCTCGTCACAGCGCCGCCGCGCACCGGTAAGACGGTGTTCCTGCAGAACATCGCCCACTCGATCGCCGAGAATCATCCCGAGTGCTACCTGATCGTCCTGCTGATCGACGAGCGCCCGGAAGAAGTCACCGACATGCAGCGCTCGGTGAAGGGCGAGGTGATCTCCTCGACCTTCGACGAGCCGGCTACCCGCCACGTCGCCGTCGCCGAGATGGTGATCGAGAAGGCGAAGCGCCTGGTGGAGCATGGCCGCGACGTCGTCATCCTGCTCGATTCGATCACCCGCCTCGGCCGCGCCTACAACACGGTCGTGCCGTCTTCCGGCAAGGTTCTGACCGGCGGTGTGGACGCCAACGCACTGCAGCGGCCGAAGCGCTTCTTCGGCGCGGCGCGCAACATCGAGGAAGGCGGTTCGCTGACGATCATCGCGACTGCGCTGATCGATACCGGCAGCCGCATGGACGAAGTCATCTTCGAAGAGTTCAAGGGCACCGGTAACTCGGAAATCATCCTGGACCGCAAGGTGGCCGACAAGCGGACCTTCCCGGCGATCGACATCACCCGTTCGGGTACTCGGAAGGAAGAGCTGCTGGTACCGCCGGATGTGCTCAAGAAGATGTACGTGCTGCGCCGCATCCTCATGCCGATGGGCACCGTCGATGCGATCGAGTTCCTGCTCGACAAGCTCAAGCAGACGAAACACAACTCCGATTTCTTCGACCAGATGAACACCTGATCCCGATTTTCGGACGCCATGGCGTTTGGTTGTGACATGAAAATGGCCGGGCTTGTCCCGGCCATTTTTCGTTTCCGCTGTTAACCTCTGCCGTCCGGTTTGTTAGCCTTCCGTTAACCGTGCGCGGCTTCGAGCCGGGTTCTCAGCGCCTCGGCGTCGGTCAAGGGCAGGGAACAGGCGCCCTCGCGGCAGACATAGGCAGTCGCCTTGCCTTCGATCGCGGTCTTACCATGGGCCGGATGACCAGCCGGCAAGGGCTCGTCCCCGGATCGGACATCGAGCACGATCGACGCGGTCCAGGTCGCGCGCACGGCATCCCGCAGTAGGGCGCCGTCGTCGTCGGCCGTGGTCATGATCACGACGGTTTGGATGCCCAGGCGAAGATCGAGCGCGCTGAGGAGGCTGGCCGTTCCGAAGACATTGGCGGCGATGGCGGCGGAGGCAGCCTCGAGCATCGCGTCAGCGCGATCACGATAGGCATCGTCGCCGGTCAGCGCCCAGAGCCGGACCAGGCCGTCGACGGCGAGCGCATGCGGATTGGGCGAGGCGTCGTCGACGCGATC
This sequence comes from Kaistia granuli DSM 23481, assembly GCF_000380505.1. Taxonomy (GTDB): domain Bacteria; phylum Pseudomonadota; class Alphaproteobacteria; order Rhizobiales; family Kaistiaceae; genus Kaistia; species Kaistia granuli. Next base: position 72,958 of record NZ_AQYH01000005.1, on the reverse strand, counting down.
GGATTTCCGCACGATCAGCGGCTCGGCGTCGTCGGCGGTGAAATGATATCCACCCCGGCCGTCGCTGTGATGGGTCTCCAGCGCGGTGAGGAAACGCGCCGCCGCGTCAAGGTAAGCGGTGTCCTGCGTCGCCTGGTTCAGCGCGAGCGCTGCCTTCGCCATCGCGGCGAGATCGGACGAGAAGCCTGGATGGACCGTCTTGCCCTGGCGCAGCGCATGGCCGAGCCGGCCGTCGCGCGAGACCGATTCGGTTATGAAACGAAAGGCGCGTTCGGCCATTTCGATCCAGTCGGGTCGGCCCAGCAGCATGCCGGCGGTGGCGAGGCCGGCGATGGCGTAACCGTTCCAGTCGACGAGGATCTTGTCGTCGAGCCCCGGCCTTTCGCGCTTCGCGCGATAGGCCAGCATCCGATCCAGCAGGGCATCGGCACGGGCCTGGTCGGGCGCGGGCAGGGCAGCCGGGCTCCGCAGTCGATTCGGGATCGAAACGCCTTCCCAGTTGCCGGCCGGGGTGATGTCGAAGATCCCGGCGATGAAGGCCGCGTCCTCTTCCCCGAGCAGGGTGTCGAGCTCGGCCCGGGTCCAGACGTAGAAGCGACCCTCATGCCCTTCGGAATCGGCGTCGAGGCTGGTGGAGAAGGCGCCGCCCCCAAGCTGCATCTCGCGCGCCAGCCAATCGACGGTCCGGTCGATTCGGCTCCGATACATCGCTCCGTGCGGGCTTCGCACCGATGCCAGCGCCAATTGCTCGATCAGCAGGCCGTTGTCGGAGAGCATCTTTTCGAAATGCGGCACTAGCCAGTCGGCGTCGGTCGAGTAGCGGGCAAAGCCGCCGCCGACATGATCGAAGATGCCGCCATTCGAAATCCCCGTCAGCGTCGCCTCTGTGGCGCGGGCATAGTCGCGATCGCCGGTGCGAAAGGCACTGCGGGAGAGATAGTCGATCACCGTCGTATTGGGAAATTTCGGCGCGCCGCGCGTGCCGCCGCGGTCGAGGTCCATGATCGAGAGGATCGAGCGCGCCGCCTGATCGAGCAGATCCGGTCCGAGGGCCGGGCCCCCCTCACCGGGGCGAGGCTGGATATGGGCCGCGATGCGATCGGCCTGGGCGAGGATCTCCACGCGATCGCCGCGATAAAAGCCGTCGATCTGGGTCAGGACGTCGACGAAGCCGGGGCGGCCGTAGCGGGTGGTCTTCGGGAAGTAGGTGCCGCCCCAGATCGGCTTGCCTTCCGGCGTCAGGAACATGGTGAGCGGCCAGCCGCCCTGGTCGCCAATCGCGTGCAGCGCCGCCATGTAGATCTGGTCGATGTCGGGCCGCTCCTCGCGATCGACCTTGATGTTGACGAAGAGACGGTTCATCACCGCTGCCGTCTCCTCGTCTTCGAACGATTCATGCGCCATGACGTGGCACCAGTGGCAGGCCGCATAGCCGATCGAGAGCAGGATCGGCCGGTCGAGATCTCTGGCCTCCTGGAGCGCGGCGGCGTTCCATCCGCGCCAGTGCACGGGATTGTCCCGGTGCTGGAGCAGATAGGGGCTGGTCTCGAAGCGCAGCAGGTTTTCGGACATCGGAGCCTTGGCGGTTGGATCGGGTAGCGGTTGCTGGAAGCCTAGACCTGTCGGGTCGGCACGGCTAGGCAAGAGGCCGACCAAGAAAGAGACCGAGAGCGGGCGACGAGGCGGCTCGGGAAAGCAAGCAGCAAGGGCAGGGCGGACAGGCATGGCATTGCATCGCGACGACACGATCTTCGCGCTATCGAGCGGCGCGGCTCCCTCCGGCGTCGCCGTCATCCGGCTATCGGGCCAAGGGGTTCGATTCGGTCTCGAAACCTTGCTGGGCACCGTGCCGCCGGCGCGTCTCGCGAGCCTCCGCACGCTGCGCGCGCCGGAGAACGGCGAGATCCTCGATCGTGGCCTGGTGCTGTTCTTTCCCGGCCCTGCCAGTTTCACCGGCGAGGATGTCGCCGAATTGCAGGTTCATGGCGGCCGGGCTGTTATCGCCGGCATCCTGAAGGCGCTCTCGGCGCTGCCGGGATATCGCGCGGCGGAGGCGGGCGAGTTCACCCGCCGGGCCTTCGAGAACGGACGCGCTGATCTGACCGAGATCGAGGGGCTGGCCGACCTGATCGCGGCCGAGACCGAGATGCAGCGACGCCTCGCGATCCGCCAGGCCGATGGCGGCCTGCGCAGGCTCTATGAAGACTGGCGCCATCGCCTGATCCGGGCGCGCGCCTTGGTCGAGGCCGGACTGGACTTCGTCGACGAGGAGGACGTGCCGGATGACGTCATGGCGCCGGCCTGGTCGGAAGCCGCGGGCGTGGCGACCGAGATGGCGGCCCATCTGGATGACCAGCATTTCGGCGAACGAGTGCGCGACGGCTTCGAGGTGGTGCTGCTGGGCGCCCCAAATGTCGGTAAATCGAGCCTGATGAATGCCCTGGTTCGGCGCGAGGCGGCGATCGTCACGGCCGAGCCTGGTACGACGCGCGATCTGATTGAGGTGGCGCTCGATATTGATGGTCATGCGGTCACGCTGATCGATACGGCTGGGCTGCGCGAAACCGAAAGCCTCGTCGAGCGCGAGGGCATCACCCGCGCCCGGCGCCGCGCCGATACCGCCGACCTGGTGCTGGCCCTATCCGACCAGGACTCCTTTGCCGAAACGATTCCGGACGGTGCGCCGGTTCTGCATGTACGGACGAAACTCGACCTTCTCGATTCGGACTCGAAACGAGTCGAGTCAGCGGACCTTCACCTATCGGCCCGCACCGGCGAGGGGCTCGATGCCTTGATCCAGGCGATCGGCGAGACATTGCGACTGGCGCGTCCTATGCCGACCGCGATGATAACCCGGGCGCGCCAGCGCGATGGTATCGCGCGCTCGCTCGGCTATCTGCGTGAGCTGGCGCTGGCCGGCGATCATGCGGTCGAAGTGAAGGCCGAATTGCTACGCAGCGCCGCCGATGCGCTCGGCCGGGTGACCGGCAAGGTCGATGTCGAGGATCTGCTCGACGTCATCTTTTCGGAATTCTGCATCGGCAAATAGGCATCGTTTCAGGCCCTGTTCCACGTGAAACAGTTTTCGCCTTTGACGTCGTTCGGCCAAGCGACTAGGAAAACGCGATCAACAGGATCGGAACCATGATCAGCGCAGCAGATGCGAGCTTCGACGTCGTCGTCATCGGCGGTGGCCATGCCGGCACTGAGGCGGCGGCCGCTTCCGCCCGTCTGGGCGCCCGCACGGCGCTCGTCACCCATTCTCGCGAGACGATCGGCGTGATGTCGTGCAATCCGGCGATCGGCGGCCTCGGCAAGGGTCATCTCGTGCGCGAGATCGATGCCCTGGACGGCTTGATGGCGCGGGTGACCGATGCCGGCGGTATCCAGTTCCGGATGCTGAACCGCCGCAAGGGCCCGGCGGTTCGCGGCCCGCGCGCCCAGGCGGATCGTAAGCTCTATCGCCAGGCGATGCAGGCCGAGATCGCCGCCACCGCCAATCTGACGGTTGTCGAGGGGGAAGCCGATGATCTGACCGTCGTCGACGGTCGCATCGCTGGCATCGTGCTGGCCGATGGCCGGGCCATTCGCTGTGGGGCGGTGGTGATCACCACCGGTACCTTCCTGCGTGGCCTCATCCATATCGGCGAGACCAAGATCCCGGCCGGTCGCGTCGGCGAGAAGCCGGCTATGGGATTGTCGGGCGCCCTGCTGCGTCACGCGTTCAGCGTCGCTCGACTGAAGACCGGCACACCGGCGCGCCTCGATGGCCGCACGATCGATTTCAGCCGGCTCGAGCGGCAGCCGGGCGACGACCAGCCGGAACCGTTCTCGACCCTGACCGGGTCGATCGAGACGAGGCAGGTCGATTGCTTTATTACCCGCACGACCGAAGCGACGCATGAAGTCATCCGGGCCAATCTGCATCGCTCGCCGATGTATTCCGGCCAGATCGAGAGCCGCGGCCCGCGCTATTGCCCGAGCATCGAGGACAAGGTCGTCCGCTTCGCCGAGCGAGACTCGCATCAGATCTTCCTGGAGCCGGAAGGGCTCGACGACCCGACGATCTATCCGAACGGCATTTCGACCTCGCTGCCGGAAGATGTGCAGAAGGCTCTGGTCGCCACCATCCCGGGCCTGGAGAACGCAGTGATCCTGCGGCCGGGCTACGCAATCGAATATGACCATGTCGATCCGCGCGAGCTGACCCCCTCGCTCGAGACCAAGAAAGTCGAGGGCCTGTTCCTCGCTGGCCAGATCAACGGCACCACCGGCTACGAAGAAGCCGGCGCCCAGGGTGTCGTCGCCGGTATCAATGCGGCACGCCGGGCGGGCGGGCAGGACGGCGTCGCCTTCAGCCGGTCGGACAGCTATATCGGCGTGATGATCGACGATTTGATCAATCGCGGTGTCACCGAGCCCTATCGGATGTTCACCTCGCGAGCCGAATATCGGTTGTCCCTGCGCGCCGATAATGCCGATCAGCGGCTGACGCCTTACGGCATCGAACTCGGCGCGGTCGGCGGGCGTCGGCGGGAAGCGTTTGCCGACAAGCTGGCGCAGCTCTCCACCGCGCGCGAGGCCTTCGCGGCGCGCAGCATGACGCCTAACGAAGCGGTCAAGGTGGGCCTCGGCGTCAACCAGGACGGCGTTCGCCGTTCAGCTTTCGACCTGCTCGCTTATCCCGATATCGACGCGGCGCGGCTTGTCGGGGTCTGGCCTGAGCTCGGCGCTTTCGCGCCCGCGATCCTCGACCAGATCGAAGCCGATGCAAAATACGCGGTCTATTTGAATCGGCAGCGGAACGATATCGAATCGGTCAAGCGCGACGAGGCCGTCGTGCTTGGCGATGATCTCGACTATGCCAGCATTGAAGGCCTTTCCAACGAGCTTCGCCAGCGCCTGATCCAGATCCGGCCGGCGACGCTTGGCCAGGCTGGCCGCATCGAGGGCATGACGCCGGCGGCGTTGGCCCTGCTTCTCACCACGACGCGCCGGCGTTCGGCGAACAACCTTCGGACGGTGGCATGACCGATACGATCGCGGCGGTCGAGGCCGTCCTTCCCGTTTCACGTGAAACACGCGAGCGGCTGGAGCGCTATGTCGCGCTGCTGCGCAAGTGGCAACCGGCGCAGAACCTCGTCTCGCCGAATACGCTCGGCCAGATCTGGGTCCGCCATGTCGCCGACTGCGCGCAGCTGGTGGCGATGTTCCCGGATACGAGGCGCTGGCTCGATCTCGGCAGCGGCGCCGGCCTTCCCGGCATGATCACCGCCATCCTTTTGACCGGCCAGGACGGGGCTGTCGTCCATTGCGTCGAGGCCAATCAGCGCAAATGCGCCTTCCTGCGCACGGTGATTCGCGAGACGGGCGCGGCGGCCGTGGTGCATGAAGGGCGGATCGAATCGGTCCTGAAACAATGGCAGCACCCAGTCGAGCGCATCAGTGCTCGCGCGCTGGCCTCGCTCTCGGACCTGCTGGAGCTCTCGGCGCCGGTTCTGGCGACCGGAAGCATAGGAACCTTTCACAAAGGTGAAGATTTCGAGGGGGAACTGGCCGAAGCCTCTAAATCTTGGACCCTCGATCTGGTAAGACACAAGAGCATGATCGACGAGCGTAGCTCGATCGTCGAAATCTGCCGCGCAGAGCGCCGGTCCGTCTGACCGCGCGCTCAACCGAAGAGGCCGCCGATGTCTTATGCCGACACGTTTTCTCCGCCGTCGCTGTTGCCGCCGCTGCCGCGCGTCATCGCGCTGGCCAACCAGAAGGGCGGCGTCGGCAAGACCACGACGGCGATCAATCTCGGCACGGCGCTGGCTGCCATCGGCGAGGAAGTGCTGATCGTCGACCTCGACCCGCAGGGCAACGCCTCTACCGGTCTCGGCATCGATCGCAAGAGCCGGCTGCGCTCCACCTACGACGTCCTGGTCGGCGAGTCGTCGCTGTCGGAAATCGTCATGGAGACCGCGGTACCGCGGCTGTCGGTGGCGCCATCGACAATGGATCTGCTCGGCGTCGAGCTGGAAATCGCCAGTCGATCCGATCGCGCTTTCCGGCTGCGCCGGGCGATCGCCAGCCACATGCAGCGGCCGGAATCGATTCGGGGTCGAAACTACAGCTACGTGCTGGTCGATTGCCCGCCCTCGCTCAACCTTCTGACCATCAACGCGCTGTCGGCGGCGCATTCGATCCTGGTGCCGCTGCAGTGCGAGTTCTTCGCGCTGGAGGGTCTGAGCCAGCTGTTGCAGACGGTGGACCAGGTCAAGCACGCGCTGAACCCGGAGCTGTCGATCCACGGCATCGTGCTGACGATGTTCGATAGTCGCAATAATCTGGCCAGCCAGGTGGTGGCCGATGTGCGGGCCCATATGGGCGATACCGTCTACGACACGGTGATCCCCCGCAATGTGCGCATTTCGGAGGCGCCGTCGCATGGCAAGCCCGTGCTGCTCTACGATTTCAAGAGCACCGGCAGCCAGGCCTATCTCCGGCTCGCCTCGGAAATCATTCAACGCGAGAAGCGCCTGCGCGCCGCCTGAGGCGCGCGGGTCTTTTCGGGAATTGCAGGAGTTGACGCAATGAGCATGGAAGACGGATCGCGCCGGCGCCTGGGACGTGGCCTGGCCGCGCTGATTGGCGATGTCGGGCAGGATGCGGTCGTTGCCAGCGATCGCTCGCGAAATTCGCGCCGGGTGCCGGTCGAATTCCTGCGGCCGAACCCGCGCAATCCGCGCAAGGCGTTCGAGGAGGCGGATCTCGCCGACCTGACCGCATCGATCCGCGAGAAGGGGATCATGCAGCCGATCCTGGTGCGGCCGGTGCCGGGCGCCGTCGACGCCTATGAGATCATCGCCGGCGAGCGGCGCTGGCGGGCGGCGCAGCGCGCCGGCCAGCACGACGTGCCGATCATCGTGCATGACGTCAATGATCAGGAAGCGCTCGAGCTCGCCATCATCGAGAACGTGCAGCGCGCTGATCTGAATGCGCTCGAGGAAGCGCTGGGCTACCAGCAACTGATCGACGAGTTCGATTATAGCCAGACGGCGCTCGCCGACGTCATCGGCAAGAGCCGTCCGCATGTCGCCAACACGCTGCGCCTGCTGAAGCTGCCGCCGGTGGTGCAGAACTATCTGCGCGACGGCAAGCTGACGGCCGGCCATGCCCGCGCGCTCGTCACCGTCGACGATCCGGAAGCGGTGGCGCAGCGCATCGTCGACATGGGCCTCACCGTCCGCGACGCCGAGGCCCTGACGCAGAACGAGCCGAAGAAGGGGGGCGCCCAGCGCGCCGCCAACAAGGCCGAGAAGGATGCCGACACACGGGCGCTGGAGAAGCTGCTTGGCGACAGCCTCGGGCTGATGGTCACCATCGACCACAAGTCGAACGGCAGCGGCGAGATGCGGGTGCGTTACCGTACGCTGGAGCAGCTCGACGAGGTCTGCCGGCTGCTGAAGCGGGAATAGCCGCCGGCAGGCCGAGCGCGCCGCTATTGCGGCGTCAGCCCGTCGCGATGACAGCCGATGCGTTATCCCTTCATTTGCCGGCTAATAACGACTTGGGCCGTTTAGCCGGCAAACTGTTTGACTTAATCGTAAGGAAATCCGCCGCGATCGGGTTGATATTCGGTGCCAATCAGCGCCGGGCGCGGGCGAGCATGGCGACGGCGAGCAGCGCCTGGCCGATTACTTCGTCGGCTATGCTTGCCTTCAGGCGGCTGTCGAAGATCGCGCCGTCGAGCCGGTCGAGCGCCGTCAGCAGCCGGTCGGCGCTCCAGATCCGCAATTGCTGCTCCAGCTTGCCCTTGCGCTGGAAGAAGATGCCGCCGGCATACCGCTCGATCGCGGCCGATTGCGGCATGCCGTCCTCGGCGGCGGCCTTGATCCGGTGCAGCAACTGGAAATGCCGGAGTGCCGCGTTGGCGACGACGAAGGCGGCCGTACCCGAGCCGAGGATGCGGCGGAACGCCCTGTCGAGGCCCGCCGCGTCGCCGAGGGCAGCGGCATCCACCGCCTCGTCCGTCGCGGAAGCGCCGGCATCGCCGACGACGGCCCGCACCGAGTCGATGTCGATCGACCTCGTTCCCAGCGCATAGAGACAGAGCTTGGCGACCTCGGAGCGGCTGGCGAGCCGGTCGGCGCCGAGCAGGCTGCGGAGCAGCGCGCGCGCATCCGGATCGATGCCGAGATTGGCTTCCTTCAGTTCGGAATCGATCAGCCGGTCGAGCGCCGCCTCATTGTCGGCATAGCAGGCGATCGCCGCCGCGCCGCGGGCGTTCTCGCAGAGCTTGCGGAGTCCGACGCCCTTCTTGATGTCGCCGGCCTCAAGCACGATCCAGGCGTCCTGCGGCGGCGCCGCCAGAACGGCCTCGACGGCGGCCTGGATCGGCCGGTTGCCGGCGACCTTGACCCAGATCGCCCGCGTGCCACCGAAAAGCGCGATGGTGTTGGCTTCGTCGGCCAAGCGGCCGGGATCGCCGGCGATCTCGGACGAATCGAGCCGGACCAGCGCGAACGGGTCGTCATTCTGGCCGAGGATCGTCTTGGCGAAGCCGGCGGCCCGCTCGGAGATGAGACCCGTGTCGCTGCCATGGATGAGCACGACACGGATTCCGGGATCCGGCCGGGAGAGAAACCGGTCGGCGTCCTGAGGCTTGATCTGCACCATGGCGTTGGCCGGCCGGAGCCTAGCCGGGCTTCCGGGTCGCCAGCGCCGCGGCGAGGCGGAGCTGGATGTCGTCGGCGACCGACTGGGCGGCGCGGTCCTCGGCGTCGATCCGGGCCCGCTGGTTGGCGAAGGCCTGGTTCGAGCGGTCATAGGAAGCGACGCCGCGGTTGAGCGAGCGCAGGATGACCTTGCCGGTGCTGATTTCCTTGAGCTCGTAGGTGACGGTGACCGTGACCGAATAGGCCGGCGCCGTCTCGTCGCGCTCGAAGCCGAGGCGGGCCTCGCGCGAGATCACGCGCATGGCGAGATCATAGCGCGGCGGCGCGGCCTTGCCGCCGCCGGTGAAGCCGAGGATCAGATTGTTGCGGACCTGCTGGCCGACGCGGTCGTTGACGTCCTCGATCGAGATCGCCGAGAGATCGGCCGCGACCTGCGGGCCGTTGGCGATCGGCATGTAGACCGGCTGGATCGTGCAGGCCGAGGCGAACAGGCCGAGGCCCAGGGCGACGAGGCCGCCCCGTGCCAGCCGCGCGACCCGCCCCGCGGTCGTGCCGGAGGCCGGCGTCGAATCCATTTTGTGATCAGACGACGACATTGACGATCCTCTTCGGCACGATGACGATCTTGCGGGGGGCACGGCCTTCCAGCGCCTTGATGACGCCGTCGAGGGCCAAGGTTGCGGCTTCGATGTCACTTTCCGACGCCGTGGCGGAGATTGTCAATTCCGCGCGCTTCTTGCCGTTGATCTGGATCGGCAGGACGAGCTCGTCCTCGGCCAGCAGCGCCGGATCGACGACGGGCCAGGCGGCCTCGGCGGCGAGACCGTCGCGGCCGAGCAGGACCCAGCATTCCTCGGCGAGGTGCGGGATCATCGGGCCGATGGCGGCGACCAGGAATTCCGCCGCTTCGCGCAGCGCGAAGGCGAGATCGGCCGCCGGGGGTTCGCCGCTGGTCTCGCTCTGCTTGCGCGCCGCCGAGATCGCTTCGGCGAAGACGTTGGCGAAGCCGTGGATGCGGGCGACGGCGACGTTGAAGCGCAGCCGGTCGATATCGTCCTCGACATGGGCGGCGAGCTTGTGCGTCGCCCGGCGCAGCGCCGTGGCCTCGGGACCGAAGGTCTCCGGCTTGGCGGCATCCGCCTGCGAGAGCTCGACGGCGTCGCCGACCAGGCGCCAGAGACGCTGGGTGAAGCGCCAGGCGCCTTCGATGCCGGCTTCCGTCCATTCGCTGTCGCGCTCGGGCGGCGTGTCGGAGAGCATGAACCAGCGGGCGCAGTCGACGCCGTAGGTCTCGGCCACCACTTCCGGCGGCACGACATTCTTCTTCGACTTCGACATCTTCTCCGGCGGACCGACGGTCACCGGCTCATCCGTGCCGATCTTGACCGAGGTGCCGTCGGCGCGCTTCTCGACCTCTTCCGGGAACAGCCACTTGCCGGCTGCATCCTTGTAGGTCTCGTGCACGATCATGCCCTGGGTGAACAGGCCGGCGAACGGCTCCGTCACCGAGACGCGCCCGGTGCGCTCCAGCGCGCGGGTGAAGAAGCGCGAATAGAGCAGGTGCAGGATCGCGTGCTCGATGCCGCCGATATACTGGTCGACCGGCAGCCACTGGTCGGCAGCCTCGTTCGAAAGCGGTGCCGCGCCGGGCTCGCTGGCGAAACGGGCGAAATACCAGGACGAATCGACGAACGTGTCCATCGTGTCCGTCTCGCGCGTCGCCGCGCCGCCGCATTTCGGGCAGTTGACGTGCTTCCAGGTCGGATGGCGGTCGAGCGGGTTGCCGGGCTGGTCGAAGGTGACGTCTTCCGGCAGCTTGACCGGCAGATCCGCCTTCGGCACCGCGACCGGGCCGCAGCTCGGGCAATGGATGATCGGGATCGGGCAGCCCCAGTAGCGCTGGCGCGAAATGCCCCAGTCGCGCAGGCGGAAATTCACCTGGCGCTTCGCCTGCGGTGCATTGCCGAGGATCTGGCCCTCGAGCCGCAGCGCGACGGCTTCCTTGGCTTCCGGGATCGTCATGCCGTTCATGAAGTCGGAACGGAACAGCGTGCCCTCGTCGGTATAGGCGACGTCGCCGACCTCGAAGGTGAGCGAATCCTCGCCCTCCGGCAGCACGACCGCCGTGACCGGCAGGCCATATTTGCGGGCGAAGTCGAGGTCGCGCTGATCATGCGCCGGGCAGCCGAACACGGCGCCGGTGCCGTAATCCATCAAGATGAAATTGGCGACATAGACCGGCAGGTACCAGCCCGGCACCAGCGGGTGCTTGGCGCGGATGCCGGTGTCGAAGCCCTTCTTTTCCTGCGTCTCGATCGCTTCGGCCGAGGTGCCGGTGCGGCGGCATTCGGCGATGAAGTCGGCCAGCTCCGGATTGCCGGCGGCCATCTTCTCGGCCAACGGGTGGTTGGCGGCGATGGCGACGAAGGAGGCGCCGTAGAGCGTGTCGGGACGGGTCGTGTAGACCTCGATCTCGGTCTCGCCCTGCGGCGCGGAAATGGCGTCGAGGCCGAAGCGGACCATCAGGCCCTCGGAGCGGCCGATCCAGTTCTTCTGCATCAGCCGGACCTTGTCCGGCCAGCGGTCGAGTTCGTCCAGCGCGCCGAGCAGCTCCTCGGCGAAATCGGTGATCTTGAAGAACCACTGCGACAGCTTGCGTCGCTCGACCAGCGCGCCCGAGCGCCAGCCGCGCCCGTCGATCACCTGCTCGTTGGCGAGCACCGTGTTGTCGATCGGGTCCCAGTTGACCTCGCTCTCCTTGCGATAGACCAGGCCGGCGGCATGGAAATCGGTGAAGATGCGCTGCTGTTCGGCGTAATAGGACGGATCGCAGGTGGCGATCTCACGGCTCCAGTCGAGCGACAGGCCGAGCAGCTTCAGCTGCGCCTTCATCGCCTCGATGTTCTCGTAGGTCCAGATCTTCGGGTGGCTGTTGCGCTCGATGGCGGCGTTCTCGGCCGGCAGGCCGAAGGCGTCCCAGCCCATCGGATGCAGGACGTTGAAGCCCTTCATGCGCTTGAAGCGCGCCACCACGTCGCCCATCACATAATTGCGGCCATGGCCGATATGGATGCGTCCCGACGGATAGGGGAACATTTCCAGCACGTAGTATTTCGGACGCGGATCGTCGTTCTTCGTCTCGAAAATGCTCTGATCGGCCCAGACACGCTGCCAGCGCGGTTCGGCATCACGAGGGTTGTAGCGTTCTATGGCCATGGTCCGTCGTCGAAAAAGAGAGGGAAAGGGCGGCTTCATGCCACCGGAACAGGGTGCGACCTTCACCAGAAACGCGCGGCCCGGTCAACCGCTATCGCTGACGCAGCGCCCGATCGGGCCACCGGAACGGCGCATCGGTTGAGCGATCCGGCCCGTCATGCTAGGCGCAGCGTCATCCTGCTCCGGAGGCACCATGCCCGATATCCTGTCCGATGATGTCCAAACCCGCCTTTCCTCCGTCCTCGCCCGGATCCGGGCAAAGGAGGCGGATGCGGCGCGCGCGGCCGGTTCGGTCCGGCTTATCGCCGTGTCGAAGACGTTCGGCGTCGACGAGATCCGTCCCGTCATCGCCGCCGGCCAGCGTCGCTTCGGCGAGAACCGCGTTCAGGAAGCGCAGGCGAAATGGCCGCTGCTGCGGCAGGAATGCGCCGATCTCGAACTGCATCTGATCGGCCCGCTGCAATCGAACAAGGCGAAGGAAGCCGTGGCGCTGTTCGACGCCATCCACACCGTCGATCGCGACAAGATCGCCGGCGCGCTGGCGGGCGAGATCGAGAAGCAGGGCCGGGCGCCGAAGCTGTTCGTCCAGGTCAACACCGGGCTGGAGCCGCAGAAGGCGGGCATCGCGCCGCGCGAGGCGGCCGAGTTCGTCGAGCGTTGCCGCGCCGTGCATGGCCTCGCGATCGACGGGCTGATGTGCATTCCGCCGGCCGGCGAGGCGTCGGGGCCGCATTTCGCCCTGCTCGCCAAGATGGCGGCGGAGATCGGAGTCGCCGAGCTGTCGATGGGCATGAGCGGCGATTTCGAGACGGCGATCGCCTTTGGCGCCACCTATGTGCGCGTCGGCGGCGCCATTTTCGGCTCGCGCCCGCCGATCGCCTCCGCCGTCGCTCCGGACGAGCCGGGCGAACAGGCCGTGTGAGGGCTTTGCCCTTGGCCCGTCAGTCCTCTGCGGGATTGCTGGTGGTTGTTCCTCCTTCACCTTTCCCTGAGGGAGAGGTCGGAGCGAAGCTCCGGGTGAGGGTTTGGGAACCATCCGGATAAGGCTCCGTCGGTCCGGCGTCTGAATTTCGAGGCTGTACCCGCCGGCCTGCCGCCGTCGACCTCCCCTCAGGGAGAGGTGAAGGGGAGGTTGCGCGACGTGGAGACCTCTCACCGCACCTCGATCGCCGCGCCGGGCCTTAGCCGCCGCAGGATCTTGCGCATGTCGGCAAGCGTGACGGCGACGCAGCCTTCCGTCGGCGTGAAGCCAGGCCTCGCCAGATGGAAGAAGATGGCGCTGCCGCCGCCCTGCCGGCGCGGCCTCAAGTTCCAGTCGAGGATGACGACGATGTCGTAGACGGCATCGTCTCGCCACATCGTCTCGGCGCTGGCCGGGTAGGGCAGCTCGACGGGGCGGTTGTAGTTGCGGTCGCCCTTGCCGTCGCACCAGCCGTCGCGCGGGCGCGAGCGGCGGAGCGGCAGCGCCGTCGTCGGGCGCCGGACCCGATCGGGGCGATAGCGCACCTCGAGCAGCGCATAGCGTCCGGCCGGCGTGCCGCCATCGCCCTCGCGCTTCGCATGGGTGACGCCGGACCGCCCGAGCGCGCAGGGAACCCTGAGATTGCCGAGCCGCAACGTGCCGCGCGTGCGGCAGCCAGGACGGGGCTCTACATGGAGGGTCTGTCGGTTGTGCAGGGACATGGGACTTTCGGAAGAAGCGTGGGCGCTTGCTTGCGCGCCGCCATATTTGGGGGCTAAACCTTAATCCATCGAATTAGAAGAATGCTTCGGTTCTTGCGACGAAAGCCGAAGAAAACGTCAGGGGCAAGCATCATGGCTGCACGGCGAATTCTGGTCGTCGACGATGACGACCTGCTGCGCGAAAGTCTTGTCGAGCAACTTTCCCTCTATGAAGAGTTCGAATTGCTCGATGAGCCGACGGCCACCAAGGGTGTCCAGCGGGCGCGTGGCGAGCCGACCGACCTGTTGATCATGGATGTGACGCTGCCCGACATGGATGGCCGCGAGGCGGTCAAGCTGTTGCGCAAGGGCGGCTTCAAGGCGCCGATCATCATGCTCACCGGGCATGATTCCGAATCCGACACCATTCTCGGCCTCGAGGCGGGGGCCAACGACTATGTGACGAAGCCGTTCCGCTTCGCCGTCCTGCTCGCCCGCATCCGCGCGCAATTGCGCCAGTTCGAGCAGAGCGAGGACGCGACCTTCTCGATCGGTCGCTATACCTTTCGTCCCAGCGCCAAATTGCTGCTCGACGAGCGCGGCCAGAAGATCCGGCTGACCGAGAAGGAAACATCGATCCTGAAATTCCTCTATCGTGCCGGCGAAAAAGTCGTCGGGCGCGACGTGCTGCTGCACGAAGTCTGGGGATATAATTCAGGCGTCACGACGCACACGCTCGAAACGCATATCTACCGGTTGCGGCAGAAGATCGAGCGCGAGCCCTCCATCGCGGAGCTGCTCGTGACGGAAGCCGGCGGCTACAAGCTGGTTCCATGAAACACAGACCGGTCAAGCGGCTTCGATCGCGGCTCGGGGCAGGAATTTCGGCGTGACGCTTGAACAGGATATTGCAAGGCTCTCGACGGTACCGCTGTTCGCGGAATTGGCGACGGACCATCTGCGGCTGATCGCCTTTAGTGCGACGAGGCTGGAACTGCCGGCGGGGCGGGTGCTGTTCCGCGCCGATTCGAAGGCGCTGTCCGGGTTTGTCGTGATGTCGGGCGAGATCGAGCTGTCGCGCGGCGGCGAGGAACGCGTGGTGCTCGGCGTCTATGGCCCGGGCACGCTGATCGGCGAGACGGCGCTGTTCATCGAGACACGGCGGCCGGCCACCGCGACGGCGGTCGGCGACGCGCTGGTGATCGAGATCGACCGCACGCTGATGCGGCGCATCCTGACCGAATATCCCGATGTCGCGGCGCGCATGCACACGCTGATCGCCGACCGGCTGATGGAGACGGTCGGCGAACTCGGCCGGCTCGAACACCGGCTCGACGCGGGGCGGTCCTAGGACTCAGTCGAGCACCGAGCCGCAGGTGAGGTTCGCCAGTGCGCCGGTCATGGCGCCGGCCCGGTCCGAGGCGACGAAGGCGGCGTAGTCGGCGATCTGATCGAGCCGCGGCAGGCGGCCGAGCTGCGTATCCTCCCGCGCATGCACCTCCAGCCACGCCTCCGTCGTCGTGCCGAAGCCGCGCGTCATGTCGTCGAACAGCTCGCGCGTATAGGACAGCGGCACGGCATCGGGAATGGCGTCCGACTTCAGGCAGATGACGCGGACGCCGAACTGGCCGAGCTCGACTGCGAGCAGCCGCGAAAACGTCTCGATCGCGCTGCAGGCGATGCCATGCGCCAGGAAGCCGGGGCGGGAAACGCGCGATCCGGGCGCCGTCAGCGTCAGGATGACGCCGCCGCCGCGAGGCCGCATGTGCCGCGCCACCGCCCTGGCGGTCAGGAAGTTGGTGCGCGTGTTGGCGCCGATCGTGTGTTCGAACTCACCGAGGCTGACCTCGGCCAGCGGCCGGCCCTGCTTGTGGGGGACGCTGACCGCGTTGAGGGCGATGTCGATGCCGCCGGCCCGGGCCGCGACCCGGTCGGCATGGTCGTTGACGGCCGCCTCGTCCTGCGCGTCGAGGATGTCGACGGTGACGCGGCCGCCCTCGGCGCGGATGTCGGCGGCGACGCGCTCGAGCCTTTCGAGCGTGCGGCCGGCGAGAAAGATCTCGGCGCCCTCGCGGGCGAAGGTGCGGGCGGTCGCGCCGCCGATGGCGCCGCCGCCACCATAGATCACGGCAATCTTGTCCTTGAGCAGCATGACAGCCTCCCTGGCTGGATGGGACGAATGCAGGACGGAACGTGGATCGGGTTAGGTCCGGGGCGGGCCCCGGAGCCGTTACCAGGGCGGAATGCGCTGGTCGTAGATCGCGTCGAGACGCGTCATGGTGCGCCAGAAGCTCTCGGGCGCCTCGCCGGCGAGATGGGCCGCCAGAATGTCGAGATGGGTGTGCCAGCCGGCCGAGACGCTGAGCAGCGCGTCGCGCGAGGGCAGGCGGGTGTGGGTCAGGCGGAACAACACCTTGTCGCCCTTCGGCTCCAGCTCGATCCGCACCTCCGAGGCGAGTTCACCGTCATGGTGCCAGCGATAGCCGAGGACACGCGGCGGTTCGAAGTGGGTGACTTCGCCGAAGATCCAGGTCGGCCCGACATGCCGCGCGTATTTTGGCGGCGGCCGATCGCCTTCGTCCGACAGGTCGGCATTGCGGATCTCGATCTCGACCCGGCCGCCGACACGCGGCTCGATGTCGCCGCCGCCGATCCAGGCGCGACGCTTGTCGGGATCGACCAGATAGCTCCAGAGCCGGTCGATCGGGCCGGGCATCAGCCGTTCGATGCGAACGGCGTCGCGAGCGATGATTTCGCCAAGCATGTTCATGATCCGGTTCCTTTCGGAGGGGCCTGCTGATCGTCCGGCTTCGGGTCGGCGCGCTTCGTGTCCGCGTCTTCGGAAGCGAGCAGGCCTTCGAGCACGTCGATGCGCTGGTTCCAGAGCTTCTCGTAGTGGCGCATCCACTCCATGCCGGCATGGATCGGCGCTGTGTCGAGCCGGCACATATGGGTGCGGCCGTTGACGGTGCGGGCGATCAGGCCGGCGCGCTCCAGCACCTTGATGTGCTTCGACGCCGCGGCGAGCGTGATCGAGAACGGCGCGGCAAGTTCGCCGACGGTCTGCTCCGAGTGGGACAATCGCGCCACCATCGCCCGCCGGGTCGGATCGGCAAGGGCGTGGAACACGTCGTCGAGCTGGGGTGCGCTATAGTCAACCATGTAGTTGAATATAGTCTGTATCGGCGAATAGTCAACCGATCGGTATAATTATTCCCTACGGGTCGTTTGGGCGACCCTTCGCGTTTTCGGGAGGGGAATCTTCTCGCGGCCAGCGATATTCCCGACGACGCAACCCTCCCCAAGGTCGCCCCAAGGCGATCTTGGCCCTCCCTCAAGGGGAGGGTTCAGGCTTCAAAGTCCCTAAACCGCGATGCGGGCGATGACCGGGACGTGGTCGGACGGCTTGTTCCAGCCGCGCGCCTCGGTAATGACTTTGATGTCCTTCAGGCGCGCCTTCAGCGGCGGCGTGACCCAGACATGGTCGAGGCGGCGGCCGCGATTGGAAGTCTCCCAATCCTTGGCCCGGTAGCTCCACCAGGTGTAGAGCTTCTCGTCCATCGGCACGAACTGGCGCATGGCGTCGATCCAGCCGCCGGCCTCGCGCACTTCTTCCAGCAGCCTGGTTTCGACCGGCGTGTGGCTGACGACGTTCAGCAGCTGCTTGTGCGACCAGACATCGTGCTCATATGGGGCGATGTTGAGGTCGCCGACCAGGATCGCCGGGCCGCTGGTCTCGGCGCCGGTCAGCCAGCTCTTCATCTCGTTCAGGAAACCGAGCTTGTGCTCGAACTTGTCGTTGATCGCGGGATCGGGCTCGTCGCCGCCGGCCGGCACGTAGAAATTGTGCAGCGTGATCGGCAGGTCGCGGTCGGTCAGGGCGACCTGGACGTGGCGCGCATCCTCCTTGCCGTAGAAGCCGCGCCGCTTCGTCTCGACGAAGGGCTTGCGCGAGACGGTGGCGACGCCGTGATAGCCCTTCTGGCCGTGCACCGCCTGGTGGACATAGCCGAGTTTGTTGAAGGCACCGGCCGGGAAATTGTCCTCAATGCACTTGATTTCCTGCAGGCAGAGGACGTCGGGTCGATGCGCCTCGAGGAAGGACGTGACGAGATCGATCCGGAGACGGACCGAATTGATGTTCCAGGTCGCAATGCTGATGGTCATGAAGAGTTTCCGGCGGCGGGAAGAGCGCCGGGTCGGCATACGGGATCGCGCCGCCGATCGCCAAGCAAAATCAGCGAGCGGGCTTGTGTGGACTTGCTGGGCGAGTTCCCGACGGACATTTCACCTCTCCCTGACGGAGAGGTCGGCCCGCAGAGCCGGGCGAGGGTTTTGGGGAATTCTCCGGTGAGGGTGTGAACTCTCACCCGCCGATCTTCGGTCGTCGACCTCTCCCTCAGGGAGAGGTGACGAAAACCGGGTGCTTCGAGTCGAAAGGCTCGCTCCACAAAAGGAAACGCCCAGCTCCGGGGGGGAAGCTGGGCGTTGCGCTTTTCAGCGCCTTGCGCCCGTCTGAGACGCGGCGCTTCGCGGGACCATCTTCGGCGAGACGGGGGGCACTACCGATCGATGGAATGGCCCGCTGTTTCTAACATTTGGGGAAGCCGGCGCCGGATTCAAGGACCACTGCGATAATCCGGCATCACCGTCGTTCACATCGGCGCGAGCCGATTACTTCAGGCTCTTGTTCGGCAGGTAGTAGTCGATCTTGAAATGTTTCGGATCGGCCGCCTTGCCGATTTCCACGTCATAGACGGCGACCGAGGTATCGAGACCCTGGGCGTCGGTGACGACCCACTGGCGCAGCTCGAAGGTGCGGTTGTCGAAGATCAGCTTCAGGCTGCCGCCGCCGAACGCGCTCTCCTGCTCGAGCACGAGCGAGATCAGGTCCGGCTCCTCGATCAGCTTGCGGACGATGTTGGACGAGGTCAGGTCGATGCGGTCGGCGAGCAGATAGCGCAGCGGCGTCCGCTTCAACGGATAGAGGTCCTGCGTGCGGAGCTTGTTGTCGCGGATCGCGACCTGGTTGCCGTCGCTGACGACGTCCATCCGGACCGGCGGGCTGTAGTTGAAGCGGATCTTGCCGGGACGCGCGATAAAGAACACGCCCTCCGACTGCTCGCCATTCGGGCCGAACTGGATGAACCGGCCCTGCATGGTGCGGATCGAGTTGAAATAGGTATTGATCTTGTTGAGCGCCGCCTTCTGGTTGGCGTTGAAGGCGGCGTGCGCCTCCCCGGTCATCAGCGCCGGACCGGCCGCGACGGCGACCGCGATGCCGGCCGAAAGAGCCAGGAAGCGACGCCGTGTGAAACCCTTGTCCGTGTCGATCATCACCATGCGCATCCTTCGCGTCCTGGGCCGGATTGGCCGGTGTTTCCTGGGCGGGCGATCCGTGTCCCGTCGTCACCCGGCCTGCATCTAGGACTGCCGGATGGCGATTTCGGGGCGTCAGAACCGTCCGTCATCCTCGCCGCCGACCAGGATCTCGCGCTTGCCGGCATGATTGGCGGGGCCGACCAGCCCTTCCTGCTCCATCCGCTCGATCAGCGAAGCGGCGCGGTTGTAGCCGATGGAAAGGCGACGCTGGATATAACTGGTGGAGGCCTTGCGATCGCGCAAGACCACCGCGACGGCCTTGTCGTAGAGGTCGTTCGACTCCTCGCCACCGAGCACTGCCGCCGGATCACCGCCACCCTCGTCCTCGCCGTCATCCTCGGTGATGGCGTCGAGATAGTCGGGCCGGCCCTGCAGCTTCAGGTGGCCGACGATCTTCTCGACCTCCTCGTCGGATACGAAGGGGCCGTGCACGCGCTGGATGCGGCCGCCGCCGGCCATGTAGAGCATGTCGCCCTGGCCGAGCAGCTGTTCCGCGCCCTGTTCGCCCAAAATGGTGCGGCTGTCGATCTTCGAGGTGACCTGGAACGAGATGCGGGTCGGGAAGTTGGCCTTGATCGTGCCGGTGATGACGTCGACCGAGGGACGCTGCGTCGCCATAATGACGTGGATGCCGGCGGCGCGCGCCATCTGGGCCAGGCGTTGCACCGTGCCCTCGATGTCCTTGCCGGCCACCATCATCAGATCCGCCATCTCGTCGATGATCACGACGATATAGGGGATCGGCTCCAGCGGCAGGTCTTCCTGCTCGTAGATCGCCTCGCCGGTCTCCTTGTCGAAGCCAGTCTGGATCGTGCGGGTCAGGATCTCGCCGCGCGCCTTGGCCTGGCCGACGCGGGCATTGTAGCCGTCGATGTTGCGCACACCGACCTTCGACATCTTGCGATAGCGGTCCTCCATCTCGCGCACGGTCCATTTGAGCGCGACGACGGCCTTCTTCGGATCGGTGACGACGGGGGTCAGCAGATGCGGGATGCCGTCATAGATGGAGAGTTCCAGCATCTTCGGGTCGATCATGATCAGCCGGCACTCGGCCGGCGTCAGCCGGTAGAGCAGCGACAGGATCATGGTGTTGATGGCGACCGACTTGCCCGAGCCGGTGGTGCCGGCGACGAGCAGATGCGGCATGCGCGACAGGTCGACGACGACCGGCTCGCCACCGATCGTCTTGCCGAGGCCGATCGGCAGACGGGCCTTCGAATGCTCGAAATCCTCGGCCGCCAGCATTTCGCGCAGGAACACCATCTCGCGGCGGGCGTTCGGCAGCTCGATGCCGATGGCGTTCTTGCCGGGAATGACGGCGACGCGGGCGGCGATGGCGCTCATCGAGCGGGCGATGTCGTCGGCAAGTCCGATGACGCGCGACGACTTGATGCCGGGCGCCGGCTCCAGCTCGTACAGCGTGACGACGGGGCCGGGGCGGACATGGATGATCTCGCCGCGAATGCCGAAATCGTCGAGCACGCCCTCGAGCACGCGGGCGTTCTGCTCCAGCGCCTCGGTGTTGATCTTGGCGCGCGGATCGACGGCGCGGGGCGGCGTCAGGAAGTCGAGCGCCGGCAGTTCGAACACGTCGTTCGGGCCGCGCGTCGGCTGGGCTTCGCGGGTCTGGCGCTTGCCGGGCTTGGCACGGGCGGCGGGCACACGGGCCGGTGCCGCGACGGGCGCGAGGTCGATATCGGCGTCGTCCTCCTCCGACCAGTCGTCGAAATCGTCTTCAGGCTCGGCGATCCGGGCGCGGGCGGGAGCCTTGGCGCCGGCCAGGCGCGGCTCGACGCGGTCGCGCTGCGGGCGACCGTCGACATCGGCGCCGGCGTGGCGCTCCTGCAGCTCGCCGCGATTGCGGCCGAACAGGCGGGCGAGGCTCGCCTTGGCCGAGTAGCCGAAATGGGCGAGCGCGCCGAGCGGCACGGTGAAGAAGCTCGAACGCTCCTCCTCGCCGAGCAGATCGTCATTGTCGTCGAAGCGCTCTTCCGGACGCTGGCGCTTCGGCGTCGACCGCACGGGCTCGTTCACCGAGGCGCGTTCATCGGATTGCCGGCCGAAGCGGATGAAGGCGGTCGAATGCAGGAACAGCGCCAGCGCGACGAGGCCGAACAGCGCGCCGGCGACGATCGTCGTGGTCTGGGTGACGGGCGTGCCGACCACCAGGCCGGGCAGGCGGGCGAAGATGTCGCCGATGACGCCGCCCATCCCGGTCGGCAGCGGCCATTTGGCCGTCACGGGGACAAGCGCCACCAGGGCGGCCGCGAAGGCGCTGGCGCCGAGCCAGGAGAGCAGCATCGTCTTGGCGAAAGGCCGTCCTCCGAACAGCCCGCGCCAGCCCCAGATCACGGCCGGCAGAAGCAGGACCGCGACGGCGAGGCCGAAGAACTGCATCAACAGATCAGCGATGATCGCGCCCGGCAGGCCGAGGACGTTCACCGCCTCCTTGTCGACCGCGTAGGACAGGGACGGATCATCGACCGCCCATGTCGCGAGGCTCGCCGCGACGGCGGCCGTGCCGGCGATGAGCGCCAGCCCCGTCAGCAGCCGGACATGGCGGCGGAGGAGCCTGCGGATGCCGTCGTCTTCCTCGGAAGGCAGAGGCAGCGAAACCGATCGTGTCGAACGCATTATCCGGTCATGTCCTTTGCACTTTTAGCCGAGAACACGCGCCATACGGGTGAGCGCTTCCTGGGTGGTGGCTAGATCCTGCACCATGGCGACGCGAAGATAGGGCGTGCCCGGATTGGAACCGTCGGGACGCGGCAGCGAAAGATAGGCGCCGGGAATGGTCCGGACGCCCGCCTCCTGCCAGAGCTTGACCGCCGCCGCTTCGCCGTCGCCCACTTCGAGCCACAGGAAGAAGCCGCCCTCCGGCGTCCTGGCGCGGATGTTCGGCCCGAGGATCGCGGTGGCAGCGGCATATTTGGCGTTGTACTGCGCCCGGTTGTCGGCGACGTGGCTCTCGTCCTCATAGGCGGCGATGGCGACGGCCTGGATCGGGCCGGGCACCTGCGGCGCCGCGATGTTGCGAAAGCGCATCCATTCGGCGAGGAAATCCGGATCGCCGGCGACGAAGCCGCAGCGCAGCCCCGGCAGGTTCGATCGCTTCGACAGCGAATGGAAAACCAGGACGTTGGCATAGCCGCTGCCAAGCTGGTCGGCCGCCTGCAGCGCGCCGGGCGGCGGCACGTCGCGGTAGATTTCCGAATAGCATTCGTCGGCGAACACCATGAAGTCGAACCGGCGTGCGGTCTCGAGGACCCGCGTCCAGTCCTCCAGCGTCGCGACGTCGCCCTGCGGGGCGGTCGGTGACGCGATGTAGAGTGCGATGGTGCGCGCCAGAACGTCGTCGGAAATCCGGCCGAGATCGGGGATCGAGCGGGCGTCGGCGCCGTCATCGAGCAGCACGATCTCCGCCCCCGCCACTTCGGCGCCGGCGGCATAGGCCTGGTAGAACGGATTGGGCAGCAGAACGACCGGCTTTTCGATCTCCGGACGGCGCTGGCGGGCGGACAGCGCGGCGAGCGCGAGGCCTTCGCGCGAACCGTTCAGCGGCAGCACCATGCGCTCGGGATCGATGGTCGTGGCAAGCTGGTAGCGACGGTCGAGCCAGCGGGCGACGGTGCCGCGGAAGGCGTCGGTGCCGCGCACCGGGGGGTAGCGTCCGAACAGCGCGATATTCTCCGCGATCACCGGCGCCACGAAAGCGGGGACGGGATGCTGCGGCTCGCCGATGGTCAGGTTGATCGGCGCTTGCCCGGCGGGAATGCCGGCCAGCCGGTCGTTCAGACGGGCGAAGGGAGAAGAGGCTTTGCGGGCGCTCGTCGGGCCGAGCATGACGCCGATCCTTGTTTTCGAAGACTGATAAATCGACCCTAACGGCCGTTGGTTAAGCCGGCTTTAACCATCCCGGGCGTGCGGCGAAAAAAAGACCCCGGCGCAAGGCCGGGGTCTCTCGGGTCTGGAAGGTGTTGTTTTTGTTGCGGCGGGCGCCGGGGCGCCCGGCCGGATCAGTTGTGGTAGGCGCGCTCGCCGTGCTCGACGATGTCGAGGCCTTCGCTCTCGACTTCCGGACGGACGCGCAGACCGACGATGACGTCGACGATCTTGTAGAGGATGGCCGAGCCGATGCCGGACCAGACGACGGTGAACAGCACGCCTTCGATCTGCACCCAGAGCTGGTGGCCCATGGCGTAGCCCTCGATGCCGACACCGCCGAGCGACGGGCTGACCAGGATGCCGGTGGCGATCGCGCCGACGATGCCGCCGACGCCATGGATGCCGAACACGTCCAGGCTGTCGTCATAGCCGAAACGGTTCTTCACCGTGGTGACGAAGAAGAAGCAGATGATCGACGCGCCGAAGCCGAGCACGATGGCGCCGACCGGGCCGATGAAGCCGGCGGCCGGGGTGACGGCGACCAGACCGGTGACGACGCCCGAGATGCCGCCCAGCATGGAGGGCTTGCCGCGGACGATCCATTCGATCAGCGACCAGCCGATGGCGGCACCCGCCGTGGCGACGAAGGTGTTGATGGTGGCGAGACCGGCGACGGCGCCGGCCGAGAGCGCCGAGCCGGCGTTGAAGCCGAACCAGCCGACCCAGAGCATGGCCGCGCCGACCATGGAGAGCGTCAGCGAATGGGGCGGCATCAGATCCTTGCCGAGGCCGGCCCGCTTGCCGATGATCAGCGCGCCGACCAGGCCGGCGATACCGGCATTGATATGGACGACCGTGCCGCCGGCGAAATCAAGCGCGCCGCGCTGGAACAGCCAGCCGGTCGACTGCCAGACCGAATGGGCGATCGGCAGGTAGACGACGGTGATCCAGAGGATCATGAACAGGATCACGGCCGAGAACCTCGTGCGCTCGGCGAACGAGCCGACGACGAGTGTCGCGGTGATCGCCGCGAAGGTCATCTGGAACGACAGGAAGACATATTCCGGGATCGTGCCGGAGAGCGTGTCCGGCTTGATGCCGGCGAGGAACGCCTTCGACAGGCCGCCGATCAGCGCGCCGCCATCGGTGAAGGCGAGGCTGTAGCCGTAGAACACCCAGATGATCATCGCGACGCAGGCGATCAGCAGGACCTGCATCAGCACGGAAAGCATGTTCTTGGCGCGGACGAGACCGCCGTAGAACAGCGCGACGCCAGGCACGATCATGGCCAGCACCAGCACGGTCGAGATCAGCATCCAGGCGGTGTCGCCGGAATTCAGCGTCGGCGTGGCGGCGGCGACGGCGGCCTCGGCCGCTTCAACGGCCGGCTCGGCGGTGTCCTGGGCAAAGGCGACCGCCGCCGATGCGAGGAGCGCGCCACCCGCGCCCACCAGGGAAAGTGCATTTCGAAGCTTCATGGAACCTCTCCTGTCGAACCGACCCTGTGGTCGGCTGCCGGCGCCCGGGACGCGTGTCCTTCTCGCGGCTGTTGTTCGATGTGATGCTCGGAGTCGCGCGACGCTCTGCAGCGTCGGCGGATCGCGCTAGAGGGCGTCCGTATCGGTCTCGCCGGTGCGGATGCGGACGGCCTGCTCGATCTGGTAGACGAAGATCTTGCCGTCGCCGATCTGGCCGGTCTTGGCGGCGGCGGCGATCGCCTCGACGACGGCGTCGACCGCCTCGGTCGCCACCGCGACCTCGATCTTCAGCTTCGGCAGGAAGCTCACCGCATACTCGGCGCCCCGGTAGATCTCGGTATGCCCCTTCTGGCGGCCGTAGCCCTTCACTTCCGTCACCGTCAGGCCCTGGACGCCGATCGCCGTCAGGGCGTCGCGGACTTCGTCCAGCTTGAACGGTTTGATAATCGCCATCACGATTTGCATGTGTCTCGATTCCCGTCTTTCTCTGGCAGCTCAAGAACCGCGCGGCCTGACAAGCCACGCGGCGGCGTTCACTGGCGATGACCATTCAAGGTCCGTGCCAACTGCCGTCCGGGCGTCGGGAAAAAATGCGATTCGCGTAAAAGCGCGTCAGTCGAACGGATGCGATCCGAGGCCTCGCCTCGGTCTTGCCGCAAATTGTGCCTGCTTTGCAGGCAGTCGAATTGTTGTGATTATTTTTTAGGCTGAGAGGGTCGGGTCAGCGCCAGCGAATTGTGCGCCGATGCCTCGACCGGGCGCACGAGCCCTTCCTGCGCGACCGAGGCGACGAGGACGCCGCGCCGGTCGAACAGGCTGCCGCGGTTGAAGCCGCGCGCGCCATGCGCCGAGGGGCTGTCCTCGACATAGAGCAGCCAGTCATCGATCCGGAACGGCCGGTGGAACCACATCGCATGATCGAGGCTGGCGACCTGCACGCTCGGATCGAAGGCGGAGCGGCCATGCGCGAGCAGGGTGGTGTCGAGCAGCGTCAGGTCCGACGCATAGGCGAGCACGCAGCTGTTCAGCACCGGGTCGTCGCCGATCGAGGTCTTGGCCCGCATCCAGATCGCATGGCCCTGGCGCGGCTCGGCACGGGTGAAGAAGCCTTCGAGGTCGACCGGCCGGAGCTCGATCGGCCGGAGTCGCTCCCAGTAGAGCCGCACGCCCTCTGGCGCGCCGTCGAGCAGGGCGGCGGTGTGCGGGCCGTCGACCGGCAGATCCTCCGGCGGCGGCACGTCCGGCATGGTGATCTGGTGATCGAAGCCTTCTTCGCGGATGTGGAAGGAGGCCGACATGACGAAGATCGAGCGGCCGTGCTGGGTCGCGACCACGCGGCGCGTCGAGAAGCTGCCGCCGTCGCGAACCCGCTCGACCTCGTAGATGATCGGCGCGGCCGGGTCGCCAAGGCGCAGGAAATAGCAATGCAGCGAGTGCACGTGCCGGTCGGGCTCGACCGTGCGCGAGGCGGCGACCAGCGACTGGCCGATCACCTGGCCGCCAAAGACGCGCTGCCAGCCGGGATCGAAGCTGCGACCCCGGAACAGATTGTGTTCCAGCGGTTCCAGATCGAGTATCGAGAGGAGGTCGTCGATCATGCGGGAGTGTTCTTGCAGCGGTTCGGCGGGACGAGCGTTGGTGTTGCGGCCGATGGCCGGTCAAGTCAAGCGGCGGATTGCCGGAAGGGACGGATCTTTATGGGCGCGCGTGAACACGAAGAACCCGTCCTCGACGTGCTGATCGCCGGCGGCGGCTATGTCGGCTTGTGCACGGCGCTGGCGCTGAAACAGGGCGCTCCGTCGCTGTCGGTCGCGGTGGTCGATCCGGCGCCTGCCGGCGCGGGATCGCGTGACGGCCGCGCCTCGGCGATCGCCGCGGCGGCGAAGCGCATGCTGGAGCAGCTCGGCATCTGGGCGGTGATCGCCGAGACCAGCCAGCCGATCACCGAGATGATCGTCACCGACAGCAAGCTGCGCGATGCGGTGCGACCGGTGTTCCTGACCTTTTCCGGCTCCGTCGCCGATGGCGAGCCGTTCGCCCACATGGTGCCGAACGGCGCGCTGGTCGGCGCGCTCGCCGAGGCTGCCGCGGCGGCCGGCGTCGATCTGATCGCCGGCGAATCGGTGGTCGATTTCGTCACCCATTCCTCGCATGTCGCGGCAAAGCTCGCTGGCGGCCGCACGATCAAGGCTCGCCTGCTGGTCGCCGCCGATGGCGCCAAGTCGCGCCTGCGCGATCTCGCCGGCATCCGCACCGTCGGCTGGTCCTACGGCCAGTCCGGCATCGTCACCACGGTTCAGCACGAGCGCCCGCATCACGGCAGGGCCGTCGAACACTTCCTGCCCGCCGGCCCGTTCGCCATCCTGCCGCTGCCCGGCAATCGCTCGTCGCTGGTGTGGTCGGAGAGCACGGAAAGCGCCGACCGTCTGGTCAAGGCCGACGATTTCACCTTCCAGCTCGAACTCGAGCGCCGATTCGGCCACCAGCTCGGCGCGATCGAGCCGATCGGTCCCCGCCGCGCCTATCCGATCGGCCTGAAGCTGGCGCGCTCCTTCGTCGCGCCGCGCGTCGCGCTGGTGGGCGACGCGGCGCACGCCATCCATCCGATCGCCGGCCAGGGCCTCAATCTCGGCTTCAAGGACGCGGCGGCGCTGGCCGAGACGGTGGTCGAGGCGGCGCGCCTCGGCCTCGATCCCGGCACGCTCGACATCTTGGAGCGCTACGAGCGCTGGCGGCGGTTCGACACGGTGCAGATGGGGATCATGACCGACGGTCTGACCCGGCTGTTCTCGAACGACAATCCGGCGCTCAGGATTGTTCGAGATGTCGGCCTCGGCCTGGTCGACCGGTTGCCGCGGCTCAAGGAGAGTTTTATCGGCACGGCCTCCGACGTCGGCACCTCCGGCCCGCGCCTGCTGCGCGGCGAGGCGATCTGAGTTCTGGCGATGTGTCGCGATGATTTCACCTCTCCCTGAGGCAGAGGTCGGCCCAACGGGCCGGGTGAGGGTTTAGGAAGCCCTCCGGATGAAGCTCCCGGAGGAGGGAGGCAGATCCGCGACGCCGTAAACCCTCACCCGCCGACCTTCGGTCGTCGACCCCTCCCTCAGGGAGAGGTGAAGGGGAGGGAACACGCCGGGTTGCCGACCGCACGAAACGCCCCGCCGCACGGCGTCATCCAAGATGACGGCGAGACCCGCTTAGATCGGCCGGGCCTCGTCCGGCAGCATGATCGGGATGCCGTCGCGGATCGGATAGGCGAGCCGCGCGGCGCGGCTCACCAGTTCCTGGCGCTGGTGATCATATTCGAGCGCCGTCTTGCTCAGCGGGCAGACAAGCAGCTCCAGCAGCTTGCCATCGATCCGGCTTGCCGGTCGCTCGACATGCACCATGCCGGCCTCCTCTACTGCAGCTGCGACGGAGCGCCGCCGCTGCGGCGGGCCAGTGACACTTCGGTGAGCGCGATCAGCGTCTCCGAGCGCGTCTTCAGATCGGGCGCCTCGAGCAGGGCCTGTTTCTCGGCCATGCCATAGGGACTCATCATCGACAGCGCGTTGACCAGCGTCTCGTTCGAGGCCTTCTCGATGCTGTCCCAATCCGCTTCCAGATGGTTGGCATCGAGATAGAGGCGGAACGTATCGAGCAGATGCGTGCGGTCGACCGTGTCGGAACCGGCGTCCTCGATGAAATCGGCGGTGAAATCCGCCGCCGTCACGCGGGCGCGCCGGAAACCGGATTCCGGCTCGACTTCCTCGATGATGCGGAACCGGCTGATGCCGGTCAGGCAGATCATGTAGCGGCCGTCGCCCGTCTCGGCATAGGAGGTGATGCGGCCGGCGCAGCCGACGGCGAACAGTTCGCCGGCTTCGTCGCCATCCTCCGTCTCCGACATGGTCAGCGGCTGCACCATGCCGATGACGCGGTCGCCCGCCATCGCATGGTCGATCATCGCCATGTAGCGCGGCTCGAAAATGTTGAGCGGCATCTGCCCGCGCGGCAACAGCAATGCCTCGGGAAGCGGGAAAACCGGAATCAGATCGGGGAGATCGTCCGGGCCTTCATAGGTGGCAATGCCTACCTGCATCCGACTTGTGCCCTTAGGAAAACAGCAGAGAGGAGAGGCGACGACGGCCATAGAGCGTCGCCTCGTCGGTCGGGCCCCAGGCCTCGAAGAACTGCACGAGCTGCTTGCGGGCCTTGTCCTCTTCCCAACTGCGATTCAGCCGGAAAATGTCAAGAAGCAGGTCGGCCGCGTCTTCGCGCTGGTCTTTCGCGTTCAGGAGCAGCGCCAGCTCGAAACGGGCGTCGTAGTCCTTCGGATCCCTCTCGATCCGGGCCCGCAATTCGCCTTCCTCGCCGAGATCGGCGGCCTGGTCGGCCAGCGCGATCTGGGCGCGCAGCGCGGTCACGGCGGGGTCATTGGCCTTCTCGACCGGCAGTGAATCGAGCAGCTCCTTCGCCGCGTCGACATTGCCGGTCGCCACGTCGCAGCGGATCAGACCGACCAGGGCGCGGAACGTGTCGGGTTCGGCAGCGAGGATGGCGGCATAGACCTCCGCGGCTTGCGCGAAATCGCCCTGCTCGACCAGGGCATCGGCCTCGGTGAGGGCTGCTTCGAGCTCGGCGCCGCCGGCGGGGCCGGCCACGCGCTCGATGAACTCCTTGATCTGGCCTTCCGGCAGCGCGCCCATGAAGCCGTCGACCGGGCGGCCGTCGACGAAGGCGATGACGGCCGGAATCGACTGGATGCCGAGCTGGCCGGCGATCTGCGGATGGTCGTCGATGTTCATCTTGACCAGCTTCACCGTGCCGCGCGCGTTCTGGACGACCTTTTCGATCACCGGCGTCAGCTGCTTGCACGGGCCGCACCACGGCGCCCAGAAATCGACCAGAACCGGCTGGCGGCGGGATTCGTCCAGCACGTCCTTGGCGAAGCTGTTGGTCGTCGTGTCCTTGATCAGCGCCTCGGCGCCGTTGGCCGACGTCGCGGCGGCGTCGCCGATGTTGAAGCTGGGCTGGTTCATGCGGATTGCCTCGATCGTCACGGGGCCGGCTCACGCGCCGGCATGTCGGGGAGAAGATGGCGCTTCGAACCCGGTTTTACAAATCCGGACTGGCCGGCGCGGTCGAAAAGGACAGCAAAAGTGGTTCGTGGCCGGTGGCGCGCAGGAAGGTGAGCAGGTCGGCGGCGGCGATCGTCGTCGTCGCGGTGTTGGTGAGCGGATGGAAGTTGACGGGGTCGGCCCCGGCCAGCGCCTCGTCGAGCACCACCCGGATTCGCGCCTCGCGGTCGTTGATCAGGCCGAAGGGCGTCACCGAGCCCGGCGTCACGCCGAGCAGTTCCTGCATCAGCTCGGCCGAGCCGAAGGACAGGCGGCCGGACGCGCCGATGCGCTCGTGCAGCCGCTTCAGGTCGATCGCGGCTTCCTCTTCGGCGACGACGAGGAAGAGCGCGCCCTTCTTGTCCTTCAGGAACAGGTTCTTGCTGTGGCGACCGGCGATTTCGCCCCGCAGCCCCTGCGATTCCTCGACCGTGAACAGCGGCGGATGCTCGACCGTCACCGTCTCGATGCCGAGGCTGTGGAAAAGCTGGAACAGATCGTCTGGCGTGGCCGGCATCGGGATCCCCCTGGCTGAACGGCAGATGAAGCATGTCGCCGCCGGGTCGGCAAGCCGGCGGGCCGGGATGCCGGAGCGGCGGCGGCGCGGCGAGAGGCTCAGCCTAGAAAAAGCCCGGCGCGAGGCCGGGCTTTCCCATCGTCCGGATCGAAACCGATCAGAACTTGAAGTTCAGGCCGGCCGTGACCGAGGAACCGGTCGCGCCGCCGCTGACTGCCGGCACGAAATTGCCGATGTCGTCCTCGCCGAGGTCGACATAATTGTATTCGAGCTTGGCGGTGATGTTGTTGGTGAAGGCGTATTCGACGCCGGCACCGGCCGTCCAGCCGACGTTCCACTGGCTCTCGTCGGCGAACTTGATGTCGCCATAGGCGACGCCGCCCTTTGCGTAGAGCAGGAACTTGTCCCAGGCATAGCCGCCGCGAACGGTGGTCTTGCCGAGCCAGTCGAGGTCGGCGACGTCGGACAGCGACGAATAGGCGATGTCGGTCTCGACGCCGATCACCCAATGGTCGATCTGGTAGTTGTAGCCCGCCTGGGCGCCGATGAGGCCGCCGGTGCCGCTCAGGCCGTCCAGATCGCCGGTGAAGTCGCCGAACAGCGCGCCACCATGCACACCGACGTAGAAGCCGGTCCAGTTGAAGGCGGCTTCCGTGACGATGGGCTCGACCGGGGCCGGCGCGGGCTCATAGGTGAGATCCGCCGCGGAGGCGGCGCCGGAGAGGGCGAGGAGCGCCGCGCCGGCGAGAAGAAGCTTTTTCATGGGTACCTCAAGAGATGCGGTTCCAGGCAATACGCGCCTGGACCCAGTACCTCAGCCACCCCTGGCTTGACCCGGCCGGGGAGGTAGCACGTCGATCCCGGCCTGACGACCCTTGAGCCGGCGCAGGGGTCGCGAAAGTCCGGATTCACCGGGTTGCTGCGGTAAAAAGGTCTCGCATCGTGGCGGGGCGGTGGCAGATTTCTGGCTCAAATTGGGACGCAAAAACCCTCTTGCAATCGATTCCGGCTTCGGTCATAAGGTGCGCACGCTGGCGGTGCCGGCGAGAAGCGGGTGTAGCTCAGGGGTAGAGCATAACCTTGCCAAGGTTAGGGTCGAGCGTTCGAATCGCTTCACCCGCTCCAATACTTCCGGTCACCCACCGGATGCTCAAAAAGGCCACGGTTCTCCGTGGCCTTTTTGCTTTTCCGGCTGGTTTTGCCTGTGCCGGCAGAAAACTTTCCGTCGCTGATCTCACTTGTTCTGGAAGAAAAACCGTGTCGGCCGGGGCTGTCGGCGGGGGGGGGCGGGTTCGTATCGGGCCGGTCGCGACGAGTTGTGGGATCTCGGCGAAGCGCTCGCCGATCTCTTGCAATCGATCCGGGCTTGGGTCATAAGGTGCCCACGTCGGCGGTGCCGGCGAGAAGCGGGTGTAGCTCAGGGGTAGAGCATAACCTTGCCAAGGTTAGGGTCGAGCGTTCGAATCGCTTCACCCGCTCCAATCCTTCCGGCAACCCACCGGAAGTTCAAAAAGGGCCACGGTTTTCCGTGGCCCTTTTGCGTTTCTGGCCTTCGCCATAGCGAGAGCGCCGGAGGCTTCGTCGGGCCAAATCCCGGCTCCACTCTTCAGTTTGAACTCGTTCTCCTCACACCACCGGTACGCCCGCAGCGCCCTAGTGCGTGAGGATGCGGTGCAGGACGTTCTTGAAATGTCGCTGCAGCGCCTCGACCGCGGCGACGGTGTCGCGCCGCCTCAGCGCTTCGACGACCTCGACATGCTCCAGCATCGACTTGATCGTGTTGCTGGGGCCGATGGCGTCGGGATTGAGCAGGCGGAGCAGGTACATCTTCTGCGAATTGCGCCGGTAATTGATGCTGATCTGGTCGTTGGCGAAGGCGTTGATGAAGCTCTCGTGGAAGCGCGTCTCCAGCGCGCCGACCGGACCGGCGAAGAACGCCGGATCGGGATGGCGTTTGACCAGCTCGATCACGTCCTGATGCTCGGCCAGCATCCGGTCGGTCCAGTCTTCGGTCACCATCTCGGCGAAGCGGCGCAGCCCCTCGCATTCGAGGATCTCGCGGTACTGGAAGGTGCTGCCGACAAAGCGCACGTCCGGATAGAAGATCGTCAGTCCGACGCGCTTCTTGACCTGGACCAGCCCCTCCGCCTCCAGCAGGACCGTCACCTCGCGCATGCGCGACAGGGTCAGGCCGAGAACCCGGCAGAGTTCTTCCTGCGTGATCGTCTGCCCGAGCTTGAGCCGCCCGTCGATCAGGGCAGCAAAAAAGGCCAGGGAACCGGGATTGTCGATGCCCCCATTCATGGATGAACCGCTCCTCGTCAATCGCCCACCACTAGCCGCTCGCCACCATGGTGTCACGCGGCATTTCCGTGCTGGCCGGATTGACAGAGCAATTAATGGCCTCCTAGGATGAGTGGTATAGGCTGATTAAATATATTTAATAGGCATATCGGATTAAGTCATGCGATGCGGCTCCCGCGTGGCAGGGCTCGGTTCGACGTCTGGGAGGAGACGGAATGACACTTCAACATCGGATGCGCGCCTGGACGCGCCGCCGCTTCATGCTGGCGGCGTCGGCCGTGGCGCTCGCGGTGACCGTCGGCGGCGCACCGGCGATGGCCCAGGACAAGCCGTTCGCCGGCACCAAGCTCACCTTCTGGGGCGGCCTGATCTACTCGGAAGCCGCGAACAAGATGCTGGTCGACGCGGTCAACGCCTGGGGCGAGGCCAATGGCGTCCGGACCGATGTCGTGATGATCAACCAGAACGAGATCGTCCAGAAGCTGTCGGCGGCGGTTGAATCGAAGACGCTGCCGGATGCCGTCGATCTCAGCCTCGAATTGCTGCTGGTGCTGTCGCGCCAGGGCGTGTTCGTTCCGATCGACGACGTTTACGAGGCGGTCGGCAAGGAGGGCGGCGGCTGGTACGACGCCGTCGACAAGGCCAGCGCGGTCGAGGGCGGCCGCACCGGCCTGCCGTCCGGCGTCGGCGGCAATCTGCTGCTGCGCCGCACCGATCTCCTGACCGCCGCCGGTTTCGACAAGGCGCCGGCGAGCTGGGACGAACTGGTCGCCCAGTCGGCCGCCGTGACCGCCGCGCCGGTGGCCGGTCTCGGCCTGGCGCTCTCCAACGTCGGCGACGGCAACATGCAGCTCTCCGTGCTGCAGTCCTTCGGCGGCCGCCTGGCTGATGATGCCGGCAAGACGGTGACGATCAAGTCGGACGCGACGCGGGCCTATCTCACCTGGCTCAAGGGGGCCTGGGACAAGGGCGTGTTCCCGCCCGGCAACGCGACCTGGGACGGGGCCGGCGACAACCAGTCCTACCTCTCCGGCCAGACCGCCTTCATCGCCAATACCGGTTCGGTCGGCCTCGCCGCCAAGAAGCAGGATCCGGAGCTCTACGACGCGACCGCCTATTCGGCCCTGCCGGCCGGCCCGGCCGGACGGATCTCGCCGATCATGCTGCAGATGCGGGCCATTCCGGCCGCCAGCACCAACCAGGCGGCCGCCAAGGCGCTGCTCGCCCACCTCGCCAAGCCGGAATTCGCCAGCGCCTATTACGAACAGGCGATCTACGGCCCGGTGCTGAAGGGGGAAGCCAAGTTCCCGGTCTTCGACGGCAAGGATCCCATCCATGCCGGGCTGCTCGACCTGGTCGAGAACGGCACGGCTCCCGGCTATCCCGACGTCTACAATGCCGCCTTCGCCGATGCGTTTTCCAATTTCATCGTGCCGAAGATGGCGCAGCGCGTCGTGATCGATGGCTGGGATTTCGACCGCGCGATGGATGAGGCGCAGAGCCAGGCCCAGGTGATCTACGACAAATACTGAGTCCGGTTGCGCGATTCCCGCCGGCGGCATGCGTGCCGCCGGCTCCGCACTGGCGAGGAAACATGTCCCTATCCGTCGAAACGTCTGCCGCGCCGCGCCGCGCGCGCTGGCTGAATGCCAGCCGCCGCGTGCACCTCTTCGCCTATGCCATGGTGCTGCCGGCGATCGTGCTCATTCTCGGCCTGGTCGCCTATCCCTTCTTCTATGCCATCTATGTCGCCTTCACCGACCGCATGGTCGGCAGCGTCGGCAACTGGGTCGGCTTCGCCAATTTCCGCTATCTGGCCCAGACGGCGACCTTTTCCAGCGCGATCTGGAACACGATCGTCATCGTGCTGGTGACCGACGTGCTGAAGCTCCTGATCGGGCTCGGCCTGGCGCTGCTGGTCAACCAGAACCTGCCCGGCCGCGGCCTGTTCCGGGCTTTCCTGATGCTGCCCTGGGCGATGCCGGCCTTTGTCGCCTTCCTGACCTGGCGCGTCCTGTACCAGCCGATCGGCGGCGGCCTGAACCTGATCCTGACCCAGACCGGGCTCTACCCGCATGTCATCGACTGGCTCGGTCAGCGTCAGACGGCGATGCCGTCCGTGATCCTGGCCTCGGTCTGGCGGGGCTTTCCCTTCTGGTTCATCAGCATCCTCGCCGCGTTGCAGTCCATTCCCAAGGATCTCTACGAGGCGGCGCGGGTCGACGGCGCCAATGCCTGGGAGCGGTTCTGGATGGTGACCTTCCCCGGCATCCGGCAGGTTCTGATCATCACCACCCTGCTCTCCTCGATCTGGACCGCCAATGCCTTCGAGCATGTGTGGCTCCTGACCCAGGGCGGGCCGTCCGACGCCACCATGGTGTTCCCGGTCCTCGCCTTCTTCGGCATGCAGACCCAGCGCATCGGCGAAGCCGCCGCCGTCTCGGTCGCCATGCTGCCGGTGCTCGCCATCCTGGTGATCGTCGCCACCTCGATGCTGCAGAAGGATGAGGATTGATGGAGCAGGTCCTGCGCAATCCCGCCCGCCGGTCCGAGGCGCGCAAGCGGATGCTGACCGATCGGCAGCGCTACTGGCTCGGCCGCGGCCTGACCTATCTCTGCCTGGTCGCAGCCGTCATCGTGATCGTCTTCCCGATCTACTGGATGGTCATCACGTCGCTGAAGCTGCCGCGCGAGATCTACCGCATGCCGTCGCTGTGGCCGCGGGTGTTCACGCTCGAGAACTTCCGCGTCCTGCTGCTCGACAAGGACTTCCTGCGGCCGATCCTGAACAGCCTGATCGTCTCGACCGTCGTGACGGTGATCTCTGTGCTGATCTCGTCCTGCGCGGCCTATTCGATGGTGCGCTTCCGCTATCGCTTCAAGGGGCTGATCGGCCGCATCATCCTGTTTGCCTATCTGACGCCGACCTCGCTGCTGTTCATTCCGCTGTCGATCCTGATGGCGCGGATGAATCTCGGCAATTCGCTGCACGGCCTGATCCTCGTCTACCTGACCTTCTCGCTGCCGCTCAGCACCTGGCTGCTGCAGGGCTATTTCCGCGGCGTGCCGCGCGAGCTCGAGGAGCAGGGGATGATCGACGGGCTGAGCCGGTTCGGCGCGCTGCTGCGCATCGTCCTGCCGCTCTCTGCCCCCGGCATCGCCGCGGTCTCGATCTTCACCTTCACCGGGGCCTGGAACGAGCTGCTGCTGGCGCTGGTGCTGGTGACGTCCGAAAGCCAGCGCACGACGCCGCTGGCGCTCAACTATCTGATCACCAGCGACGTGCTGCCCTGGGGCCCGCTGATGGCCGGCGCCGTGCTGTCGTCGGTGCCGCTGATGATCCTCTACTTCATCGCCCAGCACTTCATGGTGCAGGGCCTTACCGCAGGTTCCGTCAAGGGCTGAGACCGGCCCGATCGCTTTCCATCGCTTCATTCATCCGAGAAGGACAACCAGCATGACGATCCGCGTTGCCGTCGGGCAATTCAACGAACTCACCGACGAGAAGCTGCGCTTCGCCGCCCAGATTGGCGCCAGCGGCATCCAGATGAACACGCCGAAGCTGCCGGGCGAGCATCGCTGGGAGACGACCGACCTTCGCGCTTTGGTCGAGAAGACCGAGGCCGCCGGCCTCAAGCTCGAGGCGATCGAGAACGTGCCGGTCCACTTCTATCATAAGGCCATGCTGGGCCTGCCGGGCCGGGACGAGCAGATCGAGAACTATTGCGCCACCGTCCGCGCCGTCGGCGAGGCTGGCATCCCGATCCTCGGCTATCACTTCATGCCCAATTCCGTCTGGCGCACCGACCATTCGGCGCCGGGACGCGGCGGCGCCGGCAATACCCGCTTCGACATGGCCGTCGTCGATGCCGCGCAGTCGATCGACGAACTGCGCGCCTTCCTGCCCACCTCGCTCGGCCACCAGAGCGCCATGCCGCTCTCCGAGCCCGGCACGGTCCTCATCGACGAAGAGACGATGTGGGGCAACTACACTTATTTCATGGACGCCGTGCTGCCAGTGGCCGAGGCGGCCGGCGTCAAGCTGGCGCTGCATCCGGACGATCCGCCGGTGCCGATGCTGGGCGGCGTCGCCCGGTTGTTCTATCGCCCCGAAGGGTTCAAGCGCGCCTATGAGATCAGCCAGGGCAGCGCCGCCTGGGGCCTCGATCTCTGCCTCGGCTGCTGTTCGGAAATGCCGGGCGGCAAGGATGCCGTGCGCGAGATGATCGAGTTCTTCGCGCCGAAGAACCGGATCTTCTACATCCATTTCCGCGACGTGCAGGGCACGGTGCCCAACTTCATCGAATGCTTCATCGGCGAAGGCAATTTCGATCCCGGCGAAGTGATGGCGCTGCTGATCCAGAACGGCTTCGACGGCTTCCTGCTCGATGACCACGTCCCGCAGATGGACGGCGACACGCCGTGGAACCATCGCGGCCGCGCCCATGCCATCGGCTACATGCAGGGCCTGATCCGCATGGCCCAGTATCTCAAGGCCGCCTGACGGCGGCCGCACCGCAAGGTCGAATTTGATGGCAACGCTGAGTCTCGACGCTGTTCGCAAATCCTATGGAAACGTGCCCGTCATCCATGGTGTCTCGATCGATATCGCCGATGGAGAATTCGTCACCCTCGTGGGGCCCTCGGGCTGCGGCAAGTCCACGCTTCTGCGGATGATCGCCGGTCTCGAAACCATCTCGAAGGGGGAGATCTCGATCGGCGACCGCGTCGTCAACGACCTGGCGCCGCGCGATCGCGACATCGCCATGGTGTTCCAGAGCTACGCGCTCTATCCGCACAAGAACGTCGCCGAGAACATGGGCTATGCGCTCAAGCTGGCGGGACGTCCGAAGGCGGAAATCGAGCGGCGGGTGCGCGAGGCAGCGGAAATCCTCGACCTTGTTCCCTTGCTCCAGCGCAAGCCGGCGCATCTTTCCGGCGGCCAGCGCCAGCGTGTCGCCATGGGTCGCGCCATCGTGCGCGACCCCAAGGTGTTCCTGTTCGACGAGCCGCTGTCGAACCTCGACGCCAAATTGCGCGTCGCCATGCGCGGCGAGATCAAGGAGCTTCACCAGCGCCTCAAGACGACGACGGTCTATGTGACGCATGACCAGGTCGAGGCCATGACCATGGCCGATCGCATCGTGGTGATGAACCA
The DNA here is from genome assembly GCF_000380505.1 of Kaistia granuli DSM 23481. GTDB lineage: Bacteria > Pseudomonadota > Alphaproteobacteria > Rhizobiales > Kaistiaceae > Kaistia > Kaistia granuli. Next base: position 35,594 of record NZ_AQYH01000005.1, on the reverse strand, counting down.
GGGCGTCGTTGAGCAGGCCGGCCGTCCGCTCGAGCTCTATGATCGCCCGCGCAATCTCTTCGTCGCCGGCTTTCTCGGCTCGCCGGCGATGAACCTCGTCACCGGCACCGTCGAGGGAACAGCCCAATCGGCCAGTCTCGTGACCGCCGACGGCGAGAAATTGCCCTTGCCCGGGCTGCGGCCGGGCATCGCGGCGGGGCGCAGGCTGATCCTCGGCATCCGCCCCGAGCACATCACCCTGGTTGATGCCGGCGGGGAGAGTACCTTTTCGGCGCGGGTGGTCATCACGGAACCGACCGGCGCCGAGACGTTGATCTCGACCCGTCTCGGCGCGACCGAGATCGTCGTCGTCGTGCGGGACCGGATCGAGCAGGGGGCGGGCGAGCGGCTGCATCTCGCTTTCCCCGCCAACCGCGTGCATCTCTTCGATCCGGAAACGGGACTGCGCATCGAATAGACGTCCGATCCCCAAGCAATGCCGAAGGCCACGGTTCCCGTGGCCTTCCTCGTCCGGGCCCGTTTCCTGCCGCGCTATCGGTCGGTCGTCACGACCGTGTTCCGCCGGCTGGCTGGGCGCGCCGGCAGGCGGGCGTTCAGCACGACATGGGCGACCAACCCGATCACCAGCCCCCAGAACGCGCCGCCGATGCCGAGCAGGCTGATGTTGGCGGCGGAGGCGAGGAAGGTGATCAGCGCCGCCTCGCGCGATTTCGGGTCCGCCACCGCGCCGGCCAGGCTGCCGCCGATCGTGCCGAGCAGCGCCAGTCCGGCCAGCGTGGTGATGAAGGTCGCCGGAAAGGCCATGAACACGGCGGCGAGCGTCACGCCGAAGGCACCGACGAGGATGTAGAACAGCCCGGCCGCGATGCCGGCGATCCAGCGCTTGCCGGGATCGTCATGCGCTTCCTTGCCGGTGCAGATCGCGGCGGTGATCGCGGCGATGTTGAAGGCATGCGATCCGAACGGTGCCATGAAGAGCGAGCCGAGTCCGGTGACGGTGACGATCGGGTTGGCGCTGGTCTTGTAGCCGTCGTTTCGAAGCACGAGCATGCCCGGCATGTATTGCCCGGTCAGGGTGATGAGGAAGAGCGGCAGGGCGACGCTGAGCAGGGCGTTGAGCGAGAAGGCCGGCATGGTGAAGACAGGCGCGGCCAGCGTCAGTTCGAGGCCGGACAGGTCGATGCGGCCCTGCGCCAGCAGGAAGACCAGGCCGAGCGCGAGGATGCCGACGATGGCATAGCGCGCCGTGAAGCGCTTCAGCACGACATAGGCGACGATCAGCACGCCGACCAGCGTCGGGTCGACCGTCGCGCCCTTGAAGGCGCCGATGCCGAACTGCAGCAGGATGCCGGCCAGCAATCCGGCGGCGATTCCCGGCGGGATCCGCCGCACCAGTTTCTCGAAGCAGCCCGACAGGCCGAGGACGACGAAGGCGGCTGCCGAGATCATGTAGGCGCCGATCGCCTCGGCATAGGGCGTGTGGGCAAGCGCCGTGACGAGAAAGGCGGCGGCCGGCGTCGACCAGGCGGTGATGATCGGCTCGCGGTAGTGCCAGCTCAGGAAGAGCCCGGTCACGCCGACGCCGATCGAAACCGACCAGACCCAGGATGCCGTCAGCTCGGGGCTTAGGCCGGCGACCTTGGCCGCCTGGAACACCAGGATGAAGGTTCCGCCATAGTTGACGATGACCGAGATCAGCCCGGCGATGACGGGATTGATGAGATCCCCGGGGCGAAGCGGGGAGGCGGCTGGGGGCGGTGTCATGGCGGGCGTATCCTGTCGCGGGGAGGGGCTGCGTCGCAGCCGCTGACAGGTAGCCCGGCAATGGTCGGGTGTGCCCCACCATTTCGTCAACAAGGTGCCAGCCATTTGATGATCGCGACGGCGACAACAGCGTAGCCCGCGGAATCCTCATCGCCCCGTCGTTGCCCTCTCGAAAGCCGGCTTCCCGGACCCTAGTTCTTTCAGCGCTGGGGATCCTCGGTCGCGCGTCAGCCTGGGGAGTCCCCAGGGGTGCCGCCTTCCTGTGCCGCCGCGCCGGCCGGTCAGGAACAGCGAAACCGAGACGCCGGCGTTCGTTGATAGGAGATCGTGGCCATGGCACGTCGTTCGCTTGTACCCTTCGGCAGCAATCAGATGGGAGGCATTGACCCCTTCGTCTCGCTCCAGCGGGGCATGAACCGTCTGTTCGAGGACATGTTCACCACGGCGGGCATGCCGGCCGCTGGCGCTGAGCGTCAGGAGGGCGGCGCGTTGATGCCGCAGATCAACGTTTCTGAAACCGATAAGGAAATTCGCATCACGGCCGAGTTGCCCGGCGTGGCGGAGAAGGATGTCGAAGTCACCCTGGACGACGACATGCTGACTATTCGCGGCGAGAAGCGCATGGAGCAGAAGGAAGAGCGCGAGAACTATCACTTCGTCGAGCGGTCGTTCGGTCGCTTCACGCGGTCGATCCGCCTTCCCCAGTCGATCCTGCGCGACCAGGTCAGGGCAAATGTCGAAAACGGAGTCCTGACCGTGGTCCTGCCGAAGAACGCGGCGCAGGAAAAGACCCGCCACATTCCGGTCGGCGGACCGACGACCGGCAGCGGCATCAGCCACTGAGGGCGGTTCCGGAGCGCGCGCCGGCCGGCGGCGCTCCGGGTCGGATCAGCCGATGCGGCCGCCGGATTTCGGATCGAACAGGCTGATCGAATCGGGGTGGATCGTCAGGCCGAGCGTCTCGCCGGTGGATACCGTCAGCTTGGGGCCGAGGCGGGCGGTGATCGTCTGGCCACCCACCGCCAGCACCACCAGCGTATCCGGGCCGGTCGGCTCGACGACATCGATCGTGCCGACGAGGTCGGCGGTGTCGCCGGTCGCGGCCGAGAAGGATTCCGGCCGGACGCCGAGCACCACCTGGCGGCCGTCGAGACCGTCGAGATTGGCAGCGACGCGTGGCAGCCGGATCGTCGTCGGCTCGCGGCCCTCGGTCTGAAGCACGACATGGTCGCCGTCGCGCGCGAGCGTGCCATTCACGAAGTTCATCGACGGCGAGCCGATGAAGCCGGCCACGAACATGTTGGCCGGCTTCTCATAGGTGGTCATCGGATCGGCGAGCTGCTGGATCACACCGCCCTTCATCACCGCGATTCGTGTGCCGAGCGTCATCGCCTCGATCTGGTCGTGCGTGACGTAGACGACCGTGGTGCCGAGGCGGTTGTGCAGGCGCTTGATCTCGGTCCGCATTTCGGCGCGCAGCTTGGCGTCGAGGTTCGACAGCGGCTCGTCGAACAGGAAAAGTTCCGGCTCGCGCACGATGGCGCGGCCCATGGCGACGCGCTGGCGCTGGCCGCCGGAGAGCTGGCCGGGCTTGCGATCGAGCAAATGGTCGACCTGCAGCATGCGCGCCGCGCCGTCGACGGCGCGCTTGCGGGTGTCGGCCTCGACGCCGCGCATTTCCAGGCCGAAGCCGATGTTCCGCTCGACCGGCATGGTCGGATAGAGGGCGTAGGACTGGAACACCATGGCGATGTTGCGGTTCTTCGGGTGGACGTCGTTGACCCGCTTGTCGCCGATGAAGATGTCGCCGGATGTCGGCGTCTCCAGCCCCGCGACGATGTTCAGAAGCGTGGACTTGCCGCAGCCCGAGGGGCCGAGCAGGACGAGGAACTCGCCGTCCTCCAGCTGCAGATCGATGCTCTGCAGCACGTCCATGGCGCCGAAGCTCTTGCGCACGCCGTTCAGCGTCAGTGTCGACATGATGGTGTCCTCAACCCTTGACCGCGCCGGCGGTGATTCCGTGGACCATGGTCCGCTGCACGATGGCGAACAGGATCATGACGGGGATGATGCTGATGATGCCGCCGGCGGCGAGCACGCCCCAGGGCAACTGGAATTCGCCGACCATCAGCTGCAGGCCGACCGGCCAGGTGCGCGAGCCCTGGCTGGTGGTGAGCATCAGCGCGAACAGGAACTCGTTCCAGGCCGCGATGGCGACGAAGACCGAGGTGGCGACGAGGCCGTTGCGGGCGAGCGGCAGCACGATGCGGACCATGGCGCCGAGCCGGGTGCAGCCGTCGATGCGGGCAGCACTTTCCAGTTCCTTGGGCGCTGCGTCGAAGAAGCCCTTCAGCATCCAGACGAAGAGCGGCAGCAGGAAGCTCGTATAGGCGAGCGCCAGGCCGAAGCGGCTGTCGAGCAGGCCGACGCCGCGCATCAGGATGAAGAGCGGGATGATCATCAAGACGGCCGGGAACATGCGGATGACCAGATAGCCGAGCATCAGCACGCCGCGGCCGGGATAATGGAAGCGCGAGAAGGAATAGGCGGCGAGCGTGCCGGTGATCAGGCAGAGCACGACCGTGGTGGCGGTGACGACGAAGGAGTTGAACACCAGCGTCGGGAAGCCGGACTGGGTCCAGATCGCGACGTAGTTGTCGAAGGTGATGCGCTTGGGGATGTACTGCATCGTCTGGGTGACGATGTCGGCCTCGTATTTGAGCGAGGTCAGCAGCGTCCAGACCAGCGGGAAGATGCAGAAGATCGTCAGCGTGATGAGCACCGCATAGGTGGCGATGTTCCAACCCAGACGGGCGCGACGGCTTGTCGTGATCATGGCGTTCCCTCAGTCCTGGTTCACTTTGGAGACGCGCACATAGGCCCAGGCGAAGACCATGAGCAGCACGAACATCACGACGGAAAGCGCGCCGGCATAGCCGAAGTTGAAGTCCTTGTAGGCCTTCTGGAACGCGTAGAGCGACAGCACCTGGGTCGACTGGCCAGGGCCGCCGCCGGTCAGGATCAGGAGCAGGTCCGGCGAGTTGACCAGGCCGATGACGCGGAGAATGACGGCGGCGGCGATGACAGAGCGCAGCATCGGCAGCGTGATCAGGCGTAACTGCCGGATCGGGCCGGCGCCGTCGACCGAGGCCGCCTTGTAGAGGTCGTCCGGGACGCCCTTGAGGCCAGCCAGCAGCAGCAGCGCGAAGAACGGGAAGCCGTGCCATGCCTCGACGAGGATGGCGGCGCCGAGCGCGGTCGAGGGATCGGCGAACCAGGCCTTGTAGGTTTCGAGGAAGCCGAGCCGGACGAGGATGTCGTTGACGACGCCGAGGCGCGGGTCGAGCAGCAGCGCCCACATGTGGCCGGCGACGACGTTGGGCAGGAAGAAGGGCAGCAGGATCAGCACGCCCATGATCTTGGTGCCGGGCAGATTGCGGTTGAGCGCCAGCGCGGCGACGAGGCCGAGCGCGAACTCGATCACCACGGCGAAGGTGACCCAGACAGCGGTGTTGCGCAGCGACAGCCAGAACACCTTGTCGGACCACATATAGATGTAGTGCTTGAAGCCGACGAAGCCGGTGCCGAGATCCGGCCGGTTCAGCCGCATCTGGCGGAAGGATAGCTGGAAGCCGTAAACGGTCGGATAGAGAACCACCGCCAGGATCAGGATCGCGCTGGGGACCAGCAGCAGATACATCCAGTAGCGGCTTTCGGAGAGACGGCCGAGCGCCGCCGCCGGATCGAGCCGCCGCCAGATCGACGGTGACTGCTCAGATAGGGCTGACATGCGTTCGGCCATCTCTCTTGTTTCCTTAGACGATCGCGAGCGCGGTGCGCTCGAGATAGGCCCAGTCCGGCTCGGCGCCGAGGCCGGGCTCGGACGGCACGGTCAGATAGCCGTCGACGATCGGAACCTCGGCCAGGCTGGCGAGGCCGCGGATCTGCTCGCTCGAGATGACCAACTGCTCGTAGAAGTCGTTGTTGGGGATGGCGCCGCAGATATGGGCGTTGGCGACACTCATGCCGTGCACCTGCGCCTTCATGCCGTGCGATTCGGCCAGATGCGCCACCTTCATCGCGCCGGTGATGCCGCCCTTGTAGAAGGTCGAGGTGCGCATCATGTCGAGCGCGCCCATGTCGATCCAGGTGGCGGCGTTCCAGTGGCAGCCATCCGAGGTCTCGGCGGCAAGCACGGGGATGTCGAGCTGCTCGGTGAGCTTGGTGTAGCTCTTGAGATCGAACTCGCGCATCGGCTCCTCGTACCAGTAGAAGCCGGCATCCTCGAGCTGGCGGCCGAACCAGAGCGAGGTGACGAAGTCCCAGCCGGCCGAGCCGTCGAACATCAGCACGGCGTCGTCGCCGGTCCACTTGCGCAGATTGTGGCTGAGCTTGGCGTCCTGCTTGGCGTCGCCCCAGGCATGCAGCTTGAAGGCGGTGAAGCCGACATCCATGCATTCCTTGATGTAGCGCTCATACTCGTCCATCGTGTCCCAGGTGACGGTCGAGGCATAGGCCTGCACGCGGTCGTTGTTGCCGCCGATCATCTGGTAGACCGGCAGGCCCGCCTTCTTCGCCTTGATGTCCCAGGCGAGCTGGTCGATCAGGCCGAGATGGCGCATGTGCAGCTCCTCGACGCGGTCGATCTCCCAGATCAGCGTCCACAGCCGCTCGGTCATCAGCGGGTTCTCGCCGATCAGCGTCTTCAGGCGGCGGCGCGTCAGGCTGGCGATCGCCTCGCCATCGGCGATCCTGACCGAGCCGGTGATGCCCTCGTCCGTATCCATGCGCAGGATGGCCGTCTTCGGTCGCTCGCCGGGCGCCGTGCCGTCACCGGAGCCGGCCAGGCCCTGGCGCCAGCGGAAGGCGTGCTGCGGATGGTCGTCCTCGATGATGTAGGCGCGGATGTCGGTGATCTTCACGGGTTGCTCCCGGCGTGGTCGGCACGCCAACGACTTTCATGCGATGCGGAGGTCAGGTGGGCTGGGCGGCGGGCGTGCGCGATCCGGGCGGCGGCGTGAAACGCGACCGCCCGGCCGATGCTGGCCCGGCGCGCTACTTGGTCTCTTCGAGGCCGGCGATCATCTCGTCGACGGCGTCCTCGGCCGACAGCTGGCCGATCAGAACCTTCTGGAAGGCGGCGAGCACGGTGTGCTCCGACCAGCCGGCGATGCCGACGAAATTGGCCGGCAGGATGCCGAAGGAGAGCGTCTCGACGGCCGGCGCATAGAGCGGGTTCGAGGTGATGCGCTCGTCGTTGACCACGGCGGCGTTGGCCGGGAAGTAGCCCGTCTTCTCGAGCAGGGCGAGCGCCGGCTCTGTCTGGCCCCAATAGCTGATCCAGTCCCACGCGGCGTCGGCGTTCTCTTCCTTCATCATCGCATTGTAGAGATAGGCGAGACGGGCTACGCGGGCGACGGGACCGGCGGGAATCGCGAACGTCTTGAACTCGACGCCGGGCTTGAGGGCTGCCGAGATCTCCTGGAACGAGCCGGTGTGATGCCAGATCATGCCGGTCTGGCCGGTGCGGAAGGCTTCCATGATCTGGCGGTAGCCGTCGCCGGGCGCGCTCGGCGGCACGACCTTGTCGGTGGTGAAGAGGCCGGCATAGAACTTGACTGCCTCGATCGCCTTGTCGCGGTCGAGACCGATATTGCCCTCGGCGTCGACGACCGGCGCGCCGAACGCCTCCATCACGTCAAGCACGTATTTCTGGCCGCCGGCGCCGCCGCGCATGCCGAAGCCGTAGCGGCCCTTGGCCGGATCGGTCAACTTCTTGGCGATGTCGACGAACTCGGCATAGGTGGCCGGCGGGCCCGCGATGCCGGCTTCCTCGAACCAGTCGGAGCGGTAATAGCCCCAATCGACGAAGGCGAAAGCGGGCACGCCATAGATCTTGCCTTCACGCGAGATGCCCTTCCAGCGGTCATCCGGGAAGTTCGCCTTCTGATCCCAGGCGTCGACGCGCGCCGTGATGTCGACGAGGCCTTCCATGGCAAGCATGTCGGCGAGCCGCTCGGCCGTCACCATGGTGGCGTCGGGACGGCTGCCGGACACCACGGCCGCGGTGAACTTCGCCATGAATTCGGGGTTCGGGATGTTTTCCTGGGTGACCTGGATCGCCGGATGGGACTTGGCGAAGGATTCCATCACCGCCTGCAGGCCGGCGAACTCGGCCTGGCTGGTGAAGTGGTGCCAATAATTGATGTTGGTGGCGGCGAGGGCGCGCATCGGGGCGAAGGCGGCCGAGGCGGCCAGCACGGCGCTGCCCGCCATGAGGCCACGGCGAGTGAGATTGGCGACCATGAGTTCCTCCCAAGGGTCAATTTGATCGAGTCTGGTTGCCTCTTCCCGCAACCAAAATCCTGATCTGATTATTCATATCGGCCATCTGATAGCAATAGGACCGCTGTTTCATATATGAAGATCGTGATATAAGGCGCGTTCAGGGAGAGGGGAAAACCATGGTCCAGGCGGCAGACGCCCCCACGAAGCTCAGTCAGGTGGCCTACCAGCGCTTCAAGGAGGCGTTGTTCTCGCGCCAGATTCCGATCGGCGCGACCGTGTCGCAGGGGGAGCTCGCCGATCTGCTGCAGGTGCAGACCGGGGCGCTGCGCGAGGCCATGCAATTGCTGGAGCGGGAGGGCTTCCTCGCCGTGTTGCCGCGTTCCGGCATCCGCATCGTCAAGCCGGACATGAGCCATCTGAAGGATTGCTTCCAGATGCGCCGCGTGCTGGAGGCGGAGGCCGTGCGGCGCTATGCCGAGCGCGCCGGGCAGGAGGATCTCGCCTCCTGGCGCGAACGTCACGAAGCGATCATCGAGCTCGCCCGTTCCGGCACGCTCGAATCGGCGCTGATCGAGCAGTCCTCGGCCGTCGACGGCGCGTTTCACCGTCACATGATCGACAGCCTGCGCAATCCGCTGATCGCCACGGCGCATGCCCACATGATGGAGCAGATCGGCGTCATCCGGCTCGACAACATGTACATGCTGTCGGCGTTGGCGGTCGCGCAGACGATGCACGAGCATCTCGCCGTCATCGAGGGGCTGGAAAACCAGGATCCGGAAGCCGCTGTCGCGGCGATGGACGCCCATCTCGCCCGCGCCATGCACCGCGCGATGGGACTCTAGGCCTTCGGCGGGAGGCGCGAGGCTCCGCCGACTGTAGGGTCTGGCCTGGCGGTGACGGCGATGTCGCGCCGACGAGACGGAGAGAGACGGCGGGCGGATGCTTCCGGCCGGGCCGTCATTGCTGGTCTTCCATCCATCTTCTTCTTGTTGGCCACGTCCGTTTTGCGTCGGCCTGCAATGGAGATGAAAGGATTGGCCGCTATAGTCATGCGATCATCCGATGGGTCGGCGCGTTCGCGGGAATGCGGCCAGGGCTCCCGGAGCCGAGCCACGCTTGCATGACGGAACCACGCTCGATGAACAATCTGACCATTCGTCAACGTATTCTCGGCAGTTTCGCCGCGGTGCTGGTGGTGATGTCGATCATGGCGGCGCTCACCTTTCTCTCGCTGATCCGGACCGAGAACGAGGCGATTTCCGTCGAGACCAAGACGGTGCCGGGCCTGTTCTACAGCCTGGAGATGATGGCGGGCTGGATCGAGACGCAGACACTGGTGCAGGATCTGGCGCTGTCGGAAACCGACGCGGCGCGCCAGAGCGCGACGGCGGCGATCGAGGCCAATCGGGACTATCTGCGCGGCTTGATGGTCACCTATGAGAAGTCCTTCGATTCCGAGCAGGACAAGGTCAATCTCGATGTGGTGCGCCAGCTCGCCGACGACTTCTTCCCGAGGGAGGATGCGGTCGTCGCGATGATCCGCAATGGCGCGACGGCCGAAGCGGTGGCTCAGCAGCGCGCCTCCATCAAGAACGAACTCGAGCCGATCCTGGAGCAGATCCAGGCCGGCCTGCGCAAGATGGTCGACTACAACAAGCTCGAAAGCGACCGCTCGACCCAGACCATCCTCGCCAATGTGCAGTCGGCCAAGCTGGTGCTGATCGGCAGCTTCGTTGTCGCGCTCGTCTTGTCCGTTCTGCTCGCTTACTGGCTATTCCGCGCCATCATGGGGCCGCTCGGCCAGCTCGTCGCCGCCGTCGCGGTGATGCGGCGCGGCGATTTCAGCCAGCGCCTGGCGCTGGCGCGCCGCGACGAGTTCTCGACGCTGGCCGACGGCTTCAACGGCATGGCCGACGATTTGACGACGCTGATCGGTCAGGTGCAGAAATCCGGCATCCAGGTCAACACCTCGATCACCGAGGTCGCCGCGACCTCGAAGCAGCAGCAGGCGACGGCGAACGAGATCGCCACCACGACGACGGAAATCGGCGCCACTGCCAAGGAGATCTCGGCGACGTCGAACGAACTCGTCCGCACGATGAACGAGGTGTCGACCGTTGCCGAACAGACCGCCGAACTGGCGGGCGGCGGCCAGGCCGGCCTGTCGCGGATGGAGGCGACCATGCGGCATGTGATGGAGGCTGCCGGCGCCATCAACGCCAAGCTGGCGATCCTCAGCGAGAAGGCCGGCAACATCAACCAGGTGGTGACCACCATCACCAAGGTCGCCGACCAGACCAATCTCCTGTCGCTCAACGCCGCCATCGAGGCGGAGAAGGCCGGCCAGTATGGTCGCGGCTTCGCTGTCGTCGCCACCGAGATCCGTCGCCTCGCCGACCAGACCGCCGTCTCGACCTATGACATCGAGCAGATGGTCAAGGACATCCAGTCCGCCGTCGCCGCCGGCGTCATGGGCATGGACAAGTTCTCCGAGGAAGTGCGCCGCGGCATGACCGAGGTGCAGCAGGTCGGTGGCCAGCTGTCCGAGATCATCGAGCAGGTGCAGGGCCTGGTGCCGCGCTTCGAGATCGCCAATGAGGGCATGCAGGCGCAGGCGACCGGCGCCGGCCAGATCAGCGACGCGCTGTCGCAATTGAGCGAGGCGGCGCAGCAGACGGTCGAATCGCTGCAGCAATCGTCGCTCGCCATCGAGGAGCTGAACCAGGTATCGAGCGGGCTGCGCAGCAGCATCACCCGGTTCAAGCTGCGCGGCTGATGCGGTCCACTGAGGAGACGAGGGTCGAACCATGCTGTTCCTGATGTTTCGTCTGGGCAGGGACCGCTACGTTCTCGATGTCGAGCAGGTCGAGGAAGTCCTGCCCTTCGTCACGCCCACCGTCCTGGCTGGTGCGCCGCACGGCGTCGTCGGCGCTATCAACTATCATGGCGGCCCCGTGCCGCTGCTCGATCTCAGCCTGCTGGCGCTCGGCCGTCCTTCGGCCGCGGTGCTGAGCACGCGCATCATCCTGATCCGCTATCCCGTCGGGGAGGGCGAAACGCGCCGGCTCGGCCTCGTCGCCGAGCGGGTCATCGAGACCCTGTCGCGCGATCCCGCCGATTTCGTGCCGTCCGGCGTCGAGGCCGGCATGCCCCCCTATCTCGGGCCGGTCGCCGCCGATGCGCGTGGGCTGATCCAGCTGGTCCGGGCCGAGGCGCTGTTGCCGCCGGCCCTCCGCGACATCCTGTTTCGCCAGCTTGCGACGAGCCCCTGATGCAGGGCGTGATCGAACAGTTCCTGAAGGACGAGATCGGCCTCAGCAGCGACGCCGTCGGCGCTTCGGTCATTCGTCATGCGCTCAAGGAGCGGATGACGGCTCTCGGCACCACCGACCTGCACGCCTATTGGGATTTTCTCAGCGGATCGCGCGCCGAGCGGCAGGAGCTGATCGACGCCACCGTGGTTCCCGAGACCTGGTTCTTTCGCGATGAGGGCGCCTTCGCGGCGATGGCGCAACACCTGCACGCGCAACGGCGCCACCATCGCCCCCTCCGGCTCCTGAGCTTCCCCTGCTCGACGGGCGAAGAGCCCTATTCGATGGCAATGGCGATGTTCGACGCCGGTTTCGCGGCGGAGGCGTTCGTCGTCGAGGCCCGCGATGTCAGCGCGCGCAATATCGCCTATGCGGAGCGGGCGATCTATGGCCGCAACTCGTTCCGCGGCCGCGATCTCAGCTTCCGCGACCGCTATTTCGAGCCGGTCGAGGCCGCCTATCGGCCGCGAAACGCCGTGCGGGAGCGGGTGCGTTTCGTCTGCGCCAACCTCTTCGATCTCGACCTTCGGTCCGAGGCCGGTCGCTTCGACATCGTCTTCTGTCGCAATCTGCTCATCTATTTCGATCGGCCGACGCAGGACCGCGCGCTCGACCGGCTGAAGGGCGTGCTGGCCCCGGAAGGGCTGCTGCTCGTCGGCCCGGCCGAATCGGCGTTGCCGATGGCGCAGGGTTTCGTCTCCGCCCGGTTGCCGATGGCGTTCGCCTTCACGCTGAGGCCCGAGGGCGCGCAGCCCGCAACGCCGCCGGGCGCGGTGCGCCCGGTCCGCGCGCTTCCCCCGGGCGGTACCAAGGCGGCCGACCGGCCGGCCGCTCGGTCGCCCGCGCCTGCAAAATCACGTCCGGCGCCTGTCGCCCCGGCGGTACAATCGCCGGACCGCGTCGCCGCGAGCCTCGCCGCCATCGAACGCGCCGCCAATGCCGGCCGGCTGGCAGAGGCGGAGGCGGCGGCGCGCTCGCATCTGCGCGAATTTGGCTCGTCTGCCGAGGCGTTTTATCGCCTGGGCCTCGTCCTGGACGCCGCCGGCAACGCCGAGGAGGCGGTCCAGAATTATCGCAAGGCGATCTATCTCGCGCCCGATCACCGCGAGGCGATGGCGCATCTCGCCTTGTTGCTGCAACGACAAGGCGACGCGGCCGGGGCCAGGGTTCTGACCGGTCGGCTCGGCCGGATGACGAATAGGAGCGGCACTTGATGTCGGATGCTTCCGGGACATTCGCGGCCGCCGCGGCATGGGAGATCGACGATTGCTGGCGCCGGATCGGCGTCCAAGGCGATCGTTCTTGTCCGGAGCTCGAAACGCATCTGCATTGCCGCAACTGTCCGACCTTCGAGGACGCCGCGCGCGGGCTGCTTGACCGGCCGTTATCGGCGGATTATCGCGCCGAATGGGCGGCGCATTTCGCCGGCGAAAAGGCGGGCGAGACTGATGGCGACGAAGCGCTCGCCGCCGTCGTCATCTTCCGTATCGGCGAGGAATGGCTGGCCTTGTCGACCTCCGTGTTCGAGGAGGTGGCGGAGCCGCGCCGGGTGCATTCGCTGCCGCACCGGCGCAACGGCATCGTGCGCGGCATCGTCAATGTGCGCGGCGAACTGCTCGTCTGCATTTCCTTCGCCACCCTGCTCGGCATCGACAAGGACGCCGAGGTCGAGCGCCGCGACCGCAGCCTGCATTTCGAGCGGCTGGTGGTGATCGGCCGTGCCAATGGCCGGATCGCGTTCAGCGTGCATGAGGTGCACGGCATCCATCGTTTTCGCCCCAACGCGCTGACGGCGGTTCCGGGCACGGTCGGCCAGGCGGCGTCGGCCTTCACCAAGACCATGCTGGCCTGGCAGGGGAGGTCGGTCGGCATTCTGGACGAGACGAGACTTCTCGATGCGATCGATCGGAGCATCGCATGAGCAGCGAGGATTTCAGCCAGTTCTCCATGCTGGACCTGTTCCGGGCCGAGCTCGCGACGCAGTCCGAGGCGCTGACCGCAGGTCTCCTGGCGCTGGAGCGCAATCCGGTCGCGGCCGACCATCTCGAGGCGTGCATGCGCGCCGCCCATTCGCTGAAGGGCGCGGCCCGCATCATCGACCTCGCCGCCGCCGTCGAGGTGGCGCATGCGATGGAGGAATGCCTGGTCGCCGCCCAAAGAGGCCGGCTGGCCCTCAACCGCGACCATATCGACGCGCTGCTTGGGGGTGTCGACCTCTTGGCCGCCATCGCCGCCGGCAGCGACGAGCCAGGCGATACCGGCGAGTATCCAGCCGATGACGGCCGTTTCGCCGGTGTGATCGCCGCCTTCCTGGCAACGCTGGACGCCGCTTCGAACCCGGTCTCGGATCCACCGGTACCCCTCGTCGCGCCGGCCGCGAGTGCGCAGGGGACGGAACCCACCCGCGCGCCGGAGCCGCGTGTCGAAGCCGTTGATCCCCCGCCATCCGCATCGGGCGCTTCCGGTGACAGCATGGTCCGGGTCACGGCCGAGAGCCTGAACCGGCTGCTGGGGCTAGCGGGCGAATCCTTGATGGAAGCCCGCCGGCTTCGTCCGTTCCACGACGAATTGCTGCGGTTGAAGCGCCTGCAGAACAACACCGTCCGCGCCTTCGAGCATCTGCGCGCGGCCCTGCCGGTCACGGTCGAGGAGAAGGCGGCGCTCGCCTTTGAAGAGGCGCAGCGACAATTGCTGCAGGGTCATCTCTTTCTCGCCGCCCGCCTCGACGAGCTGGAAGCGATCGACCGGCGCGCCACCGATCTCGCCAACCGTCTCTATGACGAGACGCTCGCCAGCCGGATGCGGCCGTTCGAGGATGGCGTCCGGCACTTTTCGCGCAGCATACGCGACCTCGGCCGCAGCCTCGGCAAGCAGGTTCGGCTCGAGATCATCGGCGGCTCGACCAGCATCGATCGCGATATCCTGGAGCAGCTCGAGGCGCCGCTCGGCCATCTTTTGCGCAACGCCGTCGACCATGGCGTCGAGACTCCGGAAGAGCGGCTCGCCGCCGGCAAGCCTGCCGAAGCCGTGGTGCGTCTGGAGGCCTGGCACAAGGCCGGTCTGCTGCAGATCGTCGTCGCCGATGACGGCAGGGGCATCGAGCTGGAGGCGTTGCGCGCCGCGATCCTCGCACGCCAGCTGACGACGGAGGCGACGGCGGCCAGCCTGAGCGAGGCGGAGCTGCTGGAGTTCCTGTTCCTGCCCGGCTTCTCGATGAAGGCGTCCGTCAGCCATGTTTCCGGACGCGGCGTCGGCCTCGACGCCGTGCAGGCGATGGCCAAACAGGTGCGCGGCCTGGTCAGCGTTGCCTCGCAACCCGGCGCCGGAACGCAGTTCCGCCTGCAGCTGCCGCTGACGCTGTCGGTGATGCGCACGCTCCTGGTCGAGGTCGACGAGGAGCCCTACGCGTTTCCGCTGACCGGCATCATCCGCACGCTGTCGCTGGCGCGCGAGCAGATCGAGATGCTGGAAGGTCGACCGCATTTCCACTTCGATAACCGGCAGCTTGGCCTGCTGACGACGCACGAAGTGCTGGGACGCGGTGAGCCGCGGCTCGACGAAGGCGAGCTTTCGGTCGTCGTCGTCGGCGATCGCGGCGAGGCGTATGGGCTGGTCGTCGACCGTTTCCTGGGCGAGCGCGAGCTTGTCGTGCGGACGCTCGATCAGCGTCTCGCCAAGGTCAAGGATATCAGCGCGGCGGCCCTGATGGATGATGGGTCGCCGGTGCTGATCCTCGATGTCGCCGACATGGTACGTTCGGCCGAGAAGCTGGCCGCGGCCGGCGGATTGCGGACGCTGGAGCGGCGCCGGTCGGGCGCGGCCGCCGCGCGACGGCGCAAACGGGTCCTGGTGGTCGACGATTCGCTGACGGTGCGCGAACTCGAGCGCAAACTGCTCGACTATCACGGCTATGAGGTCGAAGTGGCGGTCGACGGCATGGATGGCTGGAACGCTGTCCGCTCCGATCCGTTTGACCTGGTGGTGACCGATATCGACATGCCCCGCATGGACGGCATCGAACTCGTCACCCTGATCAAGAAGGATGTTCGCCTGAGAAGCTTGCCGGTGATGATCGTGTCCTACAAGGATCGCGAGGAAGACCGGGCGCGCGGCCTCGATGCGGGTGCCGATTATTATCTGACCAAGGGCAGCTTTCATGACGAAACGCTGCTTCATGCCGTCGTGGATCTGATCGGGGAGGCAACGGAATGAACCTGCGCCAGGGAAGCATCGGATGAGAATCGGCATCGTCAACGACATGCCGATCGCCGTGGAGCTGCTGCGGCGAATCCTGGCCTCGACGGCCGAGCATCAGCTCGCCTGGATCGCCAGGGACGGCGCTGAGGCGGTGGCGCTCTGCCAGCGCGATCTGCCCGATCTGCTGCTGATGGATCTGAACATGCCGGTCATGGACGGGGTCGAGGCGACCCGCCGCATCATGCTGGCGACGCCCTGTCCGATCCTGCTGGTTACCGCCAGCATCGAGGACAACGTCCCGGGCGTCTACGAGGCGATGGGCCATGGCGCGCTCGACGCCGTCGACATGCCGCAGGCAGGCGTGCGGGGCGACGGCACAGGCACCGCCACGGCGCTCCTGACCAAGATCACCACGATCGGCAAGCTGGTGCACGAGGTGCCCGGCAAGCGGACCGCCACGACGGCGCAGCCGGTCGCCGGCGCGCGCGCCTCCAGCCTCGTCGCCATCGGCGCCTCGGCCGGCGGTCCGGCCGCCCTGGCGGCGGTGCTCGGCGGGCTGCCGGTCGATTTCCCGGCGGCGATCGTCCTGGTGCAGCATCTCGACGAGCAATTCGTCGCCGGCCTGGTCGATTGGCTCGGCCAGCATATCGCGCTGCCGATCCGGGCCGCCCGCGAAGGCGACCGGCCGAAGCCCGGCACCATCCTGGTCGCCTCGACCAGCGACCATCTGGTCTTCAAGTCGAGCCAGGAGCTCGGCTATTCGCAGCAGCCGCGCCAGCACATCTATCGTCCGTCCATCGATGTCTTCTTCGAAAGCGCCGCGCGCTGGTGGCAGGACGATCTGGTCGGCGTGCTCCTGACCGGCATGGGCCGCGACGGCGCCGCCGGCCTGAAGACGCTGCGTGAGCGGCATCATCTCACTATCGCCCAGGACCGCGCGACCAGCGCGGTCTATGGCATGCCGAAGGCGGCCGCCGAACTGGGTGCCGCCGCGGAGATCCTTCCGCTCGATTCCATAGCGTCGCGCCTCGTCGAGGCCTGCGCCCGTGCCAATGCTTGAAAAGGTCATCCCATGAAGGGTGAACAGGATTTCAACCCGCAGCAGCCCGGTTCGTCGGAGCTGCCGACACCCGTGCCGGCCGACAAATACCTGTCGATGGTCCTGCTGGTCGATGACCAGGTGATGATCTGCGAGGCGGTGCGACGGATGCTGGCCACCCAGCCGGACATGGACTTTCACTATTGCACCGACCCGATGGAAGCGCTGGCCGTCGCCGAGCGCGTCAAGCCGACGGTGATCCTGCAGGATCTGGTGATGCCGGGCATCGACGGCATGGAACTCGTGCGCCACTACCGCAAGACAGCCACGACCCATTCGGTCCCGGTGATCGTGCTGTCGGCCAAGGACGATCCGTCGATCAAGAGCGAGGCGTTCCAGGCCGGCGCCAACGATTATCTGGTCAAGCTGCCGGACCGGGTCGAGCTGATGGCCCGCATCCGCTATCACACGCGGGCCTATCTCGATCACGTCCAGCGCGACGAGGCCTATCGGGCACTGCGGGAGAGCCAGCGCCAGCTGATGCGGGTCAATCTCGAGCTGGAGCGGCTGACCCGGATCGACGGCCTCACCGGCCTCGGCAACCGGCGCTATTTCGATGAGTATCTCGGCGCCGAATGGAAGCGCGGCCTGCGCACGCAGACGGAGGTCTCGGTGCTGATGATCGATGTCGACCACTTCAAGCGCTACAATGACGCCTATGGCCACCTTGCCGGCGACGACGTGCTGAAGCGGGTGTCGGGCGTGCTGCAGTCGAGCGCCAACCGCTCAACCGATCTGGCAGCACGCTATGGCGGCGAGGAGTTCGTCATCGTCCTGACCGATGTGACGCTCGCCGGGGCGCAGCATGTGGCGGAGCGATTGACCGAGGGCGTGCGCGATCTCGCCATTCCACATGGCGAGGGCCGGATCAGCGTCAGCATCGGTGTGGCGACCATGCTGCCGGAAGAAGGCGGCTCGCCGGACGATCTCGTCAAGGCGGCCGATCAGGCGCTGTTCCGTGCCAAGGCCGAGGGCCGCGACCGGGTCGTGCTGCATGAGGGCCCGGCCAGGCCGGCGGCGAGTTCTTCCCCCTGAGGGGTTCGGGGCGGCCTGGCCGCCCCGAATGTCGTGCTAGCGCGAGATCGTTCCGGCGAACGGGCCGAGCGCCTCGGCGTGCCGGGCCACCAGCGACAGGCCGAATTCGGTCGGCCGCAGGGCGGGGCCGCGGTCGTGCACGGTCAATCCGGCGCGCGCTGCGAACAGGCGCTTGCCGTAGCAGATCAGCGTTTCGAGCGACTGCATGACGAAGACGATCGCCGGCACGATCTCGGCGTAGCGGGCGTCGGCGGCGGGGTCGCCGGCATCGTGCAGCCGCATGACCTCGACGGCGCGGTCGACCAGGTCGGGCGCCAGCAGGAAGCCGGCGCAGCCGGCGCGCAGATTGTCGATCAGCTCCAGCCCGCCGCGGCCGTTGAAGACGTCGATCCGACCCTCGGTGCGGGCGATCAGCCGCTCGATGCCGACGGCCGAATCCTCGGCCTTGATCAGCGTCATGTTGGGATGGCGCTCCATCAGCCGGGCGATGTCGCCGGCGTCGAGGCCGCGGCCGAGATATTGCGGCGCGTTCTGGATGGCCACCGGCAGGTCCGTCTGCGCCATGATGCGGCTGAAGAAGGCGATGTATTCGTCGGCGCCGTAGCTGCCGACGGCCGGCGGCTGCAGGATGATCCAGTCGGCCTTCGCCGCCTCCGCCGCCCGCACCAGCGCCACCTGTTCCTCGACCGACTGGCCGAGAATGGTGAAGCCGAGCGGCGCGCGGCCGCCGACATCCTCTGACACCCACTGCATCAGCGTTCGGCGCTCGTCGAAGGAGAGTTTTGCGACTTCGGTCGCGAGGCCGAGCGCGGCGATTCCGGCGACGCCGGCGTCGAGGCAGAGCTCGACCTGCCGGCGCATGGCGGCGCGGTCGAGCCGCTCGTCCTCGTCGAAGAAGGCGTAGAGGATGGCGTGAATGCCGCGAACGGTCATTTGGTGGCTCCCATGGTGAGGCCGCGAACGAGCTGCTTCTGGAAAATGAAGACGAAGGCGAGCACCGGCACCAGCATCAGCACGGCCGAGGCCGACAGTTCGCCCCAGCGCACCTGCTGATAGCCGACGAAGGAATAGAGGCCGACCGGCACGGTGCGGATCTCGTTGGTCAGCACCAGCGAGAACAGGAACTCGTTCCAGGAGAACAGGAAGGAGAGGATGGCGACGGCGGCGATGCCGGGTAGCGCCACCGGCAGGCAGATCTGGCGGAACGCCTGGAAATAGGTGGCGCCGTCCATGAAAGCGGCTTCCTCCAGCTCGCTCGGCAGATCCTCGAAGAAGCCCTTCATCAGCCAGACCACGATCGACAGGTTGATCGCGACATGGGCGATGACGAGGCCGGGATAGGTGTCCATCAGCCCGGTGCGGACATAGAGCACGAAGAACGGGATCAGCATGGCGACCGGCGGCGTCATCCGGGTCGAGAGAATCCAGAAGCCGAAATCGGAATTGCCGCGGAAACGGTAGCGCGCCAGCACATAGGCGGTCGGGATGCCGAGGGCGAGGGCGACTGCCGTGGTCGCCAGCGCGACGATCAGCGACGAGCCGAAATAGTTCCAGATGTCGCCGGCCTTTATGACGGCGAGGTAATTGTCCCAGATCGGCTGGAACCAGAAGCGCGGCGTGCGCGCCATGGCGTCGACCTGCCGCTTCAGGCTCATGGTGGCGAGCCAGTAGATCGGGAACAGGCACCAGATGGCGAAGGCCCAGAGGATCAGCCGGCGGGCCCAGGGCGCGAGGGCGCGCGCAAGCCGCGTGGCGGGCGAGAGCGGGCGCAGGTTCACGCGGTCGGGAGAGCTTGTCATCGTCATCTCGGCCATCACAGCGCCGCCTTGGGTTTGAACAGGTCGACCCGCCGCAGGAACAATTGGCTGGCGACGATGGTGACGATCAGCATGACGATGGCGATCGCCGCGGCATAGCCCATGGAAAGGAACTCGATGCCCTGCTTGTAGGCGAGCAGGTTGAGCGTGCGCGTCGCAACGCCCGGCCCGCCATTGGTCAGGACGAAGATGATGTCGAACGTCTTGAAGGCATCGATCGAGCGGAAGACGATCGCGACCGCCAGATAGGGGAACAGCATCGGCAGCGTGTGCTGGAAGAAGATCGCCATCGGCCCGGCGCCGTCCATGCGGGCCGCTTCCAGCGGCTCCTCGTCGAGGGCGGCGAGGCCGCCGGCGGCGATCAGCAGGATGAAGGGCGTCCACTGCCAGCTGTCGACGAGAATCAGCGACACCAGCGCCATGGTCGGCGAGCCGAGCCAGTCCTGCGCCGGCAGGCCCATCGTCTTCAGGATGTAGTTGAACACGCCGAGCGTCGGATTGAACATCATGCGGAAGGTGAAGACCGCCGCCACCGGCGTGATCGCCATCGGCAGCAGATAGATCAGCCGGAGCGCCGAGACCGCCCGCGTCTCGTGATGCAGGAGGGCGGCGATGCCGACGCCGAGCACGAGCTGCAGCCCGACGGCGACGACGGTGAACAGCACCGTGATCCAGGCCGCGTTCCAGAATTCGCTGCTCGAGAACAGAGCGAGATAGTTGCCGAGGCCGATGAAGGCGATGTCGTTCGGCGCGGTCAGCGAATAATTGGTCAGCGAGAAGCCGACGCTGACGACGAAGGGAATGAGCGTCAGCCCGGCCAGGAGCACCGTGGCCGGTGCGAGCATGAGCAGGATGAAGCGGTTGCGGCTGCGGGCGGCGGAGGAGCGCATCTTGGGGATCCAGTCAGATGCGGGGCGGCTTTCGCCACCCCGCCAGTCGGTTTCGAAGCGAAGCGGGCGGATCAGCCGATGGCGGCCCGCATCTTCTCCGCCGCAGCCGTCATGGCCGACTGCGCATCCTTCGCGCCGGTGACCACTTCGTTCACGCCTATGCCGAAGGCGTCGAGGATCTGCGGCCCCTTGGCGTGGAACCAGGTCGCCTTCATCAGATCGGCGTCGGCGGCGTTCAGGTTCTCCAGTACGGCCGACACGGCCTGCTTGCCGAAACGCTCGCCGAAGGCGCTGGTCTTCCAGGCCGAGGTGCGCTGGGTGGCGAGGCCGGCCGCCGCGGCCATCGCCGCCGTCGGCTTCGAGGTCGCCCAGAGCAGGAACAGGAAGGCCGCGTCCTTGTTGGCGGCGTTTGGGTTCATGCCGATCGTCCAGTTGTAGATGTTCGGCTTGGCCGGCTTGCCGGCGGCCGTCGGCATGCCGCCATAGATGGCCTGGCCGGCGACGGCGCTCTTGTCCTTGTTGCCGATGTCGGTGGCGAAGTTGGACGAGTCGCTCGACATCGCGACGGCGCCGGCCATGAAGTCGTTCAGGCACTCCATCCAGTGGTAATTGCCGCTGCCGATCGGGCCGGCCTCGCGCAGCAGCTTGCCGTACATGTCGATGGCTGCCACCGCCTCGGGCTGATCGACGGCGACCTTGCCGTCGAGGCCGATGATGGCGCCGCCATAGGAGAAGACGAAGCCGCCGGCCGGCCAGGTGGCGCCGTCACCCGACTTGGCGCGCATGGCGATGCCGGCGATGTCGTCGGTCTTCAGCGCCTTGGCGGTGGCGAGCAGCTCGTCCATCGTCTTCGGCAGGGCGAGGCCCTTCTCGTCCAGCATGGTCTTGTTGGCGAACAGCGTCTGCGCCTCGGCCGTGACCGAGACGACATACTGGTTGCCGTCGGCCCAGGTCTGGTAGGCGCGCGTCGACGGGAACAAATCGTCCACATCCCACCAGGCGAGGTCGGTCAGCTTCGGGTCGGCGAACATCGGGCCGAGCGGCTCGAGCCAACCGGCGGTGACGGCCTGGCCGAGCGCCCAGACCATGTAGACATCCGGCGTCGCGCTCTTGGCGCCCAGCTTGACCGGCAGCGAGGCGATGTATTCCGACTCCGACTGGGTCTGGACCTTGACCTCGATGCCGGTCAGCTTGGTGAAATGCGGCACCAGCGGCGTGATCGCATCCATCCACGGGTGCTGGACGCCGTTCAGGACGATCGTCGCGCCGCTCTGGCGCTTCCAGTCCATCTTGGCCGATTCCCACTGGCCCTTGATGTCGTCGAAGACTTCGCTGGCGAAGACCGGCACGCCATGCACCGACAGGATGCCGGCGCCGGACAGGATCGCGGTTGCCTGCAGCAGGCTGCGGCGGGTGATCGGCAGATGCAGTCCACCCTTGGGCGGCAGAACGGATTTCGACATGGTTCCTCCCGAATTGATACGCACAGGACGGACGATTTGCATCCTGCGTCCGGCCGGCCCGTCGCCTCCTGCGGCGAGCCTCATCATACTCATCAACTTGATAAGTAGGATTTAGTGATGCTAAGAATGGGACTCGTGGCGAGGGAAAGTCAAGCCGGTCCTCCGGCCTCCCGAGTCCGATGGCGTAGCGGACGCGTAGGATAGAGGTCGCGTCGGCCGGGCCAGGGTGAGGAGTTCGGGAGGTTGATTTGGTCGACGTACAGCTTCGTGGCGTGTCGAAACGCTGGGGTAATTTCGCTGCCATCCAGGATCTCAATCTGGAGATCGCGCATCAGGAGTTCCTGGTGCTGCTCGGACCGTCCGGCTGCGGCAAGACGACGACGATGCGCATGATCGCCGGGCTAGAGCCCGTCTCCGGCGGCGATATCCTGATCGGTGGCGAGCGGGTCAACGATCGTCCGGCGCGCGACCGCGACATCGCGATGGTGTTCCAGAACTACGGCCTCTATCCGCATTTCACCGTCGGAGAGAACATCGAATACCCTCTGAAGCTGCGCAATCTCCCCGCGGCCGAGCGCCAGCGCCGCGTCAAGTCGGCGGCGGAGAAGGTGCATCTCGAAGCCCTGCTCGAGCGTCGCCCGCGCGCTCTTTCCGGCGGCCAGCGCCAGCGCGTCGCCTTGGCGCGCGCCATCGTGCGGACGCCGAACCTCTTCCTGATGGACGAGCCGCTTTCCAATCTCGACGCCATCCTGCGCGTCTCGATGCGGGCCGAGCTGAAGCGGCTGCATCACGAGCTGAAGACGACCACCATCTATGTGACGCACGACCAGATCGAGGCGATGACTTTGGCGACCCGGGTCGCCGTCATGAACAAGGGCGAAATCGTCCAGCTTGGCACTCCGGAAGAGATCTACGAGGATCCGGCCTCGCTGTTCGTCGCCACCTTCATCGGCTCGCCGCCGATGAACCTGATCGCCGGCACCCTGTCGGCCGGCACGTTCACGGCGCCCGGCGTTCGCCTCGGAGGCTTCCCGGTCCAGCTTGGCGGCGCGGTCACGCTGGGCATCCGCCCCGATCACATCGTCGTCGCCCCGCCGGAAGAGGCCGATGTCGTCGGTTCCGTCTATTCGGTCGAATATACCGGCTCCGGCATGCAGATCACGGCACAGCTCGGCGAGACGCGAATGACGGTGATGGCCGATTCATCCTTCCGGCCGCAGCTCGACGAACGCGTCGGCTTGCGCATTCGTCCGGAACATATTTTCCTCTTCGACACGAAGAGCGAAAAGCGCCTTCGCTTCTGACAGGACCGATCCTCATGGCCTTTGATTACATCATTGCCGGCGGCGGCTCGTCCGCCTGCGTCGCGGCGACCCGCCTGGTTCGTGACCATGGCGCCCGTGTCCTGCTGATCGAGCGCGGCCCGTCGCACTACGCCAAGCTCATGCAGATGCCGGCCGGCTACATGAAGTATCTCGGCCGCGAGGACTTCCTCGAGATGCACCACACGGTCGAGCAGCCGCGCCTCGGCGGCCGCGGCCCGATCGTGCCGCAGGCCAAGGTTCTTGGCGGCGGCAGCTCGGTCAACGCCATGGTCTATATGCGCGGCCAGCGCGACGACTACGACCATTGGGACGAATTCCTCGGCGGCAATACCGGCTGGAGCTATGCCGACCTGCTGCCGCACTTCAAGGCGCTGGAAAAGAACCAGAAGTTCAACGACGCCTATCACGGCATCGACGGCAGCCTGCTGGTCTCCGACCCCGGCCAGCTCTGCGAGATGACGCGGGACTATATCCTCGCCGCCCAGGGCGCCGGCATTCCCTACAATCCCGACTTCAACGGCGCGCGCCAGAACGGCGTCGGCGTCATGCAGCACACCATGGGCGTGGTGAACGGCAAGATGCGCCGCAGCGACGCGGTGTTCTCCTTCCTGTCGCAGGTGATGAACGACAAGCGCCTGACCGTCGTCACCGAGGCGCTGGTGACCCGCATCCTGTTCGAGGGCAACCGGGCCGTCGGCGTCGAATATGTGCACGAAGGCAAGCGTGTCGAGGCGCGCGCCGATCAGGAAGTCCTGGTCGCCACCGGCACCTACAATACCGCCAAGCTCCTGATGCTGTCCGGTCTCGGTCCCGAGGCCCATCTGAAGGAGCACGGCATCGCCGTCCATGCCGATCTGCCCGGCGTCGGCCAGAATTTGCAGGACCACCACGAGGTGCCTGTGATCGCCACCACCAAGCGGGCGAGCGGCTATTTCGGCGAGGACAAGGGCTGGCCGATGCTGCGCAACGGCCTGCAATATGTGCTGTTCGGCACCGGTCCGGTGTCGACGACCGGCATCGAATCCTGCCTGTTCTACGATCCGGACGGTGGCGACCGGCCGACCGTGCAGCTCTATTGCGCGCCGATCGTCTATCTCGACCGCGATGTCACCGATATGCAGCCGACGCATGGCGTCACGCTGACCTCCTGCCTGCTGCGGCCGAAGGCGCGCGGATCGGTCAAGCTTCGTTCGGCCGATCCGGCCGCCAAGCCGGTGGTCGATTCGAACTTCTTCGGCGATCCCGACGATTTGCGCCTGACGATCGCGTCGATGCGCTTCGCCCGCAATCTGCTCAAGACCGAGCCGGTCGGCTCCAACATCAAGGGCGAATTGCTGCCGGGTTCCGACAAGGTCAGCGACGACGAACTCGCCGCCTTCTGCGCCAAGACGGTGAAGACCAATTATCACCCGTCCGGCTCGGTCCGCATGGGACCGGATGGCGACCCGATGGCCGTGCTCGACACCAAGCTGCGCGTGCGCGGCGTTGACGGGCTCCGGGTCATCGACTGCTCGGCGATCCCGTTTATTCCGTCCGCCAACACCAATGCGATCGCGCTGGCGCTCGGCAACAAGGCGGTGTCGATCCTGATGAACGAGACCGTCGCGCCGGCCGTGTTCTGATCGCTGACGGAGCGGCGGGTGCACTATATGGTTGCAGGCGCGGGGTCTTGACCCGCGCCTGAAGAGGTCGTCCCGGACGGCCGGAGTTGTGAGACAGATCGTGGTCGTTGACCGTTCCTCCCCATTGGGGTCCAGCCTGACCGGCGAGCGCAAGAAGGTTCGTACCCTGGTCGACGACGCCGTCCAGACCGTGGGGCGCGCCATCGTCTGGGGCCAGTATCCGCCGGATACCACCCTGCCGGTCGAGGCGGAGATCGCCGCCGAACTGGGCGTCGGCCGCAATGTCGTGCGCGAGGCGATCAAGATCCTGTCGGCGAAGAGCCTCGTCCTGGCCGGGCGCGGCACGGGCATGGTCGTGCTGCCGCGCGGCGAATGGAACTATCTCGACCCCGACGTGATCCAGTGGAACCTCGATCATCCGGAGTTGCGCGACGAACTGATCGACGAACTGAGTGCCCTGCGCGCCATCATCGAGCCGCAGGTGGCGGCGCTGGCGGCGACCGCGGCCTCGACGGTGGAAGTGCTCCGTCTGTTCGAGGCCTACGAGGCGATGGAGAACGCGCCGGACAAGTTCGCCGGCATCGAGGCGGACATCCTGTTCCATCGCCGGCTGTTCGAAGCCTGCCACAACAAGATGATGCTCAGCCTGATGCGGACGGTGTTCGTCGTGCTCCGGGCCAATTTCGCGCTGGCGATCGAGGTCGATGCCGTGTCGTCGCGCTATCCGGACGACCACAAGCTGGTCGCCGAGGCCATCCACCAGCGCGATCCCGAGCGGGCCCGCGCCATCATGACCAAGCTGCTGCACAAGAATATCGAGAACGTCGCCAAGATGCGCCGCGCGCGCAGCCTGCTCGGCGTTCAGACCCCCTGACATTTCGCCACCACCACGCGGGCCATCGCCCGCGGCGCCATTCACTCGAGGAAACATGACCCGCAAGACCCCACTCCGCTCGCAGGCCTGGTTTGGCGGCTTTGACAAGGACGCCTTCATTCACCGCAGCTGGATGAAGAATGGCGGCCTGCCGGACGACATGTTCGACGGCCGGCCGGTGATCGGCATCTGCAACACCTTCTCCGAATTCACGCCCTGCAACGCCCATTTCGGCCCGCTGGTCGAGGAAGTGAAGAAGGGCGTGCTCGACGCCGGCGGCTTCCCGCTCGAGTTCCCGGTGTTCTCCTGCGGTGAATCCAACCTTCGCCCGACCGCCATGCTGTTCCGCAACCTCGCCTCGATGGACGTCGAGGAATCGATCCGCGGCAATCCGATGGACGGCGTCGTGCTGATGGCCGGCTGCGACAAGACCACGCCGTCGCTCTTGATGGGCGCCGCCTCCTGCGACCTGCCGACCATCCTCTTGTCCGGCGGCGCCATGCTGAACGGCAAGTTCCGCGGCAAGGACATCGGTTCGGGCACGGATGTCTGGAAATTCTCCGAGGATGTGCGCGCCGGTGTGATGAGCCCGGAGGACTTCATGGCGGCGGAAAGCGCCATGTCGCGCTCGCCTGGCCACTGCATGACGATGGGCACCGCCTCGACCATGGCGTCGATGGCCGAATCGCTCGGCGTCACGCTGCCCGGCAACGCCGCCTATCCGGCCGTCGACGCCCGTCGCGCCCGTCTCGCCCGGCTGACCGGCCGTCGCGCCGTTGCCATGGTCAACGAGGATCTGCGCCTATCGAAGGTGCTGACCCGCGCCGCCTTCGCCAATGCAATCCGTATGAACGGCGCCATCGGCGGCTCGACCAACGCCGTCGTGCACCTGCTTGCCATCGCCGGCCGCATCGGCGTCGACCTGACGCTCGACGACTGGGACGCCTTCGGCCGTGACATCCCGACCATCGTCAATCTGATGCCGTCGGGCAAATATCTGATGGAGGATCTCTGCTATGCCGGTGGCATTCCCGCCGTCATGGACGCGATCCGCGACCTGCTCGATCTCGACGCGTTGACCGTCACCGGCCGGACGATCGCCGAGAACATCGAGGGCGTCGAGAACTTCAACCCCGACGTCATCCTGCCGCGCGACAAGGCGCTGGTGCAGAACGGCGGCATGGCGGTGCTGCGCGGCAATCTCGCGCCGGACGGCGCCATCATCAAGCCGTCGGCCGCCTCTCCCGAACTGATGCAGCATCGAGGCCGCGCCGTCGTGTTCGAGGACATCGATCACTACAAGGCGCGCGTCGACGATCCCGCCCTCGACATCGATGCCAGCTGCATCATGGTGCTGAAGAACTGCGGCCCGAAGGGCTATCCCGGCATGGCCGAGGTCGGCAACATGGCGCTGCCCCGCAAGCTGCTGCAACAGGGCGTGCGCGACATGGTCCGCATCTCGGACGCGCGCATGAGCGGCACCGCCTTCGGTACCGTCGTGCTGCATACGGCGCCGGAGGCCGCCGTTGGCGGTCCGCTGGCGCTGGTCCAGGATGGTGATTTCATCGAGCTCGACGTTGCCGGCCGCCGCCTGCATCTCGACGTCAGTGACGAGGAACTCGCCCGCCGCCGGGCGCTGTGGCAGCCGCTGAAGCCCGCCATGGAAGGCGGCTACCAGTCGCTCTATGTCGAGCGCGTGCTGCAGGCCGACAAGGGCGCCGATCTCGACTTCCTCGTCGGTTGCCGCGGCCACGCCGTCCCGCGCGAAAGCCACTAGGACGACATGCCGGGCCGGATTGATAAGGGGATAAACCTTTCTTCCGGCCCGGAAATCTTCTTGACGCCAAAGGCCTGGTTGATTTGAAGAACAGTCTTCAGGGCGGGGCATGGAGCTGCCGTCGTCGGGACGTTCTGAAATGCCCTGCGCTACAAGGATCACTGGCGTCGCATCTGGATCTTGCGAGCCATATCCGCCTTCCTGCCCCCGGCGGGACACGACTGGCGCGGCCCCGTCGTGAGCGTGCTACTCCCTCCGCTGGGGCGGCTGATCGATGCCGCCATCCATGCCGGCTACCGCAAGCAGACGCGGGAATTCCGGGCCGAAATCGGGGCTCTGCCCCGCGTGGCCTTTCCGGTCAGCTACAACGACAAGATGTTCTGGCGGCGCGTGTTCGATCGCAACCCGGCTTTCATCGCCTATTGCGACAAGCTGGAAACCAAGGCGATCTTCCAGCGCTGCGCCGACCAGGCCGGGATCGACGTCCGGATTGCCAGGACGCTGTGGGCGGGCGAGGATCCTGCCGAACTGCCAGCGTCGCTGCGCCATTCTGGCGTCGTCCTGAAGATGAATTCCGGCTCGGGTCGCAACTGGTTCTTTCATGAGCGCGCCGAGGACGAGGCGCTGCTTTACGCCACCTGCCGGGACTGGCTGGCGGGGCCCTACGGTCGCGATACCGCCGAATGGGCTTACGGCGAGACATCGCGCCGGCTGTTTGCCGAGGAGGTCCTGCATCCGGACTCGCATCAGATCGACGACATCAAGGTCCATCTCTTCGCCGGCGAAATTTTCTACGCCATGATCTACCGGGGCGAGAAGTCGCCGGTCGGACTGTCGGCGATCTTCGACGGCCAGGGGCGGCGCCTCCGCGTCACCAATACTCTGGTGGCCCGCAATCCGGCGCGGGCGCTGCCCGATGGCTACTGCGTGCCGGACTGCTACGGCGAGGCGATGCGGGCGGCGAGGGCCGTGGCGGCGGGCTCGGACTATCTCCGCGTCGATTTCATGGTCGTCGACGGCAGGCTCCATGCCGGCGAGATCACGCCCTATCCGACAGCCGGACTGATGACCAATTCCGATTCCGCCGTCCTCGCGGCGATGGGCCGATGCTGGGATCTCGGCCGATCCTGGTTCCTGTCGACGCCGCAGACGGGTTGGCGCGCCGTCTACCAACGCCTGCTGCGAGCCCATGTCGCTGGGCTCTCCGTGGATCCGGTTCCTGTTCTGGCGTGAACGGTTTTCGCGGCCGGAAGCCAGGTGCCGTCTCCTGCGGCGGCGGGGGCGATCTCGCTCCCTGCGCGCTGGGCTAGTGTTTCACGTGTGACGAAATCTGGGGGCAGGGCGGGGCGCGCTGCGACGCATCCTTCGGACGCTGCCAGCTGGGAAGCTTCGGGAAGCGGATACCCCGGCCTCGGCGTCCGGGCGGGGTCCGGGAGCCGCTCGCGTCGGAAGGCCCGGCTTCATCGGTGCTTCCGGACCTTGTCCGCGCCGTTTGACTTTCCCGTCAGTGTGCTTATGTCTGAAGCACCATGCAGACCTATTCGACCTTTCGCCGTTCCCTGCTCCACGCAGGTCTTCTGATCGCGGGACACTAGCCCCGGGTTCGGCGTGCGCGTTCGCCCCGGACACGGGGTTTGTGCCAGCATGACTTTCCTTACATTCCATCCAGACTGTCTCTTCCTGCCCTAGCGCTTTCGCGCGCCGACCGGGCGCAGTCTGGTCCAGCAAGACGCCCTGGAACGATGTCGCGCGCGCGGCGACGAACAGGGCGCATTCATTCTCGGTCCTCACCGCACTTCCCAACGGGAGCGGGGCGATGGAAGATCAATTCCGGACCATCGTCGCTCGCGAACGAGCGCGGTCCAACTTGGAGACGAAGACCATGACGACGCGCAGCGCCGGCCGCCTGAAGCCCCGCATCACGATCCTGGCCGCCGATCACGAGCGGCTCTCGACGCTTGCCCGTGCGGCGACCAATACGCATCCCGACGTTTCGGCGATCCTGACCGAGGAGCTCGACCGCGCCCGCGTCGTCGCCGATGCCAAGCGCTCGCACCCGTTTGTGCGGATGGGCCATGAGGTCGAATATCGCGATGACACGGCCGGCGCCGTCCGCAAGGTCACGCTCGTCTATCCGGAGGATGCCGATATCGGCCAGGGCAAGATCTCGGTTCTGACCCCGATCGGCGCCGCCCTGATTGGCGTCGGCGTCGGCGAATCGATCAGCTGGGAAACCCGCAATGGCGAGCTGAAACGCCTGACCGTGCTGCAGGTCGGCGACGCCGAGGTCGCCTGATGTTGGCGAGGGCCGCCGTCATGCTCGTCCGGGCCTAGGGGCCTGATCGATGGGCGACTGGCTGCAGGCCCTCATCGATCTCGCCGCCCGGCATCCGCACTGGGCGGCGCTGCTGGTTTTCGTTAGTGCGATGGCGGAGGCGATCGCCGTCGTCGGCATGTTCGTTCCGGGCACCGCGATCCTGATCGGCATCGGGGCCGTCGTCGGCCTCGGCGAATTATCGATCTGGCCGATCCTGATCTGGGCGACGCTCGGCGCCATCGCCGGCGATGGCGTCTCCTACTGGATCGGCCATCGCTACAAGCAGCGGATCCGCACGATCTGGCCCCTGCGCGAGCGCCCCGAGCTTCTGGCCAAGGGCGAGGCGTTCTTCGACCGCTTCGGCCTTTTGAGCGTGGCGATCGGCCGGTTCGTGCCCGGCGTGCGGGCCGTCATTCCGCTCGTTGCGGGCGTCGTCGGCATGCCACCCGTGCGCTTCTATGTCGTCAATGTCCTTTCCGCCCTGATCTGGGCGCCGGCACATATCCTGCCCGGCGCCGGCATGGGCCTCGCGCTCGGCGTGCTCGGCTCGATCGCCGGCCGTCTGGTGGCGATCCTCGTCGGCGCGCTCGTCCTGGTCGGCCTCGTCATCTGGCTCGCGCATCTCGGCCTGCGCTGGGTGCTGCCCGGCCTCAGCCGGCGCTACCGCCGCTTCATCGTCGCCAGCAAGCGCCGCGGAGCCGTGTTCGACCGCGTGCTCGTCACCGTGCTCGATCCCGACGATCCCGGCACATCGACCCTGATCGTCATGGGGTTTGCCGCGATCGCGCTGGCGGCGGCGTTCGTGTCGCTCGCCGAGGACGTCCTCATGCGCGAGCAGATCACCCGCATGGATTCGGCCCTGAGCACGCTGGTCCAGGGATGGCGCACGCCGAAGCTCGATACGGTGATGATCGCCATCACCACGCTCGGCGACGGTGTCGTCATCATTCCGGTGCTGCTGGCGACCGCGCTTTGGCTGCTTCTCCACCGGGCCCGCAAGCTGGCCGGCGGCCTCATCCTGACAATGGCCTTCGCCGCCATCTCGGTGCCGCTGGCCAAGGGCGTTTTCGTCATTCCCCGGCCGATCGATCTCTATTCCGGGGCCGACGCCTTCAGTTTTCCCAGCGGCCACGCCACCTCGTCCGCCGCCCTCTATGCCTCGATCGCCTGGCTGGCGACGCACAATGCGCCGTTCCGCTGGAAAGTGGTCGTTTTCGCGCTCGCCGGCCTGCTCGTCGCAGCGATCGCGGCGTCGCGCGTCTATCTCGCCGCGCACTGGCCTTCCGACGTGCTGGCAGGCCTGGCGCTCGGTTCGGCGCTGGCGGCGATCTACGCGCTGGTGTTCCGCCGCCTTGATCTGCAGGCGATGCGGCCGCTGCGGCTGGTCGGGCTCGTGCTCGGCGTCCTTCTCGTCGCCGGCGGGCTGCGCTTCGCCACTCATTATGATGCGGCGGTCGAGGCCTATCGTCCGCGCACGGTCGAGACGGCGATGGAGGCGACCCGCTGGCGCGACGGCGACTGGGCCATCTTCCCGGCCGATCGCTGGGAGCTCGACGGCTCCGACGGTGGCGCGCTGACGCTGCAGTCGGATCTGGATGCCGCGACGCTTCGGGCCGCGCTGACGTCTGGCGGCTGGCAGGTGGCGCCGTCCGGCGATCTTGGCGGCTTCGCCCGTTTCCTGACCCCGGATGCGCCGCTCGACGGTTTGCCGCCCCTGCCGCTGACCCATGCCGGTCGCTTCGCTGCGCTGACGCTTGTCCGTCCGGTCGATGCCGACAATCGTGTGGTGTTGCGGTTCTGGCCGACCACGACGTTCGCCGAGGCGAGCGGACGCCGAGACCGGATCCTGCTCGGTTCGCTGACGCGCGAACGGATCAGCCGCCCGTTGCAACTCGCCACCCTGCTGCAGGACCAGGAATTGTCGTCGGCCGAGCAGTTCGGCCTGCTCGGCTCCTTCGCGGCGCCGGCCGGCCTACAGGCAATTGCCGACGAACAAGGCGGCCGGCGGATCCTGCTGCTGACCGGCATAGCGGGTCCGAGCGCGCCCTGATGCCGGGCAACCCCGAACGCGCGCCGCCGCTCGTTCCTCTCGCGTTCCGAGCTATCGCGCTTCGACGCGACTTGCTGCCGCGGCTGCAGGCGCTCCGGGATTCCCATCGCAGCGAACGCCGGAAAGACGGTCGCATCACAGCCCGCGACGTCGCGCGTCTGGCCGCGCCCCATGCCTGGACGCTCCTTGTCTCCGGGCTAGGGGCAGGGCCGGGGAGCCAGCCCTCCGGCATCGCAACGGCTGCTGTGGGCTGGCTGCAACAGCGACCTCGAATGGTGGATTGGACGGATCGTTCAAACCATTCGTTAACGCTGTTCTTCGTATGCCTGAGCGACCAGCAACGGTCGGCCAGACCGCGTACCAGGGTCAGCGACAAACATGCGTTCTTCCAATCGGCCTCCCCAATACACCACCCTCCAGTCCGCCGAACCGGCGGCGCGCTCCCCGCGCGAACGAGAGGCACTGCATCATCCCGATCCATCGCGTCCCGCCGCCGCGCCGGTGGCGCGCGACGCACCGGTGACCGGGCCGGATGGCGAGCCGCTGCCCTCCTGGCTGCAGCCCTTCACGGCCGGGATGAATGCCCGGTTCACCCGCACCCCGGACTATTTGCGCCGTCCGCGCCATGCGGCGGGCGATGCCGAATCTCCGGCCGAAATCGACGAGACGGCGGCCGAGGCGACGGAACCGCCCGTCGCCGCCGCCCCGGTTCCCGTCGCGCTGGTGACACCGGCGCCCGTCGCGCCCGCTCCCGTGGTTTCGGCCCCGGTCAAGATGGCTCCGGTCGCCACCGTCGTCGCCCCGACCCCGCCGGTCACGCGCAGCCCCGTCGTCCCCTCGATGGTGCCGCCGAATGTCCTGTCGGCCGCGACGCAGACACCCGTTGCTCCGCCCGTCGCCGATGCGCCGGCGGTCTCCGAGCCCGTGTCGCAGCCCGATCGCCAGGCCGAAATCGTCGCGGCGGCGCAGCCTTCCAACATCCGCCGCCTCGAGCGCCTGATCCAGGTCGGTCGCGCCGTGCCGCCAGTCCGCGCCATCGGCTTGCCCGAAGCGCCGGTCGCCGAAGCCGAGCCCGCCCGCGTGACGCGCCCGGTGCGCCCGGCCGCGCCGACGACCGCTCCGTCGGTCGCCGCGGCGCCCGCTCCGGCCAGTGAGCCCGTCGCGATCGCCCCGGTCCCGAGCTTCGTTGCACCGGTGCTGCGCGCTCCCGAAACCCTGTTGCCGGGCTTTGTCCAGGCTTCGATCCAGGTCTGGTTCGAATGGCCGATCTGGGTCACGCCGGTGCAGTCGCTGAGCGCGCGGTCGCGCGAATCGCGCCGTCTGCGTCGCGAGAGCGCCCTCGATACGGTCGCCGTCGAGCCGATTGCCGCAGCGCCCGAGCCCGTTCCGGCGCCGGTCGCCATCGCCCCGGAGATCGTCCCGGTTAGGGCCGAGACCGTCGTCAGCTTTCATACCTGCGAGTACGAACTGCCGCCGCTGGAGCTGCTCGCCGAGCCGCCGGTCAGCGAGCCGCCCTTCGAGCTTTCGGCCGAATATCTCGACCAGAACTCGACCTTCCTGCAGCAGACGCTGCGCGATTTCGGCGTTCGCGGCGAGATCATCGACGCCAATCCCGGCCCGGTCGTAACGCTATACGAGCTGGAGCCGGCGCCCGGCACCAAGTCGAGCCGCGTCATCGGCCTGTCGGGCGACATCGCCCGCTCGATGAGCGCGGTGTCAGCGCGCGTCGCCGTCGTCGAGGGCCG
This sequence comes from Kaistia granuli DSM 23481, assembly GCF_000380505.1. Taxonomy (GTDB): domain Bacteria; phylum Pseudomonadota; class Alphaproteobacteria; order Rhizobiales; family Kaistiaceae; genus Kaistia; species Kaistia granuli. The sequence continues at coordinate 2,017 of NZ_AQYH01000005.1, read as the reverse complement.
CAATGTCATCGGCATCGAGCTGCCGAACCAGACCCGCGAGACGGTATGGCTGCGCGAATTGATGGCAAGCCAGGATTTTGCTGAAGCCAAGGCCAAGCTCGGCCTCTGCCTCGGCAAGACCATTGGTGGCGAACCGGTGATCGCCGATCTCGCGCGCATGCCGCATCTGCTCGTCGCCGGCACCACCGGCTCCGGCAAGTCGGTCGCCATCAACACCATGATCCTGTCGCTGCTCTACCGGCACCGCCCCGAAGAATGCCGCCTGATCATGATCGATCCGAAGATGCTGGAACTCTCTGTCTACGAGGGCATCCCGCATCTGCTCACCCCCGTCGTCACCGACCCGAAGAAGGCGGTCACCGCCCTGAAGTGGGCCGTGCGCGAGATGGAGGAGCGCTACAAGAAGATGTCGCGCCTCGGCGTGCGTAACATCGACGGCTTCAACGTCCGCGTTGCCGAAGCGAGGGCGAATGGCGAGGTCATTACCCGTACGATCGATACCGGCTTCGACCGGACGACCGGCGAAATGACGCAGGAAGAGCAGGTGATGGATCTCACCCATCTGCCTTTCATCGTCGTCATCATCGACGAGATGGCCGACCTGATGATGGTCGCCGGCAAGGACATCGAAAGCGCCGTCCAGCGTCTCGCCCAGATGGCCCGTGCCGCCGGCATCCATCTTGTCATGGCCACGCAGCGTCCCTCGGTCGACGTCATCACCGGCACGATCAAGGCGAACTTCCCGACCCGCATCTCGTTCCAGGTCACGTCGAAGATCGACAGCCGCACCATTCTGGGCGAGATGGGCGCCGAGCAGCTGCTTGGCCAGGGCGACATGCTCTATATGGCCGGCGGCGGCCGCATCACCCGCGTGCACGGTCCGTTCGTGTCTGATCATGAAGTCGAGCAGGTGGTCGCGCATTTGAAGCGCCAGGGCCGCCCGGAATATCTCGACGCCGTCACGGCCAGCGACGAGGAGCCGGAAGAGGCCGTCGCCGAGGACGATGTCGCGGTCTTCGACAAGAGCACGATCGGCGAGGAGGGCGGCGACGCCTATGAGCAGGCCGTCGCCCTCGTGCTGCGGGACCGCAAGGCGTCGACGTCCTATATCCAGCGTCGCTTGCAGGTCGGCTATAACCGCGCCGCCTCGATCATGGAGCGGATGGAGCAGGAAGGGATCGTCGGCCCCGCCAATCATGCGGGCAAGCGCGAGATCTTCATGGAGCGCTAGGCGGATCCTTCTTCGTCTCTCTATAAGAACAGAAACGGCGGCCTTCGGGCCGCCGTTTCTGTTTCGGCCTGTTTCCGGCCTGTCGGCAGACCGACCTGGTGGTGCTGTCGCCGATCTCCTCGGGACGGCATCCGCCGGAGCGGCCTCGGCACGGCGGGATCGCCGTGACGACCACCATTTCCGCATGGCCGCCATGCGAAGCCGGCGCAGGATCGTCGATCCCAATGATCCAGCCTTCGACAGCGGCTCGGCTGCCCGCTTCGACATCGACCAAGCGCCGGCGGACATCTTAACGAAAATTAATCTTTTCAATCACTTAGGTTGGATTGGCTGATTTCTGCGGGTTGTGCGGTGTTGTGGGCCGGCTTATCCACATGGGTTGGGTGGTGGGGGTTTGGATGGCTCGAATTGTTGTAATTCGCGGTTGACGGGGTCGGGTGTCGTCCGTATAAACCACCTCAAGAACGCGGGCGGCACCGCTGCCAGCGAACGGAAAACTCGTCTCTGAGTTTTGTTATTTGGGTGGTTGACTGGTTGTCGGAAGATGACTAGATAAGCGCCTCCGGTTCGGCCGGGCGGTTTGGTTCCCAGGGTTGCTCTTTTGGGTGGCTTGTTTGGATCGAGCGGTTTGGTTTTGAGCTTTCGACAGGGTAAGACCTGTCTGTTGTTTGACAAGTGAATAGGAAGAAAGAGAAACGTAGACGGCGATGTCCTTGCGGCTTGTCCAGGTAACTGGATGAGCGAAAAGAGACTTCGGCGGTACTACGTTTTATCAAGCTCGCTTAG
>NZ_AQYH01000004.1 GCF_000380505.1 Kaistia granuli DSM 23481 | reverse complement strand
TCAGAAAGCGAAGCTAAAACAACGCGTAAGAAGGTTTCGAGATAAACCTTGGTAAGGGAGAGGTCGAGAGTTCAATCCTCTCTTGCAGCACCATTACATCTCAAAAACTCATGTATTTTCAATGAGATGCTGAGATGGCCACCTCTCCAATCCACCTCACAGTCCACCTATTTGGCGCCGCTGCCGGGCCGAATGATGCCCACTCGGCTTCCTATGCGGATTTACGAGCGAGCGAATGATCTGGAGCCGAGAGAAGCTATACCTCGAAGTCTGGCAGTCGCCGATGATCCACTTAGCGGCGAGGCTCGGCATTTCAAACACTCGGCTCAAGCAAATTTGCGTCGAGGCCGACATCCCACTGCCCCCGCGCGGGTACTGGAACAAAATTGCTGCCGATAGGCCTGTTCCTGCCCGCCCGCCGCTTGGACCATCCAAAAGAGGGATAGAAAGGGCCCAGTTTCCTGGGCCGAGCCAGCCGAGAGAGGAACCCCTGCCACGCTCCTGCAGAGAGGAAATCGCGGCATCCGTGAGTTCAGTCACCGTCGCCTCAACGCTCCGGACGCCGCACCCATTGATTACTCGGCTTAAGAATGACGTCGAATTTCGGCTCAAGCACGTCGGAACGATAGCGAACGGTCCAATGGCGGAAATCGTCCGTAGTGAGGAGCTAACGGCAACTGATAAGCGGCGACTTCGAATTCTTGACGCTCTGTTCAAGCAGCTAGCCAAGCAAGGCTGGCAGATCAAGTTGGAGGCGACACGCCACTTTGCCGCCGTCTACGAGGACGGCCAGATTGTCTTCAGGCTGAATGAGCGGCTTCGGCAGGAGTTCATTGAAAACCCACCGCCTACCGAAGAGATCTATCGTTTGCTGTGGCAGCCCAAGCGCCAAGTGTTCCATCGGACGGGACGGTTGGCATTTGAAATCACGACCTATGGCATTGGGACGCGCTCAAAGTGGGAAGACGCCGCCGACGCCCAAATAGAAGACTACTTCCCCGAAATCTTGGGCGCTTTCCTGCTAGGGAGGCTGATTCGGCAAAAAGAGAAACAAAGCCAAGAGGCCAGAGCCGATCGGATAGCTGAAGCCGCTCAAAGGCGAGAAGCCGCTCGCATCGAGGCCGAGCGGGAAGTGGCCCGCTGGAATGCTTTGCTCGAAGCTTCCGCCAACTGCCGCAAGGCCGAAGTAGCGCGCTCCTTCATCGACGAGCTCGCGACCAGGATCCACGATGGAGGCGAACTGATAGACGGCAAATCAGCGTCTGAATGGCTCGAATGGGCGCGCAAACGCGTGGACGATTTGGACCCGCTGAAAGATGGCGCATTGGCCGCCATTCAGCGGATTGTCGCCAAAGGTTAGCAGGCCTCAACCGCGACCTCCCGGTCACTATCGCCGCCAACTGCCCAAGGGATCTGCGTGCAGGCGTAGTCCCTGCCCCGCCCCCGCGGTGACGGATGCCTCTCTGGCGCCCCCAGGGACGGCTCGGCGTCGTCATCCTCGCTTCCGTCTTCGGGCTCGTAGTCAGCGTCACCGTCCAGCCAGTCGAGGACGGCCAGCAGCCGCGCCAGGCCGCGCTCGGTCTCGGCTAGCAGCGCTACCAGCCGCTCGGCCTCCTGCTCGATAGCGGCTCGCGAGTGAAACAGGGAGAATCGCTGATGGTTCGGGCGAATGCTCATCGGCGTGGCTCCCTGGTTATCGGCGCCAATCCATGGGCGCGCTCTTCGGCGTCGAGCAGCTTGAACGCCACTCGGAACAGGATGCGGAGGCAGACAAGGCGCAGGAGGCTCATTGCACCATCCCCCTGTGGATCAACTCGGCCTTCAGGGCGGCGCGGTCCTTCGCGCTGTCGGGCTGGTAGCTTTCGGCAATCGCGGCGGTTGATGCGTCCAGCGGGTACGGCTCGGACGCGTCGAACGTCGTAAGCACGCCGTCCTTGCCATCCCGATATCTGCCCCTGACCAGCACAATCGAATAGCCTTGAGCTACAGCCCATTCGACATGCGCGGCGGCTCGTTCCTGCGCGGTGCTCATGCTGCCACCGCATTTCGCGCGCCATCGTCAGGGTGAACCAGCCGCCGGGAGAGTTGTCGGATTTCGTGGCGACGGCTTTCTACTGTTTTGATGTGGTCTTTGACCGTCCAGGCAATGCGCATGATAGCGCCGCTGGCCGGATCCTCGTCGAGCGCTTCGGCAATGAGGTCTATCGCCGCCACGAGCTGAGAGATTGCGATAAGCGGGTCTTCCATCTCGCCCGCCAACTCGAAAGCCCGCGAGATGAATTGCTTAGAGTCGGTCATGCTGCAGCCCTCGCCTTGGTCTGTCGGGTGCCGGTGATTGCCGCTTGGTGCACGGCCTCCAGGTCGCGCCCGATTGCTTCGCTCATATCGCGAGCGATGATTGAGAGGGCCACCGCTCTGGACAGGTCCTCGATGCCGGCGGGATGAGTGACGTTCAGCAGGTTCTCAACGAGCGCATCGAGTAGATGGCCAAGGTGGTGCGTGTCGGTCTCGATGTCGTCGAGGGTGGGGGTCTGGGCATTCATGCAGCGTTCCTATTGGATGCGGAGTTCAGTTCAGGCGGCGCGCAGCTCGGCGAGCCGGTGCCGGTCGGAATGGGAAAGGCGGTCCTTCGCCTCAATCGCCATGGCAGCGTCGATGCGCTGGCGCTCGGCCGGTGTCTGGGCGGCCCAGATGGCGCGGAAGCCCGCGAGCTTCTTTGCTGCATCCCAGGCGTTGCGGAGTGCCCAAGCGAAGGTCTCGCGGTACTGACCCGGCTTGGCCGAGCGGCGGGCCGTGGCGTGGGCTTCTCTCATGATGGCAGCGCGGTCGAAGGCGGACATAGCTTCTCCGTTCGCGGCAAGGGTGTTGCCGTCGCTTGCGTGGTGCGGAACTGGAAGAGGGTTAGTTGGCCGGCTTAGCCAGCGCGGGCATTGGGTCGGTAAGCTCGGTAGTGCGCCAGGTGCGCCTCAACCTCGGCCGTGTTCATGAAGCCGGTGATGGTCAGGATGTCGATCGGCACGCCAGCACAGGCGATGCGGTTTTGCTCGGAGATGAGGGCTTGGATCATTTCGCTACGGGACATAGACGCAGCTCCGGATAACGCTTTTCGTTAACCTTAACCTAAATGACCATATTGGTTCAGTCAAGCGCTTTGTGTTATGAGTAACGAAATTCGTTTGCATAGGAGGATCGAGTGACACTGAATCCGGCGCAGTGCCGAGCTGCTAGAGGCCTCGCTGACTGGTCGCAGGCTCAATTGGCTACCGCTTCGAACGTGGGATTGAGCACTGTCCGGAATTTTGAGGCAGGCAGGTCCGTGCCAGTGGCAAACAACCTCGCTGCGATAGTCAGGGCGCTGGAAGCCGCCGGCATCGAGTTCATTCCCGAGAATGGTGGCGGTGCAGGTGTGCGTTGGCGCGACCGGGCCGCCCCCGTCGACGAGGGAAGGAGCCCCGACGAGCTGACGAGCGAGAACGATGGCTGAGCTGCCGCCTCTCGCTAGACTGACGGACGCGTCGCTAACCCTGGGCCCTATCGAGCGCCTGCAGGAGGCATCGCGGAACATCTGGTATGTGCTTGACGACGTGGGGCAGGTCGTCGATGGGCTGGCGCATCATTGGGATGTAACGCCGGTCCATGAAGCGGCTCATGCTGTTGCCCACACGCTAGCCGGACTGCCTGCTGGCTCACTGCACTACTTCCCGTTCGGCGCTATCAATGGTGTGCTCGGCTACTACGTAGCCAAGGGAGAGCGGAAAGGCCGGCGCGTGTTGGTCTCTGCCATGATTGACCAGATGGGCCTTGATGGTTCCCTCAAGTATCTCGTTGGAGTTTACGCCGGAACAGTGGCGGAGATCCGCCACGACCCTCGCCGCGCCGCCAGCGGATTTCAGAAGGATTCTCGCGATGCGGAGGCGCTCTGCCACGGGCTGGAAGACAAAGGGCTAGCGGACCGTCACGGTATCCAGGCTTGGGCGTGGGCCGAAGCCTGCAGGATGTTCCAGGCGCCGGAAGTGTGGTGTGCAACGACGGCGCTGGCGGATCGCCTCAGGGGCTCCAAGGCAATTATGGCTAGGGTATCTGGACCGGCCATCGAGAAGATTGTCGCACGGCACTGCCCTGATGGCTGGGCTTGGACCGCTTCGCCTCTCGCAGCCCTGTCACAATGACGCCCGTAGCCGTCTTGGCACTTGCGACGTTGATCAGCGCCGCCGCAGCACCCGCCAATGCCGAGGTTATCGACGGCAACCGCATGATCGTTATCGACGGAGACACGGTTGCCCTACCGTGCGCGGTGCCGGCGAGAGGGTGCGCTGAGAATACCCGATTCATCGACATCGATGCGCCCGAGACGTTTCGGCCGAATTGTGAAAACGAGCGGCGGGTCGGGCTACGAGCCAAGGCGCGGGTTGCCGAGCTGCTTCGAGGCGCTACGGTTTATATCGAGCGGTCGGGTCGCAAAGACCGCTACGGCCGCACGCTGGCGAACCTCGCAACAGCTGGTGGCGATGTCGGGGCCGTGCTGGTGCGGGAGGGGCTGGCTGTACCGTATCGGCCGGGCAAAGCCGCCAAGGCCGGCCGGATCGAGCACTGGTGCGGCTAGGTGGGGGTAACGCGGGCGCCTAAAACGCTAAAAACACGAAGAAACTTGCAACGGGGTGCAACGGGCAGAGCCCGGTTAGCTTGTTCAAGCTCGCCGCCATCCGCCGCGCTCTTGACGACGATAGGCGGGCGCGGTGGACGGCATTGTGCAAGGGCTCGCTATCACTTCAAGATAGGCCCTATTCGCCTTCTTTCTCATCCGGCGCCTTGGTCTGCACCATGATGCCGCCGACCTTGTTAAATACCTCGGCAGTGCGCAGCAGTTGGCCAGCGGTGGCAAGCGCGACCAGCAGGGCATAGGTCATTGCCCAGAAGCCAATAAAGCCTATCACCGGGCTTCCATGCGCCTTGCCGATCAGCGCGAGAAGAACGGCTATTGTCTGCACCAGGATGAAGTGAAAGAAATTCGCTATGACCTTGAGGAACAGCGAGTTCTCTTTGCCCTTCTGGGTGAGGGTGGAAAATATGGCGGCATTCGAGAACGCCAGCATGATGGCCATACCACCCATGCTGAAGCCTAGCAGGCTCGGGACGATTTCGATTGCCGCCTGCGCCCACGCCGGCCCATCGTCTGAAGTCTCTGTCCAGAATGGCCAACAGATGAGCGTGACCACAAGGCCGACATAGAGATAGGGGGAGCGGAGCAAGGCTCTCCGCCCACCATAGAGCCCCCAATATCTAGATAAGGTCTTCGTCGCGCCGGCGCCGGACAACCGACTCTTTAGCGACGAGAAGAGCCGCACCGAGTGCGGAGCCAAACTCACCCAGAAAGCGCTTAAAAATACGAGGGTGAGACTTAGTGCTGAGATGCACCAGTTCGCCATCCGCATCGTTGCCGTTGCCAACAACGTAGCCGTTGAATTCAGCAACTTTGGCTTCAACGGTTGTTCGCTCATCGGGCTGCAGCCCCTCATTTCCTGGAACGGCCACTAGGACCTTTTCCAATGATTTAGCATTCTGCGCGTCAAGTTCTGCCAGTATGTCCTCGACATCGAGGTCATCGGCGTTCGGGCGGACCAAATGAATTTCCAGGCGTTTCAGCCGGTCCAAGGCGAGGATGCGATTTAGGGTGTCTTCATCAGGGATCAAGGTCACTTCAACAAGCGGTGCGTCGAGGCCCTGCACCTCTGGCGCAAACAATCCCGCAAGAATGTTCTCGACACGCTTCGGCGATACACTCTTTCCGAACTCGTTTTTTACCTCCACGAACATCGTGTGGTCGCGCTCCCGAAAGCTGTAGAAGAAGATCCGGCCATTGAAACCGAGGTTCTCGGGGATATCGAGCTCCAAGTCCTCCCAAGCAACTTCCTCCAGGCGCTGGGTGTCAACCGCCGGTTCATCGCGGTTGATTTCAGTCCATGTGACCAGGCGCCCTTGGTAGAAGCCGTCTTCTCGCTGAACCGGCGGCGAGATTTTGGCGTAGTGGTCTCCCCAATAATTGACCTGCGCCCCGGAAGCCTTTTCGAGAAGGGTCAAATATACGCCCGTTGGGTGCGGATGCGCAGCGACATTCACTGCGCAGTATTGAACGACAATATTGTCTGCCATAGCTCCCCTCCAGCTTTGTAAGGGGGTATGCGACAGGATTCATCAATAACCCGTTCACACGCTATTGGCTTCCGCGCGCAGTGGACTGTGGTCTCTTTGATGAAGGCAGCTTCTGCGCATCCGTCGTATCCAACCGCACCTCCCCCGTATCTCCTCGTATCTCCTCATATCTCCTTGTTTCAATTACGTAATTTCTTGCATTAAAACTCGCGTCGGCTCAGAATCGATGGACTGAAATCCAGTTCATTGGAGGCTAAGATGCCGCTGACATTCTCCATCTACCTACCGCCGGACCTGTCCGAAGCAGTGCGGGCCGAAGCTGATCGACGCGGCTCGTCCGTCGCGCGCGTGTTCCGCGATTCCATCGTCTCGACACTTGGCATCGACAGCTACCGCGAGATTGATCGTCGCCGCCTTCCCCGCGCCGGGAGGGCAAACTGATGGCCGATTACAGCCGCTTTCTCTTCGATGCCTTCAGCGGCGTTGGCGACGCTGTCCAGGAAAAGCGGAACTATGCCGCCAAGCTTCAGGAGGCGGCCGACCGCAACGCCCGAGATGACAGGCGCTTCGACTACTCGAAACTGCGCGACCAGGTGGGCGACGAACAGTTCGCCCAGACCCGCGAAGACAATCGATCCTATCGCGATGCGATGTTCGGTTTGCAGCAGCGTACAGCCGAGCGGCAGGACATCATCGCCAGCCGACCGAACATCGAGACGTTCTACGAGCCGGACACTGGCCGCGAGGTGAAGGGTATCTACGACCCGGAATCCCCGACTGGCTTCCGGCCTGTCGGCGGCGCCAAGACGAGCACGGCCAACATCCCGAATGGATACCAGCCGCGACCAGACGGCGGGGGCCTGACGTTCATCCCCGGCGGCCCGGCCGACCCATCGGTAATCGGCAATTTGGCTGGCGTGCGAAACGAAGGAAAGCCCGGGCGGCCGCTTCCCGCCATGACCATCAAGGATCTTGGCACCAAGGGCCAGGCGGTCGACGACATGGGCCGTCTGACCGAAGGTTTCCAGGACGGCTATAGCGGTTACAAAACCACTCTGGCCGGCGATTTCACCAATGCAGTCGGCCGCAACTGGGGCCTCGGTCTCGGCGAACAGGCCGGCTGGTGGCAGGACTATCAGAGCCGCAAGAACCTTGTCCGCAACCAGCTCTTCGGCGCCGCACTCACGGCCCAGGAAAAGGCCGAGTTTGACAAGGCGGACGTCAATCCCGGCATGACGCCGGCCGCAATCCGCCAGAACCTCACTCGCCAGCAGGAAATTGCCACGAATGCCGCCCGCAAGATGGCGACCGCCTACGCCAAGCAGGGCTATTCGAGGGAAGCTATCGAGGCCGCGCTTGGCATGTCCCTCGACGATATCGGCGGGGCTCCCAGCGGGAACGGCGGTCAGCAGCAGGCGCCGAGCTACCAGCCTCAGGACATCGCAGCGGAAATGCGCCGCCGGGGGATCATGTAATGGATCTGCAATCGCTCTCTGACGACGAACTCCGCGAGCTGTACGCACAGAGCCAGGGCGGCGGCCCCGCCGGGCCGGAGCCTGATACATCTTGGGCTGATCATCTGCCGATAGCCGGCAGCAGCAAAGACCAGTCGCATCTCGAACCGATGCGGGCGCGCCCGCTCGGTAGCCCCGGCAGTCAGGGTGTCATTCCGAACGCTGGCCCGCAGCAGGATCAGCAATACCCTCCCAGCGTCGGGGCCGGCAGCACGGGTCGCGTCGCGAGGGTGTTCGACGACATCGAGGCCCAGTCCCAGCGGCCCCAGCTGCAGGCTGGTCTTGAGGCGAAGGCAGGCGCCGCCTCGCTGCAGGATATGAGCGATGACGACCTGATTGCCCTGCACCAGCAGTCGAAGGGGCCGGGCGCCGGTATCACCAGCAACGTCGCGGCGGGCCTGAACAGTGCGCTCTATGCCACGGCCGGCGCTCCGGTCGATGCGATGACCTGGGCGCTCAACAAGGGCATCGGAGGCATCAACGCCGCGACGGGCGCCGGGCTCTCCGAAATCCGCGACCCCATCGGAGGCAGCCAGTCGATTGCCAATGCCTTCGGAACCATCGGTGTCGATGACCCGGCCAACGTACAGGCCAACACGACGGGCGAGCGTATCGCGCGCGGCGTGGGCGAGGGCATCGGCTACACGGTCGGACCCCAGGCGGCAGTCGGTGGCCTCGCCAAGGCAGGAGCGCTTGCCCCGGAAACCGCGGCGAAGGCGTATCAGCTTCTCGGCTGGCCGAGCAGCACGGCGGCAGTCGCCGGGAACGCTGTCGCAGGCGGTGCAGCAGGTGGTGGCGCTGTCGCGGCCATGGAGGCCACTCCCGACCGCTACGACCCGCTCTCCGGCCTCGCTGGCGGCATGGCCAGCGGTGCGGTCGGAACGCTGGCGTCCGGCCTTCCTCGCCTTGCCAATGAGGGCGTGCGGCTTGCCGGCGACTGGATTGCCCCGATGCATCGCGGCGGGCAGGAGCGCATGGCTGGCCGCATGCTGAACGAGGCGGCAACCGACCCGCGCGCCGTCGCCGAGGCCCTGTCCCAGCCGGGCGAGATGGTCCCGGGCTCCAGGCCGACCACGTTCCAGCAGACGGGCGACATGGGCCTCGGTGCCCTAGAACGCCGCGTCTCAGCTGAAAACCCGGCCGAGTTCAATCAGCGTCGCGCCGATCAGAACGCCGCCCGCCTCGACAGCCTGGGCACGGTCCAGCCTGCCGGCAACCCCGAGGCGCTGACGAAGGCTTTGCGGACGCAATTCGACAACATCGACAGACAGGGCGACGCCATGGTGCAGGCCGCCATGCAGAACGCCCGCACGAAGACGCAGGCTCTCGGCGGCAACGTCTCGGCCGAGGCATCAGGCGACGCCATCCGCTCCGTAGTGCGGGCTGCGGATACCGCGGAACGCGACCGGGCCAAGGTGCTGTGGAAGGCGGTCGACCCCGAGGGCAAGCTGGCACTCGGTACCGACAATCTGCGTGATATCGCGGCAACCATCCGAAAGGAGATGCCCGAGACGGCGAGGCCCATGGAGGGCGAGGAATCGTCCATCTTTGATATCATCGGCCGGCTCAAGGGCGCGATTGGATTCTCCTCCATGTCGGCGCTGCGCTCCCGCGTCTCAACGCAAATGCGCCAGGAGATGATGACAAACGGCGAGAGCCCCGCTTATGCTCGGCTGTCTCGGGTTCGCGGGGCTATCCAGCAGGATATCGACGGCGTGATTGCCCAGAAGGCAGCGCAGGAAGCCGAGGCCGTCGCCAGCGGGGCGATGCGCGAAGAAGACACGATGCTCGCCGCATGGCAGAGGATGTCGAATGACTGGGTCGCCCAAAAAGCCACCCGAGAGGTTGGGCTTGAGGCTGGAGCGAATCCTGGCGCAACTGTCGGGGGTCGAGGCGGCGGACGTTCCGGCATTCCTGGCCTTCGCGGAGCAGAGAGCCCGGGCGGCGCAGGACTTCGAAACGCTGCGGGCGATCCGGGACTATCGCCAGATGCAGGCCTCGTCCCCAACTTCGACGATGCCGCACGAGGCCGGCTAGCCGCCGCGACCGAGGCGACGAAGCAGCGCGCCCGTACCTTCGGCGACGGCGCGATGGGCTCGATCCTCCGTCGCTCCGGCAATGATGGCCCCTACCGCCTGCAAAATGCTGCCGTCCCCGAAAAGCTGTTCTTCCCCGGCGGGAAGTCGGCTGAGAGCATCGCCAAGTTCCGCAAGGCGGTTGGTGATGACCAGGCGATGGGCCACCTGCAAGACTATGCCGTGTCGCAGATGCGGCGGACGGCCGAGACACCTGAAGGCATCATCGACCCCAAGCGCCTCGAGGCCTGGCGCCGCCGGCACGGCGAAGCCCTGAAAGCCTTCCCGGCCCTCAATGCCAAGTTCGCCGATGTCGAGAAGGCGTCGCAGACCGCCATCGAGGCCGGCACGCGCCGGGCGCAGCAGCTCGACGATTATCAGAAGGGCCTCGTCGGTAAGCTGATCGGGGCGGACAATCCGGACGACATCACCCGCATGGTCGGTAGCGTCTTCGGGCGGCAGGATGCCAATGCGGTCATGGCTCGCCTGGCGAACGAGACGAGTTCCAATCCGGAGGCCCGGGCAGGCCTGCGCAAGGCGGTCGTCGACCACATGCTCGGCCGGCTGGTCTCGAACACGGAAGCTGCCACGAGTAGCCGGACGCTCCTGAAGTCGGATCAGCTCCAGAGCTTCATCAAGCAGAACAGCCCGATCCTGAAGCGAATCTTCAGCGAAACCGAATTGCAGCGGATGCAGGCGGTCGCGGACGACTTGCAGCGGGCCAATCGGTCAATCACGGCGGTGAAGCTGCCAGGCGGCTCCAACACGACGCAGGACACCCTTGCCGCGGCGAAGGGTGATAGCCGACAGACAATCCTATCGAAGGTTGTCGTCGCCACGCTGGCGGGCGGTGTCGCCACGGCAGCAAGCGGCATCGGCGTCGGCCTCGCGGCTGTGCTGGGGACGAACGCCGTAATGGCGCTGCGACAGGCCGGCATCAACAGCGTCGACGATCTGGTACGGGACGCGATGCTGCATCCGGATCGGGCGGCGCTGCTGCTCTACAAGGGCCAGTTCAAACCCGGCACCGGGCCGGCCGTCGCGCTCGCCAAGCGGTACAAGCAGGCGGCGATGACGGGCGCGGCCGTAACAAACCACGAGGGGCCTGGCGGCTCGTCGCGCAACGACCCCCTGAAAGTTACGGTAGATCAGCCGGCGAATTGGGCCGACATGCTGGAGGGCGGGCAATGAGCACCGCGCGTTCGGCCATCCCGTCGAATGCCAGCCTGATCGCTGACGAGCCGGACGACCTGTTCATCATCGCCTATGACGAGTACGCGGCAGCGCTCGATGAACTGGACGCGGCCGAGAAGGAAGTTGACCGCCTGTGCGGCATCCTGCCGGACGACGCCCGTCGGCCCTGCTGCGCCCTGATTGGCGTCACCACGGAAGACGGCAAGGCGGTCGCCGTCTACGCGCACACCCACGAAGAAATCGATGAGGCGGTCGAGACTATGCGTCGGGGCAGCGATGGCGACCCAGTGTCGGACACCCCCATCATCGAAGCCTTCGCCGCGGCCGCGCACGAAGCTTTGCGGCAGGACGCGGAGCGGGGCATCCGGGCGCAGAATGAACTAGGCCTGCCGGCCGCCCGCGAGCGCTATTACGTCGCCCGCTCTGACGTCAGTGTGGCCCGCGACCGGATGCTAACCATCGTGCCCATCAGCCCCGAGGGCATCACGTGGCTGGCGCAGTTCGTCCACTCCGCCGCGAATGATGGAAAGGATCTCGGGCTAGCCGCCAGGGCGGCGCGGAATCTCGCCCTCGCCACCAGCCGGAAGGTATTCGGCCGCGACCTGCTGCCAACCCTGCATTGAGGTGAAAATGGGCAAGTCGACGAAATCCAAGGTGGTGCCGCTGCACCCCGAAGCGGATGTCCCCGCCCCGGTATCCGACAGACCACCGCCTGGCCAACGCATTCAGAAGGCCATCAGCCAAGCTGCCGCGCGCCAGATAGACCGGACCCAACCTGTTCGCGTCGACATGAAGATCCAGGCGGATGGCACGCCGCTTATGTGCTGCCCTCATGACGATCCGACAGGCTTCACGGTCCATCTTAAGGAGACATTCGGCAGTAGCTCTTTCGACTTCGCTTGGCGGCAAGTGGGGCTTGTTCGCACGGCAGTCAACGCGACGGATCGCGACGAGATGAACGCTGCCCTGGCATTTGTCGGGGGCCTGAAGCCAGCCGATGAAATCGAGGCCGCGCTTGCGGTTCAAATGGTTGGCGTCCACGAGGCCTCCGTGCGGCTGCTCGCAACGGCGATGAAGGCCAGCACCATCGATGCCCAGGAGCGCTACATCAACATGGCGACCAAGATGCAGCGGACGTTCACGGCCCAGGTCGAGGCCATGAAGCGCTATCGGTCCAGCGGCGAGCAGACCATCCGCGTCCAGCACCAGAACGTCACCGTGCAGGAAGGCGGCCAAGCCGTCATTGGGGACGTGCACGGGGGAGGCCGGAGGGGATGAAGGAAATCGGAGATAACCCCATAGACCGTCTCGCCGCTGCCCGTGGTGCACCCCGTTGCACCGCGAAGGCGAAGTCGACAGGCCTTCGGTGCGAGGCACCGGCGGTTCGCGGCCGGAGCGTCTGTCGCTGCCACGGGGCACGAGGTGGCGCGCCGAGAGGTCCGCGCCATGGGCTCTATCGTCACGGGCTCCACACAGTCGAGGCTATCGAAGGTCGGCGGGAGATGCGGGCGCTCTACAGAGCGGCCCGGGAATTTCTCCTGAGCACCTAGTCGGGCTTGCTCCTGCTGGGTCTCAACTCGGCAAGCGCAGACCCCAGGCTCCGATCAAGAAAGAGGGCTCGTAGCCACTGATCGATTTGCCGCCAGATGAGCTCTACCTGGCCATCATCAGTTTCCACTCCGGCAATCAGATCACGCAGCGATTTCCTAATTAGTATCAAGGTGTGCCTGTTAGCCTTCGCTGCCGGCGGAATCGTCTTGATTTGGACCGTAGCGCCGAGCGCACGGAGCTGTGCACCACGTAGTTCGAGCTGGTTCAGTACTTCGCTAGGTTGCGGATTGATGGCGGGATTTGCCTCCAAGCGGACCATCAGGTCGACGCTATCAGGGTCCAAAAGTTGCACTCGATGGTCTTTTGGATCGTAGAGAAAACCGATCGAAAGCGCGCACTTCCACTCAGGTTCCGCGAACAATATTGCGGTCCGCCCAAAGCGGTCCTGAACCACCGGCTGAGAGCGCAGCTCCTCTGGGATGATGTCCCAGCTCTGCTCGTTCAATAGTCGCTGGCAGTATCGCCCAATCCGCTCTTTAAAGCTTATTGAGGTCATGAAATCCCGCATCTCTTGAAGTGAGATGGCCCGATCTGGCCCGAGACCTTCCTTCAGCATAAAATCCAAGAACTCCCCCAATGTGCGGTCGCCCGACTGAATGTCTGCAAGGGCTTTGAAGACATCCCGCCAGAGAACGGTTCTGTATGAAAGATGGCTGAATCTGCCTGCATCGAACTGGTCGGCGATTGCTCTTTCCGACGTGCTTGCGCAGACGAACACCAAGATACTCCCGCTCTGGTGCTTGGCAATGCGGGCATACTTTTCGAGCTGAGATTTGCTGCACGGCGAGTCCCATTTGTGCTCGACGATCAGATTGAAGCTGCTGCCAGACAGATCTAGGCCGGAGACGTGGACATCAGGGTAGATCGTCGTTCCGGCCTCCTCGTCCATGTGCGAGAGCCGCGTGCTTATCTGAACCGTACCGACATCCACATCGATGTGAGCGAGGAGCCCAAGCCATCGGCGCATGGCGTCAGGGTTTCTCCTGACCACGTAAACTAAGGATTCAGTTAGGAAATTCTCCCTAGGCGAATGACTGTCTCGCGTTCGGAATTCGAATAGACAACTGAAGAGGTTCAGATCGTCGACGGGAGGAAGCTGTGCTTCGGCGCTCCCTTCACCGGGAGCGACATTCAAGACCATTGAGCCACAACTCCAAATAGGTGCGAGGCGGAGACCATATCCATAGCATTGCAGCGTGGTTGTTGGGAGTGTGCCCGCCCGAAGATTAGGCCACAAAGCTAGCCCTAACCGCTGCGGCGGCTACAGAGTCCCCTGGCGACGATTTCGCCTCGGAGCGTCGCCGAGATAGCCGTCACACATGGAAAGCGAGACAGCGAGTCCTGCAGACGATTTGCAGCGATAGCGAACGGCATTCGCGGGCGCTTGCGTGAAGTGCGAGCTTCCCACATGTCCTAAAGGACCTCGTCCGCCGGCTGGGGCAAATCGAGAGGCGCCGCGCCTACAGCCCCACCCCCACTACTGCGGAGATTCCAAGGGAGCGTGTATTTCTTGATCAGACCCATCTCAAGGCCCGCCGCACCATGGATGGGTAGGCCGTTCCATTCTAGCGCGGGTGGCTCGGCGGTGTAGATGTCGATGACAGCGCCGGACCCTAGTTCTCGCCTGATTGCTCCATTCAGCCGGACGTTTGTCACCTGAGAGGAGCCTGGCTTACCGTAGTAGTAGAGTCGCTTTGACAGCCCCATTGTGGCTAAGCCGACATAGAGAACCGTGCCACCTTTGGCATAGGCATAGACGCCAATCCCTTTTGAGATTGGCTGGTCGGGGGCGAGTGCGCCGGAGCCGGAGAGGCCCCATCTCCCGGCGAAAGAGAACCCGGCTGCGACCAGGACGTCTACCCGAAGCGGCGGCTTCTGAGCGCTCTGTTTGCCCAGCGTATCTTGAAGGTGAGCGACTATCTCGGGACCGGACTCAACGGCAGGGGCGCGGGGCTTGATAGCCGCTATGACGTTGTAGGCGTGCTGATAGCGGATACCGAGGCGGCGAGCGATTTCCGCTGTTGAAACCCCTTGGCTTGCGAGTTCGCGAATGCGCTCTGACTTGGTCATGGTGCCCCCCGGATACTGGAGGCTATCCGGGACAGGGTCCAAGGTCACTAGCTGGCCTGCCCCTGCGACTTCAGAAAGCTTCAGTCGTGTCGGTGGTGCGAACCTGACAAAACCTGACATCGCGACCGAGTTTTCCGACGCCCTAAAACTGGAACGCGAAGATTTTTCCCTGGTCACATGCGCGAAGGTTTTGGTGAGGTCACAACGCGGGGCCGGTGTGAACACCAGTTGGTTCCCAATCCGCTCGTCAATTCATGGCCTTACGGCGAGCTTCGGCGCTGCGTTCGGGGGGCTCCCCAAAATTGGGGGCGGTGGAATCATACCCTTCCGCCGCAGAATTCCGCCGTTTCCGAGCCAAGACAGTGAAAACGATTCGCGCTAACCAGTTTGGAGGTTGATATGCAGTCGGGCATGGTCATGGTGACTATACCATGGCCGCTATCGCTCTGGCGTCTTGCAGATGGCGGAATGAAACCGAGGAAGAAAACCATGTCGTCAGACAGGCCCCGTCGCCCCCAGGACCCCTTCGC
This sequence comes from Kaistia granuli DSM 23481, assembly GCF_000380505.1. GTDB lineage: Bacteria > Pseudomonadota > Alphaproteobacteria > Rhizobiales > Kaistiaceae > Kaistia > Kaistia granuli. The sequence goes on along the minus strand of NZ_AQYH01000004.1, from coordinate 358,261 downwards.
GGCCGCCGAGGCAATGTTCTCCAAGAAGAAGCGGGCACCGGACATCAAGGCGAATGCGCTTCCGAATGCCAAAGAGCTAGTTTCGCTCAGGATTGATCGCGACGTGCTTGAGCATTTCCAGGCAGACGGTCCCGGCTGGCAGGATCGGATGAACGATGCGTTGCGCGCCGCAGCTATCGTCGATGGTTTGGAAGCTGCATCTACTGAAGTCGAGCCCTGACCGGATTGGCGCTCTCAAAATATGGGCCCCGCCGAAGGCATTCGAATCGGGTCGTGACCCGGATTGAGGAAGCCCCAGCCCTATCCAGCTGGGGCAACGGCGGCGATACTCACGCGCGCCGCGCACATGCATGCCCGTAAGGGCGGCCGGTCGACGGGCGCAAATCGTGTACGGAGTCCACTGGCTGGCGTTTAGGGGGCAGCGGCTGTTCGGATGCCGCCGCGCTGGAAGTGGCCTCGCCTGACTCGGGATACGACATCTCACGTCGTCACAACCACGTAACTAAGCTGCCCCTCTGTCATATGGACCCGCCTCGGCTTCATCTTACGGGCTGGGAACTGCTTCAGGGAACTTCCATCCGCCGGAGAGAACGGCGGCCTGAGGTCGATAGAGGCGGACCATGTAGTTCCAGCCTTCCATGATCGGAAGACAGTTCTCGACCTTGTCCTCGCATCCACCGAACTGGATCGCGACCGAGCCATCCGGCGCCTTCTGGGCGGTGATGTCGTTGAGCGTGTAAGCGTTTTGAGGATTGGGTTTATAGTAGCCCTGCGCATCGTAGACGCTCACCGACCAGAAGCCGTCGACTGGCACGTCCTTGACGTCGAGCCGGTAGATCGTCTTGCCGTCGTTCTTGGTGGGGAAAACGTTCAGGTAGAGCGCGTCCTTTTCAGGGTTGCCGCCCCAGGCCGAGGCCGAGCCGATCAGGCGTCGGACGGGGTCAACCCCGCCCTTGGGACCGAACATTCCCTTGGTGTCGGGGAGCGTCGAACTGAGCGCTACCAGCGCATCGCGCACGATTTTCTGGCTGGCAGGATCCCACTTCGGCACATCGAACTTGCCCGGGCCGCCCGGTTGGTCGACCTTGATGGCATCCTGGAGTGCGCGGACAGCGTCGAGATCCTTCGGGTCATTCGGATCGACCAGGGTACGGACCGCAGCTACCACATAGCGGGTACCGATCTGCTCTTTGGAGAGTATGTGAGGGCCCGCGTCATAGACCACTTCAGGCGTATATTGGTCTTCGTCGATGATTTGCATCGACATGAACCGCTTGCCGGCATCTGGAAGGGTGACCGTGACTGGGCCGGCATCAAGATCAAATACGGCCGCCGAATAGAGCGTGTCGCGGTTCAGACGAATGACAGCCTGATTATCGATGGGGGCAGGTTCGCGGTGATGGAAGAAGGTTCCAATGCCCCCATCTTTCACGATGCCAGCAAAGTACAGGTCGCTCTCGGCGCGCGAAAAGTTATCGGCGGTCACGGGAACGGTGTCGCTCGACTGCGCGTAGGCGGCACCGCAGAGCAGCATCGATGTCGTGAGCGAGAATACAAAAATCCTGGCACGCATGAGCATTTTCCTACTTGTCTGAGGTCAAGGCCGGGGCCTTCCAGGCGCCGTCGAGAGCGGCCTCTTCGGGCCAGTAGAGCCGCATGATGGCGAAGAACGGTCCCGAAGGCGCAGGTAGCCAGTTGGCTTCCTTCTCCGGGCCGGGCGTCTCGTGCTGCACATAAAGAGTGACGCCCCCATCCGGGTCGCGCTTCAGGCTGTCCAGCATCGATGAGTTGATCAGATAGCGGTCGAGCGCATTGGCATAGAGCAAGCTCGACGGCAGTTCGTAGAGCGTCAGCGACCAGAACGCGTTGACCGGGGGAAGCTGTCCCGGTCCGAAATGCAGCGTATAGCTGTTCGTTCCGGTCAGAGGCTTCATCGCGGCATCGACGAAATAGGCGGGATAGAGCGCCTCATCCTTCGAATTTCCATAGATGCCCAGCACAGCGCCGGACATGCGGGCCATATAATTGCCGTTCAGGAACTGTCGGGTGCCAAAGCCATCCGCACTGGATTGCTTCCCGGTGTCGACCTCCGCCTCCTTGTAAGTCTTGAAGGTCGCCCAGGCGTCCGCCATGCCGGCCTCGACCGCTTGGGTCAACTCCGGCGACAGCTTCTTGGCGTCGAATGTCCCATTGCCAGTGATGCCCAGCTTAGCGAAGCGAGCCCTTATCTCTGTTTCGGCGGGATTGATCGGTGCGAATTGCAGCGCGAAGTCCAGCACGTTGAAGAACTCCGGCGACGTCTTCTCTGCCTCTGGGGTAAGGGGCTTGATGAAGTTGACGGAGGGTGGCGCGGGTGGGGCCGGCTGTCCAAGAAATGTCGAGAGAGTCTCGACCTTGTAGCCAGCCTGGATCGCCTTGACCTTATCGATGTCCGCAGCATCGAAAAGCTGCGTCCGATAGAGCACGAAGGCAAATTCGGTCTCGGAGCGGATCACCGCCTTGATGCCTTCCGGGGCCTCGCCTTTCCAGTTCGGTCCGGCAAGCAGAAAGCGGCCGGCCTCATTTCCGGTCGCCCGGCTGCCCACATAGGCAAAGTTGAACGTGTACATATCGATGAACTGGAGCGAATAGTAGCGCGCCTTATCGACGGCCGGCACGGTCAGGACCAGCGGCTCGGCCCGCAAATCGGCACCCAAGAAGGAATATGGCGTATCGGAGTTTGGCGTTTGGATCGCCTTGTCGTCAGGCGTGTAGACCCTCGCCGTATTGCTCAGGGTGTTCCACGGAGCCTTAAACTCTGCGCCGGCGGTGTCCACGAAATAGGAGTATTGGATGCGATAGCTGTCTACGAGGGGGAAGCCGTAGACATAGGCCTCGCTGGCTATGGCTCTCGCTTCGGTCACTGACACCTCCTGCGCATCGGCAGGCATGGAGGTACAGACGCCCGCGGAGATAGCAGCAAGAACGGCAAGGGCCCTGAAACCCCATCTCGATAAAAGAACCATTACTGCTATTCCCCACCTTGCGCGTCAGCCGGAACGTAGGCGACGAGAATGCCAAGTCTACTTGAAATGCGCCATACGTTGCCTGATTGCGCAGCCATTTTTTGAAGCTACAGCGCGAAAAGAGCCAGATGCTATCTGGCGCATAGCCGCCTGGTCCGGGAAGGCACAGCCTGTCCACGCCAGGGTCATCCGCCACCAAGTCGTGAGGACCCTGCCACGCGCGGACCCGATGAAATCGCGGCCGTCATAGACGGCGAGTTCGTCGGCCATGAAACTGATCCTCTGCGCCACACCTGCGAGACTGCCGTGCCCCACTGCCACACCACTCACCCCCTCCGGGGGTAAGGGTGGTGGTGAGGCAAAATATGGGGAGATGCCACACCTTGCCTCACCTCGTGGTGTGGCAGTGAGGCGGGCCCTTATCGGAAGGTCTCAGTCACCGCCCATTCGCCGACCTCGACGAACTTCCGAGCGTTCCGTTTTGCGTCCTGCCCCTCGACCAAGACGAGGGCGCCAGACCCCAGCCAGACACGGATCAGGGTTTTGATCTTTGCCTTCGCAGCCTTCTGCGCCCGCGTGAGGTCGCTCGTCCGACCTGAGCCGATATCGAGGTCGAGCGCCTGGGCTATGGGCTTCCCAACCCAATCCCCGGCCTGGTCGTTCTCTCGCCACTGCGCGCCGTCGATAGCCTTCTGCGCTTTGAGTAGGTCCGCCGTCTCGATGCCGGCGAACGCGTCAGGCCATTCCCACGTCGTGACGACGCCGATGCTGTCGCCGCCCATGCCCAGATGGCCGTTGCCGAGGTCGACGGACTCCATCTTGTGCCAGTCGCTCTTTTCGGCCGGTGGGCTCATGTTGCCCTTGCCATCCGTCACCCGGAAATAGAGCCGGCGGTTCTCGACGTTCGCCTTTGCAGCCTCGTCCTCGTTCATGACATTGAGCACGCGGGCCGAGCGCGCTGCAGCCAGAAGGGCGACAGCCCCACGGCCATCCTCGACCGAGATTTCGGCGCCGTTGGTCTTTCGGACATGGTGCACGAGCTGGACAGCGCAATTCGTCTCGTCAGCGATCCGGCCCCAGGTCTTGGCAACCCGGTCAATCGCGCTGTTGTCGTTCTCCGTGACGCGGTGGCTCGAGACGAATGGGTCGATGACGACGACATCAATGCGGTTCTTGCGGATGGTCCCGATCATGTCGGCCACGACCGGCTCGGCGATGGCTGTGCCTTCGCGGGTCTGCGTCGCCAACACGATTTCCATCTCGCGTCCGCTGTCTACGAACAGCCGGCCGGCGATATCACCGCTCGCAATGTCGTAGTGCAGGGCTGTCGCGGCGATGCGGCGCTCCATCTCGTCTACCGGGTCTTCGCCGTTCCACAACCAAACCCGCAGGCCTGGGGCGCACCACTGGCCGAGGAGCTTCTGGCCGCTGGCCATCGCCAGCGCCTCTGTGAGGACAAGCGAGCTTTTGCCAACGCCGCCAGGTGCGACCGTCGTCGACAAGAACTTGCGGGCCAGGTGGCGCCCGTAGAGCCAGTCGCGCTGCGGGATTAGAGCAGGGTCACGCAAGACGAAGGGCGTGGCGCTGATGGTCTTCGGGCTAGGCGCCTTGGCGAATGTCTGCCGCCGGCCGATGGCGTGCTCGAACTTCAGCACGCGGTTGCCGCTCTCCGGATGAAAGATGGTCCGGCCTTCGTCGATTGTTTCGGGCGTTGCGCTCATGGGGAGCCTTTCATCATGTCGTTCCAGTCGCCGGTCTTAGGGTAGATGGCTTCGACCTGTCGGCCAGCCTCAAGCCAGCGGCCGCCGCATTCGGAAGCAGCTTTTTCGCCTGCAGCACCCGCGTCTGCGAGAATGCGCAACGCGTCGATTCCGGCGAGCACTGGCAGGCTTTGAAGGTTCGCCGCCATACCCGCCGCCCAGACCGTGCCAAGCCCCCCGCAGACGGCCGCCAGCGCATTCTCGATGCCTTCGGCGATGGCGAGGTTAGGGCCTGGCGCCGGGCAGAGACGAACGACGGCGCCGCGAGCCCGGCCGAGCATCTTTTTCGGATTGCCGAGCCGAGGGTCATCCAGCTTGCCCCCTGCAGGGGAAAGCGCCGTCCGGTGCACGGCGCGAGGCTCGCCCGTCTCCGCATCCGTCATCAGCGCCAGCATGGCGGGCGCATTCAGTCGCGCCCCATCCTTCAGCTTGAAGGCGCAGGAAGGATGAAACCGAAGCTGGTCGCCGGCGAGGACGACGGATGGGATCCACAGCCCCCGCGCCTGCAAGTATGTCTCTGCCAGCGAGCCTTTGGCCGTGGTCGCCTCGCCCCACATGCGCATGGCGATGGGAAAGAGCCGGTCGCTGTCCGGGTCAGATGGGCCGGCGTTCGGAGACGTTGTGCCGACGGATTTCCTGACGCGCTCTTCCAAGCGGTTGACGAAATCGATCGGCGCGGCATCGTCCTTCCTCGTTGGCCGCCACTCCTCGAGGCCGAGCCGTCCCCGAACGTGGTCTTTACATTCTAGCGGGTCGTCGCCCGCGAAGGACGTCACGACAAAGCCGCCGCGCGCCCTCGGATCAATCATTATCGACAGCGACCGGTCGGCCCGGGAATGCCCGGGGCCTGGTGCCGATACACTGTTTCTTCCTGTGACGTCCCCTCCCAAGGCAGCCGCGACTTCACGCGCATTGAGGGGGAAGCCCTGCATGGGCGCCTCCTCTTTTCGCGGCCGCGAAGGTGTCAGCTTCGGCCTTGGTGTTGAACTGCCATTGCTCGTGCACGACGCCATCGCTGTCGCAGAGGTCGACAAACCAGATGGGCTTGCCGTCCATGTCGCAGCTGCCCCAGAGCGAATAGCCGCTGGGCGGCGGGAAGCGGTGGATGGTTGCCGTCATGCCGCGCCTCCCAGGAGGGCATCGCCGATGGAGAGAAACACCGTCTCCGCGAAGTAGTTGGCCCGCTCGGCCGATACACCCCCTTCGAGACTGAGCCGCCTAACTTCGTCAGCCACGGCCTGCGCGACAGCCTGCAGATCGGCCGGCGACAGTTTTGAGGCGTCGGGCGCGATGATTGCGGCCATGTCCCGACCCGCCTGAACCAGAAGAGCCGACTGCTCATCCAAGAGGTCTTGCAAGCGCTGCTGGATGCGGGCGGCATGTTTTGCGGAGGAGCCCGGAAAATCGACGACGACGCTCATGCCGCGCGCTCCTCTTCCAGAACCTCAACCGTCGACCGGAGGAAATAGCGGCCGTGGGTGCCGCTAAAGGCTCCGGCGTGGGCCTCGTCAACCGTTTCGATGTTCAGGCCGGCCTGCCGGGCCTTGAAGACATAGTGGCTGACCCGAGGCGCTGGGCTTTCGACGCTGGTGGTGCCGAGCGGCCCCGCCTTAATCAGGCGGTCAACCATCCAGGCCACTCGCCCTTTGAGGATCAGGATACGGCCATCTTCACCGCCGACACGAAGCTTGAGTTTGACGATGCTGCTCATTGGTGGACCTCACGGGTAGCGAGGCCGGCGCAGATGGCAGTGACCGTCGCGGTTGAGAACGACATGCCGAAGCGCGCTTGCAGGCGACTGGCAGCTTGTCGAAGCGAGGGAGTGGAGATATCTTCCGAACCGATCAGCCCGCCAAGGTGATCGATATTCTGAAGGCCGTGCGCTGTGTCAGCAGCCGCGGCCTTTGCCGTTCGTGGGGGCGTGCGCCGCACGTCCGGGCGCATCGTCGTTGCAGGTTTCATGAGTGGACCTCAGGGCTTGGAGCCAGAGGACGGTCGAGGCTATGCCGGATACGCGAAACTGATAGCCTTGAGCCCCGTCCGAACTGGCGGGGCTTTTTCTTAGGCGGCGCGCTGTGTGCGGGCGGCCTTGGCGCTCTCGATGACTGCGACAATTTCGGATCGCGGCCAGCGGGATATACCGCCAATCTTGAGCGGCTTCGGTACAGTGCCATCTGCGACACGGCGCCAGAAAGTCGGGATGCTCATCTGCAAGACCGCTGCGCCTTCGCGGACGGTCAGAAGAGGATCGATGAGTTCCATTGCTCTGCCTCGTATTCGGTTGATACGAGGTGAATTTGGCTTCTCGGGCTAGGAGCAAATAGTCTGCACGAATGCGAAAGCGTTTCGATATCGAATATGGGTTATGGCAAGTTCCGTTTCCGACCTGGGCGAGAGAGTTGCGGACGCTCTGCAGTGGCTATTTCCCAGGCAAGCCGGAATACTCTTCCAGAGCCGGGCGCGTGCTCGGCTTGGAACTCCGATCTCGACATCACCACCCCCGCATCAACCGCTGCCACGATTTGCTTCGCAATCTGTCTAGGCGACTGGTCGTCAAATTCTGCTTCTTCAAGGTCGTCCCCTGAAGGAATTGGCCTCTTGCCGGTTGCCATTTCCATGCAAACTTCAGAAAGCAAAATAGGGAAATGGAGGAATGGGCCGAACTGGCGAGTGAGTTCGTCCTGGGTTACCGGATCTTCATCATCATAGACCCACTCGCTGGAGCCAACCGTCCCAACCATCAAGTCCATGAAACGATTGGAGGTCCCGGGAATGCCTGGCCACTTGACCAGTCGACGAGAGGCATCAATCACCCGACCATGTGGCAACAGAATTCCGACCCGGGGCGCCGCATCGCAAATGCGCCAGATATCAACTCGATAATCAGGAATAGTGTCCAGCAGCCGTCGCCGAGCAGCATTCGCTTCTCGCACCATCTCGTTGTGTTCGAGCCGCCTCCGCACAGCCAAGGCATGAGCGACGTCAGACAGTGGCACCCAACCCTTGATGAAGAACACCCTCTACCTCGCGGCAATCTTGAATAGGAGGCCACCCCGGCCTGTTAAATGAAGCGCCCATCGCTCTAGAAGAATGCGGCGTTGCTCCAGAAAATCCGTCCGGCGATAGGCGCGCTCGACCGAGCCGCCCACCACGTGACCCAACATCGTCTCTGCTATCTCGTGGGGCGCGTCTGTCGTCTCGGCGAGCCAGTCGCGCAGGCTGGATCGAAAGCCGTGTGGACGAGCATCCATGCCTTTCCGCTCCATGAAACGAGACATGGTGGCGTCTGAAATCACTCCCTTGCGGACGCTCGGGAACAAAAAGCCGCCCCGCGCGAGCCGGCGGGCCTCGTCGACGACGGCCAAAGCCTCTGTGGACAGCGGAACACGGAAATCCGGAGTCGCATCCCGCCGCCCCTTCATCGCCTCACCCGGGATGGTCCAGACATCGCCGTCAATCTGATCCGCCCGAGCGAAGCGCAGGGGGCCGGACCGCACTCCCGTCAGAATGAGAAGCCGCAACGCCAGGTGGGTGACAGATCCATCGGATAGCGAGGCATAGAACTCTGGGACATCAGGCCACGCCAGAGCGGGAATATTCTGGATCTTGTGCCGGGTCTTGCCGAGTAGCGCGCGTGCCTTTTCGGTGGCCTGCAAATCCACGTCCAACCCGAGGGCTGCAGCGTGCTTGAGGCAAATGCCGAGGCGATTAAGGGCCTTCTGGGCGGTATCGGCTTTGGTGTGCCAGATGGGCGCAAGAACGTCACGAATGTCCTTCTGGTCGATATCAGACACCGGTACGCTCCCTAGCTTCGGAAGCACATGCAGTTCGAGCGGTGTGAACCACCGTCCAGCTTTACCGTCACCCTTCAGCTCCGCCTTGCGGCTCTCAAATGCATCCAGAGCGATGTCCCGAAGCATATGAACGTCGCGGGCGGCCTCGCGAGCCTGCCGATCCCTCTCCTTAATGGGATCAAGGTTGGCGCGAACGACGGCCCGAGCACTATCAGCCGCTCCTCGCGCTTCCTTCAAAGACACGTCCGCAACAGACCCAAGGCCCATCTCGCGCCGCCGCCCATGGATGGTGAAACGCAAGAACCACTGCCCTCCCCCATCTGGCCGCTTGTGCAGCCACAGGCCTCCGCCATCGGAGTACTTTCCGGCAGGCAGGGAACGCACGGAAACCGCAGTGAGCTTGTTCAGGCCGCGGGGCATTCTGCATCCACCTCCCGATCCACCTTTCGCGACGCGATGGGGTGATGTCTAGTGATACGGGATGGTTTTGAACGAAACAAGAACAATCAGCGCAGGCGCGGCATCTGAGAGCAGATGACACAGCGTGAATTACCATGTCATTACAGTACGTTGCCCTCTTGCAGCACCATTTCCCTCAATAAATTCGAATGCTTACTGATAGGCTGGAAGCACTCTGGCGAAGCCGGCGTGCCGTCGCTGACCGCGGTTGCGCCGGCCTCGATGCCTGGCGCCGGTCAGGACCGTGGCTGGCGCGCTTTCCGACAATCGGGCTCAACGGAGACGGGCCGTTGCCATGGATGGCAGTCACACGTCGCGGTTCGCCACGCCCAGCCGACGGCATGGCGTCGAGCCTGGCGGTCAGACAACTCGAAGCCCCCCCGCTGAATGAGAGTCTGGCTGCGACCGATCAGCGTGCCCTCCGTGATCTCGACGCAGAGGCCGTGGGCGGAATTCCTGTTCTTGAGCTCAGTTCGAAAAAGCGGTCCAGGACGACCCGTGACCGCAAGCCGGAACCGGTCATATTGATGGCGACGCGGTCGAGCGGGAGACCTTGTTCATGAAACAAGGCGAGGTCATCGAAGACCCCATCGAGCATGTGCAGGCCAAAAGCCGCGTGGATCCGCGGCTCGGCAAAACCCTTCCGGAACGCGGCGGGCAACAGGAGCCCGCGATCCGGATGCCGCCAGCGCATGAGCACCTTCAGCGAAGGAGCGCGTTCGACAGCCAGCGACACGATGGGTTGGTAGTAAAGTTCGAAGGTGCTTTGCCGCACTCCGCCTGCGATCTCCGCGAGAGACCGTGATTTCTTGGCCAAGTCATCCCGTTGAAGGCGCTCGTTTCGAACCGGAGGCCTGGAGGAATCGCGCCAGATCTGGCGCCTTGGACAGGCAGGGGCGCATCGATTCGTCGATGTGCAGCGGAGAGGCTGGGAGGCCGGGACCGGACCCGCGGGCTCGTGAGCCCTCGCCTGCGTTCCGCATATCCTGCCAGAGGGCCCCAAGCGCAGTTTCAAACATGGCTTTGGCTCGCCTCGCTTGAGATGGGCGGACCGACAGCGGTGCACCCTCGATCCGCACTAGCTTAGGGTTGGGACAGGGCGGACGCCTCGACCTTGCAATCCGGCGCTGGGGTCTGCTTCGTCTTCGCCAGCGCCACCTCGGCCTTGGCGGCTTCCAGATCGGCAAGGAAGGCCGGATCGGTCTGTAGCCGCGCCACGGTCGCCGCGCCCATGATGCGCCCGGCATCGACGTCGCTCTGCCAATGCGCGTCGCAGATCACTCGGCTCTGGCCGAATTCGATACCGCGCTGGAGCAACTCGTTCGAGCGCTCGGGATTGATCTCGGCGAAGACGAGGGCCCATCCCCATCCTGCGGCCGTGTGGCCTGAGGGATAGGAGCCGTCCTCCCGCAGAATAGCCTCCTGATCCGCCCGGCAGGTCGCTTCGCTGTGCACGACGAAGGGCCGCGTCCGGTTGTACTTGTTCTTCACGCCATAGGTGGAGAGGCCGAGATCCGACAGCATCTTCTGCATCATCGCATAGAGACGCGGGGTCTCCGTCGGGTTGATGCCGACGCCCATCGCGCAGGAGAAATTGTCCGCCGCCTGCGGAAAGGTGAGGTCGGCATCGCTGGCGGCGAGCTTCCAGCGGTCGGTGTCTCGCAGCGGGAGCGTCGCCTTGCGCGCTTCCTCGTCTCTGGCCAGCGCGGCCGAATTCGGCGCCGGGGGCGGACCAAGCAGCATCAGGCTGTCCGGCAGATCGGCTCGCTGCAGATAGCCCGGCGCAACCTTGAAATGCGGATCCGTGACGGCCGGCTGGGCTTCGTCTGCTTGAGCGAGACTTGGCCAGAACATCCCCAGCACGGCGGACATGGAGACCGCAACGGCCCGAACTGCATTCCCGATCATCGATATTCCCAGCCCCTTTTATGCTCACGGACAGGCAGGGTGGCGACGTTGCCACCCGCCCTTCGGCGGATCGTTCGCGGAGGCCGGCCGGCGACCGGTCGATTTCCCTGTCGGCAAGCGAATTGCACACGATTCATTTCGGGCAAAGGCAAATCGCATTCTTGCCATTTCGCGCCAATCACGGCCTCCTATCGCTAACCTTGCCGGTGCCGGAACCCGGCGCAGGGACTAACCTCATGAGTGCGGCGAAATCCAGTGGCTACCATCCCCTTGACGCGAGGCCAGTTTCTTCTTCCTTTCGTCGGAATTCTTCACGATAGCGGCGCTCCCATAAGCTCGACTTTGGAGAAATTTCGACTTCCTTCAGTTCTAGAAGAAAAGAGCGAGCTTTACATTCCGCTCCTGCCGGCCATCCGCTTCGTGGCGGCCGCACAGAGATCGCAGGGCATTGAGGACTTCAGCTTTCTGGCTACCCAGCGGCTGCACTATTCGCATCTGAGAGAAAAGACCCGGGCGCTGATCGCGCACTCTCCCACGCTGCTCGTTGCTCTTCAGCACGCCTGCAAGTGGGCCGTGCGGGAGGATACGATTCTGAGCCTGTGGATGGAGCACCACGTCGATCACGTGCGCATCTGCAGCAGGCTCTCCGGGACGAGTTCGCTCCGGCATCTGGAGCACGCACAATGGCTCCAGCTCATCTTTCCCATCTACATCGTTCGACAATTCGCCGGGCCCGACTGGATGCCGGCCACGATTGCCTTTGAAGCCCGCTATACACCCAGTCGTGCGACCCAGGATCTCTGGCCCAATGTGCGGTTTCTGTCAGGCCAGCACGCCTCCTGGATCAGCGTGCCCATCTCGCACCTCAGTCTCTCCATTCGCGCCAGCGCATCCATCCCTCTCCCGTCTGACACGGAAGACGTCCCTTCGGGGTACGACATCGTCGAACTGATAAAGCTGATGTTGCCAGCCTATCTGGATGACAACCCTCCGACTCTCGCGGTTGTCGCGGAGATGGCGGGCGTCAGTCCGCGGACACTTCAACGAAAGCTATATAATATCGGCCTTTCCTACTCCGACATACTCGATACCGTTCGATATGAGAGCGCGAGCAAGCTATTGCGCAGCACCAATTCGAAGATCATTGATATCGCGTATTCCTCCGGATACACGGATCCGGCGCATTTCAGCCGAGCGTTCCGCAGAATCGCCGGTGTTACACCTAGACAGTTTCGCGATAGTTCTAGGCTTGGATAGGACAGCCGCGGTCGAAATAGACCTGCAAGATCAAGGAGTGGCAACAACACCCCGGCCAAGCAGGTGGGCGTGATCTCGATCCGGGTTCGCGATCCCGACAAGTCAACACGAGTGAAAACTGCCTTCACCGCCTGCCCGGGGCCGCGGAGCCGGCCATGAAGGATCTCGAGCTGACCCGGTATCGGCATCATCATGCAGCCGCCAGCGGACCGCCGAACGAGGCGGAAGGGAGGCCCAATCCTTCCGCCATCCGCAGCAAGGACGGGCGACTCTATCTGTTCTCCCGCCTGGTCGCGAAAGGCAATTTATCCCGGATCGGCACGGCCCGGATCCTGTTCGACTCGGCCGGCGACCCGCGCGACGTGGAGCGCATGGGCATCCCCCGAACCGAGATCGGCCCGGCAATGGTTGCGTTTTCAACGCGTCGCACCGGGCTCTGAGCCATGCGTGTCGGCTCGCTAGATCGCGATCGGGTCGCGCGCCGGCATCTGCCAAGGAGGGCTTCGCCATCTCCGGGCCTGGCTCGCCGGTGCCGTTTGCCAATTCGGACCGAACCCGCTCTAATGGCCGAGCTACATGCGGCGCTGGAAGTGTTCGGGGAATAGATTTGGGGTTCGCTTCCTATGCCCGGAATTTCGCGGACGTCCTGCTCTGGCGTGGGCTGCAAGAGGTTTCGCCGGGCTTCTACATTGATGTCGGCGCAGCGTGGCCGACGCAGCATTCCATCACCAAGGCCTTCTATGACGCGGGCTGGCGGGGCATCAATCTCGAAGCTGATCCATCGCTCTTCCGCCTGCTGCAGCGCGACCGGATTCGCGACCTGAACCTGCCGCTGGACATCGGCGGGATCGATGGGCAGGCACAATTCGATCCGATCAACGGCATGACCGATCGCACGATCGTCGCCAGGCCTGATCCGTCCAATGCCGCCATGCGGACCCTGGCCTCGATCTGGGCCGAACATGTCCCGGCCGGACAGCTCGTGCACTTCCTGAAAGTGAAGGTGAACGCGGGCGACCAGGACGGCGCCATGCTGGCCGGCAATAACTGGAAGCGGAACAGGCCCTGGATCGTCGTTGTCGAAGCAGCGCCCCCGCCGGCGGGCGAGGAACGGCAGGCCGAATGGGAGCCGATCCTGACGGATGCCGACTATCGATTCGTATATGCCGACGGGCTGAACCGGTTCTATCTCGCCAGCGAGAAGACAGACCTGGCCGCCCGGTTCCGCTACCCTCCCAACATCTTCGACGATTTCGTCCCGAGCGCCCAGCTACGATCACAGGAGGCAGCCGAGACGCTCTCCATCCGGGCCAGGATGGCGGAGCAGCGAGCCGAGGCCGCCGAGCGGGCCCTGCATCTCGCCCAGACCTCGCGAACCGCGAAACGTCTGCTCCAGCTGGCTGGCGTCATCGAGCGGGCGCGGAAACGATACAAGGCCTCCAGGCTCAGGCAATTCGGCAAGACGCTGACGCGCCCCATCCGGAAGACCAAGCCAGGCGGCCGAGCCGTCCCGCCCGCGATACTCGAAGAAGACGCCGGCTTCACGGTCCTGCGCCTTCCGGATTTCGATCTTCATTTCGCCAACCGGCCGCTAGCAGATCGACGCGGCATCGGCCGCATCGCCCGCGAGCAGTTCCGACACCTGAGCGCGCGCGCCGCAGGACATACGAACCTGCCCGAGGCGAGCTCCGCCCGCCGCCGGACGATCCGTTTCCACTCCTCCATTCATTGGTGCCAGCCAAACCCCGGGCCCGGCACCGTCGTCATGATCCATGACGTGACGCCGCTGCTGTTCCCGGATCTGTTCCCGCAGCCGGTCATCGACGAATGGAACCAGAGCTTTCGCAAGATCGCCGAACAGGCGGAGCATATCGTCACCGTCAGCAGGTCCAGCGCACGGACCATTTCCGACGTGCTGGGCGTTCCCGATGACCGGATCAGCGTCGTCTACAATGGCGTCAGCCCGATCGCGGTCAATCGTGAGTCGAGCGTCGCAACGCCGGCCCGACCCTATGTCGTCTATGTCGGCGCCGACGACTACAACAAGAACGTTCGGATCGTGCTCGAAGCCCTGATGCTTCCCGACGCCGCCGGCATCGATCTCGCCCTCGTCGGCGACAGCCCTGGCCTGGCCAGGCTGATCAAGGTCTACGGACTCGCCGGCCGGGTCCACCGGTTCGGCGCGCTGGACGACGGCGATTTGGGCTACGTGCTTAGCCGCGCCGAGGCGCTTGTCTTCCCAAGCCTGTATGAAGGGTTCGGTTTGCCGCCATTCGAGGCGGCCATGCTTGGAATCCCGTCGATTTGCAGCAATGTTCCGGCCATGAACGAGCTCATCGAAGCCGGCGTCATCTTCTGCGATCCGCATGATCCGCATGCCTGGGCGCGCGCCTTGCGGCGGATAGTCTCCGACGGGGCTCCGCCGCGCGGCCTCGATCAATTGCGCGGAACGGTGACGGAGCGGTTCAACTGGCCAAACTCGGTCGACCAGCTGGTCGCGGTGCTGGACCGCTTCGCGAAGTCCTGAGCTCAGCAAAACGCCGCCACCCGGGATCCGGATGGCGGCGTTGAACGTCACGGGCCGTTGGGACGAATGATCAGTCCCGGAGCAGGCTGTAGAGCAGCTCGAAGAAGCGATCGGAATCGACCTCCTCGCAAACCTGGGCATTCGGCGGCAGGCCGCGCTCGTTCCAGTAGTCGGCCACGGTGGCACCGAAGGTGTAGGTGCCGGAGAGGTCGACGCCGATATGGGCCGGACGCGTCTTGACCAGCGTCGGGTCGATGATCAGCGCCAGCGCCAGCGGGTCGTGCAGCGCGCCGCCAACACCCATCGAGTTGCGATGCAGCTTCTCGTAGAACTTCAGCCAGTCGAGCACGGTACGGCCGAGCTCGGTGTCGATCTTCTCGAACTCGCGGTACTGCAGCTCCTCGACCAGCACCTTCATGGTGACGTCGAGGCCGACCATGGTGATCGGCACGCCGCTGTCGAGCACGATCTTCAGCGCTTCCGGATCACAGAAGGCGTTGAATTCGGTCGGCGTGATGTACTCGCTCTTGCGCCAGAACACGCCACCCATCCAGGTGATGTCCTTGATCTTCGAAAGAAGCTCCGGATATTTCAGGATGAACAGGCCGATATTGCAGAGCGGGCCGGTCGCGACGATGCGGAGCGGCTCGTCCTGCTCGCGCAGGGTCTTGGCGATGAAGTCGACCGCATGCATCGGCTCGACCTTCTTGGTCGCCTGCGGCAGGTAGGGCGAACCCTCCAGGCCGCTCGGGCCGTCGGCGGTGCCGAGCACCAGCGGACGCGCCAGCGGGCGCACGCAGCCGGCCGCGACCGGCACGTCCTGCGCGCCGATGAACTCCAGGATGCGCAGCGTGTTGGAGAGGGTCTTCTCCGGCTCGGCATTGCCGCAGGTGACGGTGACGCCGATGAGGTCGATCGCCTTGGAGCGATGCGCCATCACCAGAGCGATGGCGTCGTCATGGCCGGGATCGCAATCGAGCAGGATCGGCGTCGGGCGGGTGCTGGTCATTTCGGTCGTGGTCATTTGGGTGCCCTTACGCCGCTGCCGTCTGGTAGCGGACGATCGTTTCCTTGAAGAGCTTCATGAAGCGGCGGCCGTCGATGTCGGTGCAGATCCGCGTCGTCTTCGGTCCGCCGCCGGGAAGCAGCTGGCGACCGCGATACGCGACCGTCTGACCGCGTGCGACGCGACCATCGAGCACGATGTCGCAGAACAGCGGCTCGGTCATGGTGCAGAGCGTCGGATCGAAGGCGAGCGCGACCGTGATGATGTCGTCCATCGGGAAGCCGACGAGATCGAAGAACTCGCGCCAGATGTCGATATAGATCGGGAAGCTGTCCTGCAGCATGGCGAGGACCGGATGGTCGCCGGCATCCTTGAGGTCGGCCAGGTCGTCACGCGTCAGCATCGAGGCGGCGGCGCGGTTGTCCTCGCAGACGTCGAGCGGCACCAGGATGGTGTCGACGCCCTGGTTGAGCACGACGCGGGCGGCCTCCGGATCAGCCCAGATGTTGTATTCCGACAGCGGCGTGATGTTGCCCGGCGTGATGAAGTTGCCGCCGAGCAGCACCATGCGCTTCAGCGCCTTGGCGAGCGCCGGCTCCTGCAGGAACGCCATGGCGGCGTTGGTCATCGGACCTGTGACGACGAGGGTGATCTCGCCCGGATTGGCCATCGCCGTGTCGATGATGAAGTCAACGGCGTGCTTGTCGATCACCTTCAGCGTCGGCGTCGGCGCCGGCGGGTTGAATTTGGCAAGCCGGTCGCCGAAGCGCGCGACCAGGCGCTTCTCGAAATGGACAGGCGCCTGCATGTCTTCCTTGGAATTGCCGACGATCGGGCGCCAGGCACCCTTGGCCACCGGCACGTCGCCCTTGCCGGCGAGCGCCAGCGTGTTCAGGACGACATTGGTGACCTGGTCGATCGGACCGGCGGCGCCGGTGCAGGTGGTGATGCCCTCGAGCTTCATCGACGGCGAGATCGCCGCGAAGAGAACAGCCAGGATGTCGTCGCCCGCGGAGTCGACGTCGAGAATGATGCGTTCCATTGTATCCCCTGTCACGGCTTGGAAGCGTCCGTGGCGGCAGCTGGTTTGACGGTGTTGGACTTGACGGAAAGAGCGCGGCCCATGCTGGCCAGCGTCTCCTGGATCACGCGGGGGCGCGACCGGTAGGAGAGCGCGAACAGCGCGATCAGCGCGACCAGATAGGGCACGGCGAGCACGAGGTAGGACGAGATGCCGAGCGTCTGCAGGCGCAGCGACAGCGCGTCGGAGAAGCCGAACAGCAGGCAGCCAAGCAGGATCTTCAGCGGATCGCCGTTCGAGAAGATCAGGATCGCCACCGCCATGAAGCCGCGACCGGACGACATGTTCTCGGTGAACATGGTCGTGTAGCCGAGCGCCAGATGCGCGCCGGCGAGACCCGCCAGCAGGCCGCAGAGCAGCGATGACACATAGCGGATGCGGGTGATCGAGATGCCGAGCGCCTCGGCCGCTTCCGGCTTCTCGCCGACGACGCGGATATAGAGACCGAGCCGGGTGCGGTTGTAGAATAGGATCAGCACCGGCACGAGGATGAAGGCGGCGTAGACCAGCGGCGTATAGCCGGAGATCATCTGGCCGAACCAGCCGAGATCCTTGACATTGGGCAGCTTGAGCGCCGGCAGGCCGACCAGGCCATGGCCGAAGATCGAGCCGCGCGTGCCGAAGATCGCCTTCATCAGCGAGACGGTGAGGCCGCCCGCCAGGATGTTGAGCGCCAGACCGACGACGACCTCGTTCGCCTTGAAGCTGACGACCAGCAACGCGAAGATCAGTGCCAGCGTCAGCGCGGCGGCGATGCCGCACAGCACGCCCAGCCAGGGCGAGCCAGTGGCGATCGTGCCGATGACGGCGAAGAAGGCGCCGACCAGCATCTGTCCTTCGAGGCCGATGTTGAAGATGCCGGCCTTGGTGGTGAAGGAGCCGCCGAGGGCTACGAGCAGGATCGGCGCGGTCGTGCGGATCGTCGCGATGACCAGCGTGACGTTGAGGAGACGTTCTAGAACTTCCATCGACGCTCTCCCGCGGTCGAATCCGATGCCTTGCGGCGGATGGTGATCTGGGCAGAGACGGCGAGAATGATCAGCGCCTGGATGACGGTGATGATCTCGCGCGACGCCGTGGTGTCGACTTCGAGCAGCAGCGAGCCGCTGCGCAGCGCGCCGAAGAACAGCGCCGTGAAGATGGTGCCGATCGGGTTGCCGTTGGCGAGCAGCGCGGCGATGACGCCGTCGAAGCCGAAGCCCGGCGCGAAGCCTTCCATGAAGCGGTGGTGCACGCCGAGCGCCTCGACGCCGCCGGCCATGCCGCCGACCGCGCCGGAGGCGATCAGCACCAGGAAGGTCTGCTTCTTGATGTCGATGCCGCCATATTCGGCGAATTTCGGGTTGGCGCCCATCTCGCTGATGGCATAGCCGCGCGAGGTCCGGGTGAAGAAGAAATGCACGGCGAGCGCCAGCGCCAGGCCGATGATCAGGCCCCAGTTCAGCCGCGAGAACGAGAACAGCTCAGGCAGATAGGCGCTCTCGAAGATCGGCGGCGTCTCGGACTGACCGCCCGAGCGCTTGAACCAGTTGATGGTCAGATAGGAGGTGATCAGGATCGCGACATAGTTGGCGAGGATGGTCGAGACCACCTCGTTGGTCTTGTAGCGGGCGCGGAAGAAGGCCGGGATCGCGATCCAGGCCATGCCGGCGAACACGGCCGCGGCCATGGCGAGCAGCAGATGCAGCGCCGGCGGCAGGTTGAACGAGAAACCGACCCAGGTGGCCCAGAAGCCGCCCATGAAGAGCTGGCCCTCGATGCCGATGTTGAACAGGCCGGCCCGGAACGAGATACAGGCGGCGATGCCGCAGATCAGGATCGGCGTCGTCTGCAAGAGGGTGCCGGCGATCCGCTCGGGACTGCCAAAGGCGCCGTTGAGCAGCGTGACCAGCACGCGCATCGGGCTCTCGTCCACAGTCAGGATGACGAGAGCGCCGAGGCCGAGGGCGAACAGGATGGCCAGCGCCTGGCCGAAGAAACTGTCGAAGCGGTCCGACATCAAGCGGCCCCCACGGTGTTGGAACGGGGCTCGGGAATGACACCGGCCATCAGCATGCCGATCTCTTCCTCGTCGACACGGTCGCCGGAGATTTCGCCCATGATGGTGCCGCCGAACATGACGAGGATGCGGTCGGCGAGCCGGATCAGCTCGTCGAGCTGGACGGAGATCACCAGGATCGCCTTGCCGGCGTCGCGCTGGCGCATGATCTCGCCGTGGATCTGCTCCTGCGCGCCGATGTCGACGCCGCGGGTCGGCTGATCGATCAGCAGGCAGTTGCCGCCGCCGGTGAATTCGCGGGCGAGCACGATCTTCTGGATGTTGCCGCCCGACAGGCTCTTGGCCGTCGATTGCGGTCCCTGCGCGCGGATGTCGAAGCGCTTGATCAGCGTCTGCGTCTGCTCCTGCAGGTAGCCGCGATCGATGATGCCGTGCTTCGACCAGGGGCTCTTGTCCTGCCGGCCCATCAGGATGTTCTGGGCGATCGAGGCGTTGCGATCGACGCCGCGCACCAGCCGGTCCCCGGGGACATGGCCGACGCCGGCGGCGCGGATGTCGCGCGCCGTGAGGCCGGTGATGGCGCGGCCGTCGAGCCGGATCGCGCCATGGCTCGACGGGCGCAGGCCGGAAAGCACTTCCGCGAGCTCGGTCTGGCCGTTGCCGGCGACGCCGGCGATGCCGACGATCTCACCGGCCCGGACGCCGAAGGAGACGCCGCGCAAGGCCTGCAGCTGGCGATCGTCGCGGCACCACAGATCCTCGACCTCGAGCATGGTCTTGCCGGCGGTCGGCGTGCGCGGCAGGCGATCGAAGGAGACGAGGCGGCCGACCATCAGTTGGACGAGATCGGACTTGGTCAGTTCGGCGGTCGGGCGCGACGCGACATTCTTGCCGAGACGCAGCACCGAGACGTTATCGGAAACCTCCATCACCTCTTCCAGGTGATGTGAGATGAAGATGACGGTCATGCCCTGGGCGACGAAGCCGCGCAGCGTCTGGAACAGCTCGCGGCTTTCCTGCGGCGTCAGCACGGCGGTCGGCTCGTCGAGGATGATGATGCGGGCGCCGCGCGCCAGCACCTTCAGGATCTCGATGCGCTGCTCGATGCCGACCGACAGCAGGCCGACGCGCTCGTTCGGGTCGACCTGCAGGCCGAACTGCTTGGAAAGCTCGGCGGTCTTCTTGATCTGGGCGGCATGGTCGATCAGGCCGCCCTTGCGGATCTCCATGCCGAGGAAGACGTTCTCGGCGACGGTCAGCGACGGCACCAGCTTGAAGTGCTGGTGCACCATACCGATGCCGGCGGCGATCGCCGCGGCCGGGTTGGGCAGGGACTTCTTTTCACCATCGATCCAGATCTCGCCCTCGTCCGGCTGCAACAGCCCGAACAGGACGTTCATCAGGGTGGTTTTGCCGGCTCCGTTCTCGCCGATGATCGCGTGGATCTTGCCGCTTTCGACGGCGAGGTTCACGTCCTCATTGGCAACGAACGAGCCGAACCGTTTGGTGATCGATTTCAGCTCGATGGCTAATGACATGGCAGATGTCCCTGCTGGGGATGCGCATCAAACGTGCCGCGACCTTGCATTCTCGGTGCGCCACAGCGGCGCGCCAGGCGCCGGCAGTACGAGGTGGCGACACGTCACGACGCGTCGCCACCTCGACAGGATGCGGTCGAAGAACCAGGCTTGCCAGCCGGACCGCTCCCGCCAAGGAGCGGACGGCCGGCCGAGCCTCGCCTTACTGGGTGGTGGTCGCGACCTTGATCTTGCCGGAGGCGATATCGGCCTTCAGCTCTTCCAGCTTCGCCTTGACGTCGGCCGGGATCTTGTCGGCGACGTCGGGGCAGAGCAGCAGCTCGACGCCGCCGGTCTTCACGTTCGCCGTGTGGACGCTGCCGGGCTCGAGCGTCTTGCCATCGACGACGTCCTTGACGAGATCGTAGACAGCGACGTTGGCGTTCTTCAGCATCGAGGCCATGACGTGGCCCGGCGCGACGTTGCACTGGTTGACGTCGACGCCGATCGAGTACTTGCCGGCGGCAGCACTCGCCTGCAGCACGCCTTCGCCCGTCGGGCCGGCGACGTTGTAGACGATGTCCGAACCCTGGCCGTAGAGAGCCATGGTCAGCTCGCTGCCCTTGGCCGGATCATCGAACGTGCCGGCGAAGACGGCGTCGAGACGGACGTCCGGAGCGGCGGCCTTGGCGCCCTGCTCATAGCCGACCATGAAGTCGCGGATGACGGGGATGTCGCGGCCGCCGACGAAGCCGATCGCCTTGCCGTCGCCGAGACCGTCGATCTCGCTGCCCTTCTCGGCCATCAGTCCGGCGAGAGCGCCGGCGAGGAACGAACCCTCGTTCTGGGCGAAGTTGGCATAGACCACATGCTTGGAATCGAGCACGCCGTCGATGAAGACGAACTTGGTGTTCGGATAGGCTTCAGCCGTCTTCTGCAGCGCGTCGACGAGCTCCCAGCCCATGACGAAGACGATGTCGTACTCGCCGCCCTTGGCGAGATTGTTGAACTGCTCTTCATAGTCGAGGGCGCGGTTGCCGGTGTCGACCAGCTTGACCTTCACGCCGAGATCCGCCTCGGCCTTCTTCAGGCCTTCGACGATGGCGACGCCGAAGCCCTGGGAGAAATAGCCCGAGATGGCTGCAACCGAGACATCCTTGGCAAGCGCCGCCTGGCTGGCGAGCGCGAGAACGGAAGCGCCACACAGCGCGACGAGACGACGAGACCAACGAGACATGATCAATCCAACCTCTGGAGCTTGATAAGACGCATTCGCTATCACTGCCCTCGCCGACATTGTCGAGCCGGCTGGATCGCGTTCCCTGCATCCAGTCGGCCAATATCATTGATGGCCATATGAGATTGAGGGGAAAGTTCGACAGCTGTCAATGCAGTAGCGCGTCCGAAAACCACGCCGAAACACCACCGGTCTCGCCCATGATGGCCAAATGATTGGAATCTCAGGCCGTCCCATAATTTTGATTGACCACCAACAATATCATGCGTCCTCGCGTGCAACCGTGCTGCTGGATGCAGCCGCACAGTCCCCGGCCCCGCGAGCCCAGGGCTTCCAGCATTGCCCCCACTATCCACAATATTGAGGCGCCGTCATCGCCGCGGAGGACGATCCACGCCGATCTGCACCTCTCCTCCCGCGCATTTCCTCCCCTGGAACGGCGCTCCTCGACGTGGACGAAGCACCAGCAACGTCCTTCCGCCCGCCAGAATGGCGCCGACCGGCGATACCAACCAGCCCCCTCGCCGACGGGCCCATCGTAGAGCCCATCGCGTCCGGTTCTTCTCGGCAAGGCGCCTCCTCCCCCGCTCACATCTCCCGCAACTGCGCGATGGCGGTCAGCAACGGGGTGAGCGGCGGCTGGATCAGGCCCTGGCCCGGCGCGGCCAGCTCGAGGATCATGAAGATGCCGCCCGCCACCGCGAGCGAGCACAGGAACAGGGTCGCCAGCGCCGTGGCGTTCGGGGGCGCGAACAGCCCGAAACTGGCGAACAGGATGGCGAGCCAGAAGATCAGCAGGATCAGAAAGGGAACGGGCACGGCGCTGCTGTCCTTTTCCATCAGCTGCCAGCGCGCATTCGCGATTGCCTCGACAAACCGCAGCGCCTGCGCCTGCACCGTGCGCTCGCGGTCGTCGGCCGGGTGCAGATTGGTGATCTGGTCGCCGACGGCCTCGAGTTGCTGCAGCGTGACCAGCCCGAGTTTGTCCTGCAATGCCCCGGTCGACAGCTCAGCGACCTTGGCCTCGGCATAATCGCGGATCGTCGCGCGGATCGGCACGGCCTCCGGGCCGTAGCGGACGAGCGAGCGATCGAGGCGCAGGACGTCGACGGCCAGGTCCCCGATCGCATTGGTCCTGGCGAGGAACGTCGTATTGGCCGTGGAAATCAGCAGGCCGATCACGAGCGCCGACAAGGTGCCGACCACCGCCATCGAGACGGTGACGGCGTTTCGCGTCTCCGTGCCGAGATGCTGCTCCGGCAACAGGTGTGCCGCCAGCATCCCCAGCAGCACGCCCCCGAAGATCGCGACGAAGGTCGCCAGACCGATCCACACCGAACTCATGCCGGGTTATCCTCGTTGGGCCGACCTCAACACACTGGCAGCGGACCGCACGGACTCGGCTCTCTATCTTCGAGCGCTCTTCGTTCGCACAAATTGCCAAGCCCCCTGCATGCTGGCTTCCATGCAACGCTAGCATGAAATCCGACTGGCCATCTTGCTCACATTCCCCAGCGGAACTAGCCTCTTTGTAAGGGACAAGGCCATGTCCTCCCTGCACAAGCAGACGTCGGGATTTCATGGATCCGTCCTTCCGTCGAAGCCTGGGATCGGCTCGACACATCGGGGGCATGACGGCGGAGGCCTCGACGACGATCGCGGCGGATGCCGGCTACAGCCAGGACGAGGGGATCATGACTCGATTTCGTCTTTATGCCCCGCTCGCGTTGGTGGCGGCGATCTCGCCGGCCTACGCCGCGGATGTCACGCCGGCGCCGGTCGAGGAAGTCGCGCCCTCCGGCCAGGGCTGGCGGTTCCAGGCCACGATCTATGGCTGGGCCGCCGGCGTCAGCGGCGATACTGGCGTCCTCGGCCTGCCGCCGAAGAGCGTCGACATCACCTTCCTGGACGCCCTGCAGGATCTCGAAGGGGCGCTGATGGGATCGTTCGGGGCGGAATATGGCGACTGGCTGTTCCTGACGGATCTGATGTGGACCAAGGTCGGCTCCAACGAGTCCGTCGGCCAGAATGGCGGCTCGCTCGATTTCGTCCAGAAGCAGCTGACTGCATCCGCCCTGGTCGGTTACCGGCTGCCGCTCGACATACCCAATCTCGCGCTCAGCGCGACGGCCGGCTTTCGCTACCAGCACCTGGATGTCGAGCTGGATTTCGACGCTGCCGATCCGAAACTCTCGTTTGATGTCGACAGGTCCAAGAGCTGGATCGATCCGACAGTCGGATTCAGCCTGCGCTACAACATCAACGATCGCTGGTTCATAAATGCCCTCGGCGATGTCGGCGGCTTCGATGTCGGGTCCAATCTCACGGCGCAGGGTTTCGCCGCGGTTGGCTACAACTGGACCAAGACGATCTCGACCTCACTCGGCTATCGTGTCATCTATACAGACTACGAGAAGGACGGTTTTGTCTACGACATGACGCAGCAAGGCGTCTTTGCCGGCCTCGGCATCCATTTTTGATCTCTTTATCTTTCGCTCATCAGGAAAGGCAATGTCATGTCGTTCGTCTTCCATTGTAGAAGCCTGATCGCCCTGCGTGTTCCCGCGCTCGGCATTGGCCTGGCGGCCGCCTTCCTGTTCGCCCCGGCCGCAATGGCCCAGTCGGCGACACAGGTCGGCACGCTTTCCTGCGATGTGTCGTCCGGCGTCGGGCTGTTCGTCGTCGAGAAGCAGACGATGACCTGCAGCTTCAAGCCGATGAAGGACGGTCCGGTCAGCGCCTACACCGGCAAGATCGCAACCTACGGCCTCACGCTCGGAGCGGTCGAGAAGGGCCATCTCATCTGGGGCGTCGTCGCGAAGACCAACAATGCACCGTCCGTCGGCGCGCTTGCCGGCAAATATGTCGGCGCCAGCGCCGATGCGGCCTTCGGTCCGGGCCTCGGCGCCAATGTGCTGGTCGGCGGGTCGGACCAGGCCTTCGCGCTGCAGCCGATCTCGGTCGAAGGCGAACTGGGCGTCAACGTCGCCGCCGGCGTGACCGAGATGACACTGACCGCATCGCCCTGACGCGCGGCGCGCCCTCGCCGCGCGCCGCCGATAGCGGCGAAACTGCCACGTCCGGCCGGAAAGACGAACCTGGCTTCCAAAGCGTGTCGCCAGTGGGGAAGTCGGCGCCAGCCGTGCTTCACCACGCCTTCCGCACAGTGTAACACTATCGTCAGGGGCGGCAGCTAAGCTGGACGTCGCGCTGATCGGGTTTTCGTGCGGGGAACGTGTGTCGTCAGTAGTTTATGTCCTTTCACGGACGATGCTCATCCTTGGATTGGCGATCGCTCTCACCGCCTGCGCGTCACGGCCGCAGGACGTCCTGACGCCCGTCAAGGCGGGCACGGCGTCGACGGACAAGGTCGATCTTCTGGTCGCCACCACCCGCGCACCGACGGATGAACCCGGCATTTATTTCAACGGCGAGCGTGGGCCGGACCTCACGCTCAGCAACGTGGTCGTCTCGATCCCCGAGAAGCGCGAGGTCGGCTCGATCCAGTGGCCGAGCCGTGTTCCCGGCGATCCGGCCCGCGATTTCGTCACCACGCAGGTGACGAAGATGCAGCCGAACGAGGCCAAGGCCTGGTTCAAGCGCACCTCCGGCAAGAAGCGCCGCGTGCTGATCTTCGTGCACGGCTTCAACACGCAATATGCCGACAGCGTCTTCCGCTTCGCCCAGATCGTCCACGACACCGACGCCAATGTGGCGCCCGTCCTGTTCTCCTGGCCGTCGCGCGGCAGCATCTTCGACTACAATTACGACCGCGAAAGCGCCAATTTCTCGCGCAGCGAACTGGCCGCCGTCATCAGCGCGGCCGCGACCAGCCCGGCCGTCTCGGACGTCACCATCATGGCGCATTCGATGGGCGGATGGCTCGCCGTCGAGGCGCTCCGGCAGATCGCGCTGCAGGACGGCCGCGTTCCCGCCAAGGTGTCGAACCTGATCCTCGCCTCGCCCGACCTCGATATCGACGTCTTCCGCAAGCAGGTCATCGAGATGGGGCCGAAGCGCCCGCACATCACGCTATTCGTCTCGGCCAATGACCGGGCGCTGCGGCTGTCGCGGTTGCTATCGGGCCGCATGACCCGCCTCGGCGCCGTCGACATCACCCGCGAGCCCTATCTGTCGCAGATGGAATCGGCCACCGGCATCACCGTGCTCGATTTGACAGCGCTGCAGAACGGCGACCGTCTCAACCACAGCAAGTTCGCCACCAGCCCCGAAGTCGTGCAGCTGATGGGCGACCGGTTGATCCAGGGGCAATCGGTGACGGATTCGAGCCTCGCCAGCACCAACGCGCTCGGCTCGACGACGCTGGGCGCCGGCCATGTGATCGGTTCCGCCGCCGGCGCCGTGCTGACGGCACCGATCCTGATCTTCGAGAGCGCCGCCCGGAAATAACCGGCTGGCATAGGAGCGATGCGGGCTGGCGCAGGGCGACACGCGTCGGCCTGGACGCGCTTGGGCAAGCATCTTCGAAAACGGATCCCCTTTCTTCACCTCTCCCAGCGGAGAGGTCGGCTCGAATGGCCGGGAGAGGGGTTGGAGCCTATCCGGAGAGGACGTCCCCTCACCCGCCGGCCGCCTGCTGCCGTCGACCACAGCCCAGGGCCCATGGGGCCGGGCACCGTCGCCCCGGCGAAGGCCGGGGGCCCATGAACACGAGCCAAGAAAGCTTGGCTTGGCCTATCGACCACGGGCCGGTGCGTCTGGATCCCCGGCCTTCGCCGGGATGACGGCGGAGGGTGGCAAAATCCGATCCGAGCGATGAAGACGGTGTTGCGCGAAGGTCTTCCCGAGCCTGACCACCGAGCCAAATCAAAAAGGGCCGCGGAAGACCGCGGCCCTTTTGTTCGAGAGGCCGGCAAGCGCGCTCAGGTCGCCGCGGAAGCCACTGGCGCGGGAGTTGCCGCCGCGGGCGCCGCCTCGCCTTCCCTGCCCCGGTAGAAGGTGACGTAGAGCGTCGGCAGGAACACCAGCGTCAGGATCGTCGCGACCAGCAGGCCGCCCATGATGGCGAACGCCATCGGCCCCCAGAAGATCGTCGCGGCGATCGGGATCATGCCGAGGACGGTCGAGATCGCCGTCAGCATGATCGGC
This sequence comes from Kaistia granuli DSM 23481, assembly GCF_000380505.1. GTDB lineage: Bacteria > Pseudomonadota > Alphaproteobacteria > Rhizobiales > Kaistiaceae > Kaistia > Kaistia granuli. The sequence goes on along the minus strand of NZ_AQYH01000004.1, from coordinate 331,602 downwards.
CGGAAACGCGACACCGTCGCCTCGACCACGGCATCCCAGATCGGCAGGCCGCGCTTCCGTTCCGCCTCGATCTGCTCGATCAGGATCACCGCGTTCTTGGCGATCAGGCCGAGCAGCGACAGGATGCCGAGAATGGCGACGAAGCCGAGCGGCCGGTTGAACAGGAACAACGCCCCGACGACGCCGATCAATCCCATCGGCACGACGCAGAGCACGAGGAAGAGCCTGCCGAAGCTCTGCAGCTGCGCCATCAGGAACGAGACCATCAGGAACAGCATGATCGGCACGACCGCCATCACGGACTGCAGCGACTGGGCGCTTTCCTCGACGACGCCACCGACGGCGATGTCGTAGCCCCTGGGCAAGGTCGCCCGCAGCGCTTCGACTTCATCCGTCAGTTCGGCGACGACTGCCTCCGGCGAACCGCCGGCGCGAACGTCGGACTGCACCGTCAGCGTCGGCACCCGGTCGCGGCGCCAGATCAGCGGATATTCCTGGCCGTGCTCGAAGGTGGCGAATTGACTGAGCGGCACGGTGCGGCCATTCGGCAGCGGCACCTGCAACGTCTGCAGATTGGCGAGCGAGACCCGCTGCTCGTCGGTCGCCCTGGCGATCACGTCGACCAGATAGATGTCGTCGCGAACCTGGGTCACCGTCGTGCCGGTCACCACCGCGTTCAGCGCGGCGGCGAGAGCCTGCGAACTCAGGCCGAGCAGGCGCGCCTGGTCCTGGTCGATCTTGACGCGCACCATGCGCGCCGGCTCCATCCAGTCGAAATTGACGCGCTTGGTGTCGGGATTGGCCGAGACGATCTGGGCGAGGCGCAGCGAGATGTCCCGCACCTGGTCGACATCGGGACCACTGACGCGATACTGCACGGGCCAGCCGACCGGCGGTCCGAGTTCGAGCGGCGCGACGCGCGACACCGAATCCGGGAACTGCTCCGCCAGCACGGTTTCGAGGCGCTTCTCCAGCCGCAGCCGGGCGTCGACGTCCTTGGCGATCACGACTGCCTGGGCGAAGAACTCGTTCGGCAACTCGACATTGAGCGGCAGGTAGAAGCGGATCGCGCCGCGGCCGATATAGGTGCTCCAGCGCTCGACATCGGGATCGTCCCGCATGATGGCGTCGAAACGGGCCGAGACATCGCCGCTCTGATAGATCGACGCGTTCTGCGGCAGGCGCAAATCGACCATCAGCTCGGTCCGGTCGGAGGCCGGGAAGAACTGCCGCGGCACATGCGGCAGCAGCAGCAGCGCGCCGACAAAAGCGGCGAGCGTCAGGGCGATGGTGATCCAGCGCATCCGCATCGCGGTCAAGAGGATCGCACGGAACACCCGCACGACGATGCTGACCTTGTTCGGATCGGGCTTTTGCTTCGGCGACTTCAACAGGACGGCGCCGATCAGCGGCGAGAAGATCACCGCGCCGAGCCACGACACCACCAGCGCGATGCCGACGACGGCAAAGATCGAGAAGGTGTATTCGCCGGCCGAGCTCTGGGCGAAGCCGATCGGCACGAAGCCGGCCGCCGTCACCAGCGTTCCCGTCAGCATGGCGAGCGCCAGCGTCTTGAACGTGTTCGCCGCCGCGTCTTCCTTGCTCTCGCCGGCCGCCAGTCTCGATGTCATCGAATCGACCGTCGTCATCGCATCGTCGACCAGCAGGCTGAGCGCGATGATCAGCGCGCCGAGCGAAATGCGCTGCAGGTCGATGCCGACGATGTTCATGACGGCGAACACCATGGCGAGCGAGATCGGGATCGCCAGCGCGACCACGGTGCCGGCGCGGATGCCGAGGCTGACGAAGCTCACCACCGCGATGATGGCGATCGCCTGCCAGAGCGAGGTGGTGAAATCGCCAATCGCCTCGTCAACGACGACGGCCTGGTCGGCCACCAGCGTCGGCTGGATACCGAGCGGCAGGTCTGCGGTGATCTCCGCCATGGCCTTCCGGATGTTCTCACCGAGCGCGAGAATGTCGCCGCCGTCGCGCATCGCGATGCCAAGGCCGATCGCCGGCTTGCCGTCGACGCGGAACTGCGGCTGCGGCGGGCTGGCATAGCCACGGTGGATCTGCGCGATGTCACGCAGCCGGACCAGCTGGCCATTGGCGACGAAGTTGATGTCGAGCAGGTCCTGCTCGGTCTCGAAGGCGCCGGAAACGCGCAGCGAGATGCGTTCCTCGCCGGTCTCGAGCACGCCGGCCGGGCTGACCACGTTCTGAGCGCGCAGCGCATTCAGCAGCGCGGTGCGGTCGATGCCCATTCCCGCGAGCTGCTTGGTCGAGAACTCGACATAGATCCTTTCGTCCTGCGCGCCGATGATCTCGATCTGCGAGACATCCGGCACCTGCAACAGGCGCGAACGGGCGGCCTCGACGTAGTCGCGCAAGTCGCGATGCGTGAAGCCGTCGGCGGTGAAGCCGTAGATGATGCCGAACGTGTCGCCGAAACTATCGTTGAAGAACGGCCCGAGAACCCCGGAGGGCAGCGTCTGGCGAATGTCGCCGATGCCCTTGCGGACCTCGTACCAGACATCCGGCACCTCGGCCGACGTCACGTCCTGGCGCAGATTGACGAACAGCGTCGTGCTGCCGGCGCTGGTCGAGGAGCGGACGTCGTCGACCTCGGGGATCTCCTGGATCTTGCGCTCGAGCCGCTCGGTTACCTGATTGAGCGTGTCCTCGATCGTCGCGCCCGGCCAGACGGCATGCACGATCATCGTCTTGATGGTGATCGGCGGGTCTTCGTTGCGGCCGAGGCCAATGAAGGAGGCGATGCCCGCCACCATCACCGCGATCATCCAGTAGACGACGAAGGAGCGATGGTTGAGCGACCAGGCCGAGAGATTGATGCCGCTCATTTCGTCGATCCGAGCAGGCGGACCTTCTGGCCCGGATGAAGGGCCTGAACGCCGGCGGTGACGACGATCTCGCCCGTATCGAGCCCCTGCGACACGACGACGGTCGCCGGGTCGTGCCGGACGATATCGACATTGCGCAGCGCGACGGTCGAGGTGGTCGGGTCGACAATCCAGACAGCCGGGCTCTGCTCGGAGGTGGTGAGCGCCGTCGCCGGGATGGCGATGACCGGCGTCGTATCCATCATCATCGTGCCGCTCACCGTCGAGCCGAGGCGCAGCGCCTCCGGCGGATTGTCGAGGCCGACGCGGACCGGGAAATTGCGGGTCTGGGCGTCAGCCTGCGGCGCGACTTCGCGGACGCGGCCGACGGCGTTCACCGAAGGATCGTCGGTCAGGCGGACGGTGATCAGCGGATCGGTCGGCGCCGCGCGCAACACCTGCGCCGGCACATCGAAGACGGCATCGCGGCCGCCCTCATGCGCCAGCTGCACGATCATCTGGCCAGCCTGGACGACTTCGCCCGGCTCGGCACCGCGCGCCGTGATCGTGCCGGAGACGTCGGCCTTCAGCTCGGTGAAGGCGACACGATCATGCGCGATCTCGAGCTGGGCCTCGGCATCGTCGAGCTGCGCCTGCGCGGTATTCCGGGCCTGCTGGGCCTGGTCGTAATTGGCGCGCGTGGTGAAGCCGTTTCGCAGCAGATGCTCCTGCCGGTCGAAGGCGTTGCGGGTCTGCGTCACCAGACCCTGCGCCGCCGCGAGGGCCGCCTGGGCCGAGCGAAGCGCGTTCAACTCGTTGACGGGATCGAGGGTCGCCAGCACTTGGCCGGCCTCGACGCGGTCACCGACATTGACGGGTCGCGCGATCATGCGGCCGCCGATGCGGAAGGCCATGCTGGCTTCGTTCCGGGGCTGGACCTGGCCGGTGAGAATCACCGTCTCGCCGGAATTCTCGCGTGCGGCGATCACGGTGCGAACCGGGCGGATTTCCGGTGCGGCCTGCTCGGTCTCCCGCTGACAGGCAGCCAGAACTGGCGCTGCAGCGAGGATGAACGCGACGGCTCGCCAAAGACTGCCCGTGCTTGTCCGACTATCGGCCCGTTTCGTCACGAAAACCCCCAAAACCAAAAAAGCCCGAAAGCTGACGGCACGGGTGCCTATCCACGCGCCACGCCATTTCCGGAATCCAAATGCTACCTTGCGTAATACAAGTCTTGTGTGACGGCAGCATCGGGCGCCGTCAAGATCATCACGCGGCTTCCGCCCACCGAACGCTCCCGTCAGCACGCGAGCGCGCGCGAACCTTAGCCAGTCGTCTCGCCGCTGTGATGAGCGCTGCATCCCAACGCTGTGCGCGGAATCCCATTTGACCGCCTCGACGGATCAAGCGGCTAGGCGGCGCAGGACGGTGGCGAACTCCGCCGTGGCGGATCCGCCGGCGCGCGACGGCGGCATCCGGAACGGCGAGCGGAAGATGGACGAAGCCCGCGCGTCGCTGGGACTGCAGCCGAACTCCTGCTTGAAGCTGCGACTGAAGCCCGACGCGTCGCCGAAGCCGACGCTCTCGGCGATGCGAATGACCGAGCTGGTATTGCTCGGATCCGACAGGGCGGCATGGGCAACCAGCATGCGCTGGCGGTGGACGTAGCGGGCGACGCCGCCGAACGGCTCGAACAGCCGATAGAGCCTCGACCGCGACACGCCAAGCGCCTGAGCGAGATGATCGGGCCCGAAACTGGACGAGCCCATGTTCTGGCGCACCACCTGTCGCGCGCGCTCCATCAAGGTGGCGACGATCGCATCGTGGGCGACCTCGATCCGTTCGGCGCTCGGCCGCACGCAGGCGGCGATCATCGCCTGCGTCGCCTCGACCACCTGGGGCAACTGGGCGTTGGGGATGCGGGGGAGCCGTTGCTCCAGGCTCAGGAAATAGTCGGCGAGAAGCGCGCCGATGCCGGTATCGGGAACCTGGCTGCTCGTGCCGTCAATGCGGTTCAGCCGTTCGCCGAACAATTCGCGCGGAATATAGAGGCTGAGAACACTGGTATCGGCGGCCGAGCCATCGAAGCGCTCGCCGAGCGAACGGAAGAAGAGCTGCCGGGCCGGCCTTCCGGGGACGCCGGTTGGAGCCGTTCCGTCGTTGACGACGACGAAACACCAATGGTCGAGGGCGTTCTTCTTGTGGTGCTGCCAGGTGCGCGCGGTTCCGTCGCCAGGCATGCGGGCGCGCGTCAACGCGAAACCGCCGACGTCCCAGACCGTCTGTTCGGCCTCGAAGGGCGCGATCCGGGACTCACGAATGTCGAGATCAATGGCTGGCGCCATGAAAGCCCGCCACGCGTCGAACTGCTCCCGAACCGGGAGCGATCGGGTGCTGAAGTGGATCGGCGTGATCGCCTCGTCCAATGCCACCTTCGGAACACTTGTCATGCGATCCCCGTCATTCCTGATCCTGACGCCGCGTCAGACGCAAGAAAAGCCGCTTCTATCAATACCCATCCTACGTGACAATGATCCAGATCAACCATGACAGGCACGACGCAGCTCCTGCACCACCGTCCGGACATTTTCGAAATCGCCACGGCGAGACCAGCCGTGTAGGTCTTTCGAACGCGGGGCTGATTCGCTCCGGTCCGTCCGAGGGACGGCGCCGAGCCGACGCAGACGCGATCCATAGCCCGCCGGGCTCGCTAGTACAGGTGTTGACAAACGTGACGACCGTCGCCGTTCCGGGATTCCTCAGCCTGACGATCGCCATCGTCGTCTTCTTTGTCGGCACCGGCGTCAATCGCTGGGTCGCGCCGCTGCGGCGCTGGAACATTCCGGAGGCGGTCAGCGGTGGCCTGTTGGCAGCGGTGGTCACGCTGGTCGCCTTCCGCGTCTTCGATACGAGCATCGTCTTCAATCTCGCCGCGCGCGACATGCTGCTGCTCTATTTCTTCACCGGGATCGGCCTCAACGCCCGGCTCGACGATCTCCTCTCCGGCGGCAAGCCTCTGCTGGTGCTGCTCGGCCTGACGCTGATCTTCCTCGTCATCCAGAACCTGATCGCCGCCGGCAGCGTCGCCTTCCTGGGATTGCCGGAAGGCATCACCGTTCTGCTCGGCTCGGCCTCGCTGATCGGCGGCCACGGCACGACGATCGCCTGGGCGCCGATCATCAACCGGGAGTTCGGCCTGCAGAACGCCATGGAAGTCGGCGTGGCCGCAGCGACGCTCGGCCTGGTTGTCGCCAGCCTCGTCGGCGGCCCGGTGGCGAAACTGCTGATCGCCCGCTACGGCTTGAGTGGCCCGACCGGCAGCCAGCCGATGGTCGGCCTGCCCAAGAGCGCCGAGCCGGTGGATGCGGACGACATCAGCCATATCAGTCTGATGCGCACCATCCTGGTGCTGAACGTCGCCGTGCTGATCGGTTTCACCCTCGACGAGATCTTCACCGAGTTCGGCATCAAGCTGCCGCTGTTCGTCGCCTGCCTGCTGGTGGCGATCGTCCTGACCAACACCATTCCGCGCGTGCTGCCGCGGCTGAACTGGCCGACCCGCACGCGCTCTCTGGCGCTGGTCTCCGATCTGTCGCTCAACATCTTCCTGGCCATGTCGCTGATGAGCATGCAGCTATGGACACTCGGCGACCTCGGCCCGTCGCTGGTTCTCGTCCTCGGCATCCAGACGTTCGCCGCCGTGCTCTACATGCTGTTCGTCGTCTTCCCGGCGATGGGGCGGAACTACGAGGCGGCGGTGCTTTCGGCCGGCTTCAGCGGCATCAGCCTCGGCGCGACGCCGACGGCGATCGCCAACATGACCGCGGTCACTAAGACGCATGGCGCCGCACCGATGGCCTTCATCATCCTGCCACTGGTCTCCGCCTTCTTCATCGACATCGCCAACGCCTTCGTCATCGGCTTCTTCGTACGCTGAGGCGGGCGGCTCCGTCGGAAGCGAAAAGAGACCGCAGAGCCGGTTGTCGGAGCTCCGGACGGCGCGCGACCCAAGCATCTCCCTCCTAGGGGATTTCCGCTCTCGCAAGTGGTCCGTCCGTCTCCGCCTCGGGGAAAAACGGAAGATGCGGCGGGCGCGACAATCGCCGCCCCCGCTATCGTCGGTCGGCTGCGACCGCCCGCGTCGGGTTGATCGGCAACAACCGCATTGTGATTATCCCAGGAGGCATGGCTGCCCTATCGTGCGCGCTGCCGATTGGCCAGGGACAACTCGCGCCAACATCTTGGCCACCGTCAGCATGCCTGGCTTCCGAGAAGCCACTATAAAGCAGCCGAACACATCGAAACTCCAAATTTCAATGATAAAGAAGCTTCATTCATTGACGCAGAGAGCCCCAGAAATGCTGTAGCCTCACAATAGCGCAGGCAAGCGCGCCCAATATATAAGGAGACTCACATGAGAAAGCTTATACATTTAGCGAGTGCATGCTTTTTCACCTCTGTCGCACTATCAACAGGCATCGCATCGGCGCAGGAAAAGCCGAACATATTGTTCATCATGGGCGACGACATCGGATGGATGCAGCCCAGCATCTACCACGGTGGCCTGGCGGTCGGCGAGACCCCCAACATCGACCGGATTGGCAGGGAAGGCGCCAAGTTCATGACCTATTACGCCGAGCAGAGTTGCACGGCGGGTCGCAATGCCTTCTTCACCGGAATGCATCCGCTGCGCACCGGCATGATCCCGCCGCAGTTGCCCGGCAGCCCGAGCTATCTGCGTCCCGGCACGCCGGCTCTGGCCAAGTTCCTGCATGATCTCGGCTACAGCACCGGTGAATTCGGCAAGAACCATCTGGGCGACCATACCGATGCGCTGCCGACCGCGCATGGGTTCCAGGAGTTCTGGGGCTATCTCTACCACCTCGACGCCATGCAGGGCGTGAGCTTCCCCGACATCAACAAATCCCCGACGGAGCAGGCCGTCGCACCGCCTTGCAAGAACACGCCGGTCCCCGGCCTTGCCGAAGTGCCCGGCGCCGTCGATCCCGCGACGACGACCTGCCTGACCCCGCCGCGTCCGGTTATCGCCTGCAAGTCATCGGACGGCACGTCCGCGAACCAGACCTGCACGGATGAAGGGCCGTTGACGCTGGATCGCTCCAGGACCATCGACGAGGAGATCTCTGGCAAGGTCGTCGATTATCTCGACCGCAACGATCCCGAGAAGACCGGCAAGCCGTTCTTCGTTTGGTACAACCCGGCCCGCATGCACATCACGACGATGCTGTCGCCCAAATATGAAGCCATGCTCGGCGAGAAGGGCGGCAAGGACTGGGGCATCAACGAGGTCGGCATGAAGCAGCTCGACGACAATATCGGCGTCGTCCTCAAGAAGCTGGAAGACATGGGCGAACTCGACAACACGATCGTCGCCTTCACCACCGACAATGGCGCCGAGGTCATCACCTATCCGGACGGCGGCACGACGCCCTTCAAGGGCGGCAAGCTGACGACCTGGGAAGGCGGCATGCGCGCGCCGATGCTGGTGCGCTGGCCGGGCCACATCCAGCCGGGAACGGTCCTGACCGAGACCTTCGCCTCCCTCGACTGGCTGCCGACCCTGGTCGACATCGCCGGCGGGCCGAAGGGCGACGCCCTGAAGAAGCAGATCGAGGCCGGCTCGTATCCGGGCATCGTCAAGACGACGCTCGATGGTGTCGACCAGCGCGACTATCTGGAAGGCAAGGGCAAATCAGCGCGCGACACGTTCTTCTACTATGCCGGCCCCAAGCCTTCGGCCGTCCGCTACAAGAACTGGAAGTTCTACTACACGATGGCCGGCACCTGCCCGACCTGCGGCCTTGCCGGCGACGTCACTTATGGCTGGACGCAGATCGTCAACATCGCGCGCGATCCTTTCGAGATCTCCGCGCTGGAGGACACCAAGACGATCCTGGGCATGGGCGGCGCGCTGGCGGCCCCCAGCACCGCCTATATCTATGACTGGAACATCCTGCCGATCGGCCAGATCCTGTGGCTGAAGGAACTGGAGACCTACAGGGCCTTTCCGCCGATGCAGGACCCGGCGAGCTACAATCTCGACCAGGTCCTGGCGGAGATGAAGAAGCCGGCGAAAACACCGAGCCAGTAAGCTGCAGCAGGCGCCTCTGCCCATTCGCGGAGGCGCCTTCCGCTCTCCTATCCTCGCCGCCGGGAAGCGGGAGAGAATGACGATCTAGGGTGCCGCCGCTGCCGCCGTCGGCGCAACGGGAATAGGTGCCGCGATCAGCGCTTCTATCCGCTCGACCACATAGGGAAAGAACGGGTTCGACGAAATCCGCATCAGCGTATCCAGGCCGACGATCAACGTCCCGCGTTCGCCGCGCGAGGCAATATCCCCGAGACGAATGCCAAAGTCATCCGCGGGATCGGGATCCGTCCCGTATAGCCCATCCTCGACGGGAAACGGCAGCGCGACATGCGACAGCGAGTAGATGTCGGCGGGATAGACCAGATTGAGGGCTTCCTTCTGCGGCTCCGTCCGGCCAGGCTCGACAACCCGCGCCTCGACCGGATCTCCGTCCGGCGCCGCATTGGTGATCACCGCCGTCCGGTAGCGGCGCGGTGCCGGCGGCAGGATGCGCTCGACCGCCGTCTCGGCGGCCGTGCTCAGCAACGGCCCGAGATCCGCATTTCGATTGATGTCGAACAACACCAGCTCGCTGCCGTTCTCGGGCAGGTTCCCGTAAAGCGTCGACACGACGGCGGGCGCGCTGACGGTAAAATCGACGATCGACTGGAAGGTCAGCACTGGCGCCAGCTCGGCGAGCCGGTTGTCGCGGGCAAGCCGGGTGATCCGCTCCTGCAGGACGGAGGTCAGCTCATAGGACTGGCGGGCAGCGTTCACCGGAAACGAGTTGTATTTGAACGGGTTGAACTCCGGCATCACGCCGAGCCAGGCGGTTTTGGCAAAGCGTGGGAAGATGGAAGGCAGACCGGCGAGGCCGGCGAAGCGGGCAAAGCGCGTGACGCCGACCATCGGCGAGAACAGCACCAGCCGGTCCGGCCGCGCCAGCGCGGGATCTTCCAGCGCGTCCAGCGAATAGAGGAGCGCCAGGGCACCGCCGTTCGAATAGCCGACAAGATGCAGGGGCGTGTCGCCGCCGGACAGGCGCCTCGCCTCGCGCACGGCGAGACGGGTCGCCGCCAGCCAATGCTCCCAGTTGACCGCCGCCAGACCGGCCGGAACCGTGCCATGGCCCGGCACGCGCAGTCCGACCGCGACAAAGCCATGGTCGCGGTAGAGCTTTGCAATATGCCGCAGGCTGTAGGGAGAGTCGGTCAGCCCGTGCAGCAGGACCACCGCCCCGATCGGCTTGCCGTCCGGCTGGAGCACGAAGGATCGGTTCCAGTCGGTCTGGAAACGAGGCGGATAGAGCGGGCTGCCGTCAAAATAACGGTTCGACGCCTGTTGCTGCGCCGGCTTCAGCTTGGCCGTGACGGAGACACGGACGTCTTCGAACGCCGCGTCCTCGGCCGCCAGATAGTCCTTCCAGGATCCGGCATCGAGTTGCTTCACCGTGAGTTCGGGCGGAGCGTGCTTGTGCCAGAGTTGCAGCGACGGGCCACGCGACACATCGACGATACGGACCACCAGCAGTGTCACCGCGATCACGCCGACCAACACCGCAGCGCGCTTCAAATTCCGCAAGAACCAACGGCTCATCGTCCTGAAATCTTCCCCTCTGGACGATCCCTGCCCAGCAAGCTCGTGCTGGCGCACGATCGCCCGAAATCGGTGGCGCCATCAATGCGCGACACGAGCGGCGCACGCAACCGACGAATCGCAAACAAAAGCCCCCGGCGACGGGGCGGGCTGATGGACTGCCCCGAACCAGTGGATCGTTCGGCGACAGACGAGGCTAGTAGTCGACCGCGTCGCGCGAGATCGGGCAGGTCATGCAGTGGCCGCCGCCACGACCGCGACCGAGCTCGGCGCCGATGATGGTGACGACCTCGATGCCTTCCTTGCGCAGCAGCGTGTTGGTGTAGGTGTTGCGGTCATAGGCGAAGACGACGCCCGGCGAGGCGCAGACGAGGTTGGCGCCCGAATCCCACTGCGTGCGCTCACGCATGTAGTCATTGCCGCCGGTTTCGACGACGCGCATCTTCTTGAGGCCGAGCGCGTCGCGCACGGTCTCGACGAAGGTGCCCTTGTCCTTGTGCAGCTCGAGGCCGCCCTTGCCGTCCGGGCGATAGGAGAAGGCCTGGATCGAGTTGACGATATCCGGGTAGAGCAGCACGCAATCGCGGTCGGCGAAGGTGAAGACCGTGTCGAGATGCATGGCGGCGCGCAGTTTCGGCATCGCCGCGACGATGACGCGTTCAGCGGCGCCCTTCTCGAACAGCTTGGCCGCCAGCTGGCTGATCGCCTGGCGCGAGGTGCGCTCGCTCATGCCGATCAGGACGTTGCCCTTGCCGATCGGCATGACGTCGCCGCCCTCGAGGGTTGCGAGGCCGTGATCCTCGAGCGGGTCACCATACCAGACATTCACCTTGCCGGCGAAATCGGGATGGAACTTGTAGATCGAGGTGGTGAGGATCGTCTCCTCGTGCCGGGCCGGCCAGTAGAGCGGGTTCAGCGTGACGCCGCCATAGATCCAGCAGGTGGTGTCGCGCGTGTAGAGCGTGTTCGGCAGCGGCGGCAGCAAATATTCGGTAACGCCGGCCGCCTCGCGCACCAGCTTCAGCATCTCGCCGCCATGCGTCTCGGGGAATTCCGCCGTCGAAAGGCCGCCGATCAGCGTCTCGGCCAGCTCGCGGTTCGACAGGCCCTCCAGATAGGAACGGATCTCGTCGACGAGACCGAGGCCAACCTGGTTCGGCACGATCTGGTGGTCGAGGATCCACTTCTTCGCTTCGGGGATCGCGACCGTCTTGGCCAGCATGTTGTGCATTTCCAGAACCTCGACGCCGCGGTCGCGCATCTTGGTCATGAAGTCGAAATGGTCGCGCTTGGCGTTGTCGACCCACAGCACGTCGTCGAACAGCAGGTCGTCGCAATTGCTCGGCGTCAGGCGCTGATGCGCGCGGCCGGGCGCGCAGACCAGAACCTTGCGGAGCTGACCGACTTCGGAGTGAACGCCGAACTGGCTTTCAGTCGTCATGATGTGACTGCCTTTCGATTCAGGGTGTGATAGTGCCGGTCAGCAGGCCAAAAGCCCCGACCAGGCCTGCGACCAGCGTGACGGCGAAGACGATGAGCTCTGTCTTGGTGAAGAGCCGCGCGTTCTGCTCGCGGCGGGCCCAGACGTAGAGAATGGTGCCGGGCACGAACAGGACCGCGACCAGGAGCACGTATTTGAGCCCGGCGGCGACGAACATCACGAGCGTGTAGACGACGGCGATCCAGGCGAAGATCTGATCGCGGCGACGCTCGTTCGGCGTCGCTTCATAGCCCTTGCCACTGCGGGCGAGCAGCACGCCATAGCCCGCGACGAGCAGATAGGGCAGCAGCGCGGTCACGCTCGTCATGTCGAGCATGAAGTTGAAGGCATCGCGCGACCAGTAGGTCGAGATGATGAACAGCGACACGACGATGTTGGTGAGCCACAGCGCGTTGGCGGGAACGCGGTTGCCGTTCTGCGCGGCGAACAGCTTCGGCATGTCCTGCGACTTGGCGGCGGCGAACAGCACTTCGGCGCAGATCAGCGACCAGGCGAGATAGGCGCCGAGCACCGAGATCAGCACGCCGATCGAGATGAACACCGCGCCCCAATGGCCGACCACCACTTCGAGCACGCCGGCGAGCGAGGGATTGGCGACGCCCGCGATCGTCGCGCGCGGCATGTTGGCGTAGGGCAGAAGCGTGACGGCGACCATCAGGCCGGTCACGCCGACAAAGCCCAGGATGGTCGCGCTGCCGACGTCCGAGCGCTTCTTGGCGAAGCGCGAATAGACGCTGGCGCCCTCGATGCCGAGGAAGACGAACACCGTGATCAGCATGGTGTCGCGCACCTGGGCGACCAGCGATTTGTCCGGCATGCCGACGCCGCCGAAGAAATTCTCCGAAAACTGCGTGTAGTTGAAGAAGAAGACCATGGCGAGAACCGCCACGAGGATCGGCACGATCTTGGCGATGGTGACGATCGTGTTGATGAAGGCCGCCTGCTCGACGCCGCGCAGGATCATGAAGTGGAACAGCCAGACGCCGACCAGCGAAACGATGATCGCCGTCGGCGAGCTGCCGTCACCGAAGATCTCGGGGAAGAAGCGGCCGAGCGTGGATCCGATCAGCACCCAGTAGAAGACGTTGCCGAGACAGCTGCCGAGCCAGTAACCGAAGGCGGACAGGAAGCCCATATAGTCGCCGAAGCCGGCCTTGGCGTAGGCGAACACGCCGGAGTCGATATCGGGCCGCTTCTCGGCCAGCGCCTGGAACACACGCGCCAGCATGTACATGCCGGTGCCGGCGATCATCCAGGCGATGATGGCGCCGAATGGACCGGTGGCGGCACCAAACCGGCCGGGAAGGTTGAAGATACCCGCCCCGACCATCGAGCCGACAACCATGGCGGTCAACGCCCCGAGTGACAACTTTCCAGTCGTCGACGACGCCATATTGTTCCCCTCCCAAAATCCACAAGCTTGTAGTTCTTATGCCCTCTTCCCAAACGGGAGGCATGAGCAAGGAATCCCGCCTCTATCCTTACCGTATCATTCTATTCACAGCTAACCTCTACGTCATCCGATGGCGGAAGGGGAAGAATTCCCGACATCCTCTCCAGAAAGTCTTTCGGAATGGCGCAGGAGCGGGCACCGGCGATGAAAGTTGCGGCAGCGGCCGGTCATGCCCGCGATGGAGCCGATCGCCCTTCCCCGCTGCTGGCAGCGCCGGCCCTGTTCCCTCCGCCCATGGCATAGCTCTTGCTGATCGGCTGGGTGACGCCCGCGGGCCGGATGCGCCGCAGGCAGGACCGACAGGAGCCCGGCCATGTTCGATCTGGTGCTGCGCGACGCGACGCTTCCCGAACGCCGGGACGGCCCCTGCGACATCGGTATCGTCGACGGCGTCATCGCGGCGATCGGCGCGGATCTCGGCGGCGCCCGACGGCAGGAAACGGCGGCGGGGCGACTGGTCCTGCCGGGCTTCGTCGACAGCCACCTGCATCTCGACAAGTCCTGCATTCTCGATCGCTGCTCGGCCGAGGGCGCGCTCGGCGAGGCGATCGCCGAGGTTTCCCGCCTGAAGCGGGACTTCACCGAGGACGACGTCTATGCGCGTGCCGAGAAGACCCTGGTCAAGGCGATCCTGCAGGGAACCATGCGCATCCGCACGCATGTCGAGATCGATCCGCGCATCGGCCTCCGCTCCTTCGCGGCCCTCCAGCGCCTGAAGCGCGACTACGCCTGGGCGGTCGATCTCAAGCTCTGCGTATTTCCGCAGGAAGGCCTGCTCAACGATCCGGGCGCGGAGGCGCTGCTCGTCGCGGCCTGCCGGGCCGGCGCCGACCTGATCGGCGGCTGCCCCTATACCGATACCGATCCGCAGGGCCATATCGACCGCATCTTCGCCATCGCCCGCCAGTTCGATCTCGATGTCGACTTCCATCTCGACTTCGATCTCGACCCCGGCTGGATGCATCTCGACGCCGTCATCGCCGCGACCGAGCAGGCCGACTGGGGCGGCCGCGTCGCGGTCGGGCATGTGACCAAGCTATCCGCCATCCCGCCGGCGACGCTGGCCGCCATCGGCGGAAGGCTGGCCGCTGCCGGCATCGCCGTCACCGTGCTGCCGGCGACGGATCTGTTCCTGATGGGGCGAAAGCACGATCACAGCGTGCCGCGCGGCGTCGCGCCGGCTCATCGCCTCGCAGAGCTTGGCGTTACGTGCTCGCTGGCGACCAACAATGTGATGAACCCGTTCACGCCGTTCGGCGACGGTTCGCTCAACCGCATCGCCAATCTCTACGCCAATGTCGCGCAGCTCGGCCGTCGGGCGGAAATGCTCTGTTGCCTCGACATGGTGACGACGGCGCCGGCGCGGCTGATGCGCTGCACCGATTACGGCATCGCGGTCGGCAACCCCGCCGACCTGGTGATCATGGACGCGACGGACGCCGCCCATGCCGTCGCCGAGATCGCCCAGCCTCTGATGGGCTTCAAGCGCGGCGTGAAGACCTTCGAGCGGGCGGCGAGCCGCCTGATCCGGCCGCGGATGCACCCGCGCGACCGGTCCGCCGGCCGACGGGAGGAAATCCTCACCGGCTGGGAGGCCGCTGGAAACCATCGTTGACAAGGCGAACCAGCTCCTGTCCGATCGGCCTCCACAGGGACCGAAAGAGGCTGAATTGGTCGGAGAGCTGCGTCTCGGCACCATGGCGGTGACCGCCTTCGTCATCGTTCTGGCGAGCCTCGCCCTCGTCGAGGCGCTCGACCAGTTCGGCGCCTGGCCGGTGCTGCCAGCCCTTTTCCCCATCGTTCCGCTGGCGATCGCAGCAGTGGTCGCCATCCGCCTGCGCTCGCTCGATTTCGGCGATCTGATGCGGGGCGGCAACCTGGCGTCGACCGCCGTCGGCTGGGCGGTCGCCGGCTCCGCGCTCTCGGCCATCGTCCTCATCGCCGGTCCGGTCGGAACCGCGCTCGGCGGCGGCCGCGGGCTGATCCTGATCGCAGCCTTCGTCACCGGGCTGGCGCTCGCCACGCTGGTCGTCGCCCCCTCGGCGCGCGCCGTTCATGCGACGACCCTGGCCGAGGCGCTCGGCACGCGGTTCGGCGCGCCGGCGCGGGCGCTCGCCGCCATCGCCGTCATGCTGACCTTGCTGCCGCTGCTCGCGGCCGAGGCGGCCCTCGCCGGCACGGTTGCGGCGCGCATGCTCGGCCTGCCGCCGCAACTCGCCGAGGACATCATCCTCGGCCTCGCCGCGCTCGGCTGCATCGTCGGCGGCCTGCGCGCTGCCATCGCCGTCGCCGCCGTGCTCGGGCCGATCGTCGCCCTCTCCTACCTGGTGCCGGTCGCGGCGGTCTCGCTCGGCGAGACCTGGCTGCCGATGCCCTGGATCGGACTTGTCGAGCCGGAGACGCTGACCAGCGCGACGCGCATCCCGGATCTGGTGATCACCGCCTTCGCCATCTCGCTGGTCGCCGGCGTCGCGGCGATGCCGACGCTGATCTTTCCGGCCTGGTCGACCGCCAAGCGGCCGCCGGCCCGGCGCCATCTGCTGCTCGGCATCGCTGTTACAGCCGTGATCCTGCTGGCAGCGCCCAGCTATGCCGTCTATGGCCGGCTGGCGGGAATCGAGGCGACGACCGACCCGCTCGGCCTCGTCGTGAGCTTCCCCGACCGGGTCGGGCTTTCCGCCATGCCGGCGGTGCTGTTAATCGGCGGCCTGCTGGCGGCGTCGCTGATCGCCATCGCCATGGGCCTCGCCACCGTCGCCACCACCCTCGGCCACGATCTCTACGGCGCCTTTGTGGAACGTGGCGCGCCGGCCGGCCGCCGCATCTTCATCGCCCGCCTCGGGATTCTGCTGGTCGCCTTCGCCATTCTCGGCATGAACCGGATGGCCATCGGCAGCATCGCCATGCTGGCGGGGGTCGCCCTGTCGGTCTCGGCGGCGAGCCTCGCGCCGCTGCTGCTGGTCGGCTGGCGCATGCGCCGCGCAACGCCGGTCGCGGCCGTCGCCGCCATCGCGGTCGGCTTGTGGCTAACGGTCGCCAATGTGCTGCTCGCGCGCTTCGCGCCGGATTTCGCCGGCCGTTTTCTCGGCATGGGCACGGTGACGCCGACCGTGCTGGGACCGACCGGGTGGTTCGGACTGCCCGTCGGGCTGTCAGGTCTGATCGGCATTGTCTGCGGCCTGGCCACGCTTCTCGCGCTCTCGCTGCTGCCCGGCATCCACTGGCCGCTAGTCTGGCTCCGCCTGCGCTACACCGCCCGCCGGCTGAAGCGGGCTTTGACATCGACATTCCTCACGCTCACGGCGCCCAAGCCGGCCCCGGCCGCCGTCGTCGGCACCGCTGCTCCAGTAGCCGTCCCGGCCGAACCCGAGCCCGCGCCCGCTCCGGCAGCGCCCGCCGCGGCGCCGTCGAGCACGACGCCGGTTACGCTGTTCGATGCGCTGCCGGTCTTCACCGCCAAGCTCGCGCCCCAAAATGAGCGCAAACCCGACGCCGACGACCCGACCGACGCCTGACCCGGAGCCACGCCGTGCCGCCCGATTCCTTCGCCCAGAACCGCCTGCAGCTCTTTCCCGCGATCGAGCCCTACGCCGTGCACCGGCTCAAGGTGTCTGCCCTGCACGAGATCCATGTCGAGGAATGTGGCAATCCGAACGGCAAGCCGGTGCTGATGGTGCATGGCGGGCCCGGCGCCGGCTGCGGCCCCAACATGCGCCGCTATCACGACCCCGACGCCTACCGGATCATCCTGTTCGACCAGCGCGGCTGCGGCCGCTCGACCCCGCATGCCGAGCTGCGCGAGAACACGACCTGGGATCTCGTCGGCGACATGGAGACTATCCGCGCCCATCTGGGCATCGGGCGATGGCAGCTGTTCGGCGGCTCGTGGGGCTCATGCCTGGCGCTCGCCTATGCCGAGACACATCCGGAGCGGGTGAGCGAACTGGTGTTGCGCGGCATCTTCACGCTGCGCCTGCGCGAATTGCTGTGGTTCTACCAGGAGGGCGCCTCGTGGCTGCTGCCGGAGGCGTTTGAAGCCTATCAGGCGCCGATCCCGCCCGAGGAGCGGCAGGACATGATCGGCGCCTATTACAAGCGCCTGACCTCGGAGGACGAGGCCGTCCGCATCCAGGCGGCGCGCGCCTGGAGCATGTGGGAGGGGAATGCGCTGTCGCTGATGCCCGATCCGCTGCGGGTTTCGGCCTTCGGCTCGCCCTATTACGCGCTCGCCTTCGCCCGCATCGAAGCCCACTACTTCATCAACCGGGGCTTTTTCGATCGCGACGACTTCATCCTCGCCAATGCCGGCCGCATCGCCGCCATTCCGGGCGTTATCGTGCATGGCCGCTACGACCTTTGCACGCCGGCCGCGATCGCCTGGGATCTGTCGAAGGTCTGGCCGGAAGCCGATTTGCGAATCGTCGCGGACGCCGGGCATGCCATGTCGGAGCCCGGCAACATCCACGAGCTGATCGCGGCAACGGAGCGTTTCAAGGCCCGCGCCACCTGAAGGCGCTTCAGATCCGGCCCTGATCGGCGTCCTGCTTCAGTTCGCGCACCATGCCGAAGAAGCGGCGCATCAGCTCCTCGCTGAAGTTCATGGCGCGGTCGAGCTCCGGATCGCCGGAAAGCTGCGCCTTGGGCTCGGTCCGGCGCTCGATCTCGTCGATGCGGGCGCGAAGGGTTTCGACCTGCCGCCGGAGCTCGGCGACATCCCCGCCGGGCGGCGCGGCGGCCGGCGCCGGCTTGGCCAGCACGTTTTCGGGGATGGCAGCACAGCGCCAGACTCCGCCTTCGGTCGCGGCACCGCGCTGGCAATGCGAGACGTCGCCGGTCTCGGTATCGAGGCGGACGAACCCGCCTTCGGCCGGGACCATGGTGTAGCGGCCGGCGCGGGGGGCGGCTTCGGCGGCCGGGGATGGCGATGCGGCGGCGGGAGGCTGGTCGACGGTTTCGGCTTGAGCGCCGAATGGAGCGGCGGCGAAAAGCAGCGCCGTCGCGAGGGCGGCTCGCCCGGGAAGGCGGCGCATCGGCGTCGGACCGATCGGCCCTCGGGTGAACGTCAGCAGCATCGGCTTGCTCCCTTTTCTGGCCCCCGGCGACCATAGCATGGGGCGACTTCGGAGCGAACCCGGCGACGGGTCGGGTCGGGAAAGGTCGGCACCCCAGGGAGGAGAATAGGGTGCCGACCTTAGCAGCCGCGCCCGGGGCAAGCCCGGCGCGGCCAGTCAATCTCGCGAGACGGGCGTCGCTCAGGCGGCGCCGGCTTCCTTCTGGCGCAGCAGGCCGGCGACGACGTCGACGGTGCGGCGAAGTTCGTCGAGCGCCTGCTCGATGTCGACCTTCTGGCGCTCCAGCACTTCGATCTGCTCGTTGAACTTGCGCAGGGCAAGCCGCATCTGCAGCACCTGGCCGTCCTTCAGATCGTAGAGATCGAGCATCTCCTTGATCTCGGTCAGCGAGAAGCCGACCTTCTTGCCCATCAGCACCAGCTTGAGCCGCGAGCGATCGCGACGGGAATAGATGCGGTTCAGGCCCTCGCGGCGCGGGTTGAGCAGCGCCTTGTCCTCGTAGAAGCGCAGCGTCCGAAGCGTGACGTCGAACTCGCGCGACAGGTCGCCGATCGTGAAAGTGGTCTGCTTGTTGCCGTCGGGGGTACCGGCACCGTCGAGATCTTCACGGGAAATCCCCGCAAGTTGGGCCATGCTCATGAGGGACACATCCTTATTCTTGGTTGTACCGAAACGGACGAACCGACGTTGCGGCCGCCGAAATGCATGCCCTTTTCATGCAGGTGTCGCTGCGTCAGGTAAAGCGCTTTAGCGTCACGTAACGGAAATTTCCTTCTCCGATAACTGTTAAATGGGCCGGGTGAACCGCGTTGGAGGCACGATAAGCGTAGGCTCTCCGTCAGAAATCATTAAGCCTCGTTACCGAAGCGTGTAAGAGAGGCGGATCGGTTAACCGCCTGTTTACCATGTCGGCGCGAAGCTCCCCGCAGGCCGGAATCGTGAATCGGGCCGCGCCGCGGGGACGAAATTCGGTCCGGTGCGGGCAGCGAGACAATGACAGATGGGGACGATGCCGATGGTCGGGGCATCCAGGGGTTGCAGGTCATGAAGTCGGGCAGCAGGTCGGGTTACGGAGCGGGCCAGTCGGGTTCGGACCTTCCGCTGCGTTCGCCGGCTGCTTTAGCGCGGCGGACCGAACCCGACGGCGCCGAACGCCTGGCCGCGCTGTCCGCCCTCGTCGACAATCTCACGCGACAGATCGATACCATCGAGGGCTCCTCGCGGCGCCAGCCCGCGCCGCGCGTGGAACAGCCCGCCAAACCCGCCGCGCCACAGCCGGATGCCAGTCGAGCCGCCCTCGAGGGCCGCATCGACGCGCTCGGACGCCAGCTCGACGACCGCCAGTCGGAACGGCTGAGTGGCATCGAGACCCGCCTTGCCGCCCTCGCCAACCAGCTCGCCGCCGCCAAGTCCACACCGGTTCAGCCGGCGCCCGTCCAGGCTGCGCAGCCGGCGCCCGTTCGCCGGGCGCCGCCGGCTGCCGCGCCGTCGCACGCCCGCGGCGAGACGCTGGCCAGCCTGCAGGCCGCCATCGCCGAGATCTCGCATCGCCAGCAGGCGATCGACCGCGAGACCAGCGGCGCGCCCAACCAGTTCGACGCCGTCGCCATCGAGGACGCCATCGCGGCGCTGCGCGACGACATCGCCATTCTCGGCCGTCGCATCAACGCCGAGGCGCGCCGGACCGACGAGAACGGGCAATCGCTGAAGAACGAACTGGCGGCCCGCATCCAGGCGCTGGCCGAGACGCGGTCGCCCGAGCCGGACGCCGTCGAGCTGCTGCGCCGCGAGCTGGCGGAAATCCGTCAGTCGGTCGAGCTCGCGGCACGCGAGACGACGCTCGCCAGCATCGAATCCGGCTATGGCCACATCATCGAGCGGCTGGACGACATCGTCCGCCAGGTGCCCGAGCCGGATCGCTTCGATCGTCTCGCCCGCGAGATCGCCCAGCTCGCCACCTCGATCGAGGCGAGCGCGCCGTCGCGCGAGGTCGAAACCGAGATCGAGGACATCCGCAACGCCGTCGCCTCGCTGTCGATCTCGCGCTCCGACGCGGTCAGCGCCGCCGTCGAGCGCCAGATCGCCAGCCTGCACGCCGCCATCGACACGCTCGCCGCCCGGCCGGCGCCCGCCATCGACCTTTCCGGCATCGAGCGCGAGATCGATTCGCTCCGCCGCGACATGGACGGCTTCTCGCGCGGCGCCGATCCGCTGGCGCTGATCCGGCTCGAGAAGCAGATCGCCGGCATCCGCTCGACCATCGACGACATCGACCCGCGCCCGGTCGGCATCGATTCAACCGCATTGTCGCGGCTGGAGGACCGGATCGACGCGCTGGCGGGCCGTTTCGACGCCCTGGCCGAATTGCCGACGCTGCGCGCCCCCGCTGCCCCCGACGCCTTCGACGGGCTGCGCTTGGAGATCAGCCAGCTGCGCGAGGACTTCGCGGCGCGCGAACCCGTCCGCCTCGACGCGATCGAGCAGCAGATGCAGGCCCTGGTCCGCCGGCTCGACGAGACGACGCGCCCGGACGACCATCAGGCGCTGGCGCAGCTGGAGGCGCAGGTCGGCGCCCTGGCGGAGCAGGTCTCGGCCGGCGCCGATCCCCATGCGCTCGCCCGCGTCGAGGAGAATCTGGACCGGCTGCAGTCGCTGCTCGGCGACAGCCGCCAGGACACGATCGAGGCGGCTCGCGACGCCGCCCGCGCGACCTTCCAGGAATTCGCAGGCAATCTGCCCGGCCGGCCGGACGACCATCTGATCCAGGCGCTGCGCGACGACATGCGCGCCCTGCAGACGGCGGCCGAGCGCTCGGACCGCCAGACCCACGATACGCTCGAGGCCGTGCACAACACGCTGGCCAAGGTCGTGCATCGCATCGCGCAGCTGGAAATCGAGGAACGGGGCGACGCCGCCCCCGCCTTCGCCGCCGCGCCGACACCTGCGGAGACGACTTCCTCGCTCGGCACGGGATTGCCGGAGGAACATCGTCCGCTCGCCCCCGGCTCCGGTCGGCCCGTGCCGCCGCAGATCGCGCCGGCGGTGTCCGCGCCCGCGCCGGCCGCCAGACCCGGCGACCGCAAGGCCGATTTCATCGCTGCCGCCCGCCGCGCCGCCCAGGCCGCGCAGTCGGAGACGGCCGAGGCGATGGCCGAGGTCGAGAAGCATGGCGACAAGCCGAGCACCTTCACCCGCATCGGCGACGCACTGCGCGCCCGCAAGCGGCCGCTCGTGCTGGCGATCGCTGCCATCGTGCTCGCCATCGGCGCGATGCAGCTGACCGATCCGCCGGGACGCCAGGCGTCGAAGGGCGCCCCGACCAACGGCACGACCGATCCCGTCGCCACCGGCTCGATCCCGGCAAAGCCCGCCGCCGCACCGGCCGCTCCCGCCGCGAAGCCAGCTCCGAACGCCATGGTGGCGCCGAACGCCGAGGGCGCCGGCGCCCTTGCCTTCGCTCCGCCGGCCGCGACCGACAGCCGCTTCGCCGCCATCGCGCCCGAAGGGCCGCCCGCCTCCGGCTTCAGCGCCCCGGCGACCGGCGCCACGACCGGCATGGACCTCGAGACCGCCGCCGCCAAGGGCGACGCGGCCGCCGCCTTCGAGATGGGCCGCCGGCTCGCCGAGGGCAGCAACGGCAAGCCGAAGGACGCGCGCCTGGCGGCCGAATGGTATCAGCGTTCCGCCGAGGCCGGCCTCGCCATCGCGCAGTACCGGACCGGCAGCCTCTATGAACGCGGCGACGGCGTGCAGCGCGACCTCGCCGCCGCCCAGGGCTGGTACGAGAAGGCAAGCGATCAGGGCAATGCCCGCGCCACGCACAATCTCGCCGTGCTGATGAGCGAAGGCGCGACGGGCGATCCGGACTACGGCAAGGCGGCCCAGTATTTCATCCGGGCCGCCAATCTCGGGGTCGCCGACAGCCAGTACAATCTCGGCGTGCTTTATGCGCGCGGGCTCGGCGTCGGCGTCGATCTGGTGCAGTCGTACAAGTGGTTCGCGCTCGCCGCCCAGCAGGGCGACCGCGACGCCGCCAAGCGGCGCGACGAAGTAGCCAAGGCGATGAAGCCGGACGCGCTGGCGGCGGCCCGCGCCAGCGTGCAGACCTTCAAGGCGCAGCCGCTCGACACCACCGCCAATTCGGAGCCGCGCATCAAGCCGGAATGGAAGGCCTCCGGCGCGCAGATGACCATGCGAGACGTGACCCGGACGGCGACGCCGCGCGGCTGAGACGGGGCGACCGGCCGGCGCGTTACCGCTGCCGCCGGAACAAGCGTTGACACAGGCGGGACAAGAGGCTTTATCGGCCCAACATCCGTGGCCTTGTCATGCCCTTGTCTTGACAAGGCTTTGTGATCGTTTCGTCTTGGCTTCGCCCCGGCGCGGCCGGCGCCTGCCTCAACGTCACCCTGTGCCAGCGGTTCTGTCGTCGTGCAGATCTATCTCCCCATAGCCGAACTGCCGGTGAACATGTTCATCATCTTCGGCATGGGCGGCGCCGTCGGCTTTCTCTCGGGCCTGTTCGGCGTCGGCGGCGGCTTCCTGCTCACCCCGCTGCTGATCTTCTCCGGCATTCCGCCCGCTGTGGCGGTCGCCAGCACCACGGCGCAGGTCGTCGCCTCGTCGGCATCGGCGGCGATCACCTTCTGGCGGCGGCGAATGATCGACATGAAGCTCGCCGGCGTGCTGGTCGCCTCGGGAGTGGTCGGCTCGTCGCTCGGCGTCGGCATCTTCAGCCTGCTTCGCCGCTGGGGCCAGCTCGATCTGGTCATCGCCATCTGCTACGTGACCTTCCTCGGCCTCGTCGGCGGGCTGATGCTGACGGAATCGATCCGCGCCATGATCAATGCGCGGCGCGGCCGTCCGGCGCCGCTGCGCAAGCCCGGCCAGCACAATTGGGCGCATGGCCTGCCGTTCAAGGTGCGTTTCCAGCGCTCCAAGCTCTACATCAGCGTCATTCCGATCATCGCGATCGGCGTCGGCATCGGCGCGCTCGGCTCGCTGCTCGGCATCGGTGGCGGCTTCATCCTGGTACCGGCCCTGATCTATCTGCTGCGCGTGCCGACCAACATCGTCATCGGCACGTCGCTGATCCAGATGACCGGCACGATGGCAGTCGCCACCGTGCTGCAATCGACCAGCAACCACACGGTCGACGGCGTGCTGGCGCTGATCCTGATGGTCGGCGGCGTCATCGGCGCGCAATTCGGCACGCGGGTCGGCGCCTTTGTCCGCGGCGACCAGCTGCGCGCCATGCTGGCCCTCTTGGTGCTGGCCGTCGGCGCCCGCTTCTTCGTCGATCTGGTGCACACGCCGGCCGAGTTGTTCTCGCTGGCGACGCTGACGGGCGATACAAGGTGAGACGGCTCGCGCTTCTCCTGTCGCTCGCCGCCCTCTGCCTGGGGCTGTCCCCCGCCCGCGCCGAAAAGCTGATCGTCGCCCTCTCGGCCGAGGAGGTGCGGATCACCTCCAACTTCACCGGCACCAGCATCACCGTGTTCGGCGCCATCGAGCGCGACGCGGCGACCGTCTCGCGCGCCGAATTTTACGATGTCGTCGTCGCCATCAAGGGGCCGCCCGAGACCGTGGTGACACGCCAGAAGGCCCGTTTTCTCGGCATCTGGCTGAACAGCGCCTCGCGCACCTTCGTCAACATCCCGTCCTTCTATGCCCTCAATTCGTCGCGGCCACTGTCGGAAGTGTCGACGCCGCAGATCCTGAAGCGCTTCCAGATCGGCGCCGACAACCTCGTCTTCCCGGTCTCGGCCGATGACGGCGCGGAGACGGCCAATGCCGACGACGAGTTCCGCAAGGCTTTCGTCCGGCTGAAGCAGCAGGACGGGCTGTTCCGCAGCGAGGCCTATGGCGTCACCTTTCCCGGCACCGAGATCTTCCAGACCGCCATGCGCATTCCGGCCAACGTGCCGGTCGGCCGCTATGTCGTGACCGTCTACCTGTTCCGCGACGGCGCGCTGCTGGCGACGGACCAATCGGAGATCCGCATCGCCAAGATGGGCTTCGAGCAGTTCACCTTCGATCTCGCCCACAATCAGGGTCTGCTCTACGGCGTCCTCTGCGTGATCCTGGCGATCTTCACCGGCTGGCTCGCCGGCGTCATCTTCCGCAAGGACTGAGGCAGCGCTGCCTCAGCCGCCCTTGCCGAGATTGAGCAGGCGGATGATGACCCAGACCGGGATCACGATCACGGCGCCGAGCAGGAAATACTGCCAGAACCACTCAATGGCGCCGAAGCCCATGTTCCAGACGCGCCAGACCAGCTGCCGGGCCTTTTCGACGATGTCGTAGGGCGACAGGCCGAGCGCCGAAAGCACGACGCCGACGATCAGCGAAATGACGATCAGCCGGAGCAGGACCTGGGCGGGCGAGCCGCCCATGAAGCGTTGAAGGCCGTTCATCGTCATCTCCTGTGACACCGCGCCCGACACGGACCCGGCGTTCGATTCGGTGGGATGATAGCGGATCGGTGCAGCCGGAAAACCGGCTAAATCACCGCTGGCGTTTCATCCTGCGTCCGGGCCAAGCAACCCCTCCAGCGTCTCGATCCGGTCGGCCTCGGCCGGAGGCTTGTCCCAGCGCAGCCGGCTGATGCGGGGAAAGCGCATGGCGACGCCGGATTTATGCCGCGTCGATCGATTGAGCCCCTCGAATGCCACCTCGAACACCAGACCCGTCGCGGCGCTATGCGTCACCTCGCGCACCGGGCCGAAGCGGTTCAGCGTGTTGCGACGAACGAAGCGATCGATCTCGACCAGCTCCTCGTCGGTGAAGCCGAAATAGGCCTTGCCGACCGGCACCAGCTCGTCACCGCCCTCGCCCGTCTTCCAGACGCCGAAGGTGTAGTCGGAATAGAAGGACGAGCGCTTGCCGTGGCCGCGCTGCGCATACATTAGCACCGCGTCGACCGTGTAGGGGTCGCGCTTCCACTTGAACCACGGCCCCTTCGGCCGGCCAGGCTCATAGACCGAATCCCAGCGTTTCAGCATCAGTCCCTCGATGACGGGCACAGGCGGCAAGCTGCGCTTTTCCATCAGTTCGTCGGTGGTCTCGTAGGCGACCAGCGGCGACAGATCGATACGGCTGGCGAGCGAGCCGGCGACAAGGCCCTCGAGCCGCATCCGCCGCTCGCGAAACGGCAGCGCCCGGACATCGTCCATGCCGTCGACGAGGCAATCATAAGCGCGGATGAAGGCCGGATGGCTGGCGATCAGCTTGCCGGAAACGGTCTTGCGGTTGAGGCGCTGCTGCAGCTCCGAGAAGGAGCCCGGCTGGATCGCCTCGCCCTCGCGGCGACCGACCAGCAATTCGCCGTCGATGGCGCCGTCGAAATCGAGCGCCTCCAGCATGTCCGGGAATGTGTCGCCGATATCCTCGCCGGTGCGCGTATAGAGCCGGCGGACGCCCTGGTCCGAGACGGCCTGAACGCGGATACCGTCCCATTTCCACTCCGCCGCGTATATCTCGGGATCGATGCGCGGCAGGTCCGTCTCCTCGATCGGCTGCGCCAGCATCACCGGCCGGAACGGCGCCCTGGCCGAGGATATCGGCTTCTCCGCCCGCCCCTCCAGCCAGGCGAACAGCGGCAAATAGGGCGGCTTCAGACCGTGCCAGAGCTCCTCGATCTCGTTGACCAAGAGCCCTTCGACATTTTCCTTGCCGAAATCGGCCAGCGACTGCTTCGCGAGCCGCGCCGAGACGCCGATGCGCAGGCCCCCGGTGACGAGTTTCAGCAGCGCCCAGCGGCCCTCGGCATCGAGTGCATCGAGAAAGGCGGCGACGCGACGCGGTCCATCGGCGCGCGAGGAGGCGAGCAGGGTCTCGACGATGGCGGAGAGCGAGGGGGTGTTTGTCTTGAGAGAGGCGTCAGGCGTCGAGGTGGTACCCCCCACCCAACCCTCCCCCACAAGGGGGGAGGGCTTTCGGCTTTCGGTTATGGAAACGTCGAGAACACCAGCCGGCGCGCCCTCTTCCCCCTTGTGGGGGAGAGTTGGAGAGAGGGGTACCGGCTCCGACGATCTGGAAATGACACCGCCCTCGTCCCAGACCAGAGCGATGGTCTCGGCGAGGTCGCCGACATAGTCATAGGAATAGGCGAACAGCACCTCGTCGATGCGTTCGGCGACCAGCGCCCGCAGCATGGCCGGCTTGACGGCGGGCACGTCAAGCGAGCCGGTCAGCGCCGCCAGCGCCCAGCCGCGGTCGGGATCCGGGGTCGTACGAAAATACTCCGCCATCAGCCGCAGCTTGGCGTTGCGCGACGGCGTCAGGATCAGGCGATCGAGGAGAGCGGCGAAATCCTGCATGGCCTCAATCTAGGTTCTGGCCGCGAGGTCGGAAAGCCCCGCCGGCAGGGAGGGTTGCAGAGGCGCGCCCGAACCCCTAACTGTGGATCGCTCGGCCCTGCGGCCGGGCCTCGTTCTCAGGGCGGGGTGTAACTCCCCACCGGCGGTAAGAAGGATCTCCTTCAAGCCCGCGAGCGCCTTTCCGTTCCAGCGGGAAGGGTCAGCAGATTCGGTTGAATTCCGAAGCCGACGGTCATAGTCCGGATGGAAGAGAACGGCGAAGACCCAGCGAACCAGCCTTTGCGGCTGGCGCGCGTGTTTTTGCTCATGCCCTGATTTCGTGTTGTCGAACCCGATGGGAACCAACATGAGTCAGACTACCCTCACCAAGCCTTCCGCTCTCGGAGCGCCGGTCGCCGGCGCCCTCTGGATGGTGCTGGCCGGCGTCGCTTTCGCCGGCGTCAACATTCTCGAACAGATCGCCACTGTCCGCCTGCATCTGCCGGCACCGACGGCCGCCTTCCTGCAATATGCCATCGCGCTTGTCGTCATCCTGCCCTGGGCGGCGCGGCGCGGCCTGCCGTCGCTCCGGACCCGCCGGCCGGGCCTGCAGGCGTTTCGTGTCCTGCTCGCCGCCATCGGCGTGCAATTCTGGGTGCTCGGCCTCTCGCATGCCGTGCCGATCGGCCAGGCGATCGCCCTCGTCATGACCTCGCCCTTCATCGTCACGCTCGGGGCCGGGCTGTTCCTCGGCGAGAAGGTGTCGATCGAGCGCTGGCTCGCCGTGATCGTCGGCTTCGCCGGCGGGCTGATCATCCTCGACCCGTTTTCCGAAGCCTTCACGACGGCGAGCCTCTATCCGCTGGCGGCCTCGGTGCTCTGGGCCGGCGTGTCGCTGACCCAGAAGAAGCTGCTCGCCGAGGACAGCCCCGAGGCGGTGACCGCCTGGCTGCTGCTGCTGCTCGCGCCGGTCAATCTGCTGCTGGCGCTGCCCTCCGGCATCGCCCTGCCGTCCGGCGACGCCTGGATCGCGATCGTCGCCGTCGGCGTGCTCACGGCCGCGGCCCAGGGTTTCCTGGCGCTCGCCTATGCCCGCGCCGACGCTGCCTATGTGCAGCCCTTCGACCATGTGAAACTGCCGCTCAACGTGCTGGCCGGCTGGCTCGTCTTCGGCTGGATCCCGCCCAGCCATCTCTGGGCGGGTGCGGCACTAATCGTCGGCGCGTCGATGTTCCTGCTCTGGCGGGAAAGCCGGCAGCAGGGCGCCAAGGTCGCCTACTCCGCCTCGTCCTCGTAGCCGACCATGTGCAGCGGCCGAGCGCGGATCCCCGCCAGCTCGCACCAGCGAACCAGCGCCTCCTCGCGGCCATGCGTGACCCAGACCTCGGCGGGAGCAATCTCGGCAATCGTCTGGGTCAGCTCGGCCCAGTCGCAATGATCGGAAATGATCAGCGGCAGCTCGACGCCGCGCTGCTTGGCGCGCTGACGGATCGACATCCAGCCGGACGCGAAGCAGGAGACGGGATCGGGAAACCGCCGCGCCCAGCGATCGGCGAAGGCGGAGGGCGGCCCGACGACGATCGCGCCGGCGAAATCCGTGTTGCCGGCGGATTTGCGGCCGGCCTCGACGGTCGCCGCCTCCAGCGGGCCAAGGTCGATGCCCTCTTCCTGATAGAGCCGGCAGAGCCGCTCCAGCGCGCCGTGGATGTAGATCGTGCGGTCGTAGCCTTCCTCGCGCAGCCGCTTGATCACCCGCTGCGCCTTGCCGAGCGCATAGGCGCCGACGAGATGCGCCCGCTCCGGGAAGGCGGCGAGCGAGGCGAGCAGCTTGCCGATCTCGTGGCCATCATCGGGATGGCGGAACACAGGCAGGCCGAAGGTCGCCTCGGTGATGAAGACGTCGCACTTCACCGGCTCGAACGGTGCGCAGGTCGGGTCGCGCCGGCGCTTGTAGTCGCCGGACGCGACGATGCGCATTCCCTTCGCCTCGACGGCGATCTGCGCCGAGCCCAGCACATGGCCGGCCGGATGAAACCGCACCGTAACGTCGCCGATCGTCACGACCTCGCCGAAACGAGCCACTGTCTCGCTGCCGGCGAAATCGGGCCCATAGCGCTCGGCCATGATCTTGAGCGTCTCGCGCGTCGCCATCACCGCGCCATGGCCGGGCCGGGCATGGTCGGAGTGGCCATGCGTGATCAGCGCCCGCGCCACCGGCCGCACGGGATCGATATGGAAGCCGCCGAGCGGGCAATAGAGGCCTTCCGGAACGGGGGACAGCAGGTCGGATGGGCGCATGGCTCCAATCTAGGTGGTCTCTACCCGGATGAAAGGGGAACCTGCGAGATCCGCGCGAGGATTCCTTGCCGTTCCCTTTTCGCTGGGACAACGTCATGATCCACAGATGGCGCGGAGGGGCAGATGAGTGATTTCAGCGACTTCGACTTCCTGATCGGCGAGTGGAGCATCACCAACGAATTCTTGAAGCACCGCCTCGTCGGCTCGACGGAGTGGGAAACTTTCCCGGCGACCTCCCGCGTGGAGAAGGTGATGCCGATCCCCGAGGGGAGGCATGCGGACGAGCATGGCGGCAATCTGGACACGATGTTCGTCCCGGCGCGCGGCTTCACCGGCATGACGCTGCGCCTTTTCGATCCCGTTTCCGGCCTCTGGTCGATCTACTGGTCGGACACCAAGAGCTTCCGGCTTTTCCCGCCGACCATCGGCCAGTTCCGGAACGGGCATGGCCAGTTCTTCGGCGACGATAGGGAGGGCGGGGTTCCGGTGCGCGTGCGCTTCGACTGGATCGCCGGAGAGCGGCCGGTCTGGGAACAATGGTTCTCGGCCGATGGCGGCGACAATTGGGAAAAGAACTGGGTGATGCGGTTCGAACGGGCCTGATGGCCCTGCCGGGCTTAACCGCGGTCCCGTTTTGTTCCAATTTCCCTTGGCGACGACGATCCCGCGCGCTACCTCTCGGATGTGACACACCAGTTTCGCCCCCAAGCCGACCCTGGAAGCCTTGTCGCGAGCCTGCCCGACGCATTCGCCGACTGGTTCGCCCGTCGCGGCTGGGCGCCGCGGCCGCATCAGCTCGCGCTCCTGGAAAAGGCGGCTGAGAACCGCTCCGCCCTGCTGATCGCACCGACCGGCGCCGGCAAGACGCTGGCCGGTTTCCTGCCCACCCTCGTCGATCTCGCCACCCGCCCTCCCGCCGGCAAGGCCGGGCGCGGGCCGCATACGCTCTACATCTCGCCGCTGAAGGCGCTCGCCGTCGACATCGCCCGCAATCTGGAGATGCCGGTGGCCGAGATCGGCCTCGACATCGCGATCGAGACGCGCACCGGAGACACGCCGGCGCACAAGCGCCAGCGCCAGAAGCTGAAGCCGCCGGAGATCCTGCTGACGACGCCCGAGCAAGTGGCGCTGCTGCTCTCACATCCCGACGCCGGCCGCTTTTTCGGGGACCTGAAGACCGTGATCTTCGACGAGTTGCACGCGCTCGTGACGGCCAAGCGCGGCGATCTCTTGTCGCTCGGCCTCGCGCGGCTGCGAAAACTCGCGCCGGACCTTCGCGCCGTTGGCCTGTCGGCCACCGTCTCCGAGCCGGACGATCTGCGCGCCTGGCTAATGCCGCAGACACAAGGCGAACCAGCCAACCTGTCCGATCTCGTCACCGTCGCCGGCGGCGCCAAGCCGGAGATCACCATCCTCGACACCGAGGAGCGCCTACCCTGGGCCGGGCATTCGGCCGTGCATGCGATCGGCGAGATCTACGCCGCAATCCAGGCGAACGGCATGGTGCTTGTTTTCGTCAACACGCGAAGCCAGGCCGAGCGCGTGTTCCAGGAGCTCTGGCAGGTCAATGACGACGTCCTGCCGATCGCGCTGCATCACGGTTCGCTCGATGCCGGCCAACGCCGCAAGGTCGAAAGTGCCATGGCGGCCGGCAGCCTGCGTTGCGTCGTCTGCACCTCGACGCTGGACCTCGGCATCGATTGGGGCAATGTCGACCTCGTCGTCAATGTCGGCGCGCCGAAGGGCGCCAGCCGGCTGGCGCAGCGGATCGGCCGCGCCAATCACCGCATGGACGAGCCATCGCGCGCCCTGCTGGTGCCGGCCAACCGCTTCGAGGTGATGGAATGCACCGTGGCGCTGGAGGCGAGCACGATCGGCGCGCAGGATACGCCGCGCCCGAAGGCCGGCTCGCTCGACGTGCTGGCGCAGCATGTGCTGGGCATGGCCTGCGCCGCGCCGTTTTCCGCCGACACCCTGCATGACGAGGTCTGTTCGGCCGCGCCCTACACATCGCTATCGCGTGAAAATTTCGACCGCGTCGTCGATTTCGTCGCCACCGGGGGCTATGCGCTGAAGAGCTATGAACGCTTCGCCAAGATACGGCGTGGCGTCGACGGCCTTTGGCGCATCAGCCATCCGTCGGTCGCGCAGCAATACCGGCTGAATGTCGGCACCATCGTTGCCGATCCGATGCTGAAGGTGCGGCTCGCCTCGCGCAAGCGCGGCGGGCCCCTCGGCATGGGCGGGCGCGTTCTCGGCGAGGTTGAGGAATATTTCCTCGAGACGCTGGTGCCCGGCGACACCTTCCTGTTCGCCGGCCTCGTGCTCCGCCTCGAAGGCATCCGCGACAATGAGGCGATCGTCAGCCGGACCGTCAACGAGGCGCCCAAGGTGCCGTCCTATTTCGGCGGCAAGTTCCCGCTCTCGACCTATCTCGCCGACGGCGTGCGCGGGCTGATTGCCGACGAGCGCGCGTGGAGCCGGTTGCCGCATCAGGTCTCCGACTGGCTCGCGCTGCAGAAATGGGCCTCCGTCCTGCCGGCGCGCGACGAGCTGCTGGTCGAGACGTTTCCGCGCGGTGACCGCTTCTACATGGTCGCCTATCCGTTCGAGGGGCGGCTGGCGCACCAGACGCTCGGCATGCTGCTGACCCGGCGGCTCGAGAGGGCGCGGTTGAAGCCAATGGGCTTCGTCGCCTCGGATTATGCGCTCGCCGTCTGGGGCCTCGGCGACATGGGCGCCGCCTTCGCGAAGAAGAAGCCCTCGGTCGGCGACCTGTTCGACCAGGACATGCTGGGCGACGATCTCGACGCCTGGCTGGCGGAGAGCCATCTTCTGAAGCGCACCTTCCGCAGCTGCGCGCTGATCTCCGGTCTGATCGAGCGCCGCCATCCCGGCAAGGAGAAGACCGGCCGGCAGGTCACGATCTCGACCGATTTGATCTACGACGTGCTGCGCTCCCACGAACCGGACCACATCCTGCTGCAGGCGACCTGGGCGGACGCGGCGACCGGGCTGCTCGACGTCGGCCGCCTCTCCGACATGCTGGCGCGGGTGAAGGACCATATCCGGCACCAGCCGCTCGACCGCATCTCGCCGCTCGCCGTTCCGGTCATGCTCGATATCGGCAAGGAGCCGGTCGGCGGCCAGGCGAACGAGGAAATCCTGCGCGAAAACGCTGACGACCTCGTTCGCGAGGCGATGGGCGAAGCGGTGGGGACGTCGGCGGTGGAATGAGCGGGCGCAAGGCCAGAGGCCCCTGCCCAGCCCTTCGGCTTTTGGCTCCGCCGTCCCCCACCTCGCCGTCATCCCGGGCCTGACCCGGGATCCATGCAGCCGGGTGTTGGGGAGGCTCGTACCACCAACGCTTCGGCTGCATGGATCCCCGCCGTCGCGGGGATGACGGCGGAGATGGATGACTGGGAGGGTGGCTCGCGCCCCCTACTCCTTGACCTCGATCGCGCCCTTCATCATCGGGTGGAACCGGCAGAAATAGGGGATCGTGCCGGCCTTGGTCACGGTCACGCTGCCGGTCTTGCCGGCCGGAAGCTTGACATCGAAGCCCTTGTCGGTCGCCGTCGCCGTATGGGCGACGAAGTCCTTGTTCACCCATTCGACCGTGTCGCCCACCTTCGCCGTGATGGCGGCCGGGACAAAGGCAAGCTTGGTCACCTGGACGGTGATCGTTTCCGCCGCCGCCAAGTCCGGCAGAAGAAACACGCCGGCGAGCGCCAACACGACGCACGCCCGCCGGCGGCCCCGGCCGCCCGTCACTTCAGCTCTCCGGCGACCATGCGGGCGTGGTCCTCATGGCCCTTGAAGATCTGCAGGCCCGTCGACAGCAGCTCTTTCAGCTCGGCGTTCTGCGCCGCCGGGATCAGCGTCGTCTCCAGCGCCGTGTTGACGGCGTGGTGATAGGCCACTTCGTTGTCGACATAGGCCTTGTCGAAGGCGGCGCCCTTGAGCGTTGCAAGATGCGCCTGCGTGGCGTCAGCCTGCTTGACCAGCGCCTGGCTGGTGGCGTTGTCCTCCGGCTTGACCTTGAGCTTGGCCACGAGGGCGAGCGCCTGCTTGTTGACCGCCTCGTGGTCGCGGATCATGTCCTTGGCGAAGTCCTGCACCGCCTTGTTCTTCGACGTCTTCACGGCCAGTTCGGCTGCCTTGATGTCGATGTTGTCGGCGGTATAGGCGATGTGGGCGATCTGCGGATCGGTCGGCTTGGCATTCTCGGCGGCGAGGCCGAGCGTCGTCGTCAGCATCAGCCCGGCGAGGGCGATGCCCAGTCTGTTCAGCGCGTTCATGCTCGTCTCCTTGTCGATGCGGCGGCCCTGCGGGCCCGCGACATCACGTTAGATGTCGCTGCCTGACGAAGGTTCCCGCGCTGCCAGGATCGCCACGACGCGATCGGCCATCCGCTCGCAGCGCGCGCCGCCGAAGGGGAACGCGTCGCCCAGCACGTCGCCGACCTTGGCTTCCAGCGCCTGCCGCAGCAGCTTGCGCGCCCGGAACAGGCGGGTCTTCACCGTCTCGGGGCGCAAGTCGAACAGCGACGCCGTCTCCTCGACCGAGAGATCCTCGACGAGGCGGGCGACGAGGACGATGCGGAACGGCTCGGGCAGCGCGTCGATCGCGGCCTCGACCAGCTGGCGGATTTCACGCTGTGCCATGCTCCTCTCCGGGTCGGGGTTGGCCGCAGCCAGCGGGAACGGGATGATGTCGGCCTGCCCGGCTTCCGCCTCGACCACCGGCGTCAGCTCGACGGTCGGATGGTCGCGGCGGATGCGGCCGAGCGCCTCGTTGATGACGATGCGCGACAGCCAGGTGGCGAGGCTCGACTCGCGGCGGAAGCTTGCGAGGCGGGTGAAGGCGCGGACATAGGCGGCCTGCACGATATCCTCGGCCTCGTCGTCGCTGCCGGTCATGCCGCGCGCCAGCCGGAACAGGCGCCGGTTGTTCTGGCGGATGATGGCGCGGATCGCGCCTTCGTCATGCCGGAGCGCCCGAAGGATCAGGTCGGCCTCCCCGAGTTCGATGCGCGCGAGTTCCTGGCTGGCCATTTCCTGCCTCCTGGGTCCGCCCCCGACCGCGAAGCGCGATCGACCGGCGCTCATTGGATGCGGGCGCGCGCCAGAGGTTCCCGGGCGCTTGGCAGGACCCGAGGCATTGTATCGCGCTTTCGCCGGGCGTAGGACGTCGAAGCGCGACGGATGCTAGAATGGTCGCGCGATTCAATTCCTTGGCCCCGATACGAGCGGATACCGGATCGACATGCAGCGGACAGCGACGGCCCTGGACACGACGGAAGCGGCGGCAGCCGGTCTTTCGGTCGCCTCCGTGCCGCTGATCCCGCTGGTCGAGGGCGCGCTCTGGTGGCCGGACGAGCGCACGCTCGTCGTCGCCGACCTGCATCTCGAAAAAGGTTCGTCCTTCGCCCGGCGCGGCCAGATGCTGCCGCCCTACGACACGATGGCGACGCTGAAGCGCCTCGCCGCCGTCATCGCCCGGGTGAAGCCTGCCCGCATCATCGCGCTCGGCGACAGCTTTCACGATCCGAGCGGCGACCAGCGCCTCAACGAGGCCGACCGCGCCACGCTGCGGAGCCTGACCGCCTCGGCCGAATGGATCTGGATCGCCGGCAACCACGATCCGGAGCCGCCGCGCGAGCTCG
Organism: Kaistia granuli DSM 23481; assembly: GCF_000380505.1. Taxonomy (GTDB): domain Bacteria; phylum Pseudomonadota; class Alphaproteobacteria; order Rhizobiales; family Kaistiaceae; genus Kaistia; species Kaistia granuli. The sequence goes on along the minus strand of NZ_AQYH01000004.1, from coordinate 296,780 downwards.
GCGGCTGGGCGACCAGTGAACTCTCCGTCGGCCCGCTGGTCTTCCGCCACGAACCGCTCGCCGGCGCCCGGCCGGGCGAGATCGCCGGCCATCTCCACCCCGCCGCCCGGCTCGTCGGCCGGGGCCGCTCGATCCGTCGACGCTGCTTCGCCGCCGACGGCAACCGCCTCGTCATGCCGGCCTTCGGCGCGCTGGCCGGCGGCCTCAACGTCCTCGACACCGCCTTCCGTCCGCTATTCGATGGCCATGCCTTCCACGCCTGGATGCTGGGCGACGCCGTCCACGCCATCGCCGGCCGCCGTCTCGCCGGCGACTAGCTTTCCCCGCCATTGCCTGAAGGAACCCAGACCACCCCGCTCCTCCCCGCCGGCCCCGGGCGCATCGCGCCGGGAGCCAGATGGCCGGACACCGGACCCGTCGCCGCCGCGAACCCGCCGGTCCGCTGATCCCAGCCGACAATCCGACTGAAAGGAAGTCATGATGCGCCTCGACGGCCTCATCCTGTCCGCTCTGATCTCGACGCTTCCAGCCGCCGCGATCGCAGCGGACTCCGGCGTGGATCCCAGCCTGAAGCGGCTGGATCCGCAGACGCGCCTCGTCCAGGTCTGCGACCTCGCGGTGATGGACGAAACGTCGAGCCGCAAGGATGGCATCACCGAGCGGGCCTTCATCGACGCCCTGCACCGCGCCCATATCGAGGGCGACACCGCCCAAGGCGATGGCGGCGCGTTCCGTCGCAAGGGCGAGTGGTACGAATTCTCCTACAGCTGCACCGTCACGCCCGACCACATGCGCACGACCGAGCTCACGGTCGAGGTCAAGCGGCGGGTGCCGCATGCCGAGTGGGCGGCCAAGGACCTCTATCCCTGATCCCAGCGGCCCTGCCCCCTCGGGACCGAGGCGTGTATGGTGCCGGCGACTTTGACACCAGCAACGGAAGAACGAGCGCTTGATACCCTGGGTCCGGCTCGACACGGCAGAAATCCCCGATGGCGGCGGCGAATTGCGGCTGATGCGGCGCGGCGCCGAATTCTCCATCATGATCGGCTCGAACGAGCTGATGAACAGCCGTTTGAGCGGATCGGAAGAGGCGCTCGCCTCGCTTTCCGCCGCGAAGATCGCCGGCCGGGCCAAGCCGCAGGTCCTGATCGGCGGCCTCGGCATGGGCTTCACGCTGCGCGCCGCGCTGGTCGAATTCGGTCCGGACGCCGCGATCACCGTGGCGGAGCTCGTCCCGGCCGTGGTGGCCTGGGCGCGCGGACCGATGGCCGAGGTGTTCGGCGCTTGCCTGGACGACCCTCGCGTGGCCATCCATGTCGGCGATGTCGGCGCGCTTATTCGCGCTGGCCGTAAGGGTTTCGACGCCATCCTGCTCGATGTCGACAACGGCCCGGAGGGGCTGACGCGCGAGTCGAATGACGGGCTCTACACGATGCAGGGGCTCGGCGCCGCCTATGCGGCGCTGCGTCCCGGCGGTGTCCTCGCCGTCTGGTCGTCCGGCCCGAACGCCGCCTTCACCCAGCGCCTGCGCAAGGCCGGCTTCACCGTCGAGGAAGCGAAGGTCAAGGCCCATCGCGGCCGCAGCGGCGCCAAGCATGTCATCTGGATCGCGGTCCGGCCAGGGACCTAGGCGCCCGATCCGGCCGCCAGTCCCAGCGCCGCGTCGCTCGCCGGCGGGCCGTATTTCTCGGCCGGCGGCCACGGACGCGTTTTGAAATCCGGTTCGAAGACGAAGCTCGACTTCGTCCGCCCCGGCAGCAGGCTGCCATTGCCGGCTCCGAAAGCGTAATCGTAATAGAGCTTCACGATCTCTTCGCGCGAGGTCTGGCGGGCGGCGGGATGGTCGAGGCAGGCCGCGCGCCACCGCCGGACCCTGTCGAATTCCGGCTCGGCCGGCAGCTCGAAGCCCTCGTAATAGTCGAGGAACCAGAACCGCATGAAGATCGGCGTGAACACCGCTTCCGCGAGGCCGAATTCGGCAAACAGGAACTCGCCCCCGGGGCTGTGCTCGCGCAGGAAATCGTCGAGCTGGGCGAACAGCTTCAGCAATTTCTCCTCATGCGACCGGCGCGCCGCGCGGTCCTGGTTCATCACGAAGGTGTAGCCCGCCGCAGTGAAGGGGCCTTCCTTGGCGATCAGCATCCTCTCGACGGCGTGCTCGAACGGATCGGCGCGCCGCTTCAAGCCGCCGGCCACCGTCTCGTCGAGATATTGCAGGATGACGAGGCTCTCCTTCAGGATGCGGCCGTCCTCCGTTTCCAGCACCGGCAACGCGGTGGTGCCGCGCGTCTTGCGAAGCAGCTTGGCATCGCGCGGCCGGGTGATGTCGACGACGCGGAACTCGACGGCGTCGGCATGGCCCTTCAACTGCAGCAGGATCTCGATCCGCTGCGAGAAGGGGCAGACCGGAATGTGGTAGACGATCGGCTTCAGTGGCATGTCTGGCTCCCCGCCCCGGATCGCGGCGGCCAGGTATGGGCCGCGCCGCCATAGGGTGACTGGCCGCCAGCTTAGGGATGCGGCGGCCCTTCGCAAGCTCCTCGCGACGGCATCCGCCCAGTGCGGTTCAGACTGGCCCGAGACGGCGGCGCAGCGGTGCCGGCAGGCTTGGCGCGCCGGGTGACGCTGGCGCGCGGCTGCGCCCCGCCTGGCCATGATGCTTCGTCTTTTCCCAGCGATGCGGCGCGACGATCAATTGCAGGAAGGCGCGATAGCAGGCGATCGACAGCAGCAGCCAATAGCCGGGAAGGAAGATGAGGATGCCGGGCTGGCGCCGCTTGCTGCGGAACCGCAGCGTCGCCCGCGACAGCAGGGCGACGGCGACATAGGCGGCGACGAAATTGAAGACATTGAGGAAGATCATCGCCGACCCGAGCGGTGATTCCGCCCGCCAGAGCGCCGAGGGGTCGATCAGCAGGGCGAAGGCCGTGGCGATGTAAAGCGGATGGATCGCCGCCGCCACGATCGCTCCCAGCCCCGTCAGGATGAAGCCCAGCGTCCGGCGCGGCCCGAGTTCGCGCCAGAGCCGGACGGGGTGGCGCGAATGGACCAGGAATGTCTGCATCCAGCCCTTCAGCCATCGGGTGCGCTGCTTCAGCCAGAGTTTGGTCGTGCGCGGTGCTTCCTCATAGGTCGGCCGCGTGATCGTGCCGGTGCGATAGCCGCAACGGGCGAAGCGGATGCCGAGATCGGCATCCTCGGTCACATTGTAGGGATCCCAGCCACCGACCCGGCGCAGGGCGTTGATGCGGAAATGGTTCGAGGTTCCGCCGAGCGGCAGCGGCATGTCGAGCGCCGCCAGCATCGGCAGCACCCCGTCGAACTGCATCGAATATTCCATCGCGAAGAAGGCGGTCAGCCCGTTGGTATCGTCATTGTCGATCAGGAGCGGCGCCTGGATGCAGGCGAGGCGCTCATCGCTGGCGGCAAAGGCGAGATAGGCCTCGATCAACTGGCCGGGATCGGGCCTGTCCTCGGCGTCATAGACGGTGACGAACCGCCCGCGCGCCAGCGGCAGGGCGAAATTCAGCGCCTTCGGCTTGGTGCGCGGCGCCCGGTCCGGCACCACCAGCATCTCGAAAGGGGCGCCGAGGCCGAGCCGCTCGATGGCGAGGCGGGTCGAACGATCGCGCGCCTCGACGATGAACTTGATGTCGAGCCGATCCTTCGGCCAGTCGAGCCGGTCGAGCGCCCGCGCCAGATCGGCGACCATGTGCGCCTCGTCATAGAGCGGCACCAGCACGCTGTAGACCGGCAGGTGATCCCGATCGACCTCGAGCGGCGGCGCCGGACGCGATGTCCGCTCCAGCACGATGCTGACGGCGAGTAGCCGCAGCATGACGAGAGCGAGGAAGAGAAAGCCGGCGACGATGTTGAAGATCTGGAGGACGAGCAGGCCTTGCTGCCAGCAGGCGAACGCCAGAAGCAGGGCGAAGACCAGGCCGGCGACCGCCTGGGCCGGTGTCAGCAGGCGCCGGGCCGAGAATTCCGGCCGGCGGCGGTCGAGCCCCGTCACCGCTTCCTCCAGCAAGGGCGCGCTGGCCGCCTCGGTCAGGCAACGCCGGATCACGGCCGGCGTCGTCACAACGAGCCGCGACGCGAGCGCCGGCTGGCGCGCCAGCATGGCCGCCAACCGCCCGGCCTGGGTCGGTTCCGGCGCCACGAGCAGTCGGCGCGACGTTCCATCCTCGATCAGGACGGCGCGGCCGGCGCGAATGGAGGCGGCGCAATGGGCCACGTCCTCCATCTCCCTGTCGGCGAGCCACCCGCGCTCCCAACTGCCGCGCGGCGACGGATCGAAGGCGAGCCCGAGGCGGGCGGCGAGAAGCGCATAGCGCAACTCGCTGTCGGATTCCCCTTCCCCCCGAGGTTTCCACCCTGCCCCGATAGTCAAGCCAGACCCCGTCGCCCCGTCCTTCGGGCTCCTGCCCGAACGACAAATGGTCTATAGTCCGCCGCACGCCACGCCGTGGCTTCCCTAACGTAAATACCAGTCGAGAGTGATACAGGTATGCGGCTGCAGTTGGCAAGCATCGCAACTAGGACGGGTTTGGCGATGCTGGCGGCCCTCGTGATGCTGGCGAGCCTCGCCGGCACGGCCACCACCGCGTCCGCCCAGACCACGCCCGCCGCGAGCCAGACGGCACCGGCTCACGCGTCGTCGACCGGGGTCACCATCCCCAATCTTTGGGATCCCAACCGCCGGCTGGACAAGCCTCCGACCACCTCACTGACCGGCATCCGCTTCACGACCACGGATGATTTCCCGCCCTACAATTTCAAGAGCCCGGACGGCCGGCTGACGGGCTTCAATGTCGATCTGGCGCGGGCGATCTGTCGTGAGCTGAGCGTTCCCTGCACGATCCAGGCGCGGCCCTGGGACGGACTGATCGAGACCGTCGCGGCGGGTCGCGTCGACGCGGCGCTGGCCGGTATCGCGATCACGCCGGAAACCCGCGCCAAGCTCGATTTTTCCGACGTCTATCTGCGCCCCGCCGCCCGCTTCGTCGCGCGCAAGGGAGGCCCGGTCACGCGTCTGGAGACCGGTGCGCTCGCCGGCCGCAAGGTCGCGGTCGCCAAGGGCAGCGCGCATGAAGCCTACCTCGCCGCCTTCTTCCCGGAGGCTACGGCGGTCGCCGTCGACACGCCGGCGGCTGGCAATGACGCGCTCAAGGCGGGCACGGTCGATCTCGTCTTCGGCGACGGGGTGCAACTGGCGTTCTGGCTGCAGTCGGAGCCGGCGGCGAATTGCTGCGCCTTCGTCGGCGGCGCCTATGTCGAGCCGCGATTCTTCGGCCCGGGGCTGGCGATTGCCCTGCCGCCGAACCGGGCCGACCTCCGCCTCGCGCTCAACTGGGCGCTCGACAGCCTCTACGACAAGGGGGCGTTCGCGGAACTCTATCTCCGCTATTTCCCGGTCGGCTATTTCTAGACGCGACCCCGGACGATCTCAGAGCGTGCGGTAGCGGGCACGAGCGCCGCGCTCGATCGCCGCCGCCGTCAGGGCGTCGACATCCAGCACGTCCCGCAGCAGTTCGAGGAAGCGCAGTTCCTCCTGCTCGACATGCAGGTCCGCCGCCGCCACTTCGACGGCCATCGCATAGGCCGTCTCATGCAGCTTCTTCGGCAGCGAGGTGGCGATGGTGGCGAGCACGGCATGCAGGCCATCGTCCTCGCGCGTGATCGCGGCGCAGGCTTCCGCCACCGCGATCAGACGGTCCGTGTCGAAGCCGCCGAAGATCGGCAGCGTGTTGACGACATCGCCGATCTTGCGCAGTTCGCGATCGGTCATCTGGCGGTCGACCGCGGACAACGTCACCATTGCATAGATCAGGGCCTCCTGCGGGGAGACCGTGCTGCCGGTCGGCTTGTCCATGTCGATACGCTCCTGCACGCGGGCCAAATTCCCGTCTGGATGGGTCTGCCCAAACTAGGATCTCTTGGTTCGTCGTTCAACCGGCGCCTTGTCGCTGCCGGGAACACGCCGGCCATTGACGCGACGCCGGGCGCTCCCTAGGGTCCGCGCCCACGCGCGCTTTTCGTATGTCTCCCGCGCGTTTCCCCAGAAGAGGTTTTCGATGTCGACCGGTACGCTCCCTGTTCTCGATCTTGCGCCCGAACTCGTTCAGGCTGCGCAGGTGTCGAAAGCATGGCCCTTCGAGGAAGCGCGCCGGATCGTCGAGCGGCTGAAGCGGCAGAACCGTCCCGAAGGCCCCGTCCTGTTCGAGACCGGCTACGGCCCGTCGGGCCTGCCGCATATCGGCACCTTCGGCGAGGTCGCCCGCACCACCATGGTGCGCAACGCCTTCCGCCTCCTGACTGAAGACAAGATCCCGACCCGCCTGCTCTGCTTCTCGGACGATCTGGACGGCCTCCGCAAGGTGCCGACCAACGTGCCGAACCAGGAGATGATGCAGGCCTATATCGGCAAGCCGCTGACCCGCGTGCCGGATCCGTTCTCGAACGAGTATCCCTCGTTCGGCGCGGCCAACAATGCGCGCCTGCGCGCCTTCCTGGACGGTTTCGGCTTCGCCTACGAATTCGCCAGCGCGACCGACTATTACACCTCGGGCCGCTTCGACAAGGCGCTGCTGCGCATGCTCGAAGTCTATGACGAGGTGATGGAAATCATCCTGCCGACGCTCGGTCCGGATCGTCGCGCCACCTATTCGCCCTTCCTGCCGATCTCGCCGACCACCGGCGTCGTGCTGCAGGTGCCGATGGTCGACCGCAATGTCGAGAAGGGCACGATCACCTATATCGACCCGGACACGAACGAGCGCGTCGAGGTTCCCGTCACCGGCGGCGCGGTCAAGTGCCAGTGGAAGGCCGACTGGGCGATGCGCTGGTTCGCGCTCGGCGTCGACTACGAGATGAGCGGCAAGGACCTGATCGACAGCGTCAAGCTCTCGACCCGAATCTGCCGCGCGCTCGGTTCCGAGCCGCCGGAGAGCTTCACCTACGAGCATTTCCTGGCCGAGAACGGCGAGAAGATCTCGAAGTCGAAGGGCAACGGCCTGACGATCGAGCAGTGGCTGACCTATGCCGACAATGACAGCCTGGCGCTGTACATGTATTCGAAGCCCAAGACGGCGAAGCGCCTCTCCTTCGAGGTGATCCCGCGCACGGTCGATGAATATTTCGGCTTCGTCGACGCCTATGGCCGCCAGCCGGTCGAGCAGCGCCTCGGCAACCCGGCCTGGCACATCCATTCGGGCCATCCGCCGGCCGAGGGCTCGCCGATCCCGTTCGCCATGCTCCTGAACCTCGTCAGCGTTTCCGACGCCACCGACAAGGGCGTGCTGTGGGCGTATATCTCGCGCTACATGCCGCATCTGACGGCGGCGACGCATGAGAAGCTCGACCGCCTGGCCGGCTATGCGATCCGCTACTTCAACGACGTGCTGAAGTCCGGCAAGCACTATGTCGTGCCGGAAGGCGCGATCCGCGAGGCGCTCATCGCCCTCGACGCGGCGCTGGCCGAGATCCCCGCCGGCGCGACCGCCGACGAGATCCAGACCATCGTCTTCGACATCGGCCGGCAGTATTTCCCGGATCCCGCCAAGAAGGGCCCGGACGGCAACCCACCGGGCGTTTCGCTCGACTGGTTCCGCGGCCTCTACAAGGTGCTGCTCGGCCAGGACCAGGGCCCGCGTTTCGGCTCGTTCGTGGCGATCTACGGCATTCCCGAGACGCGCGAACGCATCGCCAAGGCGCTCAAGGGCGAGCTCGCCCAGGACTAGGGGCGGCCTGTACCCGATCCGCTTCTCTTGAACGGATCGTGATCGGCATTCTCCCGGATGGCGGGAACTCCGGACCCTGACCGGTCGTTCCTTGCCCGGGAGGAAGAGCCATGCCCTCTATCTGGACCCGGCCCCTTGTGCTTTGCCTACTGTCCGGCGGCCTTGGCTGCGCAGTAGCGCATGCCGACGAACAGGACTTTCTGAACCGATTCGACGGCAATTGGTCGGGCGGCGGTCAGGTGCGCCGCAATGCGCAATCGCCCATCTTCAACGTCACCTGCACGGTGGCCGGCGATCGCGCCGCCATCCGCATGGCGATCGACGGCAATTGCCGGGGCGCCATCGTGGTGACGCGCGAGATCGGCGCCAAGGTGCGCTACGATGCGGCGACGAGCACCTATAGCGGCACCTATGTCGGCGCGCGGGTCGGCCCGGCGGCGATTTTCGGCCGCCGCAACGGCGACCGGGTGAACTTCACCATCAACTGGCCGAAGCCCGTCAATGGCAGCACCAAGGCCCAGATGACCATCATCAATGACGGCAATGGCACGCTGCGCATCCAGGTGATCAGCCGCCCGAGCCCGGACGGGCCGGCCACCACCCTGTCCAATCTCGTCTTCAACAAGAGCTGACGGCGAATACCCCGCGAGAGTTGCAGAGGCAGGGCTTGCAACGACACCGCTTCGGTGGATTGATGGCCGGGTCTTTCAGGGAACCCGCCATGACTTTCGAACACTGGCTCGCCTTCGCCGCCGCCTCCGCCGTGATGCTCGCCATTCCCGGCCCGACCGTGATCCTCGTGATCTCCTATGCGCTCGGCCATGGCCGCAAATCGGCCGGCGCCACCGTCGCCGGCGTAGCCCTCGGCGATTTCACCGCCATGACCGCCTCGATGCTCGGCCTCGGCGCCCTGCTCGCCACCTCGGCGGCCCTGTTCACCGTGCTGAAATGGGTCGGCGGCGCCTATCTAATCTATCTCGGCATCAAGCTCTGGCGCGCCCCGGTCAGCGAGCCGGGCGCGGTCGACACGCGCGAGGCGCGGCCGCTGCGCATCTTCCTGCACGCCTATGCGGTGACGGCGCTGAACCCGAAGAGCATCGTCTTCTTCGTCGCCTTCCTGCCGCAGTTCCTCGTCGCCGGCCAGCCGCTGCTGCCGCAGATGATCCTGTTCGAGGTGACCTTCCTGGTGCTGGCGACGATCAATGCCGCGAGCTATGCGCTGATCGCGGCGGGGGCCCGCAAGACCATCCGCAAGCCGAGCGTGCAGCGCATCGTCAACCGGACCGGCGGCGGGCTGCTGGTGGGCGCCGGCCTGCTGGCCGCCGGCTGGCGGAAAGCCGCCGCCTAGTTCTGCAGGCAATCGGCCGGCGGATCGCCAGCCTGCCAGATGCCGCGGCGGGCGCAACGGGCCTCCGTCTCGGCCGCCGCATAGGCGTCCGGCGCATTGGCCGCCGCCTCGGCCCAGCCCTGTTCGACCAGCCAGAGCGCCAGATCCGTCTTGCCGATCCGGCAGGGCGCGACGATCGGATCGCCCGGGTCCCTGGCCGCGACCCGGCACTCAACGCCGAAGGCGCGGATGCGGCTGCGCAGCGCCACCATGGCGAGCCGCGCGCAGGGTATGTCGACCTTCGGATCGCCGGTTGAACCGGGATGGCAGAGCCGGTCCGGATCCGGCGGGACGATGCCGGCGAGCCGCACCTTGCGCCGTCCGAGGTCGAGCAGCCCGGCCTCGCGCACCATGACAGGCGAAAAGATCTTCCAGGTCGGCGGCGCCGGCGGATGCTTTGACACCGGCTCGCGTTCGAGAGGCCCGTCGCCGGTCGGCGCCGGCGTCATGCCCGGGGCGGTGACGTTGCGCGGCGCCGGTGCGTCCGGCTCGGCCGGCTCGGCCTCCGGATGCTCCGAGGTGACGGGCGGCATCGTCGCGGCCGGCGCCTCGCCCGCCATGCGGATGGGGCGTTCGGGTTGATCCGACAGAGGCGGCAGGATGACCTGTTCGGGCGCCGGTTCCCCCATCAGCCCGGCGAGTTCGCGCCGGTCGAGGCCGCCGAATTGCGAGACGAGGATGATGGCGAGCGCCATCCCGCCCAGGAGACAAAGCGCCGAGAGCGCCGTCCTCACTGGCTCGCCCAGATGATCCGCGCCATCCAGTCGATCTCGCGGGCGGCGATCTGGCGGTTCGGATGCTCGGGATTGAGAGAGAGGAGTTCGACGGTGCGCGCGGTCTTGCGTTCCAGCACCTTGGCCATCACCTCGCCTTCCTGCGTGCGGACGACGACCCGGTCGCCGCGCCGCAAGGGGGCGGTCGGCGAGACGATGATGATGTCACCGTCGCGATAGAGCGGCATCATCGACTCGCCCGTGACCTGCAGCGCGTAGACGCCTTCGGTCGGCGCCGTCTGCGGAATGGCGACCTCGTCCCAGCCCTGCCCGACCGGGAAGCCGCCATCATCGAAGAACCCGCCGGCGCCCGCCTGGGCGAAGCCGAGCAGCGGCACATGGCGGAACGGGGCGGCCTGTTCCGGCGGCGTGATCCGCACGGCCATCAGCCCCATGAAGCTGTCGAGCTGCTCGCCCGTCGCCTCGAGGATCTTGGAAATGCTTTCGGTCGAGGGCCAGCGCGGCCTGCCGTCGCCGGCGACCCGCTTCGACCGGTTGAACGTCGTCGGGTCGAGCCCAGCCTTGCGCGCCAGGCCCGAGGCCGTCAGCTCGTTGCGGGCGGCCAGGCGATCGATCGCCGCCCAGATCCGCTCGTGCGACAACATGGCGGAACCTCCGCAGATGCGGGCGCCCGCCCGCGCGGCTCCTGCTCGGGAGCCGGATGCAAAGGAATAAATCCCTCTCCATCAGCTTTATCCCCGCCTCCGGACCATGTCCAGCGGCTTCGCCGGCATTTTGACGCTTGCGGCAAGCCGGCCCTTGTTCGGCGGCCTCGCCGTGACTAGGTTCCGCCCAACCGCTAGGGATCCTCATGACCATCATTTTCAAGATCGCCCCGGACACGCTGTGGAGCGAGGCCAAGGACGCGGGTGTGTTCACCGGCGCGCCGATCGACGTCGCCGACGGCTACATCCATTTCTCGACCGCCGAGCAGACGCGCGAGACGGCCGACAAATACTTCAGCGGCCAGACCAACCTCCTGCTGGTCGCCGTCGACGGCGACAAGCTGGGCGAGAAGCTGAAATGGGAAGTCTCGCGCGGCGGCGCGCTGTTCCCCCATCTCTACGGCCCGCTCGACTTCTCGGCCGTGATCTGGACCAAGGCGCTGCCGGTCGGCCATGACGGCCACCACATCTTCCCGGAACTCGCCGCATGAGCGCCTTCGGCAACTTCGTCCGACCCATCCTGTTCCGGATCGACCCGGAAGTTGCCCATGGCCTCTCGATCAAGGTGCTGTCGTCGGGGCTGACGCCCGCGGCGAGGCCCGATCGCGATCCGCGCCTGTCGCGAAAGCTGTTCGGGCTCGATTTCGCCAATCCGCTCGGCATCGCCGCCGGCCTCGACAAGAATGCCGAAGTGCCCGACGCACTGCTGCGCCTCGGCTTCGGCTTCGTCGAGATCGGCACGATCACGCCGCGCCCGCAGCCCGGCAATCCGAAGCCGCGCATGTTCCGTCTGGTCGAAGACCATGGCGTGATCAACCGCCTTGGCTTCAACAATGAGGGTCACGCTGCGGCCAGGCGCCGTCTCGACGCGCGCGCCGGCAGGGCGGGTCTTGTCGGGGTCAATATCGGCGCCAACAAGGATGCGACCGACCGCGTCGCCGACTATGTCGTGGGGATCGAGACCTTCTCCGACCTTGCCTCCTATTTCACCGTCAACGTCTCCTCGCCCAACACGCCGGGCCTGCGCGACCTGCAGGCGAAGGGCGCGCTCGACGAGCTGCTCACCCGCGTGCTCGAGGCGCGCGACAGGCAGGCCCGGCGCGTGCCGGTGCTCCTGAAGATCGCGCCCGACATGGACGAGGCAGGCCTCGCCGACGTCGCCGAGGTGGCGCTCGCCCGCAAGATCGACGGCGTCATCGTCTCGAACACCACGATCAGCCGGCCGAAGCTGATCGACGCGGCGACGGCGAAGGAAACCGGGGGCCTGTCGGGTCGGCCGCTGTTCCGTCTCTCGACCATCCAGCTCGCCCGCTTCCGCAAGCTGGTCGGGCCGGACCTGCCGCTGATCGGCGTCGGCGGCATCGAATCCGCCGAGACCGCCTTCGCCAAGATCGCCGCCGGCGCGGATCTGGTGCAGATCTATTCGGGCTTCGTGTATGGCGGCCCGGGCCTGCCGGCCGAGATCCTGGCCGGCCTGTCGCGCATCCTCGACCGCCGCGGCCTCCCGTCGATCGCCGACGCCGTCGGCATCGAGACGGAGAAATGGGCGAGCGAGACGCCCTAGGCACCCGCCCTCCCGGTCCGGATCAGGCGAAGGCCGCCCGCGTGCGGGCGCGGCAGCGCCAGGCGAGCGTGAAGCCGCGCGCCGACAGGAACACCAGCATGGCCAGCCAAAGACCATGCGCGCCCCAGAGCGGCTCGGCCACCGCCCAGACGGCGAGATAGAGCACCAGCGACAGCAGCATCATGTTGCGCATGTCCTCCGACCAGGTGGCGCCGATGAAGACGCCGTCCATCTCGAAGGCGAGCACGCCGGCGAGCGGCGTCAGCGCCGTCCAGGCGAGATAGTGCCGCGCCGTGTCGCGCACGGCCTGGTTCACCGTCATCCAGTCGATCAGATACGGGCCGCCGAACCAGAAGCAGCAGGCGGCGATCGCAGCCAGCACATAGCCCCAGCCGAGCGTCAGCTTCATCGAGCGGATGAAGGCCGGCTTGTAGCGCGCACCGATGGCGCGGCCGGCATATTGCTCCGCGGCCGCTGCGAAGCCGTCGAGGAAATAGCCCCCGACCAGGAAGAAGTTCATCAGGACGGCGTTCGCCGCCAGCACGACATCGCCCATCTTGGCGCCGCGCGAGGCGAAGAAGCCGAAGGCGAACAGCAGCGTGAACGAGCGGATCATGATGTCGCGATTGACGGCGATCATGCGGAAGACCTGCCTGCGGTCGAGGATCTGCGCCAGGGACGGGCGATGCGCGCGGTCGAGCCGGGAGACCACCAGGGTGAGGCCGAGGATCGCCGTCACCGCCTCGCCGATTGTCGTGCCCAGCGCCGAACCGGCGATGCCCCAGCCGAGGCCGAGCACGAAGACGAGGTTCAGGAGGATGTTGAGCCCGTTCAGGAAGGTCTGCAGGAACAGGCCGAGCGTCGAGCGGCCTAGGCCGATCAGCCAGCCCAGCATGACGTAGTTCGCCAGCGCGAACGGCGTCGAGAAGACCCGGACGGAATAGTATTCCGTCGTCGCCGCCTGCACGGCCGGGCTGCCGCCGAGCGCTGCCAGCGCCACGGTCAGGATCGGCTGCGACAGCAGCAGCACGCCGAGCCCGATGGCGAAGGCGACGATCAGCGCCCGGTAGAAGGTCGCCTGGATCTCGGTGCGGTCATCGGCGCCGAGCGCCTGGGCGACGAGGCCGGTGGTGCCGCTGCGGAGAAAATTGAACGTCGCGAAGACGAAATCGAAGATGACCGCGCCGAGCGCCACGGCGCCGAGCAGCGCCGCATCGCCGAGACGGCCGATCACCCCCATGCCGACCAGGCCGAGCAGCGGCGTCGTCAGATAGGCGAGCGTCATCGGCACGGCGATCGACAGGATGCCGCGATGGGTGACTTCGAACGGGCGGATGGCGACGGACGCTGGGGTGGGGACTGTCATGCGGTGCTCGTGGACTGGACGACACCGATAGCCGTTCGACGGCGCGCCGTCGATCACCAGCGCGCGCCCGCGCTCAGTTTCGGCGGAACCGTCCCACGTGGAAGTGCTGTGCCGCGCCCCACGGCGTCACATGATCGAACATCAGGCTCTCGATCAGCTTGAAATCCGGCCCGAGGAACGCCGCGAGCTCGCTTGCGCCATAGCGCCGGACGGGCAGTCCGCTGCATCGTTCCGGCCCGGTCGGCGCGAAGGTGGCGATGATCGCCTGGCCGCCCGGCGCCAGCGCCGCAAGCAGGGTCCGGCGATAGGCCTCGCGCGCCTCGTCGGTGATGAGGAAGTGCAACACCGCCCTGTCGTGCCAGAGCCGGTAGCGTCGGTCGGGCCGCCAGGTGGTGACGTCGGCGTCGATCCCCTGCAGCGGCGAGTCCGGCGTCTGCCGCGCCAGCAGCTGGCGGATGGCCTCTCCGGATATATCGAGCACGCTGACGTCGGAATATCCGGAAGCGAGAAGATGCTCGGCGAGGCGCGAGACGCCGCCGCCGACATCGATGACGGGCGCGGCCTTGTCGACGCCCGAGCGGGCGATCAGGGCGAGCGATCGCTCGGGTGAGGCTTCGAACCAGCTGAGTTCGTCTTCGGCCTTCACGCCGTAGACGGCATCCCAATGTTCCGTGTCGGACGAGGAAGACATGGCGCACCTCGCTACGGTGCCGGCACTCTACACCTTATGGAACTGCCGGGGCGATATCGGATAGGGTTCCGCCATGCCGCCGCCGATCGTCCATCATCCTGCCTACACCGCCGACATCCCCGCCGAGCATCGCTTCCCGATGCAGAAATACCGGCGGCTGGCCGAGATCCTCGTCGCCGACGGTCTGGCGCCGGCGGGTTTCGTCGTGCCGGAGCCGGCCAGCGCGGCCGAGCTGGCGCTGGCGCATGACCGCGACTATGTCGACGCCGTGCTGGCGCTCGCCGTGCCGCCGGCGATCGAGCGCGAGATCGGCCTGCCGATGAACGAGACCGTGGTCCGCCGCGCCCGCGCCGCCACCGGCGGCACGATCCTCGCCGCGCGGCTGGCGCTCTCCCACGGCCTCGCCACCAACACGGCCGGCGGCAGCCATCATGCGCGCAGCGACCAGGGCGCCGGCTTCTGCACCTTCAACGATGTCGCCGTGGCAATCCGGGTGCTGATGGCCGAGGGGCGGATCGGCACCGCGCTGGTGGTCGATTGCGACGTGCACCAGGGCGACGGCACCGCCGAGATCTTCCTGGGCGACGCCAATGTCACGACGCTGTCGCTGCATGCCGAGAAGAATTACCCCGTCCGCAAGCGGCAATCGACGATCGACATCGGACTTGCCGACCGCACCGAAGACCGCGCCTATCTGGCGGCCCTCGACGAGATCCTGGCGCCGCTGCTCGACCGCATGCATCCCGACATCGTCTTCTACAATGCCGGCGTCGATCCCCACGCGGACGACCGCCTTGGCCGGCTGTCGCTCTCCGATGCCGGGCTGGCGGAGCGGGATCGCGTGGTGATCGAGGCCGTACGGGGACGCAGCATTCCGCTCGCCGGCGTCATCGGCGGCGGCTATGGCGCCGACGTCGAGCCGATCGCCCGCCGCCACGCGCTGCTTCATCACGCGGCGGCGGCGTTCGCGGGCTAAGTTTTTCGGCACGAGGAGCGCGTGGGACGCGCCCGGACGTCAGAGCCGGCGCACCGGCCTCCACTGCCCTTCCTGGCTGTTGGCAGCCTGCAGGCATTCCGGCGCGATATAGGGCCAGGACTGGATCTCGCAGCCCTTGCGGCCGCCGACCGATGCCTTGTCGAACAGGGAGAGCGCGGTCGGGTCCTTGGCGCCGCTGGTACGGCTGACCGCCTGGCCGCTATAGGCGGTGACGGCGAAGGCGACCAACGCGGCGGATCCAATGACGCTGGTCATGGTGCGGATACTGAAGGCTGCCATTTTGATCTGCGCCGCGCCGCGGCGTCCCCTGTTCCCGACGATGCTCAACGTCGTCTGCCGTGGCGCTGTTCCACCATGACGTAGCGTCAGAGTCAGTGATGACCATCACAAGACTGTCGAAGGGCCGTGCCGGCGGAATCTCGCATCCCAGCCGGCCAGGGATTTCCTTTCCAACAAGTCGAGCCGCGACAACAAAGTGTTTCTTGATAGGAATGGTCGTCTTTCTATCCAATGGTGCCTCCCTGCCAGCGGACAGATCATCGTGCCCAGCCATCCAAGACCATCCCTTTCGAATTCGGATCCTGCGCGATCGACCGCCGCGAGGGCCGGGCGATCCACCTCGGGGGCCTTTATCGTCGGGATCTCCGGCAACATCTCCCGTCCATCGCGAACCCGGGCCCTGGTCGAGACGATCGTGACGCAGACGACCCGCCTGACCGACGGCCACAGCACCGTCTTCGACATTCTCGACCTGCAGCCGAGCCTCGGCTGGCGCCTATTCGAGCCGGGACCTGGCCGGTACGGCACGACAGGCCTTCGAGGCCATCCTCGACGCCGATGCGCTGGTCGTCGCCTCGCCCGTCTACAAGGGCTCCTATCTCGGCCTGTTCAAGCACCTGTTCGATCTGATCGACCCGAAGCAGCTCGCCGGCAAGCCGGTGATCCTCGGCGCGACCGGCGGCAGCGAACGGCATGCGCTGGTGATCGAGCACCAGCTGCGGCCGCTCTTCGGCTTCTTCAACACGCAGATCGTGCCGACCGGCCTCTATGCGACGGAAAAGGATTTCGACGATGGCGCCGTCGGCCCCGCCCTTTCGGAGCGGATCGGCGTCGCCGCCAGCCAGCTGGCCCGGCTGATCGAACCCGCTCCCGCCCTCCAGCCGGCCTGAGCTGAGAGCGCGGCCGGATGCGTTCCGAAAAGGTTGGCACCAGCCACCTGAACCCACCACGAGGCGATGCGATGACCCCACGCCCAGCGACCACGCCGCTCCACTTCTTCTGGTTCATCCCGACCTATGGCGATGGCACCTATCTCGGCTCCGAGACCCAGCAGCGACCGCCGGAATTCGCCTATTTCCGCGAGATCGCGCAGGCCGTCGACCGGCTCGGCTATGGCGGCGTGCTGCTGCCGACGGGGCAGGCCTGCGAGGAAAGCTGGGTCACGGCCGCCGGCCTGGCGACGGTGACGGAAAAGCTCAAATTTCTCGTCGCGCTGCGGCCCGGCGTCGTCCAGCCGGCCTATGCCGCGCGGCAGACGGCGGCGCTCGACCGGCTTTCGAACGGACGGCTGCTGCTCAATGTCGTGGTCGGCGGCAATCCGGTCGAACTCGCCGGCGACGGTGTCTTCCTGCCGCATGACCAGCGCTACGAGCAGGCCAACGAGTTCCTGACCATCTGGCAGGGCCTGGTCTCGGGTGAACGCGTCGACTTCGAGGGCAAGCACTACCGCATCGAGAAGGGCCGCCTCGACTTTCCGCCGGTGCAGACGCCGCCGCCGCTCTATTTCGGTGGTTCCTCGGAGGCCGGCATCGATCTCGCTGCCGAGAAGACGGAGCTCTATCTGACCTGGGGCGAGCCGGTGGAGGCCGTCGCCGCCAAGATCGCCACGGCGCGCGCCCGCGCCAGCGCGAAAGGCCGGCGGCTGCGCTTCGGCATCCGCCTGCACTTCATCGTCCGCGAAACCGAGGACGAGGCCTTGGCGGCGGCCGACAAGCTGATCAGCCGGATCACCGACGACCAGATCGCGATCGCCCAGGCGCGCTTCACCAAGGAGATGGATTCGGTCGGCCAGCGCCGCATGGCGGAACTGCATGGCGGCCGGCGCGACCGGCTTCTCGTCGGTCCCAATCTCTGGGCGGGCGTCGGACTGGTGCGCGGCGGCGCCGGCACGGCGCTGGTCGGCACGCCCGAACAGGTAGCGGAGCGGCTGCGCGAATATCAGGCGCTCGGCATCGATACGGTGATCGGCTCCGGCTATCCCCATCTCGAGGAAGCCTACCGCGTCGCCGAGCTGCTGTTCCCGGCGCTCGGCATCGACGTTGGCCGGCGCGCCGTCAGCCGCGCCATCCAGAACGAGTTCGGCGTCGACGAGGCGGCCCGCAAACTCACCTCGGCGTCCTAAGCCACCTGGCGAAGCGGGCTTCCGCCGAAGCTCGCGCCGAGTATCTCTACACGGACTACGGCACCAAGACCTACTCCTTCACGTCGCCGTTCCAGGAATCCTTCGACGTCGGCCTGAAGTCGCAGACCGCGACGGTCGGCGTGAACTACCGCTTCTGATCGGCGTTCAAACGCTTCGGAAAAAGGCCCTGCCGGGACGACTGGCGGGGCTTTTCTCGTTCTGGCCCCACGAACCCGCGCCCCGCGCGCCGCCGGCTTCTTCCGCCGTCCGATTTCGTGTTGGACAGACGCCACACCGCGCATTGACTCTCGCTCCAATGAGAACAAAATAGGAACAAGACCCATGGAGTAGCAGTGTGATGGCAGAGCCGGCCGTAGAGATCGACAGCGCCCAGAGCGCCCTGGACGAAAGCGTCCTGGACCAGCGTGTCGAGAGTTTGATCACGGCGCATCAGGGCGATGCCCGCGCCGTCATCGAGACGCTGCTGATGGCCATCGACGCCCGGACCGAGCGCATATCCTTCGGTTTCGTTCGCGGCCGGCTGCCGGCGATCGGCATGAGGACCTCCTAGACGAGCCTCAGGCGCCGAGAGAATTTCATAGAATTTCGGAACCATCCTCCAAGTCTGCCATTCATTAACTATTGGTTAGGCAGAAGCCTGATCGCGATATCCGGCAGGAACCATAATCAATTCCCCTGCCAGAATGATCATGACAGGAGGAAAGCAATGATCAGTCTCAAATATACGATTGCCATGGCCGCATTCTTGGCACTCTCTGCTTCGCCGGCGCTTGCGCAGACGAGCGACAACAATGGCACGGGCGGACCGGACGGCGCCACCAGCGGCATGGACCCGGTCAAGTCCCAGATCAAGGACGAGGATGTCTTCGGCTTCGACATCACGACCGGCGGCGCCGGCCTGACGGCCGAGCAGCTGACGGCCGCCAAGAACACCTGCAACCAGAAGGTCACGGCGGAGCCGCTGCGCTACTCCGCGGCGGTGAAGACCTTCTGCACCCAGATCCAGTAGTCGCGGACGCCGCAATGCGGCGTTCCCCGTACCGACGCCCTGCCCTCTCGGCGGGGCGTCGCTTTTGGGACGATCCGGGAACGAGGCCCGCGCGCCGGCGTTGGTAGCCCAGTCAGCCAGAAGAGGATCGCCGACATGGCCGCGACCACGAGACTGAAGGACAGCCTGCAGGAAATCTCCGCCCTGATGGGCCTGCTGCGATCCGATCTCCGGGAGTTGGCGGAGGCGCCGATCGGCGCAAGCCGCGGGCCGGTGCTTGATCATATCCGCTGGATCGCCGAGCGCTTCGACCAACTGGCGCCGGGCCTTTCGGCAGAAGAGCGAACCGCCAAATCCGCCTCCGAAGTTCCCGAGGCAACGCCAGAGCCGGCAGCAGAAGCCGTGGCCCTCGAAACCGCGGCGCTCACCGAGCCGCAGGCGACACCGCCGGCCCCGGCCGTTGAAACGACGCCGGAGGGTGAATCGAGCGCCACGGACGAGCCCAAGCACCGTGGTCGGCGCCACGATCATCCCGAGCCCTAGCCGCTCGATCCACCCTCACGGCGCGCCCCGCCTCACTCCCGGAAGGGGTTCGCCTTCACAAAGTAGCGGACGATCGCGTAGCGGTGCGCCGAAAGCAGGCGCCGCCAGATCGCCTTGGCCTCAAACACTTCCAGAGCCTCGCGCAGCGCCCGGCGCGCCCGTTTGAATTCCCCTTCCGAGATATGCTGCTCGGCAATGCGTCGCAGAGCCCGCACCTGCGCGTCGCTCGCTTCCGCCCGGGTCGGCGCTCTGCCGGTCAGCGGCTCCAGCCGCTCAAGCAGGGCGGCGCCCAGCTCACCTCGGTCGAACACGCCGAGTTCGTCGTTCCGGCCCAGAAAGCCGGCGACCCAGCCGGCGATCTCGGCTTGCTGAGCCTTCGTCAGCGGCGCGCCCAGCATCAGGGCATCGATCATCTGGTGATCCGTCTCGGACAAAGCCCCCAGGATGCGGCTGAAGCTCCAGTCGATGATTTCCTTCCGGAGCGCCTGCTGCCGCTCCTTGTGCAGCGTCGTGATCTGCCCGTCATGGCGGCGGTAGTAGACGACCGGCTCGTGCACCAGCCGCCCGGCGACCCCCTCGGCCGCGAGATTGTCCTTCACCCAGCGACAGTCGATGCCGCCCGACAGGGTCTCGTCGAAGGGCCGGGAAAACCGCACCTTTCGGAAGGCGAAACTCGGGAACGAGGCCGGCATGCCGAACAGCGCACGCACGTTCATGTCGCCAAGGAACGGCGAACGCGGCGACCCGATCCGCAACAAGTCGGTCTCGTTGAAAGCCAGGAAGGAGAGATAGTCGAGTTCCGGATGTTTCCGGAAGATCTCGGTGGTGCGGATGATCCGATCCGGCGTGCTGACATCGTCGACATCGGCGATCAGGCAAATATCGTGGCTGGCATGAGCAAGCGCCACGTTGAGCGCCGCGCCGCGACCGCCGCCGGCAGTCCGCACCAGCGTCAGCCGGTCGTCGCCCCGCCACAGCGCCTCGACGCGATCGGCGGTCCCATCGGTCGAGCCATCATCGACAAAGACCAGCTGGAAGTCCGCCTGCGTCTGCGCCTTCCACGACGCGGTGAAATCCGCCAGCCATTCGGCGCCGTTGCGCGCCGTCGTCAGGATCGACACCGGCGTCGCGACGGCGTCGGCCGGCACCGCATGATGGTGCGCCGCCAGATAGGCCGAACGTCCCTCGCGGCCGAGGGCGCCAATGCGGAAATGGATCTGCCACGCGTCAGGCGAACGGCTCTGGACGAAGGCGACATTGCGATCGTAACGCGCCTGCTTGGCAGCCTGGCCCTTCGCATCGTCGGCATAGTCATGCCGCAGCACAGCCGACGGTTCATAGAAGAACGCGAACGGCCCGTGGAAGCGAAACAGCCGGGCGCAGAGATCATGCCCCTCGTGACCGGCGAGCAGCGGATGAAAGCCCGCCGCGTTTCGAAAGGCGTCCCGCTGCCATAGCGAGGCACCCTCTGCGTTGATGAAGGCCGGCGCGCGCCTGTCGCCAAGATCATAGTGCTGCGCCATGGGGCTTCCCGCTGTCAGCGGCACCACGCGGCCGCGAACGGCAATCGCGCCGGTCTCGGCCGCCGCGCGCAGCAGGGCGGCGACGAAGCCCGGCTCGATCAGGCCGTCGTCATCGACGAAGATCAGATAGGGCGCGGTAGCGAAAGAGGCCCCGAGATCACGGCCGAGCGAACAGCCCGTCTGAAACGGCGACTTGACCATCCGCGCGCCATCCAGATACCGGCGGCCGATCGCCTCGAGATCCGGATTGCCATTGTCGACGAGGATGACTTCGCAATTCTCGTCGCGGGCTTGACCGGCGATCGCTGCGATGGCGGGCTCGACACCCGGCACGGTCTTGTAGCTGACGACGATGATCGAGGCGGCTGGACGCGCCGGGCTTTCGCCAAACCGCCAGCTTGACGCCGCGCTCGCCACCTTGTCAGCGAAGCCGGAAAGCAAGGCATCGGCCTCCCCATGGGCGCCGGCCTCCATCTGCCTCGTCGCGTAAAGAAAAGTCGCTTCCAGAGTCTCTCCGGTCGCCTGGGCTGCTCGGATTGCCTGATGCACCAGTTACCCTCGTGTGGCTGAGCCACCCGCCCCGATTCCCCATAGCAAGCCAAAGGTTGGCTAATCAACTGCCGATCGACGGACCAGACACCGGCAAATCACGACGGGCCCGCACGAGGCGACGCCATGCCCGGAGCGGCCGGACGACAGCGGGAGGCGCCAGCCCCGAGACGCTTTCCGTGCGCTGGACACGTCGACGGGGCGCTGTCATCCTGCGTCGAATGGAGCCGGGATAGCCCGATGGAGCTGGTTCGCACAATCAGGGAAATGCTCCGACCGAAGCCGCCGGCGGCGCGCAGCGCCCCGCAAGCCGTGATGCCGCGCCCTCCCCGGCCGGAGATTCCGGAGATCCAGCGGCTCAAGCAGGCGCACCCCTCCCTCGAGGTCGTCGAACAGCGGGATCGCGTCTCGGACCGGCTCGCCATCCTCGACCTCATTCCGCGCGGCGGCGTCGGCGCGGAGCTGGGGGTCTTCACCGGGGCCTTCTCCCAGGCTCTGTTCGAGAGAGCCCGACCGACGAAGCTCTACCTGGTCGATGTCTGGCACCTCGCCTTCGGCGATGACTACCCGGACTGGGGCGACTACACCGATCACGGCAGGCTCACCACCGCGGTCGCGCTTCTCGCCGTCCAGGCGCGCGCCGCCCGCATGGACGGCAAGGCCGCGATCGTCGTCTCGGCCTCGCTGGACTGGCTGTCCCAACTCCAGCCGGCGACCCTGGACTGGGTCTACATCGACACCACGCACAGCTATCAGGGCACGTTGGACGAATTGGACGCCGTCGCGCGCGTCCTGAAGCCCGGTGGCCTGATCCTCGGCGATGACTGCCAGATCGACCCGAACCATCGACACCACGGCGTCTTCCGAGCGGTGCGCGACTTCAGCCGGCGCGGGGCCTTTGAAATCATCCGGATGGACGCCGCCCGCCAATGGGCCATGCGGTTATCGCCCGAAGATCCCGCTCTCCCGAGCCCGGCCTGATATCCTCGCCCACAGCGTCCGTAGCGCCGCCCCCCGGCCCTTGCGACGGGCAGCCTTGTGGATCTGCCGGCCATCGAAGAAATCCGCGTCATACTTCCGCAGGCCGAGCCGCTGAAGGCTTCGGGTGACGTCCTCCTGCGGCGTCGACGCCATTCTTCGGAGGTTCTCCCGCGTCCGTGGATGATACGCGGCCGGGGCGGCCGCGGCGGTGGCCATATCCAGGCGAGTCGCCGGCTGGAACAGCTTCGAGAGCTTGTAGTGACGGATCGGCAGCAGGAAGTCGCCGCCCCAAACCGCGCTGGGGAGGGTCTTCTGATCGGCATAGGCCACGTCATGGAACCCCTGGTTAATCCGAATCCCCTCCTCGTACCGAATCAGCGGAACCTTTCGCAGAACGTCGACGGTTCCGAACAGCCGATAGCGCACATCCACGCAAAAGCTGGTCAACCAGTGACGACCGAACGCCCATCGGATTGCGTCGCTGTCGACATAGCCCCTCCGGTCCCCCCCGGCGTCGAAGAGGTGATGATCAAAGACCTCGACGACGGAGCTGCCCTGCGCCAGCGCCGCCTCGGCATCCAGGGATGGCCCCGGAAGCAAGTCCACCAGCATGCCCGGAACGAAGCGATGACCGGCGGCCGTCGCCCTGTCGACGACCTCGCCGATCGTTCCACAGTCGCCGAGGACGTCGACCAGTTCGTCGGAATCCACGGTGACGGCCCAGCGCCCCTCGCCGAGGAAGGCCTTCATCGCCGCCTTGATCCAGACGCTCTTGCAGGATCGGTAGCACCCCGCCGCCGGTGTGAGGACATGGACGTCGTCA
Source organism: Kaistia granuli DSM 23481 (assembly GCF_000380505.1). Lineage (GTDB taxonomy): Bacteria > Pseudomonadota > Alphaproteobacteria > Rhizobiales > Kaistiaceae > Kaistia > Kaistia granuli. The sequence continues at coordinate 273,766 of NZ_AQYH01000004.1, read as the reverse complement.
TGGGGCAGCAGTTCCCGGATCGGCGGGGACGAACCGTTGTCCACGATGAAGAACGGGCCGCAGCCGAGCTTCTTGTAGTGCCGGTACCAGTCGTCGAGAAACTGACCGTCATCGCGGATGCAGGAGATGACGGGCACCGGGCCGTCGCGAAATGCCGGGAACTCGGCCATCCCGAAGAAGCTCCGGAGGACATCGGTCCTGTCGAGCCCATCGACCAGTCGATCGGCCGCGGCCCTGACGGCGGCGAGAAATTTTTCCGCCGCCTCCGCCGTCTGCGCGCATTTGGCAAGGCACCGCGCGCGATTGAACAGCGTCATCTGCTCGAGGACCGGATCGACAGGGACGTAGTCTTGGCCCTTGGGATTGAGGGGCAGCCTGCGACGCAGATCGGGCTTCACGACACTCCGCAGGACCATGCCGATTTCATCGAGACAGAGCTGCGCCGAGGGCGACTGGCCGAAAATGCCGCCCTCGGAATAGGCCAGCAACGGCAGGTTTCTGTCATGTCGCAGCGAGGAGACGATGAAATCGACCTCGTCGAACTGACGCGGCATGAAACTTTCGTCATAGCCGACGGCCCGATATGTCTCGGACCCAAGGGTGACGCGGCCGCAGGTTCCATCGCCCCATCGGCCGGAAAAGTGATGGAAGATGAAGTCGGCACCATATTCCGAATAGGCGTCGAGGATCTGGCCCGTTTCCTCGGCCGATACGAAATTGTCGGCGTCCAGGCTGGAAAACAGCGCTCCGATAGGCAGCGACCTGAACCGGTTCTTGGCACGGCCGAAATGCCAGACATCCAGGCCGCCGAGATGGAATACCTTCAGATAGCCGGAACGAATGTCTTCGGCGTGCTCCGCCTCCAGTCGGCCGACAAGTGCCGTGTCGCCGTCGAAAACCCCCACCACGAAGTCGATGACCTCGGAAAACCGACTGTTCTCTTCGAGATTGAACGAAAGGGTCTGGAGCAGCTCATCCGGACGGTTCTTCACCGCGATGCAGTAGGACAAGATTCGATCCACTAAATCACACTCCCCGCAGGACTCGCGAATGGACGGCAGATCGTTCGCCGTCGGGGTTGGACATCATGGCAATGTGAATTTAGCACCGCATGTTGGCGCGGCCTAACGTCAAGCGCCCTCGAAGGTATCCCTCCCGGCCACCTGCGGCATCGCGAGGCAGCCGCCTCGCCGCGAAGACGGTTCGAAAGCAGCGAACCGGTGCGGCGATGCCCTTGATCAAGTCAGGGCAATGCAGGTACAAACGATCCCATGCTTTTCCCTGAACCGGCGCCTGGCCGGAGCTCCGGGAAAAGCGAAGCAAAAGTTGCGATGCGGGTGTAGTTCAGAGGTAGAACGTCAGCTTCCCAAGCTGAATGTCGTGGGTTCAATTCCCATCGCCCGCTCCAATAATTACCAATAAGATCAATACTTTACCGACTTCAGCATTCACTGCACACCACAACAAGATGGGCCTGCCGCGGCCATTCATGGTCACTCTGGCGCAAGAAGTCCCGAGATTTGCTCGGGCTATCCCGTTCCCGGACCTGCCGTGTCCTACCGCCGCCTACGCATATCCACCGCCGGCTGGATCGTCGGGATCGACCTATCGGCCCTGGTTCGTGCTGGCGAGATCGGTGGTACGGCGAGTTCTTCGAAGCAGCGGCAGTCCCGACCTGCGTCGATGCCAGGAGATCAGAAGCGGATATTCATGCCCATCTGAACCGAGTCCAACCGATGCTTGAACTCGTAGGTCCAGTTTGCAGGGTAGGCATCACCGTAGTTGAAGGTCGAACTGTCTTTGGAAAAGTTTGTGTGGGTGTATTCGGCGAACATCGATACGTGCTCACTGAGCCGATATTCGGCGCCCGCCCCCACCGCGACGCCTAAACGGCTGGCGTCGAGGCTGGCGTCAACAAGGTTCCAGCGTTCATCGACACTTGAGTAATTGAACTGCCCCAATGCCGGGCCAGCGTTGGCGTATACCAATATCCGGGGCTGGAGCAGATAGCCGATACGGGCAGAGAGTGTCGTAATGGCCACGGCGTTTGACGACACGACCTCATCAACCTTCAGAAAGTGGTCGCCATCGGATCCGGTCATCTCATGCCGCAGTCTTAGGCCCAGCACTGCCTTGCCCAGCTGCAGATCGGCGCCACCTTGCACAAAGCCATAGAAGTGCGTGCCGCCATAAGTCGCTGCCTGATACCCCGAAAATCCCAGCTGAGCCGGCGAATACTGATCCGTCTCCAAGTGACTGCCAGTCACCCCAAGTCCCATATAGAGGCCAGTCCACTGAGGGGGGACGTCGTCGGCGAAAGCGAGTGTCGAAGCCAGAATACCGAATGCCGTAGATGCGGCCGTCGCAAAGTGAAATCTCAAATCGAAACTCCTGCCGCGGCGCGGCCGCCGCGCCGTATGATATTCATGCCCCATTCGTATCGCTTGGAGCCGTTCTTATTCCGGCGGCGACTATGTCGAGCAACTAGTTGCGATTCAAGTATGCTTTCACTTGTCCAGAAGTATTGATCGGACCAATTCCGTCCTGCGAAACTGCAGGGTGAGACAAGCAGCGGGACCGAGATCTGCGCCGGCGGCCGCGCGGCCGCAAGCTGAATGCCGTGGGTTCAATTCCCAATTGCCCGCTGCAATAACTTCCCTCACGTGGAACCGGCATTTTCTGCGATCCGGACGCCAAGTCAGCCGTCAGGCCGGCGGTGCTAGCCCGATTTCGAATCATCGCGACACCCGATCGGTCCGCTTCCCAGCTGCACGGAAGCGACAGGGCGCGAACCATTCGCGGCGGTCCGGCCGGGGCGGCCAGCCCGCAGGCCTCGGCCTCGCTCCGGGCAAGCCTATGACGGCGATCACACTTTTGGTTCATTTCATCAGCTATACTGACCATAAGTTGGTATTCTCGATCCGCACTCCAGCGCAACCGCGCCGATCCGGTTCGAGCCGGTGCCGGCGACCGTTCCCTTCGGGACGGCCCCCCGATCAGACCGCTGATCGCTATCGAGAAGGAATTTCCATGGATCTGAAGAAGATCTGCGCCACCGCCCTGACGCTCACCTTCGCGGCCGCGGCCATGCCGGCGCAGGCCGCGCCGTTGCCGATCGTCAACCCGGGCAGCGCCCCGACGCTGCGGATCGACGCCCAGTTCAACCAGAACTGCCCGCCGCAGGGCTGCCGCCCCGGTCGTCCCGGATCGAACAACCCCGGCAAGCCCGGCCGTCCCGGGCCGAGCAATCCCAGCTGGGGCGGCCCCAGCCATGGCGGCCCGAACCACGGTGGCCCCGGACGTCCGGGCCATGGCGGTCCGGGTCGACCGGGTCAGGGCGGATGGAACGGTCCCGGCAAGCCGGGCTGGTCCGGCGGCCCGTCCCGTCCCGGCCATTGGCAGGGTCACCAGGGCTACCGCGATCCGCGCCCCGGCTATCGCCGCGGCAATGATGGCTGGTGGTATCCGCTGGCGGCCTTCGGAGTCGGCGCGCTGCTCGGCGGCGCCATCGCCAACCAGCCGCAGGAAGTCGCGCCGCCGCACCTCTCCAGCAATCACCTGCGCTGGTGCGAGGACCGCTACCGCTCCTACCGCGCCTCGGACAATTCGTTCCAGCCCTATGAAGGCCCGCGCCAGCAGTGCCGGTCGCCCTATAACTGAGCCGCGACGACACCGAAGTTCGAGAAGCCCGCTCCGGCGGGCTTCTTTTTGCCCTCCTTCGCCTTGGGCATGACAGCAGGACCCGGCCGTAGCAGGCTAGTCCCGGGCGGGAATGCCGGAATAGAAGTCCTCGCCGGCAAAGAGCTGGGCCATCGCCTCGTCGGAGCGGTCGAGGTGGCGCACGAGCAGTTGCACGGAGAGATCCGGATCGCGGGCCGCGAGCGCGTCGACGATGCCCTGGTGCTCGGCGAGCGTCGCATCCGCGCGCCCCATTTCCGGCAGCGCCATGAAGCGGGTGCGGTCGATCTGCGCCTTGGCGCCATCGATCATGCGCCAGAGCCGGGGGAAGCCGCTCAGATTGCAGATCGCCGCGTGGAAGCGGTCGTCGAGATCGATCAGCTCCTCGAAATCCTCGGCCTCCGCGGCGCGGCGCTGCTGGCGCAGCAGGAGCTCCAGCTCGTCCAGATTGGCCTGCGAGACATGCAGCGCGGCGCGACGGATGCCCTCGATCTCGAGCGCGCGGCGAATGATCCGCCCCTCTTCCCAGCGCAGCCGGTCTACCGGCGAGACATAGGTTCCCGCCTGCGGCCGGATCACCACCAGCCCGTCGGAGGCGAGCTGGCGGAACGCCTCGCGCAGCGGCGAACGGGAGATGTCGAAGCGCCGCGTCACCAGCGCCTCGGGGATCGGATCGCCGGGCAGCAGATGCCAGTGCGCGATCGCCCGGCGCAGCAGCGCATAGACCTGCTCGCCGATCGGCCGCGACCGGTCGATCACCGCATCGGCCGGGAACGGATTGTCGCCCGGCGGAAGCTCGGCGCCTGTCTGAGATTTTCTCCGCGACATCGCGATGGCCATTGACACCCCCAAACTAGGATCCTAGCATCTCACATCAATAAGACGCGTCGAACAACAACGTTTCGATCAAAGCGCCTAAATAAAAATAAGAAAATTCTCCCGGTTGGAAACACAACGCCAAGGTCACCACGCCACGCAGCAGACGAAAATTGATCAAAGTGATCATATCGCAGCATAGAACGCTGCGGTAGGATGACTATTGCCCTAAATCACCACCTTTCAATATTGAAATGACCACGCGCAGGCCGTCGATCTACTGATCGCCACGGAGCGACGTCGCATGCACTGACATGGAGGAAAAATGTCAGAGGGCTTTTCCGGACTCGGGATGCATCTCGGGAATCTTTCACTGCTGTCCAAGGCAAAGACCCGCTCGATCAGCCCGGAAAACTTCACCGGCGAGAAGGGCAAGGGCGGCATGGCGCTGGAAGGCACCGGCGCCAGCTGTGCCCGCGGCCTCGGCAAGGACGGCAGCGGCCTCGGTTGGAAGGTATCGCCCTCGATCCGTATGGAGGCGGGCGAAACGCGGGTCATCGCCGACATCGAGGGTCCCGGCGCGATCCAGCAGATCTGGCTGACGCCGGCCAATGTGCGTTGGCGCGACCTGATCCTCCGCATCTACTGGGACGGCCAGGAGCATCCCTCGGTCGAGAGCCCGCTCGGCGACTTCTTCTGCGCCGGCTGGAACCAGTATGCGCAGGTTTCCTCGCTCGCGGTCTGCGTCAATCCCGGCCGCGCCTTCAACTGCTACTGGGAAATGCCGTTCCGGAAGCACTGCCGGATCACGCTGGAAAACCGCGATCCGACCGACCACGCCATCGTTTACTACCAGATCAACTACACGCTGACCGAGGTTCCGGCCGACGCCGCCTATTTCCACGCACAGTTCCGCCGCACCAACCCGCTGCCCTTCAAGGAGGACTACGTCATCCTCGACGGCGTCAAGGGTCAGGGTCACTATGTCGGCACCTACATGGCCTGGGGCGTCAACAATGCCGGCTGGTGGGGTGAAGGCGAGATCAAGTTCTTCATGGATGGCGACAAGGAATACCCGACCATCTGCGGCACCGGCACGGAAGACTATTTCTGCGGCGCTTACAACTTCGACGGCGGCGTCGTCGACCCGACCATGACGAGCGAATACCGCGAGTTCACCACCGCCTATGCCGGCCTGCCGCAGGTGATCCGGCCGGACGGCACCTATCGCTCGCAGACCCGCTTCGGCATGTATCGCTGGCACATCATGGATCCGATCCGCTTCGAAAGTGATTTGAAGGTGACGATCCAAGCGCTGGGCTGGCGAACGGAGAAGAAGGACCGCCGCTACCTGCCGCTGCAGGACGACATCGCCTCGGTCGCCTTCTGGTACCAGACGATCCCGGCCTCGCCGTTCCCGCCGCTGCCGGATCGCGATTACCTCGAGATCATCTGAGGCCTCGCCCGGATCTTCTGCGGATGGCGGTCCGGTTGCTGGGACCGATCGCCATCCCGGTTCGCAAGAACCGCATCAAGCAAGCATTGCCGGGGCGCCACACCCCGGCAATGCCAGGCCGCCGCGGTCGCCGCCAGCGATTGCCGGCCTCTCGAGCCCGATGCAACAGGACGGGACCACCGCCCATGAGACTTCTCGGCCAGATCGCAACCCGATTGATCTCCTATGTACTGGTGATCGCCTTCGGCTTGACCGTGGTCTTCTTCGTACCGCGCTTCGCCCCCAATGACCCCGTCGAAGCGATGCTCGCCCAGGTCAGCTCGCAGGGCGCCTATATGGACGCGGCCCAGGCCGACGCCTTGCGAGCCTCGCTGACCGACGCCTTCGGCCTCAAGGGGTCGATGCTCACGCAATACTGGAACTTCATCAAGCGCATCGTTCTGACCGGTGATTTCGGTCCGTCGCTTGCCATGTATCCGACCCCGGTCAGCCAGTTGATCGCGCAGGCGCTGCCCTGGACCTTCGGGCTGCTGCTGTCGTCGACGCTGATCGCCTGGGTGCTCGGCAACTTCGTCGGCTTGTGGGCCGGCTGGCGTCCCAACCGCGCCTCGTCGCGGATCATGGAGGGGCTGGCGATCATCGTCTATCCGATCCCCTACTACATCCTCGCCCTCGTGCTCTCGATCCTGTTCTCCTACATCTGGCCGATCTTTCCCCTGACCGCCTCGGTGCATGGCGCGCCCTGGAGCTTCGCCTTCATCCGGAGCGTGATCTGGAACTCGTTCCTGCCGGCGCTCTCGATCGTGCTGGTGGTGTTCGGCTGGTGGGTGATCAGCGTCAAGGCGCAGACGACGCAGCTGGCCGAGGAAGAATTCGTCCGCTATTCGCGCCTGAAGGGCCTCGGCGACGGCCGCATCCTGACCCGCTACATCCTGCCCAACGCCATCCTGCCGCAGATCACCTTCCTCGCCTTGCAGATCGGACTGATGTTCAACGGCGCCATCGTCACGGAAATTCTGTTCGAATATCCGGGCCTCGGTCACCTGATCTACACGGCCGTGATCCAGGGCGACTACAACCTCCTCATGGGCACGATCAGCCTGTCGATCGTCGCGGTCGCCACCGCCACGATGATCATCGACCTGACCTACCCGCTCCTCGATCCACGCATCCGGGCGAGGTGATCATGCGCGCCTTCAAGCTTCCCAAGATCGGTTCGTTCCGGCTCGGCCTCGGCCTCGCTCTGCTCGCGATCTTCGTCATCCTCGGGCTGATCCTGCCCTGGTTCGCCCCGACCAACCCGCTCACCTGGTACAAGGCGCCGCGCAACCAGGGCGCCAGCTTCGCCCATCTGCTCGGCACCACCAATCTCGGCCAGGACATCTTCTGGCTCCTGACCTGGGCCCTGCACAACTCGCTGATCCTCGGCCTCACCGTCGCGTTCTTCTCGACGCTGATCGGCGTCTTCGCCGGGCTCGCGGCCGGCTATTCCGGCGGCTGGATCGACCGCATCCTCTCCTTCTTCATGGACGCGCTGCTCTGCATCCCGAGCCTGCCGATCCTGATCCTGCTCGCCGCCCTGTTCGGCGGCCAGCTGTCGCTGCCGCTGGTCGGCGTCGCCCTGGTGCTGTTCAACTGGCCCTATCCGGCCCGCCAGGTGCGAGCCGTGGCGCTGACCATGCGCGAGCGGGAGTTCATCAACGTCGCCTGGTTCTCCGGCGAGCCGCGCTACAAGATCCTCGGCCGCCACATCTTCCCCTATATCGCCGGCTGGTCGGCGGCCAACTTCATCAACACGGTGCTGGTCGGCATCGCCACCGAGACGAGCCTCGCCGTCATCGGCCTGTCGAGCGCGCAGCAGGCAACCATCGGCACGATGATCTACTGGGCGCTCAAATATCAGGCCCTTCTCGCCCAGCGTTATCTCTGGGTCGGCGCGCCGGTGCTCGCCATCGTGCTGATGTTCATCTCGCTCTTCCTGATTTCCTCGGGTCTCGCGATCCGCTCGGCAGCCCGGAGGATCGGCTGATGATCGAACTGAAGAATGTCCGCGCCGGCTACGGCACACCGGACAGCTTCGTCGCCGCCGTCGACGACGTCTCGCTGACGGTCAACGACAACGAGATCCTCGGCATCGCCGGCGAATCCGGCTGCGGCAAGTCCACCTTGATGCGCACGCTCTATGGCGACTTCTCCGGCGGCCTGAAGATGGCCGGCGGCCAGGTCACCGGCCGCTTCACCGATCCCGATAGCGGCCGCACGACGACGAGCGAGGCGAACCGGTTCCAGGACCTCTGGTGGGACGTGATGTCCTACGTGCCGCAGGGCTCGATGAGCGTGCTGAACCCGATCATGAAGATCGAGAAGCAGATCGTCGACGCGCTGCCGAAGCGCGAGAAGAAGGGCAGCAAGGCGGAACTGCGCCAGCGCATCGTCGAGTTCCTCGCCGGCTTCGGCCTGCCGGAAACCGTGCTCGACAGCTATCCGCACCAGCTTTCCGGCGGCATGCGGCAGCGCGTGCTGGTGGCGATCGCCGCCTTCGTGCGGCCGCGGCTGATCCTCGCCGACGAACCGACGACGGCGCTCGACGTCGTCGTGCAGAAGCGCATCCTGCTGATGCTGGTCGAGATCCAGCGGCGGCTGAAGAACACGCTGGTGCTGGTCTCGCATGATCTCGGCGTGCACTACCAGATCACCGACCGCATCGCGATCGCCTATGCCGGCAAGATCGTCGAGGTCGGGCCGACAGCCGAAGTTTTCGAAAGCCCGCGCAATCCCTATACGGAAGCGCTGATCGGCGCGCTGCCGCGCGTCGGCCAGAAGGGCGAGCGCGTCGGTCTCGAGGGCCGGCCGCCGAGCCTCGCCTCGCCGCCGGAAGGCTGCCGCTTCGCCGCGCGCTGCCCGGAGGCACAGGCGATCTGCCGCAAGGTCTCGCCGCCCCTCGCGGACAAGGCGCCGAACCATGCCTCCGCCTGTCACTTCCGCTGAGGGACCGAGCATGTCCGACAAGCCCGTTCTCGAAATCAACGCGCTCCGCAAGAACTACCGCGCCGGCGGTCTGTTCAGCGGCAAGCAGATCGCCGCCGTCGACGGCGTCAGCCTGACGCTCGATGCCAAGCCGCAGGTCTTCTCGATCGTCGGCGAATCCGGCTCCGGCAAGACGACGCTGGCGCGCATGATCCTGCGCCTGGTCGAGCCGACCAGCGGCGAGATCCGCCTCGGCGGCCGGCCGCTGACCGGCAAGCACAAGGACCGGATCGACGATTTCGAATTCCGCCGCCTGGTGCAGCCGATCTTCCAGAACCCGTTCGAGGCCTTCAGCGCCTATCTGCAGCTCGACAGCTATCTGATCGCCACGGCGCGCAATCTGAAGGTCGCCGACAATGACAAGGACGCCACCGAGATCGCCGAAGGCGCGTTGCGCTCGGTCGGGCTCTCCTTCGACCGCATTCGCGGCAAGTATATCCGCCAGTTCTCCGGCGGCGAGCTGCAGCGCATCTCGATCGCCCGTGCGCTGATCCCCAACCCGAAGCTCATCGTCGCCGACGAGCCGGTCTCGATGGTCGACGCCTCGCTGCGCATGAACATCGTCAACCTGTTCAAGACGATCAAGGAGGAAAAGGGCGTCTCCTTCGTCTATATCACCCACGATCTTTCGACGGCTTACTACCTCTCGGATACCGTGGTGATCATGAACAGGGGCCGCATCGTCGATGCCGGCGTACCGCAGGATATCCTCGCCAATCCGCGCGAGGACTATACGCGCGAGCTGATGGCCGCCATTCCGCGGCTGGGCGAGCGCTGGACCGAGATCGACCGGATCAAGGCCGACGCGCTGGCCCGCGACGCCGAGCCGCTGCGAGCGCGCGCATGAAAGGAACTACGGACGCCGAACGCGAGGAGCCGATGACAACAGCCCGGTTTCCAGAGCCAGACACAAGAGCGCGGTTTCGCGCGCCGACGTCCGACTGCCTGACTGCACACCACAATCGAGGAGGAAACGCATGACCGAGACGATCCGGAAACCACGCCGCGGCGGCATCGCCGTTCTGGGTGCCGCCCTTTTCATGGCGAGCACCATGCTGACGGCGGCGCCCGCCTTCAGCCAGGAAATGACCGATGTCGGCACGCCGCGCGATCAGACGCTGATCGTCGACATGCTGAACGCCCGCGTCTCCAATCCGGGCACGATGAACCCCTACCAGCAGGGCGTCACCATCAATCACGGCTATCATCAGATGGCCTCGGCCCTGATGTGGGACATCGACACGGCCTCGGGCAAGCAGATCCCCGATCTCGCCGCCGCCATGCCGGAGCCGCTCAACAAGGAATACACCAAGTTCCGCGTCAAGCTGCGCGAGGGCCTGAACTGGAGCGACGGCAAGCCGTTCACCGCCGATGACGTGGTGTTCACGGCGGACATGATCGCCAAGACCGACTCGATCGCCTACAGCGCCGCCTTCAAGGCCGCGATCAAGGGCTTCACCAAGATCGACGATCACACGATCGAGATCGAGACCACCAAGCCGACGCCGCGCCTCACCCTGGTGCTCGGCTCGCTGATCTACGGCAACCCCTTCCACGTCGTGCCCAAGCACATCTGGGAAAAGGAAGACCCGGCAACCTTCACCAACTTCCCGCCCGTCACGATCAGTGCCTACAAATACAAGAGCTCGGATCCGAACGGCTCGTGGTTCCTGTGGGAGAAGCGCGACGACTGGAAGAACTCCGACATCGGCCAGATCGTCGGCGAGCCGAAGGCGCAATACGTCCTGTTCCGCTCCTATGGCACCGAGGAAAAGCGCGTCCTCGCCATGGCGCAGAACCAGATGGACATCCTAACGGACATCTCGCCGGAAAGCCTCGACATCCTGCAGAAGCAGAATCCGAAGGTGAAGGCGTGGTTCGGCGGCTTCCCCTATGCCAATCTCGACGATCCGTGCGAGCGCGGCATCCACTTCAACACCTCGAAGCCGCCCTATGACAAGGCGGAGACCCGCTGGGCCCTGGCGCTCGCCATGAACCTGCAGCAGGCCTCGATCGCCACCTTCTCCGGCATGCTGCGCGCCTCGCCGCTCGCCCTGCCGCCGACCAAGGTGCTGATGGACACCTATCACAAGCCGATGGTGCCCTGGCTGAAGGAGTTCGCGCTCGCCGACGGCTACAAGCCGTTCGATCCGGACTACGCGATCAAGATCGGCGAACAGCTGCGCTCGGAAGGCGTCGAGGCGATCCCGACCGATCCCGACCAGCTGCGCGACCTGCTCGGCGTCGGCTGGTGGAAGTTCGATCCCGAACAGGCCACCAAGATGCTGGAAGCCCAGGGCTTCAAGAAGCAGGGCGACAAGTGGATGACGCCGGAAGGCAAGCCCTGGGTGATCAACATCCTGGCGCCGGCCGATTTCGAGGTGCAGTCGCAGCGCCTCGCCTTCGCCGCCGCCAATGAATGGGCAGCCTTCGGCATCGACGCCAAGGTGCAGCAGATGCAGGGCGGGCCGTTCTTCACGGCCGAGAATACCGGCGACTACGAAGTCGGTTCCTATTGGGGCGCCTCGTGCGGCATCGTGCCGGATCCGTTCGTCCGCCTCGAAGGCTGGCACAAGGACTATGTCCGCCCGAACGGCACCGCTGCCTCGTCGAACCAGGGCCGCTATGTCGACGACGTGCTCTCCGCCAAGATCGACACGCTGCGCTCGATCCCGGCCGACGACCCGCAGGTCGTGCCGCTCGGCACGGAGATGCTGAAGGATCTGGTCAAGGGCCTGCCCTCGATCGAGATGTTCGGCACCTCGAAGTTCGTGCCGGTCAACGAAACCTACTGGAAGAACTACCCGAGCGCCGACAACTACTATGAAGGCCCGTGGTGGTGGTGGTCGAACTTCAAGTTCATCGCCGCCAAGATCGAGCCGAACAAGGGCTGATCCACAGCATTGGATAGAACCGGATCCGGGGGGCGCGAGTCTCCCGGATTTTTTGTTTGGCATTGCCTCTAGGTCGTCCTCCCCGCCCAGGCGGGGATCCATTCAGCCGAAGCCTTTGCCGAACCGGCCTCCCAAAACCCGGATGCATGGATCCCCGCCCGCGCGGGGATGACGGCGGCAATCTTGGCGAGGCCGGCCGGCGGATACCCCTGTGATCAGGCAATAGGGCATTCGAGCCCCTTCGCCTCAGTTCCGGAGCACGACGCAGCTGCCGCCGACCTTCTGCAGCGACTGGCAGAACTGGTTCGCCTCGCGCAGCGTGTCGGCCGGCAACCGGACGCGATAGAAGGCCCGCCTTCCCCTGCCCGCTCCGCGCTTGCCGAGGATCAGCGTCGGCTTGCCCTCCAGCAGCGCGGGATAGCGCGCCACCTGGCGGTGATAGGAGGCGATCGCCCGGCTCTTGGAGAAATTGCCGGAAAGCTGCACGCCGAACGGCGCGTAGGCGCCCTCGATCAGCGACGGCGCATAGCTTCGGATCGCCGCCACCAGCGTCACGCAATCCTTCTCCCTCGCTTCGGCTGCCCTGGCCGCCTCGCGGACGGCGGCCGATTTCGGATCGGCGAGCTTCGCCTCGGCCTGCTTCGGCTTGGGCGCCGTCACGGCGCCGCCCTTGGGCGGCAGCACCTCGACCGCGCCGGTATTCCAGTCGGAAACACTACGGCCGGTGATGAAGGCGACATAGTCCTCGGTCTCGATCGGCAGATAGCCGCCGCTGTCGATCCATTTCGCCAGCCGCGTCGGGCCGGCATTGTAGGCTGCAGCGGCGAGGCCCAAATTCCCAAACCGGTTCTTCAGCGATTTCAGATATTTGGCCGAGGCGGGAATCGCCAGTTCTGGATCGAACGGATCGTCCAGCCCCTGCTCGTCCGCCGTACCGGGCATGAACTGGGCGATGCCCTGCGCGCCGGCGCTGCTGGTGACATGGGGGCGGAAGCTCGACTCGCGCCAGATCAGCCTTGTGAAGTAATCGCGCGGCAGGCCATGCGCGTCAGCCGCCGTCTCGATCAGCCGGCAGATCGTTTGCACCGTCGTCTCCTCGGCCGCGCGAGCGGCGGAGGGCATCTGGATGGCTGCCAGCAGCAGGACGGGCAGCCAGCGAATAGCGGGAGGCAGTCGAAACATCCGAACCAACCTCCCCGCCCGCTCAGACATAGGCCGAAGGATGCTTCTGCGCGAAGCCGAGATGACCGCGCAGCTTTTCCAAAAGGTCCGCCGCCGCCTCTGTCACCGGCGTGCCGGGCGGGAATATCGCGGCGGCGCCGGCCTGCATCAGCGCTTCGAAATCCTGCGGCGGGATCACGCCGCCGACGACGATCATGATGTCCGGCCGGCCCTGCCGCGCCAGTTCCGCCTTCAGTTCCGGCACCAGCGTCAGATGGCCTGCGGCGAGCGACGAGACGCCGACGACATGCACCTGCTCGGATATCGCGTGCGCGGCGACCTCTTCCGGCGAAGCGAAGAGCGGGCCGATGACGACGTCGAAGCCGATATCGGCGAAGGCGGTGGCGATCACCTTCTGACCGCGGTCATGGCCGTCCTGGCCCATCTTGGCGACGAGAATGCGGGGCGCCCGGCCCTCGTCATGGGTGAACTCGGAGACCAGCGCGGCCAGACGCTCGATCGACGCGCCGTGCTCGCCAAACCCTTCGCGGTAGACGCCGGAATTGACCTTGATCACCGCCTTGTGGCGCTTCCACGCCTTTTCCAGCGCGGTCGAGATCTCGCCGACGGTTGCCTTGGCGCGGCCGGCGTCGACGGCGAGCGCCAGCAAATTGCCCTCGCCGGAGCGCGCCGAAGCGGCGAGCGCCTCGAGGCTCGCGGCCACCGCGGCGGGATCGCGCTCGGCGCGGAGCCGCGCCAATTTCTCGATCTGCTGCGCACGGACGGAGGAATTGTCGACCTTGAGCACATCAATCGCCGGCTCGTCGTCGAGGCGGTATTTGTTGACGCCGACCACAGTCTGCTGGCCTGAATCGATGCGGGCCTGGGTCTTGGCGGCGGCTTCCTCGATACGGAGCTTCGGGATGCCGGCCTCAATCGCCTTCGCCATGCCGCCGAGCTTCTCGACCTCGTCGATATGCGCCATGGCGCGGGCAGCGAGCTCGGCCGTCAGCGCCTCGACATAATAGGAGCCGCCCCAGGGATCGATGATCCGCGTCGTGCCGCTCTCCTGCTGCAGGAAGATCTGCGTGTTACGGGCGATGCGGGCGGAGAAATCGGTCGGCAGCGCCAGCGCCTCATCGAGCGCGTTGGTGTGCAGCGACTGGGTATGGCCCTGCGTCGCCGCCATCGCCTCAACCGTGGTGCGGATGACGTTGTTGTAGACGTCCTGCGCGGCGAGCGACCAACCGGAGGTCTGGCAATGGGTGCGGAGCGCCAGCGACTTCTCGTTCTTCGGTTCGAACTGCTTCACCAGCTTCGCCCAGATCAGGCGCGCGGCCCGCATCTTGGCGACTTCCATGAAGAAGTTCATGCCGATCGCCCAGAAAAACGACAGTCGCGGTGCGAACTGGTCGATGTCGAGGCCGGCCTTCAACCCGGCGCGGATATATTCGACGCCGTCGGCGAGCGTATAGGCGAGCTCCAGATCCTGCGTCGCGCCCGCTTCCTGCATGTGATAGCCGGAAATCGAGATCGAGTTGAACTTCGGCATATGCTGCGAGGTATAGGCGAAGATGTCGGAGATGATCCGCATCGACGGTTCCGGCGGGTAGATATAGGTATTGCGGACCATGAACTCCTTGAGAATATCGTTCTGGATCGTGCCGGAAAGCTTCTCCGGCGGCACGCCCTGCTCCTCGGCGGCGACGATATAGAGCGCCAGGATCGGCAGCACGGCGCCGTTCATCGTCATCGACACGCTCATCCTGTCGAGCGGGATGCCGGAGAACAGCGTGCGCATGTCGTAGATCGAGTCGATCGCCACGCCCGCCATGCCGACATCGCCGGCGACGCGCGGATGGTCGCTGTCATAGCCGCGATGGGTGGCGAGATCGAAGGCGACGGAAAGACCCTTCTGGCCGGCGGCGAGATTGCGCCGATAGAAGGCGTTCGAATCCTCGGCCGTGGAGAAGCCCGCATATTGGCGGATCGTCCAGGGCTGGTTCACATACATGGTCGGATACGGCCCGCGCAGGAACGGCGCCGTGCCGGGGAAGCTGTCGATGGCCTCCCGCCCGTCGCGGTCGGCGGCCGTATAGAGCGGCTTCACCGCAATCTCTTCCGGCGTCAGCCAGGGTGCGCCATCCGCCTCGGGCGCCAGGGCCACGTCGGCGAAGGGAACCGTCGCAAAATCGGGTATGCGGCTCATTTCACTGCCTCGTCGATCCCGTCGAGCAACAGGCCCGGATACTCGGTTGCGTCGCAGCCGACATAGAGGAATGCTACGACGCCGGCATGGCGATAGGCGGTCTCGCGTTCGCCCGGCCGGCCCGCCAGCACGACAGGGCCGACGCCGGCAGCCTTGAGGCGACGCGCCGCTTCCTCGGCGAGCGTCTCGCCCTCATAGACCGCATGGCCGGTCTCGCGCTCATAGACTTCGTCGGACGAGCAAAGGCAGACGGCATCGGCCTTGGCCACGAGCGCCGCCTCGACCAGCGCGTCGACATGGAGAAAGCCGTCATTCATGGGTGCTGCGATGCCCGAGGCCTCGAACAGGTCCCTGGCGAAGCCGGCGCGGGCGGCGAAGGCGGCGGGCGGACCGAGATTGGCGAGGAAGACATGAGGCCGGCTCCCGCGTCGCGCCTCGATCGCCTCGCCGCGGTCGCGCAGGCGCTCGAACGGTTCGGCCGTGCGGCGCGGGACGATGCGGGCGGGGTCGGCCGCAGGCGCATGCGCCGGTGCCGACGCCGCCAGCACGGATACCGGCGCTTCGGCGAGGTCCGGATAGGCGCTGGTGCCGGTGATCGGCAGCTTGCGGCGGCGGATATCGCGCTCGCGCTTGTCGGCGACGGCGGCGATCTCTCGCGCCACGAAGCCGCTCGCAAGCGCCGTAGCGAGGCCGCCTTCCGCCTCAATCTTCTGGAAGATCGCCCAGGCCTTCTCGCAGAGCGCGTCGGTGAGCGCATCGAAGCCGCCGGCGCCGCCGGCCGGGTCGACGACATGGCCGAGGCCGGCTTCCTCGATCAGGATCGTCTGCGTGTTGCGGGCGATGCGGCGGGCATCGGCGTCCGGCAGGCCGAGCGCGAGGGTGAAGGGCAGCACCGTGACGCTGTCGGCCCCGCCGAGGCCGGCGGAAAATGCTGCGACCGTGCTGCGCAGCAAATTCACATGCGGATCGCGCCGGGTGAGCATCCGGAAGCTCGTCTCCGCATCGAGCCGGATCGGCCGGGGATCGAGGCCGCACGCCGTCTCGACCCGCGCCCAGAGCCGGCGCAGCGCCCGGAACTTGGCGATTCCGAGAAATTCGTCGGCATCCGCCGCGAGCAGGAAGCCGATCCGCCGCCGCGCGGCATCGAGCGCCACGCCGCGCGCCTCGAGGCCGCGAAGATAAGCGACACCACTCGCAAGGATCAGGGCGAGCTCCTGCGCCTCCGACGCGCCGGCGTCATGCCAGATCCGCGCATCGGCACGCAGGATCCGGCTCGCCGCGTCGGCGCCGAACGATCGGGCCAGTTCGGCGGCCGCGTCGAGCATCGGTTCCACGACGCCGGCATCGCCCTCGATCGCGAAAACCGAGAGCGGATCGAGGCCAAAATCGAGGTCGAGGCTGTCGAGGTCGAGGCCCTGTGCCCGGACGAGATCGAGCAGGCCGCGCGCCGCCTCGGCGGCGACAGCTCCGGCTTCGAGACGCAGCGAGATCAGGTCGATCATCACGCCATCGAGCGCGCGGGCGAGCGTGTCGGGGTCAATTTCCGCGAGACCAAAACCGCGCGCCGAAGGCGCATCGGCGAACACCAGCGCCAGACCGGACGCGCCATGGGCGAGATCGTCGAGCGCCTGCGTCCGCGCCGCCTCGGCATCGGGAAGATCGATGCGCTGCGTGTTGCGCCACGCTCCGGCCCCGGCCCGCGCCGGCCGCGCCCGCTTGCCCTCCGCCTTGGCATAGAGCGGCTCGATGCGGATGCCGTCCGCCGTGCGGGAAACCAGCTTCGCCTCGAAATCCGCGCCCTTCAGGGCCTTGACCGCCAGCTGGTGCCATTCGGCCTCGCTGGCCAGGCGGAACTCGGATGCGGCCTGCGCCTTGGTCTGCGCCTTGGTCATCGCCTCGTTGATCCTTCCCGTTCGATGGCGTGGCATCGCCATCCAAGGCTGCCAGATCCAGCCCATGGATAGGCCTCGTCGCGCCGCGGTTCAACGGGTGAGACGGTCGCGGGCGCCCTCAGACTGGAACGAAACCAATGTTTGCGAATTGATCGGTCAGATGAGTAAGCTTTCGTGCGGCCAAGACATTATTCGAAAGGATGATCTCGCCTTGACCAGTTTCCTCGCCAAATTCTGCGGCGGCACGCTGACCGCCGCCTTGCTGGCCTCCACGCCGCTTCCGGCGATGGCGGCCCCGGTGCTCGTCGTGCCGGAAATCGCTGCCAGTCCGACCTCGAATATCATCGACGTCCGGCATGGCGGCCCGCACCGCAACGACTACATGCGTCGCCCAGGCTACCGGCCCGGGTATCGCCCGGGCTATCGGCCCGGCTATCATCCCGGTTACCGACCCGGCTACCGGCCCGGCTACTGGAACGGCCATTACGGCTACCGCTACCAGCGGCCCGGCTACCGCTACTACAATGGCTGGTGGTATCCGCTCGCCGCCTTCGGCGTCGGCGCGGCCGTGGGTTCCGTCATCGCGCAGCCGACCTATCGTGGCGGCTATACGGCGGCCCACTATCAGTGGTGCGAGAATCGCTACCGGTCCTACCGGGCTTCGGACAACACCTTCCAGCCCTATAACGGACCGCGCCAGCAGTGCTACTCGCCCTACGACTAGGGTCCGCAGCCCGCGGTCAACAGGCACAAGGCCCGCCTCGGCGGGCCTTGTCATGTCTGCCAACATCTACCCTTGGCGACGATCGGACACCGGCGCTGGAATCGGAGCCAAGAAAAAGGCCCGCCGAACGGCGGGCCTCAAATCATGTGTGGGGCTTCGCCCTTATTCGACGTGCGATTCCAGGAACCAGAGCGCCTTGTCGAGGCTGCGCGAATAGGCCGTCAGGATGTCGGTGGTGTCGGCGTCGCCGATATCGTCGGCCTTGTCGATACCCTTGCGGACCTCGTTGGCGACATGGGCATAGCGCTCGATCAGCTGCGCCAGATGATCCTTGATCTTGGATATCTCGGTCGGATAGGGCGCGAGCTTGGTGGATGCCGCCACCGTCTGGCTGGTGCCAAGCGCGAAGCCGCCGAGCTGCACGGCGCGTTCCGCCACCGTGTCGGCATGGCCGTCGATCTCGGTCCGGAAGCCGTCCAGCATCTCGTGGATGGCAATGAACTGCAGGCCCTTCAGGTTCCAGTGCGCCTGCTTGGTGACCAGCGCCAGATCGATGCTGTCCGCAAGGATCGCGTTCAGCAATTCGATGGCCGCCGTCTTGGTATTGGACTTCAGATCGATCGCGGTCTTTCTGGGCGGCATCGCACTCTCCTTGGATGGATGATTCAAAGGCATATTCGGACAATGCGTCCGGCGCGGCAAGGATCCGTCGAGAGCGCCGGACGCGTTGTCGCAGCCGGCCCCGGCGATCGCCGCCAGCGCAGATTTCCCACCACCGCCATCGCTGGCGTCTGGCAGTGGCGGACCACCTGCGCTAGGACCGTCACGCTGGGTAGGATGTCGAAGAGGACCTCATGAAAACTGTGATCTGCGTGGAGCCGGGCAAGCTGGAATTCGTCGAGCGGCCCGAACCGGAGGCGCCCGCGGCCGGCTTCGCTGTCGTCGACATCAAGCATGTCGGCATTTGCGGCACCGACTATCACATCTTCGAAGGCAAGCACCCCTTCCTCGAATATCCCCGCGTCATGGGCCACGAGCTGTCCGGCGTCGTCTCGGCGGTCGGCGAAGGCGTCGCGCTCGCGGTCGGCACGCCGGTCGTCATCAACCCCTATATCGCCTGCGGCCATTGCGTCGCCTGCCGCAAGAACAAGCCGAACTGCTGCACGGCGGTGCGCGTGCTCGGCGTCCACACCGATGGCGGCATGGCCGAGAAGATCGTCATGCCGGCCGGCAATCTCTACCCGGCCGAGGGCCTGTCGCTACGCGACGCGGCCATGGTCGAGTTCCTGGCGATCGGCGCCCATGCCGTCCGTCGTTCGCAGCCGGAAGGCGGCCGCGCGCTCGTCGTCGGCATCGGCCCGATTGGCCTCGGCGTCGCCATCTTCGCCCGCATCGCCGGCCTGGAGGTGACGCTGCTCGACGCCAGCGAGGAGCGCCTCGCCTTCGCCCGCGACACGCTCGGCTTCGAAAAGTCGGCGCTGACCGGCCCGGACGCCCAGCAAGAGCTGATGGCCGGCACCGGCGGCGAGGGCTTCGACGTCGTCTACGACGCCACCGGCAACGCGCAGGCGATCGAGGCCGGCTTCGCGCTGGTCGCGCATGGCGGCGCCTATGTTCTGGTCTCGATCGTCAAGGACCGGATCTCGTTCTCGGATCCCGAGTTCCACAAGCGCGAGATGATGCTGATCGGCAGCCGCAACGCCACCAAGGTCGATTTCGACCATGTCGTCGCCTCGATCAAGGCAGGCAAGGTTCCGCTCGACGCGCTCGCCACCCACCGCACCACGCTCGACCGGATGGTGACCGACATGCCGCTCTGGAGCCATGACAAGCGCGGCCTGATCAAGGCGCTCATCGAGGTCTGATTTCGTCCCACTCTCGTTTTGACAGCGCCGTCCGAATGCTGGACGGTGCTGTCAAAGTTCAGCGGCGAAGGCCGCGACAAGTGCGGGAGCGGACAATGGAATATCGGCAACTCGGCAATTCGGGACTGATGGTCTCGGTGCTCACCATGGGCACGATGACCTTCGGCCGGAAGGGCGGCTTCGCCAAGGTCGGCGACATCACCGAGGTCAAGGACGCGCAGCGCCAGATCGACATGGTGATCGACGCCGGCGTCAACCTGCTCGACACCGCCAACGCCTATTCGGGCGGCGAATGCGAGGAGATCATCGGCAACGCGCTCGGCGGCAAGCGCAAGAACGGCGTCCTTCTCGCCACCAAGGCGCGTTTCCCGATGGGCGACGGCCCGAACGATCGCGGCCTGTCGCGCTACCATCTGATCCGCGAATGCGAGGCGAGCCTCCGCCGCCTGAAGACCGACGTCATCGACCTCTACCAGGTGCACCAGTGGGACGGCGTCACGCCGCTGGAAGAGACGCTGGAGGCGCTCGACAGCCTCGTCCGCCAGGGCAAGGTGCGCTACATCGGCTGCTCCAACTATTCCGGCTGGCACATCATGAAGGCGATGGAGATCGCCCGCCGCGACCACCGCATCCCCTTCGTCTCGCAGCAGATCCACTACACATTGCAGGCGCGCGAGGCCGAGCAGGAGCTGGTGCCGATCACGCTCGACCAGAAGCTCGGCATCCTGGTCTGGAGCCCGATCGCCGGCGGCCTGCTCTCCGGCAAGCATCGGCGCGACAAGGAGACACCGAAGGACAGCCGCCTGTTCCAGGGCTGGACCGAGCCGCCGATCCACAACTGGAACCGGCTCTGGGACATCGTCGACGAGCTGGTTTCGATCGCCGACTCGCGCGGCGTCTCGGGCGCGCAGGTGGCGCTCGCCTGGCTGCTCGGCCGGCCGGGCGTGACCTCGGCCATCATCGGTGGCCGCACCGACGCGCAGTTCCAGGACAATCTCGCCGCCGCCGACCTCAAGCTGACGGCGGAAGAGCGCGCCCGGCTCGACAAAGTCAGCCAGAAGCCGCTCGACTATCCCTACTGGCATCAGGTCGCGGCAGCGCCGGACCGCCTCGGCGCGGCCGATCGCGCTTTCCTGCAACCCTATCTGGCCGACTGAGCCGGACGGGAGAAAAGCGAAAGGCCCGGCAAGTCCGGGCCTTTCTTGTTTCGGGATTTGACCTTGGAGACGGCCCACCACCCTCGCCGTCATCCCGGGCGAAGTCCCGGGATCCACTCAGCCGAGACGCGCCCTAGAACTTGTAGTTCAGGCCCGCCTTGACCGCGTTGGAGGTGACGCCGACATCGGCCTGGGCAGGTGTGCCTTCGAGGATCGTCTTGCTGCCGAGGTCAACATAGTCATATTCGAGCCGGCCGGTGAGGTTCGGCGTGAAGCCGTATTCGACGCCGGCGCCGGCCGTCCAGCCGACGGCCCACTGGCTGTCGGAACCCACCCCGGCGACCTTGGCCTCGACATCGCCATAGGCGACGCCGCCCTTGCCGTAGAACAGCCACTTGTCATAGGTGAAGCCGATCCGGGCCGTGGTCGAGCCGAGCCAGTTCAGATCCAACGCGGCGTCGCCGACGCTGTCGCTGAGCCCGCTATAGGCGATGTCCGTCTCGAAGCCGACGAGCCAGGGATTGGCCTGATAGTTGTAGCCGGCCTGAACGCCGAACAGGCCGCCGCTGACGCTGTCGAGGAAATCGGCGTCCTTGGTGCCGCTGCCCCAGCCGAAGCCGCCATGCACGCCGGCATAGAAGCCGTTCCAGTCGAAAGTCGTCGTCTGGGCGGGAGCCACCGGAACGGGTTCGTTGACCGAGATGTCGGCAGCCGATGCCGCATTCGCCAGCGCTACGAACACCGCGCCCGCAAAAAAGAGTTGCCTCATCTCGTACCCTCTCGAACCCAAACTCCGTCGATACCCACCGCCATGCGTATCATGGCGGCCAAAAAAGGCGCCATCACGGCCCATGAAAGCCTGAAATCGGTATGCGAGCGGCGTCCGTCAAGATGCGGCCGAAAGGAAGGCGGCCGCTGCGGCATCCCTGCAACAGAAGCGGGCGGGCGGGGCCTGTCGGCCGATCGGCCCTACCGCACCAGGATCGCCCGGAAATCATTGACGTTGGTCAGGGTCGGACCGGTGACGACGAGCCGGCCGAGCGCCTCGAAGAAGCCGTAGCCGTCATTGTTGGCGAGCCGGGCGACGGGATCGATACCCCTCGCCCTCGCCTCGCCGAGGCTGCCGGCGTCGATCCAGGCGCCGGCATTGTCCTCCGAGCCGTCGATGCCGTCGGTATCGCAGGCGATCGCGGCGATGCCCTTGTGGCCATCGAGCGCCACGGCGAGCGCCAGCAGGAACTCGGCATTGCGGCCGCCCCGTCCCCTGCCGCGCACGGTGACGGTGGTCTCGCCGCCGGACAGGATCACGCAGGGCTTGGCCACCGGCTGGTCATGCGCCGCCGCATAGATGCCGATCGCCGCCAGCACGCGGGCGACGTCGCGCGCCTCGCCTTCCAGCGCGTCGCCGAGCACGAGCGGCGTCAGGCCGATCGCGCGCGCCGCTTCCGCCGCCGCATCGAGCGCCATCTTCGGCGTCGCCAGCATCTCGACCGCGCCGCCGGCGCCGGCCTCGACCGCATTGGCGCGGATCGCCTGCTCGACGCGCGGCTCGATGGCGATGCCGTATTCGGCGAGGATCGCCAGCGCGGCTTCGGGATCCGACGCCTCCGGGATCGTCGGACCGGAACCGATCGCGCCGGGATCATCGCCGGGCACGTCGGAGATCAGGAAGGTCACCATCCGGGCCGGCGCGGCTGCGGCGGCGAGGCGGCCGCCCTTGATGGCGGAGAGCGCCTTGCGAACCTGGTTCATGGCGCCGATCGGCGCGCCGCTCTTCAGAAGCGCCCGGTTCAGCGCCTGCTTGTCCTCGAGGCTCACGCCCGCCGCTGGCAGCGCCAGCAGCGACGAGGCACCGCCGGACATCAGGAAGACGACGAGATCGTCGGGACCGGCCGAAGCGGCGATGTCGAGAATGCGCTGTGCCGCCGCCATGCCGGCGGCATCGGGAACCGGATGCGACGCCTCGACCACCTCGACGAAGCGGGTCGGCGTGCCGTGGCCGTAGCGGGTAACGGCAAGGCCCTCCGGCGCCGGGTTGCCGGCGGCTTCCCAGGCATCCTCGAACGCCCGCACCATCCGCGCCGCGCCCTTGCCGGCGCCGAGCACGATCGTCCGCCCCTTCGGCGCGAGCGGCAGCCGGCCTTCGAAGCGGCCGTCCGGCAGCGAGGCCGCCAGCGCGGCGTCGAAAAGCGCGCGGAGGATGGCCCCGTCTGGCGACGTTACGTCGAGAGCGGGCGAAGTCTTGTCGAGCGTCATGTTACATGCCTGTCCGCATAGGGGCCGAACGCCACGTTCTGGTTCCGCATTCCGCTGCGCCGCCGTCCCGGGCAGGAGCCCAGAAGGTCATCGGGCGGCTTCGATGCGGATCGACCCGGCGAGCGCCTCGAAGAGAGGGCTGGCCCTGCCGATCGCTGCGGCGGTCGTGGCACAGGAAAGACTGATTCGATAGGTCGGGGTATCGGCGATCGCGATGTACTGCCGGACATTCTCGTGGTCGGGACCGAGCGTCGGCGTGATGACAGCCGCGGCGCCGGGGACGCCGTTGCCGAAGCCGAGCGGCCTGATCGTCTCGACCCGGCCGAGCAGCTTGAGCGTCAGGCGCATCGATTGCGTCAGTTGCTCCAGCATCTCCGGCGTGTTGAGCGCCGCCTGATCGAGCGCGCGGACATCCTCCGGCTGCTCCTTCAGCGCGACGGCACACAGGCTGGCCGAGGAACCGGCCTTGGGCAGGTCGGCGCTGTCGATATCGATGACGAGATCATGCCGCGCATGGCCCCGCCGCTTGCCGATGACGAGCGGCGCCGGCACCTCGAAGACGAGCCCGGTCGAATAGTCGTGGAACGCGCGCTGCCAGGACGGCGCGCCGGATTCCGCCGCGCCGGCCGAGGCGACCGTCACCGCGGCGACCGCGGCGAGGACCACCGCGAGCGAAACGGCCGAGCGACAGCCGTTCCAAGCGCGGAGGGCGAGCGCCACGATCATCCTGCGGACCTGTCCGGCGGCATGGCGTGGCGCTCCCAATTCAGTCGCGCACGCCGACGACATAATCCTGGATCTGGTCGACGATCGCCCCGGTCATCGGGATGGCGGCGTCGCTCATCAGGAAGATCGCCAGGCGCGCGACGTCGTCCGGCTTGATCAGCCGGCCCCAGGGCATCATCGCCTCGGCTTCCTCCAGCCAGCCCTCGCCCTTGCCGAGCTTGACCGCCTGCATCTCGCGCTCGCCCGGCGTGTCGGCCCAGCCGAGATTGATGCCGTTGACGCTGATGCGGTCGAAGCGGTGCGAATGGGCGGCGTTCTTGGTCAGGATCGACAGCGCCGCCTTGGACGAGGCGTAGACGCCGAGTTCCGGCGTGCCGCCATAGGCGTTGACCGACAGGATGTTGACGATGGAGCCCGGGGCGCCGCGATCACGCAGATGCCGGATCAGGCCCTGCATCAGGAACATCGGCGTGCGCACATTGGTGGCGAACACCGTGTCGAAGAAGTCGACGTCGGCATCGGCGATCGAGCCTCGATCGGTGCTGGCGGCGGCGTTGACGAGGCCGTCGACATGGTCGAAGCGGTCCAGCGTCGCGTCCATGACGATGGCGGCCGCGTCGGCGGCCGAGAGATCGACCGAGACGAAGCCGCCGCCGACGCCGAGCGCCTCCAGCTCGGCCACGACCGCGGCGCCGCGCTGCGGGTTGCGCCCGACCAGCATGACGCCCTCCGCGCCGGAATGCGCCGCCTCCAGCGCCACGGCCCGGCCCACGCCCTGCGTGCCGCCCGTCACCAGAAGTATCTTGCCGTCCACGCGCGCTTCCATTGGCGAACTTCCCTGCCCCGTTCTCGCAATTCGCGAGTTGATTTCATTGCCGGACTTGTTCACGGCGTCGCGGCGCGGCACGCTGGCCGGCACGGACGGGAACCAATCCGGCCGCGATCCTAGCCGGGCTCGTCTCGGCTATGCAACTTCGCGCGCGCCGCATCGCCCCGTCCGCCGACAGGTCCGAATCGAGAGATCCATGCCGTTGCAGCCGCTCCCCCAGTTCGACGACGCCGCCGGGCGGATCGCCGATGCCCGCCTCGACCGCAGCGCGCTCGCGCTGCTGCCGGACGCCATCCGTCCACCCGACGAGGCGACCGCCTATGCCGTGCAGACGCGCGTGCACCAGAGGCTGTCACGCGGACGCTACGGCCGGCGGATCGGCTGGAAGATCGGCTGCACCACGCCGGTGATGCAGACCTATCTCGGCATCCCCAACCCGTGCGGCGCCGGATTGTTCGAGGGCACGACGCATATCTCCGGCGCGACGATCTCGGCCGCCGATTTCCGCCAGGTCGGCATCGAATGCGAGATCGCCGTCCGCCTCGGCCGCGACCTCGATCCGACCGGCGCGCCATTCCGCGCCGAGGACATGGCGGGCGCCGTCGACAGCGTCATGGCGGCGATCGAGCTGGTCGACGACCGCTATGCCGACTGGCGCAAGACCGACACGCCGACGCTGATCGCCGATGATTTCTTCGCCGCCGGCTCCGTGCTGGGCGCGCCGCTCACGCTCGCCGACGCGCCCGATCTGGCCGAGGTCGTGGGGGTGACGCGGATCAACGGCCAGGAGGTCGGGCGCGGCCGCGGCGCCGATGTGCTCGGCCATCCCTTCGCGGCGCTGGCCTGGCTCGCCAACAGCCTGGCGGCCAGGGGCGACCGGCTGCGCGCCGGCGAGATCGTCCTGACCGGCAGCCTGGTCGAAACCCGCTGGCTCAAGCCCGGTGACAAGGTGGAGATCTCGATCACCGGACTCGGTGAGGTGACGCTCACGGTGTCAGAATAGCCGGGCCAAAGCGGAGTGCGGAGGCTCGGCTTCGGCAGTTCGCCCCGAGTTGCCTCGGCGCCGGCTGCCGGGGATGGCGGTTGGTGTTGAAGGCTTGGTGAAGACCGCTTGCGACCAAGCTCGCCGTCATCCCCGCGAAGTCGAGGAGCTTCGCGCTGCGAGACTTACGGGCGCATGGATCCCCGCCTGCGCGGGGATGACGGCGAAGCGCTGGTCGGAAGCCGATGCCCGTTGCGCCGCGCCCTACCGAAAATGCTTCGAAAGCTTCAGGCCCTGGGCCTGGTAGTTCGAGCCGAGGTCGCTGCCATAGAGCCGGGCGGGGCGTTCGGACATCTTCTCGTAGACGAGGCGGCCGACCGTCTGGCCATGCTCGAGGATGAACGGCACCTCGTGGCTACGCACTTCGAGCACGGCGCGGCTGCCGGCGCCGCCGGCGGCCTGATGGCCGAAGCCCGGATCGAAGAAGCCGGCATAGTGGACGCGGAATTCGCCGACCAGCGGATCGAAGGCGACCATCTCGGCCGCGTAGTCCGGCGGCACATGCACCGCCTCGCGCGAGACGAGGATGTAGAACTGATCGGGATCGAGGATCAGCTCGGCCTTGCCGCGCACCGGGATCGGCTCCCAGTAGTCGAGCACGTCGCAGGCAGCGCGGCGATCGACGTCGACGACGCCGGTGTGGCGCTTGGCACGGTAGCCGATGATGCCGTTCGAGCCTTCGAGATCGATCGACAGCAGCAAGCCGCCCGAGGCGCGGAAATCGCCGTCGACCAGCGGCTCGCGCGCGTTGAGGGCGGCGAGCTCGCTGTCATTCAGATGCGTATCGCCGCGACGAAAGCGGATCTGCGACAGGCGCGAGCCGGTGCGGGCGACGATCGGGAAGGTGCGCGGGGACACTTCCAGATAGAGCGGGCCCTGGTAGCCGGCGGGAATGGTGTCGAAGGACTGCGCCCGGTCGGTGATGACGCGGGTGAAGATGTCGAGCCGGCCGGTCGAGGATTTCGGATTGGCGGAGGCCTGCACGTCGGCCGGCAGCGCCAGGCTTTCGAGCAGCGGCACGATGTAGACGCAGCCCGTCTCCAGCACGGAGCCGTGGGTCAGGTCGATCTCGTGCAGGGTCAGTTCGGCGAGCCGGTCCTTCACCAGCACGTTGGGGCCGGGCAGGAAGCTGGCGCGCACCCGGTAGGCGACGGCGCCGAGGCGCAGGTCGAGGCTCGCCGGCTGCACCTGGTCGGCGTCGAGCGGCCGCTCGATCCGGATCTGGCCGGCCGCGAGGCTGGCCCGGATCTGCTCGGCCGAGAGAATTCCGATTGCTGCTTCGCTTGACATGCCCGCTCCGTAACTCATGCCACTGCATAGGCGAGCGACGGGAATGCGGCAAGTCCGCGCGAATGCAAGAAGTCGCCGTTGACGCCAAGCCGCCGGAGGCATATCAAAAAAACCATAGATCGTGGTCTATTTGAGCCGACCGGCTTGCCGCCACGTTAAACAATGTCGCTAAAAGGTCGGTTGCCGGAACTCCGACATCCGATTTTTGCCCGACCGTCGCGTCGGGTTTTTCGTATCGGGACCCAAACAGAATGTCTGAAGACAAGCCAAAGCGCCCCCGCCGCCCCGCCACCGAACTCGTGCATGGCGGAACGCTCCGCTCGCAGTTCGGCGAGATGTCCGAGGCGATGTTCCTGACCCAGGGCTTCGCCTATGACACCGCCGAGGCCGCCGAGGCGCGCTTCAAGGGCGAGAATCCCGGCTTCATCTATTCGCGTTTCTCCAATCCGACCGTCTTCATGTTCGAGGAGCGGATCCGGCTGCTGGAAGGCGCCGCCGCCGCCCGCTCGACCGCGAGCGGCATGGCCGCCGTCACCGCGGCGCTGATGTGCATGCTGAGGGCTGGCGATCATGTCGTCGCCGCCAAGGCGCTGTTCTCGTCCTGTCTCTATGTCGTCGAGGACCTGCTGCCGCGCTTCGGCGTGCAGTCGACCCTCGTCGACGGCACCGATTTGAACCAGTGGCGCGACGCGGTTCAGCCGAACACCAGGGCTTTCTTCCTCGAAAGCCCGACCAATCCGACGCTCGAAGTGATCGACATCGCCGCCGTGGCCGAGATCGCGCATGAGGCCGGCGCGCTGCTGATCGTCGACAACGTGTTCGCGACGCCGATCTGGCAGCAGCCGATCAAGCTCGGCGCCGACGTCGTCGTCTATTCCGGCACCAAGCATATCGACGGCCAGGGCCGCGTGCTCGGCGGCATCATCCTGTCGGCGGATGAGGCCTATGTGAACGACCATCTGCACAATTTCCTGCGCCAGACCGGTCCGACGCTGTCGGCCTTCAACGCCTGGGTGCTGCTCAAGGGCCTGGAGACGCTGGATCTGCGGGTCCGCCGCCAGACCGAGACCGCCGCCCGCGTCGCCGACATGATGGCGGCGCATCCGAAGGTGGCGAAGCTGATCTATCCGGGCCGCGCCGACCATCCGCAGGCCGATATCGTCAAGAAGCAGATGGGCGCCGGCTCGACGCTGATCGCCTTCGAGGTCGACGGCGGCAAGGAAGCGGCCTACCGGGTGGCGGGCGCGCTGGAGATCGTCAAGATCTCCAACAATCTCGGCGATGCCAAGAGCCTGATCACCCATCCCTCGACGACGACGCACCAGCGCCTTTCCGAGGAAGCCAGGCTCGGCTTCGGCATCACCCAGGGCCTGCTCAGGCTGTCGATCGGCCTCGAGGATCCCGACGATCTGATCGAGGATTTGCAGCTGGCGCTCGACCAGGCCTGACGGCCGCGCCGCCCTGCCGTGGCGGGCGATGCGATTTGCAGAACCACCTGTCGACGCTGGCAATCCGGCGCCGGCAGGGCGGATCGGGGCCGGGTGCGACGATCTGCGAAGCACCAATCCGCGGATGCGCTAAATTGCGCAGTGGCGGCGCAGCCCCGTCCGTGATTACTGACGCGGAATTGACTGGCGTCAATCCAAACGATCGTTGGACAGCTTAAGCATCCTGCACTAGTTTGGAACAAATCCAGGAAGCGGGCGCTGCTGATGGACTATCAATCGTTTTTCGTGGATGCGATCAACGCTCTCCACTCCGAGAAGCGCTATCGCGTCTTCGCCGACCTTGAGCGCATCGTTGGCCGGTTCCCGCATGCGATCTGGCGCTCCGAGCGCGGCGCGCGCGAAATCACCGTCTGGTGCTCGAACGACTATCTCGGCATGGGCCACCATGCCGACGTCGTCCGCGCCATGGCCGAGACGGCGCAGGGCCTCGGCACCGGCGCCGGCGGCACCCGCAACATCTCCGGCAACAGCCATCCGATCGTCGAGCTCGAAGCCGAATTGGCCGATCTGCACGGCAAGGAAGCCGGCCTCGTCTTCTCGTCCGGCTTCGTCTCCAACGACGCCGCGATCTCGACCATCGCCAAGCTGCTGCCCGACTGCCTGATCCTGTCGGACGAGCTGAACCATGCCTCGATGATCGAGGGCATCCGTCGCTCCGGCGCGCAGAAGCGCATCTTCCGCCACAACGACCTCGAGCATCTCGAAGAACTGCTCAAGGAAGCGGCCCCGGGCCGCGCCAAGCTGATCGTCTTCGAGAGCGTCTATTCGATGGACGGCGACATCGCGCCGATCGCCGGCATCTGCGACCTCGCCGAGAAGTACGGCGCCATGACCTATATCGACGAGGTCCATGCGGTCGGCATGTACGGCCCGCGCGGCGGCGGCATGGCCGAACGTGACGGCGTCATGCACCGCATCGACGTCATCGAGGGCACGCTGGCCAAGGCATTCGGCACGTTCGGCGGCTACATCACGGCGAGCCGCGCCGTCGTCGACGCCGTGCGCTCCTATGCGCCGGGCTTCATCTTCACGACGGCGCTGCCGCCGGCCATCTGCGCCGCGACGACCGCCTCGATCCGCCATCTGAAGGCCTCGCAGGTCGAGCGCGATCTGCAGCAGAAGCATGCGCAGCTGACCAAGTCGGTGCTGATCCATGCCGGCCTGCCCGTCATGCCGTCCGAGACCCATATCGTGCCGCTGTTCGTCGGCAATCCGGATCTCTGCAAGCGCGCCTCGGACATGCTGCTCGAAGAGCACGGCATCTATATCCAGCCGATCAACTATCCGACCGTGCCGCGCGGCACGGAACGGCTGCGCATCACGCCGACGCCCTGCCATGACGAGGCGCTGATCTACGGCCTGCGCGACGCGCTGATCGACGTCTGGCATCGCCTCTGGCTGCCCCTCGGCCGCACCGCGCCCGCCAATGTCGGCCGCATGGTCGCCGGCGGCTCGCGCTTCGAGGTCTTCCCGCCCGCCGGCGGCTGACCTCACTTTCCGTCCCATGCAAAAGGCCCGCCGGTGCTCCCGGCGGGCCTTTTTTTCGTTTGCAGAGACGGTCTTTACCTTGCCGCCCGGATGCCGGTCAGCTCAGCCGGACGGACATCCCGCCATCCGCAATCATCGGGCTTCCCGTCATGAAGCTCGACCGGTCGGACAGCAGGAACAGCGCCGCCTGGGCGATTTCCTTCGCGCCTGCCAGCCGCTTCATCGGATGCAGTTTCGCGACGTACTCCATGACACCCGGATTCCCCTCGCCGCCAGCGGGCGTGACCGTGCCACCGGGCAAGAGCGCATTGACGCGAATGCCTTCCGCGGCATGGTCGGACGCCAGCGACTGCGCCAGGCCGATCTGGCCGGCCTTGGACGCGGCATAGGCCCCCATTCCCGGCAGGCCGCCATTGCTGAAGCCGACGAAGGACGAGGTGAAGACGATCGAGCCGCCGCCGCGCGCCCTCATGGCCGGGATCTGCGCCTTGGCCGCCAGGAAGGCCGCCGTCAGGTTGACCGAGATGACGGCGTTCCAGTTGTCGAGCCCCATGTCGGCGACCGGGCCCATCTCCCCGACAATGCCGGCATTATTGAACGCGCCATCCAGCCCGCCGAACGACGTTGTGGCGAGATCGACCAGGGCGCTGGCATAGCTCTCGTCCCGCACATCGCCGGCCAGGTACACGGCCCTGCCGATGCCCTGGTTGATGGTGGCCGCGAGGGTTTCGAGCTCACTCGACCGGCGCGCGCCGAGAACCACGTCGGCGCCCTCGGCCGCGAACAGCAGGGCTGCCGCTTTGCCGATGCCGCTGCTCGCCCCGGTGATGATGATCGACTTGTTTTCCAGCTCCATGACGTCCTTTTCCTGTCCTGGTTTCCAGCCCTTCGAGGCGGTTCCAGAGGCACGGTGTCATGGCGCGGCCGCATCGCGCGATCCGTTTCCTGCGGTTGAATGGGCCGCGTCGGGGCGGCTCGCGCTTCGAGGCCTTCCCGCCCGCCGGCGGCAGGACGGCTCGTGGAGAGCGACCCTGCACTTCCGCAGGATTTGCCTGTCCACGCCGTGCAAGACTTTCTATGATTTCAAGCACGACAGAGGGCTCCTATGCGCAGCCAGGAAGACTACAGTAACCGCCTCAACCGGGTGCTCGATTACGTCTATGCCCACCTGGAGGATGACCTCTCCTTTGACCGACTGGCGGAAGTCGCTTGTCTTTCTCCCTATCACTGGAGCCGGATCTACTCGGCCATGCGCGGAGAAACGATTGCCGCAACGATCCGCAGGCTAAGGCTCCAGCGCGCTGCCGATCGGCTGTCCAACTCCGATCTGGACATCGGAGCGGTGGCCACGCGTGCCGGCTATGGCTCTGCCGACACGTTCGGGCGGGCCTTCAGGGACGCGTTCGGCGTGAGCCCCGCTGCCTACCGTAGAAGCGGCTCGCACGCCGCTTTCAAGGCTGCCAAGGCGGCCAGCGATGCGAGCGCCTTCCCCGTGACGGTGGAGGCCTTGCCGGAGCGGCGATGTGCGGGGGTCGAACACACGGGCTCCTACATGGAAATCGACCATGCCATGGGCAGGCTCTTTTCCGAGCTTGTCGCCCGTCAGGCCCTGCCGGCCCAGCCAGCCATGATCGGGGTGTTTTTCGACGATCCCGACCTCGGGCCGGAGGAGAAACTGCGGTCGCGCGCCTGCCTGCCGGTGACAGATTCCGTCACCATCGATGCGCCTCTGGTGGAGACGGTCCTGCGCGGCGGGTCCTATGCGAAACTGAGTTACACAGGTCCCTATGCCGATATGCGCGGTGCCTATCGCTGGTTTCTGGGCGTGTGGCTACCCGCTTCCGGCCATGAGCCGGATGATGCTCCCATCTTCGAAGCCTACCTCAACGACCCACGCGAGGTGCCGCAAACCGAACTGCGCACCGATATTCACCTGCCTCTCAGGGCAGGCCCATGAAGACCCCGCCTGTCCCCGGGGCCGTTGCCGTAGCGCTATCGCGCCACCCCGAGCCCGTGCGGGCGCGTCTGTTGGAGCTTCGCGAGATGGTCTTTGCGGTAGCCGCGGAAACCGAAGGCGTCGGCCCGCTGACCGAAACCCTCAAATGGGGCGAAGCGGCCTACCTGACCGAGGCGAGCAAGAGCGGAACAACCATCAGGCTGGGTGCCCTGAAGTCGGCGCCCGGAGACTGCGCGGTGTTGTTGAACTGCAGGACGACGCTGGTCGAAACGTTCCGGACCCACTTTGCGGACAGCTTCGCATTCGAGGGCAATCGCGCACTCATCGTGTCCACGACGGGGGCTCTGCCGCGCGAGCCATTGAGGCTCTGCTTGCGTGCGGCCCTGACCTATCATCGACGAAAGGGTACAGTTCGGCCTGCCATGGACATCCGCCCCGCGGAACAAGCGGCGCCGATTATCCTAGGCCGGCCGAAACTCCCCCCGTTCGACTGACAAATGCGGTGCTAGCACCGCCCATTCACCGTCGCCTGGATCTCTACTTCGCCAGCCAATCGGCCAGGCGGCGGGTCGCCTCGCGGACCTGGTCGAGGTTGCGCAGATAGCAGAGCCGCATGAAGCCGGCGCCACCGGCGCCGAAGGCGTCGCCGGGGGCAAGGCCGACACCGGCCTCGTCGACCAGCCGCAATGCCAGCGCCCGCGAATCCGGCTCGCCATCGACGGAGAAGAAGGCATAGAACGCGCCGGCCGGGCGGACCAGCCGCACCCGCCCCGTCTTCTCCAGCCCGGAACAGACGATCTCGCGCGCCGCCTCGGCGCGCTCACGCTGAAAGTCGATGAAGGCGTCGCCCTGATCGAGCGCCGCGACGGCCCCGCGCTGCAGGAATTTCGGCGTGCCCGAGCTCGAATACTGCACGAGGTTCTCGATCACCTGCCCGAACGCCGGCGGCGCCGACAGCCAGCCGACGCGCCAGCCCGTCATCGCCCAGTTCTTCGACATCGTGTTGACGTAGAGGATGCGGTCATCCGGCTCGGCGACGTCGTAGAAGGACGGCGACCGCTCACCCTCGTAATAGAAGCGCGTATAGACCTCGTCCGAGACGATCCAGAGCCCCCTGGCCCGCGCGAAGTCGAGGATAGCCTGCAGTTCCGCGCGCGTCGCCGTCCAGCCGGTCGGGTTGCAGGGCGAATTGAGGAACAGCGCCTTGGTGCGCGGCGTCACCGCTTCGAAATAGCGGTCGAGATCGAGCGTCCAGCCGGCATTGCCATAGGTGAGCGGCACCTCGACCACCTTGGCGCCGCCGACTTCGGCGGCGGCGGCGAAATTCGGCCAGGCCGGCGTCGGCACGACGACTTCGTCACCCTGGCCCGCGACCATGCGCAGCGCGATCTGGATCGCCGGCATGCCGCCCGAGGTGACGAAGAAGCGCTCGGCATCGAAGGGCTTGCCGTAGAGGCGGGCGTGATAGAAGGCCAGCGCCTGCCGCAGCTCGGGAATGCCGCGCTGGTGGGTGTAGAAGGTCTCGCCCGCCAGGAGCGCGTCCTGCGCCGCCTCGCTGATGAAGGCCGGCGTCGGCAGGTCGCCCTCGCCGACCCAGAGCGGGATCAGGCCGGCGCGGTCACGCCCGTAGTTGAAGACCTCGACGATACCGCTTTCCGGAGCCTGGCTTGCTTCCGGGCGCAGCGTATTCAATGCGGTGTGAATGGACACGCACGTTTCCAATGGCTGAGGCGCCGGATCCCCCCGGGACCCTCGGCGTCTTTGTTCGGTGACAGGCGGAAAACTAGGCGCCAACCAAGACAAAACGGCGGCCGAGGGCCGCCGTTTGCTGCGCTGGGCGCAAATTTATCCTTCGCAGAGCCTACTTCTTGGCGAGCAGGTCGCGGATCTCGCGGAGCAGCGCCACATCCTCGGGGGTCGCGACCGGCGCCGGCGCGACCGCCTTCTCGCGCTTCATCTTGTTCATGCCCTTGACGACCAGGAACAGGATCCAGGCGACGATAAGGAAATTGATCAAGAGCGTCAGGAAGTTGCCGTAGGCGATGGTGGCGCCGGCCTTGCGCGCCGCGTCGAGGGTCGGCTGCGGATCGCCGGCAAGCTGGATGTACTTGTTGGTGTAGTCGATGCCGCCCGTGATCACACCGATGATCGGCATGATGATGTCGTTGACGATCGAATTGATCAGGCCGCTGAAGGCGGCGCCGATGATGATACCGATGGCCAGATCGACGACGTTGCCCTTCAGGGCAAACTCCTTGAATTCCTTCAGCATACAAATGTTCCTTTTGCCCGGCTCGCGCGGCAAGCTCGATTCACGACCAGGCCGACTATAGCGCAGGCATGGGACGCGCGAAACGTGTACGCTTTACTGACCAATGCTGTTTGCGGGGCAGCGAAGGGTGGCGAGGCCGGCCTCCCTGCGGCGTCGAGCGCGATTGACGGGCCCGCTCGGCAGGGGCTAAGAGCCTCGGACCAATATCGAGAAGAGCCGATGTATCGAACCGTTACGCGATCGATTCAGGTGACCGTGCAGCCGAGCTTCGTCGAGGACGATTCCTCGGCCGGCGAGAGCCGCTATGTCTGGGCCTACACCATCGAGATCGTCAATCTCGGGCTTGAGAACGTCAAGCTGCGGTCGCGCTTCTGGCGCATCACCGACGGCCGCGGCCATACCGAAGAAGTGCGCGGCATCGGCGTCATCGGCAAGGAGCCGTCGCTGAAGCCCGGCGAGAGCTTCGAATATACCAGCGGCTGCCCGCTCTCGACCCCGTCCGGCATCATGGTCGGCACCTACCAGATGCAGACCGACGACGGCGAGATGTTCTCGGTCGACATTCCCGCCTTCTCGCTCGACATCCCGAACGCCGCCCGCATCCTGCATTAGGATTTTCGAGGCCCGGCAACACGCTCGCCGCCACCCCATAATCGCACAGCTCCGACACACAGGGATCCATCCCGCTGGATGGGCTGACGTGCGAGGAACCACGGCGGCGTGTTGGCGCCGCCGAGCCTGCGTCAAGGAAGCCCCCGCCACAGGCGAGGGTCCGGATCGTCCCGGCGGAGAACTCAGCCCTCGCCGAGGAATTCCTGCGGTTCGAAGCTGTATTTGGCGCCGCAGAACTCGCAGGTAACGGCGATCTCGCCGCCCTCGATGCTGTCCGTGATCTCCTCGGCCGAGAAGCCGCGCAGCACGCCGCTGATCCGGTCGCGCGAGCAGGAACACTGGTCCCGCACCGGCATGGAATCATAGACGCG
Organism: Kaistia granuli DSM 23481; assembly: GCF_000380505.1. Classification (GTDB taxonomy): domain Bacteria; phylum Pseudomonadota; class Alphaproteobacteria; order Rhizobiales; family Kaistiaceae; genus Kaistia; species Kaistia granuli. The sequence goes on along the minus strand of NZ_AQYH01000004.1, from coordinate 238,536 downwards.
AACGCCGCGCTCGTGGAAGAGGCGGTAGAGCAGCCGCTCGGCCGGCACTTCCGGATCGATCAGCTCGTGGTCCTGCACCGTCGAGACCAGCGACGTCGCTTCCGCCCAGGCATCATCGTCCTCGGCTTCGGTCTCGTGGCCGTCCGGCACGTCACCGCCCGGCAGGTCGCGATGCGCCACGCCGGAACCCGCCTGCGGCAGGAACTGCACCATCATGCCGCCGGCGCGCCAGCTATGCGCGGCGCCGCCATCCTCGCGCGTCATCATCTCGGCGACGGCCAGGCGGACAACCGTCGGGATCTGTTCCGACTGCGCGAAATAGGCGTGCGCCACCTCTTCCAGGCTGGCGCCGTCGAGCTTGACGATGCCCTGGTAGCGGCTGCTGAACTCGCCCTGGTCGATGGTCATGGCGAGGATGCCGGTGCCGAGCAGGAGCTCCGGCTTCATCGAGCCCGCCTCCTCCATCGCCGCGACGCGCTCCTTGTCGAAGCGGGCATAGGCGCGGATATTGCCGGGCGTGCGATAATCGACGACCAGCATGTCGACCGGGCCGTCCGTCTGCGTCTGCAGCAGGAACTGGCCGTCGAACTTCAGCGAGGAGCCGAGCAGCACGGCGAGAACGATCGCCTCGCCGAGCAGTTTGGAGACCGGCAGCGGATAGTCGTGCCGCGCCAGCAGCGCCGACAGCGCCGGCCCCATCTGGATGGCGCGGCCGCGCACGTCCAGACCGTCCACGGCGAAGGGCCGCACGGCGTCATCGCCGGCTATGTCGATCGAGCCGGCGTCGAAAGGTTCGATTTTTTCCATCAAAGAGCCTCCGGGCCGCCCATGCACCAGGCAAGAATGCCCTTTTGCGCGTGCAGCCGGTTTTCGGCTTCGTCAAAGACGACCGATTGCGGGCCGTCCATCACTTCCGCCGTCACCTCCTCGCCGCGATGGGCGGGCAGGCAATGCATGAACAGCGCGTCCTTCTTGGCGCGCGCCATCAGCCGCGAATTCACCTGATAGGGCTTCAGCAGATTATGCCGCCGTTCCGCCTCGCTGTCGCCCATCGACACCCAGGTGTCGGTGACGATGCAGTCGGAATCCGACGCCGCGTCCTCGGCGTCCTCGCCGGCGATCACCTCGCCGCCATTGGCGCGGGCCCAGTCGAGCAGGCTGTGCGCCGGCGCCAGTTCCTCCGGCGTCGCGATCTTCAGGCGGAAATCGAAGCGCGCCGAGGCGTGCACCCAGGAAGCGAGCACATTGTTGCTGTCACCGAGCCACGACACGGTCTTGCCGGCTATCGGACCGCGATGCTCCTCGAAGGTGAGGATGTCGGCCATGACCTGGCAGGGATGCGAGCGCCGCGTCAGGCCGTTGATGACCGGAACCGTGGCGTTGCGGGCCAGCTCGTGCAGCTCGGCATGATCGAGGATGCGGATCATGATGCCGTCGACATAGCGCGACATCACCCGCGCCGTGTCGGCGAAGGTCTCGCCGCGGCCGAGCTGCATCTCGGCTCCGGTCAGCATCAGCGTCTGGCCGCCGAGCTCGCGCATGCCGACGTCGAACGAGACGCGCGTGCGGGTCGAGGGCTGCTCGAAGATCATGGCCAGCACCTTGCCGGCGAGCGGGCCGACGCCGTCGCGGGCGCCGTTGCGCGTCGCCTTGATGTGCTTCGCGCCCTCCATGATCTGCCGCAGCGTGGCGGAATCGAAGTCTGTCAGGTCGAGAAAATGCCGAACCATGATGGATATCCCGACCGCTTACGCGGATTGACGGGCCGCGTCAGCGGCCCCGCCTTCGATTGCGGAAAAGGCGGCGTCGAGCTTGTCGATGGCGGCATCGACTTCGGCCTTGCCGATGTTGAGCGGCGGCAGCAGGCGCAGCACGTTGTCGCCGGCGCCGGCGGCCAGCATGCGCTGCTCGCGCAGCGCGGCCACGACCTCGGGGATCGGCTTCAGCGCATGCAGGCCGATCAGCAGGCCCTCGCCGCGAATGTCGTCGACGACGCCCGGATGGCTGTCGAGCAGCGCGCCGAGGCGCTGGTTCAGATAGCGCGCCGTCTCGCGCACATGCTCGAGGAAGCCGTCGGAGAGGACGACGTCGAGAACGGCGTTGCCGACCGCCATCGCCAGCGGATTGCCGCCGAAGGTGGTGCCGTGCGTGCCGGGCGTCATGCCCTTGGCCGCCTCGTTGGTGGCGAGGCACGCGCCGAGCGGGAAGCCGCCGCCGATGCCCTTGGCCGCCGTCAGGATGTCGGGGGCGATGCCGGTCCACTCATAGGCGAACAGCTTGCCGGTGCGGCCGATGCCGGTCTGGACTTCGTCCATGATCAGCAGCATGCCCTCGGCGTCGCAAAGCGCCCGCAACTCGCGCAGGAAATCATTCGGGAAGGTGCGCACGCCGCCTTCGCCCTGGATCGGCTCGATCATGATCGCCGCCGTCGCGGGCGTCACCGCCGCCTTGATGGCATCCATGTCGCCGAACGGCACCTGGTCGAAGCCCTCGGTCTTCGGCCCGAAGCCGTCGAGATATTTCTGCTGGCCGCCGGCGGCGAGCGTCGCCAGCGTGCGGCCATGGAAGGCGCCCTCGATGGTGAGGATCCGGTAGCGCTCCGGCTGGCCGTTCACATAGTGGTAGCGCCGGGCGGTCTTGATCGCGGCCTCGTTCGCTTCCGCGCCCGAATTGGCGAAGAAGACGCGGTCGGCGAAGGTGTTGGCGACCAGCGTGTCGGCGAGCCGCTCCTGGCCGGGGATCCGGAACAGGTTCGAGGTGTGCCACAGCTTGCCGGCCTGTTCGGTCAGCGCCTGCACCAGGACCGGATTGGCATGGCCAAGCGTGTTCACCGCGATGCCGGCGGAGAAATCGAGATAGGCGTCCCCGTCTCGCGTAAAGACCCAGGCCCCCTCACCTCGCTCGAATTCGAGCGGCGCACGCGCAAAGGTGTCGTAGAGGCTGGACGAGGTCTTGGTTACGCTGGTATCGGGGGCGTTCATATCCCCTCCTTCGGATCAAACCACGGAAACGGGTGCCAAAAAATCAAAAGTGCCGCCCGAGGCCGACGCGCCGGGCAGCACTTTCTGCGTTGCCCTTATATCACGGTCGCGACGTTTTGTGTCAATCAAAACGGCAGGTGGGCACCCCAGGTGGCGGCTAAGCGATTGAGCCGACTCACGGTTCGGGATTTGGCCGTCAAGTTGGGGAAAACGCGTAGATCCGGCTCTAGGATTCCCGCCGACTCTTGTCACCGAGTCAGGCCATATAGTATGTTAACAACCGTTAAGATACGAAATATCGAGCAGGTACCTCCCCCTGACCCAAGTATGGCGTTCACAGTCGTCCGGCATCCCGGCTGACGACCGCGACAGGATTCCGGGTATCGCTCCGACCGACAAGGACACGCTATGACTTGGACGGACGAACGGGTTGAGTTGCTGAAGAAGCTCTGGACCGACGGCTTGAGTGCAAGCCAGATTGCTTCAGAGCTCGGCGGCGTAACGCGTAATGCGGTCATCGGCAAGGTACATCGGCTGAGCCTGTCGGGTCGCGCCAAACCGGCCTCGACGCCGGTCGCCCGCGCCCGCAAGCCGGCGGCGGCCACCAGTGGCCGATCCGCGACAACGGGAAGGCCCAATCCGGTCCGACCGATGGTGGCGGGCAACACCGCCCTGAAGCCGCTCGGCCAGATGGCGCCCGAGCCGCGGCGCATGCCCCGGCCGGCCGGCTCGGACGATGTCGTCGTTCCGATCAGCCTGCACGCCACGATCCTCACGCTGACCGAGCAGACCTGCAAGTGGCCGATCGGCGATCCGAGCACCGAGGATTTCCACTTCTGCGGCCAGCGCTCGAACTCCGGCATTCCCTATTGCGAATATCATTCGCGGGTCGCCTATCAGCCGGTGCATGACCGTCGCCAGAAGAAGGCCGTCGGCGCCTGATCGCGACGACGTCCCCTCCCCGCCTTCGTCGCTGACCGAGGCGGGTCGCAGTTCCGGCCGTGCCGCCCTCCCCCCGAGGCGCACGGCCGAATTGTTTTCAGGGCCGAGCAGACAAAAAAGCCGCGTGGCGAGATCTCGCACGCGGCCTTTTTTTGCATTGATACCGATCGATACGAACCGCGCGCCGCCTTGCGCTCCCCCGCAAGGGAGGGTTCGAGCGCCTTGGTCGGCTCAGGCCATCGCGAACTGGTCGTCGAAGGAATAGCCGGAGCCGCGCACGGTGCGGATCGGATCCTTGACGCGGCCGCGGTTCACCGCCTTGCGCAGGCGGCCGATGTGGACGTCAACCGTGCGCTCGTCGACATAGACGTCGCGGCCCCAGACGCCGTCGAGCAGCTGCTCGCGCGAAAAGACGCGGCCGGGGCTCTTCATCAGATATTCGAGCAGGCGGAACTCGGTCGGGCCGAGATGCAGCTCGCGGCCCGAGCGGCGGACGCGGTGCGTCTCGCGATCCAGCTCGATATCGCCGGCCTTCAGCAGCGACGCGATCACTTCCGGCCGGGAGCGGCGCAGGATGGCGCGGACGCGGGCCATCAGCTCCGGCACCGAGAACGGCTTGACGACATAGTCGTCGGCGCCGGTGGCGAGACCGCGGATGCGCTCCTGCTCCTCGCCGCGGGCGGTGAGCATGATCACTGGCAGCGTGCGGGTGGCGTCGCGGGCGCGCAGGCGCCGGCAAAGCTCGATGCCGGAGATCCCCGGCAGCATCCAGTCGAGCAGAAGCAGATCCGGAACCGTTTCGAGGAGGCGCATCTCGGCGTCATCACCGCGCGGCACGACCTCGACCGCATAGCCTTCCGCTTCCAGATTGTAACGGAGGAGGAGGCTCAGCGCCTCCTCGTCCTCGACGATCATAACGCGCGGCGTCATTCGCGATTATCCTGGCCTATTCCGACCTTCGGTCAGTTCTTCTGGTAGACGACGGCAGTCGTGCTCGACTCGTCCTGCTTGGGACGATCCTCGGCCAGGACACGGCCGGTCACGACATAGTGCACCGTCTCGGCGATGTTGGTGGCGTGATCGCCGATGCGCTCGATGTTCTTGGCGCAGAACAGAAGATGCGTGCAGAAGGTGATGTTGCGCGGATCTTCCATCATGTAGGTCAGGAGCTCGCGGAAGAGCGACGTGTACATGGCGTCGATCTCTTCGTCGCGCTTCCAGACCTCATAGGCCTGGTCGACGTCGCGGGTCGCATAGGCGTCCAGCACGTCCTTCAGCTGCGCGAGCGACAGCTGCGCCATATGCTCGACGCCGGTGTTGAAGCGCTTCGACTGCAGCTGGCCGTCCAGCGCCATGACGCGCTTGGCGATGTTCTTGGCGAGATCGCCGATGCGCTCGAGATCGCTGGCGATGCGCTGCGCCGCGATGACTTCGCGCAGGTCCATCGCCATCGGCTGACGCCGGGCGATGATCATGATGGCGCGCTCTTCGCATTCGCGCTGCAGAGCGTCGAGCTTCTTGTCGTCGGCGATGACGGTCTTGGCGGTTGCCGTGTCGACCCGGATCAGCGCACCGACGGCGACGTCGACCAGGCGCTCGGCCATGCCGCCCATCTCGGCGATGCGGCGGGCGACGTCGTTGAGCTCTTCGTCGTAACGGGAAACAATGTGTTCGGACATGTCGTTCTCCTGCCCGCGCCCGGCCTTAGCCGAAGCGACCGGTGATGTAGTCCTGGGTGCGCTTGTCGCTCGGCGACGTGAAGATCTTCGTCGTCTCGTCGAACTCGATCAGTTCGCCGAGATACATGAAGGCCGTATAGTCGGAGACGCGCGCGGCCTGCTGCATGTTGTGGGTGACGATGGCGATCGTGTAGTCGGTCGTCAGCTCGTCGATCAGTTCCTCGATCTTGGCCGTCGAGATAGGGTCGAGCGCCGAGCAGGGCTCGTCGAACAGCACGACTTCCGGCTTGACCGCGATCGTGCGGGCGATGCAGAGGCGCTGCTGCTGGCCGCCGGAGAGGCTGAGACCGCTGGAGTGCAGCTTGTCCTTGACCTCGTTCCAGAGCGCGCCGCGCGTCAGCGCCGCCTCGACCCGGCCGTCCATCTCGGAGCGCGAGAGGTTCTCGTACAGGCGGATGCCGAAGGCGATGTTCTCGTAGATCGACATCGGGAACGGCGTCGGCTTCTGGAACACCATGCCGATCCGGGCCCGCAGCATGTTGCGGTCCTGGTTGGGATCCAGCACGTTCTGGCCGTCGAAAATCACCTCGCCCTCGGCATGCTGACGCGGATAGAGGTCGTACATCCGGTTCAGCACGCGCAGCAGGGTCGACTTTCCGCAGCCCGACGGACCGATGAAAGCGGTGACCTTCTTCTCGTAGAGCGGCAGGTTGATGGTCTTCAGCGCCTGGCTGTCGCCATAGAAGAACTTCAGGTTGCGGATCGAGATCTTCTCGGCCAAGCCGGTCGTATTCATCGCGGTCTGGGTCATTTTTGAGCCTTGGGGCTGAGGAAGGCGCGAGCGACGATGTTGAGCGCCAGCACGGTAAAGGTGATGAGCAGCGCGCCGGTCCAGGCGAGCTTCTGCCAATCCGGATAGGGCGACAGCGCGAACTGGAAGATCGTCACCGGCAGCGACGACATCGGCGCGTTGAGATTGGTGCTCCAGAACTGGTTGTTCAGCGCCGTGAACAGCAGCGGGGCGGTCTCGCCAGAGACGCGGGCGATCGCCAGCAGCACGCCGGTGACGATGCCGGACATCGCGGCCTTGTAGGCGACGTGGCGGATCATGATCGAACGCGGCAGGCCGAGCGAGGCGGCGGCTTCGCGCAGCTGGTTCGGCACCAGGTTGAGCATGTCCTCCGTGGTGCGGACGACGACCGGGATGACCAGGATGGCGAGGGCGGCCATGCCGGCAAAGGCGGAGAAATGGCCCATGCGGACGACGACCACCTCATAGACGAACAGGCCGATGACGATCGACGGCGCCGCCAGCAGGATGTCGTTGATGAAGCGAACCACGGTGGTGATCTTGTTGCCTCGGCCATACTCCGACATGTAGGTGCCGGCCAGGATGCCGATCGGCGTGCCGATGATGACGCCGCCAAAGGTCATCAGCAGGCTGCCCCAGATCGCGTTCAGCAGGCCACCGGCCGAACCGGGCGGCGGCGTCATTTCCGTGAAGACCGCCAGCGAAAGACCGCTGAAGCCCTCATAGAGCAGCGCGCCGAGGATCAGCACCAGCCAGGCCAGGCCGAAGATGGTGGCGCCGACGGAGAGCGTCAGCAGGACCTTGTTGCTGCGGCGGCGGCGGCGGTAGAGCGCCTGGGCGACGGGCGAGGACGCGCCCGAATAGCCGGCCGAAGCGGTAGTGCCGAGAGAGCTTGCCATGGTCGCGCGCCTCAATTGCCGGCTTTGACGTTCATGCGCATCAGCAGGAGACGTGCCGCAGCGAGAACGATGAAGGTGATGACGAACAGGATCAGGCCGAGTGCGATCAGCGACGAGGTGTAGAGATCGCCGACGGCTTCGGTGAATTCATTGGCGATCGAGGCCGAGATCGTCGTGCCGGGCGCCAGGATCGAGGCGGAGATCTTGTGGGCGTTGCCGATCACGAAGGTGACCGCCATCGTCTCGCCGAGCGCGCGACCGAGGCCGAGCATGACGCCGCCGATGACGCCGACGCGGGTATAGGGCAGCACCACCTTGGTGACGACTTCCGACGTCGTGCAGCCGAGGCCGTAGGTCGCCTCCTTCAGCACCGCCGGCACCGTGTCGAACACGTCGCGGGTGATCGAGGTGATGAAAGGCAGCACCATGATGGCCAGGATGAAGCCGGCGGTCAGGATGCCGATACCGTAGGGCGGACCGGCGAACAGATTGCTGAGCAGCGGGATCGGCTCGAACAGCGAGATCAGGAAGGGCTGCACCTTGGTCTGGAAGAAGGGGGCGAAAACGAACAGGCCCCAGATGCCGTAGATGATCGAGGGGATGCCGGCGAGCAGTTCGATGGCGATGCCGATCGGACGCTTCAGCCAGGGCGGGCAGAGCTCGGTCAGGAAGATGGCGATGCCGATGCCGACGGGAACGGCGATCAGCAGCGCGATGAAGGAGGTGACCACCGTGCCGTAGATCGGCGCCAGTGCGCCGAACTTCTCGGTGACCGGGTTCCAGGACTGCGAGGTCAGGAAGCCGAAGCCGAAGGTGGAGAGTGCCGGGATCGAGCCGTGGATCAGGGAGAGAATGACACCGCCCAGCAGCAGCAGCACCGTCAGGGCGGCGCCGAAGGTCAATCCTCTGAAGGTGGCGTCCCCGGCCCGGAACCGCCGCATGCGTTTCAGCTTGGCACTATCCATGCCGGCGCTGGTCACGCCTGTCATCGCTGCATCGACCATGTTGTTTTCCCGGTTCCGCATGGGGAGCCACTGAATGGAAGTTCGGAAGAGGGGCCGTGCGCCCCTCTTCCCTTGTCAAATCAAGCTTAGTTGGCCGCGAAGACCGGCTTGCCGTCGGCAAGGATTTCCTTGGCCCAGGTCGCCTTGATGTTGGCGACGACCGAGTCCGGCAGCGGGATGTAGTGCAGTTCCTCGGCCATCGCGTCGCCCTTGTCGTAGGCCCAGTTGAAGAACTTCAGGGCTTCGGCGACAGCGGCCGCGTCATCCGGCTGCTTGTACATCAGGATGAAGGTGGCGGCGGTGATCGGCCAGGAGGTGGCGCCGGGCTCGTTCGTCAGCAGGACGTAGTAGCCGGGAGCATTGGCCCAATCGACGTTGGCAGCGGCGGCGGCGAAGTTGGCAGCGTCCGGACCGACCGTCTGGCCGTCCTTGTTGACCAGCTTGGCGTAGGACATGCCGTTCTGGGCGGCGAAGGCATACTCGACGTAGCCGATCGAACCCTGCGTCTGGCCGACATTGGCGGCGACGCCTTCATTGCCCTTGGCGCCGAGGCCGACCGGCCATTCGACGGCCGAAGCGGCGCCGACTTCGTCGGCCCAGGCCTTCGAGACCTGCGAGAGATAGGTGGTGAACACGAAGCTGGTGCCCGAACCGTCCGAGCGGCGCACGACGGCGATCGCCATGTCCGGCAGCGTCAGCGACGGGTTGAGCTTCTGGATCGCCTCGTCGTTCCACTTGCCGATCTTGCCCTGGAAGATGTCGGCCAGCGTCTGGCCGTCGAGGACGAGCTCGCCCGGCTTCAGGCCCGGAACGTTGATGATCGGAACGACACCGCCGATGACGGTCGGGAACTGGACCAGGCCGGCCTTCTCGAGCTCTTCGGGCTTGAGCGGCGCGTCGGAGGCGCCGAAGGTGACCGTCTTGGCCTTGATCTGCTTGATGCCACCGCCGGAACCGATCGACTGGTAGTTCATGCCGATGCCGGTTTCCTTCTTATAGCTATCCGCCCACTTGGCGTAGACCGGATAGGGGAAGGTCGCGCCAGCGCCGGAAATGTCGGCGGCCTGCGCCGAACCGAGGCCGATGGTGGCGGCGAAAAGGCCGGCGGCGAGAGCGAAGTTCTTGAGTTTCACCTGACGTCTCCCTGACGAAGGTTCGGGACTTGCGGTTGCTTGTCCCCGCCGATGACGACCGGGACGCGAGGCGACCCTAGAGCCGGCAGGTAATGGTTCTATGACGATACCATTACTGTTTTGTGACAGTCCAACGGACTGAAATCAAACGGCTTTCTCCGATTTCTCAGAATCAGGCAATGTCAGCGAGGTGGTGAATGCGACAGTGAAGGTAGCCCCTTCGCCGGCCCGGCTTTCGATCAGGAGCCGGGCGCGGTGCCGATTCAGGATGTGCTTGGCGATGGCGAGGCCGAGCCCGGTGCCACGCTGGGCGTGGCTTGCCTGGATGTCGGCCCGGTAAAAGCGCTCGGTCAGACGCGGCAGGTGTTCGGCCGGAATTCCGGCGCCGAAATCGCGCACCGAGACGACCGGGCCGCCACGGCCGCCGACCGGCGGCGTCGCCGCCACCAGCACGCGCTTGCCGGAGCGGCCGTACTTGCAGCCGTTCTCGATCAGGTTCTGGAACACCTGCACCAGTTCGTCGCGATCGGCAGGAACCACCAGCGGCTCGTCCGGCAGGTCGGTCTCGATCGTCACGCCGAGATCGCGCGCCAGCGGTTCGAGCGCGTCGACGACGCCGCGGATCACCTTCGTCAGGTCGACCGGCGTCTCCGGCCGCATATGCGCCTTCATCTCGATGCGCGACAGCGACAGCAGATCGTCGATCAGGCGGCTCATGCGCGTCGCCTGGTCGTGCATGATGCCGAGGAAGCGCTCGCGCGCCTTGGCGTCGTCGCGCGCCGGCCCCTGCATCGTCTCGATGAAGCCGGACAGAGAGGCGAGCGGCGTGCGGAGCTCATGGCTGGCATTGGCGACGAAATCGACGCGGATCTTCTCGCTGATGCGCTGTTCCGTCAGGTCGGTGAAGATCAGCACGATGAAGCCGCTGCGGTCGCTGCCACTGGCGGCCGGCTCGAGCGGCGAGAACCAGGCCTCGTACCAGCGCTCGGTCGCCCCGCGCTCCAGGAACTCGACCTTCTCGGCCGGGCCGCCAGCGGCGACACGGTCGAAGGCGCCGACGAAATCGGGGGCGCGCAGCCGGAAGGTCAGGGGATCGCCCGGCCGGATCGGGAACGCCGCCTCGGCGCGGCTGTTGGCATAGCGCACGACGCCGCGACGATCGAGAATGACACAGGGATCGGGCAGCGCGTCGGCCATGCGCTTTACGCCCGTTTCCGGCCAGATCGACGGCGGTTGCCGGCTCTTGAGCCGGACGGGGCGCTCCTCGCGGCCGCGCACGAAGACGGCGAAGAAACCCAGGCTCGACGCCAGCAGTATGCCGGCAACGACGGCGCTGATCTGGTCGACCAGCACCAGCAGCAGCAACAGCGCCGCCAGCATCAGGAAGAAGGCGCGTGTCTCGACCAGGCGCGCCATCAGGCCGCCCTTGTCGCCGTCGAGCCCTTCCCGATCGTCCCCCGTCCTGCCGTCATCGACCATTCAGCGTTTCCATTCCCGTCCAGATCCACTGCCCTTCGACAGCAATGCCGGCTCACCATCGCATGTCGAACAGGACAAGCTGATGACATCGTGGCAGTCTCCGCGCGGGCATACTTAGGAGATCGGAGCCGATATGGCCAATGCAGGCAAAACGAAGTCCAAAGCCGGTGCATCCGAGGCCGGCAAAAGTCAGGCCGAGACGCTGAAAGCCGACGACAATGCCTCGCCGGCCGCCGCCGAACCGACGGGCAAAAACGGTGGCAAGAACGGTGGCAAGAACGGCAAGTCCGACAAGCCGGGGAAGAACGGCAAGACCGATCCAGCCCCGACGCTCCCGAAACAGCTCGAGCCCGACGTCGACGCCGCGCCGATCGAAACCAAGCTCGGCTCCTTCGATCTCGACGATCCCGTCCTGCCCGACTGGGTGGCCGACGCCGCCCTCAAGTCCGGCGGCTATCCCTATGACAAAACGCTGAAGTCGGAGAAATACGACGAAGAACTGACGGCCCTGCAGATCGAGCTGGTCAAGCTGCAGCACCACGTGATCGACAAGGGCCTCAAGGTGGTGATGCTGTTCGAGGGCCGCGACGCCGCCGGCAAGGGCGGTGCCATCTTCGCGCTGCGCCAGTACATGAATCCGCGCCAGGCCCGCGACGTGGCGCTGCCGAAGCCGACCGACACCGAGCGCGGCCAGTGGTACTTCCAGCGCTATGTCGCCGAACTGCCGACCGCCGGCGAGATCGTCACCTTCGACCGCTCCTGGTACAACCGCGCCGGCGTCGAGATCGTGATGGGCTTCTGCACGCCCGAGGAGCACGAGATCTTCCTCAAGCAGGCTCCGTATTTCGAACTGGCGCAGGTCCAGTCCGGCACCATCCTGTTCAAGTTCTGGCTCGACATCGGCCAGGAGATGCAGCTGAAGCGCTTCCACGAGCGGCGACACAATCCGCTGAAGATCTGGAAGTTGTCGCCGATGGACTATGCCGCGCTCGGCAAATGGAAGGATTACTCCAAGGCGCGCGACACCATGCTCGACGCCTGCCACAACGACACGACACCTTGGACCGTGGTGCTGGCCAACGACAAGCGCCGTGCCCGCCTCAACATCATCCGTCATGTGCTCGGCCAGATCGACTATCCCGGCCGCGACAAGTCGGTGGTGCGGGAGCCGGATCCGCTCATCCTCGGACACGGGCTGAAGTTCCTCAAGAAGGGATAGGCTCCTTGCCGGGTCGCGGTTTCTTCCCGCGAACCGGCCTTCCGCTTCGATCGAAAACGCTCCGCGACGGCCGCAAGGCTGCCGAAGTTTTGCCTTCGGTTCGGATTATCAACCGTTCGTTCACCCTTTTCCGGTCATCCCGAGGGATATGAGTCAGCTTCAATCGGTCCTGCGCCGCTCCGTTGCGCATCTCGAGCCGTCCGATCACGACGGTCGGGAACGCATGTTCGCCAATGCGCGCGAAGCCATGATCCGCCTGCTGTGGTCGTATGACCCGCCGCTCTCGCCCAGCGAGATCGACAGCAAGATCGACGAGTTCGACGATATCGTCGCCGCCATCCTGGGCGAGGCCGAGGATGCGCCGGCAGCACAGGACGGCGGCGAAGACGATGAGGACGAGCCGGAACTGCCGCTGTTGGCGAGCTTCGAGCCCGCCGACATCGCAGTCCAGTTGGCAGCGGCGGCGACAGCCGAGCCGGAACCAGAACCCGAGCCGAAGCCCGAACCCGCCGCGCTGCCGGACCGGCGCGCCGAGGCGCTCGCCATTCTGCGCCGACCGGCCCGCTTCGAACCGCTGCCGCAGATCGGCTCGCCGACACCCGCCACCTCGGCAGACAAGGCCGAGAGCGCGCTGAAGGCGAAGAAGGCGGTCGAGGAGGCGCTGGCGCGGCTCAACGGCCGGCTGGCTCCTGTCACCGACGACGAGCCGTCGGAAACGCCGGCGGACGAGGAACCGATCGAGCTCGAAGACGAGATCGAGGCCGCGTCCCCCATCAAGGAGGACGACGCCGACGAGACGGACACGGATCCGGACCTCTACGACAGCTGGATCGAGGACGCCGAAAAGCAGTCCGACGACGCGCCGCAAGACGAACCGGAAGACGAGCGTGAAGGCGAACCGGACGACCAAACGTCGACCGACGTCGAACGCCTCGAGCGGCTCGGCGAGCGCCTGGCCGAGGTCCGGCCACTGGGTACCCGCTTCGACGACGATCTGGCCGACGAAGACGAATTGCGCGACGATTCGGCCGAAGACGACGAGGACGAGGACGAAGCGTCGGGTGATGAGCCTAGGCGGCTGGCCACGGTCGGGCCGGCCGGCCGGCGCTTCGACGAGCCGTCGGCCGATGACGACTTAGCCGACGATGAACTCCCGGACCGGGAACTCGCCGACGACGAGGGCTACGACGACGAGCCGGCCCGCCGCGGCCTCGGCGAACGCTTCGGCGATGCGATCGGCCAGCTCAGCGGCCGGAGGATCGCGGCGATCGCCGCGGTCGTGCTCGTTCTGGCTGGCGGCGTGCTCGGTGGCGCCTATTTCCTGGTGCGCGGTCCCGCGCCGCAGGTCGCCGTCGTCGAGCCGGCGCCGCCGGTCCGCGCCGCCGATCCGGCCGCCCCGGCACCACCCGCCGCTGTCGCCCCGGCCGCGACGCCCCCGCCGGCGACGACACAGCCGCCGGAGATTGCAAGCGGCGCCCTGGCGCTCGAATCAATCAGCTTGTTCGATGGCCGCGATCCGAGCGTGTTCCAGTCGTCGCCCGACAATCCGGTCCGCTTCGAAGGCGACACGCTGGGCGGATTCGCCCGCATCTCATCCTCGTCCAATTCGACCGGGTCGCGGATTACCGTCGGTCGCGGCGTGTTCGAGCGTCTGGCGGGGCGCACCGTCCGCATCGTCGTGGTCGCCCGCGCCGCCGCGGACAACCCGGCCAACACGCTGCGCTTCGCCTATCAGAACGGCCGCGCCCTCAGCCCCTGGCAGGACGGCGACCTCACGGCCGACTATGCGCCGCTGTCGCTGGTCTGGACGGTGCCGAAGGAACGCGGCGGTCCGGAAACCGACGCGGTGATGCTCGAGCCCGGCATCCCCGGCGACGGTACCGCCGCCGACGTCAGCTCGGTCCGGATCGAGATCCTCAAGTAAGGGCTCTCCGTCGGGACGGACGCAGGCTCGCCCGTCACCTCTCCTCAGGGAGAGGCGAAAAGCGCCCGCCCCGCCCGGCGTTACCCAGGCAGGTAACCGTTGCCGATGAGGTAGTCGACAATCTGGTCGGCCAGCGCCTCGGAATCATGCGCCGTTGTGTCGAGGTGGATGTCGGCCGCCATCGGCGGCTCATAGGGACTGTCGATGCCGGTGAAGTTCTTGATCTGGCCTTCGCGCGCCTTCTTGTAGAGCCCCTTCACGTCGCGCTCCTCGGCGACGGCAAGCGGCGTGTCGACGAAGATCTCGATGAACTCGCCATCTTCGACCAGGTCGCGCGCCATCTGCCGTTCGGAGCGGAAGGGCGAGATGAACGACACCAGCACGATCAGCCCGGCATCGACGAACAGCTTGGCCGTCTCGGCGACGCGCCGGATGTTTTCCACGCGGTCGGCGTCGGTGAAGCCGAGGTCGCGGTTGAGGCCGTGGCGGACATTGTCGCCGTCGAGCAGATAGGTGTGCCGCCCCATCAGGTGCAGCTTCTTCTCGACCATGTTGGCAATGGTCGACTTGCCGGCGCCCGACAGGCCGGTGAACCACAGGATGCTCGGCCGCTGTCCCTTGGCGCCGGCGCGCGACGCCTTGTCGATGTCGAGCACCTGGCGGTGGATGTTGGTGGCGCGGCGCAGCCCGAAGCGGACCATGCCGGCCGCCACCGTCTGGTTGGTGAATCGGTCGATCAGGATGAAGGCGCCGGTGGCGTGGTTGTCGTCATAGGGGTCGAAGGCGACGGGCTCGGCCAGCGACAGGTTGGCGAAGCCGATATCGTTGAGGCCGAGCGTCTTGGCGGCGAGCGGCTTCAGCGTGTCGGCCTCGACGAGATGCTTCAGCTCGGTCACCGCCGCGCCGATCGTGCGCGTGCCGAGCTTGAGGAGATAGGGGCGCCCGGGCAGCATCGGCTCTTCGGCCATCCAGATCAGATGGGCGGCGACCTGGTCCGAGACCTCCGGTCGCGCGTCGGCCGGCACCAGCACGTCGCCGCGCGAAATGTCGATCTCGCGGTCGAGCGTCAGCGTCACGGCGTCGTCCGTCTCGGCGGCCGACAGGTCACCGTCATAGGTGACGATGCGCTCGACCCTGGCCGGCTGGCCGGAGCGCGCCACCACCACCGTGTCGCCGGGGTGGACCGCGCCGCTCGCCACCGTTCCGGCATAGCCGCGGAAGGTGAGATCGGGGCGGTTGACCCATTGCACGGGAAAGCGGAGCGGCCGGTCGACGCCGGGCTCGAGTTCCAGGCCCTCGAGATGCTCGATCAGCGTCGGGCCCTGATACCAGGTCATGTTCGGGCTCTGGCCGATGACATTGTCGCCGAACCGGGCCGACAGCGGGATCGCCACCCGCGTGGCGAAGCCGTAATGCTCGGCCTCGGCGTCGAACTCGCCGACAATGCGCTCGAACACGTCGCGATCGTAGCCCATCAGGTCGATCTTGTTGACGGCGAGCACGACATGGCGGATGCCGAGCAGCGAGGCGATCGTGGCGTGGCGCCGCGTCTGCGTCAGGATGCCTTTTCGCGCATCGATGAGGAGCACGGCGAGATCCGCCGTCGAGGCGCCGGTCGCCATGTTGCGGGTGTACTGCTCGTGACCGGGCGTGTCGGCGACGATGAACTTGCGCTTTTCGGTGGCGAAGAAGCGATAGGCGACGTCGATGGTGATGCCCTGCTCCCGCTCGGCCTCGAGGCCGTCGACGAGGAGGGCGAGGTCGATGTCATCGCCGACCGTGCCGAATTTTCGCGAATCCTTCTCCAGCGTGGCGATCTGGTCGTCGAACAGGCGCTTGGTGTCGTAGAGCAGGCGGCCGATCAGGGTCGACTTGCCGTCATCGACGCTGCCGCAGGTCAGGAAGCGCAGGATGCCCTTGTCGTCCTTGCGGGCAAAGAGCTCGGAGGCGGGGTGTCCGTCGACGACCGGCCGGGGGGAAACGATCTCGGTCATCAGAAATAGCCCTCGCGCTTCTTCTTCTCCATCGAGCCGGATTCGTCATGGTCGATGAGGCGGCCCTGCCGCTCGGAGGTGGTGGCGAGGAACATCTCGCGGACGATGTCGTCGAGCGTTTCGGCGTCGGATTCGACCGCCGCCGTCAGCGGATAGCAGCCGAGCGTACGGAAGCGGACGCGCCGCATCTGCGGCACCTCGCCGGGCAGGAAGCGCATGCGGGCGTCGTCGGCCATGATCCACTGCCCATTGCGCTCGACCACCGGGCGTTCGGCCGAGAAATAGAGCGGCACGATCGGGATCTGCTCGGCGAGGATGTATTGCCAGATGTCGAGCTCGGTCCAGTTCGACAGCGGGAAGACGCGGATCGTCTCACCGGGCCTGATGCGGGTGTTGTAGAGCGACCAGAGCTCCGGCCGCTGGTTCTTCGGGTCCCAGCCGTGATTGGCGGAACGGAACGAGAAGATGCGCTCCTTGGCGCGGCTTTTCTCCTCGTCACGGCGGGCGCCGCCGAAGGCCGCGTCATAGCCGCCGGTGTCGAGCGCCTGCTTGAGCGCCTCGGTCTTCATGATCTGGGTGTAGTTGGACGAGCCGTGGTCGAACGGATTGACGCCTGCCGCCTTGCCTTCGAGGTTGGTGTGGACGCGCAGATCGAGCCCGAGCCGGCGCACCGTCTCGTCCCGGAAGGCGATCATCTCGCGGAACTTCCACGTCGTGTCGACATGCAGCAGGGAAAAGGGCGGCTTGGCCGGATAAAAGGCCTTCATCGCCAGGTGAAGCATGACCGACGAATCCTTGCCGATCGAATAGAGCATCACCGGATTATCGAAGTTGGCGACGACTTCCCGCATGATGAAGATCGCCTCGGCTTCGAGGCGGCGAAGATGCGACTGGACGGGTGGTGCCATGAAAAACTCCGGAATGGAGCGGAAACCTAGTCTTCGTCAGCCCCTGTTCTCAAGCACAGCCGTGCCGTATATTTCCATCTATAGCCTGAAGATTGGCGCGATGACGCCGATATCAGAAAAGTGATTTCAACAATCTCTATAGAAATGATCGTGATTTACGCGATCGCCGCGACCCGTTCCGCTCCCCTTGCCACGAACCAGGGATTGGCGAAGGCGCGCACGCCGTCGCCCGCGCCAGGGCCGTAGACAAACGTTTCCCCGTCGATCGTCTCGACCATGCCGCCGGCCGCGCGCAGCACCGCGTCGCCCGCCGCCGTGTCCCATTGCATGGTCGGCCCCATGCGCGGATAGAGATCCGCCTCGCCGGCCGCCATCAGGCAGAATTTCAACGACGAGCCGGCCACCACCAGCGAGGCGCCGGGAAAGCGGGCGATGAATTCGTCCGTCTCGGGCGTGCGATGCGAGCGGCTGGCAAGGATGCGCGGCGGCGACGCGGCCGGATCGGCGACATGGATGGCGCGGCGATGGGCGATGGCGCCGTCGACGATGGTCAGATGCTCGGCGCCCTTGCCGAGGCGGCCGGCATAGAGATCGCCGCGCGCCGGCGCGTAGACGATGCCGAGTGTCGGCTCGCCATTCTCGACCAGGCCGATATTGACGGTGAAATCGCCATTGCGGCTGATGAATTCACGCGTGCCGTCGACCGGGTCGACCAGGAAGAACGTGGCCCCGACGGCGGGAATGAGCCCGTCGGCGCAGGCCTCCTCGGCGACGACGGGAATGCCGGGCACCAGTCGGGCGAGATCGGCGAGGATCACCTGTTCCGCCAGCCGGTCGGCTTCCGTCACCGGCGACGCATCGCCCTTGTGCTCGACCGCGAAGCCGCCATCATAGACGCGCATGACGACGACGCCGGCGGCGATCGCCGTTGCGATCAGGGCCTCGAACACGGCGTCGTCTGGGGTCTTCTGGCGGGACACGGTCGAATGCTCCAGAGGGATGGCCAAGATGGGTTGTCGTTACGGAAACGAGAATACCTTCTGCGCTCGTAGCGCTCCCCGGCGCCTCGCACAAGCGGCAAGGAGGCCCGGCCACGGATTTGCCTGACAAGAAGCGCAACAGCTTGTCACGGGATCGCGATGGCGGGCTTATCCGCCATGGGCAGGCGGTGAGCTGAATGCGGGAAGCAGACATGGCTGAGGCCGAGATCATCCTGCGGGCGGGAAGTGCTGCATGGCGGTCGAAGGCGGCCGCCGCGGCGCCGGCGATCGTCTTCGTCCTGACCTTCTCGCTCTGCCTCGTCATCCGCCTGTCGACGCTCGGCGAGCTGGCGCTCTGGTTCGACGAGGTGATCACCGCCGATGTCGCCAGGGCGTCCTGGTCCGGCCTCGTCGCCGACCGGCTCGCCAACGGCCATTTCCCGACCTATTTCGCGCTGTTGAAGGGGCTGGGCCTCGCTGGCGGCTCGGAATTCGCGCTGCGCCTGCCGTCTGCACTGCTCGACAGCCTCGCCGGCGCCCTCGTCGCGCTGCTGGCACTGCGGCTCTCCGGCCGGGTCGGCGCCATCGCGGCCGCCCTGCTCTACGCCTTCTATCCGGCGCTGATCCAGTATGGCCAGGAAGCGCGGCCCTATGCGCTGATGCTCGCCTTCGTGGCGCTCGCCATCACCGGCCAGATCGGGCTCCTGACCGGCCGGCCGAAGCCCGGGCGGCAGGCGATCCTGGCCACCATCGGCACGCTCGGCGCGGCGCTTTCGATCCCGGCAGGCATCGTCCCGGTCGCCCTGCAGCACCTCGCGCTCCCCGCCTGCGGATTCCGGAACTTCGCCCCGGCGCTGAAGCGGCTCTGGTGGCGCCACATCCTCATCACCTGGACCGGCATTGTCGTCGCCGCCGCCTTCCTGCTCCCCGCCGTGCAGGCGCAGGCCGAGAAGCCGGTCGGGCTGATGAAGTGGCAGTCCCGCTACGGCTATGGCCAGCGGGCGATCGAGGCGTTTGGTGAGACCTATGGTTTCGTCGTGCCGCGCGATCTCGACCGCTTTCTCGACGCCGGCTGGAACGGCTGGCTCGCGACCGGCTTTCTCGCCCTGATGCTCGCCGGCTTCCTCGCCAATCGGGCGAAGCCCGCCCATCGGATGCTCGCTGTCACCGCCTTCGGCACGCCACTGGTGTTCCTTGTCCTCGGCATCTTCTCGGCCAGCGCCGGCCGCTATCTGATCGGCATGCTGCCGGCGGCGGTGTTGCTTGCCTCGGCCGGTATCGCCGCCCTCGTCGCCCGGCCGGGTGTGGCGCGGCTGCCCGCTCTCGCCGTTCTCGTCGCCCTGCTGGCCGGCATCGCGCTCCAGGCGCTCGACATGCTGGTTTCAGCGCGAAAATATGACTGGCGTCCCGTCGCCGCCTTCCTGCGCGAGAGCGGCGTGCGCGATGCCGAGATCCTGACCGACGCGCCGCATGCGGAAAAGGCGCTGCGCTACTATCTGCCGGATGCCGACCGCATGACCTATGCGGCGATCGATCCGGTGCGCGAGCCGATGGCGATCCTCTGGGATGAGGCGGCCGGGCGGCCGCTCGCCTTCCTGCTGACGGCGGCCTACCGGACCGTGCCGTCTGCGCTGGCCGAGGGCGCTATCGTGTGCTCGTGGCGGTTCGGCGACCAGAAGCTGACGATGATCGCGCGCGATGCCGGCCTCGCGCCGGCGGCGCTGAAGCGATGCGAAGCGGAGAGCTGAGGGACGATTGATCCTGAGGTGAGGTGGCCCGCCCCCTTCCGCCCCACGTCTCCGCCCCAATGAAAAACGGGCGCCCGAAGGCGCCCGTTTCAACTTCGTATCAATGGCGCGGCTTACTTCAGGCCGGCCGCGTCGGTGACGGCATGCGTCCAGGCGCCGGTCGGCTCCTTGGTGATGACGGGCGCTTCGCCGCCGGCTGCCAGCAGCGTGGCGACGGTGCGCTTGTAATCGGCCTCGTCGAGCGCGCCGGTGGTGCCCTCGGTCAGCTTGTTGACCTCGCCCATCATGAACTTCTGATGCGCTTCGGTCTGCGCCCCGGTGTCGTCGTTCTCGAGCACGATCTTGGCGGCTTCGTCGGTGTTGTCACGGGCGTAGGCCCAGCCCTTCATCGAGGCGCGGACGAACTTCGCCATCTTGTCGACGAAGGCCGGGTCCTTCAGCTTGTCTTCCATGACATAGAGACCGTCTTCCAGCGTCGCGACGCCCTGGTCCTCGTATTTGAAGACGATCAGGTCGCTCTCCGGAATGCCGGCGTCCAGCACCTGGCCGAACTCGTTATAGGTCATGGTCGAGATGCAGTCGGCCTGCTTCTGGATCAGCGGGTCGACGTTGAAGCCCTGCTTCAGCACGGTGACGCCGTTCGGGCCACCCTCGGTCGAAAGGCCGAGCTTGGCCATCCAGGCGAGGAACGGATATTCATTGCCGAAGAACCAGACGCCGAGCGTCTTGCCCTTGAAATCATCCGGCGACTTGATGCCGGTATCCTTGCGGCAGGTCAGCATCATGCCCGACTTCTTGAAGGGCTGGGCGATGTTGACGAGCGGTACGCCCTTCTCGCGCGAAGCCAGCGCTGCCGGCATCCAGGTGGTGATGACATCGGCGCCGCCGCCGGCGATCACCTGCTCGGGGGCGATGTCCGGGCCACCCGGCTTGATGGTGACGTCGAGGCCTTCCTCGTCGTAGAAGCCCTTCTCCTTGGCGACGTAGTAGCCGGCGAACTGGGCCTGCGGGACCCATTTCAGCTGCAGCGTCAACGCATCGGCCGCATGGGCCGAGACGCTGGTCATGAGCCCCGCGGCGACCGCGAGCGCCCCAATCATAAGCTTCTTCATAGACCCCTCCAGGTTCTGTTCATGGCTGGCCCCGCCCTCAGGTGCGGAAGGACGGATGCCAGAAGGTCGAGGCGCGCTCGATGAGCGCGATCACCCCGTAGAACGCGGAGCCGGCCAAGGCCGCCACCGCGATTTCCGCCCACACCATGTCGATGTTCATGCGCCCGACTTCGGTGGAGATACGGAATCCCATGCCCACGATCGGCGTGCCGAAGAATTCGGCAACGATGGCAGCGATCAGGGCCAGTGTAGAATTGATCTTGAGTGCATTGAATATGAACGGCAGCGCCTCGGGAAGCCGCAGCTTGAATAGCGACTGCCAATAATTCGCGGCATAGGTGCGCATCAGGTCGCGCTGCATCGGCTGCGAGGCGGCGAGGCCGGTGACGGTATTGACCAGCATCGGGAAGAAGGTGGCGACGACCACCACCGCCGCCTTGGACGGCCAGTCGAAGCCGAACCACATCACCATGATCGGCGCGATACCGATGATCGGCAGCGCCGAGACCAGGTTGCCGACCGGCAGCAGGCCCCGCTGCAGGAACGGGATGCGGTCGACCAGGATGGCGACCAGGAAGCCGGAGCCGCAGCCGATCACATAGCCGGCGATCACCGCCTTCAGGAAGGTCTGGCGGAAATCGGCGGCGAGAATCGGGATCGACGAGGCGAGCTTGGCCCAGATCGCCGAGGGCGGCGGGATCAGGACGCTCGGCACCTGGAAGGCGACGACGATCACCTCCCAGAAGATCAACAGCCAGGCGCCGAAGATCAGCGGCACGACGAGTTTCAAGAGGAAGCCGCCGAGCCCGCCGCGCGGCTTGATGGCGGAAAGCTGCGACACCAGCCGCCAGGCCAGCAGCCAGGCGGTGAGGAGCAGCGCCCAGAAACCGGGACCGGCATGGCCGGCGAGGCCAGGCAGGATGGCGAGCGCGTACCAGGCACCGGCATGGGCTGCCAGCGCCAGCAGGATCGCCGTGACGGTGCTGCGCTCGGCCTTGACGGCCGCGTAGGTCGCCAGCGCCAGAAGCAGGATGACGCTCCAGCCGGCGAGACCTTCGCGCGGCAGCAGACGGGCGGGATCGGCGGCGTCGAGCGGCAGGGCTACGGCGGCGAACAGGCCGAGGAAGGCAAGCCAGGGTTGGAGATGTCCGCGCGAACTCATCGGGCCATCCCCTCCGCCGCCAATTCCCTCCCCCTTGTGGGGAGGGTTAGGGAGGGGGTACCGGCTCGGCCCCTCCGCATGGAATGATATCGGCGCGAATGGAGGCCAGCCCCCACCATCCAGGTGGCACCCCCACCCCGACCCTCCCCACAGGGGGGAGGGAGAAGGGAGGCGAAGTTCACGACGATACTCATCTCGCCATCCCCATGCGCTTCAGGACGATGCGGTTGGCGAGGCCGACGATCGCCACCAGCACGGCAGCGAGGATCGACGCGGCCAGCAGCGCCGCCCAGATCTGCACCGTCTGGCCGTAGTAGGAACCGGCGAGCAGTCGTGCGCCGAGGCCGGCCGAGGCGCCGGTCGGCAATTCGCCGACGATGGCGCCGACCAGGCTGATGGCGATGGCGATCTGCATCGAGGTGAACAGATAGGGCAGCGAGGTCGGGAAGCGCAGCTTCCAGAACGCCTGCCAGCCGGTCGCCGAATAGGTGCGCATCAGATCGAGATGCATCGGATCGGGCGAACGCAGCCCCTTCACCATGCCGACGGCGACGGGAAAGAAGGAGAGATAGGTCGAGATCATCGCCTTGGCGAGGAAGCGCGAGGTGTCGGTCGAAAGCCCGAGCTGGCCGTTCATCAGGTTATAGCCGACCACGACAATCATCGGCGCGATGGCGACGATGGGGATGGTCTGCGAGGCTACCACCCAGGGCATCAGGCTCTTGTCGAGGCTCGCGACATGGACGATGCCGATGGCGAGCAGCAGGCCGAGCGCCGTGCCGATGACGAAGCCGGCGAGCGTCGCCGAGAGCGTCACCCAGCCGTGATAGACGAGGCTGCGCTTGGAATTGATCGGGTAGCCGGTCGTGCTCTTCCAGAGCTCGGCGGCAACCTGGTGCGGCGCCGGCAGCAGCGGCCGCTCCATCGCATAGGTAGCCGCGACAAGTTCCCGCGTCGTCGGTTCCACCTTCTGGCGGGCGAACTGGTCCCGTGCCAGCTGGGCGTTCAGGAAGAAGGCGCCGACATACCAGATGACGAGGATCGCCAGCACGACGACGGTGACCGGAAAGACATGGCCGGGCTTCTTCAGCGAGCGCGGGCGGGCGGCAACGGCGCCCGAGGCGGCGAGCGTGGTCATGCGGCCATCCCCGTCCCATATCTTCCGGTAGTGAGCCATTTGGAGGCGACATGAGCGCGACCATCGAACGGACCTGCCGGGTGATCCGTCCCGGCGGCAGCTACCTGGGCAAGCAGGGCTTCACCTATGTCGAGGGCATCTCGGCCGAGTCGGTCGGCGCGACCGGGCTCTGCATGGTCCTTCTGACCGTCCCGCCGGGCGGTCGGGCCAGCGCCCACAAGCACGAGCACCACGAGACGGCGATCTACATCCTCGCCGGCGAGGCCGAGACCTGGTTCGGCGAGCGGCTGGAGCAACACGTCGTCGTCAGGGCGGGCGAGCTGTTCTACATCCCCGCCGACCTCCCGCATCTTGCCGTCAACCGGGGCTCCGAGCCCCTGGTCGCCGTCATCGCCCGCACCGATCCGAACGAGCAGGAAAGCGTCGTCCTGCTGCCGGAACTGGAAGGCCTGGTGCCGCGCTGACGCAGGGCTAACGAGGGGGTAACGCCGCGGGTGCGTATCAACCCCACCCAGGGGTGCGCCGTATCGCCGGTCAGTCCTCATAGGAATGCCCTGCCCTCAGGCCGTTGCGGACACGGGCCGCGACCTCCAGGAACTCCGGCGTCTCGCGGATGTCGAGGTTGCGATCGCGTGGGAAACCGCAATCGATGATGTCGGTGACCCGGCCGGGCCGCGGCGACATCACGACGATCTTGGTCGAGAGGAAGACGGCCTCGGGGATCGAATGGGTGACGAAGACGACGGTTTTCTGCGTCTTCGCCCACAGCTTCAGCAGCTGTTCGTTGAGGTGGTCCCGGACGATTTCGTCAAGCGCGCCAAAGGGTTCATCCATCAGCAGAAGCTCCGGCTCGACCGCGAGAGCGCGGGCGATCGAGGCGCGTTGCTGCATGCCGCCGGAAAGCTGCCAGGGGTATTTCTTCTCGAAGCCCGAAAGGTTGACCAGCGCCAGATTGTCGGCGATCCGCCGCTCGCGCTCGGCCTTGGGCAATCCCATGATCTCGAGCGGCAGGGCGACGTTGTTGGCGATGGTGCGCCAGGGATAAAGCGCTGCCGCCTGAAACACATAGCCATAGGCGCGGGCCAGCCGCGCCTCTTCCGGCGACACGCCATTGACGGTGATCGAGCCGCCGGTCGGCTGCTCGAGATCGGCGATCACCCGCAGCAGCGTGGTCTTGCCACAACCGGACGGCCCGATGAAGGAGACGAACTCGCCCCGCTGGACGTCGAGATCGATGTTGGACAGCGCCTGCACCGGGCCGTCATTCGTCTCGAAGGTGAGCGAAAGCCCACTTATATCGATGACGGATGCGGCGTGCCCGGTGGAAGACTGACCGTCGGCTCTATCCTCGAAAGGCTGGAACACGGCGCTCATGCCCTACCTCAAACGCCGATCGGCATATGCTCGGGCGAGCGGTTCACCGCGCGCGGCGCCGTCACTTCCTTCCACCTCGAAAGGGCGGCGTTGACGGCCGGGAACGGCCGGCGCCGGATGAACTTGCCACGGCCGGGCTGCGGCTGCGAGTTCTGGCCGTCGGCCCAGACGACCTCGCCGCGCGAGATCGTGTAGCGCGGCAGGCCGCGGACCTCGACACCCTCGAAGACGTTGTAATCGATGATGGATTTCTGGTTCGCCGCCGAGATCGTCTTGCTGAGCTTCGGATCCCAGACGACCAGATCGGCGTCGGAACCCGGCAGGATCGCGCCCTTCCGCGGGTAGATGTTGAGGATCTGGGCGATGTTAGTCGAGGTCGCGGCGACGAACTCGTTCGGGGTCAGCCGGCCCGTCTCGACGCCCTTGGTCCAGAGCACGGAGAGCCGGTCCTCGACGCCGCCGGTGCCATTCGGGATCCTGGCGAAATTGCCGAGGCCGACGCGCTTCTGCTCGGTGGTGAAGGCGCAATGGTCTGTGGCGACCACCTGCAGCGAGCCGGCGGCGAGGCCCGCCCAGAGGCTGTCCTGGTGGATCTTGTTGCGGAAGGGCGGCGACATCACGCGCCGCGCCGCATAGTCCCAGTCGCGGTTGAAATATTCGCTCTCGTCCAGCGTCAGGTGCTGGATCAAGGGTTCGCCAAAGACGCGCATGCCCTTCTGGCGGGCCCGGCGGATCGCCTCGTGGCTCTGTTCGCAGGAGACGTGCACGATATAGACCGGCACGCCGGCGGCGTCGGCGATCATGATGGCGCGGTTCGTCGCCTCGCCCTCGACTTCCGGCGGCCGCGAGAAGGCATGGCCCTCCGGTCCCGTCGTGCCTTCGGCCAGATATTTCTGCTGCAGGGCGGCAACGATGTCGCCGTTCTCGGCATGCACCAGCGGCAGCGCGCCGAGCGCCGCGCAACGCTGGAACGAAGCGAACATCTCGTCGTCATTCACCATCAGGGCGCCCTTGTAGGCCATGAAGTGCTTGAAGGTGTTGATGCCGCGCTCGACCACCTTGGCCATGTCATCAAAGTGCTTCTCCGACCAGCCGGTGACGCACATGTGGTAGGAATAGTCGGAGGAGGCTTGGCGCGTGGCGCGGCCTTCCCATTCCTCCAGCGCCGCCAGCATGCCGGCCTCGCCCGGGATGACGAAGTCGACCACGGTCGTCGTGCCGCCGGAAAGCGCTGCGAAGGTGCCGCTTTCCCACGTTTCGGCCGCCGTCGTGCCCATGAAGGGCATTTCGAGATGCGTATGCGGATCGATGCCGCCGGGAATGATGTAGGCGCCCGACGCATCGACGACCGTGTCGCCGGAAAGATCCGGCCCGATCGCCTGGATGGTCTCGCCCTCGATGCGGATATCCGCCTCGTAGCTCCGGTCGGCAGCGACGATGGTGCCGCCCTTGATTACCGTCGACATGATGACTTCCCTCTGGTCTTTCGGCCGACTTTGCCAGCCATTTTTTTGGTTTTCCGGCTTCAGCCGGCGATTTCAGCGGTCTCCAGCACGGCGTGGAACAGGACGTCGGCGCCCGCCGCCGCCCATTCCGGGCTGATCTCCTCGGCTTCATTATGCGACAAACCGCCGACGCAGGGGCACATGATCATCGTCGCCGGCGCCACCTTGGCGGCCCAGCAGGCGTCGTGGCCGGCGCCGGAGATGATGTTCATGTGGCTGTAGCCGAGCCGCTCGGCCGCGTCGCGGACGCGTGACACCAGCACGGGATCGAAGGTGACGGGATCGAAATGGCCGACCGCCTCGATCGAGCAGCCGACGCCGAGCGTCGCGGCGATCTCGGCCGCCTCGGTCTCGATGCGGGCGCGCATGCCGTCGAGCTTGGCCTGGTCGGGGCTGCGGATGTCGATCGAGAACACGACCTTGCCGGGCAGGACATTGCGCGAATTGGGCGTGAAGAACATCTGGCCGACGCCGCCGACGGCGCCCGGCTGGCTCTCCATTGCCACCGTCTGCACCATCTCGAGGATGCGCGCCATGGCAAGCCCGGCATTGACGCGGAGGTTCATCGGCGTCGAGCCGGTATGCGCCTCGCGACCGGTCAGCGTCACTTCCAGCCACCACAAGCCCTGGCAATGGGTGACGACGCCGATCTGCTTCGCCTCAGCCTCGAGGATCGGCCCCTGCTCGATGTGATATTCGAAATAGGCGTGCATCTTGCGGGCGCCGACTTCCTCGTCGCCGACCCAGCCGATCCGCTTCAACTCGTCGCCGAAGGTCTTGCCCTCCGGATCCCGACGCTCATAGGCGTAGTCGAGCGTCAGCGCGCCGGCGAACACTCCCGAGGCCAGCATGGCCGGGGCGAAGCGCGCGCCTTCCTCATTGGTCCAGTTGGTGACGACGATCGGGTGCTTGGTCCGGATGCCGAGATCGTTCATCGAGCGCACGACCTCCAGCGCCGACAGCACGCCGAGCACGCCGTCATATTTGCCGCCGGTCGGCTGGGTATCGAGATGACTGCCGACATAGACCGGCAGCGCATTGGGATCGGTGCCGGGACGGGTCGCGAACATCGTGCCCATCTTGTCGACGCCGAGCGTCATGCCGGCCGCTTCGCACCAGGTCTGGAAGAGGCTGCGACCCTCGGCGTCGGAATCGGTCAGCGTCTGGCGGTTGTTGCCACCGGCGATGCCAGGCCCGATCTTCGCCATCTCCATCAAGCTGTCCCAGAGGCGTTCGCCATTGATGCGGAGATTGTCGGTCGGGGCCGTCATGCGCTCATCTTTCGTTGGTTTGGCTCTCAGGCGCGATCCCGGCCCAAGTGAAGAAGACCGCGCTTCCCTCGGCCGCACAGCGTCGCGGCCGAGCACATCTCCGCTGGTGCGGAGATGCTGGAATCAGCGGATTGTCCCGACGACACCTTAGCGTCACATCGTCGGGAAGTTGAAGACCGCACCGGACTTGATGCCGTCCGGCCAGCGGGTCGTGACCGTCTTCAGCCTTGTGTAGAAATGCACGCCCTCCGGCCCGTAAATGGCGTGATCGCCGAAGATCGACTTCTTCCAGCCGCCGAAGGAATGATAGGCAACGGGAACCGGGATCGGCACGTTGATGCCGACCATGCCGGCCTCGACCTTGTCGGCAAACGAACGCGCCGCGTCGCCGTCGCGGGTGAAGATCGCGGTGCCATTGCCGAATTCATGGGCATTGATCAGCTCGAGTGCCTCGGAATAGGTGCCCGCCCGCAACACGGCGAGCACGGGACCGAAGATCTCCTCGCGATAGATCGTCATGTCCTTGCTGACATGATCAAAAAGCGTGCCACCGACGAAGTAGCCGTCCTCGTAGCCCTGCAGCTTGAAGCCACGGCCGTCGACGACCAGCTTCGCGCCCTCGGCGACACCCTTGTCGATGTAGCCGAGCACCTTTTCCATGTGCTGCTTGGTGACGAGCGGGCCCATCTCCGCGTCACGGTCCGTGGCCGGGCCGATCTTCAGCGCGCGCACGCGCGGCGCCAGCGTCTCGACCAGGGCATCGGCCGTCTTCTGGCCAACCGGAACCGCGACAGAGACCGCCATGCAGCGCTCGCCGGCCGAACCGTAGCCGGCGCCCATCAGCGCGTCGGCGACTTTGTCCATGTCGGCATCCGGCATGATGACCATGTGGTTCTTGGCGCCGCCCAGCGCCTGGACGCGCTTTCCGGCCGCCGTCCCGGTCGCATAGACATATTGCGCGATCGGCGTCGAGCCGACGAAGGAAACCGCCTTGATGTCGGGATGATGCAGGATTGCGTCGACGACTTCCTTGTCGCCATGCACGACGTTGAGAACGCCAGCCGGCAGGCCTGCCTCGTGCAGCAGCTCCGCCACCAGCATGGCGGCACCCGGGTCGCGCTCCGACGGCTTCAGGATGAAGGTGTTGCCGCAGGCGATCGCCACTGGATACATCCAGAGCGGCACCATGCAGGGGAAGTTGAACGGCGTGATGCCGGCGACGACGCCGAGCGCCTGGCGGTCGGAATAGGTGTCGATCGCCGGGCCGACATTCTTCGAATACTCGCCCTTCAGCAGATGCGGGATGCCGCAGGCGAACTCGACGACCTCGAGGCCGCGCTGCACTTCGCCGAGCGCATCGTCATGGGTCTTGCCGTGCTCGGCCGAGATCGCCCTGGCGATCCTGTCGGCGTTCTGCTCCAGCAGGTCCTTGAACTTGTACATGACGCGGGCGCGCTTCATCGGCGGCGTGTCGGCCCAGGCCGGGAACGCCGCCTTGGCCGAGGCGACGGCGGCATCGAGCTCCGCCGCCGTGGAAAGCGGCAGCGTCGCCGACCGTTCGCCGGTGGCCGGATTGTAGACGGGCTGGCTGCGCGTCGAGGTCGAGGGCGACGGCTTGCCGTCGACGAGATTGGCAATCGTGTTCAAGGCGATCGTATCCATTCTATCCTCCCGAACCTCAGTCGATCTGCTTCAGCACGTTCGCAAGCGTGTCGAAGATCTGGTCGATGTGGCTCTTCTCGATGATCAGCGGCGGCGACAACGCGATGATGTCGCCGGTCGTGCGGACCATCAGATTGCTTTCATAGGCCTTCAGGAAGGCCTGGAAGGCGCGCTTGGTCGGGCTGCCGGCGATCGGCTCCAGCTCGATGGCGCCGATCAGGCCGATGTTGCGGATGTCGATGACGTTCGGCAGGCCCTTCAGGCTGTGCAGCCCGTCCTCCCAATACTGGCTGATGTCGGCGACCCGGGTCATCAGCCCCTCTTCCTCGTAGACGTCGAGGGTGGCGAGGGCTGCGGCGCAGGCTACGGGATGAGCCGAATAGGTGTAGCCGTGGAACAGCTCGATGGTGTTTTCCGGCGCGTTCATGAACGCATCATAGATCTTCTTGGAGGCGAACACCGCGCCCATCGGCACGACGCCGCTGGTCAGGCCCTTGGCGGTCGTCACCAGGTCCGGGACGACGTCGAAATAATCGACGGCGAACGGCGTGCCGAGGCGGCCGAAGCCGGTGATGACCTCGTCGAAGATCAAGAGGATGTCGTGCTTGTCGCAGATCTCGCGCAGGCGCTTCAGATAGCCCTTCGGCGGGATCAGCACGCCGGTCGAGCAGGCGACCGGCTCGACGATCAGGGCGGCGATGTTGGAGGCGTCATGCAGCGCGATGACCTTCTCCAGATCATCCGCGAACTCGACGCCATATTCCGGCTCGCCGCGCGTGAAGGCGTTGCGGGAAAGGTCATGCGTGTGGCGAATGTGGTCGACGCCGGTCAGCATGGTGCCGAAGGTCTTGCGGTTGCCGGAGATACCGCCGACGGAGATGCCGCCGAAGCCGACGCCGTGATAGCCGCGCTCGCGGCCGAGCAGGCGGAACTTGGTGCCGTTGCCCTTGGCGCGGTGATAGGCGAGCGCGATCTTCAGCGCCGTATCGACCGATTCCGAGCCGGAATTGGTGAAGAAGACATGGTCGAGCGGCTTGGGCATCATGGCGGAGAGGCGCGCGGCCAGCTCGAATGCCTTCGGATGGCCCATCTGGAAGGCGGGCGCGTAGTCGAGCTCGGCGACCTGCTTCGAGACGGCCTCGACGATCTTCGGACGGGCATGGCCGGCATTCACGCACCAGAGCCCCGCGGTTCCGTCGAGGATCTGGCGGCCGTCGGCGGAGGTGTAGTGCATGTCCTTCGCGCTGACGAGCATGCGCGGATTCTGCTTGAACTGGCGGTTTGCCGTGAACGGCATCCAGAAGGCTTCGAGATTGTTCGGGAGAGGCGCGCTTGTCATGTTCCGTGTGTCCCTTAGCGGCCAGTTTCACAGCACGGCCGATCACTTTCTCGAACGTAACCTTAGGGTCAATGCCGGTCAAATTGTTGCCGCCGTTAAGAACGTTCTTTATATTGAACAGATGAACGCTTCGAACTTCGACATCGATGTCGGCGCCAGACTGCGCGAACTGCGCATCCGGCATGGCCTTTCGCAGCGGGCGCTGGCGAAGCGCGCCGGCGTCTCCAACGCCACCGTCTCGATGGTCGAGGCGAACCGGATGAGCCCCTCGGTCTCGGGCTTGCGCCAGATCCTCTCCGGCATCCCGTTCAGCCTGTCGGAGTTCTTCGCCGAGGCGCGGCCGCCGGCCGAGCAGGTCGTGTTTCGCGCGGCCGAGCTAAAGGAAATCGGCGGCGGCAAGATCTCCTACCGCCAGGTCGGTTCCAATCTCGAGGGCCGCTCGCTGCAGATGCTGCATGAGCGCTACAAGCCGGGCGCGGTTTCCGGCAAGGCGATGCTGTCGCATCAGGGCGAGGAGGCCGGCCTGATCATCCGCGGCCGCATGGTGCTGGAAGTCGACGGCGCCCGCTACGAACTGGCCGCCGGCGACGCCTATTTCTTCGACAGCCGCAAGCCGCACGCCTTCCGCAATGTCGGCGACGAGGACCTGGAACTGGTCTCCGCCTGCACGCCACCGAGCTTCTGAGCCGGCGGCCCGGCGCGAAACCATTGAAATCGGGCAAGAATCGACCGAAAGTCCGTTACGGAAGCCAAGCGGTGTCGCGAGGCACCGCGACAAGGGAAGCCAATTGGCCGGGTGGTCAGGCGCGCCACGAAGATCGAACGGGAAAGTCGACCACCGTCATGACACGGGCCGCACTGACGCCAGCCAATACCGCCCGCGCGCGCCAGACCAAGAAGCGGACGCGCATCCAGGAAGAGAACGAGGAACGCATCCTCGACGCCGCGCTGGAGATCTTCTCGACCTACGGTTTTCGCGGGGCCACTGTCGACCAGATCGCCGAGCTGGCCGGCATGACCAAGCCTAACCTGCTCTATTACTTCCGCCGCAAGGATGACATCTACCTCGCCATCCTGCGGCGGACGCTGGAGCTCTGGCTGCAGCCGCTGGAATCGCTCGGCGAGAGCGACGACCCGATCGCCGAGATCCGCGCCTATATCGACCGCAAGCTGGAGATGTCGCGCGACAATCCAAAGGCGTCGCGGCTCTATGCGATGGAGATCATGCAGGGCGCGCCGATCATAAGCGGCGTGCTCGCCACGCGGCTGAAGACGCTGGTCGACGACAAGGCCAAGGTGATCCAGCGCTGGATCGCCGAGGGTCGCCTGGCACCGATCGATCCGCATCACCTCATCTTCATGATCTGGGCGACGACGCAGCACTATGCCGATTTCGACGTCCAGGTCCGCGCGACGCTCGGCGAGGCCGCCGACGACAACCGCCATTTCGAGACGGCGACGCGCACGCTGGACGAGATCTTCCTGAACGGACTGCTGTCCCGCCCCAAATAGGCGGCTCCGTCCACGGCAAGGGCGCTAGAACGGCCGAAACTGCTTGACCGGAGCCCGCCGGCGCGATCGGCCGAAAACTGGAATTCCCCCTTCCGCGCTGCTAATCAGAAAGGGAGACTTGGCGCAGATATCGGACACATGCAGCATGCTGACGATTGATGACGTTGCGGCAATTCCTCTCTTTTCAACCCTCTCGCGAGAACAGCTGGAGCGACTGGCGCGGAACGCCGCCAACATCAGCCTGTCTCCGGCCGAATTCGCGGTCCATGCCGGAGAGGAACCGGCGCTCTATGCTGTGCTTTCCGGCAAGATCGAGGTCGTGAAGACGTTCGACGGCGTCGAGCGGACACTGGGCTGGCGCAATCCCGGGCAGATCTTCGGCGAGGTTCCGATCGCCCTCGGCTCGCCCTTCCCGGGCGGCTATCGCGCCGCCGAGCCGTCGCGGGTGATGCGGCTCGAACTGCAGCAATACTATGCCCTCGCCGCCGTCGCGCCGGAGGTCTCGCAGAAGGTAAGTGCGCTGGCTCGCGAGCGCATTGGCGGACTGCAGAGCCTGACCGCCGAACCGCAAAAGCCGCGCGTGACCATCGTCTGCCAGCGCTGGAATACCGAGGGCGGCGAGATCCGGCGCTTCCTGTCGCGCAACCAGATCTCCTTCAACTGGGTGACGCCGGATGCGGCCGAATTGCCCTCGCTCTGGGCAGGCCCCTGCCCGCCCGATGACGACTGCCCGGCGCTGCGCCTGGCCGACGGGACGACGCTGGTCCATCCGAACATCCGCGAGCTCGCGGACCGGCTCGGGCTGCAGACGAAGCCGCGTTCCGGCGAATATGACGTCGCGATCATCGGCGCCGGCCCGGCCGGACTGGCCGCGGCGGTCTATGGCGCGTCCGAGGGGCTCCGGACCATCGTCATCGAGCGCGAGGCTCCCGGCGGCCAGGCCGGCACCTCGTCGCGGATCGAGAACTATCTGGGCTTTCCAAGCGGCGTCTCGGGCGACGAACTGGCCAGCCGCGCGCTGCAGCAGGCAAGACGGCTCGGGGCGGAGATCCTCGTCACCCGGTCCGTCACCCGCATCGATCCGGCGACGCGCACGGTCGTCCTCGACGGCGACGAGACCGTTCACGCAAGGACCCTCATCCTCGCCACCGGCGTCAGCTGGCGGCGGCTCGCCATCGACGGCTTCGACCGCTTCATCGGCAAGGGCATCTATTATGGCGCGGCGCGCAGCGAGGTCGGCGTGACGCATGGCTTGAACGTCCATCTGATCGGCGCCGGCAATTCCGCCGGCCAGGCGGCGCTCTACTTCGCCAATCACGCCAACACGGTCACGCTCGTGGTCCGGGGCGACTCGCTCGAAAAGAGCATGTCGCAATACCTGATCGACCAGCTGCGTTCCAAATCGAACATCACCGCCCTTCTCAACGCCGAGATCATCGCCGTTCACGGCGAAACCAATCTGACGGCGATCGACATTCGCGACAACAGGAGCCAGGAGGTGCACCGGCAGGATTGCGGCGGCGTGTTCTGCTTCATCGGGGCCGACGCGGAAACCGAGTGGCTGCCGAAGGAGATCGCGCGTGACGGACGCGGCTATGTGCTGACCGGCGACGACGTGCGGAAGGCCGGCCACGGCTTGCCCGACCGCGACCCCTACCTGCTGGAATCGAGCGTCCCCGGCGTCTTCGCCTGCGGCGACGTCCGCCTCAGCCCGGTCAAGCGCGTCGCGGCGGCGGTCGGCGAAGGCAGCATGGCGATCGCCTTCGTCCACCAATATCTGGCGCGGGAAGGTCGCAAGACAGCGCCCTGATCAAGACTGCCAAGACATCGGCCGCGCCCTGAGACGCGGCCGAACTCGACTAATCCGGCAGCGTTCTATTCCGCCGGCTCGGCGGGAACAAAGGCCTTCGACATCGGGTTGTTGGGATGCGTCGTCCAGTTGGCATACTGGTCGGTGATCGCATAGCCGGTGCGCGGATCGACGCCCTCGATCATCTGCTCCATGGTGATGCAGCTTTCGACCGGACAGACGCTGACGCAGAGATTGCAGCCGACGCATTCGGCGTCGATCACCTCGAAATGCCGGACGCCGTCGACCATCGACGTGATCGCCTGGTGCGACGTGTCCTCGCAGGCGATGTGGCAGCGGCCGCACTTGATGCAGGAGTCCTGATCGATCTTCGCCTTCGCCACATAGTTCAGGTTCAGATACTGCCAGTCCGTGACATTGCCGACGGCGCGGCCGACGATCTCGTCGACCGAGGTGAAGCCGTGTTTGTCCATATAGTCGGACAGTCCGGTGATCATCTCCTGGACGATGCGGAAGCCATAGGTCATGGCGGCGGTGCAGACCTGAACGTTGCCGGCGCCGAGCGCCAGGAACTCGACCGCGTCGCGCCAGGTGGTGATGCCGCCAATGCCGGAGATCGGCAGGTTGCGCGTCTGCGGATCCCTGGCGATCTCGGCCACCATGTTGAGCGCGATCGGCTTCACCGCCGGACCGCAATAGCCGCCATGGCTGCCCTTGCCGTCGATGGTCGGGATCGGCGCGAAGCTGTCGATGTCGACGCCGATGATCGACGAAATGGTGTTGATCAGCGACACGGCATCGGCGCCGCCGGCCTGGGCGGCTCGGGCGGGATAACGGATGTCGGTGATGTTCGGCGTCAGCTTGACGATGACGGGCATGCGGCTGTGCTGCTTGCACCAGCGCGCCACCATCTCGATGTATTCCGGCACCTGGCCGACCGAAGAGCCCATGCCGCGCTCGCTCATGCCGTGCGGGCAGCCGAAATTGAGCTCGACGCCGTCCGCCTCGGTCTCCTCGACCTTGGCGAGGATATCCTTCCAGTAATGCTCCTCGCAGGGGACCATCAGCGAGACGACCACGGCCCGGTCCGGCCAGTCGCGCTTGACCTGCTTGATCTCGCGCAGATTGACCTCGAGCGGCCGGTCGGTGATCAGCTCGATGTTGTTGAGGCCGATCAGGCGACGATCATTCGAGTGGATCGCGCCGTAGCGCGGACCGGAGACGTTGACGACGGGCGGATCGGTACCGAGCGTCTTCCAGACGACGCCGCCCCAGCCATCCTTGAAGGCGCGAACGACGTTGTAGGCCTTGTCGGTCGGCGGCGCGGAGGCGAGCCAGAACGGATTAGGCGACTTGATGCCGGCGAAAGTCGAAGCGAGATTGGCCATGGGTTCCTCCTAGGCCGCGACGAACGGGGTCGAAAGCGCGAGATGGATGGATTCGGCGGCGATACGGCCGTCGGCGACGGCAGCCACCGTCAGATCCTCTCCGGTTGCGGCACAATCGCCGCCGGCCCAGACGCCCGGAAGCGTCGTGCGCCGCTCGTCGTCGACGCGGATTTTGCCATTTTCCAGCGCGATCGTCTCGGCCGAGCCGTTCAAAGCCGCGGGAATGAAGGTCTGGCCGATCGCCTTGAAGACAGTGTCGGCGGCAAGCTGGAAGGTCACGCCGGTGCCGACCAGCCGCCCCGCCTCGTCGCGCGTCTCCTCGAACTCGATGCCGGTCACACGACCGCCCTCGGTGACGAGGCGCTTCGGCTTGGCATTGTGGCGGATCAGGACGCCGTCGGTCTGGGCGAGTTCCTGCTCATAGTCGGACGCGCCCATCTTCTCCTGGCCACGGCGATAGACGACCGTCACGTCCTTGGCGCCGAGGCGCTTCGACTGCACGGCGACGTCGATCGCCGTCATGCCGCCGCCGACGACGACAATGCGGGCGCCGACCGGCAAGGTCGCCAGGTCCGCGGCCTGGCGAAGATCGGCGATGTAATCGACCGCGTCGGCGACGCCGTCGAGATCCTCGCCTTCGAGGCCGAGCGCATTGACGCCGGCGAGCCCCATGCCGAGGAAGACGGCGTCATAGGACTGCCGCAGTTCCGCGAGGCTGATGTCGCGGCCGATCGCCTTGCCGTGCTCGATGGTGATGCCACCGATCGACAGGATGAAATCGACTTCCTTCTGGGCGAAATCGTCGGGCGCCTTGTAGGCGGCGATGCCGTATTCGTTGAGGCCGCCGGCCTTGCTCCGCGCGTCGTAGATGACGACGTCATGGCCGTGCATGGCGAGGCGATGCGCGGCAGCGAGACCGGCGGGGCCGGCACCGACGACGGCGACCCGCTTGCCGGTAGGCTCGGCGCGCTCGAAGGGCTGCTCGCCGCGCGCTTCCATCAGCACGTCGGTGGCATAGCGTTGCAGCAGGCCGATCTTGACCGGCTTGCCCTCGGCCGCCTCGCGAACGCAGGCCTCCTCGCAGAGCGTTTCGGTCGGGCAGACGCGGGCGCACATGCCGCCGAGGATGTTCTGCGACAGGATCGTCTCGGCCGAGCCTTCCGGATTGTCGGTCAGGATCTGGCGGATGAAGAGCGGGATGTCGATCGAGGTCGGGCACGCCTTCACGCAGGGCGCGTCATAGCAGAAATAGCAGCGATCGGACTCGACCAGCGCCTGGTGGCGATCGAGTGGAGGATGGATGTCGAGAAAATTGACGGCATATTCGTCGGGCGACAGACGGCCCGTTGCGATGTCCGGCACATGCGTCGGCATACGCTTCCCTCCCTACCGGCCGCGCGCGGCCCTGGGTTCCTGTTCCGACCGGCGATCTGCCGGCCGTGCTCAATCGAGCCGTGGCCGCCCCTCGTTGTTTTTATGGGACCGCGGTTCGAAGTCTTGATCATCTGGACAAATTTTAAGAACAGCGTCAAGGCTTGATTTGAGCCATTCCAAACTGTGCGATGCACAAAATTACGTCGCGTCGGCGGGCCGGAATGGCCTGCCTTTTCGCGACATTGTCGAGATTCCGGATGCGCTGCCGTCGCCGCTCACGATGCCGCTGCCCAATTCGCGCCCAGCGGCTTCGGCCCAATTGATAGGCAAGTCTGTTTTTTAATCAGGCTCGACGACCCCGACAAGGCGGCTTGACGGGCCAAACCACCCCGAATTGGCGGAATTCCGCCGCTGGCACGCGATTTGCCACTCGTCTCCCGAGTTCAATCGGAGACGAAGATGGCACGACCTGCGGATCTTGAACTGGCCTCGGTCACCAAAAGCTACGGCGGCACGATCGCCGTCGATGCGATCAACCTCAAGATCAAGGCCGGAACCTATTGCTGCCTACTCGGCCCCTCGGGCTGCGGCAAGTCGTCGACGCTCCGGATGATCGCCGGCCACGAGGCGGTTTCCGACGGCGACATCGCGCTCGGCCACGAGATCGTGAACAAGCTGCCGCCAGCGCGGCGCGGCACGGCGATGATGTTCCAGTCCTACGCGCTGTTCCCGCATCTCTCGGTCCGCGACAACGTCGCCTTCTCGCTGAAGATGAAGGGCGTCGGCAAAGTCGACCGCTCGATCCAGGCGACCGAGGCGCTGAAACTCGTCGACATGGAGCGCTATGCCGAGCGGCTGCCGAGCCAGCTTTCCGGTGGCCAGCAGCAGCGCGTGGCTCTCGCCCGCGCCCTCGTCACCGATCCGCAGATCCTGCTGCTCGACGAGCCGCTCTCCGCCCTCGACCCGTTCCTGAAGATCAAGGTCCGCGCCGAACTCAAGCGCTTCCAGCGCGAGCTCGGCATCTCCTTCATCCATGTGACGCACAGCCAGGAAGAGGCGATGGCGCTGGCCGACCTGATCGTCATCATGAACAACGGCAAGATCGAGCAGGCGGGAACGCCGCGCGAAATCTTCAACGCGCCGGCGACGGAATTCGTCGCCCGCTTCATCGGCGGCCACAACGTCCTGCCGATCGACGGACGCACGGTGAGCGTGCGCGCCGACCGTCTCAGCGTCTCGGCCGGCGGCGGCGACGGCCTCGCCGCCTCCGTGCGCGACGTCGAATACCAGGGCACCGCCGTCTATCTGAGCCTCGCCACCGACGAGGGCCTGGAACTGACGGCCATCGTGCCGGAACGCGCCTTCTACCAGCAGCCCTTCGAGACCGGCGACACCGTGACGGTGCGCTGGGACCCCAACGACATCCACGAACTTTCCGCCGCCGCCTGAGCGCGCGGATCCTTGCCTATAAAACCAGAGGAGACCAAGGGAATGGACGACAAGAACAAGACCGGCATTTCGCGCCGCACGCTGCTCAAGGGCTCGGCCATCACGGCCGGCTTCCTCGGCACCACCGCCGTGACCGGCTTCCCGGCCGTGCACGCCGACGAGCCGATCACGCTGCGCTATCTCTCGACCGCGACCAACCAGTCGCCGGCGATCGCCGCCAAGGCGAAGGAGATCACCGGCATCAACATCGAATACGTCACCGTCACGACGGACGACGTCACCAAGCGGATCATCACCCAGCCCGATTCCTTCGATCTCGTCGACACGGAGTATTTCGCACTTCGCAACCTGATCCCGTCCGGCAATTTCCAGGCGATCGACGCCAACAAGGTGAAGCTGGTCGACAAGCTGGCGACCGCCATCACCAAGGGCGAGGTCGACGGCAAGAAGATCGGCAACCAGGGCACGGCGCCGCACAAGGTGCTCTATCTCGAGAAGCAGCGCGGCAAGGAGTTCGCCACCGAGCAGACCGAGTGGATCACGCTGATCCCGACCACCTACAACGCCGATACGCTCGGCATCCGGCCGGACCTGATCAAGCGCCCGATCGAGAGCTGGGCCGAGCTGCTCAATCCCGAATTCAAGGGCAAGACCTCGATCCTCAACATCCCGTCGATCGGCATCATGGACGCCGCCATGGTCAACGAGGCGATGGGCGTCGTGAAATATGGCGACAAGGGCAACATGACCAAGGAGGAGATCGACAAGACGATCGCCACCCTGATCGAGGCCAAGAAGGCCGGCCAGTTCCGCGCCTTCTGGTCCGACTTCAACGAGAGCGTCAACCTGATGGCCTCGGGCGAGACCGTCGTGCAGTCGATGTGGTCGCCGGCGGTCACCGCCGTCCGCCTCAAGGGCATCCCCTGCACCTTCCAGCCGCTGAAGGAAGGCTACCGCGCCTGGGCCTCGGGCTTCGGCCTGCCGAAGACGCTGAAGGGCAAGAAGCTCGACGCCGCCTACGAGTTCATCAACTGGTTCCTCGACGGCTGGGCCGGCGCGCATCTGAACCGCCAGGGCTATTACGCCGCCGTGCTCGATACGGCGCAGCAGAACATGGAGCCCTATGAATGGGCGTTCTGGATGGAGGGCAAGCCGGCAGAGAAGGACATTCACGGCCCGGATGGCGGCCTGCTCGAGAAGGCCGGGACGGTCCGCGACGGCGGCTCCTACAACACCCGCATGGGCGCCGTCGCCTGCTGGAACTCGATCATGGATGAGAACGCTTACATGATCCAGAAGTGGAACGAGTTCATCGCCGCCTGATCGGAAAGAGGCGGGAAGCCGTACCCGGCAAGGGTGTGGCTTCCCCTCGACCGCCGGCTCTGCGTCATCCCGGGCGGAGCCCCGGGATCCATTCAGCCGAAGCGCCCAATGATTATCCGCCTCGGCTGAATGGATCCCCGCCTTCGCGGGGATGACGAGAACGGTTTCGGCTCCCCTCCCCGACAAGAAACGCCTCCCGCCGCGCGGAAGCGGCCATTCCATCCTTGCAAGCGTCTGCGGACCAAACGGAGCCTGCCCGACATGCTGGAAATGAAATCGCGCTGGGCACCCTATTGGCAGGCCGCGCCACTCGCGATCGTCTTCCTGATCTTCTTCGTGCTGCCACTGCTGGTGACGTTCGCCGTCAGCTTCTGGACCTATACCGGCTACTCGATCGAACCGGCCTTCGTCGGCGACAATTACGCCACCGCCTTCGACAAGTGCCTCACCTCGCTGCCGGAGCTCTGCACGACCTTCCGCACCTATCTGTCGACGCTCAAATTCTGCCTGATGGTCTGGCTGATCACCCTGGTGCTCGGCTTCACCATCGCCTATTTCCTCGTCTTCGAGGTCAAGTCCAACAATGCCCGGTTGATCCTGGCGCTGATCACGACGATCCCGTTCTGGACCTCGAACGTCATCCGCATGATCTCGTGGATCCCGCTGCTCGGCCGCAACGGCGTCGTCAACCAATGGCTGCTCTCGGTGGGCCTGATCTCCGAGCCGCTCGACTGGCTGCTCTATTCGAACTTCTCCGTCGTGCTGGCGCTCGTGCACCTCAACACGGTCTTCATGATCGTGCCGATCCTGAATTCGATGTCGCGCATCGACAAATCGCTGGTCGAGGCCGCCTACGACACCGGCGCCACCGGCTGGCAGACGCTCTGGAACGTCATCATCCCGCTGTCGAAGACCGGCATCGCCATCGGCTCGATCTTCGTCATCACCGTGGTAATGGGCGACTTCATCTCGATCGGCCTGATGGGCGGCCAGCAGATCGCCTCTGCCGGCAAGGTCATCGAAGCCCAGATCAACGCGCTGCAATTCCCGATCGCCGCCGCCAACGCCGTCGTCCTGCTCGTCATCGTGCTGATGATCATCTGGACGCTGCTGCGCTTCGTCGACATCCGCAAGGAGCTCTGAGCATGACCGAGGGACGCTCGCGCGCTTTCTATGTCCTGTCGGCGGTCTTCGCCCTCTACACGCTGTTCCTCTACGGCCCGACGATCACCATCCTGGTGCTGTCGTTCCAGGGCCCGAACGGCGGCATGACGTTCCCGATGAACGGGGTGTCGCTGCACTGGTTCCACAATCTCTGGGCTGGCATCGGCGTGCCCAACGTCGTCGACGCGCTGCTGAACTCGCTCAAGCTCGGCCTCGCCGTCACGCTGACGACGGTGGTGATCTCGGTGATGGCGGGCTACGCGTTCCGCCACAAGTTCAAAGGCGCCAACCTGCTGTTCTTCACGGCGATCGCCAGCCTCATCCTGCCGTCGATCGTCGTCTCGCTCGGCATCGCGCTCGAGTTCCAGCTGTTCAACCAGACCATCGCCGGCGTCGGCGACCATCTCGTCGACAACTATGTCGATATCGACAACGCCACCGCCTGGACCAACTTCCTTGGCAATATCGGCATCGCCATCCAGGACAACTTCCAGACCCTGATGGGCCTGTTCACCTCCGGCTTCGGCGCGCACCTGACCTGGACGCTGCCCTTCGGCCTGCTGATCATGTTCGCCGTCTTCAACCGCTTCAACCCGGCCTACGAGGAAGCGGCGCGCGACCTCGGCGCCTCGTCCTGGCAGACTTTCCGCTATGTCGTGCTGCCGATGATCGCGCCCTCGCTGATCGGCGTGGCGCTGTTCGGCTTCACGCTGTCCTTCGACGAGATCGCCCGTTCGAGCCAGACGGTCGGCTCGGCCAACACGCTGCCGCTGACGCTGCGCGGCCTCACCACCACCGTGACGACGCCCGTGATCTACGCGCTCGGCACCGTCACCACCGCCGTCTCCTTCGCGGTGATCGGCACCGCCGTCCTCATCCTGCTGATCGTCCAGCATCGCCGCCGCCGGCACGGCTCCGACGCCGGCAGCGGCATCGCCTGACAGCGGGCGATCGCATTTCCGCAACAGTCCGCGACGCCGGGGAACAGTGGCTCGATGCCTCTGGAACCATTGGCAATTCCGCTCGTTTCCCTCACGGGTCGCATGGAAAACATCAAGGGACTGAGCGTATGAGTGCGTATCAAGGATATGCAGGTTTCCGTCGACCCGCCGATATCGTCTCCGATAACGTCCTCTCCGACACGCAGAAGACGGAGACGTTGCTGCACTGGAAGCGCGCCGTGTCGCGACTGGCTCCCTTTGCATCGGCCGACGAACGGGAAGCTTATAGAAACCTAACCATAGAACTGGCTACCGCGCTGAGGCATATCGACATAGTGCCAGCCAAGCCGCATATATTCGAGACGTTGTCCCTCAAGTCTAGCAAGTCTTGAGCAGCAAACAGGAGTGCCGACATGGTGACCAAGACAGACGGTTCCGACCTCTCCGATCAGGTCAAGGCCATCCAGGCCGAATTGGCGTCCCTGACCGAGACGATCCGCAAGTTCGGATCCGAGCAGGCGAGCGCCGGTGCCGAGGCGCTGCATGGCGCTGCCGACCGGGCGAGTGAAGCCTTCCGCTCGTCGGCGGAGGAAGCACGCCGACGCGGCCACAAGGTGGCGGAGGATCTCGAGGGCCAGATCACCAGCAATCCGGTGCCGGCCGTGCTGATCGCGGCGGGTATCGGCCTGTTCATCGGTGCTCTCATAGGCCGGCGATGAGCGGTCTGTTCCAGGCCCTGACGAGCGTGGCGGCAGCTGCTGCCACGCAGTCAACGGTCCGAACATTGAAGCGCGTCGGCCTCCTGGCGTTGGCCGGCGTCTTTATCATCGTCGGGTTCTGCTTCGGCGTCGCCGCAGGCTATCAGGCGATCACCCTGACCTATGGCTCGCTGGTGGCGAAACTGGTCGTGGGCGGAGCGTTCCTGGTCGTCGGGCTGGTGGTCCTGCTGATCGCCAACTGGCGCAACAACCGCCGCCAGGTGCAGGAGGTCGGCACCACCAGCGTCGCCCTCGCCTTCGCGATGGGATTGCTCGGCGGCCTGTCGCGCAAGCGCTAGACCGAACGCCCCCGATCTTACCGCACGAAAAAGGGAGCCTCGGCTCCCTTTTCCATGTCTGCCTGGTTCAGGCGATAACGTGGCTGGCCGGAATATCGATCTCGCAGATCACGCCGAGCGGCGTGAATTCGAGCGTGACGTCGCCGTCAAGCGCCTGGCCGACGCTCCGCTCCAGCAGTGTCACGCCGAACCCGGTCTTTCGCGGCGGCTGCACTTCCGGCCCGTTCGTCTCTTCCCAGCGCATGTGGAAACGGTTGCCGTTCTGCACCGCCCAGCGCAACGAAATCCGTCCGCCGGGCACGGACAAGGCGCCGTATTTCGACGCGTTGGTGGTCAGCTCATGCAGGGCGAGCCCGATATTCTGCACCGCGTCCGGACGCAGGCTGATGAAGGGCCCCTCGATCTTCAACTGATCCGAACCCGGCTCGACGGCCTGGGCGAGCTGAGCATTGACGAGATCGTGCAGGATCGCGCCATGCCATTCCTGCGCGACAAGCAGGTCGTGCGAGGCCGCCATCGCCCGGAGGCGGGCCGAAAAGCGCGAGACGAAGGTCTGCGGATCGTCGGAGCGCGCGGCGGTCTGGCGCGCCATCGCCTGGATCACCGCCAGCAGGTTCTTCGACCGATGGGTGAGCTCGCGCATCACCAGGCGCAGATGCACCTCCTGCATATGTGTCTCGGTCACGTCGACGGCGACGCCGGCCAGGCCAACGATTTCGTGGCCGAGGCCGAGGATGGGCTCGACCCGAAGCTGAAAATGGCGATCCCGGCCTTCAAGCGGCATGACAATTTCGCCGTGCTGCGCCTCGCCGGTTGCCATCGCCATGCGCTTCATCGCGAGGATCGGCTCGCCGATGTCGCGCGGCCAGTAGTCCTCGTCGGTACGACCGAGCAGGTCCTTGGAGGAAATGCCCGCCGCCGGATTGTAGACCCAATTGTAGCGAAGGTCCCTGTCGTGGCTGAAGACCATGATCGACGAGCCGCGCAGCGCAAGGTCGAAGCGAGAATTGGCCTCGGCGAGGCTGGAAGTCAGCGCCGAAAGGCGCGTCTCGTAGTCATGCCGCTCTGTCAAATCGACCACGGCCGAGGTCAGACCGACGATCTCACCGGCGTTGTCGCGCAGGGGTTCGATCGACAGCCTCAAATACTGCGAACCGCCTTCGGCGGTCGCCACGACGACGTTGAGCGACGTGCCCTGGCCACTCGAAATGACGCCGCGCTTGGCGTCGACGACCTGTGCCGCGACGTCGCCGGGAAACAGATCGGCGTCCGTCTTGCCGACAACCTCGTCGGAACCGAGTCCAAATCGGGGATGGTAGGCCCAGGTGAAGATGAGTCCGGTGTCCTGGTTGAACACAGCGATGTCGGAGCCGGACAACGCCGCCTCGAAACGCTGATTGATTTCCTTCAGCTCGCCGGTCCGGGCCTTGACCTTGTTCTCGAGGTCGCTGCGGATGTCCGTCAGCTGCCGCATCGTATCGATATGGGCGTCGATCTCCGATTTCAGATGCTGGTTGTTGCGTTCGAGCTGGCGCGGCGACGGCAGCGCCAACAGCTGCGGCAAGGCAAAGCGGATGAGAAACACAGCAATCAGGGCGATCATCGCTGCGACGCTCTCGAAGACGCGCGGATAGAGCGTGGATGGCCACCACAGTGAGTAGGCGGAGAGGCTGTGCGAGACCGTGATGCATACCAAGATCAGTGCGAAGGCCAGCGCAACGCGGCGGTAGACGCCTGGAAGGTCGCGCCGTTTGACCAGGAAGACGACCGTCGCCACCGCGATGCCGAGCGTGCTGGCCGCGATCACCAGCCGCGGGATCGCTCGCGCCAGGTTCGCTTCCTGCCCGGCCAGCCCTTCCGGAAGAAACTGGAGCAACCAATCCATCAGCGGGGTCCTTCGGGGATCAGATATGACGCGACATGCCGCCCCAAGGGGGCGGCTTGCTGCGGAGAGGGGCGAACGGAATCCAGGAAGAATTTGCGCGCCACGAAGCCACGCGCAGCCGACGCCGCCTTGAT
The DNA here is from genome assembly GCF_000380505.1 of Kaistia granuli DSM 23481. Taxonomy (GTDB): domain Bacteria; phylum Pseudomonadota; class Alphaproteobacteria; order Rhizobiales; family Kaistiaceae; genus Kaistia; species Kaistia granuli. The sequence goes on along the minus strand of NZ_AQYH01000004.1, from coordinate 194,235 downwards.
CCGGCTGCGACGGCTCCCACGGCGATATACCCCAAACCGGGCTGCCGAACCCTGGACCCGCGTCCGATTCAGGCCGCCATCGACGCCGTCGAGTTGAAGAACAGCGCCTGGCTGATCGCCGCCTTGACTGTGCGGGGATCGAAAGGCTTGGTCAGCAAGAAGGTCGGCTCGGGACGTTCGCCGGTCAGGAGGCGCTGCGGGAACGCCGTGATGAAGATCACGGGGACGTTGAAGCCGGCCAGGATATCCTTCACGGCGTCAATGCCCGACGATCCGTCGGCCAGCTGGATGTCTGCCAGCACCAGACCCGGCATTTCCCGTTTCGCGGCCTCGACCGCGTCATCGCGCGTGCGGGCGACCGCCGCCACTTCATGTCCGAGTTCCTGGACAATGCCGGAAAGATCCATCGAGATCAGCGGCTCGTCCTCGATGATGAGAACGCGGGTGCGGGTCTGACGATCGATCTCGGCCAGGGCGTCCGCGAGCAGCGGCTGGACGCGCTCGGCGTCGATCCCCATGACGGCGGCGGCGTCGTCATCGGAAAAGCCTTCCATCGTCGTCAGCAGCAGCGCCTGGCGGCTTTCCGGGGTCATGGACGCGAGGCGTTGCTGGGCCGTCGTCTCCTGCCGGCTCAAGCCGTCGATCGCGGCATCGGAGCCGACCTGGGTACCGGACCAGATGGCGTGGAACAGCCGATACAGGGCAACTTTGGGGTGGACGCCGCGGTCGATCACGCTCGGCTCGTTGACGATCGCCTGCAGGCAGGCGCGCACATAGGCGTCGCCGCTGTTCTGACCGCCGGTCAGGGCCCGCGCATAACGCCGCAGAAGTGGCAGATGCGGTGCAAGGGCCTGCGACAGACTTTCGGGCATAGATTCCCCCTGTTTGTGGTCGAGTCAGCAACAGAACGTGGCACATGCCATTCGGTTCCAAAATTGCCGGAACCATTTTTGGACTGCCGCATTGCCATCCGAGCAGCCGCACCGTTGCAATTGTAGAGGACGGGGCCCTTGGGCACTCAAGGAAAAAAAATGGATAAAGAGAGCATGGTGAAGGACGCCGAGTTTCGCTCGGCGCTCGCGCCGGAACCGAGCACACAAGGAGAAAAGGAAGATTGGATCGGCCGCCAGCTGCGCCGTGTCTTCGACAGTGCGCTGAGCGAGCCATTGCCGGACGATATCATGTCGTTGCTCGACCGGATCGACGACGCGCAGCCGGCGGACAAGCCGGAGGGCTCCAAGGGGCCAGCATGACCCCCGCCGCATTTGCCCCGAGACCAGGCCGAAGACCGGGCCCGAGACAAGCACTGCCAGGAGAGCGTCATGAAGAATGAACTGGTCGAAGCCCTGCCGATGCTGCGCGCCTTCGCCCGCTCGTTGAGCGGAAATCGCGATCGCGCCGACGATCTGGTGCAGGAGACCGTCATGCGCGCCCTCGCCAATCGCGACAAGTTCCAGGTGGGAACCAATCTCCATGCCTGGCTGGTGACGATCCTGCGCAACCAGTACTATTCCGAGGGCCGCAAGCGCCGGCGCGAAGTGGAAGACGCCGAAGGCGCCCATGCCGCCCGCCTCGCCGATCTGGGCGCCCAGCAGGGTCATCTCGAGCTGGACGACTTCCTGCGCGCCATGCAGCTCCTGCCGGATGAACAGCGCGAGGCCTTGGTCCTGATCGGCGCGAGCGGCTTTTCCTACGAGGAAGCGGCCGAGATCTGCGGCGTCCGCGTCGGCACGGTGAAGAGCCGCGTGTCCCGCGCCCGCGCCCGTCTGGAAGAGGTGATGCGCGGCGGCGTTGCGCTACCGCCCGTCGAGATGGCGCAGCGCTCGGTCCAGGAGATCGAGAAGGCCATGGCAACCCGCACCGGTTGAGCTGCCGCAGGTCAGGCATAAAAAAAGCCCCGCGATCGACGCGGGGCTTTTTTGGATTGCGACTCAGGTGCGCCGCATCATGTGCATGACGCCGGAAATCAGGAACAGGATGATCGCAACCACGAAGATGATCTTCGCGATGCCGATCGCCGTCCCTGCTATGCCTCCGAAGCCGAGAATTGCAGCGACCAGCGCGACGACGAGAAAGAAAATCGCCCAACTCAGCATCAAAGCCCTCCATGGGTGCCTGCGGCAGACTTGCCGCTCACCTATTCAATGCGAGAGCCTTGACGGAGTTCCAGATTTACTCGCCGGCGCTTTCGCGACCGGTGATCTCGATGCCGAAACCCTGCAGGCCGACATATTGGCGCTCCTGCGACGACAGCAGGCGGATCGAGCGAACCTTCAGATCGCGCAGGATCTGGGCGCCGACGCCGATCTCGCGCCAGCGTTCCTTGCGCTGCCGCGCCGACATGTGCCGCTCTTCGCCGTCGCCGGCGGCCGAACCGTCCGGCCGGACGACGGCCGGATCGCGGATCAGCACGAAAACGCCGCGATCGGCGGAGCCGACCTTGCGCAAGGTCGTCTCCAGCCAACTCTTCGAATCCGGCCCGCGCGAGATCAGGTCTGAGATCGGATTGGCGCGATGGATGCGCACCAGCACGTCCGCCTGCTCCGCCACGTCGCCGAAGACGATGGCGAGATGCTGCAACGGATCGAACGGCGTCTCGTAGACAAAGGCCGTCGCGGTGCGGCCGCCGACCGGCACCTGGAAGCTGTCGACGACCTTGACGAAGCTCTCCGTCCGGGCGCGATAGGCAATCAGATCCTCGATCGAGACGATCTTGAGGCCGTGCTCCCTGGCGAATTCCAGCAGTTCCGGCAAGCGCTTGACCGTGCCGTCGTCATTGACGACCTCGGCCAGGACACCGGCCGGCTCCAGGCCGGCGAGCCGGGCGAGATCCGTCGCCGCCTCGGTATGGCCGGAGCGGATGAGAACGCCGCCCTCGCGGGAGATCAGCGGAAAGATATGGCCCGGCCGCAGGAAGTCCGTCGCGGTGCAATTGTCGTTGGCGAGCGCCTGGATCGTGTTGGCCCGTTCCTCGGCCGAGATGCCCGTGGTCAGCCCGACCTTGTAGTCGACGGTGACGGTGAAGGCGGTGCGCATCGGGTCGCGGTTGTTGGCGACCATCGGCGGCAGGTGCAGGGCCTCGGCGCGATCCGCATTCACCGGCACGCAGATGATGCCGCTGGTATGGCGGATCATGAAAGCCACCTTCTCCGCCGTCGCTTTCGACGCCGCCATGATCAGATCGCCCTCGTTTTCGCGATCCGTATCGTCGACGACGACGACCAGTTCGCCGGCTGCGATCGCTGCGACGGCTTCTTCAATCGTGTTGAGGGCCATGAACCACGTCCTGAAAGCAGGGAAGATGACGCCCTTATAAGCGATCAAGACCGGATCGCCACTCCGGCGGCGTGAAAACTGGGTTGTCTGATGACCCGCTGCCCCTTACCAGTATCGCCACCGTAAAGGCTGCGCGGTTCGGACGCGCATAGAGGAAGAGAAGACGAATGGCAGATAATCAGCGTTTTTCCGGTCGCGGCGCGATCGTGACGGGTGGCGCCTCGGGAATCGGCTTCAAGACGGCTGAACGCATTGTTTCCGAGGGCGGAACGGTTTGTCTCTGGGACGTGGACGCTGCGCGGATCGAAGCCGCCAAGTCGGCGCTCGGCCCGAACGCCCATGGCGTGCAGCTCGACATCTCCAAGCCCGATCAGGTCGAGGCCGCGGCGAAGACCGCCGAAGCCCATCTCGGCAAGATCGACATCCTGATCTGCTCGGCAGGCATCGCCGGCAAGAACGCGCTCGTCGTCGACTATCCGATCGACGAATGGCAGCGCGTCTTCGACATCAACGTGCACGGCCTGTTCTACTGCAACCGTTTCGTCGCGCCCCTGATGAAGAAGAACGGCTATGGCCGCATCGTCAACGTCGCCTCGATCGCCGGCAAGGAAGGCAACCCGACCGCCTCGGCCTACTCCGCCGCCAAGGCGGCCGTGATCGGCCTGACCAAGTCGCTCGGCAAGGAACTGGCCAAGGACAACATCACGGTCAACGCCATCACGCCGGCGACGATCGACACGCCGATCCTGAAGCAGGTCAGCCAGGCCCATATCGACTACATGCTGTCGAAGATCCCGATGGGCCGCTTCGGCACCGTCGAGGAAGCCGCCTCGATCCTGACCTGGCTCGCCAGCGAGGAATGCTCGTTCACAACCGGCGCCGTGTTCGACCTGTCGGGCGGCCGCGCGACGTACTGATCGACGTCGCATTCAAGATCGAGCCCTCCGGCCCGGCGCGCTGTGCACCGGGCCGGAGGGCTTTTTTTTGTTGCGCGCGGCGGCTCAGCCGGCCTTGCGCAGGCCGAGCGCCGCCTTGCCGGCATAGGTCGCGTCGGCGCCGAGCGCTTCCTCGACCCGCAGCATCTCGTTCCACTTCGCCATCCGCTCGGAGCGCGAGAAGGAGCCGACCTTGAACTGGCCCGCGTCCCAGCCGACCGAGAGATGGACGATGGTGACATCTTCCGTCTCGCCGGAACGGGCGGAGATGATGGTGCCGAAGCCGGCCTTCTTACCGGCGTCGAGCGCGGCCTTGGTCTCGGTGACTGTACCGGCCTGGTTCGGCTTGACCAGCACGGCCGTCGCCGAGCCCTTGGCGGCCGCCGCCTCCACACGCGCGGCGTTGGTGACGAGGAAATCGTCGCCGATCACCTGGCAGCGATCGCCATAGCGCTCGGTGAAGGCGATGAAGCCGGCCTCGTCGTCCTCGGCAACCGGATCTTCGATCGACAGGATCGGATAGGTGTCGAGCCAGCGACCGAGCAGGTCGATCATGCCGGACGTATCCATCTCGCTGTCATCCAGCGCGAGCTTGTAGCGGCCGTTGCGGCCGAATTCGGAAGCCGCGATATCGAGCGAGATGCCGACATCCGGCCCGGGCGTGAAGCCGGCGTCGGAAATCGCGCCGACCAGCTCGTCCAGCGCCTCCTCGTTCGAGTTGAAGGCCGGCCAGAAGCCGCCCTCATCGGCGACGCCCTGCAGCTTGCCGGCCTTCTTCATCCGGAGGCCGGCGGCGCGATAGACCTCGGCCGTCCAGTCGAGCGCCTCGGCGAACGAGCCGGCGCCGGGACAAATCAGCATGAAGTCCTGCACGTCGACCCGCCGCGCCGCGTGCGCTCCACCGCCGAAGATCTGGATCTCGGGCACGGGGATGCGCACCTTGCTGCCCCCGGCGAGATAGCGCCAGAGCGGCTCGCCGGCGCCGGCGGCCGCCGCATGCAGCACCGCCATCGAGGTAGCGATCAGCGCGTTGCCGCCCAGACGCCCCTTGTTCGGCGTGCCGTCGAGCGCGATCAGCGCCGCATCGATGCCGGCCTGGTCGGAAGCGTCCATCCCCTTCAATGCCGTGGCGATCTCGCCCTGCACCGCCGTCACCGCCCGCACGACATCATGGCCGCCGAAGCGATCGCCGCCATCGCGCAGGTCAACCGCCTCGCCGGTGCCGGTCGAGGCTCCCGCCGGCGCGATGGCACGACCGATGGCGCCGGAGCCGAGATGGATTTCCGTCTCGACCGTCGGCCGGCCGCGCGAATCCCAGACGCGGCGGCCAAGGACCTTGGTGATAGTCGTGTCGTTCACTTCGAGAGTTCCTCTTCCCATGCGTCGCGGATGGTGGCGAGAGCGGCAGGCGGGGTGGCGATCAGGGAGCGTGCCACCCGGCGCACCCGGTTCCGGTCTTCGTCGGTGGTGATGTATTCCGCCGGCGACTTGCCATCGACCCGGCCCAGGAACAGGCCGGGCAGGATGCGGGCGACGCGCGCCTCGACATCGGCGCGCGGCTCCCAGTCGACGGCGTCAAGATAGGCCGAAGCCAGCGCGTCGAACGAGGCGAGATAGGCGGCGCGGTTCGCCGGAACCCAGAGGCATTTCAAAAGCAGCTGGTTCAGGCAGAAGGCGAGATCGAAGGCCGGGTCGCCGTACCAGGCGCATTCGGCGTCGAGGAAGACCGGCCCCTTCGGTCCGACCAGGATGTTCTTCGGGCTGACATCGCCATGCACCAGCGCAATCTTCCGCGCCAGCGTGTCGCGCGAAATGGCCATCAGCTGCGGAGCGAGATCGGGATGCGCCTCGGCCGTCGCCTCGAGATAGGGCTCGAGCCGGATCGAATGGAAGATCTCATCCGTATCGAAGCGCGCCCGGATCGCGTCAGAACCCGCTGTCGCGCTATGGATGGCGGCGATCGCGCGGCCGACGGCGGCGGCGAAGGCCGGATCGGCGCGACCCGCCCGAAGTTCGGCCTTCCAGACCGGATGGTCCTCCGGCTGCAGATAATCCATGGCGAACGCGCCGACGGCAGCATCATGCGCCAGAATGCGCGGCACGGCGTCTGGCACAACACGCCCCGCCTCCAGCAGCCACTCCACCTCGTTGCCGTTGCGCGACACCGGCGCCCGCCAGTCGCGCGCCACGCGCAGCTTCGCCAATGCCCGCTTCACGGCGAAGCGGCGGCCGCCCGCCTCGACCCGCCAGATATCGGAGGCGACGCCGCCGGTCAGCGGTTCCGCCACCATGGCCGCGCCATCCTCGACAAGACCGGCGCGCACCAGCCACGCCGCCAGTTCGCGGTCGATTGTCTCCATCCTCGCCTCCCCAGGCATGCTCGCCACCATTTCCAGCCGATCCGCTGCGCAGCCTGCTTGGAAACGGTGTCCTGTCTAGGCGATTTGCGATTGAAATACACCGGCGGAGACACGACTTGCTGGCTACGAAAGTCCGGAGCAGGCCTTTCCGGCGCTTGCGGCAGCCGGAATGGAAATAGCGAACGTCGGGTCATCCGGGCCTGTTGCGGATTTGCCGCAAAATTCCCGGCTCCGAACAAAATCGGCATCGATCGATAAAAAATCGCCCGAGACCTCCCCGCCTTCGTCTTGACTTAACGGCAGGTCATCCGCATCTGCTGCGAGCGAACATTCATTCGCACTTTTTTGGGTGACCATGACCGAGCTCGTCCTTCCGGATCCGACTGAAGTCCCGACCCGCGAAAGCACGCAGGACGCGCGACGCATGCAGATCCTCGACGCCGCCCGCACCTGCTTCGCCCGGTCCGGCTTCCGCGGCGCCTCGATGCAGGAAATCTGCGCCGAAGCCCGGATGAGCCCCGGCGGCCTGTACCGCTATTTCCCATCCAAGGAAGCGATCATCGAGGCGATCGCCCAGGACGAGCGCTGCGGCGCGGCCGAGCTGGTCGAGACCATGCGCGGCTCTGGCCCGCTGCTCGACCGGATGGTGAGCTGCGCCATGGGCTTCTTCGCCTATATGCGCGATCCCGGCGCCTGCGAGCTGATGGCCGAGATCAGCGCCGAGAGCCTGCGCAACACCGAAATCGGCAAGCGCTTCGCCAAGATCGACGAGACCGTGCGCGACACCATGCGCGAGATCTTCGACGAGGCGATCGCCAAGGGCGAACTGGCCCCGATCGCCGACATGGATGCCACGATCAGCATGCTGCAGGCCGCCGTCGACGGCATTGCCCTGCGCCAGATCAACGACCCGGACCTTACACCAGCCCGGACGGAGCCTCTGCTGCGGCGGCTCCTCGCCGGGATGTTGGGAATGAACGCCTGAGCGGCTCAAAGGCGGCGTCAGACCGCCCTTGCCGCATACCAGAGGGACCGCCGAGGCGGTCGAACGAACATGAAGCGCATGACCCGTCTGGCGGCCTCGGCCGCCTTCGTCGCCGCCGTCGCCGCCGGAGCCCTGGCGCTGCCGGAATCGATGTTCTCCGCCGTGGCCGAGGAGCCTGCTGCCCCCGCCGCCGCGCCGAAGCCCCCCGCCATCACCGTGGTTCCCGCCGCCCGCAAGGAGATCGTCCAGACCGCGATCGTCGTCGGCTCGCTGGTGCCGCGCGAGGAAATCCTGGTCGGCGTTGATCTCGACGGCATCCGGCTGACCGATCTGGCGGCGGAGGAAGGCGACCGTGTCAAGGCAGGCCAGGTGCTCGCCCGGCTCTCGACCGATACGCTGGAGGTCCAGCTCGCCCAGAATGCCTCGTCGCTCGCCCGCAACGACGCGGCGATCGCGCAGGCGAAGAGCCAGATCGCCGAGGCGACCGCCATCGAGGCGCAGGCCAATGCCTCGCTCGACCGGGGTGAATCACTGAAGAACAAGGGCATCGTCGCCCAGGACGCGCTCGATCTGCGCAGTTCCGCCGCCAAGACCGCCGCCGCCCGTCGCGACGCCGCGACCCAGGGCCTGGCGCTCGCCGAGGCGGACAAGGCCCTGACCGAAGCGCAGCGCCGCGAATTGCAGTTGCGCGTCGCCAAGACCGAGATCAAGGCGCCGACCGACGGCCTGGTGCTGTCGCGCTCGGCCCGCATCGGCGCCATCGTGTCGAGCGGCGGCGAACCGCTGTTCCGGCTGGCCGAGGACGGCGCCATCGAGCTCGAGGCGCAGGTGCCGGAAGCCGAACTCGCCCAGATCGCCGTCGGCCAGCCGGTCAAGGTCACCGTGCAGGGCATCCCGGACGGCATCCAGGGAACCGTGCGGCTGGTCTCGCCGAAGATCGACGACAGCAGCCGTCTCGGCCGGCTCCGCGTCGCACTCCCCACCGACGCCAAGATCAGCGCCGGCGCCTTCGCGCGCGGCACGGTCGAGCTCGCCCGCCGGGAGAGCGTGAGCGTGCCGGTCTCGGCCGTCGTCACCACGGCCGGCGAGGCGACGATCCAGGTCGTCGTCGACGGCAAGGTGCAGACCCGCCCGATCAAGACCGGCATTTCCGGTCGCGGCATGGTCGAGGTTCTGGAAGGCGTCGCGATCGGTGAGGCCGTCGTGCTGCGCGCCGGGACGTTCGTGCGCGACGGCGACGCCGTCACCGCCGTCGAGGCTCCGGCCGAAGGAGCGAAGGGATGAGCTGGAACTTCTCCGCCTGGGCGATCCGCAATCCGGTTCCGCCCATCCTGCTGTTCGTCGTGCTCTGCGCCTTCGGCATCGTCTCGTTCATGGGACTGCCGATCACGCGCTTCCCCAACATCGACGTGCCGCTGATCTCGGTCAACGTCACCGACGCCGGCACGGCGCCGGCCGAGCTCGAAACGCAGGTCACCAAGAAGGTCGAGGACGCGGTTGCCGCGATCACCGGCGTCAAGCATGTCTCCTCGACCGTCACCGACGGCCAGTCGTCGACCGCCATCGAGTTCCGGCTCGAGGTCAACACCGACCGCGCCCTCAACGACGTCAAGGACGCCATCGCCAAGATCCGCGGCGACCTGCCCCGCACCGTCGACGAGCCGATCATCCAGCGCATCGACGTCGAAGCGCAGTCGATCATGACCTATGGCGCGCTGGCGCCGACCCTGTCGCCGGAGCAGCTTTCCTGGTTCATCGACGATAGCGTCATCCGCGACCTGCAGGCGCTGAAGGGCGTCGGCCGGGTCGAGCGCATGGGCGGCGTCACCCGCGAGATCCAGATCCGCCTCGATCCGGACCGGCTGATGGCGCTCGGCGTCACGGCCGCCGACGTCAACCGCCAGCTCCAGATCACCAATGTCGATCTCGCCGGCGGCAAGAGCGAAGTCGGTAACCAGGAACAGACCATCCGCACGCTCGCCGGCGCCAAGACGATCGAGGATCTCGCCAATGCGCGGATCGTCATCTCCGGCGGCCGCGAGGTTCGGCTCGGCAATCTCGGCACGGTCGAGGACCATTGGGAGGAGCCGAAATCCTTCGCCCGCCTCGACGGCAAGCCCGTCGTGGCGCTCGCCGTCTACCGCGCCAAGGGCGCCAGCGACGCCTCGGTCGCCGATGTCGTCAACGCGAAGATCGCCGAGATCGACGCCGCCAATCCGGACGTCTCGTTCTCGATCATCGACAACACCGTCCACTACACCTACGGCAATTACGAAAGCGCGATGGACACCCTGTATGAAGGGTCGATCCTCGCCATCCTCGTCGTGCTGCTGTTTTTGCGCGACTGGCGCGCGACGCTGGTCGCCGCGGTCGCCCTGCCGCTTTCGGCGATCCCGACCTTCTGGGCGCTGTCGATGCTGGGCTTCTCGCTCAACCTCGTCAGCCTGCTCGGCATCACGCTGGTTACCGGCATCCTCGTCGACGACGCCATCGTCGAGATCGAGAACATCGTTCGCCATACCCGCATGGGCAAGAAGCCCTACCGGGCGGCGCTCGAAGCCGCCGACGAGATCGGCCTCGCCGTCATCGCCATCTCGACGACGATCATGGCGATCTTCGCCCCGGTCTCGTTCATGGGCGGCATCGCCGGCCAGTATTTCAAGCAGTTCGGCCTGACGGTCGCCATCGCGGTATTCTTCTCGCTGCTGGTGGCGCGCCTGATCACGCCGATGATGGCCGCCTACTTCATGCGCGCGCCCTATGTCGGCGACGGCTCGGACGGCCAGCCGGTCTATGGCGGCTTCCTGAACGATCTCGGCCGCCGCATCCGGGCTCTCATCCCGGTCGCGGTGGTGATCGGCCTCGGCGCGCTCGTCCTGCAGATCACCGGCGAAGCGCTCACTGGCGTGCCCCTGCTCGGCACGCTCGCCGAACGCGTCATGGCGATCGGCTGGACCAAGATCGCGCTCGGCGCACTGGCGATCGCCGCCGGCTTCGCGCTTGTCCGCGCCTGGCTCGGCCAGCCGCATCCGGCCGAGGAGCATGACGGCCTGATCATGCGGCTCTATACCGGCCTGCTCAAGGCGACGCTCGCCCGCGGCATGCGCTGGGTGACCCTCGCCATCGGCATCGCCACCTTCGCCATCTCGATCTGGGCGACCGGCCTGCTGCCCTCGGAATTCATCCCCGAGGGCGACGAGGGTCGGCTGGCCGTCTCGGTCGAACTGCCACCGGGAACGGGTCTCGCCGAAACCACTGTCACCACAGACAAGATCGCCGCGGCGCTCCGCACCATGCCGGAGATCCGCAGCGTCTTCGTCATGGGTGGGACATCGCCGACCGGCACGCTGGAGACGCGGCGCGCGGCCGTCATCCTCGAGCTGGTGCCGAAGGCCGACCGCACGGTCAGCCAGAAGGACATGAAGCCGCTCGTCGCCGCTGTGCTTGCCGATATTCCCGACATCCGCTTCTACGTGGTCAACGAACGCGGCGACCGCGAAACGACGATCGCCGTCACCGGCCCGGACGGCGACGCCGTCGCCAAGGCGTCCGGCGATCTCGAAATGGCGATGAAGGCCGACCCGATGTTCCTGAACCCGGTCGCGCTTTCCTCCTTCGCGCGGCCGGAAATCCGCATCGTGCCGAAGCTGGACGAAGCGTCGGCGCTCGGCATCGCGCCGGACCGGATCTCGGAGACGATCCGCGTGGCGACGACCGGCGACGCCGACGCCAATCTCGCCAAGTTCACCGTCGACGGCCGCCAGGTGCCGATCCGCGTCGAACTCGACCGGATCGCCCGCTCCGATCTTGCGATCCTGTCGGCGCTGCGCGTGCCACTGCCGGCGGGTGGCTCGGTGCCGCTCTCGACCGTCGCCGATGTCGGCTTCGGCCAGGGGCCGGCGACGATCGAACGCTTCGACCGCGAACGCCTGGTCAAGGTCGGCACCGACATGGCCAAGGGTTTCACCTCCGGCCAGGGCACCGAGCGGATCAAGACGATGGACGTCGTCAAGAACTTCCCCGACGGCGTCCGCCTGCAGGAAACCGGCGATTCCGAGGCCCAGGCCGAGGTGTTCTCCGCCTTCGGCGTCGCCATGGGCTCCGGCATCCTGCTTGTCTTCGTCGTGCTGATCATCCTGTTCAACAGCGTGTTCCAGCCCCTCACCATCCTCGCCTCGCTGCCGCTTTCGATCGGCGGCGTGGTGGCGGCGCTGCTTCTGACCAACAACGCGTTCTCGATGCCGGTCATCATCGGCATGCTGATGCTGATGGGCATCGTGACCAAGAACGCGATCATGCTGGTCGACTTCGCCGTCGAGCAGGTCAAGCACGGCATGGACCGCAAGGAAGCGATCATCGACGCCGGACGCAAGCGGGCGCGGCCGATCGTCATGACGACGCTTGCCATGGGCGCCGGCATGCTGCCGGCGGCGCTGGCCTTCGGCGAGGGCGGCGAGTTCCGCGCGCCGATGGCGATCGCGGTGATGGGCGGATTGTTCCTGTCGACGATCCTGTCGCTCGTCTTCATTCCGTCCGTCTACACGATCATGGACGACCTCTCGCATCTCGTGGCGCACCTGTTCCATCGCGCCTTCGCCCCGAACAAGGCGGACGAGGACGAAGATGGCGCAGCGCAGCAGCCGCCGCTTCCCGCGCTCACCAAGGAAATGCGGATCGCGGCCGAATAGGCGTCTCGAGCCCCGGAAGCCCCCCAGCCCTCTCCCGCACGCGGGAGAGGGCTTTTTTCTGCGCGCTACGTCGAGAGCCCGGTTCAGGCCGAAACGGATCGAGCAAAGTCCTCGACTAGATCAGCCTGCCGGCCCAGCGGCCCGATTGCCGCCCCCTGACGGCCGCGAGCAACGTCAGTGCTCCGCCCACCCTGACGCCCGCGAGCGAAAGAGCCCTCGCCCGCTTGCGGGAGAGGGTTGGGTGAGGGTCTTGCTTGAGGCGAACCCAATGCTTGGCCGGACACGGAGCTTTGGTCAGCCAGCCCCATGCGGCGTTCGAAACAGGTGACGTCCCGCCTCGGCGCCGCCTATCCTGCGGCAACGGAGGACCCCGAGAATCATGATCACCCACTGCGTCTTCATCCACTACCGCGCCGACACCACCGCCTCGACCAAGGTGGCGATCCTCGACGCGCTGCTGGCGCTCAGGCCCCGGATCGACGGATTGATCAACATCTTCGTCGGCAACAACATGAGCCCGGAAGGCCTCGACAAGGGCTTTTCGGAGGGCTTCATCGTGACCTTCCGCGACGCTCAAGCCCGCGACCAGTATCTGGCCGACGAGGAGCACGCGAAGGTCGGCGCCGCCATCGTCGCGGCGGCGGAAGGCGGCACGGACGGCATCCTGGTCTACGATCTCGAGCACTGAGGGGACTGCTCTCGCCCTGAAGGCTGCGCGGCCCTCGCCCGCCAAAGCGCCTTCCCTCCCCCATGCGGGGAGGGTCAGGGAGGGGCACCACCTCCCGGCCTCAGGATGATCCGCTCACAAACCTTTGTTGGATCGCGTTCTGCACGCGAGCCGGTATCCGCTTCGCTCAAAGCGCTCCAGCCCAGCCGGTACCCCCACCCCGGCCCTCCCCACAAGGGGGAGGTAGAAGTGGAGCCTCGCCTCCTCAATGAAAATCCCGCGATTTCGGGATGATGCGGACGTTGCGCGGGTGGCTGCCGGGGTGGCTCGGGCGACTCGGGTGGGCGAACTCGTCGGCGCGGGCGGGATCGAGCCTCGGCCGGCGATCCTCGGCCAGATGGTCGAGATCGGCCGTCCGGTCGACGAGCTTCTTCGCCACGAGATGCACGATGCCCTCGGGGCTCTTCTGCACATTGCCCTCGACCAGCACCAGCTTGGCGCCGATGATGGTGCGGCGGAAGGTGTCGAACAGCCGCGTCCAGACGACGACGTTGACGATGCCGGTCTCGTCCTCGAGCGTCATGAACACGACATTGCCCTTGCCCGGCCGCTGCCGCACCAGCACGACGCCGGCCGTTTTCGCAAAAGCGCCGTCGGAGAGCGCGGAGATCGCCGCCGCCGACAGGATGCGGTCCCCGGTGTAGCGCTCGCGCAAAAAACTCATCGGATGCGCTTTCAGGGACAGCCGCAGCGTCTGGTAGTCGGCGACGACATGCTCGGAAAGCGGCATGGAAGGCAGCGGCGCGTCCTGCTCGCGGCCGAGCTCGGCCGCGTCGGCGGCGGCGAAGAGCGGCAGGATCTCGGAGCTCGGCAGGCGGCGCACCTCCCAGAGCCCCTGCCGCCGGTCGAGGCCGAGCGAGCGCAGCGCATCGGCGTCGGCGAGTTTTTCATAGGCGCGCCGCTCGAGCCCGGTATAGCGGACGAGATCGTCCATCGCCGCGAAGCCGGCGCCCCGCCTTGCCGCGATCCTCTCCGCCCAGTCCTCGCGAAAGCCGTCGATCTGGCGGAAGCCGAGCCGCAGCGCCAGCCCCTCTTCCGTCGGCTCCAGCGTGTTGTCCCATTCGCTCGCATTGATATCGACAGGGCGGATCGGCACGGCGTGATCGGCGGCATCGCGAACAATCTGCGCCGGCGCATAGAAGCCCATCGGCTGCGAGTTCAGCAGCGCCGCGGCGAAGGCGGCCGGATGGTGGCACTTGATCCAGGCCGAGACATAGACGAGCCGGGCGAAGCTCGCGGCATGGCTCTCGGGAAAACCGTATTCGCCGAAGCCCCGGATCTGGTTGAAGCAGCGCTCGGCGAATTCGCGCTCATAGCCGCGCCGCACCATGCCCTCGACCATCATGCTCTCATATTTGTGCATGGTGCCGAGATGGCGGAACGTCGCCATGGCGCGGCGCAGCCCGTTGGCGTCGGAGGGCGAGAAGCGCGCCGCCACCATGGCGAGGCTCATCGCCTGCTCCTGGAACAGCGGCACGCCGAGCGTCCGCCCCAAAACCTGCCGGAGCTCGTCGGCCGGGCCATGCTCCGGCGATGGCGACGGGAAAGTGACCGGCTCCAGCTTCTGCCGGCGGCGCAGATAGGGATGCACCATGTCGCCCTGGATCGGCCCGGGCCGGACGATCGCCACCTGGATGACGAGATCGTAAAACTCTTTCGGCTTCAGGCGCGGCAGCATGTTCATCTGCGCCCGGCTCTCGACCTGGAACACGCCGATCGAGTCACCCGTGCAGAGCATGTCGTAGACGGCCGGATCCTCCCAGGGGATGGTGTGCAGCGCGTGGCGCTCGCCACCCGCCTCCTCGATCAGATCGAACGCCTTGCGGATGCAGGTCAGCATGCCGAGCGCCAGGATATCGACCTTCATCATCTTCACCGTGTCGATATCGTCCTTGTCCCATTCGATGAAGCTCCGGTCCTTCATCACCGCCGGGCCGCTCGGCACCAAATCGTTCAAAAGCTTCTCGGTCAGCACGAAGCCGCCGACATGCTGCGAGAGATGGCGCGGGAAGCCGCGCAGCTCCATCGCCAGCTTGACCACGCGCTCGATCACCGGGTTCCTCGGATCAAGGCCGGAGTCGCGAATATGCTTGTCCTGCACGGACGAGCCCCAGCCGCCACCCCAGACCGTGCCGCCGAGCGCCAGGATGACGTCCTCCGACAGGCCCATGGCCTTGCCGACCTCGCGGATCGCGCTCTTCGTCCGGTAGGCGATCACCGTGCCGCAGATGGCGGCGCGGTCGCGGCCATAGCGCTCATAGATGTACTGGATCACCTCCTCGCGCCGCTCATGCTCGAAATCGACGTCGATATCCGGCGGCTCGCGCCGCTCCGGCGAGAGGAAGCGCTCGAACAGCAGCTGATACTCGTTCGGGTCGACCGAGGTGACGCCGAGGCAATAGCAGACGGCGGAATTGGCGGCGGAGCCACGGCCCTGGCAGAGGATGCCGCGCCCGGTCGCAAACGCGACGATGTCGTGCACGGTGAGGAAATAGGGCGCGTAGCCGAGCGCCCCGATCATGGCGAGCTCCTTGTCGAGCGTCGCCGTGACAGAGGCCGGCACGCCGTCCGGATAGCGCTTCACCGCGCCCGCCCGCGCCAGCGCCTCCAGATGCGCCTGCGGCGTCATCCCGTCCGGCACGGTCTCGTGCGGATATTCATACTGGATCTCGTCGAGGGTGAAGCGGATCTGGCCGAGGAAGCGCGCGGTCTCCGCCACGGCGCCGGGAAAATCGCGGAACAGGCGCTCCATCTCGACGCCCGGCTTCAGATGCCGCTCGGCATTCATCGCGAGAATCCGCCCCGCCGTCTCGATCGTCGTCTTCGTGCGGATGCAGGTCAAAACATCCTGCAGCGGCCGCCGTTCCGGTGCGTGATAGAGCACGTCGTTGACGGCGAGCATCCGGACGCGGTGATCCCAGGCGAGCGCCGAGAGCGCGGCGAGCCGGCGGCGGTCATCCCCCTTGCGATAGAGCACGGCGGCGAGCCAGGTCCGCCCCGGCGCCAGCGCGGCGAGCCGGCCAAGCGCGGCACCGAGATCCGGACCGAGATCCCTCTCAAGCCGCGCCGGCGGCATCAGGATGAAGAGCGAACCTTCCGCATGTGCCGCGAGGTCGTCGAAATCGATGTGGCACTCGCCCTTCGGCGCCCGGCGCTTGCCGAGGCTCAAGAGCTGGCAGAGCCGGCCATAGTCGGAAAGATCCGTCGGATAGGCGAGGATGTCCGGCGTGCCATCGCGAAACACAAGCCGGACGCCGACGACGAGGCGGAAGCCGGCCGCGCGCGCATTGCCATAGTCCTCGCTGCCCCAGGCATCGTGGGCGCGGACGATGCCGGCGAAGGTGTTGCGGTCGGCGATGCCGATCCCCCTCAGCCCCAGCGCGTGCGCCTGGATGATCAGCTCGGCCGCGTGCGAGCCGCCCTCCAGGAAGGAGAAGTTCGACATCGCGGCGAGTTCGGCATAGGCGCTCATGGGCTTCGACGGAGCGATGGCGGAATGGCTGAAGCCTCGCTCGATCCGCGCTTTCCCCTCACCTCTCCCTGAGGGAGAACTCGGAGCAAAGCTCCGGGTGAGGGGTTAGGGAACTTGTCCGCGAGGCCGTAAACCCTCACCCGCCGGCCTTCGGCCGTCGACCTCTCCCTCAGGGAGAGGTGAAGGAAGCGCGCGCCCCGCATTACGGGCCAGACACTCAGGATGATGGAGCAGGCTGATAGCCCCTCACCCCAACCCTCTCCCGCAAGCAGAAGAGGGAGCGCGCCTGTCCCACGGGCTCGTCGCCCCGGCGAAGGCCGGGGCCCATGAACACCGTCCCAACCGTATGATCGCCAGCCGATGGATCCCGGCCTTCGCCGGCATGACGCCAGTGCGTGCGGTGCTCGGGTTCTCATGCGAACAGTCCATGCAAAAACCAGCGCGGCTGCGGCCGGTCGGCGGCGTAACCCCCCTCGCGATAGAGCCAGAAGCGAGCGCCCTTGCGGTCCTCGACGCGGAAATAATCGCGATCGGGGCCACCGTCGCGCCACCATTCCGGCGCGATCCGTTCCGGCCCCTCGGCGCGGGCCACCTGGTGCAGCACGCGGCGCCAGCGGAAGGAGAGCGGCGGGCCGTCCGGCACCTCGCCCAGCGCCTCGACCGGCTCGGGCGGGTCGAACAGGCTCAAGGGCCGGAGCGGCGGCTCGCCCGTCGCCGGCAGCTCGCCCCACTGCGCCTTGCCCTCCTCGCCGAGCGTGAAGACGGGGACCATGCGCGTCCGCCGCTCAGGGATGTGCGTGTCCTCGGGCACGAAGCCAAGCACGCGCTCCGGCCCGAAGCGGGCGCCGAGCCGGTCGACCAGATCGGCGACCGCCTCGTCATCGAGCGCGTGGCCGTCGAGGCTCGCCTGCGCGGCGACGAAGGGCTCGGTGCGGAAGGCGCCGAGGCGGATCAGGTCGAAGCCGAAGCCGGCATCGAGCGGAACGGAAAGCGCATCCAGTTTCTCGTGAAACAGTCGGGCGATCGCCTTTGGCGCCCGGTTCGGGCGGGCGGTGGCGACCGTGATGCGGCGGACGTCGCCGTCGACGCGGTAGAAGCTCGCCTCGAAGGAACGCCCGCCCTCGCCGCGCGTCTCGAGCAGCGACGCGACGTCGGCGGCGAGGCGGGCGAGCGTCGCCGCGATGTCGTCTTCATGCGCGATCGGCTGGAAGAAGATGCGCTCGGCGAGTGCTGCCGGCACCGGCCGGCGCGGCGAGATCGGATGCTCTAAGATTCCGGCAAGCCGCTCCAGCCGCTCGACGCAATCGGCGCCGAAGCGGGCGGCAAGGGGGCTGCGCGGCCTATCGATCAGGTCGCCGACCGTCTTCAGCCCGGCGCGGGCCAGCGCTTGCAGCCGGACCGGGTCAAGCCCGAGCGCTGATATCGGCAGCGGCCGCACGGCCGACGCCTCGCAGCCCGGCTCGACCACGATCCGGCGCGGCGAACGGGCGAGCGCCCGCGCCGTCGCCGGCGCGCCGGCGATCGCCCCGAAGGCGGTGAGGCCGAGCCCGTCCAGGCGGGTCAGGAGATCGTCGAGCAGCGCCGCCTCGCCCTTGAAGAGATGGGCGACGCCGGTGATGTCGAGCATCAGGCCGCGCGCGCCATGGCGGGCGACGAGCGGCGTGTAGCGATCGCACCAGTCGGCGATCGCCTCCACCAGCGCGTCGTCGGCGGCGGGATCATGCTCGGCGACGACGAGATCGGAGAGCCGCGCCCGCGCCTCGGCGAGCGACAGGCCCGGCGCGAGGCCGAGATCGATCGCCGCCGCGTCGGGGGCGGCGATCGCAATCGCGCCCTTCGCCTTCTCGACGATGACGAGCGGCGCCTCAGCCGGCAAGCCGGAATGCGGTGCGTTCGGCCGGCGGCGCAGCCGGTTCGAGGCGAGGAACGGCAGCCGGATCGCGCAATAGCGCCGGGGGTTTGAAGAGCTTTTCATCGCGGTTCCACTCCAGCCGCCACGGACCGCCGGGGGGGCCGTGGCGATGGCGCAACAGGGTCAGGTCGAAGGTCGGATGGCCGGGCGCGTTCATGGCCATCGGCGCGGCCGGGCCGGCGGCGACCTGCCAGCGCGTCTCCGCCCCGCCGGGCATCGGCCGCGCGCCCGGCCGGAGCAGCAGGACCGTCACGCCCGACGCCTCGGCGGCGAGCTGGAAGCGGCGCTGCACCGTCAGGTCGAGCGCCTTCGGCTCGCCCCAGGGCTCGACCAGGACAGCGCCGAGGGCTGCACAGCGGGCTGCCTCGCCGCCGGCGCGCAGCACGGCAAGCGGATCGCGCAGGCGGACCAGGATCAGCGCCGCCGGATCGAGCCCGAGCGCGGCGAGGCCGTCGCCATCGAGGCCGCCGCCCTCCCGCGCGGCATAATCCTGCCGGACCCAGACGACCGGCTTGCCGGCCGGCGCGGCGGCGACGGCCAGCGCCAGCGAGAAACCGCTCGCGGCGATGTTGTCGGCCCCGGTGGCGGCGTGGATCTCATGCAGCGCGCCGCGCGCCAGCCCGCCGCCCAGCGCCGCGTCGACGCAATCTCGATCGATTTCGATGCGCGACCGCGACGAGGCGACGCCTGGCGTTCCGGCCGTCGCCTCGATCGTCGCAATGCGCTGCCGCAATGCGGAAAGGGTCGCCTTCGCGGTGCTCATCGTTGTCCGTTCTTGCCCGATCCACGCCAATGTTCTCTATTTGTTCTAATACGACTCCAAACCGGGCAAGAGTCAATCGAGGAGGAAGCGAGCGTTCCGCCCTCCACAATCCCCGGCAGTTCCTGCCGATGCGGAACTTTTCGCCGCGCCCGCCAAAAAAGCCCGTGAAGCCGCTTAAGAATCACCACGAAGCGGGCTAACCTTCCTCCTCGACGACGCCCGGGCGCATCGAAGCCCGGACGCGTTCATCGCCCCGCTCCCCGCGCCGCGACGTTCGCTTCCTTCGCGCTCACCCCGCCTGCCGTCGAGACAATCATGTTCCGCTATTTCGAAGAACGGATTCCGGCCACCGCCCGTGGCATGCCCGGCGAACCGCCCGACACGCTCGCCGCCTTCTACTGGTTCTTCATCCGCCAGGTGCGCTGGTATTTCGCGGCCCTCCTGATGGCGGGGCTGACGGTGGCGCTGCTCGACGCCGCCATTCCGTTCTTCATCGGCCGCCTTGTCACGCTGCTCAGCCAGACCTCGCCGCAAGCGCTCCTCCGAGACCATTGGCACATCCTCGTCGGCATGGCGCTGTTCATGCTGATGGTGCGCCCGGCCGCGATCTTCGTGCAGAACCTGATCACCAACCAGATCATCGCGTCGGGCTTCACCAACCTGATCCGCTGGCAGAGCCACTGGCACGTCGTGCGGCAGAGCTGGTCTTTCTTCCAGCATGATTTCGCCGGCCGCATCGCCACCCGCGTCATGCAGACCGGCGTCTCGGTGCGCGACAGCGCCGTCTCGTCGATCAACGCGGTCTGGTACATCGCCGTCTACGGCACCAGCGCGCTCGTCCTGCTCGGCCACAACAATTTCTGGCTGATGCTGCCGACGCTGGTCTGGTTCGTCTGCTACGCGACGCTGCTCCGCATCTTCGTGCCGCGGCTGAAGGGCCGCTCGGTCGAGATGTCGGAGGCGCGCTCGCTGATCACCGGCCGCATCGTCGACAGCTACACCAACATCATCACGGTCAAGCTGTTCGGCCGCGCCCGCGAGGAGGACGATTACGTCCGCGAGGCGGTCGACTATCACACCAGCGTCTTTCGCGGCCAGCTGCGGCTGATCACCCTGTTCGGCCTGGCGCTGGCGCTCAACAACGCCATCCTGGTCGTCTCGACCGGCGCCATCGCCGTCCGCCTCTGGTCGTTCGGGCTGATCGAGGTCGGCGTCGTCGCCATGGTGCTGCCCTTGACCTGGCAGATCGCCAACATCGCCGGCTTCGTCGCCCAGCAGGTGACCGCGATCTTCGAGAATATCGGCGCCGTGCAGGAAGGCATGATGTCGATCGCCAGTCCGCTGCGGCTGACCGACCGGCCCGGCGCCGAGCAGCTGAAGGTCGCCAAGGGCGGCATCGTCTTCGACCGCGTCAACTTCAATTATGGCCGCTCCGGCGGCATCATCGACGAGCTGTCGCTCACCATCAAACCCGGCGAGAAGATCGGCCTGGTCGGCCGCTCCGGCGCCGGCAAGTCGACGCTGGTCAATTTGCTGCTGCGCTTCTTCGACCTCGAGGGCGGCCGTATCCTGGTCGACGGCCAGGACATCGCCACCGTGACGCAGGAGAGCCTGCGCGAGCAGATCTCGGTCGTTACCCAGGATACCTCGCTCCTGCACCGCTCGATCCTCGACAACATCCGCTATGGTCAGTCGCATGTGACGCTGAACGGCGTCGAGGAGGCGGCGCGGCGCGCGCATGCGCACGAGTTCATCGGCGATCTGGAAGACTGGCGCGGCCGCACCGGCTACGAGGCGCATGTCGGCGAGCGCGGCATCAAGCTCTCCGGCGGCCAGCGCCAACGCATCGCGATCGCCCGCGTGATCCTGAAGAACGCGCCGATCCTGATCCTCGACGAGGCGACCTCGGCGCTCGATTCCGAGGTCGAGGCGGCGATCCAGGAGCAGTTCGAGAGCCTGATGGCCGACAAGACGGTGATCGCGATCGCCCACCGGCTCTCGACCATCGCGCGCATGGACCGGCTGATCATCCTCGACAAGGGCCGCATCATCGAAAGCGGCACGCATGAGGAACTGCTGGCGCTCGACGGCCACTATGCCTCGCTCTGGCGACGTCAGTCGGGCGGCTTCCTGGCCGAGGAGGCGGCGTAGGATCTTCTCTCGCGCCGATGCTGCCAATTTGTGGCACCATGGCGCGAGAAGGGATCGCCCATGTCACGCTCGCAGCGCCTGCTCGACCTGATCCAGATCCTGCGCCGCCACCGTCGGCCGGTGAGCGGGCATGTGCTGGCGGACGAGCTCGGCGTCAGTATCCGCACGCTCTATCGCGACATCGCCACGCTGCAGGCGCAGGGCGCCTCGATCGAGGGCGAAGCCGGCATCGGCTATGTCCTGAAGCCGGGCTTCATGCTGCCGCCGCTGATGTTCTCCGAGGACGAGATCGAGGCGATGGTGCTCGGCTCGCGCTGGGTCTCCAAGCGCGCCGATCCCCGGCTGGCGCTGGCGGCCGGCAACGCGCTCGCCAAGATCGCCGCCGTGCTGCCTCCGGATCTGCGCGAGGATCTCGACAGTTCGACCTTGCTGGTCGGGACCAGTTCCACCGAGACGCCCGGCGTCGACCTCGCGCTTATCCGGGCCGCGATCCGCCGGGAGCGCAAGCTTTCCTTCGCCTATACGGATGCGGCCGGCGCCGCCTCTGAGCGAACGGTCTGGCCGTTCGCGCTCGGCTTCTTCGAAAAGGTGCGCATGCTCGTCGCCTGGTGCGAGACGCGGCAGGATTTTCGCCATTTCCGCACCGAGCGGATCGCCGACCTCGTGGTGACGGAGACGCGCTATCCACGCCGGCGACAGGCGCTTCTGAAGGACTGGAAGATCGCCGAGGGCATCAGCCATCCGACGCTGCTGCCATAAACTGACAGCAGGAGCGCCTAACCTGCCTCCATCCACAACGGAGGCAACACCATGACCAACCCCAACATGATCCTGCTCTATGTCGAAGACACCGCCGCCAGCGCCGCCTTCTATGGCGACCTGGTCGGCCGCGAGGGCACAGGCCATTCCGCGAACTTCGCCACCGTGCCGCTCGATGGCGGCATGACGCTCGGCCTCTGGGCCCGCAGCACCGTCAAGCCGGCCACCAGCGGTACCGGCGGCGCGCAGGGCGAGATCGTCTTCATGGTCGAGGGCAAACCGAAGATCGACGCGCTCTATGCCGACTGGCAGGCGCGCGGGCTCAGAATCGCGCAGGAGCTGACGGTGCTGGATTTCGGCCCGACCTTCGTCGCCCTCGACCCCGATGGCCACCGCCTGCGCGTCTGCCTGCAGGACGAGTGAGGGCTGGATGAAAGCCCTCACCCCAACCTCTCCCCCCAGCGGGAGAGGGAACTGGCGGCATCCGCGCGGCTCTGTCCTTCACCTCTCCCGGAGGGAGAGGTCGACGGCCACAGGCCGGCGGGTGAGGGTTTACGGCCTCACACGCTTGGCTCTCTACAGAAAGAGTTTCATCCAGATCCTTCCCTAGACCCTCACCCGGAGCTTCGCTCCGACCTCTCCCTCAGGGAGAGGTGAAGGGGAGAGCGGCTCCGTCTTCCCTCTCTCCCGCTGGGCCGGGGCAAGGAACCTACTTCCACATCCCGCGCATCCGCGCCGCGATGTCGACCGGCACGCGCGGCCTTGCCGCCGCGCCCTCAGCCTCCGCCGCCACCGGCGGCCAGATTACCTGCTCGAACAGGGAGAGGATCGCCGACGGGATGAAGCGGGTGCGCGTCGCATAGACGTGGCGGTCGCCGCCGCGCGTCTGCTGGGTGACGAAGAAGCGCTGCGGCATGACGAGGTGCAATTCGTCCTTCGCCCGCGTCATCGCGACATAGAGCAGCCGCCGCTCCTCCTCGATCTCCTCGGCCGTGCCGGTCGAGAGATCGATCGGCATGCAGCCATCGACGACATTCAGCACGAAGGCCGATTTCCATTCCTGCCCCTTGGCGGAATGCACGGTCGAGAGGATCAGATAATCCTCGTCGAGCAGCGGCACGCCCGCCTCGCCGCTCGTCGCGTCGGGCGGGTCGAGCGTCAGCTCGGTCAGGAAGCGCTCGCGCGAGGCATAGCCGCCGGCGATCTGCTCCAGTTGAACGAGATCGGCGAGCCGCACCGTCGCGTCCTCGTGGATGCGTTCGAGATGCGGCTCGTACCAGTTTCTGACCGCCTCGATCTCGGCCGGCCAGCCCATGCCCCTCCCCTTGAGCGCGTCGATCAGCGCGACGAAGGCCGGCCAGTCGGCCGCCGTCTTCTGCGGCGGCTTGAAATCGGCCAAGGCCGCGACCGGATCGACCGCTCCCGCCATCGCGTCCAGCATCTTGCCGGCCGTGCCCGGCCCGACGCCCGGCAGCAATTGCGCGACGCGAAAACCGGCGACACGATCGCGCGGGTTCTCGACGAAGCGCAGCACCGCCAGCAGGTCCTTCACATGCGCCGCGTCGAGGAATTTCAGCCCGCCGAACTTGACGAATGGGATGTTGCGCCGGGTCAGCTCGAATTCGAGCGGGCCGGAATGATGCGCGGCGCGGAACATCACCGCCTGCTCCTTCAAAGCGACGCCGCGCTCGCGCGCCTCCAGCACCGTCTCGATGACATAGCGCGCCTGCTCGGCCTCGCCGCGCACGGTGACGAGCTGTGGTTTGGCGCCACTGTCGCGCTCGGTCCAGAGGTTCTTGGTGAAGCGTTCCGTCGCCAGCCCGATGACGCCGTTGGCGGCAGCGAGGATCGGCTGGGTCGAGCGGTAGTTGCGCTCCAGCGTGACGATCTCGGCCGGCGGCGAGAAATGGGCGGGAAAATCGAGGATGTTGCGCACGGTGGCGGCGCGGAAGGAATAGATCGACTGCGCGTCGTCGCCGACCACCGTCAGCCCGTCCCCCCTAGGCTTCAGCCCGAGCAGGACGGAGGCCTGCAGGCGGTTGGTGTCCTGGTATTCGTCGACCAGCACATGGTCGAAGCGCTCGGCGATTTCACCCGAGATCGACGGCTCAGCCATCAGATAGGCCCAGTAGAGCAGCAGGTCGTCGTAATCGAGCACGTTCTGCGCCTGCTTCGCCTCGACATAGGCGGAGAACAGCGCCTTCAGCTCGTCCTTCCACATCGCGCACCACGGGAAGACCCGGACCAGTACCTCGTCGAGTGTCGTCTCGGCATTGACGACGCGCGAATAGATGGCGAGGCAAGTGCCCTTGGCGGGAAACCGGCTCTCCTTCTTCGACAGGCCCCGCTCGTGCCGGACGAGGTTCATCAGGTCGGCGGAATCCTCGCGGTCATGGATCGTGAAGGCCGGATCGAGGCCGATCCATTGCGCGTATTCCCGCAGGATCTTGGCGCCGACGCCATGGAAGGTGCCGGACCAGGCGAGCGCATCGGTCAGGATGCCGCCCTTGTCGCCCAGGACGCCGGCGGCGATGCGCTCGACCCGGTGCGCCATCTCGCTCGCCGCACGGCGCGAAAAGGTCATCAGCAGGATGCGGCGCGGATCGGCGCCGTTCAGGATCAGATGCGCGACCCGGTGCGCCAGCGTGTTGGTCTTGCCGGAGCCGGCGCCCGCGATGACGAGCAGCGGCCCGCGCTCGGGCGTGGTGATGCCGAACTCGACGGCGCGACGCTGGTCGGTGTTGAGCCGGGCGAGATGGGCAGCCGTCATGGCGGATCGGTCGTTCCGTCGAATCAAGGGAAGGTCGTCCCGGATTGGAGCATGTTTCCCGTTTTGTTCGCAATGCGCGGGACCGCCGCAGCCGGCCGCGTTGACTCCTTCATTCCCTTACGTCAGGCTGAAACACACGGTCGTCCTTGCATCCGACGACCGTCACGAGCGGACCGGCAGCCGGGGGGGTAGCCAGGATGTTGGAAGGCAGGGGCCTTCGCCTCGCCACGGATGACGGCCGGGATATGCCCGAGCCGCCGGCCGAAGGGACCGCCGCTGTGCCACCCGCGTCGGAACATCCGCCCCTGCGCGACGGGATCCCGGCATCGGCCCCGCCGGCGTTCGACCCCTGGCGCCTGTTCCGGCTGATCCGGCGACAGATCTGGACCATCCTCGCCATCGTCGTTGCCGGGATGCTGCTTACGGCCCTGGCCGTCAGCCAGCTGACGCCGGTCTACCAGGCCTCGGCCCTGGTCATCGTCGATCCCTGGCAACGCAGCATGCTGAATACCGAGCCGGCCGGCACCGCGCGGCCGGCCGACAGCGCCCGCGTCGACAGCGAAGTCGAGATCCTGCGCTCACCCTCCATCCTCCTGGCGGCACAGACCCGCCTCGGGCTCGCCAGCGATCCCGAATTCGCGCCTGGAGGTTCATGGCTGACGCGCCTCGGCGAAAGGCTGGGCTTGGCCGCGCCAAAACTCTCCGACGAGGCGATCACGCAGCTGACGTTAAAGAGGCTCGATGCGGCGACGACCGTGACCCGTCGGGTCGGAACCTACATCATCGAGATCGCGGCGCGCTCGGAGGACCCGGACAAGGCGGCGCGGATCGCCAATGCGACGGCTGCCGCCTATATCGACGCCCAGATCCAGGCGAAGGTCGCCTTCGCCGCCAGCGTGCAGCAACGCCTGGCCCAGCAGCTCGAAACCACGCGCGCCACCCTGCGCGAGATGGAGCGCAAGCTCGACAGTTTCCTCGACGACAGCATCGGCCAGATCCAGAATCCGGAGCTGCGCGCGGAACTGGCCGAGATCCGCACGGCGATCAAGGAGCAGGCGTCGACCCGGCAGCGCTATGACGCCCTCGCCGGCCGGGCCCGCGAAAAGGCCCGCAAACGCGAGTGGGATGCCCTGATCGCGGAGCTGAACTCCGACCGCCTGGTCCGCCTGAATGCCGAGCATACGACGCTGCGCCTGCAGCTCGGCCCCGATGCGGCGACAAATCCGCAGGCGATCGCCAAGCTGACCGAACTCGACCGGCAGATCGACAAGGAGGCCCAGGCCGTCATCGACCGGATCGCCGCCGAGGCAGCTCTGGCGCGCGAGAGCGAAACGGAACTGCGCGGCCGGCTCAGCCAGCGGCTGGCCGGTAGCGACGTGCCCGCCGACATCGTCCTGCATTTCCGCGAGGCCGAGAGCGACGCGGCGGCGCTGCGCCAGGTTGTCGACAAGCTGACGGCCAACTCGACCGTCGCCATGGCCGAGATCGACCTGCAACTGCCGGACAGCCGCATCGTCTCGGCGGCGCTCGCGCCGTCGACGCCCGCCTTCCCCGACAAGCCGCTGATCTTCGCGCTCGCTTTCCTGGGCTCCCTGATCCTCGGCGTCGGTGCTGCGATCCTGCGCGACAACCTGACCCGTGGCTTCGGCGATGAGAGCGCGCTGGAACAGCTCGCCGGCGTGCCCGTGCTCGCGACCCTGCCAACGATCGAAACCCGGCATGACCGGCCCGGCGACGGACCGGCCGACGAAACGCTGGCCCATCCGCACGGCTCCTATGGCGAGGCGATCCGGCGCCTGCGGCTCGGGCTCGATCGCGCCCCCGCCACGGCCGGCAGGGCGCGCCTGCTGCTGGTGACGGCGGCGACGCCAGGCGAAGGCGCGACGCTGACGGCGATCGCGCTGGCGCGCTCGCTCGGCCTCGCCGGCCGGCGGACGCTGCTGATCGACGGGGATCTCCGGCGCCCGACGATCCACACAGAGCTCGGCCTTGCCCCCCGCCATAGCGTCGCCGACTATCTCGCCGGCCGGGGCATGGGTTCGGAAGGCCTGACCGTCGACGACATCGCGCCCAACCTCGCCATCGCGGCCAGCCCCGCCGACCCGCGCCTCAACCTCGATACGCTGCTGCAGTCGAACCGGCTGAACCAGCTCCTCCAGGATGCCCGGCAGAATTTCGACTATGTGCTGATCGACAGCCCGCCTTTGCTCGCGGCGATCGACGCCCTGCTGCTGATGCCGCATGTCGACGACATCCTGATGGTGGTCGACAGCGCGACGCCGCCGCGCGACGTCCGAACCGCGCTGCGCATGCTGGCGCGCGGCGGCACCGGCACGGCGCATCTATGGCTGGTGCTCAACCGCGTCGCCATGCCGGCGGCTCGCCGGTCGCGGCGTCGCGCCAGCCCCGGATCACCGACGGCCGCCCCTGCCCCGTCACGCTTCGCCCGTCCCCGCCCGCACAGGCCCTCCTAATCCCCCCGGTCGGAGACCCGCCGATCGGCGACAGCGCGGAGCACACCCACGTCGAGACATAACTTTTCGCACGGCTGCGAACCGTTAACCGCTCTGCGCGTTGAATTTGTAACCTTCTCCATGCGACATCAAGGCAAAGCGAGCGGGTCCATCCCAGCGAAAAGCGCATGAGAGGCGATGACATGGCAGGATCGAAGATTGTTCCGGTGATTTTGGCGGGCGGATCGGGAACGCGCCTCTGGCCGATTTCGCGGGATAGCATGCCGAAGCAATTCCTGGCTCTCGGCTCGGCACGCACCTTCTACCAGGACACCTTGCTGCGCCTGCCGCCGAAGAGCGAGGGCGGCACGGATCCGATCGTCATCACGGCCGACGCGTTTCGCTTCTTCGCCCGGCGACAGGCAGCCGAGATCGGCGTCGACGCCACCATCATCCTGGAACCGGCCCGTCGCGATTCCGCCGCAGCGCTGATCGTCGCCGCCCGCTACGCGCAGATGCTGCATGGCGACGACTGCCTGGTGCTGGCGCTCGCCGCCGACCATCTCGTGCCCGATGTCGCCCTGTTCCAGCAGGCCTGCCTCGACGCGGCGGCGGCGGCCGAGGAGGGCCACATCGTCACCTTCGGCATCACGCCGACCGAGCCGCGCACCAGCTATGGCTATATCAAGCCAGGCAAGCCGCTCGGGACGCCGGGCGCCTTCGCCGTCACTTCCTTCGTCGAGAAGCCGGACCGCGAGACGGCCGAGCGCTACGTCGCCGAGGGCTATCTCTGGAACTCCGGCAATTTCATCTTCCCGGCGGCGCTGATGCTGGCCGAGGCGGCGAAGTTCGAGCCGGAGATCGTTGCCGGCGCCGAGGCCGCCATCGCCGGCGCGCATGAGGATCTCGGCTTCCTCCGCCTCGACGACAAGAGCTTCGCGGCGATCCCGGCGAAGTCGATCGACTATGCCGTGCTCGAGCGCACCGACCGCGCCGCCGTCATCGAGGGCCGCTTCTCATGGTCCGACATCGGCAGCTGGGACGCGGTCCGCGACAGCCGGCCGGCCGGCGATCATGGCAATGTCACCTCGGGTCCGGTGGCGCTGATCGACAGCCACAACGCCTTCGTCCATTCGGAAGGCCCGCTGATCACCGGCATCGGCCTCGACAATCTGACCGTCGTCGCCTCCGAGGACGCCATCCTGATCATGCCGTCCGACCGCGCGCAGGACGTCAAGCATCTGGTCTCCAGCCTCAAGGCGGAGAAGCGCAACGAGGCCAATGAGCACATCAAGATCCACCGACCCTGGGGCACCTACCAGACGATCTGCCGGGGCGACCGCTTCCATGTGAAGAAGATCGTCGTCGAGCCGGGCGCCAAGCTGTCGCTGCAGAAGCACCATCACCGCGCCGAGCACTGGGTCGTCGTGCGGGGCACCGCCGAGGTGACGCTGAACGACACCATCAAGACGGTGAACGAGAACGAATCGATCTACCTGCCGCTCGGCGCGATCCACCGCGTCTCCAACCCGGGCAAGATCCCGCTCGAGCTGATCGAGGTGCAGACCGGCTCCTATCTCGGCGAGGACGACATCGTCCGCATCGAGGATATCTACGCACGGGTCTGAGGGGGCGTCTTCCCATCCGCGTCGCGGGGAGCGTGGCGTCCACGCTTCCCCGGCGACCGTTACCGCGACGTTGACAGGACGCTAACGGCGCGGGGCGTGTTAACCCCGCCCCCGGCGTCCTACGTTTCCAGCCGGGAAATCAGGCTCGACGTGTCCCAGCGATTACCGCCCTTGGCCTGGACGTCGCCGTAGAACTGGTCGACCAGCGCCGTCAGCGGCAGGCGCGCGCCGTTGTTGCGCGCCTCGTCGAGACAGATACCGAGGTCCTTGCGCATCCAGTCGACGGCGAAGCCGAACTCGAACTGGCCGGCATTCATCGACTTGTAGCGGTTCTCCATCTGCCAGGACTGCGCTGCGCCCTTCGAGATCACCTCGACCACCGCCTCGACGTCCAAACCGGCGCGCTTGCCGAAATGCAGTGCCTCGGCCAGGCCCTGGACGATGCCGGCGATGCAGATCTGGTTCATCATCTTGGCGAGCTGGCCCGAACCGACCGGACCGAGCAGCCGGCAGGCGCGGGCATAGCTCTGGATCACCGGCTCGACGCGGGAAAACGGCTCGGCATCACCGCCGCACATCACCGTCAGCACGCCGTTCTCGGCACCGGCCTGGCCGCCCGAGACGGGGGCATCGATGAAGGCGAAGCCGAGCTTGGCTGCCTCGGCATGCAGCTCGCGCGCCACTTCGGCCGAGGCGGTCGTGTGATCGACGAAGACGGCGCCCTTGGCGAGGCCGGCAAAGGCGCCATCCGGGCCGATCGTCACCGAGCGCAGATCGTCGTCATTGCCGACGCAGGCGAACACGATGTCCTGGCCGATGGCGGCTTCCTTTGGCGTCGCGGCGGCGCGGCCGCCGAACTCGGCAACCCACTTCGCGGACTTGGCGGCGCTGCGATTGTAGACGGTCACCTCGTGACCCCCGGCCTTCAAATGCCGCGCCATCGGATAGCCCATCACGCCGAGGCCCAGGAACGCTACCTTCGTCATCTCGATCTCCGTCGAAGTCCACCATGCCGGCGCCGGGTCGCGGCGCGCCGGGGAAAGGCCTAGCACGCGAGGCGCGTCCTGGCACCCGCAAGGGCATGCCGCGCCAACGAAAAAGCGAGGCCCGGACCCGGCGCCTCGCTTCAAGAGTCAGGGCCGGCGCGAAACG
This sequence comes from Kaistia granuli DSM 23481, assembly GCF_000380505.1. Lineage (GTDB taxonomy): Bacteria > Pseudomonadota > Alphaproteobacteria > Rhizobiales > Kaistiaceae > Kaistia > Kaistia granuli. The sequence goes on along the minus strand of NZ_AQYH01000004.1, from coordinate 164,204 downwards.
CCGCCCGTGCTGGCGATCAATGCCGCGAGCTCTTCAGGAATTCGTTCAGCCGCTGGCTGCGCCCTTCGCCGAAGATCACCTCGGGGGTGCCTTCCTCGGCGATGCGGCCCTGCTCCATGAAGACGATACGGTCGGACACCTCGCGGGCGAAGCGCATCTCGTGCGTGACGATCAGCAGCGTCGCGCCATCGTCGGCGATGCCCTTGATGGTGGTCAGCACTTCCTGCACCAGTTCCGGATCGAGCGCCGAGGTCACCTCGTCGAGCAGCACCAGCTTCGGGTTCATCGCCAGCGCCCGGGCGATCGCCACGCGCTGCTGCTGGCCGCCGGAAAGCTGGCTCGGATAATGATTGAGGCGCGCGCCGAGGCCGACCCGGCTCAGCCATTTCTCGGCGATTGCAAAGGCTTCGTCCTTGCCCATCTTCTTGACCTTGCGCAGGCCGAGCATGACGTTGCCGGCAGCGGTCAGATGCGGGAACAGGTTGAAGCTCTGGAACACCATGCCGGTCATGGCGCGCTGGCGCGACAGCTCCGCATCGCGCAACCGGACGCGCTTGCCGCCGGCCGTCTTGTAGCCGATCGTCTCACCGTCGAGGATGATATCGCCGCCCTGGAACTCCTCCAGCAGGTTGACGCAACGCAGCAGCGTCGTCTTGCCGGAACCGCTCGAGCCGATGATCGAGACGACCTCCTTCGGCCGCACGGCGAGATCGACGCCCTTGAGGATTTCGACGGCGCCGAAATTCTTCCTCAGAGCTCTGATGTCCAGCAGCGGACGCGCGGTTTCGTCGAGGATCATAGGCGGGCTCCGAGGCGGCGTTCCAGCGACTTGCCGAGCAGGTCGAGCGCGATGTTGACGACCAGATAAAGGATGCCGGCGAAGACGTAGAATTGGATGGTCATGAAATTGCGGCCAATCACTTCCTGCGTCTTCAGGAGCAATTCGCCGACGCCGATCATCGAAAGCAGGCTCGAACCCTTGATCAGCTCCACGCCGGTATTGATCCAGGGCGGCAAGGCGGTCCGAAGCGCCTGCGGCAGCAGCACATTGGCGAGGATCTGCGGGAACCGCAGTCCGATGGCGCGACCGGCCTCGATCTGGCCGGGCGGGATCGCCTGCAGCGATCCGCGTACCAGCTCACCGATATGGGCGCCGGCAAACAGACCCAGCGCCAGCGTTCCGGCCTGCGGCGCGGAGAGCGAAAGCCCGAGCACGGCCGGGACGTAGAACGCTGCCAGGATCAGCACCAGCAGCGGCGTGCCGCGCATGATGTCGACATAGAGACGGAACGGCAGCTTGACCAGGAACGAGCCGAAAACGAGCTGGATGCCGACAATGCAGCCGAGGATCGTGCCGAACACGATGGCGCCGACCGAGATGCCGATCGTCATCAGGAAGCCGTCGAATATCGGCCATCGTGCGATCCAGAGCTGGGCGAGAAAGGCGTCCATTGGATAGATGTGACCCGATCAGAATTTGGGGAAGCGTCGCTCGAGCATCCGCAGCAGGGCGGCGATCGTGAAGCAGGCCGCGATGTAGAGGCCGCTCGCCACCGACCAGGTCTCGACGACGCGGAACGTGTCGACATTGATCTTGCGCGCTTCGAAGGTCAGCTCGGGAATCGCGATCGCCGCGGCAATCGAGCTGTCTTTGAACATGCCGATGAAGGTGTTGCCGAGCGACGGCAGCGAATTGCGCAGCATGACGGGGGCGACGACGTAGAGGTTCGTCTGCAGGCGCGTCAGCCCGATCGCCCTGCCCGCCTCGACGATGCCCTTCGGCACGGACAGCAGGCCGGCGCGGAACACTTCCGTCAGATAGGCACCCGCATAGAGCGCCAGCGAGCCGATGAAGCTCTCATACTTGTCCAGCCGGATGCCGGTTGCCGGCAGGGCAAAATAGACCAGCAGGACGAGGACCAGCAGCGGAATGTTGCGGATCAGCAGGACGTAAGTCCCGCTGATCGCGCGGAGCAGACGCGAATGCGACACGCTAGCGAAGGCCGACAGCAGACCGATAAGCGTGCCGATCGCCACGGCGGCGACCGCCAGGCCCAGTCCGATGGCGAGCCCGCCCAGAAGATGGTCGAAGCTCGCCCAGACGGCACCGAAATGCAGCGTGTAGTTCACGTTGTAGATCGCCCGGACTTAGCGGAATTCAGCCGGGAAACCGATCTGCGGGTCGGACGGCGACACGCCGAACCAACGCTCGTAGGCTGCCTTGTAGGTCGGGAAGGTCGTGCCCGTCATCGACTCGCGCAGCGCGACGTTGACGAAGTTCAACCAGTCCGGGTCGCCCTGCTTGACGATGCAGGCATAGGTCTGCGGGTTCCAGCTGAAGCCGGAGTCCACGTAGCGACCCTCGTTCTGCTTCATGTAGTAGGCCAGCGACGAGGTATCGGTCGCGGCCGCGTCGGCACGGCCGGAATTCAGCGCCTGGTACATAAGGTCGACGCTCTCGAACTGGTCGACCTTGGCATCCGGCAGTGCGGCCTTGACCATGCCTTCGGCGAAGACGTTCTGCAGCACCGAGACGGTCACGTCACCGCCAGCCGCCTTCAGAGCCGCATAGTCAGGATATTTGCCGCCGGCCACCATCATCAGGCTGACGCCTTCACGATAGTACGGGACGGTGAATGCCACCTGCTGGGCGCGGGCCGCCGTCACGGTGATGAACTGGCAGGCGATGTCGACCTTGTCGGTGACGATGTTCGGAATGCGGGCGTCGGACGCCTGGTTGACGAACTCGATCTTGGTCTCGTCGTCGAACAGGCCCTTGGCGATCATCTTGGCGACGTCGATGTCGAAGCCGACGAGCTCGCCGGATTCATCGCGGAAATGCCACGGCGGATTGGTGCTGCCGGTGCCGACGACCAGCTTGCCGCGGGCGAGCACGTCCTGGAGCTTGCCGGCGAAGGCCGGCTGCGCCATCGACAGGGCCAGCGTAACGGCGCCAAGGCCGGTTGCGATCTTCAATGCGGTAGCGCGCATAATTTTCCCCTCTTCTCAGATGATGCAGAGCATCAGCCGACTTCCCAAGTTTCGCCATGGGGATTCGAAGATCGGACTCCGAATTAATGCGGGCGCCCGACCTATTCATCCCTGACTACGCCGCGCTGCTCCGGCTTTTATCCGGTAGCGAGCGCGGCGAATACGATTCTGCAGACACAACGTCCCTCGCCGAAACGACGATGGCAAGACGGCCGTGTTTCACTGCACGAAATTATTTATAATCGCCAACTACAGGATACCGCCGGCCTTCAGCTCGCCGACGGCGCCCTCGACGGCGGCCAGCGTCGCATCGACCACCGCCTCGTCATGCGTGATCGACATGAACCATGCGCCGCGCTCGAGCGCGCGGACGCCGCGCTTCAGCAGCGCGGTCGTGAAGGCGACATAAGCCTTCTTGTCGGAACGGGCGAGATCGCGATAGTCGACCGCCGGCGCGTCGAGGCCGAAGGCGACGTGGAAGATCTGCGGATAGCCGGTGACGACCGCCTTGACGCCGGCCTTGTCGAAGATGGCGCGCATGCCCTCCATCAGGCGCGTGCCGTTGCGGCCGATCGTGGCGTAGAGCTCCGGCGTCAGCGACTTCAGCGAGGCGACGGTCGCAGCCATCGAGAGCGGCTGCGAATTGTAGGTGCCGCCATGCACGACGCCGCCCGAGACGAACATGTCGAGCAGGTCGGCGCGGCCGGCGATGGCGGCGACCGGGAAGCCGTTGGCGATCGCCTTGCCGAAGGTGGCGAGATCCGGCGTGACGCCGAAATGCGCCTGCGCGCCGCCGGCGCCGAGACGGAAGCCGGTGATGACCTCGTCGAAGATCAGGATGGTGCCGGCCTTGGTGCAGGCCTCGCGCACGCCTTCGAGATAGCCCGGCGCCGGATGGATGGCGCCCGCGTTGCACATGGTCGCTTCCATGATCACGCCGGCGACGTCGCCCTTGGCAAGACGCGCCTGGAGAAGCGCCAGATTGTTCCAGGGCAGGACCTCGAGTCCCTCGGACGACTGCGGCAGCTGGCCCTTGCTGCCGGCGACCGGCACGGGCTTGTCGGCAGGACCTGCCGCGTCGAGCGCCGGGGCGGTCGACCACAGCACGTTGTCGAACCAGCCGTGATAGTGGCCCTCGAACTTGATGATGACCTGGCGGCCGGTGGCGGCGCGGGCGAGCCGCAGCGCGGCCTGGTCGGCCTCGGAGCCGGAGGAAGCGAAGCGCATGCGCTCGGCGCAGGGAACCATCTCGCAGACGAGGCGGGCCGCTTCGGTCTCGACCTTGGACTGGCCACCGAACAGGATGCCGTGCCGCATCTGCTCGGTGACGGCGTCGGTGAGCGCCTGCGGGTTGTGGCCGAGGATCATCGGCCCCATGCCGAGATAATAGTCGATGAGCTTGTTGCCATCGACGTCGAACAGATACGGGCCTTCCGCCTTCTCGAAGACGAGCGGCGTCGGCGAGATGTTCATGCGGAAATTGCTGTTGACGCCGCCGGCGATCCACTGGGCGTTGCGGCGGATTTCCTCGACCGAACGGTCGAAGGTCAACGGCTTGGACGACTGGGCGGCTTCGGTGGTCATGGTGTCCGCCTGGTTGTGGATGCTCAACGCTAGCTCCTCTGCTTGGCTGTCCCCGCACCAAGCCAGATGGGCCGTTTCATGTAAACGGATGCTTGTTTCGCGTGGCGGAAAAAAGCTAGTTTCCCCGCCAGTCGGACAGGATTGGATCAGCAGAAGATGAGCACGGCAACAGACGACCGCTACATAGTCGGCCCCGTCCTCAAGGCCCTGAAGGTTCTCGACGCAATCGCGCAGAAGGGACACCCGGCCTCGCTGACGACGATCGCCGCCGAACTCGGCCTGCCGAAGACCAGCGTGTTCCGCTATCTGCGCACGCTGAGTGCTGCCGGCTTCCTCACCTATGACGCCGGCAGCGACCGCTACAGCGTCGGCATCCGCTTCCGCGCGCTTGCCACCGCCGACAAGAGCATCCAACGCCTGCGCGATTGCGCGCTGCCGGCGCTGACCGAGATCAACCGCGAATTCAACGAGACCACCAATCTCGCCGTGCTGGCCGACAACCACGTCGTCTATATCGACATCATCGAATCGACCCGGGCGCTGCGCATGCAGGCGCGGATCGGCAGCCGCGATCCCGTCCACTCGACCGCGCTCGGCAAGGCGATCCTGGCGCAATTGCCGCTCGACGAGCGCAACAAGCTGCTGTCCGACGCCTTGCCGCAACGAACGCTCCGGACGATCACGCAGCTGAAGACGATCGAAAGGCAACTCGCCGACGCGGCTGCGGAAGGTGTCGCCATCGAGGTCGGCGAGAACGAGGAAGGCACCATGTGCATCGGGGTCCCCATCCTCAACGAGATCGGCTATCCCGTCGCCGCCATCAGCGTCTCGGCGCCGGAGCGGCGGGTGACGGACGAGATCCGGCCGCGGCTGATCGCAAGGCTGCGCCAGGCGACGACACAGATCTCGCAGCAACTCGCCTCGTCGCACTATCAGCGCCTGGCCGGCGATCCCGACTGAAGGACCGGCTCAACCCCGCTGTTCGTAGCTGAGCAGCACATTGCCATTGGCGAAGCGGCGAATGTCGGCGAGACGAAGATCGAGCCGCCGCCTCGCGCCCTCGAACAGGGCCCAGCCCTCGCCCAGCACGACCGGATTGACGATCAGCTGGTAGAGGTCGATCAGACCCGTCGACGCGAGCTGCGCCACCAGGCTGCCACTACCGAGGATCACCAGATCGCGCTCGGAGCCAGCCTTCAGCGCCCGGATCTCCGTCGCGGGATCCGCGGTCGCGAGCTGGGTGTTTTGCCAGGAGGGTGCCTTGAGGGTCCGCGAGAACACCGTCTTCGGCAGAGCATTCATGGCCCGTGCCACGACCGGATCGGCCGCCGAGGCCATCGGCGTCGGCCAGTAGCTCGCCATCATCTCATAGGTGACCCGTCCGAAGACGAGGTGGCCGCCTTGTTCGGCGTTATCGGCCAGGAACGCGTTCCACTCGTCATCGTCGCCGCGATGGGCCCAGCCGAGATCGCCATCCCGACCGGCGAAATAACCGTCGAGCGTCACCTGGTTGAAGACTGTCAATCGATTCACCGGATCTCTCCTTCGTCGCTGCCCTTGTCCGAACGACGACGTTCGAACGCGGGCGATATCGACAGGCGGAATTCTTTCCATCCCGGACCCCATTCCCGCCGCGCCGAATGTCACGCTAGAGTGCCGGCACGGCGCGCCGGACCGGCCGCCCGAAGATCCGTGCCAAGCGGACGGACGACCAACGGAGGGACTTCATGCTGAAATCGATCGACCCGCTTCTGAACGCGGATGTTCTGTACGCCCTGAGGGCGATGGGACATGGCGACGACCTCGTCATCTGCGACACCAATTTCCCGGCCGACGCCGTTGCCCGCGAGACCGTGCTGGGCGAACTGCTGCGCATCGACAATGTCTCGGCCGCGCAGGCAGCGCGCGCGATCCTCTCCGTCCTGCCGCTCGACAGCTTCGTCGACCAGCCGGCGCTCCGGATGGAAATCGTCGGCAGCCCCGACCAGCTTCCCGACGTGCAGAACGAAGTGCAGGCCGAGATCGACGCCGCCGAGGGCCGCTCCTGGCCGATGGGTTCGGTCGAGCGCTTCGAGTTCTACGAACGGGCGAAGAATGCCTATTGCGTCATCCAGACCGGCGAACGCCGCTTCTATGGCTGCTTCATCCTGAAAAAGGGCGTCATTCCGCCCGACGCGCGCTAGGTCGGAGACGCAGCATGGCGGAGACACGGCGCGGCGTCGCCATTCTCGGTATCTTCGTGGCGGACCTCGCTTTTCGGGCGGGGCGTATGCCCGGCATCGGCGAGACCATCGCCGGATCCGGCTTCAAGATGGGGCCCGGCGGCAAGGGCTCGAACCAGGCGGTCGCCGCGGCGCGGGCCGGCGCGCCGGTGACCTTCCTCTCGAAGGTCGGCAAGGATGCGTTCGGCGCGATCGCGCTCGACACCTGGCGGGCCGAGGGAATTGTCGCGCGTGTCGCGGAACTCGACGACCAGCCGACCGGCGCCGCCTTCATCTACGTCAACGACCAATCGGGCGAGAACGCCATCATCGTCGTGCCGGGAGCCGCCGCGACAATCGGCGCCGGCGACGTCGAGGCGGCGGCCGACGCCATTCGCGCGGCGGCGGTCTTCATCACCCAGCTCGAACAGCCCGTGGCGGCCGCGCGGCGAGGGCTCGAAATCGCCCGCGCCGCCGGCGTGACAACGATCTTCAACCCTGCACCTGCCGAACCGTTCGACGACGCGCTCTATGCGCTCTGCGACTATGTCACGCCGAACGAGAGCGAGGCGTCGTTCCTGACCGGCGTCGCCGTCACCGATCTCGCCAGCGCGCGCCGGGCCGGCGACGCGTTCCTCGACAAGGGCGTCGGCACGGCGCTAATCACGCTCGGCGAGGCCGGTGTGCTGCTGCACAGCCGCGACGGCTCGACCCACGTTCCGGCTATGGCGCCAGGACCAGTCGTAGAGACGGCCGGCGCCGGCGACGCCTTCAATGGCGGCTTCGCGGCGGCCCTCGCCCGCGGCGCCGATCCGGTCGAAGCGGCCCGCTTCGGCTGCGCCGTCGCCGGCATCTCGGTCACGCGCGCGGGCACCGCGCCCTCCATGCCCTATCTCGCCGAAGTCGAAGCGCTGCTGGCAGGGGCCGGAGTCTAGCCCAAGCGCGGCGAGCGGGGCTGATTTTCGCGACACAGATCAACTATGCCTGACTATAAGTTAGCCTTTCCAATCCTATAGATCAGACATAGTTAAGCCTTACTGTTTCATCAGCAAAATCAATGGCTATTCCCCTGGGTAGGGGGCACTTCCATCTTCCGGATTGACGCGTCGCGCATTTATGGCTCTTGTTGTCGCCCGGTGGATCGGAAGCTTGGTTGCGGCGATCTCAACCGGAACTGAATTGCGTCGCTGGAGGGCGACGCGGGGGGAGAATGGAGACGGATATTGCGTCTCCATTGCGGGTTTTCGCATGCGCGCCAGCGAACCGGTCAACGGGATGCGGCGAAGCGCAGCAAAGGCCGCGACACATCATTTTGGGAGGGAGTTTTCATGAAGAAGCAGGACTACGATCAGCATTCGAAGTGGCTGGCCAGCCGCCGCGGCATCCTGAAGGGCGCCGCCGGCCTTGGCGCACTGGCTGCCACCGGCGCGCTCGGCATGGGCGGCTCGAGCCTGTTCGCCCAGCCCGCCATGGCGCAGGCCGGCGACCTTCGCGCCCAGCTTCTGGCCGTTCCCGGTGTCGGCGCCGGTTCGCCCACCGATGCCGACTGGCAGAAGGTTGGCGAGATGGTCCTCGACGCCACCAAGAAGAACGTCAAGGAAGGCGAGTTCGCGGGCGTCGAGCTGACCTTCATGGGGCTCAACAACCAGAACCTGCACAACATGCTGTTCCGCGGCTTCCTGAAGCCGTGGGAGGCCTATACCGGCGCCAAGATCAACTGGATCGATCTCGCCCAGGCTGACTACAACGCCCGCCTGCAACAATCGATCGCCACCGGCACCGTCGATTTCGACGTCATCGAGATGGGCGCGCCGTTCGAAGGCGATGTCTGCGGCAAGGGCCTCGCTTCCGAGATGCCGGACTGGGTCAAGGCCCAGATCGACATGGACGACTATGTCGGCTACCTCAAGGCGCCGGTCGGCACCTGGAACGGCAAGACCTATCGCGTCTCGATCGACGGCGACTGCCATACCTTCAACCACCGCACCGACGTCTTCGCCGATGCCGACCTCGCCAAGGCGTGGAAGGAAGAAGGCAATGCCGGCGAATGGGCGGTGCCGAAGACCTGGCAGCAGGTTCAGGCCGCGACCAAGTTCCTCAAGGGCAAGAAGCTCGGCGGCCAGGACCTCTACGGCTATCTCGACGCGCCGAAGGCCTGGGGCGGCTTCGGCTTCTACTTCCTCGGCAGCCGCGCCACCGCTTACGCCAAGCATCCGGACGACAAGGCCTGGCTGTTCGACGCCGACACGATGAAGCCGCGCATCAACAATCCGGCCTGGGTGCGCGCCATCCAGGACGTGATTGACGCGCTGCCGTCTGAGCCGGCCGACCAGATCAACGCCGATCCGAACACCACCGCCTTCCAGCAGTTCCTCGGCGGCACCGGTTCGATGGTCTCGTGGTGGGGCGACGTCGGCTCCAACGCCAAGACCAGCGACACCTCGGTGGTCGGCGACGTCACCGGCTTCTCGATCCTGCCGGGCTCGGACGACGTCTACAACGCCAAGACCGGCCAGTGGGACAAGCTCGCCAGCGGCCCGAACTACGCGCCGAACATGGCCTTCCTCGGCTGGGGCGTCTACGTCATGTCGCGCGTCGACGCGGACGAGAAGAAGAAGAAGGCCGCATGGTCCGCTGCCGCCCATCTCGGCGGCAAGGACATCGCGCTCTGGATGTCGGCCTATCCGTCGGGCTTCCAGCCCTACCGGAACAGCCAGTTCAACATCCCGGAATGGGTTGCCGCCGGCTATGACGAGGCGTTCATCACCGCCTATCTCAACGCCAACAAGGACAGCTACAACCACCCGAACGCGGCGATCGAGCCGCGCATTCCGGGCATCTTCCAGTACTACTCGATCGCCGAGGACGAACTGGCCAAGACCTTCGCCGGCCAGAACACCGCCCAGCAGGGCGCCGATGCGATCGCCGCCGCCTGGGAGAAGCTGACCGACCAGATCGGCCGCGAGAAGCAGATCGAGCTCTACAAGGCCTCGCTCGGTCTCTGAGCCAAGCAGGTCTTACCTGCTGATCATCCGGGGCTGGCGGCGCTGACGCGTCGCCAGCCGCTTTTTTCTGCAAGCGTCGTTGCGACGCTCTTTGACGAAGCGAACCACCATGCAGACCTCGACAGCGGCCGCGCACGATACGATCGCGGCTCACGATATTCCCGAGGCACGCCGGACGGCCGGAAAATGGCTGATCACGCTGGCGACGATCGCGCTCGCCGCGATCGCCATACTCCAGGGTTTCTACGCCGCCGGCCAGACCGATATCGGCTTTTCCAACTGGCGCCCGGTCCTCTACGCCTATCTTGCCTGGGGCGTGGCGCTCGGCGTCGGCCAGGTGATGATCCGCGGTGAAGGCGGCAAGCGGGCGCTGTTCGTGCTGCCTGCCATCCTGTTCACCGTCGCGGTGGTGATCTTCCCCACCGTCGCCGGTCTCTACATCGCCTTCACCGACTGGAACCTCGCCTCGTTCGAGGGGCGCTCGTTCAATGGCCTCGCCAATTTCTGGGCGCTGATGAATGACGGCTATTTCTGGAACGCGCTGCGCAACATGGCCTATTACGTGCTGGCGGTGCTGGTGCAATACGCTATCGCCTTCGGCCTCGCCATGCTGCTCAACGCCGAGATCCGCGCGCGAAAATTCTTCCGCGTCGCCTTCCTGATGCCATTCATGCTGAGCCCCGTCGCCGTCGGCTGGATGGTCGGCAAGTCGCTGATGGAATATCGCTTCGGCCCGGCGGCGACGCTGGCCCGCTTCCTCGGCTGGGAAAACCCGGCCTTCTTCGCCTCGCCCTGGATCGCCCGCTTCTCGATCATGGCGATGGACGCCTGGGTCTGGATCCCGTTCGTGATGATCCTACTCCTCGCCGGCCTGCAGGCGTTGCCGAAGGAGATCCTGGAAGCCGCCAAGGTCGATGGTGCTAGCCCCTGGCGCTCGTTCTGGCAGATCATCTTCCCCTTGATGCTACCGGTCTCGATCACCGCGATCATCATCCGCATCATCTTCCAGCTGAAGCTCGCCGACATCGTCATCACAGTCACCTCCGGCGGTCCCGGCGGCGCCACCGACACGGTGTCGAGCTTCATCTTCCGTGAATACCGAGACAGGTCGAATGTCGGCTACGGCACCATGGTGGCCGAGTTCTACTTCATCCTGATCGCCCTTTTCGTCGCGCTGCTGCTCTGGGGTTCGAGCCGCTGGATGAAGCGGGTGACCGGGTGATGGCCACGATTATGAAAGCACAATCCGGCATGGCCACCCGCAGCAAGCCCTATACCTATCGCGAGCCGCAGAGCGAGTTCGCCAGCAACACCAAGCGTATCGCCGCCAAGGTCGCGATCTACGGCCTGTTGCTGCTGTGGACCTTCATCGCGCTGTTCCCGATCTACTGGACGATCACGACCTCGTTCAAGGTCGCGGTCGATGTCACCCAGGGCCACCTGATCCCCTGGGTCGACTACACGCCGGACTGGCGTGGCTGGCGCTCGATCGGCCTGTCGCCGGACACGATCTTCAACACTTCGACGGTGCGCGAAGAGTTCATGAAGCGCTTCCTGAACTCGGCCATCATGGCGATCGGCGCATCGCTGCTGGCCGTCGTGCTCGGCTCGCTCGCCGCCTACGGCCTCGTTCGCTTCGACTACAAGTTCGCGATCTGGCGCAACCGCGACATCTCGTTCTTCTTCCTGTCGCAGCTGATCCTGCCGCCGGTCGTGCTCGCCATGCCGTTCCTCGTTCTCTACAAGGAGCTGGCGCTGCTCGACACGCGGATCGGCCTGATCGTCGTCTACACGCTGATGGTGCTGCCGATCGTGATCTGGATCATGCGGGACCAGTTCCGCGGCATCCCGGTCGAGCTCGAACAGGCGGCCCTCGTCGACGGCTGCTCGACCTGGGGCGCGTTCCTGCGGATCGTGCTGCCGATCTCGCTGCCCGGCATGGTCGCCGCCTTCATCCTGTCGGTCGTGCTCTGCTGGAACGAGTATTTCTTCGCAGCGCTTTTGACCTCGACCAACGCCAACACGCTGCCCGTGATGGTCGCGAGCCAGACCGGCTCGCAGGGCATCAACTGGTGGTCGATGGCGGCGCTGTCGACGGCGGCGATCGCGCCGCTCGCCATCGTCGGCATCTTCCTCGAGCGCTACATCGTCAAGGGCCTGACCGCTGGCGCGGTGAAGTAGTCGCCAACACCCGAAACAAGAAGGGCGGTGGCGCGGATGAACCGCGCCGCCGCCCTTTTTTGTTGGCTCGGTAGTCGCGCCCGATCAGACGCCGTCGGCGAGCGTGACCGTCTGCCCCGTCGCAGCCGCCTTCTCGATCGCCGCGAGCACGCGGGTCACCTGCAGGCCGTCGCGCGCATTGGCGATGACGGGTGCGTCGGTGGCGACGGCATCAATGAAGCGGGCGATCGCCTCCATGACGAAGCCACCGATGCGGCCACCGGCCGCCGGCGTAACGCCGAACAGATCCGCGCCGCGCAGGCCCGCGCCGGTAAACTTCCGGAACGGCCCGGCCTGGGTCGGCTCGACCTGGACCAGCCCCTTCTCGCCGACAATCTCGATGCGGAAATCGACGATATTCGGCATGTCGTTCGGCAGCACCCAGCTATTCTCCAGCGAGATGACGGCGCCGTTCTCGAATTCGAGCACCGCGACATGCACGTCGGCCGTGTCGACGCCCTGCGAAGCGAGGAAGCCGCGCCGCACCATCGCCTGCACACGCTTGACCTCGGAGCCCATGACGAAGCGCAGCGCATCGACCGAATGGCTGCCGAGGAACCAGAGCGCCGAGGACTTGCCGGCCCAGGAGAGCAGCTCGAACGGCACGAACAGCGTGTTGGAGAGGCGCGCCGCGCCATGCAGTGGCAGGCCGATATCGCCCGCCGCGATCGTGTCGCGCAGGGCGACAATGCCCGGGCTGACGCGATTGTGGAAATCGACCATGACCTTGCGGCCGCTACGATCGGCGGCGTCGGCGATCGCCTCGGCCTCGGCCAGGGTCGTCGCCAGCGGCTTCTCGCTCATCACGTGCTTGCCGGCCTTTATCGCCGCCAGCACGATGTCGCCATGAGCGAAATCGGGAGTGGCAACCGTCACCGCGTCGATGTCGGGATCGGCGATCAGCTCGCGATAGTCGGTATAGGCCTTGGCCGCGCCGAACTGCTTCTGCATCTCGGCGACACGCTCGGGGTTCAGATCGCAGACGGCGGCGAGTTCAGCGCCGGCGATCGAGCTCAGCGTCTTGCAATGGAACGAGCCCCAGAGGCCCGCCCCCACCACGCCGAAGCGAATTCTACGCGATGACGTCATTTCCGTATCATCCTTTCACGGAACCAAAAGTCAGGCCTCGGACGACATAGCGGTCGAGCACGAGGAAGATCAGCATGGGCGGGATCATGGCAGCGACGGCGGCCGAGGCGATGAAGCCCCAGGTGACGCCGGCAGTACCGAAATATTGCAGCGTGCCGACCGGCAGCGTCGTCGTACTACGATTGGCCAGCACCAGCGGGAAGGCCGCGTTGTTCCACGAGAACACGAAGGCGAACATCGAGGTGACGATAAGGCCCGGCATCACCATCGGCAGGATGAACTTGAGCAGGATCGTCGTCGTTCCGGCGCCATCGATGCGGGCCGCTTCCTCGATCTCGATCGGCACCTCGTCGATGAAGCTCCGCATCAGCCAGACCGAGAAAGGAATGGTCAGGGTCTGCGAGATCAGGATCATCGAGAAATAGGTCCCCTTCACGCCCGCCATGCTGGCGAGGACCGAATAGGGAATGAGGAAGGCGACGGGCGGCGCCATCAGCAGGCCGAGATACCAGAGCATGATGTGCTTGCGGCCGCGGATCTTGTAGCGCGACAGCGCATAGGCGGCGGGGAACGAGAACGGCAGGTTGAGCGCGACCGCGCCGATCGCGACGATCAGGCTGTTGCCGAGCTGCGGCGCGTTGTTGCCGGGATCAAAGAAGGTATAGCGGATCGACTCCCAGTTCGGCGTGAAGGAGAGAACCGGCGGCATGGCGAAATAGGTCTCCGCCGGCCGGATCGCGAGCAGGATGAACCAGACGATCGGGCCGATGAAGACCAGCAGCAACAGCACCATGGCTGCTATGCCAAGCCAGCGGCCGGTAGCGCTTTCCGAGCCTTCCATCAGTCCCAATCCTTGAACGCGAAAAAAACGAACAGACCGATGATGGCGTTGACGATGATCACCATCATCCAGGTCATGGCGCTGGAGAGGCCTATGTTGAAATCGACCAGCCCCGCTTGATAGAGGCTGTAGCCGAGGGTACGGCTGGCGGTTCCCGGCCCGCCCTTGGTCAGCACGACCACGAGGTCGAACGTGTTGAAGATCTGCATGAAGCGCAGCATCACGATGATCAGCGCCGTCTTGCGGATCAGCGGCAGCTTGACGTACAGCAGCTGTTTCCAGGGCGAGACGCCGTCGACCCGCGCCGCCTCGACGATCTCGCCGGGCACGGCGAGCAGCGCCGCGTAGAGCACGATCGCGAAGAACGGCGTCCACTGCCAGATATCGGCGAAAAGCACGGCCCAGAGTGCCGTCGACGGCGAGCCGAGCAGGCCGGCGGCGGGCAGCGGAATACCGGCCGATGTCAGCAGCCAGGGGATCAGCCCGCCATTCGGATCGTACATGTAGCGGAACAGGAAGCCGACGACGATCGGCGCGATCGTGGTCGGCATGATCAGCAGCACGCGGGTCAGCTTGATGCCGGGCAGTCGGCGCAGCAGCAGCAGCGCGATGGCAAGGCCGAGACAGAATTCGATCGCTGTGCCGACCAGCGTCATCTGCAGCGTGGTCCAGAGCGAGCCGAGGAACATGCCGTTCGAAAGCGCCATGCGATAGTTGTCGAGGCCGATGAAACCCATCGGCGCCGGGCCCATCTGCAGGTTCCAGAAGTAGAAGCTGTTCTTCAGCGCGAACAGCAGCGGGAAGGCGATCAGCGCCAGCAGGAGCAGGATCGACGGGCTGATCAGGAGCCACGGCGTATAGTCAGGCAGGCGCCGTCGCGCCCGCGAAGGCGCGGCGATGGAAACAGCGGACATGGACGCTCCAATCGAAAAGAGAGCGGACAGGGCTGGGAGGAAGGCCCCGCCCGCTCTTAGTCGAGCCCGGATCGCTTGGGAGGATCCCGGCTTCCTGGTTCAGGCCAAGGACTTCAGCAAAGCCTTGGTGGCATCCAGCGTGTCGTCATAGGAAGCCTGCTGGTACGGGATCAGGAAGTTGCCCTTGAGGATCGTCTCGAAGAAGGTCGAGGTCTCCGAGAGACAGGCTTCGGGGGTCAGCTGGCCGGTCAGGACCTTGTTGAGGTTGAGGCCGTAGATGCCCTCCAGCGTCGTGTAGACCGGGCATGGCGGGCGCACGATCTTGCCGTTGCCGCGCTCAAGATCGCCGAGCTGGGCGGTCAGATGCGGATAGATCTTCAGGAGTTCCGGATCGCTGTAGAGCGACTTGCGGGCGAAGTCGGAGAACTGGTGGCCATACTTGTCGTAGAGGCCCATCGCCTTCTGCGTCTTGGCCGAGGTCGCCCATTTGACGAACTGCCAGGCGGCGTCGC
The DNA here is from genome assembly GCF_000380505.1 of Kaistia granuli DSM 23481. GTDB lineage: Bacteria > Pseudomonadota > Alphaproteobacteria > Rhizobiales > Kaistiaceae > Kaistia > Kaistia granuli. Next base: position 148,847 of record NZ_AQYH01000004.1, on the reverse strand, counting down.
GATTGGCGGTGTTCGCCGTGATGCCGAGGCTGTGGCCGCCGAGCGAGACGACCTGTTCACCGGGCCCCTTGGGCAGGCGGGCCATGCCGAGCTTGTCGGCGACGACCGAGTCCTTGCCGCTCATATAGCCGTCCTTCTTGCAAAGGTAGGCATAGGGCGTCCACCAGTAGAACATGCCGACATCGCCCTTGGCGAAGCGCATGCCGGCGTCGAACCAGTTATAGCCGACCGACTCCGCCGGGGCGTTCTTGTAGAGCTCCGAGAAGATCTTGAGCGCCGCGAGGTTTTCCGGGCTGTTGATCGTCGGCTGGAAATCCCACGGCGTTCCTGCCGGGAAGTCCTTGAACCAGCGCGTGCCCATGCTGGCGGCGAGCTGGCTGTACATGTGCACGACCGGCGCCGGCTGCTGGCCGGCGAGCACGGTGCCGCTCATCTTGTGGCCGTCAAAATCCTGACCGTTCATCTTCTGGATGGCGGCGAGATACTGCTCCCACGACCAGCTGCCGTCCTCCGGCACGCTGATGCCGGCCTTCTCGACGAAATCCTTGCGGTAGAGAACCATCTGGCCATAAGCGGCCACCGGCAGCGTGCCGACCTGGCCGCGCCAGGTGTTCATCGAATAGAGGACTTCCGGGATATAGTCCTCGACGTTGACGTCGCTGTCCGCCTTGATCAGCTCGTTGAGCGGATGGATCCACTTGCTTTCGAGATACTGGCCGAGCCACATCTGATCGACCGAAATGACGTCGGCATCCGGCTCGTTGCTGATGAAGGATGAGGTGAGCCGGGCCTGCAGGGCCTCGAGCGAGATCGCCTCGATCGCCAGCTTGATGCCGGTCTCCTGCTGGAACTGATCCTTCAGGCCTTCGATCGCATAGTAGAACGGATCTCCGGCGAGCAGCACGCGCAAGGTCGTGTCAGCGGCCCGCGCCGGGCGGGGCGCCAGGCCGCCGCCGATCGCCGCCGTGCCGGCCAGGGCGACGCCGCTTTTCAGCAGGCCGCGACGGGAAAGATTGAAATCAAATCCAGACATGTCCCCACTCTCCTCTTGGAAGCATTGGCGCCGTCAGATCCACGCCTGACGATCGTTCTTCGTGACGAACACAGTTGCTCGACGTGACCAACAGCCTCGGTTCCCTTCGAAGGCTGTCATTCCGTTCGGATCGACTTGTTAGTATGAGGCTCGCACAAACATTTTAACTCGTCAACGACCCGATGTTCGGCTAGAAATTAATTCGGAAGCCGCACTGGAAGCGCGCGTGCCCGGCCGGTTTCAGATATCAGCGAGGATCCGCGCGAGCGGCCCGCAAGCATGACGAGGACGGATTGGAGCGCGAAACGTCGGCGCAACGCTGGTCGATGGACGAGGAGGACGCGGCGAGCGACCTCAAGACCGTCAGTCCCGGCCGTTCCCTGCTTTCCTCTGCCATGGTTGGCTCGGCCAATCGTGGCCGGGTGCTGCAGACCTTGTTCGACCTCGGCCCGACCAGCCGGGCCGAGCTCGCGCGCCTGGCCGGCGTCAACCGCACCACGATTTCCGGCATTGTGCAGCCGCTGCTCGACCAGCAGGTTCTGGTCGAGGGCAAGCCGATCCGGCCGAGTGAATCCGGTGGCAAGCCGGCCCGGCCGCTCTGGTTCTCGCCAGAAGCCCGCCCGATCTGCGGCATGCTGCTGATGCCGGACGCGGTGCATACCTGCCTGGTGACACTGGCCGGCACGATCTCGGCGGAGGAGAGCGAACCCTTTCCCGTCGAACGCCCTCGCATCGCCGATGTCGAGCGCGCCATCGAACTCTGCACGGCGCGCACGCTGGCGGCCGCCCGGCGCGAACCGCTCGGCATCGGCGTCGCCGTCGGCGGCATGGTCGATACCGACCGGCGCGCCGTCATCGCGGTCAACCTGGCACCAGTGTTGAACGGCTTCGAACTCGGCGACATGCTGACGAGACGGTTCGGCCTGCCCGCCCTGCTCGACCACCATCCGCGCGCCCTGCTCGTCGGCGACCGCTGGTTCGGCAAGGGGCGCGGCCTGCAGACCTTTGCCGCCGTCTATACCGGTGAAGTGCTCGGCGGCGCGCTCTATCTCGGCGGCCATCTCTATCGAGGCCAGAGCGGCGCCGGCGGCGAGCTCGGCCATACCTTCGTGCAGGTCGACGGCGACATCTGCTCCTGTGGCCGTCGCGGCTGCTGGGAGACGATCGCGACGCTTGGCTGGCTGCGCCGCCAGGCCCGCGAAATCGGCATCGACGCGCCGGACGATATCCATTCACGCCGCCTGGTCGAACTCGCGCGCGACGGCGCGCCGGGGGCGGAGGACCTGCTCGATCGCTATGCCCGCAACGTCGCGGTCGGCATCGCCAATCTGCAGCAGACCGTGGCGCCAAACTTCTATGTCCTGCACGGCGACGTCGTCGGTGGCGGGGAAATCATGGCCAAGGCGATTGCCCGGCACGTCCGCGCTCTCGTACCATCGCGAAGCGGGGGGGAGATCAGCTTCGCGATCGGCGAGACGGAAGACCGCGCGGCCCTGCTGGGCGCGGCGGGCCTTGTCTTGTCGGAGTTGCTTCAGTTTCCATTGTAGAGTGCCGCGCAGGGGGAGTGCTTCATGGTCTACAAGATCGATCCGGACAAAGATCGACACTACATCGAGGAGTTTCGCCAGAAGCCGATCGGGGCGCATAGCCCTGGTCTGCAGCGCCTCCTCAACACGATGCGCCACGATCCGTCGGGAAAGCAGGTGGTGCTGGTCTGCAAGCGTCCGTTCGAGGAATGGGTGCTCGGCATGATGCCGGTGGACCGCCGCGAACCGATCGCGATCGAGGACGGCCCGGTCTTCACCGACATCGAAGAAGCGGAATGGGAAGTGTTCCGCCGCCGCTGGCGCCTGTTGACGGGCGAAAGCATCAACCGGCCGCTGCGCGACTGACCGCAGTCCCGAACAGTCGATCGCCGGCCGCGGCGATCCCGTTTCACGCGCCAATCTGGATTTCATTCCATGCTCAAGATCGTCGGTTATCCGGACCGCTACAGCGTTGCTCCGGGCGAGGAGATCGCCTTCAAGATTTCGCTCGAAGAGGGCGACCGGTTCGAGGCCCGGCTGGTCCGGGTCGTCAATGGTGACTGCAATCCCGCCGGTCCCGGCCTCAAGTTTCCGCACATCCCGACCGGGATCGACGGCAGCCATGCCGGCAGGCCGCAGCGGATCGACGCCGGCTCCTACATGGTCTCCGAAGGCCTGCCGCCGGTGGCCGGCCGGACCTTCACCTTTCTCGGCTTCGTCTGGCCGACGCTGCCGAAGCGCGGCGAGCAGGTCATCGCCGCGCAATGGGATGCCGCGACCCAGGCAGGCTTCACGATCGGCATCGGCGATATGGGCCGGCTGTCGCTGACCGTCGGCGACGGCGCCGGTGGACTGGAAACCGTTCGCGTCGATCATCCGATGCTGGAGCGGCAATGGTACCAGCTGGCCGCCACCTTTGATCCGGCCAGCGGCGAGGTCACGCTCGACCAGCGCCCGCTTGTGCCCTTCGCGGTGATCCGCGACCACGGCCAGTTCCGTGGCCGCGTCCGGGTCGCGGCGCGCGCCGTGGACGTGCCCTTCTTCCTCGCCGGAAAGCCCGAGGCGGACGGCACGATGGGGCATCATTTCGACGGCAAGATCGACGGGCCGATCCTGCTTTCGGGCCTGCGTACCCACGCCGACCATGACGCCCTGCTGGCCGGCACCGCGCCGCGCGACGTCCGGAACGCGGTCCTCGCACATTGGGACTTCTCCCGCGAGATCGAGAGCGTGCAGGCCGTCGACATCGGCCCGCATCGCCGGCATGGCCGGCTGATGCAGATGCCGGCGCGCGGCATGAAGGGCCACAACTGGACCGGCGAGGAACACGCCTGGCCGAACAAGCCCGAACACTACGGCGCGGTGCATTTCCACCATGACGACATCTATGACGCCGGATGGGAGACCTCGGTCTCGCTGACGATCCCCGAGGATCTGAAGAGCGGCGCCTATGCGCTGCATGCCCGCGCCGGCGACAGCGACGAGACGGCGACACGCGAGACCTACATCCCGTTCTTCGTCCGCCCGCCGCGCGACAAGGCGAAGCGCGGCAAGCGCCCGCCCGTCCTCGTGCTGGCGCCGACCATGTCCTACCTCTCCTACTGCAACCACGCCGAACACATCACGGCGCGCGGCGCGGAGCGGCAGATGGGCCGGCTGCTTACCTTCGGCCACGCCGATCTCTACATGTACGACCACCCGGAACTGGGCGGCTCGCAATACGACACCCATGCCGACGGCTCGGGCGTCTGCTATTCGAGCCGGCTGCGGCCGAACCTCAACTTCTCGCCGCGTTACCATTCCTGGCTCGGCGGCCCCGGCTCGGCCCTCTACCAGTACAATGCCGACACGCATCTGTTCGACTGGCTCGACCACAAGGGCGTCGACTACGACCTGATCACCGACGAGGACCTGCACGAGGAAGGCTACGACCTCCTCGCCGACTACCGCGTCGTCATCACCGGCACCCATCCCGAATACCACTCGACGGCTATGTGGGACGGCATGAAGGCGTGGATCGATCGCGGCGGCCGGCTCATGTATATGGGCGGCAATGGCTGGTACTGGCGCATCGGCTTCCACAAGACCGAGCCCGGCGTCATCGAGGTGCGTCGCGCCGAGGACGGCATCCGCACCTGGGCGGCGGAGCCGGGCGAATACTACCAGTCGTTCAACGGCGAGTTCGGCGGTCTCTGGCGCCGCATCGGCCGCGCCCCCAACGTGATGGCCGGCGTCGGCTTCATCGCCCAGGGCTTCGACATCTCGACCTACTACCGCCGCGCGCCCGACGCCGACAATCCACGCGCGGCCTTCATCTTCAAGGACGTGCCGGACGAGATCATCGGTGATTTCGGCCTCGTCGGCGGTGGTGCGGCCGGCATCGAGCTCGACTGCATCACGCCCAATCTCGGCGGTCCGCCCAACATGCTGCGGCTCGCTTCCTCGGACGGCCACAGCGCCATGATGATGCTGGTCAACGAGGAGTTCGGCGTGGTGCCGCCCAATCTCGGCGGCGACCAGAACGAGCGCGTGCATGCCGATCTGGCCTTCGGCGAGACGCCTTCCGGCGGCGCGCTGTTCGCTACCTCGTCGATCGCCTGGTGCGGCTCGCTCTTGCACAACGACTATGACAACAACGTCTCGCGCATCACCTGGAACGTGCTCGAGCGCTTCCTCGACGAGACGCCGTTCGCCTAGGCGCTGCCGACTTCCGACGGATACGGGCCAGCGCAAGCCGGCTCGTATCCGTCGCCTGGGAACCAAAACCGCCCCTCCGTCATTGGACTCCGTTCTGACCGCCGGACGGCGGCCGGTGTCGCGTGGCGTAGGAGTTGCCGATGGCTCCCCGTGCAGTCTGGAAAGGCTATCTGAAAGTCGCCGAGATCATCTGTCCGGTCGCGCTCCATACGGCGGCCTCCACCTCCGAGCGCATCACTTTCCACACCCTCAACCGCAATACCGGCAACCGCATTCGCCGGCAGTTCGTCGACCAGGACACCGGCAAGCCGGTCGAAAGCGAAGACCAGGTCAAGGGCTATGAAGTGGCCGCCGGCGAGTATGTCCAGATTGATGCCGAGGAAATCGCTTCCGCGCAGCCGGAAAGCGACAAGACGCTCTCCGTCGAAACCTTTGTCCCCGCCGATGCGATCGACGACGTCTATTTCGATCGCCCCTACTACCTGACACCCGCCGACCGGCCGGCGCAGGAAGCCTTCGCGCTGATCCGCGACGGCATGCGCGCCAGCGGCGCCGTGGCGATTGCCCGTGCCGTGCTGTTCCGCCGGATGCGCAGCGTGCTGATCCGGGCCGAGGACAATGGCATGATCGCCACCACGCTCAGCTTCGATTACGCCGTGCGGCCGGCGCGCGAGGTGTTCGACGACATCCCCAAGCTCAAGATCGAAGGCGAGATGCTGGAGCTGGCCGAACACATCATCGCAACCAAGCGCGGCAGCTTCGATCCCGCCGGTTTCCACGACCGCTATGAGGCCGCGCTGGCCGAACTGGTCCGAGCCAAGCTCGATGGCAAGACCTTCACGCCACCGGCCCCGCAGAAAACCGCCAAGGTCGTTGACCTGATGGCGGCGCTGCGCGAAAGCGCCGGGATGGGCAAGGCCGAGGCAGCCCCGGCAGCGAAGAAGAGCGGCGCGGCGCGTGATAGATCGGCGACGGCCGCGAAGCCGGCCAAGTCCACCGCGCCACGACGCAAGGCGAGTTGACGGACATGGGGCGAGCTGACGGACATGAGGGCTAGCTGAGATGGCCGCGACGCTCGAAACCTATCGCAGCAAGCGCGATTTCAAGTCGACGCCCGAACCGGCCGGCCGCAAGCCCTCGAAAGCCAAGGCCAAGGCCGGCCACAGCTTCGTCATCCAGAAGCATGATGCGACCCGACTGCACTACGACTTCCGGCTCGAGATGGACGGCGTCCTGAAGAGCTGGGCGGTGACGCGTGGGCCGAGCCTCGATCCGGCCGAGAAGCGGCTCGCCGTGCATGTCGAGGACCATCCGCTCGAATATGGCGGCTTCGAAGGCACCATCCCGAAGGGCGAATATGGCGGCGGCACCGTGATCCTCTGGGATCGCGGCAGCTGGGAACCCGTCGGCGATCCGCACAAGGGTTATGCCAAGGGCCATCTGGAATTCGAACTGAAAGGCGAAAAGCTGCGCGGCCGCTGGCACCTTGTGAAAATGCAGGGCAAGCCGCGCGAGAAGCGCGAGAACTGGTTGCTCATCAAGGCGGAGGACGAGGAGGCGCGGCCCGCTGGTGCGCCGGACATCCTTGAGGAATCGCCCGATTCGGTGAAGACCGGACGCGCCATCGCCGATGTCGCCGGCGAAGAGCCGGGCTGGTCGTCGAAGACAGGCAAGATCGAGAAATCAGCGAAGAAGAAGCCCCGCGCCGAGAGGGACGAGGAAGCGGCAGAGCCTGCCCCTGCCCTGCCCGATCCGGCGACGATTGTCGGCGCGAAGAAGGCCGCGCTGCCGGCCTTCGTCGAGCCCGCCTTGGCCTCGCTGGCGGCGACCCCGCCATCGGGCGAGCGCTGGATCCACGAGATCAAATTCGACGGCTATCGCTTGCAGGCGCATCTGAGCGCGGGGCGGGTCAAGCTCTCGACCCGCACGGGTCTCGACTGGACCAAGAAATTCGGCAAGGAGATCGTCGCCGCGCTGCAGGCGCTGCCCGTCGGAACCGCGCTGATCGACGGGGAACTGGTGGTCGAGACGACGGGCGGGGTGTCCGATTTTTCCGCTCTGCAGGCGGATCTGAGCGAAGGCCGTTCCGATCGCTTCGTCTTCTACACCTTCGACCTCCTCCATCTCGACGGCTATGACCTTCGCGAGGTGCCGCTCTCCGAGCGCAAGCAAGCCCTCGCGCCACTGATCGCGCAGGGCGCATCACTCCTTCGCTTCAGCCAGCATTTCGAGGAAGACGGCGCGGAGGTCTTTCGCCATGCGAGCCGGCTAGGCCTCGAGGGCATCGTCTCCAAGGTTCTGGATTCGCCCTACCGTTCCGGCCGCGGCAAGAGCTGGCTCAAGGTGAAGAGTTCAAGTCGGCAGGAATTCGTCATCGGCGGCTATGTTCCCTCGACGACGTCGCGGCGCGCCATCGGCTCGCTGGTGCTGGGCGTGTACGAGAGGGGCGCGTTGCAGCCTGTCGGCCGCGTCGGCACCGGCTTCAGCGCGCGCCTGGCCGAGGATCTCTACCAGCGGCTGGAGCGCATGCGGGTCACGGCCAATCCGTTCGGACGGCCGCTGACGGCGGAAGAAGGCCGGCAGGTCCGCTTCGTGCGACCCGAACTGGTGGCCGAAGTCGAGTACCGGGCCTGGACAGCGGACGGCCATCTGCGCCACGCGGCGTTCCGTGGCCTGCGCGAGGACAAGGCGGCCGAAGAAATCATCCGGGAGGAGCCGAGCATGGTCGAGACGGGCAAGGCGAAGGCGGAGACCACCGCCGAGGTGCCGCATCACGGCATCAAGCTGACCCACCCCGACCGCATCTACTGGCCGGATAACGGCGTCACCAAGGAGGGCCTTGCCGACTATTATGCCGAAGTCTGGCCGCATATCGCACCCTTCGTCACCGATCGTCCGCTGTCCCTGCTGCGCTGCCCGAGCGGGATCGGCGGCGAACAGTTCTTCCAGAAGAACGCCTGGAAAGGCCTGAACGCGGCGATCCGGCTGGTCGACGATCCCTCGACGGCCGAAGTCGAGCAATTGATCAGCATCGCGGATCTCGACGGGCTGATTGCCCTGGTTCAATCGGCCGTGCTGGAGATCCATCCCTGGGGCTCGACGCTCGCCGAATGGGAACGACCGGACATGATCATCCTCGACCTCGACCCCGGCGAGGGCACGGGCTGGGAAGCGGTCATCGCCGCCGCCCAGGAGGTTCGCCAGCGTCTCGCCGATGCCGGGCTCGAGCCCTTCGTCAAAACGTCCGGCGGCAAAGGTTTGCATGTCGTCGCGCCGCTGAAGCCCAAGGCCGAGTGGCCGGCGATCAAGGCGTTCACCAAGGGGATCGCCGACGCCATGGCGGCCGACAGTCCCGACGCCTATGTCGCGACGATCGCCAAGGCGAAACGGCCGGGCAAGATCCTGATCGACTATCTGCGCAACCAGCGCGGCCAGACGGCCGTCGCCCCCTATTCGACCCGCGCGCGGCCGGGCGCCCCGGTCTCCGCCCCGCTCGCCTGGGACGAACTGACACCCGGAATCGGCCCCGCCTATTTCACCGTGCTCAACATGCCGACCCGGCTTGCCGCGCTCCGCGCCGATCCCTGGGCCGATTTTCGCAAGGCGGCGGCGCCGCTGCAGGATGGCAAGCCGTCGAAGAAAGCCTGATCTACTTGCCCTTGGAGGGGCCAGCCTTGCCGCCGGACTTGCCGTCCGCCGCCAGGCTCCGCTTCAACGCGTCGAGGATACTGACGACATTGCCCTCCGATTTCGGCTGAGCCTTGGCAGTTGCCGGCTTCCTGCCCTTCTTCTTCGCGGCGATGATTTCCAGCAGCTTGTCCTGCACGGGATCGCTGACGAGCGCCGGCGACCACGCCTTGGTCCGTTCCTGGATCAAGGTCTGCATCATCTGCATCAGCTTCGGATCCGGCTTCGACGCTTCGATGCCCTCGAAATAGGCGCCCTCCTCGCGGATCTCGTCGCCGAAATGCAGCGTCCAGAGCTCAATGCCGGCGTCGCGCGGCTTCAGCATCACCGCGCGTTCGCGCCGGTAGAGCACCAGCCGCGAAATGCCGACCGTGCCGGTCGCGGCCATGGCGTCGCGAATGACGGAAAACGCCTCCTCGCCGACCGGATCGTCGGGCACGAGATAATGCGGCTTGTCGTACCAGATCCAGTCGATGGCATCGCTCGGCACGAAGCTTTCGATGTCGATGGTGCGGGTACTTTCGAGGGCGACCGAGGCGATCTCGTCGTCCTCCAGCATCAGATACTCGTCCTCGCCGCGCTCGTAGCCCTTGACCTGATCGTCGTCCTCGACGGCCTCGCCCGTCTCCAGATCGACATACTGGCTGACGACGCGGTTTCCCGTGGCGCGGTTCAGCGTGTGGAATCGAAGTTTCTCGTTATCCGTCGTCGCCGGCACCATCGCCACCGGACAGGTGACCAGCGATAGCTTCAGATAGCCCTTCCAGAACGAGCGGGGCGCCATGGTCGCACCCTCACGTGACGAGGAAGTAGACAGCGAGGAAACCTAGCACGACGGCCGCGATACCCGCACCCAGCATATAGCGCAGCCGATGCGGCGCGATCGCTTGCCGCGCCCGCGTCGTCGTCGATTGTGGCTCCTGTGGGGAAAGCCCGACTCTCTGGTCCATCTTCAACTCCTTCGCTGGACGGTCGCAGGTGGGGGACGCGAACGGATTGGCGCTCTCGCCCGCCGGCGCCATCAGCCATGCGCATGCTCGACATTGCGCTTGCGTGTCGCGGCCGCCTTCCTGGCCGAGGCCGAACGTTCTGCCGCCGGTCGCGCCGCCGATGCCGCTCCGCCCTTCTCGCCACCCTTATGCGCGGCGGGATGGCCGGTATGGGCGCCTCGGCCCGAACCCGATTTCTTGCCGCCGCCATCATCCTTGTTGACGGTCGCCCAGGCACGCCGTTCGGCCTCCTTCTCGGAGACGCCGCGCGCCTCGTAGCTCTCGGCGATATGGTCGGCCTTGCGCTCCTGCTTGTCGGTGTATTTCGATTTGTCACCCCGAGGCATGTCGCACCTCCATGTCGTGGAACGGGGGATCAACGCATGCCGCGGGCGTGCGGTTCCACCCGGTCGGCGCCTCTGCGGTCGAGGTCGGTGAATACCGCCATCCCAACTTTTGCAAATTCGAGTTGACATATGTAACAGCGACGCAATAGTGACGTGCCGAAGCCCGAGGACAGCATCGCCACCGCCGGGGCTTCGAGGGCGGGTTGCCGGCGATGGCCGATGGAGGAAAGCATGCCCAAGGAAATCACCGTCGATCCAGCGATCGTGCGGCAAAAGTCGACGCTTTCCTTCGCCGAGATCCCGGTCAACGCCTATGCGACGCCCTTCGCCGAGGAGCGGGCCCGGCGCGGCGACGCGGCGCTGACGGAAATCCTCCGGCACATGCTCGTCATCCGCGAGTTCGAGTCGATGCTCGGCTCGTTCAAGGCGACCGGCGCCTACGCCGGCATCCCGTTCAACTACAAGGGTCCGGCCCATCTCTCCATCGGCCAGGAAGGGGCGGCGGTAGGCGCGGCGCTGGCGCTCGAACCCGACGACCACATCTTCGGCAGCCATCGCAGCCATGGCGAATTCATCGCCAAGGGGCTCTCGGCGATCGCCCGGCTCGACGAAGCGTCGCTGCAGGCGATCATGGGCGGCCACCAGGACGGCGCGCTGCTGCAATCGGTGACGTCGCATCTCGGCGGCGAGGGCAAGGCGCTGGCGGAGAACTTCCTGCTGTTCGGCCTGCTGGCGGAAATCTTCATGCGCGCCAACGGCTTCAATGGCGGCATGGGCGGCAGCATGCACGCCTTCTTCCCGCCCTTCGGCGCCTATCCGAACAACGCCATCGTCGGCGCCTCGGGCGGCATCGCCACCGGCGCGGCGCTGCGCAAGAAGCTGAGCGGCGCCACGGGCATCACCGTCGCCAATAGCGGCGACGGCTCGACCGGCTGCGGCCCAGTCTGGGAGGCGATGAATTTCGCCTCGATGGCGCAGTTCGACACGCTCTGGGGCGACAAGCAGGGCGGCCTGCCCGTCCTCTTCTTCTTCAACAACAACTTCTACGCCATGGGCGGCCAGACGATCGGCGAGACGATGGGCTGGGATCGGCTGTCGCGCATCGGCGCGGCGATCAATCCGGCCTCGATGCATGCGGAAACCGTCGACGGATCCAATCCGCTGGCCGTCGCCGACGCCGTGGCGCGCAAGCGGGCGCTGCTGCTCGACGGCAAGGGCCCGGCCCTGCTCGACGTCGAGTGCTACCGCATCAGCGGCCACTCGACGACCGATGCCAGCGCCTATCGCACCCGCGAGGAGATGCAGCTCTGGGAGCCGCATGATCCGATCGCGCTGTTCCAGGCAAAGCTCCTGGCCGAGGGTATCCTGACCGATGCGAGCCTCGCTGCCCTGCGCGAACAGGTGGTCGCGCAGATCACCGCCGTCACCGCCGCCGCCGTCAATCCCGAAGCGGCGCCGATCGTCGACGTCCGCGCCGATCCGACCCTGATCGGCAAGCTGATGTTCAGCCATAACGAGATCCCGGTTCCGGCCACCCCGGCGCCGCTGATCGCGCAGCCGGAGACCTCGGCCCGCATCCGCCAGAACGCCAAGAAGGCCCGCTTCGGCCTCTCGGAGACCGGCGAAAAGCTCTCCGCCATGCGCGCCATCACGCTGCGGGACGGCCTGTTCGAATCCGTGCTGCATCACATGGTCAACGACCCCAGCCTGATCGCCTATGGCGAGGAATGCCGGGAATGGGGCGGCGCCTTCGGCGTCTATCGCGGCCTCTCCGACATTCTCCCGCATGACCGGCTGTTCAATTCGCCGATCTCGGAAGCCGCCATCGTCGCGACCGCCGTCGGCTATGCGCTGGAAGGCGGCCGCTCGCTGGTCGAGCTGATGTATGGCGACTTCATCGGCCGCGCCGGCGACGAGATCTTCAACCAGATGGCCAAGTGGCAGTCGATGTCGGCGGCCGCCCTCAAGGTCCCGGTCGTGCTTCGCTGTTCGATCGGCAGCAAATACGGCGCCCAGCACTCGCAGGATTGGTCGGCGCTGGTCGCCCATATTCCGGGCCTCAAGGTGATCTATCCGGCGACCCCCTATGACGCCAAGGGATTGCTAGCCTCCGCCCTTTCGAGCGACGATCCGGTCGTCTTCTTCGAGAGCCAGCGCCTCTACGACGTCGTCGAGCAGTTCCGCCCCGAGGGCGTGCCGACCGAGTATTTCCGCGTGCCGATCGGCGAGCCCGACATCAAGCGGGTGGGATCGGACCTCACCATCCTGACCATCGGCCCGTCGCTCTATTCGGCGATCGCCGCGGCGGAGCAGCTGGAGACCAATCACGGCATTTCGGCCGAGATCATCGACGCCCGCACGCTGGTCCCGTTCCACTATGAGAAGGTACTGGAATCGGTTCGGAAGACCGGACGGCTGCTTCTGGTTTCCGAAGCCTCCGAACGCGGCAGCTTCGCGATGACCCTTTCGAGCAACATCACCCGCTTCGCCTATGGCGACCTCAAGGCTGCCCCGCGCGTGCTGGGCTCGCCGAACTGGATCGTGCCGGGTGCCGAGATGGAATCGACCTATTTCCCGCAGGTCGAGGATATTCTCGACGTCGTCACCAGCGACTTCTTCCCGGAGAAGCGCGTCAATCGCCGCGGTGTCCGTAATTGGGACGACCTCGAACTGGCACGGCTGGCGCTCTAAGCTCCTGCGCCTTCGACAAGAAATACCGAGAGGAAACGATGGATATTCCGCTGCTGATGCCGCAATTGGGCAACGAGACGACCGAGGCCGAACTGACGGAATGGCTGAAGAGCGAGGGGGACGCCGTCACCGAGGGCGAACAGATCCTCGTCGTCACGACGACCAAGCTCAGCATGGAGATCGAGGCGCCCGCGACCGGCGTCCTGAAGCAGATCGTCGTGCCGGAAGGCGACCTCGCCGAGATCGGCACGACGCTCGCCATCATCGCGACCGAGTGAGCGACAGCGCCATGTCCGAGGCGAAGACAGCCGCGCTTCCGGCGCCCTTCCACGCGATGGGCGGGCAGGACGGCCAGCCCGAAATCGTGCTGATCCACGGCTTCGGCGCGGACCGCCTTTCCTGGCTGGCCAATGCGCCGCAACTCGCCGCCGACTTCCGGGTCTGGGGCGTTGATCTGCCGGGACATGGCGAGGCGGAGCCGGCATCCAGCATCAGCCTGGACGGCCTGGTCGATGCGGTGCTGGCCGGGCTGGCGGAGCGGACCCAGGGCGTCGTACATCTGGTCGGGCATTCGCTGGGCGGCGCCGTCGCGCTGCGGCTCGCCGAGCGGGCGCCCGACCGCGTGCGCTCGCTGGTGCTGATCGCGCCAGCCGGCCTCGGCAAGGGCATCGACCCGGACTTCACCGCCAGCTTTGGCAAGCTCAACGATGCGGACTCGGCGCTCGCCCTGCTGCAGAGGCTGGTGGCGCGCCCGCGCCTGATCAACAAGCCGATGGCGGCGCATGTCCTGACGCATCTCGGTCGCCCGGGACGGCGCGAGGCGATCACGGCCATTGCCGCCCTCCTGCCGGGTCTCGGCGACGCCCTGCAGCCGACCGTCGCGGCGATCGTCGCGAGCGGCATGCCCCGCCTGACGATTTGGGGCGAACAGGACACCATCAATCCGCTCGACCGCGACCGGCTCGCCCGGTTCGGCGGCGAACAGCATGTCCTCGCCGCGACCGGCCACATGCCGCAGATCGAGGACTTCAAGTCGGTCAATGGCTGGATCCAGTCCTTCCTGACCGCCAACGCCTAGCGCCGCGCGGTCTTCGCCGCCAAACTGAGGAATATCGTGGTCAAGCTCAGACGAGGCACGCAGAAGGCCCTCTCCGAAACGTCGTCGCTTCGGCTGCGCGCCGCGTGGCTCTACTACAATCAGGGCCTGACGCAGAAGGATGTCGCCGAGAAGCTCGGCGTCAGCCGGATGACGATCATCCGCGCCCTCGACGAGGCGGTGAAGCGCGGCGAGGTCCAGCTCTGGATCAATGAGGGGATCGGCGAGTGCGTCGAGCTCGCCGTGAAGCTCGAAAAAACCTTCGGCCTCGACGAGGCGATCGTCGTGCCCGGCGCCGACGACACGGAGGGTACCGCCAAGGCGGTCGGACTGGCGCTCGGCCAGTTCCTCTCGGAGGCGATCACCGATGACTGCACCATCGGCGTCGGCTGGGGGCGCACGCTGACGGCCTCCCTCGCCAGCTTCCGCCCTGCCCGCCGCGAGCGCGTGCGCGTCGTCTCGCTGCTTGGCGGCGTGCTCGAGGCCCATCTTACCAATCCGATCGAATTCTCCTGGCGGCTCGCCAGCCAGATCGGCGCCGAATGCTACCTCTTCCTGTCGCCGCTCCTGGTCGACTCGATCGAGACCAAGCGCCATCTGATCGACCGCTGCGGCCTGGATCGCCTGTACCGGCTGGCCGAAGATCTCGACATCGCGGTGATCAGCGTCGGCGACATCAGTCCGTCCGCCACGTCGCTGTCGCAGACCCTGATCTCGCCGCAGGAACTGAACGAACTGGTCGAGGCCGGCTGCGTCGGCGACGCGATGTGCAATTTCCTGGATGCGGAAGGCCGGACGGTCGAGCACGCTTTGAACGACCGCGTCATGTCGATCGATCTCGACGCGGTCAGCAAGGCGCGGCACGTCGTGCTGGCGACCGGAGGCGCCAGCCGCGCCATCGCCATTCGCGCCACGATGAAGCGGGTTGGCTGCAACACTCTGATCACGGACGAGGCCGGCGCCAAGGCGCTGCTGGCCCTGGAAAGCTGACGGACGACGCAAGCGGGGGCAAGGCGATGTATCTGGGGATCGACGTCGGAACGACGGCGACCAAGGCTATCCTGGTCGACGAAAGCCAGCGGACCCTGGCTCGCGCCACCCGCGACTACGCAACGTCGCGCCCGGGGCCGGGCATCAGCGAGCAGGATCCGGCCCTCTGGATCGAAGCGCTGCAGTCCGTGCTGACCTCGCTGCGCCAGGCCCAGCCGGAGGCCTTTGCCGCCGTTCGCGCGCTCGGTTTCTCGGGCCAGATGCATTCGCTGGTCACGCTCGACGCCGATCACCAGGTCGTCCGGCCGGCCATCCTCTGGAACGATAGCCGCGGTGCCGAGCAATGCACCTCGATGGCCGCGCGCGTGCCCGGCCTGGCGGAGATCTCCGGCGTCGTGCCGATGACGAGCTTCACCGCGGCGAAGCTCTTGTGGATGCGCGACAATGAGCCGAAGCACTATGACCGCATCGCCCATGTGATGCTGGCGAAGGACTATGTGCGGCTGTGGCTGACCGGCGAGATCGCCAGCGACATGTCCGACGCCGGCGGCACGCAACTGTTTGATCAGGCGCGGCGGCAATGGTCGCCGGCGATCCTGAACGGGCTCGGCATAGACCCCGGCTGGATGCCGCCTTTGATGGAGGGCTACCAGATCGCCGGACGTCTGCGGCCGGCAATTGCCGGGGCGCTCGGCCTTCGCGCCGGCATACCCCTCGCCTGCGGCGGCGCCGATGTCGGAACCGGGGCGATCGGTCTCGGCTGCGCCGCACCCGGCTCGGGCTTCATCTCGCTCGGCACCGGCGTGGTCTATTTCGTGGCGCAGGACCGCTATGCGCCCAAGCCGGACCTCGTACTGCACAATTTCGCCCATTGCACGCCCGGCTGGTACCAGATGGCGGCCATGCTGAACGGCGCCAGCGCCCTGGCCTGGGCCAGCAAGCTGACGGGCGCCGCCGATATCGGCGCCTTGCTGGCGAAGGTCGAGGCCCGCTATGCCGGACCGTCATCTGTGATGTTCCTGCCCTATCTCAGCGGCGAACGGACCCCGCATGGCGACGGCGATCTTCGCGGCGCGTTTCTCGGACTGAGCCCGGCGACCGATCCGATCGACATCGCGCAAGCGGTGATCGAGGGCGTCGCCTTTTCGATCCGCCAGGCCGACGATCTCCTGACCGAGGCCGGCAGCCCCTGCCCGGTCCCCGGGCTGATCGGCGGCGGCGCGCAGAGCCTGTTCTGGTGCCGGATCCTGGCGACGCTGCTGGGGCGCGACCTCGCGCGCTACGACGAGGCCGATCTCGGCCCGTCCCTGGGTGCCGCCCGGCTCGCCATGATCGGCGAAAGCGGCGTCGACATCGCCTTGATCGCCAAGCCACCGGAAAAGGTCGAAGCGGTTCGCCCCCTGGCCGAGCAGGCCGAGGCCTACCAGCATCGCTTCGAGACGTTCAAGGCGATGTTCCCGGCCGTCGCGAGCTACGCATCCCTGTCTCGCCCGAACGGCGACTGAGACCGCTCTCCGGCCCTCGGCCGGTCGCATCCTGCCTTGCCATCGAACGTAGCCCCCTCCAACGATCGGCGCGCCACTCATTTAAATGAATAAATTACACTAAAGAAATCAATTGTTTTAATCCGCCGGATGCCCTAGCGATCAAGGGGTCTAGATAGGAGCGGCGACGTGGTGGATGTGACGACTTCCAAGGGCGATCTCGGAAAGATGGCAACGGCTCTGCGGTTCCTCGCCGTCGATGCCGTGGAACAGGCGGGGACCGGGCATCCGGGCATGCCGCTCGGCATGGCGGACCTCGCCACCACTTTGTTCGGCCGTCATCTGCGGTTCGACGCTTCAGACCCGCGCTGGCCGGATCGCGATCGCTTCGTGCTGTCGAATGGCCACGGCTCGATGCTGCTTTACGGGCTGCTGCACCTGACCGGCCACGCCGATGTCCCGCTCGCGGAACTGCAGAAATTCCGCAAGGCCGGGGCGCTCGCCGCCGGGCACCCGGAATACGGCCATTTCGCCGCGATCGAGACGACAACGGGGCCGCTCGGCCAGGGCATCGCCACCGCCGTCGGCATGGCGCTGGCCGAACGCATGCTGAACGCCGAGTTCGGCGACGATCTCGTCGATCACCGCACCTGGGTGTTCTGCGGCGACGGCTGCCTGATGGAAGGTATCAGCCAGGAAGCGATCTCGCTCGCCGGCCATCTCGGGCTCGGCAAGCTCGCGATCGTCTTCGACGACAACAGCACGACGATTGACGGCGCCACCAGCGTCAGCACCTCCGACGACCAGTGCCGTCGCTTCCAGGCGTCCGGTTGGAACACGATCGCCGTCGACGGCCATGACATTAACGCCATCGACGCGGCGCTCACCGCTGCCAGGGCCTCCGATCGGCCGACCCTGATCGCGGCGCGCACGCGCATCGGCTTTGGCGCGCCGACGAAACAGGGGCTCTCCATCGCCCATGGCTCGCCCCTCGGGGCCGAGGAAGTCGCCGCCATGCGCAAGGCGCTCGATTGGCCACATGGGCCCTTCGAGGTGCCGGATGCGATCGCGGCGAGCTGGAGATCGGCCGGCCGACGCGGCACCGACGCCCGCGCGGCCTGGGAAGCGCGGCTCGCCGCCAGCCCGGCGAAATCCGAATTCGAACGGCGCATCTCCGGCCAGCTGCGCGAGGATGTGCGCGGAGCCGTCGAGTCAGCGCTTTCCGCCCTCGTCGCCAATCCCGCCGCGATCCCGGTCCGCCAAGGCAGCCTGAACGCCACGGCAGTCCTTTCGGCCGTGATGCCGGAACTGGTCGGCGGCTCGGCCGACCTGACCTCCAGCGTGCTTTCGAAGCCGAAGGGCATGGAACCGCTGACGCCGCAAAATTTCGCCGGCCGCCACATCAGCTTCGGCATTCGCGAGCACGGCATGGCGGCGGCGTTGAACGGCATCGCGCTGCATGGCGGCTTCACGCCCTATGCCGGCACCTACCTGACCTTCAGCGACTACGCCCGCCCCGCCATCCGCCTCGCCGCCCTGATGGGGATCCGCGACATCTTCCTGATGACGCATGATTCCATCGGCGTCGGCGAGGACGGCCCGACCCACCAGCCGATCGAGCATGTGGCGTCGCTGCGCACGATCCCGGGCCTCCGGGTCTATCGGCCGGCCGACGCGGTCGAGGCGCTCGAATGCTGGTACGACGCGGTCGCCGGCATCGGCCCGAGCGTCATGGTCGCGGCGCGCCAGAAGGTGCCGCAAGTGCGCCTGACGGCCACGGACGAGATGCTGTCCCGCCGCGGTGCCTATGTGCTGGCGGGCGGCGCGCGACGCGACCTCACTCTGCTCGCATCCGGATCCGAGGTCAGCCTCGCGATCGACGTCCGCCGACTGCTCGCAACCCATGGCATCGACGCGGCTGTCGTCTCGATGCCGTGCTGGGAGCGGTTCGCCGAACAGGACGGGCGCTACCGGGCGGAAGTGCTTGGCAACGCGCCGCGCTTCGCCATCGAAGCGGCATCACCGTTCGGCTGGGAACGCTTCACCGGTCGCTCGGACCACATTTTCGGCGTTCCGACCTTCGGCTTCTCGGCCCCGGGACCGACGGTCTACGAACATTTCGGCCTGACGCCCGAGGCGATCTCCGGCGAGATCCTGCGCCTCACCGAGGCGGCCAAGCTCGAAACCACCAACTGAGTTCGGCACGGCGGCCGGCCTCCGGGCCCGCTAGAGCCGTTCATCGTTTCAAGGAAAACGACGAGCGGCTCTAGCCCCTTGTTTGGTCGCGTTTTCTTCACGCGAACCGGTTCTCACTTCGCTCGAAAACGCTCTAGCCCTCGCAGAGCAGCGCCGCCGTCTCGGCGTCGGTGCCGAGCGCGTTGATCAGGCGGCCGCGCATCGCGGCGCGAATGGCCGGAACCTTTTCCGGCCCGAGCGCGACGGCGATGCAGTGCGTGACATTGGAAAGGGCATCCAGCGACAGCGACAGGGTGCGCGCCTCGATATCCGAATGCAGCACCTGGCCGTCGGCGTTGTAGAACCGCCCGCACATCGAGCCGACGGCTCCGGCGGCGAGGATCGTCTGCAGATAGTGCGACGGAAACAGACCGTGGCGAAAGGTCGAGGACCCTTCCGTCATCGCACCGATGCCGACGATGGCGATCGAGACGCGGCCGATCAGTTCGAAGATGTCGCTGACGCCTGAGGTCGAACGCAGCGTGGCGGCCGCCTCGGCGGTGTCGACGACGGCCGGCACCGGCAAGACCCAGGCGCGGGCGCCGATCCGGCGCGCCAGCGTGCGGCAGATTTCGCCGGTCTGGCTCGCCTCCTCGGCTCGGCCGACACCGCCGATCAGCGTCACGACGGAGAGATTGTCGGCACGGATCAGCCGGCCGGCGGCGGCGACGCTGGCAACTGTCTCGCCATTGGAAACGCCGATCACCGTGTCGCTCAGCACGAGATCCTCGATGCCGCGGAACACGGCGTTGCCGAGCAACTGCACCGTGTTGACGTCGGTGGACCGCCGATCCACGACGATCGCGGACACCAGGTTGAAGCGCTGCATCAGCTGGGTTTCGAGAAGCTTGTTCCGGAAGGCCCGCGTCGCGACCCGGATCTCGACGATGCCCAGTTCCATCGCCAGCTTGAGATACCGGCTGACGGTCGCCTCGGAGATCTGGAGATTGCGCGCGATCTCGTTCTGGGGGATGCCGTTTTCATACCGCAGCCGGGCGACGTTGATCAGCGTCTCTTCGTCCGGTTTCGGGCGTGCCATATCCGTTCCTCAACTGACCCATTTCAAGCGCGACAAGGATTTCCGCGCCTTGTCGCGCCAGCCCGTGCTCCTAGCAGATAATCTGGCGGCCGCTTGCATCGACTGCGCCCCGCCATCTCTTTTTTCGCAACCTCCGCCCACGCGCCCGGAAGGGTCATCCCTTGATGCCCGACCCGATCGCGCTGTCGATGAAGTAGCGTTGCAGCGAGACGAACAGGATCGCCATCGGGATGGTTCCGAAGGTCGATACGGCCATGATCTCACTGTATTTCGTGTTGAGCGTCATCTGGAACGCCGCCATTCCGAGCGGCAGGGTCCGCAGTGAATCCGTGCTGGTGATGATCAGCGGCCACAGATAGCTGTTCCAGCTCAGGCTGAACGTCAGCACCGAGACGACGACGATGCTGGGCGCCAGCAGCGGAACGACGATCAGCCTCAGGATCCTGAACTCGCTGGCGCCGTCGATCCGGCCCGCCTCGAGCAATTCGTTCGGGATCGACTGGATCGCCTGTCGCAGGATGAAGATGCCGGCGGCGTTGAGCGCGGTCGGCAGGATGATGCCGGCATAGGTGTCGTGCCATCCGAAGGCGTGGACCTGCAGGAACAGCGGGATGACGATCGACTCGATCGGAATCATGATCGAGGCGAGGACGACGATCCAGATGATCTCGGTGTACTGGTTCCGGAGCTTGGCGAAGCCATAACCGGCTAGCACGCCGAGGACGACGGTGATGACGACGGAGACGCCGGCCGCCAGCAACGAGTTCAACAGGTAGCGCAGGAACGGCCGCGCGCTGAAGGCCTTCACATAGTTGCTGATGCCAGCGCTGCCGAAACTCCACAGCGACCCGTCGAGGAGTTCCTTGTCCGTCTTGAAGGAAGCGCCGAGCATCCAGACGATCGGAAACAGGGCGATGGCCGTGAAGATCGCCAGAAAGGCGAAGACGGCGATGCGTTCGGTGCGGGCGTTACGCATCGCGGCGCCCCGAAATCAGCCAGATCTGGATCAGCCCGAGCGCCATGATGCCGCCGAACAGCACGATCGAGTAAGTGCTCGCGCGCCCCATGTCGAGATAGCTGAACGCGGTCTTGTAGATCAGGATCGTCAGGATCTGGGTGGCGTTGGCGGGGCCGCCATCGGTCAGCACCTGCTGGAAGACGAACGCCTTCAGGCCGTTCACGGTCGCCAGCACGACGACCAGGACGATGGTCGGCTTCATCAGCGGAATGGTGATGTGGCGGATCGTCTGCAGGAGCCCCGCCCCGTCGAGCCGCGCCGCCTCGAAGCAGTCGCGCGGCAAGGTCAGGAAGCCGGCAAGGAAGATGATGGTGTAGTAGCTGGTCGCATGCCACCAACTCATGAAGATCAGGGCCCACGGCGCATAGGCGCTGTTGGTGAGCCAGGGTATCGACGCGACGCCGACCGTGTTGAGCGCGTCGTTGATCGGACCGCGCTGATTGAACATGATCTTCCAGACCAGCGCGACCGAGACGAATGGCAGGATGGAGGGCAGATAGAGCAGGACCCGCCAGACGCCGCGGCTGCGGTTGAGCGTGCTCAGCAAGCCGCCCAGAATGAACGACAGCCCGATCACCGGAACGATCGTCCAGAAGACATAGAACGCCGTCACCCACAGGGAGCGCAGGAACTGCTCGTCCGACGCCAACCGGATGTAGTTGGAGATCCCGACGAACTGCGGCGGCGACATCAGATCATATTTATGAAAGCTGATATAGACGGCGTATAGAACGGGATAAAGCTGGAAAAGAGCTAAATACAACAGAGAGGGGGCGATGAAAATCAGCGCCCAGTTCTTTCGCGACTTTACCACGCGCCTGTACCTTCTCGACAGATAGAGCGCCCATCCGGCTATCCTGCCGGATGAGCGCCTGCCTCGATAGAAATTACTGCTGACTGCGAACGAAATCGATCTGCTTGGCGGCCTGGTCGAGCGCTTCCTGCACCGAAGTGCCCTGGGCGAATTGCTCGATGGCGTCCTTGATCGCCTTGCCTTCTTCGTTCCAGGTCAGCGAGCGCCAGTAGTACGAGCCGTACTGGAGCTGGTCGGCGAAGATCTCAGCGCCGATCGTGTCCTTGGCGGCGTCGGACTTCTCCCAGTCCTTCAGGCCCGTGACATAGCCGGTATTGCGCAAGTAGCCGTCGCCGTCCGAGGTCAGGAAGCGAAGGAAGTTCCAGGCTTCCGGCTGGTTCTTCGAGGCCGCCGTGACGGTCATCGAATAGTTGTAGAGCAGCGTCTTCGGATTGGCCGGGTCCTTCTGCGGGATCGGCGCGACGACGTAGTTCTGCTTGACGTCCTCGCCGAACAGCGGCGGCGACCAGATGCCGGCCATCATCATCGACTGGCGGCCGTCCGAGAAGTCCTGCAGGGCATTGACGGGATTGACGGTGGCGTAGTCCGGCCCGCCGATGCCGTCGGTGACGACGCGCTGCCAGGTGTCGGTGAAGGCGGCGACGCATTCGGGCGAATTGATCGCCGCCTTGCCGGCGTCATCGAGCACCTTGCAACCATACTGGTTCAGGATCGGCCAGTACTCCATCGCATACCAGAAGCCGTCGAGACCCCAGACCCAGTTGAACCCGAGGCGCTCGAAGTTTCCGGCCTCGTCCTTCTTCTGGACCTTCTTGGCCAGAACGAATAGATCGTCCCAGGTCTTCGGCCAGTTGGCCTTGTCGGTGATATCGATGCCGGCTTCCGCGAAATGTTCCTTGTTCATGAACAAGGCAAAGGTGTTCAGCTCTTCGGGAAGGCCATAGATCTTGTTGTCGATCATCAGGCCCTTGAGGGCGCCCGGCGAATAGAGCGCCTCGAGTTCCTCATTGGACTTGACGCCCATGGCGGGCAGGTCGGCCTCGGCCAGAATGCCCTTGCTGACGAACTTCGGATAGAGATAGTCGAGGACGTTGATCAGGTCCGGCGCTTCGCCGGCCGCGATGGCCGCCAGCAATTTGACCTCATAGTCGCCATGCGGATCGGACTGGAACTGGAACGTCACGTCCGGATGCAGCTTGGTGTACTCAGCCGCCTTCTTCTTGATGAATTCTTCCGCCGGCGGATAGGTGTGATGCCATATCTTGAGTTCGACGGCATTCGCCAGGCTGCTGGAAAGTCCAAGGGCGGCAAGTGACGCCGCGAATACCCAATTCCGTGCTTTTAGAGAGCGCATTTCCCATTCTCCTCCTCAGATTCTTATTGTCTCACCATTATTTCCTCGGGCTTTGGTTGCACGACACGCCCGCGCACTCAGCCAGCGTCTGCCAGATCGTTCAAGCGGCAACCAAACTCGTTGGAAGAAGCAAGCTTGCCGATCAATAGAGATGATTTCGAAGTTTAATGCAATAAGCCTTCATAAAGAAGGAAATTTCATTAATTCGCCGCAACAGCCGCGACGTTTGGCGATTGGGGTCAGCTCTCGTACAACACGCCGGCCTGACAACGAGGTATCGACGATGCACGCCAAACGGCGCGGACCTGAACGCATTTCAGTGGGCGCGACGTGTTGGGGCGCCCCTTAGCCCGACATTTCACGAAAGCGGTTCAACGAGAGCGTGAAGAGCGCGACGCCGATCGCCAGCAAGGCCACGAGTTGCGGCCAGACGACCGTTATGCCGGCGCCGCGGAAGAGGACGGCTTGCGAGAGCATCACGAAATGGGTGGTGGGCGCCGCGAACATGATGATCCGGATGATCTCGGGCATGCTCTCCCGCGGGGTGACGCCGCCCGACAGGAGCTGCAGCGGAATTAGCACCATCATGACGAGCAGGGCGAATTGCGGCATCGAGCCGGCGACGGTCGCCAGGAACATGCCGAGGCAGGTCATGGCAAAGATATCCAGGGCGGCGGCCGCGAGGAACAGCAGCAGCGATCCGTGGATCGGCACCGCCAGAAGGCCCTGCACGATGACAATGAGGCAGAAGGTGGCAGCCACCAGCACGACCAGCCCCATCGACCACAGCTTGCCGACCATGATCTCGAAGGCGGTCACCGGCATCACCAGCAGCTGCTCGATCGTGCCATGCTCGCGCTCCCGGATCAGCGCGGCGCCCGTGAGGATGACGGATAGCATCGTGATTGCCTCGATCAGTTCGTTGACCGCCCCGAACCAGCTTTTGTTCAGCTCCGGATTGAAGCGGGCGCGAAGGTCGAGCCCGACGGGGAGTTGCGTCTCCGCCCTGTGGTGTGCCAGGAACTCGCTCACTTGGCCGGAGACGATCGACTGCACATAGCCTCCCCCCGCGAAGGCCTGGGTCATGCGCGTCGCATCGATGTTGAGCTGGATGGTCGGAGACCGGCCGGCGAGAAGGTCGCGCTGGAAGTTGGGAGGAATGTCGAGCGCGAACGTATCCAGGCCTTCATCCATCCGGCTGTCCATCTCGGACTGGGAGATCAGCTTCGGCTCGACGAAATAGGGCAGGTAGAAAGCGCTCGCGATGCGGTCGGAGATGGCCGACCGGTCCTCGTCGACGATGGCGATGGGCGCCCGGTTGAGTGTCTCGGGCAAGGCTCGAGAGGCGGTGTAAACCTGCAGCGAGAAGGAATAGGCGATCAGCAGGAGCAGCGTGACGTTCCGCAGCAGGACCCGCAGTTCCTTGACGCCCAGCTGGAAGATGTTGGCCAGTCGCATCAGCGTGCCTGCTTTCGGAGGAAGGCGACGCTGAGGCCGATGACGACGGGAACCGTGATCAGCAGCGGGATAAACGCGCCCCACAAATCCTGGAATCCCAGCGCTTTCGAAAAGACACCCCGCGAGATCATCATGAAATAGGTCGCCGGGTAGATCTTTCCGATGAACGCGCCCGCCCCCTGCAACGAGGAAACGGGGTCGATCATTCCCGAGTATTGCGACGCCGGAATCATCGTCAGCAGCACGGTGGCGAAGATCGCGGCGATCTGGCTGCGCATGAAGGTCGACAGGAAGAAGCCCATCGATGTCGCGATGACGACATAGAGGAAGGCGGCTGCCGCGAAGGTCGCGAAGCCGCCGGTAAAGGGCACTTGGAAGCCGTAGACGGCGAACGCCGTCAGCAGCAGGAAGTTGAGCATCCCCAGCGCGACATAGGGAATCTGTTTGCCCAGCAGGAATTCCATCCGCGTCACCGGGGTGACGTAGAAATTCGTGATCGACCCAAGCTCTTTCTCGCGCACGACGCTCAAGACCGCCAGCATGGCCGGGATCATCAGGAGCAGCATGGGAATGATGGCCGGCGCCATGGCGTCAAGGCTGCGAACATCCGGGTTGTAGCGGTAGCGGATCTCCAGCTGGAAATCGCGCTGGTCGGCCGCCTTGCCATAGGTCTCGCGCGCCTTCTGGACGAGCCAGGTCGAGTGCATTCCCTCGACATAGCCGCGGATCGTCTCCGCCCGCGTCGGCATGGCGCCATCGATCCAGGCGCCTACGGCGACCTCACGGCCGTGCGAGAGGTTGCGCGCAAAATCCGGCGGGATCTCGAGCGCCAGGCTGATCTCGCCGCGCTCCATCCGCCGGTCCATGTCCGCATAGCCGGTCAGGGGCGGCCTCTCCGTGAAGTAGCGCGAGCCGGACAGCTGGAGCGCATAGTCTCGGCTGATGACGGTGTCGTCATGATCGAGAACGGCGAAGGACAGGTTCTCGACATCCATGTTGATGCCGTAGCCGATGACGAACATCAGGAGCAGGCTACCAATCGTCGCCAGGGTCGCGCGGATCGGATCGCGCAGCAGTTCCACGCTCTCGCGCTTCGTATAGGCCAGCATGCGGCGCGGATCGAACAGGAGACGGGTGGCGCTCTCCTCGGCACGCCTTGAATCGCCGACGCGCAACGGAGCGGGCGTGACGCTCCGGGTCGTGCCGCCCGCCGCAACTTCCAGATAGCGGATGAAGGCAGCCTCGAGGGTCGGCGCCGAGCGGCTTGCCATGATTGCCTCGGGCGTATCGCTCACCAGGACCTTGCCCGCGTGCATCAGGGAGACGCGATCGCAGCGCTCGGCCTCGTTCATGAAATGGGTGGACACGAAAATAGTGACCCCGTCACGGCGGGACAACTCGATGAGGATGCGCCAGAAATTGTCCCGCGTGACCGGATCGACACCCGATGTCGGCTCATCGAGGATCAGGATCTCGGGCGAATGGATCATGGCGACCGCCAGCGACAATCGCTGTCGGATACCGAGCGACAGCTCGCCCGGCAGCGCATCCATCTGCCCGATCAGGCCGAATTGCCGCGCCACTTCCGTGATCCGCGCCGGTATGCCGGTCTCCGGCAGGGCGAACAGCCGGGCGTGCAGTTCCAGATTCTGGCGGACCGTGAGCTCGGAATAGAGCGAGAAGGCCTGCGACATGTAGCCAACGCGGTGGCGGATCTGGATGTCGCGCGGATCGACCTCGCGCCCGAACAGCCGGACCCGCCCGGCGCTCGCAGCAAGCAGGCCAGTCAGCATCTTCATGGTGGTTGTCTTGCCGCAGCCATTAGAGCCGAGGAAGCCGAAGATCTCGCCCCGTGCGATGCGGAAGCTGACATCGTCCACGGCGGTGAAATCGCCGAAGCGCTTCGTCAGATGGTCTGCCTCAATCGCCGGCTCGCCGTCGGCGACCGGCAGGCGGGCCGTCCGAACCACCGCCTCATGGCCTTGTGACGCCCCGGCGGGCAACAGGGCGATGAAGGCGGCATCAAGGTCCGCGGCGCCGGTCCGGGCCAGCAATTCCCCGGGCGTGCCGGTCGCGAGCACGCGCCCAGCGTCCAGCGCCACCAGCCAGTCGAAGCGCGCGGCTTCCTCCATATAGGCGGTGGCCACGATCACGCTCATGCCGTCGCGGTTGGCGCGGATCCGCTCGATCAACCCCCAGAATTGTTTCCGGGACAGCGGGTCGATGCCGGTCGTCGGCTCGTCGAGAATGAGGAGGTCGGGATCATGGATCAGGGCGCAGCAAAGCCCCAACTTCTGCTTCATGCCGCCTGAAAGATCGGCCACCCTGCGGTCGGCGAAAGGCGCCAGCCCCGTGCTATCCAGCAGCGCGCCGATGCGGCGTTCCCGTTCCTGTCGGCCGAGGCCGAAGAGGCGTCCGAAAAAGTCGACATTGTCGAAGACCGAGAGCGACGGATAGAGGTTCTTGCCCAGCCCCTGCGGCATGTAGGCGATGCGGGGACAGGTGCGCTGGCGGTGCGCCGCATCCGCCATGTCGCCGCCGAGCACGGTGATGCTGCCGCGCTGGATCACGCGCGAGCCCGCCACCAGGGACAAGAGGCTCGATTTTCCGACGCCGTCGGGTCCGATCAGGCCGACCACGCAGCCGGACGGGATATCCAGCGTGATTTCCTGCAGCGCCGCGACCGCCCGATAGGTCTGGCCGACGCCCTGCAGCCGGACGACCGGCTCGGGCGGCGCTCCAGGCTTCATCGGAGCAGGTTTCCCTGCAGCGCGGCAGGCCACTCGGCCTTTGGATCCAGCTTGACATAAGCCGTGCCGGGCAGCCCGGTCTTCACATGCCGGACATATTTGCGCAGCAGCTCCGGCTCGATCCTGGCCTTGACGCGGAACATCAGCTTCTGGCGCTCTTCATCCGTCTCGACCGTCTTGGGCGTGAACTGCGCCACGTCGGCAACATAGGTGGCCTTGGCCGGTATGACGTATTGCGGCGCGGCATCCATGATCAGCCGGACCTCGCTGCCGATCGCCACGCGCCCCGCCTCGGCGGTGGGCAGGAAGAAGGTCATGTAGACGTCTTCGAGATCGACGAGGTTGATCACCCTGCCCCCGCTGCCCAGCACCTCCCCGGGTTCGATCACGCGATATTGAACCCGTCCATCGCGCGGTGCGCGGAGGGTCGCATCGTCGATTTCCGTGTCGATTGCCTCGGTGGCGGCGCCGGCTGCATCCATCGCTGCCTGGGCGTCGACGACCAGCGCCCGCGCGGTATTGATCGCCGCGTCACTGGCTGCCAGTTGGGCTTCGGCTGCGGCGACAGCTGCGGCGGCGCCGCGTTCGGCCGCCCTGTCATCGTCGAGGGTCTGCTGCGAGATCGTGTTGCTGGCGGCGAGCTTTTCCGAACGCTTGAACCGCTGCTCCGTCGCGTCGCGTTCTGCCTGCCTCTGGCCGAGGACGGCTTCAGCGGTCCTCCTCTCGGCTTGCCGCTGGGTGACCAGAAGGTTGGCGGTATCCACGGCAACTCGGGCCCGTCGCAACTGGGCCTCGGCTTGGCGACGCTGCGCCTGCAACTGGGCCGTGTCCATGCGCGCCAGCACGTCACCGGCCCTCACGAAATCACCTTCGTCAGCAAGGATCTCTTTAACGCGTCCGGGAGACTTCGCCGAGATATCGATTTCGACGGCCGCTATGCGGCCGTTTGCGCTCGCAATGCTCTTGGGCAAGGCGTCGCTACGGGATCGTTGCCAGGAATAAAGCGCGGTCGCGCCAAGGACCACAATCAGACCCACGATCAGCCAATAGGATCTTGCATTTCTCATATCTGAGAAGTTTCACGGCTGAATGGCGTCAGTTCACATTGGATGTCATCGAGGAAGAACTCGTCTAGAACTGACGGTATCTCCATTTCTCTGGCTGAGCGACAGACGCATAAAGCCATCCTGCGCGCCCCGTAAATCGGCAAAAAGTCGATATTCGGGCGCCTAAACCTAAATAAATGACAAATTCATAATTTACGCAATTTTCAAAAAATCTTCGACTCGAGCATAACTAACGACTCTTGCCAGTGAATATCAACATCTCTCAGGAATTATAATTCACCAGTATGGATCTCTTATTCAAATAACATAACTCAAACCAACTCCTCCTCTAAAATCTAGCACCCCGATCCGCGTTGCCCAAAGTCACCGCTCGTCAAAAGTGATCAAGGTGACGTGATCGAAGAATCAAGATGGCCAGCATCTCCATGCCCAAGGCGCGGACAGCCACCAGGGAGGTCCCGATGGCCAATGCCGCAGCATGCCGGTGGCGACCATCAGGCCCGGAACGATGAAGAGGCCGCCGCCAACACCGAACACGGCACCGACGCCAAGGCCCACCGCGAGCAGGCGCGGCACAGCATATACTTGGCGGCTCCGTCCGTGAGGTGAACCTCCGCGTTGCTGGCTGTCCCGCGCCGGCGCAGCACCACCAGTCCGGCAACAATCATCCCGGCATCAAACGCATTCGGTTGCCTTGCTCAAGTATCAGGCCGCTTCTCTTCGCAAGCGCAAGTGTGAAGTGAACGACTCGCACCCAAAGCAAGCTTGTCTCATGCGAGACCAGTACTGACGGCCAGAAACTTGAAGCCTCATAATCCGAACGGGTAGGTTTCGTCTTCTCCCGACATTACCTGGCCGGGCAACGGCGTCACGGCGTGTGTATCGCTCAGCCAAACGAAGGCATCATACTGATCGGCGGGGCGCGCATAGCTGTAATGGCTCCAGCGTTCCGTGTCCGGCCGGTAGATCACGCCAATATATCGCTCCAGAATCGGTTGGCTCAGTCCTTCCCTCAGCGCTTCCTGATCGCCCTGCTGCAGATCGATCAGGAAGCGTTCGTATCCTGTTTCATGGCAGAGGGCCTCGAAACTGTCCGGCCGCGAGGGCAGGACTCGTTTCACTTCCATGGGAGCATCCCATTCACTCGCCGCGGAAACCGTGCCGGAATGGGTGCCGAAGCCGATCAGCGCGGCGTCCTGCCCGTACTGCTCGCGACAGAGCTGACCGATATTCACCTCGCCTCGCTCGGCGCCCATGTCCGTATAGCGGGCGTCGCCGATGTGCGAATTGTGGGCCCAGACAACGACTCGGCTGTGCGGCCCCGCGCGGGTCAGGATGCTTTGAAGCGTCTCGAACATGTAGCGATCGCGCAAATTCCAGGATTCGCGGGCGCCGTAGTACATAGCCCGGTAATAGCGCTCCGCATTGGCGACGAGCTTCGCGTTTTGCATGGCGTCAAAGAAGCTCTGTCCATCCTGCTGCGAATATCGGATCTCTTTCTGAAGCAAGTCGATGAGGATCCGCGTCACGGGCGCTTCGCAGAGCGCATAGCCTTCCGAAAGGGAGGCTCGGCCATAGGCGGAGGGCTCGCGCGACCAGGGGGACAGGCAGGAATATCGGGCTCGGGCGACCTTCGCGGCTTCGGGGTCAACTCGATCCAGATAGGCAAGCACGGAAGCGATCGACGCGGTCATGCTGTAGAGATCGAGGCCGTAAAATGCCACGCGGTCCGCAGCCGGCAGCGCGCGATTGTGCTGACGCAGGAAGCCGACGAAGTCATCGACATCCCGATTGCGCCACATCCAGCTGGGAAACCGGGTGAAGGTCGATGCGCCGGGCGAACGATGCGGGTGATGGCGAACGTAACGGTCGATGGCGGCGGCGTCGGGCCAATCAGCCTCGACAGCGACAAGTTTGAAGTCGTGACGCTCGATCAGCCGACGCGTGATAGCCGCGCGGGCGCGGTAGAACTCCGAGGTTCCGTGCGACGATTCCCCCAGTAGGACAATCCGCGCCCGGCCAAATCGATCGAACGCGGCGGCGAAGAGCGGGTCATCCAGGGGAGGCAAGGGTTCGGCGGCGGCGCGAAGCAATTCGGCCAAGGGCCGCCTGGGTATTGGTTCCGGAATGGGTAACGGTCGCGAGCCTGGCAGCGGCAGCAGATAGTGCTGGAACCAGGCACTCGCCATGCTGGTGACCGCCTCCAGCGCGCCCGGCTCCTCGAATAGGTGGCTGGCGTTGGGGACGATTCGAAGAAGCTTTTCGCATGTCAGCCTGGCCAAGGCCTGGCGGTTCAGATCCAGCACCTGCTGATCGGCGCCACCGACGACGAGAAGCGTTGGCGCGTTCACCTCCGACATTCGGGGACCTGCCAGATCCGGCCGGCCGCCCCGGGATACGATCGCGCTGATCCGGTCGCCGAGTTCGGCTGCCGCAAGCAGGGCCGCCCCTGCCCCTGTGCTGGCCCCGAAGAGCCCAAGCGGAAGATCGGAGATATCGGGTTCGGAACTGATCCAGAGCGTCGCTTCGATCAATCGCTCGGCAAGCAGGGGAATGTTGAATACGTTCCGCCGGTCCTTGGCTTCGGCCGGGGTCAGCAGATCCAGAAGCAGGGTCGCGAAACCCGTGCCGTTCAGCGTCTCGGCGACAGCCCTGTTGCGAGGGCTCCGTCGGCTCGAGCCGCTCCCATGCGCAAACAGCACGATCCCGCGTGGATTGGCGGGCACGCACAAATCTCCCGTGAGATGCACCGGCGGAATCACCACTTCCCGTCGCTCGGTTGGGTCCCCCAGCCCCGACGGCGCCTCCAACCCCTCCGACCAGGCCTGCCGCATCAAGCCGATCGTTTCCTCGTCGGAGAGCTGATGGAAATCGTCATAGAAGAAGCCTACACCCTGGAAGTAGCTCGCCGGATGCAGGCACACGATCGTGTCGGCATCCTCGGCCATCCCGGCCAGCGTTTCCCTTGGTGCCACAGGTACGGCCAATATCGATTGGATCGCACCCCGGTTCTTGAGGGCGATCAGAGCGGCTCGCGCCGTCGCTCCCGTCGCGATTCCGTCATCGACCACAATCGCGGTGTGCCCTGTCGGGTCTATCCGCGCATGGTCACCGAGATAGCGGGCGCGGCGCCGCACGAGTTCCAGGATCGCTCGTTCGCGGGCCTGCGAGATATAGGCATCGTCCACCTGCGTGGCGCGTTTGATACTCTCGTTGATGACGATCTGAGGGGGCTCCCCCTCTACCACGGCACCCAAGGCCAGTTCGGGCGCCATCGGTGCTGATATCTTCTTGGCAAGGATCAGGTCGAGCGGCGCCCGCAAGACCCGCGCGATTTCCAGGGCGACGGGGACTCCCCCGCGCGGCAAGGCGTAGACCACAGGATTGCGCAGCGACATCGCCGCCAGCTTTGTCGCCAACTGGCGCCCCGCGTCTGCACGATCCATGAAACGCAAAGGCGAGCCGTACATCGGGCTTCCCTGCATACTGCTATATCTGGCTCCGTTGAACGTTCAGCCTAACGCCAAACCCGATAGGCGTATCGTCAATCGCACAGATCGAAATGGGCAATCAGAGGACCTGAAGGCGATCGACACCTGTCGAACACCCAACGATGAGGATATTATCTATCGGAACGGCGGTGCTCCACTTGAATGAAGCAACAGCGCGTTTCGCGATTTCATCGTCAGAAGTTCCTCGGATCCTGGACACGATTGCCTCGGCCTTGGCGCGCTCGAGAAACGTCAGTACATGCCCAGTCAGCGTCACAACCCCTTTATCGACCGAAACGCCAATATTCTCTGCATTAATACTCGGGTCAAATTCGAGTTGCGACAATATAGTCCGACGAAGATCCGAATCTGACATCTTCCCCTCCAACCGCGACCCTCCACTGCACCCATATTTAAACTGGAATTGTCGCTCATGATCGACAAGCCCTGTCGAGAGATTGTGATGGCACTTACGGGACTCGCAGTGCCTGTGGAGATGGAGCGGGATGCGATCGCAGCAGATCGCGCGTTCTCCGCCGGCGGCCTCAACGAGCGAGGCCGCCGAGGCGGCACAACAAGCAGAAACCTGCTTGGCTCCAACCAAGGCTAAACGGATCCTGCGATTACTATGACGTTTTTTGGCGACGATGATGACGAAGCTCTGCCAGTCGCCCGTTGCACCGGAAATCGCCGCAGCGATCGGCAGAATCGCGATCCGCGGCTCGGCGAGGCGCCGTCCCAGCTTGGCCAACAGGCTGGAGCGCGCGCTGACGACGGGGAGATTGGGACCGAACCGACGCAATCGCTCGCCGGCTTCGGCCGTGGTGAGACCCTCGGGGCAGGCCTGCAGCATCCGAAACAGATCCTCGGACGAAGCCGTCCAGAACGCCTTAATGTTCCTCCCATGCGGCTTCAGTTAGTTCGCTGGCCGACAGTAAGCGCGATCCATTGATCGCTTTCCTTGCAGCACTTGTGCTTGACGGCGGCCCAGGCAACCCGACGCGCGATTTCCTCCTGTGCCTCCTCGCCTCTCGCGGCGTATTCGGTCCATGCATCGTCAAACGCCGCGAGAAAGATCTCCTGGGCATGGATCGGCAAGTGGGCTCGAACGGCGAGCGGCAGATCCTCCAACGCGGGATAGGGCATGATGCGCACGCTCGCCTGTCTGGAATTCCGCGGTCGCTATGACATTAAAACTAACACGGCCATGGCTGCGGAATGGGAGGCGTCAACTCCGCAAAGGACAGAGCAAGACCTTTTTACAGGCGGAGCGGCAGGATTCGCCGCTGGGCCGGCAAACAGTGCAGCGCAAATTGTGTTTCTAGGCGGCGCGCCAACGATGCGCATGAGTGCACCTAGAATCACCGCCTGCTGCGCCCGATTGTGTCGGGACGGGTCAAACCCAATCCGGTGTCCCTGAAGGGCTACAGCGCCGCCCTGTGTGTTCCGTACCATTCTCGTACGGAACTCCCTGAACGTGCTTAGTCTTTGATTTTATGGTGCACCCGACAAGATTCGAACTTGTGACCTCTGCCTTCGGAGGGCAGCGCTCTATCCAGCTGAGCTACGGGTGCATGCCGGAAGCGGCTGAGCCGCGTGCCGGACTACATAAACGAAGGACCGGCGGGCAGC
Organism: Kaistia granuli DSM 23481; assembly: GCF_000380505.1. Classification (GTDB taxonomy): domain Bacteria; phylum Pseudomonadota; class Alphaproteobacteria; order Rhizobiales; family Kaistiaceae; genus Kaistia; species Kaistia granuli. Next base: position 115,449 of record NZ_AQYH01000004.1, on the reverse strand, counting down.
AATGGCGAAAGGCGCGCTTTCCCCCAAGAGTTCCGATCCGACCGGACGGTCGTCCGGCGCCGACTCCCCGGGGCTGGCCATATCCCTGCCCCCGACGCCGCCGTTAGCGGGCGCCGGCCGGGACGATGCCGCCGACCCGGCGGCGCGGGCGCAGCGGCCGCGCCGCGTCGGCGAGATGGGCGGCGCCCCAGATCAGCACCAGACCGCCGCCGAGGAAGACGACATCGAACAGCCTGCCCGTGCGCACCGTGCTGCTCAGGACCTGGCCAACGGCCGACAGCAGCGACAGCAGCGCGAAGATCAGCAGGCCGTGCCGGCCGATGGTCGAAAGCGGCGCGAACACCGGCAGCCGGCGGCAAAGCCGCGTCAGGCCGCTGGCATAGATCAGATAGGCGAGTGCCAGGAAATGGGTCAACCGGGTCAGGCCGAGGGACGACTTGTTGACGTCGAGATGGCCGTGCACGCCGATCCAATTGCGCACGGCGCCCGGCCCCGATGGCGAGATCAGGAAACCGAGGATGACGACGGTGAGTGCCACGGCGACCAGCGTCGGCTGGATCGGGACGCTGCCCGTCCGCCGCAACGCCAGCCCAGCGGCGATGCCGATCGCCATGACGAACTGCCAGGTGAGCGGATTGAGGAACCAGCCGCCCTGCCCCGGCCAGTTGGGCAGATTCCAGCCGAAGCTGCGGGCCACCGCATAGACCAGCGCCGACACGACCAGCATGACCGCCACGTCGATCTGCGCCAGCCACAGCAGCAGCGGCACGGCGAGGATCAGGACCAGATAGAGCGGCAGGATGTTGAAATAACCGAGCTGGTGGCCGAGCGACAGGATGCCGATCAGGCAGGTCGGGGCATCGGCGACGTAGAGATCGAGGCCCAGCCCCTTGAGCAATTCCGGCTTGTGCCAGGCGAGCGCGCCGGCTGAGAAGATGGCGATCGCCGCGAAGGAGAGCGCGACATGCACGCCGTAGAGCTTCAGGACCCGGCGCAGCAGCGCCAGCAGCACGCCGGTCCGCTCGCCGGCGTGGAACCGGTGGCCATAGGCGAGCGCCAGCGACGCGCCCGACAGGAACACGAAGGCCTCGGCCGAATCGGAAACGCCGAAATTCCGGTGCGTGATCGCTTCCAGGATGTTGCCGGGGACATGGTTGACGAAGATCGTGCAGAGGACGAGGCCCCGCCAGAAATCAATGCCGTCGAGCCTGGCGCCCGATTGCGCCCGCTGCTCGGCCAGCGCCGCCCGGCGGTCCTGGTTCAGCGCGGCGCGCGACCATTCGCAGAAGCCGACGATTCCCGCGCAGACCAGCGCATAGAGCACCATCGGCGGCAATTGCTGCGACGACATGCGGAAGGTGTAGATCGGCTCCAGCCAGAAGAAGACGGCGAGGACCGACGACAGCGCGGTGGCGAGGATGGCGGGGCCGCGGCCGAACAGGGCCGCGGCCAGTAGCACGGCCGGCGCGAACAGGAAGAACGAGAAGCTGTGCCAGGGCCATTGCAGCCGGAGCGCGAAGCACGGCAGCACGAACAGGCATGTCAGCGCATATTGGGTGGGGAGGTTGAGACGCTGCCCGAACTGAGCAATCAAGAATATCCTCCTGGTCGTCGACCAGCGTTCATCGGCACCGCGCCCGAAGGAACGGCCGGCGATCTAAACCACGGATTGCTGTGTATTGGAACGAGAATTCCCAGCGTTCCCGCCGTTTCGACCCGATCTTGCAGACATTCCCGTTCCCGCTCCCTGCAACCGGCTACCCGCCCTGCCCGGCATCTGGCGAAGTTAGGCGAGCGCTGATGGCGAAATTACGCCGGCTGCCGAATTGTCATGGAAAATCGCTCCGACAAATCAGGGAGATCGAGGCGCCGCATCGCGGCCGGCTAGGGTGCGACGCGTAGCAGCCGGCCGAGTCCGACATCGTCGAGGAACTCGATCGTCACCGCCTCGGCGCTGCCGGTCGGGCCGATCGCAAACCGGATCGCCGACGGCGCGTCCGGCGTTTCGGGGCTGGGGAAGGCAAGGAAGAGGTCGCGGTCGAAATGGCGCAGCCGGTAGGTCCGCGCGCCGCCCGGGCCGACGGCGAGGGTCAACGCCCCACCCGCCTCGGTGACCACCGCGTCACCGACATAAGCGTTGCGATAGCGGCCGGCATAGGTAGCGAGCGCCAGGGGTGGGCTAGTCGGGGTCGGCGGCTTCGCATAGGTCGCCTTGGCTTGGGCGGCGGCCGGTCCGAGCAGGCCGGCATAGATGCCGTCCCATGTCGCCATCCAGTCCTGCGAGACGGCGCCGTCGAAAACGACGTCGAAGAAGCTGTCGGCGAGCCCTTCCGGAGCTCCGGTTGGGAAGGCGTTGGCCAGCACCAGGATGCCGAGCGACGCATCGGGATAGAGCGAAACCAGCGTGCGGCTGCCGACGCTGAAGGCGCCCGCATGGCCCCAGTTGAGGCCATGGCGGCCGAATTCGACATTCCAGCCGAGCCCGTAGAACGAGGCAGCGCCGGTCGCCGGATTGGTGCCGCGGGCCATCAGGGGCTGATGCGTCGCTGCGAGCGCATCCGCGCTGATCAGCCTCTCGCCATCGAAGAGGCCATTGGAAAGTTCCAGCCGCATCCACTGCGCCAGATCGCGCGCGCTCGAGCTGACACCGCCGGCCGGCGCCTGCATGTCCGGTTCGCGCTTCAGCGCCGCTGCCCAGCCGGACCCGAGATCGACATGCAGGGTGGCGCGGTTAGGCCTGGCCAGGAAATCGGCGTAGCGCGCACTGGTGGCGTTCATGCCGAGCGGTCGAAAGAGGCGCGCCTCCGACACCTGCTCCCAGTTTTTGCCAGTCGGCCGCGCGGCGGCGACGCCGCCCTCGGTAAAGCCGGCATTGCTGTAGGAATAGCCGGCGCGGAAGCTCGACGATGGCCGCACCAGTCGCAGGCGATGGAGAACCGTCTCGCGATCGAAGCCGATATCCTCCAGCTCGTTGCCGGCGACGCCCGGCAATCCGCTGCGGTGGGCGAGCAGGTCGCGGATCGTCAGCTCGGCCGTCGGATAGGGATCCTGCAGGCGGAAGCCAGGATCGAGATCGGCAATGCGCGAATCCCAGCCGACGAGGCCGGCGCTGACGAGCGAGGCGACGACGGTAGCGCTGACCGGCTTGGAGAGCGAGGCGATCTGGAAGACGGTGTCGGCATCGACCGTCTCGACCTTGCCGGCTTCCCGATGGCCAAAGCCCTTCAGGTAGACGACCTCGTCATTATGGACGACCGCGACGGAAAGCCCCGGGACCGCCCGATCGGCCACCGCCTTCTCGGCCATCGCCTCGAGGCGGGGAAGCGCCGCCAGCACCTTGTCGCGCGAAACGGGATCGGCAAGGGCACTCCCCGTCGTCCCGATCAGCGCGACGCAGAAGGCAGCGCGCCAGTTCAATGCCGACTTTCCGACCATGTCCCTGCCCCATCGCCCAAGTGCCGCAGCGTCAATGAGTGTGCCAGAGCCGACGGTCGGTACAAGCGACAAAAACGCATCAGCGACACTGCTTTTCGCCCGGCGGACGGCACAACCGTGAATGGCCACGATTGTGCGGTGACGACCGTCGGAATAGTTGGCTATCGTGCAGGCAACACGATCACCCTGCCCCGGCAAAGAGGAATGTCGTCTTGGCTCAGCAACAGAATTTCATCTATGTCGGCGGCTGCAATCGTGCGACGCCCTATTTCGCTTCTGCCAATGCCCGCGGCATCTCCGTCTTCGGCTTCGACCCGGACACCGCCTGCGCGACGCTAGTCGCCACCCAGGGCGGCATCGAGAACCCGACCTTCCTGACCGCATCGCCGGATGGCCGGATGCTCTACGCGACGAGCGAGGTGATGGAGTGGAACGAGGGGCTGGTCAGCGCCTATCGGATCGCCCCCGAGAGCGGGACGCTTTCCTATGTGAACCGCCAGTCGGCGCTGGGCGGCATCACCGCGCATATCAGCCTCGACCGCTCGGCCGGGCATCTGCTGCTCGCCAACTACATGATGTTGCCGGAGAGCGAGGCGCCGAACCAGTCAGTCGTCGTCTTCCCGCTCCGCGCCGATGGCGGCCTGGCGCCGGCCGCTGCGTCCGCCGCCCATCCCGGCAAGGGCCATGACCCGGCCCGCCAGGACCGTTCGCATGCGCATTGCGTTCAGGCGACGCCCGACAACCGCCATATCGTGGTCAGCGACCTCGGCATCGACCGGCTGGTGACCTATCGCTTCGACGCGAAGACCGGTCAAATCGAGAAGGCCGGCGAAACGGCACTGCCGCCCGGCTCCGGCCCCCGTCATTTCGTCTTCCATCCGACCAAGCCCTTCGCCTATGTCGTCAACGAGCTGGCCTCGACGGTCGCCTCGCTCGCCTTCGACGCGGAGACGGGACGCTTCAGCGTGCTGGATGTGACGGCGACGGTCGCCGAGACGGCGCGCGCCACCAATCATTGCTCGGAAATCCGGCTCGGACCGGGCGGGCGCTTCCTCTATGTCGCCAATCGCGGCCATGACAGCCTGTCGATCTTCAAGATCGGCGCGGATGGCATCGCCCAGCTGCGCACCACGGTGGCGAGCGGCGGCAAGACACCGCGCCATTTCGCCTTCGCGCCGGACGGCCGCACGCTCGCCGTCGCCAACCAGGACAGCGACTGCATCTCGCTCTTCGCCGTCGATCCGGATGATGGCGGCCTGGCCCATCTCGGGCAAGACATCGCAGTCGGCACGCCGACCTCGATCTGCTTCGTGACGGTCCGGGACTGAGCTCCCGCTCGAAATCAGCCGGCGGCGGCGTCCAAAGACGATCCCGCCGGCTCGAAGCGGCCCGACCGCCGTTCGCGCCGCGATTTGCTGCGGTGGAGATATCGGAGGCCCGGGCAGGCGTGCTATAGCTGCGCCTCCCAACGGGGCTTTCGCGATGCTGACGTTCCTGCCTTCGCTCTCGATCCTGCTTGCCTACCTGGTCGCCGTCATCGCGCTGACGCTGACGCCGGGACCCGACATGACGCTGTTTCTCGGCAAGGCGATCGGCCAATCGCGCATGGCCGGCGTCGCCGCCTTCGCCGGCGCCTCGACGGGACTGGTGGTCCACACCGTCCTGGTGGCCGTCGGCCTGTCGGCCCTGCTCGCCGCCTCGACCACCGCCTTCACCATCCTGAAGGTCGTCGGCGCCGCCTATCTGGTCTATCTGGCCGTGCAGGCGATCCGCCACGGCTCGGCGCTTTCGGTCGGCGGCAAGGGCGCGAACGACCCGATCGGCAAGGTCTATCTCAAGGGCCTGCTGGTCAATCTGCTCAATCCGAAGATCATCGTCTTCTTCGTGACCTTCCTGCCGCAGTTCGTATCCAGCAGCGATCCGCATGCCGCGGGCAAGCTGATGTTCCTCGGCCTGATGTTCGTCGTGGTGGCAACCCCGATCAGTATCGCGATGATCTGGTTCGCCGGATCGTTGGCGACTTTCCTGAAGCGCTCGCCGCGCACGACCCGGGCGGTCGACTGGCTGTTCGCCAGCGTGATGGGCGGTTTCGCCGTGCGGCTTATTCTGGCGCAGGGGAAGTAGGCGCGCCGCCGAAGCCGGTTCCGGCCAGCCGCCCGGCGATCAGCCAATAGGCGAAGCCGGCGACGAGACCGGCGGCGATCGGCGGCACCGCCGAATAGTCGCTGCCATAGGCGGAGACGTGCAGGGCAAGGCCAATCGCGCCGCCGAACAGCGTCCAGGCGATCATCGACCGCACGCCGAGCATCTCCGCCACGACGATGCCGGCCAGGAACGGCAGCAGCGCGAAGCGGCTCAGGTCGAACAGCACGATGAAGATCGGCCCGAGGATCGCGCTGATATCGCCGCCCGGCCCCACCCAGCTATCCGTATCGAAAAAGCCGAACGAGCCGAGATAGATCGCCACCGCGCTCAGCATCGCGGCGATCAGCCCGATCGGGATCAGCAGGATGATCCGGAGAAAGGCCAGCATCAGTCGTCGTCGCTGGTGACCATCGCCTCGAGCGCCAGCCGCTCGCGGATGCGCATGCGCTCCGTCTCGCTCTTCAGCTGGCCGCAGGCGGCGAGGATGTCGCGGCCGCGCGGCGTGCGGATCGGCGAGGCATAGCCAGCGCGGTTGACGATGTCGGAGAAGGTCTCGATCGTCTCCCAGTCCGAGCACTGGTAGTTGACGCCGGGCCAGGGATTGAACGGGATCAGGTTGATCTTGGCCGGGATGCCCTTCAGCAGGCGGACCAGTTCCCTGGCGTCGGCCGGGCTGTCGTTGACGTCCTTCAGCATCACATATTCGAAGGTGATGCGGCGGGCATTGGTGAGGCCCGGATAGTTGCGGCAGGCCTCCATCAACTCGGCGATCGGGTACTTCTTGTTGAGCGGCACCAGCATGTCGCGCAGATCATCGCGCACCGCATGCAGCGAGATCGCCAGCATCGAGCCGATCTCGGCGCCGGTGCGCTCGATCATCGGCACGACGCCGGAGGTCGACAGCGTGATGCGACGCTTCGAGAGCGACAGGCCCTCGCCGTCCGAGGCGATCAGCAGGGCCTGCTTGACGTTGTCGAAATTGTAGAGCGGCTCGCCCATGCCCATCATCACGATGTTGGAGACGAGGCGGCCTTCGGACGGCACGGCGGCGCCGACCGGAGTCGTCTTCTCCGGGAAGTCACCCAGCCGATCGCGCGCGACAAGAATCTGGCCGACGATCTCTTCGGCCGTCAGGTTGCGCACCAGCTTCTGCGTGCCGGTATGGCAGAACGAACAGGTGAGCGTGCAGCCGACCTGCGACGAGACGCAGAGCGTGCCGCGGCCGATCTCGGGAATATAGACGGTCTCGATCTCGACCGGTCGACCGGCGCCACGCGGCGGGAAGCGCAGCAGCCATTTGCGCGTACCGTCCTGCGAGATCTGCTCGGTGACGATCTCGGGACGCTTCAGCGTGAAATTGGCGGCGAGCGTGGCGCGCAGGTCCTTCGACACGTTCAGCATGTCGCTGAAATCGGTGACGCCGCGCGCATAGATCCAGTTCCAGATCTGCGCCGTGCGCATGCGGATCTGCTTCGGCTCGATGCCGATCGCGGCGAGCTTCTCGCCGATCTCGGGCCGCGAAAGGCCGACGAGCGACGACATCTCCGCAAGCGGCAGCGCGGCGGATTGAATCGGGGCGGCAGGGGACGGAATGGCGTTGGCCACGGCGATCGGTGCGGTCATATCGGGTTCCGGTGAGAGGCCGGGCGCGAGAGGCGCGCATCAGGGCCATCCATCATTGTTGCCGGCCTCATATCACAATTTCGCAGAAATCAGGAATGCTTCAAATGAGCGGCCGCCTTGCACAGAACAAGGGGCAGCGGATCGAAGGGCCCGAAGGAAGGCGTGATCGGCGCGACGAGGTGTGGCCTCACCCGGCGAGGATTCGGGCGACGACGTCGGTGACGCTCATCTGCGAACTGTCGATCCAGAGCCCCGTCCTCGGCGTCTCGCGAACCAACGCGTCGGCGAGGATCTCCGGCGGAAAGGACGCGCTGTAGCCAGTCTTGCCGCGGTCGCGATCGCGACGCGCCAGCGTCGCGGCGTCGGGGGCGAGCACCACAATCTGGGGATCGAGATCGGCCAGGCGCGCCGCCACATCGGTCAGGTACCGGCCGATCAGGATGTCCTGATAGACGACAGAAAACCCGGCCGCGTGATAGCGCCGGGCGACGTCGCAGGCGAGATCGTGCCGCAGTTTCAATTGCGCCAGCGCCTCTTCGTCGAGCACCGGACCCATCACGGCGGCGCCGCCGACGATCATCTTGCGGAAGACATCGCCTCTGAGATGCACGGATTTTGGCAGCGCCTCGGCGACGGCCTGGGCGACGGTGGATTTGCCGGCGGCCATGGCGCCGGTGATGATGACGAGGCGGGGCTTGGACATGTCGCCATGCCTAGCGCCGCGCGGCCGGAACCGTCAACCCTGGGTCGAGGTCAACGCATCCCAGCCGAGCATCGCGCTCTGCGCTACCGAGAGCAGCGTCTCGACAGTGGCGCCGTCGCGGGCCTCGATCGACATGCCCTTGATGACGGTACCGAAATAGGCGGCGATGCGGTCGAGCTGCAGGCCGGGCGGCAACTCGCCGTCGGCGACCCCGCGCTCCAGCCGGCCGCGGATCCGGCTGGCCATGTCCTTGCGCTGATCGCAGAGGAACTGCTGGGCCGCGTCCGTCTCCGGGCCGCCATTGGTGGCACCGAGCATGACGAAACAGCCGGCGGGCTTGTCGGGACGAACGCAGGATTTGGCGCTCGCATGCAGCATGGCGGTGATCGAATCCCGCGTCGTCAGTGCACCCTCCAGCATCTGCAGGGTGCAGGCGTCATCGGTCGCGACATAGAGCGCCACCGCCTCGCGGAAAAGCGCTTCCTTCGAGCCGAAGGCGGCGTAGAGCGACGGCGAATTAATGCCCATCGCCTCGGTCAGCTCGGCGATCGACGTGCCGGCATAGCCGCGCGCCCAGAACACATCCATGGCCCGCTCCAGGGCAACAGACCGATCGAAACTCCGGGGACGTCCGCGTGCGTTCATGGCCTGCGCGCAGCCCTTTCTTTTTCTGTATCGATCATCAAATAAAGCGCTTGACGCCGGGAATCAAGCGATTATGGTTTCTGTATCGACCGACACAGAAAAGAGTCGGTGGTGACCAAGAGCGCGCGGCGCCTCTCCCGCCGCGCGCTTCACCCATTGCGACGGGTCCACCGCACGGCTGACCCAGCCCAACAGATCGAGACCACCATGACCGACGCTTCTCACCAGGCGGCCGCGGGCCGGCACCTTGTGCTCGCCGCCGTTTTCCTCGTTGCCGTCATAATGCCGCTGTCCTTCACGGGCCCCGCCGTCGCGACGCCTGCGATCGGCCGCGATCTCGGCGGCGAACTGTCCCTGCTCGTCTGGATCGTCAACGGCTTCATGCTCGCCTTCGGCAGCACCATCATGCTTGGGGGGGCCCTCGCCGACCAGTTCGGCCGCAAGCGGATGTTCCGCCTCGGCGCCATCGGCTTCACCCTCACCTCGCTCGCCGTCGGCCTGGCGCCGAACGTGCTCGTCCTCGACCTGCTGCGCGCCCTGCAGGGCATCGCGGCGGCGATCACCATCTCGGCCGGCTTCGCCGCCGTCGCGCAGGAATATGAGGGTCCGGCCCGCACAAGGGCGCTGGGCCTGCTCGGCACCGGCTTCGGCATCGGCATCGCCTTCGGGCCCCTGATCGCTGGCGCGCTGATCGGGACGCTCGGCTGGCGGGCCTTGTTCTTCGCCACCGCCCTCGCCGGCCTCGTCATCCTCGTCGCCGGCGTGCCGCGCATGCGCGAAACCCGTGATCCCGGCGCCACCGGCATCGACTTCTGGGGCGCGGCGAGCTTCACCGCCATGCTGGTGGCGCTGATCTTCGGCATCATGCTGGGCCCTGACCACGGCTGGTCGAATGCGCTCGTCCTGACATTGCTGGTCGGGGCCGCGATCCTGCTCGCCGGCTTCATCGCCATCGAGACACTGCAGAAGCGGCCGATGCTCGACCTGTCGCTGTTCCGCTATGCCCGCTTCGTCTCGGTGCAGGCGCTGCCGGTCGCCGTCGCCTATTCCTTCATCGTGCCGTTCATCCTGCTGCCGGTGCGTTTCATCCGCATCGAGGGCATGAACGAGCTCGAGGTCGGCCTGATGCTGCTGCCGCTCAGCCTGCCGATCGCGACGATCCCCTTCATCGCCGCCAATCTCGCGCGCTGGATCCCGTCAGGCATCCTCGCCGGCCTCGGGCTGGTGCTCGCAGGTGCCGGCGTCCTGATGCTGGCCCTCGTGCCGATCGGCAGCGCGCCGTCGAGCTTCATCCTGCCGCTCGCCATGATCGGCGCCGGCGCCGCCCTGCCCTGGGGGCTGATGGACGATCTCGCCATCAGCGTCGTGCCGACCGAACGGGCTGGCATGGCGACCGGCATCTTCGGTACCATGCGGGTCGCGGGCGAGACCGTCGCCATCGCGCTTGTCGGCGCGCTGATGGCCGCCTTCGTCACCGGCGGGCTCGGCGCCAGCCTGAACGGCCTGCCGGCCGGGATCGCCACCGAAGTTGCCAGCGCGCTGGCGAGCGGCGGCCTCGACCAGGCGGCCCTGATCGCCCCGTCGATCGCCCGCGCCGCGGCGGCAGAAGCCTATGGGGCCGCCTTCCGCGACACCATGCTGATCTGTGCCGCGATCACCTTCGCGGCGGCGCTGGTCACACTGGTGACGCTGCGCTCGCGCAAGCCGAAGACGGAGCGCGAACCGATCATGCTCGAGATCGGCGCCTGAGACTGCAGGCCCAAAAAAGAAGCCCTCTCCCGCGACGGCGGGAGAGGGCTTTGCTTCATCCAGTCAAGTCGACGGTCGGATCACACGTCTTCGGGCGCCTCGCCGTCGAGATCCTGAAGGTCGGCCAGGTCCTGGTCCTCGACGGAAGTGTCCTCGACGCCGAGGCTCTCGGCCGAAATCCAGAACACCTCGCCGGCGCTCTCCTCGGTATCGAGCCAGAAAAAGTCGAGCTCCGGATACTCAGCTTCGAGGATCTCGCGGCCGGCGCCGATCTCGCACAGCATGCCGCCGCCCGGATTGAGATGGGCGGCCGCCGCGTCGAGGATGCGGCGGACGATGTCGAGCCCGTCGAGGCCCGAAGCCAGCGCCATCTCCGGCTCGTGCCGGTACTCTTCCGGCAGCTCTTCCATAGCGATCTCGTCGACATAGGGCGGATTGGTCAGGATCAGGTCGTAGCGCTTGCCACCGAGGGGCGCGAACAGATCGCCCTCGTAGAGCTCGATGCGGTTGCCGAGGCCGTGCTCGGCGACGTTGATCTTGGCGACCTCCAGCGCTTCCGGCGACAGGTCGACGGCATCGATCTCAGCGCTTTCGAACACGCCGGCGGCGAGGATCGCCAGCGAGGCGGAGCCGGTGCAGAGATCGAGCACGGTCTCGACCGACGACAGGTCTTCGATCAGGGCGAAATCATCGCCGCCGAAGAATTCGGAATGGATCAGCTCGCCGATGAAGGAGCGCGGCACGATCACGCGTTCGTCGACGAAGAAGGGCACGCCCTGGATATAGGCGCGGTTGAGCAGGTAGGGCGTCGGCTTGCGGGTCGTCACCCTGGCCTCGATCAGATCGGCGAGGCGCTTGCGCTCTTCCGGCAGCAGCCGCGCGTCGAGGAAGGGCTCGAGCGTGTCGATCGGCAGCTTCAGGCCTTCCAGCACCAGGAAGGCGGCATCGTCGAACGCCGTCGAGGCGCCATGCCCGAAAGCGAGGCCCGCCTGGTTGAAGCGGCTGATGGCGTAGCGCAGGAAATCGCGGATCGTCAGGAGCTGATCGGCAGGGCTGGTATATTCGGTCACGGCGGGCTCGTGGTTAAGAAATGGTTTCGCCCCGTCCTAGCAGGTCGAGACGCTTCGCGCATCTCTCCGCCCTGCGATCTCCAGTCCCAGGTGTTCCCAAGCCGATGGACTCATGGCCGGAACCCGCCGGCCATGTGTCAGAGTTTCGAAGACCGGCGCGTCCGGGTCCGCGACCGGCATGCGACTTACGGCCGCCGATCAGCTCGGCGTCGTCAACGTGCCGTTCGGGCTCAGCTTGTCGACCGTCGACGGCAGGACCTGGGCCAGCACATCGCCGAATTTTGTCCATCGGGATGCCGAGCGAAGTGCCCAGCTTCTGCAGTTCCTCATTGCCGAGAGCCGCGCGGATCTGGTCCGGATTGATCGGCAGATTCCTGCCGGTGCCGAGCCAGGGCGCGCCCTGATCGCCGAGGCCGGAACTCTTCAACTGGGCCAGCAGGCCGTCGAGACTGCCGTACGGGGTATTGGCGAGAACGCCATCGAGGGCTTTGCCGATGGCATCCGGCTGGACGCCATCGCCCCCTTCTCTGTCAACGCGCTCAATCACAGAGCCGATGAGACTATCGAAGGTACTCAGGATGTAGGCGCCGTTGAGGAGCCGCAGGTCTTCGGGCGGCCGACGGCCGCCCTTTCAGGCCTACTGGCCCTTTGCCTTCAGTCGCTTGTTGCAGTCGCTCCAGTATTGCGGCCACTTGGCGCCCTGCGGCAGCTTGCCGGCCGCCTTGCGCTCCTGCCATTCGGCGCCACAGGCCCGGATGCGGACGATCGCCGCCTGCTGGCCCGGCGTCAGCGGACGCTTGCCGACCGTGGTGGCGGCGGTATTCATCTTGGCGGCAGAATCCGGATCCGGCAGGGCGATGCCTTCATCGGCTTCCACGGCGGCGGCGGCAGCCTTGCCCTTGGCCGTCTTGCCGGCCTTCGGCGCGGGCGCATCGCCTTCGTCGGGATTGGCGGCGGCGTAATCCTTGGCGCACTGGCTCCAGAATTTCGGCCAGGTCTGGCCGGCGGGCGTCGTGCCGGCGGCCTTCATCTTGGCCCATTCGGCGCTGCAGGCCGTCATGGCTGGCGACTTGCCGGCCGTCTTCGCGGCCGTATCGGCAGCCGGCGCAGCGGCAGTATCGGCCTTCGCCTTGGCGGCCTTCGCCGGCTTGCTGTCAGTGGCGGCCTTCGCCGCCGGGGCAGCCGTCTTCGCCGCTGGCGCGGCTGCCGCGTCGGGATTGGCGGCGGCATAGTCCTTGGCGCACTGGCTCCAGAACTTCGGCCAGGTCTGGCCCTCGGGAACGGTGCCGGCGGACTTCATCTTCGACCAGTCGTCGCTGCAGGACTGCATGGCGGTCGACTGCGCGGCCGCGGGCAAGGTTGCAGCAAACAGGCCCAGGGCCATGCTCGCACCGACCAAGAGAAGCTTTGACTGCATCTTCATAGTGCCGATCTCCCTTCGGTGCCGCCAAGCGGCAACGGTCTGACAAGGCGGTTCACGCCTGCCCCAAAGGCGAGGGAACATCTGCCCGCTGCAACTGTCAATCGCCGCGCGCGGTTCACGGCAAATATCGTCGTCGACGGCAGTCGTCGCCAAGCATCACGGCCGCCATGGCGGCGGCCGTGCGCTGGGTCAGCCGTGGTTTGTTACTGGCTGTTCTTGTCAGCGTTCTTGGCGAGCCATGCCTTCATGAACGCGATCTCTTCGTTCTGGGCCTTGATGACGGCCTCGGCAAGCTTCCGCGCTTCCGGGTCCTTGCCGTATTTCAGCTCGATCTCGGCCATGGCAACCGCGCCTTCATGATGCGGGATCATCGCGCGGATGAAATCGACATCGGCATTGCCCGAATACTCGATGGCCATGCCATCCATCATGGCCTTGTCAGCCGCGCGGAAGGCTTTGGTCGAGGCCGTGTCGTCCGCCTTTTCCTCGGACATGGCGCCATGGTCCATCTGGCTGTGATCCACAGTCTCCTCGGCCGAGGCCGCGAAGGGGGAAAAGGCAAAGGTGGCGGCGACAGCCGCGATGGTCAGAATTTTTCTCATGATCGTTGGTCTCATCTCGATGAGGCGGGCCGGATTGTCGTCGCCGGCTCGGGCCCGCTTATGCCGGCGCGATGACATGGTGCGAACGATCAGGCACGCGGCGGCGGCACATCGGGGCCGATCGCGATCGCGGCCGGCATGGCGTCGGATATCGGTTTCGGCAGGGATCTAGGCTCGACGGGCTCTCGTCTTGCCAGGAATTCGACCAGCAGCGCCGGCACGGCATGGCAACAGGACGACATCGCCGGCAGTCCGGCGGGATGAGACGTCGGTTGCTGCGGGGTCATGACCGTCGACGCGTGCGGACAATCCGCCATGGCGGCATGATCCGACATGGTAGCGGCCGGCATGGCGACAGCCGGCATGGCCCCGCCCGGCAATAGCAGGCTGGCGGCGACGAGCAGGAGGGCGACGAAGCGCCTTGCGATATCCACCCGGCGAAGCTGGGCATTCGCCTCCACCCCGTCAAGGCCGAGTTTTTCTGTTCACGCTCGCCAGATAAGTGTTCAGCCAACGTTCAGCGCTGCTAGGCTGTAATCGTATTTTTCTGAGAGGATCGCATGGCGCGGGAACGGACGAGGATCGATCGGCGACAGTTGATCGGGGTCGGCATGGCCGGCCTCGGCTCCAGCCTCGCCATGCCGTCGATCGCCCGCGCCGCCAATGTGCTGGTCTGGAAGATGGCGACCGCGTGGCCCAAGGACGCCCCGGGCGTCGGCGCCAATGCGCAACGCCTGGCCGAGCGGATCACCACCTTGTCCGACGGCCGCCTGAGCGTGCAGCTGTTCGCCGCCGGCGACCTGGTCGCGCCCGGCCAGGTCTTCGACGCGGTCTCGAACGGCAAGGCCGAGATGGGCCATGGCTCCCCCTATTACTGGGCGGCGAAAGATCCGGCCTTTCACTATTTCTCCGGCGTACCGTTCGGCCTGACGGCGACGGAGCATGCCGGCTGGCTCACCGCCGGCGGCGGGCAGGCCCTTTGGGAGCGCGCCTACGAGCCGTTCGGCGTCCTGCCCTTCTATGCCGGCTCGACCGGTCCGCAGGCGGCCGGCTGGTTCAAGCGGGAGATCCGCAAGCCGGAGGACTTCAAGGGTCTCGCCATCCGCATCACCGGCCTCGGCGCCGACGTGCTGAAGCGCCTCGGCGCCAATCCCGTGCTGCTGCCGCAGGACGACATCGCCGCCGCGCTCGAATCCGGCACGATCGACGCCGCCGAATGGGTCGGCCCCTGGAACGATCTGGCGCTCAACCTGCCGCGCGCCGCGCCGTTCTGCTACATGCCGGCCTTCCACGAACTGGCGACGGCACTGGAGTTGACGGTGAACAAGGCCGCCTTCGACGCCTTGCCGCCCGACCTACAGGCAACCGTTCGCGCCGCGGCGCTGGCGACGGCGGCCGAGACCTCCGCCGACTTCACCGCCAACAACATCATCGCCCTGCCGACGCTGATCGATCGCGGCACGGTGGTGAAGAGCTTCCCGGACGAGGTGATCGAGGCGCTGGCCAAGACCTCGGCCGACGTCCTGGCCGAGATCGGCGATGCGAGCCCGATGGCGAAGGAAGTCCACCCCGCCTTCACCAGCTTCCGCAAGAAGGCGGTCGCCTATGCCGCCGTCGCCGACGGTGCCGCTCTCGCCATGCGGGCCCGGGCGCTGGCGATCTAGGGAGCATCGCCCCTTCGACTTGCCCAGTCACACCCTTTCCGGCCCACCCTCGCCGTCACGACAGGAGACTCAGTCCAGCGTCTTCTGCAGGAAGACGAGATCGAGATAACGGCCGAACTTGAAGCCGAGCTCCGGCATCCGCGCCGTCTCGACAAAGCCATGGCGCTCGTGCAGGCGGATCGAGACATCATTGCCCGCCTCGATGCCGGCCACCATGACGTGCTTGCCGTTCGCCGCGGCATGCGCCACCAGCGCACCGAGCAGCGCCGTGCCGGCTCCCTTGCCGCGGGCCGCGCTCGCCACATAGATCGAATTCTCGACCGTGAAGCGGTAGCCCTGGAAGGCTCGGAAATCGCCATAGCTCGCATAGCCGAGCACGGTGTCCGACTCGACCGCGACCAGAACCGGATAACCCTGCGCCTGTCGGGCCGCGAACCAGGCGAGCCGGTTGTCGAGATCGACGACATCATCATTCCAGATCGCCGCCGTGTTGACGACCGCGTCGTTGTAGATCGCCAGGATGGCGGGTATGTCGGCCTCGGTGGCCGGGCGGATCAGGGTCATGGTCATGCCGTTCAGATTGTCTTGTAGAAGAAGGTCGCCGCTTCGAGCCGGCCGTCCGGGGTAAGCGAGTGGCCCGGCATCACGCCATACTCGATCCAGCCGGTGGCGCGGTAGAGCGCCTCGCCGGCCGAACCGGTCTGCGTGTCGAGATGCAGCAACGTCTTGCCAGCCTCGCGCGCCACCGTCTCGGCCGCCGCGAGCAGCTGCCGGCCGATGCCGCGCCGTCGCGCGCTGGAATGCACCAGCATCTTGCCGATTTCGGCGCGATGCTGGCCGTTCGGCTGCGGCGCGAAGGTGACGACGACCGTGCCGACGATATGCCCGTCGAGCTCGGCGACCACCAGGACGCGGCTGCCGGCATCGATGCCGTCCAGCTGGCCCTGCCAGTATCCGGCCGCGTCGGCATGCGAGAAGCCGGCGAGGAAATTGACCGATGCGCCGTGTTCGACGACATCGACGAGAATATCGGCCAGCGCCGGGATCGCCGCGCGTGCCGCCGCACCATCCAGCTGACGAAGGATCGAAGCCATCATGTCTCCATTGCCCTTTTGCCAGAAAACAGGCTTCATCATCGATTTTGTCAATGATAAACTCCTTCGATCACATTTATTGAAATGATACATAAATAAACATTATGGATATCGATCAGCTTCGCAGCTTTGACCGCATCGTGCGGGACGGCAGCTTCACCAAGGCGGCGGCGCGGCTGAACGTCACCCAGGCGACCATCTCGACCCGCATCCGCACCCTCGAGGCGCATGTCGGCGGCACGCTGTTCACGCGCGGTCGCAAGGTGGAGTTGACGGAGCGCGGCGCCACCTTCCTGCCCTATGCCCGCCGCGTGCTGGCGACGCTGCTCGAAAGCGAGGACGCGATGCGCAGCGTCGATCGCGGCCGCATCGCCTTCGCCTCCTTGCGCAGCCTGATCGAACCCTTGGCGACGCCCGCCGTCGTCGACTTCATGCGCGCCCATCCCCGCGTCGAGCTGCAGTTCGAGGAGGGTCGACACCGCGACATCGCTGAATGGCTGCATGACCGCAGCATCGACCTCGCCATCATCGGCTGGCCCAATTTCGACCCCCTGCTCG
The DNA here is from genome assembly GCF_000380505.1 of Kaistia granuli DSM 23481. Classification (GTDB taxonomy): domain Bacteria; phylum Pseudomonadota; class Alphaproteobacteria; order Rhizobiales; family Kaistiaceae; genus Kaistia; species Kaistia granuli. Next base: position 98,738 of record NZ_AQYH01000004.1, on the reverse strand, counting down.
AGACGCTGGAACCGATCGCCATCCTGCGCGAGAAGGCCGTGCTCGCCGCTTCCCCGGCGCTCGCCGAGGCGATCGGCCCGCAGCCGACGCTCGACCGCATCTTCGCCGTGGCGCCGCACTTCCTCTCCTTCTTCTGGTGGCAGGTGACGCCCGACGCGATCCAGTCGTTGCGCCACCGCGCCCGTACCAGCTCGCAGGTGCTCTTCAGTTCCGGCCGCGCGCTGATCGAGCGCGGCGAGGCGATCGGCCACCTGCTCCAGGCCGCGATCACCAAGGACTTGGCCGAGGGCCGGCTGATCGACCTGGCGCCGATCGACATGCCCGTCATCTGGCGCGATTCCGCGCTTGTCGCGGGGACGCCGGACGCGCTTTCGCGTCCCCTGGTGGCCGAACTTGCCGACCGAATCGTGGCTCGCGCCGGCGAACTCGGCGTCCTTCATGCGGACCGGCGTTGAAAAGGCACGTTTCAGCGCTTTGCGGCCAACAACCTTGATGCTATTGAGCGCGCCATGAGCACCGCGCCGCAAGACAACATCCGCAATTTCTCCATTGTCGCCCATATCGACCATGGCAAATCGACGCTCGCCGATCGGCTGATCCAGGCGACCGGCGGTCTGACCGACCGCGAGATGAAGGAGCAGGTGCTCGACTCGATGGATATCGAGCGCGAGCGCGGCATCACCATCAAGGCGCAGACCGTCCGGCTGGACTACAAGGCCAAGGATGGCAAGACCTACATCCTGAACCTGATGGACACGCCCGGCCACGTCGACTTCGCCTATGAAGTGTCGCGATCGCTCGCCGCCTGCGAAGGCGCGCTGCTGGTCGTCGACGCCTCCCAGGGCGTCGAGGCGCAGACGCTCGCGAACGTCTATCAGGCGATCGACAACGATCTCGAAATCCTGCCAATCCTGAACAAGATCGATCTGCCGGCGGCCGAGCCCGACCGCATCAAGGCGCAGATCGAGGAAGTGATCGGCATCGATGCCTCGGACGCCGTCCTGATCTCGGCGAAGACCGGCATCGGCATTCCCGACGTGCTCGAGGCGATCGTTACCCGCCTGCCGCCGCCCAGGGGCGATGTCGAGGCGCCGCTGAAGGCGCTGCTCGTCGACAGCTGGTACGATGCCTATCTCGGCGTCATCGTCCTGATCCGCGTCATCGACGGCAACCTGAAGAAGGGCATGCGCATCCGCATGATGGGCGCCGACGCCGTCTATGACGTCGAGCGCGTCGGCTATTTCACGCCGAAGCTGGTCCCCGTCGACAATCTCGGCCCTGGCGAGATCGGCTTCCTGACCGCCTCGATCAAGGAAGTGGCGGACACCCGCGTCGGCGACACCATCACCGAGGACAAGAAGCCGACGGCAGAAGCGCTGCCGGGCTTCAAGCCGGCGCAGCCGGTGGTGTTCTGCGGCCTGTTCCCGGTCGACGCCGCCGATTTCGAGGAACTGCGCGCCGCGATGGGTCGTCTCCGGCTCAACGACGCCTCGTTCTCGTTCGAGATGGAATCATCCGCAGCACTCGGCTTCGGCTTCCGCTGCGGCTTCCTCGGCCTGCTGCATCTCGAAATCATCCAGGAGCGGCTGGAGCGCGAATTCAATCTCGACCTGATCGCGACGGCGCCGTCGGTGATCTACAAGATCACGCTGACCGACGGCAGCGAGGTCGAGCTGCACAATCCGGCCGACATGCCGGACGTGATGAAGATCGAAGAGATCTCCGAGCCCTGGATCCGCGCGACCATCCTGACGCCGGACGAATATCTCGGCGCCATCCTCAAGCTCTGCCAGGACCGGCGCGGCATCCAGTCGGATCTGTCCTATGTCGGCTCGCGCGCCATGGTCACCTACGACCTGCCGCTGAACGAGGTGGTGTTCGATTTCTACGACCGGCTGAAGTCGATCTCGAAGGGCTATGCCTCGTTCGACTATCACCTGACCGACCACCGCCCGGGCGACCTGGTCAAGCTGCAGATCCTGGTCAATGCCGAGCCGGTCGACGCGCTATCGATGCTGGTTCACCGCACCCAGGCCGAGCGTCGCGGCCGCGCCATGTGCGAGAAGCTGAAGGATCTGATCCCGCAGCATCTGTTCGTCATCCCGATCCAGGCGGCGATCGGCGGCAAGATCATCGCCCGCGAGACCGTGCGCGCCATGCGCAAGGACGTGACGGCGAAATGCTATGGCGGCGACATTACGAGAAAGCGCAAGCTTCTGGACAAGCAGAAGGAAGGCAAGCGCAAGATGCGGCAGTTCGGCAAGGTCGACATCCCGCAGGAAGCCTTCATCGCCGCGCTCAAGATGGAAGATTGAGGCAGCCAGCCTCCCGCCCCTCGACGGCCGCCCCGATTGACTTCGGTGCGGCCGTTTTCGTTTTGGCGACATACCAGGCGAGGCGACGACCGGCAGCCTGTCATCCGGCCTTGCCGATGGACGCCGCGCCGGCCCGGCCCTACCATTCCGGCATGAGCAGAGCCTTCGTCAAGGAAGACAGCGCCGACAAGGGCGATGACGGCTTGCCGGAACGCGCCGTCTCGTCGCATCCGAACCTCGTCACGCTGCATGGATTGGCGGCGATCGAAGCCGAGATCGCCCGCCTCGGCAACGCGCTCGCGATGGCGCGCGCCGACGGCGACACGATGGCCATACCGCCACTCGCGCGCGATCTGCGCTATTGGCAGCAGCGTCGCAGCAGCGCCGAGCCTGTCGCCCCGCCCGGCAGCAACGAGACCGTCCAGTTCGGCTCCACGATCACGATCCATCGCGCGGACGGAAGGCGGCAGACCTACCGGATCGTCGGCGAGGACGAGGCCGATCCGAAAGGCGGAACCGTCTCGTACATCTCGCCGCTGGCGCAGGCCGTCCTCGGCCGGCGCGTCGGTGACGAGATCGCCATCGCCGGCCAGGACGCCGAGATCATCTCGATCGACTAGGAAGGATGTCCCGAACTAGGCCATGTTCCTGAGGTGCCCGGCGAAGCCGGGTCTCGAAGGAGCGTTCAGGAAGCGCCTGGATGCGGTTCGCAGGAGGCGGATTCTGAGGCGCTTTCGCAGAAGGCGCCTCGAAGGACCCAAGAAGGAATGCCAAACGAAAATGGCGCCGGCCAAGGCCGACGCCATCAAGAATGGTAGGGCTGCGCGATCAGACCGGCTCTTGGACCTTGGGCTGCGGCACGAAGCGCAGATAGGGCTTCAGGGTCTTCCAGCCGCCGGGGAACTTCTCCCTGGCCGCCTCGTCCGAGACCGACGGGACGATGATGACGTCCTCGCCCTGCTTCCAGTCGACCGGCGTCGCCACCGAGAATTTCGAGGTCAGCTGCAGGCTGTCGATGACGCGCAGGATCTCGTCAAAATTCCGCCCTGTCGAAGCAGGATAGGTCAGTGTCAGCTTGAGCTTCTTGTCGGGTCCGATGACGTAGACCGAACGGACCGTCATCGTATCGGAGGCGTTGGGATGGATCATGCCGTAGAGATTGGCGACGTTCTTGTCGTGATCGGCGATCAGCGGGAAGTTCAGCGTCGCGCCGGTGGTGTCGCGGATGTCATCGATCCACTGGCCGTGATTGGCGAGCTGGTCGACGGAAAGGCCCAGCACCTTGACGCCGCGCTTGTCGAATTCCGGCTTCAGCTTGGCGACAGCGCCGAGCTCGGTCGTGCAGACCGGCGTGAAATTCTTCGGATGCGAGAACAGAACGCCCCAGCTGTCGCCGAGCCACTCGTGGAAAGAGATCTTGCCTTCCGTGGTGTCGGCGGTGAAATCGGGAACGACGTCCCCCAGATTGAGTGCCATTTGCCGTTTTCCCTCAGTGCATTATGCCGGCGGCGAGAGTTTTCGCCACCATTTCCGCAGCGAGTATCGCATCGCGTATTTTGCGGTCAATCGCGAATTAGCGCCCTCATTGAGAACAGATTCCCAATAATCTGGCGCAATCCGAAACCGCATCGCGACCCTGAGATGGATTCCGCCGAAAGCTGGAAAAAACGTCCAACCCGAGAGGGCGCCGGCCGCGTCCGGATGGTTGATAAATCGTCAATCTTGATCGCCGATACTCTCGGCGTGGGAGCGCTGAACTGGAAGGTGTCATCATGCTGAAGAGCCCGATCCGCGCGCTGGCGCTGTCCTTGCTGCTGCCGCTCGTCGCCGCCGTCCCGGCGATGGCGGACGCGATCGACACGACGCCCGCCAAGATCCTGTTCGGCGACGTCAAGACGCCGATCCCGCTCGAGGCGCGCGCCATCGGCTCCTATGCCAAGGGCTGCCTTGCCGGCGCTGTCGCCCTCCCGGTCAACGGCCCCGGCTGGCAGGCGATGCGCCTGTCGCGCAATCGCAACTGGGGTACGCCGGAACTGATCGCCTTCACCGAAAAACTCGCCGCCGACGCGAAGGCCCGCGACGGCTGGCCGGGACTGCTCGTCGGCGACATGGGCCAGCCGCGCGGCGGTCCGGCCCGCACCGGCCATGCCAGCCACCAGATCGGCCTCGACGTCGACCTCTGGCTGACGCCGATGCCGAACCGGACGCTCTCCCGCGACGAGCGCGAGAACATGTCGGCCGTCTCGATGGTCAATGAGAAGGCGCGCAAGATCGACCGCTCGGTCTGGACCATGGGCCAGCACAAGCTGATCCGCCGCGCCGCGCTCGATCCGCGTGTCGCACGCATCTTCGTCAACCCGGCGATCAAGAAGGCGCTCTGCGAGGGCGCCGGGCCCGACCGCGGCTGGCTCAACAAGGTCCGGCCGTGGTGGGGCCATACCTATCACTTCCATGTCCGGCTCGACTGCCCGGCCGGCATGGCCGGCTGCGTACCGCAGAAGGCGACGCCCGCCGGCGACGGCTGCGGCGCCGAGCTCGACGCCTGGCTGCAGCCGCCAAAGCCAACCAAGCCCACCAAACCGACCAAGCCGACCGTCAAGCCGCGCCCGATGATGCTGGCCGACCTGCCGCCGGCCTGCCGCCAGGTGCTGATCGGCGCCCCGGCCGGAATCGCGCCGGAGCCCGCGCCGACCGCCGCGATGGCCTATGACGGCGCGCCGCCGGCCGATGTCGAGAATCCGACCGACGCGCCGGTGACCGGCACGCTGCACTGAGTCGCGCCAACAAGGACAAGGGCGTGCCCCGAGACCCTCGGAGCGCCCTTGTCTTGTCCGCATGGACTTGCCGGTTTTAGTCGTCGTCGTCGACGACCCAATGCTTCATGGTCGTCAGGCTGCGCAGATATTGCGGCGGCGCGTAGGCTTCCGCGCCGAGTTCATAGGCGGCGCGCCACGGCCAGCGCGGATCGGCGAGAATGGCGCGCGCCAGCGCCACCATGTCCGCCCTGCCCTCCCGCAGGACCGCCTCGGCCTCGGCCGGCGTCGTGATCATACCGACCGCGCGGGTCGCGATGCCGGCGCCGTTGCGGATCGCCTCGGCGAAGTCGACCTGGTAGAGCGGGCCGATCGGGATCTGCTGGTCATGCGCGTTGCCGCCGCTCGAGGCGCAGATATAGACGACGCCCTCCGCCTTCAGCGCGGCCGCCACGGCGATGGCGTCCTCGATCGTGAAACCGTCCTCGACCCACTCGGTCGCCGACAGCCGCGCGCCAACGAACATCCGCGCCGGCAGCACGGCGCGCACGGCGCGGGCGATCGTCACGATCAGCCGCATGCGATTTTCCAGGCTGCCGCCCCAGCGATCGGTGCGCCGGTTCGAGATCGGCGACAGGAATTCGTTCAGCAGATAGCCGTGGGCGCCGTGCAGCTCGACGAAATCGAGGCCGATCCGCGCCGCCCGTTCCGCCGCCTGGACGAAGGCGGCAACGATTGCCTCGATGCCGGCCTCGTCGAGCGCCGTCGGCGTCGGCCAGCCGGGAGCAAAGGGAATGGCGGAAGGGCCGACCGTCTGCCAGGCATCCTGCGCGGGCGTCAGCGGACCGCCGCCGAGCCAGGGCAATTGCGACGACGCCTTGCGGCCGGCATGACCGAGTTGCACGCCGAACACGGCACCGGGTGCTGCGACGCGCCGCGCCGGAGCCAGAGCCCGCGCCATCGCCGCCTCGTTGGCATCGGAATAGAGGCCAGTGCAGCCATGCGAGATGCGACCGCGGCGCTCGACGCCCGTCGCCTCGAAGGTGATCATGCCGGCGCCCGAGATGCCGAGCGACATCCAGTGCTGGATATGCCAGTCGGAGGCCGAGCCGTCATCGGCCGAATACATGCACATCGGCGCGACGGCGATGCGGTTGGGGATGGTCTGCTCGCCGAGCGTGATCGGCGTAAAGAGCGCGGAGGGCATCGATCGATCCATTGGAAGGGACAGGATAAGAGCCTGGCGCCGGAAGGCGCAAGGGGGGATCAGCGCGACGTATCGAGACGTTGGCCGGTCGAGGCGTTGACCCGCCACCAGCCGGCGATGGCATGGCGGGGGCGGTGCGACGGCAGGACCTCGTGCGGGATCTCTTCCGACATCATCAGCACGACGCGCCCGGCCTGCGGCACGATCTCGGCGCTCGCCGCACCCTGGTCCTCCGGCCCGGACCAGAGCCGGAGCGCGCCGCCATAGTCCGCCTGCCAGTCGGCATCGAGATAGACGATCAGCGACACGACGCGATTGCGCGCGCCGGCCAGACTGTCCAGATGCCGGCCATAGAAGCCACCGGTCGGATAGGCGATGAAATTGCACTCGAAATCGAACAGGCCGAGAAAGAGCCGCCGGTTGATGGCGATGCGCAGCAACTCGGCGACCGCCAGGAACCGACGCTCGGCTTCCGTGCCGCCATCGAACCAGCGGATCGCCGCCCGCCGGATGTCGACGTCGCGGCGAAGTCCGCCATCGCGGCCGACCGCGGCCGTGGCCATCGTGCCCGCCGCCTCCATCGCCGCGAGTTCGGCCGCTAGCGTCATGATCAATGCCGGGTCAAACAGACGATTGACGAAGGCATAGCCGTCTTCCGCCAGCGACGCGATGGCCGCGTCGCTGGCGATGCTGTCGAAATCGTCAGCCTCCGAGGAAGTGTGGTTCACGCTGCGGCCACGCCGGTGCCGATCGGGCAGGAAACGCCGGTGCCGCCGAGCCCGCAATAGCCGCCCGGATTCTTGGCGAGATATTGCTGGTGGTCGTCCTCCGCGAAGTAGAAGGGCGGGCGGTCGAGGATCTCCGTCGTGATGACGCCGAGCCCCTCGCTCGAAAGCGCGCGCTGATACGCGTCGCGGGCGGCCTCTGCCCGCTGCCGCTCGGAGGCGTTGGCGACATAGATGCCGGAGCGGTATTGCGTGCCGACATCATTGCCCTGGCGCATGCCCTGGGTCGGATCGTGGCTCTCGAAGAAGATCGCGAGCAGCGCGTCATAGGAAATGACGGACGGATCATAGGCGACCAGCACCACTTCATTGTGGCCAGTCATGCCGGTGCAGACCTCGCCATAGGTCGGGTTCGGCGTCGTGCCGGCGGCATAGCCGACGGCGGTCGCCCAGACGCCCTTCGCCTGCCAGAACTTGCGTTCGGCGCCCCAGAAACAGCCAAGCCCGAACAGCGCCGTCTCGATCCCTTCGGGATAGGGTCCGGCGATCGGGTGGCCGTTGACGAAATGCGCGCCGGGCTGGCTGATCGGATGCGACCGGCCGGCCAGGGCCGCGCCCGGATCCGGCATGCGGGCCTTGCGCGATAGGATATCGAGGAGATTCATGGGGTCGTCTCCTTGTCAGAAGGGGGTGTCAGGCGATGATGGACCGGTAGCGCCGGCGGCGCCCGACCAGAAGCAGGAAAGCACCCAGCGCGCCGAGGACGAACCAGGTCGGCAGGGTCAGCAGAAACTCGATGACGGGCGACCAGACCCACGGACCGACATAGGTCTCGACATGGCTGGCAATGGCGGCCTGCAGGGCCGTCAGGCTGTCGGGATCGAAGGTGAACCAGGCCTGGCCGAGCGGCGTCACCGTCAGCGACGAGGCGGCGATCGACTTCGTTCCGTCGATCACCAGCCCCACGACCGCACCGGCAATGGCAAAGAGGCCGAGAAGGCGGACGAAGAGCGTGAACATTCCAGGATCCCTCGTCGCGCGGTGGGCCAGAGGTTCCCGTCCGGAAGCGACGGATCCAGAGATAGTGATTGCGCGCGAATTCGGCAATGATTCAAAGCCGGCCGGCGGAAACCAATCACGATCGGCAGGCCATCCCCGCTTGTTTTCGCCGCAAGCCTTGCGGCGGCCCATGGCTTCGTGATACCGCACGCCTGTCCTGTCGAAAGTGAGGAAGCGCCCGCCGCTCCCCAGTCGCGATCGAGGGACAGGCGCCGAGCGCGCTGGTACGGAGGGGTGGCCGAGTGGTTGAAGGCGCACGCCTGGAAAGTGTGTATACGGGAAACCGTATCGCGGGTTCGAATCCCGCTCCCTCCGCCATTAACTAACTGATTTTGTTAGATTTTATCTGTCTCGCTTGCGGGCGCACATAGCCCCGACTTTTCCGTGACTCTGCTGACCAGTCCTTCGGAGCGTGTCAGCAGAGACGGCATTCATTGCCGTTTGCAGGCTTTTTTTTTGCCGGTTGAGCTCGCGCTTGGGGGCGGCGTTGTCGACATCATGGACACCGCCAGCGCACCAGTATCATACCCAGCACCCAGCACCCAGCACCCAGCACCCACCGCCCAACCCGCCAGGTCGTGCTGCCGTCCAGCAGTTCGCCGCGCTGCCGGACGCGTGACGCCGTCGCCGCTTGCTTAGGCAGATGTCAGGCGGTCTTTCGTGTGCTCGCCTCGGGGCTCTCGGATGACGCCGTTGCGCTGGGCGTTGAACCCGCTGCGATCCGCGCTATCGTGGTGCGGGTGGATCGACCGCGTCCGCCCGATAGCGGAGGGCTCCATGGACGATTCGGATCGTGATCTCTTCGCCAGGGCCGCGGCACATGCCCTCGCCTTCCGGAAACGGCTCGCCAGCCGCTTGCAGCGCCCGGAGCACGGCTATGCCGAAGCCCTGGCTGACTTTGCAGGCCCGTTACCGGAGGCGGGCGCGGATGGTCGTGCCATTCTCGATGACCTGGTGGATCGGGCGACGCCCGGGCTTCATGCCATGGCCGGGACGCGGTTCTTCGGCTGGGTGATCGGCAGTTCGCACCCTGTCGGCGTCGCGGCGGACTGGATGACAGCGGCCTGGGGTCAGAATGCCGGCAATCACGCCGCAGCGCCGGCGGCGGCGGCGTGCGAAAGCGTCGCGGCGCAATGGCTCCTGGAGTTGCTCGACCTACCGTCCACCGCCTCGGTCGGCTTCGTGACGGGCGCCACGGTCGCCAATTTCGTCGCGCTCGCTGCCGCGCGCGGGGCGGTTCTGCGGCGGCTCGGCTGGGATGTCGAGGCGGATGGCCTGTTCGGCGCGCCATCCGTCCGCGTGATCATCGGCGAAGAGGCACACAGCACGGTCTTTTCGGCTCTGCAATATCTCGGTCTCGGCCAGGCCCGCGTCACCAAAGTCGCGGTCGACCAGGAAGGCGCGATGCTGCCGGAGGCGTTTGCGGCAGCCATGGCGGCGGCGGCGGATGAAGGGGCGGTCATCGCCATCACGCAGGCCGGGCAAATCAACTCCGGTGCATTTGACCCGCACCCGGCGATCCTCGCTTCGGCGAGGCGCCACTCCAATTGCTGGGTGCATGTCGATGGCGCCTTCGGTCTCTGGGCTCGTGCCTGTCCGGACCGCGCCTTCCTGGCGAACGGCATTGAGGGGGCGGATTCCTGGGCGACCGACGGGCACAAATGGCTGCAGACGCCTTATGATTGCGGCTTCGCCATCGTGCGCGACGCCGAGGCGCATCGGCGGGCGATGACGATCGCTGCCAGCTATCTGCCCGCCGTGGCCGAGGGGGAGCGCGACCCGTCGCACTACGTTCCAGAATTGTCGCGGCGGGCGCGCGGTTTCGCGACGTTTGCGATGATTCGGCATTTCGGCCGCGCGGGCGTAGCCGAAATGGTCGGGCGGCATTGCCGGCTTGCGCGCCAACTCGCCGATACGCTGCGCGCCGAGCCCGGGATCGCCGTCATGAATGACGTCGTGCTCAACCAGCTGATCGTGCGCTTTGGCAGCGACCGCCCACGGGAAGAGAGCGATGCGCTGACGCGTTCGACGATCGCCACCCTGCAGCGCGAGGGGCGTATTTTCGCCGGCGGCGCGCAATGGCGCGGCGACTGGATCCTCAGGATCTCAGTGATCGGCGGCGGGACCACCGACGACGACATCGCGGTCGCCGCCCAAGCCATCCTCGAAGCCTGGCGCGGTGCGCAGGGCTGATGCGGAGATCGGCCAGGAGATCGCGTCGCGTTCGCTCTGCAGAATGCCAGCCCTTTTTCAAGTCCGCCATGGCGCAGATGCGGACTTCCTTTGCTCACTCACATCGCACGAGCCTTGGAGGGGCTCCGTTCCGATGAAAGTCCAAACTCCCCGTTTGCGGGGATACTCAGAGTCGAGTTCGCAGCAGACTGCGTCCACCGCCATCTAACCTTTCTCGACCCGCCCGAACACGCTGCGTTTCTGCCGTTCGGCGCCAACAGCCCTGCTGTCTCGTCCCCTTCGACAGCGGCCCGCCGACCAGCGTCAAGTCGAACCGATCGCGACCTGGGTGTGCCGGGCGATCATCCGCTCCTCGTCGGTCGGGATGACACGAATCTCGATCCGGCTTTGCGGCGCGCTGATGACGGCATCGCCCCGCGCATTGGCGGCCGGATCAAGCACGGCGCCAAGCCATTCCAGCCTTTCACAGACAGCCGCACGGACTGGCGGCGCGTGCTCGCCGATGCCCGCGGTGAAGACAATGCCGTCGAGCCCGCCTAGCGAACTCGCCAATCCACCGGCTTCGCGCGCGATCCGGTAGGTGAAAAGCTCGACCGCTTCGGCCGCGCGGATGTCGGCGCTGACGAGCAGCGTGCGCATGTCGCTGGCGATGCCGCCCGAAACGCCGAGGAGTCCCGAGCGGCGATAGAGAAGGTCCTCCACCTCGCCGACCGTCATGCCGCGCTCCTGCAGCAGGTAGAGGATGACGCCGGGATCGAGCGTGCCGGGCCGCGTGCCCATCACCAGCCCGTCCAGAGCACTGAAGCCCATGGTCGTATCGATGCTGCGCCCTTGGTGAAGCGCGCACAGGCTGGCGCCGTTGCCGAGATGGGCGACGATCACCCGGCCATGTGCCAAGGCAGGCGCCACATCCGGCAGGCGACGGGCGATGGATTCATAGGACAGGCCGTGAAATCCGTAGCGACGAACCGCCATCGCCTCATATTCGCGCGGCAGCGCGAAGCGGCTCGCGACGTCCGGCATGGTGTGGTGAAAGGCCGTGTCGAAGCAGGCGACCTGCGGCAGCTCCGGCCGCGCGGCGGCGATGGCACGGATCGGCGCGAGGTTCTGCGGCTGGTGCAGCGGCGCCAGGGGCGTAATGCGGTCGAGCGCGGCCAGAAGTGCCGGCGTCACCCGTTCCGGCTTGGCATGATTGGGCCCGCCATGCACCACCCTGTGGCCGACGGCCATCAGCCTGTCCGCGCCGAGATGAGCCTCGGTCCAGCCGACGACCATTTCAAACAGCGGCTGCGACGCTCCCGCGGCATCCGGCCAGTTGTGATCAGCAAGAACAGCCCCGCCGGCGTCCCGCGCCAAGAAATGCGGCCGCGTGGCAATCATCTCGATCTCGCCGCGCAGCGAGAGTTCGAGCCGGTCGGGGCCTTCCACTCGGAAAAGCGCGAATTTGAGGCTCGAGGAACCCGCATTGAGGGTCAGGATCGCTTCGGCCATGGTCTTGCTCTCCCGGCGGCCTTCCCGGCCGTCACCGATCTCGGCTTGATGGAAATCAAGGCGGCCCGTCCGGCCAAGCCGCAGTCTTGCCGGATCGGGGACTTTCCTGCCGATTGCGCTATTGTCCGTAGCGGAAGCCATAGTGGATCATTCGACGTCTCACAACGGAGCCTGCCATATGACGACCGCTGAGAAGGACGTATCCCGGGCGGTCTCGCAGCCCTTGTCGCCGGAAGAGGCGCGACTAATACACGCCTGGTGGCGGGCGGCGAACTATCTGTCCGTCGGCCAGGTCTATCTGCTGGACAATCCGCTTCTGCGCGAACCTCTGACCCAGGCGCATGTCAAGCCGCGCCTGCTCGGCCATTGGGGCACCACGCCCGGCCTGAACTTCATCTACGCGCATCTGAACCGGGTGATAAAGCGCGAGAACATGAGCGTTCTCTACATCGCCGGGCCTGGGCATGGCGCGCCGGGCGTCGTCGCCAGCACCTGGCTCGAAGGCACCTATAGCGAGCTCTATCCCGAGATCTCGCAGGACGAAGCGGGCATGTGCCGCCTGGTTCGGCAGTTCTCCTTTCCCGGAGGCATTCCGAGCCACGCTTCGCCCGAAACGCCGGGCTCCATCCATGAAGGCGGCGAGCTCGGCTATTCGCTGAGCCACGCCTTCGGGGCGGTCTTCGACAACCCGGATCTCATCGCGGCCTGCGTCGTGGGTGATGGCGAGGCAGAGACCGGGCCGCTCGCCACCGCGTGGCACGGCAACAAGTTCCTGAATCCGGCGCACGATGGCGCCGTGCTGCCGTTCCTGCATCTCAATGGCTACAAGATCGCCAACCCGACGGTGCTTGCCCGGATCCCGCATCCAGAACTCGAAGCCCTGCTGCGCGGCTATGGCTATGCGCCGATCTTCGTCGAAGGCGACGAGCCCGCGGCGATGCATCAGAAGATGGCGGCGGCGCTCGATGCCGCCTTCGCTTCGATCCGCGCCATCCAGCAGAAGGCCCGGACCGGCGGCGGCATGACCGAGCGGCCGGCCTGGCCGATGATCGTGCTGCGGTCGCCCAAGGGCTGGAGCGGGCCAAAGACCGTGGACGGCAAGCAGACCGAGGGCTCCTGGCGCTCGCATCAGGTGCCGTTCACCATGGAAAAGCCCGAGCATCTCGGCCTGCTGGAAGCTTGGTTGCGCAGCTACGGGCCGGAAGAACTGTTCGACGCGACAGGCCGGTTGCGGCCGGAGATCGCCGCGCTGGCGCCAATTGGCGACAAGCGGATGAGCGCCAATCCGCACGCCAATGGCGGGGCCTTGATGCGGCCGCTGAAGCTGCCCGATTTCAAGGACTATGCGGTCGCGGTGACGGAGCCGGGCGGCTCGGACGCCGCGGCGACCCGGATCACCGGCGGCTTCCTGCGCGACGTGATGGAAGCGAACGCATCGACCCGGAATTTCCGCGTCTTCGGGCCCGACGAGACCGCGTCCAACCGGCTCCAGGATCTGTTCAAGGTGACCGACCGGACATGGAATGCCGAGGTCCTCGCCTCGGACGATCACCTGTCGGCCGATGGAAGAGTGATGGAAATCCTCAGCGAGCACACCTGCCAGGGCTGGCTGGAGGGCTATCTGCTCACCGGCCGGCACGGCTTCTTCTCGTGCTACGAGGCTTTCATCCACATCGTGGATTCGATGTTCAACCAGCACGCCAAATGGCTAAAGACCTCGAAGGAGGTCGCCTGGCGGCGGCCGATCGCGTCCTTGAACTACCTGCTGACCTCCCACGTCTGGCGACAGGACCACAACGGCTTCAGTCATCAGGATCCGGGGTTCGTCGATCATGTGGTGAACAAGAAAGCCGAGATCGTCCGCGTCTATTTTCCACCGGACGCCAACACGCTGCTCTATGTCACCGACCACTGCCTGCGCAGCTGGAATCGCATCAATGTCATCGTGGCGGGCAAGCAGCCGCACCCGCAATGGCTGACCATGGACGAGGCCATCAAGCACTGCGCAGCCGGCATCGGCATCTGGGAATGGGCAAGCAATGATCGCGGCGGCGAACCGGACGTGGTCATGGCGTGCTGCGGCGACGTGCCGACGCTGGAAACGCTGGCCGCCGTCGACCTCCTCCGCCACGCCATTCCCGACCTCAAGCTGCGGCTCGTCAACGTCGTGGACCTGATGACGCTGCAGCCGAAGACCGAGCATCCGCACGGTCTGTCGGATGCGGATTTCGATCAATTGTTCACCAGGGACAAGCCGGTGATCTTTGCCTATCATGGCTATCCTTGGCTGATCCATCGCCTCGCCTACAAGCGTGCCAATCACGACAACATGCATGTGCGGGGCTTCAAGGAAGAGGGGTCGACCACCACGCCGTTCGACATGGTGGTGCGCAACGATCTCGACCGCTTCCACCTGGTCGCCGATGTAATCGACCGCGTGCCCCGGCTCGGCACCGCCGCCGCTTACGTCAAGCAGGCGATGCGCGACCGGCTGACGGAGCATTACTACTATATCCGCGAGCACGGCGCCGACATGCCGATGGTCGCCGACTGGCGCTGGACGGGGAAGGATTGACCCGTCGGATTGGAAGACCGCGCCGAGCCGGGCTGGCTTGGCAAGTTGCTGACCGGATAGCGGTAGAAATGAACGAAACAAGAAGAGGGAGTGCATGATGCCGAAGACCCGCCTCGCCTATATGCCCCTGATCACCTATCCCGACATAGCCACGGAAGAGGCCGTTATTGCAGCCACGTCCACTGCCATGGCCCTGGATACCGAACTCCAGGTGACAACCTTCTCCGTCGATATTCCGCCTGTGGCCTCGCCGATTGGCAACTTCTTGCTCAATATCCCGGATCTGATCCGGACTACCGAAGAGTACAGCCAAAGCGACTGCCTTCGGCTTGAGCGACTGGTTCAGCGTCACGCGGATGGTCGGATAAGGGTTCAATGCTCAAGCAGGAAACTACCACTCGGTTCGGCAGGATCTGCAGCGGCCTCGGAGGCACGGTATTTCGACCTCTCATTGCTGCCCTGGGTCAAGGATAGCTCTGTCCTGCAGGAACTGGCGGAAACGGTCATATTTGATGCCGGCAGGCCGGCGATACTGGTTCCCTCATCGGCCACATCTAGTCCCATCAAGAATGTGGCGGTTGCTTGGGACGGCAGTCGCGTCGCGGCTCGCGCACTCGCGGACGTCATGCCACTACTGACGCCCGACTCACAGGTTACGATCTTGACCGTTCAAAACGAGAAGCAATTGGAAGGACGCGGCATAGCGGAAACTTTGGCGCTTTCCCTTCAGCGACGCGGTTTTCAAGCCCAGGCTCAAAATGTGGAACTTGAGGGAGGGAATATCGCCGAAACATTGCAGGACGCTGCGCTGAACGCTGAATCCCATATGTTGGCTATGGGTGGCTTCGGTCACACACGCCTCCGCGATTTCGTCCTGGGCGGCGCGACCAAGGGGGTCCTCAGCGACCTGCGCCTACCCGTGCTGATGTCGCATTGAACGGCTCATCACACTGCTTCAATCGAGATCGGGCCTCCATCGTCACTATGGGACGAGGACCGCGGCGCCCTGAAACCGGCCGGCACGAAGATCAGCGAGGGCTTCATTCGCCTTCTCGAGGGGGTAGACGGTCGTGGTCGTCCGGATGTTCGCCTTCGCGGCGATCGCAAGGAAATCGACCGCGTCCTGACGGGTGAGATTGGCGACCGAGACCAGTTGCCGCTCTTCCCAGAGCAGCTGGTAGGGAAAGCTCGGAATGTCGCTCATATGGATGCCCCCGCAGACGACCCTCCCGCCCTTTCGGACCGCTCGCAGCGCCTGCGGCACCAACGCACCGACCGGCGCGAACAGGATTGCCGCGTCCAGGAGCTCGGGGGGCAACTCGTCCGAGCCGCCGACCCAGACCGCGCCGAGCGTCAGCGCCATGGCTTGCGCGGCCGTGTCACCGGGGCGCGTGAAGGCATAGACCTCGCGCCCCTGCCACCGACAGACCTGCGCCAGAATATGGGCAGCGGCGCCGAACCCGTACAGACCGATCCGCCCGCCATCCCCAGCGATGGCGAGCGACCGCCAGCCGATCAGGCCGGCGCACATCAGAGGCGCCGCCGCGACCGGATCATCAAAGCCTTCGAGTGAAAACGCGAACGTCGCCTCCGCTACCGCGTGGGTTGCGAAGCCGCCATCGCGCGAATAGCCGGTAAAGGCAGGCTCGTCGCAGAGGTTCTCCCGTCCGGTCGCGCAATAGCGGCAGTGACCGCAGGTGTGGGCAAGCCACGGAATACCGACACGAGCCCCCAGTCCCGGCGTCGTGACATCGGCGCCGTGCGCTTCCACGATGCCGACGATCTCGTGTCCGGGAACGAGCGGCAGATTGGGGTGGTGGAGATCCCCGTCGACGACATGCAGGTCCGTGCGGCAGACGCCGCAGGCCTCGATCCGGACGCGGATCTGGCCGGGACCCGGAACGGGCTCTGCCCGCGTCTCCAGCTCCAGGGGCTGTCCGATCCCGCGCAGCACCATGGCTCTCACGGCAGGATCACCAGCCCGGACAGCGGCTCGACATAGACAAGCTCATCCTTGACCGCCTTCACGCCGGCGACGTTCTCGGCCGCGACCTGCGTTGCCGCGCGGATGCGATCATCGAAGATGGTGCCGCGCAGTTCGACCACTCCCCCGGTGACCCGCACGCGCACCAATCCGCCCCATGTTTGTCGGGCCAGCTCCGCCTCGATGTCCGCCCGAATGCGCTCGTCATCGGAAACACCACGAGGCTCCGACGACAGGATGCGCAACATAGCCCTCAGAAGATCAGAACGGGCCACGATCCCAACCAATTTTCCATTCTCAAGTACGGGCAGGCGCTTGACGTGATGCCGAACCATCAGGCCGACGGCTTCGTCTAGCGCGGCGTTCTTGCGGGTGGTCACCACATCGCGCGACATCACCTCTCCCACCTTCCGCCCATGCACGTGAACATAGTCGTCGGCGGCGGACCCTTCCGTGCTGAGCCATTCCAGCCACCAGGATCGCTTCGGCTCTGTCCCCAGTTCCGGTCGTCGCAGGAAATCGCCTTCGCTGACCATTCCGACCAGGCTGCCGTTTTCCGACACAACCGGCAACCCGCTCACGCCGCGCGCCAGCATCAGGCGTGCGGCGTCCTGGATCGACATTGTCGGCTGGACACTGATGACAGGCGACGACATGATGGCTTCGACGAACATGTGCCTTTCTCCCTGAGACCAGCACGCTCCCCAATCGGGACGCCATGGCCTTCGACGTGTAGCCGCCGGTCGGGACCGGCGCGCGACGATCTCCTCCAAACGCCAGCCCTCAGGGCAGGACGACCCTGTCGGCCATCGGTTCCACCCAGACGAGGCCATCCTCAACCGATTTTGAGCCGGCAACACGTCGCGCCGCCTCCACGGCCGTGACGTGTGCCTTCTCGTTGAAAACGATCCCGCGCAGTTTGATCACGCCATCCTCGACCCGAGTCCGTACGAAGCTCCTGCCGAGTTCACCGGCAATAGCTGCCTCAACCTCGACCTGCAGCTTCGCATCCGCGGAAACGTGCCGGTCATCGCCAGGAAGGCGTCCACTCAAACCTTTCAGAAGATCAATCCGAGCCACAAGCCCGACTAATTTTCCATTCTCAACCACCGGAAGCCTCTTGATCTGACGCCCGACCATGAGGTCGGCAACGTCATCCAGACGATCCCCTTTGTTGACCACGACCAAATCTCTGGACATGACGTCACCCACGGACCTCTCGTAGATTTCAGCGTAGTCTTCCGCCGATTTGCCGGCGCTGGCGAACCACTCCAGCCACCAGGGAGACTTCCGCTCGGACACAGTCTTGCCACGCCGCAGAAGGTCGCCCTCACTCACCATTCCGACGAGTGTGCCATCCTCCGAGACCACCGGGAGTCCGCCGAATCGGCCCGCCACCATCAGGCGGGCCGCTTCACGAACCGTCATCGAGGGAAGAATGGCGACGACTGGCGTTGTCATTATGGTGTCGACCAGCATGGCCCTCTCCCTGCGACCCGAAAATCCGCCCGAACGTTTCCAAATAGGGCGCTGCTCACCGCCCAGTAGGACTTGGCGAAGCTTTCGACGGCGGAACGCAAGTCGGGGCTCCAGCCCATTCGCCTTGCTAGCGCGTCGGCTCCAGCATCCGTGTCAGTTGGTCGAGCTCCACGTCGATCTCGTGGAACACCGCGTCGGTATCGGCCGGCTTGCCAGGACCGGCGACCGACGCATGCTTCAGGGCTGTCTCGGCTCCCAGCGATTTCAAAACCGCGACCCGCTGCTCGACCGCGTCCGGATCGAGGACCGCCGAGCCCGCCATGGTCTGGTGCGCCAGCCGGGTGATGCGATCGCACAAGCGCTCCGCCTCGACGATGACCGGGAACCAGGCGGCAGCCTCGCGGCTGGCCGGCGGCGGCTCCGCGAGCGAACGCTGCAGCGCCGTGCGCACATTGGAGAGGCTGCTATAGGCGGCCATCATCGCCATCAGCAGGGCGGATCGGGCTGAGGGGAGATCCGCCGCGTCGGCGGGAGCGGGCGCGGAAGCCGCACGGAGATAGGCCGCGGCGGCGCTCATCGCCTTGGTGAAGGAAGCGAGGATCTTCGACCCTGGGTTCTGCGGCCAGACCAGGTAGCCGAAGACGAGCGCGATCGCCGAGCCGATCAGTGTGTCGACCAGGCGTTGCGGGCCGAAGTCGACGGTTGCCCCAGGCACCGTCATGTCGATCAGGAGCAGCACGAGCGGCGTCAAGACTGCGCATTGCAGCGCATAGCTGCGCTGGCCGGCGGCCGGCATTAACGCGCCGAGCACGCCCATGCTGGCCAGCAACCACCATCCCTTGGGAAGGAAGGTCATCAGGACCACGCCAAGGACGACGCCGAGGATCGTGCCGAGCGAGCGCTGGACCGCGCGGACGAAAACCGAGCCGAAATCCGGCTTCAGGACGATCACGACGCAAAGCGGAATCCAGTACGACCGAGCGCCGCCGAGAATGTCCTGCGCGACGAAGGCGATGCCGAGACAGAGTGCCAATTGCAGGGCCGAAAGGACGACGTCGTGTCCAAGGGCCAGCCGCGCCGCCAGCGCACGCAGACGCGTAGCGAGATCCGGGAATGACGCCGCCGCCCGGTGACGCGCCCTGTGAATCGGGCGCGGCGGCACGGTGTCAGGCCACAGGCTGTCGGCAAGGTTGTCGACAAGGCTGCCAAGCCGGCTCGCTTCCGGCAGGTCGGCCGGGCGCGTCGGTCGTCCGTGCCCCTTTCGGACCGCCGTTGCGATCTCATCCAGATAATGCGCAACGCCATGCAGCTCTGCCGGCTCGACGCCGCCCGCCACGATGCCCGAGAATACCAGGTCCGCACTGGCCAGCACGACAGCGTGCCGATTGGTCTCCGGCGTGCTTCCCGCATCCTGCTGCCGGGTCTGCAGCAGCCCGGAATAGGCCTTGAGCATCGCATCCGTCACATGGCGGCGCTGCTGCTCCAGCGGAGTGGCGAGTGACGTCGTTGCCTTGTCCGGCGTCGGCCGGGCGGCGCATCTGGCGAATTGCGCCAGCGCATGAAAGAGCTGCGCCAGCACCGCCCGCTCCGGCATGCGCCGGTCGAAGGCCGCCTCGATCGCCAGCAGGAACGCCGCATAGGCGGCGCCGGCCGCGAACAGAAGCGGCGGCATCCACAGCGACGAGGACGGATGGCCGGCGGCGATGACGGCGAGAATGAGCATCTGCATGGCGCCGGTGGAATAGGTGGCGCCATAGCCGCTGACCAGGCCGGAGACTAGGCCGAGCAGAATCAGAAGCATGAGCGTCAGCGGCCCGTGCCCTGCCACCAGAGCGCCCAGCACGAACCCCGCCATGGCCATCGGCACGATGATGAGGAAGTTCTCGAAGCGGATCCGATAGGGATCGGACTGCACCTTGGTCGAGTTCAGCAAGGCGCCGAGGCCGACAAGGAGAGACGCTTCCAACTGCCCGGCGAGCAAGCCGATCGCAAGCGGCACCGTCACCGCCAGCGCGGTGCGAATCGAATGCCGCCAAGGCCAGGCCGTCTTGGGATTGAGACGGGTCAGGTTCACGAGCCATCCGGCAGGCTTATGTGTCAATGTCGCGAATCCTTCATGCCCAGCCGCCGAGCGCCGGCGGCACTGCAAGAATCCGCCAGCGGCACTGCAAGAATCCATTGTGCAGTCAGTTAGTTGGAAACAGCCGGCCGAATCAACCGCGGGCCGCCTTGTCATCGTTCACGCGTGAAGCGATAGGCGCCGGAGCCGAGCGGCGCGACAGTCGGCCGGACAGGCGTGGACGGCGTCGCGCGCCTGTTGAGCCCGGCGGGCGGGGCTGGTAGGACGGCACATCCGCCGCCGCCATCCAGCGGCCACCGAGGAAGCCGCCCTGTCCCGCGCCGACGAACTGAAAACAGCCCTGATCGCCGAAGGCATCGAGCTCGCCGTCGCAGAGGCGATCGCCGCCGCCGCGGCGGAACTGCCGCCGCCGAGGATCAGCACGCCGGAAGAAGTGGCGGCGCGCCGCGCCGAACGACGCGAACGCATCGCTCGCGAAAAGGCAGACGGCACACGCCGTCCCGACGGTTCGAAGGCCTAGGTCCCCTCGTCCGGATCGGCGGCTCGCCGCGCCGTGCCATCGGTCTCCCTGCCTCGCCGGAGGCGTAGCCCATACCCGACAGTCGATTGCGCCCGCGCGTCAGCGGGCCCTTTCGGCTGCCCGTGGCGCTGAAACCCAACCCTATCAGCGCCGCTCATGCCGAATCAACATTGGCAGGACCCTGGAGACGGCGGAAACCGTCCTGAAATCCATGCGTTAGCCGACTGTGCGTGACTGTTTCACTTACAATATTAGGCGTTGATATTTGATATGAGCTGCCATAGCGTGGCGCTTCATAGGGTGGCGGAGGCAGCATCGCACCGGGGCCGGAGGGGTTCAGGCGGCGCAGGTCACCGACACCGGATCGAGGAGCCGTAACGACTGACAGGCGGAGGCCGCGGCGGCCCGGAACGCCACCGCGAACGAGGCCTCCATCCAGCTCCGGAGGCGGGAAGGCCGGGCTTCGACGGGCGGACGACACGCTCGCGCGGCCAGGAACGACAGCGGCGAGGGTGCAAGCCCGGACCCTGACGACACCAAGCGGGTTCACACCATCCAAGGGAAGGGATTCACTATGAAAACGACCGATTCAGCTGGGAAGCGCGGCACGGGCGGCCTCGATCGGCGCGCCTTTCTGAAGGCCGGCGGCGCCACGGCGCTGGCCACGATCATGGCCCCCGCCTTTGCGGGCCGCGCCCAGGCCGCCTATTCCGGCACGCTCGACATGCTGGCCTGGGATTTCCAGCCCGACACGATCAAGACGCTGGTCGCCGAATGGACCGCCAAGGGCAATCCGGCCGTCAACGTCGCGGTGATCCCCAATCTCGGCTACTCGCCGGCGCTGCAGACGCGCCTGCGCGGCGGCGACGCGATCGATCTCTATTACAACTTCGCCTACAATTCGCAGAAGTTCATCGACCAGGGCTGGGCGGCCAAGCTGAACGGCCTTCCCGGCGTCGACGACATGGTCGCCGACATGTTCGAGAGCGCCCGCGCCGCGCATGTGAACGCCGCCGGCGACATCATCAGCGCGCCCTATTTCTCCGCCGTGCACATGATGCACTACAACGACCGCATGCTGAAGGAAGCCGGCATCGCCGCCGCGCCCCAGACGCTGAAGGAAGTCTACGACGCCTCGAAGATCCTCAAGGACAAGAAGATCGTCGAGAGCCCCTATGTTGCCTACTGGGTCAAGGAATTCTGCGAGGAATACCTGCACACCTACCTGCTGAACGAGGGCATTACGGCGTTCGACACCGCCGGCAAGCCCGTCTTCGCCGACGATGCCAAGACCGAAGGCGTCTTCGAGTGGTGGCAGACCATGTACCAGGAGGGCCTGGCGCCGAAGTCGGTGCTCAGCGACGATCCGGGCAAGCTGTCCAACCAGATGGCCCAGGGCGACGCCGCCTTCTTCGTGCTGCACCACTACTTCCTGTCGTCGATCCGCAGCCTCGGCGGCAAGGAATCGGCGAATGTGATGCAGGGCCCGATCGGCGGCGCCAACCACACCTTCCAGATCGGCGAAGTGCTGCAGCTCGGCGAGATCGGCGACGAGGAACGCCGCAACGCCGCCTGGGACCTGATGAAGTTCTACGGCTGGAAGGATTCCGCCGGCAAGTTCACGGTGTTCAACCAGTGGGCCAAGGCCGCCGGCCTCGCCGCGCCCTATCCGGGCTTCTTCAAGGATCCGGACGTTATCGCCGCCTTCCCGGACTATTACGACCTGCCGCTGATCTCGAAGACCTTCGAGACCGGCTCCAAGGTCGTGCCAGCCCGCACGCTGCCCTGGTATCCGGACTTCCAGGCGAAGGTCGGCGACGTCGTCCATGCACTACTGCTCGGCCAGGCGACGCCGAAGAAGACGGTCGAGGACCTGACCGCCGCGGCGAACTCGGCCCAGAAGGGTCGCAGCCTCTAGGGCGCTTTCGCCCGAAGCGGATACCGGGTCGCGTTGCGAAAACGCGACCCGTCCAGGCGTCGGGTCCTTCCTCGCTCTCCACGGGCGATCGAGGACTCGGGGCCGACTGTCCTGATTGACGAAAGCAAGGGGAGCGGCCGTGTCGGCTCTATCCAAAACCAGCGGACCACTCCCGGGGACCGAACGCATGTTCGGCCTCAAGCTGACGGCGCCGGCGGGCATCCTGCTCGCCGCGCTGCTCCTGGTCCCCACGGTTCTCACCGTCCTCTACAGCGTGCATGACGTGCCGGCCAACGGCCGCAGCCTCGGCCCGTTCGTCGGACTGGAAAACTACACCATCGTGCTATCGAGCAACGTGTTCTGGCGCTCGGCCTGGGTGACGTCGCTGTTCTCGATCGGCTTCGTCATCTTCTCGACGCTGATCGGCCTCGCCATGGCGATCCTGCTCAACCAGCGCTTCGTCGGCCGCGGCCTCGCCCGCGCGATGCTGATCATCCCCTGGGCGACGCCCTGGCTGGTCATCGGCATCCTGTGGAAGTGGTATGCCGACGGCAGCGTCGGCGGCCTCAACGCCATCCTGCTGAAGCTCGGTATCATCAGCGATTATCACGACTTCCTGTCGGACCCGAATTCCGCGCTCGCCCTGACCGTGGTCGCCGCCGTCTGGCGTCAGGCCAGCTTTGCCGGAATCCTGCTTCTGGCTGGCCTGCAGACCCTGCCGGACGATCTGAACGAGGCCGCCTCGCTCGACGGCGCCAATCTCTGGCAGCGCTTCACCAACATCACCATTCCGTGGCTGCGGCCGGCGCTGATCACGGTCACCGTGCTCAACATCATCTACGCCTTCCTGCAGTTCGACGTGATCTTCGCGATGACGCAGGGCGGCCCCGGCGATGCGACGCAGGTTCTGTCGATCCTGATCTACCGCCAGCTGTTCGGCGTCACCCAGATCGGCCTCGGCTCGGCGCTGGCGGTCATTCTCGGCGTCATCGCCCTGGTCGGCGGCCTGCTGACCGTGAAGATCCTCTACCGCGCGGAGCGTACCCATGGCTAACATCGCACTGGACAAGCCCCGCAGCCGCAAGCGCGCGACGAGCTTCGCCGCCAGCGGCGGCCGGCCGCGCAGCCTGACCGCCTCCATCGTCATCTATGCCAGCGTCGCCCTGTTCGCGCTCTGGGTGCTGCTGCCGGTCTGGTACCTCGTCGTCTCCAGCCTGATCACGCCGGCCCAGCTCGGCATCAAGCCGTTCCCGATCGTGCCGTCGAGCATCACCTTCGACAATTACTGGTCGGTGCTCACCGGCGACACCGGCTCGAAGGGCTTCGGCAGCACCGATGTCGGCTCGCGCCTGCTGCCGGCGATCGGCCAGAGCTTCTTCGTCAGCTCGGTGCTCGTCATTCTCAACCTGCTGATCGCCGGCCACGCCGCCTACGGCCTGTCGCGCTATCCGTTCTCCGGCTCGCGCCTGTTCGAACTGTCGATCATCATCTCGCGCGTCATTCCGGCGATCGCCATCATCGGCCCGTTCTTCGTCGCCTTCCGCGTGATGGGCATCCTCAACACGCCCTGGGCGCTGATCATCAGCTACAACGTCTTCACGCTGCCGCTGGCGATCATGATCCTGAAGAACTACTTCGACCAGCTGCCGCGCGAGATCGAGGAAGCGGCCAAGATCGACGGCGCGTCGCGCATGCAGACGCTCTGGATCATCATCGTGCCGATCGCCAAGCCCGGCCTGGTCGCCGCCGGCGTGCTGATCTTCCTCGAAGGCTGGAGCGAGTTCTTCTACTCGCTCGTGCTCACCAACCAGCTGACCGTGCCGCCGCTTCTCGCCGGCTTCCAGTCGGTGCAGCAGTTCAACTGGAACTCGCTGGCCGCCGCTACCGTCATGTCGATGATCCCGCCTGTCGTGCTGGTCATCATCTTCCAGCGCCACGTCGTCGGCGCGCTGACCGCCGGAGCCGTGAAATGACGAAGCGCATCCGCGCCGCGGTGATCAGCGCCGGCGCCTGGTCGCAGTCGAGCCACTTGCCGGCGCTCGCCGCCCATCCGGACGTCGAGATCGTCGCCCTGTCGAGCCCGAACGGCGAAACGGCGACAAGGCTCGCCGCGGCCTTCGACGTGCCGCTCGGGCTGACCGAATGGCGCGACGTTCTGGCGACGAAGCCCGACATCATCGTCGTCTCCAGCCCGCCCGTCGCGCATGAGGAACAGGTGATCGCAGCGCTCGAAGCCGGTGCGCATGTGCTGGTCGAGAAGCCGTTCGCGCTCGAATCCGGCGCTGCCAACCGCATGCGCGACACGGCGGCGCGGGCCGGACGCGTGCTGCTCGTCGGCTTCGGCTGGCCGGCGGCGCCCTGCTTCGCCCTGTCGAAGGCGCTGATCGACGCTGGTGAGATCGGTCCGGTTGAGCATCTCACCATGCATCTCGCCGTCAACACGCGGGCGCTGCTGATGGGCGGCACCGATGGCGGCTGGGGCGGAGCCGGCAATTCCGATGCCTCGACCTATACCGACCGAAAGATCTCTGGCGGCGGCTCGGCCGCCGTCTCGATGTCGCACCAGCTCGGCCTGATCGAATGGCTGGCCGGCGAGCCGATCGTGGCCCTCAACGCCAGCACCTATCCGCCGGGCCGCGACATCGACCTGCATGCCAGCGTCAATGCCGAATTCGCCGGCGGCGGTTCGGCGGCGATCAGCAGCGCCTCGACGCACGCCTATCTCGCCCGGCCGCAATGGCACATGGCGCTGTACGGATCGAAGGGGCAGATCTGGCTCGATTCCGTCGCCGACCATGTCCGCCTGGTGCGCGCCAATGGCGACGTCGTCGAATATGGCGAGGCGGAAGCCTCCGGCCTCTACGATTCCGGCGCGCCGACCAAGGCGCTGATCGACTGCGCGCTCGGCGCACCCGCGCCCACGGGACTTACGGCACAGCTCGCGGCCCATGTGGTCGCCGTCACGGACGCCATCTATGAGAGCGCCCGGACCGGACAGAAAATACGGATCCCAACAGCATGACTTCGAAGACCACGCTCTTTTCCGGCGGCATCATCGTCGATGGCCTCGGTTCCGATCCCGTGCGCGGCGACGTGCTCGTCGAAGGCGACCGCATCGTCCGCATCACCGACGGCACGAAAAAGCTTGAAGCCGATCGTACGATCGCCATCGACGGGCTGATCATCGCGCCCGGCTTCATCGACATGCACACCCATTCCGATCTGCAGGTTCTGGTCCAGCCCGATCACACCTCGAAGATCACGCAAGGCGTGACGACCGAGGTGCTCGGCCAGGACGGCTTGAGCTACGCGCCGATCGACGAGGCGACGCTGGCAGAACTGCGCGCCCAGCTGAAGGGCTGGAACGACGACCCGCCGGGCTTCGACTGGAACTGGCGCTCGGTCGCCGAATATCTGAAGCGTCTCGATGGCAACACCGCCGTCAACACGGCCTATCTGGTGCCGCACGGCAATCTGCGCATGCTGGTGATGGGCAACGCCCCTCGCCTCGCCACGCCGGACGAGCTGGAGCAGATGAAGGCGTTGCTGCGCACCGCGCTCGAGGAAGGCGGCGTCGGCCTCTCGACCGGCCTCACCTATGTGCCGGCGATGTATTCCGACACGGATGAGCTGGTGGCGCTCTGCGAGGTCGTCGCCGAATATGGCGGCTTCTACTGCCCGCATCACCGCAATTACGGCCTCGACGCGCTCGGCGGCTATCGAGAGTGTTTCGAGATCGCCCGCCGCTCCGGCGTCGCGCTGCATCTGGCGCACACGCACCTCTCGTTCGAGTGCAATCGCGGCAAGCTGCCGGAACTCCTGAAGATGCTCGACGACGCCATCGCCGACGGCGTCGATCTGACCTTCGACAGCTACCCCTATCTCGCCGGCATGACGACGCTGCTCTCACAGCTGCCGAGCTGGGCGCTGGCCGGCACAGGCGAGGAGCAGATGGCGCGGCTGCGCTCGCCGCAGTTCCGGGCGAAGATCATCGAGGCGCTCGACGTCATCGGCTCGGACGGCCATCAGGGCCTGACCGTCAACTGGTCGACCGTGCATGTCGTCGGCACGCCCGGCGCACCCGAGCTCGAATGGGTGATGGAGAGCGACCTCGCCACCGCCGCCGCCAAGGCCGGCAAGAAGCCGGCCGAGTTCGCGCTCGACATCCTCGTCGCCACCGAGCGCAGCGCGCCTTGCGTCTTCTTCATCGGCCATGAGGAGCATGTCCGTGCGCTGATGCAGCGCGACGAGCACACCGTCGGCAGCGACGGCATCCTGGTCGGCGACCGGCCACATCCCCGCTCCTGGGGCACCTTCCCGCGCATGCTGGAAACCTATGTGCGCGAGGAAAAGGTGCTGACGCTTTCCGAATGCGTCCGCCACATGACCAGCACGGCAGCCAACCGCCTGCGCCAGCCCGATCGTGGCCGCATCGTCGAGGGCGCCAAGGCCGATCTCGTCGTGTTCGACCACATGACGGTCAAGGCTCACGCGACCTATGAAGTGCCGCGCCAGGCGGCGTCCGGCATCTTCCACGTGATGGTGAACGGCGAACTGGCACTCGAAGACGGCCAGATGACCGGTAACCGCGCCGGCCGCGTCATCCGCATGCCGTCCTGATCACAGTCCCCCGCAGGTATTGACCATGTCCGCACTCGACACTTCCGCCCCGACCGCCTCCCTCTGGACCGAGATCCCGGTCGCAACGCCCGGCCTCGTCCTCGACCTCGACGTGCTCGACCGCAATCTCGACGAGATGGCGGCGATCGCCCGCTCGGCCGGGGTCGAGCTGTTCCCGCATGCCAAGACCCACCGCATGGCCGATGCCGGCCGCCGCCAAATCGCGCGCGGCGCGCATGGCCTCTGTGTCGCGAAGCTGGGCGAGGCCGAGGCCTTCGCCGATGCCGGCATCGAGCGCCTCTTCGTCGCCAACCCGATCTTCGGCGCCGAGAACGGCACCCGGGCGCTGGCGCTGGCGCGCCGGGCCGACACGCTGTTCGCGACCGACAGCGTCGACGCGGCCGCTAGCATCGGCGCCGTCTTCGCCGCCGCCGGCGAAAAGGTCCGCATGATGCTGGCGATCGATTCCGGCCTCGGCCGCGAGGGCGTGTCGCCGGCCAAGGCGCCTGATGTCGCCAAGGCGATCGCCGCCGCGCCCGGCGTCGAACTGGTCGGCATCTACACGCATGAAGGCAGCACCTACGGCGCCAAGGACAAGGCCGATCTCGAGGCGCGCGCCGTCGCCGCCGGCGAGGCGATGGTCGCCGTCGCCGAGGCGATCCGCGCCGAGGGCATCCCGCTGCCGATCGTCTCGCTCGGCGCCTCGGCCTCGGCCCGCGCCGTCGCCCATGTGCCGGGCGTGACGCAGATCCGTCCCGGCATCTACGCCTTCAACGATGTCGGCCAGGTCGCGCTCGGCAATGCGACGCTCGACACCGTCGCCGTCCGCGTCATCGGCACCGTGATCAGCCATCCCGATCCCGACCGTGCCTGCATCGACGCCGGCTCGAAGTCGCTTTCGACCGATCTCGTCCCCGCCGCGGCCCACCGGCACGAATATCCCGGCATGGGGCTGATCGTGAACGCGCCCGGCTGGGTCATCGACAAGATGTCGGAAGAGCATGGCTGGCTGCGCTGGCAAGGCGCGGGCGAGCCGACGCCGCTGCCAGTCGGCACGCGGCTGGAAATCGTGCCCAACCATGTCTGCATGGCCTTCGCCATGCTGCGCCGCGCCGCCATCATCCGCGATGGCAAGGTGACGGAGACCTGGGAAGGATTTGGGCCGGGCTCGTCGGAGTAAAGGGCTGAACCGGACGGACAAGGTCCGACGCGTCACCGCTCCCTGAGGGAGAGGTGACGAATAGCGCCTCATCGTGCTGGTCGGATCTTGCACCCTCCGCCGTCATCCCGGCGAAGGCCGGGATCCAGACACACGGGCCTGTGGCCGACAGGCTGGGACCAAGATTTCTTGGCCGGTGTTCATGGGCCCCGGCCTCCGCCGGGGCGACGATGCCCCTGCCATGGGCCGTGGGTCGCATGGCGACCATTCGGTGTTTTGCAGCGGCCTCCTCGGGGAGAGGTGAAGTAGAGCGTCTTGTTTCAGAGCCAATGGATCTTGCACTAAGCTCCACAGGAACAGAAAGATTCGATCGGGGGAGACCAATATGTCCGACTACAACCTCGCCGTCGGCGAGGCGCTGTTCGTCGCCTCGCGCGGCGTCTTCGAACTGCATGGCCTGACGCGCTGGGTGCAGGAGGACGGCGTCTGGAAGGGTGAAACGCTGGGGCGCGCCGAGCAGCTTTCCGCACTCTGCTGGCACCCGACGCTCCCGGTCATCTACGGCACCTCGCGCGCCGGCATGGACGGCGAGATCCACGCCTGGCGCATCGACGGCGACAAGGCCGCGACGATCGGCGAGAAGAAGAGCGCCGGCGCCGAGCCGTGTCATCTGACGGTCGATCCCTCGGGAAAACTTCTCGTTTTCACCAACTACACCACCTCGACGCTCGGCCTGCAGCGCCTCGGCGCCGATGGCGGCTTCGACGGCGAGGTTGCACTTGTAAAGCTCTCGGGTGGCGGCCCGGAGTCGGATCGCCAGGACGACGCGCATCCGCATCAGGCCTTCTTCGTCGGCGAGACGCTCGTCATCATCGATCTCGGCGACGATTCGATCCGCGAATTCAGCGTCGACCTCGCGAAGCCCGGCGCCGCCGCGCTCTCCGAGACGCGGGTGACCAAACTTCCCGCCGGCTGCGGCCCGCGTCATGCCGTCGTGCTGCCGGACGGCCGCCTCGCCGTCTCGGGCGAGCTCGGCTCCAACCTGCTCGTCGGCCATCTCGGCGCGCCCGAGGGCGCCTGGCAGAGCGTTCCGAGCACGACGCGGCCGGGTCCGCCCCGCACCCGCCACCGCCGCAATTATCCCGGCGACATCCAGCGCTCGGCCGATGGCCGCTTCGTCTATTTCGCCAATCGCGGCAACGACACGATCGCGACCTTCGACGTCTCGGGCGCCGAGCCGGCGCTGGTTTCGGAAGTCGATTCCTCCGTGTTCTGGCCGCAGCATCTGCTGGTGCATGGCGACCACCTTCTGGTCGCCGGCTGGGATTCGTCCCGCGTCGCCGCGCTGAAGCTCTCCGACGGTGTGCCCGGCCCGGCCGAGACCGCCTTCGAATGCGCCGGCCCCGGCTGGCTGCTGCTGCAGAGGACGGCCTGACGACGCCTCGTCCCACCCTGTCGGAGCCTCGACCGGCCGAATTGGTCAGCCGGTATTAAGATCCTGCCCTTATGGTCGCGGCGCGTCGACGGCGGCGCGACCGGCAGGGTCGGGAAACAGGCGGGGACCGAAGCGACATGGCGACGACGACGGGGACGGGCATCGCCATCATCGGCTGCGGCTATGTCGCCGATTCCTATCGGCACTGCCTGCCGCTGCATGAGGGCGTGCTCCGGCTGACCGGCGTCTATGACCGCGACCCGCAGCGCGTCGCGGCATTCAGGGCGACCTGGGGCGACCATGGCTATGCGTCGCTGGACGAGGTGCTGGCCGATAAATCCTGCACCATCCTGCTCAATCTGACCGATCCGGAGAACCACGCCGCCGTCACCCAGGCGGCGATCGCCGCCGGCAAGCATGTCTATTCGGAAAAGCCGCTCGCCATGACGGCGGCCGAAGCGGGCGCGTTGCGCGACCAGGCGCGCGCCGCCGGTGTGCGGCTCGCCTCCGCCCCGTGCAACATGCTCGGCGAAAGCATGCAGACCGCCTGGGCGGCGGTCCGCGCCGGCACGATCGGCAAGGTGCTGCTCGCCTATGCCGAACTCGACGACGGCATGATCCATCGCACCAACTATGACAGCTGGCGCAGCCGCAGCGGCAAGCCATGGCCGGGTCGCGGCGAGTTCGAGACCGGCTGCACCTATGAGCACGCCGGCTATGCGCTGACCCTGTTCGCCGCCATGTTCGGCCCGGCGATGCGGGTAACCTCCTTCGCTGCTTTGCTGGTCCCCGACAAGGGCACCTCGCCGCCCCTCGCCCATCCGGCGCCGGATTTCTCCGTCGGCTGCATCGAGTTCGAGAGCGGGGTCGTCGCGCGGCTGACCAATTCGATCGTCGCCCCCTATGACCACCGCATGCGGATCATCGGCGAGACCGGCACGCTCCAGATCAAGGAGCCGTGGGATTATGCCTCGCCGGTCGTCCTGCGCCGGCCCGGCGAAGGCCGGATCACCCGCGTGATCGAGCGCCATCTCGGCGCCTTCGGCAAGAAGCTGCCGATGGCGCGGCCGGTTCCGTTCAAGGGCGGGCGCGGCAAGCCGACGATGGATTTCATGCGCGGCCCGGCCGAGCTCGCCACCGCCATCCGCGACAACCGCCCCTCGCGCCTCGACGAGGATTTCGCCGTGCATGTGACCGAAGTGACGGAAATGCTGCAATATCCCGAGCGCTTCGAGCGCCCGGCCCGCGTGCAGTCGCGCTTCGCGCCGATCGAACCGATGGAGTGGGCACGATGAGCCTGCCGGAACCGCAAGCCAACCTGATCACCTGCTCGTTCCGGGGCGATCTCGACGTCTGTCGCATGCTCTGCGAGAGCGTTGACCGTTTCGTGCCCGAGACGATCCCGCACAGCCTCTACGTGCCGCGCGCCGACATCCCGCTCTTCGCCGATCTCGCCTCCGATCGCCGCACGATCGGCGCGCAGGAAGACCTGCTCCCGCGTTGGTTCGTCAAGCTGCCGCTGCCGAGCCCGGAATGGCGACGCCGGCTGCATCTTCCGCGCCGCAACATGTATGTCACGCCCTACAGCCCGCTGGTGCGCGGCTGGATCGCCCAGCAGATCATGAAGATCGCCGCGACGGCGTGCGCTTCGGCCGAAATCACGGTACATGTCGACAGCGACAACAACTTCATCCGCCCGCTGAGGCTCGAACACCTCGCCCGCGACGGCCAGGTGCGGATCTACCGCAATCCCGAGATGGTGGATCTGGAAACGCATCGCGTCTGGCAGGAGGCGGCCGGCCGGCTGCTCGGCTTGCCATCGAGCCGCTACTATGGCGCCGAGTACATCGACCAGCTCGTCGTCTGGCGGCGCTCGGTGATCCAGCGCATGATCGCGCGCATCGCGCAGGTCTCGGGTCGCGATTGGCGCGTCGCGCTCGCCCGCACGCCGCATTTCGCCGAATACGTGCTCTACGGCGTCTTCGCCGATCAGGTGCTGGGGCTGGAGGAAGCCGGGCTGGTGGCGGAGCCCTTCTCGCTCAGCCATGCGCGCTGGGGCGACGAGTTCGACGGGGCCGAGGGCGTGCAGGCCTTCATCGACGCGCTGCGCCCCGAGCATGTCGCAACCCTGATCCAGTCGACCATGAGCACGAGCATGGCGGAGCGGCAGGCGATCTTCGAGAAGATCGCCGCGCGCGCCGCCGTCCAGGATCAGGAAGCCGGCCGCTGGACCCCGTCCGCCTCGCGATAGACCGGATAGAGCCGGCCAAGCGAGAGCTTGCCGCGCACGCCGGCCCAGCGGAAGCCGAAATCGGTGAGCGCGGCGCCACCCTGCAGGCGGACGGCAGGATAGCGCAGCGCCAAGAGGCCGAGTTGCACCAGCGCCTTAGCGCGCAACCACCAGCGCGCCAGCACCGGCTGGCCGCTACTGCCGGCGACCGCCTCGGCATAGGCTTGGCCACCCGCGAAGAAGCGCCGGCGCAAATAGCCGGGATCGCAGCGCGACGCCGGCACCCACTCGGAGACCCGCGCCTCCGGCAGCCAGGCGAAGCGGCAACCACGCACCTGCAGGCGGCAGAAAAGGTCGAGATCCTCGCCACCGGCATTGCCGAAATGCGGGTTGAACGGCGCGTCGTCGGTGAGCGTGGTGGCACGGCGCAGGACCGAATTCGAGGTCGCGACCGTCAGCACGCGATCCTTGCGGGCGCCGAGCGCGGCGACTTCCCGCCCCGACTGCGCATCGATAAAGCGCGAGAACAGCTGACGGATCGCCGGCGTCACCCGTTCGGGCGTCTCGAAAACGGGATCGACGCGACCGAAGAAGACGTCGTGCGGATGAGCGCGCAACCCCGCGACCACGGCCTCGAACCAGTCCGGCGCCAGTTCCTCGTCGTCGTCGACGAAGGCGACGATGGGCGCGTCGCTGGCACGGATGCCGGCGTTGCGGGCTACCGAGATGTTGGCGGGATGGGCCTCGACATAGCGGATCTCGAACGGGCTCTCCGCCTGCGCCGCCACCACCCCAGCGGCGGAGCCCTCGTCGCTGTTGTCGGCGACGACGACGGAAAGCCGCGCTCCCGGCGGGATAGTCTGCGCGCGGATGCTGGCAAGGGTCTTGGCCAGCAGCTTCTCCCGCCGGAAGGTGCAGATGACGATCACCACATCGATCGCATCGCTGCCATCCGGCGCCGTGTTCGCGCCCCGTAGTTCCGTGTTCAAGACTGCCCGCCCCCTGTCATGCCCCGGCATTCCTAGCCGAACGAGCGCGTCGCGGCCACCTCGGCCGGTCCGCGATCCGGCCGGCCCAGCGACCGGCTGCGCGACAGCACGAAAAGAAAGAGCACGGCGACGTTCGACAGCACGGCGCCGCGCATGAACAGCGACGCCTCGGTGAGATTGTGGAAGAGATAGACGAGCAGGAACATCGTCATGAAGCCGATAGCGGCGCGCGCCGGCCGCGTCAGCGCCGTCGAGACCGATTGCGCCACGCCCGAGACGGCGCCGGCCATGACGATCAGCGTGGCGAAGATGGTCGCCGGCAGGCCGATATGCAGCCAGAGTTCCAGATAGCCGTTATGGGCCTGGTTGATCGTGCCGATCTCGACATCGCCGAGCCAGGTGCCCGGCTCCAGTCGCTGCAACGGATCGGCGGCGAGACCGACATCCCAGAACGCGCCGTAACCGTGGCCGAGCCAGAAGCGCTCCTGCGCCGAGCGGAGCGCGAAGGCCCAGAGTTCGTCGCGGCCGGTGAAGGAGGCGTCGCCGAGCGTCGCGGTCAGCAGCGCGTTCAGCTCGAAATCATAGGCGGCGAACATGAGCAGCAACGCCGCGAGACCGGCGAAACCGAAGCCGATCACCAGGAGCACGAAGCGCGGCCCGAGCCGTTCGGCCAGCGCCATGCCGGCGATCACGACGAGTGCGACCCCGGTGAGGCCGATCGACGTCTTGCTTTTGGTCAGGACGAGAAAGAGCAGTGTCGGCAGCAGCATGAGCAGGGCCAGGACAACCGGTCGCGCGCCGCGCGCGCCGAGCATCCAGGTGGCGCCGCAGACGACGGTGATCATCGCGACGAGACCGGCGACATTCTTCTGGGTGTAGAGACCGCGCACGCCGATATCGGTGATGGCGATGCCGGGCCAGAGGGCCGTGCCGACGAGATTGATCAGGATCACGCCCGTCAGGCCGAAGAACCACCAGGTGTGAAAGCGCCGGAGATCCTGCAGGCCGGCGGCGATGCCGGCGGCGATCGTCGTCAGGAACGCCAACAGCAGCGCCCGCCGGAGCGTCAGACCCGGATAGTCCGACCAGAACATGCTGAGAAAGCAGAAGCCGGTCAGCGCCACCAGCGGCAGGTTGACCAGGAACAGCCTCAGCGCGACGCGGTAGTGCAGGACGATCGAAACGAGCGCCAGCAGCACCAGACCCAGCGCGGCGAAACGATCGAGCGGATTGCCCTCCAGCCGTTCCGCGACCGAGGCATCGGAGAATGGCCGCGTGCCGACGAAGGTGTAGGCCATGAAGCCGGCCAGCAGCACGCCATGCAGGCCGGCGGCGCCCAGAGCGACGACACGGGCTTCGGCCGATGCGCGCAAGCTCACGGGCATCGGGGCATCGCTCATGTTCATGGGCTCCGAAGCGACAATTTCGACTAGCGGCCGGATCGGCACCCCGACGGTCGCGCCGCCCCTGCGGCAGGCGCGACACGATGTGCGCAGCCGGCCGCAGCGGCTTGCCTTCCTAGCATAGATTCGTAGAATCAACGGGCAAGCAATAGCAATCGTCCAATGGTCCGCGTCCAGCGTCCCTGGCGGTGTTGCCCATTTACAGGAGACGTTTCTGGTGGGCAGCGTTTCCATCGTCATCCCGACCCTGAACCGGCCGAAGGCCCTGAAACGCGCCATCGCCAGCGCCCGTGCACAGACGGATCTGGACGATCTCGAGATCGAGATCCTGATCATCGACAATTCGTGCGACGGCAATGCCCGCGCCGGGGTCGAGGCGATCGCGGCGAACGACGGGCCTGTCGTCCGCTATATCTCCGCCCCGGTTCCCGGCGTCGCCAATGCCCGCAATGCCGGCGTCGCGGCGGCGCAGGGCGATTGGGTCGCGTTTCTGGACGACGACGAGGAAGCCGCGCCGAACTGGCTCGCCAGCCATGTCGCGACCGCGCGACGGAGCGGCGCCGCGGCGGTGTTCGGACCGGTGGGCGCCGAGGCGGAAGACGACAAGCCGATCGGACCGCTCGCGCCGTATTTTTCGCGCTGGCTCGATCTGCCGGACGGCGCCGACATCACCGCGCGCGCCGCCTATCTCGGCACCAACAATTCGATGTTCAACCGCGCGGCCTGCCTCGCCCTCGAGCAGCCCTTCGACACCAGCATGAACGAGATCGGCGGCGAGGATACGCTGCTGCTGAAGCGGTTGGTCGAGGAAGGCAAGCGCTTTGCCTGGTCGGCAGGCGGCATCGTGACGGAATGGGTGCCGGAACGACGGCTGAACTGGGCCTATGTGCGCAAGCGCAAGTTCCTCTCGGGCCAGATCCGCGTCCTCACCCACTGGAAGGCGCGCCCGGTCGAATGGACGCGCATCGGCTTCTGGATGGCGGCCGGCGCGATCCAGATCGTGCTGCACGGCCTGACAGCGCTCGTCTTCACGCCGATCGATCCGATCCGCGCCGAGAAGGCGCGGGTCAAGCTCCATGGCGGGCTCGGCAAGCTGCTGTGGATGCGCAGCCGCCCTGCCCTCTACGGCTCGGGTCTCGTTTCGTGAATCGCCGCCCCACCCGCCGCGCCGTACTCGGCGCCGGCCTAGCTGCCGGCGGTCTCGCCCTCGGCGGTCTCCCCGCGATGGCGCAGTCCGGCGCAAAGTGGAGCCTGCGCGTCGCGGACGGCGGACCGGGCCGGCCGATCAGCCCGTTAATCTACGGCTCCAACGAGATCGGCACGATGGATGGCGGCGCGCCCTCCGCCGAACTCGACCGCGCCGCCGGTGTCACGGCGCGCCGGCTCGGCGGCAATCTGATGACGACCTACAATTGGGTCAACAACGCCGCCAATGCCGGCAAGGACTACCAGCACGCCAACGGCCCGTTCCTGCTCGACGCGCTGGGCCTGCCGAAGACGGAATGGACCAAGCCCGCCCTGCTGATCGAGGCGATGCACGAGGCCTCGCTGGCCATGGGCGCCAAGAGCCTCGTCACCGTGCCGCTCGCCGGTTCCGTCGCCGCCGATTTCGACGGCCCCGTACCGCCTGAGGCCGCCGCGCCCTCGCCGCGCTTCGTGCCGATCCAGTGGACAGCCGGCACGAAGGCCGGCGACCCGATCGTGCCGGCCGTCGCCGATATCCCGCAGCTGCTCGCGCGCCTGGTCGAGACCTATGGCGGCGCGGACAGCGAGCGCGGCATCTACGCCTATGCACTCGACAACGAACCGGGGCTCTGGTTCGAGACCCACCCGCGCATCGTCGCCGGCAAGCCGACGATCCGCGCCTTCCTCGAGCGCTCGCTGGCGGCCGCGCGCGCCATCAAGCGCGCCGACCCGGCCGCCCTCGTCTTTGGCCCGGTGAGCTGGGGCGCTACCGAGATGGCGAGCTTCCAGGATGCGCCGGACTGGAACGACTACCGCCATCACGGCAGCTTCGTCGCCGCCTATCTCGACGCCTTCCGCCAGGCCTCGGAGCAGGACGGCATCCGCCTGCTCGACGCGCTGGACGTGCACTGGTACCCCTACAGCAATTCCGGCGACCTGTTCCGTACCGAGAATCCGGCGCTGGCGGCGGCGCTGCTCGAGGCGCCCCGCACGCTGACCGAGCCCGGTTTCCGGGAGGAAAGCTGGGTGCCGCGCGCCCTGCCGGCATTTTCGGGCGAGGCCCAGCTCGGCCTGCCGCTGCTGCCTAGCCTCGAGGCCATCATCGCCGCGACCTTCCCAGGCACGGCGCTCGCGATCACCGAGTTCAACTATGGCGGCGCCGGCCAACTCGCCTCCGGCCTTGCGCTGGCCGACGTGCTCGGCCGGTTCGGCCGCCACGACGTCGTCTTCGCCAGCCATTGGGGCAGTCTTGAGGGCTGGCTCGGAGAGGCCTACCGGCTCTATCGCGCGGCCGACGCCGGCGGACAACGCTTCGGCGATCAATCGCTCGAGGTTACGATCGCGGGCGGCGGCGCGGACCTGGTCGCCTATGCCGCCGGCGCGACCGGCCAGACGGGCCTGCATCTCGTCGTGATCAACAAATCGGACGCCGCCGCGACGATCGATGTGAGCTTCGAGACCGGCGGCGCCCGGCCGCTCGTCGCCGCGTTCGGTTTCGATGACGCCCACCCCCAGGCGATCGGCCTCGACGCGGGCGCCCGCCAGGTCGATAACGGCTGGCAGATAGACCTGCCCGCGCGCTCGGCGCGTCGTTTCGCTTTCGCCTGAGGCGTCAGCGCGTCGGCTTGAAAGTGGTGCGGGCAAGGCCTTCCGCCAGACCGGTGCGCGGCGCCAGCCCGCGCGCGCGGATCGCCGTCGTGTCGTAGCGCACGTCCCGCGCGAAGATCGCCATCTCGGGTCGGGTCGGCGCCAGCGCGGCGCGACGGAACAGCGGCAGCCGCAGCTTGCGCGCGACCTTGCCCGGCACGGCGAGTGCCTGGCGGAGCGACAGCCTCACACCGCCGAGCGGCCGCAACGGCACGCCAATCCGCTTCGCCAGGGCCGCGAAATAGTCGTTCCAGCTCGGCGTTTCCGGGCCGACCACATTGAGCGCCGTTACCGGCGGCCATTCGGACGGCACCAGCGCCAGCCAGCGCGCGGCGGTCGCCACCAGTTCGCCGATGTCATCGACATGCACCAGCGCCGCCGGGCCGGCGCCGGACGGGCCGAAATGGCCCCAGGCGCGAGCCCGGATTCGCTCGGCCAGCTTGTCCGTCCAGAACACGCTGCCGGTGCCATAGACGATGCCCGGCCGCAGGATCAGAACCCGGCGCTCCGGCGCGGCCGGATCCTGCGCCCAGGCGCGCACGAAGGCCTCGCAGGCGATCTTGGCGTCACCATAGCCGCCCGGCGCGCCAGCCGCCGGCATCGTCTCGTCGACCACGCCCGTCCGCTCGCCATAAACGGCGATCGAGCTGAAATAGATCAGGCAGGGCACCTTGGCCGCGCTCATCGCCGCGAGCAGGACGCGGCATTCGGCGACCATCGAGGCCGAATCGCCATAGGCCGCATGGACGACGACGCTGGTGCCGGCGACGGCGGCGCGCGTCGCGGCCGGATCGGCCAGGTCGCAGCGCATGGCGACGGCGCCCTCCGGCAGCGGGGCGGCGTTCCGACGCGTTCCGGCCCGTACCGCGAAGCCGGCCGCTGCCAGGTCGCGCGTCACCACCTGACCGATGAAACCGGCGGCACCGGTGACGAGGACAGCGCGATCGCGCGGAGACGAGGCGGACATGGTCAGGATTCCAGCTTGATGGTTCCGGTCCGCCGGCCGGGACGCACGACGGCCAGCAGGTTGCGCAGAGCGGGCCGGGCGAAGACAGCGAGCAGCCCGGCATAGACGGCGACGCCGAGCGCCACCGACAGCAGGAGCGCCAGCGGACGGTTGATGCCGGCAAGCCCGTACCCGGCGCCGGCGACGACCAGACCCATGGCGCCGGAGAGGAACCATGCCGGCAGCAGGGAGCCGAGGCGCTCGAAGCGCGACCAGGCGAGATGGCGCGACTGCAAGCTGATGGCGAAGCCGGCCTGGACGCTGTCGCCGACGAAGCGAGATACGCCGACGCTGATCGGCCCGAGCGGGCTCGCGGCGACGAGGATGACGAGCGTGGAGCCGAAGCTCGCCAAAGCGCCGATCAGGCTGAATTCCGGCCGGGCGCTGGCGGAGAGCGCCGTATAGACCAGCCGCGCCGGCAGCACGATCGCCGCGCCGGCAGCGAGGCAGATGGCGATGTTGATCGCGCCGTCCCAGCCGGGACCGGCGACGATCGGCAGCAGGATCGGGGTCACGGCAGCAAGGCCGGCGAAGAGCGGCGCGATGACGAAGGCGGCATTGGCGACGACGGGCTCGACCCGCTCGCGCAGGCGGACGGGATGGTCGCTCGCGCCGGCGAAATAGGAGAAGGCGAGATTGTGCGAGGTGGCGATGATGGCGCCGCGAATCGGTTCGATCAGCCGCATCGCCATGTTGACATAGCCGAGCACGGTGACGCCGTAGAGCATGCCGACGATGTTGTTGAAGGCGAGATAGGTCAGGTTGTCGGCCAGCCGGTCGAAGAAGGAGATGCGGGCGAACCGGCCGATATGGCCGAGATGCGACATCGACCAGCGCGGCAGGATCAGGAAGCCCAGCCGCCATTGCAGGATGAAGGCGCGGGCGACGACGACGAGCAGGCGCTGGGCGATCAGCGCCCAGACCCCGCCGCCGGCAAAGGCGATGGCAAGCGCCAGCGCGATGCCAATCGCATGCCCTGCGAGCGTCGCCATCGCGACATCGTTGAAGCGGTGCAGCCGGCGCGCCAGCGCCGTCGCAATGTCGGAATGGCCGCTGAAGAAGACCGACAGCATGGCGACCGGCAGCAGGGTCCGCATCTGCGGCTCGCCATAGAGATGGCCGAGCCAATAGCCGCCGGCCACCGAAAGCACGAGCAGGACGAGGCCGACCAGCCAGGACAGGGCGAGCGCGGCACCGAGATGCGACCGCCGCAGCGACCGCCTTTGCGCCAGCGCCTCCTCGAACGGAGCGCCGACACAGACCGACGCCACGGCGACGATGGTCAGTACCAGCGCGCTGATGCCGAAATCGTGCGGCGTCAGCATGCGTGACAGGATGATCGTGCTGCCGGTCAGCAGCGCCAGCCGGCCCATCGCGTCGGCGCCGGCCCAACCGATCCAGCCAAGCAGGCGCGGGGATCTCGCCGGTTTCATACCGGTGCCGCGAGGGTCGAATGGGCGATGGAGCGGATCATCGGCTCAGGATGGCAATGCCACCCCCTCGGACGCGGCACGCTCCCGCGTCGCGTGCGGGCGGGCGCCGGCCGAGGCAGCGCCGCGAGACATCGCGGCGCCGATGGACAGCATGGCCTTGAAGGTGGCGAACGCGGCGGCGAGGATCATGCCCATGACGGCGCCGAACGCGCCCCAGAGCACCAGGCCCTTGAGCCCTCGACGTTCCGGCGGCGGCTGCGCCACCGAGACGATGCGGACCGCGCCGGGATCGATGCGACCGAACTCGCCGACCTGCAGGGCACGCGTCTTGAAGGATTCCAGCAGCGTCCTGTTGGTTTCGACTTCCTGCTCCAACGCCCGCATTTCGAGCTTCGCCTGCTGCGTCTTGGCAACCTGGTCGGAGAACGTGGCGACCGAGCGCGACAGTGCCTGCTGCGTCGTCCGCGCCCGCTCCAGATCGGCCTGCGCCGCCTGCTTGATCCAGCCGAGCTCGACGTCGATGCGCCGGCCGATCTCTTCGAGGCGATCGCGGGCCTCGCTCAACGCCGGATGGCGATCGCCGAGGCGCGCCGCCAGCACCGCGATATTCTCGCGCGCCGCGTTCTGCCGTTCGATCAGCGGCGTCAGCGAACGCATGTCGTCATTGGCGCCGAGCATGCCGAGATCGCGCTGGGCGGAATCGAGCTGCGCCGCCCGCGACGTCGCCTGATCGAGCCGCAGCTGCGCCGCGCTCAGTTCGGTGACGGCCTCGGCGAGCTTCTGCTCGACGACCAGGCGGTCGCCCGTGCTGATCAGGCCGCTTTCGATACGGAAGCTGTTGGCCTTGGCCTCGGAATCGCGCAGGCGCTGGCGCAGCGTCTCCAGGCGGCCGGTCAGTTCATCGGTGAGGCGCTTGGCCGCCTCGCCGCGATTGGCTGCGTCTTCCTCGAGATAGGCCTTGACCACGGCATTGGCGAGTTCGGCCGCCAGAACCGGCGTGCGCGCCGTCGCCGTGACGTCGATGACGAAGCTGCGCTCGGCCCGCTGCACGGAGATCGCGCGCTGCAGGACGGTCAGCGCCGCGGCCTTGTTGCCGCTGACGTCGAGGCTGGGGCGCAGCGGCATCGGATCCGCTGGCGCGGTACCCTCGCCGCCGTCGCGCGGCATCAGCGCGTCCATCAGAGCCTCGTCGGCGAGGACCTTGGAGAGCACCCGCTCGGAGGTGATGATCCGCATCTGGCTCTCGACCACGCCGATCTGGCTGTTGGCGTCGAACTGGGCGACCGAGAGATCGCCCGGGAAGATCGGCAGGCCGCGCGGATCGAGCAGGAACTGCGCTGTCGCCGTATAGCGCTGCGGCATCAGCGACTTGGCGACCACGGCCAGAAGGCCGAAGACGATTCCAGCCGCCAGGATGATCCAGATCCAGCGCCGGAGCGTCTTCACCAGAATGGCGAACGCCATCGGCCAGGGACCGGCATCGCCGGATGCCCCATTGGCTTTTCCGATGTCATGCGAGACGTCGTTCATGGCCGCGCCGGCTTCCTCTTCTCAAGTGTGCGAGAGGTCCGCCAGGGACCGCCAGCCGCCTTCGCAACGCGGATCATAACCCGCTGACAAGACAGCGGTCATTCCGAGCGGGAAACCTAGCGGACTGTGGATTAACATTCAGTTCAGAGCGGTGGTAAACGCCAAATGAGCCTTCCTTGGGCTCGGCGGCCGCCGCTGGCTCAGGCCGGAATGGCGTTTCCGACCCGGCGAAGCTCTGCCCGGAAGCCACGCCCCTCGGCACGGTTTTCCAGATGCAGGCTCCAGCCGATTCGGGCCGACGCGACCTCGACGATGGCGAGGCCGAGCCCGCTGCCGACCGGGCTGCGGCTGCGGCCGCGATAGAAGCGCTGGCGCACATGCGGGAGTTCGTCCGCATCGACCCCCGGCCCCTCGTCCTCGACCACGACCCCGAAACCGTCCGGCGTGAAGCGCCAGCTGATGGTGCCGCCGGCGGGGCTGTGCTGGACCGCGTTCTCATGCAGATTGCGCAGCGCGATCGTCAGGATCTCGCGGTCGGTCGGCACCCGCCGGTCATAGAGCAGCGGATCGACGACGATCCGGCAGGCAGGCGTCGGTCCGCTGATGGCACAGATCTCGTCGATGATGTCGCCGAGGCTGACGGGCGTGACCGGCATCGTCAGGGAGCCGGCATCGAGCTTGGCCAGCACCAGCAGCTGGCGCACCAGACGCGTCGTCCGATCGACGGAGGAGAGGATCTGGCGCAGCGCGCCGTTGCGGATCTCTTCGTCGGACGCAGCCAGCGCGATCTGCGTCTGCGTCTTCAGACCGGCGAGCGGCGTCTTCAGCTCATGCGCGGCGAAGGCCGTCACCTCCCGCTCCTGCTGGCGCGCCGCCTCGACCTTGGCGAACAACGTATTGAGCGCGTCGGCGAGCGGCCGGATCTCCGCCGGCGCGTGGCCGGCGTCGATCGGGCGCATATCCTCGGCATCGCGCGCCTTCAGCGCCGTCGTGATATCGCCGAGCGGTCGCAGTCCCCGTCCGAGGCTGACCCAGATTAGCAGTCCCAGCAGTGGGGCGACCAGCAGCGTCGGCCACAGCAGGCCCTTGATCAGATCGGCGATCAGCTGGTCGCGCAGGCCGAGCCG
Source organism: Kaistia granuli DSM 23481 (assembly GCF_000380505.1). Taxonomy (GTDB): domain Bacteria; phylum Pseudomonadota; class Alphaproteobacteria; order Rhizobiales; family Kaistiaceae; genus Kaistia; species Kaistia granuli. Next base: position 56,675 of record NZ_AQYH01000004.1, on the reverse strand, counting down.
GTCGCCGACCATGACGCGGACGCCCTTGGCGGCATCGTCGACCGTGAAGATCCGCCAGCGCTCGCCATCGACCACGCGCTCCGAGAAGCCAGGAGCCGGGCCGGCGAGCTGCTCGTCCGGCGCGCCGGAAGAGCGCGCGATCAGCCGGCCATCGAGTGACCAGATCTGACAGGAAAGCTGGCGCTCATAGCTGGACGTCTCGCCGCCCGGAATGACGACGGGCTCGGCCGGCGAGGCCGGCATATGCCCGGCAACGAGCGAATCCACCATGCGCGCCGCCTCCTGCAGACGCGTGTCCAGCACATGCTCCACCTCGGCGCGACTGACCTGATAGATCCAGGCGACGGCGGAGAGCCAGATCACCCCGGTCGCGACCAGCAGGATGAGGAAGAGGCGGCGGCGAAGCGAGATCATCCCGCATCCCTCATCCGGTAGCCGAGGCCGCGCACGGTCTCGATGGCGGTGCGGCCGATCTTGGCCCTGAGATTATGGACATGCACTTCCACCGCGTTGCTCTCGACTTCCTCGTGCCAGCCATAGAGGCGATCCTCGATCTCGCCCTTGGAGCGGATGATGCCCGGCCGCTCCATCAGCAGCGACAGCACCGCGAATTCGCGCCGCGACAGCGGGATCTCCGCCCCGTCCTGCGCGGCCGACATCGAGGCCGGATCGAGCACCAGATCGCCCGCCACCAGTAGCGGCGCCGCCCGCCCGCTGGCACGGCGCGCGATGGCACGGATCCGGGCCGCCAGCTCGTCGAGGTCGAAGGGCTTGCTCAGATAGTCGTCGGCGCCGCCATCCAGCCCGCGGATGCGATCGGAAACCTCGTCGAGCGCGGTCAAGAGCAGCACCGGGGTACGATCGCCCGCGCCGCGCATTTCCTTGAGCACCTCGAGGCCGGAGCCATCCGGCAGCATCACGTCGAGCACGACGGCGTCGAAGTCATGCGCCGCCAGGGCCGAGCGTGCGTCCCCGCAGCTGCCGACCAGATCGGCCGTGGCGCCGGCGAGCCCCAGCCCGACCTTCAGCCCGTCCGCCAGGATCGGATCATCCTCGACCACCAGAATGCGCATTGTGTCTCCTTTGCCCCGATCTTGCCTTGCCAGCTTAAGGCTGCCTTAAGGTGGAATTCAGATGGGTGGGTCCATGACGAATATCGTGAACCCCTGCCAGTTGCCTTTCCCGTCGATCCGGCGCGCCGTCCTGCGCGTGCTGGCGCTCGCCGCGCTGATCGTCCTAGCCGCCCTGCCCGCCGGCGCGCAATCGCCGCCGCGCGCCGACGCCATATTCAATCTCGCCGCCAGCCGCGACGCCGGCGGGGATCTCCGTCTCGCCTGGACCATCGCCGACGGCAATTATCTCTATCGCGACAAAATCGGCGTCCGCGACGCGGGCGGCGCGACGCTCGTCGCCGTGACGCCGGCCGGCGAGATGAAGGACGATCCGAATTTCGGCCCGACTGAGGTCTATTACGGCAAGGCCGAGGCGCGCATTGCGGCGGCGGATCTCGGCACCGGTCCGTCCCTGACCGTCACCTTCCAGGGCTGCGCCGAAGCCGGCATCTGCTATCCGCCAACCCACAGGACCGTCGACCTCGCGACGCTCGCGGTCAGCGCCGCTGGTCCGGCGCTCAGCCTGGCCATGCCGAAGCTCGACGCGGCCGCAATCGTCGCCGAGGACGAGCCGGCGGCCTCCGCTGCCGCGAGCGCCCCGATCGCGACGGCCATGCCCGATATCGCGACGCCGGCGACCGCCAGTTCGCTGATGGCCGGCAATCCGGCCATGATGATCGCCGCCTTTCTAGGCTTCGGCCTGCTGCTGGCCCTGACGCCCTGCGTCTTCCCGATGATCCCGATCCTTTCCGGGATCATCGCCCGCTCCGGCGCGGGAACGTCGGCGCGGCGCGGCTTCTCGCTGTCGCTCGCCTACGTGCTGGCGATGGCGGCAGCCTATGCGCTGCTCGGCGTCGTCGCGGCCTGGTCCGGCCAGAACCTGCAGGCGGCACTGCAGACGCCCTGGGCGCTCGGCCTGATGAGCGTCGTCCTCGTCGCGCTCGCCCTGTCGATGTTCGGCCTCTACGAATTGCAGGCGCCGGCCTTCCTCGGGCGTTTCCTCCAGCCGGCCACGGCCGGCTCCGGCGGCTCGCTGGCCGGCGCCGCCCTGCTCGGCTTCGGATCGGCGCTGATCGTCGGCCCCTGCGTGACGCCGCCGCTCGCCGTCGCCCTTCTCTATGTGTCGCAGACCGGCGATGTCGGGCGCGGCGCCGGCGCACTGTTCGCGCTCGGCCTCGGCATGGGGCTGCCGCTGATCGCCGTTGGCACCTTCGGCGCCCGGATCCTGCCGCGCGCCGGCCCGTGGCTCGGCCGCATCAAGGGGATCTTCGGCATCGTCTTCCTCGGGCTTGCCATCGAGATGGCCGGCCGCGTCATGCCCGGTTCACTCACGCTCGCGCTCTGGGCGCTGCTGGCGATCGGCACCGGCGTCGCCTTCACCGCCGCCACACCATCGGAGCCGGTCCGCCCCTTCCTGGACCACCCGCGCAAGACGCTCGGCTTCGCCGCGCTCGTCTATGGCGCGGTGCTGATCATCGGCGCCAGCGCCGGCGCCAGCGACCCGTTGCGCCCGCTCGCCTTCCTGACCGAAGGCCGGGCGGCACCGGCGGCGATCGCGGCCGAGACCGCGATCCGCGTCAATTCGCCGGCCGCCATGGACGCCGCCATCGCCGGCGCCCGCCAGCAGGGCCAGCCGATCTTCGTCTCCTTCACGGCCGAATGGTGCACGGTCTGCAAGACGCATGACCGCACCGTGTTCCGCGATCCGGCGATCGTGGCCCGCCTCGCCCGCGCCTCGGTGATCGTCGCCGACGTCACCGAAACCACCCCGGACACGCAGGCGCTGATGCAGCGTTTCGACGTCGTCGGGCCGCCGACAATGCTGCTGATCGACCCGGCGACCGGCCGCGAGATCGAGGGCACACGCAGCATCGGGGCGATCACGACTGCGGCGTTTGGAAGCAATCTGGGACGCGCAGGCATCTGAACTTCGCCTCATCCCATCGCTATAAGGAATACCATGATGAACCGTCGCGACTTTATCGCCTTGAGCACCGCCGCCCTTGCCGTCACCCCGTTGCTGGCCAGCCCAGCCTGGGCGCAGCAGGTTGACGTCAATGCGATCCTCAACGATCCCGAGGCCCCGGTCGGCGGCAATCCGAAGGGCGACGTCACCATCGTCGCCTATCTCGACTACAACTGCATCTACTGCAAGAAGTCGGCGCCGGACCTCGAGCGCGTCGTCAAGGAAGACGGCAAGATCCGCCTTGTCTACAAGGACTGGCCGATCCTCAGCGAGTCCTCCATTCTCGGCGCCCAGCTGGCGCTCGGCGCCAAGTACCAGGGCGGCTACGAGAAGGCCCATCACGCCTTGATGGGGATCTCCGGCCGCAAGGCGGACCAGCAGTCCATGCTCAAGGCCATGAAGGCCGCCGGCATCGACATGACCCGCCTGGAAGCCGATCTCGACGCCCACGGCCCGAAGATCACCGCCCTCCTCCAGCGCAATCTCGCCCAGGCGGATTCGCTGGGACTGACCGGAACGCCGACCTATCTGGTCGGGCCGTTCCGCACCACCACGCTCGATTATGCCGGCTTCAAGCAGGTCGTCGCCGACGCCCGCGCGCGTCAGGCCGAATAATCGAAGTCCATCCTCCTTCGCCCATGCCCATCCCAGCAGAAAGAAGCGCCATGTCGCTTTCCCCCCAACCGTCGCGCCTGGCGCGCCGACTGAACATCCCCGCCCTGTTGCTGCTCCTGCCGGTCGTGACCGCCTGCGCCACCACCGGCCCGGTCGCCGAGGCGCCGCCGCGTCTCGACCCGGCCACCGTCAGCCGCTACGCGGCGGTCGATGACGACAAGTTCCCGATTCCGGCCGTCGACCTGAAGCACCTGAAGCCGCGCTACATGCGCCAGGTCGTCAAGGACCCGACCGGCGAGCAGCCCGGCACCATCGTCGTCGATCCGGCCAACCGCTTCCTCTATCTCGTCCAGGAAAACGGCCAGGCGATGCGCTACGGCGTCGGCGTCGGCAAGGCCGGCCTCGAATTCACCGGCGCGGCGACCGTCCAGTACAAGCGCGAATGGCCGCGCTGGACGCCGACGCAGGACATGATTAAGCGCGACCCCGAGCGCAACGCCAAATGGGCGAACGGCATGGAGAGCGGCCCGGAAAATCCGCTCGGCGCCCGCGCGCTGTATCTGTTCAACAACGGCCAGGACACGCTCTACCGCATCCATGGGACCAACCAGCCTTGGTCGATCGGCCAGGCCGTCTCGTCCGGCTGCATCCGGCTGATGAACCAGGACATCCTCGACCTCTACAACCGCGTTCCCGCCGGTTCGAAGGTCGTCGTCCTCGACAGCAACCAGAGCCAGACGGCGTCCGCCACGCCGCCCGAGAGCATCTAGTCCGACGAAGCCGGCCGCCCGTCGCCGGGCGGCCCTTCCCCGTCGATCGCCGAAGACCGGGCCCGCCAGACCCTGGCGAGTTCGGCCTCGGTCAGATCCCGCATCGACTTGTGCAGGGCGATCCGGAACGGCGGCGCCTCGGCCGGCACCACCAGCACCACGGTTTCGCGCGGCGCACATCCTGGCCGCGCGCAGGCTATCTCGTGCACCAGGACGCGCGTCGCCTCGTCGAGGCCGAGCGCCGTCCGGGTCCACGCCTTGATGCGGGCCGCGGCCTCCGCGTTCTGCGATGGTTCGCGCGGCGCGAAGGGATTGGGGAACCGCACCGTTCAGGCCGCCCGGTCGCGCCGCCAGGCGGGAAACGGATCCTCGAGATCGCGGAAGGCCGAAAGGTCGAAACGGGCGGGATCGGCCGGGCCGACGAGCGCGGCGTCGAGCGCCGCCCGCATCGCCATTTCGTCGAAGCCCGTGCCGATGAACACCAGCTCCTGCCGGCGATCGCCGAAGACCGGAGCCCAGTTGCGCCGCAGCCGCGCGCTCCATTCTGCATCGTCCGGCCAGTGCTCCCGCGGCACCGCCGCCCACCAGAAGCCCATCGGCCCGGTTCGGCAGATCGCGCCGGCAAGGCTCATGTCGCCCACCCATTGCGGCCGCGTCGCCAGCCAGAACAGGCCCTTCGCCCGGATAAGCCCCGGCCAGCCCGCATCGAGAAACGCCTGAAATCGGGCCGGGTGAAAGGGTCTCCGCGCCCGGTAGACGAAGCTCGAAATGCCGTACTCTTCTGTCTCCGGCACATGGTCGCGGAAGCCGTTCAGCTCCTTGAACCAGAGCGGATGCTCCTCGGCCCTGTCCGGATCGAACAGGCCGGTGCCGAGCACGGTGTCGATCGCGACTTGACCGAAAGCGGCAAAGACGATCCTCGCATCCGGATTAAGGGCCCGCACGATGGTGGCGACCAGGTCGCGCTGCTCGGCCGGGACATCGTCGGCCTTGTTGACCACAATGACATCAGCGAACTCGATCTGCTCGACGAGGAGATCGACGAGTGTCCGCTCGTCGCCCTCGCCAGCCGTCTCGCCGCGATCGCGCAGGAAGTCGGGGCTGGAATAGTCCCGCAGCAGGTTCACCGCATCGACGACCGTGACCATGGTGTCGAGGCGCGCCACGTCGGCGAGCGACACGTCCGCTTCGTCGCGAAACGAGAACGTCGCGGCGATCGGCAGTGGCTCGGCGATGCCGGTGCCTTCGATCAGCAGATAATCGAACCGGCCCTCCGCCGCCAACCGGCGGACTTCGGCCAGGAGATCGTCGCGGAGCGTGCAGCAGATGCAGCCATTCGACATCTCGACCAGCCGCTCCTCGGTTCGCGACAGATCGGCGCCGCCGTCGCGCACCAGCGCCGCGTCGATGTTCACCTCGCTCATGTCGTTGACGATGACGACGACGCGCCGTCCCTCGCGATTGTTGAGAATATGGTTGAGCAGCGTCGTCTTGCCGGCGCCGAGAAAGCCGGAAAGCACGGTGACGGGCAGGCGGCCGTCGGCGTCGATGGCGGGCATGAAGGGCATCCGTGTGATGAAGCGTTCGTCGAAAGTGGCCGGGACACCCCGCCCCGGCCACCGGCACCTCAATGTTCGTGGTGCGGCTCGTTGACGAAGGAGAGCGTGGCGAAATGGTTCGCCTTGTCGGCATCGCGCGTATCGGCGAGCGGCACGGAATGCGAGACCGCGATCACGTTGAGCCCGAGATTGCGGATCAGCACCTCGGCGACGCCGTCCGCATCGGTCTTGCCGAGGGTCGCCTCGGACGCGTTGACATAGTCCGGCGTGATGGCGGCACCCGCGAGCGGCTTGCCGTCAAAGAGAACCCGGACCTTGAACAAGGCGCCGGCGGCCAGCTCGGTCGGGTTCGCCAGCGGCACGATCTGCAGCTTCTGCGGCGGCAGTTCCGGCAGCGCATCGCCATGCAGATGGCGGATGGTGACGTTGTGCTTCCAGTTGTCGCCGGCCTCGGTGGCGCCGGGAACCTCGCGCTTCGGCTTGTTCACCCATTGGCCGTCGGCGCCCTTCGAATAGATGCCGTTGGCGAAATCGACGAGCAGGATGACCGCTTCATCGGCCGCCTCGACCACGGCACCGCCCTTGCGGCCGGCGATCTTGGCCTCGACCGGCTTGCCTTCCTTGTCGACCGCCCTCACCTGCTTGACCTTCGCCGGCTCATAGGCCCCGTCCTCGGCGCCATGGCCGTAGACGATGCCGGTCTCGCCCCAGCGCTCCGCCGTCCAGATGCCATGCGCGGAGGCGGCGACGGTGCCGAGACCGAGAAGGGTCGAGACGAGGAGAAGACGTTGGATCCGCATCGGATGCTCCATATGTTATGTTATAACATAACGCTTTTACGAGACGATCCGCCGCCTGACAAGCACCCTCGCGTCGAAATGCGACGGGTGGCGTTCAACGAAAAAGGGGCCACGCAAGCGCGACCCCTGTGGTCTTGGAAACGAAAAAAGGCGGCCCGATGGGCCGCCTTTCCGTAACCGATCCGAGAAAAGCGGATCAGAACTTGTAGTTCAGGCCAGCCTTGATGACGTTCGTCGTCAGGTCGGCATTGACGGCGTTGTCGAAGTAGTCTTCCGAGCCGAGGTCGACATAGTTGTACTCGATCAGGCCGGTGATGTTCTGCGTGAAGGCGTATTCAGCGCCAACGCCAGCCGTCCAGCCAACATGCCACTTCGAGTCATCGATGGAGCCGACCGGGGTGTTGACGTCGATCTTCGACTGGCCGTAGGCGACACCGCCCTTGCCGTAGACGAGCAGGTTGTCGAAGGCGTAGCCGACGCGACCCGTCGTCGAACCGAGCCACTCGAGCTTGTTCTCAGCCGAGCTGCCAGCGGTCGCAGTGTTGTCCCAAGACGAGATCTTGGCCGAGGTGTAGGCGAAGTCCGTCTGGGCGCCGATCACGATGTTGTCGAACTGCCAGTTGTAGCCAGCCTGGACGCCACCGATGAAGCCGGTAGCGTTGTCGCCACCGATGTCCGTGCCAACAACCGAGTAGTCGCCGTCAACGATGGCAGCGCCGGCGTGCACGCCGAGGTAGAAGCCGGTCCAGTTGAAGGCAGCCGGGGCAGCCTCGACGACCGGGGCGGGCTCGTAGGTCAGGTCGGCGGCCTGGGCGGTGACGCCCAGAGCGAGCAGCGAGGCGGACGCGAGAGCGGAGATACGAAGAAGGTTCATTGGCGGGGGGCTCCAGTTAAGAACGTGAGCTAGCTATATCACAGCCCGACCGAATTACTGTTGTCGCGAGGACACAGCCAGAGTTTGAATGCAATGCATCAAAACCGGCCCGCCACAATATCTCCACAACTAAATCAAGAATCCGCCGACATTGCCGACAAGACACCGAATAATCGCCGCATTCCGCGACTTCCGGCGTGAAAGTCTCGACTCGGCCATCGCTGCCGATTGTGCCGCCCTGCTGTCGCTCTGCTCGCGCCGCAGCAATTCCTGGGTGCATTCCGCAAAGGAATACACAATAAGGTTATATAAATAATTCGTCTGAACTGTTCACTGGCGAAGCGGGTCTTCGGCGCGACCGGCCGCCCTGTCGCGATCGGAGCCCTGTTCCGGATTCAGCTTCGGCGACCGGGTATTCCGGCCGGACTAGGGAAAATCCCAGCCTCGTGCTAAAGAAATCCGGCCTTGATCAACATGTCTGCGGCATCGAAAGTGGGGGAGAGCGATCGAGGCATTCGTCGCGAATACGCAGCCAGCCTTGAAATGAAAGCCACGCCGGCGACGCAGGTCGATCGGCCGGGTTGAGCCTCCGGGGGGAGCTCAATGGCAAGCCGTCGCAGCCGGATTCTGGTGACGGGCGGTTCGGGCTTTGTCGGCAGGGCGCTGGTGCGCCTGCTAGCGCCGGAGCACGACCTGCTCGTCCTCGACACGCTCCATTTCGGCGCGCAGCGTTTCAGCGTCGCCGAACAGGCACAGATGACGCTGCTGCGCGGCGACATCCGGGACGCCGCCGTCGTGGCCCATGCCATCGACACCTTCATGCCCGAGATCATCCTCCATCTCGCCGCCATCCACTTCATTCCGGAATGCGACCGCGATCCGCTCGGGGCGCTGGCCGTGAACCTTTCCGGCACGGTAAATCTGTTGCGGACGGCGCCGACCGGCTGCCGCTTCCTTCTGGCCAGCAGCGGCGCCGTCTACCGCCCCGACGCGCGCCCGCATGTAGAGGAACGCTCGGCGCTGGGGCCGACCGACCTCTACGGCCTCACCAAACTGCAGGCCGAGCAATATCTCGCCCATTTCGCCGCAGCCCGGAACCTGGTGGGGATCGCCGTCCGGCTGTTCAACGTCGTCGGCCCCGGCGAGACCAACCCGCATCTGGTGCCGGAGATCGTCAGCCAGCTGAAGGCCGGGCGCCGGCAGGTCCAACTCGGCAATCTCTGGCCGAGGCGCGACTATATCCATGTCGACGACGCGGCCGCCGGCCTCGCCGCCCTGGCGTTTGGCGGCGCGGTGGCGCCCGGCACATGGCTTCCCGTCAATCTCGGCACCTCGCACTGCCATTCGGTCGCCGAGATCCTCGAGAAGATGCGGGCGATCGCCGGCTTTGATTTCGAGGTCACGCGCGATCCCGAACGCAGCCGCGCCGTCGACCGGCCTTTTCTCGCCGCCGATATCTCCAGGATCCGCAAGCGCTTCGGCTGGCAGCCCGCCCGCACACTCGACGACGGCCTGCGCGATCTCTGGCAGGAACCGGATTTCGGCCCGCATCTACTTCGGAGAGCGGCCGAGCCGGCCGGCGTCGGCTGATGCGCGTCGCGCTCCTGACCGAGCTGTATCCGCCGAGCCTCGGCGGACAGGAGCTGTTCTTCGCCGGCCTCGGCCGGGCGCTCGCCGCGCGCGGCCACGAGGTCGACTTGTTCTGCGTCGCCCATGCGGCCGGGCTCGCTGGAGAAGAAGAGCAGGACGGCGTCCGGGTTCACCGCCACCCGGTCGCGCCGCGCTATACGTCGCCGCCGCGCGCCTGGATGCGGCGGAGCTGGCCGGCCATCTTGCGCTACGCGCTCTGGACCCGGCGCCGCCTGCAGCAAGCCGACTATGACCTCGTCATCCTCAATCAATGGCCGCTGCTGCACGCGGTGACCTTGCCGGGCGCGTTGCGCCAACGCGCCGTGCTGCATTGGTGCGAGGTTCGCAGCGACCGCTTCCATGCCGCGATCCAGCGCCTCCTGCCATGTGCCACGGCGCACAACGCCGCCATCAGCGATAGCGTGGCGACGGCGATCAGCCGAACCTCCGGTCGTCCCGTCTTCGTGCTGCCGAGTGGCCTCGATCTCAAGGCCTATCGCGCACCGCCCGGCCAGCTGCGCCGGGGTATCCTGTCGCTCGGCCGCATCACCGCCCACAAGAACCTGCCGCTGCTCGTCTCGGCCTTCGAATGCCTGCGGGAGCGCGGCTATCCTGACCGGCTGACCATCGCCGGCGACGGCCCGGCGCTGGCCGAGCTCCGCCAGCGGATCGACGCCTCGCCGGCCCGCGCCGCGATCGACCTTCTCGGCGCCGTTTCGGACGACGACAAGATCCGGCTGCTGGCCGAGCATGCCCTGCTGATGCTGACCAGCCAGCGCGAGGGATTTCCCCGCGTCGTCGCCGAGGCGATGGCGAGCGGGCTGCCGGTCGTCACCACCGATGATCCCGGCAATGGCGCCAAGGACATCGTCCGCGCCGCCGGCTGCGGAGCGGTTGCCCGGCCAGAGCCGCTTGCCCTGGCAGAGGCGGCGGAGGCAGCGCTCGACCTGTGGCACCGCCATGCCGACGCCGGGCGCGCCGCGGCGGCCGCGCTGGACTGGACGATCCTCGTCGCCACACTCGAATGCCAGATCGCCGGCCCGGCCCGGCCGGGCGAGGCGAGCCGCGCTGGCCTCGGCGCCGGCCAGCCGAATTGACCGGCCCCCGGCACCGGCAAGGAGGCTCATCCGGCCTGCCGGAGCAACGGGCCATCGGCCGGCATCCCCTGTTCGCGCCGACCGCCAATCTGGCGATCCGCGGCATGGGCCTCGCCATGCGCCTGGCTCTCCTTATCTATCTCGCCCGCTATCTCGGCATCGACGCGGTCGGGCAGTTCGGCCTGATCCAGGGCGCGGCGGGCCTGACGCCGGTGATGCTCGGATGGGGCGTCACCTATTTCCTCGGCCGCGAGATCGTCGGCCTGCCCCGTCTCGAGGCCGGGCGGCGGGTGCGCGACCGACTGATCCTGACCCTCTTCAGCCTGGCGGTAGCGGGCGCCGCCTGTGGCGCGCTGATATTCGCCGGCCTGGTGACATCGCCGGGTCCGCTGCCGGTGATCGCCGCGATCCTGGCGCTGGAAGCCTTCGCCTTCGATCTGCACATCGCCCTGATCAGCGTCGGCAAGCCGCTCGCCGCCAATTTTCTGCTCCTGATCCGCTCCGGCGCCTGGGTCGTGCCGGCGGCGCTACTCGGCATCGCCTTTCCGGCGCTGAGAACGCTCGATTTCGTGCTTCTCTGCTGGCTGGCGGCGCTCGCCGCCAATGTAGCCGGCCTTTGGATCGTCCTGCGCGGCTGGCCGCTCGCCGCCATCCTCCGGTCCCCGCTCGACGCCGGCTGGATCGGCCGCCGCATCCGGGGCGGATGGCTGATCTATCTGAACGACCTCGCCCTTGTCGGCATGACCTATCTCGATCGCTATATCGTCAACGCCAAACTCGATCTCGGCGCCGCCGGCGTCTTCGTCCTGCACTGGTCGATCGCCAATGCCCTGCACGTCCTCGTCTCGGCCGCCATCGTGCAGGTGTCTCTGCCTGCCCTGGTCACCGCCTGGCGCGACGGCGGCGTGGAAAGCTGGCGGCGCGCTCTGACTTCGATGGCCGCCCGGGTTCTCGTCGCGGCCGTCGTGCTGGCCAGCCTCGTTTGGGCCGCCGCCCTCGTCGGCCTGCCATGGCTGCTCGGGCCCGCAACGCCGATCAACGGCCCCCTGCTCGGCCTGATGCTGATCGCCATGATCATCCGCCTGCTGGCCGACGCGGTGAATTACGGGCTGTACAGCCTCGGCCGGGATCGTGCGCTCGCCATCATCAATATCGGCGGCGGCGTCGCCTCGGTCGCCCTTAGCCTGTGGCTGATCGGCGCCTTCGGCCTGACCGGCACGGCGCTCGCCATGATCGCGACGGCGCTGCTGCTCCTCACCAGCCGCATTGTCGCCCTTGCTCGGCACCGTCAGCCCGATGCGGCGATCGCCGAGACAACGACATGAGCCGGCGGCGGCACATCCTGCACGTCCTGCCCGACGGCAGCCCCGGTGGCGGCAGCACCGCTGTGCTCGGTCTCTGCCGGGACCTGCTCGCGACCGGCGCCTTCGACGTCTCGCTGGTGACGGCGCCGGGATCGGCGCTCCTCGAGCGCGCCGAACAGGAGGGCATCCGGACGGCGGCACTCGACTTCTTCACCGCGCGGCTGGACCCGCGCCTGCGCCCCCGCCTCGCCAAGCAGATCGAGCGGTTCCAACCGGATATCGTGCATGCCCACGGCGCGCGTGCCGGCCTGCCCCTGGCCGGCCTTGGGTCTCCAGCCGCGGCGCCGCTCGTCTACACCGTGCACGGCTACCACCATGCTAACAAGATGCTACCGCTGCGCTGGCTCGGCCGCCTCGCCGAGCGCCACATCGCGGCGCGGGCCGACGCGGTGATCTTCGTCTCGGAAGGCGACCGGGATCGCGCCGACCGCGAAGCCATCCTGGCCCGGACGGCACCGAAGGCCTCCAGCATTCTAAACGGCATCGACCCCGCCGATTTCGTCGAAATGGAGCCCGGCGCCGAGCGTTTTGATCTGATCTTCGCCGGCCGCGCCCATCCGCAGAAGAACCCGCTCTTCATGGTCGACATCCTGGAGAGCCTCGCCGGAACCGGCATCCGGCTGCTGATGATCGCAGGCGGCCCGCTGGAAGCCTCCCTGCGCGCCCGCATCGCCACGAGCCCGGCGCGCGACCGGATCACCTGGGTTGGCGCGCTGCCGCGCCGCGAGGTGCTGCGGGCGCTTCGATCGGCGCGGCTGCTCGTGCTGCCGTCGCTCTGGGAGGGCCTGCCGATCGCCCCGATCGAGGCGCTGCATCTCGGAGTGCCGGTGATTGCCTCCAAGATTGGCGGCACCCGCGAGATCCTGACCGATGGCGAGCATGGCCGCCTGATCGACGGCTTCGACCCGAACGACTATGCGGCGGCGATCCGGGAGATTTTGGACGACACGGAACTCTACGCCCGCCTCGCGCAGAACGGACGCCGGCTGGTGGCCGAACGATACCTGCGCAGCATCGGCTCGGCCGCGCATGCCAGGCTCTACGAGGCGCTGCTGGAGAAGCGTTGACGCGGTGCCGGAACCAGCGGCTCAGTAGGCCCCGGTGCCGACTAGGGCGACAGGCACCGTCTTGGCGAGAATGAGCAGATCGCCACCGAGGCTCAGCTCCCTCGCATAATCGGCATCGAGTTCGAGGCGCGTCTGGTAGTCCGTCCCCGACCGCCCCGAAACCTGCCAAGGCCCGGTCATGCCCGGACGGCAAAGATAGTAGGCCGCGAACAGGCGATCGCCCGACATGGCCGCGAATTCGACCTCGCCCCGGGGACGCGGGCCGACGAGACTCATGTCGCCGCGCACGACGTTGATCAGCTGCGGCAGCTCGTCCAGACTGAACCGCCGCAGGAACCCGCCCATCACGGTGATCCGCGGGTCGTCCTTGATCTTGTAGGTTCGCATGTATTGGCGGCGCGCTTCCAGATCGCCCTGCAGATAGGCGTCAAGAACGGCGTCGGCGCCCGGAACCATGGTGCGGAACTTGTACATCCGGAAGATACGGCCGCCAGCGCCGCGTCGGTCGGCAACATAGAAGACGGGACCACCGCTCGTTGCGACCAACAGGGCGATGATCACGCCGACCGGCAGCAGGAGGAGGATGGCAAAGCCCGCAATGCCGATGTCGATGATCCGCTTGAGCGGATAGCCGCGCGGCACCGAGCGTAGATCGACATCGCCCGAAACGGGCGGTCGCACACCGGGCTCGGTGTTCGTCACCCGAATTGATGGAGATCCCATTTTCGCCCCCCTCGCGCAGAGGAATTGACAAGGCCTGCTTGCCAAGTCTCATCTGGCACGTCGTCTGAAATGCTTCCCCGATTCGCCCCGCCAATGCTGGAATGCGCCTGATGACCGCCGATAAGCCGGCCTTCGGCCCTAAAACTTCCGAGGGACGTGACCCCAGAGCGGCGCCGCTCGAACCCGGCGTGATCGGCAGGGCATTGCTGCGCACGGCCGTCTACGCCGGATTGATCGCCGTCAGCATCTTGGTGTGGTGGGCGATCGGTCGCCAGTTGCTTTCCGACTGAATTCGCACACGACATTCCACCCGGACACCGCCTCGCTCGAAACAAGTACCGTCCTGAATGCTCGGATTGCCTTGGATATTCACGAGAATGCCGCCGCTCAACCCCTCAGCGAAACGGCGTGACTGCAAGGATAGATTCCACCCCCGGTAAAGCAGCCAAAGATACTCCAAATTTCAAAATATCCCGCACATTACCTTACGTCAATATACATCAGGGGCGGCACCTTCAGGTTGTGCCGCCCCCTTCGTCCGGGCTCACGGAAGCCAGAGCGGCTAGGCCTGCCCCGGCGCGGAAGCTCGCCATGAGGCTCGCCAGTCCGGCCCGCAGCTTCTTGGCGACATCGGCATCGAAATCATACCGAAGCCAATTGTCCAGCAGTCCGGACATGAAGCACTGCAGGGTGATCGAGGCCGAGGCCGCGTTCCAGCCCTCGGCCAGCTGACCGGCCGCCTCGGCCGCCTCGAAAGCGCTCTGGAAGTTCGCCGCCATGGTGTCGTGCATCGTTTGCTGCAGGCGCCGGGCCTGCTGCATCTCGCCGACATATTCGCAGCGCGTGACGATGATCGTGTAGACCTTGCGCGTGTGCTCCTCGGTGGCGAACGCCTCGATCACCTCGAGCGCCCAATCCAGCACCTTCTGCAAAGGCTCGGCGCCGCCCTCGAATGTGCGGGCCACCACCGCCTGATGCCGGCCGTGGACGCGACCGATGATCGCCTCCAGCAGCTCCTTTTTATTGGCGAAATGCCAGTAGATCGCCCCCCGTGTAACGCCGGCTTCCGTTGCGATCCGCTCCAGCGAGGCGCGGGATACGCCGACGTCGAGGAACACGGTTTCCGCCGCGTCCAGAATGCGTTGCCGAGTTTCCTCAGATTCAGATTTTGTTCGCCGCACGGTCCCCGCTCCCTTTACATACATGAGTGTTTGTATATATACCGTGCAACAATAAATCCAGTCTTCTCTTATTTGCGGTGCAATAGCATGCGATTGCCCTTCGTCGCCCGTCGATCCCTCGCAATCCTCCTGATGGGCTCCAGCCTGCTGACAGTTCCGGCGATTTCCCTGGCTCAGGCGCCGGCCGCGCCGCCGCCGCCCAGCGTCGAAATCACCACTCTTCAAGCCCGCGAAGTCCCGCTGAGCTATACCTATTCCGGCCGTATCGCGGCCTTCCGCGAGGTGCAGGTCCGCGCCCAGGTTGGTGGCATCCTCAAGGAGCGCACCTATGTCGAGGGCGCCCGCGTCAAGGCCGGCGACGTGCTCTTCCGCGTCGATCCCATGACCTATGAGGCCGAGGTCGCCAAGGCGAAGGCGCAGTTGCAGACCGCCGAGGCGCAACTGGCCCAGGCCACGCGCGACCAGACCCGCGCCGTTGAGCTGTTCGATCGCAAGGTCGGCTCGCAGAAGTCGCGCGATGACGCGGTTTCGGCGGTCGAGCTCGCGGAAGCCTCGGTGGCCGCTGCCAAGGCGCAGCTGCAATCGGCCCAGATCAATCTCGACTATGCGACCGTGCGCGCGCCGATCGACGGCATCACCAGCCTCGACGTCGTGCCGGAAGGCAGCCTCGTCGGCGTCGGCAGCGCCGATAGCCTGCTGACGACGATCACCCAGCTCGACCCGGTCTATGTCAACTTCTCCGTCGCCGACGCCAACGCCCCTGCGATGCGCCAGCTCACCGGCGGCGACAAGTCCGACGCCGACGTCAAGCTGACCGCCAGCCTTACCTTCGGCGACGGCACCCAATATGACCGGACGGGCGAGATCGACTTCACCTCGGCCAGCATCGACGTGCAGACCGGCACGATCCGCTCGCGCGCGGTCTTTGACAATCCGGATCTGGCACTGATCCCCGGCCAGTTCGTCCGCATCACCCTCTCTGGCATGAAGCTCGATTCCGCGATCGTCGTGCCCGAGATCGCCGTGATGCAGGGCCCGCAGGGCACCTTCGTCTACACGATCGACGCGGAGAATGTCGCCGCGATCACGCCCGTCACGCTCGGCCAGTCGGTCGACGGCGGCTGGATCGCGCTCGACGGCCTGAAGTCCGGCGACCAGATCGTCACATCCGGCGTCATCAAGGTGCGCGCCGGCGCCCCCGTCGCGCCGAGCAAAGCGACGGCCCAGAACACGCAGGCGCAGCCGTAATGAACCGCTTCTTCGTCGACAGGCCGGTCTTCGCGGCCGTCATTTCGATCATCATCGTGCTCGCCGGCGTCCTCGCCATGCGCGCCCTGCCGATCGCCCAGTATCCCGAACTGACGCCGCCGCAGGTGGTCGTCAGCGCCACCTATCCCGGCGCCAGCGCGGAAGTGCTGACGCAGACCGTCGCCGCCCCGCTCGAAGAACAGATCAACGGCGTCGAGGACATGCTCTACATGCAGTCGGTTAATTCGAGCTCCGGCTCGATGCAGCTGACCGTGACCTTCGCCACTGGCACCGACGCCGACCAGGCGACCATCAACGTCAACAACCGCGTGCAGCGCGCCGTCTCGGCGCTGCCGACGGAAGTCCAGCGCCTCGGCGTCACCGTCAACAAGCAGTCGAGCTCGATCCTGGCGGTGGCCGCGCTGGCTTCCGACAATCCGCAATACGATTCCGTCTATCTCGCCAACTACGCGCTACTCAACGTCATCGACGAATTGAAGCGCATTCCGGGCGTCGGCCAGGCGAACCTGTTCAGCCGCGAGAACTACGCGATGCGCGTCTGGCTCCGGCCGGACAAGCTGGCGCAGTTCGGACTGACGACGGACGACGTCGCCACCGCCATCCGCGAGCAGAACCAGCAATACGCCGCTGGCCGCGTCGGTGATCCGCCGACCGCGGGCGAACTCGTCTTCTCCTACGCCGTGACGACGGACGGGCGACTGTCCGATCCAGAGGCCTTCGGCAACATCATCCTGCGCTCCGACCCCAACGGCGCAACCCTGCGCCTGCGGGACGTCGCGCGCATCGATCTCGGCGCGCAGGACTATGGCTTCAAGGCCATCCTGAAGGGCCAGCCGACCGTTCCGATCGGCATCTATCTGCAGCCGGGCGCCAACGCGCTCAACACGATCGCGCTGGTGAAGGAAAAGCTGGACGAAATCGCCACGCGGATGCCGGAAGGCGTCAGCTACTCGATCCCCTACGACACGACGCTGTTCGTCGATCAGTCGATCCACGAGGTGATCAAGACCTTCATCGAAGCGCTGCTCCTGGTCAGCGTCGTCGTCTTCATCTTCCTGCAGAACTGGCGGGCGACGCTCATACCGTTGATCGCGGTGCCGGTCTCGATCCTCGGCACCTTCGCCGGCATGTATCTGCTCGGCTTCTCGATCAACCTCCTGACGCTGTTCGGCCTGGTGCTCGCCATCGGCATCGTCGTCGACGACGCCATCGTCGTGCTCGAGAACGTCGAGCGCATCATGACGACGGAGAAGCTGCCGCCGCGCGAGGCGACCATCAAGGCGATGAGCGAAGTGACGGGCCCCGTCATCGCCATCGTGCTGGTGCTGGTCTCGGTGTTCGTGCCCGTCGCCTTCATGGGCGGCCTCGCGGGCGAGATGTACCGGCAGTTCGCCATCACCATCGCCGTTTCGGTGACCATTTCCGGCATCGTCGCACTGACGCTGACACCGGCGCTCTGCGCGGCGATCCTGAAGCCCGGCCATCACGAGCCCTGGGCCCCATTCCGCTGGTTCAACCGCGGCTTCGACAGGATCACCCGCGGCTATACGGCCGGCGTCCGCTTCTTCCTGAAGCGCGCCCTGGTCGCTGTCGCCCTGTTCGCGGTCATGATCGGCGCCACCGTCCATCTGGCGACGAAGATCCCCGGCGCGCTCGTGCCGGACGAGGACCAGGGCGTGCTGATGGTCGTCGGCATCCTGCCGCCGGCCGCCGCGCTGACGCGCACCGCCGACGTGATGTCGACGGTGAACGACAACGTCTCGAAGCTGCCCGCCGTCGAAACCATGCTCGCCTTCTCGGGCTTCGACCTGCTGGCCGGAGCGCAGTCGCCCAGCGCCGGCGCCGGCTTCATCAAGCTGAAGGACTGGTCCGAGCGGAAGTCTCCCGAACTCGACGCCCGCGCCATGCCCGGCCAGATCATCGGCGTGAATGCCGGCATCCAGGACGGCATGGTTCTAGCCTTCAACCCGCCGCCGATCCAGGGCCTCAGCACGACCGGCGGTTTCGAGCTCTACATCCAGGACCGCGGCGGCTCGGGCACCGACAAGCTCGTCGTCGCCACGCAGGCGCTCGTCGATGCCGCGGCGAAGCGGCCCGAACTCGCCGGTGTCCGCACCACGCTGACGACCAACGTCCCGCAGTACAAGTTCAATGTCGACCGCGACAAGGCCAAGGCCCTCGGCGTACCGCTGACCTCGATCTTCGCCACCATGCAGGCGACGTTCGGCAGCCTCTACGTCAACGACTTCACGCTCTATGGCCGCAATTTCCAGGTCAAGCTGCAGTCGGAGGCCAATTTCCGCGAGAAGACGGACGACCTGAGGCAGGTCTTCGTCCGCGCCGAAAGCGGCAACATGATCCCGCTCGACACGCTCGTCACCGTCGAGCGCATGATCGGTCCGGACCTGCTGGAGCGGTTCAACAACTTCCCGGCCGCCAAGGTGATGGGCAACCCGGCCCCCGGCTATTCGTCGGGCCAGGCGCTCGCCGCCATCCGCGCGGTCGCGGCGGAAGCGCTGCCGGCCGACTACACGGTCGCCTGGACCGGTTCGGCCTACCAGGAAATCGCCACCGGCGGCACCGGTTCGCAGGCGTTGATCTTCGGCATCGTCATGGTGTTCCTGATCCTCGCCGCCCAGTATGAGCGCTGGTCGCTGCCCTTCGCGGTCATCCTGGCGGTGCCGTTCGCCCTGTTCGGCGCCTTCCTGGCGATCTGGCTGCGCGGGCTCAGCAACGACGTCTACTTCCAGATCGGCCTGGTGACGCTGATCGGCCTTGCCGCGAAGAACGCGATCCTGATCGTCGAGTTCGCGGTGATCAAGCGCGAGGAAGGCATGAGCGCCTTCGACGCGGCGCTCGAGGCGGCGCGGCTGCGCTTCCGCCCGATCGTCATGACGTCGCTTGCCTTCATCCTCGGCGTGGTTCCGCTGGCGATCTCGACGGGCGCCGGTTCGGCCAGCCGCCATTCGATCGGCACCGGCGTCATCGGCGGCATGCTGGCGGCGACGTTCATCGCCATCTTCTTCATCCCGCTGTTCTACAAGCTGATCGGCGGGCGCGAGAAGAAGAAGCCGCAGCCGGCGGTGCCGGCGGTGGAGGCGAGCCAGAAGCCGGCATAGCGCTCCGGGCATAGACCGCAACAACAAGGAACCCAGGCCGTGCCTCGCATCGCCTGGGTTCTTTCGTTTCGGGGAGTGTCTGTGGACCGGCAACCGGTCTCAGCGGCGCTCCGGCATCCCCTTGGGCGCGGCGATCGAGCTGCGTAGGATCACGCTGCTGCCGAGCATGATCCGGCGCGGCGGCATGTCGAGCCCCTTCAGCCGCTCGATCAGCAGCCCGGCCGCCTGGCGGCCGACCTCGACCATGTCGCGGTCGATCACGGTGATCGGCGGATAGACGAGCTCGCCGAGCAGCGCATCGTCGGCGCCGACGAAAGAAACATCGTCCGGGATCGACAGGCCAAGCAGCCGGACGGCCTTGAGCGCGCCATAGAAGATATCGCTGCCTGCGGCCAGAATGGCGGTCGGCGGGTTCGGCCCGGTAAGGAGATCATGTGCCTCGGCGGCGCCGCGCTCGGCGCTCTGGGTGCGGGCGCGGATCAGCCATTCGTCGACCGGCACGCCGGCCTTTTCCAACGCCCGCTTGAAGCCGGTGACCCGGTCTCGGCCGGGACGGATATTGTGCGAGGCGGTGATCAGGCCGATGCGACGATGGCCGAGTTGCAGCAACTGGCCGACCACAGTCTCGATCGGCTGGATGTGCTCGCTGTAGACGACATCCGCCTCAACCGGGATGTCACGGTCGAGCACGACGACCGGGACGCCCATGCGCTTCAACTCCTCGATCGTGCCTGTCGCCGTCTCGTCCGACAGCGTGACGATCAAGCCGTCCATCCGGCGCTGGCGGGCGGCTTGCAGGAACTCGATCTCGCGCGCCGGCGAGCGGTTCGAGGAGAAGGCGAACAGCATGTAGCCTTCCGGCGCGAACACCGCCTCGGCCCCTTGCGCGACGCGGGCAAAGACCTGGTTGGTCATATCCGGGATCAGGAAGCCGATCGTCTTGGTCTGGTTGGTGCGCATGGCGCGCGCCGCGGCGTTGGGCTGATAGCCGAGTTCGGCCATTGCGGCCTGCACGCGGGCCCGCGTCTCGGGCGCGACGCGCGGACTGTCGCTGGCGACGCGCGACACCGTACCGATCGACACGCCCGCCGTCGCCGCTACTTCGTGGATGGTCGGCTGCCGCCGGCCGCCGGCCGGCATCTTCCCTGACATAACGTTTACATCCTTCTCCAGTCTTCGGCCGGATGAGGGACACTGACCTGGGGCCGCCAGAAGATTTCATCCCGGGCAGGCTGCCATTCGGCCCGTCGTGAATCAAGGGTTATTGCGCCCGCTACACATTGCCGATGTGCACAGACCAGGATGCGGCAGCCATGTTGACGTTTACATAGTGATGCCGTTTTATGGCAAAAGCGTCTCGCCAAAGGGGCTGTCGATTCACGTCATGGTTTCGGCGCGCCGGCGGGCTTGACCACAGGGAGAGACATGACCATGGATCCATTCAAGCGCCGCCAGCTCGGCCGCACCGACGTGATGCTGCCGCAGATCGGCTTCGGCGCGGCGCCGCTCGGCGAATTGTTCACCAAGGTGACCGACGCTGATGCCGAGACGACGCTGCAGACGGCCTGGGACGCCGGCGTCCGCTATTACGACACCGCGCCCTGGTACGGGCGGGGCCAGAGCGAACACCGCGTCGGCCGCTTCCTCTACAAGCAGCCGCGCGAGGACGTGATCCTGTCGACCAAGGTCGGCCGTATCCTGCGCGCGCCGCTGCAGAAGCCGGACGAGTTCGACACCGGCTTCTGGTCCGGCGGCCTGCATTTCGACCACTACTTCGACTACAGCTATGACGGTGTCATGCGCGCCTATGAGGACAGCCTCCAGCGCCTGGGCATGAACCGCATCGACACTCTGGTGATCCACGATCTCGACTGGTGGCATCGCGGCTCGGAGCCGATGGTGCAGGCCGGCTTCGCGCAGCTCGCCAATGGCGGCTGGCGGGCGCTGGCCGATCTGAAGGCGGCCGGCCGCATCCGCGCCATCGGCGCCGGCATCAACGAGCTCGGACTGATCCCGCGCTTCCTCGAGATGTTCGACATGGACTTCTTCCTGCTGGCGCTGCGCTACACGCTCGGCGAGCAGGAGACGCTGACCAAGGAGCTGCCGCTCTGCGTCGAGCGCAATGTCGGCATCATCATCGGCGGCGTGTTCTCTTCCGGCCTCTACGCCACCGGCCCTGTACCGGGCGCGAAGTACAATTATTTCGAGCCGACGCCCGAGATCCTCGAAAAGGCCCGCCGCGTCGCTGAGGTCTGCAAGCGCCACAACGTGCCGCTGCCGGCAGCCGCGCTGCAGTTCCCGCTGCATCACCCGGCCGTCGCGTCCGTCATCCCCGGCGCATTCAAGCCGGAACAGGTGACGACCAATCTCGACCTGGTCCGCATGGAGATCCCTGGGGACCTCTGGGCCGAGCTGAAGCATGAAGGCCTGATCCGCGCCGACGCCCCGACGCCGTAGAACTCGGGCTCGCTCCCCCTCCCGCGTGCGGGGAGAGGGAGCGACGCCACTTAATACGTCGCGCGACCGCCCGAGAGGTCGAAGGTGGCGCCGGTGGTGAAAGAATTCTCCTCCGACGACAGGAAGCAGATCATCGACGCGGCTTCGGACAGTTCCAGCATCCGTCCGCGCGGGATCTTCGCGAGGATATAGGCGAGGAATTCCGGCGCCTGGCTCAGCGCCATCGTCGTCTTGGCGACCGCCGGCGTCACGGCGTTGACGGAGATGTTCTGCGTCGCCAGCTCCTTGCCGAGCGACTTGGTCAGCGCCAGAACGCCCGCCTTGGTCGAGGAATAGGCGACGGCGTTGGGATTGCCTTCCTTGCCGGCGACCGAGCTCACATTGACGATGCGGCCATAATTGCGCTCGATCATGTGCGGGACGACGGCGCGGCAGCAGTGGAAGGTGCCGGTCAGGCCGATATGGACGACGTCGCTGAAGGCCTGCGGCGGGTATTCCCAGGTCGGCGCGTTCGGGCCGACAATGGCGGCATTGTTGACCAGGATGTCGATCTGACCGAAATGGCCGATCACCGCCGCGGTCGCCGCCTCGACCGAGGCGAGATCACCGATATCGACGGCACGGCCCTCGACATTGGCGCTGCCGATCTCGGCAATCGTCTTCTCCAGCAGTGCCGCGTCGCGGTCCCAGATCGAGACCTTGCCGCCCGAGGCGAGGATGCGCTCGGCGACGGTGCGGCCGATGCCCTGGCCGCCGCCGGTGACGATGGCGACGCGGTCCTTGAAATCATAGCTGTTCATGGTGGTTCCGTTGCGACGACGGGTGGTCAGCGCGAATGCTGCGCCGACCTGCCGGTGGTTACGAAAAAGCCCGCGACGGGCCGAAGCGCGCCGCGGGCAAGAAACGGGTCGGAAGGATCAGAAGTTGAAGTCGGCGATATTCGCCTTGTCGAAGGTGGTGAGGTCGGCCTGCGTCTTGATCACGCTGTCCTTGTCGACCGTGACCTTGCCGAGACCCTCGACCTCGAAGACGGTGCCGGCCTCGTTCTTGATAGAGCCGTCCTTGACGCCGACGGCGAAGTGGGCTGCGAGCAGACCCTGGTTGTAGGGGCTCCAGAGCTGGAACGCCTCGACCGTGCCGTTCTCGATGAAGCGGCGCATCTGGTTCGGCGTGCCGAGGCCGACGACCTTGACCTGGTCGGCCTTCTTGGCCGTCTCGACAACCTGGGCGGCCGCGGCGACGCCGACGGTGGTCGGCGAGATGATGCCCTTCAAGTTCGGGAAGTTGGCGAGCAGGGCTTCCGTCTCGGTGGTCGACTTCTGCGGGTCATCATCACCGTAAGCGATGGTGACCAGCTTCATCTTGGCGTATTTCGGATCCTTCTCGAGTGTGTCCTTCATCGCCGCGATCCAGACGTTCTGGTCCGGGGCGTCGGTGGTGGCCGAGAGGATGGCGATCTCGCCCTCATAACCGATCTGCTTGCCGAGCAGCTCGACCTGCGACGGGCCGGTCTTGGTGAAGTCGACCGGCAGGATGGCCGCGTCGCGGTGCGCCTCGTTGCCGGGCATGTCGGAATTGACCGACAGGATCAGCGTGCCCTTGGCGCGGGCGCGGTCGAACACCTGGTTGAGCGCGTCGGGGCTGTTCGGCGAAATGGCGACGACGTTGACGCCACGCTGGATCTGCGCGGTGACGAACGGGATCTGCGAGGTCGCCTCGGCCGAGGCAGGCGCCACGGTGGTGAACTCGCAGCCGAGCTTCTTGCAGCCGTCCTCGAAGCCCTTGATGATCGAATCGAAATACGGGTTGCCCGTGTTCTTCGGGATGTAGACGATCGAGACCGGATCGGCCGCCTGGGCCGCGCCGGCGAACAGGACGGCGCCAAAAGCGGCGGCGAGCATCAGATTTCTTCTCAGCATGTTCAGTACCTCCCAGTTGCTGACAGACGGATCCCGCTAGCGCTGGCTGCGGGCGTAGATGGCGTTGGTCATGATGATCGAGACGATGAGCAGCAGGCCCATGACGGTCAGCTGTGCATTGATGGCGATGTTGGCGACCGTCATGCCGGTGGCGATGATGACCAGCAGCCAGGCGGCGAGGAAGGTGCCGAGGATCGAACCTCGGCCGCCAAAGATGTAGGTGCCGCCCAGCATGACGATCAGCACCATGGTGAGCTCGGCCCCGGAGGCGAGGTCGTAGCGGACCGAGCCGAGCCGCGAGGCGACCATCAGGCCCGCGATCGAGCTCGTGATCCCCGAAGCGATGAACAGGCCCATCTTGATGCGCCGGACGCGGATGCCGGCATGGATGGCGGCGATCTCGCTGGTGCCGATCTGGTAGATCTGGCGGCCATAGATGGTGATGCCGAGAAACAGGCCGAGGGCGATCGAGGCGGCGACGAAAACGAGCACCGGAACCGGCACGATGCCGACCATGCGGTAGTCAATGCCGACGAACCAGCTGGGCAAACCGCCGATCGACTTGTCGCCGGCCAACACCTGCGCGAGGCCGCGATAGAGGATCAACGTGCCAATGGTGACGATGATCGACGGCAGCCGCAGCACGGTGACGAGGAAGCCGTTGAAGGCGCCCATGACCAGCCCTGCCAGCAGGCTGACGCCCATGGCGACGGGGATCGGCAGCCCGGCCTTGAAGGCGGTGCCGAACAGGCAGGCGGAAAGCGCCATCTGGGCCGCCGGCGACAGGTCGATCTCGCCGGAGATGATGACCAGCGTCAGCACCAGCGCGACGATGGCGAACTCGATGTAATAGGTCGAGCTTTCCAGAATGAAGCCGAGATCGGCGAAGAAGGGCGACAGCCGGCTGGCGACGATTGTCGCCACAACCAACAGGATGAGGGTCACCGTCTCGGGGCGGATCAGCAACACCTGCCAGCGCGGACGAGGGGCCGCCGCCTCGCGCACGACGACCGTCGACGGGGCGGCGGCGACTGGGTTCTTGTCGATGGAGTTCATGCGCCACCCCGGGCAAGCAGGCCGCGCAGACCGCCCTGGCGGACGGTGCGGTCAATGACGAGGGCGATCAGGATGATCCCTCCATAGATGGCGTTCTGCCAGAAGCCGGAGACACCGAGGATCGGCAGCGCCACCTGGACAGAGCCGAGCAGCAGCACGCCGAGCACCGTGCCGAGCACGGAGCCGACGCCGCCATTGATCGAGACGCCGCCGATCACCACCGCCGCGATGACAGTGAACTCGAAGCCGACGCCGGTGATGCCGGGATTCACATAGCCGAAGCGAGCGGCGTAGATCAGACCGGCAAGGCCGGCGAGCGCGCCCGAGAGGGTGAAGACGAGGATCGTCACCGGCATGACGCGGATGCCCCTCAGGGGTGCCGCAGAAGGATTGGAGCCGATCGCGTAGATCTGCCGGCCGACCTGTGCATAGGTGACGAACAGCCAGGTGGCGAACGCCACCGCGAAGGCGATGATGACGATCCAGGGGACGTCGATTGGCGAGGTCTGCGCCATGCGGATCAGCGGCTCGGGGATGTCGTTCGGATCGATCTGCTTCGAACCCGACAGGATGAACAGCAGGCCGCGATAGAGGCTGAGCGTGCCGAGCGTCACGATGATCGACGGCAGCTTGAACAGCGTGACGACCAGGCCGTTGACGAAGCCGAGCGCTGCGCCCGACAGCACGCCGACGGCGAAGCCGACGGCAAGCGGCAGGTCGGGGTAGTCCCGAAACACCATGCCGGCGGCGATGGCCGAAAAGCCGAGGATCGAGCCGATCGAGAGGTCGACGTTGCGCGAGACCAGAACCATCATCTGGCCCATGGCGGCGACCAGGATCAGCGGCACGGCGAGCAGCACGATGCGCAGCGTCTCAGTCGAGAGGAAGCGCGGCTGGATCAGGCCGACGACGACGACGAACAGCACCAGCATGACGAGGATGCCGGCCTCGCGGGCGCGGAACAGGCGTGCGATCGAACTCATGCCGCCGCTCCCGAGACTGTATGGCGCCCGGTGCGCGGCACGGCGGCATGCATGATCGCCTCCTGGCTCGCCTCGGCGCGCGGAATATCCGCCGTCAGCTTACCTTCGGACATGACGAGGATGCGGTCGGACAAGGCGAGCAACTCCGGCAATTCGGAGGAAATCAGCAGGATGGCGCGGCCGCCGGCGGCGAGTTCACCGATCATGTCGTAGAACTCGGCCTTGACGCCGATGTCGATGCCGCGCGTCGGCTCGTCGAGGATCAGGATATCCGGCTCGGCCAGCAGCCAGCGGGCGAGGATCGCCTTTTGCTGGTTGCCGCCGGAAAGCTCGCCGATCGGCTGGCGTACGGTGGCGAGGCGAATGCGAAGCTTCTCGACCGATTGCTGCGCCAGCCGCTTCTCGACGGCGCGGCGGATGATGCCATTGGGAGCGATCTGCTTCGGCACAGCGGCGGTGATGTTGGTCTCGACCGAGAGCGAGCGGAAGATGCCGGCAATGGCGCGATCCTCCGACACCAGCGCGATGCCGAGGCCGATGGCATCGGTCGGCTCGTGGATGGTGACGGGCTTGCCGTCGATCTCGATGACGCCCGAGGCGGCCGGCGCGACGCCGAAGATGGCGCGGGCGACGTCGGTTCGGCCGGCGCCGACCAGGCCGCCGAGGCCGACGATCTCGCCCTTGCGGACGTCGAAATTGATGTTCTCGAACCGCCCCGGCAGGGTCAGCGCACGGACCGACAGAGCCACGTCACCGACATGACCAACGCCGCGATGCAGATAGTCGGCGACCGGGCGGCCGATCATGCGGCGGATGATGTCGGCATCGGTCAGGTTCGTCGTCGCCGCCGTCTCGATCTTGTCGCCATCGCGAAAGATGGTGACGCGGTCGCAGATGGCGCGCACTTCTTCCAACCTGTGCGAGATGAAGATGATGGTCCGGCCCTCTTCGCGCAGGCGACGGACGATGCCGAACAGCGTCTCGACCTCCTTCGGCGTCAGCGCGGCGGTCGGCTCGTCCATGATGATCAGCCGGCTGTCGGAAGCGAGGGCGCGGGCGATCTCGACCATCTGCTGGTCGGCGATCGAAAGACCGCGCATCGGCACGGTGACGTCGATCGGGACGTTCAGCAGGCCCATCAAGCGGCGCGCCTCCTTGGCGAGTTCCGCCCAGCGGACGCGGCCGAGCGGCTTGCCGCCGACCTGGCCGATGACGAGGTTCTCGGCCACCGAAAGATCGGGAAACGAGATCGGCTCCTGGTGGATCAGCGTAATGCCGAGCCGCTGCGCGCCAATCGGCGAACCGATCTCGACGAGCTTGCCGCCGAGTTCGATCGTGCCGCGCGTCGGCCGGTGCACCCCGGCGAGGATTTTGGCAAAGGTCGATTTTCCCGCGCCGTTCTCGCCGAGCAGGGCATGCACCTCCCCCGGCAACAGATCGAGGTCGACATTGCGAAGAACCTCGACGCCGCCGAAGGATTTCGAAATGCCGCGCGCCGAAACGAGCGGCCTCAACTCTGTCATCGCGCCGGCTCCAGGCGATAGAAGCGGACGGCGTTGTCGCGCCAGAATTTCTGCCGCTCGGCATCGGTGGCGGAGGCGAGGATGTCGTCGAGAAGGCCGACCCAGCGGCGATACTCGATCGCCTGCACGGCCACCGGCCAATCGCCGCCGAACATCACGCGGTCGAAGCCAAAGGCGTCGATCGCGACCTCGACGTAGCGCTTCAGCTGATCGTCGGTCCAGTTGGCGTGATCGGCCTCGGTGGCGACGCCCGAGATCTTGCAGACGACATGCGGCATCGCCGCCAGCTCGCGCATCTGGCTCGCCCACGGCTCGATCTCGCCGGCCTTGATGCGCGGCTTGCCGATATGATCGAGGATCATCGGCACTTCCGGCACCTGCGCCGCGAATTTCAGGGCATTCGCCATGGTGCGCTGATCGACGCAGATATCGAAAGAGAGGTCGAAATCGGCGAGTGTCCGCACGCCCTCGATGAAATCGGGACGCAGGCAGAAATCGACGTCCGGCTCGAACTGGATGATACGGCGGATGCCGCGCAGGATGTCGTGCCGGGCGAGGCGCTCGAGATCGTCGGCGACGGCGCGCCCCTTCTCCAGCGGCGCCCAGGCGACCATGCCTTTGATGCGCGGATCGACTTTGGCGAGTTCGGCGACCCAGTCCGCCTCGTCCTGGTACTGCGCGGGATCGACCTCGCACTGCAGGAACACCATGGCCTCGACACCGAGACCCTCGGTCGCTTCATTGTAGCGGTCGAGGAGATAGGCCTGATCGAGCACGGGATTGCCGTCGAGCCAAGCATAGCGAAGCTTCGCCGGATCCCAGAGATGCAGATGCGTATCGACGATCGGGGAATGCGACATCAGATCGCCCCCGTCCGGATGGCCATGACAATCAATCCGCCGTTCTGGCGCATGTGCACTCCTCCCCATTCCCGGCATCCTGCGATGCCATCGAGGCGCCCTCACCGCGCCCCGTCCTCATGTAAACGTCAACATGCTACCCTTGCAGCCGTCAAGCAGGATTCGTCGGAACGCGCCGGCTTTTCCAGCCGCTTTGCAGCGCTGTCTTGTACCAAACCGTTCGCTATCCTCCGGTTCCAGCCGTTCCGGCCGGCACGATGCGAGCGATCCGCCAGGGACATGTCGGTGAAAACGTTGGTCATGCCCTATCGGCAATCCGGCTCATGGCGCGACATCGCGAGCGCCGGCGGCTAGGCACGCCAAAGCCGTTGAGGGGATCCTGGAGAATGCGCGAGGCTGAACGGCGCCTAGTGCTCCGGGGCCGCCGTCAGGAGCGATGTCGCCGGCGACTGCGACTGGGCGATGTAGCGCTCGAACTTGGCGAGGACATCGTTGATGATCTGCTCCTGCGACATGCCCATGATGTCGTAGCCGCGGCTGCCGTCCGAAAAGAACGTGTAAGCCTCGTAGCGGAAATTGGTCCGGGTCGCGTCATAGGCGGTGAAGGCGGGCAGCTTGTGCTCGACCCGCCGCACGCCATAGATGAAGTTGCGGACATCATCGGCCGGCGCCGTCAGCGCGATCGTGCCGGCCTCGCGATCAAACTCGACCTCCGCTGCCCGCGAGCGCGCCTGCAGCTCCTTCGCCACGGCATGCAGCGCCGGGCTCGCCGCGTTTTCCAGGAAACGGTCGATATCCCGGGCGTCAGGCGCGCGCAGCAACAGCGCCAGCCGCTTCTGCCAGGCCATGCCGGAAGCCGGATAGGCCTGGGGGACCGCCGCCATCTGGGTCTGGCTGTTCGCCACATCGGCCTTCATGCCGGCAAACAGCGCCCAAACGAGAACCAGCATGACGATCGAGAACGGCAGCGCCGTCGAAATGGTGGCGGACTGCAGCGCCGAGAGACCGCCGGCAGCCAGAAGCACGGCGGCGACGGCCCCGCTCAGCAGGCACCAGAAGATGCGCTGGAGGAACGGCGTATCCGTCCGCCCGCCGGCGGCGATCGTATCCATGACGATCGAGCCGGAATCCGCCGAGGTGACGAAAAAGATGACGATCAGCGCCACCGCCAGGCCCGACGTCACGGCCGCGAAAGGCAGATACTGGAAGAACTGGAACAGCGCCACGGACAGATCCGCCTGCACGGCTTTCGCCAGCGCGCCATTGGCCACGGTGGTGTCGATCTCCATCGCCGTGTTGCCAAACACCGTCATCCAGAAGAAGGTGAACCCCGCCGGCATGAACAGGACGGCGACGACGAATTCCCGCACCGTCCGCCCGCGCGAGATGCGCGCGATGAACATGCCGACGAAGGGCGACCAGGAGATCCACCAGGCCCAGTAGAACAGCGTCCATTTGTCGATCCAGGGACGCGGCTCGTAGGCGTAGATGTTGAAAGTGCGCAACAGGATGCTGTCGAGATAGAGGCCGATGTTCTGCACGAAGTCCCGCATCAGCAGGCGGGTCGGCCCGACAACCAGCACGAACAGCATCAGGAGAACGGCGACCGACAGATTGAGCTCGCTCAGGATGCGGACCCCCTTGTCGAGCCCGGATATGACGGACATGGTCGCGATCGCCGTCACGACGACTACCAGCAGGATCTGCACCGACAGCGAGACGGGCACGCCGAGCAGAAAATTCAGGCCCGCATTGATCTGCAGCACGCCGAAACCCAGCGATGTCGCCAGCCCGAACATGGTCCCGCAGATGGCGAAGATATCGACGGCATGGCCGATCGGCCCGTTGATCCTCTCCTTCAGGATCGGATAGAGGCCGGAGCGGATGGTCAGCGGCAGGTTGTAGCGATAGCCGAAATAGGCGAGCGACAGCCCGACCACCGCATAGATGGCCCAGGCATGCATGCCCCAATGGAAGAAGGTCACGCTCATCGCTTCGCGCTTGGCGGCGATCGTCAGCGGCGCGGCTTCCGGCGGCGACGCGAAATGGGTCATCGGCTCGCCGACGGCGAAATACATCATGCCAATGCCCATGCCGGCGGCGAACAGCATCGACAGCCAGGAGCGGAAGCGGAAGTCCGGCACGGCGTCGTCCGGCCCCAGCTTCAGATCGCCGTAGCGGCCGAACGAGAGCAGGATCATGGCGATCAGGAAGATGCCGACCGCCAGCAGGTACAGCCAGCCGAACCCCGACAGGATCGCGGCCTGCATGCCGCTGAAGATATCGTCGGCCTGCCGGGGGAATAGG
The DNA here is from genome assembly GCF_000380505.1 of Kaistia granuli DSM 23481. Lineage (GTDB taxonomy): Bacteria > Pseudomonadota > Alphaproteobacteria > Rhizobiales > Kaistiaceae > Kaistia > Kaistia granuli. The sequence goes on along the minus strand of NZ_AQYH01000004.1, from coordinate 26,425 downwards.
ACGCCGATCCCGACGAACAGAACAACAATCGCAACGGAACCGAAAAACACCGGCGGATTGACAACAAATTTCGGCACTCTCGGCGCCTCCGAATTGTTGCGGTTCCTGCGACGGAAACGAGAGCGAACTCTGCGCCCGAAAGATCAGAAGAGCGGGAGAATTGCTGCCGGCGACACCGGTCTACAATAGGGCTCCCGGTCTTCTGTTCAATCTGGTTCGCAACACGAAGCCCGAAAGGGTTCCGAAATCGCGTTGCCTGGGGTCAGCAAACGGCCTCAGCGACCCTTCATCAGCGCCATAAAGTCGGCCTCGAAGCGGGGGCGGTCGACGGTCATGGCGACATTGGCGTTGTGGAACGGGATCGCCGTGCGGCGGCGGTCGGCAACCGTCGAGCCGCGTGTCAGTTCGCCATGCAGCTCGATATCGACATACATCCGCTCCAGGCCGACCAAAGTCGGATCCTCGGCGACGGCGACGGCGAGCGGATCGTGCAGGCCGCAGCCCTGGATGCCCGGATACATCGTCTTGTAGGCGTCGACGTAGAACTGGGTGATCTGCATCAGCGTCTGCGCGGCGTGATCGCCCTCGCGCGAAATCTCGGCCATCATGGCGGTCGAGAGCAGGGTCGTCATGGTCACGTCCATGCCGACCAGCGTCACGTTGGCGCCGGCCTGCAGGACGATGTGGGCCGCTTCCGGATCATTGGCGAAATTGGCATCGACCATCGGCGCGATCGGCCCATGAATGCCCGGATGCAGGACGGTCGAGCCCATCACGACGATCTGCTTCACCAGCTTGGCGATCTCCGGCGCCTTGGTGATGGCGAGCGCGACATTGGTGATCGGGCCGACCGGGCAGAGCGTGATCTCGCCGGGGTTCTCCCTGATGAGGCGGATCATCAGATCGGCGGCGTGCTCGTCGACAGCCTTGATCTTCGGCTTCGGCAATTCGACATCGCCGAGCGCGTTGGAGCCATGGATATGATCGGCCATGCGCTGGTAGGGGCGGATCAGCGAGCGGGCGACGCCCTGGGCCACCGGGATCTCGGGACGCCCGAGCAGTTCCAGGATCTTCAGCGTGTTCTCGGTCGCGATCACCGTGTCGGTGTTGCCGAAGGTGGTGGTCAGCGCCTCGAGCTTAATACCCGGGCGACGCACTGCGTAGAAGATCGCCATGGCGTCGTCGACGCCGGTGTCGACGTCGAGGATCATGCGGCAGGTTTCGGTCATGGCGGGGTCCTTGATTGCAGGGGCACGCCTCAGGCGTGCGCGGTAAGGGTCTCGGCGGCGCGGCGCTTCAGCCGCTTGCGATGGCTGAGCGCCAGGGCGAGAAGCGTCACCACATAGGGCACGATGTCGGTCAGCTGGTTGGGCAGGCCCTGACTCTGCAGGCGGACGGAGAGCGCGTCGGCAACGCCGAACAGCACGCAGGCGAGTGCCGCCCAGAGCGGATGATTGCGGCCGAGCATGACGGCGACGACGGCGATCCAGCCGCGGCCGGCGCTCATGTCCTCGGAAAAGATGCTGACGGTGCCGAGCGAGAGCTGCGCGCCGCCAAGCCCGGTCAGGCCGCCTGCGAACAAGACGGTCGCCACGCGGTAGCGCAGCACGTCGATGCCCATCGTGCCGGCGGCGCTCGCATCCTCGCCGACGCCGCGCAGGCGCAGGCCCACCGGCGTGCGGAACATCATGATGGTCACGGCGGCGGTCAGGATCCAGGCGAGCCAGGTGATCGCTGTCTGCCGCGAAAAAATCCAGCCGATCCAGGGGATGGTGTTGATCGCGTCGATGCGGATCTTGCTCAGCCCGACAATGGCCGGGTCGGAAAACGTGCCGGAAACGCCGAACATCTGCCGCAGCAGATAGGCCGTCAGGCCGGAGGCGAGCAGGTTCATGCCGATGCAGATGACGACGGGGTCGCCTTTGAACCAGGTCGCGCCATAGGCGAGGATCAGCGAGAACAGCACGGTGAACACAATGGCGAACAGCACGCCGCCAAGCGCGCTGCCGGTGGCGTAGGAGCCGACGACGGCGGCAAAGGCGCCGACGAGCAGCTGGCCTTCCATCGCCATGTTGAAGACGCCGACCCGGCCGCAAAGCGTGCCGGCGAGCGCTGCCAGCAGGATCGGCGTGATCGACTGGACGGCGGAATTGACCAGCGACGGCGTGATGAAGCTCATCAGGCTCATGACGACTTCCTCCCGACGCCGTGGCGTATGGCGAGGAAGAGGATGATGACGGCCTGCAACACCATGGTGAGGACGCGCGGGATCGCCGTCTCTCGCTGCATGGCGAAGCCGCCCGTCTGCAGCCCGGCGAAGAACAGCCCGGCGGCGATGGCGCCGAGCGGGGCGCCGCCGGCGAGCAGCGCCGCCATCAGGCCGGACCAGGTGTAGCCCGGCGTCAGCAGCGCGCCATCCTGGTAGCGATAGAGCGAGCCGAGCACGAGGATGGCGCCGACCAGGCCGGCGATTGCGCCGCTGGCGAACATCACCCGCACCTGCTGCGAAGCCAAGCGAACGCCGCCATAGCCGGCGAACTTGGCGTTGAGCCCGCGCATGCGCAACTCGTAGCCGCCGACCGTGCGGCGATCGTAGAAGACGACGGCGATGGCGACGACGATCATCAGGATCAGGCCGATATTGAGCGGGCCGGAAATCACCGGAAGCCTAGCCGCGTCCGGGATCATCCGGGTCTGGGCGAGGCCGGTCGCCATGTCGCGCAGCGGGAAACCGACAAGATAGGAGGCAACACCGATCGCCGGATAGGACAAGAGCAGCGTCGAGATCAGCATCGGGATGCCGAATCGCGTCTCGCCCCAGGCGGCGAGCGAGGCATAGAGGCCGGAGGCGATCATGGCGCAGAGGATGCTGGCTGTGATCAAAAGCGGACCAGGCAGCGGCAGATAGAGTGCCGCCAGCGCCGCGACGAGGCCGCCGATGACGAGCTGGCCGTCGCCGCCGAGATTGACCATGCCGCCGCGCAAGGGCAGCGCCGCGACCAGCGTCATGCCGACCAGCGGCACGGCCCAGTTCAGCGTGTTGGGCCAGTTCGCCGGTGCCAGCGCGCCGATCAGGATCTCGCGATAGGCGGCGATCGGATCGCCGCCCGAGGCGAGCACCAGCAGTCCGCCAATGAGGATGCCGATCCCGATCGCCAGCGGCACCGCCGGGATTTGCGGCAGCCTTGTGGTCCGCACGCTACGCTCGCTCATGCGGCCTCCGTTCCGTCAGTCAGATGCGCGTCGCGGACGCGGCCGGCCATCAGCAGGCCGAGCGTTTCCTCGTCGGCCTCGGCGGCGGGCAGTTCGGCCAGGATGCGGCCGTCGAACATGACGAGCACGCGATCGGCGAGCGCCAGGATCTCGGTCAGTTCGGCCGACACCAGCAGCACGGCGCCGCCGCGATCACGCTCGGCGACCAGCTGGCCATGAATGAATTCGATGGCGCCGACATCGACGCCACGCGTCGGCTGCTCGGCGATCAAGAGCGGCGCCCGATGCGACAGCTCGCGCGCGACCACCACCTTCTGCAGATTACCGCCCGAGAGCGTGCCGACGGCGAGCTGTTCGGAGCCGATCTTGACGCCGAAACGCTCGATCAGCGTCTTCGCATGCGAGGTGACCGCGTTTCGGTCGAGGAGGCTGCCGTTCGAAAGCGGCGGCTTGCGCTGAAAACCCATGGCGAGATTGTCGGCGGCCGAGGCGGCGAGCGCCGTGCCGGTCGTGGCGCGATCTTCCGGGATATAGGCGAGGCCGGCGTCGCGATGGCGCTCGACATCAAGCGCCGTGACGTCGGTGCCGTGGATCGAAACCGTGCCGCCATCGGAAATCCGCAGGCCGGTCAGCGCCTCGATCAGCTCGGTCTGGCCGTTGCCGGCGACGCCGGCGATGCCGACGATTTCTCCCGCGCGGATAGCGAGATCGACGCGATCGACCACCGGCTTGCCACCATCGGTGGCGACCGTCAGGCCTCGCGCCTCGAGCACGACCGCGCCAGGATTGGCGGGGCTCTTTTCGACGGTCAAATTGACCGCCCGGCCGGTCATGGCGCGGATGATCTCGCGGGCCGAGGTCTCTGAAGTCACCATGCGGTCCACGACCTTGCTATCGCGCAGCACGGTGACGCGGTCGGTGATCGCCATCACCTCATGCAGCTTGTGGGTGACGAACAAAATGGTTCGGTCGTCGGCGGTCAGGTAACGGATGATGTCGAACAGGCCGTCACGCTCCTGCGGCGTCAGCACGGCGGTCGGCTCGTCGAGGATCAGCACCCGGGCGTCGCGATAGAGTGCCTTCAGGATTTCGACGCGCTGGCGCACGCCGACCGACAGGCGCCCGACGACGGCGTTGGGGTCGACCTGCAGGCGATAGCGTTCGGCCAGAGCCGCGACGCGCCGCGCCGCCTCGCGCCGATCGATGAAGCCGAAGCGGGTCGGCTCCATGCCATAGACGACATTTTCCCAGACCGTCAGCGAATTGAACAGCTTGAATGCCTGATGGACCATGCCCATGCCGGCGCCAATGGCATCCAGCGCCGAACGGTAGTGCATCTCGGCGCCGCGCAGCACGATACGGCCGGCGTCCGGCTGCTGCATGCCGTAGAGGATCGACATCAGCGTCGACTTGCCGGCGCCGTTCTCGCCCATCACGGCGTGGACCTCGCCGCGCAGGACGGAGAGGTCGACATGGTCATTGGCGACGAGCGGCCCGTAGCGCTTGACGATGCCGGTGGCTTCTAGCTCGATCGTCATCCCAGCTTCGATCTTTTTTTGGAAATCGCGCTCCGGCTGCGGAAACGCCACTCGCCCCGCCGAGCGCGGGCACAATCGGGCGGAGCCTATCGGTCCGAATGCCAATCCGGTCAAGCCCGGATCGGAAGGGGATCGCGCGGCGGATCCGCGCGACCCTTCAACGACAACGACCGTTACTTGGCGAGCTGCATCGGATCGGCGACCTTCACCGTTCCGGCTACGACCTCGTCGCGCAGCGCCTTCACCTTGGCGATGACGTCCGGGAACTTGACGATCAGGCAGCCCGATTCCTCGAGGCCCGGCTCCAGGCTGGTCAGCGTCATGCCGCCCTCGGCGAGGCCGTAGGTAGCGAAGGCCGGCTGGTCGCCCTTGAACAGGCCGGCGACGCCCTTCTCGATGACAATGTCGGTGCGCTTCTGGACATTGTCCATGACGAGGCCCGGCGCCTGCGGGCACTGGTTGCTGTCGACACCGAAGGCCGCCGCGCCCGGCAGGTCTTCCATCGCCTTGAAGATGCCGCCATTCGAGCCGGCGCCGCCTGCCATGATGCGATCGGTGTTGTCCGAGACCATGATGCTGGCGCGCTGCTGGCCGCGGGCCGGATCGGAGAACGGATTGTTACCGCCGATCCAGAGCGTCGGGGCGATCTCGATCTCCGGCTTCACATGCTTGGCGCCCTCGGCGAAGGGATCCGTGTAGCGATGGATGAAGGGGATATCGAGCGCGCCAATGGCACCCACCTTGCCGGTCTCGCTGGTCAGCGCCGCCTCGGCGCCGGCGAGGAAGCTCGCCTCATATTCGCGGAACACCGAGCAATGGACGTTCGGGCCCGGCGTCTGCGGGCAGCTGTCGACGAGCAGGAACTTGGTGTCGGGATAGGACTTGGCGACTTCCGGCAGCACGTCGTTGAACTCGAAGCCGACGGCGATCACCACCTTGGCGCCTTCCTTGGCGGCGGCGTCGAGATTCTGACGGATGGTCGTCGGATCCGTGCTCTCATAGACCTTGGCGGTGGCGCCGACGGCTTCCGCCGCCTTTTCCGTGCCCGCCTTGGCGAGCTTGAGGAAGTCGTTCACGCCGACCGGATTGGGCGAGACGAAGACGATCAGCGGCTTCGCGTCCTGAGCCTCGGCCGCCGACACCGCCATCAGCGCAGCCGCGCCAGCCAAAAGACCCCGAAGCCTCATCTGCAATCTCCTGCAATGTTGAATGGCCGGAAGATATCGACTCAGGGATGACGCCACAACTGCGATTGACCGCCTATCGATCCCGCCTATTCTGCGCGCAGGCGATATCCCCCCGATCGCCCTACCCCGCGCCCCGCGATCTGGAAGGACCGGCACGAGCCGGCGAAGGAACCCCGATGTCGAAATACGAGACCCGCCGCCCGGACAGGCCGCTGCCGATCCGCAAGAGCCGCGCCTTCCCCGTCCATGCCGGCAAGGGCTTCCTCGTCACCGGAGGTACGGGCGGCATCGGACGCTCGATCGCGGAGCTCCTGATCGCCCAGGAGGCGCGGGTCGTCATCGCCGATCTGAAGCAAGAGAGCGTCGACGAAACGGTAGAAGCGCTGGGCGGCGCCGCCGGTGGCTGCTTCGGCGTCGTCATGGACGTCGCCTCCGAGGCGGCGGTAGCGGCCGGTGTGGCAAAATCGATCGAGTTGCTCGGCCGCGTCGACGGCCTCGTCAATTCCGCCGCCATCGTGCTGCATGCCGATCCGATGTCGATCTCGCGCTCCGACTGGCAGAGGCAGTTCGAGATCAACCTGTTCGGCGCCTATGACGTGTCGCGGCTGGTGGCCGCCCACATGATCGAGCATTCGATCCCCGGCGCCATCGTCTCGATCGCCTCGGAATCCGGCAAGAAGGGCCATGTCGAGTCACTCGCCTACAGCGCCTCCAAGGCCGGCATGATCTCGATGACGCGCATGCTGTCGGAAGCGCTGGCCGCCTATGACATCAACGTCAACTGCGTCTGCCCGGGCGGCGTCGCGACGCCGATGCTGAAGGAAGTGTCGGAAGCCTATTCGGAGTTCACCGCCGAGCCGGCGCCCGAGATCTTCGACAAGATGGTGGCGGCGCAGCTCGTGCGTCACATCCAGCCGGTCGAGGTGGCCAGGTTGACCTCCTTCCTGCTCGGTGACGATGCCATGCTGGTGCGCGGCCAGGCCGTCAACGCCGACGCCGGCGAGACGCCGTACTGAGCGAGAAGGCCGAGGGCGGCCGGTGAGGATCCACGCCCTCACCGGATGACCAGCTTGCCCTAGAGCACTGCTGGATGCGCCGGGCAGGCCGGGGCGCTCGCCTTGCGCCCGAAGACCCAATAGCTCGCCGCGGCGAGCAGCCAGACGCCGATGCCGCCATAGAGCAGGATCCAGCCGAAGCCGTCGACAAGCGCCTGGTGGACGACGGCATCCGAAATGCCTTCACCGGGAGGCACGCCGGCGCCCGACGCGACCTGCTGGGCGAGGCGCCGCATCCGCTCCGCGTCGGCGATGCCCGGCAGCGCAGCCTGCAGTGAGGCGCGCACGCCTTCGACGAGCAGGAACCCCATCAGCGCGATGTTGATGGCGAGCGAGATCATGCGGGCGCTCATGTCGATGCCGGAGGCCATGCCGGCCCGATTGGCGGAGACGGCCGCCGTCGTCGTATTGGTGACGGGCGTGTTGGTGAAGCCGAGGCCGATGCCGGCGAGGACGCAGCCAGGCAGCATCGTCAGCCAGCTGGCATTCTCGGCGCCGCTGCCGAGCATCATCGCGAAGAAGCCGAGCCCGATCAGGCCGAGGCCGGCCGGGATGACGAGGCCGGGCCGGTAGCGCAGCGACAGCCGCTCGGCGAACGGCGGCACGGCGAGGGTCGGCAGCGTATAGGCGAGAAGCGCCAATCCGGCGGCGACGCTGTCATAGCCGAGGCCGGCCTGGAACCAGATCGGCAGGTAGATCATGAATGGCCAGAAGCTGATGTTCATGGCGGCCGAACCGATCACCGCGCCGGAGAAGGGGCGGATCCGGAACACGGTGAAATCGAACATCGGCCGCGGGCTGAGCTTCTCGGCGACGAGAAAGGCGACGAAGCTCGCCGCGGTCAGGCCGAGAATGACGAGCGCGGTCGGTCTTGCAAAGCCGAGATCCGGCCCCTGGGTGATGAAATAGGCGAGGCCGAACACGGCCAGCGACAAGGTGACGATGCCCGGAACATCGAGATGGGTGGCGTCCGGATCGCGCGATTCCTCGACGCCGCCGAGCGCGAGCAGCCAGGTGACCAGGCTCAGCGCGCCGTGGATCAGGAACACCCACTCCCAGCTCCAGACGGCGACGATCGCGCCGCCGACGATCGGGCCGAAACCGAGACCGATGCCGAAGATGATACCCCAGGCGCTGAAGGCGAGACCGCGCGCGCGGCCCTCCTGGAACTGGTGCGACAGCACCGCGACCTGACAGATCAGCATCACGCCGCCGCTCAGGCCCTGCGCGAAGCGGGCGGCGATCAGCACCGACACACTTTCCGTCAGCCCGCAGATCAGCGAGGCGACGCCGAACGCGACAATGCCGATCAGGAAGATGCGCTTGCGGCCATAGCGATCGGCGAGCGTGCCGGTCGCCATCAGCACGGTGGTCACGGCGATCGTGTAGGCGTTCATGATCCATTGCAGCTGGACGAAATCGGCGCCCAGCACCTTTTCCAGCGTTGGCAGGATCGCCGGAACGCTGGAGATCTCCAGCCCGAACATCAACGAAGAGAGACAGACGGCGGCGAGGGCGACGAGGCGCGAGCCGGACGGTGTCGGGGGCATGGGCATGCTTCGGACTTTCGAGAGGGGCGACCGTGCTGCCTTCGGAGTGGAGGCGACGTGCGTTCGGGCCGCGCTGGATTCGGGGCCGAACTTTAACGGGCGCTTGACGACATCGAAACCGGATGGCTCTCTATTTCAGAGACAACAAATACGGATGATTGCCATGACCATCCTCGATGTCGATTCGGTTCAGGCCTTCGTCGCCATCGCCGACTTCCAGAGCTTCACCCGCGCGGCGGAGGCGCTGGGCACGACCCAGGGCGCCATCAGCGTCAAGCTGAAGCGGCTGGAGGACCGGATCGGCCAGCGGCTGATCGAGCGGACGCCGCGCTCGGTGCGTCTCTCGGCCCAGGGCGCGCTGTTCCTCGACGGTGCGCGCGGCTTCCTCGCCGCGCATGAGCGGGCGCTGGCCGGGCTGACGGATTGCCGGCGCCGCTTCACGCTCGGCATCGCCGCCCATGTCGCCGGGCCGGAACTGCCGACCCTGCTGGCGCGCCTCAATGCACATGATCCCGGCCTGACCATCGAAGTGCGGCTCGACAATTCGCGCACCCTGCTCGACGCCTTCGATCGCGGCGAGCTCGATGCCGCCATCGTCCGCCGCGAAGATGATCGCCGCGACGCCGAAATCCTCGGGCCCGAGGATTTCGGCTGGTTCGCCGTGCCGCATTTCGAGCACCGTCAGGGCGAGCCCATCCGCCTTGCAACCCACGCCCCCTCCTGCGGCGTGCGCGACATGGCCACCCGCGCCCTCGACGCGATCAGCATCCCGTGGATCGACGTCTTTCTCGGCGGCGGCTCCTCGGTGGTGACAGCCGCCGTCTCCGCGGGTCTAGCCATCGGCGCGTTTCCCTGCCGCCTCGCCCCGCCGGGCACGGTCGAAGTCGGCCAGCGCTTCGGCCTGCCGACCTTGCCGTCCTCGGAGATCATGCTGCATTCGACGCTGACCGACACCAAGTCGCGCGAGGCGTTGCGCACGCTGGCCGCCGCGTTCCGCGAGCATCGGGCCATCGCTTCCTGACGGCTTCGGACGCGCGATCCCCGGTCGATCACCCGCCGCTGCCTACCGGACCTCAGCGAGCGCAAAGGGCAGGAACCGCGAGTCCCCCTTCCCGCCACGTTGGCCCGACGAGGCCTTCCCGTTGATCGCTCGCGGCGGTCGATTCCCTGCGGCCGATCCGATGCGGGCATCGCCCCCTTGTCGATATAAAATCGATGTGATTTAATCTTTGTCAGGCACCCGAAACAAGGACGTGCCGGAGAACGAGATGGCCGCCAGAGCCGTCCATTCGAGGAAACACCCCACGGGAGATTTCATGATGCGCTTGCGTCTCGTCACCGCGCTGCTGGCTTCCGCCGCCGCGTTCGTCGCCGTCTCTGCCCAAGCCCAGAACCTCGTCACCAAGGACCGCGTCGGTCCTGCCGACGCCCCGAAATCCTTCACGCTCCGCCTGACCAATGATGGCCCGACCAGCACCGATCCGGTCTGGGCAGAGGGCTACCAGAAGCTGTTCAGCGAGTTCATCCAGCGCCATCCGGGCTGGCGCATCGACCTCGAGCGCATGTCCGACAATATCGGCCAGGAACAGGCCCGCATGCTCGAGCAGGCGAAGTCCGGCCAGGGCCCGGATTGCGCGGCGGTAGACAGCTTCGTGCTGGCGCTGTTCAAGGGCGCCAACGTGCTGAAGCCGCTCGACGAATACTTCACCAAGGAAGAAGTGGCCGATCTCTTCCCGTTCATCCGTGAGGGCATCACCGGCCCCGACGGCAAGATCTACGCCTGGTGGTGGAACACCGATCTGCGCGTGCTCTACCGCAACAAAGACATCGTGCCGGACGCTCCCAAGACCTGGGACGAGCTGAAGGCCGCCGCCATCGCCTCCAAGGACAAGGGCATGGAAGGCGTTCTGTTCAATGGCGGCCGCTGGGAAGGCACCACCTTCGACTGGCTCGCCAATTTCTGGGCGCAGGGCGGCAAGCTTGTCGACGACAAGGGCAAGCCGATCTTCGCCGAGGGGGAAAACCGCGAGAAGTTCCTGAAGGCGGTCAACTACTTCAAGGATCTCGTCGATTCGGGTGCTGCGCCGAAGCGCGTCGCCACCATCGTCAATTATGACGAGTTCAACGCGGCGGCAGCAGCCGGCACGGCGGCGCTCTTCATCGGCGGCAACTGGCAGTACGGCCAGCTGAAGAACACGCTGGAGCCGGAAGAGTTCGAGAAGTGGACCTTCTCGGAGATCCCCGGGCCGACGCCGGACCAGCGTTCGACCGGCACCGGCGGCTGGACCTTCGGCGCCTTCTCCAGCGATCCGGAAAAGGTCGCCATGTGCGCGGCCGTGATCAAGGAGATCTATGCCGGCCCCGGCAACGCGCTGCAGCAGCAGCTGCCGACGGCCGCAGCCCTCTACGGCAAGTACGACGTATTCAAGACGCCGGCCAACGAGACCTTCGCCAAGGCGCTGGTCAACGGCCAGGCCCGTCCGGGCGTGCCGATCTATCCTGAGATCTCCAACCAGATCCAGATCATGATGGGCGACGTCCTCTCCGGCACCAAGACGCCGGAAGCCGCCCTCGACGCCGCCAACACCGCTGTCCAGGCCGCCTTCGCGCGGCTCTGAGGCAAAGCGCAGCGACATCCCCGGCCAGCGAGATCGGCCGGGGATACCGATCGCCGCGTCTGGGCAGGAGCGACAGCATGCAGACGACACAGACGGCCGCGATGGCAATAAGCCGGCGCGTGGCCGGCCCTAGCCTTGGCCGACGCCTCGAAGCCAATCCGTTCACATGGCTCGTACCCGTCGCGGTCATGCTCGGCGTGTTCTACCTCTACCCGATCATCGACGTGTTCCGTCTCGGCCTGACCAATGCGAGCCTGGTCGGCAACGAGGAGCGCTACACGCTCGCCACGATCCGGGCGATGTTCGAGAACCCCGCTCTCGTCGACATCCTCTGGACCACCTTCCTCTTCACCTTCGGCAGCGTCGTCGGCCAGCAGGTCTTCGGTCTCGCCATCGCGCTGCTGGTCATGCGCGGCGAGCGGCGCAAGCTGCCCGGCATGGTCGCGCTCCGGACCATCGTGCTGATCGCCTGGGTCATTCCCGGCATCGCCAACGGCCTGATCTGGCAGATGCTGTTCAGCGAGGCGCCGTTCGGCGCCATCAACAGCGTGCTGCGGCTGATGCACATCTCGCCGGTCGCCTGGCTGTCCGATCCCAACATGGCCATGGTCTCGGCCGTCCTCTCGAATGTCTGGCGCGGCACCGCCTTCTCGATGATCGTCTTCTACGCGGCGCTGAAGGCGATCGACCCGACGCTCTACGAGGCGGCGAGCGTCGACGGCGCCAGCGGCACGCAGAAGCTGCGCTTCATCACGCTGCCGCAATTGCGCGCCGCCATCCTCGTCAATTCGATCCTCGTGACGATCCAGACCCTCAACACCTTCGACGCGATCATCTCGCTGACCGGCGGCGGCCCCGGCCGCGCCACCGAGGTGCTGTCGCTGTTCACCTTCAACACGGTGTTCCGCAACTACGACCTCGCCGGCGGCAGCGTGCTCTCCGTGCTGATGCTCGCCATCAGCCTCGTGCTGGCGCTGGTCTATGCGTCGTTCCTGCCGCGCAGGGAGGCTTCCGAATGACCGCCGAACGCCGCGAGAAATGGGGCGACGCCCTCACCTATCTGATGGCGATCCTGATCGCCGCCTTCTTCCTGACGCCGCTCGCCTGGCTGCTGTCGCTGTCGCTCAGGACCCGACAGGAAGTCTTCCTCGGCGCCAGCCGCTTCATCCCGAAGCGGCCGACGCTCGACAATTTCGCCCAGATCCTCTCGGACCCGACCTTCCTGCTCTATCTGTGGAACGGGCTGAAGCTGTCGGCACTGGGCGGTTTGGGCTGCCTGCTGGTGGCGGCCCCCGCGGCCTACGCCTTCTCGCGCTTCTGGTTTTCCGGCAAGTCGGCGCTGATGATGGTGATCCTCGCCTTCCAGATGATCTCGCCGCTGGTCATCCTGGTGCCGCTCTACCGCTACATGAGCGCGCTCGGCCTCATCAACAGCCATTTCGGCGTCACCATGGTCTACATCGCCATCAGCGTGCCGATGTGCACCTGGCTGGTGAAGGGCGCCATCGACGGCATCCCGAAATCGCTCGAGGAAGCTGCCGCGATCGACGGCTGCAGCCGCTTCGGCACCTTCTGGCGCATCACCCTGCCGCTCGCCGCCCCCGGCCTCGCCTCGGCCTTCATCCTGATCGTCATCCTGAACTGGTCGCAGTTCCTGATCCCGTTCCTGCTGCTCAACAAGGATGCGCAGCTGCCGATCTCGGTGGCGATCTTCAACTTCGCCGGCACGTCGAACGCCTCGTCGACGCAAGTGCTCGCGGCCGCCTGTCTGGTCGCCGTGGTGCCGGCCATCGTCGCCTTCCTCCTTTTGCAGCGCATGATCGTCGGAGCCCTGACCGCCGGCGCCGTAAAGGGCTGAACCGAACCCATCCATCGCTTTCATCGAGCTATTTTTGAGACGGAGAATTGGAATGTCCCTGACCCTCCAGCAGCGGCTCGACCGCATCGACGTGCGCGTCGAGGAACTGGGGTTCTGGCGCGAGCGCGAGACCGTGGCCGTCGAAGGCTGGCAGTTCAACAGCGCGCCGCTCGCCATGGGCGGCTTCTGGCCCAAGAAGGACGGCGCCATCGCCCTCGACGCGGAAGCGACGGTGCCGGAGCATTGGTCGCTCGACGACGCGCGCCTCCTGATCGATGTCGGCGGCGAGAGCCTGATCACGTTGACGCCCCAGGGCAAGGGCGAGCAAACCCGCTTCGGCCTCGACCCCTTCCACCAGGAATTCCCGCTCCCCGGCCGCCGCTTCAAGATCCATGTCGACGCCGTCGCCCGCCTGCCCTTTGGCGAACCGGTGCGCGAGCCGCGCCTGACGCGGGCCCATCTCGCCTGGATCGACCAGCCGGTGCATGAGCTCGCCCTGCTGCTGCGCCAGGTTTCCGAGACCGCCCGCTTGCTCGGCGCGCATGACGTGGTGCCGCATCTGATCACCGCGGCCGAGCACACCTTCGCCGCGCTCGACTGGCCGTCGGCGACGCAGGACTATGTCGCCCGCACGGCGCCGCAGCGCGGCCAGCAGAAGATCTGGCAATTGCCGCCGCTGAAGGCCGACCCGGAAGGCCTGCGCCAGGACCACCGCGCCAGCGTCCAGCGCGCGCTCGAGTACCTGCGCGAGACGCTGAAGGGCCTGAAGGCACGCTATCCGCAGCAGGGTAGCCTCGGCATCACCGGCCACGCCCATATCGATCTCGCCTGGCTCTGGCCCTATGACGAAACGCGGCGCAAGGCGCGGCGCACCTTCAATACCGCGCTCCGCCTGATGGAGCGTTTTCCGGACTTCGTCTTCAACCAGTCGACAGCCGCCTACTATGCGCAGATCGAGGAAGACGATCCGGCGTTGTTCAAGGAAATCCAGGCAGCGGTGAAGAGCGGCCAGTGGGAGACCATCGGCGGCATGTGGGTCGAGCCCGACACCAACATGCCGACCGGCGAGAGCTTCGTGCGCCAGATCCTCTACGGCCAGCGCTACTTCCAGGAGAAGTTCGGCGTCCGCCATCGCGTCTGCTGGCTGCCCGACTGCTTCGGCTTCTCGCCGGCGTTGCCGCAGCTCCTCCAGCAGGGCGGCATGGATTCGTTCTTCACCATCAAGGTGAACTGGTCCGAGACCAACAAATTCCCGCATGACCTGTTCTACTGGGAAGGCCTCGACGGCAGCCGCGTGCTGGCGCACACCTTCGACAATCCGGTGCGCGGCTATAACGGCTCGACCGAACCCGAAGCGATCCTCGGCACGTGGGGCAATTTCCGCGGCAAGACCATCCACGACGAAAGCCTGCTCGCCGTCGGCTATGGCGACGGCGGCGGCGGCGTGACCCCGGAGATGCTGGAGCGCCAGGCGCAGCTCGCCGAATTCCCGGCCGTGCCGTCGCTGAAGCCGGCGCGCGTCGAGGACGTGTTCGCCCGCATGCACGAAATCCCCGCAGCCCAGGTGCCGGTCTGGCAGGGCGAGATCTATCTCGAGCTGCACCGCGCCACGCTGACGACGCAGAGCCACACCAAGCGGCTGCATCGCCACGCCGAGCGCGCGCTGATCACCGCCGAGACGGTCGCCTCGCTCGCCAACATGCTGGGCGCCGCACGGCCGCAGAGCCTGGAACCCGCCTGGCGCAAGGTGCTGAAGAACGAGTTCCACGACATCCTGCCCGGCTCCGGCATTCGCGAGATATACGACGATGCCGAGCGCGAGCTGGGCGAAGCGCTGGACACCGGCCTCGACGCGCAGCGCGACGGGCTCAAGGCCCTGGCAGGCCTATTGCCGAAGGGCGACGCCAAGGACGCGCTGGTCGTCGTCAATCCCGACCTGCACGCCCGTCCGGTTCGGGTCGAGCTCGACGGCAAGCCACTGGCACTCGACGTCACCGTGCCGCCACTGGGCATCGTCGTGCTGGACGGCAAGGCCCTGGCGCCTTCATCCGGCCTCAGCGTCTCGAAGAGCAAGCTGGAAAACAGCCTGATCCGCGTCATCCTCAATCCGGACGGCACGCTGGCCAGCCTCTATGACAAGCGGGCCGGGCGCGAGGCGCTCGCCGGCCGCGGCAACCAGCTCTGGGTCTATCCCATGGACAAGCCGCGCAACTGGGACGCCTGGGACCTCGAAGACGACTACACCGCCAACGGCCAGGAACTGACTTCGTTCGAGAGCCTCGAGGTGATCGAGACGGGGCCGCATCGCGCCTCGATCCGGATCGTCCGGAAATTCCGCGATTCGACCATCACGCAGACGCTGCAGCTCCTCGCCAACGCGCCGCGCCTCGACATCAAGACGGATCTCGACTGGCACGACCGCCGCGTCCTGCTTCGCACCCAGACACCGGTCGATGTCCGCTCCGACCTCGCCACGTTCGAATGCGCCTTCGGAGCCGTCCGCCGCACCACCCACAACAACACCTCGTGGGACGAGGCGAAGTTCGAGGTGCCGGCGCATCGCTTCGCCGATCTGTCGGAGCCGGGCTTCGGCGTGGCGCTGCTCAACAACGGCAAATACGGCCACAGCATCAAGGGCAACATGCTCGGCCTCAGCCTGCTGCGCGCGCCGATCTATCCGGACCCGCTGGCCGACGAGGGCGAACAGAGCTTCGTCTATGCGCTGATGCCGCATCAGGGCGCCTGGCACGAGGGCGGCGTGCGCGAGGAAGCGCTGGATCTGAACCAGCCCCTGCTCGCCACCCGCGCCTCGGACCTGCGGCCGGGCGTGGAAACGCCGATCGCCATCTCCGGCATTCCGGCCGGCCTCGGCGGCCTGAAGGCGAGCGAGGACGGCAAGGCGCTGGTGCTGCGCGTCTACGAGCCGGCCGGCGGCCGCGGTCGCTTCGACGTGCTGCCGAAGGACGGCTGGCTGCTGTCGGGACCGGTCAACATCCTGGAGGAGGCGGACGACCGCAAGGCCGGCGCCGACCTGCATCCCTTCGAAGTGAGAAGCTGGCTCATCAAGCAGAGATAGGCGACGCCCATCCTTGACAAGATAGCAACCCTTGCCCTCTATCCGCCGGCGGAGGATCACCCATGATCTCCCCCGGCGGCAACGACATCTTGACTTCATCCCTGACGGCTCCAGGCGATCTCGCCGGCTCCAATTCCGAACTGGCGGCGACCCACAACCTGGCCGTCATCCTGCGCACGATCCGTTGGCATGCGCCGATCTCGCGCACCGAACTCGCGCTGCGCTCCGGCCTCAGCAAGCAGGCCGTCGCCCGCATCACCGGCAAGCTGATCGACGATGGCCTCGTCGTCGAAGCGCGCCGGCGCTACGGCATGCGTGGCCAGCCGGCGATCGAGCTGGAAATCAACCCCGAGGGCTGCTTCGCCGTCGGCGCTGGCATCGGCCGCGATCATCTGACCATCGTCGCCATCGACGCCGTCGGCACCGTGCGCGACCGCATCCATCGCGAAGAGCGCTTCATGCTGCCGGACGCCTTCTTCGCCGAGATGAAGGAGGCGCTGTCGACGTTTCGCCGCCGCCGCGCCATCGACGAGACACGGCTCGCCGGCATCGGCGTCGCCATCCCCGACTGGCTCGGCGAAATTCCGTTCATCGGCATGCCCGATGCCTACCGGCTATGGCGCAGCGTCGACATCCGGGCGCGCTTCGCCCGCTTCACCGACCATCCGATCCTGATCGACAACGACGCCACCGCGGCGGCGATCGGCGAATTGACCTACGGCCTCGGCGCCGAGATCCGCAGCTTCTTCTATATCTTCTTCGGCTCCGGCCTCGGCGGCGGCCTGGTGCTCGACGGCGCCTGCTATCACGGCACGACCGGCATCAGCGGCGAGATCGGCTGGCTGCCGGTGACACTGCCGGAGGCGCCGGCCGGCGAGCGCGTGCAGCCGCTCGGCCAGCTCGTCTCGCTGTTCATCCTGTATGATTTCCTGGCGAGCCACGGCATCCTGGTGTCGAAGCCGCAGGACCTGCTCAACCTCGATGCGCGCGGCAAGGCTCTGCTGACGTCCTGGCTGCGCATGGCCGCCCGGCACATCGCGGAGGCCGCCATCGACATCGGCCTCTTGATCAACCCGGACGCGGTTTTGATCGGCGGCCGAATCCCGGTGACCATCCTCGACGAATTGCTGCTCTATGTGCGCGAGGCGCTATCGCGCGATCCGCGGCCGACGCCGCGCATCCACCGCGCCGCCGGCTCCGAGGACGCGGCGGCCCTCGGCGCGGCGACGATGCCGCTCTCGCATGCGCTCAGGCTCGAATCCGCCGATCCCGCCCAATTGACCCGTGCGCCGCTGCGCGGCAATGCCGACCGGCCCGGACGGGCCACGACGCGTCACTGGATCACGACGCCGGATCCGCCGACGCCATAGCACGCGGCCGGAACGGCCGGCGCGGGTCGGGCAGCAAGAATTCCAGGAACGGCATCGCGGCGATGCCGACCAGCGCCGCGTCCTCGGCCAGCGAGCCGCGCACCAGCTCGGGCAGCCAGTAGGGCTGGGTCGGTTCGATCATCCGCTCCTGCCGCCGCGCACCGAGCCGCTGGATCAGCGCATCGAGCCAGGTGACCGGCAACCGGCCGCCGATGAAGATGACGCGCGGCGCGATGAAGGCCGAGATGGCAATGATCGAATCCATCAGATGCGCGCTGGCATCCTCGATCCAGCGCGCTACCTCCGGATCGTCGATCTCCAGTCCGGCCAGAGCCGTCGTCGACAGCGCCTCGTCGAGCAGCCTGCCATCCTCGCCGGTCCGCATCAAACCGACCCGGCCGGCCTTGTGCTCGGCGCCATTGAAGACGGCGCCGCCGATCACCATGCCGGCCCGTGTCGAGGGGCCGAGCAGGATGTAGACGAAGCTGTCATCGGCAGTCGCCGCGCCGAACTGGCGTTCGCCGAGCGCCGCCGCGATGGTGTCGGGCTCGGCGACGACGGGCAGCGGCGCCAGCGCGGCACGCACAGCCTCGGCGCAGTCCGTCGCCGTCAACCCGAGGCCAAGGACGCGGCCGGCGGATCGCGCGGCGAGACGCGCCAGCGCCTCGGAGGCGAGGCGCACGACCGCCGGCGCGGGATCGTCGACATCGACTTCGCAGGCGTCGCGCAGCACGACGCGACCGTCGAGATCGATCGCGACCAGGTTCGCCCGCCCGCCGACGACATCAACGCCGAGCGAGACGGCGCCGTCCGGCATTATGGCGAAGCGGTTGGCGCGCGAGCCGCTCGGCCCGGCCTCCTCCGCCACCAGCCCGTCGGCGGCGAGGCGGCGGACGATGTTGGTGATACCAGGCACGGTCAGGCCGGTGACCCGCGCCAGATCCAGCCGGCTCATCGGCCCCTTGCGCCGCAACGCCTCCAGCGTGACGCGCAGATTGTGATCGGCGGCATGGAGCAGATTCTGCCCCGCCGGCTGGTAGGCCGCGCGTTCGACGGAAGTCTCGGCGACCGGGCCCTGCCGCGATGGCGTCATGCGATCCGACATCCTTGTCCCCTCTTCCACGGCCAGGCAGGCGGCCAAATCCGGCGTGGTCCCATGGTTCGGTCCACTGCCTTCTTTTAATGCAAGAAGCCTGTCGCTGCTCGGCCGAACCGCTCCCGACCGAGTGGGCAATGCAACATCGGCCAATCTTGTTGGATCGACAAGATGTTAATCTTGAAGATCCTCGCCTCTGATCGGCGATTCAAGCGGTCATTTTGGCAGTGCAGCGTAACCGTTGCCAATGCCCTAGCTGCGTTGACAGTGAAATATGTTCGTCCTAGAAAAAAAGGAGCGTCAGAACACGGGGAGACGCACTGAAAACCACAAGAACAAGTCGCCGCGCAAAACGGTCGCAAGTATCGGGCGGTACACCCAGGGAGAGAAATCATGACCTTCACTTGGAAGGCGAGCGCTGGTCTTTTGACCTTTGCTCTCCTGAGCGGAACGGCGCTAGCCGAACCGAAGACGAATTTGCTGCACCAGTGGGCCACCGGCTCCGACGCCGCGGCGATCGCCAAGCTCGGCGAGATGTACACCGCGGCCGGCGGCAAGTGGGAACAGACCTCGATCGCCGGCCACACTGCCAACACGCTGGCCAAGCTGCGCGCTGACGTGATCGCGGGCAACGCGCCGCCCGCCGTGCAGCTAAAGGGCCCCGAGATCGCCGAGTGGAACGAGACCGGCATGACCGCCAATCTCGACGAACTCGCCGCGGCCGAGGGCTGGGAGAAGGTGGTCGCGCCCGAATTGCTGCCGGTGATGAAGCCGACCGGCAACTGGGTTGCCGCGCCGATGAACATCCACCGCATCAACTGGCTGTGGTCGTCGCCGAAGGTGATGAAGGAAGCCGGCGTCGACGCCGTGCCGAAGACCTGGGAAGAATTCAACGCCGCCTGCGAGAAGGTCGTCGCCGCCGGCAAGATCTGCATCGCGCATTCGACCGCCGACTGGACGGATTCGACCGTCTTCGAGGTCGTGGTCTACGGCCAGGACATCGACCTCTACCGCAAGGCCTTCGTCGAGGGTGACGTCGACGCCCTGCGCAGCGACGGCATGGTCAAGGCCCTGACCCAGCTTCGCCTGATGACGTCGAAATACATGGATCCCGGCATGGTCGGCCGTGACTGGGATACGATGTCGGCGATGGTCGGCCGCGGCGACGCCGCCTTCCACATCATGGGCGACTGGACCATCGGTCTCCTCACCGCCGCCGGCTTCAAGGAAGGCACCGACTACACCTGCAGCCAGGCGCCGACCGACTGGGGCAAGCCCGGCTTCATCCTGAACGCCGACTCCGTCGTCTTCTTCAAGCAGAAGGATCCGGACTACGTCGCGGGCCAGGAGCTCCTGGCCAAGACGATCCTGTCGCCGGAATTCCAGACGGTGTTCAACCAGGCCAAGGGTTCGATCCCGGCCCGGCTCGACGTTGACCTGTCGACCGGCTTCAACCCCTGCCAGCAGCTGGCGCAGAAGGACCTGCAGGCCTCGATCGAAGGCGGCACGCTGGTCCGCTCGATGGCCCACAACATGACCATCCCGCAGAAATATCGCGGCGCGATCATGGATACGGTCACCGAGTTCGTGAACACGCCCTCGATGACGCCGGAACAGGCGGCGACCGCGATCGCGGATGCCGTCGAGGCCCAGATGTAACGAACCGCCTTGTCGGGCGCGGTGCCCCGCGCCGCGCCCGATCCTTCGTTTTCATGACAGGGCCAGACATGTCGACCACCGCTGCGGATGCCGCCCGGGTTCCCGGGCCGGCGAGCCCCGGACCATCCTGGCGCGAGCGCCTGACCCGGATCGCCCCCATTCTCGTTCTCGCGCCATCGCTGGCGGCGTCGTTCATCTATGTCTTCGTCTTCACAATCTGGACCCTCTACATCTCGCTGTCGAATTCCTCGCTCCTGCCCAGCTACGGCTTTGTCGGCCTCGACAACTACGCCTCGCTCTGGAGCAACCGGCGCTGGAACATCGCCTACAGCAATCTGTTCCTGTTCTCCGCCTTCTACATTGTCGGCGCCATGGCGATCGGGCTGCTGCTCGCCATCCTGATCGACCAGAAGGTGCGCGGCGAGGCCGCCTGGCGGACGATCTTCCTCTATCCGCTCGCCGTATCCTTCATCGTCACCGGCACGGTCTGGAGCTGGCTCTACAATCCCGTCGACGGCATCCAGATGCTGGTCCGCAGCCTCGGCTGGACCAATTTCAACTTCGCCCTCGCCTCCGACCGCAACACGGCGATCTACGCGATCATCATCACCGGCATCTGGCAGAGCTCCGGCTTCGCCATGGCGCTGTTCCTCGCCGGCCTGCGATCGGTCGACCCCGATCTGGTCAAGGCGGCACAGATCGACGGCGCCTCCACCTTCCGCACCTATCGGCGGGTGATCCTGCCGGTGATCGCGCCGATCTTCCTCGCGGTCGCCGTCGTGCAGATCCAGTTCGCCATCAAGACCTTCGATCTCGTCGCGGCGCTGACGCGCGGCGGCCCGGGCATCTCGACCACCTTCCCGGCCATCTATGTCTACGATCTGATGTTCCAGCGCGGCCAGATCGGCGAAGGCGCCGCCGCGGCCATCATGATGCTGGCGGCGCTCGCCGTCGTGCTGGTGCCCTATTCCTTCTTCGTCGTCTGGCGCCATCGCAGGGAGAGCCATCATGGCTGACGCAGCCCTCGCCCGCGTCCACGACCGGGAAGCCTCGGCCGCCTTCCGCCGCCACTTCCTGAGCCGGGTGGTGATCTACGGCCTGCTTTCGATCTTCGCGATCATCTATCTCGTGCCGCTGCTGGTCGTCGTCTTCAACTCGTTCCGCGAGCAGCCGGAGATCGCCCAGAACGGCCTGATCGCCTTCCCGCGCAGCTTTTCCTTCCATGCCTGGGCCGATGCCTGGAGCACCTATTGCATCGGCGGCACCTGCGAGGGCATGCGCCGCAACTTCCTGAACTCGCTCTGGATGGCGATCCCGGCGACGATCCTGTCGACGCTGCTCGGCGCGATGAACGGCTACGTGCTGTCGAAATGGCGCTTCAAGGGCTCGGAAGTGTTGTTCACGCTGATGCTGCTCGGCGTCTTCATGCCCGGCCAGATCGCGCTGATGCCCTGGGCCTTCCTGCTCGGCAAGCTCGGCCTGACCAATTCGACCTACGGGCTGATCCTGATCCATGTGGTGCAGGGCATCTCCTTCACCACCCTGTTCTGCCGCAACTACTACGTCTCGATCCCGGACGATCTGATCAAGGCGGCGCGCATCGACGGCGCCGGCTTCTGGCGCATCTTCCGCAAGATCATCCTGCCGCTGTCGCCGCCGATCCTGATCGTGACCGTGATCTGGCAGTTCACCGGCATCTGGAACGAATATCTGTTCGGCGTCGTCTTCACCTCGGGACGCGAGCAGCCGATCACGGCCGCTCTCGTCGCCCTGACGGCGAGCGGCACCAATGTGCGCGCCTATGACGTGATGAGCGCGGCCGTGCTGATCGGCGCGCTGCCGCCGCTGCTCGTCTACTTCCTCGGCGGCAAATATTTCGTCCGGGGCCTCACCCAGGGAGCGATCAAGTGATGACGCGCTCCCATGACCATGGCTGCAATCCGATGAGGCTCTCATGTCGTCGCTGACCATCCGCAACCTGCGCAAGAGCTTCGGTTCCGTCGAGGTGCTGAAGGGCATCAACATCGAGGCGCGGACCGGTGAGTTCATCGCCCTGGTCGGCCCGTCCGGCTGCGGAAAATCGACCCTGCTCGCCATGATCGCCGGCCTCGAGACGGTGACCGAGGGCGAGATCCGGATCGGCGACCGACTGGTCAATTCGGTGGCGCCGAAGGACCGCGACATCGCCATGGTGTTCCAGTCCTACGCGCTCTACCCGACCATGACGGTGCGCGAGAACATCACCTTCGGCATGGAAAGCCGCGGCGTGCCGAAGCCGCAACGCGAGGAGGCGGTGAAGCGCGTCGCCGCGCTGCTGCAGATCGAGCCGCTGCTCGGCCGCAAGCCCGGCCAGCTCTCCGGCGGCCAGCGCCAGCGCGTCGCCATGGGCCGCGCCCTGGTGCGCGATCCAAAACTGTTCCTGTTCGACGAACCGCTCTCCAACCTCGACGCCAAGCTGCGCGTCGACATGCGCACCGAGATCAAGAAGCTGCATCATCGCGTCGGCAAGACGACCGTCTATGTCACGCATGACCAGGTCGAGGCGATGACGCTCGCCTCCCGCATCGCCGTGATGCACCAGGGCCAGGTGCAGCAGTTCGACGAGCCGCAGGCGGTCTATGACCGGCCGGCCAACATGTTCGTCGCCGGCTTCATGGGCTCGCCGGCCATGAACTTCATTCCGGCGAAACTGACGACAGGCCCCGACGGCAAGCCGGCGGTCTCGTTCAAGGCAACCGGCGGCACCGCGGTGCTTTCGCTGCAGGATGGCATCTCGCCCGGCGCTGCCGGCCGCGACGTCATTCTCGGCGTCCGCCCGGAGCACATCTTCCGCTACTCGCCGGAATTGAAGGCGGCCAAGAAGAGCATCGCCAGCATCGACGCCCCGGTCGAGATGGTCGAGCCGACCGGCGCCGAAACGATCGGCCTGATGCGCTTCGGCGATCTCGAAGTGACCGGCCGCTTCGATCCGGACGAGGCGCCGCGCATGGGCGAGACGATCACGCTCGGCATCGACATGTCGCATGCCTGCCTGTTCGACCCGACCACCAGAAACCTGATCTGACGATCGGATCGTCCTCCCCGCCCGACGCAATCCCACAGGCCGCATGCCATGAATTTTGCCCAATATCCCAGCCTTTCCGGGCGCGTCGTCTTTGTGACTGGCGGCGCCTCCGGCATCGGCGCCGACATTGTCCGCGCCTTTGCCGCAACCGGTTCGAAGGTCGCCTTCGTCGACATCCAGGACGAGGTCGGGCAGGCGCTCGCCGACGAACTGGCGGGATCCGCGCACCGGCCGATCTTCCGCCGCTGCGACCTGACCGACACCGAGGCGACGCAGGCTGTCATCGCCGAGATCGGCCGCGAGCTCGGCCCGATCGGCGTCCTCGTCAACAACGCCGCCAATGACGACCGCCGCGAGGTCGACGACGTCACGCCGGATTACTGGGACTGGTCGCAGTCGATCAATCTGCGCCCGCAATTCTTCACCGCCCAGGCCGTCCGACCGCAGATGCGAGAGCTCGGCTACGGTTCGATCATCAATTTCTCGTCGATTGCCTGGCGCGGCGGCGCGCCCAACATGCCGGCCTACACCACGGCCAAGGCGGCGGTGCTCGGCCTGACACGCAGCCTCGCGCGCGCCTTCGGCGCCGACAACATCCGCGTCAATTCGATCGAGCCCGGCGCGGTGATGACCGAGAAGCAATATGCGCTCTGGTACAAGACGCCGGAAAGCGTCGACGCGCTGGTCAGCCGGCAATGCATCCGCACCGTGCTGCGCGGCGAGGAAATCGCCCGCACGGCGCTGTTCCTCGGCGCCGACGACAGCCGGATGATCACCAAGCAATCCATCATCGTCGATGGCGGGCTGAGCTAGCCTCGCCCCGCCCCGCCATCCCGTCGCCAGATTGGAAGCGCCATGCTGCAAGTCGGACTGAACCCCTACGGACTGACCTACCATCTCGGCCTGCAGGGCCACGGCACGCCGCGCGCCAATCCGGACGGGCGCGGGCTCGAGGGCTTCATCCAGCTTGCCGAGGAACTGGGCGCGAAGACGATCGAGATCTTCGAGCCGTGGATCGCGGCACTCGACGACGACGCGGTGGCGGCGCTGAAAGCGAGGCTCGCCGCGCTCGGCATGACGCCGGTGGTGAGCAGCGGGCTGAACCACGGGCCGCTCGACGGCGCCTTTCGCTCGGCCGAGCGGCTCGACGCCAAGTTGATCCGCGTCTGCCTGACGCCGGTGCTCTGCGGCGACCGCAACGCCGCCGGCGAGACATGGCACGAGCTGGTGCGCGGCGTGCACGCAGCACTCGCCGACTGTGCGCCGCGCGCGGTCTCGGAAGGCCGGACGCTGGTGATCGAGAACCACCAGGATTTCACCGCGGACGAGCTGGTCGGCCTCTGCGAGGAGACCGAGGGCGGCGTCGGCATCTGCTACGACACCGGCAACACACTGCCGGTCGGCGAAGCGCCGCTCGACTTCACCCGAAGGATCGCGCCCTGGGTCCGGCACGTGCATCTGAAGGACTACAACGTCCAGTTCACCGACGAGGGTTTTCGTCTCGTCCGCTGCGCCATCGGCGACGGTTTCGTGCCGTTCCGCGAGGTGCTCGCCATCCTCGCGGAGCATCACGACAAGCTGACCGCCGTGCTGGAGCCCGGCGCGCTCGACGTCCGCCATGTCCGCCTGCTGACGCAGGACTGGTGGAACGGCTATCCGCCGCGCTCGGCGCGCTCGCTTGCCGCCTGTCTGCAGGCCGCCCGCCGCAACCGCCTCGCCGACGACGCCGACTACCGCACCCCCTGGGAACGCGGCGAGGACGGCGCGCTCGTTTCCTACGAGCTCGACATGATCCGGCGCAGCGTCGCCAACATGAAGGCGATCGGCGTCATGGCCTGACCATCACCATCCGTCCTCCCTCCCTTTCAACACAGCGGCCCCTCGGGGCCGGCAAGCAAGGAGCTCGCCAATGAGCAAGGAACTCTCCGGCAAGGTCATCTTCGTCACCGGCTCCGGCCGTGGTCTCGGCCGCACCATGGCCGAGAAGCTGGCGAGCCTCGGCGCCGATGTCGCCATCCACGATCTCGAATGGACGGGTCCCGCCAAATATGGCGAGGCCGCCGACATGGGCGAAGTGGCGGAGCAGATCGCCAAGCATGGCGTGCGCACCGTCGCCGTCACCGGCAATATCGGCGACCCGGCCGCCGTGCAGAAGATGAAGCAGGAGATCGAGGCCAAGCTCGGCACGGTCAACGTGCTGGTCAATTGCGCCGGCGGCGACATCGGCGCCTCGGGCAACAAGCCGAAGCCGAACGATGCGCTCAACATCTCGTTCGAGGACATCCAGGTCCTCACCAACAACAATCTGATCGGCACCATGCTGGTCTGCCAGGCCTTCGTGCCGGCGATGGTTAAGGCCGGCAGCGGCTCGGTGATCAACATTGCCTCGGCGGCGGCGCATATGGGCTGCTCGCCGGAAGTGGTCTATTCGACCCTGAAGGCGGCCGTCGTGCACTACACGCGCTGTCTCGCCAAGGAGCTCTACGAACAGGGCGTCCGGATCAACGCGGTGAGCCCCGGCCCGACCAAGTCGGCCCGCTTCCAGGCGACCCGCGTCGTCGATCCGGCCAAGATGGATTCGTCGGGAATATCGTTCAACCGCTATGCCGAGCCGTCCGAGATCGCCGACGCCGTCGCCTTCCTTGCCGGCCCCGGCTCGAAGTTCATCAACGGCCAGGTGATCCGCGTCGACGGCGGCCTGACGCTGTTCCCGGGGTAAGGCTCCTCACGAGGCCCTCTCCCGCTAGCGGGCGAGGGCCTGCACGCGAGCAACGATGCAAGCCACGCGCTCGTCGTCATCAAGTCAGTTCTGTTGCATCTGGTTTGAGCAAGGCGTTGGCAAGGACGACGAGTTTTCTGGCGACGGCTGCGAGCGCGAGGCGCTTTGGCTTTCCGGCGGCGCATAGGCTTCGGTAGAAGTCGCGCAGGCCGGGGTTGGCCCTGGCCGCGCTGAGGGCGGCCATGAACAGCAAAGGCCTGAGTTCGGTGCGTCCGCCGCGCATGGTGCGGTGCCGGCTGGTGTTGCCGGAATCGCGCGGATGCGGGGCCAAGCCGGCCAGGCTCGCGGCCTGTCGCCGGGTGAGGGTGCCGAGTTCCGGCATCAGCGCCAGTAGGCTGCGCGCGACGACAGGGCCGAAGCCG
>NZ_AQYH01000003.1 GCF_000380505.1 Kaistia granuli DSM 23481 | reverse complement strand
GCCGGCTTGGCCCCGCATCCGCGCGATTCCGGCAACACCAGCCGGCACCGCACCATGCGCGGCGGACGCACCGAACTCAGGCCTTTGCTGTTCATGGCCGCCCTCAGCGCGGCCAGGGCCAACCCCGGCCTGCGCGACTTCTACCGACGCCTATGCACCGCCGGAAAGCCAAAGCGCCTCGCGCTCGCAGCCGTCGCCAGAAAACTCGTCGTCGTTGCCAACGCCTTGCTCAAACCAGATGCAACAGAACTGACTTGATGACGGTGAGGTGTCGGGCGCGACGTGGGCGTGGACCGAATGTCCGAATACCGAACGACCGATCAGAGGTCGGCGATCGGCATCGGTTCGATCGCGGGCTCCGCGGCCACGGTCCTCGCGATCGCTGTCCGGAGCATCGGCAGGATGTCCTCGGCGCGGTCGGCGACGATGTAGTTGACCTCGAAGCCGCTACGGATGAAACCGGCGTCCGCCATGTGGCGGAGCAGGGCGATCAGCGGATCCCAGAAGCCGTTGATATTGGCGATCAGCACCGGCTTGCGATGCCGGCCGAGCTGGGCCCAGGTCATCATTTCGACCAGTTCCTCGAGCGTGCCGATGCCGCCCGGCAGCGCCACGAAGGCATCGGAGCGCTCGAACATCAGCCGCTTGCGCTCGTGCATGTCGTTGGTGACGATCAGCTCGTGCGCCGTGTCGAGCATCACTTCGCGTTCCTTCAGGAACTGCGGGATGATGCCGGTGACATGGCCGCCGGCGTCCATCACCGAGCGGGCGGTGATGCCCATCAGGCCAATGGCGCCGCCGCCATAGACGAGGCCGATGCCAGCCTCCCCCATCGCCATGCCGAGTTGCTCGGCCGAATGGGTGTAGATCGGCGCGTCGCCTGCGGACGAACCGCAATAGACGCAAATCGAGGAGAGCTGTGTCATGCAGCCTTCCTCGCATCCGGGCGGGCGAGCGTCAAGGCGGCGGCAATTGCGCCACAGCCTTACGGAAACTGCGGTTTCGCCGCCTTGTGGCGCCCTTGAAAGCGGGTATAACAAGGCGGAGAATAAGCTGGAAAAGGCCGAAGAATCGGGCATCCGGCAGGGGAAGATGAGCCCGCCGGGCGCGGAATTGGAAAAGCCGTTCCGTTTTAAGCGACAGGTTTGAGCATCCATGGCTGAGCAGACACCTCCTGGACCGAAGGCATCCGGCCGCGTTGCCGGTGCAGTGGCGATCGCCGCGATCCTGGTCGGAGGCTATTACGGCCTTGTCGTCAAGCCGGCGTCCGACAAGGCGACGCCCCCGGACGCGACTTCCGCCGCTTCCGGCACCGCGCCGGCAGGCGATGCCAAGGCCCCGGAGACCGACGCCAAGGCCAGCGGCGGCGCCCCGGCCACGACCGATACAGCCATGACGGAAGCCGCCAAGACGGAGACGGCGAAGACCGAAGCCGAACAGGCCGTTCCGACCGAGGGTTCGGCGCCGAGCTTCGACATCGTGCGGGTGGAGCCGACCGGCGAGACGGTCGTCGCGGGCCTCGCCGAACCGAAGTCCAAGGTCGAGCTGCTGGATGGGTCGACGACCATCGCCACCGCCGAAGCGAACGAGCGCGGCGAATGGGCGATGGCGGTCGAGAAGCCGCTCGCCGCCGGCACGCACGACCTGTCCATCCGCACAACCTCGGCCGACAAGAAGGTCGAGACCCTGTCCGAGCAGAGTGTCGCCGTGCAGGTGCAGGAGCCCGGCAAGGGCGAGGCGCTCGTCGTCCTGAATACGCCGGACGCGGCCAGCAAGGTGCTGCAGAAGCCGGAAGTGCCAGGCGAGCAGAAGGTCGCGGCGGCAACCCCGGAGCCGTCCGCGCCGCAGGCTGCCGATGCAACAACCAAGCCGGCGGATGCGCCAGCCCAGCCGGCTGAGACGGCCGGATCGACGCCGGCTAAGCCGGACGCCGCCGCACCGACATCCGGCACGCCGGCCCAGTCGGATACGCTGGCCGACGCGGACAAGGCGGCGCAGCCGGCCGCCACGGCTGGCGACAAGCCGGCGGATGCGACGGGCACGAAGACCGCCGACGCGGCCGCGCCCGGTGCCGAGCCCAAAGTTACCGTCGATGCGGTCGAGGTCGAGGACGGCAAGCTGTTCGTCGCCGGTTCCGCCAAGTCGCGCGCGCCGGTCCGCGTCTATTTCGACGAGAAGCTCGTCGGCGAGGCGAAGCCCGAAGAGAACGGCCGCTGGCTGCTCGAGACCAAGCGTTCGGTCGATCCGGGTCGCCGCGTGGTCCGCGCCGATCAGGTCGAGCCCGATTCCGGCAAGGTGATCGTGCGGGCCGAGGTGCCGTTCGAGCGCACGGAGCATGTCGCGATGCTGGCTCCGGTTGTTGCGACCGGCGGCGGCGCCGGTGGCGCCAGTGCGGACGGCAACGTGCCGGCGCCGCAGAACGTCATCATTCGTCGCGGCGACAATCTCTGGACCATTTCGCGCCGGCTGTACGGCCGTGGCATCCGGTATTCGACCATCTATGCGGCGAACAACGATCAGATCCGCAATCCGCACCTGATCTATCCGGGCCAGACCTTCGTGCTGCCGGCCGGCGACGCCAACTGGACTAACTGAACCACCATCACCACATGTGCCGGGGCGCGCGTTTGACGCGCCCCACATGATCCGCGTCCGGGGCGATACCGCGGCGCGGATTTGCCGTTTGCGTGCAGGCGGCGGCGAAATCTGGAGTAACGTCGAATGAGCGCGACCAACAGCGCCGAGCCGCAGCCCGCCAAGAGCCTGCCGGCCGAAGAGAAGGACGCTACCGCGTTCTCGACCATTGTGAGCCTGTGGCCCTATATCTGGCCGAAGGACCGCAAGGATCTGAAGCTGCGGGTCGCCGGAGCGCTCGTCATCCTGGTGCTCGCCAAGGTGCTGACGGTCTGCATTCCGTTCCTCTACAAATGGGCGACCGATGCGCTCGTTTCGCCGGCCAACGCCGCCGGCGACAAGGCCGGCCTGGCGCTGATCGTCACCGTGCCGATCATGCTGGTGGTCGCCTATGGCGTCGGCCGCATCCTGCTCAACGCCTTCAACCAGATGCGCGACGCGCTGTTTGCCCGCGTCAGCGAGAACGCGATCCGCAAGCTCGGCCGGCGCGCCTTCGTGCACATGCACCGCCTGTCGCTGCGCTTCCACCTGCAGCGGCGCACCGGCGGCCTGTCGCGCACGATGGACCACGGGATGAAGGGCATCGACTCGATCGTCGATCACATCATCCTGAACACCTTCCCGACGCTGCTCGAATTCCTGCTCGCCGCCGTCGTCATCGCCTGGCAGTTCAACCTGACCTACGTCGCGGTCATCGCCGTGACCATCGTCGCCTATGTCTGGTTCACCATCGTCGCCTCCAACTGGCGCATCGCCATCCGCCGCGAGATGAACGCGTCGGACACCGACGCCAATGCCAAGGCGGTCGACTCGCTGCTCAACTACGAGACGGTGAAGTATTTCGGCAACGAGAAGATGGAAGCGGATCGCTACGACAAGTCGCTCGAGCGCTACGAGGCCGCCTCGATCAAGACCTGGACGTCGCTGGCCTGGCTGAACTTCGGCCAGACCGTGATCTTCACGACCGGCATGACAATCTGCATGGCGCTGTCGGGCGCGGCCATCATGCGCGGCGAGCAGACCATCGGCGACTTCGTCATGATCAACGCGCTGCTGGTCCAGCTTTCCTTCCCGCTCAATTTCATCGGCACTGTCTATCGCGAGCTGAAGCAGGGCCTGGCCGACGTCGAGGCGATGTTCCGCCTGCTCGACATGCCGGAGGAGGTGCAGGACAAGCCCGGCGCCCCGGCGCTGGCGGTCAAGGAGGGCACGGTCCGGTTCGAGGACGTGTCGTTCCACTATGATCCGGCCCGCGAAATCCTCAAGGGCGTCAGCTTCGAGGTTCCGGCCGGCAAGACGGTCGCCATCGTCGGACCGTCCGGCGCCGGCAAGTCGACGATCTCGCGGCTGATGTTCCGTTTCTACGACGTCTCGGCCGGCCGCATCACCATCGACGGCATCGATATCCGCGACGTGCAGCAGTCCAGCGTGCGCGCCGCGATCGGCATGGTTCCTCAGGATACCGTGCTGTTCAACGACACGATCGCCTACAACATCGCCTACGGCCGGCCGAGCGCTTCGCCGGAAGAGGTCCGCGAGGCGGCCCGGATGGCGCAAATCGCCAACTTCATCGAATCGCTGCCGGACGGTTTCGATTCCGAGGTCGGCGAGCGCGGCCTGAAGCTCTCGGGCGGCGAGAAGCAGCGTGTGGCGATTGCCCGCACCATCCTGAAGGCGCCGCCGATTCTCGTTCTCGACGAAGCCACCTCGGCGCTCGACACCCATACGGAGCGGGAAATCCAGGGCGCACTCGACCGGGTTTCGTCCGGCCGGACCACTCTGGTGATCGCGCACCGCCTGTCCACAGTTGTGACGGCCGACGAAATCATCGTGCTGGAGGCCGGCCACATCATCGAGCGCGGCAACCATGACACGCTGATGCGGCAGGGCGGACTCTATGCTTCCATGTGGGATCGCCAGCGCGAAGCGGACGAGGCAGCCGAGCGGCTGCGGCGCGTGCAGGAGACCGATACGCTGGGTGTCGTGGTGCGCGGACCGAAGGCCGAACTGGAGACGGTTGGCTAGGGCGGCTTCACTCTTGGAGCTATCCGTGATTTACCGAACCGCTGCGTATCCAAGGAGACAGGGCAAGGCATGGATTCTGTGCTGAAATCGATCCGGGCGAACTTCGTGCCGATTCACCGCGAAGGTTACCCCTTCATCGCCATCCTCGCCTTTGTCACCCTGTTTCTGGGCTGGCTCTGGGGACCGTTGTTCTGGCTCGGCCTGATTCTGACGGCCTGGTGCGTCTATTTCTTCCGCGATCCGCCGCGGGTGACGCCTCTGGACCCGGACCTCGTCATCAGCCCGGCCGACGGCCGCGTGTCGGCGGTCGGCCCGGTCGTGCCGCCGCCGGAGCTGGAGTTGGGAACCGCACCGCGCGTGCGGATTTCTGTCTTCATGAACGTCTTCAACTGCCACGTGAATCGCGCGCCCGTCGCCGGCACCGTCCACCGCATCGCCTACAAGCCCGGCAAGTTCCTGAATGCCGAGCTCGACAAGGCGAGCGAGGACAATGAGCGCAACGGCCTCGTCCTTGATGGTGTCCATGGCAAGCTCGGCGTCGTGCAGATCGCCGGCCTCGTTGCCCGCCGTATCGTCTGCTTCACCCGCGAGGGCCAGCAGCTGGCCTCCGGCGAGCGTTTCGGCCTGATCCGCTTCGGCTCCCGCCTCGACGTCTACCTGCCGGAAGGCGCCACGCCGCTGGTCGCCGAAGGCCAGACGGCGATCGCCGGCGAGACCGTTCTGGCGCGTTTCGGAACGGGCGGCTCGGTCGGCGGCGTCCGGGTCGACTGACATGGAAACCATCTTCCCTCCCTTCGATCCCGACGATGAGGAGGGTCATCGGCCGCGCCTCCGTCAGGTACGGCAGATTCCGATCCGCCTGATCCTGCCCAATCTCGTCACGCTGCTGGCACTCTGCGCCGGCCTGACAGCGATCCGCATGGCGATCGAGGCGCGCTACGGCGAGGCAATCGCCATGATCGTCGTCGCCGCCGTGCTCGATGGCATCGACGGGCGGGTCGCGCGGTTGCTGCGCTCGACGTCGCGCTTCGGCGCCGAGCTCGATTCGCTGACCGATTTCGTCAATTTCGGCGTCGCGCCGGCGATCCTGCTCTATGTCTGGGCGCTGGACGAGGTCCGCTCGCTCGGCTGGATCGCCGCGCTCGTCTTCGCGATCTGCGCCGCGCTGCGGCTCGCCCGTTTCAACGTCGCGATCGACAATCCGCACAAGCCCGACTGGCAGGCGAATTTCTTCGTCGGCGTGCCGGCGCCGGCCGGGGCGCTGATCGTGCTGCTGCCGGTCTATCTCGAATAT
Organism: Kaistia granuli DSM 23481; assembly: GCF_000380505.1. Classification (GTDB taxonomy): domain Bacteria; phylum Pseudomonadota; class Alphaproteobacteria; order Rhizobiales; family Kaistiaceae; genus Kaistia; species Kaistia granuli. The sequence goes on along the minus strand of NZ_AQYH01000003.1, from coordinate 333,732 downwards.
CTCGACCTCCCGCATGGCCGCTTCACGGCTCCTGTCGTGCTCGTCTACACGATCGCCATCGGCCTCTTGATGGTGAGCCGCCTGCCGACCTGGTCAGGCAAGAAGTTCGGCGCCCGCGTCTCGCGCGAGGTCGTGCTGCCGCTGTTCGTGCTGGTGGTGGTGCTGGCGGCGACGCTGCTCAGCTATCCGTGGCATGTCCTGGCCGCCGGTGCCGTCGTCTATCTCGCTGCCCTGCCGATCGGCTGGCGGGCCTGGCGAAAGCATGAGCGCGAAGAACCTGCGCCCTCCGTGCCCGGCAACGGCTCATAGCAAAAACCCGAAAAGTCGCGGACTTTTCGGGTTGAGCATTTTCATCTTGATGTGGAGGCTGGGGTCGCCAGCTCAGCCGTGGCTCGCCACGGCCTGCATGCGCTCGTCATAGGGGACATGGGCGAACGCACCGCCGAGCGCGTCCGTGGCCGCCGTCGGCGCCATCAGCTCGAGCACGCGCCGCATCTGGGCGATCTGCAGGTCGAGCGCGGCCATGAAGCGGGGATCATCGGCGGGGAGGCTGGTTGCCTGGAACGGGGTGTGCGCGGACTGCATTCTGTCCTCCTTCGGGACGGGCGGCAGCAGGCGGTCGCTACCAATTCGATAAATTTTGAGCCATGTAGGTTAATGCCGGGTGAATCGGCGGGGCGCGTTAACGCTGTGATTCCAGATTTCCAGCCGCGATGTGCCGCCGAAGCCCTGGCCGCGATAACCATTCTGCAAAAGCCGGGACCAGCATGACCCCTTCCTATCCGCGTGATCTGATCGGTTATGGCCGCAACACCCCCGATCCGCAGTGGCCGGGCGGCGCCAACATCGCGGTGCAGTTCGTGGTCAATTACGAGGAGGGCGGCGAAAGCTGTGTCCTCGACGGCGACAAGGCGTCGGAATCGCTGCTTTCCGAGATCGTCGGCGCGCAGCCCTGGGTCGGCCAGCGCAACCTCAATATGGAATCGATCTACGAATACGGCTCGCGCGCCGGATTCTGGCGGCTCTGGCGGATGTTCACGAGCCGCCGCGTGCCCGTTACCTGCTATGGCGTGACACAGGCGATGGCGCGCAACCCGGAAGCGGTCGCAGCGATGAAGGAAGCGGACTGGGAACTCGCCAGTCACGGCCTGCGCTGGCTCGAATACAAGGATTTCCCCGAGGAGGAGGAGCGGCGGCATATCCTCGAGGCGGTGCGCCTGCACACCGAGGTGGCCGGTTCGCGCCCGCTCGGCTTCTACCAGGGCAAGCCGTCCGACAACACGCTCAAGATCCTGATGGAGGAGGGCGGTTTCCTCTATACGTCCGACAGTTACGCCGACGACTTGCCATATTGGATCGAGGGCCCGAACGGTCCGCATCTGATCATTCCCTACACGCTTGAAGCCAATGACATGCGCTTCGCGACGCCGCAGGGTTTCAATTCGGGCGACCAGTTCTTCACCTATCTCAAGGACACGTTCGACGTCCTCTATGAGGAGGGCGAGCAGGGCGCGCCGAAGATGATGAGCGTCGGCCTGCATTGCCGGCTCGTCGGCCGTCCTGGCCGCGCCGCGGCCCTCGCCCGCTTCGTTGACTACGTGCTCGCCAAGGAGAAGGTCTGGATCCCGCGCCGGATCGACATCGCCTGGCACTGGCACGCACACCACAGACCTGCGTGAAATGGCGGCAGGCCGCCGCTTTCCCTTGAATCCGCGGGTTTCAGCGGATACTCCCATCAAGCATGGGAAAAGCGCTGATTCCGCCGGATGGCGGCCATGTCGAAAGCATCAATCTCCGTGAGGCGCTTGAAGAGCGTTACCTCGCCTATGCACTCTCGACCATCATGGGTCGGGCGTTGCCGGATGCGCGCGACGGGCTGAAGCCCGTCCATCGCCGCATCCTCTACGGCATGCACCTGCTGCGCCTCAGCCCGGATTCGGCGTTCAAGAAGTCCGCCAAGATCGTCGGTGACGTGATGGGTTCGTTCCATCCGCATGGCGACCAATCGATCTATGACGCGCTCGTGCGGCTCGCGCAGGATTTCTCGTCGCGCTATCCGCTGGTCGACGGCCAGGGCAATTTCGGCAATATCGACGGCGACGGCGCGGCGGCCTACCGCTACACCGAAGCGCGCATGACCGAAGTCGCGCAGATGCTGCTCGAAGGCATCGACGAGGACTCGATCGATTTCCGCGAGAACTATTCCGGCGATCTGAAGGAGCCGGTCGTCCTGCCGGCGAGCATTCCGAACCTGCTCGCCAACGGCACCTCCGGCATCGCCGTCGGCATGGCCACCTCAGTGCCGCCGCACAACATCGCCGAGCTCTGCGACGCTTCGCTGGTGCTGATCAAGAACCCGGACGCACCGATCGAGGAACTGGTCCATCACGTCCAGGGGCCGGATCTGCCGACGGGCGGCATCATCGTCGACAGCCGCGCCCAGATCACCGAGTCCTACCGCACCGGCAAGGGCGGCTTTCGCGTGCGCGCCCGCTGGCATGTCGAGGACCAGGGTCGCGGCACCTATCTGATCGTCGTCACCGAAATCCCCTATCAGGTGCAGAAGTCGCGCCTGATCGAGAAGATCGCTGAACTGATCCAAACGCGGAAAGTGCCGCTGCTGGCCGACGTGCGCGATGAGTCCGCCGAGGACATTCGTGTCGTGCTGGAGCCGCGCGCCCGCACCGTCGACGCGGCGCTGCTGATGGAATCGCTGTTCAAGCTGACCGAACTTGAAAGCCGCATCTCGCTCAACATGAACGTTCTGTCCAAGGGCATCGTCCCGAAGGTCATGAACCTCGCCGAGGTCCTGAAGGAGTGGCTGGAGCATCGCCGCGAGGTGCTGGTCCGTCGCTCCGCCTTCCGTCTGGCGCAGATCAAGCACCGGCTGGAAGTCCTGGAAGGCTATCTCGTCGCCTACCTGAACCTCGATGAGGTGATCCGGATCATCCGCTATGAGGATGAGCCGAAACAGGAGTTGATGAAGACCTTCTCGCTGACCGACCTACAGGCCGAGTCGATCCTCAACATGCGGCTGCGCTCTCTGCGCAAGCTCGAGGAATTCGAGATCCGCAAGGAGCACGACTCGCTGTCGGCCGAGATGGCGCAGATCGAGGCGCTGCTCGGCTCCGAGGAAAAGCAGTGGCAGACGGTGGCCTGGCAGGTGAAGGAGGTCCGCAAGACCTTCGGCCCGGACACGCCGCTCGGCAAGCGCCGCACCGGCTTTGCCGACGCGCCGGCGCATGATGTCGAGGATATCCAGCAGTCGATGATCGAGCGCGAGCCGATCACGGTGGTGGTGTCCGAGAAGGGCTGGATCCGCGCGCTCAAGGGCCATGTCAGCGATATCTCGACGCTGACCTTCAAGACCGATGACGGGCTGAAGATGGCGCTGCATGCCGAGACGACGGACAAGCTGCTGGTCTTCTCTACCGGCGGCAAGTTCTACACGCTCGGCGCCGACAAGCTGCCGGGTGGCCGCGGCCATGGCGAGCCAATCCGCCTGATGGTCGACATGGACAACGCCCAGGACATCGTCACGGTGTTCGTGCACAAGCCCGGCCGCAAGCTCTTGCTGGCCTCGACCGACGGGCGTGGCTTCGTCGTGCCCGAGACCGAGGTGATCGCCAATACCCGCAAGGGCAAGCAGGTGCTCAACGTCGACGGCACCGAGGAGGCGCGCATCTGCGTCGAGGCGGGCGGCGATCTGGTCGCCGTCATCGGCCAGAACCGGAAGTTCCTCGTCTTCCCGGCCGAGCAGGTTCCGGAAATGACGCGCGGCAAGGGTGTCCGGCTGCAGCGCTACAAGGATGGCGGCCCGTCCGACATCCGTACCTTCAACGCCGCCGACGGCCTGACCTGGATGGATTCGTCGGGGCGCAGCTATACGCGGACCGCCGAGGAGCTGAAGCCCTGGGTGGCCGAGCGCGGCCAGGCCGGACGTCTGCCGCCGGACAAGTTCCCGAAGACCAATACCTTCGGCACGCCGCAGCTGAAGTAGGGGCCAGAAGGCGCAGGCCCTCGTCCAACCCTCTCCCGCAAGCGGGAGAGGGAGCGCGGCGGCGCTTGTCTGAGGCTGCATGTCGAAAAGAGTTCTGGCCCAACAGCCCTCGCCCGCTGGCGAGGGGGGTGGGTGAGGGGCTTCCTTTCTGAGAAGCACCACCGCCACTCAGTCGGCCGCCGGCTCCCAGCCGCGCGGGCCGAGATGCTCCTGCGGCCGGAAGCGGGCCTTGTAGGCCATCTTCTTCGAGCCATCGACCCAATAGCCGAGATAGACGTAGGGCAGGCCCATCTTGCGAGCGCGGCGGATGTGGTCGAGGATCATCAGCGTTCCGAGCGAGCGGTCGGTGTAGCCGGGCTCGTAGAACGAATAGACCATCGAGAGGCCGTCCGAGAGCAGGTCGGTCAGCGCCGTCGCGATCAGCGGGCCGTCGCCCTGGCCGGTGATGGCTGTATCGGGCCCCCGGAAGCGATACTCGACCAGCATCGTGTCGACATGCGTATCCTCGACCATCATCGCATAGTCGAGCACGGTCATGTCGGCCATGCCGCCCTGCGAGTGGCGGGCATCCAGATAGGCGCGGAAGAGCGAGTATTGCTCGGAGGTCGGCGCCGCGTCGACGCGCGTGCCGATCAGGTCGACGTTCTTTTCGAGCACGCGGCGGAAGCTGCGCGTGGTCACGAAATGGTCGACGGGGACGCGGACCGAGACGCAGGCCTTGCAGGTTTCGCAGGCCGGCCGATAGGCGATGTTCTGGCTGCGCCGAAACCCGCCCTGGGTCAGGATCTCGTTGAGCGACGAGGCCTTCTCGCCAACCAGGTGGGTAAAGACCTTCCGTTCCATCTGGCCGGGCAGATAGGGACAAGGCGAGGGCGCGGTCAGGAAGAACTGCGGCGTTTCCGTCGAATGCTGGGTCATAACGCGACAGGCTCGAACGAAGAGGGCATCGGCAGACGATAATACGCCGTCCGCCGATGCCAAGGCTGTTTTTTAGAGACGTCAGCGGCGCGTGCGCGCCAACGGTCCGGCATTCAGGATAACCGTGCCGAGCAGCATGTCATGCAGCAGGCGCTTGCGGTTGGAGAACAGCCCGACCAGCAGGACGAGCGGCGTCAGCACCGAGACCGAGAACCAGAAGATCAGCGCATGCGCCGCCGCGATGATCGGCCCGATCCGCTCGCCATCGGTCGAGCGAATGGTGACACCGGCCATCCGCATGCCCGGCGTGGCGGCCTTGGGGCCACCCAGCGTCAGCGCGACATAGAGCAGGGCGACGATCGCAAACAGCGGCAGGGCGAACAGGAACCAGGCGATGCCGAGCGTGACAACGCCCATCGCCAGGATCACAAGAGAAGCGAGCAGCAGGAAGAAACCGATCAGGATCGCGTCGATGATGAACGCGAAGAAGCGCTTCGAGAGCACGCCGTCGTAGAGTTCGGGCTCGCGAACCGGGTCGAAGACCTGGCCGTTGGCGCGATAGGCATCGTCATAGTGCGTCATAGCGTTCCCTGGTTCCATCTTGCAGAAGAACAAATGGGACGCTTTGCCCCATGGTGCAAGAACTGGGGCCGCAATACCCGTTGGACAACGTCAGGGTGGCGCCATGCGCGCCACCGTATAGTGGCGCGCCTCGAGCGCCGAGACGATTTCGCCGGCATGTTCGGGCCCGTGTGTCTCGATCGTGACATCGACGCTGGCGCCCTTGGCCGGCACGGTCAGGAGGTTGCGGTGGTGGAACACCTCCAGGATGTTGCCGCCGCAGGCACCGATGGTGGCAGCGATGTCGGCGAGCACTCCCGGCTGGTCCGGAATGATGATGCGGACGGCGACGATGCGCTCGGACCGCGCCAGGTCGCGAACCATGATCGAGGCGGCGAGCCGCGGATCGATGTTGCCGCCGCATAGCACCAGGCCGACGCGCTGACCCCTGAACCGGTCCGGATCCGCCAGCATGGCGGCGAGGCCTGCGGCGCCGGCGCCCTCTGCCATGGTCTTCTGCAGCGTCAGATAGGCGTTGACCGCCCGTTCGATCGTCGTCTCGGAAACGAGCACGACGTCGTCGACAAAGCGCCGCGCGATTTCCAAAGTCAGCTTGCCGACATTCTTGACGGCAATGCCCTCGGCGAGCGAGTTGCCGCCGCAGACGCCCTCGACTCCATCGAGCGCCGCCCGCATCGAGGGATAGAGCTCCGTTTCGACGCCGATCACCTGCGTCTGCGGCGCCAGCGCCTTGCTGGCGATCGCCATGCCGCCGATCAGTCCGCCGCCGCCGACGGGGATGAGCATGCAGTCGAGCGGCGGGCCGCCCTCGATCATCTCGAGCGCGATGGTTCCCTGTCCGCGGATCACGTGCGGATCGTCATAAGGATGGACCCAGACGGCGCCGGTCTCGTCCGCGATCGTGCCAGCGATCTGCTGGCAGATGGCCAGCGTCTCGCCCTCAACCACCACGCGCGCGCCAAAAGCCTGGGTTGCTTCGATCTTCACGAACGGGGTGGTCTTCGGCATCACGATCGTGGCCGGAATGCCGAGCCGCTGGGCATGATAGGCGACGGCCTGCGCGTGGTTGCCGGCCGACATCGCCACGACACCGCGCCGGCGTTCCTCCGGTGACAGCGACAGCAGCTTCACCAGCGCGCCGCGCTCCTTGAAGGAGGAGGTGACCTGCAGGTTCTCGTATTTGACGTGAACCTCGGCCCCGGTCAGGCGCGACAGGCGCGGAGCGGGCAGGAACGGGGTGCGGATCAGCACGCCATCGATCAGGCGGGCCGCATCGCGGATGTCGTCCAAATCGGGAAATGGGCTATGCGGCGATCCGGTCATGACAACTCCAGAACTCAGGATGGACGAACGGCGTGGTCTTCTTCGAGAGCCGCGCCGCGCCCGAGCAGGCCGTTCGGACGCAGGACAAAGAGCAGCGTGAGCAACCCAAGAACAACGATGTCACGCGACGAGCTATCGAAATAGGCCGACCACAGCGTTTCGAGCATGGCGATCAGCAGCCCGCCAAGCACGGCGCCGAGCAGCGATCCGGCACCGCCGACAAGGCTGGCGAGCAGCGCCTTCAGGCCGATGATCAATCCCATGGAATAGGTGATGCTGCCATAGCTGAGCGCCAGAACCGTGCCGCCACCCGCCGCCAGCGTCGACGCCAGGACCAGCGTCGTGCCGGTGACCTGCGCCGGATCGATGCCGTTCAGCCTCGCCATCACCCGGTCGTCCGCCACGGCGCGCCAGGCCCTGCCGAAGGCGGAATAGCGCATGAAGAGTAGCACGGCAGGCAGGATGACGAGCGCCAGCCCGATGATCAGCAGCCGCATCTCCGTGACGACGACGGGAAACGCTCCCTGGGTCAGGATGACCGGCGTATCGAGCAGGGGCTGGACCCAGATCTCGCGCGCGCCCTGCGTCAGCCGCAGCATTTCCGACAGCGCGATTCCGAGGCCGATGGTGGCGATGATGAAGGCGCGATCGGGGCTGTCGGCGAGCGGCAGGATGACGGCCCTGCCGACGAGCCAGCTCCAGAGCGCGGCCAGCGCCCCGGCCATCACCAGAATGACAAGCACTGACGAAACCAGGCCCAGCGACGGCATGCTGACCACGGTGACGATGCCGATGATCGCGCCATAGCCGCCGATGACGGCGATCTGACCGAACGCCATGTGGATGCGCCGGATCAGGCCGTAGACGAGGGCGAAGGCGAGCGCCAGTGGCGAATAGAGCGCCGCCAGATTGAGGATGTTGGTGACCTGCTGTAGCGCGAAGCCAACGGATTTCGGCAGGGCGATGGAAGAGACCTGGAGGCCCGGCGCCTGCCAGTTGGTCTCCGCGATCGCCCGCGAGACCGCGCCGTCCTGGCTCAGGAACCAGCGGTGCAGCGTCAGCAGCTGCAATTCCGTGAGCGCGCCGTCATAGCCGCGCACGCCGATGACGTCGCGCCGGCCCATCTCCAGCGTGCCGCCCGCGAAGGCGCAGTCGACATAGAGCGGCAGATGCATGTTCGGCACGGTGTAGTTCACCCGCACCGCATGGCTGACGCCTTCGAGCGGGATCACCGCCTGGATCGAGACGGGCTGGCCGGCAGGGGCGACGGCGGTGGCGACCGCCACGCAGATCCGTGCCTGCTGACGGTCGACCGAACTGCACGCGGCGAGCAGGGCTGCCGCGCAGAAGAGAAGCGCCATGATCGCGGCCGGTCTAGCGGCCCCTATCATCGGCGCGCTCCGATCAGCGGGGGAGAAGCGGCGCGACGAGCGGCGCGAAATAGGTCAGGATGCCGTCGGCGCCGGCCCGCTTGAACGCCCAGAGGCTTTCGAGGAAGGCGCGCTCGCCGTCGATCCAGCCATTGCGCGCCGCGGCCTGCAGCATCGCGTACTCACCCGACACCTGATAGGCGAAGGTCGGCATGGCGAATGTCTCCTTCACCCGCTGCACCACGTCGAGATAGGGCATGCCGGGCTTGACCATGATCATGTCAGCCCCTTCCTGAATGTCGAGTTCGACTTCGCGCAGAGCCTCGTCGGTATTGCCGAAATCCATCTGGTAGGTGCGCTTGTCGCCGATCAGCGTCTTCGACGTGCCGATGGCGTCGCGGAACGGCCCGTAGAAGGCGGACGCGTATTTCGCCGAATAGGCCATGATCTGGACGTCGAGGTAGCCGGCATCGTCGAGCACTTCTCGGATCGCGGCGACGCGGCCATCCATCATGTCGGACGGCGCGATGACGTCGGCGCCGGCCTCGGCCTGGGCCAACGCCTGCTGCACGAGCAGGGCGACGCTGGCGTCGTTGACGATGCGGTCGCCCTCCAGCACGCCGTCATGGCCGTGGCTGGTATAGGGATCGAGCGCCACGTCGGTGATCAGGCCGATCTCCGGTACCGCCGCCTTGATCGCGCGGCAGGCGCGGCAGACGAGATTTTCCGGATTGAGCGATTCGCTGCCGGTCGGATCGCGCAGCGACGGCTCTGTGAACGGGAACAGGGCGATGGCGGGAATGCCGACGGCGGCCGCCTTCTCTGCCTCGACGACCGCTTGGTCGACGGAGAGCCGCTGCACGCCGGGCATCGAGGCGACGTCCTGGCGGACATTGACGCCTTCGATCAGGAAGATCGGCCAGATCAGGTCGTTGACCGTCAGCACCGTCTCGCGCACCAGGCGGCGCGACCAGTCCGCCTTGCGATTGCGACGCAGGCGACGTCCGCCCAGGATCGCGTTCATATCGGGCGGCGTGAAGGACTGACGAGTCATGCGGATTTCCTTGGAGTGGCGCGACGGCTGGAACCTAGCACCGGATTTTCCGGCGGCAAGCGCAGCACTGTCGCGCCTCGAAGTGGGGTGGCGGCGGGGTTAGCCGTCGCTTTTGCGGACGAGAATCTTGTCGATCCGGCGGCCATCGAGGTCAACCACCTCGAAGATCCAGCCCTCATAGCTGAAGAATTCGCCCGGCACCGGGATGTGGCCGAGATGATGCAGCATGAAGCCTGCCACCGTCGCGAAGTCACCGTCGACGCCGAGACCTTTCAGACCGAGCGTGCGCTCGGCCGAATCGATCGCGGCACTGCCGTCGATCAGCCACGAGCCGTCGGCCCGCTGAATGGCGTCGGGAACGTCGTCGCCCTCGTGCTCCGGCATGTCGCCGGCGATCGCCGTCAAGATGTCCATCGGCGTCACGACGCCCTGGAAACTGCCATACTCGTCGAGCACGACCGCCATGTGCACGTTGGATGTCTTGAACCGGTCCAGAACCTTCAGCACCGGCATGCGTTCGTCGACATAGAGCGGCTCGCGGATGACCGTCGCGAGATCGACGACCTTGCCCAGATAGATCTGCTCCAGCAAGTCCTTGGCATGGACGATGCCGATGACCGCGTCGATTTCGCCACGGCTGACCGGAAAGCGCGAGTGGCCCGAATGCATGACCGCATCGCGGTTTTCCGCCGGCGGGTCCTCGATATCGAGCCACACGACGTCCGGGCGCGCCACCATGATCGAACGCACGGGGCGATCGGCGACGCGGATGACCGCCTCGATCATCTCGCGCTCGGCCTGATGGAAGATGCCGGCCTCGGTGCCTTCGGCGATCATCGTCTTGACCTCTTCCTCGGTCACGCCGCGCTCGTCATTCTCCTGCTTGCCGAGAAGGCGGAGAACCGTGTTCGTCGAAAGCCGGAGGAACCAGACGATCGGCAGCGCGAAGCGGGCGAGCAGGCCGACCGGCCGCGCGACGAAGCAGGCGAGGCGCTCGGGATTGGTGAGTGCCAGCCGCTTCGGCACCAGTTCGCCTGCAATCAGCGAGAAATAGGCAAGTCCGACCACCACGACGACGGTCGCGATGGTGGAGGCCCGGCCGCCAAGGGTCGGAAACACGTCAAGCAGGTATTCGGTCAGAGGCGTCGCCAGGGCGGCCTCGCCGAAGGCGCCCGAAAGGATGGCGACCAGGGTGATGCCGATCTGGACCGCCGACAGAAAGCCGGTCGGGTCCTCCGACAGCTTCAGCGCGGTCGAGGCGCCACGGACGCCCTCGCTGGCCATGAACTGCAGACGGGCAGGGCGGGATGAAACGACAGCGATCTCTGAAAGAGCAAAGAAGCCGTTGAAAGCGATCAACACAGCGATGATCAGAAGGTCTTGCCAGGGCATGTGTCGTTTAGCGCGCGGCAATCATTGAGGAGGGCACCATGTTTTCCATTTGGCCGTAGAAAAGGGACCGGCAAGCGGGACCGCTCGGCCCTGCTCCGGAATAAAACTTCGCATATGCTATCTCGACATGACGCGGATCATAACGAACGCGTCAGGTTCTCGCCAGCGGAGAGATGAGGCAGTCCCACACGCGCCGAATGAGGTGGGGACGGACCTGGAACCGGACTTGCCGAGGCGCCGCCTCTGCTTACTGTCGACCGGACACCCGGAGACAGGCATGACAGTCGAACCCGAAATCCGTTTCGAGCGCAGGGGGCACGCGGGCATCGTCACGCTCTGCCGTCCGGGCGCCCTGAACGCGCTATCGCATGGCATGGTCCAGTCGCTGGCGACAACGCTCGCCGCCTGGAAGGATGATCCGGCCGTGCGGCTCGTGATCATCCGCGGCGAAGGCAGGGCCTTCTGCGCCGGTGGCGACATTCGTGCCGTCTATGAAGCCGGGCGCGGTGCGCCCGGGCAACGGGACTTCTTCCGCGACGAGTATCGCCTGAACGCGGCGATCCAGGTATTTCCCAAGCCCTATGTCGCGCTCGTCGACGGCTACATCATGGGCGGCGGGGCAGGGATCGCCGTGCATGGCTCGCATCGTGTGTTCGCCGAAAATGCCGTGTTCTCGATGCCGGAAACCGGCATCGGCTTCTTTCCGGATGTCGGCTCCAGCTATTTCCTGTCCCGCATGCCGGGCGAGATCGGCGTCTATTGCGCGCTGGCGGCGGTACGGCTGCGGCGCGGCGATGCGCTCCATACCGGGATCGCGACCCATGCGGCGCCCGCGGCGGCATTCGAGGCGATCGTCGCGCGACTGACGGAAGACGACGCGGTCGACGCCTTGCTCGCCGACTTTGCCGAAGCCGCGCCGGCGGAAACGCTCGAGCCGCTCGGTCCCGTCATCGATGCCGCGTTCGGCGTGGGCCCGGTCGAATCGATCCTCGCGCGGCTGGAAGCGCTGGATGGCCCGCATGCCGACTGGGCTCGGCAGACGGCGGCGACCATTCGCGAGAAATCGCCGACGAGCCTGCGTGTCGCCCTGCGTCAGATCCGCGCCGCGCGGCAGCTCGATTTCGACGACTGCATCCGGCTCGACTGGCGCATTGCCTGTGCGATTCTCGACGGTCACGATTTTTACGAGGGGGTCCGCGCCGCCCTGGTCGACAAGGATCGGTCGCCGGCCTGGTTGCCCGGGACGCTGGCGCAGGTTGACCCGAAGGCGATCGACGGGCACTTCGTGGCACCTGCCGAGGGAGACATTCCGCTACCATGATCGACAATGAAGTTACCCAGCTCCCAAGCGAGCCGGACAATCCCTACGATCTGGCGCTGACCGTCTATCTGCGCGGCGTTTCCTGCATGCTGCTGATCCTGGGGCTCCGGCACTGGCTCTATATCGCCGGTGTCTTCCAGGATCCGGGCTGGAGCTTCGAGACGATGTCGGCGCCCTGGCAACTGGTGACGATCCATCTCGCCGTCGTCGATCTGGTCGCCGCCGTCGGGCTGTGGATGCGCGTTGCCTGGGGCAATGTGATCTGGGTCTATGTCGCGCTGTTCGAGGTGGCGATGCACACCGTCTTCGCAGAGACCTTCGGTCTGGACCTGATCATCGTCGCCTTCCACGTCGTTTCGCTGCTGATCTTCGTCGCCCTGCTGGTGATGAGCCGGCGGCACGAGGCGCTCGCCAGCTGAGCGTCAGGATAGCAAGTTTTTAACGATAAGAACCGTTTCGGTCGCCCGTCCGCCAGGTAAGCCTGCGTTAAGCGTGATATTTAAGATGATATTCAAATGGTCCCTCTAAGGTCCGTTGTCATCAGGTGAGAAGAATACTTGCCACGCAACAGAGAGGCCGGAAAGATGATCAGCACGAAGCGGGCAGTCGAAACGATCCATCAGCAGCAGGATGCACCGGAACTGAAGCCGCTTTACATGGAAGCGCTTACTCTGGTGGAAAGACTGCATCGCCGCCTGCTGGATGTGATCAAGGACGAATTCGATCGCTCGGGCCGTTCCGACGTCAACAGCATCCAGGCCCTGCTCCTGTTCAACATCGGCGACGCCGAGCTGACCGCCGGAGAGCTCCGCAGCCGCGGCTACTATCTCGGCTCCAACGTTTCCTACAATCTGAAGAAGCTGGTCGAGATGGGCTTCATCCATCACCAGCGTTCGCGGATGGATCGTCGCTCGGTGCGCGTCAGCCTGACGGAGAGCGGCCAGGAAATCGCCAGCATCGTCGCCGGCGTCTATGACCGCCACATGAAGTCGATCGAGCAGGTCGGCGGCATCGCCATCGACGATTTCCAGATGCTCAACCGCGCTCTGCAGCGTCTCGACCGCTTCTGGACCGACCAGATTCTCTATCGCCTCTGATCGGAGCGCGACCACCAAAAAAGCCCGGCATCCTCTGCCGGGTTTTTTGTTGCCCGGAAACCCGCGTCAAGGTTCCGGTAACCATGACGGTCCAGTATCATGCTGCATTGCGGCGCAGTCGGGTGCGACATGAAAGCGCCATACTGACGTGAAAACGGAACAGAGTGGATCTGACCCTTCGTCAGGCCGGATCTTCTGTGTATTACACCTCGGTTCCAGGGCTTCGGCCGGGGTTGCGGAATGGTCTCGTGGCCGGTCCGGGTTCAGGGTTCGCGGCGCGTTCTAGCCGCAGTTGAAAATTGGGGGCGGGCGATCTTCGTCGCGCTCCATCTATCAGCGAGCTTCTAGAAGTAGCGATATGAGCGGATCAAAGAAGACCTCCCACTTCCCGGCACTGGCCACGACGCGCCGCGGCGCGCTGCGGTCTATCGCCGGCGCCATGGCCGCGTCGGTCGCCCTGCCTCTTTCGGCTTTCGCCCAGGAAGTGGATCCGATCAATCAGGTGCTGCAGAGCCGCACCGGCGACTGGTCGGACGGTTTCGACGCCGCCTCGAGTGGCGCGGCTTCCGTCCGCACCTCGGCGCCCATCCTGTCGCCCGACACGGCACAGGCGGTCGAATACGCCATCCAGAGCTACACCGACATCGCCAACCGCGGGGGCTGGCCTGTCGTTCCCGGCGACAAGAAGCTGAGCCTCGGCCTCCGCGATCCGAATGTCGTGATCCTGCGCCAGCGCCTGACGGTGACCGGCGATCTCGCCGAAGGCGCCGGCAATTCGCAGACCTTCGATTCTTACGTTGATGCCGGCCTTCGCCGCTTCCAGGCCCGGCACGGCCTGCCGGCCGATGGCGTCGCCGGTCCGTCGACGATCAACATGATGAATGTCCCGGCTTCGACCCGGCTCGCCCAGCTGCAGACCAATCTGGTCCGCCTGCGCTCGATGTCGGGCTTCCTCGGCGACCGCTATGTCATGATCAACATCCCGGCCGCGGCGATCGAGGTCGTCGAGGGCGATCGCGTCGTCTCGCGCCATACCGCCGTCGTCGGCAAGGTCGATCGTCCGACCCCGGTGCTGGCCACCAAGATCTACCGCGTCAGCTTCAATCCGAACTGGACCGTGCCGGCTTCGATCATCCGCAAGGATCTGATTCCGCTGATGCAGAAGTCGCCGGACTACCTGACCAAGAAGCACATCCGCATCTACGACACGGCCGGCGTCGAAGTGCCGCCGGAATCGATCGACTGGAACACGGATCAGGCCACCAAGGGCTACCTGTTCCGCCAGGATCCGGGTGATTTCAATTCGCTCGGCACGGTGCGCATCTCGTTCCACAATGACGAGCAGGTTTACATGCACGACACGCCGCAGAAGGACATCTTCGGTCGCGAGCAGCGTTTCGATTCGTCGGGCTGCATCCGCGTCCAGAACGTCCGCCAGGTGATCGGCTGGCTGCTGCGCGACACGCCAGAGTTCCCGCGCGAGCGGATCGACCAGATCTTCAAGTCCGGTGAGCAGGTGCACGTCAATCCGAAGCCGGAAATTCCGCTTTACCTGCAATATATCAGCGCCTGGGCGATGGCCGACGGCGTGACCCATTTCCGCGATGATATCTACAATCGCGACGGCATCGGTCAGCTGGCGCTACAATAGGTCGCTGCTGCCCCGCAAACCCGTCGTTCCGGGCCGTTTGTCCGGAACGACAACCGTTAATTGAAGGGCCGATGAGGCCCTTTTTCTTGGCGTCTACCCCCACATATGGTACGTCGCCCGGGTTCCGGACGATCCGTCATTGGCTCGATCCGGCACCGACAACAGGATGGACAGCCCATGTCTTTGACGGATCGCGCCGACAGCCTTTCCTCGACTTCCGCCTTCTTCAACCAGAGCCTCGCTCAGGCTGATCCCGAGATTGCCGATGCCATCGGCAAGGAGCTCGGTCGTCAGCAGAATGAGATCGAGCTGATTGCTTCGGAGAACATCGTCTCGCGCGCCGTCCTGGAAGCGCAGGGTTCGGTGCTGACGAACAAGTATGCGGAGGGCTATCCGGGCAAGCGCTATTACGGCGGCTGCGAGTTCGTCGACATCGTCGAGACGCTCGCCATCGAGCGCGCCAAGAAGCTGTTCGACTGTCAATTCGTCAACGTCCAGCCGAATTCCGGCAGCCAGATGAATCAGGCTGTCTTCCTGGCGCTGCTGCAGCCGGGCGACACCTTCATGGGCCTCGATCTCGCAGCCGGTGGTCACCTGACACACGGCTCGCAGGTCAACATGTCGGGCAAGTGGTTCAAGGTGGCGCCTTATGGCGTGCGCCGCGAAGACCAGCTGCTCGACTATGAAGAGATCCAGCGGATCGCCGAAGAGACCAAGCCGAAGCTGATCATCGCCGGCGGCACCGCCTATTCCCGCATCTGGGATTTCAAGCGCTTCCGCGAGATCGCCGATTCGGTCGGCGCCTATCTGATGGTCGACATGGCGCATTTCGCCGGCCTGGTCGCCGGTGGCGCGCATCCGTCGCCGCTGCCGCATGCGCATGTCGTCACCTCGACGACGCACAAGTCGCTGCGCGGCCCGCGCGGCGGCATGATCATGACCAATGACGAGGCGATCGCCAAGAAGATCAACTCGGCCGTGTTCCCCGGCCTGCAGGGCGGCCCGCTGATGCATGTCATCGCCGCCAAGGCTGTCGCTTTCGCCGAGGCGCTGCGTCCGGACTTCAAGCTCTATGCGAACAACGTCGTCGAAAACGCTCGTGCGCTTGCGGAAACTCTGAAGGGCACCGGTTTCGACATCGTCTCCGGCGGCACCGACAACCACCTGATGCTGGTCGATCTGCGGCCGAAGCAGGTGAAGGGCAACGTGTCGGAGAAGGCCCTCGTCCGTGCCGGCCTGACCTGCAACAAGAACGGCATTCCCTACGATCCGGAGAAGCCGTTCGTCACGTCCGGCATCCGACTCGGCACACCGGCTGCGACGACCCGTGGCTTCGGCGTCGCCGAGTTCCAGGAAGTTGGCCGTCTGATCGCCGAAGTGCTCGGCGCGGTCTCGCAGTCGGAAGACGGCTCGGCTCCGCTGGTCGAGGCCTCGGTCAAGGAACGTGTCCACGCGCTGACGGCGCGCTTCCCGATTTATTCCTGATCGGAACATCCCATGCGTTGTCCCTATTGCGGCAGCGACGATACGCAGGTGAAGGACTCCCGCCCGTCGGAGGACAATACGTCCATCCGGCGGCGGCGGGTCTGTGCGGATTGTGGCGGTCGTTTCACGACCTTCGAGCGCATCCAGTTGCGCGAGCTGACCGTTGTGAAGAAGAGCGGGCGGCGTGTTCCCTTTGATCGGGACAAGCTGATGCGGTCGGTTCAAGTCGCGCTGCGCAAGCGGCCGGTCGATCCCGATCGCGTCGAGCGAATGATCAACGGCGTTGTCCGCCAGCTGGAGAGCAGTGGCGAAAGCGAGATCAACGCCGAGCAGATCGGCGTCTATGTCATGGAGGCCCTGAAGGGGCTCGATGACGTCGCTTACGTGCGCTTTGCGTCGGTCTATCGCAATTTCCGCGAAGCCAAGGATTTCTCGACCGTGCTTGACGAGCTTTCCGCTCAGGACGCGGCGGAGATCGTCACGCGCGATTAAGACTTGGCGCGTCGCTTCGGCGGCGCGCCAAACCAATCTGCGGGGGTACGGATGGCGACAGAGCGGACTGCGAGCGCCGATCCCGAGATGGACCGCCGGCTGATGGCCGTCGCGCTTCGCCTCGGGCGGCGCAATCTGGGTTCCACCGCGCCGGCTCCGGCCGTCGGCACGCTGATCGTCGGCTTCGAGGCTGACGTCCCCGTCATTCTCGGTCGCGGCCTTACCGGCGTCGGCGGCAGCCCGCATGCCGAGATCGCCGCCCTGGCGGCGACCGGTGCTGAAGCCCGTGGCTCGACCGTCTATACCACCATGGAACCGTCGCCCGATCCCGTCGATGGCGTCTCCGATGTCGAGGCCCTGATCCAGGCCGGCGTTGCGCGGGTCGTTACCGCGATGGAGAACCCCAACCCGCGCCTGGTCGGACGCGGCCATGCGCAGCTGCGCGACGCCGGCATCTCGGTCACCACGGGCATGCTTGCCGACGAGGCGAGGCGGCTGCATGCCGGCTATATCTCTGTCCTTGCCGCCGGGCGGCCCCATGTCACGTTGAAGCTCGCCGTCTCCGCCGACGGCATGATCGGCCGCGTGGCAGGCGAGCGCATGCTGGTATCTGGCCGCGAGGCTTTCGCGCGCCTGCAGACCATGCGCATTGAGGCCGACGCCACGCTGATCGGCATTGGAACCGCGCAGGTTGATGATCCGAGCCTCACCGTTCGTGTGCCGGGCCTGCGGGCCCATTCGCCCATCCGCATCGTGCTCGACACGCAGGCGCGATTGTCGCCGTCCTCCTCGCTGGTCAAGGGAGCCGCCGACACGCCGCTTTGGCTGGTCACGAGTTCCGAGGCGCCGATCGCCAACCGCGAGAGGCTTCTCGCCGCCGGCGTCGACGTCCTGCCAGTCGGCACGGGGTCGGGCGGCGTTGATATCGAAGCGGCGCTGCGCCTGCTCGCCGAGCGCGGAGTGACGCGGCTGCTTGTCGAAGGCGGCGCCAAGGTGTCCGCCTCCCTGCTGCATCGCGGTTTGCTCGACGAGGTCGTACTGTTCCATGCGCCGGTTGTTGTCGGCCCGGATGGCGTGCGCGCGCTCGCCGGCGGCGCCTTGTCGGCGATCGAGCGCAGCCCGCGGTTCCGCCGCGTCGAGGAAGCGCGTCTCGGCGAGGATCGCATGGTTCGTTACGAAAGGTCAGTCTGAGCATGTTCACGGGCATCATCACCGACGTCGGCAAGGTCACGGCGGTGGAGCGTCGCAACGACGTCAACAAGATCACCATCGACAGCAGCTATGACGCCGAGACGATTGCCATCGGCGCATCGATCGCCTGCGCTGGCGTCTGCCTGACGGTGATCGCTATCGACGGCCGGACGGACGGCCGTACCCGCTTCGATGTCGAGGCGGCGCCGGAAACCCTGGCCTTGACGGAAGTCGGCCACTGGGAGGCCGGCACGGCGATCAATCTCGAGCGCGCGCTCAAGATCGGCGACGAGCTCGGCGGCCACATGGTCTCCGGCCATGTCGACGGCCTGGCGACCATCGTCAGCCGCGAGGACCTCGGCGAGACGACACGCTTTGTGTTCGAGGCGCCGACGAATCTGGCGCGCTTCATCGCGACCAAGGGCTCGGTCGCGCTCGACGGCACATCGCTGACGGTCAATTGGGTGGAGGGCGACCGTTTCTCGGTCCTGCTCATTCCCCACACGCTGGCAAGCGACGTCACCACCTGGGGCGCGCGGCAGGCCGGCGACCGCGTCCATCTCGAGGTCGACCAGATGGCGCGCTATGTGGCACGGCTGACCGAAGCCGGGTAAGCTGCCACCGTCCGCTTGGCTGGCGTTCGGCACGTTCTGTCGGGGATGTCGCGCATGCGATCCGGCTGGCAGGGACGGACGCTGGCTGCGGCGTTCTTTTCCCTTTACAGCGCATGGGGCCGCATGGTTCACCTGCCGCCCAATCCTATCCGGGTGACCGGTTAAAGAGAGAGCTTCAACATGAGCGAATCGGCCCCCCATCTCCTCGTCATCGATGCCCGTTTCTACGAGGACATTTCGGACGAGCTGTTCAACGGCGCCAAGGCTGCCATCGAAGCCGCCGGAGCGACCTTCGAGCGCATTTCGGTTCCCGGCGTTCTGGAGATTCCGGCCGCGCTCTCGATGGCACTGGCCGCGATGGACGAAGACGAGGTCAACTATGACGGCTTCGTCGTGCTCGGCTGCGTGATCCGCGGCGAGACCTCGCACTATGACATCGTCGCCAATGAATCGGCCCGCGCCATCATGGACATGGCCGTGATCGAGTCGCTGGCGATCGGCAATGGCATCCTGACCGTCGAGAACGATGCCCAGGCCTATGCGCGCGCTCGCGTCGGCGAGAAGAACAAGGGCGGTTCGGCTGCCGAGGCCGCGCTAGCCATGGTCGCCCTTCGCAACAAATTCGGTCTGTGATGATGACGGCTGCTGACAAATCCCCGCCGACGGCGCGGACATTCAGGCCGGCGAACCAGCGGGGCGCCGCCCGGCTGGCGGCCGTCCAGGCGCTGTATCAGCTGGATGTCGGCGGCGCGTCGCTGACCGAGGTGGTGGCCGAGTTCGAGAACTACCGGCTCGGCAAGGAAGTCGATGGCGATCAGTATCGCGATGCCGATGCCGCCTTCTTCCGCGACATCATCGCCGGGGTCGTGCGCGAACAGCGCAATCTTGATCCGGCGATCCATGTCTCGCTGACGCCGGACTGGCCGCTGAAGCGGATCGACGTGACGCTGCGCGCCATCCTGCGCTGCGGCACCTACGAGCTGATGGGCCGCAAGGACGTACCGGCCCGTGTCGTCATCACCGAGTATGTCGACATTGCGAGCGCGTTCTTCGGCGTCGGCGACGAGCCGCGCATGGTCAATGGCGTCCTCGATACCGTCGCCCGCAAGCTGCGCGGCGAAGAGTTCGATGCTTCGTCCAGCAACAAGGGCTGAGCATGCCGGAGCAGAGTGGACGACCCGGCGAGTTCGGGATGATCGCCCGCTATCTCCGACCGCTGGCGGATGAGCCGGGCGCGTTCGGCCTGACCGACGACGCGGCGCTGCTGTCGCCTGATCCTGGCTTCGACCTCGTCCTCACCAAGGACATGGTCGCAGCCGGCGTTCATTTCTTCGCCGAGGATCCGCCGGCCTCGATCGCCAGGAAGGCGCTGCGCGTCAATCTCTCGGATCTTGCCGCCAAGGGCGCCGCGCCGATTGGCTATCTGCTCGGCCTCGCGTTGCCTGCCGACTGGACGGAGGACTGGATGGCCGGTTTCTCCGCCGGTCTCGCGGAGGACCAGCAGCGCTACGGCATTCCGCTGCTCGGCGGCGACACGGTCAAATCCCCCGACGGGCTTATGCTCTCGGTGACCGCGCTCGGCCAGGTGCCGGCCGGTGGCATCGTCCGCAGGGCTGGCGCCCAGCCGGGCGACATCATTGTCGTGTCCGGGACCATCGGCGACGCGGCGCTCGGCCTGCGGCTGCGTCTCGGCAGCCTCGACAAGGAGCTGGCGGGCGAGGGAGCGACGCATCTGCTCGATCGCTACCTGCACCCGCAGCCCCGGCTCGGCCTTGCCGAGGCGGTGCGCCAGTTCGCCAACGCTTCGCTCGACATTTCCGACGGGCTGATCGGCGATCTCGGACACGTGACGCGCACTTCCGGTTTTTCGGCGGTAGTCGACGCGGCCCGAATTCCACTGTCCGAGGCCGCGCGCGCCCTGATGGCGGTCGATCCGACCGTGCTGACCACCATCCTCACCGGTGGCGACGACTACGAGATCCTGACGACCATGCCGGAAGCGCGGTTCGCGGCCTATCAAGCGGCGGCGGCGCGGGCCGGAATTCCGGTCACGGCGATCGGGCGTATCGTCGAAGGGCAGGGCGCCCCGGTCGTTCTGGACCGCAAGGGCGATCCGATTTCTCTCGCCCGCGCCTCGCACGATCATTTCTGATCGCCGTTCGGATTTCTGCTAGACGATTTTTCCTCGACGTTTGCGCCGCCGATTCCGGCAAGGGTGCGGGAGAGCGATCGTGGACGCACAGGTTTCCGACAATCTCGATCGGCAGGTCCGGCGCAACGCCGCGGTGTTGATGGCTGCCAACGCCATCAACAGCTCGATCCTGCCGATCGCCGTGACGCTGGGCGGCCTGGCCGGCGCCCACCTGCTCGGCCCCGACAAGTCGCTGGCGACCCTCCCGGTGACCGCTTCGACCATCGGTTCGGCGCTGACGACCATTCCGGCCGCCATCCTGATGAGCCGGATCGGTCGCCGGAAGGGCTTCGTCGTTGGCGCGGCACCGGCGATCTTCGGCGGTCTGCTCGCTACCGTTGCCCTGCTGCAGGGAACCTTCTGGCTGTTCGCGGCGGCGTTGTTCCTGATCGGCATGTCGGGCGCCTTCAACCAGCAATACCGCTTCGCGGCGATCGATGCCGGCAGCCCGCCGGTGCGCACCAAGGCGATGTCTCTGGTCATGGCGGGCGGGATATTCTCCGGCATCATCGGGCCGCAGACCGTCATCTTCACCAACGACCTCCTGAGCCCGATCGCCTTCGCAGGCAGCTTCCTGGCGGCGGCCGGGCTCGGCGTCGTCGGGCTGCTGATCGCCAGCGCCATCCGCGATCTGGCGCCGCCGCGGCCGCGCCACAGCGAGGCGGAAGGGCCGAAAGGCCGGCCGCTCGGCGTGATCGCGCGCCAGCCGCGCTTCATCGCCGCCGTGCTGTGCGGGATCTCGGCCTATGCCCTGATGACCTTGGTCATGACGGCGGCGCCGCTGGCGATGATCGGCTGCGGCCTGACCCAGAGCGACGCGGCGCTCGGCATCCAGTGGCATGTGCTGGCCATGTTCGGGCCGAGCTTTTTCACAGGCAGGCTGATCGTCCGATTCGGCAAGGAACGAATCGTCATTGCCGGTCTCGCGCTTCTGACCGCCTGCGCCATCGTCGGCATGTCCGGTCTTTCGTTGGCGCATTTCTGGATCACGCTGGTCCTGCTCGGTCTCGGCTGGAACCTAGGCTTCATCGGCGCGACGGCGATGCTGGCCGATACCTACCGGCCGGAAGAGCGGGGCAGGGTGCAGGGTCTGAACGATTTCCTCGTCTTAGGAACGGCGGCGATCGCGTCGCTGCTCTCTGGCAAGCTGATCGGCGGACCCGGTTGGACCTTCATCAACATGATCGTCTTTCCGGTCGTCATAATCAGCCTCGCGGCCCTTGCCTGGTCCGCTCTGCTCCGCAAGCGGGCGGTTCAGGAGAAGACTTGACCGCACCGTAAAGCCGTTCTCAACTCTCCTTTACGGGGGGAAAAGCTGGGAGGAACGTTGCTCTTTCCCGCCGCACGGTTCAGCCGGCGCGGCGTCTTCGGATGGCCGTAACAAAAGGCCGGCCAGAGGAGGAAAGTGGACGTGATCTATCTCATTATTCTATGTGCGTTGCTTGCGCTCGCCTATGGCGTATGGGCGACGCGGTCGGTCCTCGCGGCCGACGCCGGCTCCGCCCGCATGCAGGAAATCGCGGCGGCGGTCCGGGAAGGCGCAAGCGCCTATCTCAAGCGGCAGTACACCACCATTGCCATTGTCGGCGTGGTCATCTTCGTCATCGTTGCCTGGCTTCTGTCCCTGACGGTTGCGATCGGCTTTGCGATCGGCGCTGTCCTCTCCGGCCTTGCCGGCTTCATCGGCATGAACGTTTCCGTTCGCGCCAATGTCCGCACCGCACAGGCCGCCACCAAGAGCCTCGGCGAGGGGCTAGAGATCGCCTTCAAGTCCGGCGCGATCACCGGCATGCTGGTCGCCGGCCTCGCGCTGCTGGGGGTCGCCGGCTACTACCTGATCCTGACCGGTTTCGCCGGCTACACGCCGGATGACCGGGTCGTCGTCAACGCGCTCGTCGCGCTCGGCTTCGGCGCTTCGCTGATCTCGATCTTTGCCCGCCTCGGCGGCGGCATCTTCACCAAGGGTGCGGATGTCGGCGGCGATCTGGTCGGCAAAGTCGAGGCCGGCATTCCGGAGGACGATCCGCGCAATCCGGCCACCATCGCCGACAATGTCGGCGACAATGTCGGCGATTGCGCCGGCATGGCGGCCGACCTGTTCGAGACCTACGTCGTGACGGTTGTGGCGACGATGGTGCTGGCGGCGATCTTCTTCGCGGCTTCGCCTGCTTTCGGCAGCATCATCCTCTATCCGCTCGGCATCGGCGCCGCCTGTATCCTGACCTCGATCGCCGGCACCTTCTTCGTCAAGCTCGGCGCCAACCAGTCGATCATGGGGGCGCTCTACAAGGGCTTCATCGCCTCGGCGCTGTTCTCCGTCGTTGGCCTTGCCGTCGCGACGCAGCTTCTGATCGGCTGGGGCGAGATCGGCACCGCGGCGGGCTTCACCATCACGGGCACCAACCTCTTCCTGTGCGGCCTGATCGGGCTTGTGGTGACCGGACTGATCGTCTGGATCACCGAATACTACACCGGCATCGGCTATCGACCCGTCAGGTCGATCTCCGAGGCTTCCGTCACCGGCCACGGCACCAACGTCATCCAGGGCCTCGCCGTCTCGCTGGAATCGACGGCGCTGCCGACCCTCGTCATCGTCGCCGGCATCATCTCGACCTATGCGCTCGCCGGCCTGTTCGGCACGGCGGTGGCCGTCTCGACCATGCTCGGCCTCGCCGGCATGGTGGTGGCGCTCGACGCCTTCGGCCCGGTCACCGACAATGCCGGCGGCATTGCCGAAATGGCCGGATTGCCGAAGGAAGTGCGCAAGTCGACCGACGCGCTCGACGCGGTGGGCAACACGACCAAGGCGGTCACAAAGGGCTATGCGATCGGCTCCGCCGGTCTCGGCGCCCTCGTGCTGTTCGCCGCCTACAACTACGATCTGACCCACTTCATCGCCGAGGCGAACAAGGAAGGCTCGACGACGTTCCAGTATTTCAAGGGCGTCGTTCCGGACTTTACGCTCTCCAACCCCTATGTCGTGGTCGGATTGCTGCTGGGCGGTCTCATTCCCTATCTCTTCGGCGGCATCACCATGACCGCCGTCGGTCGCGCCGCCGGCTCGATTGTCGAGGAGGTCCGCCGGCAGTTCCGCGAAAAGCCTGGCATCATGGCGGGGACGGAGAAGCCGGACTACGGCCGCGCCGTCGACATCCTGACCAAGGCGGCGATCAAGGAAATGGTCGTTCCGTCGCTGCTGCCGGTCCTGGCACCGATCGTCGTCTACTTCCTGATCTACTGGATCGCCGGCAAGAGCGAAGCCTTCTCGACCGTGGGCGCCATGTTGCTCGGCGTGATCGTGACGGGTCTCTTCGTCGCCATCTCGATGACCTCGGGCGGCGGCGCGTGGGACAATGCGAAGAAATCCTTCGAGGACGGCTTCGTCGATTCGCACGGCCAGACCCACTACAAGGGCTCGGACGCGCACAAGGCGTCGGTGACGGGCGACACCGTCGGCGACCCCTACAAGGACACGGCCGGACCGGCTGTCAATCCGGCGATCAAGATCACCAACATCGTCGCGCTGCTGCTGCTCGCCGTTCTGGCGCAGTAGTCAGCTTCAAACGCTACTCAAGAAAAAGGCCCTCTCCGCGACGCGGGGAGGGCCTTTCCGTATGCAGTGTTGAGGCGATCGCTACGGATTAGCCGCCGAACGGGTTGCTGCCCATGCCGACGGTTCCGGTCAAGACCTGCTCCAGGAAGCCCTGGTCCTTGCCGCTCGTCGGCGTCGTCTGGGTGACGTAATCGAAGATCTTGCCGTCCTGGATGCCGTAATTGGCGACCCGGTCGACTTCGTTCTTCTTGTTGAAATAGACCGCCAGGATCTTCTGGTCGACGACCTTGCGATTCATGAAGGCAACCGGCCGCTTCCGGGTCTGGCTGATGTAGTAATACACTTCGCCGTCATACTCGGCCGTGGTCGACGGCGATCCCAGAACGATCTGGACCTGCTCGCGACTCGCGCCGACCGGAACCTGTTCGACGGCGTTGGGCGGCGGCACATAGCCCGAATGATAGGTTTCGTTCAGGCCGCCGAGACCACCGACCCCGCCGGTAACCCGGGAGCAGCCTGCGACGGAAACCAATGCGAGCGCGGCCAGCATGCCGACACTGGCGCGCCGAACGATTGGGCTGCATGCCAAGCGTCGATCTCTCATGCCGAACTCCATTCCATTCTCCTCGCCCAGTCACTGGGTTGGCATTCTCCCTAGCGTGCGCTAGGGCTCGTGGCAATCGTCCTTGCAAGGACAGCGAGCGGCACCATCTCAGGGCAAGAGAGCGCTGTCTCCATGCCCGTGCCGACCAACGCAATCTGGAGACTGGTTGAATGTTTCGCCGCCTGTTCACTCGTAATCGCAGGAACGAGGCCATAGCATATTCGCTTTACGGCGCCATCGTGGCACAGGCGCGCCAACCGGCGCTCTATACCGAGTTCAGCGTTCCGGACACGCTCGACGGCCGTTTCGACATGATCGTGCTGCACGGTTTCCTGCTGTTTCATCGCCTGAAGTCGGAGAATGAGAGCGATCGCCAGGTCGGTCAGGACGTCTTCGACATCTTCCTGAAGGACATGGACGGCACGCTGCGCGAAATGGGTGTCGGCGATATCTCGGTCCCGAAGAAGCTGAAGAAGATGGCCGAGGCGTTCTTCGGCCGCATCCGCGCCTATGACGAGGCGCTGGAGAGCGGCGATCGCGCCGCGCTCGGCGATGCGATCGAGCGCAACGTATTTCCGGATGGCGCGCCGGAAGGCGCCGCGGCCCGGATCGCCGACTATGCCGATTCGTCGGTCAAGTCGCTCGCGGCCCAACCGCTCGCGACGCTGCTGACCGGCGATCTCGCCTATTCCCCCCTTCCATCCCCGCCGGCGGCAGCATGATGACCGAAACCCCTTTCACCCGTACCTTCGACGTCTCGCATCTCGGCAACGCGCCGCAGAAGCAGCAGGTCGTCGCCGACGCCGCCGAGCGGGCGGCGCTGCAGCAGCAGTTCGAGCTTCTCGCTCTCGACACCTTCGAGGCGGATCTCGTCATCGCGCCCTGGGGCCAGCTCGGCGTCAAGGTGGACGGACGCCTGCGTGCTGATCTGGTCCAGGCCTGCGTAGTTACGCTGCAGCCGGTTCCGTCGCATATGGACCACCGCTTCTCGCTGAGCTTCCTTCCCGCCGATGCGATCGCCGCCGATCCGAAGACCGTCGCCGAGGCCGAAGTGATCGTCATCTATGACGAGGAGGATCCGCCGGAGCCGCTCGAAGGCAACTCGATCGACCTGGGGCCGATCCTGGCAGAGCAGTTCGCCCTGGCGCTCGATCCCTATCCGCGCGCGCCTGGTGCGACGCTCGTCAACGACGGGGACGAGGACGTTGATAACGGCGCCTCGCCATTTGCGGCGCTATCGAAACTGCGCGACAAATGATAGCGAAAGGCCATGAATCGGCCACACGGTCATCAGAAGGGTGTTGTTTCACCGGCCGAAACAGTTATTTTCCAGCGCCGTCGTCGCCGGGCCTTCGCTCAGAGCGGCCGCGTCGAACAGGGGCGGAATGGTTCAAGCGATAAAGATAGCGATCGACGCGATGGGCGGCGACAACGGCCCCGCGACAGTGCTCGCGGGTGCCGATATTGCCCTCGTCCGTCGCCCCGAGCTGCGCTACCAGCTCTTTGGCGAGGAGAAGGCGGTTCTTCCGCTTCTTGAGTCCTACCCGCGGGTCAAGGCCGTCTCGACCTTCACCCATTGCGACGTCACCGTTCAGATGGACGACAAACCCAGCCAGGCGCTCCGCAAGGGCCGCTGGAAGTCGTCGATGTGGCGTGCGCTGGAAGCCGTGAAGAAGGGCGAGGCGGACGCCGCGCTTTCTGCCGGCAACACCGGCGCGCTGATGGCAATGTCGAAGTTCTGCCTGCGCACCATGGCGGGCATCGAGCGTCCCGCACTGGCGGCGATCTGGCCGACGCTGCGCGGCGAGAGCATCGTCCTCGATGTCGGCGCGACCATCAACGCGGATGCCCAGCAGCTGATCGACTTCGCCATGTTGGGCGGCGCGATGGCACGGGCGATCCTGGATATCGAGAAGCCGACCGTCGGCCTGCTCAATATCGGCGTCGAGGAGATGAAGGGTCTCGAGGAGGTCCGCGTCGCCGGACAGCTCCTGCGTGAGGCCGATCTCAAGCATCTGCGCTACATGGGCTTCGTCGAGGGTGACGATATCGGCAAGGGCACGGTCGACGTCGTCGTCACGGAAGCCTTCGCCGGCAACATCGCGCTCAAGACCGCCGAAGGCACGGCGCGCCAGATCTCGACGCATCTGCGCGATGCGATGAGCCGGACGCTGATGGGCAAGATCGGCTATCTGTTCGCCAAGGGCGCCTTCCAGCAACTGCGCCAGAAGCTCGATCCGCGCGCCTCGAACGGCGCCGTGCTGCTCGGTCTGAACGGCATTGTGATCAAGAGCCATGGCGGCACGGACGGCGTCGGCTTCGCCAACGCCATCGAAGTCGGCTACAGCATGTCCAGGAACGACTTCCTGTCCAAGATCAATCAGGATCTCACCGACTATCACCGCGCCGGTTTCGCGCGGGGCGTCGCCGAGATCGTCGATGAAGGTGTGATGTGAGTTTCATCCGTTCGGTCGTCCTCGGTTGTGGAAGCTACCTGCCCGAGAAGACCCTGACCAACGCCCAGCTGTCGGAAATGGTGGAAACCTCCGACGACTGGATCGTCCAGCGCACCGGTATCCGTGAGCGGCACATCGCCGCCGAAGGCGAGCTGACCTCCGATCTGGCGACCGCCGCCGCCAAGCTGGCGCTGGCGGATGCCGGGCTCTCCATCGGCGAGATCGACATGATCATCGTCGCGACGGCCACTCCGGATGACACGTTTCCGGCGACCGCCGTCACCGTCCAGCGCAAGCTCGGCATGGAGCACGGCGCGGCGTTCGACATGCAGGCCGTCTGTTCCGGCTTCGTCTTTGCCCTGTCGACGGCGGATGCGTTCATCCGCGCCAGCCAGGCGAAGCGCATCCTGGTCATCGGCGCCGAGACCTTCTCGCGCATCCTCGACTGGACCGATCGCACCACCTGCGTGCTGTTCGGCGACGGCGCCGGCGCCGTCATTCTCGGCGCCTCCGTCCAGGACGGGACCCGCGAGGATCGCGGCGTCCTAACGACGCATCTGCGTTCTGACGGTCGCCACCGCGAGAAGCTCTATGTCGATGGCGGGCCTTCCTCGACGGGCACGGTCGGTCACCTGCGCATGGAGGGCCGCGAAGTCTTCAAGCATGCGGTCGGCATGATCACCGACGTGATCGAGGACGCGTTCCGCGCTACTGGCTACGAGGCGAAGGACGTCGACTGGTTCGTGCCGCATCAGGCCAATCTGCGCATCATCGACGGCAGCGCCAAGAAGCTCGGCATCGAGAGCGACAAGGTCGTGCGCACCGTTTCGCTGCACGGCAACACGTCCGCCGCGTCGATTCCGCTCGCCCTTTCCGTCGCGCGCGACGACGGGCGGATCAAACGGGGCGATCTCGTCCTGCTCGAAGCCATGGGCGGCGGGTTCACCTGGGGCTCCGTCCTGCTGCGCTGGTAGGAATACGTCAGAGATACCCGCGTCTTAGGATCAAGGACGTTGACCGGTCCCCGGTCTGGCAATAGGCTTGCCGAAGGGGAAGTGACGTTGGGTCGCCAAGCAGAACATCGGGAAACGAGGCCATGTCAGGCAAGACGGTGACGCGCGCCGACCTTTGTGAGGCGGTGTATCAGAAAGTCGGCCTTTCGCGGACGGAATCCGCGGATCTGGTCGAACTGGTTCTCGATGAGATCAGTGCGTGCATTGTCAGGGGCGAATCTGTCAAACTATCGTCATTCGGGTCGTTTCTCGTCCGCTCCAAGGGAGAGCGGGTCGGGCGCAATCCGAAGACGGGCGAAGAGGTTCCCATCGCACCGCGCCGCGTGATGGTCTTCAAGCCCAGCAATGTCCTCAAGCAGAGGATCAATGGCTCTCTCGTCCCGAACGGGCATGACACATCCGAGGACGAGTGATTACCGCAGCCGGACGAAGCGGGCGCCAGAGCGTGAGAGTTGATGTCCAAGGGTCCTGATGCCTTCCGGACGATCAGTGAGGTGGCCGAGGAACTCGACCTGCCACAGCATGTCCTGCGGTTCTGGGAGACCCGGTTCACACAGATCAAGCCGATGAAGCGGGGGGGCGGGAGACGCTATTACCGCCCCGATGACGTCGACCTGTTGCGTGGTATCCGGCGGTTGCTCTATGGCGAAGGCTATACGATCAAGGGTGTACAGCGGATCCTGAAGGAACAGGGGCCGCGCCATGTCATCGGCGCCGGCCAGGGCATGGGCCTCGACCCCGCTCCCGAAGGTGACGAGCCCGACGATTACGGCGACGACATCGCCCAGGATTTCGATTCCGATCAGGATGGCGGCGACTTCGACGACGCCCCGCAGGACGACGGGGACAGGGGCGGGCGCCGCGAACCGGTATTTTCGCGCGACGACCTCGACGCTGGCCGTCACGCGGCGGCGCCGTCCGTGCGCGCGCCCGCCGACCGGCCGCAACAGGCCTATCATGGTGGTCGTGTCGAACCGTCGCCGGGCCCCTCGCGGATCCCGGCTGCGCCGCCGGATCTCCAGTCTTCCGCCGATGACTATCGACCGCCGGTGACGGCCGACTTGCCGCGGCCGCCGGATCGCGGGCCGGAACCGGTCCGGCATGATTCGCCCTATGCGCCCGGTGCGTCGGCACGGCGTGATTCGGCGGCATCGCATCCCGTCGATTCCGAATGGGACGACCCGGAGCAGGTGTCTGAAGACGCCGGCATGTCGCATCCGGCGAACCGACCAGCAGCCGCAGGGGGCGGCCTATCGATGTCGAGATCCGATCGCGAGCAGTTGCAGGCGACGCTGATGGAACTGCTCGAATGCAAGCGCATCCTCGATAACGTGCGCTAGCCCGTCAGGAGCTGAACTCCTCCGGCGCGAATGCGCACTCGTCGAAGGCGAAGGACGTCGCCGACGAGGGGTGCCAGCCGTATGGACGGCGCTTTTCCCGCAGGACGACGTTGTTTCGGCTCAATCCACTGAAATGAGCGTCGCATCCTTCGGCTTCGACCAGATTGCCGGTGACAAGTCCGATCGAACCATGCTACCAGCGGCGCATCGGCAGTCGACCCCATCGACGCCGCTGCGGTTTCGACCGCTCCGGAGGCAAGCCTCTGGAAGGAAATGCGGATTTGGATCCGCTGGTGACGGAGCGTAGCGCAGCCTGGTAGCGCACTTGTCTGGGGGACAAGGGGTCGCAGGTTCAAATCCTGCCGTTCCGACCAACACCTACTTCTCTTTTTCAAGCGACAGACGAGAGACAACAGAGTTCGCGGAACTCTGTCCTTTAACTGACCGATCATCCGTGCTGTCTTCCGGCATCGACTACGGTCGTTGTGACGCAGCTGCCTCGCGCCATCCCATTCCTTCGTCTCCAATTAGCTGGATGGCTGCCGCGCATGGCGCACGTTGTCACTCTTGGCGATGGCATTTGGGGTGTGGGGGCATGGATGGTGTCGCGTGAACCCGCAACAGCCTGAGACGCGATCTCAAACTCCGCCGGATGGCATGGCATGGGGCAGAGCGGCGCGCCATGCACGCGAACCATAGTGTCCGCGAATCGCTGGGCCTTGCGCGCTGAACCGGAGCGCCCGTCGACAACCAGGGCAGGGTGTCGACGGGCTACAATCAGCCGTCGGCAAGGAGCCTATCGCGATTGCTTCGCAATGGTTGCATCAACTTGGATATGCGTCAATAAGATGTAGTGCGCCGGTGATGCTGAGACCGGAGCGTCACCTGTCTTCGGCAGGAACCGGCAGCCGCACTGCCGGAGGGCGGGTCTTCGCGCGACTGGGCCGCGGCCAGATCGTCGGCGCACGCGGTGGCTCGGACGAAGCATCCATCTTGTGCAGATGCCGGAAAGGGCGTCATCAGCACTGTCTGGGCCGTCGGTGTGCCATTCCGCGTCGTCCGGGCCATGTCTTGGTGCTACGCGGGCCCGGATTGGGCCCGGTTGACGACTTTCCAGGCTGCGGTGACAACGTTCGAGCCGAAACGCGAAATCATGCGCACGTTTGATCCGTCGCTGAAACAACTTGTGACAGCGTCAGCGCTTTCCTATGCTGCATCATATTTCAGTCAGAATCGTGGATTATGAAGTTCATCATGTCTTTGATGATCTCTTTATCGAGTTTGAGGCGCTCCGGGAAAACGCGTGATTTGTCCGGATGTGGATCCATGCCGAACTGAAAACCGCGCAGTTCCCTCCACTCCGGACTCCAAATCGTCGATTTGCGGCCAATACGTCGTGTCTCGTTGACGACACGCATCCGGAGCCTTTCATGTCTGGACTGTTTTCTTCCCTGATCTGCGAAACCTGCGAGAGAATCTCGCCACGGTCCGCCATACGCTGCGTTTGGTGCGCCAGCCCTGTAAGGGCTCGGGACGCCGATTCGCATCGGCAGCCGCCGCGCGAAGCGCAATGCGGAGGCGTGCTCTGATGGACGAACTCATCCTGGAGCGTCCTACGCTGCGGCGTGCCGTCCTCGAGCCCGGGGACACCTACCAGCAGTTTGGTGCCTTGCCATGGCGACGGGACAAGAAGGGCGATGTCCGGATCCTTCTCGTCACCTCGCGCGAGCGCGGGCGCTGGCTATGCCCGAAGGGCTGGATCGTCGAGGGTCGCACGGCGGCGGAAAGCGCGGCGCAGGAGGCTTTCGAGGAGGCTGGCGTCTTTGGCGACATCGGCGCGCTGGCGCTCGGCTCCTATGGCTATGAGAAGATCCTGCGCGACCAGTCCTCCGTCGACTGCCGGGTGACGATGTATGGCCTGCGGGTGCGCGGTACGCTGTTGCAGTGGCGCGAACGCGGCGAGCGCAAGCGTCGCTGGTGCGGGCTGCACGAGGCCATCGACCTGGTCTCCGACGGCGGCCTCGGGGATCTGCTGCGCGAGATCGCCGTCGACGACCGCATTCTTGAAAGCCGCGGCGCGGATCGCTCGCGCTAGTCTCTGGCGCGGATCGCGCGGTCCGCTAGTTGCGGCCGCCAATCAACTGGCCGGCGCGCGCGACGACACCGGCGGATGCCGTGAAGGACAGCCGGCCATTGACATAGACCTGCTCGATGCCGATCGAGCGCCGCAGCGGCTGGTCATAGGTCGCTTGATCGAGGATCGTCGCCGGATTGAATACGACGAGGTCGGCGTAGGCGCCGGCCTCGATCCGCCCACGCCCTTCGAGCTTGAACACCTTGGCCGGCAAGCCGGTCATCTTGTGGATCGCCGTCTCGATCGGGAACAGCTTCTGGTCGCGTGCATAGTGGCCGATGACGCGCGGAAACGTGCCCCAGAGACGTGGGTGCGGATGCTGATCGTGTGGCAGCCCGTCCGAGCCGATCATCGCCAGCTTTGAGCTCATCACCCGCCGGACATCCGCCTCGTCCATCTGGAAGTAGATCGCGCCGGCCGGCTGCAGGCGGCGTGCCGCTTCGTGAATATCGACTTCCCATTCCCCAGCGATATCAACCAGGTCCCGCGCCTCCATCTCCGGATGCGGCCGCGACCAGGCGATCATGATCCGATAGGTGTCGGTGACGAGATCGGCCCGCAGATTGGTCGAGCCCGCGGCATAGGGGTAGACGTCGACATTGACCGGATGGTGCGACGCCGCGGCCTCGATCTTCGGCAGCGTCTGCAGCGTGCGGCCCCAATTGTGGACGCCCGCGCATTTGTGGTGCGAGATGACGAGCGGGATGCCGGCGGCCGTCGCCGTTGTCACCGTCTCGTCGATGCTGTCGAGCACATGTTCGAACTCGTCGCGCATATGGGTGGCATAGACGCCGCCATGCTGGGCGAATCGTCCGGCGACGCGGGTGACCTCGTCGATGTCGGCGGCGGCGTTCGTCGGATAGAACAGGCCGCTCGAGAGACCGATGGCGCCATGCGCCATCGCCTCGTCGGCATGCGCCTGCATGGCGGCGATCTCGTTCGGCGACGCCTTTTCGCCGATGTCGCGCATGGTGGCGAGGCGCAGCGCCGAATGGCCGATCAATGCCGCGATGTTGACTGCCGGGACCGCCCGGGAGATCGCCGCGGCATAGGCGGCGAAATTGGGAAATTCATAAGCGCTGGCGTCGCCGAGCAGGTTCATTGGCGGCGGCGGGCTGTCGCCGAAGGTCACCGGCGCCAGCGAGATGCCGCAATTGCCGACGACGACCGAGGTGACGCCCTGGCTGATCTTGGGCAGCATGTCCGGCGCGTCCAGCACGATGCGGTCGTCATGGGTATGCGCGTCGATGAAGCCCGGCGCGACCGCCAACAGCCCGCCGAGATCCTGCTCCCGCTCGCCGCTTCCGGGCGCGATCGTGCCGCGCACGCCGACGGCGGTGATCCGGTCGCCTGTTAGGGCAACATCGCCCGGATAGGGCGCTCCGCCGGCGCCGTCATAGATCTGGGCGTTGCGGAGGACGAGGTCGTGTGCCGGACGCATCATGGGCCTATTCGTGCGGGTGGGTGGTTCGGGCCAGCGGGGTGGGGTCGGTCGACGGGGTCGGAATGGCGATGCCGATGCTGGCGACCGTGTAGCGAACGCGGCGGAGCGCCTCGCGGCCCTTGCTGCCGAGCTTGACGGCGACGCCGGCGGCGATCGTGTCGATGACGGCCATGTGGGCGTAGCGTGACGGCGTTGGCAGTAGAACGTTCTCGTCCTCGGCGATCGCGCTCGGGATCAGCACCGAGGCGGCGCCGGCCAGGGGCGTATCCGGCCTGGTCAGCGCCACCGTGGTCGCGCCGAACGAGCCGGCGATCTCCACCGCCTCGACGACGGCGCGCGAATGGCCGCTGTTCGAAATGGCGAAGACGGCGTCGCCGGGCTGCAGGGTCGCGGCCGACATCCGCATCTGGTGGCTGTCCATATAGGCCGATACGGGAATTCCGAGCCGGAACAGGCGCAGCTTGGCGTCCTCGATCAGGGCGGCCGAGCCGCCGCCCTGGCCGTAAATGTCGATGCGGCGAGCCTTGGCGAAGGCGGCGATCGCCGCGCCGACCGCGCCCGTGTCGAGCTGGTCGAGCGTCTCGCGGACCGTGGTGGCGGCGCGCATCATGATGGTCTGGGCGAGCTGCCCGACATCGTCGCTGAACACCCGGTCGGAGCGCAGGTAGACGGCAGCGACCGTCAGGGTCGTCGCGAGGCCGATCTTGAACTCGTTGAAGGAGGAGCATCCGACCGAGCGGCAGAACCGCGTCACGGTCGGCTGGCTGACGCCGGCCTTGGCGGCGAGATCGGCGATCGTCAGCCGGGTGGCCGCCTCGAAATCCTGGCGAACGACTTCCGCGACGCGGCGCTCGGCGGGGGATAGCTCGGATTCGACGCGTTCGATCCGCGAGACGATGTCGATCGCGGCCGTGGTTCCGGAGCTGGGTCGCTTGTTCATTGGCGATGTCTTCTCCGAAGGAATGGTTGCCCGCGCCGGTTGCCTGCGATCGCTTCGCGGGTGCCGACCAGCCCGGAAATACCGCGAAACGATCGTTCGATCCGCGAGGTTGAGAAATTGAATTACACGTTTTCGCGGGATCGGCAAGTGTTCGGAAAGGTGGCGTCAGGCGGGTCCGGGTGGTCGGAAATCGCAGGAACGGGGCAGTATTTCGTACGATCAATGACGGAAAGCAAGGATTTCTGAGCTGGATCGGAAGTCCCAAGCGGGCTTCGATTCACTCTTGCGGAGTTCGAAATTCTGTAACATGATTTCAGCAATGAGCCGCTCACAAGGGCGGACGGGAACAATGCCGCCAGATGAGCCCCAAGGGCCGCTGGCCGGCTTCAGGGAAGATGGAGGGCGCTAGCTTGAACGCTATCGGAGCTCTTGGGTTGTCGCGTGTGGACGCGGCGGCTCCGGCCAAAATGGTCGTCGAGGGAGCGAGTAAATTCTACCAGGCCCGCAGCGGCGTGGTGCATGCGCTCGACAACGTCTCGCTCGAGGTGAGGGAAGGCGAGTTCCTCTGCATTCTCGGTCCGTCGGGCTGCGGCAAGTCCACCTTGCTGTGGTCGATGGCCGGCCTGCACGGCCTCAGCGGGGGCCGGATCCGTCTCGGCCAGGAGCCGATCGTCAAGCCGCATCCGGAGATCGCCATGATCTTCCAGGAAGCGAACCTTCTGCCCTGGCGCAATCTCGAAAAGAACATCGAGCTGCCCTTCGAGCTGAAGAAGATCGCGCCCGACAAGGCCCGCATCAAGGCGCTGCTGGAGCGTGTCGGCCTCAAGGGTTTCGAGACCAAGATGCCGCGCGAGCTTTCCGGCGGCATGCAGCAGCGCGCCTCGATCGTGCGCAGCCTGGCGGTCAATCCTTCGGTGCTGCTGATGGACGAGCCATTCGGCGCGCTCGACGCCTTCACGCGCGACGAGATGAACCTGCTCATCCAGGAAATCTGGATGGAGACCCGCAAGACGATCATCTTCATCACCCATTCGATCGTCGAGGCGCTCTTCCTCGCCGACCGCATCGTCGTGATGTCGGCGCGGCCGGGCCGCATCCAGGAGATCATTGACGTCGACCTGCCGCGTCCGCGCGGCGTCGAAGTACAGTCGACGCCCGAGTTCATCGAGCGCGCCAATGCCATCAAGGCCATGATCGACCACCGCCGGGCCTGACGGTCGCAGTCAAAGTTCAAGGATAGTGCAAGTGGACAGCCAACTTCGCGACCAGATCCCGACCTTCGGCGCCAAGCAGGATACAGCCGGCGGCGCCGGCCTCTCGGGTGGGTTTTCCGCCCTGGCGTCGGGCGGCGGGCGCAGCGCCTTCGAGACCTTCATCATCATTCTCGTCGCCGTCGTCATCATCGGCGGTTCGGAGCTCCTGCTCGGCATCTTCCAGGTGCCGCAATACATCATGCCGAAGCCGAGCCAGATCGGCGCCGCGCTGATCACGGAGTGGCCATTCATCTGGCCGCATCTGGTGGTGACGATCTGCGAGCTGCTGATCGGCTTTGCCATTGGCGCCTCGATCGGCTTCGTGCTTGCGGCGGTGATCACCCAGTTTCCCTTTGCCGAGAAGATCGTCACGCCCTACATCCTGCTGCTGGTGACGACGCCGATGCTGGCCCTGGTGCCGCTGCTCGTGCTGCGCTTCGGCTTCGGCTGGGAGCCGCGCATCATCGCGGTGGCGCTCGCTTCCGGGCCGATGGTGATGATCAACTCGGCGACCGGCTTCCGCCGCGTCGATCTCGCCAAGATCGCGCTCGCCCGCTCCTTCGGCGCCTCGACCTTCCAGATCTTCACCAAGATCCGCATTCCGATGGCGATGCCGATGATCATCGTCGGCCTGATGGTCGGATCG
The DNA here is from genome assembly GCF_000380505.1 of Kaistia granuli DSM 23481. GTDB lineage: Bacteria > Pseudomonadota > Alphaproteobacteria > Rhizobiales > Kaistiaceae > Kaistia > Kaistia granuli. The sequence continues at coordinate 297,668 of NZ_AQYH01000003.1, read as the reverse complement.
ATCTTCGGCCTGCTGACCACGGTTGGCGCCGAGATGGTGGGCGGCGCGGAAGGTCTCGGCAATCGCCTCAACTACTATTCGTCGATGATCCGGATGCCGCAATTCTTCGCGGTCATCACACTGCTCGCGATTATCGGCATCTCGATCTACGTCTTCTTCTTCTGGGTCGGAAAGAAATGGGCCAATTGGGAAGCCTGAACCCGACCAATGCCTGACAGAAACGAGGGAACTGCAATGACGGGAAATTCGAACATGATGATTAATCGTCGTCGACTGCTCCAGTTCACGGCCGCCGGCGTCTCGGTCGCGGCGCTCGGCATCGGCGCCGCCGGTTCGGCGCTCGCCGACGAGGTAGTGGTGCGCTGGGTTTCGCCGCGCGGCACGCTCGAAGTGGTCGATGACTTCGCCTATTGGGTCGCCAAGAAGTACGGCTATTTCGGCGATCTGGAGACGGTGATCGAGGCCGGTCCGCAGGACGGCACCGCGACCGTCAAGCTGGTTGACCAGAACCAGTCCGATTTCGGTTATCCCTCGCCCGGTATCCTGTCGCTCGGTCTGGAGCAGGGCATGGATCTCGTCTCCATCTATCACGTGATGGCAGGCGACGTGTTCGACTTCGCGTTCCCGAAGGGCAAGGCCCCGGCCGACCTGAAGGGTCTCGAGGGCAAGACCATCGCGCTCGGCTCGGCCGGCTGGCAGGCGATCACCAACCCGATGCTGGCCGCCGCCGGCGTCGATACCAGCAAGGTCAAGTATGTCGAGGTCAGCGCCTGGGGCCAGGCATTGGCGCAAGGCCAGGCCGACGCGGCACTGTCGTGGGAAGGTCTGCGGGCGCAGTGGCGCGGTCAGGGTCTCGATTTCGACTATCTGCTCGGCAAGAACGTCTCGAAGTTCCCGGCCAACTCCTTCGTCATCCGCAAGGCGGATCTCGCCGATCCGGCCAAGGTCGCGGCTTATGAGAAGTATCTGCGCGGCTGGGCGATGGGCCTCGAATTCGCCTGGCAGAACCCGCGCGCCGCGACCCAGATCGCGATGGAGCAGTTCCCGGGGCTGGCCAGCCAGATGAACCCGACGGTTGCGACGGAATCGCTGATGCAGCAGACCGCGCTGATGCGCGCGAACTGGGACAACCGCAAGGCTTGGGGCTTCCACGACCCGGCGAGCTGGCAGAACTACTTCGACGCCATCGCCAAGCTCGGCCAGGTCTCGAAGGTGTTCAAGGCGGAGGATGTCACCTCGAACCAGCTCATCCCGGCCGCCAATGACTTCGACCACGCCAAGGTGAAGGCCGACGCGGACGCGTTCCAGCTTTCGGACGACTACAAGGCCGTCGACGTCGCGGCGATCCAGGCCGCGCTCTGATCGAAGACAGGGCGGTGGCGCTCCGGTGTCGCCGCCCTTTTTCTGTCCATCTGCAAGGGAGCCTTGAATGTTTGTCTTCGACCATGTCGGGATCACGACGACCGAAGTCCAGCCCGACGAGAACTGGGTCGAGCAGAGCCGGCTCTGGGTCACCAATCCGCGCAACCATCCCGAACACATCGAGTTCCTGCGCTATGCGCCGGACAGCAGCGTTCCCGCTATCGTCCGGAACAACCCGCATGTCGCCTATCAGGTCAAGGAATTCGAACCGCACCTGAGGGATGTCGAGATCCTGATCCCGCCCTTCATCGTCGGCGATTTTCTCGAAGTAGTCTTCGTGCTGAAGCACGGAATGGTGTTCGAATACATGCGCTACCTGAAGGAGGGCTGGTTCGGCGAATGAGCCGGCCAAGTCGACCAGGACAATTGTATCTGCGCCGATCCGGTTGGAGCCGGATCGGCGGGTCATTCGGGGGAGCGGGATGAGCGGCACGTTTCAGGGCAAGAGGGTAGCGATCACGGGCGCGGCGGGCGGCATCGGCCAGACGCTCTGTAGCCTGTTCGGCTCGAAGGGAGCGACGATCCTGGCGCTCGACAAGAGCGACAAGGTGTTGGCCTTCGCCGAAAAGCTGGCGGGCGAGGGGATCGAGGCGGAGGCCGCCGTTGTCGACATTGGGTCGGCGGACGCCGTCGCCCAGGCATTCACTGCCTTCGGGGCTGTTGACATCCTCGTCAACAATGCCGGCTATTCGCATCATCCGACGTTGGCCGTGACCGACCCGGCTGCCTGGCAGTCGGAGATGAACGGCAATCTCGGCGGCGCCTATGCCTGCGCGCATGCGGTACTGCCCGGCATGGCGGCGCGCCGCTCGGGCGCGATCGTCAATGTCGGCTCGGTCAATGGGCTGCACGCGCTGGGCGATCCCGCCTACAGCGCCGCCAAGGCCGGCATGATCGCCATGACCAAGGCGATCGCCATGGAATATGGCCGCTACGGCATCCGCGCCAACATCGTGCTGCCCGGCACCGTGCGGACACCGCTCTGGGAGGAGCGGGCCAAGAAGGATCCGAAGGTGCTGGAGACGTTGCAGCGCTGGTATCCGCTCGGCCGCATCGTAGATCCGATCGAGGTGGCGCGCGTCGTCGCCTTCCTGGCATCGGACGCGGCCAGCGCCGTCACCGGCGCGGCCCTGCCGGTCGATTGCGGGCTTACCGCCGGCAACATCGTCATGTCGCGCGAGCTGACGCTCGAAGAATTCTGAGGGGGGATTGAAATGGACAGACTGCGCATCGGCGTCATCGGCCTCGGCTGGTTCGGCGAAATCCACTGCGAGACGATCGTCGGCGTGCCGAACCTCGAGCTCGCCGCGCTGTGCACGCGCCAGCCGGACCGGCTCGCGGCGATGGGCGCCAAGTTCGGCGTCGCCAAGACCTATTCCGATTACAATGACATGCTGGCCGATCCTGACATCGACGCGGTGTCGATCTGCACCATGTGGGACCAGCATGTCGGCCCGGCCGTGGCGGCGCTGAAGGCGGGCAAGCACGTCTTCCTGGAAAAGCCGATCGCCTCGACGGTCGAGGATGCACGGACCATCGTCGAGGCGTCGAAGGGAGCCAAGGGCATCCTGTTCGTCGGCCACATCGTCCGCTTCAACCCGCGCTACCGCATGGCCAAGCAGGCGATCGACGCCGGCAAGATCGGCAAGATCGTGGCGCTGTCGTCGCGCCGCAACATCCCGGCCGCCTGGACGCCGACCATCCTCAACAAGATCGGCCCGATCGTCGGCGACGCCATCCACGATACCGACGTCATGCTGTGGTTCACCGGCGAGAAGATCGTCTCGGCCTATGCGCAGACTATCTCGGTGCGCAATCTGAAGCATCCCGATATCGGCCAGACCATGTACCGTTTCGAAAGCGGCGCCACGGCGACGCTGGAGACCGTCTGGTGCATGCCGGAGAAGACCCCGTTCGACATCGACGAGCGGATGTCCATCATCGGCACGGAGGGCATCATCCACGTGCAGGACACCTTCCCCAATCTCGGCATCGTCTCCAGCGACAAGCTGCACAGTCCGGACACGACCTACTGGCCGGAGTTCAACGGCGTGCGGGGCGGGGCGCTTCGGGACGAGTTCTCCTATTTCGCCAATTGCGCGCTGGCCGGCGAGACACCGGTGATGGGCGTTCCGAGCGACGCCGCAGCGGCGCTGGAAGCGACGCTCGCTGCCGAAGAATCCGCCCGCACGGGCAATGTCATCAAGATCGGATAGGAATCAGCATCATGGCCAAGCAAAGGGTTCTCGTCGTCGGTCTCGGCAATATGGGAATGAGCCATGCGCTCGCCTATGCGAAGATCGATGGCTACGAGCTGGTCGGGCTCTGCACGCGCAACATCGACAAGGTCGAGTTGCCGCCGGAGCTGCAGGGCGTCGCGAAGTTCAACAATTTCGAACAGGCATTGGCCGAGCTGAAGCCGGACGTGGTCTCGGTCAACACCATGCCCGACACCCATGCCGATTTCGCCATCAAGGCGATGGAAGCGGGCGCGCATGTCTTCGTCGAGAAGCCGATGGCAATCTCGGCCGAGGATGCCGAGCGGGTGGTCGAGGTAGCCAAGCGTACCAAGCGCAAGCTCGTCATCGGCTATATCCTGCGACAGCATCCGAGCTGGATCAAATTCATCGAGATCGCCCGCGAACTCGGCACGCCGCTTGTGTTCCGCATGAATTTGAACCAGCAGTCGAATGGCGAGACCTGGGAATGGCACAAGCGGCTGATGCAGAGCTTCCCGCCGATCGTCGATTGCGGCGTCCACTATGTCGACGTCATGTGCCAGATGACCTCGGCCAAGCCGGTGCGCGTCCACGCCATCGGCGCCAAGCTGACGGACGAGGTTCCGATCAACAATTACGGCCAGCTGCAGGTGATGTTCGAGGACGGTTCGGTCGGCTGGTATGAGGCAGGCTGGGGGCCGATGGTCTCCGAGCAGGCGTTCTTCGTGAAGGACGTCTTCGGTCCCAAGGGCTCGGCCTCGATCGTCATGGCCGAGAACAATGCCGGCGTGAAGTCGGATGACATCAACGCCCATACCAAGACCAGCCAGATCCTTCGCCATTATGCCGATATGAGCCGGCCGGACGAACGCATCGACGTCTCGGACGAGCCCGATCACAATGCCTTGTGCGAACGTGAGCAGCTTTATCTGCTGAAGGCAATCCTGGAGGATCTGGACCTGACGGATCACATGAACGACGGCGTGAAGAGCCTTAAGATCGTGCTCGCCGCGGACGAATCGATCCACACGCAGCAAGTGGTCACGCTCTAGCGAGACAATCGGAGCGGCCACCTGTCTCGGGCAGCCGCTCCGCCGAACCTGCGCTCCAACCGCTGTGCTATCCTCAAGACTTCGGATGGTCGGGCGCCCAGTGCTGTCGAAGCCGCCGTCGAGGTGGCATCCTTTGCCCGGCCAGTTCCGTCCGGAGATCCGGTCATGGTCGATGCGCCTGCGCCCGCGACGTCTCCCGCCCGTTCCGGCCTGCCTTCGCAGCAGATCTTCCAGCGTGAGTGGCACCTCTACCGCAAAGTGATGGACAACAACTATCTGTTCCATGACGAGGCCTATGCGTGTCTGCGCCATGTGCTGCTTAACGAGATCTCGAAGCCGTTTTCATTCCTCGACGTTGCCTGTGGCGATGCCCGCGCCAGCCTGCCCGCGCTGCGGGGGACGGCAATCGCGCACTATGAGGGAATCGACCTGTCCCGCGCTGCGCTCGACATGGCGGAGCAGGCCCTGCTGGATCTCGGATGCCCGTTCATCTTGAACGAAGGAGACTTTTCCGAGCTTCTGCCGACGCGACGCGAACCGGTGGATGTCGTCTGGATCGGACTGTCGCTGCATCATTTCCTGAAGCCCGACAAGCTGAGGGTGATGCGGGCGGTTCGGCAATTCGTCGGTGAAGACGGCCTTTTCCTCGTCTACGAGACGGCGAGCCCCGATGGCGAAGATCGGGATGCGTGGCTGCGACGCTGGGAGACACAGCGGCCGTTCTGGACGGCCTGCGACGCGAATGAATGGGCGATGATCTGGCAGCACGTCTCGACGGCGGACTTTCCGGAGACGGCCTCCACCTGGCACGCCATGGGCCGTGAAGCAGGCTTCGACCGCGTCCGGGAACTGTTCGTCGCGCCGAGCGATCTGTTCCGGCTCTACGCCTTCGAGTGACGCGGCCTATCCGGCTCTCGGCAGGGCGACGGGGCCGAAGACAAGTGGCGGCGGGGGAGCGCGCGCGGCGATCCGCCGGTTCTTCCACTCCAGCGCATAGGCGCCCCAGAGCAGACCGTAGATAAGAAACAGATGCCGCCAGTGATCATTGTCGATCACATTGTGGATCAGCAGATGGCCGATATAGACGGCATAGACGCTCTGGATGAAGGGCGTCCAGGGACGTGCCCTGAACAGCAGCGGCGTCGCGATCAACAGGGTCCAGACGACAAGCGCGATATAGGAGACGCCGCCTAGCCAGCCATAGGCGGTAAAGCCCTTCAGCCACATGTTGTGCTCGTCCTCGCCCATCATCTTGCCGAACTCGAACGGGCCGAGGCCGAACGGGTGCTCCTGGATCAGGAAGAAGCCGAGAATATGCCGCTCGAAACGGCCTAGGCGTCCCGCGTCATATTCCTGCACCAGCTTGAAGCGCTGCGCGAACAGGTCCTGGACGAGCGGAATCGAGAGCAGCAGCGCCAGCAGGAGCGCCACGGCGAGCAAGCCGCCGGCGATATAGGCGATCATCCGCAACCGACGGCTCTGGCGCGGCTCCGAGACGAAGGCCAGCACCGTGATGAGCAGGAGCGCCACGATGGCCATGCCCCAGGCGGCGCGCGAGAACGACAGGAAGACGCCAGCGAGCAGAATGCCGATGCCAAGCAGTCGCCAGCCGGAATTCGCCAGCTTGTCCGTCAGCACCGCGCGCGTCAGGACGATCAGCGGCAGGATCAGGAACGGCCCGAAGACGTTCGGGTCCTTGAAGGCGCCCTTCGCCCGGTCATAGAGCGTGAAGAGCTCCGCATAGGGGATGGCGCCAAAATAGCCCAGAATGCCGAGGACGGCGGTGACGATGGCGGCGGCGATATAGCTCTGCTCGATCACCTTCAGCCGCCGTTCGGTGTCAGTCTGGATCACCGCCGCGAAGAACATCGACGAGATGGCCAGAAAACCGGTCGTCGCCATGTAGATGGCCGGCTTCTGGAAGGCCTTGAGCTCGACGAAGGAGAGCAAGCCGCCGCTCATGTAGAGCAGCATCAGCACGATCATCGGCAGCATGGGCCGGCTCAGCCGCAGGCCGAGGAAGGCCCAGACGACGACCACGGCGCAAAGCAGAAGGTCGGACGGCGCCGGTTCGTAGAGCACGAAGCCGCTCAGGAAGACGAGGACCCCGATGACGGCGTTTGCCACCATGCGGGCAGGCATCGCCCGGGGCCTCGTCACGACCCGGATCAATAGGCGTTCTCGTTGTTGTTGATCAGGCAGATCGGCGTCATCGCCAGGATGTAGAGGTCGAACAGCACGGACCAGCGTTCGATATAATCGAGGTCGTATTCGACCCGGCGTCGGATCTTCTCGGGCGTATCGACTTCGCCGCGCCAGCCGTTGATCTGCGCCCAGCCGGTAACGCCGGGCTTGACCTTGTGGCGGGCGAAATAGCCGTCGACGACCTCGTCCCAGAGTCGGTTCTCGGTATGGGCGTTGACCGCGTGCGGACGGGGACCGACGAGCGAGAGTTCTCCGCGCAGCACGTTGACGAGCTGGGGCAGTTCGTCGATCGAGGTCCGGCGGATGAAGCGCCCGACCTTCGTGACACGCGGATCACCCTTGGTCACGACGACCTTGGCGTTGGGGTCGCTCAGATGGTGGTACATCGAGCGGAATTTGAAGACGTCGATGACCTCGTTGTTGAAGCCGTAGCGCTTCTGCCGGAAAAAGATCGGTCCCGGGCTGTCGAGGCGGATGGCGATCGCCGTCACCAGGAAGACGGGCGACAGCAGGATCAGCGCCAGGCTGGCGATGACGATGTCGAAGCCGCGCTTCAGCATCGAATCCCAGCCGACGATCGGACGGTCGAACAGATCGAGCAGCGGCACCGGGCCGACATAGGAATAGGAGCGCGGCGTAAAGCGCAGCTTGCTGTTCAGGGCGGAGATGCGGATGTCGACCGGCAGAACCCAGAGCTTCTTCAACAGCTGCAGCACGCGGCTCTCGGCTGAAAGCGGCAGCGCCACGATCAGCAGGTCGATACGGGCAAGCCGGGCGAATTCGACCAGTTCGGCAACCGTTCCGAGCTTCGGCACGCCGACGACTTCCTGGGGCGAGCGATCGCCGCCGCGGTCATCGAAGATGCCGTAGACGCGCACACCGGTCTTGCTCTGATCGCCGACCGCCGTCAGCAGGTCGGCGGCATGCTCGCCGCCACCGACGATCACGGCGCGCCGCTCCAGTCGGCCTTCGCGCGTCCAGCGCTTCACCAGCGAGGCGACGATGATGCGCCCGATGACGAAATAGGCGGCCCCGACGAGGAACATCAGGCCAAGCCAGCCGCGCTTGCCGCCCGTCTCGACGTCGAAGAAGAAGGTACCAGCGGCCACGACGGCGATCGTCAGTACCCAGCAGATCAGAATGCGGGGCAGGATCGACAGATAGTCGCGCAGCGACGTCGCCGAATATCCGCCCATGGAGCGGATGCCGATGGTGGCGATCAGCGGCGCCGCCACGATCAAGATCAGCGGGCTCCAGCCGGTTCCGGGCGAATTGTGCCAGGTGGTGAACGCGAATACGGCCCCGATGACCACGAGAACAATCGCGTCGATCGCCTGGACGATATTGGCCAAAAGGCGCGGTGACAGCGCCTGACTCGACAATTGGGACGCTACCTGACGCGCATGCTCGCTGAGCAGGACACGGTTGGGCGGAGCGTCGACGTTGGGAGACGGTTCGATTGTCATGGCCTGCTGCAGGAAAACACGGTAGCGGCACGTTAGCTCGGGCAGGCTAACAAATCTTTGCCGGACGCCTCATTCAGTCCGTAGCGACCGGAAAATGCAGCCCTCTGCAAGCAATGGGCGATCCGGTCCCGAAACGGAGAGATTTCAGCGTGTCCGATTGGGTGCTGACTGGGAGCCGGGGCTGCGGCAATCGCGATAGACGGCGCCGACGACCTCCGTCATGTGCTCGATCGAGAATTGCGGGCGGACGATGGCGCGCAGGCGATTGGCGTCGGCAAAGGCACGCTGCGGATCGTCGAGGCTGTCGGCCATGGCGTCGGCGAGCGCGTCGGCATCGCCGGGCGGCACCAGCCGATCCTGCTCGGCACCGAAGATCTCGGGAATGCCGCCGACCCTTGTCGCGACGATGGGACGGGCGGCAGCTGCCGCCTCGAGCACGACATAGGGCATCGATTCGGCGCGCGACGGCACGACGACGACTTTCGCCATGGCGAACGCGGTGCGGGTGGCCATGGCCGGGTGTATGCGCGTGGTCCTGTCCAGGCCCAGCCGCTGGACCTGCGCCTCGTAGCGCGCCTTGTCGGGGCCATCGCCGACCAGTTCCGCCGTCGGCGCGATGCCACGACGGTCGCGCAAGCGGGCGAGGGCGTCGATGAAGACATCCGTGCCCTTCAGGTCCCGCATCATGCCGATATAGAGGAAGTCGGCCGCGCCCGGCAGCGTCTCGATCGGATCGAATTCCTCGTCGCGGATGCCGTTCGGCACGATCCGCCACGGCTTGCGGGGCGCGCCGACCTTGCTGGCAAAGGTCTCGGCTTCATACTGGCTGACGAAGATGAAGGCGTCCGTCAGACGCTCCATGAAGTGCTCGATGCGGAAGAACAGCCGCCCCGAACGCGTTGCCGGATCGTAGTGCAGGCTGCCGCCATGCGGACAGTAGATGCGGGCCACGCTGGAACCAAAGACCCGCAAGAGCGTACCGATGATCCGTCCGTACACGCCGCCCTTGGCGCCATGTGTATGGAGGATATCGGGATGGAGAGCCTGGATGCGGCGAAACAGCCGCAAGAAGGCGATCAGATCGGTCGGCGACACATGCCGCTGCATCGGCGTCCGGTGCAATCCGAGCGCCAGATGCGGGGTCAATGCCTGGAACAGTTCCTCCTCGCGTGCGCCTCCGGTAGACGAGTCGCAGACGATGCCTACCTGATGGCCCTCGGCGGCCTGTGCCTCGGCGAGATCGCGGACATGGCGGAAGATGCCGCCGACGGGGGAGCGAAGAACGTGAACGATCCTGAGCTTGCCACCAGCGGGCGCATGAGGGTCGTTCGGTTCATTCATCGCGTCAGAAGAAGCGCTCGCGTACGTTCACGGTGTCGCCGGGGAAGATCGGCTGGGTGGGCAATAGCCGGACAGTCGTAACTTTTCCGTTCACCTGGCGTGTAACATCCACATCTGCACGCTGGGCGCGTGGCGTGAAGCCGCCAGCGATGGCGACGGCTGTCTGGGCGGTCATGCCGTTCACATAGGGATACTGGCCCGCGCTCGTGACCTCGCCCATGATGAAGAAGGGCCGGTAGCGGTCGACCTCGACCGAGACGTCGGGATTGCGGATGAAGCCCTTGCGCAGCTTGGCGGCGATGTCGCCTTCCATTTCCTGGGTGCTGCGACCACGCGCGGCGACCGCGCCGACCAGCGGCATCGAGATGTAGCCGGCCTGGTCGATCGTGTAGCTGTTGGTCAGGTCCGACTGGCCGAAGACGACGACGCGAAGACGGTCTCCGCTGTCGAGACGATACGGAGCGATCAGTGCCTTGTAGGTGGCCGGGTCCTGGGGCGGATAGGGCGTGGCGCAGCCGCCGAGCAGGCTGGCGCAGATCATGGCCGCAACAAGAAGTGGAAATCGCATCGGTAAGGCGTCCGGATCGCTAGGGAATCTCTGACCCGAACTGTCTGCCTGCCATGGTTAATGTCGGGTAAATTGACCGCCTGCCGCGGTAAGGCTTACGGGGGCATTTACCGCGGAAGCCCCGGAATTAACGCCATGGTTACCCTGATTCCAGATGATGTCGCATCGGCAAGGGGATCATGCGCGGTTATGGCGGACGGGCGTTTGGGGCAAATCGATGATGTCGAACTCGACATGCGGGCGTTGTTGGGCGCGCTGCTGCGGGCTTTGCCGTATCTCCTCCTCTTCGGCCTGCTGTTCGCCGGCGCGCTCTATGTCGGGTTGAACTTCGTCACGCCGCGCTATTCCGCCGCCGCCAAAATACTGATCGAAAGTGGTGAATCGGAGATCACCCGGGCTGGCGCCGGCACCGAGGAGGTGAGGGCGCTGCTCGATTCGGAGGGCATCGCCAGCCAGGTGGAGCTGATCGGTTCGCGCGATCTCGCCAATACGGTGGTCGATTCCCTCGGCCTCGCTTCCCTGCGCGAGTTCAACAAGCCGCGCCTGCTGCCCACCTTCGACCAGATGCTGGTCAATATCGGCCTCGGTCGTCCGGCCCCGCAGCCGACCCCGGAAGACCGCGTGTTGCAGCGCTTCGCTGACAAGCTCGACGTCTTCTCGATCGACAAGACCCGCGTCATCACCGTCGGCTTCTCCTCGACCGACCCGCAACTGGCCGCCAAGGTCGCCAACGCCGTCGCAGAGGAGTATCTGGCGCTCGAGCGAGAGGCGCGCCGCTCCACCAATGCCGACGCGACGCGCTGGCTCGAATCGCAGATCGCTGATCTGCGCACCAAGGTCACGGACGCCGAAGCGAAGGTCGAGGCATTCCGCACCGAGCGTGGCCTGTTTTCCGGCGGACAGAACAATACTTCGCTGGCCCAGCAGAAGCTGAATGACCTCAACGCCGAACTGGCGCGCTTGGTCGCCGCCCGCTCCTCGGCCGAAGCGAAGGCCGAGACGGTTCGCAAGAGCCTCGCCAGCGGGGCGACGCCGGACGTGCCCGACGTTCGCGATTCCCAGCTGATCCAGCGTCTGCGCGAGCAGCAGGTCGCCCTGCGTGCCCAGATCGCGCAGCTCTCGGCGACGCTGCTTCCCGCGCACCCCCGCCTCAAGGAACTGAACGCCCAGCTCGCCGATCTCGACACGCAGGTTCGCCGCGAGGTGACCCGCATCCTGCAGAGCCTCGAGGGCGAAGCCGCGACCGCGCGGGCCCGCGAGGTCGATATCGGCCAGGACATCGCCCGCGCCAAGGCCGCCACCGGCCAGACCAACGACGCGGAGGTGCAGCTGCGCGCGCTCGAACGCGAGGCGACCGCGCAGCGTGATCTGCTCGAAACCTATCTCCGTCGCTATCGCGAGGCATCCTCGCGCCAGGAGGGCAATTATCTTCCGGCCGACGCCCGCATCATTTCCCGCGCCTCGGTTCCGCTGGAGCCGACCTTTCCCAAGAAGCTGCCGCTGACGATCGCGTCGACGGTCGCGCTGCTCCTGCTTGCCATCGCAGTGATCCTGATCCGGGAACTGACGTCGGGCAGGGCGCTGCGTCGCGTCGTCCTGACGCCGCCCCTGGTGCCGGATCCGGTGCCGCCGTTGCGATCCGAACCGCTGGAGACGGCGCCGACCGAGGCAGCTCTTCCCCTGGCCGCGGCATCGCAGGCGCGCGGTCTCACCGCCGAGGCACAGGATTCGCTCAATGCCATCGTCGACCGGATCGTCGACGCCAAGGCGCGGCGCGTTCTGATCGCCATGGCCGAACTCGACCAGACCGCCGGACGGCCGCTGGCCGCTGTGTCGCTGGCCCGCGCCCTGTCGCGGCGTGGCAACCGCGTGCTTCTGGTCGAACTCCAGGGCGACGGCGCCGATAGCCGGGCGATGGCCGTCGAGGAACAGCGGCCGGGCTTCACGGACCTTTTCGCCGGCACGGCTTCCTTCGATCAGGTGATCTTCCGCGACCGCCGATCGCGCGCGCACATGATCCCGCGCGGGCTTCTCGAATTCGACGCCGGCGCGGCCGAGGGCGAGCGGCTCGTCTCGATCCTCGACGCGCTTGATCAGACCTATGACCAGATCCTGCTCGATGCGGACTGGGAGCTGGCGCTGCAACTGGCGCCGAAGGCCGGCGCGGTGATCGTCGTGGCCGACGGCGCGGACAGCGAGCCGCGGACGGTCCGCACCCATGAGGCGATGAAGGCGAGGGCCTCGACGGAGGTCATGCTGCTGATTGCCGAGGCGGCCCCGAAAGGCGGATCGGAAGACGCGGCGGCGGCGGCCGAGCTCGCCTGATCAATCGGCTTCGCGGGCGGATTGGTCCGCATGACCACGCCAGCGCCGGATCTTCTTGGCAAGCTGCCAGAGTTTCGGATTGTCCCGGATCGTGCTCTCGATCCGGTCGGTGGCGCGCATCAGGCCGGATACCGCGTGACCTGCCAGGGTGACGGGCACGATGACCCGGACATGTCGCTCGATTTCCTCCAGCCAGGACGCCTTGTAGCGCTCGTCGCCCCGACCGAGATCAAGGGAGGTGAGGCCGCGCGCGCAACTCGCTGAAATCACCTCGTAGAGCATCAGCTCGCCAGGGCTGACGCGGCGCCAGTCATCGTTCGATACCGACATGAAATAGCCGCTCAGCCGGCCAGACGCCGTGCCGCTGCCGAGGATCGCCCGGATGCCGCCGTCGAATTCCAGCGCATCGAGCTCGATCAGGGATGTTTCCCCGCCGTCCCAGCGACGCTCGACCAGGGCCCGGAAGAAATCGGCGACGCCCGGCTCAGCGAAGCTGTCGGTAATGCCCTGCTCGCGGAACCACGCGGCCTTCTGCTCGAAATAGGTTTCGAGGATGGCGAGCGCTTCGTCCCGCGAGGCGGCGCGGCGAAGCACGGAACCGCCGACGGGTGCCAGCGTATTGGCCTGCCAGCGCCGCTTCTTGGCTTTCTTGGCGCCGCGATGGGCAGCGAGGACGGCTGCGAAGTCGGGCCCGAGCTGCATCATCCCGACATCGCATTTGGCCGGGCGCGCCTCCGGATGGGCTGCCAGCGGATTGACGGCTCCAGCCCAGCGAACCGGCTGGGCATCGAGATCGAGCAGATCGACGCCGCCGAGCGCTTCGGCGACGCAGCGCAGGATTTCGGCGGTCGTCTCCGGCGTCAGGAAAGCTGCGAAGGCCGGATCGAGCAGTCCCATGCGGATATTGGCGTGTTCGCCACCCAGGAAGCGGGCGATCCGGACGGGGCCGACGCGCTCGACGCCGAGCGGCAGAATGGCGACGACCCTGTCGTCATGGCGGAGGCTGACAATAGCCGGCCGGATCCGCTGCGGCCCCGTCGCCGCGTCGATCCAGCAATCGATCCAGTCGAAGCTCTGGTAGACGGAAAGGGGAGAAAGACGTTCCAACGCGCGCCAGTCGCTCTCGATGGCGCGGGCGGAGGGCGTCACCGACACGGTAAGGCGCGCGAGAGAAAAATCCCTTTGTGACGACAGAATATCTAGCCCATCCATCGATTGGATCTCTATGATTTCGAACTCAATTTCCGAAGCGGTATCAACCTATCGTAAACATCGGGTTCGTATGAGCATGTTGATGGTTGCGTGCCGCTGGAATGGCTGAATCGCTGATGCAAGCTCTCAAGATTGCCGGTTACAAGGCGGGGCTCAACGCACTGTACTGGAGCGGAGCCTCCAGACTCTTCGCGCCGATGGCGCGTGGGTCGGGCGCCATCCTGATGTTTCATCAGGTGCGGCCTCCGGTCCCGAGTGCCTTCGGCCCGAATGCGCATCTCGAAGTGACGCCGCAATTTCTCGACGCGGTCGTTCGCCAGCTCCAGTCCAGCGACATCGACATCGTCGATCTCGACGAGGCCAGGCGCCGCCTCGCCGAGCCACGATCCGCGCGCCGCTTCGTCGTCCTGACCTTCGACGACGGCTACCGCAACAACTACACGCACGCCTACCCGATCCTGAAGGCACTGGGCGTGCCCTTCACGATCTATCTTGCGACAGGGTTCGTCGACCGTATCGCGGTTCCCTGGTGGGAAGTGCTCGTCGACCTGATCGACCGGTTGCCCCATCTGCGAATGCGGGTCGAGGAACGCGATTTTGACCTGCCGACCGAGAGCGTGAACCAGAAGCGGGTCGCCTGCCAGCTCGTCGCCGCCGAGCTCTGCCATGTCAGCGAGGACGAGCAGCGCCGGGCAATCGAGCTGGCGGCAAGCGCGTATGGCATCGACACGCACGGAATGGTCGAGCGGGAGATGCTGGATTGGGACGAAGTGCGGGCGCTCGCCGTCGACCCGCTGGTCACCATCGGCGCCCACACGGTCGGACACTATGCCTTGGCGCGCCTCGACAGCGCCCGCGCGCGGCTCGAGATGGCCGAAAGCCGCGAACGGATCGAGGCGATGACTGGCGTCCGGCCGCGCCACTTCGCCTATCCCTATGGCTCGCGGCCAACGGCGGCGGAGCGGGAATTCTATCTGGCCGCCGATCTCGGCTTTGCCACGGCGGTGACGACCCGCCGGGGCGTCGTCGATGCCGACAGCCGCCTGACGGCCTTGCCGCGCATATCGGTGAACGGGCATTTTCAATCGCGGCACTATGTCGACGTGCTGCTTTCCGGCGTTCCCTTTTCGCTGGAGCGCCGGCTGCGGAACTGGCGGAGGCCCGCTAGTTCCTTGGCTCCTGAGGCTTCTGCATCCACTTGATGAGGATGCCGGCCGGGATCACCCAGGCCAGTCCGACGACGACATAGTAGATCATCTGCACATAGCGCGGCGCGTCGGGCAGCTTCAGCTGCGCGATCACCATCGCCGTGAAGGCATAGACGACCACCAGGACGACAAGCGCGATCATGCCGATGAATTTGCGGAGCCGGATGGGCATGATGAGCCTTTCATGATTGCCTTGGCGTCGGCATAGCGCGTTCGAGCGCGAACTTCAAAGCCGGACACGCCGGTGCCCCGCTTGCCAGCGGTCGAGGTTTGGCTGACGTTGCGCGACCCGATGTCGCGCGGCCGATTGGCGTCCGCCGAGGCGGCTCTGTTGTTCGCGCCGGGACGAGCCGCTAATCCAGCCGTTGAAATATTCGAGGTGCGCAATGACGACTGATGGATTGGCCGCGAATGGCACGCTGCAACGGGCTCCCGGGCGGGACAGGACGCGGGATCGCTCGCTGATCCGGATCTGGCTCGGCGCGGTGATTCTGATGGTCATCGCCATGATCGTCGTCGGCGGCGCCACGCGGCTGACGGGCTCGGGTCTGTCGATCACCGAATGGAAGCCGATCCATGGCGTCATCCCGCCGATCGGGGAGATCGAGTGGCAGGAAGAGTTCGCCAAGTACCAGCAGATTCCCCAGTATCAGATCGTCAACAAGGGCATGAGCCTTGGCGAGTTCAAGGAGATCTTCTGGTGGGAATGGGGCCACCGGCTGCTCGGGCGCATGATCGGCGTGGTGTTCTTCGTGCCGTTCCTCCTGCTCTGGATCACCGGCAGGATCGAGCGCCCGGTAATTCCGAGCCTGGTCGGCCTGTTCCTGCTCGGCGGCGCGCAGGGGGCCATCGGCTGGTGGATGGTCAAGAGCGGCCTCGCCGATCGCATCAGCGTCAGCCAGTACCGGCTGGCGACTCACCTCCTGATCGCCTGCCTGATCCTCGGCGCCGCCGTCTGGATCAGCCGCGGCCTTGCTCCGGACAGGGGCGAGAACCGGGTTAAGGCAGCGCCGCTCAAGGGCATGGCGAGTTTCATCATCGTCATCGTGTTTCTGCAGATCTTCCTCGGCGGCCTCGTCGCCGGGCTGAAGGCGGGCATGACCTACAACACCTGGCCGCTGATGGATGGCAGCATCATCCCGTCCGGCGTCTTCGACTATGCGCCGCGCTGGCGCAGCGTCTTCGAGGACGTCATGACGGTGCAGTTCGACCATCGCGTTGTCGCCTATCTGCTGGTGATCGCCGCGATGATCCATGCCTTCCAGGCCTGGAAGCTGGTGCCGCGTTCGCCGGCGGCGCGCCGCGCCCGCCATCTGGCGGTTCTGGTCCTGGCGCAGGCCGGCATCGGCGTGGCGACCCTCATCGCCGTGGTGCCGCTCGACCTGGCCCTGCTGCACCAGTTCGGCGCGGCGGTCGTGCTGTGGGCGGCGGTCGCGCATCGGCGTGCGTTGAACGAACCGACGCCGGTGACCGCCTAGAGCAATCCAGGCGGCCTCCCGGCTCTTCGTTTGGTCGCGTTTTCTTCACGCGCTCCAGGCTGGCTCAGGCGTCGGTCGGCGCTACGAAGACATCGCGGGGCAGGCGGCTGACGATACGTGGGCCGTCCGCCTCGAGGATGACGATCTCTTCCAGCCGGATACCGAACTTGCCCTGCAAGTAGATGCCGGGCTCGATCGAGAACACCATGCCTTCTTCCAGGATCGTCTCGCTGGTCGAGGTCAGATAGGGCGGCTCATGCCCTTCGAGACCGAGACCGTGACCGGTGCGGTGGGTGAAGTAGGGGCCGTAGCCCGCTGCCGTGATGACGCCGCGCGCCGCCGCGTCCACATCCTTCGCCGCGACGCCCGGGCGAGCCGCCGCGCAGGCGGCCTGAACCGCCGCCTCGACGACAGCATGCACCTTCCGATACTCAGCGCTGGGCTCGCCGACAAACGCCATGCGCGTCAGGTCACTGGAAAACGCGCCGGAGCGCGCGCCGATATCCATGACGATCGCGTCGCCGACGGCCACTGGCTGGTCGCCGGTCGCATAGTGCGGAAAGGCGCCATTGCCACCGGCGCCAACGATAGTGAAGAGCGGCGTGGCGCCAGCCTCCTCGAACACGGCGCGGGCAGCGTCGGCGATCTGCCGCTCGGTGACACCGGGCCGGATCGCGGCGAACGCCGCTTCCATGGCGCGATCGTCGATCTCGGCATTGCGCAGGATCTCGGCTTTCTCGGCCTCATCCTTCGAAAGCCGCATCCGGCCGACGCTCTCGGCGGCAAATCCGGCCTTGGGCGAACCAAGTGCCTCGATCACCAGCAGGGCGAAATCGGCGCGCATGGTCTCGTCGACCTGGACGAGCTTCGTGCCTTTCTCGATGCCGAGCGATTGGATCAGCGCGGCGAGCGCGGCCTGCGGTCCGGTCGCGTCGGACCAGGTGAAGAAGGGCAGGTCGGTCTGCCGGCGCATCTCGTCGGCATTCAGCTCCGGCATCAGCACGCCGGCGCCGCTCGGCGTGGCGATCAGGAGGCAGGGCCGTTCGTCGGCGTGCGGATGGACGTCGGCGATATAGGCCATGTGCGGCCCCGGCCCGAGGGCGACGGCGTCGACGCCATTCTGGCGCAGCATCGATTGGAGGGTAGCGAGCCGGGTCATGGTGGTCTCCTGCATGAATTTCACTATTGGTAAAAACTCTGCCGGAAGCGGTCAACCGGCAAGGCTGTGAACGCGGCTTGCGGAGGCGGGCGGATTGCTGCATTGCCTTTGTCATCGGCCGAACCCACCACAGGCTCATGATGCGCGTCCTTCTCGTCAAATTGTCGTCGCTCGGCGATGTCGTGCACACCTATCCGGCGGTGACGGACGCCGTCCGTGCCGTGCCCGGCTTCGAACTGGACTGGGTCGTCGACGAGGCTTTCGCGCCGTTGGCGCGGCTGCATCCGGGTGTGCGCCAGGTCATCGCGCTGCCGATCCGTCGGATGAAGAAGGCACCCCGCGAAACCCTGGCCGAGATGAAGGCAGCGGTCGGCGCGCTCCGGGGCGGCGGTTACGATCTGCTGATCGATGCACAGGGGCTGATGAAGAGCGCGCTGGTCGGCGTGTTCTCCGGCGTCAAGCCGCGCCATGGCTTCGCCCGCGGCAGCGCGCGCGAGAGCATGGCGACCTGGTTCTATCAGGTCGGTCACGATATCCCCGAGACCGAGCATATGGTCACCCGCATCCGCAGGCTGTTCGCCGCTTCGCTCGGCTATCCGATGCCGACGACGGCGGCTGATGCCGGCCTCGTGCCGGATCTTGCCAATCGGGGTATCCGCGAGCGGAGCGGCGACGGCGTCGTGCTGATCCACGGCACCAGCTGGACCACCAAGACCTGGACCGTCGAAGGCTGGCGGGGTGTGGCGGAGCGCTGCGCCGCCGCCGGGCTCGACGTCAAGCTCTTCGCCCATGGCGCCACGGAGACGGAACGCGCGGCGAAGATCGCCGCCGGCCTGCCGAACGTCGAGCAGGTTCCCGCCGGCGGACTCGAAGGCCTCATCCCGGTGATTGCCAACGCAGCCGGCGTCGTCACCGTCGATACCGGCCTCGGTCATCTCGCCGCCGCCTTCGGCATTCCAACACTCGGTCTCTACGGCCCCACCAATCCCGGCCTGACGGGGCTGGTCGGGCCGGATGTGGAGGAGTTCGTGTCGACGCGGAGCTGCGCGCCCTGCGAGCAGACGTCCTGCCGGATCAAGCCGGATTTCGGCGAGGGACCGCCCTGTCTAGCCGACCAGTCGCCCGAGCGCGTGTGGCAGGCGCTGGCGGCGCGGCTGCGCCTGCCATCACCCGACGGGACCTGATCAGGCGAGCTGCTCGGCTTCGAGCAGAGCCCCCATGACGTGATAGAGCGTCGACGCCGGCATGTGATCGACCATAGGGGCACCATCGGCGTCGAACCGGTCGATCCAGCCGCCTTCCAGCATATCCGGACAGAAGGTCAGCAGGCTGGCGAGCAGGTGATCGGCCATTTGGGCAGCGCCCGACTGACCGGACTTCGCGGCCGTGACGAACGCCTTGACGCCTTCGGCATGCGGCCAGGAGCGGAAGCTCGGGCTCAGCATCGAGCCCGTCTCCGTGACGGCATCGACGATCAGGCCGCTCTCCTGATCGATACCATGATCGAGGCCGAAATCGAGCAACCGGTCGGTCACTTCCTCGGGTATCGCGCCGCCGAGCCGGCGATATTCGCCGAGCAGCCAGTACCACTCGAACTGATGACCGGGCTCGACGCGGTTGTGCCCGCGCGGTTGCAGCGGCCGCCAGTCCGGCGCGAAATCTTCGAGCAGCGCGCCGGCTTCCGCGTCGATGAAGCGGCTCGTCGCCAGCTCGACCAGGGCGCCGGCCCGCACGAGATCGCGCTCTCTGCCCGTCGCCTCATACAGCGCCAGCACGGCCTCCAGCAGATGCATATGTGGATTCTGGCGTCGCGTCGGATCGGAGGAGGGCGACGCGTCCAGATGGCCGCCGAGCGGCGCCGCCAGCGTCACGTCGATCTCGGCGAGCGTTTCGTCGGCAAGCCGGATCGCATGCGGATCGCCGGTCAGGCGATGGCTCCAGGCCAGCGCGTAGATGATGAAGGCATGCGCGTAGAGGTCGCGCACCCGGCTGGCGGGCTTGCCGTAAGGGTCGATCGAGAAGATCCAGCCAGGATGGCCGTCGGCGCGATGATAGAGGCGCTCGACATTGGCGAGGCATGCGGCCAGAACCGTTTCAGATCCGCTGTGCCAGCCGGCCAGGCTGGCGCGCGAGAAAGTGGCGATCTGGCGGGCCTGGACCATCAGCCGCGTCGCCGGCAAGGCGATCGGGTTTCGCTCGAAATCGAGACGCTCGTGAAACAGGCCGCGCGCCATGTCGAAGCCGACGCCGCTCCAGAGCGGCAAGGCGAGCTCCGTCGCCCAAGCCTTTGCAAAGGCGAAGCTCTTCACGACCGGGCCGCCGCGACGAGGGCGCTGGTCGAGCGACCGGGAATGATATTGGCCAGCACCAGCCGGCCGCCATGCGCCTTGACGAAATCGGCACCGACCACCTGGTCCTCGCGATAGTCCGCGCCCTTGACCAGGACGTCCGGCTTCAGCGCCTGGATCGTCTCGAGCGGCGTATCCTCGCCGAACAGAACCACGAGGTCGACGGCGCGCAGGGCTCCCATCACGCGGGCGCGCGCCTGCTCGTCCTGCAACGGCCGTGTCGGCCCTTTCAGGCGTTGTACCGAGGCGTCGGTATTGAGCCCGACGACCAGCCGGTCGCCCTCGCGCGCCGCGGCCTCGATCAGCGCGATGTGACCGGGATGCAGCAGGTCGAAACAGCCATTGGTGAAGACGACGCGCGAGCCGCGCGCCTGCCAGCGAGCGACAATCTTCGCCGCATCCTCCAGCGCGACGAGCGCGCCGGCATGGTCCTCGGCATGGCTGGCGCGATCGAGCGCGGCGGTAAGCTCCGCCCGCGTCACAACGGCCGTTCCGAGTTTGCTGACCGCGATGGCGGCGGCGGCGTTAGCGGTGATGACACTGGCTTCCAGCGGCTGTCCGACCGCGAGTGCTACGGCCAACGCCGCGACGACTGTATCGCCGGCGCCGGAGACGTCGAACACTTCGCGCGCCTCGGCCGCGACATGAGTAACGGATCCATCCTGGCGCCAGAGGGTCATGCCCTTTTCGGCGCGCGTGACGAGGACGTCACCGCCGAACTGGCGGCCGGCTTCCGCCGCCGCGCGCACGGCCTGGTCATCCGTGTCGTCGGCGAGACCGGTCGCCTCGAACAATTCCTTGCGGTTCGGCGTCACGATCGTGGCGCCGCGATAAGCTTCGAACGTGCGGCGCTTCGGATCGACGATGACAGGCACACCGCGCAATTGGGCTTCAGCGATCAGGGCCGTGACGACGGAATCCGACAGCACGCCCTTGGCGTAGTCGGACAGCACGACGACATCGGCGCCGGCGATGGCGCGCTTCCCCGATGCGATGAGCGCGGCCTCGGCTTCCGCTCCGGGCGCGCCGGGGCTTTCCGCGTCGATGCGCACGATCTGCTGGCGGCCGCTCATCACGCGGGTCTTGGTCACGGTGGGGCGCGCCGCGTCGATGACGAGATAGCCGAGATCGATGGCTGGATGGCTGCCGAGCGCGGAGCGAAGCTCGTCCGCTTCGGTGTCGGCGCCGACATAGCCGATGAGTGTGACGTCGGCCCCGAGGGCCGCGGCATTGGCGGCGACGTTGGCAGCGCCGCCAGCGACGATGCGGACATCGCCGTGCAGAAGGACGGGCACGGGCGCTTCCGGCGAGATCCGGCTGACAGACCCCGTGATGTAGCGGTCGACCATGACGTCGCCGATCACGGCAACCCGTCCGGAATGCAGTTCGTCCAGCATCGAATATTCCTATATCGGACTGTTGTCGGCGCTCGCCTGTAGGAGCACCGCGGCGACGAAATCGTCAAGGTCTCCACCGTGAAAGCGGTGTCCGGCGACGCCGGCGCCGCTGGCTGCCGCCATGTCGCTCGGCAGGTCGCCGATCAGGAACGACCGGGCGGGGTCGATCGGCAGCTGTCGCAGCGCCCGCAGGATCATGCCGGGCTTCGGCTTGCGGTCGGGATGGTCGACGCGATAGGCGGCGACATTCCCCTCGGCATGATAGGGGCAGGCATAAAAGGCATCGATCCGCGCTCCCGCTTTCGCCAGTTCGCGCTGCATATGGGCATGAAAGCGGGCGACGTCATCTTCCGTGTAATAGCCACGGGCGACGCCGGACTGATTGGTGACGACCACCACCAGATAGCCGGCCTCGTTCAGGCGGCGGATGGCGTCCGGCGCCCCCTCGACGAAGACGAGATCTTCGGGCCTGTAGGTATAGCCGTGATCGACATTGATAACGCCGTCGCGATCGAGAAATGCCGCCGGCTGGCGTTCACGGCTCAAAGCGCGATGCCCTTGGCGAGATAGTCGCCGACATAGCTGCGGATGCCGTCCTCGAGCGAGCGGAAGTCGGCATTGTAGCCGGCGCGGCGCAGCTTCGAGACGTCGGCCTCGGTGAAGTACTGGTAGGCGTTGCGGATCCGCTCCGGCATGTCGACATAGTCGATCCGCGGCTCGCGGCCGGACGCCGTGAAGACAGCGCGGGCGAGATCGGCGAAGCTCCTCGCCTTGCCGGTACCGACATTGAAGATGCCGCTGACGCTAGGACTCGTAATCAGCCAGCGGACGACGTCGACGCAATCCGCGACATGCACGAAATCGCGCAGCTGGCCGCCATCTTCGTAGTTCGGGTCGTGCGAGCGGAACAGGGTCACCGCCTCGCCGGCGGCGGCGGTCGGATAGATCTTGTGGATCACCGAGCGCATGTCGTCCTTGTGCGCCTCGAACGGGCCGTAGACGTTGAAGAATTTGAGGCCGGCCCATTGCGGCGGCGCGGCGCGGCCGGCCCGGACGTCGGCGATGATCTTACGGTCGACGGCGAGCTTGCTCCAGCCATAGGCGTTGAGCGGCCGCAGGCTGGCGAGATCGGCGGGATCCTCGCTGTCGACGAACCCGCCCTTGCCGTCGCCATAGGTGGCGGCCGACGAGGCGTAGATGAAGCGGATGTCGCGCGCGGCGGAGAGCGCCCAGAGATCGAGCGTGGCTCGGATGTTGCGTTCGAGGATCAGGTCGACGTCCTGTTCCGTCGTCGCCGAGATCGCGCCCATATGTACGATCGCCTCGACGCGGCGGTGGTTCTCGCCGAGCCAGCCGAGGATCGCCTCGGGCCGGATGACGTCGTCGAGCAGGATGTCGGCGACGTTGAGCCATTTGCGGCCGGTGCCGAACCAGTCCGCGACGACGACCCGCCAGCCCTCCGCCGCCAGGGCCCGGGCCATGTTGGATCCGATGAAGCCGGCGCCGCCGGTCACCAGGATCGTGTCGCGCCCGTCTCTCGCATTCGCGCTCATCGGCAATTCCTCAGGGCGAGCGACCGAAGGATCGCCGCAAGTTGTCGTTGCGCGGGTGGCACGCAATGGTCGGTTGGATAGCGCAAGTCAGGTGGCGATGGAACCGTCGGCCGCGGCCCTGGCTACGGTGATCACGCGCTCGACGGCGGAAAAGACCCGCTGCGCGTCGATGCCTTCCAGGCAGGCCAGCGTGCCGAGCGGACATTCCCGCTTGAAGCAGGGGCGGCAGGAGAGTTCGATCGAGACGACCTCGGCGTTCGGCGCGGTCGGCGGCGTCATCTTCTCGGAGCTAGAGCCGTAGACGACGACGAGCGGCCGATCGAGCGCGCCAGCGACATGCATCAGGCCCGAATCATTCGAGACGACGGCGTCGCAGCGTCC
This sequence comes from Kaistia granuli DSM 23481, assembly GCF_000380505.1. GTDB lineage: Bacteria > Pseudomonadota > Alphaproteobacteria > Rhizobiales > Kaistiaceae > Kaistia > Kaistia granuli. The sequence continues at coordinate 274,334 of NZ_AQYH01000003.1, read as the reverse complement.
CAGCAGCGCCGCGGCCTCGACCAGCGAGGTCCGGCCGGAGATGTCTTCGACGGGCACGCCGGCGAGACGGGCGATCTCGGCCGAGATCGCCTTGTCCTTCGGGCCGCCGAACAGCCGCACCGCATAGCCGGCTTCCTGCGCAAGGCGGGCGAGGGCGGCGAACTTCGCGGCCGGCCACTGCTTGGCAGGACCATATTCTGCGCCGGGACAGAGACCGAGCACGGGCTTGCCGTCGCTCAGGCCGAATTTGGTGATCAGGGCGGCGATGTTGACGTCCGGCTGCTGGAGCCGAGGGCGGGGCGAGGCCGGCGGCTGACCGGCCGGGCCCGCGAGCGCGACGAAGCGGTCGATGGTGCGGGCGGTCTTTCGGGCCGAGTCGTTGCGCGCATCGGTAAGGAGCAGGCTGCGTCCCTCGGCAGCATAGCCGATCCGTTCCGGGATTCGCGCCGCGAAGGAGGGGATGGCGGCCTTGAAGGCGCGCGGCAGCACGATGGCGGTGCCGTAGCCAGCCGATTTTAACGAGCGGCCGATCTTCCAGCGCCCCGACAGGCCGAACTGGCCATGGCCGAAGCCGAGCGGGATGAGATTGCGCACACCCTCGATCAGTCCAGCAATTGGCAGCGAGGCCGGCGGCGCCAACACATCGACCGGGCGGCCGGGATAGCGCCGACGCAAGGCGGCGACGAGGCTCGCGGCCATGACCATGTCGCCGACCCAGGACGGGCCGACGAGAAGGATGGGGGAGGATGGATCTGTGGCGCGCATGTGTGGCTCGGGGCCTTCATGGCCCCGGCCCGGCCGGCCGTCAAGCGTGCATCAGGATCGGGGCTCGCCGATCGGGAATTCCTGCGGCGAATTGCCGGGGAGTTCCTGCGGGATCGGCTGGATGTCCGGCGGCCTGGGCGGCTGCTCCGGCTGCGGTTGCGGATCGTGGACGGGAGGAGCCGGGCGCGGCGGCGCAGGGGCTGGCACGTCGGGATTGCCCGGCAATTCCTGCGGCGGGACCGGCGGAATGTCGGGCGGTTTCGGCGGCTGGTCCGGCTGCGGTTGCGGATCGTGCACCGGCGGCGCCGGGCTGGGCGGGGCGGGATTCGGCGGCTGGCCGGGATCCGGCGCATCGGGGCCGGGCGCGGAGGTCGTACGATTCTGTTCGATCATTCAGGTCTCCCTTCGCCAGCCCAACGGGACAGGGCGAAGGGAGTTCCGTCTTCACGAACCGGTCGGTGCGCCCGGTTCGACCGTTGCATCCGGTGGCGACGGGTCGGCCTGCCCGCCGCCGAACAGCAGGCGCTGATAGACCAGGCCGATGCCGATCAGGACGGCGCCGAGTCCCATGAAGGAGAGGGCACGCCAGACGCCTTCGAGGTTCGACATGTCGATCAGGAAGACCTTCAGCACGGTGACGACGATCAGCAGCGCCGAGGCGAGCCGGGCCGCGCGCTGGCGGAAGACCAGGCCGAAGGCGAGCAGCAGGATGCCGAGAACCAGCCAGGCGGCCGAGTAGGTGTAGGACTCGGCCGATCCGATCGTGTCCCAGGAGAGATCCGGCGACGTCGCGAACAGGAAGCGGATTTCGAGCGTGACGGCGGCGAAGGCGAGGATCAGGGCGACCGCACCCGTCGCCGGCTGCAGCCAGCGCGGCCGGGCGACCGGCATCGTCCAGGCGACGAGCCCGGCCAGTATGGCCGGCAGGCCATAGGCGAGCAGGATCTCGTTGAAGATAGGTCCGCCGACGACGCGATCGCCCGTCACAAGCGGATTGGCGACAAAGCCGAGCCCAATCACGGCATTCAGCAAGCCTAGGATGCGTGCCAGCATGCCGCCGATACGGAAGACCGGGCTCGGCCGGCTGCGCGCCAGGCGCGTCAGGCCAAGCGCGAAGGCGAAGGCGGCGGCCGTCGTCAGGCCCTGTTCGCTGAGCGCGGTGGTCGGCGACAACAGGTCGCCGCCGAACACGATGGCACGGATCTCAAACATCACCAGCAGTGCGGAGAGGATCACCGCCAGCGCCTCGGCGGCGTAGACCGCGCGATCGACGCGGACGCGCCGGAGCAGGATCGAGGCGACGGCGAAGGCGGCGGCCGGAATGCCGTAGCCGATCAGGATCGACAGATAGATGCCGGACCCGGAGCGCACGCCGAAGATGTAGGGATCCCAGGCAACGCGGCCGAGGACCAGCAGCGCGAGGACAGCCACGGCATAGCGCAGCACGCCAATGGGCCGCCAGGTCTGCACCCAGGCGGCGCCGAGCCCCGCCAGCGCCAGCGCCGTGGTCAGCATGCCGCCTTCGAGCGCCATGGTGAGGGCGCTGGCGATGGCCGCGACCGCACCGGCCGCGAACACGCCGGTCGGTATGGCGTCGGTGACAAGGCCGGCCCGCTCCCGCCGCGCGAAACGCTCCGTCAGGAAGGCGTAGAGACCAGCCAGCGCCAGGGCGATGGCCGCGAAGCCGATGTTCGAAACGAAGCCGGCGATGCGCAGATAGGCGACGATCGCGACCAGCACCGGCCCGCCCGTCGCCGCCACGGCATGGGCTGTCGTGGCGAACACGCCGGATACCGGCGAGGCCTGCAAGCGTCCGAGCGCCGTCGCCAGCAGCGCCGCCGCGCCCAGAAGCGCAACGATGCCGAACATGCGGATGGCGTCCGGCATCGGGAAATAGTCCGCGAGGGCGTCGACAACATACGTCGTCGGCTCCAACGCCGCCTGCTGGGCTGCCGGCCAGAAGAAGAGCAGGGCGATCAATTGCGCCGCCGCAACCGGCGAAACGAGCGCCACCGCGTCATAGCGCCGGGCGAGAAGCAGCAGCATGGCGCCGCCGATCAGGTTGGCGGCGATGCTGGCCGAGGCAAAGTTGCTGGAATAGGCGCCGAGCAGCAGCAGGGCGGCGATGCCGGCGAAGACGCCGACGGCGAACCAGTCCGGCCGGTCCGTTGGCTCGCCACGCTGCACATCGACGACGAGGAACAGCGAGGAGAGCGCGAGCAGCACGATGGCGTAGATGCCGCTCTCGATCGCCGCGGCGCCGGCGCCGAACATCGCGACGCCCCACAAGATCGCGGCGACGCTGGCGGCGATCGCCAGCCAACGCCAGAGGCGCAGCCGCGCGAGGGCGAAGGCGAAGGCGGTCACGACGACCAGATAGATCATCAGCGCCAGGATGTTCGGCGCGTTGGTTTCGATGAGGGCCGGCGTCGCATAGGAGCCGACCAGGCCGAGCCCCGAGAGCCAGGCGCCATGCAGTCCGGCGGCCGCCATGGTCGCCATGCCGATCAGTGCCAGCAGGATGAAGGCCGTCGTCGGTCCGATCAGGTCGTAAAGCGCATAGGCGGCATAGACGGTGGCGAACAGGCCGACCGTGCCGGCGGCCGTCAGGATGCCGGGGATGTTGGCGGAGGGAATGCGCGAGATCGCCGTGATGCGGTCCGACCGGCGCAGCCATTCGCCAACGGCGAGCAGGGCGATCGAGAACAGCGCGCCGAAGGCGATGCGGACGCCGGGGCCGAGCAGGCCGGCCTCGATGGAGAAACGGACGAGGAAAATGGCGCCGAGCGCCAGCGCCAGGCCGCCGACCCAGACGGCCCAGCGGGCGCCGAGCTTCTGCTCGAAACTCTCGGCCGGCCGCTTGGCCGCTTGCGCGGGCAAGGGTTCGACAGGCTCGAACGCCTCTGGTGGCGGCGGCTCGTCCGGAGCTGCATCAGCCGTATCGGCGGCAAGTTCGATCGGCGCGGGTTCGTCCGGTGTCGGCTCAACGACGACAACGGCGTCCGAATCGTCGATCGCGGCTGCCGGCGCCTCCTGGCCGACAGGCCGGCTTTCGAGCGCGCGCAGCCGCGATTCGAGGGCGCGGATGCGTCCGCGCGCGCCGAGCGACATGACAAAGGCCGAAATCGCCATAATCGGCAGGGCGACGAGGGCGAGAATCCCGAGTGCGATCAATCCATCCATGCGATTCTGTTAGCATGACTGGGAGGTGAGGGCTGTGATCGAATTCGCACGCTATTTTCATGCCGCCCCTGCGGCCATCCCGCGCTGCCCTCCCTGCCGCTGTTGCCGCCGGACAGACTTCGCTATATCCCGCAGCCTTCGTGCGGGACACATCAATGGACGGTAATCGCGTGAGCAAAGCCGAAGCGACCGCAAGCGGGACGGGAACGATCTGGTCGCGCCTGGCGACAACGATCGAGAACGGGGTCGACCGCATTGCGAGTTCGTCGGCGATGAGCCTGGCGCTGATCGCGATCGTCGCGTTGCTGTGCTTCCTGCCCGGGCTGACGACCTTGCCGCCGGTCGACCGGGACGAGCCGCGCTTCGCCCAGGCCACGCACCAGATGGTCGAGACCGGCAACTATCTCGATATCCGCCTGCAGGAAGAGACGCGCTACAAGAAGCCGATCGGCATCTACTGGCTGCAATCGATCGCCGTCTGGGCGACGGGCACGGCCCCGGACGCGCCGATCGGCGTCTACCGACTGCCGTCCCTTCTCGGCGCCATTCTCGCCGCCTGCCTGACCTGGTGGCTGGCAATCGCCTTTGGCCGACCGCGCGTCGCGCTGCTGGCCGGGCTTTTGATGGCCTCGACCATCCTGATCGGCATCGAGGCGCGCCTTGCCAAGACCGATGCCGTGCTGCTGGCGACCATCCTCGCCGCGCATGGTGCGCTCGCTCGTGCCTGGCTTTCGAAGTCAGTGGAGCGCAACTGGCGCCTCGCCACGATCTTCTGGTCGGCGCTCGGCCTCTCGATCCTGATCAAGGGGCCGCTCGGACTGGCGGCCATCGCCTGTCCGCTCGTTCTCCTCTCCGTGATCGGCGGTTCGTTCCGTTGGCTGAAGCAGCTGGCGCCGCTTCCCGGCCTGATCTGGATGCTGGTGATCGTCGCACCCTGGTTCGTCGCGATCGGCATCGCCAGCAAGGGCGCCTTCTTCGAGGAAGCGGTCGGTCGTGATCTGATCGGCAAGGTCGTCAGCGTGCAGGAATCGCACGGCGCGCCGCCGGGAGCCTACTTCCTGCTGCTGTTCTTCACCTTCTGGCCGGTCGCCGCCTATCTGAGCACCGGCGTGTCGTGGATCATGGACCGGTTTAAGCAGCCGGCAATCCTCTACGCCGTCGTGTCCGTCGTGCCGTTCTGGCTGGGCGTCGAGGCGATGCCGACCAAGCTGCCGCATTATGTCTTGCCGCTTTATCCGCTTCTCGCATTGGCGACGGCGCTGGCGCTCGATGGCGGCGGTATTCGCACCACCGGCTGGTTCGCGCGTTTCGCCGCCTCGGGCGCAGCGCTGCTACCCTTCGCACTGGCCATTGCTGCGGTCGTCATTGCGATCCTGCTGGGCGAGACACCTTCGATTGCCGGCGTCTTGGTCCTGCTGATCGCGACCGCCGTGGGTCTGGTGTCGGCGCGGCTGTTCGCGATGTCGCCGATCGCCAGCGCCATGGTCGCCATCCTGGCGGCGATGATCACCTATCTCGGCATCTTCGGCATGGTGCTGCCCGGATTGCAGCATGTCCGTATCAGCGAAAGCCTGGCGCGCGCCGGCCATGCGGCGCTCGACTGCGCCGATCCGCGCTTCGTCAGCGCCGGCTATGCCGAGCCGAGCCTGGTGCTGCTCGCCGGCACCGACACGGTGCTGACCGATGGCGTCGGCGCCGCGACCTTCCTGTCGGAAGGCCAATGCCGCGCGGCCTTCGTCGAAAGGCGACAATTGCCGTCCTTCCAGGAGCGCGCCGAGGATCTGGGTATGATGGTCGACGCCGCCGGAACGGTACGCGGCTATGCCATCAATGGCGGCCGCATCGTCGAATTCCAGGTCTTCGTGCCGAGGAGCGCTACGCCATGAGCATCTGGCGTTTCCGTCTGGCCAAGCGCCTGTCCTGGCCGCGCGAGAACTGCGCTGCGATCGCCGAGCGCGCCCGTCGCGTGCAGCAGCGGCCGACGATCCATGCGCCCGTCTTCCAGGCCTCGGATCTGATCGCGCTGCTGGTGATCAGCGTCGCGCTGATCCTGATCGCCGGCTTTGCCTTCGATGCCCTGTCGGTCGAGCGGGCGCGCGCGCTTCCGCGTCCGATCTATTTCATCGCCGATTGGCTGTCCTATTTCGGCAAGTCGCAATGGGAGCTGGTACCGGCCGGTCTGGTCGTCCTGATCCTGATATCGGGGCGCTGGAAGATCGTGCCGCCCGCGGTTCGCGCCGCCTGGGCGGAGATCGGTGCGCTGGCGGCCTACATCTTCTTCGCCATCGCCGGCTCGGGCATTCTCGTCAACATCCTGAAGCAGATCATCGGACGCGGCAGGCCGCCGACCTTCGACGAATATGGCGCCATCGCGCTGCATCCGTTCGAGTTCGTGCATCGTTTCCAGAGCTTTCCATCCGGACACGCGACCACGGCGGGAGCTCTGCTCGCGATCGGCTTCCTGGTTTTTCCGCGCTGGCGCATCGGCTTTTTGCTGTTTGGACTGCTGATGTCGGCGAGCCGCGTCGTCGTCGCGGCGCACTATCCAAGCGACATCCTGGCCGGCCTGATCTTCGGCTACGCCTTCAGCCTCTGGCTCGCCGGACGATTTGCCGCCGCAGGCTGGGCCTTTGCACGCGGATCGACCGGCTCTATAACGGCACGCACAGCGGCGATCCGAGCAGCATTCGAAACTCCCGCCCGCATCGCAGTCCTCTTTGCCGGGCTGCTGGATGCGCTGGCGGGGCGGCGTATCTGGATCGCGGCGCTCAAATCCATCGGAGACGGTTCAGATGACGATGCCCGCTTCCAGCGAGACCGTCTTGGCAGATCCTGACGCGAACGCCCGGACGCTCGTGCGCCCCGACGTCTCGGTGATCATTCCGTGCAAGAACGAAGCCGAGAACCTGCCCGAACTGATCGGCGAGGTCGCCGCGGCGCTCGACGGGCGCCGCTTCGAGCTCATCGTCGTCGATGACGGCTCGACAGACGCCACGTCGGCCGTGGTGCTCGAGCTGATGCGCGACCGGCCCTGGCTGCGCTCGATGCGCGACACGCGTTCCAGCGGCCAGAGCGCCGCCGTGCGCACCGGCCTGCTGGCGGCGCGCGGCGACGTGGTCCTGACCATCGACGGCGACGGCCAGAACAATCCGGAATTCATGCCGGCGATGCTCGACGCGCTGGCGAAGGGCGGTCCGCGCACGGCGCTGGTCGCCGGGCAACGCCTGAAGCGCACGGATTCCGGCGCCAAGCGCATGGCTTCACGCTTCGCCAACCGGCTTCGTGGCGCAATCCTCAAGGACGGCACGCGCGATTCCGGCTGCGGCCTGAAGGCCGTGCGCCGGCATGTATTCCTGCTGTTTCCCTATTTCGATGGCTGGCACCGCTATTTGCCGGCACTGGCGATCCGCGAGGGCTACCAGGTTGCGCATGTCGACGTCGTCGACCGCAACCGCCGTCACGGCACGTCGAAATACGGCATCATGGATCGCGCCCTGGTCGGGGCGCTCGATCTGTTCGGTGTCTGGTGGCTGATCCGACGACGAAAGAACATTCCTGCGCCGACGGAGGTGACGATCGATGGTCGGTAATATGTTCAGCGCCATCGGCGATTGGCTGCATCATGTCTTCGTCGAGCAGTTCGACGTCTGGATTCTGCTCGGCTTCGTCGCGCAGGCGATGTTCACCATGCGCTTCGTGGTGCAATGGATCGCCAGCGAGCGCGCCAAGAAGAGCGTCGTGCCCGCCGCGTTCTGGACCTTCTCGATCCTCGGCGGCGGACTGCTTCTGATCTATGCGATCTACCGCAAGGATCCGGTGTTCATCGCCGGCCAGGCGGCGGGCCTGTTCATCTACTTCCGCAACGCCTGGTTCATCCTGCACGAGCGGAAGCAGAAGCAGGAAACGGGCGCCGTCAGCTGAGATTGCTGACGCGCGCGAAGCTCGCCTCGAGGTCGCCGATCAGATCGGCCGTGTCCTCGAGGCCGATCTGCAGGCGGATGATGTGATCGCCGGCGGGCCACGACCCCGCCGTGCGGCGCGGCCTGCCGATGATGGCGAGGCTTTCGAAGCCGCCCCATGAGAAGCCGAGACCGAACAGACGCAATCCGTCCAGGAACGCCTTAACCTTGTCGAGGCTCCAATCGTTCGGCACGACGCCGAACAGGCCGCTCGAGCCGGTCATGTCCCGCTTCCAGAGCATGTGGCCGGGGTCGGACGGCAGGCCCGGATGCAGCACGCGGCTGACTTCGTTTCGCTCCGACAGCCAGCGCGCGATGGTCAGCGCCGACTGCATCTGCCGATCGAGCCGAACACCCAGGGTGCGCATCCCGCGCAGCGTCAGGTAGATGTCGTCGGGACCGACGCAGAGGCCGAGATGGCCATGCGTATCCTTCAGCATCGGGAGAGCGCGGGCATTGGCGGCGATCGTGCCGATCATGACATCCGAATGGCCGCAGAGATACTTGGTGCCCGCCTGGATCGACAGGTCGACGCCATGGGCGAGCGGCTTGAAGAAATAGGGCGTGGCCCAGGTATTGTCGGCCAGCACGAAGGCGTCCCGGGCGCGAGCCGCGGCGACGATCGCCGGAATGTCGGAAACCTCGAAGGTGAGGGAACCGGGGCTCTCCAGGTAGACGGCCCGTGTATTCGGCCGGAACAGGCCGGAAATCGCCGCGCCGACGGTCGGCTCGAAGAAGGTCGTCTCGACGCCCATGCGCTCCAGCACGCTGGTGGCGAAGGAGCGGGCGGGATCATAGACATTGTCGGCCATCAGGAGATGGTCGCCCGACCGCAATACCGACAACAGCGCGGTCGACACCGCCGAAAGGCCGGACGGGCAGAGCACCGCGCCTGCCGCCGCCTCGATCTCGCTGATGGCGGATTCGAGCGCCTCGATCGTCGGCGTGCCACGGCGGCCATAGACGTAGCGCTGCGTGCCGCCCAGCAGATCGTCGGCGGTCTCGAACAGGACGGTGGAGGCGTGCACCACTGGCGGATTGACGAACGGCCCGGTGACGGCGCCGTCACGACCGCTACGCACCAGGCGCGTGAGGGGTTTTTCGCTGGTGAGGTCGTGGTCGTGCCGTGACATGGGGGCTCCGAAGATACTGGCAGAGGGACGGGGGCCCGGAACACGCGTCCCGCGCTGGCGCATCGAGCCAAAACCTTTGCTGGAACAATGGTCTGTCGGCGGAACAGCGCCCCCTTGACCCGCTTGGCATAATGCCATGTGATGCAGGGGTCAATTCAAGTTACGACAAGCGGGGCATTGGCTAAGCCATGGGTGCAGGCCGTCGGCCCAAGATGGAGCGCGATGATCGAGCCATCACCCATGGACAAACAGCTGCTGCAAAGATCTCGGCAACGGGACGATACTGCATCGAACTGAAGAGACGGGTCACTCCAGGGGAAAAAGGCTGCACGATGTACAGGAAGATTGCTTCTATTCTGGCTGGCGCCACGATGGCGCTGATGGCCGCGACGGCGGCGAGTGCCGGAACGCTCGAAGACGTCAAAGCCAAGGGCTTTGTTCAGTGTGGCGCCAATGGCGGTAATCTGATCGGTTTCGGCGCCACCGACGAAAAAGGCGAGTGGAGCGGCATCGACGTCGACTTCTGCCGCGCCATCGCCGCCGCGATCTTCAATGATCCGACCAAGGTCAAGTTCACGCCGCTCAACGCGAAGGAGCGCTTCACCGCGCTGCAATCCGGCGAAGTCGACGTGCTCTCGCGCAATACGACCTGGACGATGTCGCGCGACAGTTCGCTCGGGCTGCAGTTCGTCGGCGTCACCTATTATGACGGCCAGGGTTTCATGGTCCGCAAGTCGCTCGGCGTCTCGTCGGCGCTGGAACTCTCCGGCGCTAAGGTCTGCACCCAGACCGGCACGACGACGGAGCTGAACCTCGCCGACTTCTTCCGTTCGCACAACATGCCCTACGAGGTCGTGGCCTACGAGAAGAACGAGGAAGTGCTGCAGGCCTATGAGGCCGGCCGCTGCGACGCCTATACGACCGATGCTTCCGGCCTCTACGCCGAGCGCCTGAAGCTGACTGCCCCGGACGATCACATGATCCTGCCGGAGATCATCTCGAAGGAGCCGCTTGGCCCGGCCGTCCGCCAGGGCGACGACAAGTGGTTCACATTGGTCAAGTGGACCCTGTTCGCGCTGCTCAACGCCGAGGAACTCGGCCTCACCAAGGCGAACATCGACGAGAAGAAGACCTCCGACAATCCCGAGATCAAGCGCTTCCTCGGCATCGAGGGCGACTTCGGGACGCCGATTGGCCTCTCGAGCGACTGGGCCTACAACGTCATCAAGCAGGTCGGCAATTACGGCGAGATCTTCGACGCCAATATCGGCCCCTCGACCCAGTTGGGCATTGCGCGCGGCCTGAACAATCTCTGGTCGAAGGGCGGCATCCAGTACGCGCCTCCGATCCGCTGATTCAACGGCATCCGACCACGGGCGGCCCAGCCGCCCGTGGCATTGCCAAGGCCTACGGACGCCAAGATCCGGGCCATGGCAGTGAAGGGAAGCGGACCGGCTAGCACCGGTCGACCAAGGGGAAAATCGTTTGACCGACAGAGGCGCGGCGCCCGCAGGGGGACGCATTGCAACCCTCCTGAACAATCCGACTGCCCGGGGCATAGCATTCCAGAGCATCTTCGTGCTCGTTCTCGGCTGGCTCGTCTGGGACATCATCGAAAACACGGCCCGCAATCTGCAGAAGGCGAACATCGCCGCGGGCTACGGCTTTCTGGAGCGCACGGCCGGATTCGGCATCATCCAGCGGCTGGTTCCCTATACCGAGGCGTCGTCCTACGGCCGCGCCCTCTTCATCGGCCTGCTGAACACGCTGCTGGTGGCCGGACTCGGTATCATCCTGGCCACGATCCTCGGCTTCATCGTCGGCATCGCGCGGCTGTCGTCGAACTGGCTGATCTCGCGGACGGCCGCCGCCTATGTCGAGATCCTGCGCAATATCCCGCTGCTGCTGCAATTGTTCTTCTGGTATTTCGTCGTGCTCCGCTCGCTGCCGGGCATGCGCGAGAAATGGACGCTGTTCGATGGCGTTCATATGAATATCGGCGGACTGCATGTGCCGAGGCTGGTTCCCGGCGAAGGCATCTGGCTCGTCATCGCCGCGGTGCCGGTCGCGATCGCTGCCATGCTCGTCGTGACGCGATGGGCGCACGCCCACCAGGCCCGGACCGGCATTCGTCCGCCCGTTGGCCTGATCAACACGGCCCTGTTCATCGGATTGCCGCTGGCCGCCTTCCTCGCAACCGGCCGCCCGCTGCACATAGATCTGCCGGTGTTCAACGAGACCGGGCCGCTGCTGCGGCGCGGCTTCCAAGCGGGCTCGGGGATGACCATCATTCCGGAATTTGTCGGCCTGCTGCTGGCGTTGACCCTCTATACGGCGACCTTTATCGCCGAGGTGGTGCGTGCCGGCATCCAGGGCGTCAACCGGGGCCAGACGGAAGCTGCCCGTTCGCTGGGGCTGCGCTCGGGCCAGACGCTGCGTCTCGTGGTGCTGCCGCAGGCGATGCGCATCATCATCCCGCCGCTGACGAACCAGTATCTCAACCTGACCAAGAACTCGTCGCTGGCCGTCGCCATCGCCTATCCCGATCTCGTCTCGGTCGGCGGCACCGTCCTCAACCAGACGGGACAGGCCGTCGAAATCGTCAGCATCTGGATGCTGTTCTATCTCGGCCTCAGCTTCCTGACCTCCGCCGTCATGGGCTATTTCAACAAGCGCGTCGCGCTGGTCGAACGGTGAGGGGGCATCATGTCCGTGACAACCGATACCTTCGTCCGCGACGACCTGCTTCCGGCCAAGGCGCCGCCTCGCAATACGGTCGGCGTCGTCGGCTGGCTACGCCAGAACCTGTTCTCGACGCCGCTGAACGGCGTCATGACCATCATCATCCTGGCGTTCATCGTCTGGACGGTGACCCCTTTCATCCGCTTCACGCTGATCGACGCCGTCTGGACCGGGCCGGACCGTTCCGTCTGCGCGACCGCCACGGGAGCGTGCTGGGCCTATGTGAAGGCCTATCTGCCGCAGTTCATCTATGGCCGTTATCCGATCGGCGAACGCTGGCGGGTGGATCTCGTCTTCGTGCTGCTGCTCATCGGCCTGATCCCGATGCTGATCCCGCGCGTGCCTTACAAGGCGCTCAACGCGATCTTCCTGATCGGCGTATTTCCGGTCGTCGCCTACATCCTGCTGACCGGCGGGCATCACCAGTTTGTCGGCAGCCTGATTCCGTCGAGCCTGATGGCGCCGTCGCCGCTGCGCTTCGCCGTGCAGTATGCAGTCTTCTCGGCGGTGATCCTCGGTCTGCTGGCGCTCTATGCCAGACTGGCGGGCAGGCCGATTTCCCGAACGACTACCCCTGCAGCCATGATCCTTGGCTACATCGCGGTCATTCTCGTGCTCGTAAGCCTCGATTTCGGGCTGGTGCCGGTTGAGACGGCCAATTGGGGCGGCCTTCTGGTCACGCTGGTGGTGGCGATCACCGGCATGGTCGCGGCGTTTCCGCTCGGCATCCTGCTGGCGCTGGGGCGGCGCTCGAACATGCCGGTCGTGAGCCTCGCCTCGACCATCTTCATCGAGGTCTGGCGCGGCGTGCCGTTGATCACCGTGCTGTTCATGGCGTCGGTGATGCTGCCGCTCTTCCTGCCTGAGGGGGTGACCTTCGACAAGCTGCTCCGGGCGCTCATCGGCGTGACACTGTTCCAGGCGGCCTACATGGCCGAAACAATCCGCGGCGGCCTGCAGGCCATCCCGCGCGGCCAGTATGAAGGCGCGATGGCGCTGGGCCTCGGCTATTGGCAGATGATGCGCAAGATCATCCTCCCGCAGGCCCTGCGCATCGTCATCCCGGGCATTGTCGGATCCTTCATCTCGCTGTTCAAGGATACGACGCTGGTCATCATCATCGGGCTCTACGACTTCCTGGGGCAGATCCAGGCGTCGGCCAACGATGCCAAATGGGCCTCGCCCGTCACCGGTCTTACTGGATATATCTTCGCGGCCATGGTGTTCTGGGCCTTCTGCTTCGCGATGTCGCGCTATGCTGCCTTCACCGAACGACGGCTCGACAGGGGCCGCAGATAGAATTCAAGGGGTGTCCCAATGTCGGATCCGTCCATTGCCATCATCGACCTGCCGTCGGTGCCGCCACCCTTGGTGTCCTCCACCGATGTCGCGGTCGAGATGGTCGACGTCAACAAGTGGTATGGCGAGTTTCACGTCCTGCGCGACATCAACCTGACTGTCATGCGCGGCGAGCGCATCGTCATCTGCGGTCCGTCCGGATCGGGCAAGTCGACGCTGATCCGCTGCATCAACCGGCTGGAAGAGCACCAGAAGGGCAAGATCGTCGTCGACGGCAAGGAACTCACCAACGACCTGCGCAAGATCGATGAGGTGCGGCGCGAAGTCGGTATGGTGTTCCAGCACTTCAACCTGTTCCCGCACCTGACGATCCTCGAGAACTGCACGCTGGCGCCGATCAATGTCCGCCGGATGCCGAAGCGCGAGGCGGAAGAGATCGCCATGCACTACCTGAACCGGGTCAAGATCCCGGAACAGGCCAACAAATATCCGGGTCAGCTCTCGGGCGGCCAGCAGCAGCGCGTCGCCATCGCCCGGTCGCTCTGCATGAACCCGCGCGTCATGCTGTTCGACGAGCCGACCTCGGCGCTGGATCCGGAGATGATCAAGGAAGTGCTCGACGTCATGGTCGGGCTGGCGCTTGAAGGCATGACGATGGTCTGCGTCACGCATGAGATGGGCTTTGCCCGCCAGGTCGCGAACCGGGTGATCTTCATGGATGGCGGCCAGATCATCGAGCAGAACGACCCGGTCAGCTTCTTTACCAACCCGCAGCACGAGCGGACGAAGCTGTTCCTGAGCCAGATCCTGCACTGACCGACACTGCTCTCAGCTAAAATCAAAGAAGCCCGGCAAGTTACTTGCCGGGCTTCTTTTTTCTGGATCAACGCCCGTGCAGCAGGGGCGTGATGTTGCGGATGGTGACGCGGCGGTTTTGCCGCTCGGGCCCATCCGTCGGCACCTTCAGATAGCGCTCGCCATAGCCCTGGCTGACCAGGGCGTCGCGCGGAATGTCGAAATAGTCCGACAGAATCCCGGCGACCGCGGCGGCGCGACGATCGGAGAGCTCCAGGTTGGCGAGGTCGGTGCCGACCGCATCCGTGTGGCCCTCGATCAGGAAGACGGCGCCGGGATCGCGATCGACGACGCGACCGATGGCGCGGCCGATTGAGCGCAGCTTCCGCACCTGATCGTCCGGCACGCGGGCGGAGCCGAACTCGAAGGTGATCGAGTCGAGATCGACGCGGCGCACCATGTCGCGGACGCGCGGATCACGGCGGATCTCCTTCATCGAATAACCGCGATCGATCCGCTGGACCGGCGCTGCGCGGAACGTGTCCTCGATCTGCCGCTCCGTGGCGCGGCCGCCGTCGATGAAGCGGTTGTTCGGCCGGTAGGGACGGCTATCACCGCGATAGCCCGGAGGCGGCGGCACTTCGCGATCTCCGAGCCCGGGGCCCTCGATGAAGATGTCCCGCTGCGGGGGGCCGTCACGATAACCATCCGGATAACGCCCATCGTTGCGGTCGCCGGGGCGCGGCGGTCGGGCATCCGGGCGTGGCCGCTCATTGCGCGATCCTTCCGGACGGGCCTGTTCGCTGCGCGACGGGCGACTGTTCGTGTCGGCCGGGCGCTTGTCGGGAGCCGGCTGCGCCTTCGGCGGCTGGGGCTTCGCCTCGCTCGGCGTCGGCTTGCGATCGGGGGCGGGCTTTGCCGACGGCTCAGCCGGCTTCTTGCCGCCGGCCGGCGGCTCATAGGGCTTCGGCTGATTACCGTCGCCGGCCGAAGGACGCGTGGGGCGCTCGCGGCTGTCATCCGCCTTCGGCGGCTGCGGCGCCGCGGGCTTGCCTGCCTCGGCGGGCGCCGAGCCGCCACGGGTCTCCGCCGCGCGCAGATCCTTCATGGCATCGGCCACACCGCGGCGCGCGGCCCGGACATCTCCGCCGGTTTCCTCGGCCTGCTTCAGCGAGTTCTGCGCCTTTTCCAGCAGTTCGCGCGCCCGCTGGACCCGGTCCTCGGCAGCCTGGGCCACGATGATGGGGCGGCCTTCCATCCGCTGCTGATCGGCGAGGGCCATCGACGGGCCGCCGAACAGGACGGGAATGGCAACCGAAGAAAGCAGAAGGAAATAGGAGGGTTTCATGGTCTTCCTGCAGCTTGGCCTGAGCCGGCCGTTGTCCAGAACGGAGCTGACGATCCGTCCGAGTGCCTCTTTTGCATGCCGCTCAAATGCGGCAACCGTGAGAGGCATATGCGCGGATCGCCGCTGAACGGGCGCTGAATGGCTTGTTCAGGAACAGCCCGGCTAGACGCGCTCGAGCGGCCGATGCGGGGCTGCGGGCAGGACGATCCGTATGGGATCCTCGACGCGGACCAGGCCGCCTGCCCGGACGATCGCCATCACGCCGGCCTTGCGGAGGAGATGGCCATCCTCATCGCGGTCGAGCGTCGCGGCCATCAGGCCCTTCTGGTAGCGGTCGAGCTGGACGCAGGGATTTCGTAGGCCCGTGATTTCGACGATCGCCTCGGCGCCGATGTGGAGCAGGGCGCCACGCGGCAGACCGAGCAGATCGATCTCCCGCGTGGTGATGTTTTCGCCGATCGTGCCGGCCCCGACAGCGAAGCCGCCCGCCTGCAATTCGTCGAGCAGCTCGGCATGAACGAGATGCACCTGGCGGAGATTGGGCTGCGTCGGATCCTGCGCGACGCGCGAGCGGTGCTTCACCGTTTCTCCCATATGCGCATCACCATCCACGCCCAGTCCGGCGAGCAGCCGGATCTCGGTCTGGATTGCCTTGCTGAAGCTGTGGGTCGCGCTGAGCGCGACGGACAGGACGCGGGGCGCCATTGGCCGGGTCCGAGTGCTACTTGTCGGCGGGACCCGTGACGACGGGCGCATCCTTCGCGCCGCCCCATTCCGCCCAGGAACCATCATAGAGCGCGACGTCGCGCGCGCCGATTGTCTCCAGGCCAAGCGCCAGGATGGCGGCGGTGACGCCGGAGCCGCAGCTGGTGACGATAGGCTGATCCGGGTCGACGCCGGCGGCTGCGAAGGCGGCCTCGATGTCGGCGTCGCCCTTGAGGCGACCATCGGCCACGAGCGCACCGGCAGGCAGGTTGCGGCTACCGGGCATGTGGCCGGAGCGGAGGCCAGGACGAGGCTCCGGCGCCTCGCCGCGAAAGCGTTCGCCGGATCGCGCATCGACGACGGTGGCGCTGCCGGTGGCGACGATCTCCCGGACCTCGTCGATCGAACGGACGGCCTCGGCATCGAAATGAGGGTGGAAAACCTTCGGCTCGGGCTTCGCTTCGCCGGATTCGACCGGTCGGCCGTCGGCGATCCATTGCGGGAACCCACCCTCGAGGATGCGGACATCCCGGGCACCCATCGTGCGGAACGTCCAGCGGACACGGGGGGCGGAGAACAAGCCGGCGCCGTCATAGACGACCAGGACCTGTTCGTCGGAAATGCCGAGGGCGCCGACGGTGCGGGCGAAGTTCTCCGGGGACGGCAGCATGTGCGGCAGGCCCGAACTGGTGTCGGCGACCTTGTCGAGATCGAAGAAGACGGCGCCGGGAATGTGTGCCTTGCGGTATTCGGCCGCCGGGTCGCGGCCTTCGGTCGGCAGGTACCAGGATCCGTCGATGATCGCGACGTCCGGATCGCCCAGATGCGCGGCGAGCCAGTCGGTTGAAACGAAGGTGGCGGCGCGGTCGGTCATGTCCGTCTCCGGTATGCGAATGTCTGGTGTGGAGTGAGTTCAGGCGAAGCGGATGCGCACGCGGCGGTTCTGCTTGCCCTTGTTCTCGATCTTGGCAACCACGAGACCGCCGATTTCAGCCGTCGACTGCACATGCGTGCCGCCGCAGGGCTGCAGGTCGATGTCGCCGATACGGACGAGCCGGACGCGGCCACTGCCCATCGGCGGCATGACGCTCATCGTCTTGACCAGGCCGGGATTGGCGAGGAGTTCCTCGTCGGTGATCCACTCCGTCGAGACCGGATGGTCAGCGCCGGCAAGCGCGTTGAGCCGTTCCTCGATCTCTTCCTTGGCGGGCACGGCGCCGTCGATATCGAAGTCGAGATGACCTTCCTCGGCGCCGATGCGGCCGCCCGAGACGGGAAAGGGCAGGGCGACGGTGAGAAGATGCAGGCCGGTGTGGATGCGCATGTGGCGATGCCGCGTCGCCCAGTCGAGATGCTGGACGATCGTCTCGCCGGGCGCCGGCAGGGCGGAGCCCTCCGCCGGCACATGGACGATCTCGCTCTTGTTGTCGCCATAGACGGCGGTCGCGATCTTGACCATCGAGCCGTCGTCGCGCTCCAGCGTGCCAATGTCTCCGGGCTGGCCGCCGCCTGTCGCGTAGAACACGGTCCGGTCTAGGATGATACCGGCCCGCTCATTGATGCCGACGACCTTGGCTTCAGCGGTCGAGAGATAGGGATCGTCGCGGAAGAGCAGGGTCGTGTCGGCCATGTCATGCCTCTTCGTAGGGAACAGCGCTTTCGGTCCGGCGCTCGAGCCAGCCGGGAACCGGCAACCCCTTTTCGCGCAGGAACGTCGGATTGAACAGCTTCGATTGATAGCGCGTGCCGTAGTCGCAGAGGATCGTCACGATCGTATGGCCGGGACCAAGCGCCTTGGCGAGGTGGATCGCGCCGGCGATGTTGATGCCCGAAGAACCGCCGAGGCAGAGGCCTTCGTGCTCCGCGAGTTCGAAGACGACTTCGAGGGCCTCGGTATCGGTGATCTGGTAGGCCGCGTCGACCGGAGCGCCTTCCAGATTGGCGGTGATGCGACCCTGGCCGATGCCCTCGGTGATCGAGGAGCCCTCTGCCTTCAGGACGCCGGTAGTGTAATAGCTGAACAGCGCCGCGCCGAGCGGATCGGCAAGCGCGATCTGGATGCTCGGATTGCGCGCCTTGAGCGCGATGCCGACACCTGCCAGCGTGCCGCCGGATCCGACGGCCGAGACGAAACCGTCGACCTTGCCGTCCGTCTGTGCCCAGATCTCCGGACCTGTCGTATCGATATGCGCCTGGCGGTTGGCGACGTTGTCGAACTGGTTGGCCCAGATCGCGCCATTCGGTTCCGTCCGCGCCAGCTGCTCGGCGAGGCGGCCCGACAGCTTCACGTAGTTGTTGGGATCCCGATAGGGCACGGCCGGAACCTCGATCAGCGTCGCGCCGGCGAGCCGCAGCGCATCCTTCTTCTCCTGCGACTGCGTTTCCGGAATGACGATGACCGTCTTGAAGCCGAGCGCGCTGGCGACAAGCGCCAGGCCGATGCCGGTGTTGCCGGCCGTTCCCTCGACGATCGTGCCGCCGGGGCGAAGCTGCCCCTTGGCGAGCGCATCCTGGATGATGAACAGCGCGGCGCGGTCCTTGACCGACTGGCCGGGATTCTTGAACTCGGCCTTGCCCAGGATCTCGCAGCCGGTTTCATCGGAGGCACGACGGAGACGGATGAGCGGCGTGTTGCCGATGGCTTCGACGACGGAAGAAAGGACGGCCATGATTGCTTTCTGGACTTTGAGACAGGGAGGCTAGCTGGCCCACAGACTGTCTTCAAGCCGGTCTCCCTCGCAAAGCACCATTCCCCCGTGCCCATCCGGTCGGCGAAATATCATTCTTCGGAGGCGGCCCCTGCGAGAAGACTATTCCTCGTCGTCGTTGCGAAGCCGGGAAAAGGCGCGAAGCGCCCGTTCGCGCGTTACCCCGAGGTCGACGATCGGATCCGGGTAGCCGGCAACGCCGCCTGCCTTGGCCGGGTTGTGAATCGACTTGGCGTCGAGGCGTGCCAGCTCCGGAACATGGGTGCGGATATAGGCGCCGCCGGGGTCGAATTTTTCGCTTTGCAGCAGCGGATTGAAAATCCGGAAATAGGGCGCCGCGTCGGCTCCCGAGCCGGCGACCCATTGCCAGCTCGCCGGATTGTTGGCCGCATCGGCATCGACCAGCGTATCCCAGAACCATGCCTCGCCGACGCGCCAGTCGATGAGCAGGTTCTTGACCAGGAACGAGGCCACGATCATCCGGACCCGGTTGTGCATCCAGCCGGTCCGCCAGAGTTCGCGCATGCCGGCGTCAATGATCGGGAAGCCGGTCCTGCCGCGCCGCCAGGCTGTCAGCGCGTTCTGGTCGACCGCGGGCCAGGGAAAGGCGTCGAAGCGCGGCTGGAAGTTCCGGGTCGCCAGATCCGGCTGGTGATAGAGCAGGTGCCAGGAAAACTCCCGCCAGCCGATTTCGGATAGGAACTTGTCGAGATTGGCCGTATCGGCATCATCTGTGGAATGGGGCTGAGACAGGCCGTGCCAGAGCTGGAACGGACTGATTTCACCGAAGCGCAGATGCGGCGAGAGCCGGGACGATGCCTCGGCCGCCGGCTCGTCGCGCTGGCGGGCATAGCGTAGCAACCGTTCGCTGCGAAACGCCTCAAATCGCGCCGTCGCGCCGGCTTCGCCTGGCGTCCAGGCCTCCCGGAGGCCGCCGGCCCAGTCCGGCTGGCTCGGCAGCAATCGCCACGAGGCGAGCGCGTCGGAGGCCACTCCGTCGATGGGGGCGGGCAGGGCCTCCGGACGGGGCAGGGGCAATCGCGGTGGCAAATGGGTGCGGCAGGCCTTCCAGAACGGCGTGAAGACCCGGAAGGGCTGGCCGCTCTGGGTTTGCACCGTCCAGGGCTCGCAAAGCAGATTGGCCTGGAAACTGTCGACGCGGACGCCCTTCTGCTTGAGCTCCGACTTGATCGCCGTGTCGGCCGCCCGTTCGCCCGCGCCATAGCGCCGGTTCCATGTGACCCGGTCCGCGCCGATCGCTTCGGCGAGCGCCGGAATGACCTCCGCCGCCGGTCCACGCCGCAGTACCAGCGAATGTCCAAACGCCGAGAGATCCCGGTCGAGGGCGGCGAGCGAATGATGCAGCCACCATTTCGCGGCCGCTCCCAGCGGGCGAATGCCTTCGCTCATCTCGTCGAGGACATAGATGATGACGATCGAGGTAGCGTCCGCGACCGCCGCCGACAGGGCGGGATTGTCGCCAAGACGAAGGTCGTCACGAAGCCAGACGAGCGTCCGAGGGGATGCGGGCACGATCTATTCCGCCGGAGCTAGGCCGGACCGCACCCGGTCGAGGCGCGCCCAGCCCGGCCGCACGAACAGGAAATTGAAGCGGGTGCCGCGAACGAGCCACTCCAGCAATAAGGGCGCGATGACACCTGCCGCTGTGACGATCAGCGCGACGGTGCCGAGATCCGGGATAAACCCGGTCTTGAGCAGGATGGCACGGGTCGCCGCCATCGGCAGGAAGAAGGCGAGATAGATGGCGATCGAATGCTCGCCGAAATAGCGCAGCGGCGCCATCAGGTCGGCCTTCGAAAGCAGCGCCGAGAAGGCGACGACGGCACAGGCGCCGAGGACGCCGAGACCAAGGCCGACGAAGGGCAGTTCGGAATAGCCGGCGAACACGACGAGCCCGTTGACGAGAGCCCAGACTAGCAAGCCGAACCCCGCCAGCCCGGGTCGTGCGATGACGGCCGCGGCGAGCCGGAAGACCTGCGGTGCCAGCACATAGCCCGCATAGAAATAGACGAAGCGCGCGGCGAACTCGTCCGGGATCACCCAGCCGGTATGGACAGGGGCGATCTCGAGCGCCGCCGCGGCGACGAGGACGATCCAGGTGGGAACGCCGCGCAGCAGCTTGGTGACGGCGAAGAAGATCGGCAGCAGATAGATGAACCAGAGCGTGCCGAACGGCTCGATGAAAGCGAGGAAGAACTCGCCGAGCGCGCCGCCGGCGCCTTGCTCGGCGACCATGCCGGGCGCCTTGAATACGAACTGGATCACGAGCCAGAGCACGTAGAAATAGACGAAATGGACGATCTTCTTGTCGGCATAGGTTCGCCAGTCGCGATCTATGACGCGGGACAGGAACAGGCCAGAGATAAGGAAGAAGTCCGGCATGCGGAACGGCTTGGCGAAAGCGACCAGATGGCCCATCCAGCTTTCGGCCCCGGCCGCCTTTTCGACGCCGAGGGTCGAATGCATCATCACAACTATGACGATGCAAAAACCCTTGGCGTAGTCCACCCAGTCAATTCGCGCACGTCCCGACATCGATCCCGACCCAGCCCTGTTCCCGAGCAAGCCTGCGGCGCGGGAAGCGACGATCCTGTTGGCTCACGAGGCGGCGGATACGCCGCCGCCTCGGCTCAAAGCAACTACTGGACGCCGCGCTGGGCGGCGCAATTCTTGGCGACGGCGACTTCGATCAGCGCGATGCGCTCGCCGCGGACATGCGCCATGAAGTCCTCGTAGGTCGGATTGGGCGTGCGGATGCCGAGCAGGATGAATTGCAGCGTCGGGTTGCGGCGCAGCTCGTCCCAGCTGTTGCTGTCGCTGGAGATCGGAACGTTGAGCGCCTGGATGCGGGAGGCGATCTCGTCGCAGGAGAGCTTGCGGAACTGGCTGGAATCGACGGGATCAATGCGCTCCGACTGGGCCGATGCGGGGACGATATAGGCGATGAAGGACGCGACGATCAAAAACAGGCCGGCCAGCAAGATCAACAAATTCCGATTCATGGTTCTCTCCTAATCGCCAATGCCGCGCTGCGGTTGCAGCGACTATAGCCCGTCGCCGGATGCATTGCATCGCGGCATTGGTGCGATGGTTACTCATCCACCGAGTGCCACCGCCTCCGATTCTGTAAGAGGCGCCGGGCGGACGCTCCGTTCGGGGAGATGCACGGGCGCGCCGGAGATCGAGGCTTCGAGCATACCTTCGAGGACTTCCAGCACATGCAGGGCGAGTGCGCCCGAGGCGCGCGCCGGCCGGTCCTCTTCCAGCGCCGCCGCGAGATCGGCCACGCCGAGCATGCGATAATTGGCGCGGTCCGGTGCGTCATAAGGCCAGTTGAGCCGGCCATGCCGAAGCCCGGCGGTCGCGTGTTCCTCCCAATCGGCCCCGCGACGGCTGATGGCGACCGTTCCTCCGAATGTATCGGGATCGGGCAGGCGCAAGGATCCTTCCGTGCCGTGCAGTTCGATCGGATGGTTGCCATGCCGGAATACGTCCCAGCTCATGCCGGCGACGACCGTCGCCCCCGAGGCGAATTCGATCAGCGCGGTGATCGTCGTCGGCGTGCCGACGCTGAACCGCGCGCCATGCGTTGGTCCGGGCGCGGTGATCCGGCGTTCCGGCTCGCCGGTGGTGTTCATCGCCATGATTCGCCGAGCTGGCCCGAGCAAATTGACCAGCATGGTGATGTAGTAGGGCCCCATGTCGAGCACCGGGCCGCCGCCCGGCTGGTAGTAGAACTGCGGATTGGGATGCCAATGCTCCATGCCGCGCGTCATCATGAAGGCGGTGCCGGTCACCACCTTGCCGATCGCACCATCCTCCACCATCCGGCGCGCCAGGCGGCCCGCGGCGCCCAGGAAGGTATCGGGCGCCGAACCGATCGCAAGCCCAAGCCGCTCCGCCTCGGCGACAAGACGGCGCCCCTCGGTCGCCGTCGCGGCCAGCGGTTTTTCCGTGAAGACGTGCTTGCCGGCCGCCAGCGCTGCCATCGAGACGGCGAAATGCGCGTTCGGCACCGTGAGGTTCAGGACGAGATCGACGGCATCATCCGCCAGCAAGGCATCGAGGGGCAGCGCTTTGAGGCCGAACTCGTCGGCCCGCCGGGACGCGGCCGCTTCGTCCAGATCGGCGCAGGCGCGAAATTCGACGCCGGAAAACAGGCCGGCATTGCGCAGGTAAGTGCCGGCGATGTTGCCGCATCCGACGAGCCCAATGCCGAGCCGTTCTGATCGCTTCATGTGAACCTTCCCCCGCCTTGATGGACAAGCAACTCTGCCGGTGAATGCGCCTTCCTGCATCACAATGCTTGACCGTTGCGCAGAAAGCAGCAAGCATGAATTCAGCTAGACGCAGCCTGACGGCGCGTCGCCCAACCCGGATCGGGCCCATCATGCTGCAGATCGGCTGCCAGACCTATACCTGGGAAATGCTGGGAGAGAGGTGGTCCGGCGGGCCGGCAGAGCTCATCGAGACGATCGGGGCGGCCGGCTATTCCGGCATCGAGATCACCAACCGGATGATCGGCGGCTATGCGCATCGGCCGGCTGCGTTCGGGCGCGTTCTCGCGGAGCACGGCCTGGAACTCGCCGCCTTCGCCTGCGCCAGTCCGAGCGGCTTCACCGAGCCGGATCAACTCGACGCCGACCTCGCCATGGTCGACCGCGCGCTCGACTTTGTCGCCGCCTTTCCCGGCGCTGTTCTGTCGCTCGGCAGCGCGACAGTGATGTCGGCCGGCCCGCGCGACGAGAAGTTCGCCGCGGCGGCGACCTTCTACAATGCGGCGGGCAGGCTGGGGCAGCGCGCCGGCGTGCCGGTGGCGCTGCATCCAAGC
Source organism: Kaistia granuli DSM 23481 (assembly GCF_000380505.1). Lineage (GTDB taxonomy): Bacteria > Pseudomonadota > Alphaproteobacteria > Rhizobiales > Kaistiaceae > Kaistia > Kaistia granuli. The sequence goes on along the minus strand of NZ_AQYH01000003.1, from coordinate 250,845 downwards.
TCGCATCATGACACGTTGCTCTTCACGCGCGCTGACTATGACCAGCTGTTCGACCAACTCGATCCCGACCGGATCGGCTGGGTGCCGGATACCGGCCACATCCTGCGCGGCGGCCACGACATCCTCGACACGCTCGCAACCTATCGGGACCGCATCCGCTACCTGCATCTGAAAGATGTCGATGCGAACGGCGAATGGCGGATGCTGGGCAGCGGCATCTGCGAGACGCGGGCGGTGATCGATCTCGTCGCCGCCAGCCCGAACTTCAACGGCTGGCTGATCCTGGAAGAAGAATCGGACCTCGCCGCTGCCGATCCGGCCAAGGCCGTCCGGCAGAACCGCGAGACGATGCGCACGCTCGTCGCCTGAACCGCAAGAAGGACATCCCATGATCAAGAAGGAAGCGCGCAGGCTGCGGATCGGTGTTCTCGGCTGCGGGCCGATCGCGCAATTCGCCCATCTCGAATCCTGCGTGAAGGCGCGCAACGCCGATCTCTACGCCATTTGCGACGCCGCCCCGGACCTGCTCGCCCGCATGGCGGCGACCTACGAGCCGCAAATGGCCTATGCCGACTACGAGGCCATGCTGCGGGATCCGGAGGTCGAGGCGGTGATCGTTGCGATCTCGGACAGTTTTCACGTTTCCATGGCGATCCGGGCGCTGGAAGCCGGCAAACACGTGCTGTGCGAGAAACCGCTCGGCACCTCGGTCGAGGAAGTCGAGGCGCTGAAGGAGGTGGTCGAGCTCACCGGGCTGACCCTGCAGGTCGGCCATATGAAGCGCTTCGATCCCGGCCTGGAGGCGGCCCGGGATTTCATCCAGAACGAAATGGGCCAGCTGCTGGCGCTCAAGGCCTGGTATTGCGACAGCACCCATCGCTACACGATGACGGATGCCGTGCAGCCTCTGCCGGTCACGAGCAGGTTCGCGAAGAAGCCGAGCGAGGATCCCAAGGCCGATCTGCGCCGCTATTTCATGCTCGCCCATGGCAGCCATCTCGTGGATACCGCGCGGTTCCTCTGCGGCGAGATCACCGAGGTGCGGGCGCGGCTGTCGGAGCGTTTCGGCGCCTATAGCTGGTTCGTCGAAACCAGCTTCGCCAATGGCACGCTCGGCCATCTCGATCTGACGGTCGCGGTGCGCATGGACTGGTTCGAGGGCTTCCAGCTCTATGGCGAAAACGGCAGCATCGTCGCGAAGACCTACAATCCCTGGTACTTCAAATCGAGCGACGTCGAGATCTTCTCGGAGAAAGACGCGACCTATCGCCGGCCGCTGGGTGCCGACGGTCATTTCTTCCGCCGCCAGCTCGAGGGCTTCGCCGATACCATCCTGAACGGCGCGAGGCAGCAGGGCGCCGATATCCATGACGGGCTCGCCTCGGTGCGCGCCATGGCGGCGATCGCCGAGTCGGTCCGGACCGGCGAGGCGGTCAGCGTGCCCGACAGGGTGGGGGCGGTCTGATGCGCCTCGGCATCTTCGCCAAGACCTTTTCTGGTAGCACTCCGTTAACCGTGCTGGCCGCCTGCAAGGCGGCCGGCTATCGCTGCGCCCAGTTCAACATGGCCTGCGCAGGATTGCCGGCCATGCCGGACGAGATCCCGGCCGCGACGATCGACGGGATCCGCCAGGCCGTCGCCGAGACCGGCGTCGAGCTGGTCGCGCTCTCCGGCACCTATAACATGATCCATCCCGACCCTGCGGTGCGGGAGGTGGGCATGCGCCGGCTCGGGCTCATGCTGGCGGCGGCGCGCGCGCTCGACATCCCGCTGGTGACGCTTTGCACTGGCACCCGCGATCCCGTCGATCAATGGGCTCATCACCCCGACAATACGACCCCGGAGGCCTGGGCCGATCTCCTCACCGAAATGGACAAGGCAGTCGCGCTGGCCGAGGCCGCCAGCGTCGATCTCGGCGTCGAGCCGGAACAGGCCAATGTCGTCACCTCGGCCGAGGACGGCGAGAGGCTAGTCGCGGCGATCGGTTCGAAGCGCATCCGCTTCGTGCTCGACCCGGCCAATCTGTTCGAGATCGCCGACCGAGACACGGCACGGCAGGTCGTGGCCGAGGCGATCGGCAGGCTCGGCGGCCGCATCGCCATGGCGCATGCCAAGGACCGCAAGGCCGATGGCAGCTTCGCCACCGCCGGAGCCGGGATTGTCGATTTTCCCGATTTTTTCGCGCGCTTGCGGGCGGTGGGCTTCGATGGCCCGGTGGTAACGCATGGCCTGTCGGCCGAGGAAGCGCCCGGCGTCGCCGCGTACCTTTCCAGGCAGCTCAGGCCATGACCGCATCGAGCCTCCGGCGCGACGACGCCGATCTCCGTGTTTTCGATAGCGGTGCCGGATTTCCGGTCGTCTTCCAGCATGGCCTCGGTGGCGACAATCGCCAGATCGTCGAGAACTTTCCCGATAGTCCCGACTATCGTCGCCTGACCGTCGAATGCCGCGCCCAGGGCCGATCGACACCCGGCAGCGTCCGGCCGTTTTCCAAGGCGATGTTCGCCGACGACGTGCTCGCGGCCTGCGATGCAAAGGGCATCGAACGCTTCGTCGTCGGTGGCATCTCGATGGGGGCTGCGATTGCGCTCCATATCGCCACGCGCCATCCGGATCGCGTCGCCGGGCTCGTGCTCGCTCGGCCGGCCTGGCTGTTCGGGCCCGCTCCGGACAATATGCGTCCCTATGCCGAAGTCGCCGACTGGATGAAACGCCTTCCACGCGACGCGGCGCGGGCTGCCTTTGCCAATTCGGCGACCGCCGACCAACTACGGCGGCAAGCCCCTGACAATCTCGCCTCGCTGCTCGGCTTCTTCGACCGGCCGGACTTCGCCGTCACGGCGGATCTCCTCGGCGACATCGCGCGCGATGGCCCCGGCGTCAGCGAGGCCGAGGTCGCCGCCCTGAGGGTGCCAACGCTGGTGATCGGGCACGGCGTCGATCACGCCCATCCGCTGGCCTATGCCCAAAAGCTCGCCGCGACCATTCCCGGCGCCCGCATGGTCGAAATCCCACCGAAAGCGATCGACAAGTCGCGCCACATCTCCGAATTCCGCGCCGCGCTGGACCATTTCCTGCGCGTCAATTTTCCGGCAAGGGAGCCGAACCGATGACACTCGCCAACAGGCCCGCGAACGGTTGGCTCGCCGCCCTGCCGCGCCACCGCATGCTCGCCGAATTCTCGCTGTGGTCGGCCGACCTCTGCAACATGGAGCGCGACCTCGCGCGCACCGGTCCGCATGTCGATCTCTTCCATATCGACGTCGCCGATGGCCGCTTCGCGCCCACCTTCCTGTTTTTCCCGGACCAGGTCGCCCGCATACGCGCCCTGACGACCCGGCCGCTGCATGTGCATCTGATGGTCGAGGGCGACATCGTGCTGTCGCAGATCCGTCAGTTTGCCGAGGCCGGTGCGGACCTGATCTCGATCCATGCCGAGAACGGCCCCGTCGTCGGCGAGGCGCTGGCGCTGATCCACGAGCTGGGCGTCGAGGCAGGCCTGGTGTTGCGCCTGGAAACGCCGGTCGAGGCGGTCCGGCCCTGGCTTGACCAGATCGCCTTCGTGACGCTGCTTGGCACCGAGATCGGCGTGAAGGGGGTAGGGCTCTCCGACCACGCCTGTCCGCGCCTGCAAGCGGTGCGCGCCATGCTGCGGGCCGCCGGCCGGGAGAATGCCGTGCGGCTCGCTGCCGATGGCGGCATTCGCGAAAACACGGTGCCGCGCCTGCGCGCCGCCAGCGCCGAAACGGTGGTGATGGGCTCGCTCGCCTTCGGCGACCCGGATCTGGCGGCACGCATCGCCTGGCTGCATGCGCTGCCCGCGCCTGGCGAGGCGACATGACGACAGGGGGAACCCGCGCGGCGCTGGCAATCGACCTCGGCGGCACCGAGCTGCGCGCGGCCGTGGTCGAAGAGACCGGCCGCGTCGCCGCCTTCGCCGCGACGTCGACCGACGCGCTCGGCGGGCCGGATGCCGTGATCGAGCAGATGGTCGCGCTGATCGGAACGGTCCGGGCCGAGGCGCCGGATGCCGAGATCGTCGGCCTCGGCGTCGGCGCGCCGGGTCCGCTCGATCCCGACGCCGGCATCGTCGTGGCCGCGCCGACCCTTTCCGGCTGGCGGGACGTTCCGCTGGCCGCGATCCTCAGCGAGCGCCTCGGCGTCGCCGTCCAGCTCGAGAACGACGCCAACGCGGCGGCGCTCGGCGAGTGGCGCTTCGGCGCCGGGCAGGGAACAAAGTCGATGGTGTTCATCACCGTCTCGACCGGCATCGGCGGCGGCGTCATCGTCGATGGCCACCTCCTGCACGGACGACGCGGGCTCGCGGGCGAGATCGGCCATATGACGATCGCCGCCGGCACCGAGCGCTGCGCCTGCGGTGGCGTCGGCTGCTGGGAAGCGCTCGCCTCGGGCACGGCGCTGGCGCGCGAGGCGACGAAGCTGGTGGCTTCCGGGACCGCGCCGGCCCTGCAGCGGATCGTCGGGTCGGAGCGTGTCTCCGGCCGCCATGTCGCGCAGGCCGCGGCGGCGGGCGACGCCCGGTCGATCGCGCTGCTCGACGCGGAGGCGCACTGGCTCGGCATCGGCCTCGTCAATCTGCTCCATCTCTATTCGCCGGAGCGGCTGATCCTGGGCGGTGGTGTCGGTACCCTATTGCCGCAGCTGCGCGGGACGATCGAGCGCACGATCCACGAGCGGGCGATGTCGGCCTTTCGCGAAGTCCCGGTGGTCGGCGCCGCGCTCGGTCGCAACGCCGGACTTGTCGGCGCTGCCAGTCTCATGCTGGAGAAGCGGCCATGAGCCTCGACGACACACACCTTCCCAATGACTCCGACGCCGGATCCGGCGTCCTGCCGGCCTTGCGGCACAGCCGGCTGCTGCATTTCCTGCAGGATCGCGGCCAGGCGACCGTGGCGGAGCTGGTGACGTTGCTGGAAGTCTCGCGCGACACCGTCCGGCGGGATCTCGACCTGCTGGAGCGGCGCGGGCTTCTGGTCCGCACCCATGGCGGCGCCGTCACCAATGATCGCCTCGTCCGCGTCGATACGACGATGGGCCTTCGCATGGACGAGCATGTCGAGGCGAAGCGGCTGATCGGCCAGACGGCGGCCGGCCTGATCCGCGACGACGAGACGCTGATCCTGAATGGCGGCTCGACGATCGCCTTCTTCGCCGCGGCGCTCAGCGCACGCCGCAACCTCACCATCGTCACCAACAATTTGCGCCTGCCGGCGGTGCTGCCGGAGAACAGCGTACAGTCGATCCACATCCTCGGCGGCGCCTATTGGCCGAACTATCAGGTGACGATCGGCGCCATCGGTTTCGCCGCCGTGGCGGGCATCAACGCCGATACGGCGGTGGTCGGCTGCACCGGCGTGTCCGCCTCCGGCATCTCGATGACCAAGCTGGACGAGGCGGCGCATACGGCCGGTATGATCCGGGTGGCGACGCGCACCATCGTTGTCGCCGACCAGTCGAAATTCGGCATCACCGCCTTCGCCAGCATCGCGACGCTGGACGACATCCAATGCCTGGTGACGGATGCGCCGCCGCCGGCCGAACTCGCGGAAGCCCTGGATCGCGCCGGCGTGCAGGTGGTCATCTGCGGCGAGTGAGGGGGCAGCGATCCGCGTTGCCGCGCGATCCTCAACAATAGCCCTCGCCTGCGACCTCACCCTCGCCGTCATCCCGGACGCAGTGCGCCCTTCTCAGGCTGACAATCCCGGTCGAGGGGGCTATACCTCGCCGCATCGAACTGGATCGGCGGAGTTGAGAGATGAGCGGCACGACATTGTCGAGCGATGGGCTGGACACGCGCCGCAGGCGTACCCATTTCCGCTGCTGGCATCGCGGCATGCGCGAGATGGACTTGATCCTCGGCCGCTTCGCCGACGCCCATATCGCCACTCTGACCGATAGCGAACTCGATGTCCTCGAGGCGCTAATGGAAGAGCAGGATCGCGATCTGCTGATCTGGCTGACGGGCGAGGCTCCGACGCCGGACGACGTCAATACCGAATTCTTCCGAAAGCTCGCCGCCTTCACCGGCGCTACTCCCCGATAGGCGCAATGGTCCAATTCAAATACATCCTGGGTCGCCCCTCGACGGTCCTTTCGGGCGTTCCCGACGGCTTTGACGGCAAGGTCGTCGCCGATATCGCGGCGCTCGCAGCGCGCGAGGATCTGCCCTACGTCCTGGTCGTCGCCCGCGATGGCAACCGCATGGCCGATCTCGAACAGGCGATGCGCTTCTTCTCGCCCGGCACCGAGGTCGTCTCCGTCCCGGCCTGGGACTGCATGCCCTATGACCGCGTGTCGCCGAACACCGCCGTGGTCGCTCGTCGCATGGCGGCGCTGTCCTATCTGGCGCACCATCAGCCCGTGAAGGGCCGCGCGCTCGTCGTGCTCACCACCGTCAACGCCGCCGTGCAGCGCCTGCCGCGCCGCGAACAGGTGGCACGGCAGAGCCTTTCCATCGCCAGCGGCAACCAGCTTTCCATGGACAAGCTGATCGGTTGGCTGGAGGACAATGGTTTCCTGCGTACCTCGACCGTGCGCGAAGCCGGCGAATATGCCGTGCGCGGCGGCATCATCGATCTGTTCGCGGCCGGGCAGGGCGAGCCGGTCCGCATCGACTATTTCGGCGATACCGTCGATTCCATCCGTACCTTCGACGTCGAGAGCCAGCGCACGGTAGCGCAGAAGAAGCGCCTCGACCTGGTGCCGATGAGCGAGCTGGTGCTGTCGCCGGAGGCGATCGCCCGCTTCCGCGAGCGCTATGTGGCGATGTTCGGCGCGACCGACCGCGAGGATCTGCTGTACCAGTCGGTCAGCGAAGGCCGCCGCTATACTGGCGTCGAGCACTGGCTGCCCTTCTTCGTCGACGGCCTCGACACGCTGTTCGACTATGTGCCGGGCGCGCCGGTCGTGCTCGACCATCTGGTCGAGGAGGCGATCGCCGAGCGCTTCGACGACATCACCGATCACTATGACGCGCGCAAGAGCGGCATGGGGCAGGGGCAGGGCGGCGTGCCCTACCGGCCGGTACCGCCCGACCAGCTTTATCTCACGCCAGACGAGTGGAAGAGCCGCGAGAAGCTGGCGCCGCTGCTGCGCATGACGCCCTTCGCGGAGGCCGACGACACCATGGTCGTCGATCTCGGCGGCCGGCATGGCCGCACCTTCGCGGCCGAGCGGACCGCCGGCGACGTCAATGTCTTCGACGCCGTGATTAGCTACATCTCCGGACTGCGCGAGAAAAAGCGCGTCGTCATCGCCTCCTGGAGCGACGGCGCGCGCGACCGCCTGGCGCAGGTGCTCGACGATCACGGCCTGAAGCGGGTCGAGCGGATCGAGGATTGGGCCTCGGCCGAGAAGCTTGCCAAGGGCGTCGTCGGTCTCGGCGTACTCGGCCTCGAATCCGGCTTCGAGACGCCGGACATGGCCGTTATCGGCGAGCAGGACATTCTGGGCGACCGGCTGGTGCGCCCGCGCAAGCGCTCGAAGCGCGCCTCCGATTTCCTGAGCGAGGTTACCGGCCTTTCCGAGGGCGACATCGTCGTCCATGTCGATCACGGCATCGGTCGCTTTGTTGGCCTGAAGACGATCACGGCGGCCGGCGCGCCGCATGACTGTCTCGAGATCGTCTATCAGGGCAATGACCGGCTCTATCTGCCGGTCGAGAACATCGAGCTGCTGTCGCGCTATGGCTCGGAAGATGCCGAGGCGACGCTCGACAAGCTCGGTGGTGTCGCCTGGCAGGCGCGCAAGGCCAAGCTGAAGCAGCGCATCCGCGACATGGCGGGCCAGCTGATCAAGGTCGCCGCCGCGCGCGCCATGCGCCATGCCGAGCCCTTGGCGCCGCCGGACGGGCTCTATGACGAATTCGCCGCGCGCTTCCCCTATGAGGAGACGGAAGACCAGCTGGCGGCCATCGAGGCCGTCATCGCCGACCTCGGCGCCGGCACGCCGATGGACCGCCTGATCTGCGGTGATGTCGGCTTCGGCAAGACCGAAGTGGCGCTGCGCGCCGCCTTCGTCGCCGTGATGAGCGGCAAGCAGGTCGCCGTCGTCGTACCGACGACGCTGCTGTCGCGCCAGCATTTCAAGACGTTTTCGACCCGCTTCGCCGGCTTCCCGATCCGCGTCGAGCAGGCCTCGCGCCTGGTCACGCCCAAGGAGCTGGCCGAGACCAAGAAGGGCACCAAGGAAGGTCAGGTCGATATCGTCGTCGGCACGCATGCCCTGCTCGGCAAAGGGATCGAGTTTCGGGATCTCGGCCTGCTGATCATCGACGAGGAGCAGCATTTCGGCGTCAAGCACAAGGAGCGCCTCAAGGAGCTGCGCGCCGACGTGCATGTGCTGACGCTTTCGGCGACGCCGATCCCGCGCACGCTGCAGCTGGCCCTGACGGGCGTGCGCGAGCTGTCGCTGATCACCACGCCGCCGGTCGACCGCATGGCGGTCCGCACCTTCATCTCGCCCTTCGACGCGCTCGTCGTGCGCGAGGCGCTGCTGCGCGAGCGCTATCGCGGCGGGCAGAGCTTCTATGTCTGCCCGCGCCTGTCGGATCTCGCCGAACGCAAAGAGTTCCTGGAGAAGTTCGTGCCCGAGGTGAAGGTCGCGATCGCGCATGGCCAGATGCCGGCGACCGAGCTCGAGGACATCATGACGGCGTTCTACGAGGGCGCCTATGACGTGCTGCTCTCGACGACGATCGTCGAATCCGGCCTCGACATCCCGACCGCCAACACGCTGATCGTGCACCGCGCCGACATGTTCGGCTTGGCGCAGCTCTACCAGCTGCGCGGCCGCGTCGGCCGCTCGAAGACCCGTGCCTATGCGCTCTTCACCGTGCCGGCCGAGAAGCGACTGACGGCGATGGCCGATCGCCGCCTCAAGGTGCTGCAGTCGCTCGACACGCTCGGCGCCGGCTTCCAGCTGGCGAGCCACGATCTCGACATCCGCGGCGCCGGCAATCTGCTCGGCGAGGAACAGTCGGGCCACATCAAGGAAGTCGGCTTCGAGCTCTACCAGCAGATGCTGGAGGAAGCGGTGGCGCAGCTGCGCGACGGCGGCGCCGAGGAACACGAGGCAGACGGCCGCTGGTCGCCGCAGATCACGGTCGGCACGCCAGTCATGCTGCCGGAAACTTATGTGCCGGATCTGCAGCTGCGCCTGTCGCTCTATCGGCGCCTCGGCGATCTCGACGAGCCGGAGCAGATCGACGGTTTCGGCGCGGAGCTGATCGACCGCTTCGGCCCGCTGCCCGACGAGGTCGAGCACCTGCTGAAGATCGTCTACATCAAGGCGCTCTGCCGCAAGGCGAACGTCGAGAAGGTCGATGCCGGCCCGAAGGGCATCGTCATCGCCTTCCGCAATTCGACCTTCGCCAATCCGGCCGGCCTGATCCGCTACATCGGCGAGCAGGGCAGCCTGGCCAAGGTGCGGCCCGACCAGAAGATCGTGCTGATCCGCGACTGGGAGAAGCCGGAGCAGCGCCTGAAGGGCACCGCGGTGATCCTGACCCAGCTCGCGCGCATGGCGGAAGAGGCCAACAAGAAGGCGGCGTGAGTATCGGACACGGAAGGCGTCAGGCGGGCTCGACGCCGTCCGACGCGGGGCGTCATCCCGGCGGAAGCTGGGATCCACGCCTCGGCGAGCTTGACGCCGGGCGTCCATGGCTCAGCGTCAACTCATCACCCGCTGTCAATTCGTCTGCCCCGCCGCGCCAGGCGGCCAACCGTCTCGCTGCCGATGGATGGATCCCGGATCTCCGCTTCGCTGCGTCCGGGATGACGGCGAGGGTGTCGGGCGAAGCCGTCACCCGATTGGTGTCATTTCGCCGGCGTCGCGTACCAGGTCGGGTAGGTGTAACCGCTGACCGATTGTGTCTCGGGATGGCCGACGCGCGACCAGCGGGCGACCCACTGCTCGGGCAGGTAATAGAGTGGCACGACATAGTGCTGCGAGATCAGGACACGATCGAGCGCCCGCACCGTCTCGATGAATTCGGTGCGTTCCTCGGCTGCGAGGATCGCCTTCAGCAGCGCATCGATCGCCGGGCTTCTGGCGCCGACATAGTTGTACGAGCCGGGCACATCGGCCTGGGCGCTCGACCAGCGATAGTTCTGCTCGTTGCCGGGTGACAGGGAAGCGACCCATGACGTCATGATCATGTCGAAGTCGAATTCCTGGACCCGCCGCTCATATTGCGCCGAATCGACGGTGCGGATCGACGCCTTGATGCCGATGCGGGCCAGCGTGCGGGCGAAGGCGAGGCCGACGCGTTCCTGCTCGCGATCCTTGAGCAGCAGCTCGAAGGTGAACGGCTTGCCCGTCTCGACATTGAGCAGGGTGTTGCCCTTCAGCTCGTAGCCCGACGACTTCAGGAGATCGAGCGCGGCGCGCAGCAGCTTGCGATCGCCGCCCGAGCCGTCGCTGACGGCGGGACGATAGCTGCCATCGAGCACGTCCGGCTCGACCGCGCCGGGGAAGGGCGCCAGCAGGGACTTTTCCAGATCCGAGGCCGGGATGCCGATCGAGGAGAGTTCCGAGCCCTCGAAATAGCTGGCGTTGCGCTGGTAGACGTCGAAGAACAGGTTGCGGTCGACCCACTCGAAATCGAATAGCGAGGCGAGCGCCTTGCGGACGCCGACATCCTCGAAGATCGGGCGGCGTGTGTTCATGGCGAAGCCCAGCATGCCCTTGGGCAGGCCGGTGACGACGCCTTCCTTGACGACGCGGCCATCGGTGACGGCCGGGAAATTGTAGCCATTGCGCCAGTTGGCGGGATCGGCCTCGGCGTTGACGTCGTAGAGGCCCTTCTTGAAGGCCTCGAACATGGCGTTGCGGTCGCGGTAGTAGTCGATCTTGATGGTGTCGAAATTGTCGAAGCCGCGCTTGATCGGCAGGTCCTTGCCCCAATAGTTCGGGTCGCGCTTCAGCTCGAAGCTCTGGCCCGGCTTCACCTCGCCCATCGTGTAGGGACCGCTGCCGATCAGCGGCTTCAGCGTCGAGCGATCAAAATTCTCGATGTCGGTGGCGTGCTTGGGCAGGATCGGCATCAGGCCGAGCAGCAGCGGCAATTCGCGGTCGGCACCGTCGCCGAAGTTCATCTTGACGCCGTGTTCGCCGATCTTCTCGGTCGACTTCACCTTGGAATACCAGGACTTGTAGTTCGGCCGGCCCTTGTCGCGCAGGATCTCCAGCGAGAAGATCACGTCGTCCTGCGTCACCGGTACGCCATCGGAGAAATGCGCCTTCGGATTCAGGTTGAAGGTGATGGAACTGCGGTCTTCGGGGACCTCGACGCTCTCGGCGAGCAGGCCGTAGAGCGAGAAGGCTTCGTCGCGGTTGCGCGCCAGAAGGGCCTCGAACACGTTGTTGCCAAGCGACACATCCCAGATGCCGCGCGCCGTCGTCTCGGCGCCCTTCACGATGAAGGGGTTGAGGCTGTCGTAGCTGCCGACGAAGGCATAGGTGATTCTGCCGCCCTTCGGCGCGTCGGGATCGGCATAGGGCAGGTGGGTGTAGTCGGCCGGCAGCTTGGGCTGTCCGTGCATCGCCAGGCCGTGGCGCGGCTCGGCCTGCCCCGCTCCCGCGAGACAGATCATGGCAAGGGCGGACACGGCAAAGGCGGCGGACCTGGGCCCGAAAAAGCCGATCGGCATAGCAAACTCCTCCCGAAAAGCGTCCGGGCAACGAATCGATGAAAAAAACCGTAGCACGGCCACTGGGGCAATCTTGTGCCGCTGGAAATCACTACGCCGTCCGGCTATTGATGCGCGTCAGCTTCTCCGTCACCGTGTCGCCTCATTTGCTGGTCATCCAGCCTCGGCGCGCGGCCAGCCTGCAAAACAGGCGAACCGTCGGTCGTCGAAGCGCAGGGTTTGAGATAAACGCAAGGACACGCTCGATGTCGCATCGTTGGAATTCTGGTCTGGTTCGGGTGCCGCATCTGGCTGCCGCTGCGCTGGTCATGGCTCTGTCGGCGCCGATGGCGCAGGCTCAGGACGCGGCGCCTGCCGCGACTCCCGCTGCCAAGGCTCCCGCCGCCGCTGCGAACGCGGCGCCGCCGGTTTCGCCCTGGGTCAAGGAATGCGGCCAGGACCCGCAGTCCAAGAAGAAGCTCTGCATCACCTCGCAGGAACTTCGCGCCGAGACCAATCAGTTCATCGCTTCGCTGCAGATCCGCCAGCTCGAGGGCGAGCCGAAGATGGCGCTGACCGCCGTCGTTCTGACCGGTCAGCTGATCCAGCCGGGCCTGCGCGTCCAGGTCGACCAGAACAAGGCGGCCGAGCTCAAATATGTCGTCTGCGAGCCGAGCGTCTGCTACGCCCAGGCCGAAGTCGATGCGGCCTTCATCGCCTCGATGAAGAAGGGCAACAAGGTCACGGCGATCTCGCTGAATCCGCAGGGCAAGCCGATGGTTTTCCCGTTCTCGCTCGCCGGCTTCACCAAGGTCGTCGATGGTGAGGGTCTCGACCGCGCCGCCGGCAAGGCGCGCCGCGACGCCCTGCAGGATCAGCTGCAGAAGAATGCCGAAGAGAATCGCAAGAAGCTCATCGAGCAGCAGAACAAGGAACGCGGCGCCGAGTGAGCCGCTGACCCGAGACTTAGCGAAAGGGCGCGTCCGCAAGGAGGCGCCCTTTTTCGTTTGGGCCTGCGTCGCCCGATTGATGACCGCAGGCGACGGGCGCTTCCGAGGGCTGCTGACGCCGCCCTTGGCAATTCGGCATATGGTATATATACGTTTCATATACGCCGTATATCGAATAGGGAAACTGCCATGGGTATCGTCAGCATCGACGACGATCTGCACGAACAGTTGCGTCGGGCGAGCAAGGTGTCGTGCCGCTCGATCAACGCGCAGGCTGCCTTCTGGATCAAGGTCGGCATGCTGTGCGAGACCAATCCGTCGCTCAGCTTCACGGAGATCATGGAGCGCGAGCTGCGCTCCGCTGGCGTTTCGGCTCCGCCGCTGGCCATGAGCCACGCATGATCAAGAAGCCTCAGGAACTGGCTCTTCTGGCTCAATCCGGGCGGTTGCTGGCATCCGTGTTCGCCTTGCTGGATCGAACCCCGCTGGTCGGCCGATCGACGCTCGAGATCGATGCGATGGTCGAACGCTTCATCGTTGAGGATCTCAAGGCGCGCCCCGCGAGCAAGGGCCAGTACGACTATGGCTTCGTGCTGAATTCGTCAGTGAACGAGGTGGTCTGCCACGGCATTCCCTCGCAATCGGACGTTCTTCGGGACGGCGATATCGTCAATTTCGACATCACGCTCGAGAAGAACCGCTACATCGCGGATTCCAGCAAGACCTATCTGGTGGGCGAGGTGGATGCGGGCGCCCGCAGGCTGGTCGAGACCACCTACGAAGCGATGTGGATGGGGATCCGCGCGGTTCGCCCGGGCGCACGGCTCGGCGATATCGGCTGGGCCATCGAACGACATGCCAAGCGGAATGGCTATTCCGTGGTGCATGAATATTGCGGACACGGAATCGGCCGCGAGATGCATGAGGATCCGCAGATCCTGCACTTCGGCAAGCCGGGCACCGGCCTCGTCCTGCGCGAGGGTATGGTCTTCACGATCGAGCCAATGCTCAATCGCGGCCGGCGGAACGTGGTGACCGGATCGGATGGATGGACCGTCGTGACGAAGGACGGATCACTCTCGGCCCAGTTCGAGCACACTGTGGCCGTGACGGCTTCCGGCGTGTCCGTTTTGACGCTGCGGCCGGACGAATCGCGCACGGGCACGATCCGGCGGCGCGCGGTAGCGGAAGCAGGTTGATCCAATCGCGGCGCGAAAGGCGCGCCGCCTGGATGACCTCGCGGTCAAAGGCGTCGATATGTCGGCGCGAGGCCGGTTGGCGACAGGATGCGGTCGCCGGGCGGTACCGAAGGCAATCGGCTCCCTCGACGGACCCGCAGCCTAGTTCAGCCCGCCGGGCCTCGACACGTAAACCTGCCCGCGTCGCTCCTTGAAGTGCTCGTGCAGCTTCGGATGGCGAAGCGGTTCCTCGCTGTCGTCGGCGAGCAGGTTCTGCTCCGAGACGTAGGCGACATACTCCGTTTCGGCGTTCTCGGCGAGCAGGTGGTAGAAGGGTTGATCCTTCGCCGGCCTCGCATCGGCCGGGATCGCGTCCCACCATTCGTCGGTGTTGTCGAAGACGGGATCGACATCGAACACCACGCCACGAAACGGATGCGTCCTATGCCGGACGATCTGCCCGATCTGGAATTTAGCTATGCGCGGCTGAACCATGGTCTGTGCCCTCTTTGCGGGGGGCCAGAAGCCACGCTGCCACACCCGCGTCAAGCCGTAACGTCCACCAGCATGCGACCACTTTCTGTCAAACCCGTGGCGCGAGACCCTGCCGCATGATGGCGCGCTTCAGCACGGGCAGGCGGTCGATGGCGTAGAGACCGATGCCGCGCAGCGCCTGCACCGGCAGGAAATCGGTCAGGAGCGTGCGGTTCAGGGCGTCGACCGCGGTTGTCCTCGACAGGATGTCGCCGGCCCGGGCCCGATCATAGGCGGCCATGGCGTCGGCGCCGCCCGGATCGGCGCGGTGATCGCCGACGACCGCAGCGAACGCCGCCGCGTCGCGCAGGCCGAGATTGAGGCCCTGGGCGCCGATGGGCGGGAAGACGTGGGCCGCCTCGCCGATCAGAGCGATTCGGCGCGCCGCGAAATGCCGGGCCGTCTGGCCGGAGAGCGGGAAGACCTGGCGTGGGCCGCGCAGGATGATCTTGCCGATGATCGAATGAGCGCGGCGCTCGAATTCGGCCGCGAGCTGATCGTCGTCGAGCTTCGACAACCTTTCGGCCTCGGCCGGGCTTTCGACGCAGACGATGGCGGAGTGCAGGCCCGGCATCGGCACGATGGTGAACGGGCCGGTCTCGGTATGGAACTCGGTCGAGACATCGTCATGCGGCAGGCTGTGGCTGATGTTGGCGACCAGCGCCGCCTGCGGATAGGACCAGCTGCGCACGGCCAGGCCGGCGGCGTCGCGCGCCCGCGAGCGCCGTCCGTCGGCGGCGCCGACCAGCCGGGCCCGGACCGAGCACTGGTCGGGAGTGACGATGGTGACGGCGTCGTCGCCGGGTTGGATATCGGAAGCGAAGGCGGTGATCCGCTCGATACCGGCCTGCTCGACAGCGGCGTCGAGCGCCTCGACCAGGATGGCGTTGGGGATATTGTAGCCGAAGGCGTCGAGGCCGACTTCGCGGGCATGGAATTCGACCAGCGGCGCGCGGATCAGCCGGCGCGTGCCGTCGACGATTCGCATCGTCCGCAGCGGCGCCGCCTTGCCGGCGATCGCCGGCCAGATGCCCGTCTGCTCCAGGATCTCGACGGAGGCGCCGAGCATGGCGACCGTGCGTTCGTCGCGCGGCGGCGCCTTCGGGGCGACCAGGACGACAGAAGCGCCATGCGCGCGCGCCAGCAGGGCGGCAACCAGCCCGGCGGGGCCTGCGCCGACGACGGCAACATCGCGAAGTTGTTCGGTCATGATCCGGCCTGTGTCTTGCGATCGTTCGAGGCGCCGAGCCGGCGCGTCATGTGCACGCCGCCCCAACCCACTGCCATGGCGACGAGAAAGATCAGAATTTCGGGAAGGGAGAAAGCGATATTGGCGATCGCCGGTCCTGGGCAGAGGCCCGACAGGCCCCAGCCGACGCCGAACAGGACCGAGCCGACGAGGAGCGGGGAATCGACGCCGGCATCGTCCGGTGGCGAATAGGTGAGGGCGGCGAGCGGATGGCGCCGCCGATGGCCGATTCGCAGCGCCACCATGCTGACGAGGACGGCCGAGGCCAGCACGAAGGCCAGGCTCGGATCCCAGCCGCCGGTCGGAATCGCCGCGATGTCGAGAAAGTTCGTCACCTTGGAGGGATCGACCATGCGCGAGATCCCGAGCCCGATGCCGAACAGGAGGCCGGAGGCGAGCGCGCCGAGATTGTAGAGGGCGGGGCGATCCGTCACGGCCCGTGCCTCACAATGTAGACGGTGAGGATCGCCGCCGCCAGGAAGACGAGGACGGCGACCATGGAGCGGACGGAGAGCCGCGCCATGCCGCAGACGCCGTGGCCGGACGTGCAGCCGCGGGCGAGGCCCGTGCCGATGCCGACCAGCAGCCCGGAAATGGCGAGGCCGAGCGGCCCGAGCTCGAGATCCGGATAGCTCTTCGAGGCATCCTCGATCATGCCGGGCGCCAGGAAGAAGCCGATGGCGGCGCCGGCCGGCAGGCCGATGAGGAACAGCAGCCGCCACGGCCGATCGGCCCGGCGAGCCGACAGCGCCATGCCGAAGATCGACGATACCCCGGCGACGCGACCGTTGACGATCCACAGCAGTCCGGCGGCGGCGCCGATGAAGGCGCCTCCGATGGTCGCGGATACGGGCGAAAAGCCTAACATGCGATACTCCTGCAACTGGAGCATGGTGATCGCGTGGCAGGGGAGCGGCAATCCTGTCAGATGTCGCAGGACAGGACGCCGCAGAGCCTATTGCAAGGCCGCGGCTGAGCACGTATCGACTGTTCTTTAGCCAAAAGGCGCTGGATACGGCCGTACAGCCTGTGCGGGCGGCCGATGCAGCAGGGGAGCCTCATGCCGAAGACGAAGACCTGGGCCGTTCATCTCCTTACGGCGAGCGGTGCCGGCTTCGCGCTCTTGGCGGCGCTCGCCGTCGCGCGCGGGGCGTGGGTGGAGACCTTCATCTGGCTGGGCGCCGCCCTGTTCGTCGATGGCGTCGATGGCCCGCTGGCGCGTGGCGTCCGGGTCGGCGAGCGGGTGCCGTGGTTCGACGGTGCCATCCTGGACATGGTCATCGACTACACGACCTATGTGTTCATTCCCGCGCTGATCCTGGCCCGGTCGGACCTGATGCCGCCGACGCTGGCGACGCCCGCCGGCATTCTGGTCGCGGTGATCGGCGCCCTCTATTTCGCCGATACGCGGATGAAGACGCGCGAATACGGATTCCGCGGCTTTCCGGCGGTCTGGAACATGGTCGTCTTCGTGCTGATGGTGTTCGCGCCGCCGCCGCTGTTCTCGGCGCTGGTGATCATCGCCCTGGCCGCGCTGACCTTCTCGCCGGTCGAGTTCGTTCATCCCGTGCGGGTCACGCGGCTGCGGCCGCTGACGCTCGCCGTGACGCTCGCCTGGGCGATTTTCTCACTGCTGTCCGTCGTGGCGGAGCTCCAGCCGAATCAGTTCGTGCTGGCCGGCCTCGGCCTGACGACGATCTACCTGACCTTCATTGGCGCGGCCCTGCAGGCCACGCGGTTTCGTACAACCCCCTAACCAGACGAGGCGTCGCGGCAGATGAACGTGGATCTTCTTTTCCAGCCGGCCGCTTGGGTCAGCTTCCTGACGCTTTCCGCCATGGAAATCGTGCTCGGCATCGACAATGTCGTGTTCATCTCCGTGCTCGTCTCCCGCCTGCCGGCGGCGCAGGCCAAGCGCGCTCGCCAGATCGGCCTGTCGCTGGCGCTGATCTTCCGCATCCTGCTGCTGATGGTGCTGTCGTTCCTGATCGGGCTCACGGCGCCTGTCTTCACGCTGTTCGAGCACGCCTTCTCGTGGCGCGACCTGATCCTGCTCGCCGGCGGCCTGTTCCTCGTCTTCAAGGCGACGCACGAGATCCACAGGGGCGTCGAGGGGCATGACGAGGGCGGCAAGGGCGCGATCACGGCCGGCTTCTCCGCCATTGTCGCCCAGATCATCGTCATCGACATCGTCTTCTCGGTCGATTCGATCGTCACCGCGATCGGCATGGCCGAGCACATCGAGATCATGATCGCCGCCGTCATCGTCGCGATGATCGTCATGTATATCGCCTCCGGCCCGATCTCTTCCTTCATCGAGAAGCATCCGACGACCAAGATGCTGGCTCTGGCCTTCCTGCTGATGATCGGCGCGGCGCTGATCGCCGATGGCGTCGGCTTCCACATTCCGCGCAACTATCTCTATGTGGCGATGGCCTTCTCGGCGCTCGTCGAAATGCTCAACATCGCCGCCAGGCGCAACCGCGCGGCGAGTTGACGGCCAAGGCCGCGACAGCGGCAGCCGGGGCGGCTTGAATCGGTTCTAGAACCGGTTGCAACGCCCCGGCGCCGCCTCTACAACGGTTGATCCTGAGCAAAGCGCCATCCTCCGGAGGGCGCTTTTTCGCGGCCGAGGCTGCGCTCCACAACCAGCACTGACAGTATCGCCATGGGCCTTTCCTTCGCGTCCGCACGCCTCATCATGGGGCTCTTCTTCGTCTATTCGAGCTCGATGTCGAACTGGCTGATCCGCATTCCGGACGTCCAGCACAAGCTCGGCCTGGAGCCGGCGACCCTCGCCATCTGCCTGCTCGGCGTTCCCATCGGTCTCGTAACGTCGATGGCGTTCTCCGGCGCCCTGGTCGAGCGGATGGGTCCGCGCCGCGCCATCAAGGTCGGCTTCCTGCTGCTGCTGGCGCCGCTGCTGCTGCCGGGCTTCGCGCCGACGGCGACGCTGCTGTTCTTCGCGCTGGTTCTGGTCGGCCTCGGCATGGGCCCGCTCGAGGTCGCGCTGAACGTCATGGCCGACCGGATCGGCCGGTCGATCGGCCGTACGGTGATGTCGCGCTGCCATGCCTTCTGGAGCTTCGGCTTCATGGCCGGCGGCATCACGGGATCGCTCGCCGCGACCTACGGACTGGAGCCTGGCGTCCACATGGTCATCGTCGTCGTGATCGCGCTGGTCGTCGGCGAGGCACTGGCGACGCGCTTGCCGATGGCCAATGTGGGCGAGACGCGCGAATCGCAGGAAAAGGCGCCGGTCTTCGTCATTCCCTCCCCGAAGATCGTGCTGCTCTGCCTGTTCGCCTTCGGCATGCTGCTGGTCGAGGGCGGCATCGCCGACTGGAGTGCGATCTACCTGCGCGACGTCTTCGGCGCCAAGCCGCCGGTAACCGGCTTCGCCTTCACGGCGTTTGGCTTCGTCATGGCGATGGGACGCCTGGCCGGCGACTGGTTGTCGATGCGCTACGGCGCCGTGACGATGGCGCGCGTCTGCTGCGCCATCGGCCTTGTCGGTCTGCTGGCCATGGTGCTGGCGGTCGAGCCGATACTCGTCATCATCGGCGCCGGCCTGACCGGATTCGGCGTCTCGATCGTCTTCCCGCTGGCAGTGACGGCGGCGGCGGCGCGCGAGGGATCGCCGGCCGTCAATGTCGCAGCGCTGTCGCTGCTGTCGTTCTCGGGCTTCCTGCTCGGGCCGCCGATGATCGGCTTCGTCGCCGAGGTGGGCGGTCTTCGCCTCGGCATGGCGACGCTGCTGCTCGCGGGCGGCATGAGCCTCTGGCTCTCCGGCGAAGTGCGGCCGCGCAAGGCGGGCAGCACACCGGTACCGGCCAAGGAAGCCGTCACCGAGGCGGCGTAGAATAGCGGATCACTCCGCACGAACCGACCTGGCCGCCTCGCGGCCGGGTCCTCCTCTTCCATCGGCGCCGCCGGGCGCGAAATATCGGAGACAGTCATGGTCCAGGCAATCAGCGTCCACGCGATCCGGGTTCAGGCGCATGGCGGTCCCGAGGTGCTCTCCTACGATACGATCGAGGTCGGCGCGCCCGGCGCCGGTCAGGTCCGCCTTCGCCACACTGCGATCGGCCTCAACTTCGTCGACACCTATTTCCGCACCGGCCTCTATGCCGCGCCCGGCCCGTTCCCCTTCGTTCCGGGTAGCGAGGGTGTCGGCGTCGTCGAGGCGGTCGGCGAGGGCGTCACCGAATTCAAGGTCGGCGACCGGGTTGGCTATGCCGATCCGATGGGCGCCTATGCCGAGGCGCGGCTTGCCCCCGCCAACCGCCTGATCGCCATCCCGGACGGCGTCAGCGACACCATCGCGGCCTCGTCGATCCTGAAGGGGCTGACCGCCCGCTACCTGCTGCGCGAGACGTTCCGCGTCGGTCCGGAGCATACGATCCTGTTCCACGCCGCCGCTGGCGGTGTCGGACAGATCGCGACGCAATGGGCTAAGTCGCTCGGCGCCAGCGTGATCGGCACGGTCGGTTCGTCCGCGAAGGCTGAGATCGCCAGAAGTCTCGGCTGCGACCATGTCATCAACTATCAGACCGAGGATTTCGTCGAGCGCGTGCGCGAGATCACCGGTGGCGCCAAGGTCGACGTCGTCTACGACTCGGTCGGCAAGGATACGTTCCCGGCCTCGCTCGACTGCCTCAAGCGGCGCGGCACCTGGGTGTCGTTCGGCAACGCATCCGGCGCGGTGCCGCCGTTCAGCATCGGCATCCTGAACCAGAAGGGTTCGCTCTACGCCACCCGCCCTTCGCTGGGTGGTTATGTCGCCGAGCGCTTCGAACTGGTCGAGTCCGCCAAGGATCTGTTCGACGTCATCCTGTCGGGCAAGGTCAAGGTGGCGGAACCGCAGACCTTCAAGCTCGCCGACGCGGCGGAGGCCCAGCGCGCGCTGGAAGGCCGCCGCACGACAGGCTCGGTCGTACTGATCCCCTGAGCCGTCCCGGTCGGGGGCGGCCCTAGCGCAGCTCTTCCGACTGGTTGAAGTGATGGCTGGCGAGGTTGAAGAAGGCGGCGGGCGCGAAGCGCAGATTGCCGCCTGCGCGGATCACCATGCCGAAACGGTTGAGCGCCAGCCCCTTGTCGGCGATCGGCCGGAACACGACGTCGCCGGATGCGAGCTCCTGCTCGATGCCGAGCGGCGTCATGAAGGAGAGATAGCGCCCCGTCTTCGCCAGCTCGAACAGCATGCGGATCGAGTTGACCTCGACATAGGAGCGTCTCGCCGAGGCGTCCTGATGGAGAAACGGCTCGATCATCTCGCGGATCGACAGGCCGCGCCGGGGCACGGCGAAGGGATGGGCGAAGCAGGTGGCAAAGCTCGGCCGGACTTCGCCGGCGAGCGGATGATCCGCCCGCATGACGACGCCGATCGGCAGGTCGCGCCGGGTGGCGATCTCGATCTCGCGATTCGGCTTGGCGATGAAGGTGAAGCCGATATCGACTTCGGCGCCGACCACAGCGTCGATCACCTCCGACGCCGACGCCATGCGGATATCGACATGCAGGCTCGGATAATGCGCGCCGAAGGCGGCGACCAGGCCGGGCAGGATGGTGAGGCCGACGCTCTCCACCGTGGCGATCCGCACCGTGCCGGTCTTCATTCCGGCAAGTAGACCCAGTTCCGACACCGCGGCTTCCAAAGGACCAGCGAGCTGGCGGGCATGGCGAAGCAGGATCTCGCCCGCCGGCGTCAGGCGAAGCCGGCGCGCCTCGCGCGTGAATAGCGGCATGTCGAGCGTCTGTTCGAGATGGCCGATCTGCCGCGCCACGGCGGAGGAGGCGATGTTGAGCCGCCTGGCCGTTTCCCGCATCGAGAGCGTCTCGGCGACCATGACGAAATAGATCAGCGACGGCGTCTGGAACAGCCGTGCGAGACTGGCGGAAGACAGGCCGGCCTTCGGTTGCATGATGCCAACCCCTTTGCGGCTCTCGCGGTGCATTGCTGCCTTTTCGGCAGCGGTCCGCGCTCCATCAGGCACTATCATGGACACCCGGTCCGGCCTAGCATGATGTCAGGGGATGGCGTCAGGTTTGCGTTGCGACGTGGACTTGCCGCGATAAGGTGCACCAATTGATCAAAGATTCCATTTGATCACGCCTTAGGCATTTCCCTATGGTTCGTCCAAGGTCGGACGCCTGGTACGTACTGGAATGGAACGGAAATGGGCCGCCTCACCACGCATGTTCTCGATACCGCCGCCGGCCGTCCGGCTGCGGGGCTGAAGATCGACCTCTATCGCCTCGGGTCGACGCCCGTGCTGGTGAAGTCCGTCACGACGAATGCCGATGGCCGGATCGACGGGCCGCTGCTCGAGGGCGCGGCGCTGGAGGAGGGCAACTACGAGTTGCTCTTCCATGCCGGTGATTATCTGCGCGCATCCGGCGCGGAGCTACCGGCGACCCTGTTTCTCGACGTCATTCCGATCCGCTTCGGCATCGGCGCGCCGTCGGAGCACTATCACGTGCCGCTGCTGATCTCGCCTTACGGCTATTCCACCTATCGGGGCAGTTGAGCAGCATGCGCGAAACCGTTCGCTTCGTTCGCCGGGGCCAGATCGTCGAGGTCGGCAAAGTCGATCCGATGACGACGCTGCTCGACTATCTGCGCCTGACCGAAGGGTCGACCGGCACCAAGGAAGGCTGCGGCGAGGGCGATTGCGGCGCCTGCACTGTGGCGATCGGGCGCTCGCGCGGCGGCAAGGTCGTCTACGAGCCGGTCAATGCCTGCATCCAGCTGCTCGGCATGGCCGACGGCACCGAGATCGTGACGGTGGAGGATCTGGCCGACGGCGTGACCCTGCATCCGATCCAGCAGGCCATGGTCGAGAAGCACGGCTCGCAATGCGGCTTCTGCACGCCGGGCTTCGTCATGAGCCTGTTCTCGCTCTATGAGGGCACCGACGGCCCGGTCGGGCGCGACGAGGTCAATGATGCGATCGCCGGCAATCTTTGCCGCTGCACCGGCTATCGACCGATTGTCGAGGCGGCGTTGTCGGCCTGCGCCGGCCCGCGCGATGACAAGTTCCGCAAGACGGCCGAGGACATGGCCGGCATCCTCGATTTCATTACCGACGACCGCGATATCTTCATCGGCGACGACGACCGCTTCTTCGCGGCGCCGGCCTCGATCGACGGCTTGGCCGCGCTCTATTCACGCCATCCCGATGCGATCCTGGTCGCCGGCGCCACCGATGTCGGCCTCTGGATTACCAAACAACTCAGGGACTTGCCCAAGATCATTCATCTGGGGCGTGTCAAGGATCTCGACGGCATCGAGGATACCGGGCGCGAGGTGCTGATCGGCGCGGCGGCGACCTATGCCGGCGTCGAGCCCTATATGCGCGCCATCGATCCCGATCTCGGCGAGCTGTTCCGGCGCATCGGCTCCAAGCAGGTGCGGGCGCGCGGCACGGTCGGCGGCAATGTGGCCAATGGCTCGCCGATCGGCGATACGCCGCCGGCGCTGATCGTGCTCGGCGCGACGATGGAGCTGCGCCGGCGCGACCGCTCTCGCGTCCTGGCGGTCGAGGATTTCTATATCGAGTACGGCAAGCAGAACCGCGCGGCGGGCGAGTTCGTCACCGGGCTGCTGATCCCGAAGCTGCGGCCGGATCAGGTATTCCGCTGCTACAAGGTCACCAAGCGTTTCGACCAGGACATTTCCTCGGTGATGGGCGCATTCCGCTTCACGCTCGACGAGCAGGGCGTGATCCAGGAAGCGCGCATCGCCTATGGCGGCATGGCCGGCATTCCGAAGCGGGCCAAGGGCGCGGAAGCGGCCCTGCAGGGGGCCGGCATTCGCGACGCGGCCGCCTGGTCGAAGGCGTTCGTCGCGCTGCGGGACGATTTCGCGCCAATGGACGACCATCGCGCCAGCGCCAATTACCGCGCCGAGACGGCGCATGCACTTCTCGGCAAGGCCCTGCTCGAAGCGGCCGGCACGCCGACCTCGCGCACACGTCTCGTCGGTCGGCGGGAGGGCTATGTCCATGCTGCTGAATAAGCCTCCCATCGTCGCCGATGCCGACCTCGCCGTCGTCCGCAAGCCGCTGCCGCATGACAGCGCGCCGCGCCATGTGACGGGCACCGCCGCCTATATCGACGATATCCGCGAGCCGTCCGGCACGCTGCATGTCGCGCCCGGCTATGCGCCGATCGCCAGCGGTCAGATCACCAGCCTCGATCTCGACGAGGTGCGCGCTGCGCCCGGTGTCGTCGCCGTGCTGACGGCGGCGGATATTCCCGGCAGCAACGATGTGAGCCCGAAGCTGATCGGCGATGACCCGGCCCTGGCTGTCGATCGGGTCCGCTTCCACGGCCAGGTGGTGTTCATCGTCGTCGCCGAGACGCGCGACCAGGCTCGCCGCGCCGCCAAGAAGGCGAAATTCGTCACGGTCGCGGAGACGCCGGTCGTCGCGATCGCCGAAGCGACCGAGACCGTCCTGCCGGAATATTCGTTCGGGCGGGGCGACGTCGAAATGGGCCTCGCGGCAGCGCCGCTGAAGCTCGACGGCCAGTTCAGCATCGGCGGTCAGGAGCATTTCTACCTCGAGGGCCAGATCGCGCTTGCCGTGCCCGGCGAGGCGGGCGAGATGCATGTATATTCCTCGACCCAGCATCCAAGCGAAGTCCAGCATCTGGTCGCGCACGCCCTGCATGTGCCCTCCAGCGCCGTGACCGTGGAGATCCGCCGCATGGGCGGCGGCTTCGGCGGCAAGGAAAGCCAGGCTTCGCAATGGGCGGTGCTCGCGGCGGTCGCGGCGGTGAAGACGGGACGGCCCTGCAAGTTCCGCCTCGATCGCGACGACGACATGATGATGACCGGCAAGCGGCATGAGTTCGATGTCGAGTATCGCGTCGGCGCGACGTCGGACGGCATCCTGCGTTCCGTCGACGTGGCGCTCAACGCGCGCTGCGGCCATTCGGAAGATCTGTCGATGGGCGTCGTCGACCGGACGATGTTCCATTCCGACAATTCCTATTTCTATCCGACCTGCCGCATCCTGACCCGGCGTTTCCGTACCAACACGGTCTCCAACACCGCCTTCCGCGGTTTCGGCGGCCCGCAGGGCATGCTGTTCGCCGAGCGGATGATGGATCATCTTGCCTATACGCTGCAGAAGGACCCGCTCGACGTCCGCAAGGAGAATTTCTACCGGGCCGGCCGCGACCACACCCCCTATGGCATGCAGGTCACCGACAATCTGCTGCACGATCTCGTCGGTCAGTTGGAGCGGACCAGCGACTATCGGGCGCGCCGCGAGGAGATTACGGCCTGGAACGCCAAGAGCCGGATCCTGAAGCGCGGGCTGGCGCTGACGCCGGTCAAGTTCGGCATCTCCTTCACGCTGATGATGCTGAACCAGGCCGGCGCGCTGATCCATCTCTATCGCGATGGGTCGCTGCATCTGAACCATGGCGGCACCGAGATGGGGCAGGGGCTGTACCAGAAGGTGGCGCAGGTGGTGGCCGAGGCGTTCGGCGTCGATACGGCCAAGGTGGCGATCACCGCGACCCGCACCGACAAGGTGCCGAACACGTCGCCGACGGCGGCCTCTTCCGGTACCGATCTCAATGCCATGGCGGCGCAGAACGCCTGCAACATCATCAAGGATCGCCTCTTCGCCTTCATCGAGGAGAAGTGGCATGTCCGCCGCACCCAGGTGACGTTCCGCGACAACCAGGTCGTCTTTGGCAATCACGTGATGAGTCTGGCCGAGCTTGCCAACGCCGCCTATGTCGAGCGCGTGCAGCTTTCGGCTGCCGGCTTCTACAAGACGCCGAAGATCGCCTGGAACCGCGACAAGGCCGAGGGCCGGCCGTTCTTCTATTTCGCCTATGGCGCGGCCTGCTCGGAAGTCACGATCGACACCATGACCGGCGAGATGAAGGTTGATCGCGTCGACGTCCTGCACGATGTCGGCAAGTCGCTCAATCCGGCCATCGACATCGGCCAGATCGAGGGCGGTTTCGTCCAGGGCATGGGCTGGCTGACGACCGAGGAACTGGTCTGGGACAAGCAGGGGCGGCTGCGCACCCATGCGCCCTCCACCTACAAGATCCCCGCCGCCTCGGACATTCCCGAGCATTTCAAGGTCGAGCTTTTCCAGTCGGAAGGGCCGCGCGAAGACACTATCTTTAAGTCGAAGGCCGTGGGCGAGCCGCCCCTGATGCTCGGCATCTCGGTCTTCTGTGCGATCGCCAATGCGATCGCCAGCCTGAAACCGGGCGTGATGCCCGCCCTCAACGCGCCGGCGACGCCGGAGGCCATCATGCGGGCGGTTCGAGGGATGACGACGACAGGATAGAACATGCTGGTCTGGCAGCGCCTTCTCGAAGCGATCGATCGCCACGGCAAGGCCGCCATGGCGACGGTGGTGGAGACACGCGGGTCGGCGCCGCGCGAGGCCGGTGCCCGCATCGTGGTGCTGCCGGATGCCTCTTTTTTCGGCACGATCGGCGGCGGTACGCTCGAATGGCGGGCGATTGCGGATTTGCAGGCGGCGCTGGCGCGGCCGGTGCCGCATTTCTACGAGAACCGGCGCGTCGCGCTCGGCCCTGAGCTCGGCCAGTGCTGTGGCGGCCGAGTCGACCTTGCGCTCGAGGTGTTCGATCGGACGCGGCGGCAGGAAGTCGCCGAGCTGGCGGAGGCCGAACGGGCGGGCCTGTTCCGCACCCGGGCCGAGCAGAAATCGGACGGCAAGCTGCACCGGATCCCGGACGGCGCGAGCACGGTTCCGATCGGCTCGGTGCATGTCGATCACGGCATCATCGAAGAGGGATTTGGCGACGACCGGCGGGTTCTCTACCTGTTCGGCGCCGGCCATGTCGGCCGCGCGCTGGTGCTGGCGCTGGCGCCGCTGCCCTTCCAGGTCGTCTGGGTCGATCCGCGCCCCGACGCCTTTCCACAGCATGTTCCGGCCAATGTGCGCTGCGTCCAGCCGGCCGACACGCCGGCGACGCTCGACGGCGCGCCGCGTGACAGCCTGGTTCTGGTGATGTCGCATAGCCATGCCCTCGACCTCGCCATCGTCGCCAAGGCGCTGAAAGGCCAGCATTTCGCCTATGTCGGGCTGATCGGCAGCGAAACCAAGCGTGCCCGCTTCGCGAGCCAGCTCTCTGGCGCGGGTCTTGCGAGGGAGGAAATCGACCGCTTGGTATCGCCGATCGGTGTCGAGGGGATCCGGTCGAAACTGCCGGCGGCTATTGCGGCTTCGGTCGCCGCCGATCTACTGGTGCGCGATGAGGCCATGCGGCAGGTTCTTGCGGACGGGGCGCTGAGGCAGGCCGAGCTGGGGAAGCGCGGATTGAGGGGACGCTGAGGTGGAGCTTATCAGGAGTGGGGCAGGGAGCGCGGGGCCGGGACGACAACGTCCGGACAGCGCGCCGCTGTTGCGGGCGATCGGCATCACCAAGATGTTCGGCAGCTTCACGGCCAACGACACCATCGACCTGACGATCCGCCCGGGCGAGATCCATGCGCTGCTCGGCGAGAACGGCGCCGGCAAGTCCACTTTGGTCAAGATCCTGTATGGCTCGCTGCAGCCGACCGATGGCAGCATCGAGTGGAAGGGACGGCCGGTCGGCATATCCAGCCCCTCCGCCGCGCGAAAGCTCGGCATCGGCATGGTGTTCCAGCATTTCTCGCTGTTCGAGGCGCTGACCGTCGTCGAGAACATCGCACTGGCATTGTCCGACCGGAAGAGCCGCTCCGCGCTGTCGCGCGAGATCGAGACGATCTCGGCCGAATACGGCCTGCCGCTCAATCCCAATTCGGTGATCGCCGATCTCTCGGTCGGCGAGCGCCAGCGCGTCGAGATCGTGCGCTGCCTGCTGCAGAACCCCGAACTGATCATCATGGACGAGCCGACCTCGGTGCTGACGCCACAGGAGGCCGACGATCTCTTCCTCACCCTCGACAAGCTGACCGCGCGCGGCTGCGCCGTGCTCTACATCAGCCATCGGCTCGAAGAGGTGAAGCGGATCTGCCATCACGCGACGATCCTGCGCCACGGCAAGGTGGTGGCGGAATGTGATCCGCAGAAGGAGACCGCAGCCCGCCTGGCGACCATGATGGTCGGCGCCGAGGTGCGCAGCCTGACGGCCGACATCCCGCCGCCGCAGAACGCCCGGACGCGTCTCGCCGTCCAGGACCTGTCGTTGCCGAAGCCGCATCCCTTCGCGGTCGCGCTCCATGCGATCTCGTTCGAGGTCAAGGCGGGTGAGGTGATGGCGATCGCCGGCATCGCCGGCAACGGTCAGGGCGAGCTGTTCGATGCGCTGTCCGGCGAACGCCTGTCCGACGGAGCCGCCACGGTGGTGATCGACGGCAAGGCCTGTGGCGGGCTGGGCGTCACCGCGCGGCGAAAGCTTGGCGCGGCCTTCGTTCCGGAAGAGCGCATGGGCCATGGCGCCGTTCCGCGCATGAAGCTCTCCGACAACGCGCTGCTGACGCGCCATGCAACCGGAGATCATTTGCTGCGCGGCGGCGTCATCAATCCGGAGGCGTCGCGGCAGCTCGCCGAGCGCATCAGCCGCTCCTTCGATGTGCGCAAGGGGGCGCCGGATCCGGAAGCCGGATCGCTTTCGGGCGGCAACCTGCAGAAATTCGTCGTCGGCCGCGAGATCGACCGCCAGCCCGGCGTGCTGGTCGTCAGCCAGCCAACCTGGGGCGTCGACGCCGGCGCCGCGGCGATCATCCGCCAGGCCCTGATCGACCTGGCCCGGTCGGGCTCGGCGATCCTGGTGATCAGTCAGGATCTCGACGAGGTATTGGAGATCGCCGACCACGTCGCGGTGATCTCGAAGGGTCATCTTTCGCCGTCGCGGCCGACCTCCGGGTTGACGCGCGAGGAAATCGGCCTGTTGATGGGCGGTGTCGGCGAACCGACGATGACGGGCCGGGGGGCTGTTCATGCGGGTTGAGTTGGTCCGCCGTGGCGAGCGTTCCGCCGCCATGGCCTATCTGTCGCCCTTGCTGGCGCTGCTGTTGACGCTGATCGGCGGGGCGCTAATCGTCATCGTCTGGCGCGTCGTCGCGATGGATACGTCGGCGCCGGATTCGGGCGGTCTGTTCGGCGCGATCCAGCAGGGCTTCGCCGACTACGGCCGGTTTCTCTACGTCTTCTTCATCGAGCCGCTGACGGCGATGTGGTCGATCGAGGACCTGATCGCCAAGGCGACGCCGATCATCCTGGTGGCGATCGGCCTGTCCTTCTGCTTCCTCTCCAACACCTGGAACATCGGCGCGGAAGGCCAGATCGCCGTCGGCGCGATCACCGGTTCGTTCCTGCCGATCTTCTTCCCTGAATGGCAGGGGCCGTTCATCCTGCCGGCGATGCTGATCCTCGGCATGCTGGGCGGCATGGCCTATGCCTCAATCCCGGCACTCCTGAAGATCCGCTTCGGCACCAACGAGATCCTGACCAGCCTGATGCTGGTCTATGTGGCGCAGCTCTTCCTCGACTGGCTGGCGCGCGGGCCTTGGCGCAATCCCGAGGGACACAATTTCCCGGACAGCCGCCCCTTCGACGGCGACCAGCTGCTGCCCACGCTGTTCGGCACCAATATCCGCATCAGCGTCCTCTTCGTGTTCGTCGCCGCGTTTGCCGCCTGGTTCCTGATGCGCTGGACCAAGACGGGCTTCCAGATCCGCGTGCTCGGCCAGGCGCCACGGGCAGGGGCCTTTGCCGGCTTCAGCCAGAAGCGGATGGTGCTGCTGACCTTCCTGATCTCGGGCGCGCTGGCGGGGCTTGCCGGCGCTTCGGAGATCGCCGGGCCGGTCGGCCAGTTGCGCACCACGGTGTCGCCCGGCTACGGCTTCACGGCGATCATCGTCGCGTTTCTCGGCCGGCTGAACCCGATTGGCGCCATCTTTGCCGGCTTCCTGCTGGCGCTTTCCTATCTCGGCGGCGAGGGCGCGCAGATCGCGCTCGGCATGTCCGACCAGACGACGCGGGTGTTCCAGGGCATGCTCCTGTTCTTCGTGCTCGCCTGCGACAGCTTCATCTTCTACCGGCTGCAGATCGTGCGCCGTCCCGTCGTCCCCCAGACCCAGGCGGTGGCGTCATGACCGCGCTCATGCTGGAAGGGATCCTGCTCACCATCATCACGGCGGCGACGCCGTTGCTGTTCGCCTCGATCGGCGAGCTGGTGACCGAACGATCCGGCGTTCTCAACCTCGGCGTCGAGGGCATGATGGCGATGGGCGCGGTGATCGGCTTTGCCGTCGCCCACACCACGGGAAATGTCGCGCTCGGCGTTGTCGGCGCCATCCTCGCCGGCATGGCAATGGCGGCCCTGTTCGGCGTCGTGACGCTGATCTTTGTCGCCAACCAGGTCGCTTCCGGCCTGGCCTTGACCCTGTTTGGCCTCGGCCTGTCCGGCCTGATCGGCGACGCCTTCGTCGGCGTTCCCGGCGCCGGCCTCGCCCGTGTCTCGATCCCGGTCCTCAGCGACCTGCCCGTCATCGGCCTGCTGTTCCGCCTGGATCCGCTCACCTATCTCGCCATCGCGATCACCATCGGCGTGTCGTGGTTCCTGTTCCGGATGCGCGGCGGGCTGATCCTGCGCGCCGTCGGCGACAGCCACACCTCGGCGCATGCGCTCGGCTACAGCGTCATCCGCGTCCGTTTCATGGCGGTGCTGTTCGGCGGCGCCTGCTCGGGGCTTGCCGGCGCCTATCTGTCGCTCGTCTACACGCCGCAATGGACCCAGGCGATGACGGCGGGCCGCGGCTGGATCGCCCTGGCGCTGGTGGTGTTCGGCACCTGGCTGCCGCGGCGCGTGCTGGTGGGGGCGCTGCTGTTCGGCGGCGTCAGCATCCTGCAGCTGCATGCCCAGGCGCTGGGCGTCGGCGTGCCGTCGCAGTTCCTGTCGGCGCTGCCCTATCTGACGACGATCGTCGTGCTGGTGATCATTTCGCGCAATCGCGCGCTCGTCCGGGCCAACACGCCGGCGGCGCTCGGTCAATCCTTCGTTCCCGACCGCTAGGGAACATCTTGCCGGGACGTGCCGCAGCGATCCGCGGCGATCTCCTGAACGAGTGGATCGCACTGTAAGACGTACAGAGGGGAACAGGCCTTGAAACATATTCTGACCGCAGCCACAGCAGTGATTGCACTCACCATCGGCATCGGCTCCGCCAACGCGGCCGACAAGCTGAAGGCATGCTGGATGTATGTCGGCCCGCACAATGACGGCGGCTACAGCGAGGGCCACAATACCGGTCGCCTGATGGTCGAAAAGGAGCTCGGCGACAAGGTAGAGACGTCCTATGTCGAGAGCATCGCCGAGGGTCCGGACGCCGAGCGCGCGCTCGAGCGCCTCGCCCGTTCCGGCTGCCAGATCATCTTCTCGACCTCGTTCGGCTTCATGGACCCGACCATCAAGGTCGCGGCGAAGTTCCCTGACGTGAAGTTCGAGCACGCCACCGGCTTCAAGTCGGCACCGAATGTCGGCACCTACAACGCCCGCTTCTACGAGGGCCGCTACATCGCCGGCCAGATCGCCGCCAAGCAGTCGAAGTCCGGCGTCGCCGGCTACATCGTCTCCTTCCCGATCCCCGAAGTGGTGATGGGCATCAACTCGTTCATGCTCGGCGCGCAGTCGATCAACCCGGACTTCAAGATCAAGGTGGTCTGGGTCAACTCCTGGTTCGATCCCGCCAAGGAGGCCGACGCGGCCAAGGCGCTGTTCGACCAGGGCGCCGACATCATCACGCAGCACACGGATTCGCCCGCGCCGCTGCAGATCGCCCAGGAGCGCGGCCTGCACGGCTTCGGCCAGGCGCATGACATGTACAAATTCGCCCCCAAGGCACAGTACACCGCCATCGTCGACACCTGGGGCCCGTACTACGTCAAGCGTGTCAACGCCGTGCTGGATGGAACCTGGAAGGCCGAGCAGATCTGGGACGGCCTGAAGGACGGCATCATGGAGATGGCCGACTACACCAACTTGCCGGACGATGTCGTCGCTTCGGCCAAGAAGACCCAGGCCGAGATCGAGGCCGGCACGCTGCATCCGTTCAAGGGACCGATCTTCAAGCAGGACGGCACCGAGGCGATCGGCGAGGGCAAGGTGCTCGACGACGGCACGCTCCTCAGCATGAACTGGTACGTCAAGGGAATCGACGACCAGCTGCCCAAGTAGTCGCTGCGCGACCGATCGCCCGGAACGCTTTGCCGCGCTTCCGGGCGATTTTCTCCGCTCCACCGGCCTTGCGCCGCTCGATCCGGATGCGGCAGCGCAGGATTGGGCGACGCCGGGCTCTCCTCCGATCTTTCGGAACCGGCACAACAACGAGACCGAAGCCCGCCCGATGTCCGCATTCTATGTCGACTGGTTGAACCTCCTGATCCGCTGGGCCCACATGGTCGTCGGCATCGGCTGGATCGGAACCTCCTTCTATTTCATCGCGCTCGACCTCTCGCTGAAGAAGCGCGAGCAGATGAAGGAAGGCGTCTACGGCACCGCCTGGGAGGTGCATGGCGGCGGCTTCTATCACGTCGAGAAATACCTGATCGCGCCGCCGGCGCTGCCCTCCGACCTGATCTGGTACAAGTGGGAGGCCTACCTCACCTGGGTCACCGGCTTCCTGCTTCTGGTCGTCCAGTACTACTGGAACGCCAACACCTATCTGATCGACCAGTCCGTTCTGCCGATGCTGCCGTCGCAGGCGATCGTCATCTCGATGCTGTCGCTCGTGGGCGGCTGGGTCCTCTACGACCAGCTCTGCAAGTCGATCATCGGCCGCAACACGCCGCTGCTCGCCGTCTGCCTGTTCGTGCTGATCGTCGGCGCCGCCTACATGTTCACCCATGTCTATTCGGGCCGCGGCGCGCTGATCCATGTCGGCGCCTTCATCGGCACGATCATGGCGGTCAACGTCTTCGGCGTGATCATCCCGAACCAGAAGAAGATCGTTGCCTCGCTTTTGAAGCACGAGAAGCCCGATCCGCGCCTCGGCGCCATCGGCAAGCAGCGCTCGGTGCACAACAACTACCTGACGCTGCCCGTGCTGCTGATGATGGTCTCGAACCATTATCCGATGCTGTCGAGCCACCCGAACAGCTGGATCCTCGTTGCCTTCGTGCTGCTGCTGGGCGGCTCGATCCGACATTTCCTCAATCGACACGAGGCGCATGATCCGTTCCGCAAATTCGCCTGGACGATCCCCGCTGCGGCGGTGGCGTTCGGCGCCCTGCTGGTCATGACGGCGCCGCGCCCGGTCGAGATCGACCCGAGCCTGATGGTGTCGGACGCCGACGTGTTGACGCTGACGGCGAAGCATTGCGCCGCCTGCCACGCCACCAAGCCGACGCATGACGGCTTCGACGCGGCGCCCAAGGGCGTCGTCCTGACCTCGACCGACCAGCTGGCGGCGCACAAGCAGCAGATCATGGCGCAGGCGGTGAACGGGACCGCCATGCCGCTCGGCAACGAGAACGGCATGACCGAGGACGACCGCAAGAGGCTTGGCGCGTGGCTGCAAAGCCATTAGACAGACCGGAGTATGGCCTGCAACCGGGATGAAATGTCGACCCAACCGCTGACGCTCGCCGCGGTCAACCGCATGGATGAGGAAGCCTTCGTGACGCGTTTCGGCGATATCGCCGAACATTCGCCATGGGTGGCAGACGTGGCGGGGAGGGCGCGGCCCTATCCCGACAGGGAAGCGATGGTGGCGGCCTTTGCCGACGCCGTGCAGGCCGCCGGCGTCGAGGCGCAGCGGGCGCTGCTCCTGGCCCATCCCGATCTCGCCGGTCGCGCCGCGATCGCCAACGAACTGGCGCCGGAATCGCGCAACGAGCAGGCGAGCGCCGGGCTCGACCGCATGAACGCCGCCGAATACGCTGAGTTCTCCGAGCTGAACGCGGCCTATCGCGCGCGGCACGGCATTCCCTTCATCCTCGCCGTCAAGGGTGCCACCAAGCAGCAGGTGCTTGATGCCTTTGCCGCGCGGGTCGGCAACGATCCGGAGGTCGAGTTCGCGACCGCCCTAGCGCAGGTGGAACGGATCATCCGCTTCCGTCTCGAAGACCGGGTCGCAGCATGACCGATACCCAGACGACGAACGCGGCGACGATGCGCGCCATGGGGGAACGCGCGCAGCAGAAGATCGACGCGCTGGCCGCGATCTCCGCCGATCCCGATCGATTGACCCGCCTATATCTGACGCCCGAGCACAAGCGCGCCGCCAAACTGGTTGGCAGCTGGATGGACGAGGCGGGGCTTTCTGTCCGCATGGACGCCGCCGGCACCATGCGCGGCGTGCTGCCTCCGGGCCGTCCCGGCCGCAGCGGCAACAAGACCCTCCTGATCGGCTCGCATATCGACACCGTCATCGACGGCGGCCGCTATGACGGCAATCTTGGCGTCGTGGTCGGCCTGCTCGCCGTCGAGGCGCTGAAGGCGCGCGGCGAGACACTGCCCTTCGCCGTCGAGATCCTCGCCTTCGGTGACGAGGAGGGCGTGCGCTATCCGGTCACGCTGACCTCCTCGGCGGTCGCCGCCGGCGTGTTCGATCCGGCCACGCTCGACCAGAAGGACCGCTCGGGGACGACGCTGCGCGATGCCCTGGTCGCGTTCGGCGGCGATCCGGCTGCTCTGGCCGGCGAAGCCTTCCAGCCTTCTTCGGTGCTCGGCTATCTCGAGGTGCATATCGAGCAGGGACCGGTGCTGGAGCGTATCAACGCGCCGCTCGGCGTCGTCACGGCGATTGCCAGCCAGAGCCGCCACCGGATCCGCATCCGGGGCGAGGCGGGTCATGCCGGCACGGTGCCGATGGCGATGCGGCGCGATGCGCTGGTCGCCGCTTCCGAGCTGATCGTTGGCATCGAGGCGATCGCCCGCAAGGACCGCAAGAACGCGCTGGTGGCGACCGTCGGCGAAATCGAGGCCCTGCCGGGTGCGTCGAACGTCATTCCGGCCGAAGTCCGGCTTTCGCTCGATGTTCGCGCCGCCAGCGACGAGGCGCGCCGCGAGGCCGTCGCCGCGATCCTGTCGCTCGCCCGCAAGACCGAAGCGGTGCGCCAGGTGGCGCTGACCTTCGAGACCGTGCTGGAGAAGCCGGTGGCGGCCTGCGGCCGGCGCATGATGGCGGCGATCCAGGAAGGCGCCTCGCGCGTGATGGGCAAGCCGGCGCAAACGCTGCTTTCGGGCGCCGGGCATGACGGGCTGTCGATGGTGCGTCTCTGCGAATACGGCATGATCTTCGTGCGCTGCCGGGGCGGCATCAGCCACAACCCGGCCGAGTTCGTCACGATCGACGACATGGGGGCGGCCGTCGAGGGGCTGGTCGAGACGATCCTCGCGCTGGCGCGGCAGGAAGACGACCAATGATCCGCGAAACCGTCACCGCCAATTGGGAGCGCGAGGTCGCGTTCCTGAAGGGCCTGATCCAGATCCCGAGCGACAATCCGCCCGGCCATTGCGCCCCGCATGCCGAGGCCACGGCGGCCGCGCTCGAGGCGCTCGGCTTCATGGTCGAGCAGCATCCGGTCGCCGAGCCCTATGTTCGCCAGCACGGCATGAAGAGCGTCACCAACCTGATCGTCCGCAAGAGTTTCGGCGACGGCGAGGGGCCGGTCATCGCCTTGAACGCGCATGGCGACGTGGTGCCGCCCGGGCTTGGCTGGACCGCCGATCCCTATGGCGCCGAGGAGCGAAACGGCGCGCTTTACGGGCGTGGCGCGGCTGTCTCGAAGTCGGATTTCGCCACCTATGCCTTTGCGCTGCTCGCGCTGGAGCAATCGGAAAAGCGCCTTTCGGGCGGCGTCGAGCTGCACCTGACCTATGACGAGGAGACGGGTGGTTTCGTCGGGCCGCAATGGCTGCTGGCGCACGATCTCTCGAAGGCCGACTTCGCCATTTCGGCTGGATTCTCCTATGCTATCACCACCGCGCATAACGGCGCGCTGCACCTCGAAGTCGTCGTGCGCGGCCGCCAGGCCCACGCGGCGATGCCGTCCTCCGGTGTCGACGCGCTGGAAGCCGCGACGCCGATCCTGACCGCCATCTATGCCGAGCGGCGACGCCTCGCGGAGCGGGTCTCGACCGAGCGCGGCATCGGCTCGCCGCAGATCACCGTCGGGCTGATCTCGGGCGGCATCAACACCAATGTCGTGCCGGACAGGATCTCATTCCGGATCGATCGCCGGCTGATCCCGGAAGAGCAGGGTGAAGCCGTCGAGGCCGAACTGATCGCGCTGATCGAGGCGGCGACGCCTGACACCGAAGGTGTAGAAGTCGAATGCCGCCGGATCATGCTGGCCGAACCCCTCCGGCCACTGCCGGGCGTCGAGCGCCTCGTCGCCGCGATCCAGGGACCGGCCAAGGCCGTGCTCGGCTTCCCGATCGAACCGACCGGGGCACCGCTCTACACCGATGCGCGGCACTATTCGGCGGCCGGCATCCCGACGATCCTCTATGGCGCCGGCCCGCGCTCGATCCTGGAAGCGAACGCGCATTCGGCCGACGAGCACATTCAGCTGTCGGACCTGCGCGCAGCCACCGAGATCGTCGCTCTGGCGCTGGAGGACCTGCTGTCGGCCTGACTTCTTCGGCCCGAAAGGGCCGCGTTCTCGACCCGGATCCGGATGCCGAGCAGGATGAGATTCAGCGTGCCGAATACCAGCGCGACAACAGGCAGATCGAGCACGAGCGCCAGCAGCGGGATTTCCAGCGCGACGACCACGTAGTTCGGGTGGCGCAGGAAGCGATAGGGGCCGGTCGCTCGCAGCGGCGCATCGTCGAGCGTGATGATGCGCGTCGTCCAGTAGGGGCCGAGCGTCGCGAGCACCCAGAGGCGCAGGACCTGCAGCAGCGCGAAGGCGGCGATGAGGATCCAGTTCACCGGCGGGCTCGGCGCAGTCCAGGCGGCAAGCGTCACTAGCCAAGCGGCGTGCAGCAGCACGATAATCGGATAGTGCTCCGCCCCGACCTCTCGACCGCCCCGCGCCAGCAGGTCGCGCGTGTTGCGCCGGGCATAGGCGAGCTCGACGCCCCGTTGCAGCGCCACCGCGAGAAGCAGCCAGTAGCCCCAGCCCATATGCATGTCAGCCTGCCACCCGGACCATCTGGAAGGCCGCGGTGAATCCGGGGCCCAGCGACGACATCAGCAGATTGCCCTTTGCGCCCGATCCGAGCAACTCGTCGAGAACGAAGAGCACGGTCGGCGCCGACATGTTGCCATAGGCGGCGAGCACGCGCCGCTCGGCCTCGAGGCCGAATTTCGGATAGTTGAACACTTTTTCCAGTTCATCCATCACCTTGGCGCCGCCTGGGTGGCAGC
The DNA here is from genome assembly GCF_000380505.1 of Kaistia granuli DSM 23481. Lineage (GTDB taxonomy): Bacteria > Pseudomonadota > Alphaproteobacteria > Rhizobiales > Kaistiaceae > Kaistia > Kaistia granuli. The sequence goes on along the minus strand of NZ_AQYH01000003.1, from coordinate 213,970 downwards.
AGGGGCGATCGATATCGGCCATCGTCAGGCCGTGGCCATCGAGAAAACCGGACAGCGCCGCCGGATAGTCGTCGGCGATGATCTGCGGGATGCTCTGCTGGAAAATGACGTCGAAGCCCTGCGCGTCGATGTTCCAGCCCATCACGTCGAGCGTTTCCGGCCAGCAATGCTCGCCGCCGAGGCCGAGAGACGCGAGTTTCGCCGGGGCGGCATCGGATGTGGCAAGGCCGGCCGGACCGGTGGTGACGACCGCCGCTGCTGCGCCGTCGCCGAACAGTGCGCTCGCGACCAGATTGCTCTTGGTCAGCCGATCATAGCGGAAGGCGAGGCTGGAGAGCTCGACGACGATCAGCAGGCAATTGAGACCGGGTTGGGAGCGCGCCATCTGGGCGGTGCGGGTCAGGCCGAGCACGCCGCCGGCGCAGCCGAGCCCGAACACCGGCAGGCGCATGACATCGGTGCGAAACGGGATCAGGTTCAGCAGCCGCGCGTCGATGCTGGGCGTCGAGATGCCGGTCGACGACACGAAGACGATGACGTCGATATCCTGCGGCCGGAGCACGGCCTGGTCCAGCGCCCGATTGGCGGCCTCGAAGGCGAGGGCGGTTGCGTGTTGCTGGTACAGTCGCGTCTTCTCCTCGAAATCCGCCGGGCCGAGGAACCATTCGACCGGCAGGCAGCTGTAGCGCGCCTCAATGGCGGCGTTGTCGAACACCTGCTCGAGCTGGTCGAAGAACGGCATCCGCGAACCGAACACCTCGCGCGCCCGTTCCTTGGCGATGGTCTGCGGGATCCGGTGCTCTGGCACAACCGTGACCAGCGACCGTAGCAATGCCTCGACCACCGGCGCCTTGCCGAACGGCGCCGCGCTATCCGGCATGCGGATCACATTCATGAAAGTCCCCTCAGCGAAATGGCACGACGTAGGGCGGAGCGGCGAAGTGGGACGACCGCCGCTCCGGCTGGTTGCGACATCGGACCGATGGCCGACAGGCCATCCGATGCGCGGCTGGCTTCAGTCGACCGGATTGCCCGCGATCGCGGCGGCCAGATCCTCGTACTGCTCGCAATCCTTGCCGCCGCAAAGCTTCTCGACGATGCCGAGCTCTGCCTTGGCAAGCTCCATCCGGCCGGCGCTGGCATAGCCCTCGCCGAGATATTCATGCGTGTTCAGATTGTCCGGATCGATGGCCAAAGCCTGCTTGTAGTAAGCGATGCCGGTGTCGGTATCGCCCTTCTTGCGGTGGCTGTAGCCGATATAGGTCAGCACCATCGCGTCCTGCTTGTTCTTCACCGCGTCGAGCACGATCAGGGCATCGTCATAATGGCCGGCAAGGGCGAGGGCGCGGCCCTGCTCCAGCAATTCCTTGTCCGGCAGGTTGCTGGCCTGGGCCTTGACGCAACGCCCCACCTTCTGGTCCCAGACGAGACCCTGGCGGCATTTCGGCGGTGTGCTGCTGCCCGAGGATCCGCCACCACCGCCGCCGCTGGCGGCGAAGGCCGGCATCGCGGCCCCGAGGCCGATCAGGCCGGCGAAGGCAACCACGATCGTCGCGCGGGTGATGCTGTCGAAAGAAGTCCGAGTCATTGTCGCTACCCTCTGACGTTGTTGGCAGACGCGGTAACGTTCATAGGTGGCGTCCTATTCGGCGCCGGCAGGCTGGACGTCGATCACGAAGCGGTGAGGCGAGGGGCCCAATAGCTTGGCCGGCGGCACCTGGCGGGCGTCGCCGGCCCTGGGACCCGCCGGAGAGCGGGTCTTCGACGGCAACCGGCTGCTATTCGACCGGCTTGCCGGCGACTGCGGCAGCGAGGTCTTCATATTGCTCGCAGGAGGTATTGCCGCAGAGCTTCTGGACGATGACCAGCTCGTCCTTGGCGAGTTGGATACGGCCGGCGCTGGCATAGCCCTCGCCGAGATATTCATGCGTGTTGACGTTGTTCGGATCGATCGCCAAAGCCTGCTTGTAGAAGCCGATGCCGACGTCGGTATCGCCCATCTTGCGGTGGCTGTAGCCGATATAGGTCAGCACCATCGCGTCATGCTTGTTCTGCACGGCGTCGAGCACGTCGAGCGCGTTGACGTGATAGCCGGCAAGGGCGAGCTGGCGGCCTTGCTGGAACAGCTCCTGGTCGGTGAGCCCGCTCGATTTCGCCTTCACGCAGCGATGGACTCTCTGGCTGTAGACGAGGCCGCGACGGCAGACCTGATCGCTCGGCATGAAGTGGCTGCTGCCGCTGCTGGCTCCCCCTCCGCCCATGCTGCCGCCGCCGCTGCTTCCGCCGCCTCCACCGCCGTTGCTGCTACCGCCGCCACCACCGCTGCTGCCTCCCCCGCCGCCGCCGCCACCGCCACCACTGCTGTGGCCGAGCGCAGCGCCCGTCGAAGCGAGCAGGCCAATGAACGCGATCGTGAGGACGGAACGCGTCGTCTTTTCGAACATGGTTGTCATCGGAGCCTCCGACTGATTTCCTCTCGCCTCTGAGACGAGTCGCGGCAAGAACAGCAGGGGCGGGAGCCCTATTCGTTCGCCCATGTCGAGAACCGGTAACGATGCGGTGAAGCAAGGCCTGGCGCTCCATCTCGAAGCGCTGTGGCGCTATGGACTTGTGCTGTCGCGGAACCGCGATGCGGCGGAGGATCTGGTGCAGGCCACTTGCCTGCGCGCGCTGGAGCGCTCGGACCAGTTCGAACCGGGCACCCGGCTCGACCGCTGGCTATTCGCCATCGAGCGCTCCATCTGGATCAATGAGCTGCGGTCCCAGCGGGTCCGGCAGGGTAGCGGCGTCGTCGACGCCGAGATCGCGCTCGTCTTCGACGGCGAACAGGCGGTTGAAACGAATATTATGGCTGCTCAGGTGTTAAGGGAGATCGGACGGCTGGCCGAGGCACAGCGGGAAACCGTCCTGCTCGTCTACGCGGAGGGCTTCTCCTATCGCGAGGCAGCGGAATTCCTCGGCGTGCCGATAGGAACGATCATGAGCAGGCTGGCAGCCATCCGCGAACGACTGAGTCCCCTGGCGGAAAGCGCCGGGCATGCGACGCCGGACGCAAGGCGAGGGGATGATGGCTGAGCACACCCATCCCGATGACGAGCGGATCGTCGCCTATCTCGACGGCGAGCTGGACGAGCCCGGCCACAGCGAATTTGCGGCGCGGCTCGCGTCCGAGCCGGATCTGCGCGCCCGGCTGGACCTGCTCGAAAGCGGCGGCGCCGGCATATCGGCTGCCATGGAATCACTGAAGGCGCAGGCGCCGAAGGCCAGGCTGGACGACATCCTGGCGCAGGCGATCGAGCAGAGCCGGGACAGCGGGGACAATGTCGTGCCGCTCCGGCGGATGTGGCCGCAGGCGCCGCTGACCACCCGGCAGATGGTCGCCGCCGCTGTGGCGCTGTTCCTGCTCGGCGGTATCGCCAACGAATTCGTTCGCGGTCGGGAAGCGCCGCGGCCGGCCGCACCGGTGGCGGAGGTCGCCTCGGTCGAGGACTGGCGTCAGGCGGTCGCCGAATACTGGTCGCTGACGACGCCCGACACACTGGCGATCGCGCCGACGCCGGAGCGCGCGGCGGCCGAGCTTAGCCTCGCCTCGCAGAAGCTGGGCGTCGACCTCGCCGACGTGCCGGAGGCCTTTCCCGGTCTCTCCTTCCGGGGAGCGCAACTCTTCGATTTTCGCGGCAAAGCCTTGGTGCAGATGGCGTTTCTCGACCCGGAGCATGGACCGATCGCCTATTGCGTCATCGAGAACCCGACGCGCGCCGAGATCCCACCGACGACGGAGACGCTTGACGGCTTCACCATCGTCCACTGGGCATCCGGCGGTCAGTCGCGCCTACTGATCGGCCGCGCCCCGGCCGAGCGGCTGCAGGCGCTCGCCGGAAAGGTCGCCGGCTGAGAGTAGGCGGGCAGGGCCTCCCTTCAGACCGACCGATTCTCACACCACCACGCCGTGCAGGTCGTAGGCGTCGGCGCCTTCTACCTTCGCCGTATAGATCTCGCCGACGCGCATCGGACGACGCGATGTCAGGTGGATGGCGCCATCGATCTCCGGCGCGTCCCAGACCGTACGCCCCTTGGCGGTGAGGCCGTTCGACTCGTCGATGATCACCGGGATCCGGCGGCCGACCTTCTTGGCGAGCCGCTTGGCGCTGATTTCCTGCTGGCGCTTCATGAAGCGGTGCCAGCGGATTTCCTTGACCTCTTCCGGAACCGGATTGGCCAGTTCGTTCGCCGGCGCGCCGTCGACCGGCTCGAACTTGAAGCAGCCGACACGGTCGAGCTTCACGTCGTCCAGCCATTCGAGAAGGAACTCGAAATCCTCGTCCGTCTCGCCGGGGAAGCCGACGATGAAGGTCGAGCGCACGGCGAGATCCGGGCAGATTTCGCGCCACTTGTGGATGCGGTCGGCGGTCTTCACCTGGTTGCCAGGGCGGCGCATCGCCTTCAGGACGTTCGGGCTCGCATGCTGGAACGGGATGTCGATATAAGGAAGGATCTTGCCCTCGGCCATCAGCTCGACGACTTCGTCGACATGGGGGTAGGGGTAGACATAGTGCATGCGCACCCAGGCGCCGAGCTCGCCGAGCGCCTGCGACAGATCGAGGAACTTCGCCCGGACCTCGCGGTCGCGCCACTTGCTGGCTTCGTATTTCAGGTCGACGCCATAGGCGCTCGTATCCTGCGAGATGACGAGCAGTTCCTTGACGCCGGCCTTCACCAGCCGCTCCGCCTCGCGCAGCACGTCGCCGGCCGGCCGGCTGACCAGGTCGCCGCGCAGCTTCGGGATGATGCAGAAGGTGCAGCGGTTGTTGCAGCCTTCGGAGATCTTGAGATAGGCGTAGTGGCGCGGCGTCAGCTTGATGCCCTGCGGCGGCACCAGGTCGACGAACGGGTCGTGCGCCGGCGGCACGGCCGTGTGCACCGCGCCGAGCACGCTCTCATATTGCTGCGGTCCGGTGATCGCCAGAACGTTCGGGAAGGCTTCGCGGATCTGCTCGGGCTCGGCGCCCATGCAGCCGGTGACGATCACCTTGCCGTTCTCCTTCATCGCCGTGCCAATGGCTTCGAGCGATTCCGCCTTGGCGCTGTCGAGGAAGCCGCAGGTGTTGACGATGACGACATCGGCGCCGTCATGGTGACGCGACAGCTCGTAGCCCTCGGCGCGCAGATGCGTCAGGATCCGCTCGGAATCAACCAGGGCCTTGGGGCAGCCGAGGCTGACAAAGGAAATGCGCGGCGCTTCGCTGTTCATGCAAGATGTCTCGGTTGTTCTGCGGCGGGTCCGGTGCGACGGGGCGTCAGGCGCGGCCAGCGCTTTTGCGCGGTCGGGTCGACGGGACGGCCACCTTTTCATCATTCTATTCTGGCGCGTTTTCTGTCGAACTGGCCGGTATCTGTCAATTGAAACATTGGCAAACCTTGCGGCGGCTTGTCGCCCGGGCTTGTCCGGCCGCGCTCGCGCGCCTAGCTGTGGGACGATCGGGCGCATCGGAGAAGGACATGACCGTGGAGACCAGCGGGTTCGGGCACAGCATCGCCGGCGTGGACGAAGCCTCGATCCGCACCCTGGTGCATACGTTCTATGACCGCGTCCGTCGCGACGAACTGATCGGTCCCGTTTTCGAGGCCCAGGTCGACGACTGGCCGGAGCATCTCGAAAAGCTCTGCGCCTTCTGGTCCAACGTCGTGCTGCGGACGGGGCGCTATCAGGGACGGCCGATGCAGAAGCATCTGCGGCTGCCGATCGAGGCGGCGCATTTCGACCGCTGGCTGGCGCTGTTCCGCGCCACGGCCACCGAGATCATGCCGCCGGACGGCGCGGCGATCTTCATCGACCGCGCCAATCGCATCGCCGACAGCTTCGAGCTCGGCATCGGCAGCGTGCGCGGCGAAATCCGGGCGCCCCGGCACGCCTTCAAGCTCTAGCCAGCGGCCGCGAGCCCGGCAGAGATTGCGGCTCTCGAGGCGTTCCCTATATTTGCTCAGGAAGCCTAACCAATCGGCGCGCGCCGCGAGGAATTCTCAACTCATGTCTCTGCTTTTCGAACCGCTTCGGGCGGGAGCCCTCCGCCTGCCCAACCGTATCATCATGGCGCCGCTGACCCGAAGCCGGGCAGGGGCCGAGCGCGTGCCGAACGCGCTGATGGCCGAATATTATGCGCAGCGCGCCGCTGCCGGCCTGATCATCAGCGAGGCGACCAGCGTCACCGCGCAGGGCGTCGGCTATCACGGCACGCCGGGGCTCTGGTCCGACGAGCAGGTCGAAGGCTGGAAGCTCGTCACCAAGGCGGTGCATGACGCCGGCGGCCGCATGGTCGCGCAGCTCTGGCATGTCGGCCGCATCTCCGATCCCGAACTTCTCGGCGGCGATCTCCCGGTCGCTCCCTCAGCCATCCGTATCCCCGGGCATGTCAGCCTGCTGCGCCCGATCCGGCCCTATGTCGTGCCCCGCGCGCTGGAGACGGACGAGATCCCCGGCATTGTCGAGGATTTCCGGCGCGGCGCCGAGAATGCCAAGCGGGCCGGCTTCGACGCCGTCGACGTGCATGGCGCCAATGGCTATCTGATCGACCAGTTCCTGCAGGACAGCAGCAACCAGCGCACCGACCGCTATGGCGGATCGATCGAGAACCGAGTCCGCTTCATGCTGGAGATCGTCGACGCGGCGATCTCGGTCTGGGGTCCGGATCGCGTGGCGGCCCATATCCGTCCGCGCGGCGACGATCACGGCATGGGCGACAGCAACCCGCGCGCGCTGTTCACCTATCTCGCCGAGCAACTCAAGGCGCGCGGCATCGCCTTCCTGTTCGTGATCGAGCGCGAGGGGCCGGATAGCCTGCTCGTCGAGATCAAGCGCGCTTTCGGCGGGGTTGTCATCGCCAACCAGGGCATGAGCCAGGCCGATGCCGAGCGACTGATCGCCGACGGCACGGCCGACGCGGTGGCCTTCGGGCGCAACTACATCGCCTCGCCGGATCTCGTGCGTCGCTTCTCCCTCGGCGTACCGCTCAACCAGCCGGACCCTTCGACCTTCTATACCGCCGGCAGCCGGGGCTACACCGACTATCCCATGCTCGAGACGGTCGACTGAGGGTCGCGCCGCGCCGCAATTTCAGACAGAATGGCGCGGGTAACGACCGCGCCATTCCCGCATTCTGGCGCGTATTGCGTGCAAATCTTCATATGATACAACTGGACTGACAGACGGTGCGCTTCGGCTTCCCCCGGGCCGAGCGTGACGGATCGGGATGACGGGGAGGGCGCATGGACACCATCTCGGCAATCTGGCTCGATGCTCTGGTGATGCTGGTCGTGACGCCGGTGCCTTTGCTCGCGGCTTCGATCCGGCTTCGGCGCAGCTGCGCGGAAAAGCGCCGGTTGGAGGCTCGGATCCATGCCGCCTTGGCACAGGGCGACGACGCGCTCGCCAGGCTGGTATCCGATGGGCAGGGCCGGGCAGGGTGGAACGGCCCTGCTCCGCGGCGGGCGCAGGCGATGGCCGAGCGGACCCGCTCTGGATATGTCTATGTCATCTCGAACAACGGGTCGTTCGGCAGCGATGTCGTAAAAATCGGCCTGAGCCGTCGTCTCGACCCGGCCGAACGGGTGCGGGAGCTTGGCGACGCCAGCGTTCCCTTCGATTTCGACGTGCATGCCATGATCTACAGCGACGACGCCCCGGCGCTGGAGCGGGCGCTGCACAGCGAGTTCCACCGGCTGCGCGTCAACCGGCAGAACGACCGCAAGGAATTCTTCCGGACCGGTCTCGACGATGTCGAGCGGGCCGTTCGCCGGCTCGAGCCGGCGGCCGTCTTCTTTCGCGATATCGAAGCGCGGGAATTCCTCGAACTGCGATCGCGACGGCGGCAAGCGCTGCTGGCGCGGGCCGGGAAGGGGCGGCGGCTTTATCCCGCCCTGACGTGAGCCGATCGCCGTGATCCTATTCGGCCAGGACCCGCAGAACCTCGAAATGGTTCATGTCGTCGAAGCTGCAGAAGCTCGGCGGATCGAGCTCCAGCACCGGGGCTTCGCGGGCGAGCAAGGCGCGGCAATCGTCGAACAGCGCCTGCCAGGCGGGCAGTCGATCATCCGGGAGCCAGTCGATCATATAGGCTAGCGTCACGTGGAAGACGTAGTCGTCATGGTCGGGATGGCGGTAGCCGAAGGTATCCGCCAACCGGTCCCGCCACGCCTTCATGCAGCGCCGGTCGGCGTCCGTGGCGCCGGCGACGGTCAGGCCGGTCGGCACGACATCGACGACTTCGACGCGAAACGGTCCGGCATCCTGAAAAACTTCTAGCCGGTCCAGATAATGATGCGTCATGGCATCGATCCCGGTATCGAGCGGCATCGATTGCGGCCAATAGGGAAGGTGGCGCCGATCTTCGAGGATGCCCTGAAACAGCGTCATATGCAGGCTGGAGACGGGCGTGAAGGCAAGCTGGCCGGCATCGGGCATCGCCATCATCCGCCGCCGAACTTCTGCGACAGCCGCCTGCGAGCGCGATCCTTCGACCAGGTGGCATACCACCGTGTTGCCCGGCTCCGGCAGGAAGACGCCGCTCTGGTCATAGCGCCGTCCGAGATGCCTGGGTGGCGTCGTGTGAGCGCTGACGGCATAGCGGGTGAGCGAGGCGGAGGCGAGCGTCGTTGTCATCAAGAAGACCGTTCGTTGGCGTCAGGAGCCGGCAAGGGCACGTCGACGCCATATAGCGCGCGACCGTGAAGCGTACGTGACGATGCCGCCGGCGACCGTCCGGCGGGCGCGGGCAGGGCGGACGGGCGCCCTGCCCGATCCGCCGCCGCACAATCAGCCGCGCTTGTCAGGAATACGCGCGATGACCTTGATTTCGAACTCAAATCCAGCGAGCCAGCTCACGCCGATCGCAGTCCAGTTCGGGTAGGGCGCCTCGGTGAAGATCTCATTTTTCACGGTCATGATGGTTGCGAACTGACGCTCAGGATCCGTGTGAAACGTCGTGACATCGATAATGTCCTCAAACGTGCAGCCGGCGGCAGCAAGCGTTGCCCGGAGGTTTGCGAAGGCAAGACGCACCTGGGCGTCAAAGTCGGGTTCGGGCGTGCCGTCGCCGCGGCTGCCGACTTGGCCGGAGACAAATAGCAGGTCGCCTGATTTGATCGCGGCAGAATAGCCGTGCGCCTCGTAGAGGGCGTGGCGGTTGGCGGGGAATACCGGCTCAGGTTTCGTCATATTGCGGTTCCTTGCATTGGCGTCGTCCGGCGTGGCGCAAACCACCCGCGAGTGGGCCGGGTTTCCAAACGAGATCGACTTTTATATACGAGCGGTATGTGAATAGTTCAGATACGCACCGTATGTCAATTTGGTATACGCGCCGTATGTGAGAAGGGGAATTGAATGCCACCGAAAAGTCGCGCCGAAGCCATGGGGGAAACCCGGGAGAAGTTGATAGCCGCGGCCCGTAAGGCCTTCGCGCAAAAGGGTTTTTCTGCGGCCTCCATGGATGATCTGACCGCCGATGCCGGGCTCACGCGCGGCGCGCTCTATCACAATTTCGGTGACAAGAAGGGACTTCTGGCCGCTGTCGTTGCCCAGATGGATGGCGAGATGGCAAGTCGCGCGCAAGCTGTGGCGTCGCAGGCCACGGACGAATGGGCTGGGCTGCTTGCGGAGGGTACGGTCTATATCGAGATGGCGCTCGATCCAGAAGTGCGGCGGATTGTGTTGCTGGATGGGCCCGCGTTCCTGGGAGATCCGTCGCAATGGCCGAGCCAGAATGCCTGCCTCGAACTGACAAAGCAGACCGTCGGGCGGTTGCTCGAAGCTGGCAGGATGAAGCCGGTAGATGTCGAGGCAGCGGCGCGTCTGCTCAACGGCGCCGCGTTGAATGCCGCCTTGTGGGTGGCCGCCAGCGATGAACCTCGGTCGGTCTTGCCCAAGGCTATCGAGGCGTTCCACGTGCTGGTGTCCGGCCTGTTGCTGGATCCGGGTCAGGCATAGTCGCAAGACCGGACAGGTGCGATCTAGCGAACCCGCCGGCAAGCTCGTCCTGTGGCACAGGCGAGCCGAGGCTTCTTCAGTTAAGCCGGAAGCCCTTCAGAAGCGTTGAGGGGGCTTGGTCGTCCTGCAAACTCCCATCCCCCTCTGCACATCCTCAATTCGCATAAGATATATTATGGAACTAGTTTGGCACTGCTTCTGGCGGCGTATGGTCCCGCCGGATGCCGACGCCCGAAACCGCCGTCTCGCTCCAGCGCATCAGATTGTCGACCAGCTTGCTGCTCTGCGTGACGACGGTTGCCGCGGCCGACGTGGTTGCCGAGCGCGCCATGCCGCCGATCGATGTCGGGCCTTCGCGTTCGATGACGCGCGGCTCGTTCGCCGAGAACTCGGCGGCCATGGGTGCTGCCGAGCTTGCCGGATCGAACGGCAGCGCTTCACGTGGCGCCGAGGCCTGGATTGGCGCCGGACGGCTCTGCGTCGTCGGTCCGGTGGCCAGCGCCTTGTTGACGATCGATTCCCAGGATGGGCAGTCGCCGCCTTCGCAGGACTTGGCCGCCGCCTTGATGGCGGGCCTGGCGACCGGCTTGGGCGGGATCGGCGCCTCGGCGACTGGCTTCGGCACGGCGTCCGTGCCAGCGGCGGTTACCGGCGCAGCGGTGCCCTGCGACGGGGCCATATCCGGCTGGGAGGCGTCTGGCAGCACATAGATCTGCGCCGTGGCAGGTGCCGCCGTCATCGGGCGCGGATCCTCAGACGCCATCATCATGTGACCGACCAGGCCGGCGCCGATGATGGCGACGAGCCCGGCGGAGCCGTGAATCGCCAGCCGTGGGAGAATGTTGGGGCGCTGCCGAGATGCGCCGTCATGGATCGTATCCATCGCGAATCCTCTGCTCGATCGAACCGATGCCAGAGAGATTGCCAGCGATTCCCGACGTCAATGGGGCTGCTTTCGGGCGAAGCCGCGACAGAAGTGGGTTCTTCGGGAGACGTGGCCGATCGGCAACGGCAGCGAATTGACACCTCAGAACGCCAATCTTATCATAATACCATTGATCCGGTTGATCATCGCAGGTTGGAGGAGGGCAGTCCCCTGCCCTTGGGTTTGCTGACGGGATGCTTCCGGCATCGCGGCTGTGGCCCGCTGCGTCTTGTCTGGTTGGATTTGGAGGAAGTCCCTTGGTCTACAGTACCCATCCGCGGCCGCAGATGGAGCGCAGCCTATGGCAATCGCTCGATGGCGCCTGGCAGTTTGCCTATGACGATTCGGCCGCCTGGCAGCGACCGGATCAACCGGATTTCAAGCTGACCATCGAGGTCCCCTATGTGCCGGAATCGCCGCGCAGCGGCATCCATGACGAAGGCTTTCATCCCGTCGTCTGGTATCGTCGCACCGTAGAGCTGCCGGAAGCACTGGCGCTGGACGACGGGCATGACCTGATCCTGCATTTCGGCGCTATCGATTATAAGAGCGACATCTGGATCGACGGTCAGCACGCCGCCTCGCATACGGGCGGTCACACGCCGGTCCGCGTCGCGCTCGCCGCCCTGGTCAAGGGCCGCTCCTTCGAGATCGTCGTGCGCGCCGAGGACGATCCGGCCGACATGCACAAGCCGCGGGGCAAGCAGGACTGGCTCGCCGCGCCGCATGGCATCTGGTATCCGCGCACGACCGGCATCTGGCAGAGCGTCTGGATCGAGCGGGTGGCGAAGAGCCATGTCGACCGGCTGCACTGGACTCCGGATTTCGGCCGCTTCGAGATCCGCCTCGACGCCCGTGTCGCGCGACCGGAAGGCTGCCGCCTCCGCGTAAAACTCTCGATCGAGGGGCGGGTGCTGGTCGAGGACGAATACACCCTCACCGGCAAGGATACGGGCAGGGTGCTCGCCCTCCCCGACCCCGGCATCGACGATGCGCGGGCCGAGTTCGTCTGGTCGCCCGAGCATCCGCAGCTGATCGACGCGGAAGTGACGCTGGTCGATGCCTCCGGCGCCGTGATCGACACGCTGAAGAGCTATACGGCGATGCGCGGTGTCTCGACGGCCAATGGCCGTTTCGTCATGAATGGCCGCTCCTATTTTCTGCGGCTCGTGCTCGACCAGGGCTATTGGCGCGAAGGCATCATGACGGCCAGCGACGATGAACTGCGTCGCGACGTGGAGTTGACCAAGCAGCTCGGCTTCAACGGCGCCCGCAAGCACCAGAAGATCGAGAATCCGCGCTACCTCTATTGGGCCGACGTGCTCGGCCTGCTGGTCTGGGAGGAAATGCCGAGCGCCTATGCCTTCTCCAGCGAGGCGGTGACGCGGGTGACGGCTGAATGGCAGGAAGCAATCGAACGGGACTATTCGCATCCCTCGATCGTCACCTGGGTGCCGTTCAACGAGTCCTGGGGCATTCCGGAACTGCCGCATGATGCGCGCCAGCGCAGCTATCAGCAGTCGCTCTATCACCTGACCAAGTCGCTCGACGCGACGCGCCCGGTGAGCGGCAATGACGGCTGGGAGCAGATCGAGACCGACATCTTCGCCGTGCACGACTATCACCACGACGGCGACGTCCTCGATGGCCGCTATCGGTCGGAGACGGTGTTTCGCGATACGCTGACGACCTTCCGCTCGGCCGGTCGCGCGCTGGCGATCGACGGCCATGCATGGGCCGGCCAGCCGGTCATGCTGACCGAGTTCGGCGGCATCGCCTTCTTCATGGGGCAGGAAAAGGGCTGGGGCTACAGCCAGGCCACGGACGCCGAGGACTTCCTCGTGCGCTATGCCGACGTGCTGCGCGGCACGACGGGTTCGACCCTCCTCGCCGGCTATTGCTACACGCAGCTGACGGACACCTACCAGGAGCAGAACGGCGTTCTGACCATGGATCGCAAGCCGAAGGCGGATGTCGCGCGCATCCGCGCCGCCAATCTCGGCGTGCCGGTCGAACGGCTGCCGGCGCATCCGCTCGGCTACAATGCCCGCTGGCTCGCCCGACATGGGGAAGGGCAGGCTGGCTAGCCCCCTGCCCTTGTTTACGGATTGAGAAAGGCCGCGGACGAGCCATCGCCGCGGCCTTTTTTGTCAGCACGAAAGCGGATAATTCGCTCTAGAATATCGTCATATCTATTTGATATTTAACAAATATGCTGGAGTCGAAAGTGAGCTACTCGGTGTCCTTGCGGGCGAGCTGGGTGCGCTCGAAAAGCAGCACCACGACGAGCGCGATGGCGAACGGGACCAGCAGATAGAGCAGCCGGAAGACGATCAGCGCGGCCAAGACGTCGTTCGGATCCATCTCGTGCAGGGCCGCCAGGAAGGTCACTTCCAGCACACCGAGGCCTCCGGGCGCATGCGACAGCAGCGCCAGGGTGAAGGACGCCAGGAAGATGCCGAGAATAACCAGATAGCCGGGATTGCCTGCTGCCGGCAGCGCGAAATAGATGATGGCGGCGGCGGCGGCGAGCTCCAGCGGCCCGGCAACCAGCTGCCGCATCACGATCGGCAGGCGGGGATATTGCAGCGTGAAACGCTTGTACTGCCAGGCCGGGAAATGGCGCCAGGATCCGAGCACGTAGAGGCCTACCAGTCCAAGCAGGACGAGGCCGAGCGCGAAGGAGATCCAGATCGGGATATCAGCCAGGCGCAGCACGATTTCCGGCTCGATCGTCAGCACGAAGCCGCCCATCAGCACGGTGCCGAGCGCGAAGGTGAACGAGCAGAAGACGATCAGCAGGCCGATTTCCTGGGGCGTCAGGCCACGCGTCGAATAGGCCCTGTAGCGGACCACCGCGCCGGAGATCACCGAGGCGCCGATATTGTGCGACAGCGCGTAGGTGGTGAAGGAGCACAGGGCGATGAACAGCCAGGAGACCTTCTTGCCGAGATGCTGGATGGCGATCCGGTCGTACCAGGCGAGCGCGCCATAGGCGACCAGCGTGGCGCAGATGGCCAGGCCCCAATTGCCAAGGGTGATCGCCCTCAGACTGTCGGCGACCTCGGCGAAGGATATCCGCCGGAACTCCTGGTAGAGAATGAAGACAGAGACAGCGACCGCGCCGATCCCGAAGATGGACCAGGCAGCGTTTCGAACTTTCATTAGGCAGCATCTCCCCTTCGATCCACTCTGAACGAGATACTGCCGCATCCCGAATCCAAGATTGGCACGTCCTTTTCCGTGGAGCCAGACCGAAGCTCGCCGTGCCGTGTCGTTTTCTCGACTACAGGCCGACGGTCAGGACCATGCCGTCATAGGCGGGTTCGACATCGCCCGGGACGTAGGCTGCGAGCGTCTTGTAGTCGAGGTCGCCATGCATGTGGGTCAAAATGGTCCGGCGCGGCCGGAGACGTTCATGCCAGGCGAGCGTGTCGTCGACGCTGAAATGGCTCGGATGCGGCCGCCAGCGCAGCGCGTCCACCATCCAGAGCGAGAGGCCGGCGAGATGCGGCAGGGTCTCGTCGGGCACGGCGCTGATGTCGCTCGAATAGACGAAATCGCCGATCCGGAAGCCGAGGCTGTCGATGTCGCCATGGACCTGGCGCAGCGGCAGGATATCGAGCCGGCCGCCCGGGCCGTCGATGGCGAACCCCTGCCCCGCCTCGATCCGCGTGCGGCCCAGAATCGGCGGATAGCTGCCGCCGGTCGGTGTGCGGAAGCAGTAGCCGAAGGCTTCCTCCAGCCGCTCCTGGGTGAAGTCGTCCGAATAGATCGGCACCAAGCGGTGCGTGTCGAGCCAGAACGAGCGCAGGTCGTCGATGCCGTGGGTATGATCGGCATGCGGATGGGTGAACAGCACGGCGTCGAGCCGGTCCACCCGCGCATCGAGCATCTGGCTACGGAGATCCGGTCCGGCATCGACGAGTATGCGCGTCGGATAGGGATGATCGCCGCGAAAGCCGTCGATCAGGATCGACGAGCGCGTGCGCCGGTTCTTCGGCTCGGATGGGTCGCAGGCGCCCCAGTCATTGCCGATCCGTGGCACGCCGGGCGACGCGCCGCAGCCGAGCACGGTGATGCGCAGGCGGTCGGCCCGGGGGCTCTCCGGCGCGCCATCAGCCATGGTGGGGCACCGCCGCTTCCGCCAGCGCGTCGCGCGGGACCTTGGTGAACAGGCGCAGGAAGTTTTCCGTCGTGATCCCGGCCATCTCGTCGAGCGAGACGCCCTTCACCTCGGCGAGGACGGCGGCGGTGTCGCGCACATAGGCCGGCTCGTTGCGCTGGCCGCGATGCGGCACGGGCGCCAGATAGGGCGCGTCAGTCTCGACCAGCAGCCGGTCGAGCGGCACGTCGCCGGCGATGTCGCGCAGCGCCTGGGCGCTGCGGAACGTCAGGATACCGGAGAAGGAGACATAGAGACCGAGCTCGAGCCCGACCCTGGCCAGCTCCGGGCCGGAAGAGAAGCAGTGCAGGATGGCCGGGAAGGCTCCCTTCCCCATCTCGTCGCGCAGGATCGCGATCATGTCCTCGTCGGCGTCGCGGGCGTGGATGACCAGCGGCAACTGGGTGATGCGGGCGGCGGCGATATGGCGGCGCAGGCCCTGGGCCTGCAGCGCCTTGTGCTCGGCGCCGTAGAAATAGTCGAGCCCGGCCTCGCCGATCGCCACTACCTTCGGGTGCTTCGACAGTTCCACCAGTTCGTCGGTGGTGATGTCCGGCTCTTCATGGGCGCTGTTCGGATGAGTGCCGACCGAGCAATAGACCTCGGGATGCGCCTCGGCTAGCGCGCGGATCTTGTCGAACTGGCGGACACGGGTCGAGATCGTGACCATCAGGCCGACGCCGGCGGCGCGCGCACGCTCCATCAGCGCCGCGCGGTCGGCTTCGAAATCCGCGAAATCCAGATGGCAATGACTGTCGACCAGCATTCTCTTCGACCGTTCGGATGATTGCATAAGGGCAAATATGGGGTGTTTCGTGTGCAGTCAGTAGCGGCTATGCGGCGCTCTGTCGACCGTTGTGGACAGTCGCGAGATCGCCCCACTAGAGTGCGGCTTGTGACAGCACGCGGCCGGGGATTCGTACGTGCAATTCAGCCAGCGTACCCTCTATCGACTTCTGCCGCGCCGCTTCAAGGAAGAGGCTCTGGTGCGGAAGCTGGCCGCCGAATTGCCAACCATCGCCGGCGCCCCCGCCTCGATCGTCATCAACCAGGCCAGCGAGCCGGGACGGCATCGCTTCCAGATCGATTTCCAGCGGATCGGCAACCAGCTGCACGTCAATCTCGATCGCGACCTGATGGCGCGCGACGCCTTCCAGTTCGAGATGATGTGGCGGCGCCTGCCCGCCTTCGTCCGGATCATGAGCCGCACCGCCGCCGGCGTGACCTCGGCGACCGCCAACGTCTCGGATGGCGGCGACAACATTCCCAACGAGCTCGCCTACGCCACCAACGAGCCGCAATCGATCCTGGTGCCGGATCCCGGCTTCATGACGCCGGAATATTATCAGCCCTACCGGACGCTGGCGGAGAACCGCCCGGGCCAGTGGGCGAGCCGGCAGGACACCCTGCTCTGGCGCGGCGACATTTCGGGGCATGGCGACACGACGACCGAGCAGATGGACATTGACGATCCCAACCTGAAGCAGCGGGTTCGGCTTTGCCTGGCCCTGCGCGGGATCGATGACGTCGACGTGCGGCTGATCGTGCCGGAACGCGATCGCGCCCACCACGCGACGCGGGAAGCGATGGAGGCGCATGGCATTCTCGGCAATCACGTAGCCCCGTCGCGCTGGATCGACATCAAGTTCGCCATCGACATCGACGGGTCCAGCACCAGCTGGGGTAATCTCTACACCCGGCTGCTGCTCGGCTGCTGCGTGCTGAAGGTGGCGTCGCCGGTCGGTTTCAAGCAGTGGTTCTACGACGAGTTCGTGCCGTGGACGCATTTCGTCCCTGTGGCGGCCGATCTGTCGGATGTGATCGAGAAGGTGGAATGGTGCCGCGCGCACGATCAGGCCTGCCGCGAGATCGCGGCGGCCGGCCAGGATTTCGCCCTGCGCCGCACGCGTGAATCGGAGACCGTGGTGACGGTGCAGCGGATCAACGAGATCCTGGGACCGGGATAGCTCCGAGGCGAGAGAAGGGTCCCGACCGATCGCCGATCGATCGGGACGATGGTCTCAGGCGGTTTCGGCGCCCTCTTCCCGCTCGACATAGCGCGGGAACACGCCCGACGGCGTCGGCAGGGCCGAGCCGGACGCCAGGCGTCCGGCGGCCCCGAGCGAGGCGAAGCTGCGGCTCTCGGCCGGAATGGCCAGCAGATCGAGCAGCTTGGCCGCCGAACCCGGCATCACCGGCTGCGACAGGATCGCGATCTGCCGCACGACTTCCGCCGTGACGTAGAGCACGGTGGCCATGCGGGCCGGATCGGTCTTCTTCAGCTCCCACGGCGCCTGGCCGGCGATATAGCGGTTCGCTTCGGCCACCACGCCCCAGATCGCGTTCAGCGCCTGATGGATCTGCTGCGTCTCCATCGCGGCGCGGCAGAGCTGCAGCAGACCGTCGGCAGCCCTGAGGATCGCCTCGTCGGCCTCGGTCAAGGCGCCCGGCTCCGGCACGACGCCGCCGAGATTCTTGCCGATCATCGACAGCGAGCGTTGCGCCAGATTGCCGAAATCGTTGGCGAGATCGGCATTGATCCGCGTGATGATCGCCTCGTGGCTGTAATTGCCGTCCTGGCCGAAAGGCACTTCGCGCAGGAAGAAGAAGCGCACCGGATCGACGCCGTAATGCTCGATCAGCGCCATCGGATCGATGACGTTGCCGAGCGACTTCGACATTTTCTCGCCGCGGTTGAAGAGGAAGCCGTGCGCGAATACCCGCTTCGGCAGCGGCAGACCGGCGGACAGCAGGAAGGCGGGCCAGTAGACCGAATGGAAGCGGACGATGTCCTTGCCGATGACATGGACGTCGGCCGGCCAGTAGCGCTTGAAGGTCTCGCTGTCGGCATCCGGATAGCCGACGGCCGTGATGTAGTTGGTCAGCGCGTCGACCCAGACATACATCACATGCTTCGGATCGCCGGGAACAGGGATGCCCCAGTCGAAGGTCGTGCGCGAGATCGAGAGATCCTTGAGACCGCCCTTGACGAAGCTGACCACCTCGTTGCGCCGTTCGTCCGGCCCGATGAAGTCGCGGTTGCCCTCGTAGAGAGCGAGCAGGCGATCCTCGTAGGCCGAGAGGCGGAAGAAATAGCTCTCCTCCTCGACCCAGTCGACCGGCGTTCCCTGCGGCCCATAGCGGACGCCGTCGGGACGGACCTCGGTCTCCGATTCGGCGTAGTACGCCTCGTCGCGAACCGAATACCAGCCGGCATAGGCATCCTTGTAGATGTCGCCATTCGCTTCCATCCGCCGCCAGATCTCTTGCGAGGCCGCGTAGTGGCGCGGCTCGGTCGTGCGGATGAAGTCGTCATGCGAGCAGTTCAGCGCCGCCGCCATCGCCTGGAAGCGCGGCACGTTGCGATCGGCCAGCTCGCGGGCGGTGATGCCGTCGCGCCCGGCCGTCTGCACCATCTTGATGCCGTGCTCGTCCGTTCCCGTCAGGAAGAAGACGTCATAGCCATCCAGGCGCTTGAAGCGCGCCAGCGTGTCCGTCGCCAGAAGCTCGTAGGCATGGCCGATATGCGGCGCGCCGTTCGGATAGGAAATGGCTGTCGTGATATAGAATTTCGGCGCTGTCACCGCTGTCTCGCTTTTCTTTGAACCCGACCAATAGTCTCATAACCAGCAATCGCCGGTCGCTCGACAGCTTCACATTCGGGTCGCGCGAGCGAGGATGTTCATGGTCGTGAGCACAAACTGTTTGCGGTCGAGATTGAGCGCCTCGACATCCGCCGAAGACTGACGGAGCTTTTCCCACACCTCCGCCCAAGTCGCAAGCGGGGTCGCTGCAACGCTTTGGGGTATCGCGGCACCGTCGGGTTCGGCCTCGCCACGGGCGCGGCGGCTGAGCCAGGCGAAGACGAGGTCGGTGAAATTGGCGAAGGCTTCGTCGGCGCCGCGCTGGGCGACGAGATCGCCGAGTGCGTGGGCGCCCTGCCCGTCCAGTTGCGGAAAGCGCGCCACCACGCGTGAAAAGGCGCGGCCGATGGCGGCGGCGTCCTCGTCGAGGAAACCGATCGCCTTGCGCAGGCTGCCCTGCCCGGCCTCGGCGGCGAAACGGCGGATATCGGCGGGACCGTCATCACGCTGCGCGAGCGCGCCCTCGATGGCCGACGGGGTCAGCGGCGCCAGATCGAGGCGCCGGCAGCGCGAGCGGATGGTCGGCAACAGCCGGCCGGGTGCGTGCGAGATGACGAGGAAGAGCGACCGCCGCGGCGGCTCCTCCAGGATCTTCAGCAGCGCGTTGGCCGCATTGGCGTTCATGTCGTCGGCCGAATCGACGATGGCGATCCGCCATCCCGCCTCGCCCGCCGTCGAACCGAAGAACGGAATGGTCCGGCGAATCTCGTCGATGGTCAGGCTCGCCTTGAAGCGCTTGCCCTGCTCGTCCCAGGGGCGCGACAGCGTCAGGATGTTCGGATGCGATCGCGCCGCGATCTTGGCCGCGGCCTTCGACGTGGCGGGCACGGCCAGCGTCTCGGCATCCGGCGCGCTGGCCGGGTCCGGATAGGTCAGCGCGAACCGGGCGAAGCGATAGGCGAGCGTCGCCTTGCCGATGCCGCGCGGTCCGCCGATCATCCAGCCATGATGCATGCGGCCGCCGCGATAGGCTTCGACCAGAAGCCGTTCGACGGCGGGATCGCCATACCACTCGGTCTGCTCTTCCGGCAGCGGCCAGCCTTCGATGGCATCGGGGCGCGTGACGTCGGGTCCGGCCATACTCAATTCACGCTTTCGTTCACACGTTGCAGGACGGCCTGCCAGATCGCGTCGGCGACCTGGTCCTGGCTCTGGTTGGCGTCAATGACGAGACACCGCTCGGGCTCGCGCGCCGCGATTGCCAGGAATAGGTCCCGGCGGCGCTGATGCCGCTCGATGGTTTCGCGCTCGAAGCGGTCGGCGGGGCCGGTCTCGCCGCTGCGCCGCCGCGCCGCCCGGTCGAGACCGATCTCGACGGGAAGGTCGAGGATGAGGGTCAGATCGGGGCGCGCCTCGCCGATGGCGATCTTCTCGAGGCTGTCGAGCAGATGCGCGTCGACGCCGTCCGAACCCTGATAGGCGCGGGTCGAGTCGATGAAGCGGTCGCAGAGGACCCAGTTGCCGCGCTCGAGCGCCGGTCGGATGACGCGGTCGACGTGATCGGCTCGCGCCGCCGCGAACAGCATCGTCTCGGCTTCCGGGCCGAGCGGTTCGGCGGCGCCGGAGAGAATGAAGCCGCGGATCGCCTCGGCGAGCTCGGTGCCGCCCGGCTCGCGCGTCACGACGACGGTGCGGCCTCCGGCCTGGAGCCTCTCCGCGAGGCGGCGGATCTGGGTGGATTTGCCCGATCCCTCCCCGCCTTCGAAGGTGATGAAACGGCCCGGCAATCTTGACGTCATTTCCATTGCGGCAACCAGCCGATCAGCAATTGCTGGACCGCATCGAGCGCTCGCTGGTCCATCGATCCCTTGTCGATGGCCGCCATCGTGTAGACCGGCTTTTCCAGCACCTGGACGTCGCCGACCGAGACGCGAACGACGCCGACCTGCGCGCCCTGCCGGACCGGAGCGACAAGGGGGCCGTCATAGACGACCCGGGCGCGGATCCGTTCGCGGTTGCCGCGCAGGAGCAGGATGTCGAGCGGCTCTTCGGTCGCGAGCCCCACGCCCCGCGTCGTGCCGCCATAGACGCGTGCCTGGGCCACCGCCTCGCCGCGATCAAAGAAGCGAAGGCGCTCGAAGGCGGTATTGCCCCATTCGAAAAGCTTGCGCGCTTCCTCGGCACGCTCCTTGTCCGTCGGAAGTCCGCTCACCACCAGCGTCATGCGATGGCCGTCGCGGATCGCCGACGCGGTGAGCCCATAGCCCGATTCCGGGGTGAAGCCGGTCGAGAGCCCGTCGACGCCGATCCCGGCGGACAGCAGCGGATTGCGGTTGCGCTGGTAGATCTTGTTCCAGGTGAAGTCCGGCTCCGCGTAGATCTTGTAGAGGTCCGGATAGGTGTGAATGATGTGATCGGCGATCTTGTATAGGTCGTCGGCGGTGACCTTCTGGGCCGGATCGGTCAGGCCCGAGACATTGGTGAAATGGGAGCCGGTCAGGCCGAGCTCCGCCGCCTTGCGGTTCATCATGTCGACAAAGGCGCCCTCGGAGCCGGCGATGCCCTCGGCCAGGATGATGCAGGCGTCGTTGCCGGCCTGGACGATGGCGCCGCGCAGCAGGTCGGCGACGGGGATCGAGGATTTAAGCGCGGCGAACATGGTGGCGCTGCCGGACGGCGCGCCGCCTGTCCGCCAGGCATGCTCGCTCACCGGAAAACTGTCGTCGAGCTTGAGCTTGCCGGACTGGATGGCGTCGAACACGACGACCATGGTCATCATCTTGGCCATGGCCGCGGGCTGGAACGCCGCGTCTGCGGCCTTGCGGTAGAGGATGGTGCCGGAATCGACGTCGACGAGGATTGCGCTGGTGGCCTTGCTCTCATACGGCGTGGCGGCGACCGCGCGCAGTTCCGCCGTCGCGCCGAGGACCGTGAGCACGGCCGGCGCGATCAGCAATCGCAGCGGAAACCAGCGAGACATCATGACAAACTGCCGGGCGCCATAGCCAAATCACGGATGGCCGATGGCCACCCTGCTCTGGTTAACAGGCGAGACGCCCTGCGATCAATGGTCAGTGGTTGACCAGATAGGCGCCAGAGAGACCCGCCGCCCGGACCTGGGCGATGGCGGCCTCGCCCGTCGTTGCCGGATCCGCGATGACCAGGCGCACCGATTGCATCGTCCTGCCGCCGACCGCAATCTCGGTCGTGGTGACGCGGCCGAGATCGGCAAAGCGGCCTGCCAGCGTTTCCGCGTTGGCGCTGTTCGAGAAGACGCCGAGCTGGATCACCGGAACGTCGGTGCTGCGCTCCGCCGCTGCGCGGGCAACGGCGGCATCGAGCGCCGCCTGCAGACGGTTGCCATGGCCCGACGCCATCTCGGCGACGGCGCGCTGCGCCGGCGAGGCGGTCGGATCGGCCGCATAGGACGAGCGGGCCGAACGGGGAACCGGCGGATAGTAGTCGTCCTCGGTGGCCGAGGCGGGCGTGACGCCCTGGTCGTAGCCGACGGGATCGGAAATCGTGTAGGTGCCGAGCGAACGCTCGCCGTAATTGCTGCCGGCCGGCGCCGGACGCGCCTCGGCGACGACGCGCGCCTGCGGCTGCGCGTCATAGACGGCGAGCGCCGGATCATAGGCGTTGCCGCCATAGTCCATCTCGGGACGCGAGCGGGGCAACGGCGCCAGCGCCGCCATCATAACGGCCGGGCTCGCGGTCGGCGCGCGCATCGTCGGCGCCTGCAGGGCCAGCATGGTGCCGCCGGAAACACTGCTGCCGGGCCCCTTGTAGGTCGCCATCAGCATCTTCTGGTCATGCCCTTCCATGCGGGCCGGGCCGACATATTCGACCTTCACCTTGGCGGTGCCGTGGTGCTTCATGTCGAGCACATCGGCCGTCTTCGACGAAAGATCGATGACGCGGTCGCTGGCATAGGGACCGCGATCGTTGACGCGGACGACCACGGAGCGGCCGTTGCGCGTGTTGGTAACGCGGGCATAGCTCGGCAGCGGCATCGTCGGATGGGCGGCCGACAGTCCGTCCATATCGTAGACCTCGCCATTGGCCGTATAGCGGCCATGGAAGGCGGAACCGTACCAGGAAGCGAGGCCGACAGCCTTGTAGCGCGGGTTCTCACGCGGCGTGTAGACCCGGCCCCTGACCGTATAGGGTTTGCCGACCATGTAGCGGCCGCCGCCCTGCGGCACGGCCTGGCCGTGCTGAACGACACGGGGGCTGGCTTTGACGCCGTATTCCTTCTCGGAGAAATATTCCTTGCTGCGCTTGGCAGGCTTGGACGGGGCGGTGGCGCAGGAGGCAAGCAGAGCGGCAGCTGCGACGGCGGTCGCGACCCTCAGCAAAACCCTGCCCTGCGGCGCTTCCGAGCGCAAAAGGCTCAGAATCTGAATTTTGGACATCCCCATCTCGCCTAATCCGATAGCAGCAACCGCGGTATTTGTCGATCGTTCTCGACCGGTGCCGACGCCTTTCGGGTCCAAACGGGCCTTTGCGCTGTCGCGCGGAGCCCACCGGACATGAGATGGCATTCAGCCGACCGCGCCTTTCCGGCCGGTTAACGAACCATGGCCGAATTGCGTCAATTGCGCGGAACATCGGCGGCAGGGCCCGTCGCCCCTGCGGAACCTACCGGAAGCCCGACTTCATCCTGCTGCGTTCAAGCGTTCTGCCTGCATTCAGCCCTGGCAGAGGGTTGGCCCAGAGCCCCTCAGACAACCGTGCCGAACAAGGCGCCGATTCCGGCCGTGACCGCCATGGCCATCGCGCCCCAGAAACTCACGCGGATGGTCGCCTTCAGGACATCGGCCCCGCCGGCTCTCGCCCCTATCGCCCCGAGCACGGCAAGAAACGCGAGCGATGCCACCGACACGGCCGGAACCAGCCAGTCTGTCGGGGAAATGAGAACCATCAGGAGTGGCATCAGTGCTCCGAAGGCAAAAGTAGCCGCCGAGGCCAGCGCCGCCTGGACAGGCCGCGCCGTCGTGATCTCGGAAATTCCGAGCTCATCACGCGCATGGGCGCCGAGAGCGTCCTTTGCCATCAACTGCTCGGCCACGCGTCGGGCGAGTTCCTTGTCCAGCCCTCGCTGCTCGTAGATCTGCGCAAGTTCCCGATGCTCCGCCTCAACATCGCTTGCCAGTTCCGCCCGCTCGCGGGCGAGGTCGGCATTCTCGGTATCCGATTGCGAACTGACGGAGACATATTCTCCCGCCGCCATCGACATGGCGCCTGCCACCAGTCCCGCGATACCGGCGAGCAGGATCTCGTTCGGACCCGAAGCCGCGGTGGCCACCCCGACGATCAGGCTGGATGTCGACAGAATGCCATCATTGGCACCCAGGACTGCGGCCCGCAGCCAGCCGATGCGATGGACGAGATGGTTTTCCCGATGGGTCAAATGACGCGGCATCTTTGCGTTCCTGAATGCGAGGACTGAATCCGGATCTATGGGTGGCGGCTCGCGCCCTGTGTGGGCGACGACGGAAAGTTGAGCACCGCCATCGTGCCGATCGCGGGATCTACCGAGATCGCGAAGGTGCCACCGTGAATGGCGGCGATGCGTTTGACGATTTCAAGTCCAACGCCAAGGCTGTCACCTGCCCTGGCCATCGGCGACTTATCACAATCGCCGGGGCGATAGAGGCCTGCCTTATCGATCACCGCGATGCGGGGGCCTGGACCGGCACAGACCTCAATCTTGGTGCCGGCCGGCGTGTGGGTGACAGCGTTCGTGATGAGGTTCGTCAAGGCATCCTCCAGCAGCCCGCCATCGCCCTGGATCGACATCGCAGCACTCTCGCAGAAGGCGATGGAGTGGGCATGGTCATAGACCCACGGTCCGACCGAGGCGACGACGCTCCGCCCAAGTCCGGCCAGGTCAACCGGCTGGAAGCCCTTGCGCTCAATGGCCTCCAGGCGACCAAGGGCCGTGATCTGGCCGACCAAACGGGCCAAGCTCTCGACGTCCCGTTCCATCCGCCTTGCGCGGGGACTATCGATTTGGCCGAGCTCGAGCTGCATCATGGCCAGCGGGGTGCGGATCTCGTGCGCGACGGCGGTGGTGAAAAGGCGCTGGTCCCTCATGAGGCGCCCAATGCGCGCGAGCGAGCGATTGACGGCAGCGCCGAGCTCGGCGACCTCCCTCGGCATTTCGCTGACGTCGATCCGGTGTTCCGGATCGAGCGGGTCGATGGAGCCGGCCTGGCGGGCCGCCGCCTTGACCGGCCTGAGCGCCAGCCAGGTCGAGACCAGCGAGCCACCGAGAACGAGAACGAGCTGCAGCAGCATCGGGATGGCAAGATGATCGGCGAACTCGTGCCCCAGTGCCCGCCACATCACCGCTTCGTTCCGGTCCAGGATGGCAATCTCGATAATGATCTGCTTGCCGTCGATCCATACCGAGCGTCCGCCGGCCACGGCGATCGGCTTGCCCTGGCCGAGGAGCCGCGTCCAGCGGTCGGGCGGATCGACCTCCTCCGGCAGCAGATGGAGCAGGCATTGCGTGCCGCAATTCGAGAAGATAATGCCGCCATCGACCGCCCGGATACGGGCGAGCCGGGTGGCGCTGCCGGGGTCATAGCCCTCGATCCCTTCGGGAAGCCGGAAGGTCCAGCGTCCATCCTGCGCGGACACGCCCCGCGCCAGCAGGGTGGATTCCCGCTCGATCATCAGCGAGCCAAGCTCGGAATTGTCGAAATAATAATCGGCAAAGACGATGACGACCTGCGCCGCCATCGCAATGATCGCGAAGAAGACGATGCGCCAGGCAATGGTTGCAACCAGGCCGGGCCGACGCGCTGCCTGATCAGGCATTCGTCAGGTCTCGAAGTAGGTAGCCGGCCCCGCGCACCGTCTCGATCGATAGGCCGGCTTCGATGCCGTCCAGCCGCCGGCGAAGCCGTGAGACCGCGAGCTCGATGGCATTGGCGGACAGCTCATCGCCAAATTCCGACAATTTCGCTTCGATCCGCTCCTTCGGCACGACGGAACCGGCATTGCGAAGCAGCACGGCGAGCACCGAGCGCTCGCGCGGCGACAGCGCAACGGTCTTCCCGGCGCAGGACAGGACAGCGCTCGTCGGATCAAAGGCGACATGGCCCAACTCGATCAGGTCGGCGACATGCGCCGGCGCCCGCCGCAGCAGAGCGCGGCAGCGGGCCAGCAGCTCATGATGGTTGAAAGGCTTCACCAGATAGTCGTCCGCGCCCGCATCGAGACCGGTGATCCGTTCATCCACCGCGCCTCGCGCGGTCAGGATGAGGACCGGGGTCGTCTGGCCCTCGGCCCGAATGCCCCGGATCAGATCAAGCCCGTCGCCGTCGGGCAGACCCAGATCGACGAGCAGGAGGTCATAGGGCGCGACCGCGATGGCGGCTTGCGCGTTGGCAACCGTGTCGACGGCGTCAACGCGCCACTCCACCTTGTGGATGGTTTCAACGAGGAGCTCGCGAAGGCGCGGGCTGTCTTCGACGAGCAGGATTCTCATGCTTTCTTGCGACCCGTCACCATCGACAGAACCAGATTTTCGCGATGCCGGAAGCTCTCGAAGAGCGCGGCGGCGGCGTGAAATAGCGCGAGCACCAGAATGGAATTGGCCAGAGTGCCGTGCAGTTCCTGCAGCCAGTCCTCGCCCCAGAAGGCGTCGAGCCCCATCATCCAACCGGTCAAGCATACGCCGGACAGAAGGAGCATGAGAAGGATCATCATAACCGCGCCGGCCGGATTGTGTCCGAGATGCCGCGGCTCCCGGCGTTGAGCCAGAGCGCGCAGATACGGCACGAGCCGGCTTGGTGTGGGAAAGAAGTCGGCAAAGCGTGCATGGCGGGTGCCGATGAAGCCCCACACCAGTCGGATCGCCAGGGCGGCGGCAACCGTGTAGCCGGCCGCGCGATGCAGAGCGTGGCCAGGTTCCAGTACGAACAGGTTGAGGATGCAGGCGGTGACGACCGTCCAGTGAAAGAGCCGGACGACCGGGTCCCAGACGCGGATCGTGGCCGCCCCTTCCGGGGCGACCGTGACATCGACGAGCGAGACACTTGCTTCGTCGCGATCAATCACCGATCTCGGCCTTCACGATGGAGCCGTCGACCGGGTTGAAATAGACCTCGGCCTTCTTGTTGTTCTTGTCGTAGCCATAGATCTCATAGCAGGAACCGGTGACCTTGAAGGCCTTGATCTTCTGGTAGCCCATCTCGGCGATCTTGGCCTTCATGGCGTCCTGGCTCATCCAGGCGGATTTTGGCTCCTTGGTGCAAGCCGGGCTGGCAAGGGCAGCGCCGGCCATGATGGGAAGCGAGAGGGCGGCGATAGCGACAGTCGAGAGAATGCGCATGGTAGCTCCGGGGTTGGGTTGGACCGGCCAGGGCCGGCAACGGCAATGTGACGGAGCAAGCTGTCAGTCCGCTGTCAGGCGAACGCGTTCAGCGCTGGTGCATTTTTCCCCAGCCTTCCCCGGCATGGGCGCCGAGGCGGCCGAGCGTGTTGACGCCGTCGTGCGGAGCGCGGTAAAGCCCACCCCGCAAAGTCGTTCGGTCGCAATTCGGTAGCAAGCTATTCTAGGTTCCTCTGCCGAGAGGGCACTCACCAACGATTGCAAGGCTTGGATGGGTGGCCGAGTGGTTTAAGGCAGCGGTCTTGAAAACCGCCGTGGGTGCAAGCCCACCGTGGGTTCGAATCCCACCCCATCCGCCACAACCTGCTGATCTTATTGATTTATTTAGCCGGTTTCGGAAACGGCATTCCGCATTCTTTCAGAGAACGAAACGGCACCGTTCGGGACGAAAGGAGCTAGGAACGGCTGAATCGGTGCAAAATCCCCGAACAATGTTGCCTAGCCGTTCTCAGCGTCAGGCGGGCTATCCCGCATGTGTCTACGCGAGAGGCAGCGTCTTGATCGCCGCTTCGAGCTGCTATCTGGCTCTACCCACCCAAACGCCAACGCGCCGCCAACTCGCAGTCCGCGATTCTCCTCAAAGCATCCCCCGATTGGGGTATTGATTTCATATACCTGGGATTGCAGCGTGCTCCCGCTTTGGGGGGACAACATGAGTGAACAGCATGGAAACCCGCGGACCCGCCCGCCGAGCGCGGTCGACATTCAGTTGGCAACTATTCTCAGCAACGCCCTTGTCAGCGCGCTAGACGCCCTCGCCGCCATGCATCAGCATCGGCCAGGCCCTTGGCTCGACCTGATTGAAAAATCCCTTGTTCGTGAAGCGAAAGGCACCGGCGCGACGATCGAGGACATCAACCTACTACAAACCGTCGTCCAGCGCGTCAGGCACCGCCTCGTGAACGAGGCATTCGAGGTTTAGCCAGGCTGCCTACACAGCGTCGAATCCAACCCGGGGCAAATCGAGATAAGCCAAGTTGCAGCCTATGGTTGCCAAGGCGCCGGCAGCGGGGGCGCTCAAGCGGAAGCGGAGACGCCACCCAACAGCTTCTGAACCTGGGAACTTCACTCATCATACAGGGTCTCTCGCGGGAGAATAGCAACGACGATGCCAATGCTGCTCGGCAGCGGCGGGAGAATGAGCTTTATCTGCAAAGATCCCGAGAAGCAGAAGCTCGCGGCAAGGAAGACGCAAGCCGGCTAACGGCCGCAAATTCCAACGCGAACGGTACCGACCCCTGGTCTAAGCCCAAGACGACGAAGAAGGCTGCAGCGAAATACAAAGACGCCGTGAAATGCGTCTCGTTTGATCGCACAAGCAATTCAATGGCTCATTTCATCGTGAACAAGTGCAATGTCCCCATTGCAGTCCGATGGAGGGACGAAGGCTTTTGCGGGACCGGCGGCGCCTGCCTCGAGTTCGCCAAGCCAAGAGGGAAATCGACAATCTACAAGCTTAAGGGGAAAGTGCGGTTTACGGCGTGTCAGGGGCAATATTGCTCTCCAAAGGAACTGTAGCGCCCCCGCACTTACGGCCCCCGATGCGGGAGCCAGTTCCAGATCTTCATGAGCGCCTCGATCAGCATTGGCAGGCCGATGACCAGGCCGAGGATGGCGCCAGCCACATAGGCAAACGCCCTCCCCGCCGTGCCGAACGACATCACCATCCGGATGAGCTTTTGTAGGAATGCGACCTCATCCGGTCGCAGACCTTCCAGCATGCGCCGCGTTTCCTCCGGCAGGTCGCCATAGCGCTGGGCGGCAGGTTCATGTTCCGGCTGCATCATCGCCCCGCCTTCCAGCCGCATGCCTGCGCGCCATAGGTGTTGTGCTTGAGGATCTGGCGGGCGGTGCCGTCCGTGAACTGGTCATCGACGGACGGACGGATCGGCCTCGAGGTGTCGCAGAAGCTAGCGCGAGCGGTCACGCACCCACTCGCCAAGCTTGTCGCGCATAGAATCAGGCCCAAGGCCATCAACCTTTTCATCGCTGGTGTTCCTGTTCCTGATAGCGGTGAGGTCATTGGCCTGCTGGCGGGATCGCTCCTGCTGCTTGCCGACCGAGATGAGCTTGAGAGCGGCGAGGCCGAGGCCGGCGACGATGGCCAACCCGGCGGCGCAAGCTCTCCCGGCCGGGGTGGCAAGGAGGCAGGCGATCACCTTGAGGCCTGCAACTGCTTGCGAATGAAGTAGAGGGCCGCCACGAGGCCGCCGAGGATGATCAGCGCACCGATGGCATAGGCGATGGGGCCAGGTCCGTTCGCCGCGGCGATCACAGTGCCGGCGGCGCCAGCGATGGGCGTCAGGATCTCCGGCTTCGTCAGGATGCTCGGCTTCGGCGGCTCGGCCGGGACGGAGGAGCTTGAGACGAAGGAACCCTTCACCCACAGGCCGCCTTCGGCGTTCCGCCGATTCACCAGCCCCGTGAGGCGCTTGCCATTGTCGTAGACCCACTTCGAAGCTCGGACGGGACCGATGCGTAGCCGCCCTTGTTCAGCTTCTTCAGCAGGGTGGAGCCCTTGAACTGGCCCTCCCCCACGTTGAAGACGAACGATACGAGAGCCGCGAATTGGTTGTCAGTGAGCGGGACCTTCACCAGTCGCTCGACAGCCTCTTCCGCCTCCCGCAGATCCAGCTTCAGCAGCGCCTCCGCCCTGGCCTCTGTGATCACGGCGCCCGGCCGAACGACATAGTCGCTGTCGGAGGTGTGACCGTAACCGATGGTGAGAACCTTGCCGGTGTCGAGGTAGGCCTTGGCGCTGAAGCCCTCGAACCGTTTGACCATGGCAATCCCATCGCTCGAAACTGTGCGGGTCATATCTTGTCTCCGGTGGTGTGAGAGTTGACGCTAGGGCGTCGCCCCTAGCCTTGGGTTGAACTTATCAGGGAGGGCACGGAATGCTTGCGCCGCATTGGTCTTTGAACGACGAAAGAACCCGGCTTGTCATGGACTTGCCGACAGATCCGCCTATCCGCTTCGACTTCGATGCGGATGAAGTGGACCACTTCATAGAAAACCTTGCTCAGATGCGTGCGGCCATGTTGCCTCCGGCGCCCCTCGAGGCGGACCCAGATCCAGGTTCAATGATTAAGGTGTCGACCGAGGGCCGATGGTTCGTGACGACGATGCCTGACCAGCAGGGCATCGCGTTGCTCCTCCTGACCCCTGGCTACCGATGGATAGGAATGACGCTAGACCGCGAGATGGGGCGAGCCCTATCCGACACGGTCCTCCAGTGCCTCGGCCAAGACAAACCCAATCCTGGATAGACCTTTCTGCCCGAGGCAGATCCCATGTCTGCATCGTCATGTCTTGCCTCCGGTGATGTGGGGAAATGAGCTTGATCAGGGCCTGCTTGGCTCTAAATCAAAAATAGTCATGCAGGCCATTCATGCCCGTCGGCTTCGCGACGGGCATCATTTTGCTTCGGCCGCGTCGCGGACGGAACTCATTCGCTATCTGTCGTGTTGATTGCTGCGGGCGTGCTTTAGAGCAGGCTAGTTAGGCTCACATCCTAACCGGCAGCGCGCAGGAAGGTAGGGAGCTGCCAGCGCCCGCCCGTAACGACCCCTTTGAGGCGGCTGATTGGGGACGGACCAACCAGCCGGTCCTCTGCCCGCCACCTAGCCATCCGCCCCCGAAGCTCGTTGGCGGGCAATTCTTGGCCAGTATCTATCCCATGCCCTCGCGCCAGTTGGGCACTCCGGTGGGCGTCCTAGAGCGCCGAGGCGGCCACTAAGAAGGCGGGTACGGCTCGATAGAGCCGGTGAGGCTCAAGAACCGCGGAAGGATGAGATTTCGCGGGCGAAGGTGTTGGACCACTCGAATGCGACCCGGCTCAGCAGGCGCTGCTGTCGATCCACTCCTCGCAACGCATATTGGTTTTGCGGCGCAAGCGACCAAGATCGGCCTCAGATCCTGAAGTGGTGCAATAGCAGAGCTACAAGTTCAATTTGACTGTGCGTTTGCGTTTTGCCGAATACGGATTTCAATTGCGACCGGATCGTGTGACGCGAAATGGACAGCGATTCCGCCATGGCGTTGATGCTCGTTCCGCGCCCCAACGCCACTACCAATCGAGTTTCAGCTGGCGTCAGTCTATAGCGCATCGCAAGCCGCTCAGCCGTCGCCTCCTCTAGGAGAGGGCGAGCCATTACCCGAAAAATCGCGAGAAAATGGCGGCGAACAGGGAAGAGCCCAGCAATTCCGCGGACGTCATTAACGTTCGGCCGTATCGGAAGAACGGCAATCGAGATAGACATTTCCGGATACCGAGCGACTAAATCCCCCCCACCCAGACTTCGCTCCCGCAATTGGCGCAAGAACGCACTTTGCAATTCAGCCGATCCAAAATCCAGCCGGTCGTCACCACCAATCCTGATCCTCTGATACTGAGTCGCGAATTCCACGAGGGCATCATTCGAAGCGAGGACGCGCCCACTTTGATCCACAATCGCAGCAGGCTCAGCTAAAGACAGTAAAAGTGAAGTGTCCGTGGTAAACTGGCTGGAACTTGATGCCAACGCCTGATTGACATTGATCGCTTGGCGCATACGCACCGAAACCCCGTTTAATAACGAAGTCGCCAAGTCATTCATGCGCTCGGTTGATTTGCTGCTATAGTGTATCGCGATCGACGCCCTTCGAGAACGATCACTAATGAGATTCAAGCCGGTCGAGCTATCGACTTCACCCTCTTGTCGAAGCAAATCGTTGTAGAACTCCGTCCGGTGAAGAGTCTTGATGGGGATATGCTCGTCAGCCCATACGGTCTGTCCCTCCTTCAAGCCGACAAGAAGATCGCGCCAAGGCGATATTGAGGCGAAGTAGCCCGAATAGTCTTGCAATGCCTTTTCGCTGAACCCACGGCTCAGGATGGGCGTCCAGCGAGACGAATGCAGATCTGCGACCTGAAACAGGATCGTGGAATCGTGGGTTTTCTCTGCCAGCAGCTCAAGAAAATCCACCCAACGATCCGGATCCAACGCGGCCGCGTCAGCAACATCGTTGAGTTCGCCCACAGAGCGAGCAAGCGTCAATTCTCCTGATCTCATTCACATAGTGCCCCCCACCTTTGGCGAGGCTAGGACATCTATTCGAGAAAGAACACATCGAGATAGAAGGCACACCTATCTGACGAGCCGCGAGCAGACGATCTGGGGGGAGCAAAGCTGCAGCGTGAGGGGCGAGCAGAGGAGCACCGAATGCCAACTGCCCGTGGCGAGTCCTCGACTGGTCGCCATGAAAGCCCGTTGTCATTCCGACATAGCCCATATGAGGGATGCGGCACAGCAAGCTTGAACGGAGTCTCCAGCTAAGGGGAACTTTCCCAGCAACCGTATAGGTGGAGCTCGATCATGAAATCTGGACTTCTCTTCTTGACTGGAATCGGAGTCTTAATGGCATCAAGCGCAGCGGCTACGCCGCGGCTGATTACGAGGGAGCATTGCTACGATGCCGCTACGGGTGATCATAAGGCAGCCAATGCGGAACAGAGAATCGAGCTGCATAAGTGCCTAGCCGGGCAGCCCATCGAGGACCAGAGGTGCTTACCGGGCGGCTATATGTACGGCAGGGATTACTGCACGTCCTACGAAAGAGCGTCCAAAGCAAAGCCGACCCGACAGAAGTCTGACACCCAGAAGGCCACCAAGCAGACCGCTCAACCCACTTCAAAGCAAACGAAGGATTGGGGACCTGCGAACGTAGAGCCTCGGAAGCCAGGAACGTTTGCCCCGCCCGCCAACAAGCCACCCAAGAAGGGCGGAGGAAGCGGGAATAGCAAGGGCATCCGCTGACCAAAGTGAAGCGCCATGCCCGCAGCATACCTTGAAAGGAAGTTGCGGGCTGAGCCATGTCTGCCTTCGCCCAAACCCTACCGACGAACGCCCCGCACCACGGCGTTTCATCATCCTTCAACCAAGGACGCTCCAATCGCCCGCCACCACTCCAGGATCTTCGGATGATGGCTGCCGCCCTTGATCTCGCGGACGCCGACATAGCCGCGCGCCTGCGCGACCCACTTGGGATCGTTCATGTCTCGCCTCCAGGGGGTATGGGGAATTCGTGCAGCGCTAGAGCGCCAATATCACTTCAGATCGAGGCGAGAGCCGTCACCTTACGATGACCCTTCCATTCGCGCCGGCGCCGCCGCTGCTGTTGGCAGCTGAGGAAGTAGGTGCCACACCCCCCTTCCCGACGGTGAGGGGGCCGGAGGACGGAAGATCGCCAACCGCATAGATACTCTTTCCATAGGCTCCTGCACCCCCGCCTCCGCCGGAACGACGTGAGCTGGTGCTACCGCCCCTGACAGCTCCCGAACCGCCACCACTAGGAGCGGAACCCTGCGCGCCTGCGACGGGGCTACCGGGCGAGGAACTGGACCCGCCCAGAGTATTGCCGCCGCCGTTCGGAGCGCCTGCACCGTCTCCGCCTTCGGTCGGATTACCCAAGATGCCAGCGCCGCCATTGGCGCCGTTTGTATTCGCAGTGTTACCTCCAGATGCTACGCCGCCTGCGCCGCCGGCGATGGAGCCGGTAAGTGTAACGCCCTGGGAAAATCCAGCCTTCCCGCCGCCTGCTGTCATGGAAAAGAAAGCCTGAACTCCTGCCTTCCAGGTCATTAATGGTGATCTCGGAATTCGAGTTGCCAATTGCGCCGCCCGCGCCGCCGGCGCCCCAGGCCTCCACGGTGCCGGAGAACCCGGGCCCGGGCGTTATCGTCCAAGTTCCGGGCGTGGAGATTGACAGTGGACCATCCAAATCAAGGTCCCACGTCGTCTTGCCTCCAAAGGCGGGGGAGATGCCAAAGGCGCGAGGAGCTTTCCCCGCGAAAAACACTGGGGCAAATGAAGGAAGGACCATCACGCCACCTTGATGATGTTCATCACCGCCATGTCGGCCGTCACCAGACATGAACAAACAAACTTGCTGCCATTCGTTGTGTCGAAGCTGTCGCCTTTGACCACCCAACCCGTCGTGGCAATCGCCCCCGCGCCCCCGGCATTGATGACCTGAAGCAGATAGGTTCCGTAGTTCGAGCCAGGCGCGATCGTTCCGGCCCCATTGTTCGTAATCTTTTGAATCGGCCGATCGCCAGGGTCGGGCGTCTTCGTGGCGCCGGAGAGATTGCCGAGATCCTTGACCGTGACACGCGCACCGCCACTGATCATCTGATCTTCGACGCCCGGCTGCATCGCACTGTCCGCCTTCCCCCCCTGAGCGGCGTCAGCGAAGGCGGTGGCGGGCTGCTCGGCTGCGGTGCCAAGCCCCAGTGCCGTCTTCAGCGCGACTGCCGTGATCACGCCCATCAGACCGGCGACGGAGGAAACCTTGTCCGAGCTGTCAATCTTGTTCCAGGATGTCCCGTTGGAAACAATCCAGTCGCCGAGTTGCCAATCCGTGATTCCGGATACGTTGGCCGTGCCGGCAGAGGCGACGACATAGTAATAGCCCTTGTTCCCGGCTGCGGCGGCCGGGATGGCCGGCGAATTCGTCGAGGCATTCCAGGTGCCCCTGTAGTTCATGGCGCCGATCAGCGCTTCGTTAATCTGAGCGAGCGGAACCTTGCCGGCGCTATCGAGGCCGGCATAGCCGTTGGCA
This sequence comes from Kaistia granuli DSM 23481, assembly GCF_000380505.1. Lineage (GTDB taxonomy): Bacteria > Pseudomonadota > Alphaproteobacteria > Rhizobiales > Kaistiaceae > Kaistia > Kaistia granuli. Next base: position 179,308 of record NZ_AQYH01000003.1, on the reverse strand, counting down.
TTCCCCATATTCGCGGCATTCTCGGGCGTGAAGCCAAGGGACGCCTGCTTTCCGCTGAGCGCGGACTGCAGGCCGGTCACGGTCGAAATCGCCTGCTCCCCGCTGTGGTTTGCGCGGTTCGTCAGATTCGTGTCGGTGTCGTTTTTCGTCGGTCGCTATACCACTGAGCTTGGCCCGCTCGTCCGGCGTGAAGACGTCACCGGCCAGAAGGCCGATATAGATCTCGGCATTGCCGGAGAGGCTGAGATGCGTACCGGTCGAAGAATCGATCAGCGTCCGTGCCAGCAGCACCCCGGACAAGGAACCCGTCCCCGTCTCCCATGCATTGCCGTCCTCGATTACATAGCGGAATGTGTCTCCATTCGAGACGCCTGCTGCAGCGAACGACCGAAAGCGGGGCACCGCCGACCCGAGCGTAAGCGTGCCTGCGCCGACGGTGGCGGTGGTCATCCGCACCCGGTCCTTGAAGACAAAGGCGATGGTTGTTCCTTACTGGTAGAATTGTTTCCAGGCACCGCCGCGGCCGATCCAGCCGACCGAGACCGCCTTCCAAGCACCGGAGTGGCGGGCGTATATCGTCGGCGGGACCCAGGTGCCGTCCCGATAGACGGTGAGGAGGCTCACCTCTGCGACGATGGGAGATCCCAGCACGACCGTCGCGGCGAGGAAGCCCCCGCACTGATGACGTGGTGCTGGCCAAAGGCTGGCTTGCCGACGACGGCCGTCAGGGCGTTTGCCGTCATGCCGTAGGTTTCGGACGTAACCGGCGGGCCGAGTTGGACCGTCCCGGCCAGCATCCCGGGCGCCGCCACAGCGTGGGTCTGTCCCACGAGCGGAGACCCGATCACGGCTGTACCGGCCGTCCAATCAGCCGCCGTCACTGCATGGGCTTGCGTCACAGCAGGCGAGCCTAGGTTCGCAAACCCAGCCGCAAGCCCCGCCGCACTGAGCGCATGGTTCTGGCCAAGAGCCGGCTCGGCAAACATGACCGGGCCGGCGGCGATGCCGTTCGCGGTCAGTCCGACAATCACGGATGTGGATGGCGCGCCAACGTCCACCGTCGCCGTGATGCCGGCTGCGGCCAGAGCATGGGCCTGGGCGGCAGCAGGTGAACCGAGGCTCGCGCTTCCTGCCAACATCGTCCCGGCGGTCAGGGCATGGTTCTGCCCGACGGCGGGAGATCCTGGATCAACCGCCCCCGCGAGAATGCCGTTCGCAATGAGCGCATAGCCGGCCTCGGCCGCCGCTGGCGAGCAGAGGACGACTGGCCCGGAAAGCATCCCGGGCGCCGCAATGGCATGGACCTGCGTAACAGAAGACGCGCCCAGGACAGCGGCGGCGGAGAGCCCGTTGGCGACGACGGCATGGCCCTGCCCGACGACCGGCGGCTCGAGCGTGACGCCACCCGCCGTGACACTATTGGCCACCACGGCAGGCGCCTGCGCCACGGGCGGCGAGCCGACGCTGGCCCCGGCCGCCTTCACGACGTCGCCGACGGCCTGGCGTTTGCCGAGCGCAACCCAGATCCAAACGGTTGGAAATCCATGACCCATCCCTTCGAATATAGGGTGAAGGTGAAAGACAAGGAGGCAGCCGGTGATTACTGGTGTTGAATTGCCCGAGCAGGTAAGGCGAGCTTTTGACGCCTCCCCCTACCTGACCCTAGGGCGATTGGCCGAAGTGATTGGCATAGACGAAAAGACCCTCCGCGCTCATGTTGTTTCGGGCGACCTCCCCTATGTCCGCTTCGGCGCCGGCGAGAAGAGACCGCGGCGACTGTTTGGCCTTGCCGATGTCGCGACCTTCCTGCGAACCCGTCAAAGAAGAGATGCGCCATGTCAGTCTATCGGCCGAAAGACAAAGCGGGAACCGTGGTCAGCACGAAGTCAAAGCGGCCAGGCGGTCGCGCCGTACGCATCCCCATCACCCGGGCTATGAAAATCCTGCTCGCCAATGAGCTCGGTAGGCATCCTGATGCCGTCTTCACCTATGAGGCCGCGCGGACCGAGGATGACCGCATTCGCGAGCAGCGATATCCGATCGCCTACGGCACCTTCTATCACGAGTTCAAAATAGCAGCGAAAGAGGCCGGCAGGCCGGAGTTACGGCCGCACGACCTTCGGCATACAGCAGCCACCCGCACATTGATGGAGACAGGGAACATGCGGCTGGCGCAGCAGCAGCTTGGCCACACACGCCTTTCGACGACGGAGCGCTACACGCACCCTCTCGTCGAAGACCTCCGCGCCGCACTGGAAGCAATCCACATCACCGAACCAAATACCGAACAGAATTCAGAAACGGCTGCTAACCACTTGAAATCTCGTCGGAAACTGCGTCGGCCCAACAGGTCTTGAAAACCGCCGTGGGTGCAAGCCCACCGTGGGTTCGAATCCCACCCCATCCGCCAATTATTTCCATCAAGATTTTGATTTTGTTGCCGACAGGGTGATGGCGACGGGCAGGCTGCGTCCGTTGCTCATGGCATTGATCTTGGTGCCTAATCCGCCAGAAGAACGACCGAGGGCGTGATCCTTTGTGGGACGCCGACTGCTGGTGTGCCCGGACGATTGAACGGTCGATCCACAGCATGCTGTCGGCTGACTTCTCGGCCAAGACTCCGAAATCCCCGATCCAGATGCCGGCATTCGCCCATCGTTGAAAGCGATCGTGGACCGTCGCCGGCGGCCGGGACAGATCGCGCCAAGGCGATCTCGTCCGAACAACACAGATAGTCCCTCCCCCAAGGTCATCCTCCTGTGCAACGCCGCGCGGCTTGTTTGGCAAATGAGGCCGGATCAGCCCCCATTCGAAGTCCGTCAGATCAAGACGCGCACGGCACCTATGAGATTCCTATGCGCGCGCGCCCTGCCCCCGCTCGAATCCCTATGTCGGTCTCGCCATTCTGACAGGGCAACGGAACCGGCGTGCCTTCTGGGCGAAAGCTGGCGCTTCCCGCTTGCCATCCGGCGCGCGTCGAGACTTTTCCGGCGGCGTCGACAAGAGGTTCAAGTCCAATGTCCGATATCGGCCTGCTCTCGCTAGGGATCGGCTTCTTCATCGTCGCCATCTTCTACACATCAGCCTGCGATCGTCTCTGAGATCGAGGAGATATACCATGGTTTTCGACTACGTACTCGGTAGCGGCGTAACGTTGCTGCTGCTTACCTATCTAATCTACGCCCTGCTCCGCCCCGAGCGGTTCTAGGAAGGCGATCAACATGACCATCAATGGCTGGATCCAGATCGCGCTGTTCTGCGCGATCATTCTCGCGCTCGTGAAGCCGCTCGGCTGGTACATGACGCGCGTCTTCAAGGGCGAGCGTACCTTCCTCTCGCCGGTGCTGCGGCCGGTGGAGGCGTGGCTCTACAAGCTCGCCGGCACCAGCGACCGTGAGGAGCAGCATTGGGCGACCTATGCCGTCGCCATGCTGCTGTTCAACCTCGCCGGTTTCCTCCTCCTCTACGCCCTGCAGCGCTTCCAGGCGTCGCTGCCGTTCAACCCGATCGGTATGTCGGCGGTGCCGGCGCCGCTTGCCTTCAACACGACAGCGAGCTTCGTCACCAACACCAACTGGCAGAATTACGGCGGCGAAAGCACGATGTCCTATCTCGTGCAGATGACCGGCCTCGCGGTGCAGAACTTCGTCTCCGCCGCGACCGGCATCGCGCTGGCGATCGCGCTGGTTCGCGGCTTCGCCCGGCATTCCGTCCGGTCGGTCGGCAATTTCTGGGTCGACCTCACCCGCGCGACGCTCTACGTGCTGCTGCCGATCGCGATCGTCTTCACGCTGTTCCTGGTCTGGCAGGGCGTGCCGCAGACGCTCGGCAATTACTTCGAGGCGACGACGCTCGAAGGCGCCAGGCAGACGATGGCCGCCGGCCCGATGGCCAGCCAGATTGCCATCAAGATGCTCGGCACCAATGGCGGCGGCTTCTTGAACGCCAATGCGGCGCATCCCTTCGAGAACCCGACGGCGCTCACCAATCTCTTCCAGATGGTCGCGATCTTCGCCATCGGCGCCGCGCTGACGAATGTCTTCGGCCGCATGGTCGGTGACCAGCGCCAGGGCTGGGCGATCTTCTCGGCCATGGGCGCGCTGTTCCTCGTCGGCGTCACCGTCTGCTACTGGGCCGAGGCTTCCGGCAACCCGCTCGTCCATGCGCTGGGCGTCGATGGCGGCAACATGGAAGGCAAGGAGGTCCGCTTCGGCATTGCGCTGTCGGCCCTGTTCGCCGTGGTGACGACGGCCGCCTCCTGCGGCGCGGTCAATGCCATGCATGACAGCTTCACGGCGCTCGGCGGCATGATCCCGATGATCAACATGCAGCTCGGCGAGGTCATCATCGGCGGCGTCGGCGCCGGCCTCTACGGCGTGCTGCTGTTCGTCGTCATCGCGATCTTCATCGCCGGCCTGATGGTTGGCCGCACGCCGGAATATCTCGGCAAGAAGATCGAGGCCAAGGAGGTCAAGATGGCGCTGCTGGCCCTGCTCGTCCTGCCGCTCGCCATGCTCGGCTTCACGGCGATCTCGGTCGTCATGCCGTCCAGCGTCGCCTCGATCGCCAATCCCGGTCCGCACGGCTTTTCGGAGATCCTCTATGCCTTCACCTCGGCGGCGGCGAATAACGGCTCGGCCTTCGGCGGCCTGACCGGAAACACCGACTGGTACAACGCCACGCTCGGCCTCGCCATGCTGATGGGTCGGTTCCTGATGATCCTGCCCGCGATGGCAATCGCCGGGTCGCTGGCGGCCAAGAAGACCGTGCCCGCCTCGGCCGGCACCTTCCCGACCCATGGCGGCCTGTTCGTCGGCCTGCTGGTCGGCTCGATCCTGATCATTGGCGGCCTGACCTTCTTCCCGGCGCTCGCCGTAGGGCCGATCGTCGAGCACCTCTCGATGATGCAGGGCCAAACCTTTGGCTCAGGGGGCTGAACCATGCGCAACGGACCGCAACCAAGGAGGATCCGGGCCAGCGCCCGGGTCCTGGCGACACCGGATGTCTGCCGGGCCTCCGAACTGCTGATCGCCATGCTCGCCACGCTCGGCGCGGTGGTCGGCCTCCTCTATCTCATCGCCACGCTCTTTCCGGCGCTCGCCGCCTGACGGCGGTCCTCCGGATCATTTCGGGATCATCCCATGAGCCACATAAAATCCACGAGCTTGTTCGACGCTCGTATCCTCGTGCCGGCGATCGGCGCTTCCTTTGCGAAGCTCGATCCCCGGACCCTCGCCGGGAACCCGGTGATCTTCGTCGTCGCGGTCGTCTCGGTGCTGACGACGGTGCTGTTCGTCCGTGACCTAGTCACCGGCCGCGGCGATCTCGGCTTCTCGTTCCAGATCAATGTCTGGCTCTGGTTCACCGTCCTCTTCGCGAACTTCGCCGAGGCAGTCGCCGAAGGCCGGGGCAAGGCGCAGGCGGAATCGCTTCGCCGGACCCGTACGGAGACGCAGGCCAAGCGGCTCGCCGGCCCGGATGCCGATCTGTCCGTCTACACGATGGTGCCTGGCAACAGCCTGCAGATCGGCGACGTCGTGCTGGTCGAGAGCGGCGACATCATCCCTTCCGACGGCGAAGTCATCGAAGGCGTCGCCTCGGTCAACGAAGCGGCGATCACCGGAGAATCGGCCCCGGTCATCCGCGAATCCGGCGGCGATCGCTCGGCCGTCACCGGCGGCACGCAGGTGCTGTCCGACTGGATGCGGGTTCGCATCACCGCGGCCGCCGGCTCGACCTTCATCGACCGGATGATCGCGCTGGTCGAAGGCGCCTCGCGGCAGAAGACGCCGAACGAGATCGCCCTCAACATCCTGCTCGCCGGCATGACGCTGATCTTCGTCATTGCAACCGCCACGATCCCGAGCTTCGCCGCCTATGCCGGCGGATCGATCCCGGTGATCGTGCTCGTCGCGCTCTTCGTCACGCTGATCCCGACGACCATCGGCGCCCTGCTGTCGGCGATTGGCATCGCCGGCATGGACCGGCTGGTGCGCTTCAACGTGCTCGCCATGTCGGGCCGCGCCGTCGAGGCCGCCGGCGACGTCGATACGCTGCTGCTCGACAAGACCGGCACGATCACGCTCGGCAATCGCCAGGCGACGGAATTCCGCCCGGTGCGCGGCGTCACCGCCGCCGAGCTCGCCGATGCCGCGCAATTGGCATCGCTGGCCGACGAGACGCCAGAGGGCCGCTCGATTGTCGTTCTCGCCAAGGAGAAATACGGCATCCGTGCCCGCGACATGGCGCAGTTGCATGCCCATTTCGTGCCCTTCACGGCGCAGACGCGGATGAGCGGCGTCGACGTCGACGGCTCCTCCATTCGCAAGGGCGCGGTCGACTCGATCCTCGCCTACGTCGACACCGTGCCGATCGCCGCCGGCAGTTCCGCGCTGAAACTCGCCGTGAATCCCGAGATCATGCGGGAGGTGAAGGCCATCGCCGAGGAGATCGGCAAGTCCGGCGGCACGCCTTTGGCGGTTGCCCGCGACGGAGCCCTGCTCGGCGTCGTCCACCTGAAGGACATCGTCAAGGGCGGCATTCGCGAGCGCTTCGCCGAACTCCGCCGCATGGGCATCCGCACCGTGATGATCACCGGCGACAATCCGATGACCGCGGCGGCGATCGCCGCCGAGGCTGGCGTCGACGACTTCCTCGCCCAGGCGACGCCGGAGAACAAGCTGGCGCTGATCCGCGAGGAACAGGCCAAGGGCAAGCTGGTCGCCATGTGCGGCGACGGCACCAATGACGCGCCGGCGCTGGCGCAGGCGGATGTCGGCGTGGCGATGAACACCGGAACGGTCGCCGCCCGCGAGGCCGGCAACATGGTCGACCTCGACAGCGATCCGACCAAGCTCATCGAGATCGTCGAAATCGGCAAGCAGTTGCTCATGACGCGCGGCGCGCTGACGACCTTCTCGATCGCCAACGACATCGCCAAGTATTTCGCGATCATCCCGGCAATGTTCGTCGCCTTCTATCCGCAGCTGGGCGTGCTCAACGTGATGGGGCTCTCGACGCCGCAGAGCGCCATCCTGTCGGCGATCATCTTCAACGCGCTGATCATCATCGCGCTGATCCCGCTCGCTCTCAAAGGCGTCCGCTATCATGCAGTCGGTGCGGCTTCCCTGCTCCGTCGCAATCTCCTGATCTATGGCCTTGGCGGTATTCTGGTGCCCTTCGTCGGCATCAAGGCGATCGACGTGATCGTCACCGCGCTCGGCCTCGCTTGAGGACAAGCATCATGCTGAAGCAAATCCGCCCTGCCCTTGTGATGATCGTCGGCCTGACCGTCATCCTGGGTCTCGCCTATCCCCTCGCCATGACCGAAGTGGCTCAGCTGATCTTCCCGGACCAGGCCAATGGCAGCCTGATCACGAGGGACGGCAAGGTCGTCGGTTCGGAACTGATCGGGCAGTCCTTCACCAGCGACCGCTATTTCCACGGCCGGCCTTCCGCCACGACGGGCGCCGATCCGAGCGACCCGTCGAAGTCGGTGGCGCAGCCCTACAATGCGGCCAACTCGATGGGCTCGAATCTCGGCCCGACCAACCCGGCGCTGATCGACCGCATCAGGGCCGACGCGTCTGCCCTCAAGACGGAAAACCCGAGCGCGCCGATTCCGATGGATCTGGTGACGACGACCGGCAGCGGCCTCGATCCTCACATCACGCCGGAAGCGGCGAACTTTCAGGTGCCGCGCGTCGCCAAGGCGCGCAACCTGCCGGAACAGCAGGTCGCGGCGCTGGTTGAGGCCGGCACGGAGGACAGGCTGTTCGGACTGATCGGCGAGCCGCGGGTCAATGTGCTGAAGCTCAACTTGGCGCTCGACGCGGCGGCGGCGAACTGATCATCTCCGCCGAAACCTTCTAGCGTGTCCGCCGGCTGACGGCGACACGCAGGCTCCTCACTTGTATGGCAGGGCGGATCGGGAGATCCGCCCATCGCCGTTTGATCGGTAGCTGATGAACGACTTCCAGAACCGGGAAGATACGAGACCGTCCCCCGACGCCCTGCTGGCCGCGGCGCATCGCGAGGGCCGCGGCCGGCTGAAGATTTTCCTCGGCGCGGCGCCGGGTGTCGGCAAGACCTATGAAATGCTGCAATCCGGCCATGCGAAGCGGCGCTCCGGCGTCGATGTCGTCATCGCCGTCGTCGAGACGCATGGCCGCGCCGAGACCGAGGCGCTGGTCGACGGCTTCGAGGTCGTGCCTCGCCGCAAGATCGCGCATCGCGGCCAGATCCTCGAGGAGATGGATCTCGATGCGGTCCTGGCGCGGCGACCGCAGCTCGTGCTGGTCGATGAGCTCGCCCATACCAACGCGCCCGAAAGCCGGCATCCGAAGCGCTACATGGATGTCGAGGAGCTGCTCGACGCCGGCATCGACGTCTACACCACGCTGAACATCCAGCATGTCGAGAGCCTGAACGATGTCGTCGCGCAGATCACCCGGGTCCGGGTCCGCGAGACGGTACCGGATTCCGTGCTCGATGGCGCCGACGACATTGAGGTGGTTGATCTCTCGCCGGCAGATCTGATCCACCGCCTGCAGGAGGGCAAGGTCTATCTGCCGACCACGGCGAAGCGGGCCGTCCATCACTTCTTCCAGCCCGGCAATCTGACGGCCCTCCGCGAACTGGCGCTCCGGCGCACGGCGCAGCGGGTCGATGAGCAGTTGCTCAGCCATATGCAAAGCCACGCCATTGCCGGGCCCTGGGGCGCCGGCGAGCGCGTTCTCGTATGCGTCAGCGAGGATCCGCGCGCGCCGGCCCTGGTCCGCTATGCCAAGCGGCTCGCCGACCGGCTGCACGCGCCGTTCGAAGCGCTCTATGTCGAGACCGCCCGGAGCCAGCAACTCTCCGAGGCAGAGCATGACCGTATCGCCGAGGTGCTGCGACTGGCTGAGCATCTCGGCGGCGAGGCGACCACCCTGCCGGGCGGCGACCGGAGCATTGCCGAGGATGTCCTCGGCCATGCCCGGACGCGCAACGTCAACCACATCATCATCGGCAAATCGGAACGCTCGCGGTGGTTCGAGATGCTGCATGGCTCGGTGGTGCATGAGCTGGTGCGCCGGTCGGGCGCCATCAGCGTCCATGTCATCGCCGGCGAGGCCAGCGCTGCACCCGCTGAGAGCCTAGCGGGCAAGCCGGCCGCCCGCGCCGCCAATGGCGGTCCGCCGATCGCCTATCTTGCCGCGCTGGGCGCCGTCGCCGCGTCGACCGGCATCAGCAAGCTGATCCAGCCCTATGTCGGCATCGAGAATGTCGATCTGATCTTCCTGCTCGGCATCATCGCCGTAGCAGGGCGCTATGGCCTGCTGCCGGCGCTGGCCGCGACGGCGGCCGCGTCGCTCGCCTACAACTTCTTCTTCCTGCCGCCGACCTACACCTTCACCATCGCCGATCCGACCAATGTCGCGGCGCTGGTGATCTTCGCGATCGTGACGGTGGTCGTCTCCAATCTCGCGGCGCGCGTCCGGGCGCAGGCGATCACGGCGCGCAGCCGCGCCCGCACGACCGAGCAGCTCTATTCCTTCAGCCGCAAGCTGGCGGGCGTCGGCGCGATCGATGATGTGCTGTGGGCGACGGTCTACCAGGTCGCCTCGATGCTGAAGGTCAAGGTCGTCGTGCTGCTTGGCGAGCGCGACCAGTTCGCGGTGCGGGCCGGCTATCCGCCGGAGGACATGATCGATCCGGCCGACATCGCCGCGGCGAAATGGGCGTTCGAGAACGATCAGCCGGCCGGGCGCGGTTCCGACACGCTGCCGGGCGGAAAATGGCTGTTCCTGCCGCTGAAGACCGGGCGCAGCGCGATCGGCGCCGTCGGCATCAGCTCCGACGATCGCTCGGGACCGATCCTGACGCCGGACCAGCGCCGGTTGCTCGATGCGCTCGCCGATCAGGCGGCGCTCGCCATCGAGCGCGTCTACCTGGTCGAGGATGTCGACAGGGCGCGGTTGACGGCCGAGACCGACCGCCTGCGGTCGGCGCTGCTGACCTCGATCTCGCACGATCTGAAGACGCCGCTCGCCGGCATTCTCGGCGCCGCCGGCACGCTGCGCGATTTCGGCAGCGGGCTGGACGATGCGACCAAGGACGATCTGCTGCGGACCATCCAGGACGAGTCGGAGCGGCTGAACCGCTTCATCGCCAACCTCCTCGACATGACCCGGCTCGAATCCGGCGCCGTCGAGCCCAATTTCGCCCTGCACGATGTCGACGAGATCGTCGGCAGCGTGCTGAACCGCGCCGCCAAGATCCTGCGCGATCATCGGCTCGCCGTGGCCATCGCCCCGGATCTGCCCATGATCCGGGTCGATCCGGTGCTGTTCGAGCAGGTGCTGTTCAATCTCGTCGACAACGCCGCGAAATACGCGCCGGCCGGCAGCGAGATCCGCCTCGAGGCGGTCGCCGGTCAAAAGAGCCTGACGATCCGGCTCATCGACGAGGGAGCCGGCGTGCCGGGCGAGGACCTGGACCGGATCTTCGGCAAGTTCTATCGGGTTCAGAAGGGCGATCATGTCCGGGCCGGTACGGGCCTCGGCCTGTCGATCGCCCGCGGCTTCGTCGAGGCCATGGGCGGCACCATCGTCGTCGCCAACCGCACCGACCGATCCGGCGCAATCTTCCAGATCGAGATGCCGGTGCCGCCGCGATCCAATTCCATCGAGGGGGGCGCATGACCGCCGCATCCATCAAGATCCTCGTCGTCGATGACGAGCCGCCGATCCGGCGTTTGCTGAAGGCCGGGCTCGGCACGCAGGGCTATGTGGTGATCGAGGCGCCGGACGGTCGCACGGCCCTGGAGCTGGCCGAGACGGCGGCGCCCGATCTCATCATCCTGGATCTCGGCCTGCCGGACATGTCCGGCCATGCGCTTCTGGAGCGATGGCAGGAGGCCGGCGCCTCGGTGCCGATCGTCATCCTGTCGAGCCGCACCGACGAGGCCGGCATCGTCCAGGCGCTGGAAACCGGCGCCGACGATTATGTGACCAAGCCGTTCGGCATGAACGAGCTGATCGCGCGGCTGCGCGTCGCGCTGCGGCATCGGCTGCAAGTCCAGGGCGAGAAGCCGATCTTCAAGGCAGGCGAGCTCTCCGTCGACCTGGTCCGGCGCATCGTCCGCCTGCGCGGCGACGAGGTGAAGCTCTCGCCCAAGGAGTACGACATCCTGCGGGTGCTGGTGCAGCATGCCGGCAAGGTCCTGACGCATCGCTTCCTGATGCAGGAGGTGTGGGGCGCCGCCTATGACGTGCAACAATTGCGGGTCTACATCCGCCAGATCCGGCAGAAGATCGAGCCGAACCCCGAGCAGCCGATCTATCTCCGCACCGAAACCGGAGTCGGCTATCGCTTTCGCGAGTCCGACGGCTAGGTGGAACATCGGAGCGGCGCTTCGCCCCGGCGATCGATTATGCGCTTTCCGGCCTGTCGTCCTCGGGCTATCCAGACGCCGTCGTGCATGGTCGCGATGTCTCGATGCCAGCCAGGAATTCGTCCCCGATGCCGTCCTCGATCCGAGCCGCCCTGACCGCTTCCCGGCCTTTCGTGCTGATCGAGGATCGGTTGAACACCTCGATTCCGGCGGAGCTTTATTGCGATCCCGTCGAGATCGTCCGCTGCGATCGCGGCGAGGATGTCGCGGCCGCCTTCCGACGCATCGAGCAGGGGCTCAGTCGGGGTCTCCATGCCGCCGGCTTCGCCAGCTACGAACTCGGCTATGCCCTGCAGGAGAGGCTGGGCCCTGCCCTGCCGGACGGACGCGCGCTTCCGCTGCTCTGGTTCGGACTGTTCCGGGAGCCTCTGCCCATTCCGGCCGTCGAGCTGGACCAGGTGTTTGGTGATCTGGCCCCGCCGCCACCGCTCGCCGCCGTCCGTCCGCGGCTCGACGCTGCCGCACATGCGGCGCAGGTCGGGCGCGTGCTGGACTATCTGCGCGACGGCGATGCCTACCAGATCAATCTGACCTTCCCGGTCGACTTCCACTATGACGGCGATCCGCTGGCGCTCTATGCGGCGCTGCGGGCGAGCCAGCCCGTGTCGCATGGCGGCATGGTCGCGTTCGACGACGCCGCGATCCTCTCCGTCTCGCCGGAACTGTTCCTCGACATCGCGTCCGGCGTCGTCACCACCCGCCCGATGAAGGGCACCGTAATGCGCGGCGACAACGCCGAGACCGACCAGGCGGCGCAGGACACCCTTCAAAACGATCCGAAGCAGCGCGCCGAGAATCTGATGATCGTCGACCTGCTGCGCAATGATCTCGGCCGGGTCAGCGAGATCGGTTCGGTCAAGGTGCCGGAGCTTTTCAAGGTCGAGACCTATCCGACCCTGCATACGCTGACCTCGACGGTGACGTCACGACTGTTGCCGGGAACCTCGCTCGATCATTTGATGCGGGCCGCGTTCCCGTGCGGCTCGATCACCGGGGCGCCGAAGTTGCGGGCGATGGAGATCATCCGCGAGCTGGAGGCGGAGCCGCGCGATGTCTACACCGGCTCGATCGGCGTCATGCGGCCGAACGGTGATCTGCGCTTCAACGTCGCCATCCGCACGGCGACGGTCTTCGGGAACGGGACGGGTCGATATGGCGCCGGCGGCGGCATCGTCGCGGATTCGCAGGCCGCCTCGGAATATGCCGAATGCCTGCTGAAGGCGCGCGTGCTGACCGATCTCGCCGAGGACTACGGGCTGATCGAGACGCTGCTCTGGTCGAGCGAGACGGGGTTCGCCAGGTTGGCTCTTCATCTTGATCGCCTCACCCGCTCAGCTGGGGCGCTCGGTTTCGCCTTCGATCGTCCGGCCGCCGAGGCGAGGCTCGCCGCCCTGGTTCCGTCCCTGACGGCGGGCGGCGAGCACCGCGTTCGTCTCGAGCTGCGCCGCGATGGCGGGATCGAGATGGTCGCGCCCCGCCTCGCGGCCGAGCCGGATCGTCCGGTGGTAACAGCCTTCGCTAGCCTCCGGGCCGACGCCGGCGATCCCTTCCTGCGCCACAAGACGACGCGGCGCCAGATCTACGAGGCGGCGTTCAGCGAGGCGGTCGGACGCGGTGCCGACGAGGCGATCCTGCTCAATCGCTCCGGCTTCGTCACCGAGGCGACGCGGAGCAACATCTTCGTCGAGCGCAACGGCTTGCTGCTGACACCGCCCGTTAGCGACGGCCTGCTGCCCGGCATCCTGCGCCAGAGCCTGATTGAGAGCGGTGCCGCCGTCGAACGGCAATTGCGGCCCGGCGACCTCGCCGGCGCGGCTCGCTGGTTCCTCGGCAACAGCCTGCGTGGATTGCGGCAGGCCCATCTGCTGGACTGACCCGGCATCTCGGCGCATCGTTCGCGCAGCAAGCTTGCGAGGGATCGGAACGATGAGCGACGAAATGCGCTGGAAGCATGACGGCGTCCGGGTGATCAAGGGCGACCGCCTCGATTCCAACACGGCGCAGACCCCCGGCATGCTGCGGCAGGCGGCGATCAACCACGCCCGGGTCGGCGCCCAGAAGATTTGGGCCGGTACCGTGCGAATCGAGCCGAATGCCAAGACCGGCGTGCATCACCACGGCGAGCTCGAGAGCGTCATCTACGTTGTCCGCGGCCGTGCCCGCATGCGCTGGGGTGATCGGCTGGAATTCGTGGCCGAGGCGGAGCCCGGCGACTTCATCTTCGTGCCGCCCTACGTGCCGCATCAGGAGATCAATGCCGATCCCACGCAGCCGCTGGAATGCGTGTTGGTGCGCTCGGACAATGAGGCTGTCGTGGTCAATATCGACACCATCGATCCCGTCGAGAAGCCGGAGGAAGTTTACTGGGTCGATCCCATCCACAAGCATCCCTGATGCCGGTCACGGCGTCTCCCCCGCCTGCCAGAGCTACGGCTTGGCCTCGCCGCCGCTTGTCGCATCGAAGCTGTAGCGGAAGTCGCAATGCTCGGCGCCCTCCATCAGGGTCTGGGTGCGCTGCAGGGTGATGCGCGGGTCGTAGCCCTGACAGAAGACGCCGTCGCGATTGCAGGACAGGAGATGCCCGATGTGGCCGAGGCCCATCTCGCGATAGGTCTCGGCATAGCGGCACCGCCGGACATTGTAGTCGAAATGCTCGTCGCTCGCCCGCAACACCTCTATCTCCAGCGCGTCGTCCTTCGTCCAGAGCGCCTGCAGATCCTGGAACGTGTTGAGGTCGGTGCCGCCTTCGGTCCGTTCGGCGAACATCCGTCCGGCGTCGATGGCCGCCTGGCTGATCGCGGCGTCGAGAATGGCCTGGGCGCGTGCCTCGCCGATTTCCCGCACCATGCCGGCGTAGATCGGCGCGATGATCGCGGCCTCGATTCTGCGGCGCTGCAGGATTCCGATTTCACCGTCAGTCGCGCTGTTTTCCTTGCTGGTCTCTGCCATCGCTAGCTCCTCGCGGCGGGAAACCGGCTCGCAGCCTCATCTTATCCGGAACTCGATCGGCATGCGCGCCTCCTTTGGCACGGGGAAGCGGGAGGCCTTGACCTTCCCACAGTTGGAAGCCCTAGGCTGGCCGTTCGATTCCCAAACGGAGGCTCTGCCATGGTCGCGGAAACCGGAACCAAGCCACATCAGCACGGCCACGGCGAGGCCGAGGGGCATGCCCATGGCCACGTCCATGCTCCGGCTCATTCGCATGACCAGAAGGGCAGTTCCGGCCATGCGCATGGCGCCCTGCCCGACGGCATGGCGAAGGACCCTGTCTGCGGCATGGCCGTGGATCCCCGTGAGGCGAAGCAGCGCGCGCATTATCACGGCGAAGACTTCTTCTTCTGCTCGGCTGGCTGCCGGACGAAGTTCCAGGCACACCCCGAGCGCTATGCCCATCCGGCAGGTGCGGCGCCTGTGTCCGATGCGCCGGAGGGCACGATCTTCACCTGCCCGATGCATCCGGAGATCCGCCAGATCGGACCTGGCAGCTGCCCGATCTGCGGCATGGCGCTGGAGCCTCTGATCGCGACGGGCGACGAGGGGCCGAGCGAGGAACTGCGCGACATGACGCGGCGCTTCTGGATTGGCCTCGTGCTGGCCGTCCCTGTCTTCCTGCTCGAGATGGGGGGGCATCTCGTCGATATCGGCCATCTCATCGGTGGCCAAGCGTCGAGCTGGATCCAGATGGTGCTGGCGACGCCGGTGGTGCTGTGGGCGGGCTGGCCCTTCTTCGTCCGGGGCTGGAACTCGCTGGTCAATCGCTCGCTGAACATGTTCACGCTGATCGCGATGGGAACCGGCATCGCCTGGCTCTACAGCATGATCGCGACGCTGGCGCCCGGCCTGTTCCCCGCCGAGTTCCGGGGCCATGACGGCTCCGTGGCGGTCTATTTCGAGGCCGCGGCCGTCATCACCGTGCTGGTGCTGCTCGGCCAGGTGCTGGAGCTGCGCGCGCGCGAACAGACGTCCGGTGCGATCAAGGCGCTGCTCAACCTGTCGCCGGCAACGGCGCGGCGGATTGCCGAGGATGGCAGCGAGACGGATGTCGATCTCGGCCATGTCCAGGTCGGCGACCGGCTGCGGGTGCGGCCCGGCGACAAGGTTCCGCTCGACGGCGAAGTGCTGGAAGGGCGCTCCAACGTCGACGAATCCATGGTGACCGGCGAACCGCTTGCCGTGGCCAAGACGGCCGGCGCCAAGGTGATCGGCGGTACGCTGAACGGCCAGGGTTCCTTCGTCATGCGGGCCGAGAAGGTCGGCGCCGATTCCATGCTGGCGCAGATCGTCCAGATGGTCGCCAAGGCGCAGCGTTCGCGGGCGCCGATCCAGCGACTGGCCGACCTTGTCTCGTCCTGGTTCGTGCCTATCGTCGTGCTAGTGGCGCTGGCAGCCTTCGTCGCCTGGGCCGCCTGGGGACCGTCCCCCGCCATGGCCTATGGCCTGATCGCCGCGGTGAGCGTGCTGATCATCGCCTGCCCCTGCGCGCTCGGTCTGGCGACGCCGATGTCGATCATGGTCGGCGTCGGTCGCGGCGCCAAGGCGGGCGTGCTGATCAAGAACGCCGAGGCGCTGGAGCGCATGGAGAAGGTCGACGTGCTCGTCGTCGACAAGACCGGCACACTGACCGAGGGCAAGCCGCGCGTGACCGCGATCCGGCCGGTGGCAGGATTCGCCGAGGACGAACTGCTTCGCCTTGCCGCGAGCCTGGAGCAGGCGAGCGAGCATCCGCTCGCCGCCGCCATCGTCGCTGCGGCGCAGGAGCGCGGCATCAAGCTCGACCCGGTCGAGGATTTCGATTCTCCCTCCGGCAAGGGCGTGATCGGCAAGATTGCCGGCCGGTCGCTCGCGCTCGGCAATGCGCGCTATCTGCGCGAGCTCGGGATCGACGTCACGGCGGTCGAGGCCGAGGCTGACCTTCTGCGCGGCGATGGCGCCACGGCGATCCTTGTCGCGGTGGAGGGCCGGGCCGCCGGCGTCATCGCGATCGCCGATCCGATCAAGCCGACGACCCAGGAAGCGATCCGCGCGCTGCACGAGGCCGGTATCCGCATCGTCATGCTGACGGGCGACAACCGGACCACCGCCGACGCGGTGGCGCGGCAGCTCGGCATCGACGAGGTCAAGGCGGAAGTACTGCCGGAAGACAAGGGCAACATCGTCGCCGCGTTCCGGGCCGAAGGAAAGGTCGTCGCCATGGCGGGCGACGGCGTCAACGACGCCCCTGCCCTCGCCGCGGCGGATGTCGGCATCGCCATGGGCACCGGCACCGACGTCGCGATGGAAAGCGCCGGCGTGACTCTTTTGCGAGGCGACCTGCTGGGCATCGTCCAGGCCCGCAAGCTCAGCCAGGCGACGATGAGCAATATCCGGCAGAACCTGTTCTTCGCCTTCGTCTACAACGCCGCCGGCATACCGGTCGCCGCCGGCCTGCTCTATCCGATCACCGGCTTGCTGCTGTCGCCGGTGATCGCGGCGGCGGCGATGGCGCTGTCGTCCTTCAGCGTCATCGTCAACGCGCTGCGGCTACGCGTCGCCAAGATCTGACTGCCCGGGATTTAGGAGAGCCGCGCCGTCTCTTCTCGGCGCGGTTCTTCATCACCGGCGAGCATGGTCTGCTCCGGCACCAGGCCGGGCGGCACCACCGTCAGTTCCGATGCCGGGCCGGCCGGCATGCCGGCCACCTTGGGCGGGTCGACGGATTCGATGTCGCGGATCCATTCCCGCCAGATCGCCACGATCAGGGCCATCAGCACAGGGCCGATGAAGAGGCCGAGGAAGCCCAGGGTTTTGACGCCGCCGACAAGTCCGAAAATGGTCGGCAGGAAGGGCAGCTTGATCGGACCGCCGACCAGCTTGGGGCGCAGCGTCTTGTCGACGATGAAGAGCTCCACCGTGCCCCAGATGAACAGGCTCACGCCCGCGACGATCGAGCCGCTGGCCGCGAGATAGAGCGAGACCAGTGTCATCGAGAGCGGCGCCCCGCCAGGGATCAGCGCCATCATGCCGGTGAGCACGCCGAGGGTGACCGGCGACGGCGCGCCGGCGATCCAGTAGGCGACGCCGAGGACGATGCCCTCGCCGATCGCGATCAGCGTCATGCCGGTGACGGTGGAGCTGATCGTCGCCGGGACGACGCGGGAAATCCGCTCCCACCGCATCGGCACGATGCGCTCGCCGATCAGGTCGATCTTCGAGACGAAGCGCTCTCCGTCGCGGAAGACGAAAAACAGGGTGATCAGCATGAAGATCAGCGTGAGCAGCAGGCCGAACAGGCCGCCGCCGGCCGCGAGAACTGCGCGATAGATATTGCCGATATTGGCGCCGCTGACCGCGTAGATCATCTCGCCGATGGCGCCCGGCCGGCCGATATATTCGGCCCAGCGAACCGACAGCCATTCACCGACGGCCGGTATGGCGGCGATCCAGGCCGGCACTTCGGCGCCGAAACGATTGGTCTGGATTGCCCATGCCAGCAATTGCCGGACTTCCTCGACCGCATAGGCGGCTGCAAAGGCAATCGGGACGATCAGGAAACAGGTGAACAGGATGATCGCCAGCGTGGCGGCCGCCGTCCGGTTGCCGCCGACGAATTCGACGATACGGCGGTAGATCGGCCAGCTGGCGAAGGCGATCACCAGCGCTGCCAGAACGGGGACGAGAAAACTGTGAAAAAAGTAGATTCCGGCGGCGGCGATCAGGATGAGCAGCCAGCGCGCCGCCGACAAGGGAGGAATGAGGCCGGATCGAGATGATCCCGCGACGCCGAGGAGCCGTGGCTCTCGTGCCTGCATCGGCGTCTCACTGGGGATATTCGTATCTGGCAAATCAACTCCTCCGCTTTGGCCGAGTATCGATCATGTCGCTTCGAATCTGTAGAGCGAAGCGCAGAAAACACAGTGCCTGATCACCTCAGATCAAAACCGGCACGAATTCCGCAGCTCGGCGAGGCTTCAGGCCGGGCTGGCCGCCGGGCCCGCTTCAAGCACCTTCAGTGCGGCTTCCAGCTCATATCGTGCGCCTCGGACCCAGACGCCAGGCGGAGTCTGGGTGGCCACCACCTGGACATAGGTCTTGCTGATCTTGGCGCGGATCTGACGATCAACCACGTCGCGCGTCGCGTCGGGGAGAAAGAAGCAGTAGGACGTCCAGCCGCGCGCGTCGGACGAGAGCTTGCGCGCGTCCCAGTCGCTCTTCTCCGCGACCAGGTCCTTCTCCTCGATGAAGATGCGTTTCTCGATCTCGGGCACGCGTTGGATCCCCCTTGCAATGAGAGGGTGCCCTAGCTGATTCAGGCGACAGAAAGAATGCGGTGCGTCCGCGCGGAGGTTCGATATCTCGGATCTCTGCCGCGGCTCACCAAACAATATGGGCGGCTCATGAGAGCCGCCCTCGGGCTTCTAGGGAGGTTTGTCCGACAGACGCGCGCTGGCGCGGGCCTGTCGCCAGACTACATGCGAACGGTGCCGTGATCGCCCAAGGCCGGCTTGGCGCCGGTGACGGCCGCCGTCAGCATGACGGCGGTCGCGATCAGCTGGTTGGGGGAATCCCATAGTTCGGCCCGGTCCGGCTCCACCGTGAGCAGGCGGATCGATGGATCGTCGGCCGAATCCCACCACGCCTTGTCGAAGGCGGACCAGAGTTCCCGGATTTTCACGCGGTCGTCGCTGATCGAGCCGTGCCCGGCGATGACGACATTGGTGGAGCCGTCGACGAAGCCCAGCAGGACATCGGGATAGCTCTCGATCTGGCTGTAGCGATCGCTTTTCTGGTCGACGAGGAAGTAGAAGGTGCGTGCCTCCTTGTCGACATGGGCGGTGAGCGGCCATTGCCCCATCCGGTTGCCGTCCCACGCGGTGAACAGCGCAAACTGGATCTTCTGCGTCAGATGCCAGACGCGGGCCTCGAGCTCGGCCGGCGTCTTGCCGTGATCTTCTTCGTGGGCCATGAGGGTCTCCTTGGTTGCCCTTGGAGAACGTCAGGCGGTGCGGTTGGTTGCCGCCCGCCCCTGGCCCTGCCCCGCGCGCGCGATGTCAGCGTTCGATCAGCGCCTCGCTGATCTGGCGGCACATCTCGACCAGCTTCGCGCGAACACTGTCCTCGACGGAGGCGGCCCCCCGCCGGCTCAAGCAGGGAATGACGACGCTGGCCACTGCCCTGCCATTGCGATCGAGGATGGGGGCGCAGACGTCGACGACGGCGAGAAGATCATGGCTCTGCGCCACCAGCGAGCCGTCCGCGACGATCTGGTCCAGCATCGTGGCCAGCTGGGACGGATCGTGCGGCTCGTCGGAAAGCGCCAGGCTTTCGGCGATCATGCGGGCGCGGGTCTCTGGCGGCTGGAAGGCGATGATCGTCTGGCCGGAACTCGCCTCGATCGCCGGCCGACGATAGCCGAGCCGAAGCGTCAGATTGAGCTCGGCGCTGCCGGCCGCTGCCGCGATCACCACCGTCTCGCCCCGATTGACGACGACCAGGTGCGAGGAATGTCCCGTGCCGTCGCTCAGCCGCTCCATGGCCGGCATGGCGACCTCGACCAGCTTGCGCGATCGCGGGGTGCGCATGCCGAGCTCGAACAGCTTGTTGCTGAGCGTCAGTCGGTCGGTCGCGGCGTCGCGGTTCAGATAGCCGCGTTCGACCAGCACGAAGACCATCCGGAAGATCTCGTTCTTCGAGCGGCCGAGGCTGTCGGCGATGTTGCGGGCCGAGAGCGGCTCGCCGGCGTCGGCCAGCAGCTCCAGTATCTCCAGACCCTTCTCCAGCGCCGGCGCGGTGTAGGCGCCTTTGCGGCTGGCCTCCGGGTCGTCAGCTTCCGACATTTCGGCACTCCGGTTTCATCAACGGTCCTTGACTTTATATACAAAGCGACTTTTAGATTGAAGTGGGAGTTGGGAAGAAAGGCAGGATTTCCGCAGAGGAAAAAACGGTCGTCATGGCGCGAGCAGGGAAATGCGCCAGCCGATTCGGCATGCCACTTTTCGGACCAAGACCAGAAGCTCGACTGTTCCAGAGAATAGGGGAGACGATCTTGAACGAGATGGTTAGAGGGTTCCTTGATGCCCGGCTTAACGCAGACGTCAGCCGGCGGAGATTTATTCAAGGCGCGGCAGGACTTGCCTCGCTATCCGTGCTTGGCGCCGCGACCGGTGCCTCCGCGGCCGAAACCCCGAAGCTCGGCGGACAGCTGAACTTCCTCGGCTGGGACGGCGAGCATGGCGGCAACGTCGCCAAGCCGTTCCTGGAAAAGAACGGCATCCAGCTGCAGGCCTCCTTCCAATCCGCTGCCGACGAGGCGCTGACCCGCTTCAACACCGGCGGCCGCGGCGCGATGGACCTGTTGACGCCGAACAAGGATTTCCAGCGCGCGATCCTCGCTTCGAATGTCGAGCTGTTCCAGCCGCTCGACCTCGCCCGCATTCCGACCGCCGAGGGATTGTTCCCGGCGTTCAAGGGCGCGCCCTGGTTGGTGCGCGACGGCAAGACCTACGGCATCCCGATCATCTGGGGCGACGAGCCCTGCGTCTTCAATCCGACGAAGTGGGACAAGATGCCGGCCCGCTACACGGATTTCGCCGATCCGAAGTACAAGGGCCAACTCGTTCTGCTCGACGACCCCTTCGGCAATATCTGGCTCTACGCCGTTTCGCTCGGCATGAAGGAGCCGAGCCGTCTGACCGCCGCGGAGCTGGAGCAGGTCATCGAGGCCATGCTCAAGATGAAGCCGAACGTCGTCACCATCGGCGCGTCGCATGGCGACATGGCCGACGTGCTGATCCGCGGCGATGCCTCGATCGGCATCGGTGGCTGGGCTTACCAGACGCTGATCGCCAAGGAGAAGGGCGTCAAGCTCGTCGTCGGTTCGCCCGAGGTCGACGGCACCTTCTTCTGGTCGGACGCCTACGCCATCGCGGCCGATGCCCCCAACCTCGACAATGCCTATGCCTTCATCGACTTCATGACGTCGGCGCAGTCGAACGCGGCGCTCGCCAAGGAGCTCGGCTCGGGCTGCACGGTCGAGGCGGCCTATGACCTGCTCGATCCGGGTCTGCGCGACCTCTACCCCTACGACAACGTGCGCAAGCCCGGTGGCGGCATTCTCGGCACCCAGATCGTGGTGCCGCCGCAAGAGGCGGACGGCGATGTCGTCGGCGCGCCCGCCTGGGTCGAAGCCTGGCAGACCTTCAAGGCCTCCTGATCCGTCCCGGTGCGACGAGGAATGCAATGATGACGGGCTCCGGCCTTTGCACGCCCCGGGCGTGCGACCTCCAGTCTTCGCCCGCTGCTGCCGGCAAGTCTGCTCTATGTGTTGTTTTTCGCCGTACCGATGCTCAGCCTGTTCGTGCTGAGCTTCTGGCGAGCGAAGGGGTTCGAACTGATCCCGGACTTCACGCTCGCCAACTACGAGAAAGCCGTCGTCTCGAAGCTCTATCGCACGCTGCTGGTCCGCACCGTGCTGGTGGGCTTCGTGACGGCCGCGATCGTCGTGCCGATCGCCTTCGCCCTCTCCTACGCCATGCGTTTCGTGTTCGAGCGGCGCGGGCAGCTGATCCTGCAACTGGTGCTGCTGTCGCTGTTCAGCGGCTACCTCGTCCGCATCTATGCCTGGCGAACGATCCTCGGGAAGCAAGGGCTGCTCAATTCGACGCTGCAATGGCTCGGCCTGATCAACGAGCCGCTCGAGTTCCTGATCTACAGCAACATCGCCGTCGTCATCACGCTGAGCGGCCTGCTCCTGCCGCTCGCCGTGCTGCCGATCTATTCGGCGCTGCTCAACGTGTCGCGCGACCAGATGGAAGCGGCGCGCGATCTCGGCGCCGGCCGTGTCCATCTCATCCGGACCATCCTGCTGCCGCTGGCGATGCCGGGCGTCCGCACGGCCTTCGCCTTCGCCTTCCTGCTCGCCGCCGGTGACTTCGTCACGCCGACCCTCGTCGGCGGCACGCAGAGCCTCTTGATCGGCAACATCATCGCCGACCAGTTCCGCGGCATCGGCTCCAACTGGCCGCTCGGCGCGGCGCTCGCCTTCGTCACCATCGCCATCGTCCTCGTCATCTATCTGGCCGTCGTCCAGATCCTCGCCCGTGTGACCCGATGACCGGAAAACGCAGAAGCCAATGGATCGCGGGGCTCTTCGTCCTCGCCGTTCTCACCTATCTCTACGCGCCAATCATCGTGATCGTGCTGTTCTCCTTCACGACCTCCCCGCGCCTGTCGATGCCGATCGAGGGTCTGACCTTCGACTGGTACCGCAGCGCGCTCGACAACCCGCTGATCCTCAGCGCGCTGACCAATAGCCTGGTGCTGGCTCTGATCTCGGCGGTGGCGGCGGGAATCATGGGAGCGGCCTTCTCCTTCGGCCTGATGCGGCTGAAACGACCCCATGTCCGCGAGGCGCTGATCGGCGCCAGCCTGCTGCCGGCGATCGTGCCGCTGCTGGTGATCGGCATTTCGCTCGCCGTGTTCTTCCGTGTGCTCGGCATGCCGCAAGGCCTGATCAACACCGCGATCGGCCATCTGATCGTCTGCCTGCCCTTCGTCGTCCTGACGATGAATGCGCGGCTGGAGACGTTCGACTTCTCCATGCTGGAGGCGGCGCGCGACCTGGGGGCCACCCCGGTCCGCACTTTCCTTGACATCACCTTCCCGCTGATCCGGCCGTCGGTGGTCGGCGCTGCCCTTCTGGCCGCCGCCCTCTCGCTCGACGAGTTCGTCATCACCTGGTTCAACATCGGCAACCAGCAGAGCGTCCCCGTTCTGGTCTGGGGGATGATGCGCCGCGGCGTCGACCCATCGATCAATGCCATCGCCACGCTGCTGCTGACACTGCTGGTCGGCCTCGTGATCTGCTCCAACCTGCTCGGACGAAAGAAGCGCTCGTGACCAACGCCGCCGTTGAAATCATGGGGGTTCGCAAGAGCTTCGGCTCGATGACCGCCCTCGAAGACGTTGATCTGACCGTTGCCGACAACGAGTTCGTGTCGCTGCTGGGTGCCAGCGGCTGCGGCAAGTCGACCTTGCTGCGGATCGTGGCCGGCTTCGAATATCCGACCAGCGGTAAGGTGCGGGTCTATGGCGAGGATGTGACGACCCGCCCGCCAGAGCGCCGGCCGACCAATCTGGTGTTCCAGCGCGGCGCCCTTTTCCCGCATATGAACGTCTACGACAACATCGCCTACAGCCTGAAGCTGAAGAAGTGGTCGAAGAAGCGCATCGACGACAAGGTCGAGGAAATGCTGGCGCTTGTCCGGCTCGAGCATCTCGGCGGGCGCGGCCCGACCGAGCTGAGCGGCGGCCAGGCGCAGCGCGTGGCGCTCGCCCGGGCGCTCGCGGGCGAGCCCAAGGTGCTGCTGCTCGACGAACCGATGTCGGCGCTCGATCTTAAGCTCCGTCAGCAGATGCAGCTGGAATTGCGGGCGATCCAGCGCCGGCTGGAGGCGACCTTCGTCTTTGTCACGCATGACCAGACCGAAGCGCTCGTCATGTCGGACCGGATCGCCATCATGAATCGAGGCCGCATCGTCCAGGTGGGCACGCCGCAGGATATCTACCGGCGGCCGGCCAATGTCTTCGTTTCCGATTTCATCGGCCAGACCAACCTGCTGCGCGGCACGGTCCAGTCGATCCAGGGCGGGGTGGCGACGCTCGATGTCGTCGGCACAAGACTGACGGTTGCAACGGTTACCGGCGTCTCGGTCGGGGCGCGGGCCGCGCTGTCGATCCGGCCCGAGGCCGTGCGGGTTTCTCGCCAAGAAAGCCTGCCCGAGGGGCGCGGTGTCGAGGGGCGCATCTCCGAGATCATCTATCTCGGCAGCTCGATCCGTGTCGGCGCTGTCCTGGCTGATGGCACGACCGTCTGGGCGGATCTGCGCGACGAGGAAGCCGAGGGGCTCGCGGTCGGAGATCTGGTGAAACTGGTCTGGGCGCCCGCCGCGCCGACGCTTCTGCTGGGAGACAACGAATGACCAATGGGGCCATCAACGCCGCACCGGCGGAAGCCGATCTCATCATCCGCCACGGCTATGTCATCACCATGGATGACGAGAGCCGGATCCTCGAAGACGGCGCGATCGCCATCCAGGCCGGCCGGATCCTCGCTGTCGGCCCCGATGCCGAGATCACCGCGCGTTATACGGCGACGCAGGTCGTCGATGCGAAGGGTGCACCGGTGCATCCGGGCTTCGTCGAATGCCATCTGCACGCCTCGTTCCAGATCTTCCGAGGCGCCCTGCCCGATCAGCTCTCCGAAGGCGATGCCTTCGACACCTTCGAGAGTGTTTTCTTCAATACCGTCAATGACGAGGAGGAGTATCTTTCGGTTCTCCTCGCCTGCATGGAGATGGTCCGCAACGGCACCACCTGCTTCCTGGAAGCCGGTACCGTGCTGGAGCCCGCCATGGCGGCGCGCGCGGCCGAGCAGGTCGGCATCCGCGCGATCCTCGGCGACGCCTTCATCTGGGACCAACCGCAAGGCTTCGCCCAGGGCATGCTCGAAACCCATGAGGCCGGATGCTCGGCCTGCGCGGCGCAGGCCCGGGTTCGGACGGAGCTCGCGCGCGCGCCGAAGACCCGCGAGGAGGCGCTGGAGCGGATGGGCGGCGAACTCGCGCGCAATGCGGATCCGGATGCCCTCGTCACCGGCCATGTCGCGATCCTCGGTCTCGGCACGGCGAGCGAGACGCTGATGATGGAGGCGAAGGCGCGCGCCGACGCCGCCGGCGTCGTTCTCAACCTGCACCAGTCCTACAGCCCGGCCGATACCGACGCCGACCGCCAGCGCTTCGGCAAGGATCCGCTGCTGCATCTCAACGATATCGGCTTCCTCGATCGCAACGTCACCTTTGGTCACGCCAACCACCTTACCGACGCCGAATGCGACGCCCTGCTTGATCGCGGCACCAGCATCGCCTGGGCGCCGGCGGCTTCGATGATGTGGGGGCATGGCGGCTGCTTCGATGGGAGACATGCCGAGCTGTGGCGGCGCGGCGCCAACATCGCGCTCGGCTCGGATTCCGCCAATTGGTCGAACGATTTCGATCTCTGGCGGCAGGCGAGCCTGGCCGTTCTGACCGCGCGCGAGGCGCATGGCGACCGCGGCTATCTGATCGCCGAGGACGGCCTCTACATGGCGACCCGCGGCGGCGCCCGCGCCGCCGGCATGGAGGATCGCATCGGCTCGCTGGAAGCCGGCAAGCGCGCCGATATCGTGATCCACACGCTCGACCGGCCGGAGATGATCCCGGTCACCAACATGATCCGAAACCTCTTCTACGCGTCGCGTTCGAAGGCGGTCCACACCGTCATCATCGATGGCAGGATTGTGCTGGAAAATGGCGCCTTCATCGCGCTCGACGAGCGTCGCCTGTTGACCGAAATCAACAAGGCTGCTCAATCGCTACTCGCACGCATGGGACACGCTGTGGTTGCCAATGCGCTGCCTCGCATGGAAAGGCGCGGTTGATCATGAAGTTGGATGTGGCCACGATTACGCTTCTGCCCGAGCAGTTCAGCCGGGCGGAAACCGTCATCGCCTCCTACGCCGGACTGACGGCATCGACGTTTCGTTACAGCACCGGCGTAGCGGGCCTGCGCATCGACAATGGCGTCGGCACGATGGAACTGCTGCCGTTCCAGGGCCAGCAGATCTGGGACGCCACCTTCAACGGCCGCCGGCTGACGATGGGCTCGATGTTCGACGAGCCGGAGCCGACGCAGGCCTATCTCGGCACCTATGGCGCGCTGTTCCTGCATTGCGGCGCGACGGCGATGGGAAATCCGAGCCCGGCCGACAACCATCCGCCGCATGGAGAACTGCCGAACGCGCTCTATCACGGCGCCGAATTGCTGATCGGCGAAGACGAGCATGGCCCCTTCATGGGCCTCTCCGGTCGCTTCCGGCATAAGGTCGCCTTCACGCACAACTACGTCGCCACCCCGACCGTGCGCCTGCATGCGGGAAGCTCGAAGATCCATGCCGAGATCGAGATCAAGAACCTCAAGGGTTCGCCGATGGATCTCATGTATCTGGCGCATGTGAACTTCCGCTATGTGCCGGGCGGCCGGATTGTCGATACCGTGGCGGACGACCAGACGGGCTACCGGATCCGTTCCCTGCTGCCGCCGGAGGAGACGCTCACCGACGAGTACAAGGTGTTGCGGAAGGCCGCCCTCGCCGATCCCGGCCTGCACAAGCATCTGGACGCAACGCAGCGGGTCGAGCCCGAGCTGGTGATGGCGATGGATGTGGCCGCCGACCCCTCCGGCTGGTCGCATGCTCTGCAGGTGCTGGAAGATGGCACGGCCGATTTCATCAGCTACCGGCCGGACGAACTCTCCCATGCCATCCGCTGGATGGTCCGCAATTCGGACCAGGAAGCGTTCGGCCTGGTGCTGCCGGCCACCGCCGAGGCTGACGGCTATCTTGCCGAGAAGGCGAAGGGCAATCTGCGTCAGTTGCTGCCGGGCGAGAGCTGGCGTTGCCAGCTGGTCTTCGGAGCGCTCGCGGCTTCCGAAGTCCCCGCCTACGAACGGGTCATCGACGCGGCGCGCGAAGGCCAGCGTCCAGTATGATCGACTTGGGCAAACCGGCCCGCGCTCGATGCGCGGGCTGGTTCCATACCGGTCTGCGCCGATGCCCGGCCTGGATCACCTCGCCTCGCCTTTCGCGAAGGACTGGCCTGAATTCATCCCGATAACCCGCTCGGCGAATTAGACAAATCCCTGTCCGTCCGTGGGCATTAATAATCTAGATATATAATTGTAGCGCAGTATCATCTCCGGAATGCCTCGTTGACGGGCGTGGCGCCGAGCCGGTATGAAACAGGCGGGGGCGCCGTCTGTGGCTTCTGTATTCGCAGTCGCTTTTTGCCGCGCCGGTTTGAAGCAAAACCCGGCCGGGCTCATCCTCCGACAAGATTTTAGTCCTGCCGAGATCATGGACCAGCAACATGCGACGTCGTCACTGCATTGCCAATTCGAGCCTGTCAGGTTCGTGGCAGCTCCCATCGCCGGCGAGAGGCCGGTTTGCCGGCGTAGTGCTCACCGTTGCGATCGGTCTGGCTTCGGTCGGCGCCGCTTTCGCCGCGGATATATCGTCACCGGAAGAGCCGGTGGCTCCCGTCCCTGCCGCGAGCGGCTGGACCTTTGCCGTCACGCCCTATGTCTGGATGTCGTCCATGTCCGGCGAGGTGAAATACGGGTCGCTGCAGGCGAATTTCGATAGCAGCTTTTCCGAGATCATCGACCATCTCGATTTCGCCGTCATGGGCACGGTCGAGGCGCGCTATGACCGGTTCAGCGTCTTTTCCGACCTGATTTACATGAAGCTCTCCGCCGACGCCAAGGTGGATCGGCTCGGGCTGGAGGCCGATTTCGGCGCGGAGATCCTGCAATGGACTCCGGCCATCGCCTACTCGATCCTCAAGACCGAGCGCGGCAATTTCGACGTGATGGCGGGCGCGCGGCTATGGTCGCTCGAAACGTCGCTCGACGTCAACGACACCTATGTCCAGTACGGCCTGGATCGCGATCGCTCCGCGACCTGGGTCGACGGGATAGTTGGCGTGAAAGGCCAGTATTCCCTCACGGATTCGGTCTATCTGAGCGGCTGGGCGATGGCCGGCGGCGGCTCCTCGGACTTCAACTGGGATCTGCTCGGCGCCGTCGGCTACAAGTTCAACGACCGCTTCTCGGCGATGGCGGGCTATCGTGCCCAGAGCATCGACTACGAGAAGGGATCGTTCGTCTTTAACCAGGTGCTTCAGGGCCCGATCGTCGGCGGAACGATCAAGTTCTGACGCCAGGCACCCCCTTTCATTTCGTGTAGCTGCAGCCAGGAGACCCCGGCATGAAGACTCTCTCGCGCTCGCTTGCCCTGATGCTGTCCGTTGCCGTCTTGACGCCTTCGATGATCCCGTTGGCCGACGCCTGCACACGGACGCTGTATGTCGGCGCTGACAATACGGTCATCACCGGCCGCAACATGGACTGGAAGGAGGATATGGCCTCCAACCTCTGGGCCTTTCCGGCAGGAATCGAGAGGGACGGCGCTTCGGGGCCGGAATCGATCCGCTGGAAGGCCAAGTATGGCAGCCTCATCACCTCGGGATACGAGGCCGGATCGACGGATGGCATGAACGAGAAAGGCCTCGTCGCCAACATCCTTTATCTGGCGGAGTCGCAATATGCCGCGCCCGTCGCCGGCCGTCCGTTCCTGTCGATCTCGCTCTGGGCCCAATACGCCCTCGACAATTTCGCGACCGTCGACGAAGCGGTCGAACACCTGCGCGCCGAGCCATTCAACCTGCTCGCGCCGACCCTGCCGAACGGCGCGCCGGCGGCGCTGCATCTCGCTCTTTCGGACGCGACGGGTGATTCCGCGATCTTCGAATATGTCGAGGGCAAGCTGCAGATCCATCACGGCAAGGACTACACCGTGATGACCAACTCGCCGATCTATTCGGAACAGCTGGCGCTAAACAGCTACTGGAAGGAGATCGGCGGTCTGGTGTTCCTGCCCGGCACCAACCGCGCCGCGGATCGCTTCGCGCGCGCCTCCTTCCTGCTCGATGCAATTCCGAAGCAGGCCGACCCCAACTACATCGCGGGCGTTCCGCAGCAATCCTTCGAGTATCAGGCCGTTGCCAGCGTTCTGAGCGTTCAGCGCGCGGTCAGCGTCCCGCTCGGCATCACGACGCCGGACCAGCCGAATATCTCCTCGACGATCTGGCGTTCGATCTCGGACCAGAAGAACCTGATCTATTACTTCGACAGCGCGACGCGGCCGAACACGTTCTGGGTCGATCTCGGCAAGATGGATCTGAAGCCAGGCGCTGCGGTGAAGAAGCTGACCATTCAGGATGGCGAGGTTTTCTCCGGCGAAGTGTCGGGCGATTTCAAGCCGGCCAAGCCCTTCGCCTTCCTCCCCGGCAAGCCCGAATAGTCTTTTCGACCCGTTGCTTCCGCCGTTTTTTCCTATGGGAACCGACGCTCTCCGGAGCGTCGGTTTCTTCTTGATGGCGGCTCGCTGGCGTCCGCGCCGGGGCAGCCGCCGTTCAGAGCCCGCGTCGGGCCGCGACGCTTTTCGGGCCGAGATACCAGTCGCGCGCCGCGACCTCCTCGAATACGACCCAGACGTCGCTGTCGGAGAGGCCCGTCGCCTCCTTCACCGCTTCAGTCACCTTCGCGGCAATCGTTGCCTTCTTGCCCTCCGGATCGCTCGCAATGACTTCCCGGACCAGGCGAATGTTGATGAACGGCATTCTCGGCTCCTCCCCATCTGTTTCCTGACGACAAACTGCGGGCGCGGCGACTCTCGGCTCGCGGCGCATCGGCGCTGCCAGTCTGCATTCAATAAGTGGCTCGCACCACCATTGCCTCGGTCGAACGGGGCATCCGCTCCGGGCGGCTTCCCCCGAAGGATGAACCGGCATCCCCACGTCCCGCAATCCGAGGAGTTCCTTCCGCCAGACTGCTGAATCGGTCCACCGGCGACCGCCGGCCTATCGTGCATCAGCCGTTCCGACCTTTCCTTCCGGCATTCGTCGTCAGCGGCCCTCTCCTTCGTTCAGCACGATGCGGAGACCGGTTCATGTCGATCGGCGCGCCCTTTCTTGCCCTGGCCTTCCTGCTTTCGGTTGTCGCGGTCGAGATATTGCGGCGTCTCTCGCCGTGGCTCGGCCTGGTCAACAGGCCTTCGGCGCGCAAGGTCCATACCGGCCTCGTTCCGCTCTGCGGCGGCGTGGCAATGTTCCTGGCGTTTTCGACGATCGTCGCCTTGCGGACGGGGCAGCCATCCACCCCGCTCCTGGCGGATCTCTGGCTTCTGGTCGTCGTGCTCGGAATGCTGGTCGGCATCGGATTTTGGGACGATCTCCGGGACATCGGACCGGGCAAGCGCCTTGCCGTGCAGACCGTGGCCGCGATGGCGCTCCTGGTTGGATGGGGCGCGCAGTCGGGAGCGCCACTGGTGATTGCCTTCGATGGCGTGGCGGCGCTGCCGGGCTGGATCGCTCTTCCCGTCACGCTGCTCTTCTTCGTCGGCCTCACCAACGCTTTCAACATGATCGACGGACTGGACGGCCTGGCGGGTGGCATCGGCGCCGTCGCCTTGGCCGGGACCGCGCTGGCCGGGCTCGTGACGGCCCGCCCGGCGGTCGCCGACGGCAGCCTGCTACTGCTCGCCGTGGTGTTCGGCTTTCTGGTGTTCAACATGCGCAGTCCGTGGCGCGCCCGCGCATCGGTATTCATGGGCGACGCGGGCAGCATGATGCTCGGCGGAGCCGTCGCCGGCTTCATTGTCAGCCTGTCGGCGGTCGACATGGCCGCCGCCGCGCCTGCACGGCCCCCCGTCCTGTTTCCGGCGTTGCTGTGGTTGGTCGCGCTTCCCGTGATCGATACCGTCAGCCTGATGGTTCGCCGACCCTTGGCCGGCCGCAGTCCGATGGCGGCGGATCGGGCCCACCTGCATCATCTTCTGGTCGATCATGGCCTGTCGCCGGTCCGCGCCACTGCGGCGCTCGTGGCAATTTCCGCGCTGCTTGGCGGCGTTGGACTGACCGGAATCCTTCTGGCCTGGTCAGGCTTCTGGATGGGGGTCGGGTTGGCCGTTCCCGTCCTGGCGCATAGCGCGTTCGTGCGATTTGTCGCCTATCGAGGGCGGCGCAGGCTGGCCGAGCCATCGCTGGCGGCCTCGCCCGAGGCGGCGGAATAGCCCTTCTCGTGATCAGGGGAACGGCGGCCTGTCGCGATCCCCTGCAACAGGGCCGTCCACGCCGCCAAGCCATGTCCCCGCCGGTGCGCGGTGTCGAAGGCCAGGCGGGCATTGGCGCCTCGCGCTTCGCGCATCCCCGGACTTCGCTGCAGCGCGGTGATCTGCCTCGCCAGCGCCGGCGCGTCGCCGATCGACACGGTCTCGCCGCAACCGTGCCGGCGAAGCGCTGTGGCCACCTCGCCATCCGAGGCTCCGATGAAGATGGCGGGGCGGCCGGCAGCCAGGATCCCGTAGAGCTTGCTGGGCACGACATAGGGCTCAAGCGCGGGTAGTAGCGAGATGAGATGGACGTCGGCAACCGACAGGCTCTCCGTCAGGCGAGCGCGGGCCTGAAGCGGCCGCAACACGACATTGCCAAGCCGGCGCCGGCGGATCTCTTCCTCCACCTGACCACGGGCATATCCCCCACCGATCAGCAGGAAGCGGATGCCCGGCTCGTCGCGTAGAAGGTCCGCGGCGTCCAGAAGAGTGCGGAACTCATGCGCACGCCCGAAATTGCCGGAATATCCGACAACGAACGGATCGGCGAGGTTCCATTCCTGCCGCAGGCGGTTGTCGTCCGGATGGACAGGAACGATCGCTTCTTCCGACCAATAAGGGATGATGGCGGTCTTGCCGGACGCGACGCCACGCTGGCGCAGCGCCTGTGCCATCGCATCGGTCGGGACGACGTTGGTGCGGGCCAGGCCGAGCGACCAGTCGCGCAAGCCGAGCAGTGCCCAGGCGACGACGCCGGTTCGCATGAGGACATCGAGTTCGATCGCCACCTCGGGAAAGAGATCGTGCAGCCAATTGACCACATGAGCGCCGCGCCCGGCGAGGCTCGCGGCGATCGTGACGGACAAGAGCGGCGGATCGGTGCAGGCGATGACAATGTCGCCACGCCGGACGTGGCGAAAGCACCAGAGCGCGGCGGCGGCATGGAAGCTCAGATAGTCGGCCGCGCGGCCTGCGAGCCCCGCCCGGCCGTAGTGCGAGGCCGGCAGCCGGTGCACGGAGACACCGTCGAGGTCCTCCCGCCGAGGCAAAGGATCGTGCGGATCATCGTGCCGGAAACGGCTGGCCAGGATCGTCACCTCGACGTTCCGCGCCGCCTGCCCGAGGGCGAGGCTGGAAACCATGCGGCTGGTCGCCGACTCGTCGGGATGGAAATAGCGGTTCACCAGCACGATGCGCATGGCTCGGCGTCTCCGGCCCGGATGGGCCCGGCAAGTCTTTCATCGCCGAAATCCGACCGACAAGGCCTGCAAATACCCGAGCCGCGGTCATGGCAGCGACGTGCTGCCATGCGAAAGGCTTAGCCGCGAGCGGCGAGCGTTCGGACCTACCTCCTTGGTCGAGGCACGTCCGTCGAGGGCTGGCGCTGGCGGATGAAAATCGGGAAGGCCATCATCCGATCTGACAGGCGGCACGGTGGCGAGGGCTTCGTATAATTCCTGCCTCGGGGGACACGGAGCCAAGCCATGTCGCGCAAGAAAGCCTTGATCGTCGGCGTGACCGGCCAAGACGGCGCCTATCTGGCCGAGTTGTTACTCGGCAAGGGCTACGAGGTCCACGGCATCAAGCGCCGGTCGTCGTCCTTCAACACGCAGCGGATCGATCATCTCTATCAGGATCGCCATGGGCCGGAGGTCCGCCTCCACCTGCACTATGGCGAACTGACGGATGCGACCAATATTTGCCGGATCATCCACGAGGTCGAACCGGACGAACTCTACAATCTCGGTGCCCAGAGCCATGTCCAGGTCAGTTTCGAGACGCCCGAGTACACAGCGAATGCCGATGCGCTCGGGACGTTGCGACTGTTGGAGGCGCTGCGGATCGCCGGGCTTTCGCAGCGTTGCCGGTTCTATCAGGCGTCGACGTCGGAGCTGTTCGGCGGCAGTCTGACGGCGCCGCAATGCGAAACGACCCCGTTCGCGCCGCGCAGTCCCTATGCCGCCGCTAAGCTCTATGCCTACTGGATCACGGTGAACTACCGCGAGGCCTATGGCATGCATGCCTCGAACGGCATCCTGTTCAACCATGAGAGCCCGCTGCGCGGCGAGACATTCGTCACCCGCAAGATCACGCGCGGTGTCGCCGCGATCGAGCATGGGCTGCAGCAGACGATCTATCTTGGCAATCTCGATGCCCGGCGCGACTGGGGCCATGCCCGCGACTATGTCGACGGCATGTGGCGCATCGTGCAGCATGGCAAGGCCGATGATTTCGTCCTGGCTACCGGCGAGACCCACACGGTGCGCGAGTTTGTCGAGCGCGCCTTCGGCGAAGTCGGCCGGGCGGTGGAGTGGTCCGGCCGCGGCGCCACCGAGAAGGGCCGTGACGCCCGCAGTGGCGCGACACTGGTCGAAATCGACCCGCATTATTTCCGGCCGACGGAGGTAGACCTCCTCCTCGGTGATCCCGGTAAGGCTCGGGAACAACTCGGCTGGTCTCACACGATCTCGTTTCCGGAACTGATCGCCGACATGGTGCAGGCGGATCTGGGGGCGGTGCTCAGGGAGGCTGGCCGCAATGATCGCAGCGCCTGACACCTTCGCATTGGCCGGTAAGCGGGTCTGGGTGGCCGGCCATCGGGGCATGGTGGGATCGGCCCTCGTTCGCCGCCTTCGGCGCGAACCCTGTGAAATCCTGACCGTGTCGAGCAGCGAGCTCGATCTCCGGCGGCAGTCGGCCACCGAGGCCTGGATCGCAGCGATGCAGCCGGATGCCATCGTGCTCGCGGCGGCGCGAGTCGGGGGCATCGCCGCCAATGCCTCGCATCCGGCGCTGTTTCTCTATGACAATCTGGCGATCGCGACGAACGTGATCGAGGCTGCGCGTCGGGCCGGCGTGACGAAGCTGCTGTTCCTCGGATCGAGCTGCATGTATCCGCGCGCCGCACCCCAGCCGATCCAAGAAAGCGAACTCCTGGGCGGTCCGCTGGAGCCGACCAACGAGGCCTACGCGCTTGCCAAGATCGCCGGGCTGAAGCTGGCCGAAAGCTACCACCGCGAATATGGCTGTCGGTTTATCGCGGCGGTGCCGCCGAATCTGTATGGCCCGAACGACAACTACGATTCGGAAAGCTCGCATGTGCTGGCGGCGTTGATCCGTCGCATGCACCTTGCCAAGGCGGACGGCGTGCCGAGCGTCGCGATCTGGGGGTCCGGCCGGCCGACGCGAGAATTCCTGCATGTCGACGATCTTGCCGATGCCTGCGTAGTACTGCTGACGCGCTACGAGGCGGCGCAGTTCATCAATGTCGGCTCGGGCAAGGAAATCCCGATCCGGGCTCTCGCCGGCCTGGTTGCCGAGATTGTCGGCTATCGCGGCGAGATCACCACCGATCCCGACAGGCCGGACGGCATGCCGCGCAAGGTCATGGACACCCGTCGCATGACGGATCTCGGCTGGCGCCCGTCGATCGATCTGCGCGACGGCATTGTCGCGACCTATCAAGCCTGGCTGAGCGAGCGCGCTGCGGTGATGTGACCTGCTTGGCTGCGGTTGCCTTGTCTCCAACGCCGTCGAGCTTGAACGTCGGCCGACGCCTCCATGGCGTCGATCGGGCGGAGGGCTGCTTCCGCTTGAGCGGGCTCATGTTGTGGCGCCTCGCAATCCTCGAAACAGATCGGCGTAGAAGCGCGCCTGCCCGAAGACGCCGAGGATCATCGCGGCGTATATCAACAGCATGACACCACCGCCCAGAAGAACCTGCAGCAGCGGCGAAAGCTGTGCGCCTTCGGCCTTGCCGACCAGGATCGCCGCCATGCCGGCGACTGCCCCGGCCAGGAAGGATCGGCCTATGACCGGCAGGATGTCCCGCGGCGCCACCGGGCCGCCATGCAGGCTCCAGAATACGTGCGGCACGAACCAGAGCACCATCGCGGCCGAATAGGCCATCGCCACACCCCTGGGGCCGAACGGCAGTCCGATGCTGCAGGCGACGACCACGACGCTTGCCACCACAAGAGCAATGCGAAGGCTTCGATCCTGACGGCCGGTGGCCAGAAGCAGCCACCCGAAGGGATTGATCATGCTGAAGATCAGGACGGTCGGAGTGAGCAGGCGGAAGATGATGGCGGCCTCCAGCCATTTCGGGCCGAACAGGATCAGAAAGATCGGCTCGGCGAAAAGGCAGAGAAACAGCGTGAGCGGCACCGACAGGGAGACCAGCAGCGCATACCCCTTGAGAAAATAGGTCCTGAGGCGCGACGGTTCATCCTGCAGGCGGGCGAGAGCCGAGAAGGCGACGCTGCCGACCGCGTTGCTCAGATTGTCGATCGGGACCGAGATCAGCTGATAGGCACGGCCGTAGTTCCCGAGAGCCTCGGCGCCCCAGAACCGCCCGATCAGAACCTTTTCCAGATTGAAGCCGATATAGGTGATGATCGTGTTGGCGGTGACGGTCCCGCCGACGCGCAGGAGCGGCACCACCCCGGCGACGTCGAGGCGTCTGCCCGGCTGCCAGCGCGTCGCGGTCCACATGCCGACGGTGGTTGCCAGTTGGGTAAAGAACGTGGCCCCGACCAGCGCCCAATAGCGATAGCCGGCCAGGGCGATGACGACGCCGGAGAGCAGGCCGACCAGCTGCGCCGCAAACTCGACCAGTGTCAGACTGCCATACCGCATCTCGCGCTGGAGAATGGCGAGATGCTGCACGCCGGCCGCTCCGACGAGGAATCCGGGCGCCAGGAGGATGGTCAGCCAGAACAGGCGGGGCTCGCCATAAAAGGCGACCAGCACCGGCGCCAGCAACCCGCAAAGCAGCGCGAACGCTCCGCCGATCAGCATGTTGATCCAGAACAGGGTCGACATCTGGGTGGCCGAGATCGCCTTGGCTTGCACCGCCGCCGTCGATAGGCCGGCCGATGCGAACATGGCCAGCATGCCGGTGATCGCGGTCGCCATCGCCACCAGGCCGAACTCGCTCGGATCGAGCAGCCGCGCCAGCACCACCATGAATGCCAAGCGCATCAGGACGCTCAGCCCCTGCCCGAGCAGCTTGGCAAGGCCGCTCCGTATCGTCCGGCGCCGCAGGTCTTCCATGCTGCCTCGTCTCCGGTGCGCTCGGCGGGTGCGATCGTCTCAATTGTACGGCGCGCTCGAAGGGATTCTCCGCGATTTAAAGGGGTAGACGGTTACACCCTCCGGCTGGGAATTGCTGGACATTGCGAGCGACCCCACCCCCACCCCTGCCCCAAAGAGGAGGTCTGTCCCCTCCATCAGCCAGGCAGTGCAGCATCGCCGCCTGACCTAGGCTTTCCCCCTGCCCCGCCCGCATGTAGCTGGCCGGGCCCGACGGGGGATGGACCATGAGAGTGCTGGTCACAGGTCATCGGGGCTATATCGGCACCGTCATGGTGCCGATGCTGCTGGCGGCGGGCCATGCCGTTTCCGGATGCGACGCTGATCTCTATGCCGATTGCACCTACGCACCGGGTGGCCGGATCGCGGCGATTCCGGAGCTCCGCAAGGACGTGCGCGACCTGACGGCGGGCGAACTCGCCGGCTTCGACGCGGTGATCCATCTGGCTGCCCTGTCGAATGATCCGCTGAGCGACCTGCAGCCGGCGCTGACCATTGAGATCAATCACCGCGCCAGCGTCGGGCTGGCGTCGCTTGCCAAGCAGGCGGGCGTCCGTCGGTTTCTCTTTGCCTCGTCCTGCAGCAATTATGGCCGAGCCGGCGACCGGATGGTGGATGAGACGGCCGAGCTGCACCCCGTCACCGCCTATGGGCGATCGAAGGTGGATGCCGAACGCGACGTCGCGCAGCTCGCCGACGCACGCTTCTGTCCGGTCTATTTCCGCCCGGCGACGGCCTATGGTCTGTCGCCGCGCCTGCGCTTCGACATCGTGCTCAACAATCTCGTGGCCTTGGCCGTGACGAGTGGAGTGATCCAGCTCAAGTCCGACGGGACCCCCTGGCGACCGGTCTGCCATGTCGAGGACATCGCGCGGGCGTTCGTGGCGGGGCTCGTTGCGTCGGAAGATCGGGTTCACAACGAAGCGTTCAATGTCGGGCAGACCGCCCACAACTACCGCATCCGTGAGCTCGCGGAGATGGTCGCGGAGGGGGTTCCCGGCTGCCGCATCGAGACCGCTCCTGGCGCCGGTCCGGACACACGCTCCTACCGGGTTTCGTTCGAAAAGATCCGGCGACGGCTACCCGAGTTTGATCCGCAATGGGACGCGCACCAGGGCGTCGCGCAACTCCTGGCCGCCTACCGGTCGTCCGCCCAGGCTCTGGCCGAGTTCGAAGGCCCGCGCTACCAGCGCATCGGGCACGTGCGTTCGCTGATGGCGGCGGGCATCCTCGGAGAGGATTTGCGCCGTCGGGCGCCCGCTTCTCGAACCGATGCGATGGCTACGATATGACGATGGCTTCCGCAGACCCGCGAGGGGTCGCCGCCGCCTCACTGGCGGAGACATGTCCTGCGTCGATCGGCGACGAGATCTATCGGCTGGTGACGGAGCTGTTCCCGATTTGCCGGAGTGTCGCTGGCGAAGGGGTGCGCGAAACGTTGCGTCGGATGCAACGCGAAATCCCTCTCACCATCCACGAAGTTCCGACTGGGACTGATGTCTTCGACTGGACCATCCCCAAGGAATGGACGATCCGCAATGCGTATATCCAGAGCGAGGCTGGCGAGCGCGTCGTCGACTTTCGACGCAACAATCTACATGTGATGAACTATAGCGTCCCGGTGCGCGCCAATCTGGAGCTCGCCGAACTCAAGAAACATATTTTCACGCTTCCCGAGCAGCCTGACGCCATCCCCTATCGGAAGTCCTATTTCGAGCCGGCCTGGGGTTTCTGCATGGCGCACAACGCGATGATGGCGCTGCCCGACGGACGGTATGACGTGGTCATCGATTCGAGCCATGACGACGGCAGTCTGAGCTATGGCGAGTATCGGCATGATGGCGCGTTGGAGGACGAAGTCCTGCTCTCGGCCCATATCTGCCATCCGTCGCTGGCGAATGACAATTGCTCCGGCCTGGCGCTACTCGCCTTGCTGGCGAAACAACTCGCCGGCAGGCGGACTCGCTACAGCTATCGTTTCGTCTTCGCACCGACGACCATCGGAACCATCGCATGGCTCGCCCGCAACCAGGATGCGACGAACCGCGTGAAGCATGGGCTGGTTGTCACATGCGTCGGCGACGGCGGCGGTCCAACCTACAAGAAGAGTCGCCGAGGCGATGCCGTCATCGACCGTGCGGCAGCACATGTGCTACGGCACGCAGCCCCATCGTCCAATGTGATCGACTTCAGCCCATTGGGATATGACGAAAGGCAGTATTGTTCCCCCGGCTTTGATTTGCCAGTCGGGGTTTTTCAGAGAAGCCTGTTCGGTGCGTTCCGCGAATACCACAATTCAGGAGACAATCTCCACTTCGTGCGCCCCAAGAATCTTGCCTCTTCCTACAAGATGGTCTGCGATATTCTTGATGTCCTGGAGAGGAATTTCTACCCTCGCAGCACGATCATGAAGGGAGAACCATACCTGGGACGGCATTGCCTCTATGCAGTTGAATCGAAAGGGGGAGTTGGCGCAGCCGCAAATCTGCCGATGCTCTGGGTTCTGAGTTTTGCCGACGGTCAGCATTCGCTGCTCGATATCGCCGAACGCGCCAGTTTGCCATTCGCGACACTGATAGGCGCAGCGCGCGCTCTGCAATCGCTCGAGATACTGGAAAGAGCGGACACTCCAGAGCGAACCGCGTGCTGACTGGCGGTTAGGAAACGGTCCGGGGCTGCTTAGCTCCAACTCGCCGGCAGCAAACGTCGCATGGCGGCCGTCACCGAGCCATCCCCCGGCTCTGCGCCCTTGCGCAGCAGGTAGCCGAGCGGCGGCAGCAGTGCCGTCGACCAGGATCGGCCCACCACATAGCGAAACAGCCCTGCAGCGTTCCGGACATCGCCCCGGCACAGATGGCTCATACCCGACCAATAGGCTCGGCCGACAAGACCGCGGGCCGCCAGCCTGGCGAGCCGGGTGGCGTCGGGATGTGCGGCGCCTTCGTGCGCGAAGAACCAGACGAATGCCGCTTCATAGGCGAGAATCTGCAGGCGACGATTGTCGCGTACCACTGCCGATCTCTCCTTCTCGTGCGTGCGCATGAACAACTGAGGCGTGTGGGTACTGGCGATGTCCCCGCCTAGAAGGGTCAGCCGCATCATCAACTCGAAATCATCGGATTGATCGAGCGCGGCGCAGTAATATCCGGCGCGCTTCTGGACCGGGGTTCGCACGACGGCCGAACAACTGCGTACGGAGTAGAGTCCCGTGCGACAGAACTGCTCCAGAAGGCTCCGTGCCGGCTTGATCCGCCACAGCGCCGTATTTGCCACCGTGTCGCTGCGTCGCCCCGGAATGTCGGCCGCGAGATCCCCGAACGCCAATGTGACATTCGGGTTCTGTTCCAGCACCGAAATAGCCCGCTGCAAGGATCCTGCCGTCAGGAGGTCGTCTGCGCAGAGGATCATGAAATAGTCCGACGATGCCCAGTCGATCGCTTCATTGAAGGATGCCTGGTGGCCGAGGTTGATCCGATGCTGGACGAAGCTGATGCGTGGATCCCCTGTCGCGGCTTGCTGCGCGATCTCGGCACTATCGTCGCTTGAGGCATTGTCGATGATCAGGAGGCGCATGGCGGCAACGTCCTGTGTCAGGACACTCTCGACGCAGTCCCGCAAGTACCGGCCGTAGTTGTAGTTGGGAATGGCGACATCGATGCTGGGCATGACTTCCTGCGCTCGCACGAACGAGAAGACGAGACCTTTGCCCGATTGTGAGCGCCCGCACACCTCCGGAACAAGCCAGCCGAAGGCCCTAGAGACCCGTTGGTGTGCCAGTTGTTCGGCTTGGAAACTCCTCCAAATGAGGTAGCGGTTTCTGTCCTTCCATCATCAGAACGTGCAACGCGACCTTCTTGCAGTTCTTGTTATGTTCCGAAGGCAAACGAGTGCATCCAGTGCGGATGTTCCGCTGCTACGGGGCGTGTCGAGAGATCGTCGAGGGAGGACTCGGATGATGAAACTTTTCGGATCGGCGCCAGAGGGTGGGCGACCGCATTCTGGCAAGTGTCGGCTTTGCGGCAGTGACCTGCGGCACGTCTTCGTCGATCTCGGCATGTCGCCACTTTGCGAGCGTTTCGTGCCGGAGGAGGATCTCGACCGCGCCGAAGTTAGTTACCCGCTTCGCGTCCTGGCGTGCGATTTTTGTCTCCTCGTGCAGCTCAAGGCCTATGTCGAGCCGGATGAAATCTTCAGCGACTATGCGTATTTCTCCTCCTATTCGTCCAGTTGGGTGGCCCATTCCAAGAGCTATTGCGAGGCGATCACGCGGCGACTTCAGCTCGATGCGGGAAGTTCTGTTGTCGAGATCGCCAGCAATGACGGATATCTGCTTCAGCACTTTGCGCCGCTCGGCGTTCGCGCACTCGGCATCGAGCCGGCACAGAATGTCGCCAGGGCGGCGATCGAGAAGGGTGTCGAGACGCGGATCGCGTTCTTCGGCTCGGAATTGGCGCAGCAGCTGGTGTCGGAGGGAAGGCAAGCCGATCTCATCATCGGCAACAACGTACTGGCGCAAGTTCCGGACCTGAACGACTTCGTCGAAGGAATGCGGATTCTTCTCAAACCGGACGGCGTGGTGACGCTGGAGTTCCCGCATCTGGCTCGACTGATGAACGAGACGCAATACGACACGATCTACCACGAGCACTTCTCGTATTTCTCGCTGCTCGCGATCGAACAGATAGCCGCGCGGCATCAGTTGCGGCTTTTCGATATCGAGGAATTGACAACGCATGGCGGATCGCTTCGGGCTTATCTGGTGCACGCGGCTTCCAGTCGTCCGCAGTCTCCCTCGGTCCCGGCGCTGTTTGCGCGCGAGCGGGCGATGGGGCTCGATCGGGTTGCGACTTATTCCGCCTTCGCCGAACGCGTTCGGGCCTCGAAGCGCAAGCTGCTTTCCCTGCTGATTGGACTTAAGAACGAGGGCAAGACCATCTGCGGCTATGGCGCACCGGGCAAGGGCAATACCCTGCTCAATTATTGCGGCATCGGTACCGACTTCCTCGACTTCACGGTCGACCGCAACCCGCACAAGCACGGTCATTTCACCCCCGGCATGCACATTCCGATCCTGCCGCTGGAGGCAATCGAACTCGCCAGGCCGGATTATGTCCTCATCCTGCCCTGGAACCTCAGGGACGAAATCATGGCCCAGATGGCTCACATCGCGGAATGGGGCGCGCGCTTCATCGTGCCGATCCCCGAGCCGCGCATCGTCGAGCCAAACGGCAATGCGAAATGGCGGGAGGTCGTATCATGAAGGTCGTTTTGTTCTGCGGCGGTCTCGGAACGCGGATCCGCGAATATCCCGAGAGTATCCCCAAGCCGATGATCCCGATCGGCCAGCAGCCGATCCTCTGGCACCTGATGAACTACTACAGCCAGTACGGGCATACGGATTTTGTTTTGTGCACCGGCTACAAGGCGAATGTCATCAAGGAGTTCTTCCTGAACTACCGGCCGCAGGCCTATGCCGATTGCGTCGTTTCGGGCTTTGGCACCAAGATCGAGATGCTCGGAGCGCCGGAACAGGATTGGCGCGTGGCGCTGATCGATACCGGGATGTGGCGCAACATCGGCGAGCGGTTGCTGGCTGTCCGCGAGCATGTCCGGGACGAGGAGATCTTCCTCGCCAATTACAGCGACGGCCTCAGCGATGTCGATCTGGGCGACATGATCGCGCGATTCAGGGCCAGCGGAAAGCTTGCCTGCTTCCTGGCGGTGCGGCCGCAACTCAGCTTCCATTTCGCCGACATTGCCGGCGACGGCGGGGTCCGGGGCTTCAGGACAGCGGATCGCTCCGATCTCTGGATCAATGGCGGCTTCTTCCTGTTCAGGCCAGGGATCTTTGATTTTCTTCTGCAGGGCGAGGAACTCGTGCTCCAGCCGTTCGCCCGATTGATCGAGGCTGGCGAACTGCTGGCCTACAAATATGAGGGCTTCTGGCGGGCAATGGACACGCTGAAGGACCGGCAAGTGCTGGAGGAAATGGTAGAGCAAGGCCGGATGCCGTGGCGGAGGATGGAAAGCGCCGCGATGGCCGGGCCGCTGGCGATCGCCGGGCTATGAAACCGCTCTCGTTGGTGCGGCCGGGCGATGGTCTCTCGGTGCTCTGCCTCGGCGCGCATTCCGACGACATCGAGATCGGCGCGGGCGGCACGCTGCTCGCCTGGATCGCGGCAGGGGCGCGCCTCGATGTGCGGTGGTGCGTTCTCAGCGCTCCTGGCGAGAGAGCCAGGGAGGCGCAGCGATCGGCCGCCTCCTTTCTCGCCGGCGCCTGCAAGTCCGACGTGGTTGCCGGCACGTTTTCCGATGGGCTCTTCCCGGAACAGGGAGAGGCGATCAAGGCCTGGATGGAGAACCTGAAGTCGGGCCGCGCACCCGACCTTATCCTGACCCATCGCCGCGACGACGCGCATCAGGATCATCGCGCCGTCTCGCGGCTGACATGGAACACGTTTCGCGATCATCTGATCCTCGAATACGAGATCCCGAAATGGGATGGCGATCTCGGTCGACCCAACCTCTATGTGCCGTATGGCGAGGACGTGATGGAGCGCAAGATCGCGCTGCTGGTCGAGCACTTCGCCTCGCAGCGATCGAAAGACTGGTTCGACGGCGAGACTTTTCGTGGGCTCGCCCGACTTCGCGGCGCCGAGTGTCGATCGTCCGGGCGCTATGCCGAGGCCTTCATTTTGCGCAAGGGCGCGATCGGCTAATTCGCGCCGCCGATGCCGCCCCCTATCCGGGTGGTCGACCTCGTCAGCCCAAGTCACGACTGCGACAGGCGCAGGCCCTGCCCTAGTCTCGTGAACAATCTAGCCAGGCACGCTCCTTCGAACGGAGGTTCGGAGTATGAAACTCGCCTACTTCGTCTATCCGCATCGCGGTGGGACCTTCACGGTATTTCGCCATCTGCGCGCCGGTCTCGCGCCACTCGGTATCGATGTCCGCTGGCTCGGGATCGGGCCCGCCGCCCATCAGGCGGCAACCCATCCCGACTGGCAGGCCGAAAGCCCGAACGGAATGGCGTGCGGACAGCCTACCGACGACGAACCGGCCCAGGCGAGGGCGTTGCTGGCAGCCGTCACCAGCGGCGGCTATGACGGCGTCTTCGTCAATGTCCATGCCGATCCCGTGCAGACCAACCTCGCGCGCCATCTCCCCGCATCCGTGCTTCGTGTCCTCATCGTGCACAACATCACCCCCGGAACCTATGCAGCGGCGGCGGCCATTCGGGATCATGTCCATGGCACGGTCTGCGTCTCGCCCCGCATCAAGGCGGACCTGATCGCTCGCCATCATTTCCATCGCGCCGCGATTTGTACGATCGGCAACGCCGCGGATCTGCCGGCTGCGTCGCCTCGCGGGCCCCGACCCGGGGGATCGTCGCTACGAATCCTCTCTCTTGGCCGCATCGAAGACCAGGCCAAGGGCGTGCTGTGGCTTCCCTCTATCCTGCGCCGGCTGCCACCAGATGTGAGGCTGACCATCGCCGGCGACGGTCCGGATCTTCCGCGTCTAGAGCAGCGATGCGCCTTTCTGGGCGAGCGCGTTCGCTTCACCGGCGCTGTCC
Source organism: Kaistia granuli DSM 23481 (assembly GCF_000380505.1). Classification (GTDB taxonomy): domain Bacteria; phylum Pseudomonadota; class Alphaproteobacteria; order Rhizobiales; family Kaistiaceae; genus Kaistia; species Kaistia granuli. The sequence continues at coordinate 135,460 of NZ_AQYH01000003.1, read as the reverse complement.
CACCGGCCGTCGTTCCGGCGCTGATGGCCGAGCATGACATCCTGCTGGCTCCCTCCCGGTTCGAGGGCTTCATGATCACCGCGGCCGAGGCGATGGCGGCCGGATGCGTGCCGGTTGTTTCGCGCATCCATGGAGTTACGGACGCGGTGGTCGATGATGGCGTGACGGGACTGCTATTCCCGGTCGGTGACATCGAGGCGGCGTCGGTGGCCATCCGACGTCTGATTGATCTGCCTTCGTTCTGGCTCACCCTGTCGCGTCGCGGCACCACCTCGGCGCGGGAGCGATTTGGTGTCAACCGCATGGCGGAGAGCTATGCGGCCCTCCTTCATCGCCTCCAGCTCTCGCGCCCAGGGATCGCTCCGCCTCTTCCCATGCAGGCCTGGCGTCTTCCGTCCGGTCTCCGCCCCGGCCTGCGAACGCATCTGCCGATCCCGCTCAAGAATCTGATTCGGGGAATCCGTGAGCGAGCGCGTCCAAGCGGGCGCTCGATGCGCAAGATTGAAGAACGTGAGGCGTGACGCGATGGCGATGCCGCTGATCTGGACACTCGTTCTCGCCTCTGCCGGCGTCGTGATCGCGAGTCTCCGAAGCCCAGAGGGCGCCTATCACTATCCGTTTCTAGCGGGTGCGACATTTCTGGGCTTCATCGCCCCGCAATTGCCGGCGTTCGCCGACGACCCGTTTTTTCCGGCGGGCGCCGTGGCAAGGACGGCGGCATTTGCGATCCTTTGCCTCGCCGGCTGCGTGCTCGGCTGGTGTGCCGCGCGCCGCTCCGTGACGAAAGGCGCGCCTTGGCGCCTCGACGAGCACAAGCTGCTCGCCATCGCCGCGGTTCTGTCGGGCATCGGCGCCTATTTCTATATGAAGATCAACAACCTCCCCTACGACATCAAGTTTTCGGTCTATACGGGCCTGCCCGTCGTCTACATCTTCTTCGCCCGGTTGCTTCCCTATGGCTTTGCCATTGCGCTAATCGTCTGTGCCCACCGGCCAAGCCTGCCGGGACTGGCCATCCTGGCATTCGATCTCGTGATCTACGCCGATCGGATACTGATGCACGGACGACGTAGCGAAGCGGCAGACTTCGTTTTCCTGATCGCGCTGGCGTTCTGGTTCCAGCGGCGCTGGGCCGCCCCACGGCTGCTCTCGCTGCTGTTCGTCCTCGCCGCCGCGCTCGCCCTCACCAGCACAGGAGACTATCGTTCTGTTACGACTGCGCGCGACCCATCGCCATGGTCGTCCCTGCTGAAGATCGATGTCGGCGCCAATTTTGCCGATGTCGTCGCGCATGGCGGCAATGAGGTACGGAACGCGGTCAACCGGATGGAAGCGGTTCGCCAGACCGAGGCGTTCGACTTCGGCCTCAGTCACTGGAACGCAACGGTATTCAACTACGTGCCGGCGCAGCTCTTCGGCGCCAGCTTCAAGGAAGGGTTGATGATCCCGCTAGAGGGCCAGATCGCACGAGACTACGCCCCTCATCCGGGCACGACAGAGACGGGCCTGACTGACGCCTTCGCCTCGTTCGCCTATCTGGGCGCCCTGAAGTTCTTCCTGCTCGCCTACCTAATGCGACGCCTCTATGACGCCGCCATGGCCGACAGTACGATGTGCCAGATAGTCTACGCGCTATCGTTGGCGCCGGCGATGCACGCCATTACCCACCACACGCAATGGCCGTTTTCAGCCTGGATTCACATGCTGGTATTTCTCGTGCCGGCGCTGCTGCTGGCGCGCGTGCGGAGGGACGGTATTCAGGCGCACGGCGCACCGATCCGGTTGTCGCCATGAACGCGCCAGCACGAAGCAAGCCGCGAAACGCAGTGCCTCACTTGCCTCGCGTCGCCGTCTTGTTTCAGCGTTTCGGGCCCTACCACATCTCGAGGCTAGATGCGGCGGCACGGCAAGTGTCGGTCATCGGTATCGAACTCAGCGGGACCGACCGAACCTATGCGTGGGAAAGCACGCGAGGATCGGGCGAGTTTCCGCGACAGATCGTATCCGGCGATATCGATGCCGAGTCCGTTCGCACCATGCTGGGCAAGGTATCGGCAACACTGGCAACAGCGCGACCCGATGTGGTCGCCATCGCCGGCTGGTCCCATCCAGCGGCGCTGGCAGCTCTGCTATGGTGCGCCCAGAACGGCAAGCCGGCCATCGTCATGTCGGACAGCGCCGCGGCAGACACGCCGCGTCTTCCATGGCGCGAAGCCGTCAAACGGCGGATCATCTCGCTCTACGCAGCCGCCTTGGTCGGCGGCGACGCGCATCGCCGCTATCTGGTGGCACTCGGCATGAACGACGTTGGCATCTTCGATGGGCTTGATGTCATCGACAATGCGCATTTCTCCGAAGGAGCGGATCGGGCTCGTGCCGACGCCGATGCGCTGCGCACCGAGCAGGGCCTGCCCGCACGCTATTTCCTGGCCTCCAGCCGGCTGGTCGCCAAGAAGAACCTCTTCGCTCTCGTCAACGCCTATCGCGCCTATCGCGCGACCGCTGGCGCGCCGGCATGGGATCTGGTCATCCTGGGGGACGGCCGGCTGATGCCGGAGCTTCGTGCCCTCGTCGCTCGGGAGGGGCTGACGAGTTGGGTGCACCTACCCGGTTTCCGGCAATATGCGGAACTCCCCACCTTTTATGGCCTCGCCGGTGCCTTTGTTCTGGCCAGCACAACCGAGCAATGGGGGTTGGTGGTGAACGAGGCCATGGCAGCGGGCCTGCCGGTGCTGGTGTCCTCGCGTTGCGGCTGCTCCGACGCGCTCGTGCAGCACGGCGTCAATGGCTACCGGTTCGATCCGCAAGACATAGGGCAACTCGCGCAGCAGATGCGGATGATTGCAGTGGATCCCCTCGCGGCCGTGGCCATGGGGCGAATCGGCCGAGCGACGATCGCCGCATGGTCGCCGGAGCGATTTGCCGTCAATCTGCGGCGCGCCGTCGATCACGCGCTGGAAACGCCAGCGCGTACTGGCCTCTTCGCGCGGGCTCTGACCGCCGGGATGTTGTTCCGTCGGGAACGACCGGATGATTGAAGCCTACGAGACGCCGGGGAGAACTTCCGTCACGCCAAGATCGCGCCGCTGCCCGGCTGGGCCTGCCGATTCGATCGGGCGACCAGTCTACCCCGAGGATCTACCGGATGCGCTGCAGCATTTGATGCCAAGCCGCACCATAGCGCGGGATGGTCATCGTCTCGACGCGTCGACGAGCGGCCTCGCCCATTTGCAGCCGCAGGGCAGGATCCCGGATCAGGCGCTCGATCGAGTCCTTCATGCCGTCGATGTCCTCGCAGCCATGGACGAAGCCCTCGACGCCGTGGCGCACCGGCGTGCCACTGTTGGGCGTAGTGACGATCGGCAGCCCGGTGGCCATCGCCTCCATCACGGCACCAGCCGATCCCTCGCAGGCCGACGGGAACAGGAAGATGTCGAAGCTCTCCAGCCAATACCGGACCGCCGAAGCGGGAACACTACCGGTGAGATGAGCCTGTCCGCGATGACGATCGACACGACCCGCGTCGAGTGCCACCGGACCGACCAGGATGAAGCGGACGATCTGGGGATCGAACGCCCGGGCGATTTGGAGAAATGCGGGGCTGCCCTTGCGCAGTGAGACATGGCCGACGAAACCGATCCGCACAGGCCCGCTTCGCTCGCGCCGATCCTGGAAGGCAAAAGCGTTCGCATCAACCGGATAGGGGATGACCGAAATCCTATCGGGCTCGATTCCCTGTTGAAGCAGGCCGTCGCGGACATAGCTGGAGGCACACGTGATATGGTCGGATGCCTGCCAGGTTCGTTGTTCGATCTGGCGCATGATCGCGGCGCCCGGCGCGGCGACCGCCGTTTCCCAGCCGGGCCAGCGCTCCGCTTGTCGCGCTTCCTCGCGGATCTGCACATCGATGGGCGCGATCATCTGGTCGGAGATGACGGTGATATTGCGGTGCCGCGCCACCTCGCAAAGGAGTGGGTCGATATTGCGGACGAAGCCGGCGAGAACGTTGGCGCCCCGCCAGCCGTCATCAAGAACCTGCCGGCAGATCGCCCGCGAGCGCTGGACAAAGATCTCTTCCGGCAAGACGGCTCGGCTTTCGAGAAGGCGGGAGATCAGAGCCGGCCAGCCGGTGGCGACCACCCGGCTGCCGGCGAGGTCGGCGCAGCGACGCCCTGCGAGGCGGCGGCCAGCGCCCTTCGAGATCTTCGCCATGGCGTCGGCCATCAGGGCCTCGGCCGAGCCGGATCGTATGAACCAGTCGGTGTGGACGGTGCCGAGAATGCCGGCCGCTTTGAGCGCCAGCGGGAGCGCGTAGCGCAGTCGCGCTCCGTCCTGGATGACCGTGACGTTCAGGGGTGTGGGCAGAAGGCCGTCCCGGAGCGCTCCGGGCTCCGCCGCCAGCACGGAGGCTTCGTTCCGCTTCATGCCAGATCCACCGTCTCGGGCCGGTCGGCAAGACCGAGGAGCCAACGATAGACGTCCTCCATGTCATCGGCTACCCGGGGCCAGGCATAGAGCTCGGCGACGAGGCGGGCGCCGAGCTCGCCGATCTCGTCCCGGCACGCTGCCGGCATGGTGAACAGCCGCCGCAGTCCCATCGCGATGCTGTCCCGCTCCGGCAGGATGCGCAGCGCACCGGCACGGGCAAAGCCATGCGGCAGATTGCACTGCGGTGTCATCAACACCGGTAGCCGCGCCGCCCAGGCTTCCAGCACGGCAATCGGCAGGCCCTCGCTGAGGGACGGGAGGACAAAGGCGTCGGCGGCGGCCAGCGTGCGCGCCTTTTCCTCGCCAAATTGCGGGCCGACGAAATGGACGATCCCGCGCAGGCCGAGAGCCTCCGTCATTTGTTCGAGCTTTTCGCGATAGCCGGGGTCGCCCCAGCCGGCGATGACGAGATGCCATGCCTGGAGCGCCGCGGCGTCCCGCGCCACAGCCAGGCCCGTCAGCAGATCGGGGATGCCCTTTTGCGGGGCAAGACGACCAAGGAACAGCAGGATCGACGCCCGCCCTGGCACCCGGCTTCGCCAGAGAGGCGCCGCCGCCCCCTTGTCCGCGGCAACCCCGACGCCGTTCGGCACGACGCAGACCGGGTTTGTGAGACCAGCGGCTCGGATCGAAGCCAGTTCGGCATCACAGAGCGCATGCAGACAGGAGGCTCCGCGCAGATGGCGCATCTCATAGGCAAGGCTCGCCAGTTGCTTCTTCCAGCGGCGATGCGCCAGAGCCCATCGATCCAGCTGGCCATGCGGCGTGACGATATAGGGCGCCTTGCGCGCCGCAGCCCATCTTGGCGCAGCGACGGAAGGATACATCCAGAGCCCATGCACATGCAGAAGATCGGCTCGACTGGCGCGGAGCGCTTGGCCGAAGGCCGGGGAATAGCCGAACGATCTCGGCCCGTGCGTGGGAAACGACCGCGCGGGGACGCCACAGCGCGTCAGGACGTCGACGCCGCCGGCGGGATGATCGAGGCCGAGGACCTCGACATCGATTCCAGGCCGCCCCCCCAGCGCCGACGCCAGCCCGGCCACGGCTTCAAAAATGCCGCCGGAAGCTCGGGACAATCGGCCCATCGCCATGGCGACGTGCATGCGGGCGGGAGTTCGCGGCGATTGCCCCCAATACCCGCTGCTCGCCACGGAATGCATATCCGGCATGCTGCCCTCCCTAGTTGCTCCCTGGCGGCGTCAGCGACCTTCCGTTGGCTGCCGTCCGTCGAGCTCGTCAAGATGACGATCGACTTCGAGAATATCGCCGGGCTGCAGCCGATCTCGGTCGCCGACCCGGACCGGCTCGGTTCCGGTCGCCGTGCGACGGACGACGATATAGGTGGCTGCCGGCAGCTGTCGGTTGGCTCCCGCCTCCAGATCCTCACTGGCAGCCCCTATGCTGGCCGTCAGCGAGGCGATCCTCTGCTCGGTCCGGGCGATCGCCAGCTCCAGCAACCGCAGCGCCATGGCATTCTCAGCGGCCCGGCTTTCCTGCAGCGCAGCCGCGCGCTGGTCGATCTCGAGACGGCCGTGTCTTGCGCGCGCGAGGAAGCTCATCACATCCAGCTTGTCGCGCTTCAGCTCGGAATGCTGGCGCTGGATCTCGCGCAGTCGCGACAGCGCCGTCAGGCCCTGATTGGCCAGCTGCTGCGTCGCTTCGACATCCTGGGTGATCAGGTCGAGTTCGCGATCATGCAGCTGGAGGCTTTCCCGCAGGGTGGCGATTTCGTCGTCGAGCGCGCGCCGCTGCGCGTCGAAGGCGGCGATCTGGCCGGCGAGCGATGCCTTGCGGATCTGAAACAGGGCGGTCTCGGCAGCGACCATGTCAAGAGGAGCGCCGGAGGCCGACAGGCCCGCAGCGTCGAAATCGGTCTCGGATATCTCGGCTCTCAGGCGTGCCCGCTCGACGCGCTGCGACCAACGGAAGAGCTTCTGATCGGCAAAGTCCTGTCGCAGGGCCAGCAATTGCAGGGCGGCGCCGGTGACGGGAGCCAGCGGGCGGCGCAAACCGCCGCCGAGCGCGACCAGCTCCAGCACGATCATGCCGGGACGGAATTCGTGGCGACCGGGCGTCTGGACATCGCCGGTGACAAAGACCGGCGCGTGGCCGATCACGTCGACGCTGACGGTGTGATCGGCTGGAATGCGCCCCGCCAGCCCTCTCGCAAGCCGTTGGGCGGCTTCTTCCGGCGACAGATCCATCAGCAGCACGCGTCCGATGCGTGGATAGGTGATGGAGCCGTCGGGGCCCAGCGTGAACTTGCCGCCGAGGTCGGGCTCGCCGAAGACGGCAACCTGGACCATGTCGCCGACGCCGAGCCGATAGATCTCAGTGGCTTCGGCGCCTCTGCCCCAGAGCAGGAGGATCAACGCTAGCGCCAGCAGCGGGAGACGCGACGGCCCGTTGCGGAGAATTGCGGCGGACGCTGCAATTGAGGGCCCCATCTATGCCTCGCGCATCTGGATCGATAGAGCTTCACCTGCCGGCGTCACCCGGCCTGTGGACAGGCTCGTCGCAAGGATCGGCGCTGGCATGGTGCCTGGCCGTTCAAAGCTCTGATGCAGGCGAAGCGACACACGATTGAGCACCAGGGCGCGGACCGTCAGCCCGCAATAGGCGAGCCGCTGGACCGACGCGGTGACGCTCTCATAGGGAGTTCGAGCCCAGCGGGCGACGAAGACAATGGCATCGGCATGGACGCCGATCTGCGCCGCGTCCGACGAGGTGATGACAGCAGGCGTGTCGATGATGACGGTGTCGAAACGGTCACGCAGCGCGGCGACCAGCTGGCCGAAGCGCTTGCCGGCAAGAAGATGTGGCGGATCCTCGCCAGGCCCGCTCGCCGCGACCAGCTGCAACGGGGTGGCGGGATCCGGCGTCAGGAATTCGTCCAGCGGCCGGTCGCTGCCGAGATACGCCGCCAGTCCTGGCAGATCGCCGCCCGGCAATCCGGCGTGAGCCATGCGGGCCACGGCCTGATGGTGCAGATCGGCATCAACGAGCACGATCGATCGTCCCGCAGCCGCCATCGAGCGGGCCAGCGACAGGGCGAGCGTCGTCTTCCCTTCGCCGGGCAATGCCGAGGTCACCATCAGCACAGCGGTGCGTCGGGTCGCCGGGGACAGGCGCAGCATCCATTGCAGCGTAGCGAGGGCTTCGCTGAAGGGCGAGCGGGGCATGCGAACCACCAGTCCGGCCGAGTCCCGGCCGTGTCGACCCGGAACGGCCGGGATGGTCGTCAGAACCGGCAGCCCGGCGGCGGCTTCCAGCGCCTGACGGGACCGGACGCGATGGTCCAGCCGTCCGAGCATCAGGGCCGTTCCGATGCCGCTGACGGCACCGGCCATCAGGCCGAGTAACGACGTCGAGAGCAGGCGCGGGCTGGAGGGCCCGATCGGCACGGTGGCTTCGGAGATCAGGCGCACGCCGGGATCCGTGAGCTCCTTGCGGTCGCCTATCTGCTTGGCGCGGCCGAGCAGGCTTTCGTAGACGGCCCGGTCGGCATTGGCTTCGCGTACCAGCCCTTCCAGACGGACGCGAGCGGTGTCGGAGCCGCCATAGTCGGCTTCGGCGGCCTGTAACTGTTCCTGTAGCGAGGCGACCCGGCGACCGGCGGTGTCGATCTCGTTGCGGAGGCTGATCAGGATATGCTCGACCTCGCGGCCGATCTGTTGTCGCACCGTCTCAAGCTCGGAGGTCAGGGCGGGTATCTCGACGCTCTGCGAGGCGCCGGTATCCTTCAGGACCTGCAGCCGGCGCTCCAGCTGCGTCTGACTGACCCGCAGCTGCTGGATGATCGGCGAGCCGAGCACGTCGCTGAAGCCGTCGAGACCATCCTGTCGACCGGCCAGCAGCGTCGCCGTCTTCTCTCGCGCCTCGGCGGTGGCGAAGGCGGCGCGGGCGGCGATCAGCTCGCTGCTCAGCGCGCTCACGCGTTGCGCGGCGATCGTCACACCGTCTATTTCAAACAGGCCCGACGAGGCCCGGAAGCGCTCGGCGCCCTGCTCCGCCTGCTGCAGCTTTGCCCCGAGGGTCGAAAGTCGTTCTTCGAGCCAATCGCTGACGCGTCGGGTCGCATCGATCTGGACGTCGTCCTGATAGTCGAGATAGGCGCGCGCATAGGCATTGGCGATCCGCGCCGCGATCACGGGATCGTCGGCGCTGTAGGCGATGTAGATCGTGTAGGAGCGGCCGTCATTGACGACGTCGAGATTGGCGCGGAGGCGTTCTTCCAGGGCGGACTGCGGATCGGGCTGCGGCGCCGCCTGGCGGCCGGGCAGTCGGGCGAGGATGCGAGCCAAAACCCCGCGCCCCTGCTGGACAAGGGACTCCCGGGCGGCGGGAATCCGAATGCCGCCCGTCTCCTCGTCGCCAAACGGCGTCGCGCCTTCCTCGGCGAATTTGGCGATTACCCGTTGCGCCATGACGCGGGAGGCAATCATGTCCAACTCCGTCCGCAAAACCGGATTTTCCTGCGGCAATGGCGTGACGACCTGATCGATCGGCATGGCCTGGATGCGGCGGACATCGAGCGCGATCACCGCCTCGGCAAGGTAGTTCGGCGCTTGCAGCGCGTAGGACAGGATACCGGCGGCCAGTCCGGCAGCGACGAAGCCAACGACCAGCCGTCCACGCTGGCGCACGGCCGCAAAGCCGTGCACGCCGGCATCCTGCCAGCCGATCGGAGGCGAAGACTGGATCACGATCGTGTCCTGTGATGTGGAAGGAGCTCAGGCGCAGACGATGGTCGGCGGCATCGACCGATGCAGCTTGTCCGCTTTCGAGGCCGGCTCATGCGGCGTCGCGCTGGCCTGCGGCCGGGCTCGACGCGACGGGAACGCGGCGGCCTGAATGAGATTGTTCAGCTTGAACGCCACTTCGGTGCGATTGTGCGCGCCAAGCTTGCGCATGATGCTGCGGATGTGGACCTTGATGGTGCTTTCGCGGAGATCGAGCTCATAGGCGATGATCTTGTTTGCCTTGCCCTTGCGGATGGCTTCCGCGACGGCGGCTTGGCGCGGCGTCAAGAGGTCCGCCAGCGGATCGTAGGCTGGCTCCGGATACTCCGACGCAAGGATCTCGTCGCGCGACGACGTCAGACAGCTGGCGGGCACAAACAGCCCTCCCGCCCGCGCCAGATTGACGATCTCGATGGCGATATGGAGCCCGACGCTCGTCGGGATGTAGCCCCGCGCGCCCCGCTCCAGCGCCAATAGCACATGCGCGGCGCTCTCGCTGTCGGCGAGCAGGATGGCGGGGATGCCGGGGAAATCGCGCGCCAGCCTGTCGAGCGCGACTTCGACATCGACGTCATCGGCGCGTTGGCTGCCGATGCTGAGGAGAATGGCCGAAACCTGACTATGATGGTCCGCGGCCCTGCCCCACTCGTCGACGGAGCCGAAAGTCAGGATTTCGAGATCGCCACGGCTGGCCATAAGGCCACGGGCCAGACATTCCCTGTCCAGCACACGGCGATCGATCAGGGCGATCCGGATTTCCGCGGCCAGGGCTGCCGGTCCGCGCTCCGCGTCCAGATGGACGCTGTCAACATTCCACATGTCCGGCTCCATTCAGGTCACCAGATGAAGAATTGATTGGCTTGTCTATGCGTGCAATAATCCAAGTATACAACCAGATTGATGAGTTTCCACAACTCTAGGTTGTATTTTTGCTTTTCTTCTCGCTACGAATTCAACATTGGCCGGCGCTATCTGCAGTCTTGGCTGCAACCTCCTTCGAACGGAGTAGGCCAAAGCGTTGCTGGTGCCATCCGGGTGGCTAGCTTCAGCCGTCTCGCCTGGGGCGTCTTTCGCCTGCGCCGTCCAATCGGGACGCGCGTCCGAGATTAGAAGGCGTCGGACCGGGGATGCTCGCGGCGCCAGTCGGCGGGCGGGATGAATTCACCCTGCCAGATTCCGCGTCTGTCACGCCGCGCCGCATGCTCCGCCGCGACGTAGTCGCCCTCACCCCGGCCGCCGAAATTGACGGCGAGGCCATCGCGAACCATCACCTCGCCGATATCGTCCACGCCCTTGGCGCGGCAAGTGGCGACGACACGTCCGAAGCGATCCCGGGCGGAGGGTGAACAAGCCAGTTCGCCGCGCGCGACCAGGGCGCGCAGCGCCTTGCGGGCCTGCTCGCCGCAGCGCCACGGCACACCGCCGGCATCCTGGCAGGACTGATGAAGTTCCGGAGCATCGATGCCCGACAGCCGGAAGTCCTTCCCATCGATCGCCAGCGAGTCGCCGTCGCGCACGATGATCCTGGAGCCATCGGAAGCCCGGATCTCGCGAAGCTGCTGATCCAGGTAACCGATGAACAGCAGGCCCGCGACCAGGAGCACGAGGAAGATCAGCGGCGGCGCCTTACGGCGCCGGGAGCGTGGACGAATCATGACCGGCAATCTAGCGACATGCGAGCCATGAGCGGGAGCGTGTTAGCAGCAACAGCCAGGACTCAGGCTCGGGCCTTCGGCCTGGCGACGGTCTTCTTCGGCGCCGGCTTGGGCTCGGCTTCCTCGGCGGCTTCCTTGGCGAGTCGCAACTGGCGCAGGCGGCTCGTCTTGGCGACCTGCGCAGCGACCCGATCGCGCTCGCCCGCCATCACCGCTGCCTCGCCGCTGCGAAGCTTTTCGGCCTTCTTGAAGCGCTCTTCCGCGCGAGCCTTTGCTGCATCCTTCGTATCGCTGGGAGACATTGCCTTCCTTTCGCGCCGCAGGCGGCTTTCGGCAACTGGGTCGTCAATCCGGGAACGAGACGAACAGGCTGATCGGCGGCACCAACGGAGTCGCCGCCGCCTGCACTCTATCAGCTTTGTCCGGAAGGTGGGGCTGACGCAGCGATCGCCTTACTTCTTTGAACGGCGGATCGACTCGATCGGGACGGCGGGAATGCCGGACTTATCGGCAATCAGCCGATCCTGCGCTTCGATTTCGGCGCGAGCGGGTTCGTCGCCGTCTAGGCCGCCGAGAATATCGCCGGGAACACGCCGATTGGAGCGCTGCGTGCCGTCTTCATAGAAGACGTCGAACAGGACGATTTCGCTGCGGGCGGCTGGTTTCTTGGCCATGGGACGACTCCAAACAGTTTGTCGCCGGAGCCGGGGATCGAGATCCGCATGCCCGACTTGAAAATAAAAAGGGTCCGGCGTCGAAACGCCGGACCCCGTAACGCGAACCGGTTGGTTCAAGCGTTCTGCAGGTTCGCTGCAGCCGACTTGCCGCTGCGGCGGTCGGCTTCGATGTCGAAGCTCAGCTTCTGGCCTTCGACCAGGCCGCGCATGCCGGCGCGCTCAACGGCGCTGATGTGAACGAAAACGTCCGGTCCGCCGCCGTCCTGCTGAATGAAACCAAAGCCCTTCTGGCCGTTGAAAAACTTTACGGTACCGGTAGCCATTTCTCGTGTCCTTTGTCATGCCGTGGCTATGGCCGCGCGACTCCCGCGTCGGCCAATCCGAGTTCCAGCGATGTCTTGGGACGCGCCACACGGGCAAATATCAAGGCAGAGCTAAATATCGAATTCGGTCTATATAAGTCCAAACGGTCAAAACAACAAATCTATCATTTCAAGAGCCATCGGATCGCGGCCGCCGACTTGCGCGGGTCGGTCGCGGCGCCAGGCTTTCCAACGGCTCAACAGCAGACCAGCGGCGCGACAAGCCCGTTCCAATGACGAGGAATCACTATGCAGCCGTCGCAAGACATTGAGCGCCTGATCGAGATCATGGTGGCGCTGCGCGATCCGGATACCGGCTGTTCCTGGGACAAGGTGCAGGATTTCCGGTCAATTGCTCCTTACACGATCGAGGAAGCCTATGAGGTGGCCGACGCCATCGAGCGCGGCGATCTCGTCGATCTGGAAGAGGAACTGGGCGATCTGCTGCTGCAGGTGGTCTATCACGCCCGCATGGCGGAAGAAGTCGGCGCCTTCGGCTTCGGCGACGTCGTGATGGCGATCACCGCCAAGATGATCCGGCGCCATCCGCATGTCTTCGGCAGCGAGGAAGCGCGGAGCGCCGGCGCAGCCAAAGGGCTCTGGGAGCAGGTCAAGGCGGAAGAGAAGCGGATCCGCGCCGAGAAGCGGCGCGCGGCGGGAGAGACCGATGGCGTCGCGCGCGGCCTGCTCGACGATGTCCCCGCCGGCATGACGTCGCTCGCCCGCGCGGTGAAGCTGCAGCAGAAGGCCAGCACCGTCGGATTCGACTGGAATGACCCGCGTGCCGTGCTCGACAAGATCAAGGAAGAGATCGCCGAGATCGAGCACGAACTCGACCAGCCGGCCGTTTCCAAGACACGGGTGCAGGACGAGATCGGCGACCTGCTGTTCGCCGTCGCCAATCTCGCGCGTCATACCGATGTCGATCCCGATGCCGCTCTACGCGGCACCAATGACAAGTTCAGCCGCCGCTTCCGCCATATCGAGACAAGCCTTGCGGCCAAGGGGCGGAGCCCCGCCGAGACAAGTCTCGACGAGATGGAAGCTCTGTGGAACGAAGCGAAGACGCGGCTGCAACAGCCGACGCCAAGCGACGGATCCGAATAAATTACCTGGAAGTGCTGACCGCCATGGCGGTCAGCTTTTGTCGATCGGATCCCAGACCTGCGGGGCCGCCTTGGCCGCCGCCTTCTCAGATGAGGGCAGCAGCTTCGCGCCCGGGAATTCGCGGTGGAAGCTCTGTTCGTGCTTCTCCGGCACCCGGATGGTGGCGATGGTCCTGCCGTCTTCCTCGTCGAGGCGCGTCAGCACCTCGCCAAGCTCATAGAGCCGATGCAGCTTCGCCAACGCCTCGCCCGAGAGCGACACGGTATAGACCGGCCGCCCCTCGTTCAGTCGCTGCTCGACCATGTCGAGCAGGCCAGCGACGCCCTCGCCGGTCAGGGCCGAGATCGGCACGATGGCCGGCTTGCCCTTGTCGGCATTGGCGCGCGCCGCCGGCCGGGCTTCTTCCGGCAACAGGTCAATCTTGTTCCAGACCTCGATCAGCCGGTCCGTCTTGCCCACTTCGACGCCCAGTTGTTCCAGCACGTTCATGACGTCGCGGGCCTGGGCTTCGCTGTCTTCATGCGCGATGTCGCGAACATGCAGGATCAGCGTCGCTTCGATCACCTCTTCGAGCGTCGCCCGGAAGGCGGCCACGAGGTGTGTCGGCAGGTCGGAGATGAAACCCACCGTATCCGACAGGATCGCCTCGGTGCCGTGCGGCAGCTTCAGCCGACGCAGCGTCGGATCGAGCGTCGCAAACAGCAGGTCCTTGGCGAAGATGTCCGATTTGGTGAGCGTGTTGAACAGCGTCGACTTGCCGGCATTGGTGTAGCCGACGAGCGCCACGATGGGCTGCGGCACCTTGCGGCGGCTCTCGCGCTGCAGCCGGCGGGTGCGCACGACGGTCTCAAGCTCATGCTCGATCCGGGAGATGCGCTCCTGGAGCGCGCGCCGGTCGGCCTCGATCTGGGTTTCACCGGGGCCGCCGAGGAAGCCGAAGCCGCCGCGCTGGCGCTCTAGGTGGGTCCAGCTGCGGACGAGACGGCTCTTCTGGTAGTTGAGGTGGGCGAGTTCGACCTGCAGCGTGCCTTCACGAGTCTGCGCGCGTTCGCCGAAGATCTCGAGGATGAGAGCCGTCCGGTCGATGACCTTGGCTTTCCATTCCTTTTCGAGATTCTGCTGCTGAACCGGCGTCAGCGCGTGGTCGACGATGACCAGGCCAATATGATCGGCTTCGACGCGCTCGGCGATCTCGGCGACCTTGCCGGTTCCGAACAGCGTGCCCGGCTTGAACATCGGCAAAGGCACGGCGATGCCGTCGACCACGTCGAGTTCGATGGCCCGTGCCAGCCCGATCGCTTCCTCGACGCGGGCGGTCGGGCTACGGTCGACGCCGCTCTTTTCGGCTTCTGCCCGCCGCGTGCGCGCTGGACGAACGGGAACGAGCACCAATGCCCGCTCCGGCACATGCTTGGTTTCGATATGACTATCGGATGCCTCGGGCCCTTCGGCGCCTTCCGGCAGATCGTTATTCTCGGACAATCAGGCTCCTGGCCGCTCGCCCTCTTCGCCCGGCTCGAAGAGCTGAACGGGAGCGCCCGGCATGATGGTGGAGATGGCGTGCTTGTAGACGAGCTGGGAATGGCCGTCCCGCCGCAGCAGCACGCAGAAATTGTCGAACCAGGTGACGATGCCCTGCAGCTTCACACCGTTGACGAGGAAAATCGTCAGCGGGATCTTGCTCTTGCGGACATGGTTGAGGAACGTGTCTTGTAGATTTTGGGCGCGTTCTGCCATTCTTGTCTCTCACGCTTAACCTTGTTGGGGACCAAGTCCCGGCGGCCGGTTCACGTTCCGGCCTCGTGTCACTTTGCCCGCAGAATCGCCGCGCGTCACCAAGAAATGCGACGCAGTGCAAAGCTGTGCGAATCTCGGCCGGCGGCTCAACCGCGCATGCGGGCCGGCGCCGCGGTGGCAAAGTCGTGGAAACGCCGGCGCAGTTCCGTCGCCACCGTTCCCGGAGCGCCATTCGCGATCGGGCGTCCGTCGAGCTCGACTACCGGCATCACGATCGCCGTCGCCGCGGTGAAGAAGGCCTCGCGCGCAGCATGCGCTTCCGCCAGGCTGAACGGGCGTTCCTCGATCTTGAGGCCCGCCGCCTTGGCGACTTCGAACAGCACCGTGCGGGTGATGCCGCGCAGGATGCCGCTTTCGGCCGGTCGTGTGACGAGGACGCCGTCCGGCGTGACGATCCAGGCATTGGTGGAGGAGCCCTCCGTCACCATGCCGTCAGCGTCGACGAACCAGGCCTCGTAGGCTCCGGCCTCCTTGGCCGCCTGCTTGGCGAGCACGTTCGGCAACAGCGAGACCGTCTTGATGTCGACCCGTTCCCAGCGATTGTCCGGGACGCTGATCACCGAAACGCCCTTCTCCGCCTTCTTATCGCCGGCGCTGCTGGGCGCAGATTTGGAGGTGACGACGATCGATGGCGGCGTGCCTTCGGCGGGGAACAGATGATTGCGGGGCGCGACGCCGCGGGTGATCTGCAGATAGACGAGGCCCTCGGTCACCTTGTTGCGGCGAACGACTTCGCGCAGGACAACGCCGAGCGCGGCGAGACTCATTGGCTGCGCGATGCGCAGTTCCTTCAGCGAGCGCTCGAGCCGGGCCATGTGCAGCGCTTCGTCGATCAGCCGGCCGTTGCGGATCTCGCAGACTTCGTAGACGCCGTCAGCGAACTGGTAGCCACGGTCCTCGACGTGAACGACGGCCTCGGCGTGACGAAGGTAGAGACCGTTCACATAGGCAAAGCGCGACATGGCATTCCTGCTGGGCGAAGAGAATCAGGCATCGGCGACCGCCGCCGGGCGCGCCGCATCGGACAATGCGACGCCGGCGGCCGTCAACCGACGCCGAGCGATTTCAACTTCCGGTGCAGGGCCGAGCGTTCCATCCCGACAAACTCGGCCGTGCGGGAAATGTTGCCACCGAAACGGTTGACCTGCGCCGTCAGATATTCGCGCTCAAAGATCTCGCGCGCGTCGCGCAGCGGCAACGACATCAGATGCTCGCCGCCACGATTGGGCGTCGTCGGCAGCATCTCGCCCACCTCCGGCGGCAGCATGTCCGCCGAGATCGCCTGGCTCTCGTCGCCGCGCGCCAGGATCAGCAGCCGCTCGATGTTGTTGCGCAGCTGGCGGATGTTTCCCGGCCAGTCATGCGTCTGCAGCACCGCCATCGCGTCCGAGCCGACAGTGCGGATCGGCAGCCCCGTCGTGCGCGAGATCTGGTCGATGAAGTGGGTGACGAGCTCGGGCACGTCGTCGCGGCGTTCCGCCAGCGCCGGCACGCGCAGCGGCACAACCGAGAGCCGATGGAACAGATCCTCGCGGAAGGCGCCGTCCTGGATCTCGTGCTCGAGATCGCGCGCCGTCGACGAGATGATGCGGACGTCGACCTTGACCTTGGCGGTACCGTTGACGCGCTGGAAGCTCTGGTCGATCAGCACGCGCAGGATCTTGCCCTGCGTCTCCCTCGGCATGTCGGCGACTTCGTCGAGGTAGAGGGTGCCGCCATGCGCCTCTTCCAGAGCGCCGACGACGCGCGTCGAGCCGGTGCCGTTCTCGGTCCCGAACAGCTCGTGCTCCATGCGATCGGGCGTGATCGCCGCCGCATTGACGACGACGAACGGGCCATCCATGCGCAGCGAGGATTCATGGATGGCGCGCGCCACCAGTTCCTTGCCCGATCCGGACGGGCCGGAAATCATGATGCGGCTGTTGGTCGGCGCGACGCGTTCGATCGTCTGCTTCAGATGGCTCATCGCGATCGAGGAACCGACCAGGCGGTTGGAATCCCCTGCCCGCTCGCGCAGGTCGCGCACCTCGCGGCGAAGCTTGGACGCTTCCAGCGCCCGCTCGGCGATGAGCAGCAGGCGGTCGGACTTAAACGGCTTCTCGATATAGTCGTAGGCGCCGCGCCGGATCGCCGACACGGCCGTCTCGATATTGCCGTGGCCGGAGATCATCACGACCGGCAGGTCGGGATGCTGCGCCTTGATGATGTCGAGCAGAGCCAGGCCGTCGATGCGACTGCCGGTCAGCCAGATGTCGAGGAATATCAGCGTCGGCCGGCGCTTCTCGATTTCGGCGAGGGCGGTATCGGTATCGCCAGCGGTCCGCGTTCCGTGACCCTCGTCCTCGAGGATTCCGGCAACGAGCCCGCGGATGTCAGCTTCATCATCGATGATCAAAATATCGGATGGCATGATCTCTATCTTCGTCAGGCGTCTACGGGATTGGTCTTGTGGTTGGCGCCGGGGCTTGCCCCGCCGTCGTGCGACGGACGCGGCAAGGTGATCCGGACCATGGCGCCCCGCCCCCCAGCGGCAACGGCAGGCGAATCGAGCAGGTCGAGATGCCCGCCATGTTCTTCGATGATCTTGCTGACGATGGCGAGGCCGAGGCCGGTCCCCTTCTCGCGCGTCGTCATGTAGGGCTCCAGCAGGCGGTGCCGGTTTTCATGTGGCAGGCCGATGCCTGTGTCGATGATCTCGACGATGTTGAAGTCGCCTTCGACGCGAGCCTGCACCGTGATCTTCGGCGGGATCGGATCGTCGGCCGGCACAGCCGCGATGGCCTCGGTGGCGTTCTTGACCAGATTGGTGAAGGCCTGCGAGATCAGGCGCGGGTCGAACCGCCCGATCAGCGGCTGCTCCGGCAGGTTGACTTCGAACGTGATTTCCGGATTGGCGACTTCCATCAGGAAGACGGCCTCGCGCGCGGCCTCGCCCAGATCGCGCTCCTCGAAGGTCGGCTTCGGCATCCGCGCGAAGGACGAGAACTCGTCCACCATGCGGCCGATATCGCCGACCTGACGGATGATCGTGTCGGTGCACTGGTCGAAGACCTCGCGACCCTCGACGATCCCCTTGCCGAAGCGGCGCTTCAGCCTCTCGGCGGAAAGCTGGATCGGCGTCAGCGGGTTCTTGATCTCGTGTGCGATGCGGCGGGCGATGTCGGCCCAGGCGGCGCTGCGCTGCGCCGTCACCAGATCGGTGATGTCGTCCAGCGTAATGACATAGCCGTGGTCGGACGTGTCGGATTCCTCGGTCGTGACGCGAACGTTGATGGTGCGCTCGCGGCCGTCGCGGACGACCGATACCTGGTCGCGATGCTCGGTCCGGTTGGTCTCGGCAAGAGCCGCCGACACCACTTGGGACAGCTCCGGCACGATCTCGATCACCGGCCGGCCGAGCGTGTCCTCCTGGTCGAGACCGAGCAGGCGCAGCGCGCCCCGGTTGGCAATGGTGACGACGCCGTTCGCGTCGGTTCCGACCACGCCGGCGCTGACGCCGGCGAGCACCGCCTCGGTGAAGCGGCGGCGGCTGTCGATCTGCTCGCTGGCGGCCACCAGTTCGTGGCGCTGGCTGCGGAGTTCGGCCGTCATTGTGTTGAAGGTCGCGCCGAGCGCGCCGAGGTCGCCGTCCGAGCTCTTGAACGGCACATGCACTTCGAGATTGCCGCGACCGATTTCGTCGGCGGCGTCGATCAGCCGGCGGATCGGCGAGACGAGCCGGTTGGCGAAGCCGATGCCGAGCCAGACGGCGGAGAGCAGCACGACCAGGGCCAGGCCCAGATACAGCAGGCCGAAGGCGATCTGCACGCCGAGGCGGGTCGCCTCCAGGCTCTTATATTCGTTCACGCTCGCCGTCGTCTCGGCGATGTAGCGGATGACCTTCGGGTCGATCTCGCGCGTGATGTAGAGGAAGACGTCGGTGTAGTTGTCGAGCCGGACAAGCGCGCCGACGACATTGGTGGCGCCGGGCGCGATCAGGATCGGTTCCGAGCCGGGCTTGGCGACGCGCGTCAGGGCGTCGGGCGGCGGCGGCAGATAGCCGGTCGAGAACTGGAAATTGGCCTGGGCGATCAGCGTGCCGTCCGGCTTGACGAGAAACACGCCGGGAATGCCGCGCAGCGCCGCCATCGAATTCATGAACGACTGGAACCGGTCCGGGTTCTGCTCCAAGAGCACCTGCGCGCGCTCAAAGTCGGACTTCAGCCCCAGAATATCGACCTTCAGCGTGCGCGCGTGTTCTTCGGCGTAGGCCTGGGCGATCGACAGCGAGGTATCGACGATGGCGCGGGTGCGCTCGGAGAACCAATGGTCGAGGCCCCGGTTCAGCGTGATGCTGGCCACCACGGCGATCAGGATGGCCGGCACGACGGCGACGATGCTGAACAGCCCGACGATCCGGATGTGCAGTCGCGCCGCGGCGCGTCCCCGACGCCGGGCCCGGATCAGCATGGCGACCTCGAGCCCGAGCTCGAGCATCAGCAGGCCGGTGAGCACGCCGTTGACGGCGAGCGCCCAGAACACGACGGGAGCGGTCGGCTCGACCGGCGTCAGTCCCATCAGCAGGAAGAAGCTGAGGCAGGCGCAGGTCAGCGCCAGAATGACGGTGACGTAACCTGCCGCGCGCACGGTGAAGCGCAGGCGGCGACGCTCGGATTCAGGCGCGACTGTGCCGTCCGCCAAAGCCGGTTCATTCGCCGCGATCATGCCGCGGCTCCGCCGGAGAGGTCAAAATGCCAGAATCGCATACGGTTCTCAGAGCCCTTCATGCGGGGACACTGGGACCGAATTGCAACATCAATGTGGCGAACCGGCAACAGGCGCCGGTCCGCCCCGGCTTGTCAGCGCGGGTTGCGCATCACCTGGACGTCAAGGTCGCGGATCTTCTTGCGGAGCGTGTTGCGGTTGACGCCGAGCAGCTCCGCCGCCTTGATCTGGTTGCCGCGCGTCGCCGCCAAGGCCGTGCTGATCAGCGGGTATTCGACGTCGCGCAGGATGCGGTGATAGAGGCCGGGCGGCGGCAATCCCTCGCCAAAGCCGTGGAAATAGGTCGAGAGGTGCCGCTCGACCGAGCTCATCAACGTATCCTCCATCGCCGCGCCGTCCGCGGGCATCGCGGCCGCCGGCTGGTCGAGTTCCGCTTCTATGATGTTCTCGGTGATCGTGTCCTGCGGGTAGAGCGCTGCCAGGCGCCGGATCAGGTTTTCCAGCTCGCGCACATTGCCCGGCCAGCGGTAGCGCTTCAGCCGCTCGACCGCCGCGACCTCGATCTGCTTGTGCGGAAGGCCATCCTTCTCGCCCAGCGTGAAGAAGTGACGAACCAGATCGGGGATATCCTCCGAGCGCTCGCGCAGCGCCGGCAGGCGGATCGGCACGACGTTCAACCGGAAGAACAGGTCCTCGCGGAACAGCCCCTGGTTGATCAGGATTCGCAGGTCCTTGTTGGTGGCGGCGACGATGCGGACATCCGTCTTTATCGCGGTGCGGCCGCCGACCGTCGTGTATTCGCCCTGCTGCAGCACGCGCAGCAGGCGTGTCTGCGCCTCCATCGGCATGTCACCGATTTCGTCGAGGAAGAGCGTGCCGCCCTCGGCCTGCTCGAAGCGGCCGGCGGAGCGGGCTTGCGCGCCGGTGAAGGCGCCCTTCTCGTGGCCGAACAGTTCGCTCTCGATCAGGTCGCGCGGGATGGCGGCCATATTGATGGCGACGAAGGGCCCGGTGCGGCGCTTGCCGTAGTCATGCAGCGCGCGGGCGACAAGTTCCTTGCCGGTGCCCGACTCGCCGGCGATCATGACCGTCAGATCGGTCTGCATCAGTCGCGCCAGCACCCGATAGATGTCCTGCATGGCGGGCGAGCGACCGACCAGCGGGATGTTCTCGCTGCCGTCGTCGATGCGGGCGTCCTTGGCGCGCTGCTTTGGCTCGGCCAGCGCCCGGCCGACGATCGAGATCAGCTCCTTCAGGTCGAACGGCTTTGGCAGGTATTCGTAGGCGCCGCGCTCGGAGGCGCGGATGGCGGTCATGAACGTATTCTGCGCGCTCATGACGATAACAGGCAGTTCCGGCCGGGCGCGCTTCATCCGCGGCAGCAGGTCGAAGGCGTTTTCGTCCGGCATGACGACGTCGGTGATGACGAGGTCGCCCTCGCCCTGGCTGACCCATCGCCACAGCGTCGCCGCGTTGGAGGTCAGGCGGACTTCGTAGCCGGCGCGGGACAAAGCCTGGTTTAACACGGTGCGGATCGCCGCGTCGTCGTCAGCCACGAGGATGGTGCCGGTCGCCATGTCAGTTGTCCTTGTCTGCAGGTGCTTCGCCCGGGAATGCCGGCATCAACACACGGAAGGTTGTGCGGCTCTGCTGGGAATCGCATTCGATGACGCCGCCATGGTCGCCGATGATCTTGGCGACGAGTGCCAGGCCGAGGCCGGAGCCGTTGGTCTTGGTGGTGACGAAGGGGTCGAACAGATGCGGCAGCATGTCCGCCGGCACGCCGGGACCATTGTCGCGCACCGTGAATTCGAGCGGCAGCGTGACCCGGTTGGTCGAACCCGGAACGGAGAGCCGGATGCCGGGCTTGAAGGCCGTCGACAGCAGGATCTCGCCATTGTCGTCATGGCCGATCGCCTCGGCGGCGTTCTTCACCAGATTGAGGAAGACCTGCACCAGCTGGTCGCGATTGGCATAGACCGCCGGCAGCGACGGATCATATTCCTCGATGATGCGGATATTGCGGGCGAAGCCGGATTGCGCCAGCCGCTTCACATGTTCCAGCACGACATGGATGTTGACCGGCGCGCGCTCGACCGGACGCTCGTCGGAGAACACCTCCATGCGGTCGACCAGCTTCACGATCCGGTCCGTCTCGTCGCAAATCAGGCGCGTCAGGGCGCGGTCCTCGTCGTCGACGGACGATTCCAGCAGCTGGGCGGCGCCGCGAATGCCGGAAAGCGGGTTCTTGATCTCATGCGCCAGCATGGCGGCAAGCCCCGTCACCGAGCGCGCCGCGCCGCGATGGGTGAGCTGGCGGTCGATCTTCTCGGCCATCGTCTTTTCCTGCAGCAGGATGACGACCGAGTCCGGCCGCTCCGGCACGGGCGAGGCATAGATGTCGACGATCCGGTCGCTGCCATTGCGCGGCGTGCCGACATCGACGCGATATTCGTTGACGGCGGCGCCGCGGGTCCGCACCTGCTCGATCAGCGAGAGCAGCGGGCTGCCGAACGGCACGAAATGGGCGATCGGTTGGCGCCGCAGCACGGCGATCGAGGCCTGGAAGAAATCCTGCGCGGCGCTGTTGGCGTCGGTGACATGCCCTGCCCCGTCGATCATCACGATCGGATGTGGCAAGGCGTCGAGCAGGATCGACGCTGAGCCGCCAGCGGCGGTCGCGATGTCGCTCGGAGCCATGTTCCTGTTCACGCGGCTCTCCTCGTTTCGGCATCGCCAAGGTGCTGGCGCAGCAGGGCGGCCACGCGGTCGGGATGGGTTTCGGTCATGATGGCGAGGCGCGCCTCCGCCGCCATAGCCTCGGGCCCGAGCGCCTCGATGGTCCAGCTCAGATGCTTGCGGGCGTTGCGGACGCCCAGGACCGGCCCATAGAGCTCAATCATTTCCTCGAAATGTCCGACCACCAGATCGATCAGCGCGTCGCCGCGTGGCGCTTCCGGCATGGTCCCGGTGGCGGCGAAGCGCGCCAGGTGCCCCGGCATCCAAGGGCGACCATAGGCGCCGCGCCCGACCATGACGCCATCGGCGCCCGAGGCGGCCAGCATCGGCGCCAGGCTGTCGACGCTGACGCAATCGCCATTGGCGATCAGCGGGATCGAGATCGCCTGCTTGACGGCGGCGATGGCGGCCCAGTCGGCCGTGCCCTTGTAGAACTGGCAGCGCGTCCGGCCGTGCACGGTGATCATCGCGACGCCGGCATTCTCGGCGCGCTGCGCCAGCTCGGGCGCGTTGATGGTCTTGTCGTCCCAGCCGAGCCGCATCTTCAGCGTGACGGGGACCGGGCTCGCCGCCACCGTCGCCTCGACCAGCGTCAGGGCGTGGTCGAGATCGCGCATCAGCGCCGAACCGGAATAGCCGGTCGTCACCCGCTTGGCGGGGCAGCCCATGTTGATGTCGATGATATCGGCGCCCGAATCGGCGGCGGCCTTGGCGCCCTCGGACATCCAGTGCGGCTCGCGCCCGGCGAGTTGAACGACATGCAGGCCGTTCCCGGTCGCCTCGGCCCGCATCGCCGTCTCGGCATTGCCGGAGGCGAGCTCCTCGCTCGCGACCATCTCCGAAATCACCAGTCCCGCTCCGAATGACGCCGCGACCCTGCGAAAAGGGCGATCGGACACGCCGGACATCGGGGCAAGCAGGACCCGGTTCGCGATCGTCACGCCGCCAATGTCGAGAGGGGCGGCCAGGCGCGCGACAGGATTTGGGACTTCAGACAATATGACTACCGAATAGGCACGGGTTAAGGTGCCTACATATTAGTCATGGAGAGGACCGCGGCAAGAGACTTGTTGCGTTGCAGTGTGAAATCTCCGATCCATGCGACCATCTGTCAAAACAGCCGCAAGGCCGATTTCCAGCGGGGATCTCTCGCCCATGAACCAAAGTGTGAGCCCCTCGCGCATCGCGGCGCTGATCGTGGCGGCCGGACGCGGCGTGCGGGCCGGCGGTGATCTGCCGAAGCAATATCGCCCGCTCGGCGGCCAGTCGATCCTGCGGCGCACGACCTCGCTTTTCCTCACCCATCCGCGCATCGACGACGTGCTCGTCGTCATCCACGGCGATGATGCCGATCTCTATGGCGAGGCGGTCGCCGGCCAGGCCGGACTGCTGCCCTTCGTCACCGGCGGCGCAACGCGGCAGGATTCGGTCCGGCGCGGGCTGGAGGCGCTGGCGGAGCGCGGGGTCACCCATGTACTGATCCATGACGCCGTTCGCCCCTTCGCATCGCCGGCCCTGATCGATCGCGTCATAGACGGACTGCAAGGCTCCGACGCCGTGCTGGCTGCCTCGCCGGTGACCGACACGCTGAAGCGCGGCGATGCCGCCCGCATCGTCACCGACACGGTTTCGCGCGACGACCTCTATGCCGCCGAAACCCCGCAGGCGTTTCGTCTCGCCGCCATACTGGACGCGCATCGGCTCGCCGCTGAATCCGCCGAGGGCTTCACGGACGACGCTGGCATCGCCGAATGGGCCCAAATTCCCGTCCAGATCGTGCTCGGCGAGCGTTCGAACATCAAACTGACCATGCCGGAGGACATCGAGATGGCGGATCAGCGGCTGCGCATGGAAGCGCTTCTTCAGGCCGGCGAGACCCGCGTCGGCACCGGCTATGACGTGCATTCCTTCACCGAGGGCAGCGGCGTCTGGCTCGGCGGCATCGAGATCCCGCACGACCGCAAGTTGTCGGGTCATTCCGATGCTGATGTCGCCCTGCACGCGCTGACCGACGCCGTGCTCGGCGCCATCGCCGATGGCGATATCGGCGATCACTTCCCGCCCTCCGATCCGCAATGGCGTGGCGCATCCTCGGACCGGTTCCTGGCCTTCGCGGCGAAGCGTGTGGCGGAACGCGGCGGCGCGATCGTCAATCTCGATCTCGCCATCATCGCCGAGGAGCCGAAGATCGGCCCGCATCGCGACGCCATGCGAGCTCGGATCGCCGCGATCGCCGGCATCAGCGCCGGCCGCGTCGGGGTGAAGGCGACGACGAATGAGAAGATGGGGTTTGTCGGCCGGGGCGAAGGCATTGCCGCGATCGCCACCGCGACGGTCCGCCTGCCCTTCACGGAGGAAGCATGACCAATCTCAGCCCGCTCGAGGCCCCGGCCCGCGCCCTGATCGAGCTCTGCATCGCGCGCGGATTGACGATCGTAACGGCCGAATCCTGCACCGGCGGCCTGATCGCCGGCGTGCTGACGGAGATCGCGGGCTCGTCGGCCGTGGTCGACCGCGGTTTCGTCACCTATTCGAATGAAGCCAAGAGCGAGATGATCGGCGTGCCGGCGGAACTGATCAAGCGCGTTGGCGCCGTCAGCCAGGAAGTTGCGCTCGCCATGGCGGCAGGCGCGTTGGCCAAGTCCGGTGCGGATCTCGCCATCGCGGTCACCGGCATCGCCGGACCCGGCGGTGGCTCGCCAGAGAAGCCGGTCGGTCTGGTGCATTTCGGCGTCATGCGTCGGGGCTCGCCGGCCCGCCATGCCGTCCATGTCTTCGCGGATCGCGACCGCTCCGGCGTCCGCTTCGCCACGGTCTCCGAGGCGCTGGCCTTGCTGCGCGAGGTGGCGACGCAGGAGAGCTGACAGGGCTGACTGGTCCGAGCCGGAGCCGCAGAGCTACCCGCTCACTTCGGGCACGACGCCGTAGATGGCGTCGGCACGCTTCTCGAAGGCGTCGGCGAACTTCCGGAACGCCTTGTCGAACACCGCGCCCATCAGGGCCGAGAGCGTGCGCGAGCGGAACTCGTAGTCGATCGAAAAGCTGACGGTGGAGTGCGCGTCATCGACGGGCGTGAACGTCCAGATATTGTCGAGATGCTTGAACGGTCCGTCGAGATATTCCGCCCGGATCGTACCGGCCTCGCGATCCAGCACGACCTTGGTGGTGAAGGTCTCGCGGATGATCTTGTAGGCGACCGTCATGTCGGCGATCAGCAGCTCGCGCGTGCCGTCCGGCTTGCGGCCCCGGATTACCAGCCGCTCGCAGAGCGGCACGAAGAGCGGGTATTTCTCGACATCCGCCACGAGGGCGAACATCTCGTCTGCCGAATGGCCGACATGCCGCTCGGTCGAAAAGCTTGGCATTGGCGACCTCAGCCCTGGTGCTGGGCCTGGCGCGCCGAACGCAGGCGGGCGAAATCCTCGCCGGCGTGGTGCGACGAGCGCGTCAGCGGGCTGGACGAGACCATCAGGAAGCCCTTGGCATAGGCGATCGTTTCGAACGACTTGAACTCGTCCGGCGTAACGAAGCGGATGACCGGATGGTGCTTGCGGCTCGGCTGCAGGTACTGGCCGATGGTCATGAAGTCGACTTCGGCAACGCGCAGATCGTCCATCAGCTGCAGGATCTCGTTCCGCTCCTCGCCGAGGCCGACCATAATGCCGGACTTGGTGAACATGTTGGGATCGAGCTCCTTCACCCGCTGCAGCAGGCGCAGCGAATGGAAGTAACGGGCGCCGGGCCGCACCTTGAGGTACTTGGACGGCACCGTCTCGAGATTGTGGTTGAACACGTCGGGGCGCGCCTCGACGACCACTTCGAGCGCGCCCGGTTTGCGCAGGAAGTCCGGCGTCAGGATCTCGATGGTGGTGCCCGGTGCCGCGCGACGGATCGCGTAGATCACGTCGGCGAAATGCTGTGCGCCGCCATCGGCGAGATCGTCGCGGTCGACCGAGGTGATGACGACATGCTCGAGCCCGAGCTTGGCGACGGCTTCCGCCACCTTCTCCGGCTCGGCGCGATCGAGCGCCTCTGGCATGCCGGTGCGGACGTTGCAGAAGGCACAGGCGCGCGTGCAGGTGTCGCCCATGATCATGAAGGTCGCGTGCTTCTTCGACCAGCACTCGCCGATATTCGGGCAGCCGGCCTCCTCGCACACCGTGACGAGACCGTTCTTCTTCACGATCTCCTGCGTCTCGCGATAGACGGGCGAGCCCGGCGCGCGGACGCGGATCCAGTCCGGCTTGCGCAGCAGCGGCGTTTCCGGGCGGTTCGCCTTTTCGGGGTGGCGCGGCCGAAGGTCCTTGCCGGCGGTACGCGTATCGAGAACGACGACCATGGTAACTCCGAACTCCCCTTACGCGCGGCGCAGGAGGCTGAGCAGGAACAGGAGAACGATCGCGCCAATGGTCGAGACGACCAGGCTGCCGACGAAACCTGCGAAATGAATATTGAAGGCGGCGGCCAGCGCGGCGCCGATCCAGGCGCCGACGAGGCCGACGATCAGGTTGATGATCAACCCGTGCCGGCGCTCCATGGCGCGCGACGCGATCCAGCCGGCCAGGATGCCGATGATGATCGTCGCGAAGATACCGACACCGTTCATGATGAGCCCCGATCAGCCATTGTGAAGAACCATATGGGGGAAGACCGCGCGCAACGCCAGCTTTGTGTCGCGCATGGCCGTCATGCAATCACCTTCGCCAGGCAGACAACGATCACCGCGCCGACCGCCGCGATGACGACCTGATTGGCGAATTCATAGCCGAGATTGACGGGCACATTGAAGTAGCTGACGAGAAATCCGCCGACCACCGCGCCGATCAGGCCGGTGATGATGTTGCGGATTATGCCGCCGCCGCCGACCACGATGCTGGCGAGCCAGCCGGCTATCAGGCCGATCGCCACCCAGATCAGGACGCTTTTTACTTGCGGATCCATCCGCTTTTCTCTCGATTCACCGCGGGCGGTCGATCCATGACAGCCGTCGCCACGTCATCGATCGACGTCGGGCGCCGGGTACCGCGAGCATCGCGGCCCGGCATCCGTGCAACTAGATATGGATCGCCCGGCCATAAGCCGAGAGCACGCTCTCATGCATCGTCTCCGACAGGGTCGGATGCGGGAATACGGCGTTGATCAGCTCTTCCTCTGTTGTCTCGAGGTTCATGGCGATGACGAAGCCCTGGATCAGCTCGGTCACTTCCGCGCCGACGAGATGGGCGCCGAGCAACTGGCCGGTCTTCTTGTCGAAGACGGTCTTGACCAGGCCCTCGGGCTCGCCGAGCGCGATCGCCTTGCCGTTGCCGATGAAGGGGAACTTGCCGACGCGCACGTCGTAGCCGGCTTCCTTCGCCTTCTTCTCGGTGAGGCCGACCGAGGCGATCTGCGGGTTGCAGTAGGTGCAGCCCGGGATCTTGGCCTTGTCCATCAGGTGCGGATGCTGGCCGGCGATCGCCTCGACGGCGATGACGCCCTCGTGCTCGGCCTTGTGCGCCAGCATCGGCGGGCCAGCGACGTCGCCGATCGCCCAGATGCCGGGGACGTTGGTCTTGCCGATGCCATCGATGACGACGCAGCCGCGATCCGTCTTGACGCCGAGCTTCTCGAGGCCGAGGCTCTCGATGTTGCCGACGACGCCGACCGCGGAGATCAGCTTCTCGGCCGAGATCTCCTGCGTCTTGCCATCGGAAGTCTCGATCGTCGCCGTGACCGAATTGGCCGCCTTGACGACCTTGGTCACCTTGGCGCCGGTCAGGATCTTGATGCCCTGCTTCTCGAAGCGCTTGCGGGCATGCGCCGCGATCTCTTCGTCCTCGACGGGCAGGATCTGCGGCAGCACCTCGACGACCGTCACCTCGGAACCCATGGTCCGATAGAAGGACGCGAACTCGATGCCGATGGCGCCGGAGCCCATGACGAGCAGCGACTTCGGCAAGCTGTCGGGCACCATGGCCTCGAAATAGGTCCAGATCTGCTTCTTGTCCGGCTCGATGCCGGGCAGCGCGCGCGGGCGGGCGCCCGTCGCGACGATGATGTTCTTGGCCTCGTAGTCGCCGCCGCCGAGCGCGCCCTTGGGCGGGTTGTCGGAAGCCTTGACGGTGAGCTTGCCCGGCGCCGTGATCTCGGCCGAACCCCAGATCACGTCGACCTTGTTCTTCTTCAGCAGGCCGCCGACGCCCTGGTTCAGCTGGGCCGAAACGCCGCGCGAACGCTTGGTGATCGCCGCCATGTCGAAGCCGATCTTCTCGGCGGACAGGCCGTAATCCTTGGCGTGCTCGAAATAGTGGTAGACCTCGGCCGAGCGCAGCAGCGCCTTGGTCGGGATGCAGCCCCAGTTCAGGCAGATGCCGCCGAGATGGCTCTTCTCGACCACGGCGGTCTTGAGGCCGAGCTGGGCGGCGCGGATGGCGGCGACATAGCCGCCCGGGCCCGAGCCGATGATGATGACGTCGTAGGGTGCGGCCATGTTCGTCTCGCTGACGTGAAGGGTTTTGCGGCTCCCTCCCCGCCTGGAGAAGGGAGCCGAAAGGACGGCGCTGGACTAGACCAGCATCGCCATCGGCTTCTCGATGAAGCCCTTGAAGGCCTGCAGAAGCTCGGCCCCGAGCGCGCCGTCGACGACGCGGTGATCGGTGGAGAGCGTGACCGACATGACGGTCGCGATCTTGATCTCGCCATTGCGGACGACCGGCTGCTGGATACCCGCGCCAACGGCGAGGATCGTCGCATGCGGCGGGTTGATGATCGCCGCGAAGTCCTTGACGCCGAACATGCCGAGATTGGAGACCGAGGTCGTGCCGCCCTGGTACTCCTCCGGCTTCAGCTTGCGCTCGCGCGCCCGCTTGGCCAGGTCCTTCATCTCGTTCGAGATGGCGGAGAGCGACTTGATTTCGGCATTGCGGACCACCGGGGTGATCAGGCCGCCCGGGATAGACACGGCGACGCCGACATCGACCACCTTGTGGACGAGCATGCCGCCATCGGTCCAGGAGGCGTTGGCGCCCGGCACCTTCTTCAGCGCCAGCGCCATGGCCTTGATGACCATGTCGTTGACCGAGATCTTGTAGGCGGGCTTGCCGTCGGCGTCCTTCGGCGCGGCACCGTTGATCTGTTCGCGCAGCGCCAGCAGCGCGTCGAGCTCGGTGTCGACCGTGACGTAGAAGTGCGGGACGTTCTGCTTCGATTCCGTCAGGCGGCGGGCGATCGTCTTGCGCATGTTGTCATGCGGCACGAGATCGTACGAGCCTTCGGCGAACAGCTTGAGCGTCTGCGCGTCGGTCGGGCCGGCATGGGCGGGAGCCGCCGTTGCAGCGGCGGGAGCCGGCGCGGCAGCGGCCGGCGCGGCCTTGGCGACGCCGCCCTTCTTGGCGGCCTCGATGTCGGCCTGGACGACGCGGCCATGCGGACCGGTGCCGGTCACCTTGGAAACGTCGATGCCAGCTTCCCTGGCGAGACGGCGTGCCAGCGGCGATGCGAAGACGCGCTCGCCCGACGAGGCGGCCGGGACGGCAGCCGGAGCGGGCGCGGCCGCCGGCGCCGCTGCGGGAGCGGAGGCTGCGGGAGCCGGGGCAGCGGCAGGAGCCGCCGCGGGCGCCGGAGCGGCTGCGGCCGGCGCGGCCGAGCCGATCGCGCTCTTGTCCTCGCCCTCGGCGAGCAGAACGGCGATCAACGCATTGACCTTCACGCCCTGCGCGCCTTCCGGAACCACGATCTGGCCGACCGTGCCTTCATCGATGGATTCGACTTCCATCGTCGCCTTGTCGGTCTCGATCTCGGC
Source organism: Kaistia granuli DSM 23481 (assembly GCF_000380505.1). GTDB lineage: Bacteria > Pseudomonadota > Alphaproteobacteria > Rhizobiales > Kaistiaceae > Kaistia > Kaistia granuli. The sequence goes on along the minus strand of NZ_AQYH01000003.1, from coordinate 105,406 downwards.
GATGACGTCGCCAGCCTTGACCTTGTCGCCCTCCTTCACGTTCCACTTGGCGAGGTTTCCCTCTTCCATGGTCGGCGAAAGCGCGGGCATCAGGATATTGATCGGCATAAAGCACCTATTGGCGTGATTCTGGCGTGCCCAGGTCGTTCGGACGGTCCCATTCGGAATCGAACATGGCCTTGATCGCGTCCAGCGCCTGCTCTTCCGAGCAGACGCCGTCCGTTTCAAATCCACGCGCTACCTGACGTGCGATGTCGACCAGGAGGATACCCCAAGTCGCAGGATCATCGAACGCCGTCCGGAAGCTGACGTCCAGACCCTTGTCGACGATCCAGGCGCGGAACACTTCCGCGGCATCATCCGAGGCCAGGGCGCCGGGCGGAATTTCGAGCTCGCGTTTGTGTCCGGCCATGGCGCTACCGATACGTTACGGCTTTGACGGCGGCGACGACTTCGCCGACGTTGGGCAGAGCGAGCTTCTCGAGGTTCGCGGCGTAGGGCATCGGAACGTCCTTGCCCGTCACCTTGAGAACCGGCGCGTCGAGGAAATCGAACGCCTTTTCCATCAGCTCGGACGCGATGTGCGAACCGATCGAGTTCTGCGGCCAGCCCTCTTCGACGGTGACACAGCGACCGGTCTTCTTGACCGATTCGATCACCGTATCGATGTCGAGCGGACGCAGCGTGCGCAGGTCGATCAGCTCGGCGTCGATGCCCTGCTCGGCGAGCTCGGCGACCGCCTTGGTCGCGTAGGTCATGCCGATACCGAACGAGACGACAGTGACGTCCTTGCCGGGCTTGTGGATTCGCGCCTTGCCGATCGGCAGGACGAAATCATCCAGCTGCGGCACGTCGAACGAGTGACCGTAGAGGATCTCGTTCTCGAGGAAGATCACCGGATTGGGATCGCGGATCGCCGCCTTGAGCAGGCCCTTGGCGTCGGCAGCCGTGTAGGGCACGACGACCTTGAGGCCGGGGATGTGGCTGTACCAGGACGAGAAGTCCTGGCTGTGCTGCGCGCCGACGCGGGCCGCGGCGCCATTCGGGCCACGGAAGACGATCGGGGCGCCCAACTGGCCGCCGGACATGTAGAGCGTCTTGGCGGCCGAGTTGATGATCTGGTCGATCGCCTGCATGGCGAAGTTGAAGGTCATGAACTCGACGATCGGCCGAAGCCCGGCCAGCGCGGCGCCGGTGGCGAGACCGGCGAAGCCGTGCTCGGTGATCGGCGTATCGATGACGCGGTCGGCGCTGAATTCCTGCAGCAGGCCCTGGGTGACCTTGTAGGCGCCCTGGTACTCCGCGACTTCCTCGCCCATGACGAAGACGTCGGGGTCGCGGCGCATTTCTTCGGCCATCGCGTCGCGAAGCGCTTCGCGGACGGTGGTCGAGACGAAGGTGGTGCCGGCCGGAATATCCGGATCGGCGGCGATCGTCACGGCGACGGGAGCGGCGGGAACCGGAGCGGGCGCGGCTGGCGCGGCCTGCGGCGCGGCGGCGGCCGGGGCTTCTGCGGCCTTCGGCGCCTCGGCCGGAGCGCTCGACACCGAGGAAGCGTCCTCGCCTTCGGCGACAAGCACGGCGATCTTGGTGTTCACCTTCACGTTCTCGGTGCCTTCCGGCACCAGAAGCTTGGCGATCGTTCCCTCGTCGACGGCTTCGACTTCCATCGTCGCCTTGTCAGTCTCGATCTCGGCGATCACATCACCGGACTTGACCTGGTCGCCTTCCTTCTTGAGCCATTTGGAGAGCGTGCCCTCCTCCATGGTCGGCGAGAGGGCCGGCATCAGAATATCGATCGGCATCGTCTTCTCCCGGCCTTACTTCACAATGTCCGTCCAGAGCTCGGAAACATCCGGCTCCGGATCGTTCTGGGCGAATTCCGCCGCATTGTTCACGATTTCACGCACTTCGGCATCGATCTTCTTCAGATCGTCCTCGGAAGCCCAGCTCTTCTCCAGCAGGCGGCTGCGAACCTGCTCGATCGGATCGTGCTCGTTGCGCATCTTCTGGACTTCGTCCTTCGACCGGTACTTGGCCGGGTCGGACATCGAGTGGCCGCGATAGCGGTAGGTTTCGATCTCGAGGATGTAGGGGCCCTTGCCGGCGCGGCACCAGGCGACGGCCTTGTCGCCGGCCGCCTTGACGGCGCGCACATCCATGCCGTCGACCTTCTCGCCCGGAATGCCGAACGACACGCCGCGACGGGAGAAGTCGGCCTGCGCCGAGGAGCGCGACACGGACGTGCCCATGGCGTAGCGATTGTTCTCGATGACGTAGACCACGGGCAGCTTCCAGAGCTGCGCCATGTTGAAGCTCTCGTAGACCTGGCCCTGGTTGGCGGCGCCGTCGCCGAAATAGGTCAGGCAGACATTGTCGGTCTTGCGATAGCGGTTGGCGAAGGCGAGGCCGGTGCCGAGCGGAACCTGCGCACCGACGATGCCGTTGCCGCCGAAGAACTGCTTCTCGATGGAGAACATGTGCATCGAGCCGCCCTTGCCGTGCGAATAACCGCTACGCCGGCCGGTCAGCTCTGCCATCACGCCGTTCGGATCCATGCCCGCGACGAGCATGTGACCATGGTCGCGATAGCTGGTGATGGTCTGGTCCTCACCGGTGCGGATCGCCATCTGCATGCCGACGACGACCGCTTCCTGACCGATGTAGAGGTGGCAGAAGCCGCCGATCAGGCCCATGCCATACATTTGGCCGGCCTTTTCCTCGAAGCGGCGGATCAGGAGCATCTCGCGGTAGGCGAAGAGTTCCTGCTCCTTGGAGAAGTTCTCTGCGGGGGTCGACGTCGCCGACTTTACCGCTGCAGTCTTTCGTCCGGCGGCCGGCGCAGATTTGCTGCCGACTTTCGCTTTGGCTACAGCCATGCCTTGTTCTCCGGGGCGTTTCCCAAACTGATGGGCGGGACGTTATCCGAAGCCGATGGGCATTCCAAGATGCATGAGAAGCATCGGAGCCATGCGCCAACTACATGACTTGATTATCAAAAACAGCGATGAACTGAATAATGGTTCATCGGTATTTTTTTCGACATTCAATGCTGCAGGGATTGCTGCGCTGCAGCAACGCTGATCACAAGCTCATCGGCCTGTGCGACGTTGAGCTTGGCGCGGGCACGCTCGTCGATCATGTCCGGGTCGAGACTCTCCGGGCGGAGCAGTTGCGTGCGCGCTGCAAGAGACTGCCGTTCGACCTTGAGTTTGGCCAGTTCCTTCTCGAGCACGACCGCTTCGCGCTCCATTCGCTCGCGCGACCAGATGCCGTAGTCGCCGTTGAAGGAGTGGTAGGCAAAATACCCCATCACGGCCACGGAGCCGAGCGGAAGGATGAGCCACCGAAGTTTGGAATGCTTACGCTGACGTGTGGTCATGAGGGACTGTGAACGCGATGCAACATGATGAACAAATCATGGGGCAAGACGATTAACGCGGAGTTTCCACCGCCGGCGCCACAGCGCGTTTGCCCCTTGATCACAGCTTTCTGAACGAGGCAGCGAAAGCGGCCGGCAACTTCTGCGTATTCGGAGCTGGCCGGCGCACCGGCAGCCGAGCCGCGCGCGCCCATGCGACGGCATGGATGATAGAGAATCCTTGGCTAATGACGCTGTCCGAGGTATGGGAGGCGCAACTCGCATTCCGCATGAACATTCACCGCTCGCGAACAGCTTGTTCGCGACCCGGAATGCCTCTCCAATTTCAGGCACTGTCCCCTATGGTCTCGCTCGTCCAGAATCCGGCTCTCGCCCGCGCCCTCGCGGAAAAGGGCTATGAAACACTAACGCCGGTTCAAACCGCGGTCCTCCAGGACAATGTCGGTGAAAACGATCTGCTCGTCTCCGCCCAGACCGGTTCCGGCAAGACCGTCGCCTACGGCCTCGCCTTCGCCTCGACGCTGATCGGCGGCGAAGAGCGCTTCGGCCCCGCTTCCGAGCCGCTGGCGCTGATCATCGCACCGACGCGCGAACTGGCGCTGCAGGTCCAGCGCGAGCTGATCTGGCTCTATGGCCCGGCCGGCGCGCGAATCGCGTCCTGCGTCGGCGGCATGGACGTTCGCCGCGAGGCGCGCGCGCTCGAGATGGGCGCGCATATCGTCGTCGGCACGCCCGGCCGCCTGCGCGACCACCTGGAGCGCGGCCGCCTCGACATCTCGAAGCTGAAGGTCGTCGTTCTCGACGAGGCCGACGAGATGCTCGACCTCGGCTTCAAGGAAGACCTGGAGCTGATCCTCGACGCGTCGCCGAAAGAGCGTCGCACCATGCTGTTCTCGGCCACGCTGCCGCGCGAAATCGTGCGCCTGGCCAAGCAGTATCAGCGCGACGCGATCCGCATCGACACGATCGACCAGAGCCAGCCGCATGGCGACATCGAATATCGCGCGCTGCGCGTTGCGCCGAACGAGATCGATCTCGCCGTCGTCAACGTGCTGCGCTTCTTCGACCAGCCAGCCACGCTCGTCTTCTGCTCGACGCGCGAATCGGTCCGCCGCCTGCATGCCAGCCTGCAGGAGCGCGGCTTCGAGGTCGTGGCCCTGTCGGGCGAACTGAGCCAGGGAGAGCGCATGCACGCGCTGCAGGCGCTGCGTGACGGCCGTGCCCGCGTCTGCGTCGCCACCGACGTCGCCGCCCGCGGCCTCGACCTGCCGGATCTTGGCCTCGTCGTCCATGCCGACCTACCGACCGGTCCGGCGATCCTGCTGCACCGTTCGGGCCGTACCGGCCGCGCCGGCCGCAAGGGCATCTCCGCCCTGCTCGTTCCCTACACCAACCGCTCGAAGGCGCTGCGCCTGATCAGCGCCGCCGGCGTCGACGCCTACTGGACGGCCGCGCCGTCGGCCGACGAGGTGCGCGCCAAGGATCAGGAGCGCCTGCTCGAGAAGGCCATGATCTCGGAGCCCGCCTCCGAGGAAGATCTGGCGCTCGCAACCGAGCTGCTCACCAAGCGCACGCCGGAAGAGATTGCCGCCGCGCTGATCCGCCTGCACCGCTCGCGCCTGCCCTCCCCGGAAGACCTGTTCGATCCCGGCCAGCAGCAGGATCGCGGCGCGCGCGATTCGAAGCCGCGACGCCAGGACGGCCCGCGCCACGAGCGCGGCGAGCGCGATGCCCCGCGCGGCGAGCGCCCTGCCCGCGCTCCGCGCGAAGGCGGCGACAGCGGCCAGTGGCCGAACAGCGGTCCCGGCAGCGAGAACGGCCGCATCGAGCGTCCGCAGCAGGACATGGTCTGGTTCCGCATGAGCATCGGCCACCAGAAGAACGCCGACCCGAAGTGGCTGCTGCCGCTGATCTGCCGTCGCGGTCATGTCACCAAGAACGAGATCGGCGCGATCAAGATCTTCGAACGCGACACGCGCTTTGAAATCACGGCCGAGGCGGCCGAGCGCTTCACCGTCGCGCTGCGTCGCGGCGGCGAGGAAGAGATCCGCATCGAACCGGCCGATGGCGCGCCGATCGGCGGCGCCGGTGCCCGCGGTCCCGGCAAGAAGCCGACCCGCCGCGCCGGTTTCAAGCCGGGCGGCAAGCCCGGTGGCAAGCCCGGCTTCAAGAAGCGCGACCGCAACGACGGCTAAGCCTTCGGCAACGGAGATTCAAAAGGCCCGCGACAATGTCGCGGGCCTTCTTTTTTGCTTGTCTGCAATCGCCCCCCCCCCCCCGCGACCTCTCCTTAAGGGAGAGGGTGAAGGAACCCGCCCTCTCTGGCTGGCTCGTCCGAAGACCGGCCCCCCCATCGATACAAAAAAGGGCCCGCGACAATGCCGCGGGCCCTTCTGCAATCGAACATCCAATAACCGGGACCGATCAGTCCTTGAGGCGCTCGAGCGCGGCGTTGATCTTGATGGTCAGTTCCTGCGCTTCGACCAGACGCTCGCGCTGCTCGTCGATGACTTCTTCCGGCGCGCGCGACACGAAGTTCTCGTTGCCGAGCTTCGCCTCGATCTTGCTGATCTCCTTGGCCGCCTTGTCGAGCTCCTTGCCGAGACGGGCACGCTCGGCGACGAGGTCGATGACGCCGGCGAGTGGCAGGGCGATCGTCGCCTCGCCGAGCACGGTCTGGACCGCGCCCTTCGGCGGCGCGTCGGCGGCGGAGATCTCCGAGGCACGGGCCAGACGCTTGATCAGCGCGTCATGCGTGGCGAGGCGCGCCGTCGTCTCCGCCGAGGCGCCGACGATGATCAGCGGCACCATGGCGCCAGCCGGCACGTTGATCTCGGAGCGGACCGAACGGACCGCGGAGATCAGGTCGACGAGCCAGTTGATCTCGGCCGCGGCCGCCTCGTCTTCGAAGTCGAGCGTCGGCCACTCGGTCAGGACCAGCAGCTTGTCGCGGCGGCTGCCTTCGTTCGCGGTGCGCTCCCATAGCTCTTCGGTGATGAAGGGCATGAAGGGATGCAGCAGCGTGACGATGCGGTCGAGCGTCCAGCCGATGGTGGCGCGGGTCTCGGCCTTTGCGGCCTCGTCCTCGCCGTTCAGGACCGGCTTGACCAGCTCCAGATACCAATCGCAGAACGAGTTCCAGACGAAGCGGTAGAGCGCATTGGCGGCGTCGTTGAAGCGATAGGCTTCCAGCGCCTCCGTGACGGCGCGCGCGGTCCGCGTCGTCTCGGTGGCGATCCAGCGGTTCAGCCGCTCCTTGGCCGTCGACGGATCGAAGCCGTCGACGCGCACGGCACCGTTCATCTCGGCGAAGCGCGAGGCGTTCCAGAGCTTGGTCGCGAAGTTGCGATAGCCCTCGACGCGGCTCGTCGCCAGCTTGATGTCGCGGCCCTGCGCCGCCATGGCGGTCAGCGTGAAGCGCAGCGCGTCGGCGCCGTATTCGTCGATCAGGCTGAGCGGATCGATGACGTTGCCCTTCGACTTCGACATCTTGGCGCCCTTCTCGTCACGGACGAGGGCGTGGATGTAGACGTCCTTGAAGGGCTCGACCGGCGTGCCGTTCTCGTCCTTCATGAAGTGCAGGCCCATCATCATCATCCGGGCGACCCAGAAGAAGATGATGTCGAAGCCGGTGATCAGCACGCTGGTCGGATAGTAGCGCGCAAGTTCGCCGGTCTCGTCCGGCCAGCCGAGCGTCGAGAACGGCCACAGCGCTGACGAGAACCAGGTGTCGAGGACGTCCTCGTCCCGCGTCAGAGCGGTCGGGGCGCCGTAGTGGTCGGCTGCCTGGGCGCTGGCCTCGTCCTCATCATAGGCGACGAAGGCCTTGCCGTCCGGGCCGTACCAGGCCGGAATCTGATGGCCCCACCAGAGCTGGCGCGAGATGCACCACGGCTGGATGTTGTCCATCCACTCGAAATAGGTCTTTTCCCAGTTCTTCGGCACGAAGTCGGTCCGCCCTTCGCGCACCGAGGCGATCGCCGGCTGCGCCATGGTATGCGCGTCGACGTACCACTGCTCGGTCAGGAACGGCTCGATCGGCACGCCGCCGCGATCGCCATGCGGGACCGTGTGGGCGTGATCCTCGATCTCGGCGAGATAGCCCTGCTCTTCCATCATCGCGATGACGGAGTTGCGGACCGTGAAACGGTCGAGGCCCTCGAAGGCGGCGATCGTCTCGGCGAGCGCCTCGGTCTTGTCCAGGCCCTCCAGGAACTCGGCATTGCCGGCGATCGCGATATTCGCCTGGCGGTCGAGCACCGAGATCATCGGCAGATTGTGGCGGCGACCGACCTCGAAATCGTTGAAGTCGTGCGCCGGCGTGATCTTGACCGCGCCCGAACCCTTTTCCGGATCGGAATATTCATCCGCGACGATCGGGATGCGCCGGCCGACGAGCGGCAGGATCGCATGTGCGCCGGCGGCGACGAAGGCGTGGTAGCGCTCGTCGTCCGGATGCACGGCGACAGCCGTGTCGCCCAGCATCGTCTCCGGCCGCGTCGTCGCGACGGTGATGAAGGTGGACGCATCGTCGGGATCGAAGGCCTTGCCCTCGATCGGATAGCGGAAATGATACAGCTTGCCCTTCGTCTCGACCTGGACGACCTCGAGATCGGAGATCGCCGTCTCCAGCTTCGGGTCCCAGTTGACGAGGCGCTTGTCCTTGTAGATCAGGCCGCCGCGATAGAGCTCGACGAACACCTTGAGAACGGCCTTGGACAGACCCTCATCCATGGTGAAGCGCTCACGCGACCAGTCGGCCGACGCGCCGAGGCGCTTCAGCTGGCCGATGATCGTGCCGCCGGATTCGGCCTTCCACTTCCAGATCTTCTCGACAAAGGCGTCACGGCCGATGGCGCGGCGGTTCGGCTCCTGGCGTTCCGCCATCTGCCGCTCGACCACCATCTGCGTCGCGATGCCGGCATGGTCGAGGCCGACCTGCCACAGCACGTCCTTGCCGCGCATGCGCTCGAAGCGGACGAGGACGTCCTGCAGCGTGTTGTTGAGCGCGTGGCCCATATGCAGCGAGCCGGTGACGTTCGGCGGCGGGATCACGATGGAGAACGGCTCGGCACCGGGCTTCGCGCCCGCGCCTGCCTTGAAGGCGCCTTGGCCTTCCCATGTTTCATAGATGCGCGGCTCGACCGCGGCCGCGTCGTAGTTCTTGTCGAGCATGACCGTTTCCGGATGAGGAGTTTGAACTGGTGTAGATCGGATGGCCGGTGGCGAGTCAACCGCGCCGCCGCGGGCGATCTCCGGAGATGGGTGTTCGGCAGGCTCCCGACAAGCGCGGCTAGCGCCCGACTCGCGTGCTCGCGGAGCGCCGAAATGTCTCGCTGAAGTCAGGCGCCGGGTGTTAGCGGCGGCGCGACAGGCGCTCGATCTCGTCGCGGACGAGGCGCTCGACGAGCGGCGGCAGATTGTCGTCCAGCCAGCTCTTCAGCATCGGCCGAAGCATCTCCTTGACGAGATCATCCAGCGTCTGGGGATTGCCCGAGAGCACGGTGTTGGAGAGATCGCCGAAAGCCGAACTGACGGCGGCATCGGTCGCCGCCGACAACAGGCCCGGGCTGCGAGGCACGTCGCCGGCATGTGATTTCGGCGCTGCCGGTGGCAACGGGCGCTCGCTGCGAGACACGACCGGCGCAGGTTCCGTCAAGGGCGGCAACGTCGTGCGCAGCATACGCGGCTCGATCGCCGGCGGCACAGGAGCCGGAGCCGGCGTCGGCTCGGCGCGAGGCGGCTCTGCTCGCGCAGGTTCAGCACGGGGAACCTCGGCACGCGGCTCGATCGGTGCGAATTCAGCCACACGGGCACTGAACAGGGCGTCGATATCGGCCGCCGAAACCGGGACGCTCGGGAGCTTGGCCGGCGCGCTCGCGGGCTCGGCCGGCTTGATGACGCCGTGGCCGGCGTCGTCCTCAGAGATGATCCGGCGGATCGAGGCGAGGATCTCTTCCATCGAAGGCTCTTGCGCCGCACTGACTTTGGCCATCGTCACCCCACACCCAACATACGCTGCCGAATCGCCTTGATACACATGCGATTCCGGGTGTCAGGGTAACGAAAAGGGCGACCGGCCGGAACAAGGCCGATCGCTTTTCCCCGACAGGAGCTTGTATTACCGGCCGTCCGGCGTGCGCAGGCCGATCCACTTGTCACGGACTGCCTGGTAATGCTGCTTCGGCTCGTAGCGCTGGACCTTGAGACCGAGGTTCTCGGCCGAGAGGGCGCCGGCCGTTGCCAGCAGGCTGTAGGCGGCAACGACCTGAGCGCGCTGGGCGAGGACCAGCGTCTCGCGTGCCTGCAACAGCGACTGCTGCTGGTTCAGCACATCGAGGGTGGTGCGCTGACCGACCTTCTGCTCTTCGATGACGCCTTCCAGCGCGAGCTGCGAAGCCTTGACCTGGGACTGGGCCGAGGTGATCGAGGCAATCGCGGCCTGAAGCTGGCCATAGGCGGAAACGGCGGCGGCCCGGACCTGATCACGGGCCGAATCGAGCTGGATACGGAACTGTCCCAGCGTCTCCTTGGCCTGACGCGTCTGCGAATAGACGACGCCGCCTTCGTAGATCGGCACGCTCAAATTGGCCGTGAAGGTCGCGGAGGTGCCCCACGATCCCGTCACCGACGGATCATCCTGACGCGAGAGATCGCCCTGCAACGAAACGGTCGGCAGCAGCTGGCCTTCGATAACCTTCACGTTGAACGCGGCGGTATCGACATTGTAGCTGGCGGCGCGGATCGCCGGATGGCGCGACTGGCCAGCGGAAACCGCCGCTTCAGCCGATTTCGGCAGCAGCCGCGTATTCACCACCGGCAGCGTGAGGTTCTTCGGCGCGACGCCGATGATCTGCAGATAGGTGGCCCGGGCGGAATTCAGGTCGGCGACGGCCACGTCATAGGCGGTCTGGCCCTGGCTCAACGCCGCGTCCGTCTGGGCGAGGTCGGTACGCGTGCCCTCACCAACCTTGAGGCGGTCGGCGGCGGCGCGCTGCTGTTCGCGCAGGAATTCGATGTTTTGCTCGCGCAGGCCGACGATGGCCTGCTGCTGCAGCACGTTGGTGTAGCCGGCGACGGCGTCGAGCAGGACGTCCTGCTCGGTCGAGCGCAGGATCTCGCGACCGGCGAGAACCGACGATTCGGCCTGCTTCACCGAGTTCTGCGTGCGAAACCCGCGAAAAATCGGCTGTTCGATCGTCAGACCGACGCCGCGCGGCCAAGTGGTCCTCGAGGAGGTCGGAATATTGGGGCCACTCCGCCCCCTTGTATAGGACGGACCGATGAAGGCATTCGCCGTCAGCACCGGGCGATAGCCGGACAGTGCCTGCGGAACGTTTTCGTCGGTAGCACGCAGCTGAGCCCGCATCGCGTTCAGAGTCGGGTTGTTGTTGTACGTCTCCGACAGCGCAGTTGTCAGAGTATCAGCCTGGACAGAGGGGGCAGCTACGATAACCGCAGCCAAGGCTACGGTTGCCAGATAGACCCGGGAAAAAACCACGTTCAAGACCTCGGCGTTGCGAGGCGACGCCCCCCTACCGGACGTCCACCGTCGGACAATTGATCTCCAATGTACGACAGGCCGCGAGACCGTCAAATGGCACTGGCGCCCTTAAGGCCCAATAAACCGTGCCATGCGACTGGAAAGCCACAGCCTGCGCACGAGGGGGAAGTTCACTCGAAGGCCATAACCCTATGAAATCAAACGAAAATCAGAAAACGAACGTCTTGGGCTTGGCAAAGCCAGGCAGCGGACGGACATGGGCATTGAACACAGGACGGCCGCTGATGGAGCCGCCGGAGCGAGTATAGATGGTCGCCCTCGCAGCAAGACCATGCAATCCGACCACGGCCACGATTCGTCCGCCCTCGCCGATCTGGTCGAGAATGGCCTGCGGAATTGCTTCCACGGCGCCTTCGATCAGGATGATGTCGTAAGGCGCTTTCTCGGCATGGCCTTCGGTCAGCGGGCCGACGACAACCTCGACATTGTCGATGCCGAGACCGGTCAGGTTGGCGATCGCCTGCGCGGCCAGCGCCTCGTCCGATTCGAGCGCGACGACCGAAGCGGCGAGGCGCGCGAGCACGGCGGCGGAATAGCCGGTGGCCGAACCGATATCGAGCACGCGATCGGTCGGCAGGATGCCGGCGAGCTGCACGAGCTTGGCCAGCGGGCCGGGCTCCATGACATAGCGCGGCGTAGCGCCCTGGGCTGAGACGAGGATGTCTTCATCGATATAGGCAAGCGGCTTCAGATGATCGGGCACGAAGATTTCGCGCGGCACCGCGGCGAAGGCGTCGAGCACATCGTACTCGGTGACGTCGACGGTGCGAATCTGACAGTCCACCATCGTGGTTCGCGCCTTGGCGAAATCGACCATGATCCGGGACCCTTTATCGTCGTTGTGGCAATAGACGTTCCAATACCGGGGGTTCAGCGAGGTGACAAGCCATTCCCGCCGGCCCCGGCGCCGCAGGCTGCCGCTGTCACACGGCATATCTGGGGGCTGCGCGGTTAAGTCGTGGATGACGGGTGATTTAGCTCTTGCCTAACCCCCACCCTTACCTCTACATCCCCAACTCGAGGGCCTCGTGGCGGAATGGTTACGCAGAGGACTGCAAATCCTTGCATCCCGGTTCGATTCCGGGCGAGGCCTCCAAATACTCTTTCCGGCGACAAGTTGTCGCCTTCGGATCCCGACGATCCGGATTGGTGAACATCACCAAGGATTTGGCCGGGGTGTTTCCCGTGCTTCCAGCTTTTCCCGCGTCGCAGTCCCGAGACGAGCCCCAGCCTTTTCGCTGGCCCGAAAGCCGGCTGCGGGATCGCTTGCGATTGCATGCCGCGCCGTCCCGGCCGATAAGGCCGGAATGCTCGATCTCTCCGCACTTCCCCGTCACGGCGGCGCCCTCAGGGACGCCTCGACGCGCTATGGCGTGCCGCTGGCCGACTGGCTCGATCTTTCGACCGGCATTAATCCGCATCCCTACCCGATTCCCGGCTTCGCCATGGCCGATCTGCAGCGCCTGCCCGATCCCGCGGATCTCGCAGCCCTGATCGCCGCGGCCCGAACGCATTGCGGCGCGACGCCGGATTCGGCGGTGGCCGCCGTTCCCGGGTCCGATCTGGCACTCCGGCTGCTGCCTCTCGTCGCAATGGCGGGCGATGTCGCCATCGTCGGGCCGACCTATTCCGGCCACGCCGAAGCCTGGCGCGCGGTGGGTCGCAACGTCGCGGAGACCAGTTCTCTTGCCGAAGCGGCGAGCCGCGCCGGGATCGTTGTTCTCGTCAATCCGAACAATCCCGACGGCAGGCCGATCGCGCCGGCCGAACTGCTGCGCTTCGCCGATGAACTCGGCCAGCGCGGCGGCATGCTGGTGGTCGACGAGGCTTTTGGAGAGATCGCGCCCGATCTCAGCGTGATTCCTGAGCTCGGCGGCCGACCGATCGTCGTGCTGCGCTCGTTCGGCAAGTTCTTCGGGCTCGCTGGCATTCGTCTTGGTTTCGCCGTCGGGCTTAGCGAACCGATCGGCCGCCTGCAGGGACTGCTGGGAGACTGGCCGGTTTCAGGGCCGGCTATCGCGCTCGGGCTCCAGGCCTTGGCCGATCTGGGCTGGCAGAGCGACGCGCGCGAGCGGTTGCGGGCCGGTCGTGCCAGACTTTCGGTACTGCTGGCGGAAGCCGGGCTCGAAATCGAGGGCGGCACAGATCTGTTCGTGCTGGTCCGCGCCCCGTCTGCGGTGGCGATCCACGAAGGCCTGGCGCGCCAGGGCATCTGGACGCGGATCTTTGCCGACCGGCCGCACCATATCCGGTTCGGCTTACCGCCAGACGACCAGTTCGACCGGTTGTCTGAAGCTTTGCGGCGGCTCTAGCGCTTCGCAACCGGGCGCGAGGCCCGACGAATCGTCACCGAATCGTCGGGTGCACCGGCACTAGTTTTCCTGGATGGAGACACCGGATTCGTCGAGCTTGATCTCGACGCCCTTCGGCTTGGTCTGTTCGTTGTAGACATAGGCGCCGAGGCCGATAACGACGACGATCAAGGCGCCGACGACCAGGTAAAGCGAATTTCTGTTCATGCTAGATTGGGTACCAACTGTGAGGGGGCGCAACAAGCGCTGACCACCCAACGGTGTCGGTGGCGTTTGGATCCCCTGCGCATGGCGGAAAATCGGTAGCGGAGCTTCGAGCGCTCAGATCGCGCCTTGCGGCGTCACCGTGATCTGCCCGTCAACGGTCTCGATCGTCGCCCGGATGCCGAAGGTCGACGCCAGGTTTTCATGGGTGATGACGGCTTCCGGCCGTCCCTCTGCCACGATGCGCCCGCCGTCGATCAGCACCAGCCGGTCGGCATAACGCGCCGCGAGCGACAGATCGTGCAGCACGGCGATGATCGCGGCGCCCGCCCTCGCCCGCTCCCGCAGCAGATCGAGCACGACGAACTGATAGCGGACGTCGAGCGCGGCAACCGGCTCGTCGGCGAGGATGATCTGCGGCTCTCCCGCCAGCACCCGGGCAAGCGCGACGCGCGCTCGCTCGCCCCCCGATAGCGTCGTCACATTGCGCTCGGCGAAGGCCAGCGTGCCAGTGGCGTCCATCGCTTTCAGCACCGCGGCCTGATCGGCCATGCCGAGATCGGCGGCGCCGGCGCCATGCGGAATCCGGCCGAGCGCGACGACGTCGGCAACCGCGAGCGGCCAGTGAAAGACATGGCCCTGCGGCAAATAACCGATCTTGCGAGCCCGGATGCGCGGCGAGATGGCCTCGGCGTGCTCACCCCCGACATGGACCGATCCGGTTCCGTCCAGCAATCCGGCCAGCCGGCGCACCAGCGTCGTCTTGCCGGCGCCGTTCGGGCCGATCACCACCACCAACTCCCCGGCGGCGACGGCAAGATCGACGGCATCGAGGATCCGTCGTTTGCCAAGGGTTGCGCCGACCCGATCGGCGCGCAGCAGGGCGGTCATCACGATACCTCCCCGGTCAGGCCGCGGCGGTGGCGGAAGACGAGCACGATGAACAGCGGCGCACCGATCAGCGCCGTGACGACGCCGACCTTGATCTCGTTCTGCGCCGGAATGATCCGCACCAGGATATCGGCGGCCGTCAGCAGCGCCGCGCCGGCGAGCGCCGCCGGCAACATCAGCCGCGCCGGATCATGCCGCACGAATGGCCGCACCAGATGCGGCGCGACGAGACCGACGAAACCGATCGTGCCGGCGACCGCGACGCCGCCGCCGACCGCCAGCGCCACGCCAAGGACGACGCGGAGCCGCACCCGGCCGAGCCGGATGCCGAGGCTCGCGGCGGCATCCTCGCCCAGAGTCAGCGCCCGGAAGGCGGCGCCGTCCACGAACAACAGGATCGTGCCGGCGGTGATGAAGGGCAGCGCGATCCAGACATGCTGCATGCTGCGGTCTTCCAGCGAGCCCAGCAGCCAGAACGCGATCTCGAGCGCCGCGAACGGATTGGGCGCGAGGTTGAGCGCCAGCGAGGTCGCCGCGCCGGCGAGGCTCGATATGGCGAGCCCGGCGAGGATGATAACCAATAGGCTGGCGCGCGGGCCTGCGATCAGGAGCAGCAGGCCGACCGACAGCAACGCGCCGAGCATGGCCGCCAGCGGCAGGAAATAGGACAGCGCGTCGAAGAAGCCGAAGGCGATGACGAGCACCGCCCCGAAGGCCGCCGCCGAGGGAGCGCCGAACAGCGAGGGCGATGCCAGCGGATTACGCAACAGCCCCTGCAGCGACGCCCCGGCCAGGCCGAGCGAGAAGCCGATCGCCACCGCCAGGATGGCGCGCGGCAGCCGGATTTCGCGGATGATCAGCCGCGCGGCCTCGTCACCGGTGCCGAACAAACCGTCGATGACGGCGCGCAGCGGCAACAGCACCGGACCGACGCCGAGCGACCACAGGAACAGCACGACCATCAGCGCAACAAGGCCGGGCACGAGGAAGCGGCTTGCCGCTCCCCGCTTGAGAAGATCCGGCCTCGATGCGGTCAATGCGTCCATCTCAATCCGACATAGCCCGAGCGGCCGGCATTGTTGTAACCGAAGGCGTCCTGGTATTCGACATCGGTCAGGTTCTCGAGCCGGGCATAGAGCGTCGTCTGCGGATTGAGCCGGTAGGAAGCGCTGAGGTCGATCTTGGTGTAGCTCTCGAGCGGGACCAATTGGGCCGCTTTCGCCGGATCGTTGTTGAAACGGTCGCCGACAAAGATCGCCGTCGCGCCGAACTCGAAATTCTCGATCCCGGTATAGGTCAGCGTCAGCGAGCCGCTATTTTCCGGCCGGCGCGACAGCGGCAGGTCGGTGTCGAGATTGATGGCGTTCAGATAGGTGTAGGAGGCTGTCGCCCTCAGAACGGACGGCCAGAGGATCGCATCGGCCGAGAATTCCAGACCGGACGTTTCGGCGTTGGTGATGTTGATATAGTCGTTTGTCGCGAGCGAGTAGCTGATCAGATTGGTGAAGCGGTTGTAGAAGCCGGTCGCCGAGAACGTCAGCCGGCCGTCGAACAGTTCCTGGTCGATGCCGATGTCGCCGCCCCAGCTTTCCTCGTCGATGAGATCCGGATTGCCGAATTGCGCATCGAACAGCTGGAACATCGTCGGCCGCTTGGCAGCGTTACCGAAGCTGCCGCGCAGCTTCGTGCCGCTCTCGTCGATCAGATAGGCCGCCGTCGCGCGTCCCGTCAGAAAGCCCTGGCCGTCGACATCCTCGTCATAGCGCCCGCCGAGCGACAGGTTGAGCCGGTCGAACAGGGTGAACTGCTGCAACGCAAAGATGGCCAGCAGCGTGCGTTCGTCGTCAAAGCCTGAAGGCTTGAGCGGGACAGGCGTTACGCTCTGCGTGCCGCCTTCCTTTTCCGCTCGCGCGCCCCAGATCAGGGTGCCCGCCTGCCCCATGTCGAGGGTGCTCTGGTACTCGACGCCGTAATTGGTGCCGCGCGAATCCGTCGTACGCGGCACGGGCTCGATATAGGCGCTAGTCGTCTCGGCGCCGAAGAAGGTGATCTGGTTGTTGAGCTTGCCCTCGAAGGCCTCGAAATCGAAGCGGCCGAAGCCGGAGACGACATCTCGGTCGCGCTCGTAGCCGGGCAGGTCGTCGGTCGGCTTGGAGCCCTTCTCGACGTCCGATTCCTGGCGGTAGGCGGTGACGGCGAAGCTGAAGCCCTGCCCCTCGCCCGACTCATAGCTGCCGCGCGCGGTTCCGGCGAATTTCTGGGTGCCGTCCGCCTCGCCATTGTCGCGGTCGCCGACGCGTGAAAAGCCGTTGGTGTCGAAGATGGTGCCGCTGACCGAGAGGCTGACCGGGCCGACGCTGCCGCCGATGGCGGCATTGCCGGCGAAGGTGCTGTAGCTGCCACCCTCGGCGCCGGCCGTCATCGACACAGGCCCCTTGCGCTTGCGGGTGATGATGTTGATGACGCCGCCCATCGCATCCGAGCCGTAGAGCGCGCTTTGCGGGCCGCGCAGGATCTCGACGCGCTCGATATCGGTCGGCGAGAAGACGGCGAAGTCGAAGGCATTGCGGGCGCTGGCCGGATCGTTGACGCGGACGCCGTCGATCATGACCAGCGTGTGGCCGGCTTCGGCGCCGCGGATGCTGACCTCGGTGGTGCCGCCGGGGCCGCCGGACTGGGTGACGGTCAGGCCCGGCACCTGGCGCAGCACGTCGACGAGCGAGCCTGGCGAGGCATTGTTGATCTTGTCGCCGGGGATGACGGTGATCGCGCTGCCCGATTTGGCGATGTCGGTCGCACCGCGATAGGCGGTGACGACGATGTCGTCGAGCTGGTCTGCCCGGGCACAATCGGCCGCCAGAACCACTGGAAGTGTGACGAAAAGGGAGAGAGCGGCGCGCCCCTGGCACCGTTCGAAGAACTTCATCAGGCAGACCTCGTTTGGATCGATCTGGTCATCGCACCCGTCACCTTTGTGTACCGGGTCCTGCGAGGCGGCTTTGCCGTTCGCTTCAGAAGCGGTAGACGAGGACCCAGGTCACTGCAAGCGGGAGCGCCCCCCATGCGCGCGTGGGTCAACAGGTTCGGTATGATTGTGGCAGCTTGGGCACTAAGTAGCCTTGGGCTGGCTGCGCCCGCTCCTGCCTCTTCGGCCGCGCCGCAGCGGATCGTCTCGATCAACGCCTGTGCCGACCAGTTGCTGCTGGCGCTCGCCGATCCCGGCCAGATCGCAGCGCTTTCGCTCTATGCGACCGATCCAGCCTATTCCTATCTCGCCGAGCAGGCGAAGGCCTATCCGCATGATGCCGGATCCGCCGAGACCGTCATCGAGCGCAAGCCCGACCTCGTGCTTGCCGGCCGGTTCACCAAGCGGGAGACGCGATCGCTGCTCAAGCGGCTCGGCTATACCGTCGTCGAGCTCGAGACCGCGAAGACGATCGACGATTCGATCGCGCAGATTCGCGACGTCGCCACCCTGATCGGCCATCCCGACCGCGGCGACGACCTCATCGCCCGAATCGAGGCGGCGCGGGCCAGGGCCGCCGCGGCGGCGCCGGCGGGGGCCGAGCCCACCGTCGCCGTCTATCAGCGCCGGGGCTACGTCACCGGCCAGAACACGCTGACCGGCGAACTGCTCCGCCTGGCGGGGTTCGCTGACATGGGCGGCGCGCTCGCCGGCAAGACCGGCGGTTTCGTGCCGCTGGAGCGCATCGTCACCGGCAAGCCGGACCTCCTTGTCGTCGCCGATCCGCATGTCGTGGCGGCCGACCAGGGCAGCGCGCTGCTCGCCCATCCGGCCTTGCGCGAACTCTACCCGGCCGATCGCCGCATCACCCTGCCCGGCCGGCTCACGATCTGCGCCGGACCGTCGCTGCCGGAAGCGATCGAGACGCTCGCCGCCGAGCGCGCCCGCCTCGGCGGCTCGTGAGCACGGACTCCAGGCCCGCATGACCGAATACAGCTTCGACTTTCGCCTGCTCCTGCTGATCGCCGCCATCGGCCTCGACGCGCTGATCGGCGACCCCGACTGGATCTGGCGCCGCCTGCCGCATCCGGTGACGTGGTTTGGCGCGCTGATTGGCCTCTGCGACCGGGCTTTCAACCGCGATACCGCGAGCGCGGCGCTGCGTCGACTGGCCGGCATCCTCGTCGTCGCGGTCCTCGTCGGGTTCGCCTGGATCGCTGGCGTGCTGGTGGAGCGGCTGACCACCCTCATCCCCTATGGCTACGTGGTGGTCGCGCTCATCGCCTCGGTCTTCCTCGCCAGTCGCAGCCTGTACGACCATGTCGCCCGGGTCCTGCATGCGTTCTATTCCGGCGGCCTTGAGGCGGCGCGCAGCGCCGTCTCGATGATTGTCGGCCGCGATCCCGACAGCCTCGACAAGGCGGGCGTCGCCCGCGCCGCGATTGAATCGACGGCCGAGAATTTCTCCGATGGCGTCGTGGCGCCTGCCTTCTGGTTCGCCGTCTTCGGCCTGCCAGGGCTCTTCGCCTACAAAATGATCAACACGGCCGATTCGATGATCGGCCACCGCTCCGCTCGGCACGAGGCCTTCGGCTGGGCGGCGGCGCGGCTCGACGATCTCGTCAACCTGCCGGGAAGCCGCCTCGCCGGTTTTCTCATTGCCATGGCGGCGCCCTTCGTCGGCGGCACCATCCAGCAGTCCTTCATGGTGATGCTCGACGACGCGCGAAAGCACCGGTCACCGAATGCCGGCTGGCCGGAGGCGGCGATGGCCGGGGCGCTCGGCATCGCGCTGGCGGGTCCCCGCCGCTACGGCGAGCGTGTGGTCGAGGATCCGTTTCTCAACGATGCCGGACGGCACGAGGCAGGCCCCGGCGATATCGGCCGGGCGCTGAAGATCCTGCGCGTCGCCACCGCCGCTGGCGCCGTTCTGACCCTTATCGTCTGGCTATACCTGCATACTTAAGGATCGCGTCGGTATCGACGTGTTCCTCCAGGTGATCGGCGAGCCGGTCGAGCGTCCGATCGACCTCGATTTCGTACGAGAGGTCAGAGGCTTCGGCGCCAATGCTGACAAGGAAGCTGCGCCGGAACGCGTCGTTGCCGAACAGGCCGTGCACATAGCTGCCGCGCACCAGCCCATTCGCGGAAATGGCGCCCTCGCCGATCCCATCGCGCGAGAGCCATGGTCGGGCGCGATCCGCACCTTCGGTGCGGCCGAGATGGATTTCATAGCCCGAGACGGCCAGGCCGGAGGCCGCATCGCGACCGGAAAATGGCGCCGTCGTCTTGTCGGCAGCAAGGACCGTCTCTACGTCGAGCAGGCCGAGCCCCGGCACGCTGCCCGCTGCGCCCTCGAAGCCATGCGGATCGGAAATCGTCCGTCCGAGCATCTGGTAACCGCCGCAGAGGCCGATGACGCGGCCGCCGCGCCGGTGGTGCGCCAGGATATCGATGTCCCAGCCCTGGGCGCGCACGAAGGCAAGATCGGCGATGGTCGATTTCGAGCCGGGGATCAGCACGACGTCACAGACCGGGATCGGTTCGCCCGCCCGGACGAGCACCACGGAGACGCCGGGCTCCAGTGCCAGCGGATCGAGATCGTCGAAATTGGCGATGCGCGGGAGGACGGGCACGGCGATCGTCAGTGTATCGGGGCGCGCGGTGCCTCCCGACAGGTCCAGAATATCCTCGGCCGGCAGGCGATGCGCCTCGGCGAACCACGGTACGACGCCGAGCGACGGCCAGCCGGTGGCGGCGCAAACGGCGGCGACGCCCTCGTCGAACAATCTGACATCCCCGCGCATCTTGTTGACGAGAAACGCCTTGATCCGATCGCGGTCCGCCTGCGGCAGCACGGCGCGCGTGCCGACGAGGCTGGCGATGACGCCGCCGCGGTCGATGTCGCCAATCAGGATCACCGGCAGGTCGGCGGCTTCCGCAAAGCCCATATTGGCGATATCGCCGCAGCGGAGGTTGATTTCGGCCGGGCTGCCGGCGCCTTCGACCAGGATCAGATCGGCATTTCGTCCCAGCTGCTCGAAACTTTCGAGGATGCTCGGCAGAAGCTCGGCTTTGCGCTTGCCGAATTCGCGCGCCTTCATGGTGCCGAAGCGCCGCCCCTGCAGGATGATCTGCGAGCCGGTGTCGCTCTCGGGCTTCAGGAGCACCGGGTTCATGTGGACGGTAGGCAGCAGGCCGGCGGCGCGCGCCTGCAGCGCCTGCGCCCGGCCGATCTCGCCGCCATCCACTGTTACGGCCGCGTTGTTCGACATGTTCTGCGGCTTGAACGGCGCGACGCGGATGCCTTTTCGCGCATAGAGCCGCGCCAGGCCGGCGACGAGCACCGACTTGCCGACATTCGAGCCGGTGCCCTGGAACATGATGGCGGCGGTCATGGTGCTATCCCGCCACGCAGATCATAAGCATCAGAACTCGATGCCCTGCTGCGCCTTCACGCCGGAGCGGAACGGGTGCTTGATCAGCTCCATCTCGGTGACGAGGTCGGCGATCTCGATCAGCCCCTCCGGCGCATTGCGGCCGGTGATGACGACATGCACGTCGGCCGGCTTCTCGGTGGTGAGGAATTCGAGCACCTCGGCGAGCGGCAGGTAATCGTAACGCAGCACGATGTTGAGCTCGTCGAGAAGAACCAGATGATAGGCGCCGCTCTTGATCAGCTCCTTCGCCGTCTCCCAGGCATGGCGGGCGGCGGCGATGTCGCGCTGGCGGTCCTGCGTCTCCCAGGTGAAGCCCTCGCCGAGGCGGTTGATCGAGACGAGGTCGCCGAAGCGCTCCAGCGCCATGCGCTCGCCCGTATCGATCGCGCCCTTCACGAACTGCACCACGGCGACCGGCAGGCCGTGGCCGAGCGAGCGGAACGCCATGCCGAAGGCGGCGGTCGACTTGCCCTTGCCCTTACCGGTATGGACGATGACGAGCCCCTTCTCGACGTTCTTCGAGGCGAGGATCTTGTCGCGCACGACCTTCTTCTTGCGCATTTTCTCCGCGTGACGGGCGTTCAGTTCCTCTTCGGTCATTTCGATCGTCATGCGAATTCCTTTCGGGCGTCGCGGCGGGAAGCGAGTGCTGCCAGCCGTTGATAGGCGCTGTTGGCGCGCGGCGACCAGAGGCCGCGCTCCATGGCTTCGAGAAAGCGGTCCGCCATTTCGACGAGCGCGGGTTCATTGGCGTCGGCGATGAAGGCGCGCACCTCATCATCGGCAATATAGGCGTCGTAGAGCGCATCGAAATGGTGGTCGCCGACCGCGTGCGTCGTCGCGGCGAAGGCGAAGAGATAGTCGAGCGTCGCCGCCATCTCGAAGGCGCCCTTGTAGCCGTGCCGCATGCAGCCGGCGATCCATTTCGGATTGATCGCCCGCCCGCGCACGACGCGGCCGATCTCCTCCGCCAGTGGCCGGACGACGGGGGTCTCGGGACGGGAATGATCACCGTGATAGAGCCGGGGCGCGGCGCCCTTCAGCGTTTCGATCGTCGCCGCGAGACCGCCCTGGAACTGGTAGTAGTCGTCGCTGTCGAGGATGTCGTGCTCGCGATTGTCCTGGTTGTGCAGGACGGCGTCGGTGGCGGCGAGCCGCGCCTTCAGCCGGTCGCCGGCCGCCTCGCCCTCGGCGCCGCCGCCATAGGCGAAGCTCGACCAGGCGAGGAAGGCGTCGGCCAAATCCGCGCGGCTGTCCCAGATTCTCTCGTCGATCATCGCCTGCAGGCCGGCGCCATAGGAACCGGGCTTCGAGCCGAAGATGCGGGCGAGGTCCTGCCCCGCGCCATGGGCTGCGGCGATGGGATTGGCATCGGCCGGCTCGTCACGCGCGGCGACGGCGCGGATGGCGGAATCGATCAGGTCGATCTGTTCCGGGAAGGCGTCGCGGAACATGCCGGAAATCCGCAGCGTGACATCGACGCGCGGCCGCTTCAGCTCCGAGAGCGTCAGGACGCGAAACCCGGTGACGCGGCCGGTGCCTGCTTCCCAGACCGGCTCGGCGCCGATCAGAGCGAGCACCTGCGCGATGTCGTCGCCGCCGGTGCGCATGTTGGCGGTGCCCCAGGCGGAGATCGCCACGGAGCGCGGCCACTCGCCCTCGTCCTGCATGTAGCGCAGCACGAGCGCCTCGGCGGCCTGCTTGCCGATCCGCCAGGCGGCGGCCGTGGGAACCGCGCGGGTATCGACGGAATAGAAGTTCTTGCCCGTCGGCAGCACGTCCGGCCGGCCGCGTGACGGCGCGCCCGAGGGACCGGGCGGCACGAAGCGGCCATTGAGCGCCGTCAGTACGGCGGCTATCTCGTCTACGCCACAGCGGTCCAGCGCCGGGGCCAGTTCCCGCAGGATCCAGTCGAGGACGGGAGCTATGGCGGGGCCGGGCGCCGGCAGAGCTCTCTCCCCCCTTGTGGGGGAGAGTTGGAGAGAGGGGGATCCCTCAGGATTTGACGCTTCCTCAGGATTGAGCTCTTCGCCCGGCATTCCCCCTCCCCAACCCTCCCCACAAGGGGGAGGGAGAAGCTCGGCAGCGACGGCCCGCTTGGCCAGGATCTCTATCCGCTCGACCGTGTCGCCATGAGTGCGCCAGGGTTCATCGGTCAGGAGAGTGAGCGCCGCGGGACGAGATCCCTCCCAGTCTGCCGACAGATCGCAGGCCAGAGGATCAAAGCCGTCGAGGCCGAGATCGGCGGCGATCGCCCGATGCAGCGATTGATCCTCGGGACGACCGCCGGAGCGCGGCACACGCGCGATGGCAATCAGCGTGTCGAGGCGGTGCTCGTTCTCCGGCGAACTGCCGAAGATGTGCAGTCCGTCGCGAATTTGCAGTTCCTTGATCTCGCAGAGATGCGCGTCGATGGCGCGGAGCGCGCTGCCGCTGTCGGCGTCGACCCCGATGCCGAGGTCGCGATCGATGCCGTGCTTGACCGCCAGATCGAAGATCTCGCGCTCCAGATGGTCGCGGCGGCGCGGATCGGCGCCCAGCGCCAGCTGGTACTCGTCGATCAGCGTCTCGATCTCGGCGAAGGCGCCATGCGCCTCGGCCCGCGTCAAGGCAGGCATCAGATGGTCGACGACGACGGCCGAAGCGCGGCGCTTCGCCTGCGCGCCCTCGCCGGGATCGTTGACGATGAAGGGATAGATCAGCGGCGTCGGGCCGAGCACGACTTCCGGCCAGCAGGCATTCGAGAGGCCGAGCGCCTTGCCGGGCAGCCATTCGAGATTGCCGTGCTTGCCGACATGCACGATGGCATCGACGCCGAACTGCGTCCGCAGCCACGCATGAAAGGCGAGATAGTGGTGCGGCGGCACGAGGTCTGGATCGTGATAGGTCGCCTTCGGATCGATGCCATAGCCCCGCGCCGGCTGGATGCCGACGACGACATTGCCGAAACGATGGATCGCGAGCCGGAAGGCGCCTTCGGCGAAGAATGGGTCGGCGTCGGGCTCGCCCCAGCGTTCGGCGAGTCCATCGCGGACGGATTGCGGCAGCGCGTCATGGAAGGCGCGGTAGTCGGCAAGCGAAAGAACTGCGCCCTCGGCGTTATCGCTCGCCCTTGGCGAGTCAGGCGTTCCTTCACCTCTCCCTGAGGGAGAGGTCGACGGCGAAGCCGGCGGGTGAGGGTTTAGGGCACGCGCCGGAGAGGGCTGTATCCACTCAGCGGTCGCCACACCCGATATCGCATCCGTGTCCTCTTCGGATAGTCCGTAAACCCTCACCCGGCCCTGCGGGCCGACCTCTCCCTCAGGGAGAGGTGAAGGAACGGAACCCTCGCTCAACGGCTCCATCCCCTTCGCCAGCGCGTTGGTCGGGCCGGAGAGCAGCAGGTCCATCAGCGCCCTGCCCGTCTCCGGAAAGCCGTCGAGCGCGTAGCCGGCGCCATTCATGGCGATGGCGATGCGGGCGGCGCTTTCCGGCGTGTCGAGGCCGACGCCGTTGGCGAGGCGGCCGTCACGGTCGGGATAGTTGGAGAGGACGAGCGCGACCTTGCGGTCGGCCGGCCCCTTCGCGGCAAGCCGCACCCAGTTCGCCGCCTGCGCCGCGACGAAGGCGATCCGTTCACGGTCAGCGCGGTAGACGACGATGCGGCTGTCCGTCCGGCCGTCGCTTTCGACCTGCTCCTTGAAGGAGACAGCGCGGGTCAAAATGCGGCCATCCACCTCCGGCAGCACGACATTCATGATCAGATCGCGCGGGCCGAGACCGCGCGTGGATTCAAGCCACGCTTCGCGGCTCGTGCCGGCGAAGACGATTTGCAGCACCGGCCTGCCGGCGCGGTCGAGCACGGTCGGCTCATGCGCCCGCCCGGGGCGCGAGATGGCGAAGGCGGTGGCGTTGAGGACGATGGCGGGATCCAGCGCATCGAAGGCCTGCTCGATGAAAGCCGCTGCGGCCTCGTTCTTCAGGCTGGACGCGAAGATCGCCACCGTCGCGATGCCTTCGCGATCGAGCGCCTCGACGAGCGCGTCGACCGGTTCGGTCGAGCCGCCGGGGATGACCGAGCGGTAGAAGGTGAGGAAGGCCACCGGCCGGCCGGTGTCCTGCGGCCCCAGCGCGTCCGCGACGACGCCTTCGCCCGGCCGATAGAAGCCGACCTCGGGCAACACCTGCGGCTCCGGCGGCGCTTCGCCCTCACCGACGACGTGTCTGGTATAGGCGAGCGCGCGGCCGATATTTACCGCGCCGCCCTCGGCGCAATAGCGCCAGAGCCGATGCGCGATCGCGGGCGCGACGGTCGAATAGGCCTCGAGGGCCGGATCCCAACGATCCTCACCAGGGACGACGGCGATCTCAGGCCTGCCGGCGCGGGAGAGCGCGCGGATCGCCTCCAGCCCGTAGGGCCAGTAGCCGACGCCACCCATCATGCGGATGAAGACGAGCTTCGCCTTGGCG
Source organism: Kaistia granuli DSM 23481 (assembly GCF_000380505.1). Taxonomy (GTDB): domain Bacteria; phylum Pseudomonadota; class Alphaproteobacteria; order Rhizobiales; family Kaistiaceae; genus Kaistia; species Kaistia granuli. The sequence continues at coordinate 80,199 of NZ_AQYH01000003.1, read as the reverse complement.
ACCGTCTTTTCGAGATAGAGATCGACCGAATAGGGATGCGTCAGCTGCATCAGATTGGCGAGTCGCAGCGACGGCCCTTCTGGTGCGCCGGCAAAGGCCGCCGCAAAGGCGGCGAGCTCCGTATCGGCTGCCGACAGGATGATGATGTCGCCAGGCGACTGGTCGAGATCGATGGCGCTGCCGCCATCGTCGATCCGCTCCATTTCGCCGGCAACGAGATGCATGGTCTTAGCCCGCGAAATGCGCGGCGATGGCGGCGCGGTCGAGCCCGCGCTCGCCGATCACGACGAGTCGGCCGGCATTGCCGCCGGGCGCGAAATAGGTGTCGACGCGGGGGCCGACCGCCTGCACGACGGCAGGCGCCGCCTTGCCGGCGACAGCCGCCCTGCCCTTGATGCGCAGCACGTTCGCTTCCGCCATGGCGGCGCGGACGCGCGACGCCAGCGCCTCGATCGAGGCCTGCTCGGCGACATCGACGATGAAGGTGTCGAAATCGTCGTGGTCGTGCTCCTCGCCCTCGAGGTCGTGATGGCTCTTGCGCTCGAAGGCGTCTTCCTCGGCCGCCGCGCCGACACCGAGCAGGATCTCGGCCGGCAGGCCGGAAGCCGTCGCGTGCACGACGCGCGCTTCCTTGCGAGCATCGCGGGCGACGATCTCGGCGACTTCCTCGAGCTGCCTGGCGTCGACGAGGTCGGTCTTGGAGAAGACGATGAGATCGGCGCAGGAGAGCTGGTCCTCGAACAATTCCTCGATCGGGTCCTCGTGGTCGAGCGACTCGTCGGCGGCGCGCTGGGCGGCGACCGCCTCCTCGTCATGCGCGAAGCGGCCGGCGGCGACGGCCTCGGCGTCGACCACAGTGATGACGCCGTCGATGGTGACGCGGTGGCGCACGGACGGCCAGGTGAAGGCGCGCACCAGCGGCTGCGGCAAGGCGAGACCCGACGTCTCGATGACGATGTGGTCCGGCGGGTTATCGCGTGCCAGCAGCGCCTCGATGGTCGGCAGGAAGTCGTCGGCGACCGTGCAGCAGATGCAGCCATTGGTGAGTTCGACGATGCTGTCGGGCTTGCAGTCGTCGACGCCGCAATCGGAGAGCAGCGAGCCATCAAAGCCCATGTCGCCGAACTCGTTGACGATGAGCGCGATACGGCGCCCCTTCGCGTCGGCGATCAGGTTGCGGATCAGCGTCGTCTTGCCGGCGCCGAGGAAGCCGGTGACGATGGTGGCGGGGATACGGGCGCTCAAAGGACGAACTCCAGGTTCGGATTGGGTTTCAGCCGCAGCGGCAGGCCGGCGGCGACGAGGAAGACGGTTTCGACGGCGGCGGCGATCTGTTGGTTCAGCCGCCCCTGCTCGTCGGCGAAGCGGCGGGCGAGCGCGTTCATCGGCACGATGCCGGAGCCGACCTCGTTCGAGACGAGGACGACCGGCCCGCGTGCAGTCCGAAGCACGTCAGCCAGACGTGCGCTCTCGGCCGCCACATCGCGCTCCGCTTCCATGATGTTGGAGAGCCAGAGCGTCAGGCAATCGACGAGGAGCACGCGGCCGGGGTCGGCGAGCGCTACCACGCGGTCAGTCAGCTCCAGCGGTTCCTCGATCGTCGTCCAGTCGCCGCCGCGCCGCGCGCGATGCATCGAAATCCGCGCCTGCATTTCAGCATCGCGGATCTCGGCGGTGGCGAGATAGGTGGCGGGAAGACCGGTGCGGGAGACGATCGCCTCGGCGAAGCGGCTCTTGCCGGAGCGAGCGCCGCCGAGGATCAGCGCCATGCGGGGCGCGGTTGTGGTCACGAGCTCATGCGGTCCGCGACAGGCGCTGATAGAGCCAGCCAGCGGCAACGCCCGATCCGGCCCAGAGCAGCGCGCTGACGACGAGCGACGCGGTGGCGAACTCGGCCGCCAGCACGGCGGGATAGGCGGCTTCCAGCGAGGGCGGCACCGGGGCGCCGATGACATGCGGCATCACGCCGATGACCAGGCCGGCCGCCTTCAACAGCCAGGACTGGCTGAACACGATCAGCGCGATGCCGATGGCGGACGCCGCCGCCGTGCCGAGCCACCAGACCTGGCGCGCCTCGAGGGCGCCGGCCGGGGTTCCCGGCAGTTCCGGCGTCAGGCCGAGCGAGGGCAGCAGCGCGGCGGCGAAGAAGCCGGCGACGCCCCAGAGCACGCCGGTGCGGGCGTTGATGGCGCCACCCCGGACCGACATCAGGCCGAGCAGCACGGCCGAGACGCCGACGCCCATCAGCAGGTTGGCGAGAAAAGTGTAGGCGGAGCGCTCGAAGCCGTCGGCCGGGCCCCATTCATCCGAATCGTGCTCATGCGCGGCGGCGTCGGTCGCGGCGGCCGGGGTTGCGTCATGCGCATGCGGCTCCGAGGTCGCGTGCTCGTGCGGCACGGCCTCGGCGGTCGCCGGTTCGGCGCTCTCGAAGGTCTCGGCGTGGAAGATCAGCGGCTCGGTGGTGAAGGCCTGGACGGCGGAGAGCGCCGCGGCCACGACCAAGCCCGCGCCGAAGGCGCTGATGATGATGGTCTTGAACATGTCTGATCCTATGGCGTCAGTGACAGGGCAGACCGAGGGAATGCCGCGTGTCGTGCGTCGCGTTGTGAATCAGGCTCGGCGCGGCGAAGCCGGTGCCGATGAACAGGAAAAGACCGAAGGCAATGGCGAACAGCGCCGGGACGAGGCGCGCCTGGGCGCTGGCCTGGGTACTTCCGGCGGAAATGGATGTCGGGGCAGAGCGAATCATAGCGTCTCCTTAGCCGTCCCACCGACGGCTTGCTGGTATGAGGCGCTGGCTGGTCTCCTGGCTCGCGGGTCGCTGCTTCCTCGACGCCTTCCCGGTTTCCCAGTGGCCATCGCGAGGTCGCTCGCCGCTTACAGTTGCGGGGGCAGCTTCGGACTTGGAACCCCGTAGAGGGTCATTCCGTACCGAATTCCCATTTCATCCCCCTGGACCTGGGGTCCATCGGGGGAACCGACGCAGGATCACGCTAGATTGATTGGGCTACAAGCGCAAGCCGCCGCTCATTTCGCAACCGGCGCGGTCTTCTTGCGCAGCTTGGCCCAGCGCCGCATCAGCGCCACTTCCGACTGCCGGCGCAATCGCCGCACCCGCGGAAAATCATGGGACAAGACGACCAGACCGATCGGTACCATCCAGAATCCGAGCACCGGTAGGAAGCCCAGCGTGCCGCCCAGCACGAATCCACTGCCGATCGCGACACGCGCGGCGCGGCTCTTGGGCAGGGAAATCGCCTTCTTGCCGAAACGGATCGATGCCATGCGGTCTGGTTTCTCCGGGGCCTGAACGGCTCGAAAGCCTTGAAACGGTGTATCGGCGCAACGTCTCGCCGCCGCTTTCGCTCCGTCCTTATGTGGATGGAGGGCCAATGATTGCAACGGCAACGGGCGCGCCGTCGGACCCTTCGAAACGAAAATCCCCGGCGAGCTGGCGCTCGTCGGGGATTGGATCGTCGCGGGCGGCGGCTTGTGCCGTCCGGGCTGGATCAGGCTGCGACAGTCGCCTTGGAGCGCCGACGCAGGATCAGCATCAGCAGCGGGAAAAGCCAGATCAGGATGGTGAAGACGCCCAGCCCGGCGGCGATCGGCCGCTCGAAGAAGTGCAGGACGCTGCCATCGCCCTTGATCATCGAGGTGATGAAGTTCTGCTCCAGCATCGGCCCGAGCACCATGCCGAGAATGGCGGGCGCGATCGGGATGTCGTTCTCCTCCATGAAGAATCCAATGATGCCGAACACCAGCATCATGACGATTCCGGCCATCGAGTTGGCGATGGCGAAGGAGCCGACGATGCAGAACATCAGGATCATCGGCATCAGCGTCGAGGGCGGGATCGAGAGGAGCGGCCGCGCCCCGCGGATCGCCAGCCATCCCAGCGGCAGCATGATCAGGTTTGCCAGGATGAAGACCATGAAGATCGCGTAGACGGTCTGCGGGTCGTTGATGAAGATCGTCGGACCGGGATTGATCCCCTTGATGTAGAGCACACCAATGACGATGGCCGTGATCGAATCGCCGGGGATGCCAAACACCAGGGCCGGGATCCAGGCACCGCTGACGGCGGAGTTGTTCGAGGCGCCCGCCTCGACCAGACCTTCGACATGGCCTGTGCCGAACTTCGCCTTCTGCTTCGAGAAGCGCTTGGAGATCGCATAGGAAATCCAGGCGGCAATATCGGCGCCGGCTCCCGGCAGGATGCCGAGCGCGGTTCCGGTGACGCTGCCGCGAACGGTCTGGACCGGATACTGCTTCAGGTTCTTCCACTGTGACCGGAAGATGCCGCCACCGTCGGAGCGCGGGATCTTCTGGCGCGGCGACGTCGCCGTGACGGTGCGCAGAACCTCGGACACAGCGAACAGACCGATCATCGCCGGGATGAACTGTATGCCGGCCATGAGCTCAAGATTGCCGAAGGAGAAGCGCGGCTCGCCCGAGGGGTTCTCCATGCCGATCGTCGCCACGAACAGGCCGATCAGCAGCGAGATCAGGCCACGCGTCGGCGAACCGGGATTGACGAAGACGGCGCAGGAAAGACCGAGCAGCACCAGCCAGAAATACTCTTCCGAGCTGAACTTCAGCGCGATCTCGGCGAGCGTCGGCGAGACCGTCATCAGGACGACAGCACCGAACAGGCCGCCGATGGCCGAGAAGACGAGTGCCGCGCCGAGCGCCTCGTCGCCCCTGCCGGATTGCGTCATCCGGTAGGCGTCCTCGACATAGGCGGCATTGGCCGGGGTGCCGGGCATGCGCAGCAGCGCCGCCGGAATGTCGCCGGCGAAGATCGCCATGGCCGTCGCCGTGACGATCGCCGCGATTGCCGGAACTGGATCCATGAAGAAGGTCATCGGCACCAGCAGCGCCGTTGCCATGGTGGCCGTCAGGCCGGGAATGGCGCCCACCAGCATGCCGAAGGCGGCGGATGCCAGGATGACCATGAGGACGTAGGGCTGGAAGACGAGTCCCGCAGCCTGTTCAAAGATCAGCATGCGTCACCCCAGGAATGAGAGAAATTCACTGCGCGGCAGCGGCACCATGAGAAGGCGCGAAAAGCCGTAATAAACCACCAGCGTCGTCACCGCGCTGGCGAGGATCGCTGTCAGCGGCCGAGTACGCAGGACAAGCATCATGGCCACCAGGCCGACGAAACTGACCGGGATGAAGCCGAGCGTCTCGGAGAACAGGATGTAGAAGACGATGACCGCCAGCGTCGCCAGTGCCGCCAGCGCCAGGCGTGGCGTGCGCACCCAGTCGGAGAGATGCGGCTTCAGCATGTCCGGCAGGTGCTTGAGGCTGGTGGCGATCATGAAGCCACCGAGCAGGATGGAACACCAGCCGATAAGTCGAGGCATGGTGCCTGCGCCATAGGCCTGTCCGGGAAGGGGCCCGAAATGGGCCGAGGCGAGAAGAAGGGCGATCCCGCCGAGGGCGGTCAGTACCCCGAGATGAAGTTCACTGAGCTTGATCATGGCCGTTCCGTGCAAGACCGGGGAGCACGGTCCCGGGGAACTGGCCCCCGGAACCGCGCCGCTAGCATGAGATCGGAAGATTGGCCGGCCGCTTATTTGGCGAGACCGGCTTCCTTCATGATCGTGCCGAGCGTCGCATCGTCTTCGGCGACGATGCGCGTGGTTTCCTTGCCGTCAGCCCAGCGCATGCCGAAGCCGCGCTCGTTCATGAACTTCTTGTATTCGGGGCTGTTGTAGGCCTTCTCGAGCGCCGCACCGAGCTTGGCCGCGACGTCCTCCGGCAGGCCCTTGGGCGCTGCCACCGTGCGCCAGACCGCGAGCGTCCAGTCGGAATCGACCGATTCCTTCAGCGTCGGCACATCCGGGAACAGATCCTGCCGCTCGGACGACATCGAGCCGAGTCCAACGACGCGCTTGGCGTCGATCATCGAACGGCCTTCGGCAAGCGCTGCCGGCACGAGGTCGACGCCGCCGGCCACCATGTCGGTGATGCCGGGTGCCGCGCCCTGGCTCGGAACCCACGTAACCTGGTCCGGCTTCAGGCCATGCGACATCATCCAGCCGGCGAGGCCGAGATGCCAGATACCGCCCTGGCCGGTGCCGGAGGCCTTGAAGGTGCCGGCCGGCTTTTCCTTGATAGCCGCAAGCAGGTCCGGAAGCGTCTTGTACGGCGAGTCCACAGACACCATGACGCTGCCCGGATCGGCATTGACCATGGCGAGGAAGTCGAAGTCCTTGTAGGTCAGGTCCGTCAGGCCCTGCCAGTGCATCATGTCGATCTCGATTGTCGCGATGCCGATGGTGTAGCCATCCGGCTTAGCCGTCGCGATGGCGCTGTGGCCGACGACGCCCGAACCACCGGTGCGGTTGACGACATTGACCGGAACGCCGAGTTCCTGCTGCAGCATGGTGCCGATGATGCGCGCCACCGCATCGGTGCCGCCGCCCGCACCCCAGGGAACGATCATCTGGATCGGTCGCTCGGGATAGGCGGACTGCGCCATGGCCGGAACGGTCAGGGCGGTCGAGGCCAGCGCCAGCGCGGAGCAAAGGAGCGTACGTCTCAGCATGGTTTCCTCCCAGAATGCTGATGATGATCTACCAGCGCGTCCGAGCCACTTTGCTGCGAAGGCTGGCAAATCCGTTCCCTATGCGGGACGAACCTGAGAATATTTAGACGGACCGATAGTCTGTCAACGCAAACATCATATGACTAAACGGAAAGACCCGGCGTTTTCCCGCATTTCCAGGCAGGTTCTCGCCATACAATCTACGAATCATATGACGATGCGGAATGCTGTGTGACTGCAGGTCGGCGGCCGCAATGATCGGGAAAACCGATGAAAAATGATGAATCGACGACCCTGGACCGGGAAGCTCAACCGGAGGTGCGACCCGACGCTCGGCACAGGCCGCCAGCGAGCAGGAAACGAGCGCGGCGTGCGGCGGGTTGCGCGCCGGGAGCGCTGCGAGATCAGCGCGAGCCGCAGGCCGGAAACAATCAAGGGGTCCGACGGCTTGCCATCGAACCCCTTGATCAAAACTGGCTCCGCGAGTTGGACTCGAACCAACGACCCGGTGATTAACAGTCACCTGCTCTACCAACTGAGCTATCGCGGAACAGCGTGCGCGGCCCCTCTCCCTTGCCTCGCTGCCGAGGCTCGGAAACAATCAAGGGGCCAGATGGCAATCCACCTAACCCCTTGATCAAAACTGGCTCCGCGAGTTGGACTCGAACCAACGACCCGGTGATTAACAGTCACCTGCTCTACCAACTGAGCTATCGCGGAACAGCGTCGCCGCTGCTGTGAGCGAGGCTATAGCAAAGCCTGCGCCGGCTTGCAAAGTCCTAAAACGCCGCTTTTGGAGCCGGATCCGGTCCGGACCGTCAAAACGCTGTGTTCCTGCGGGTTTGGCGTGGGGATAACTCGCGCGGGAACAGCGGATTCATGGGGCAAGGGGCTCGGGCGAACGTGAGTTGGATTCGATGATGAAGTGGTTTGGCGAGGAATGGACGAACATCCGTTGGGCCTCCCCGTCGAGATAGGGACCTCCCCATGCACCGGCCGATAGCCCTCACCTCGTCGCGCCACCCTCGCCGTCATCCCGGGCTTGGCCCGGGATCCATTCAGCGCGGTTGGCTGGAAGATAGGCCCGACGCGTTCGGCGGCGTGCCGTTTGACCCGCCTCCCTTCAAGTACGGTTGAATGGATCCCGGATCTCCGCTGCGCTGCGTCCGGGATGACGGCGAGTGTTAGAATTCCGGCGGGGGGAAATTCGGATGCGCTCTATCGGCAAATCAGTCCGGGCTCCGCCCTCTCCACCGTCTGCCGTCATTCCTGCGCAAGCAGGAATCCATGCAAACGTCAGCACGGGCGCGGCCGAAGGCCCGCTCGTCCTACTTTGCCGACATCGTCTCGCGCAGGCGCTGGACCGCCTCGCGTACCAGCGGGTCGAGGCCGGCGCCGCCGGCTTCGAGATGGGCGACGATGCCCGCGCGCATGCGCGGGTCCCAGAACTTCTTCAGATGCTCGGCGATCGCCGCCGGGGCTTTCGCCTCGCCCTGGCTGGCGAAGAACTTGCCGATCTGGTTCGCCATGTAGACGAGCTTGTCGGACGATCGGTCAGACGACATGGGCGACCGTTTCCTGCGTGATGCGATGGGGATGGGTGAAGACCTCGAAGCCGTCGCTGCGTGCAATGGCGACGAGGGTGATGCCGGCCGCCTTCGCCGTGCGGACGGCGAGCGCCGTCGGGGCGGAGACGGCGACGATCAGCGGCGCGCCGATCATGGCCGTCTTCTGCACCATCTCGACCGAGACGCGGCTTGTCAGAACCACCATGCCCGAGGACGCGTCGACGCCGGTGCGGGCCAGGGCACCACAGAGCTTGTCGAGCGCGTTGTGACGGCCGACATCCTCGCGCAGCGCGACGACGCCCTCGCCCGGCTGGACGAAGGCGGCAGCGTGCATGGCGCGGGTCTCGCCGTTGAGGATCTGCAACGGCGCGAGCGCCGCCAGCGCGCTGCGGATTTCGCTCGCGGTGACGCGCAGCGTCTCGCCGACCCGCGGCAGCACGCGCATCGCCTCCGTCAGGCTGTCGATGCCACAAAGGCCGCAGCCGGTCGGCCCGGCAAGATAGCGCCTGCGACTCGCCAGCGCCTCGGCGCGCCGGGCGGCGAGCCACATGCGCAGCTCGACGCCGATATCCTGCTCGACGATCTCGAAGCGCTCGATCTCGGAAATCTCGGCAACGATGCCTTCGGTGAGGCTGAAGCCAAAGGCAAAATCCTCGAGATCGCAGGGCGTCGCCATCATCACGGCCTGCGTGCTGCCGTCATAGCTCAGGGCGACCGCGATCTCTTCGGGAATAGCGCGCTCACCCTCCGCCGCGCCATCGGCGCGCCAGAGCGTGCGGGCAACGCGGAGGAAGGGCGGTTGCATGCCCTACTCCGCCGCCTCGACGATAGGCTCGATCCGGCGGCTGGTGCGCGCCTGCTCGTCATAGCTCTCCTGCCAGGCGGTCGGCCCGTTGGAGGGCATGACCTGCACCGCTGTCACCTTGTATTCCGGGCAATTCGTGGCCCAGTCGGAGAAGTCGGTGGTGACGACATTCGCCTGGGTGCCCGGATGGTGGAAGGTCGTGTAGACGACGCCCGGCGCGACGCGCTCGGTGATCAGCGCGCGCAGGCTCGTTTCGCCCGAGCGGCTGGCGAGCTTCACCCACTGGCCGTCATGGACGCCGCGCTGCTCGGCGTCATGCGGATGGATCTCCAGCCGGTCCTCGCCATGCCAGACGACATTCGCGGTGCGCCGCGTCTGCGCGCCGACATTGTACTGCGACAGGATCCGGCCGGTGGTGAGAAGCAGCGGGAAGCGCGGGCCGGTCCGCTCGTCGGTCGCGACATATTCAGTCACCATGAAGCGGCCCTTGCCGCGCACGAAGCCGTCGACATGCATGACCGGCGTGCCATGCGGCGCGTGCTCGTTGCAAGGCCACTGCACCGAGCCCTCGGCCTCCAGCTTGGCATAGGAGACGCCGGCGAAGCTCGGCGTCAGCCGGGCGATCTCGTCCATGATCTCGGACGGGTGCGCATATGCCATCGAGAAGCCCATGGCATTGGCGAGGTCGATCGTGATCTCCCAATCGGCCTTGCCGGATTTCGACGGCATCACCTTGCGCACGCGCTGGATGCGGCGCTCGGCATTGGTGAAGGTGCCGTCTTTCTCCAGGAAGGTCGAGCCCGGCAGGAAGACATGGGCGTAGTTGGCCGTCTCGTTCAGGAACAGGTCCTGCACGACGACGCATTCCATGGCGGCGAGGCCAGCCGCGACATGCCGGGTGTCGGGATCGGACTGCAGGATGTCCTCGCCCTGGACGTAGAGGCCTTTGAAGACGCCGTCGACGGCGGCATCGAGCATGTTGGGGATGCGCAGGCCCGGTTCATGATCGAGCGGCACGCCCCAGAGCGCTTCGAACAGGGCGCGCGTCTCGTCGCCCGAAACGTGGCGATAGCCGGAGAGCTCGTGCGGGAACGAACCCATGTCGCAGGCGCCCTGCACGTTGTTCTGGCCGCGCAACGGATTCACGCCGACGCCCGGGCGGCCGATATTGCCTGTCGCCATGGCGAGGTTGGCAATCGCCATCACCGTCGTCGATCCCTGGCTGTGCTCGGTGACGCCGAGGCCGTAATAGATCGCGCCATTGCCGCCGGTGGCGTAGAGCCGGGCGGCGGCACGGATATCCTCGGCCGGCACGCCGGACAATTCGGAGATCGCCTCCGGACTGTTGCGCGGATCGGCGACGAAGGCAGCCCAGTCCTGGAACTCATCCCAGTCGCAGCGCTCACGAACGAAATGCTCGTCGGCCAATCCTTCGGTGACGACGACATGGGCGAGCGCCGTCAGCACGGCGACATTGGTGCCGGGGCGGAGCGGCAGGTGATAGGACGCCTCGACATGCGGCATGCGCACCAGGTCGATCCGGCGCGGATCGAGCACGATCAGCTTGGCGCCCTCGCGAAGCCGCTTCTTCATGCGCGAGCCGAAGACGGGATGGGCGTCGGTCGGATTGGCGCCGATCAGCAGGATGACGTCGGAGTGCTCGACCGAGTCGAAGTCCTGCGTGCCGGCCGAGGTGCCATAGGTCTGGCTCAGGCCGTAGCCGGTCGGCGAATGGCAGACGCGGGCGCAGGTATCGACATTGTTGTTGCCGAAGCCGCCGCGGATCAGCTTCTGGACGAGGAAGGTTTCCTCGTTGGTGCAGCGCGACGAGGTGATGCCGCCAATGGCGAGGCGGCCATATTTCGCCTGGATGCGCTTGAACTCCGACGCCGTGTGGGCAATCGCCTCTTCCCAGGACACTTCGCGCCAGGGGTCGGTGATGCTTACGCGGATCATCGGATTGAGGATGCGCTCTTTGTGGCTGGCATAGCCCCACGCGAAGCGGCCCTTGACGCAGGAGTGGCCCCGGTTCGCCTTGCCGTCCTTCCACGGCACCATGCGCACGACCTCATTGCCGCGCATCTCGGCCTTGAAGGTGCAGCCGACGCCGCAATAGGCGCAGGTGGTGATCACGGAATGCTCGGGCTGGCCGATCTCGATCACCGACTTCTCCGTCAGCGTCGCCGTCGGGCAGGCCTGCACGCAGGCGCCGCAGGAGACGCATTCCGAACCGAGGAAGCTTTCCTCCATGCCGGGCGAGACGACGGAGTCAAAACCGCGACCGGCGATCGTCAGAGCGAAAGTGCCCTGCACCTCCTCGCAGGCCCTAACGCAGCGCGAGCAGACGATGCACTTGGACGGATCGTAGGTGAAATAGGGGTTCGACTCGTCGAGACCCGGGTTCGGATGGTTGTGCCCCTCATGGCCATAGCGGACGTCGCGCAGGCCGACCGCGCCGGCCATGTCCTGCAGCTCGCAATCGCCATTCGCGGCGCAGGTCAGGCAGTCGAGCGGATGGTCGGAGATGTAGAGTTCCATCACGCCCTTGCGCAGGCGCTTCAGCCGCTCCGTCTGCGTCTTCACCACCATGCCCGGCATCACCGGCGTGGTGCAGGAGGCGGGCGTCCCCGCCCTGCCCTCGATCTCGACCAGGCAGAGCCGGCACGAGCCAAAGGCATCGACCATGTCGGTGGCACAGAGCTTCGGGATTTCGGTGCCCATCTCCATCGCGGCGCGCATGATGGAGGTGCCCTCCGGCACGGTCATCGTTTCGCCGTCGATGGTGAGCGTCACCATCGTGTCCGACTTCGAACGCGGCGTGCCGTAGTCGATCTCGTGGATGAGCGACATGGCGGTCTCCTAGCGTGCGTCTTCGAGGATCGGCGCGGCCGCGCCAAAATCCTCGGGGAAATGGTGGAGCGCACTCATGACAGGATAGGGCGTAAAGCCGCCAAGTGCACAGAGCGATCCGAATTTCATCGTGTGGCAGAGGTCTTCCAGCACGACGAGGTTCTTCTCGCGCTCCTGGCCCTCGATGATCCGGTCGACGGTCTCGACGCCCCGCGTCGAGCCAATGCGGCAGGGCGTGCACTTGCCGCAGGATTCGAGCGCGCAGAACTCCATGGCGAAGCGCGCCTGCCTGGCCATGTCGACCGTGTCATCGAAGACGACGATACCGCCATGGCCGATCAGGCCGTCGCGCGCGGCGAACGCCTCGTAGTCGAACGGCGTATCGAACAGCGCGCGCGGGAAATAAGCGCCGAGCGGGCCGCCAACCTGCACGGCGCGCACTGGACGACCGCTCGCCGTGCCACCGCCGATGTCGTCGACCAGTTCGCCGAGCGTGACGCCGAAGGCGGTCTCGTAAAGGCCGCCATGCTTCACATTGCCGGCGATCTGGATCGGCATCGTGCCGCGCGAGCGGCCCATGCCGAAATCGCGATAGGCGGTCGCGCCCTCGGCCAGCACATAGGGCACCGTCGCCAGCGAAATGACGTTGTTGACGACGGTCGGCTTGCCGAACAGGCCCTTGTGCGCCGGCAGCGGCGGCTTGGCGCGAACGACGCCGCGCCGGCCCTCGAGGCTCTCGAGCAGCGCCGTCTCCTCACCGCAGACATAGGCGCCCGCGCCGACCCGCACCTCGATATCGAAGTCGCGATCGGAGCCGGCGACCGAACGGCCGAGATAGCCGCCGCGCCGCGCGGCGCGAACCGCCTCGTCCATCGCGGCGACAGCGTGGGGATATTCGGAACGGATATAGACGAAGCCCTTGCTGGCGCCGACCGCGAGCGCCGCGATCGTCATGCCCTCGATCAGAACGAAGGGGTCACCTTCCATGATCATACGGTCGGCGAAGGTGCCGCTGTCACCTTCGTCGGCGTTGCAGACGATGTATTTCTGCGTCGCTTCGGTGGCGGCGACCGTGCGCCACTTGATGCCGGTCGGGAAGCCGGCGCCGCCGCGTCCGCGCAGGCCGGACTGGACGACCTCCTCGATCGTCGCCTCGGCCCCGAGCGCCAGCGCCCGCTCCAGCCCCTTGTAGCCGCCATGGGCGCGATAATCGGCGAGCGAGCGCGGATCGACGATGCCGCAGCGCGCGAAAGTCAGCCGCGTCTGCCGCTTCAGCCACGGAATGTCTTCCGTCGGACCAAGCAGCAGCGCGTGCGGTTCGCCCGCCAGCATGGCATCAAGCAGGGCCGGCACGTCATCCGGCGCGACCGGGCCATAGGCCACGCGCCCCTGCCCCGTCTCCACTTCGACCATCGGCTCCAGCCAGAACAGGCCGCGCGAGCCATTGCGCACGATGTCGAGGGACAGACCCTTTGCCCTGGCGGCCGCCGAGAAGGCCTCGGCGACGTCGTCGGCGCCGACCGCGATGGCGGCGGCGTCGGCCGGAATATAGAGGCGAGCGCTCATCGCTGTGCCTCCGCGACCAGCCGGTCGAGCCGCGCCTCGCTGAGCCGTCCGACCAGCTTGCCGTCGAGCATCGCCGACGGCGCCGTGGCGCAAAGACCGAGGCAATAGGTGGGTTCCAAGGTGACCTGGCCGTCCGCCGTCGTCTCGCCGAGCGTGATGCCGAGCGCGGCCTCCGCGCGGGCAGCGAGCGCGTCGCCGCCCATCGACTGGCAGGCCTCGGCGCGGCAGAGCTTCAGAACATGGCGGCCGGCCGGCTTGCGGCGGAAGTCGTGGTAGAAGGTGACGACGCCGTGGATTTCAGCCCGCGTGAGGTTCAGCGCCTCGGCGATCATCGGCTCGACCGTCTCCGGCACGAAGCCGAACGCCGCCTGGATGGCATGCAGGATCGGCAGCGCCGGGCCTTCACGATCGGCATGAGCGGCGATGATTTCAGAGGCGCGCGCCGCGCTCCATGGCTCGTAGGACGTCACTGCTGCGATCACTCAAAAATTAGAATCGTCGCAAGGTGCCGCTTATCCGGCGAGCAATCAACCGCTCGATGGCAGGGAGGGCATTGTGCCCTGCCTCGCTGCGCCTGGTTTCCACGTCGCAAGGCGCGGGCCCGCGACGTGGCTTCGGCTGGCTGCCATCAAGATTGCCCACCGCTGTCGCGACGGAGACGGCACAAGCACCTAGGAAATCGCCACTCCTCACCCCACCCCTCGCCCAGTTGCGGGAAAGGGTTGGGGTGAAGGTTTGCTGCGCTTCCGTCATCGAGCCCTGAAGGGCAGCAAGAGGCGTCAGATCTCGACGCCGTAAATCGTCCTGGCGCGCTCGGCGCTCAGGTAGCCGTTCTTGATGTCGTCGAGCACCGCCGCGCGGTCGCGCTTCTTCGGATCGCCGTAGCCGCCGCCATTGCCGGTGACGACGCGGACGACATCGCCCTTGTTGAGCTCGATGCCGGTGGCGAAGGAATAGCGCTTGCGGCTGCCGTCCGACTTGATGACGTCGACATGGTTGCCGGTGCCCTCATGGCCGCCTTCCATGCCCCAGGGCATGATGCGCGAACGCGTGTAGCCGCAGGTGAGGAAGTTGCCGTCGGCGCGAACGCGGTAGTCCATGCGGATACCCTTGCCGCCGCGCCACTGGCCCTCGCCGCCCTCTTCCGGGTTCAACGCCAGCTGGTCGACATAGAGGCCGTAGCGGGCCTCGGCGATCTCGGCCGGGCAGTTGAAGGTCTCGCCGTGGAAGCCGGAGAAGATCGCGTTGTTGCCGTCGCGTCCGGGCATCGCGCCCCAGCCGCCGAGCTCCGGCTCGACGATGGTGAAGTGGCGGCCGGTGTCCGGGTGCGGACCGCCGAGCACGGTGCCGCAGATCGAGGCGAAGCTGCCGGCGGAGAGCTTTTCCGGCAGGTGCTGCGCCAGGCAGCGCAGGATCAGGTCGAAGACGCGGATCTCGACCTCGTAGTAGAATCCGTGCGCCGCGGGCTCCTGCGCATCGAAGATCGAGCCGGGCCGCGTCTTGACGACGAGCGGCCGGAACGAGCCGCCATTCGCCGGCGCGCTGACGTCGGTGATCGCCTTGATCGCCATCTGGCACGAGACGACGACGCCATCGCGGCTGGCGTTGCTGGGGGTCAGCGTCTGGTCGGGATTGTCGGTGAGATCAACGATGAACTCATCGTCGGTGATCTCGACCGTCACCTTGTAGATCTGGCCGCTGTCCTGCTCCTCGGCGAAGGAGAACTTGCCCTTCGGCAGTTCCTTCAACGCCTTCAGCGTGACCTGCTCACCATAGTCCATGAAGTGCTTCATGG
Organism: Kaistia granuli DSM 23481; assembly: GCF_000380505.1. Taxonomy (GTDB): domain Bacteria; phylum Pseudomonadota; class Alphaproteobacteria; order Rhizobiales; family Kaistiaceae; genus Kaistia; species Kaistia granuli. The sequence goes on along the minus strand of NZ_AQYH01000003.1, from coordinate 65,056 downwards.
CGGCGATGAAGGTTCCCTTGCCGTATTTGGCGACGAGGTCGAGGATGCGCTTCTCGCCGATGCGGACCGCGGCGATCGCCGCCCACATATCGCCCTTCAGGAATTCCGGCAGGCGCGAATTCACCGTCATCAGATCCATGACGGACTGGTTCGACACGCCCTTCTCGATGATCTTGATCGCCGGAATGCGGAGGCCTTCCTGATAGATCTCCTTGGCGTCGGTCGACATCGAGCCCGGAACCATGCCGCCGACATCGTTCCAATGCGCGATGTTCGCGGTCCAGGCGACGATCTCGCCCTCGGCGAACACCGGCATCACCAGCACCACGTCGTTCAGATGCGTCACGCCGCCATAGAACGGATCGTTGGTGACAAACACGTCGCCCGGATAGATCGAGGTGACGGGGTGCTTGCGCAGGATCGCCTTCGCCGCCTTGTCGAGCACACCGATGAAGGACGGGATGCCAGCGCCGGAGGACGCGATCTCGCCGTCGGCGGCGCAGATGCCGGTGCCCATGTCGAGCACCTCGTAGATGATGGCGCTCATCGCCGTCTTGCGCATCGCCGCGAACATCTCGTCCGAAATCGCCTGCAGCGAGTTCTGGATGATGTCGAAGGTGACGGGATCGTGCGACGGGGTGGTCATTGTCTGGCTGCTCATGTCAGGCCCCCAGTTCGATATGGGTGTTGCCATAGGCGTCGATGGAAACGCGGTTGCCGGGGTGGATCACCACGGTCGTGCCGGAATCCTCGAGGATGGCCGGGCCGCTGAAGCGCATTCCGGGCTCCAGCTTCGCCAGGTCGTAGATCGTCGCCTCGTGCACGCCCTCGAGCGCATAGTCGACGTCACGGCGGCTCTTCACCGCCTGGTCGAGTGTCGCGCCCGTCGTCGGCAGCGCGTTCATCTCGAGTTTGCCGACTTCGGCGGAGGCGACGAGATGCAGGCCGACGATCTCCACCGGCGCGTCGAGGCGATAGGTGTATTCGCGCTCATAGGCCGTATGGAAGCGATCGATCATCGCCTGGATCGACGCCGCATCGACGGTCGCGCTGGTGAACTCGACCTCGACCGCGTGCTCCTGGTTCTGGTAGCGGCACTTGATGAAGGGAACGAGCTTCACCTTGTCGGCCGCGACGCCCTCCTTGGCGAACTGCTCGACGGCGCGCAGCTTCGTCTCGTGCAGCAGCGCTTCGAGCGCAGCCGAACGAGCGTCGCTTTGCTCGATCAGGCGCGACACGAAGAAGTCGCGGCGCAGATCCGACATCATCATGCCCCAGGCCGAGAAGACAGACGCGCCGCGCGGGATCACGACCTTCTTCATGCCGAGCTCGGTGGCGAGCGCCACCGCGTGCATGGCGCCGCCGCCGCCGAAGGCGACCAGCGTGAAGTCGCGCGGGTCATGGCCGCGGTTGAGCGAGACCAGCTTCAGCGCGTTGATCATGTTGTTGTTGGCGATGCGCAGGATGCCACGCGCCGCCTCGATCGGCGAAAGGCCGAGCTTTTCAGCCAGTGCGTTCAGCGCGCCGTCGACCGCCTTCATGTCGGCGGTGATGGTGCCGCCGCAGAAATAGTCCTTGTCGATACGGCCGAGCGCGAGGTTGGCGTCGGTCGTCGTCGCCTGCGTGCCGCCGCGCGCATAGGCCGCCGGGCCGGGCATCGCGCCGGCCGATTGCGGGCCGACATGCAGCTTGCCGAAATCATCGACCCAGGCGATCGAGCCGCCGCCATTGCCGATCTCGACGAGGTCGACCACCGGCACCATGATCGGATAGCCGGACGCGGTGCGGTCGCGCTCGATCCAGTAGTCGGTCATGATCTTCACATGGCCGTTCTCGATCAGCGAGCACTTCGCCGTGGTGCCGCCGATGTCGAGCGCCAGCACGTTCTTCTCGCCGAGGATACGGCCGAGCTCGGCCGCCCCCCAGAAGCCCGACGCCGGGCCGCTCTCGACCATGGTGATCGGGATCTCGCGGGTGGCCGCGAGCGAGTCGACGCCGCAGTTCGACTGCATGACGTAGAGCTGGCCGCCAAAGTCCTTCGAGGCGAGCCCGTCCTCGAGCCGGCCGAGATAGCGGCTGGCGACCGGCTGCACATAGGCCGACAGCACCGCCGTGGAGGCGCGCTCATACTCGCGCCATTCGCGGGTGATCTGGTGCGAGGCGACGACGGACACTTCCGGCCAGAGCCTGCGCACCTCGGCCGCGACCGCCTGCTCGTGCCGGGGATCGGCATAGGAGTGCAGCAGGCAGATGGCGATTGCCTCGACGCCCTCGGCACGGAAATCCTCGAGGATCGCCGGCAGGCCTTCGAGCTCGAGCGGCGAGCGCTCGGCGCCCGTATAGGCGATGCGGCCCGGCACTTCGCGGCAGAGATAGCGCGGCACGAAGGGCTCGGGCTTCACATATTGCAGGTTGAAGAAGTCGGGCCGGTTGCCGCGCGCGATCTCCAGCACGTCGCGAAAACCCTCGGTCGTGATCAGCGCCGTCTTGGCGCCCTTGCGCTCGGTCAGCGCATTGATGACGACGGTGGTGCCATGCGCGAAGAAGGCGATGTCAGCCGGGTCGACCTCGGCCTTGGCGAGCACGTTCAGAACGCCCTGCTCGAAGTTCGGCGGCGTCGTGTCGGATTTCGCGGTGCGGACGGTCTGGCGGCCGGTAGCATTGTCCGTCTCGAAATAGACGAGATCGGTGAAGGTGCCGCCGACGTCGGTGGCGACGCGGATCGTCTTGTCGCTCATCTCAGTTCTTTCCCTCGCTGAGCTGCGATGCCTGCTCGGTCACCGTGGCGGCCAGGATGCCAATCGCCGCGAAGGGGCGCAGCGCCATGGCGCGCTCGACCTTCTCGGGCGTGTAGGCGCCGGTCTTGTCGAGGATGTTGATGGTGCCGATCACCTCACCGCCGAACACGACGGGCACGTTGATGCAGGAGCCGCAGCCGAGCTGCTCGATCAGCTCATAGTCATGGAAGACCGTCGCGATCTCTTCGATCGTGTTGGCGACATAGGGCTTCTTCTCGCCGATCACCAGATCGTTCCACTTGCCGGCGGCCGACTGCTTGTAGCCGGAGGTCGGGTACTCGAACGGATGATTGGAATAGAGCCGGCGCGACATGCCGGAGGCGATGTCGGCGTTCATGACGGTGAAGATGATGGCGCCGACTTCGCGCTGGTAGAGTTCCTCGACCTTGGCGAGCGTCGCGGTCGGCTGGTCGCCGGCGCCGAGCGCCGCGATGAGATCATCCCATGCCGCGCGATCCGACACGGGATCGGCCTGCTTCACGATAGTGCTCATTTTCAGATCCTTCCTATTCGGCCCCGGCGGGAACATTCGTTCCGGCTCGGATTTCGGCGCGCAATGCGGCCTCGGCCTCCGTGACGACGGGAATGGCTCCGATCAGTTCGCGCGTATAGGCGCTCTTGGGATCGGAGAAGATGGCCTCGACCGGGCCCGTCTCGACGAGGCGTCCCTTCTGGAACACGCTCACCCGGTCGGCGATCGCCCGCACGACCGCGAGGTCATGCGTGATGAAGAGGTAGGTCAGTCCGCGCTCCTGGCGCAGCCGCTGCAGCAGCTGAAGCACGCGCGCCTGCACCAGCACGTCGAGCGCCGAGGTCGGCTCGTCGAGCACCAGCAGCTCCGGCTCGCAGGCGAGCGCGCGGGCAATCGCGATGCGCTGGCGCTGGCCGCCGGAAAGGCCGCGCGGCGAGCGTCGGGCGTGCGCCGCTTCGAGCCCGACTTCCTCGAGCAGAGCGGCGACGCTCGCATTGCGCTCGCTCTTTTTTCCGAGATTGTGCACGTCGAGCGGCAGGCGGATCGAAGCGCCGACGCTGCGGCGCGGATTGAGCGCCGAGAGCGGGTTCTGCTGCACCAGCTGGATGGCGCGCTTCTGGTCGCGCGTCCGGCTGCGGCCGAGCGGCTTGCCGTTGAAACGGATCTCGCCCGACGTCGCGCCAAGCAGGCCCAGCACCAGATTGGCGAGCGTCGTCTTGCCGGAGCCGCTCTCGCCGACGATGGCGTGGCATTCGCCCCGCTCGAAGGCGATCGAGACGTCGGAGAGCGCCGCGACGCTGTGGCCATCGGCGGAGAACGTCTTGCCGAGACGGTCGAGTTCGAGGATCGGCGCGCTCATGTCACGGGTCATGCGAAGGCCTCCGTCGGCTCGCCGCAGCCTTCATGCGTGATCAGCGGGTTCTCGAAATCGGGGCTGCGCTCCGGCAGGTCCGGCAGACCACCGCCGGAAATCTTCGGGATCGCGGCGAGCAGCGCCCGCGTATAGGGATGGCGCGGATCGTTGAAGAGCTGCGCCGTCGTGCCGTGCTCGACGATTCGGCCGCGATAGATGACATAGACGCGGTCGGCGAATTCGCGCACGACGCCGAGATTGTGCGAGATCAGCAGCACCGAGGTGCCGGTCCGCTCGGTCATCTCATGCATCAGCTTCAGCGTCTGCGCCTGCACCGTCACGTCGAGAGCCGTGCCCGGCTCGTCGGCGATCAGGAGCTGCGGCCGGTTGGCGAGCGCCATCGCGATCATGACGCGCTGGTTCATGCCGCCGGAGAGCTGGAAGGCATAGGAATCGAGCGCCCGCTTCGGATCGGGGATCGAGACCTCGGCCAGCGCCGCCTCGGCGCGCCGGTCGGCCTCGGCCTTGGCGATCGAGCGGTCGCCGGAGCGGAGCACGTCGCGGAACTGGCCGCGGATCTTGAAGGTCGGGTTGAGCGCCGAGGTCGGGTCCTGGAAGATCATGGCGACGCGATTGCCCCGCCGCCGGGCGATCTCCTTGCCGCCCTTGGCCGCATCGATGCCGTCGAACCAGATCGAACCGGAGACATGGGTGCGCTTCTGATCCTGAAGCAGTCCCATGGCGAGGCGCGCCGTCACCGACTTGCCGGAGCCACTCTCGCCAACGAGCGCGACCTTCTCGCCGGCGCGGATATGCATCGAGATACCGTGCAGCACCTCGGTGGCATGATGGCGATCGCCAAAGGCGAGACGCAGGTCGCGGACGGTCAGGACCGGCTTCTGGGGGTTGATCTCCATCATCTCAACCCTCCGCCTCGAAGGCTTCACGCAGGCCGTCGCCGACCAGGTTGAAGCCGAGCACGACGAGCAGGATGGCGATCGCCGGGAACACCGTCAGCCACCAGGCGTCGGGCATGTATTTCGCGCCATCGGCCACCATCGAACCCAAGTCCGGGGTCGGCGGCTGCACGCCGAGGCCAAGGAAGGACAGCGACGACGCCATCAGGATGACGAAGCCGACATCGAGCGTCATCTTGGTCAGGATCGACGGCCAGCAATTCGGCAGGATCTCGCGGAACAGGATGTGCGCGGTCGAGGCGCCGACGGTCTCGGCGGCCAGTACATAGCCTTCCTGCGCCTCGGCGCGGGTGACGTTGTAGATGAGGCGCGCATACCAGGGCCACCACATGGCGGTGATCGCGAGCATGCCGTTCAGCAGCGTCGGCTCCAGAAAGCCCATGATCGCCATGGCGAGCACCAGCGGCGGCACGGCGAGGAACACGTCGGTGATCCGCATCAGGATGTAGTCGGTCCAGCCGCCCTTGTAGCCGGCGACGAGCCCGACGATGACGCCGATCGGCACCGCGATGGCGAGCACCACGATCGCCATGATCAGCGACAGGCGATAGCCGAAGAGGATGCGGGTAAACAGGTCGCGGCCGATCATGTCGGTGCCGAACCAGAAGGCGCCGCTCGGCGCCGCCGTCATCGCCGTGAAATCGCCGGTCGGGCCGACATGGTCCGGATAGGGCGTGACGAAGGGCGCGAAGATCGCAAGCCCAACGATCGCCACGACAATGACGAGCCCGAGCAGCGACAGCGGGTCGGCGCTGAACGCCGTCCAGGCCCTGGAGCGGCCGCGCGTGCGAGCGGCCATGACGGGGCTATCGGGTTCCGACATGACTCAGGCCCTCCCCGCCGCGAGACGGATGCGCGGATTGATGATGTTGACCAGGATGTCGACGATGATGTTGACGATCAGGAAGGCGGCGGCAATCACCAGCACGGTGCCGACGATGGCGTCGAGATCCTTGCGCAGGATCACCTCGACGCCGTAGCGCGACAGGCCGGGCCAGCCGAACACCTTCTCGACGAGAAAGGCATTGCCGAGCATGGCCGCGAATTCGAGGCCTAGAATGGTGAGGGTCGGGATCAGCGCCGGCCGGAAGGCGTAGCGCGTGGCGATCCGGCGCGCCGGGAAGCCATAGGCGCGCGCCATCTCGACATAGGGCCGCTCATAGACCTCGTTCATGTTCGAGCGCGTCAGTCGCGCCGTCTGGCCGAGGCCGGACATCGCGAGCGCCAGGGCCGGCAGGATCAGGTGGTGCAGCGCGTCGAGGAAACCGGCGCCGTTGCCGGCGATCGCCATGTCGACCAGCATGAAGCCGGTGACAGCGGGCGCGGCAGTGACCGACTGGCTGAGTTGCCCTTCGATCGGGAACCAGCCCCAGAAATAGCCGAGCACCAGCTGCAGGATGACGCCCCAGACGAAGGCTGGCGTGCAGACGCCAAGCAACGAGATCAGCCGGCCGACATGATCGGGGAAGCGCCCGCGGTAGTGGGCGGAGAGAATGCCGATCGGCAGGCCGATCAGCACCATCAGGATGCCGGAGACGAAGACCAGTTCGAGCGTCGCCGGCAGGAATTGCGCGATGTCGGTCGTCACCGGACGGTTGGTGTAGAGCGACTTGCCGAGATCGCCGGTCGCGACCGACTTGACGAACTCCCAGTACTGCACCGGCAGAGGCGCATCGAGATGGCGCTCGAGCCGGAGTGCGGCGACCTGCTCGGCCGTCGCATTGGGGCCGAGCGCGATACGCGCGGGGTCACCCGGCATGACGCGGGCGATGGCGAAGATCAGCATCGAAATGCCGATCATCACGATCAGAGCGGCGCCAAGCCGATGCAGAAGGGATCTGAGGATGTTCGACATGGATCTACCACTCGGCCTGTCGTTCGCCCGCGCCAATCGCGCATCGGCCGGTCAAAGGTCGCGGGCGAGACCGCCCGCGACGATTTCAATCGGGAAGCCCGGCCTTACTGCGCCATTTCCATGTCGCGGAAGGTGAAGCCGAAGGCCGAAAGCGCATAGCGGTGGGCGTCGTCGGAGAGAGCCGGAACGGTGACCGCCTTGCGCGCCGGGAAGACGGCGACCTGGTCATAGGCATAGATCGTCGGAGCGAGGTCGCGCAGGCGCTGGCTCAGATCCTCGTAGATCTTCTGGCGCTTGGCCGGATCCGTCTCGGCGCGTCCCGCCTCGAGCAGCTTGTCGACCTCCGCGTCCTCCAGATATTCCGGCGACTGCCAGGTACCCTTCGCGGACGAATGGTAGGTGTTGAACAGCAGCGAATCCGGATCGGGCGTCGTCGCGCTGTTGGAGATCTGCGAGATGTTCGGCGTCGTCTCCGGCTTGGTCACCATCTCGGTGAACAGCGCCCAGGGGACGCGCTTCACTTCCGGCTTGAAGCCGAGCTGCGAGAAGTTCGCCTGCATCAGCAGGGCGAAGCGCTCCTCGAGCGGCACTTCGGCGATCCAGGAGATCTCCAGCGGCGTCTCGGCCGGATTGTACTTGCACTGCGCCAGCTCGGCCTTGGCCTTCTCCATGTCCTGCGCATAGTCGGGCACGGTGGTCGTGGAGCCGAGCATGCCCTTCGGGATCGGGCCGTTGGCCGGATTGCCGAGCGACACCTTGTCGGTGACGGCGATCATCTTGGCAGCGGTGGCGTAGTCGAAGGCATAGGTCAGCGCGCGGCGGCAATGCACGTCGTCGAGCGGCGCCTTCGCCGTGTTCAGCTTGATGTAGAAGACGTTAGTGCCGACTTCCGTCAGCAGCTGCATCGTGTCGTCGGCGGCGAGCGCCTTGGCGACTTCCGGCGGCAGCCACTGCGAGGCAATGTCGTGCTCGCCCTTGGCCAGAAGCGCGCGGACGGTCGAGGCCTCGAGGCCGTAGCGGAACTTCACCTTGTCGGGCGACTTCGGCGTGGCGCCGAGGAAATAGCCTGGGAACTTGGCCAGCGCCGTTTCCGCCTGCGGGTTCTGGCTCTCGACGACATAGGCGCCCGAGCCGGCGTCGTTGGCCGACAGCCAGGCTTCCGAATAGTCGCCGAACGCACCGTACTTGCCCTCGGCCTGGTGCGAGCGCGCCAGCTTGGAATCGACGACCGGCAGGCGGACCAGCGAGGCGAGGAACGGCGAGAACGGCCCCTTCAGCGTGAACTTGACCGTCTTCGGATCTGTTGCTTCGACCTTTTCGACGCTCTCGGCGAAGAGATGCGAGAAGCCCTGGCCGAGCGCGATCATGCGGTCGTAGGAATAGACGACGTCCTCGGCGGTCAGCGGATTGCCCGAGTGGAACTTGACGTCGTCGCGCAGCGTGAAGGTGTAGACGTTGCCGTCGACCGTCCAGCTCGCGGCCAGCATCGGATCCATGCCGGGCTTGCCGGCGGAGGGCTGGACCAGCGTGTCATAAACGTTGAACATCAGGATGGAGTCGGCGTAGTCGGTCGCCTTGGCCGGATCGATCTCGCCGACGGGCACCTCGTCGAGGCGCAGCACGGTCTCGGCAAAAGCCGGCGCCGTGGCCAGCACGGTCGTGGAAAGCGCCGCCATCAGCAGCGTCGCGCGGAATCTGGTCATCGGATTACCTCTTTTTCACCCTCTGTGCCGCGCATGGCGATCTTCTCGTGCCCCTTGCGCGACGTCTCCTTGCCGACCGGGGACAGGCCGCCATGGCGGGCGGCGTCCCCGAAGAGTTGCTGCGTGCCGACGGAAAGGACTTCCGTCACCTGATCCGTCGGGTTCTGCACCCGATGCGGACGCTGGGCTGAAAAATGCAGCGTATCGCCCGCCTTCAGGTCGAAACTGGTATCGTCGATCACGTAGCGGATGGTTCCGCTCAAGACGTAGACGATCTCTTCGCCCTCATGCGCCGTCGTCTCCGAGAGATAGCGCGGCGGGACGTTCATCTTGACCGCGTTCAGCATCTGCCCCGGAAACGTCGTCGACAGGCGCTCGTAGGAAATCCACGCCGGATTGATGGCGTAGGAAGCCCTGCCCTCGCGCCGCGACACGGCGTTCGGAATTTCCGGCTGGTGCAGAAACACGCTGACCGGAAGGTCCAGCACCTTGGCGATCGTAACCAGCGAGGACAGCGACGGCGTGGTGATGTCGCGCTCGACCTGGCTCAGGAAGCCGATCGAAAGCCCGGTCGCCTCCGCAACGCGCTGCAGCGTCAAACGGCGCTGCTTGCGGGCTTCCCGGATCTTCACTCCGACCTTCAAGGGATCGCTGGTCATGCCGCCTCTCCCCGCCGCTGTTCACGACGCTGCAATATTTCACCATAGCTAAAATTACAAGGCAAGTTCCTTTGCCATCGCAGCACCGGCCCGCCGGATCTCTGGCACAACGAAATGCGCCGCGACTTGCCCTTGGTCAAATCCGCAAGGAAAGTCGGGTTCCATGGCCGGAGGCGCCGAAGCAGCTGACGCGGCGCTAACGGCAGGCTAACGCGTTAACCCCTGCGATCAGCGCAGCGGTTGCGGCTGCGCGATGTCGAGGATGCGGAAGCTCGCCTGCCGACGTCCCTGCCAGTGATCGATGCTCAGCGTGCCGGCGACATGCAAGGGCCGGCCGTGCGAGGCCAACAGGGTCCGACCGAGGTCGTTCTCGGCGGCCCGGAAAGCGATCGCCTTCAGGTTCTGGTCACCGCCCGACAGCGTGACCCGGACATGGCCGTTGCCGACCGTATCGGCGTAATTGACGATATGCGCCGGCAACGCGAAGACCGGCTCGGCATGCCCGGCGCCGAACGGTCCGGCCTGCTCGACCCGCTCGATGAAATCGGGCGTGGCGGCTCGGGCCGTCAGCGCGCCATCGATCAGGAGCTGATCCGCTTGGCGGGCGGAACGCGACGCCTCGGCGGCGCGCGTCTCCAGAAAAGCGCGGAATTCCGCGAATTTGGCCGGCTCAATCGTCAGGCCCGCCGCCATGGCGTGGCCGCCGCCCTTGACCAGCAGCCCCGCTTCGACCGCCCCACGCACGAGCGCGCCGAGGTCGACGCCGGAGACGGAGCGGCCCGAACCGGTGCCGGTGCCGTTCGGCATCAGCGCGATGGCGAAGGCCGGCCGGCGGAAGCGCTCCTTCAACCGCGCCGCGATCAGCCCGACGATGCCGGGATGCCAGCGATCGCTCGCGGTGACGATGACGGCCGGGCCTTCGCCCGAGCCGATCTCGGCGTCGGCTTCGGCGACGGCCTCCTCGAGCATCGACGTTTCAATGGCTTGGCGCTGCTTGTTCAGATCATCGAGCTCGATTGCGATGCGCTCGGCCTCGGCCGGATCGTCGAGCGACAGCAGCCGGGCGCCCAGCGCCGCGTCGCCGATGCGGCCGCCGGCATTGATGCGCGGGCCGAGCAGGAAGCCGAGATGATAGGGCGCGACCGGAACGTCGATGCGCGCCGATTGCGACAGCGCCGCCAGGCCGGGATTGGCCCGCCGCCGCACGGCGAGCAGGCCCTTGGTGACGAAGGCGCGGTTGAGGCCGATCAGCGGAACGACGTCGCAGACCGTGCCGAGCGCGACCAGGTCGAGCCATTGCAGCAGGTCCGGCTCCGGTCGGGTCGGCCCATACCAGCCGCGCTTTCTGAGCTCGCGATTGGTGGCGACGACGGCCAGGAAGGTGACGCCGACCGCTGCGAGATGGCCGAGGCCCGAGAGATCGTCCTGGCGGTTCGGATTGACCACGGCCAGTGCCGGCGGCAGTTCCGCGCCCATCTGGTGGTGATCGAGCACCACGGCGAGCCGGCCAAGATCGCGGGCAACGCCGAGCGCCTCATGGCTGGTCGAACCGCAATCGACGGTGACGATGAGATCAGCGCCCTCTTCCACCAGCGTGCGGATGGCGTCGGGATTAGGGCCGTAGCCTTCGAAGATGCGGTCCGGAATGTAGATCCGCGTCTCGACGCCCTGATGGCGCAGGAAACGCGCCAGCAAGGCCGACGAGGTCGCGCCGTCGACATCGTAGTCGCCGAAGATCGCGACATGCTCGCCGGCGACGACCGCGTCGGCGATCCGCGCCGCGGCCGCGTCCATGTCGGTGAGGACGGAGGGATCCGGCATCAGCCGGCGCAGGCTCGGATCGAGGAAATGCGCGGCATCGTCGATGGCGACGCCCCGGCCCGCCAGCACGCGGGCGACGAGCTCGGGGATTTCGTGGCGCTGGGCCATCGCCGTCGCGGCGAGGCTCGCGCCGGCATCGACCCGTTCGGTCCAGCGGCGCCCTGTCACGGACCCCTCGACGCCGAGAAAGGCGCGCCGTGCGTCGCTGGATGTCATGGTCATCGGGACTGGATCAGCCCTCGTTCTCGAACTTCTCGAGATCGCGGTGCGTCGCCTTGATCCAGCGGACGGTGCCGGAGGACGAGCGCATGACGACCGTATCCGTGGTGATCTCGCCATTGCGGGCGAAACGCACGCCGGAGAGCAGGTTGCCGTCGGTGACGCCGGTCGCGGCGAACAGAACGTCGCCCTTGGCCATCTCGTCATGGGTGAACTTCTTGTCGAAGTCCTGCACGCCCATCTTGGCGGCCCGCTCGCGCTGGGCGTCGGACTGCGTCACCAGGCGGCCCTGCATCTGGCCGCCGATGCAGCGAAGCGCCGCCGCCGCCAGAACGCCCTCGGGCGCGCCGCCAATGCCGAGATAGATGTCGATGCCGGTCTCGTCCGGGTTGGTCGTATGGATCACGCCGGCGACATCGCCGTCACCGATCAGGCGGAGCGCGGCGCCGGTGGCGCGAACGTCCTCGATCAGCTTGGCGTGACGCGGACGGTCGAGGATGCAGGCGGTAATCTCGTTGACCGGCACGCCCTTGGCGGCGGCCAGCGCCTGGATGTTTTCCATCGGCGAGGCGTCGAGATCGACGATGCCCTTGGCGTAGCCGGGGCCGATGGCGATCTTCTGCATGTAGACGTCGGGCGCGTAGAGCAGGCTGCCGCCCTCGGCAATGGCGATCACGGCCAGCGAATTCGGCTGGTTCTTGGCGCAGATCGTCGTACCTTCGAGCGGATCGAGGGCGATGTCGACGCGCGGACCGGAACCCCGGCCGACCTTCTCGCCGATGTAGAGCATCGGCGCTTCGTCGCGCTCGCCCTCGCCGATCACCACGGTGCCTTCGATCGGCAGGCGGTTCAGTTCGCGACGCATGGCGTCGACGGCGGCCTGATCGGCAGCCATCTCATCGCCGCGTCCACGCCAACGCGCCGCCGCAACGGCCGCGCGCTCGGTGACACGCACGAGCTCTAGCGTCAGGATCCGGTCGAGACCCGCTGCCTTCGCATTTCCCGTCATCGCCATTGTGGTGCTCCGCTTTCAGGCCAGTTGTTCAATTCGTATCATCTGCGGGCGCTCCGCAATATGACCATCCGCCGTAATCAGCTCGAGCGCTTCCTTCACCTGAGCCTCAGTCGTGTCATAGGTGATGAGCATGACCGGCTGCGGCTCGAGCGGACGGGGATGCTCGGGGGCATCCGCCTTCGGCGCACGACGACGCTGGACGATCGATTCCAGCGAAATGTTGTTTTCTGCCATACGCTTGGCGATGGAAGCGAAAGCACCGGGGCGATCATAGACTGACAGCCGGATGTAGTAGCCGCCCTCATGCGCCCGCATGCCGGCCTGCTGGTACGGCTTCAGGAGATGCGCCGGACGACCGAAGGTGCCGACCACATCGCCACGCGCCAGATCGGCGATATCGCTCATCACGGCCGAGGCCGTGGCGTCACCGCCAGCGCCCGGACCGGCGAGCACGAGCCTGCCGACAAAATCAGCTTCGACGGCGACGGCGTTGGTGACACCGTCGACGCGCGCGATCGGCGAGGATTTCGGCACCATGGTCGGGTGAACGCGCTGCTCGATGCCGCTTTCGGTGCGGGTGGCGACGCCAAGCAGCTTGATCCGGTAGCCCAGCTCGTCCGCGGCTTCGATATCGGCCGTGGTGATCGAGCGGATGCCCTCGACATAGATGGCATCGGCGTTGATCTCGGTGCCGAAGGCGATCGCGGTCAGAAGCGATAGCTTGTGCGCGGTGTCGAAACCATCGACGTCGAAGGTCGGATCGGCCTCGGCATAGCCGAGCTGCTGCGCCGCGGCGAGGCAGGCATCGAAGGCGATCCCCTCGCGCTCCATGCGCGTCAGGATGTAATTGCAGGTGCCGTTCAGGATGCCATAGACGCGGCCGACCGTGTTGCCGGCGAGCGACTCACGCAGCGTCTTGATGATCGGGATGCCACCGGCGGCAGCGGCCTCGAAGTTGAGCGAGACGCCCTTCTCCTCGGCGCGGCGCGCGAGCTCGGTTCCGTGCTTGGCGAGCAGCGCCTTGTTGGCCGTGACGACGTGCTTGCCGGCGTCGAGGGCGGCGCGAACCGAATCGGCGGCCGCGCCGTCGGCTCCACCCATCAGCTCGACGAAGACATCGATCTCGGGAGAATTCGCCAGCGCGACCGGATCGTCGAACCAGGTCACGGAAGCCAGATCGACGCCGCGATCACGATTGCGATCGCGGGCCGAGACAGCGGTGACGATGACAGGCCGCCCGCAGCGCAAAGCCAGTTCGGAGGCATGGCGCTGCGTCAAGCGCAGCAGGGACGCGCCAACCGTGCCGAGACCGGCGACGCCCAAGCGTAGTGCATTGTTCATAAATTCGCCCCAGAGGGGCCCGGCCTAGCGCCGGGCGCTGCTGATTGGGACGACGTTGTGCAACGTTTTGTCCGCCGTTTCAAGGAAGCGGCGGATGTTGCGCGCAGCCTGCCGAATCCGCTGCTCGTTCTCCACGAGCGCGATGCGGACATATTCGTCGCCATGCTCGCCGAAGCCGACGCCGGGAGCGACCGCGACGTCCGCCTTCTCGATGAGAAGCTTGGAGAATTCGAGGCTACCCATCGCCTTGAAGGCGTCGGGAATCGGCACCCAGGCGAACATGCTGGCGCGCGGCGCCGGAATGTCCCAGCCGGCGCGGCTGAAGCTGTCCACAAGCACGTCGCGGCGATGCTTGTAGATCTGGCGCATCTCCTCGATGCAGTCCTGCGGACCGTTCAGGGCGGTGGTCGCCGCAACCTGGATCGGCGTGTAGGCGCCGTAGTCGAGATAGGATTTCACGCGGGACAGCGCCGCGATCAGCCGCTCGTTGCCGACGGCGAAGCCCATGCGCCAGCCCGCCATCGAATAGGTCTTCGACATCGAGGTGAATTCGACGCAGACATCGATGGCACCCGGCACCTGCAGCACCGAAGGCGGCGGGACGTCGTCGAAATAGATCTCCGAATAGGCGAGATCCGACAGCACGAAGAGCTCGTGCTTGCGGGCGAAGGCGACGACATCGCGATAGAAATCGAGGTCGGCGACATGCGCGGTCGGGTTCGACGGATAGCACAGCACCACGGCGAGCGGCTTCGGGATCGAATGGATCACCGCGCGCTCCATCGCGTGGAAGAACTCAGGCCCCGGCTCGACCGGCACCGAGCGGATCACGCCGCCCGCCATCAGGAAGCCGAAGGCGTGGATCGGATAGCTCGGATTGGGCACCAGAATCACGTCGCCCGGCGCCGTGATGGCCTGCGCCATGTTGGCGAAGCCTTCCTTGGAGCCAATCGTCGCGACGATCTGCGTGTTGGGATCGAGCTTCACGCCGAAACGGCGGTCGTAATAGGCGGCCTGCGCCTTGCGCAGCCCATTGATGCCGCGCGAGGCCGAATAGCCGTGCACGTCGGGACGGCCTGCCGTTTCGGCCAGCTTCTGCACGATATGCGCCGGGGTCGGCAGGTCAGGATTGCCCATGCCAAGATCGATGATGTCGGCGCCCGCGGCTCGAGCGCTCGCCTTAAGCCGGTTGACCTGCTCAAAGACGTATTGCGGCAGACGCCGCACGCTGTGGAACTCGCTCATCGCTCCGAATCCATCTTTCCTGGATAGTGATGCGCCTCACCTGGCGCAGGGCGGTTCTACACCGAACCGCAATCTATGGAAGCACCCTTATTGCGGGCATTTCGTGGCGTCGGCGGCGCCAGGCTCCCCGCATCGGTCCTGAATCTCGGACAAGGTCTTCTTGGCGTGCGTCGCCGCCGTCTTCTCGAGCGCGGCATTCGACGCATCGCTCGCCTTGCGCGCTGCGTCGGCCGTGCGCGGATCGTTGGCACTGGCTTTTGACTTCAGCCCGGCGGTCGTGCTGGTCAGCTCATCCGCCGTCATCAGCTTGCCCGGCGGCTGGCCGCCGGCAACGTTGATGTTCGGGAATTCGCCGGGACGATCGAGTTCCGGGTCGGGCGTCGTGTCGAAGGTCTTGGAAAGCTGCTGCGAGCACGCCGCCAGCGAGACAGACAGCGCCAGCATCAAAACGAGCGACGCGGGGCGACACCGCTTGGGTCCGGTCGGATTCATAGTGAACTCATCATGGTAAGCGCGCTGACGACGAGCGCATCGTATCGCTCTGCGCGCGAAACTATTACACTCTGCGCGTCGGGGAAAGCAGTGCCGCCTAGCCGACCACATAATGCGTTCGGGGAAGCGATGGCCAACGACAAAACCGGCAAGGACAAGGACACCGCCAACGGCACCCCGATCAGCCTCGTCGTCAAAGATCCCGAGAAATTCGCCCAGAACATCGCCCGCATGATCGAGGGGATGACGCGGGCCGCCAATGCGTTCCTGAAGTCGCGCGAGGATGGACGGCTGTCGCCGGACACCACCGACGAGATCGCCGAGATCATCCGCACCCTGGCCAAGATCGTCGAATATTGGACGGCAGAGCCGGGCCGAAGTATCCAAGCGCAATCAAAGCTTTACGCCAAATATTTCGCGCTCTGGACGAGCATGATGCAGCGAATGTCCGGCCTCGCCGTGGCGCCGGTGATCGAAGCAGACCCGCGCGACAAGCGCTTCAAGGACCCGCAATGGTCGGAGAATCAGTTCTTCGATTTCCTGAAGCAGTTCTACCTGATCACGGCGCGCTGGGCCGAGGAGATGGTCGAGGGCGCCGTCGATCTCGACCCGCATATCCGCCTGAAGGCCGGCTTCTACGTCCGCCAGATCGCCAACGCGGTGGCGCCGTCCAACTTCCTGTTCACAAACCCAGAGATCCTGCGCGACACGCTCGATTCGAGCGCCGAGAACCTCGTCCGCGGCATGGACATGCTGGCCGAGGACATCGCGGCCGGCGACGGCGAATTACGGATTCGCCAGTCCGACACGTCGCATTTCGCCATCGGCAAGAACCTGGCGCTGTCGCCCGGCAAGGTGGTCCTGCAGAACGATGTCTGCCAGCTGATCCAGTACAAGGCTTCGACCAAGGATGTCCTCAAGCGCCCGCTGCTGATCGTCCCGCCCTGGATCAACAAGTTCTACATCCTCGACCTCAACCCGGAAAAATCCTTCGTCAAATGGGCGGTGGAGCAAGGGCACACCGTCTTCGTGATCTCCTGGATCAATCCGGGCGAGGCGCAGGCGGACAAGAGCTTCGAGCACTACATGAAAGAGGGCATCCTCGAATCGCTCGATACGATCGAGACCATCACAGGCGAGGACGAGATCAACGCGATCGGCTATTGCGTCGGCGGCACCCTGCTCTCCTACACCCTCGCCTACATGGCCAATGTCGGCGACACCCGGATCGCCTCGACGACGCTGTTCGCCACCCAGGTCGACTTCACCCATGCCGGCGATCTGAAGGTGTTCATCGACGAGGAGCAGATCGAGGCCGTCGAGAAGAAGATGAGCGTGCGCGGCTATCTGGAGGGGAAGAACATGACCGCCTCCTTCAATATGCTGCGCTCGAACGAACTGATCTGGTCCTATGTCGTGAACAATTATTTCCGCGGCAAGGAACCGATCCCGTTCGACCTGCTCTACTGGAACTCGGACGCGACGCGGATGCCGGCCGCGAACCATTCCTTCTATTTGCGCAACTGCTATCTCGACAACAAGCTGGCCGAGGGTGAGCTGTCGGTCGACGGCAAAGCGCTGTCGCTCGGCGACATCACGATCCCGATCTACAATCTGGCCACCCGCGACGACCACATCGCGCCGCCGCGCTCGGTATTCTACGGCTCGTCCTTCTTCGGCGGTCCGGTGACGTTCGTGCTGGCGGGATCCGGCCATATCGCCGGCGTGATCAACCCGCCTTCGCGTGGAAAATACCAGTACTGGACAGGCCCTGCCCCGCAGGGCGACGGCCTGGATGCCTGGGTCGCCAAGGCCGAGGAGCACCCTGGCTCCTGGTGGCCGCATTGGCAGGCCTGGATCACGGCGCAGGACGACCGCCGCGTGAAGGCGCGCGTCGTAGGCGGCCGCAAGATCAAGCCGATCGAGGACGCACCGGGAAGCTATGTGAAGGTCACGTCGTAGCCATCGCCGGCGAAGGAAGAGCCCCCACCCAACCCTCGCCCGCAAGCGGTCGAGGGCTTTCAGCCTGCGTCCGTCAGAACGGATGCGTCATTTCCGGCAACGCCATCAAGACCGCGTCAGGCTCAGAGGACTGAATCGAGAAAGGCCCAAAGGACCGACCAATCCGCAGAACTCCCTCTCCCGCTTGCGGGAGAGGGTTTTGCTAAGGCCTTAAAGACGGACCCGGATCAGATGCCGGCGAGCGCCTGCTCGAGATCGGCGATGATGTCTTCCTTGTCCTCGATGCCGACCGACAGGCGGACGACGTCCGGACCGGCGCCGGCCTTGATCTTCTGCTCGTCGTTCAGCTGGCGGTGCGTCGTCGAGGCCGGGTGGATGATCAGCGAGCGCGTGTCGCCGATATTGGCGAGATGCGAGAACAGCTTGACCGACGAGACGACCTTGACGCCGGCATCATAGCCGCCCTTCAGGCCGAAGGTCAGCACCGCGCCGGCGCCCTTGGGCACGTAGCGGCGGGCGAGATTGTGGTAGCGATCGCCCGGCAGGCCGGCATAGCTGACCCAGTCGACGGCCGGATGGTCGATGAGATATTCGGCCACGGCGCGGGCATTGTCCGAATGCTTCTGCATGCGCAGCGGCAGCGTCTCGATGCCGGTCAGGATCAGGAACGAGTTCTGCGGCGAGATCGCCGGTCCGAGATCGCGCAGGCCGAGCACACGGCAGGCGATGGCGAAGGCGAAATTGCCGAAGGTCTCGGCGAGAACGACGCCGTTATACTCCGGCAACGGCTGCGACAGCTTCGGATAGCGCGCCTCGCGGGTCCAGTTGAAGCGGCCGCCGTCGACGATGACACCGCCCATCGAATTGCCGTGGCCGCCGAGGAACTTGGTCAGCGAATGCACGACGATGTCCGCGCCATGGTCGAACGGCTTGCAGAGATACGGCGTCGCGAGCGTGTTATCGACGATCAGCGGCACGCCGGCGCGCTTCGCCACCGCGGCGATGGCGGCGATGTCGACGATGATGCCGCCCGGATTGGCGATCGATTCGATGAAGATCGCCTTGGTCTTTGGCGTGATGGCGCGCTCGAACGAGCCGATATCGTCGGGATCGGCCCAGACGACGTTCCAGCCGAAGCTCTTGAACGAATGGTTGAACTGGTTGATCGAGCCGCCATAGAGCTTGCTGGAGGCAATGAACTCATCGCCGGGCTGCAGCAGCGTGTGGAAGACCAGCAGCTGCGCGGCGTGGCCGGAGGCAACGGCGAGCGCGGCGGTGCCTCCCTCGAGGGCGGCGACGCGCTCTTCGAGCACGGCCGTGGTCGGATTGGTGATGCGGGTATAGATGTTGCCGAAGGCCTGCAGACCGAACAGCGACGCGGCATGGTCGACATTCTCGAAGACGAAGGAACTCGTCTGATAGATCGGCGTGATGCGCGCGCCCGTGGTCGGATCGGGTTGCGCGCCGGCATGAACGGCGAGCGTTGCGAAACCGGGCAGCCTGTCTTCGGACATTCGAGTCTCCTCCATCGTCATTGTTGGATTATCTTTTGGCCATCCATCGATAGCCTGACGCCGCGTCGCGCGGCAGCAATCGTTTCGCCAACATCCCGCCTTGGCGAGCATTCATTTCTCATCCGGCCGCAACAGCCGCGAATTGCAGCTCAGGGGCCGCTCAACCAAGGAGCCGTGGCCGCTCGATGGCCGGGCAACGGTCCATGACAACGCGAACCCCGCGCGCCTCCAGCCGCGCCGCCTCGGCATCGTTGCGGATGTCGAGTTGCAGCCACATCACCTTGGGCAGGATCGGCAGCGCCAGGATCTCGTCGACGACGCCCGCGATCGCGCCGGAATTGCGGAATACGTCGACCATATCGATGGGAACCGGCACGTCGGCGAGCCGGGCGTAGACCGTGCGGCCGAACAGTTCACGGCCGGCAATGCCCGGATTGATCGGATAGGTCTCGTATCCCGACGCCGTCAGATAGCCAAGCACACCGTGGCTCGGCCGCGCCGGATTGGGGCTGGCACCGATCACCGCGATGGTCCGCGTCTCCGTCAGGATCTGGCGAAGATAGCTGTCGTCGTAGCGATCGTGGTTCATGCCGTCAGAGCCCCGGAACGATGACAGCGGTAACGGCCCATTTGCCGTCGACCTTGCCGTAGCAGACGCTGGTCGCCTGAAAGCCGCGCGAGATGTCGTTCGCGGCATAGCCGGTCTTGCCCGACGGCAGAGCGACCGAATACCAGTCGGCATCGCCGTCCTCGCCTTCGACCGAGCCCTCCAGGAAGGGAACGATCGTCCCCTCCTTCAACGTGGTCAGAACCGGCGCGGACTCGGCCGGCTTCTCGCGGAACTCGGTGTCCTCGGACAGGATCCAGAGATTGCCGGCGGGCACGCCGGCGGCGTCCGCAATGGCAAGCGCCTTGTCCCGATCGAAGATCGGCTCGGCCGGCGAGCAGATCTCGCCCCTGGCAATCTTCGAATGGCCCACAGTGCCCTGGTCCAGCGCATTGCCGAACAAATCGACGACGAGGCCGTCGAGGTCTTCGCGGCTGTAGTCGACATCGCCGGTGGAGGTCAGGGCGGCGGCCGTATCCAGCCGCTCCTCGCCGGGGCGCTTCTCCGGGTCCGACAAGGCGTCGGGCGGTGTCGCGTCCGGGAAGCCGATCATCGGCGAATAGATCTTGACCTCTGGCGCGGCGCTGGCCTTGAGCGTTCCGATGTCGGCGACCGCGATCGCCTTCTTGAGAGTTGCGATCAGGGCCGTCAGCTCCGGATCATCGGTTCCCGCATTGTCATAGGTGACCGTGATGGCCTCGTAAGGCTTCGGCTGCGGCTCCTCGGCCGCGAACGCACCCGATGCCAAGAAGAGCGTCGCCGCGCAGGCGACGGAAGCAAGAAGGAGTTTCTTCATGATTGCGGTCCCGGAAGAACGGGCCGCCCCGCCTCGTCAAACGGCAGGAACGGATTGTAGGCCACTTCCCAGAGATGGCCATCCGGATCGGCGAAATAGCCGGAATAGCCGCCCCAAAACACCTTGGTCGCCTCCTTCACCAGACGGGCGCCGCAATTGACGGCATGGGCGAGAGCCGCATCGACCTCCGCCTCGCTTTGTACATTATGCGCAAGCGTCACCGCCCGGAAGCCGTCCCCGGCCGGCGCCACATTGGCGTCATCGGCAAGGGCATTGCGCTGGAAAAGCGCCAGAACCACACCGGAGAGCTGGAAAAACGTGATCGCCTCCTGGCTGGCCGAAGATGCCTGCCAGCCGAGCGCCTCATAGAATGCGCGGGCTTTCGGTACGTTGGCGACACCAAGCGTCACGATGCTGAGCCTTGGTGCGAGGCCTGTATTCGTCATCTTGTCTTCCCCGTCACAATCCGGCCGGCAGCATAGCGGATCGTCCGCCCGGGTACAGGGGCCCGTCTCCCCGATCCACTGCCAGCCGCGCTTCGGACGCCAGACCCTTCGGTCCAGAACGACAGAAATCGGCGCGGCAGAGCAGTCTGATCAAGGGGCTCCGCCAGTGTGGCGTCGGCTTGCGGCCGAATGCCCTACTCGGCTCCGATCAGGAAAGCGAAGGCGAGCGCCGCCACGAGCAGCACGACAACCACGGCCACCCGGAACAGCGGGTGCTTCCAAACTTCATACATAATGCGTGCCCCAATTTTCAGTTTACCGACCCGCGCAACCGGAGATTTCCGCCGGGCCATTCTCGCACCATGCTTGGCAGGCGGCGCACTATCCCGCAAGTCCCGGAGCGGCCTGACCACCGGCCTTTGCCACGCGGCAGGCCTGTCGCGCCCGAGCAACCGCGCAGGAAACGGTCAATCCGTATTGGTATAATAATACCGTATTCGTAAGATGCTGAATTTGTTATGCAATTCAGAACACCGCCATTCTAGCTCTGCTTGACGGAATCTGTGGCGCAGGTTACACACCGGCACGATCGACGGGACCCCGTGTCCTGTTGCCGCTAATCCTGCCCGATCGGGGCACGAGAAAACGAGTTCAACAATGAGCACAATTTCCACCAAGCCGGCGGATGTCGTGAAGAAGTGGATTCTGATCGACGCTGAAGGGCTGGTCGTTGGCCGCCTCGCCAGCATCGTGGCGAACCGCCTTCGTGGCAAGCACAAGGCCAGCTTCACGCCGCACGTTGACGATGGCGACAACGTCATCATCATCAATGCCGAGAAGTGCGTCTTCACCGGCGCCAAGTACACCGACAAGCGGTACTACTGGCACACCGGCTACGTCGGCGGCATCAAGGAGCGCAGCCCGCGCCAGATCATCGAGGGCAAGTTCCCCGAGCGCGTTCTGGAAAAGGCCATCGAGCGCATGATCCCCGAGGGTCCGCTCGGCCGTCGCCAGCTGAAGAACCTCCGCGTCTATGGCGGCTCGCAGCATCCGCATGAGGCTCAGCAGCCGGAAGTGCTCGACGTCGGCGCCCTGAATGCCAAGAACAAGAGGATTGCCTGAACATGGCTGATCTCCAGTCCCTCCAGGACCTCGCCGTCATCTCGTCCGAGAACGCGGCACCTGTCCATGTGCAGAAGCTCGACGCCCAGGGCCGCGCCTACGCGACCGGCAAGCGCAAGAACGCGATCGCCCGCGTCTGGATCAAGCCGGGCACCGGCAAGATCACCGTGAACGGCAAGGAATTCCGCGGCTACTTCGCTCGCCCGGTTCTGCAGATGCTCGTTCAGCAGCCGATCGGCGTCGCTGCCCGCAATGACCAGTACGACATCAACGCCACGGTTTCCGGTGGCGGTCTGTCTGGCCAGGCCGGTGCGCTGCGTCATGGTATCTCCAAGGCTCTGACCTACTACGAGCCCGAGCTGCGCGGCGTCCTCAAGAAGGGCGGCTTCCTGACCCGCGACAGCCGTGTCGTCGAGCGCAAGAAGTACGGCCACGCCAAGGCCCGCCGCAGCTTCCAGTTCTCGAAGCGCTAATCGGCGTCTACGCGACGTTTTCGAAGGGGCGCTTCGGGCAACCGCAGCGCCCTTTTTCTATGCTTTTCGTCCTGTCGCGATTTCACGATCGCGAAATCCTTGCGGGTGGCGCGAGAGCCCCCATCTCCTGAGCCTGAACGGAGGCGAGCCATGGTATCCACGGTCTTCATCGACGGCGAAGCCGGCACGACGGGTCTGCAGATCCGCCAGCGGCTGGAAGGCCGCGACGACATCCAGCTGCTGTCGATCGCACCCGAGCGTCGCAAGGAGACGGCTGCCAGGGCCGAACTGCTGAACAGCGCCGACGCCGTCATCCTCTGCCTGCCCGACGCGGCAGCCAAGGAAGCCGTCAGCCTGATCGCTAACGACAAGGTCAAGGTGATCGACGCCTCGACCGCCTATCGGACCGCGGCCGACTGGACCTATGGCTTCGCGGAGCTCGACAAGGCGCAGCGGGCGAAGATCGCCGCCTCGACGCGGATCTCCAATCCCGGCTGCTACGCGACCGGTGCGATCGCGCTGCTGCGGCCGCTGGTTTCGGCCGGCCTGCTGCCCACCAACTGGCCGGTCACGATCAATGCGGTCTCCGGCTATTCCGGCGGCGGCAAGTCGATGATCGCCGAGTTCGAGGACCCGAACGCCGCGAATTACACGCACGAGAATTTCCGCATCTATGCGCTGCCCCTGCAGCACAAGCATGTGCCGGAGATCCAGAAGCATGGCCAGCTCGACCTGCGCCCGATCTTCGCGCCGGCCGTCGGCCGCTATGCGCAGGGCATGATCGTCGAGATCCCCCTGCATCTGGACCTGATCCCCGGCAAGCCGACGCTGGCCGCCCTCAACGAGGCTCTCTCGGCTCACTACGCGGGCGAGCGCTTCGTCACGGTGGCGGATCTCGCCGAGAGCGGCGCGATGACCGGGCTCGATCCCGAAGGGCTGAACAGCACCAACCGGATGAAGCTCTTCACCTTCGGCACCGAAGGCGCCGGCCAGGCCCGCCTCGTCGCCCTGCTGGACAATCTCGGCAAGGGCGCCTCGGGCGCCGCCGTGCAGAACCTCAACCTGGTTCTCGGCCTCGACGAGGCCAGCGGCCTGAACTGAGCTCGACGGAATGCGGCGCGGACCCGAGCGGTCCGCGCCCCCCTGCCCGTCCGGAAAGGCATTGCCCCAATTCCCTTGACGATGCGTCAGCGCTACCTTTGCGCAGACCCGGGACAAACCGGGATGGACGATCGGAGGGAACTCGAAATGCCAGAAGCGGTCCTTCTTCATCCCGCCATCGACAAGGGCTTCCAGCCGGGGGCCGACGATTTCGCCGGTGGCACGCTCGTCTGCCACTGCCTCGACCGGCCCGTGAAGGTCGAGGTCAAGGGACAGATCGCCCACAACCACGCCTGCGGCTGCACCCAGTGCTGGAAGCCGGAAGGCGCGATCCTGTCGATCGTCGCCGTCGCGCCGACGGATCATGTCACGGTGGTCGCCAACGCCGACAAGCTCGCTGTCGTCAATCCGGCCGCCACCATCCTGTGCCATGCCTGCACGGTCTGCGGCGTCCACATGAAGGGCCCGGTCGAGAAGGACCACGCCTTCAGGGGGCTCACCTTCCTGCATCCGGAACTGTCGCGCGAAGAGGGCTGGCAGGCGCCGCAGTTCGGCGCCTTCATCTCGTCGGTGATCGAGGGCGGCGTGAAACCCGATCGCATGGACGGCATCCGCGCCCGCCTGCGCCAACTCGGGCTCCGGCCCTATGACTGCCTGTCGCCGACGCTGATGGACGCGCTATCGATCTTCGCGGCGCGAAAGTCCGGGGTTCTAAAGGACTGACAGGATAGGCAGGACGGCGTCAAGCCGCCTGCCCCGCCACCCAGCCGGACGACCAGGCCCACTGGAAATTGTAGCCGCCGAGCCAGCCGGTGACGTCGACGACCTCGCCGATGAAATAGAGGCCGGGCACGTGCTTGGCCTCCATCGTCTTCGAATCGAGTTCGTTGGTGTCGACGCCGCCAAGCGTCACTTCGGCCGTGCGATAGCCTTCCGATCCGAGCGGCTTGACGCGCCAGGCGTTGATGGCCGCCTCGATCCGGCGCAGCGCCTTGTCGGAGAGATCGGCGAGATTGCCCGGCCCCTTCTCCTCCTCGGCGATCAGTTGCGCCAGCCGTTTCGGCAGCAGCGTCGCCAGCACGGTGCCGAGCGCCTGCTTGCCGCGATCGGCCTTGGCCGCCTTGAGCGCCGCGAAAACGTCGGTTCCCGGCAGCATGGCGAGCGTGATCTCGTCGCCCTCCCGCCAATAGGACGAGATCTGCAGGATCGCAGGGCCCGACAGGCCGCGATGGGTGAACAGCATCGCCTCGGCGAAGCTGGTCTTGCCATGCTTGGCGACGGCGTCGACCGCGATGCCGGAAAGCGGCGCCAGCCGCTCCAGCATGGCGGGATCGAAGGTCAGTGGCACGAGGCCCGGCCGGGTTTCGACCAGTTTCAGGCCGAACTGTTCGGCAATTTCATAGCCAAAGCCGGTAGCGCCCATCTTGGGGATCGACTTGCCGCCGCTGGCGATCACCAGCGAGCGGCAGACGACGTCGCCGGACGCCATCGCGATCCGAAAGCCGCCATCGACGCGATGCTCGACGCGCTTCACCGCCGTGCCCAGCCGCATCTCGACGCCATGGCGGCGCATCTCCGCCACCAGCATCTCGATGATCTGCTTGGCCGAACCGTCGCAGAACAGCTGGCCCAGCGTCTTCTCGTGATAGGCGATGCCGTAGCTTTCCACGAGCTTGATGAAATCGTGCTGCGTGTATCGGGAGAGCGCCGAGATGCAGAAGCGCGGGTTCTGCGACAGGAAGTTCTTCGGCGCGGTATTGGTGTTGGTGAAATTGCAGCGGCCGCCGCCCGAAATGCGGATCTTGTCGCCGGCCGAGGGCGAGTGATCGATAATCAGCACGGAGCGGCCGCGCTTGCCCGCCTCGAGGGCGCACATCATGCCGGCGGCGCCGGCGCCGATCACGACGACGTCGAAGAAGTTCGAAGAAGATGCCGTCACGTCGAAGCTCCGAACACCTGCTCGATATCGGCCGGCGTCAGCAGCCGGTACGCGCCGGGTTCCAGATCGGCCGGCAGGTCGAGCAGGCCGATGCGGTCGCGATGCAGCGCCACGACGTGGTTGCCGACGGCGGCGAACATGCGGCGGACCTGATGATAGCGCCCCTCATGCAGCGTCAGCGTCGCCTGCTTGGGGCCGGAGGTTTCCATCTCGGCCGGCAGCAGCGGCTTGTCGTCGCCTTCCAGCATCAGCCCGCCGGCAGCGAAGGTCGCCGCCTCGTCGCCGTTGAGCGGCCGGTCGAGCGTCACCTGATAGCGCTTCGGCACATGATGGCGCGGCGAGATGATCCGGTGGAGCAGCGCGCCGTCATCGGTCATCAGCAGCAGGCCCGATGTCTCCTTGTCGAGCCGGCCGACCGTCGAGATCACCGGATCGCGACGGCGCCAGCGCTCGGGCAGCAGCGAATAGATCAGCGCACCGGTCTCCTTGTGCGAACAGGTGACGCCGAGCGGCTTGTGGATCATCAGCGCCAGCCCCGGCGGCGGATCGAGCGGCTCGCCCGCGACCGTCATGCGGGTCGCCAGATCGGGCTTCACATAGACATGCTGGCTCGGATCCGTCTCCGCCTCACCGTCGAGGATGACGCGGCCGCCCTGGATCAGGCCCTGCACCTCGCGGCGCGAGCCATAACCGAGATTGGCGAGCAACCGGTCGAGCCGCGCGGACGGGAAGGGCTGCTTGCCGCCGGGCTTGCTCATTTGCGCGCCTCGTAGATCTTGAAGCCGTCCGCCTCGACGATCAGCGTCGCGCGGGAAAACAGCGCCTTCAGATGGTCCTCGTAGGGCAGGTGCCGGTTGGCGGTGAGCCAGCAGCGACCACCCTTGCGCAGGCTTTCCGCCGCGCGCCGGACAAAAGACTGGCCTAGCGAACGATCCTCGGCACCGCCGTCATGGAAGGGCGGGTTCATGACGATGAAGTCGAGATTCTCGGGGAAACTGCCTGCCTTGCGGACATCCGCCCAATGGATGGTGGCGCGCGGGTCGGTGATGTTCTTCGCCGCCGCCTCGACGGCGCGGCGATCGATATCGACCATGGTGAGCGCTTCGACTCCCGGCATGGCGAGCACAGTCCGCGCCAGATAACCGACGCCGCAACCAAGATCGGCCCCCCGGCCGGAGAGTTGCGGCAGATGCTTGAGCAACAGCGCGCTGCCCGGATCGACGCGGTTCCACGAGAACACGCCCGGCTGCGACCAGAGCCCGGTCTCCTCGACCATCCGCGGCGCGCCCTCGGCGATCGCTTGGCGGGCGGCCGCGAGATCGTCCGGCCGCGTCGCGACGCAGATGCGGTGATGGCGCAGCGCCGTCTCCTCGAAATCGCAGCCAAAGGCCTTCAGTTCCTTGGCGAGGCGCGAGCCACCCTTGTCCTTCGGCGCCAGCACCGTCAGCCGTCCACCCGGCTGCAACGCACGCAGCGCCTGGGCGACGTCGTGCCGGCGCTCGATGGTGCCGGGCGGCGCCAGCATGACCATGGCGGCAAGCGAGGCGTCGTCGCGACGCTCGAGCGCGGCGCTGCCGGGAAGGAGCGGCGAAAACTGGACCGCGCCGCGGGGAACTTCGGCCAGTTCCGCCGGAGGGTTGCCATAGACGCCGGTTGTTGCTTCTTCAGTCATCGGTCTCTCATGCACATTTTGTGCTGTTCCTACCCTGCCCTTCGCCATGGTGAAAGGCTGGCGGGACGTTCTAATCTCCGGCCGAGGAGAATCATGCCCCGATGCGTCCGGAAATCCTGAATCCGCTGTTCCGTCCCGTCACCAGCCTTGCCGGCGTTGGCCCGAAGATCGGCGAAGCCATGGGCCGCCTGCTCGTCGGCGGCGACGCGCCGGAACCGCCGCGCGTCGCGGATCTGCTCCTGCATATCCCCGTCGGCCTGATCGACCGCCGCAACCAGCCGGGCATCGCATTGTCGCCCGAAGGCGCCATCGTCACGCTGGAAGTCCGCATCGACCGCCATTTGCCCGCCCCGCGCGGTAACAAGCGCGTACCCTACCGCGTCATGGCGCATGATGAGACCGGCGAGATCGCGCTGGTATTCTTCCGCGCCGAACAGAATTTCCTCGAACGCACCATGCCGGTCGGCGAGACGCGCTTCATCAGCGGCAAGGTCGAATGGTTCAACGGCCGGCCGCAAATGGTCCATCCCGACCATATCGTCGACCGCGAGGCGTTCGAGCAATTGCCGATGGTCGAGCCGGTCTATCCGATGACGGCCGGCCTCGCCCGCAAGACGCTCGGTCGCGCCATGCGCGGCGCGCTCGACAGCCTGCCCAACCTGCCGGAATGGCAGGACCCGACGCTGATGTCGCGCCAGCGCTGGACGAGCTTCAAGGCTTCGCTCGAGACCGTACACGCGCCAGCGACACCGGCGGAGCTTGCGCCCGAGGGGCCAGCAATCAGCCGCCTCGCCTATGACGAATTCCTCGCCAACCAGCTCGCCCTGATGCTGACGCGCGCCAATCTGCGCCGCGCCACCGGCCGGGCGCGGATCGGCGACGGGCGGATGCGGCGCGCCATCCTCGCCGCCCTGCCTTTCACACTGACCGGCAGCCAGCAGGCTGCCATCACCGAGATCGAGAAGGACCTCGCCTCGGACGAACGCATGCTGCGGCTTCTGCAGGGCGATGTCGGCTCGGGCAAGACGATGGTCGGCCTGATGGCGGCGGCGACCGTGATCGAGGCCGGCAGCCAGGCGGCGCTGATGGCGCCGACCGAACTGCTGGCTCGCCAGCACGCAAAAACGCTACAGCCGCTGGCCGAGGCCGCCGGCATCCGCATGGCGATCCTGACAGGCCGCGAGAAGGGCCGCGAGCGGGCCGACATTCTGGCCGGCCTCGACGACGGCAGCATCGACTTGGTCGTCGGCACACATGCCGTATTCCAGGCCGGTGTCGAGTTCCGCGACCTGGCGCTCGCCATCGTCGACGAGCAGCACCGCTTCGGCGTGCATCAGCGCCTCGCCCTCTCGGCCAAGGGCGCCGCCACCGACATCCTCGTCATGACGGCGACGCCGATCCCGCGCACGCTCGTGCTGACCGCCTTTGGCGACATGGACGTCTCGAAGCTGCCGGACAAGCCGGCCGGCCGCCAGCCGATCGAGACCCGCACCGTGCCGCTCGAACGGCTCGATCAGGTGGTGGAGCGCATCCGCGCCGCGATTGCCGACGGCGCCAAGGCCTATTGGGTCTGCCCGCTGGTCGAGGAATCGGAGGAAGTCGACGCCGCCGCCGCGGAGGATCGCTTCGTCGATCTGCAACGGGCGCTCGGCCCCGTCGTCGGCCTCGTGCACGGCCGGATGAAGGCGGCCGAGAAGGACGAGGCGATGCAGCGCTTTCAGCGCGGCGAGACACGCATCCTCGTCGCCACGACGGTGATCGAGGTCGGCGTCGACGTCCCCGACGCGACCATCATGGTGATCGAGCATGCCGAACGCTTCGGCCTCGCGCAGTTGCACCAGCTGCGCGGCCGCGTCGGCCGCGGCTCGAAGGCCTCTACCTGCCTGCTGCTCTACAAGGGACCGCTCGGCGAGGTCGCGCATGACCGCCTCGCCATCATGCGCGACACCGAGGACGGCTTCCGCATCGCCGAGGA
The DNA here is from genome assembly GCF_000380505.1 of Kaistia granuli DSM 23481. Taxonomy (GTDB): domain Bacteria; phylum Pseudomonadota; class Alphaproteobacteria; order Rhizobiales; family Kaistiaceae; genus Kaistia; species Kaistia granuli. The sequence continues at coordinate 35,999 of NZ_AQYH01000003.1, read as the reverse complement.
AGATCTTCGCCTGCGCGGCGAGGGCGAGCTGCTCGGCACGCGCCAATCCGGCACACCGGGCTTCAAGATCGCCCGCTTTGAGCATCATGCGAACCTGCTGGAGATCGCCCGCGACGACGCCCGCCTGATCGTCGAGATGGACCCGGCCCTGCAATCGCCGCGCGGCAAGGCGCTGCAACTCCTGCTCTATCTCTTCGGCCGCGACGAGGCGATCAAGCTGCTGCGCGCCGGCTGAGGCGATCTGGAGGGATGATTTCGGCGATGCGCCGGACTATGGAACCCTCACCACAAGGAAAATGGCACCTCTAGCATGAGACTCGCCAACCTCCCCGGCCGCGCCATCGCCCGCGCCCGCGTGCTCGTCCGCTCCGACGAACCGTCCCTGCTGGTCGTCGCCGCGCTGATCGGTTGTCTCGCCGGCGTCGCCGTTACGGTGATGAGCCGCCTTGCCCAGTGGCTTCACGTTGTCCTCTTCGCCATCGCTCGCGACGATTTTCTCAGCGCGGCCTTGGCGATCACGCCGTCCTGGCGGGTTCTGGCGACAGCGGGCGGCGGGATCGTCCTGGGTGGCGTCTACTGGCTGTTCCGGCGATCCCAGCCGATCGTCGACCCGATCGAGGCCAATGCCCTGCATGGCGGCCGCATGTCGTTGCGTGACAGTCTCCGCGTCGCCTTCGAAGCGATCGTCTCGAACGGGTCGGGAGCCTCGGTCGGCCTGGAGGCCGGCTATACGCAGGTCGGTAGCGCTGTCGCGTCACGGATCGGCCAGCGCCTGCATCTTCGCCGGGCGGACCTGCGCACTGCCGTCGGCTGCGGGGCGGCGGGTGCCATCGCCGCCGCCTTCAGCGCGCCGCTGACCGGCGCCTTCTACAGCTTCGAGCTCATCATCGGCGTCTACAGCGTCGCCAACATCGCCCCGGTCATGACGGCGGCCCTCTCGGGCTTTCTCGTTGCCCAGGGACTGGGGGCCGTCGCCTACGCGATCGAGGTGCCAAACGCGCTGACGCTTCGCGCCGTGGACTATCCGCCCTACCTGATCCTCGGCGTGCTGGCGGGTTTCGCCGCGATCGCCATCATGCGGCTGGTCACGCTCGCCGATGTCGCCTTCCAGAAGAGCCGCCTTCCCCGCGCCGTCCGGCCCTTGGTCGGCGGCCTCATCATCGGCGCCATGGCGCTCTACACCCCGCAGGTGCTGGCCGCAGGCCATGGCGCGATGCACGTCAATCTGGTCCAGGCGGTTCCCGCCGGCCTGCTGGTGACAATCCTGGTGATGAAGATCGTCAGCGTCGCAGTATCGCTCGGATCCGGATTTCGTGGCGGCATGTTCTTCGCCTCGCTCTTCCTCGGCGCGCTGATCGGCAAGTTGTTTGCGATGACGGTCACGTTCATCGTGCCGACGAGCGCCATCGATCCCGCCGCGGCGGCGATCGTCGCCATGACGGCGCTCGGCGTCGGCATTGTCGGCGGGCCGCTGACAATGACATTCCTCGCGTTGGAGGCGACAGGCGACCTCGCCATCACGGGCATCGTGCTCGCCGCCTCGATCCTCTCGGCCATCACCGTGCGCGAATTCTTCGGCTATTCGTTTTCGACCTGGCGACTGCATCTGCGCGGCGAGACGATCCGCAGCGCCATCGATATCGGTTGGCTGCGGGGCCTGACGGTCGGGCGGATGATGCGGACAGACGTCCGCACCGTTCTCGCCACCATGCCGATCGACGCGTTTCGCAGCCTGTTTCCGTTAGGCTCGACCCAACGCGTCGTCGCGACGGATCCGGACGGGCGCTACGCCGGAATCATCGTTGTCCCGGAGATCCATTCGGAGCCGTCGTCCACCGAGGCGGAAACGATCGCCCCCTTCTGTCGCAACGCCGACAAGATGCTCTATCCGGGCATGAGCGCCCAGACGGCGGCGAAGGTGTTCGAGAAGGCCGAGAGCGACGAACTGGTGGTCGTCGACGACGCCACGACACGCCAGGTCGTGGGCCTGCTGACCGAGGCGCACCTCTTCCGCCGCTATGCCGAAGAGCTGGAAAAGGCCCGCCGCAATCTCGCCGGCGAGAGCTAGGCCAGATCGCAGGACCAGCCGATACGGTCGAGCCACAGGCCAGATTGTTCAACGAGCAGGACAATCTCATGGAATAGTAAGCTGCAAACAAGAAGGGCCCCGGTCGTCGACCGGGGCTTGTTTGGAAAGCGCTAGCTGCCGGAGCGCCGCGTCAGCACCGGGGCCGGCGGGTCGACCGCCAGCTTCTGCGCCGCCTGCTCATATTCGGGCGCAACGAGGCCGGCCGAAATCACCAGCTTCGCGGCCTCCTCGACCGTCATGTCGAGTTCGATGAGCTCGGCGCGGCGCACGAACATCATGAAACCCGCCGTCGGCGCCGGCGTTGGCGGCAGGAAGACGGTGACCCAGTCCTCGCCGTCCTTGCCGATCTTCTGGCGGATCTCGCCCTTGGTCTCCGTCGCGATGAAGACGATCGACCACACGCCCTTCCGCGGGAATTCGATCAGCGCCGCCTTCTGGAACGACTTGCCGCCCTTGCCGGACAGGACGGTCTCGAACAGCTGCTTCAGCGCGCTGTAGAGATTGCGGACCAGCGGTGTGTGATTGAGCAGCTGCTCGCCGATGCGGACGAGCGAACGCCCGACGAAGTTCGCCGTCAGGAAGCCGAGCAGCGTCAGGGCGACGACGGCGACGAAGACGCCGAAACCGGGCACGGAAAACGGCAGATAGGCGTCCGGGCTGTATTCGAGAGGGATCACCGGCTTGACCCAGCCGTCGATCCATTTGATCAGCGACCAGGTCAGATAGATGGTGATCGAGATCGGCGCCGCGATGACGAGACCGGTCAGGAAGTAGTTCCGCAGTCTCGTGATCAGCCGGCTGCCGCCCGTTTCGACGACAGGAGGAAGCTCAGGGTCCTGAAAGCTCATTCAACCGCCCATGCGTCCGATTCAATCCACACCCGTCCGCCATTATGACGGCTGGCATAGCGATGGCCAGAACATACTCGCTCCAGGGAAACGGCACGCCCGGCAAGCTTGTTCCCGCCAGACGGCGATCCTGCCGGCCCGCCCTATTCCACCGTGACCGACTTGGCGAGGTTGCGCGGCTGGTCGACATCGGTGCCCATGAAGACGGCCGTGTGATAGGCGAGCAGCTGCACCGGGATCGTGTAAACAAGCGGCGTGATGCTGGCGGGCATCTCCGGCAGCACGATGGTCGCCATCGTGTCCATCGCCGCCGCCTCGCGGCCCTTCGCGTCGGTGATCAGGATGATCCGCCCGCCGCGCGCTGCGACTTCCTGCATGTTCGAGACGGTTTTCTCGAAGATGTGGTCGTAGGGCGCGATGACGACAACAGGCATTTCCTCGTCGATCAGGGCGATCGGGCCGTGCTTCAACTCTCCCGCCGCATAGCCCTCGGCGTGGATGTAGGAGATCTCTTTCAGCTTCAGCGCGCCTTCCAGCGCGATCGGATAGCTGGTGCCGCGGCCGAGATAGAGGCAGTGCTTGACCTTGGCGAGATCGCGCGCCAGCGCCTCGATCTGATCCTCGAGCTTCAGCGCCTCATGCATCAGGCGCGGCACTTCGCTGAGCGCGCGGACCAAGGCCTGCTCCTCTTCACCGCTGAGGACGCCGCGCGCCCGGCCGGCCGCGACCGCCGTGGCGGCCAGCACCGAGAGCTGCGCCGTGAACGCCTTGGTCGAGGCCACGCCGATCTCCGGCCCGGCGAGCGTCGGCAGCACGACATCCGCCTCGCGGGCGATGGTCGATTCGCGCACATTGACGATCGCCGCGATCTTCTGGCCCTGGCTCTTGGCATAGCGCAGCGACGCCAGCGTGTCGGCCGTCTCGCCCGACTGCGAGATAACGATGGAAAGCCCATCCTTCGAGAGCGGCTGCTCGCGGTAGCGGAATTCAGACGCGATATCGATGTCGACCGGCAAGCGAGCGAAACGCTCGAACCAGTATTTGGCGACAAACCCGGCATAGAAGGCGGTGCCACAGGCGGTGATCGACAACCGGTCGATCGTGCTGAAATCGATGCCGTCCGGCGCGCGGGCGCTGCCGTTCACAAGGTCGAGATAGCGCGCCAGCGTATGGCCGACCACCTCGGGCTGCTCATGCACTTCCTTGACCATGAAGTGGCGATGATTGCCCTTGTCGACGACATGAGTGGTGCCCTGCAGGCGCGTCAGCGGGCGCTCGACCAGCTGTCCCGCCTCGTCATAGATCTCGACGCCCGAGCGCATCAGCACGACCCAGTCGCCATCGTTCAGATAGGTGATCTCGTCGGTGAACGGGCCGAGTGCGATGGCGTCCGAGCCGAGGAACATCTCGCCATCGCCCCAGCCGACCGCCAGCGGGCTGCCGCGACGGGCGCCGATCAGGAGGTCTTCCTCGCCCTCGAACAGGAAAGCGAGCGAGAAGGCGCCGGTGAGGCGGCCGAGCACCTGCTGCACGGCATCCTTCGGCGACATGCCGCCTTCGAGATTGACGGTCACCAGATGGGCGATGACCTCGGTATCGGTATCCGACGAAAAGCTGCGCCCCGCCGCTTCCATCTCGAGCCGAAGCTCGCGGAAGTTCTCGATGATACCGTTGTGGACGACGGCGAGCCGTTCGGTCGCGTGCGGATGCGCGTTGCGCTCGGTCGGCGCGCCGTGCGTTGCCCAGCGCGTATGGCCGATGCCGGAAAGGCCGGCGCGCGGCGAGGCCGTCAGCTTGGCGTCGAGGTTGCGCAGCTTGCCCTCGGCGCGCAGCCGGTTGAGATGGCCCGCCTCGAGCGTCGCGATACCTGCGGAATCATAGCCGCGATACTCGAGCCGCTTCAGTGCGTCGACGAGCAAAGGCGCGACAGGCGTCCGGCCCAGAATGCCGATAATTCCGCACATTTAGCTGTTCCCCGTTTCGCGAGCCCCGAAGGCGTCAGCATGCAATGGATTATTCACGAGGCCTCTTAGCGTTTTCAGCCAAGGTACCGAAATCACATCCTGTTTCGGCTCTTCACCGAACCGGTCAGACACGCACGCGCTTGGTCTTTGACTTCATTTCGCGGAAGCGGGCGGCCCAGCCGGGCTTCTCGACCTGGCGACCGCGCGCGATCGCCAGTGCGTCCGGCGCGACGTCAGTGGTGATGACGCTGCCCGACGCGACATAGCCGCCGTCGCCAATGGTGACCGGCGCGACCAGAACGCTGTTCGAGCCGATGAAGGCGCCTTCACCGATGATGGTCAGCGCCTTGTCGTAGCCGTCGTAATTGCCGGTGACGGTGCCGGCGCCGACATTCGCCTCGGCGCCGACCTGCGCGTCGCCGATATAGGTCAGGTGGCTGATCTTGGCGCCGGCGCCGATCTCGGCGTTCTTGATCTCGACAAAATTGCCGACCTTGCTCTTCGGGCCGAGTTGGGCGCCCGGCCGGAGCCGCGCATAGGGCCCGATCTCGGCACCGGCTTCCAGATGCGCGCCCGTGAGATGCGAGAAGGCATGGATCAGGGCCCCCTCGTCCACCCTCACCCCGGGTCCGAAGAAGACGTTGGGCTCGATCGTGACGTCACGGGCGAGCACCGTGTCATGCGACAGGAACACAGTCTCGGGCGCGACCATGGTGACGCCCGAAAGCAGCGCCTGCTGGCGAGCACGGTCCTGCCAGATGCGCTCGACAGCGGCGAGTTCGACCCGCGTATTGACGCCGCCGACTTCGGCCGCTTCCGCCTCGATCGCGACGACGGCCAGGCCGCGCTGGTTGGCGATTTCGACGGCGTCGGTCAGATAGTACTCGCCCTTGGCGTTGCTGTTGTCGATGGCGTCGAGCAGGCCAAGCACGGCATCACCGCGAAAGCCCATCAGGCCGGCGTTGCAAAAGCCGATGGCACGCTCGCCCTCATTCGCCTCGCGCTCCTCGCGGATCGCCACCAGCTGTCCGTCGCGTTCGATCAGGCGGCCATAGCCGGTCGGATCCTCGGGGCGGAAGCCGAGCACGACGACGCTGGCACCCTTCGCCAGTTCGGTGCGCATCCGCGCCAGCGTTTCGGCGGTAACCAGGGGCGTGTCGCCGTAGAGGACGAGGACGTCGTCAGCCGGCTGATCCAGCGCTGCGCGCGCGGCCAGCACCGCATGCGCGGTGCCGAGGCGCTCGACCTGCTCGACGACCGATGCCGAGGGAGCCGTCTTGATGGCGAACGCGCGGACGGCGTCGGCACCCTTGCCGACAACGACAGCGAAGCGCTCGATGCCCGCGCCCGTCGCCGTCTTCAGCACATGGCCGATCATCGGCAGGCCGGCGACCGCATGCATCACCTTCGGCAGCGCGGAGCGCATTCGCGTGCCCTCGCCGGCGGCGAGCACGATGGCGAGCGAAGAGCGATCCGGCATGTTTCCTCCGAGATTACGACAGCAAGTTCGGCAATAGGCGCAAGCTTTGCGCGATCGCGGCGGCGATGGTCAAGCAATGATGTGGCGAACCGCCGGACCGGCCGCTCAACCGATCCGGGAAAGCGCCGGGAAGGTCTCGAGCAGCCAGAACGACATCGCCGTCATCTGGCCGGTCAGGAACAGGATGCCGGTCAAAATCAGGAAGACACCCATCACCTTCTCGACCATCGGCATATAGCGACGGAACCGCCGCATCCCGCCGATGAAATGGCCTGCGAACCCCGCCGCGATCATGAACGGAATGCCGAGGCCGAGCGAATAGATGGCGAGCAGTCCGGCGCCGCGACCGACCGTGTCGGTGCTGCCGGCAACCCACAGAATCGAGGCCAGGACCGGTCCGATGCAGGGCGTCCAGCCAAAGGCGAAGGCGAGGCCGAGAACATACGCGCCGGCAAGGCCCGCCGGCTGGTTCGCCACCTGCACCCGCGCCTCACGCTGCAGGAAGCTGATCCGGAACACGCCGAGGAAATGCAGGCCCATGACGATGATCACCAGGCCGGCAATGATCGACAGCATCTCCTGCTGCCGCGCCACGACGCGGCCGAGCACGGAGGCCGTGGCGCCGAGCAGCACGAAGACCGTGGTGAAGCCGAGCACAAAGGCGAGCGACGAGCGCAGCACGACGCCGCGGACGCGGCGATCGGCGTTGCTGCCCGTCACCTCGTCAAGGCTCAGCCCCGTCACATAGCAGAGATAGGGCGGCACGAGAGGCAGCACACAGGGCGAAACGAAGGACAGCAGCCCGGCGAACAGGGCGGCCCAGAGTGTAACGTCTGCCGACATGGGCTCTCGGTCGTTCTCGCATCAAGGGTCGACGAACGGCCTCATGCCATCCTCGTCGCATCCTTATAAGGCAAAGCCTGCGTCGAAACACGCGACGAACCGCCGCCTGCCGTTTCGACGCAGGCCGGTCGACGCGCCGGGCTCACCTTCGCCGGCTTGGCGGCGCGTCGCGCTTCCGCTAATGGGCTTAGGGCGGGATGCGCCTGCAGGAGGATGAGCTTCATGATCGTGAGTTGCGGCGAGGCCCTGATCGACTTTTTGCCGGTCAAGGATGCGAACGGGAATGATTCCTATCAGCCGAAGGTTGGCGGTTCGCCCTACAATGTGGCTCTGACGACGGGACGCCTCGGCAATCCGACAGGTTTTTTGGGAGGCATCTCGACGGACTTCTTCGGCGAGATGCTGGCGGAGGAACTGGAGCGCAGCCAGGTCAGCCTCAAATATGCCGGCCGTTCGGCCCGCCCGACGACGCTTGCCTTCGTCAGCCTGCTGCATGACGAGCCGCAATATGCCTTCTTCGACGAGAACTCCGCCGGCCGCCTGCATGATCCCGCCGCGCACGAGCCGATCGGCGACGAGGTCGAGGCGCTGCATTTCGGCTCGATCTCGCTGATTCCCGAGCCGATCGTCGGCCGCCTCGCCGCCGTCATGGACGCCAATCGCGGCAAGCGCGTGCTTTGCTACGATCCCAATGTCCGTCCGACGCTGATACACGACCGCGACGCCTTCTGCGCCCGCGTCGAACAGTTCGCCCATGGCGCCGATATCGTGAAGATCTCCGGCGCCGACCTCGAATGGCTGCATCCGGGCATCGAGGCCGACGAGATCGCGGCAGGCTGGCTCAAGGCCGGTGCCGGGCTCGTCGTCGTCACACGCGGCGGCAACGGCGTCACCGCCTACACGTCGACCGGCACCGTGTTCAGCCCGGTCGTTCCCGTCGTCATCGCCGATACGGTCGGCGCGGGCGACAGCTTCACCGGCGGCCTGCTCGCGCGGCTTTCCGAGAAGGGCCTCCTCACCATCGACGGCGTCCGCAACATCGACCACGCGGCCCTCAAGGACGCGCTCGATTTCGCCAACCGCGTCGCCGCGATCACCTGTTCGCGCGCCGGCGCCAACCCGCCATGGCGCCACGAACTGGTCGCCTGAGCAGAACGGGATCGCGGCTCCCGCCATACACAGACCGGGAGAGAAACCATGCCGGCCAGGCCGGGCCAGATCGTCATCCTGAACGGCGCGCCGCGAGCAGGGAAATCCAGCATCGCGGCCGCCATCCAGGAGAGCTATGACGGCCCCTGTATGAATCTGGGCGTCGACGCCTATGTCAACGCGATCACGCCGCTGCGCTACCGGCCCGGCATCGGCCTGCGGCCGGGCGGCGAGCGGCCGGATCTAGAGGAAGCCATTCCCCGCTTCTACGCGGCGCTGTACGAATCGATCGCCGCGCATGGCCGTCTCGGGCTCGACGTCGTGGCCGATGTCGGCCATCACGACGCCTACAGCAAGCCGCTCCATATCCTCGCCGATTGCGCACGTCGCCTGCGCGGCCTGCCGGTGCTCTTTGTCGGCGTCCGCTGCCCGATCGAAATCATCCTGCAACGCCGCCAGCTCGGCCAGACCGGGCGCGAGGGTCTCTATGCCGTGGGGACGCTGGACGATCCCGTGCCGGAGCCAGTCCTGCGCTGGCAGCGCGAGGTTCACCGGCCTGGCATCTATGACCTCGAAGTCGATACCTCCCAACACGATCCGGCCACCTGCGCGGCCATGATCCGACAGCGGCTGGCCGAATGCCCTGCAGCGCCCACCGCCTTCGAGCGACTGGCAGCTATGCCGTCAGTCACGGAAAGCTGAAGGCCGTCGTGACACCTTTTGCGCCGATCGAGCGTAAGAGGACTGAATGCACAGCATGAGGTCCCGATGAATCGATCCGCCGAACCGGCCGCGCGCCTTTATCCCTGGCAGGACAGGAAAGGCGCCTTCTCGCCGCTGAAGGCGCTTATCTTCGCCGGCGTGTTCCTGCCCGGCCTCTGGCTGATCGCCCGCGCCGTGATGGGAACGCTCGGTCCCCGCCAGATGATCGAAATCAACCACCAGGCCGGCCTGTGGGCCATCCGCTTCCTGCTGCTGACGCTGGCCATCACGCCGCTGCGCTACGTCTGGCGCTGGCCGGAGCTGGTGTTCGTCCGCCGCACACTCGGCAACGCCGCCTTCGCCTATGTGCTGATCCATCTCGTCGCCTATGCGGGTGACCTGGCCTGGGACATCCCGAAGGTCGTGTCCGAAATCTTCGCCCGCGTCTATCTGACGATCGGGTTGATGGTGCTGATCCTGCTGATCCCGCTTGCGGTCACCTCGACCAACGGGATGATGCGCCGACTGGGCGGCCTCCAATGGCGTCGCCTGCACAGGCTCGTCTATCCGATCATCGCCCTCGCCGCCCTGCACTTCTTCCTGCAGTCGAAGCTCGGCGTCACCGAACCGATCGTCATCGCCGCCCTGGCGGTCTGGCTGCTGGGCTGGCGGCTGCTGGCGGCCTGGCTCGGCGAGGCGCGGATTGCCTCGCTGCCGGCGACAATCGCTCTTGGCGCCACGGTCACCGTCGCAACGGCGTTCGGCGAGGCCCTCTATTACTATCTGAAGATCGGGGTCGCCTTCGGCCGCGTGCTGCCGACCAATTTCAATCCGGCCGCGGGCATTCGTCCCGCCTGGATCGTCGGCGGCATCCTCGTCGCCATCATCGCGGTGGCGGTTCTGCGTCGCTTCCTGCCCGCCAAGACATCAAGACGCCCCAGCCGCCCAGCCCGATCCACGACAGGAAATCCCGAAGCGCCCGCCCCGCGGCCGCAGGAAACCGTCGCCTAGCGACTGGTCTCTATTCCGTGCCGCGCGGCATGCGTTCGGCGACGAGCGCCGCCATGTCTCGCGCGTCGGACCGGTCGCGGGTCAGCCCATCGACCACGCCGTGCCGGTCGGCGAGCGACCGGTTCTGGCTGACTTTCCACTTGCCCTCGATCCGGGCAATCGGAATTTCGAGGCCGACAATGCCCTTCAACTGCCCGGCGACGAACGGCTCCGGCGCGTCGTCGACGCTCCAGGGCCGAGCGTGCACGCGCTCGCTGACATCGGTCAGCTCGCCGACCTGCTGGCGCAGCCATTCGGTCGATTCGAGGACACGCGGCGTGCCCCAGGCATGCACGGTCACATAATTCCAGGTCGGCACTACCTTGTGGTTCTCGGCCTTGGAGGCATACCAGTTCGGCGTCACATAGGCGTTCGGCCCCTGGAACAGGACCATCGCCTCCGCGCCGGCGCGCAGCGCGTTGAGCTGGTCATTGGCCTTGGCGAGATGCGCCCTGAGCAGGCCGAACTCGCCCTGGTCGGGATCAATCAGGAACGGCACCAGATTGGCCATCAGCCCGCCCTCGCCGGCCGTCACCAGCATGGCGAGCGGCTGGGCGCGCATGAGCCCATGCATCACCTCGAGCCGGTCTTCGCGAAAATGGGGCGGCTGGTACACGGTCGATCCTCGTCTGCGACAATCCGGAGATCCTGACACCGGACGTATGCCGGCGACAATGTGGGCTCATACCACGTCGTGGAAGCGGTAGTCGTGCTCGCCGCCATTCGGATCGATCACGGAGCCGTCGGCGCGCACATAGTCCGGTCCGACCGGCACCTTGCCGAACCCGCCGGGAATATCGAGCACATAGGTCGGCTGCGCCAGGCCGGACAGCCTGCCGCGCAGCGCCCGCATCAGCGCCTGCCCCTCAGCGATCGAGGTGCGGAAATGGCTGGTGCCCGGCGCGAGATCGCCATGGTGCAGGTAATAGGGCTTCACCCGCGCCTCGACGAAGCCGCGCATCAGCGCCGCCATTGTCTCGGGATCGTCATTGATGCCCTTCAGCAGCACCGTCTGGCTGACCAGGGCAATGCCCGCATCGGCGAGGCGCGCGAGCGCCGAGCGAGCCTCCGCCGTCAGTTCGCGCGGATGGTTGGCATGGATCGCGACATAGACAGTTTTGCCAGTGCTCCGCAGCGCCGCGACCAGCTCGGCCGTGACGCGGGCCGGGTCGACGACTGGCACCCGCGTGTGAAAGCGCAGGATCTTGACGTGCTCGATGGCGCGGAAGCGCTCGAGCAATTCGGCCAGCCGGCGCGGCGCGATCACCAGCGGGTCGCCGCCGGTGAAGACAATCTCCCAGATCTCCGGCCGCTCCCGCACATAGGCGAGCGCGGCTTCCAGTTCCGCCTCGCCGAGCATGGTCGGACCGCCGGGACCGACCGTCTCGCGCCGGAAACAGAAGCGGCAATAGACGGCGCAGACATGGACGAGCTTCAAAAGCACCCGGTCCGGGTAGCGATGCACGAGGCCAGGCACCGGACTATGCGCGTCGTCGCCAATCGGATCGGCGCGCTCCTCCGGCAGCGTGGTCAGCTCGGCGGTCGTCGGCACGAACTGCGCCGCGATCGGGTCCTGCGGATCGCTCGCGTCGATCAGCTTCGCCACCGCCGGTGTCACCGCCACGGCATAGCGTTCCGCCACGCGGTCGAGCCCCTCACGCGCCGAGGCCGGCGCAAGACCCGCCTCGACCAGGGCTGCGGGCGAACGCAGGGTCAGCGATTTTTCCAGCGGAATGACGGGTGAGCGCGGCATGGCCGCACTCTTTCGATCATTCGGCCGCCGGAGTCCAGATCACCGTATCGATGCGCGGTGCGCCGGTCGCCAGCATCACGAGCCGGTCGAAGCCGAGCGCGATGCCGGAAGCCTGCGGCATGATGGCTAGTGCCGCTAGAAAGTCCTCGTCGAGCGGATAGCGATCGCCATAGACGCGCTCCTTCTCGTCCATCTCGGCGATGAAGCGGCGGCGCTGCTCGGCCGGGTCGGTCAGCTCGCCGAAACCATTGGCGAGCTCGACGCCGCAGCAATAGAGCTCAAACCGCTCGGCGACGCGCGGATCACCCGCCTTCGGCCGCGCCAGCGCCGCCTCGACCACCGGATATTCGCAGAGGATCGTCGGCCTGCCCTGCCCCAGATGCGGCTCGACCTTCTCGGCGATGATGCGGCTGAAAATATCGCTCCAGCTGTCGTCCAAGACGATGCGGATACCGGTCGCCGTCGCCTGCTCGGCCAACGCGTCCCTGTCGGCCGATCCGTCCGCGGCGAGCGTCGCCAAGAGGTCGATGCCTGCGTGGCGAAGAAACGCTTCCGCAACGGTGACGCGCTCGGGCTCGGCGAACGGGTCCGAAACCTGGCCGCGATGCTCAAAGCGCAGCGTCTCGGCCGCCTCGGCGGCGCGCGCCAGCAGCGCGGCGCAATCCTCCATCAGGACCTCGTAGGGCGCGCCGGCGCGATACCATTCCAGCATTGTGAATTCGCAGGCATGGCGCGGCCCCAGTTCCCGGTTCCGGAACACCGGCCCGAGCGAATAGATCCGCTCCTCGCCAGCGGCCAGAATCTTCTTGGCCGCGAATTCCGGCGAGGTGTGCAGGTAGAGCGGCTGGCGCGTGCCGTCCGGAAACACCCGCTCAGTGGCAAAGGCATGCAGATGGGCCTCGTTGCCCGGCGACACCTGCAGGATTCCGCATTCGACCTCGACGAAGTCGCGCGCCTGGAACCAGTCATGCACAGACGATTTGATGCGCCCCCGCTTCATGAGGAACGGCCGGCGATCGGCATGCACATGGGGCGACCACCAGGGCGAGGCTCTGGTCATTCGTTGCGTTCTCCTGTCGTCGACCCGGATCGGCACCGTGGCCACCGGCGAGATTCGACTGGCGCGAACCAGCGGAATCGCTATGGTGCGCGCCATTATCGCGCCTTTGTACGGGCGCCGACGCCAATCTGAGGATTTAATTCGTGAAGGTTATCGCCAGCCAGGTCCGCAAGGGCAACATTCTCGAGATCGATGGCAAACTCTACGCCGTTCTCACGGCCGAAAGCTTCCACCCGGGCAAGGGTACGCCGACCACGCAGATCGACATGCGCGGCCTCGCCGACGGCGTGAAGATCTCGAACCGCTACAAGACGACCGAACAGGTCGAGCGTGCTTTCGTCGAGGATCGTGACTTCTCCTTCCTGTTCCAGGACGGCGAAGGCTTCACCTTCATGAACACCGAGAACTTCGAGCAGCTGATCGTTTCGCCGGCCGTTGTCGGCGATGCAGCGCCGTACCTGCAGGAAGGCATGGTCGTCCGCCTGTCGATCTTCGAGGATCAGGCCGTCGGCATCGTGCTGCCGCAGCGCATGACGCTCGAAGTCGTCGAGACGGAGCCGACCACCAAGGGCCAGACCGCTTCCTCGTCCTACAAGCCGGCGATCCTGTCGAACGGTGTCCGTTCGATGGTGCCGCCGCATATCGGCCCGGGCACGCGAATCGTCGTCCTGACCGAGGACGGTTCCTACGTCGAGCGCGCCAAGGACTGACGTCCCGCGCCTCTGTCATGGCCCGGCCATGGCTTACCCCCTCTTCCATGGCGCCGAGCCCAGCTCGGCGCCATTTTTTATGCTGTCGAAGAAAGAGGCCGCTGTCAGGTTTTTGACAACGCTCCGGCTCGCCCTGCTCCTCCTATAGATCAGGCTGGAGCGAAACAGCGACGGTCGTGCCGGGAACGTATCCCCTTGCTTGGCCGCCGTTTGCGGCGCTACTTCCGCTAGGTTTCCGTAGCGGCACGATCACTGAGATATTACTGCATTCGCTGCAGATAAAGCGGTTGTTCAAAATATAGCGCAAATCTTCTATTGACTTGACTGCCCCTTGTCCCTGACTCTGATCATGGGTCGGACTGGGGGGTCCTGGCGCTGCGCACCACTCGATCGGTGCGCCTTGCGTGGAAGCTCCAGGGCGCGGTGGGCAATAGCATGATGATCGGCATCCTGGTTCTGGGAGTAGGCGCACTTTTCTTTGCCGTCGCCGGCCTTATGGCCAGTGACATGGCTCATGGCTTTGCGCCTTTCTTGATGTATCTGATCACCAGCCTGCTGCTGGCGCTTGCGATCGGCCTGCTTCTGTTCAAGACCCATATGCGCCTGCGCCGTGCCCTCGATCGCTCGCATCGCAAGCAGCGTCAGCTCCACGCCAGCGCCCGCATTGATTCACTGACCGGACTACACAATCGGGCCGCCTTCATGCGGTCCCTCGAAAAGGCGCTCGAATCCTGGCGCGCCGGCGGGCCGCCTGTCGCGGTGCTGCTGATCGATCTCGACCGCTTCAAGATCGTCAACGACACGCATGGCCATGCCGCCGGCGACGATGTGCTGAAGGAAACGGCGCGCCGCCTCGGCAGCTTTCAGGAAACCAACTCTACCGTCGCGCGGCTCGGCGGCGACGAATTCGTCGTCATGCTGGAGGATGATCGCGGCGGCATACCGGGACGCGTCGGTCGCCGCCTGCTCGAAAGCCTGGCGGCCCCGATCCCGATCCAGAACGGCTTCGTCCGCGTCGGCGCGACGATCGGCCTGGCGGCTTCGGAGAACCGCGCCGTGACGGGCGAGGAAATGCTGCACGCGGCCGATGTCGCGCTCTATGACGCCAAGCGCAACGCGCGCGGAACGGTCCGCACGTTCGAGACCGGAATGGACGAGGCCATGAAGGATCGGCGCATGCTGGAGACCGATCTCAAGCGCGCTTTGGCCGCCGGCGAAATCGTGCCCTTCTACCAGCCGCTGATTGCGCTGAATGGCGACAAGCTGATTGGATTCGAAGTGCTGGCGCGCTGGCAGCATCCGGTCCACGGCATCATCCCGCCGGCCTCGTTCATTCCGCTGGCCGAGGAATCCGGCCGCATCGGCGAGATGTTCTACACGTTGCTGGCGCGGGCTTGCGACGATGCCCGGAACTGGCCGTCCGACCTACGACTGTCGGTGAACATTTCGCCGACCCAGTTCGCCGAGCCGCTGATGGCGTCGCGCATCCTCACAATCCTCTCCAAGGCCGGCTTCCCGCCGGCGCGGCTGGAGCTGGAGATCACCGAAAGCACGCTGGTTGACCAGGTGTCCTCGGCCCGCCTGATCCTGACGACGCTGCGCAATGCCGGCATTTCCGTCGCGCTCGACGATTTCGGCACCGGCTATTCGAGCCTTCGCCATCTGAACGACCTGCCGGTCGACCGCCTGAAGATCGACCGGGCTTTCGTGGCGAACGCCCAGCGCAACGACGAGGACTGGCGGATCGTCCGCGCCATCGTCCAGCTCGCCGGTGCGTTCAATCTCGCCACCACGGCGGAAGGCATCGAGGCTCCGGAAATCCTGTCGACGCTGCGCGACATCGGCTGCGATATCGGCCAGGGTTATCTGTTCGGGCGACCGATCTCGGCCGAACAGACGAGCCTCTGGCTGGAGGAACGCCGGCCGATCCGCGCCCTGGCCTCCTGAGCCGGTTCCGGCTTGCGCGCGGCTGCCTCGGATAAGGCACAATTCGGGCAGAGCACAGCGCCAACGCCACACGGAATCCCATGATGAGACCCCATCCGCTCAACCAGAGACTGCGCATTCACCTGATCCAGCTCGGTGCCCTGGTCGTGGCAGCAGCGCTGCTGCTGGCCGAGCCAGTCTGGGGCGGACGGCCCCATGAGCTGATCGAGATGGCCGGCTTTGCCTTCGTGCTCGTCTGCGTCGCCGGGCGGATGTGGAGCATCCTCTATATCGGCGCGCGCAAGAACCGGGACCTGACGACTCTGGGTCCCTATTCGATGACCCGCAATCCTCTCTATCTGTTCTCGACGATCGGCGCCGTCGGCGTCGGCCTGATGTACGGGTCGCTCCTCGTCGCTGTCCTCCTGGGGCTGCTGAGCTATGGGGCGTTCCTCGTCACCGCGAGCAAGGAAGCCGACCATCTGAGCACGCTGTTCGGCGAGCGCTATGACAGCTATGCGGCGCGGACTCCGATGTTCTGGCCGAAGCTGTCGCTTTACCGCGATTCCGCCGAGATGTCCTTCTCGCCCGAAGCGCTGAAGCGCACCTTCCTCGACGGTCTGCTGTTCCTGGCGATCTTCCCGGTCATGGAGCTGCTCGAATACCTGCAGGTGAACCATTATCTGCCGGTGCTCTTTCGCGTCTTCTGATCGCCCCCCCAGTTTCGGCGGCTCGCTCGCTTTGCGGGCATGGCATTGTTTGATAGGCAGGTCGGGGGCAGGCTCTGCAATCGACCATGGAATCATACGGAAATGCTAGCGAGACTCCTCTTGGGCCTATCGATCGTCGGCCTGGCTTCGGGCAGTGCCCTTGCGGCCAGCTGCGAACAGAACTTCACGGTCAGCGGCGTGCCGATGGTGACCGCCGTCAGCTACAAGACGTGGCAGGATTTTCCCAGGCTGAAGGCGGAGGTCGCCCTGAAGCGGATCGCGCAGGAAATGTCGGCACAGGGTTTCTCCGGCGTCCGCATCAACAAGCAGCTTTCGACCGTCGATGCGCATCAGGAAACGTCCGGTTCGGGCCGCATCCAGACGCTGCGCGCCGTCGTCCGTCCGCGTGGCAAGAGCACGCGCGTCGACGCCGTCTTCAGTATCCAGGCGCGCCAGGTGACCGACAAGAAGATCGTCCGTACCGGCCTCTGCGACATCATCCGTTCCGCAGCGCGGTAACGCACTCAGCAAGACGGCGTCCGCCCTTTCGGGCGGGCGCCCCTCACCGCCCACACGACGGAGCCTTCTCCCGCGACAGGGATCGGGGCCCTTCGGCGGGCGGTCGAGGCTCCCGGCCTCCCCGATCTCAGAGGTGACGAAATGTCGACCCACGAGGAGAATGCCAGGCAGTATGGCGACAGCCGGAAGCTCCGGGCGCGAGCCCGGCTCAACCGGGACTATACGATCGCCGAAACGCCCTGGTTCTCCTGGGTATTGCGACAGCTGGACCTCAAGTCGGGAGACCACGTCCTCGACATCGGCTGCGGGCCGGGCTGGCTCTGGTCCGAGGCGGCGAACGACGTGCCGCAAGGGCTGGAACTGACGCTGGCGGACCTGTCGCCCGGCATGGTCGACGAAGCCGTGCAACGCTGCCGCCCGCTGCCGTTCAAGGCGGTCGATGGCCAAGTCGCGGACGTCACGAGCCTCCCCTTCGAGGATGGCACCTTCGATACGGGTCTTGCCGCCCACATGCTCTATCACGTGGCCGATCCGGCGGCCGCCATCGCGGAGATGTTCCGCGTCCTGAAGCCGGGCGGGACTCTCGCCGTCACCACCAACGGCGTCGGCAACATGCGGGAACTCTACGAACTCGCCACCGTCTTCGGCAGCGCCCCAACCGATCCATCCGCGGCGATATTCGGCTTCGACACCGCCGAACGGCTGATGCGATCGCAGTTCGGCAATGTCAGCCTGTCGCGCTATCCGGCCGTGCTTCGGATCACCGATCCCGACGACATATTCCTCGCCCTCACCTCCTATCCGCCCGGCGACCGCGCCGGCGAGATCGAGCTCAACTCCTTCCGTCAGGCAATCGACCGTGCCTTCGCGCGTGGCAAGGGTGCGCTGGAAACCCAGAAGGAGACAGGCCTGTTCCGGAGCCGGAAGGCGGCCTGATACGAATGGGATCCAGATGAACGCGAGGAGCAGCCCCGTGGATGTCGCGATCGAGCTGGCAGAGGCCCGTCATCGGCAAGGTTGGGCCGAACTGCGCGCCGAGCTATGGCCGAATGGGACGGCGGCAGAACATGCCGCCGACATCGAGACCTTCCTTGCCGAGATCCCAGCCGGCCGGGCCCAGGTGGCCTTCATCGCCCTCGATCGGGGCACAGCCATCGGCTTTGCCGAAGCCTCGCTGCGGCACGACTACGTCAACGGTTGCAAGACCTCGCCCGTCGCCTTTCTCGAGGGCATCTACGTGCGCGCCAGCCATCGCAGGTCCGGCATCGGCAAGCGTCTGTTGTCGGCGATCGAGGACTGGGGACGCGGCCAGGGATGCACCGAAATGGGATCGGACGCCGACCTCGCCAACACCCAGAGCCATGATTTTCATGCGGGGATGGGCTTCAGCGAGACCCAGCGCGTGGTCTTCTTTCGGAAGCCCCTTTGAAGACTTCTCCATGACGAAGCGGAATGCTCGCCCTGGAAAAGAAAGTGATCGCCCGGTCACTCGGATCAGCATGGACTCTTCTTCGGCCGCTCAGTAGCGTGTAGCCACCCCGTCAGCATTGCCGAGCTCGGCAGGCATCCGCGCGACATCTGACGCGGCGTCGCGGCTCGCGGGGAAAGGCGAATGTGAGACGACAGGGGGAGATCCAACCATGAGACTAATCGTGACTAGTCTTGCGGCGGCGCTATGGCTTGGCTTGGCCGGCCAGGTGTCGGCTCAGACGATCAGTTATTCCGAGGCGGGAGCGCTGCTGGCGAAGAGCTGCGGCAAGGACATCGAGAAGTATTGCCCGAAGGTCAATTTGGGCGGCGGCGCGCTGAAGGACTGCCTTGCCGCCAAGGCCTCGAAGATCAATCCGCAATGCATCGCCGACTACAAGGCCGTCGTGGCGTCGCTCGACGCCCGCCTGGCCGCCCAGGCGGCGGTCACCAAGGCCTGCCGCGGCGACGCCACCCAGTTCTGCCAGGGCACAGCGCCCGGCAACGCGCATTATCTCGGCTGCCTGAATGCAGCCAAGAAGGTCGTCAGCAAGCGCTGCACCGCCGCCATCACCAACGCCGGCTGGAATTGAACGTCATGTCGAAGGAAACCCGAATGACATCGCGCATACCGGCCGGCTCGCGCGGCCTCGCCTTGGCCGCCGCCGTCCTGCTGGCAAGCGCCGCAAGTGGCCCTGCCAGCGCGCAGACCGCGCTGAGCGGCAACCAGATCATCCAGACCATGAACAGCGCCGCACGGGCCGCTCCTCCCGGCCTGTCCGCGGCCCTGATCCGCCAGGCCGTGCAGCAGCACATGATCGACAATCCCGGCATGCCGATCACCTGGAAACCGCTGGAGCTGCTGGATAGCCTCGCCCAGGTCGACGTCCAGATCCAGTTCGCGCTGAATTCAGCGATCATCCGGCCGGAATCCTACGCGACCATCGGCTCGATCGCCGATGCGCTGCATCATCCGGTGCTCGGCGGCTACAAGTTCGTCGTCACGGGCAATACCGACACCACCGGCAACCGCAAGGACAATCTGGCGCTGAGCCAAGCACGCGCCGACGCCGTCGTCGAAGCGCTGACCACGACCTATCATGTCGATCCGGCGCGGGTGGAAGCCGTCGGCCTCGGCCAGGAAGCGCTGCAGGACGTCAAGAACCCGAAAAACCCGATCAATCGCCGGGTCCAACTGATCAATATCGGCAAGTATCTCCCGGGCAAGTAGCCGCGCGTCCGCGGCAAAGGGATTCGCAGACTCGCGGCTTTGATCTGGTCCCGCGGGACAGAATCAATCGAGGCGGCTCCCGACAAGGGGCCGCCTTTTCCGATGGCGGCGGCTGTCGCTGGCAGGTCCACGCGGCCTCGCGCCGTGCGGCGGAGTGACCCGCCGGGGCAGTTTGACAATCCCGGCCGTATGGCCGAGATATTGATCATGCGCATCGTTTCCTTTGCCACCCTCATCCTTTGCAAAGGCAGCCTCCAAACGGGCTGACTGCCTGGTGCTGCTACCTGCGAGAGCAAGAGCGGCGCCAGGCAAGCGACATTCAAGACCCCTGAAATCCATGCACCGGCCGAGCGATTGGCTGCGCCTTTTGAGGCGCGCCGCGCGGGGCCGGATTCTGTCTGTTTGGAGACATCCGATGACCTTCAAGTACACCTTCACCCTCCCGATCAGCGGCTCGAACAAGCTGCCCCGCTTCAGGACCTGGGCTGCGGAAAACGCGCCGGAAATCCCGGTCAGCCTGCCGCCGCAGGTTCCGGTCAAGAGCGAGTCGCTGACGATCCGCCTGAAGTCGGCCGCCGACCGGCAGGTCCTGATGACCAAGCTCGAAGGCGTCAGCCTGTAGCGAGACCGACGGTGGCGGGCCTCGCCCGCCACCGTTGACCAGACCGGATCTCGACGGACCGGAGTCGGAACGAACGACTCGGGGGGGCTTGATAGCCTAGCCTGCCGAGGATGCGCCTTGACGCAATCGGCATCGAAGGGCAAGCAGCCGAGGCGCATGCCGGCGACGTGGCATCATGACCGCCGCCCGGCCCCAGAGACGACAGGTGTCTTCCGCGGACAGCCAAGGCAGCGCCGGGTCCATGCGCACCGGAACAATCTCGGCACAGAAAGGCACCCTCTTCGCGAGAGGGCACGCCGACCGTTATCAAATTGAATTATATAAGAAAATTTGGTGACCCCGGCTGGGCTCGAACCAGCGACCTGCCGCTTAGAAGGCGGCTGCTCTATCCAGCTGAGCTACGGGGCCAAAGTTGTCGACACGCCGGTCGGGCGCGACGGGCTCGGCAGGACCTAGTGGGTCCAGGCCTGGGCGCGGCCGAACTTGAAATTGTCCGAATACGAGATCTTCTTGCGCGTATCGTCCTGCGCCGTGAAGAGCTGGTAGGGAATGCCGTTCTTCTCGGCGTAGGCGACCGCTTCTTCTTGCGTGTCGAAGGCGAGCTTGATCTGGCGCTTCATGTCGACCGTGGACGTGTAGCCCATCAGCGGTTCGACGGAAACCGGAACCTCCGGCTCGTAGGTCAGCATCCAACGATCGGTCTTCGCCTTGCCCGACTGCATCGCATTGCGTGCCGGCCTGAAGATACGCGCCACCATCGTCGGATCGCCTCCATCAAATCAATTGTCGCTTTGAATGGTCGGGGCAGTAAGATTCGAACTTACGACCCTCTGGTCCCAAACCAGATGCGCTACCAGGCTGCGCTATGCCCCGACTTTCAACGACATGGGTGGATTACACGTTCGGCCCCGGCTCTTCAAGGCATAGAGCGGCGACAAATTGGAGCCTCAACAGACGATCCCCGGCCGTGACCTGGCTACCGTGCCGGAATGGCGAAACGGTCGCCGGGCTCGAGCCCGATCCGGTCCGCGCCGCCGCCCACCAGTTCGAGGACATAGCGCACCGGCGCGCCGCCCGGGATCAGGTCTTCGGAGAACGGCGTCGTCCGCTTCTCGATACGGGATGTCGTGCCGTCGGCCTTGATGAAGATTATGTCGAGCGACAGCGGCGTGTTCTTCATCCAGAAATAGACGGGCCGCTCGCCGCCAAAATCGAACAGCATGCCGTGCCCGTCCGGCATCGCCTCGCGTCCCATCAGGCCGCGCTCGCGCTCGGTCGGCGTCGAGGCCCACTCGACGGTCAGATGGTGCTGGCCGGTCTTGGTCGCGACGTCGATGCCGGAGGTGTCGGCGGCCGCGGCGGAACTGGTGGCCAGCGCCAAGCAGAGGCCGAGCGCCCCGCATAGCGTGGAAAGAAAGCCGAAACGGGCGCGACGCGGCGACACCGCGATCAGTGCGACGACGGTCCGGACGAAACGCCATCCGGACGGATCTCGGCCGCCATCAGGCCCTTGTCGCCGTCGCCGAAGCGGACCAGCACCGTCTGGCCGGGGCGCAGCTCGGTCAGGCCGTAGCGGCGCAATGTTTCCATGTGGACGAAGATGTCTTCGGTCCCCTCGCCGCGCGTTACGAAGCCGTAACCCTTGACGCGGTTGAACCATTTGACGACGCAGCGCTCGAGGCCGCTGGTCGGCACGATCACCGTATGGGTGCGCGGCGGACCGGCCTGGGCCGGATGGATAGCCGTCGAATCATCCATACTGATGACGCGGAAAGCCTGCAGTCCGCGCTGGCCCTTCGTGACCTCGCAAACAATACGGGAGCCTTCGTAAGCGGTCTGGAAGCCGTCGCGTCGCAGGCAGGTCACATGCAAAAGGATATCCGGCGAACCATCGTCGGGCAGGATGAAGCCATAGCCCTTCGACGCGTCGAACCACTTGATCGAGCCGACTACCTCGACCAGATCCAGCCCGCCCTCGTCCTCCCGCCCCGCGGCGGAAGACGGTTCAGCGCTGTTCTTGGAACCCATATCGTCGGCCCCCGATTGGCCTTTCCAGGCCGAATACACACATGGTCGACTGCATAGCCCTGCCCTTGAAGCGCGCTCACCGCCGATTCCCTTAACAAAGAATAACATCGGACGTGGCGGAGACCAGTGGCTTCCTGGCCACAACCGTGGATTTCCGTCCTGAGTTGCAGAGGTGGAGCGGGTTCCTGTTTTGCGATGCTGCCGCTATGGTGGCGGGGCAATTCGCCGGCGCGCGAGCGACCCACGCTCGCGCGCAACCGGCAATGCCATTCCGGGAAAAGGATGACGCCCTATGAAGTATCTTCACACGATGGTTCGCGTGACCGACGTCGACAAGTCGATCGCCTTCTACAAGGAACTCGGCCTCAACGAGGTGCGGCGCATCGACAATGAGAAGGGACGCTACACGCTGTACTTCCTGGCAGCGCCCGGCGACGAGGATGCCCAGGTCGAGCTGACCTTCAACTGGGATCCCGAAGTTTATGGCGAAGGCCGCAATTTTGGACACCTCGCCTATCGCGTCGACGATATCTACGCCCTTTGCGACAAGCTGCAGAAGGCCGGCATCACCATCAACCGTCCGCCGCGCGACGGCCATATGGCTTTCGTCCGCTCCCCCGACAACATCTCGATCGAACTGATCCAGGCCGGCGACCCGCTGCCGCCGCAGGAGCCCTGGGCCTCGATGCCGAACACCGGCAAGTGGTAGATCGAATGCCGTGCCGTCTCAGCGATGAGACGGCACTCTATCCACAGGCGGTAGACATGCGGTGCGAACGGTCTTGTCACTCCGGGGGTTGCCCCCTATAAACCGCCTCGCCGCGCCCTTCGTCTATCGGTTAGGACGCCACCCTTTCACGGTGGAGAGAGGGGTTCGATTCCCCTAGGGCGCACCACCTTTTCTTGATCGGGTGTCGGGATCAAGACTTGAGCTTGTCAGGCTCAAGGGAACTACCTATAACGCGCATCGCTGCGCCCTTCGTCTATCGGTTAGGACGCCACCCTTTCACGGTGGAGAGAGGGGTTCGACTCCCCTAGGGCGTACCAATCTTCTTTGAACGAATTCAGAGATGAACGTCCGTGCGCTGTGTCGCCGGGCAACGCAGGCTGCTGGCGCGGCCGGCGAATTGCGCGTCATGCGCACTGGATCTCCTGTGGAGTTTCCATGAGGCGCCCCGAAGCCTCCGCCGCCTGTGATAGGGTCCGGCCCTGCATGAAAGGCGATGTGGAGCACTATGAAAGCTGGAATCGAACTCGGGACCAACCAGGCGGGTCAACCGGCCCTACTCGACCTCGAGGAACTGCTTTCGACGCGTCTGCTCGTCCAGGGCAATTCCGGCTCCGGCAAATCCCATCTGCTGCGGCGGCTGCTCGAGCAGAGTGCCGGCATGGTGCAGCAGGCAATCATCGATCCCGAAGGCGATTTCGTCTCGTTCTCCGAGCGCTTCGGCCACACCGTCGTCGACGCCGAGCGCAGCCCCAGCGAATTGCAGCGCATTGCGCTGCGCATCCGCCAGCATCGCGCCTCGGTCGTGCTCAATCTGGAAGGCCTCGACGCGGAAGAGCAGATGCGCTGCGCCGCCGCGTTCCTGAACGGCCTCTTCGACGCCGACCGCAGCGTCTGGTACCCGATGCTGATCACGGTCGACGAGGCGCAGATTTTCGCGCCGGCCGTAGCCGGCGAAGTATCGGATGAGGCGCGCCGTCTTTCGCTCGGCGCGATGACCAATCTGATGTGCCGCGGCCGCAAGCGTGGCCTCGCCGGCATCGTCGCGACGCAGCGTCTCGCCAAGCTCGCGAAGAACGTCGCCGCCGAAGCCTCGAACTTCCTGATGGGCCGCACCTTCCTCGACATCGACATGGCGCGCGCCGCCGATCTTCTCGGCATGGACCGTCGCCAGGCCGAAGGGTTTCGCGATCTCGATCCCGGCCAGTTCGTCGCGCTCGGACCGGCGCTCTCGCGCAAGCCGATCCCGCTGCGGATTGGCGCCGTCGACACCGCCGGCCGCAGCGGCCGCCCCGTGCTGATGCCGTTGCCGGAAGTGCCGCAGGCGGAGATGCAGGACCTGATCTTTGTCGGTGGCGAGGACGATCTGCTGCCAATGCCGAAGCCGAACGTCTCGCGCGCCCGCGGCACGGCCGAGCTACTGCGCGACATCGAGACAGCCGGCCCGCTCGACAGTGCCACGGAAGTCGAGACCGACACCCGCACGGAAGCCGAGAAGCAGGAAGTGCTCGACAGCGTCTATGCCGAGATCATGTCGGACCCGGATACGGCCTTCCGCCCGGCGCCGCTGATCTACCAGGATTTCCTGTTCCATTGCCGGATCAAGAAGCTCGGCACCTATGGCCAGGACATGCCGAGCTTCCGCAAGCGCCTGGCGCTGGCGCGCGCCGGCGTCGCTTCCGACCGGGGCGACGAGGCGTGGGAGCAGGTCCTCACCGTGGCGGAGAGCCTGCCGGAGGAGATGCAGGGCGTGTTCCTGCTGCTCGCCCGCGCCGCCCGCGAGGAAGCGCCCTGCCCGACCGACGAGTCGCTGGCCAATGCCTATGGCAGCCGCTCGCCATCGCGCGGCCGGTGGCTGCTCACCTACATGTCCGAGCACGGCCACATCCGCAACGAGGTCGATTTCCGCGGCAGCCGGATCGTGACGATCGCCGGCGTCAACTGGCGCACCCTGCCAGGCGCCCCCAAGGCGGGACCGATCAAGAAGGTCGACCCGCTCCGGCGGGCGCCGATGCTGTCGGACCGGCATCCCGCCGACTAGGCAACCCCACGGTCGCGGCGGCAGTTGCAATTTTTGCCGCATAGTCGCCATCATGCTGACCAGAATCGCGTGCTGCCTTAGCGCGAACACACTGCGGCATCTGGGGGACCTCTCTGCCCTGCGGTCGCAGAAGGGGGAAAGATGGAACAAACCGCTACGTCATCGGTGGGTGGAACTCCGATCGGAGCCCTCAACCGTCGCACGGCCGCCCTGCTGGTTGGCGCCGCAGCCCTTCTCTCGATCGCCGGATGTGCTTCGGTCACCGAACGCGCCGGCCCTGCCGTGGGTCCGGCGCCGAACGTCGCCATTACGACCGAGGATCTGATCGGCAACTGGGGCCTCGGTTCGTTCCGCCAGGAAGCCGACCTGCCGCGCACCATCAACGAGGCGCGCCGCTACTGCAGCAATCCCTATGTGATCACGCGCGGCCCGAACAATGGCGTGATGATGTATCTCGCCGACCAGTCGAAGCCGAGCGAGGTCGTGCTGAAGACAGCTGGCGGCCGCGTCTATATCGGCCCGCCTGGCCCCGCCGGCACGCCGAAGGATCGCCAGATCACATCGTTCCAGGACGGCGTCATGATCGCGCCCTGGGTCGATCCGAGCGTGACGGCCCGCTACGGCACCATGGTGTTCGTACGCTGCGGACAGGCCGCGCCGGCTTCCACCGCTTCCGCCGGTTGAGTTCAGCCCGGCGTCGACCGGGCCTCCCTATCGCCAGTCAAATTCGAGGTCACGATGCGCACCATAGCGGCCAGACTGCTCCGCCAGATGTTCCAACGCCCCCTGTCCCTCGCCCTGCTCGGCTGCACGGCCGCGATCGGGCTCGCTTCCATGGCGCCGGCGCAGGCCGCCCCGCGCCAGGTTCTGCAGGTTCCCGAGCAGCCCGGCCTGGTGCCGTCGGCGCAGGATTCGGTCCTGCCGCCCGAGTTCCGGCCACAGCCGGTCTATTTCCGCACCAACGAGAAGCCGGGAACGATCATCATCAATACCGATGAGCGCTTCCTCTATCTCGTCCAGCCGGACAGCCGCGCCATCCGCTACGGAGTCGGCGTCGGACGCGACGGCTTCCAGTGGTCGGGCCTCCTGAAGATCTCCCGCAAGGCGGAATGGCCGGATTGGCGGCCGCCGGCGGAGATGATCCAGCGCCAGCCCTACCTGCCGCGCTTCATGGCGGGCGGCGAAGGCAATCCGATGGGCGCGCGTGCGCTCTATCTGGGCGACACGATCTACCGTATCCACGGCACCAACCAGCCGCAGACGATCGGCCACGCGCTGTCGTCGGGCTGCTTCCGCATGGTCAACAACGACGTCGTCGACCTGTTCGACCGCGTGCCCGTTGGAACCAAGGTCATTGTTCGCCAGCAGGCGCAGCTCTGACGCCACTCTCCGGTCGCCTCTTCCGGGGTGGCTTCACTGAACGATCAATTGAAGAGGCGACCATGGTGTTTCCTGCGAAGGTTCTTTTTGGCCGCGTGGCAGCGCTGGCTCTGGCCGTCACGCTCGGCTCTACCGCCGCCGCCCATGCCGGCACGCTCGACACGGTGAAGCAGCGTGGCAATTTGATCTGCGGCGTCAGCCAGGGGCTGCTCGGCTTCTCGGCGCAGGACGACGCGGGCAAGTGGAGCGGCTTCGACGTCGACTTCTGCCGCGCCGTCGCCACGGCGATCTTCAACGATCCGGAGAAGGTGACCTATGTGCCGCTCTCGGCGGCCGAGCGCTTCGACGCGCTGAAGGACGGCAAGGTCGACCTGCTGTCGCGCAACTCGACCTGGACGATGTCGCGCGAGACCGACCTGCCGCTCGCCTTCGCCGGCGTCACCTACTACGACGGCCAGGGTTTCATGGTGAAGCGCGACAGCGGCAAGGTCTCGGGGCTGGAGCTGGATGGCGCGACCGTCTGCGTGCAGAGCGGCACCACCAGCGAGCAGAATTTCGTCGACTACTTCAACACCAACACGATGAAGTTCACGACGGTCGCCGCCGACAGTCCGGAGCAGTCGCTCGAGAACTATAAGAGCGGCAAGTGCACGGTTATCACCACCGACGTGTCGCAGCTCTATTCCGAGCGGGCGAGCCTCGCCGACGGCGCCGATCACATCATCCTGCCGGACGTGATTTCCAAGGAGCCGCTGGGCCCGGTCGTCCGCCAGGACGACGCGAAGTGGCGTGCCCTCGTCACCTGGGTCCACTACGCCATGCTGAATGCCGAGGAACTCGGCGT
Organism: Kaistia granuli DSM 23481; assembly: GCF_000380505.1. Lineage (GTDB taxonomy): Bacteria > Pseudomonadota > Alphaproteobacteria > Rhizobiales > Kaistiaceae > Kaistia > Kaistia granuli. Next base: position 8,856 of record NZ_AQYH01000003.1, on the reverse strand, counting down.
CTCGTCCGAGCGCGTCGACGAGGCCAAGGCCTCGAAGAAGCCGGACGTCATGCGCCTGGTCGGCACCGATGGCGGCTTCGGCCAGAAGCTCGGCCTTTCGAATGATTGGGCCATCGACATCGTCAAAGCCGTCGGCAATTACGGTGAGGTCTACGAGCGCAATCTCGGCGTCGGCTCCAAGCTCGGCATTCCGCGCGGGCTGAACCAGCTCTGGTCGCTCGGCGGCATCCAGTACGCCCCGCCGATCCGCTGATCGCGAGCGTCGATATAGATAAGGCCGGTGTCCAAGACGCCGGCCTTTTTTTGTATTTGTAGCGTCGGGATAGTGGGCGTTCCGCAGGAAAGCGTCTCTTCCACCGACGTGCGGACCGTCCCCCAACATGCTGAGGAGGCCCGCAGGGCCGTCTCGAAGCACGCACTCACCTTCGCTTGGCAAGTTCGCATATCGCCGCCCAATCGCCACGGATCAGGGCTTCCTTCTTGGCGCGCGACCAGCCCTTGATCTGATGCTCCGCCGCATAGGCGTCGGTGAGGCGATCAAACTCTTCGGACCAGACGAGTTCGACGGGGCGTCTCGAATGGGTATAGCCGCGATAGGCTCCGGACTGATGCTCCAGCAGCCGCCGCTGTCGATCTTCAGCCGAAGTTGAGCCGACATAATAGCTGCCGTCGGCACAACGAAGCATGTAGACGGCGGCGGCCATGGGGCGTGCTGGAGCCTCCTTCGAGGCCCGGCTTCGCCGGGCACCTCAGGATGTTGGTGGAGGGTGGCAAATGCAATCTGCCTTCATGCACAAATGCCAACCCAGTCCCCCCCTCACCGGATCAGCTGGTCGATATAGCCTTCGCCGAGGCCGACATCCGTATAGTGCTTGCGGCAGAGGTCGATCTTGGTGAAGACGTCCTCATAGCCCTGCACGGCGCCATCGGGATCGACATAGATCATCGCGCCATTGACCTGGAACAGCGTGATCATCTCGGTCACATGCGGCTCGACGACCAGCGTATGCGTCTCGCCGGGCGCCTCGTAGACATAGGAGCCCTCCTCCGCCGTCCAGTCGTGCTCGAGATAGTGCCAGCTGCCCTTCAGCACCCAGCCATGCACCGGCTGCGGATGACGGTGGCGCGACAGCACACCGGACTTACGCACGCGCAGCAAGTTCATCCAGTAGCCGCGGCTTGCCGACAGGCAGAGCGGGCGGAACCAGACATTCTCCTGCTGCGGTACCCAGAGCCGCTCATCCGTGGGAATGGCGTTCGGGATGACGATCTCGGGGAAGGATTCCTTCGGCTGCGGATGCCGATAGGGGATGCGCTTGCTGTCGGCATCCGTCTCGAGGCCGGAATGGTTGACCGTGGTGTTGTCGCTCATCGTCACTCTCTCATCTCAAACCGAAGCATAGCCGCCATCAACGGGGACAACGGTCCCCGTCATGAAACGCGCGGCGTCCGAACACAGGAAGGCGACGACGTCGCCGATATCGCGGGGCTCGCCCCAGCGCTTCATGGGCGTGCGGCCGAGAATGCCGGCCGAACGGACGGGATCCTCGACGATGCCGCGCGTCACCTCGGTGGCAATCCAGCCGGGGGCGACCGCGTTGACGCGGATGCCCTCCTCCGCCCAGGCGACACCGAGCGCCTTGGTCAGTTGCGCCACGCCGCCCTTGGACGCCGTATAGGCCGGCACCAGCGGGCCGCCGAAATAGGACAGCATCGACGCCGTGTTGACGATCGCCCCGCCCTGCTTCGCCAGCAGGGGCCGTGCGCCGACGCACATCCGCATCGTGCCGGTCAGATTGACGTCGATCACCTTCTGGAACACGTCCATGTCGTATTCCTTGCCCCGGAACAGCACGCCGGCGCAATTCACGAGCGTGTCGAGCCGGTCGAGACGGGCGAACGCAGCGTCGGCGGAGGCCTGGTCCGTCACATCGAGCACGATGGCCGTCAGATGGTCGCGCGCCGGGACGGCGTCGACTTCCGCGTCGCTCAACCCGCTGACGGTGACGGCATAGCCGGCGGCGAGCAGCGCTTCGGCGACGCCGAAGCCGATGCCGCGCGCACCGCCGGTAACAAGGGCCTGTTTCAAGATGCTGGTGCCTCCGTGAAATTCGCCGGCCGCGAGCGGATTCGAACCCGACCGTGTTGATCCGTAAAATTTCACATGTTACATGTCAATAGAGGTTCCAAACTGTGATGCAGGCCCCCTTTGTCCAAGGATAGATCCATGACTCCCCGCGGCACGCCGGCTGGCGCCGGCTTCGAGCCGTTGAAGCATGCTGATTTGGCCGAACAGACCTATGAGGCCATCCGCAAGCGCATCCTGCTGCGCCAACTGGAGACGGGCCAGCAGATCCCGATCGACACGGTCGCGGCGGAACTGGGCGTCAGCCGGACGCCGGTGATCGACGCGATGAAACGGCTGGCGAGCGAGGGCCTGGTGGAGATCCGGGCGCGGCGCGGCTGCTTCGTGCGGGCGTTGACGATGGACGACATGCGCGAGATCTTCGAGATCCGCGAGGCGGCCGAGCTCTACAGCATTCGCTTGGCCATCCGCGACGGACGGCACATCGCCCTCGCCGATACGCTGGAGGCGGCCTATCGCGAGATGGAGCGGTCGACCTCTGGCGACCTCTACACCGATTACGACCACTTCACCGAATGGGACCGCGCCTTCCACCTCGCCATCATCGCGGCCGGCGGCAATCAGCGTCTCCTCGAGATCTATCGCAACCTGCATGTCCACCTGCACATCATGCGGGTGCACTATTTCCGAGAGCTGGAAGCGGCGCTGCAGGTGAATTCGGACCACCGCGCCATCCTCGATGCCATCCGCCAGAGTGACCTCGCCGCCGCGGAAAAGGCGGTCTCGGCCCACATCTTTGTCATCCGCGACCGTATCGGCTCCAATCTCGCGCGTGACGGCGGGCGGATGTGACAAGCCTTCCCTTTCCAGAATCGGATCGTCAACCCATGCGCATTGCCATCACCGGCGGCAACGGAAACCTCGCCCGCAAGCTCATCGCCGGCTTCGGCGCCCAGCCCTGGTGCAGCAAGCTGGTTGCGCTCGACCGGCGCTTCGATCCGATCGAGGCACCCGGCCACGCCACGCTCGACTGTGTCGAGGCGGATCTGCGCCAACCCGACGACCGGCGCTGGCTCAATACCATCGCCTCCGTCGACGCCGTCGTGCATCTTGCCGCCCAAAACCCCTATCCCGAGGCGGACTGGACCGACTCGGCCGCCTCCTTCGACATGACGGCCCTGCTGTTTCGCGCCGCCGCCCAATCGGGCGTCCGGCGCTTCGTCTTCGCGACGTCGAACCACGTCATGGGCGGCTACAAGGATACCGACATCGCGACGACGCCCGGCTCCCTGCACGAGGACCTGCCACCCCTGCCCGGCACACGCTGGCGCAACGATGCCGGCAGCAGCGACAGCACGCCCTACGCCGTGGCGAAGCTGATGGGCGAGCGGCTCTGCTGCAGTCTCGCCACGCGCGACGGCCTGACCGCCGTCGCCCTCCGCATCGGCTGGTGCCAGCCGGGTGAAAACCACCCGTCCAGCATCTCGGCCTCCGGCACGCCCAACAGCCGCCTCGACAATCTGGACGCGGCAGCGCGATGCGATCTGGCCTGGTTCCGCGGCATGTGGCTCTCGAACCGCGATCTCGTCGGCATTTTCGAAGCCAGCCTGCGCGCCGATGCCACGCGCTGGCCGCAGCCGGGAATTGTCGTCAACGCTGTCTCCGGCAATCGCGGCATGGCCTGGGACATGACCCGTGCCCGCGAGTGGCTCCGCTTCGTTCCCACCGACGATATGACGCGAGAGCTGGGCCTCCAGGACGCCCCGACGTCACCCGAGTCGGATCGGCAACCTTAGCGATAAGGGGTCCGGCGGGACGACGCCCGAAGGGTCGCCATTTCGACGACTGCCCGCCCCTGCGGCAATCTGTCTGCCAATCGAGCACGATTTGGTGCAAAATTTAGGCAGCCGCGCAATAAAATGCGTCAGAAATGTTGCCCTATTCGGGCAGAGCAGTCATAACGCGGGCGATAAACCCACGCGGGGAAATACCATGACACTTAACAATCGGAGCGACGCAAGGATGACAGACGCCACCATGCTCGATCAGGCCCTGACGCGCCTCGACGAAGCAGCAGCTCATCTGCACCTGGATGGCGATGTCCTCGAGAAGCTCAAATACCCGCGCGAGACCACCAAGGTGCGGCTGATGATCCGCATGGACGATGGATCGCGCAAATCCTTCATGGCCTGGCGCTGCCGCTATGACGACACGCGCGGCCCGACCAAGGGCGGCATCCGCTTCCATCCGGATTCGACCATCGAGGAAGTCGAGACGCTCGCCTTCTGGATGACGATGAAGTGCGCCGTCATGAACCTGCCCTATGGCGGCGGCAAGGGCGCGGTCCGCGTCGACCCGCATTCGCTTTCGAAGGCCGAGCTGGAGCGCCTGTCGCGCGCCTACATGCAGGCCTTCTCGAAGATCGTCGGTCCCGACCGGGATATCCCCGCTCCCGACGTCTACACCAACTCGATGATCATGGGCTGGATGGCGGACGAGTACTCGTCCATCGTCGGCCAGTCGACGCCTGCCGTCATCACCGGCAAGCCGATCTCGCTCGGCGGTTCGCTCGGCCGCGACGACGCCACCGCGCGCGGCGGCTACTATCTGGTCCGCAACCTCGCCTCGGAACTGGGCCTGACGCCCGGCGCCCGCGTCGCGATCCAGGGCTTCGGCAATGCCGGCCAGCACATCGCCAGCCTGCTCGGCGCCGACGGCTACAAGATCGTCGCCGTCTCGGATTCGAAGGGCGCGATCCACAACGACGCCGGTCTCGACGTCGCCAAGCTGCTCGCCTCCAAGAAGACCGGCTCGGTTCTGCAGCTGGTCGGCCAGGACGGCATCCAGGCCATCGACGCCGACGCGATCACCGCGGTCGACTGCGAGATCCTGGTGCCGGCAGCGCTTGAGGACCTGATCCACAAGGACAACGCCGCCGCCATCAAGGCGCGTGTCATCCTTGAGCTCGCCAACGGCCCGATCACGCCGGAAGCCGACGTCATCCTGGCCGGCAAGAACGTCGTCGTCCTGCCCGACATTCTCGCGAATGCCGGCGGCGTCACCGTCTCCTATTTCGAGTGGGTCCAGAACCGGCAGGGCTATTACTGGACGGCCGAGGAAGTTCGTTCGCGCCTGCAGGAGACGATGGACCGCGAAGGTCGCGCCGTCTGGAACCTCGCCCAGGATCGCGGCATTACGATCCGCAGCGCTGCCTATGTGCACGCCCTGTCGCGTGTCGCCGGCGCCATCGAGGCGCATGGCACGCAGAAGTTCTTCACGAGCTAAAAGGCGACCGCCGCGCCTTTGGCGCTGCGCCGGCAAAAGTTGCGAAGCGACGGCACCCCAGGGCGCCGTCGCTTTTTTGCGCGAAGCCACCGCCACCTGGCGCCAAACAGCCTCCCCAACCGCGCCGTCAGCCCGCTTTCGAACGACGGCCTCCGGCTATCTGGCTCGGCATTCACCGGGAGCGCGGACACCCGCGGCGACGATCGGAATCTCTTAAGTATTTCCGACCCTTACAATGTATACGACCAGATCACGGAAAGATCAAATTTCCGTGATATCCGCCAATTCAGATATTTTAAATATATGCGATCGCGACAATTTCCGATCATCTGCTTGCGATTTCAGCGAATAGACTGATAGGTTGCGGGACATGCCCGCGAGTTCCTGTTCGTCGGACCATTTCAAGAGCCGACGCTATTGCCATTCCTGACACCCACAGGAGGCGTCCATGCATCTTACTCCCCGAGAATTCGACAAGCTCCTGATCCACATGCTTTCCGACGTGGCTTTGAAGCGGAAGGACAAGGGCCTGAAGCTCAACCATCCCGAGACCGTCGCGGTTCTCTGCGCGTACGTTCTGGAGGGCGCCCGTGAAGGCAAGACGGTTGAGGAAGTCATGGACGGCGCCCGCAGCGTCCTCCGCTCCAGCGATGTGATGGAGGGCGTGCCGGACCTGCTCCCTCTCATTCAGGTCGAGGCCGTCTTCACCGATGGCAGCCGGCTGGTGAGCCTGCACAATCCGATCACCTGATTGCCGCAGCGCGCCCATCGCGGTGCGTCTCGAAATTCTGAGCAAGGCTGCATCGAGGAGGCCATCATGGCCAAGACTCCAGCAAGGGCTGTTCATCCCCAACCCGAGCATATGAAGAAGGCACACAAAGCGGTCCGGCCGATCGGCGGCTATGTGCTTGCGAAAGAGCCGATCGAGATCAACGTCGGAAGGCCGCGCACCAAATTGACGGTCCGCAATACCGGCGACCGACCGATCCAAGTCGGGTCCCACTATCACTTCTTCGAGGCAAACCGCTATCTCGACTTCGACCGAGGCGCCTCGTTCGGACAAAGGCTTGATATCCCCGCCAATACCGCCGTCCGCTTCGAGCCCGGCGACGAGAAGGAAGTGACGCTGGTTCCCTATGCCGGCAAGCAGTTCGTCTATGGCTTCAGCAATCTCGTCGATGGCTGGACAGGGGATGGACCCAAGCCGGACTATCGGCCGAACCGCGAAGCCGCCATCGAGCGCGCCCAGAAGCTGGGCTTCAAGTTCCGGACGGACCCCAAGTCATCGAAGAAGTAGTTCGCTCTTTCATCCCGGCGGGGACTACGTGGCTTTGCGCCAGATTGCGCGTGGTTCCCCGCCATTCCTGAGGTGCATGATCATGACGCAGATATCCCGTCAGCAATATGCCGACCTCTATGGACCCACTGTCGGCGACAAGATCCGGCTCGGCGATTCCGATCTCTATGTCGAGATCGAGAAGGATCTTCGCGGCAATTATGGCGACGAACTGCAGTATGGCGGGGGCAAGACGCTGCGCGACGGCATGGGCTCGGACAATCTGCTGACGCAGGAAGCCGGCTGCCTCGACCTTGTCATCACCAATGTGACCGTGATCGAGCCGACGCTCGGCGTGGTGAAAGCCGATGTCGGCATCCGCAACGGCCGCATCGTCGGTCTCGGCAAGGCCGGCAACCCGTCGACCATGCAAGGTGTCACGCTGGGCCTTGTCACCGGCGCTTCGACCGACGCCATCTCGGGCGAGCACCTGATCCTGACCGCCGGCGGCATGGATACCCACGTCCACTATATCTCGCCGCAACAGGTCAACGCCGCTCTCTCCAACGGCATCACCACGCTCTGGGGCGGCGGCATCGGCCCCGTCGACGGCAGCAATGGTGTGACAAGCACCAACGGCCCCTGGAACCTCGAGATGATGCTGCGCTCGATCGAGGCTCTGCCGATCAATATCGGCCTGCTTGGCAAGGGCAACTCGACTGGCGAAGGGCCGCTGGTCGAACAATTGCTGGGCGGCGCGGCCGGTTTCAAGGTTCACGAGGATTACGGCTCGACACCGGGCGCCATCCGCGCCTGCCTGACCGTTGCCGATGACTATGACGTGTCGGTCGCCATTCACACCGATACGCTCAACGAATCCGGCTATGTCGAGGATACGATCGCCGCCTTCGACGGCCGCACCATCCACACCTATCACAGCGAGGGCGCCGGCGGCGGTCACGCCCCCGACCTGCTGAAGGTCGTCGGCCAGAGCAATATCCTGCCAAGCTCGACCAACCCGACCCTGCCCTGCGGGCAGAATTCCGTGGCCGAACTCTTCGACATGATCATGGTCTGCCACAACCTCAACCCGAAGATTCCCTCCGACGTCGCCTTCGCCGAGAGCCGTGTCCGCGCCGAGACCATCGTTGCCGAGAGCGTGCTGCATGACATGGGCGCCATCTCGATGATCGGCTCCGACTCGCAGGCGATGGGCCGGATTGGCGAAACGTTCCTGCGCGCGATGCAGACGGCCGACGCGATGAAGAAGGCGCGCGGCTCCCTGCCGGAGGATGCTGCCGGCAACGACAATTTCCGCGTCCTGCGCTACGTCGCCAAGGTGACCATCAATCCGGCGCTGACGGCCGGCGTTGCCGACCAGATCGGCTCGATCGAGCCCGGAAAATTCGCCGACCTCGTCCTGTGGGAGCCTGCTTTCTTCGGCGCCAAGCCGAAGCTGGTACTGAAGGGCGGCTTCGTCGCCTGGGCCAATATGGGCGATCCGAACGCCTCGCTGCCGACCCCGCAGCCGATGTACTATCGCCCGATGTTCGGCGCCTTCGGCACGGCGCTGCACCAGAGCTCGATCACCTTCGTGTCGCGCGCCGCCTACGACAACAACATCGGCGAGCGCTACGAACTGCAGCGGGTGATCAGCCCGGTTTCCGGCACGAGGACCCTTGGCAAGCAGCACATGGTGCGCAACAGCTTCCTGCCGAACATCGACGTCGATCCGCAGACCTTCGCGGTCAAGGTCGACGGCGTCCATGCGACGGTCAAACCGCCAAAATCGATCTCACTCAACCAGCTCTATTTCTTCAGCTGAAGCGGCGAGACCCGTTCAGAGCGGAGGTTGCATGATCGTTATCGAGGGCCTCCTCGACAATGCAAGCGCACCGGAATGCGCGCCCAATTCGGCGGAGCCAACTGGCGACCCGTGAAGCCCGGCGGCTGTTCGGCGGCGCCGGCGAGGCCTGCCATTCGCACGGCCACGAGCATGAGGTGGGTCACCATAATAACAGCCACGACGCCGTCACCTTGCGCCACGTCCGCATGTTCATGAACGAACCAGGTAGCTGGATAGCACTATGAAAAAGATCCCCCGCATCGGCATTGGTGGACCCGTCGGCTCCGGCAAGACCGCCATCATCGAGGCGATCACCCCCGTGCTGGTCAAGCTCGGCTATCGCATCCTGGTGATCACCAACGA
>NZ_AQYH01000002.1 GCF_000380505.1 Kaistia granuli DSM 23481 | reverse complement strand
CGAAAAATTCTCTTCACGATGAAACACAAACAAAAACCCCGCCGCGCGTACCCTCGCCGGCGGGGTTTTTGCGTTCAAACAACACCAAATGAACAAGCAAAGGCCGAGAAGACGCGAAGAGCGCGCAGCGGCAAGCCGGACGAGGACAGGCCGTCGGGACGCTCGAGCGACCAGACCCTCGTCTGCCAAAGCAGATACGACGATTCTTTCGGCTGCATCGGCAGGCGTGCCGCCCGAGCTCGTGGTTCAAGTCCCAGGTCCCAGGTCCGGGGCTCAAGTCCACGCTCCAGCCCTGCCTCGGCCCGAGCTTGACGCCACCCAGCGCCACGACCTATCCCCAAATCGGACGCGGATGCGGACGAGGGGCGGGTTCGCTCGGTCTCCTCGCGAGACGGCGGCCAGGCAAGGCCGCTCGGCCGTCCGCCAGGGCACCTGGGGAGGCGGGGAGGCGGGGAGGGGCCCGACCGGTGTTGCCGTCGAGGCACGATAGCTTGGCTAAGCACAGCACCTTCCCTAAGGCGCGTTGACAGTTCTGTACGCCCGGTACACTAATTCCGCACCGAGGATCGAGGAAACACGCCTGAGTGGCGCGTCTCCGCGACCTTTGTTTTTTGCCATGCGCCAGTCCGTCCCCCGACGCGCTCCGCGCCTTATTGGATTGCCAAACATGAAGCGCTTCATCCTTGCAGCGATCCTGCTGATCGTCGTCGTGGCGATTTGTGGCAGTCTGATCTGGTTCAATTTCTTCCGCAACAAGATGATCGAGCAGTTCTTCGCCACCATGCAGGCGCCGGTCGTCACGATTTCGGCCGTCACGGTTGAGCCGGCGCAGTGGACGCCGGGCATCGAGGCCGTCGGCACGGCCGCCGCTTCGGAAGGCGTCGATGTCGCGGTCCAGGCGGGTGGCATCATCGAAAAGATCCTGTTCAAGGCGAACGACAAGGTCGAGAAGGACCAGCTGTTGGTGCAGATCGACGATGCCGTCGAGCGCGCCGGCCTCGTCAGCGCCAATACGGCGGTTGCCGTCAGCCAGGACGCCTTGAGCCGCGCTCAGGCGCTGTTGCAGCGCAATGTCAGCACCGTCGCGTCGCTGCAGGACGCGCAGAACAATCTCGACAAGGCCAAGGGCGCGCTCCAGCAGCTCGAGGCGACGCTCGACCAGAAGGCAATCAAGGCTCCCTTCGCCGGCACGATCGGTATTCCGAAGATTGATGTCGGTCAGTATGCGCAGCCGGGAACGGTCGTCGCGACGCTGCAGAATCTCGACAAGATGAAGGTAAACTTCACGGTGCCGGAGCAGGAGCTCGGCTCTCTGAAGATCGGCCAGACGGCCCGCTTCGGCCTGAAGGAAGATGATCTCGGCTTCAAGGGTACGATCACCGGCATCGACCCGAAGATCGACGCAGCCTCGCGGCTCGTCACGGTGCAGGCGATCCTCGACAATCCCGACGGCACGCTGCGTCCGGGTCAGTTCATCCGCGTGCGCGTCGACCTGCCGGTCGAGGACAATGTGATCGCGCTGCCGCAGACCGCCGTGACGATCAGCCTCTATGGCGCCTATGTCTATGCCGTCGAGGACGCGCCGGCGGCAGCCGCCGCGGCGCCGGCCGACCCTGCCAAGGCGGAGGCCGGAAAAGCGGAGGAGGCCAAGCCGGCTCCGGCCACTGCGGGGCCAGGGCTTGTCGCCAAGCAGATCTTCGTCACGCCCGGTCGTCGCTCCGGCGACATGATCGAGATCGTCGAGGGCGTGAAGCCCGGCATGCGGATCGTCACTTCGGGCCAGAACAAGCTGTCGAGCGGTAGTTCCGTCGCCATCGACAATTCGGTCCAGCCGGTCAAGGGCGCCACGGCGAACCCGGAGGCTTCCAAGTCATGAGCTTCTCCGAACTCTTCATTCGGCGACCGGTCCTTGCGACCGTCGTCAGCCTGATGATCCTGCTGCTGGGCGCGCAGGGCATCCTCTCCATGTCGATCCGGCAATATCCGAAGGTCGACGAGACCGTGGTGACGGTGACGACGATCTATCCGGGCGCCAGCGCGGACGTCATCCAGGGCTTCATCACCTCGACGATCGCCAAGTCGGTGTCGTCGGCGGAAGGCGTCGACTACGTCACCTCCAAGAGCTCGCTCGGCGTGTCGACGGTCTCCGTCTACATGCGGCTGAACACCGATCCCGACAAGGCGCTGACGGAAGTCATCGCCAAGGTCCAGCAGGTCCGCGGCCAACTGCCCGACGAGGCCGAGGATCCGGTGATCCAGAAGGGCACCGGCTTCCAGTTCGCGCTGATGTATCTCGCTGCCCGCAGTGAGACGATGAATCCGCAACAGCTGACCGACTACCTGATCCGCGTGATCCAGCCCCGCTTCGCCACGGTCGACGGTGTCGCCAATGCCGAGATCCTCGGTGCGCAGGAATTTGCCATGCGCGTCTGGATCGATCCCGTCGCGCTCGCCTCGCGCGGCGTGACGGCGACGGACGTGATGACGGCGATCAAAGGATCGAACTTCCTGTCGGCACCGGGCAAGACGAAGAACGAGTTCTACGCCTATTCGATCGAGGCGAAGACGACGCTGCAGGATCCCGAGACGTTCGGCGCCTTGCCGATCCGCTCGAATGGCGACGAGATCGTGCGGTTGCGCGATGTCGCCTCGATCGAGCTGGCGGCCGCCTCCACCGATACGGAAGTGCGGTTCAACGGCCAGGAAGGCGTGTTCCTGGGCATCTTCCAGACCCCGTCGGCGAATCCGCTCGACGTGGCGACGGGTGTGCGCAAGGAATTGCCGCTGATCGCCAAGACGCTGCCGGAAGGCATGCATATCGAGCTCGTCTACGATTCGACCGAGGCGATCAGCGCGTCGATCGAGGAAGTGGTGCGGACGATTCTGGAAGCGTCGGCGATCGTCGTCGTCGTCATCTTCCTGTTCCTCGGCTCGTTCCGCTCGGTCATTATCCCGATTGTCACGATCCCGCTATCGCTGATCGGCGTCTGTTTCATCCTTTGGGCGCTCGGCTATTCGCTGAATACGCTGACGCTCCTCGCCATGGTGCTGGCGATCGGCCTTGTCGTCGACGACGCGATCGTCGTGGTGGAGAACATCCATCGCCACATCGAGGAGGGGCTGAAACCGATGCGGGCGGCGATCGTCGGCATGCAGGAGATCACCGGCGCCGTCATCGCGATGACGATCACGCTGGCGGCGGTCTATGCGCCGATGGCCTTTACGCAGGGCGTCACCGGCGCGCTGTTCCGCGAGTTCTCGCTGACGCTCGCCGGCGCGGTGATCCTGTCGGGCATCGTGGCGTTGACGGTCTCGCCGATGATGTCGGCGCGGATCCTGAAGCCGGGTGGCGGACGCATCCAGCATTTCATCGACCGGGTGTTCGATCGCTTCGGCAATTGGTATGCGCGGCGTCTCGTCGGGTCGCTGAAGGTGCGTCCGGTCACGCTGATGATGGTGGCTGCGATCTTCGGAACCATGGTGTTCCTGTTCCTCAACACGGCGACCGAACTGGCGCCGGAGGAAGACGAGGGCGCCATGTTCACCCTGATCACGGCGCCGCAATATGCGACGATCGATTATACGCAGCTCTATGTCGACGAGATCGCCGGCAAGACGGCCGACATCCCCGAGCGGGAGGCGCTGTTCTCGATCGCCGGCAGTGGCTCCGCTAATTCGGCCTTTTCCGGCCTCGTGCTGAAGCCCTGGGCGGAGCGCACGCGTTCGCAGCCTGAGGTGCAGGCTGAAGTGCAGGCGCGTCTCGACAAGGTGGCGGGCGTGCAGGCCTTCGTGTTCGCCGTGCCGTCGCTTCCGGGCACCGGCGGCGGTTTGCCGATCCAGTTCGTCATCCAGTCGACCGAGCCGGCTGATCGTGTCTACGCCGTGGCGGAGGAGATCAAGAACCGGGCCATGGCGTCGGGCAAGTTCATCGTCGTGCAGAACTCGCTCTCCTTCGATACGCCGAAGGTGAATGTCGTGATCGACCGCAACCGCGCCGCCGCGCTCGGCGTCTCGGTGGCCGAGATCGGTAACACGCTGACGCTGCTCGTCGGCGAGAACGGCATCTCGAAGTTCGACCGCGAGGCTCGGGCCTACGACATCATTACCCAGGTGCCGGAGAAGTACCGGCTCAATCCCGAAAGCCTCGGCACGTTCTTCGTGCGGTCGCAGTCGGGCGACATGGTGCCGCTGTCGTCGGTGGTCTCGATCAACACGGTCGGTTCTGCGCCGGCGATCGAGCAGTTCAACCAGCTGAATTCGGCGACGCTGGCGGCCCTGCCTCGGCCGACGGTGACATCGGGCGATGGCCTCGCTGCGCTCCAGCAAATCGCAAGCGAGGTGCTGCCGCCGAACTACTTCATTGAGTATGCAGGCCAGTCGCGCACCGAGCTCGAGACCGGCAATTCGCTGCTGATCGTGTTCGGCCTCGCCATCGTCGTGATCTATCTGGTGCTGGCGGCGCAGTTCGAGAGTTTCCGCGATCCGCTCATCATCATGATGTCGGTGCCGCTTTCGATCTTCGGCGCGCTGATCCCGCTCAACCTGGGCGCCGCGTCGCTGAACATCTACTCGCAGGTGGGGCTGATCACACTGGTCGGACTGATCACCAAGCACGGCATCCTGATGGTGGAATTTGCCAATCAGCAGCGCGAGGAACGCGGCCTCAACCGCCATGACGCAATCGTCGAGGCGGCGCGGGTTCGCCTGCGCCCGATCCTGATGACGACGGCCGCCATGGTGTTCGGCGTGGTGCCGCTGCTGTTCGCGGAGGGCGCCGGCGCCAAGGCCCGCTTCTCGATGGGCCTGGTCATCGCGACCGGCATGTCGATCGGCACCGTCTTCACGCTGTTCGTTGTGCCGATGTTCTACACCTATCTCTCCAGCGCGCATGCCAAGCGCGAGGACGACGACAGCGAGGCACCGGTCGCGACCGGAGGTCCGGAGCCGGCGACGGCTCACTGAAACTCCAGGAAAACGGCGCCCGAGGGCGCCGTTTTCTTTTGGCTGTCATGAAGGCGGTGCCATTATGACAGCCATGATGGATCGATCTCACCTGGACACCGAGCCGGACGCCACGCCGTCCGCGATGCCGGCCGCGGTCGGGACCGTCTTCCTTGAATTTCTGCGTCTCGGCCTAACGTCCTTCGGCGGGCCGGTGGCCCATATAGGCTATTTCCGCGAGCGCTTTGTCCGCCGCCTGCGCTGGCTCGACGAAGCCGCCTTCGCCGATCTGGTCGCGCTCTGCCAGTTCCTGCCCGGGCCGGCTTCGAGCCAGGTAGGCATGGCGATCGGCCTCGAAAAGGCCGGTTTGCGGGGCGGGGTGGCGGCTTTCGTCGGTTTCACGCTCCCGTCGGCCGTTCTGATGGCGCTGCTGGCATTCGGCTTCGCGGCTGGCGGCGACACGCTCGATGCCGGCATGCTGTCGGGCCTGGCGATCGTCGCGGTGGCGGTCGTAGCCGAGGCTGTCCGCGGCATGGCGATGTCGCTGGCCCGGGGCACTCTGCTGGCGAGCATCGCCGTCGGGGCAACGGTGATCGCGATGCTGGTGCCGGGAAGTCTGGCGCAGATAGGCATTCTCGTCCTCGGCGGACTTGCCGGATATGCGTTCGGTCCGGCGGCGAGCCCGGTGAGGGGCGTCCCGTCGCATCCTGGAATATCGCGCGGGTTCGGCGTCGTGAGCCTCCTGCTGTTCGCTCTGCTGCTGCTCGGGCTGCCCTTGCTGGCGCGGGTCACCTCATCCGCCGAACTGGCGTTGTTCAGCGGTCTCTATCGGTCGGGAGCGCTTGTGTTTGGCGGCGGCCATGTTGTGCTGCCGCTGCTGCAGGACGCCGTGGTGGCACCCGGCTTCATCACCGATCGGGCTTTCGTTGCGGGTTATGGCGCGGCGCAGGCAATGCCCGGTCCGTTATTCAGCCTGTCGGCTTGGATCGGTGTCGCCGCCGGTCTGCCGGATCCCGTGACAGGCGCGGGGCTGGCAGTGCTGGCCCTGTTCGCGCCGGCGATGCTGCTCGTTGTCGGCGTCATGCCGTTCTGGCGGTCGCTGAGACAGGTCGCGCGGGTCCGCCGCGCGCTTGCCGGCGTCAATGCCGCTGTCGTTGGCTTGCTGGCGGCCGCACTCTACGATCCGGTGATCACGACGGCGATCCATGGCCCGCGCGATCTGCTGCTGGCCGCTGTCTGCTACGGACTACTCGTCCTGGCTCGATGGCCGGCTTGGATCGTGGTGCTATGCGCGGCCTTCGGCGGCTGGCTGATTTCAGGGATCTAGGTCGGGCTGGCCGGAGAAGTGTGGGGTCACTTTGGCGGCTGCGCAGGGCGATGCGATCGCGGCTGCTCGGCGAGCGGATGCTGGCACGACGGCTGTCCGGAATTCGTATCAGACTTTTTGCGGGACCCGCACTGCGGCGCTCTTCATGGCGTCGACGGTCAGCGTGTCGAAGCCACGGCCGGTCATGTTGCTGCGCATGCGGCCGAGTAGTTTCGACATAAGCTCCGTCTCCGACGCGGTGGCGCCTTCGAGGGCCGTCGCCATCACGCTCGAACCGATGACCTTCATCTCGTCGAGGAGCGGGCGAACCTTGTCGGTCAGGTGCAGGCGCCGGGCCCGGCGGTCGGCCGGATCGGGGACCCGGGACACATAGCCGAGCGCTTCCAGCCGGTCGATATGGCGGGACAAAGTGATCGGCTCGACATCGAGCGCGTCCGCCACCGTTGCCTGGTTCGATCCCTCATTGTGGAAGAGGAAAGCGAGTACCTGCCACTGCGCTCGGGTCAGCTGACATCCCTGCGCCCGTTGATCGAAGGCACGACGAATCAAACGCGCAACGTCGTTGATCAGGAAGCCGAGATCATTTTCTGCGGGCGGAGTATTCATACCTTCCTATATAATAAGCTCTCGAATATTACGCAATGTGACTTTATTGGGTCGACCCTCCAGAAAGCGGGGGAAACGGTGGATTTCGCCGGCGAAGAAGGATAAATCGATTCATTCTGACCTAGCAAAGCCCGCCGACGCCTCTCCATGTTTACAGATATAGCATTTTATGCTGCGGCCTTGCCCGCCGTGGCGCTCGCTGGCCTGTCCAAGGGCGGTTTCGGCGGCGCCATGGGAATGCTCGCCGTGCCGGTACTGGCCCTGGTCATCTCGCCGATCCAGGCGGCCGGGATCATGTTGCCGATCCTGCTGGTGATGGACGGCATCAGCCTGTTTTTCTACCGGCGGATCTTCGACCGGCGCACCCTCGTCGTCATGCTGCCCGCTTCAATTGTCGGCATCACGGTCGGCTGGATGACGGCCGCCTATGTGAAGGAAGATTTCGTCCGGCTGCTCGTCGGCGTCATCTCGATCCTGTTCGCGCTGAACTACTGGTTCGGTGATCGGCTGCGGGCCAAGCCGATGCCGCCCAATTCGACCAAGGGCGCGTTCTGGGGCACTCTCGCCGGCTTCACGTCCTTCGTCAGCCACGCTGGCGCACCGCCATTCCAGATGTACGCGCTGCCGCTCCGGCTGGACAAGCAGGTGTTCGTCGGCACCTCGGTGATCTTCTTCGCCGTTACCAATGCCGTGAAGCTCGTTCCCTATTTCTTCCTCGGCCAGTTCGATGCCGCCAACCTTTCGACGGCGGCGGTTTTGTTCCCGTTTGCCGCGCTGATGACGGTCGTCGGGATCTGGATCGTGCGCGTCATCGACCAGTCCCTCTTCTATGGACTGTCCTATATCTTTGTCATGGTGATCGGCCTGAAGCTGACATGGGACGGAGCCATGTCGCTGCTCGTCCATTGAAGAAGCTGGGCGGGCTGCCGCAAGCCCGCCTTGTTCGCCGGCTAGTTCGGCGCGGATCGACGAAATCTAGGGTCTTCGAATGTATCGTGCCTTCCCCAATGCCATGCCGCGCGACTATCGGATCGATTTCTTCCGCGGGTTGGCGTTGATCTCGATTTTCGTCAATCACATTCCCGGCAATCTGTTCTCGAATTTCACCCATCGGAATTTCGGCCTGTCCGATGCGGCCGAGATCTTCGTGCTGCTGGCGGGTGTCTCTGCCGCGCTCGCCTATTTCCCGCGCTTCGCCTCGGGGCAAGCGGTGAATTCGGTCGGCCTGGTCGGCAAACGCATCGGCACGCTCTACATCGCCCATCTGGCGGCGATGGCGGCGGGCTTCGCCATCTATGCCGCCGCCTCGATCTACCTCGAGGCTCCGGGACTGATGCTTCCGGATGAGCGGCACTGGCTCGTCGAGCAGCCGGTGAAGGCGCTGGCCGGCATCGGCATGCTCACCTACCAGACCGGCAACTTCAATATCCTGCCGATGTACATGGTCATGATGGCGATGCTGCCTCTGATCATGCTGCTCGCCCGGGTGCATCTCGGGCTGGCGCTGGGGGCGAGCTTCGCTTTCTGGGTCGTCACCAATGTCTTCCGCCTGACCGTGCCGAATTATCCCGGCGATGGCGGCTGGTTCTTCAACCCGCTTGCCTGGCAGTTCCTGTTCACGATCGGCTTCGTCGGCGGCGTCATGCTGCGGCGCGGCGAGAAGTTGCCTTTCTCGCGGCCACTTTATCTGTTCGCGCTGTTCTATCTGGTGGCGGCGTCCGTGCTGGTGCTCGGCGCCCACTGGGACAAGTTCCCGGTGCTGCCGGAATGGTTCTGGCTGTCGGGCTTCAACAAGACCTGGGTCGGCGTATTCCGCCTGCTGCACGTGCTGTCGCTCAGTTACGTCGTGATCTTCAGCCCGCTGCCGGCCTTCCTGAAGCGCCGGCTTGACGAGGGCAACTGGATCGTCCGGCTCGGCCGTCACACGTTGCCGGTGTTCTGGCTGGGAACGCTGCTCAGCGTCGCCGGACATATCGTCCGCGAAAACGTCCTGGGCCTGCCGAACGATCCGATCTTCACCGGTTACAGCCTGGTGGTCGACACCATCCTGATCGGGGCGGGGCTTGCCGTGCTGTTCGCGCTCACCGCTTATCTCGACTGGATCCGTCCGGCGGCGAAGCGTCGTCCGGCGGCCGAAGCGGCCGAGCGCGGCGCCAGCCCGTCCGGCCTGGTGGCGGCCGAATAGGCTCGCCACAAAGCAAAAGCGCCGCGAGGATCGCGGCGCTTCGCAAAATCTGTATCACCAATCAGTGAACGGTGCTGTTACCCTTCAGTCGGGCGATCTCGTCCTTGAGCTGCAGCTTGCGTCTCTTCATGGCTACCAATTCCAGCGTATCGGCGCTCGGGTGATTGGTGGCCTGGTCGATTTCTCTGGAGAGCGCCTCGTGGCGTCTTTCCAGCTCGGCAAGATGCGAATCGATGGACATTAAAACTGCCTCCCTTCGTTGATCGATGACGGCACCAGATCGTGCCATAGACGGGGGTTGCTGTCGAACCGGATCGATCGCGGACCACCCGCGGGGGCGGCACCGTGACCGGCCCGGTTCTCTTTTGATCTGTGCCCTTGGATGGCGAGGTTCAAGGGGGCAAGGTGCGATCCGCCTCTCGCAAGGCCCGTCGCAAGCATGTATCCTGCGGGCATGAGCCGGTCTGAACTCGGCAAGGTTGGGGTGAATGACCGAGGAAGAAGAACAGGAAATCCGCTTCGAGCTGGCGCGGCTCCGTCAGGAACACAGCGATCTCGACGCCGCCATTTCGGTGATGTCCGAAACCGGCAAGATCGATCCGCTGCGCATTCAGCGTCTGAAGAAGCGCAAGCTGGCGCTGAAGGACCGCATGGTCTCGCTGGAAGACCAGCTGCTGCCGGACATCATTGCCTGATCAGGCGAGGTCGACGTCGGTTCCGGGCAGCATCGCTTCGGCCGAGGCGACCACCTGATCGGCGGTCATGCCCGGCTCGATCATGACGACGGCGGAGCTGGACGTGATGCCCTCGGCCGGCTCGGGCAGCAGGTCGAGCCCTGCGATCGCACGCTGCAGGCCGTTGACGCGATGGCCGCAATCGGCCGGCGTCGAATTCCACAGCACGACGGCGAACTGCTCGTTGCCCGTCCGCGCCGCCACGTCGCAGGAGCGTATGCCGGCGCGCAGCGTCTGGCCGATGGTGCGCAGCGCCCGGTTCAGTCCACCTTGCCCGCCGGAGGCCCGGATCGCGTCGAGTCCCTCGATGTCGATCAAAGCGATGCCGCAGGTCATCGGATAGCGTGTCTGGAACGCGATCGCGCGCTCGATCTCGCGAAGATAGGCGCGGCGATTGAGCAGTCCGGAGATCGGTTCCTCGGCCGCCTCGACCTCCAGCGCCGCGATGCGGTGCTGGCTGGCGTCGAGCGCGCGCCGAAGGGCGGCCACTTCTTCGGCCAGACGCATGACCAGGGAGCGCTGCTCGACCGGCAGGTCGGCCGTGACGTCGTCGGGATTGTACTCGCGCCGCCGCGAAGCCGAAGCCGGATCGCGTTCGGTCGGAGCGTGAGGACGAGGGTTGAGGGCGGGCGCGCTGGACATGCGCGAACTTTGCCGTGGCTTGGTTCAATTCTGGTTAACGACGCGTAAGTCATGGAGCGTGCCTTGCGGCCCGGGCGTCCCTCTCTATAATCCGCGCCTTCCCGCAAGGTCGGAGACGAGAACTTGGCAGATAAGACGGCGCCAATCGCCATCATCATGGGCAGCCAATCGGATTGGCAGACGATGCGGCACGCGGCCGAGACGCTGGATGCGCTCGGCGTCGCGCATGACGACCGCATCGTTTCGGCGCACCGGACGCCGGACCGGCTGGTCGATTTCGCGAAATCCGCCCGGGATCAGGGTTTCAAGGTGATCATCGCCGGCGCGGGCGGCGCAGCCCACCTGCCGGGCATGTGCGCGGCGATGACGCCGTTGCCGGTGCTCGGCGTGCCGGTGGAATCGAAGGCGCTCTCCGGCCAGGACAGCCTGCTCTCGATCGTCCAGATGCCCGGCGGTGTTCCCGTCGGCACGTTGGCGATCGGCAAGGCCGGCGCCATCAACGCCGCTTTGCTGGCGGTGTCGATCCTCGCCCTGAACGATCCGGCATTGGCCGGCCGCCTCGATGCCTGGCGGGCCGCCCAGACCGCCCGTGTCGCCGAGAGCCCTTCCGATGAAGGGTGAGGCGATGCTCAAGCCCGGATCGACCATCGGCATTCTCGGTGGCGGTCAGCTCGGCCGGATGCTGGCGACCGCGGCGGCCGAGCTCGGCTTCCGCTGCCATGTCTATTGCCCGGACGGCGAAAGCCCGGCCTTCGACGTCGCGGCGGCGCGTACCGTCGCCGCCTATGAAAACCAGTCGGCGCTGTCGGCCTTCGCCGGTTCGGTGGATGTCGTCACCTACGAGTTCGAGAACGTGCCAGCAGCGACCGCCGACTTCCTGGGCGAGCAGGTCGATGTGCTGCCGGGACCGCGGGCGCTGTCTGTGTCACAGGACCGGCTGTCGGAAAAGGAACTGATGCAGAGCCTCGGTATCCCGGTCGCGCCGTTTGCCGCGGTCGAGGATCTCGCCGGGCTGGAGGCAGCCCTCGAGGCACTCGGACGACCGTCGATCCTGAAGACCCGTCGCTTCGGCTATGACGGCAAGGGTCAGGTCGCGATCCGTGCCGGTGACGACGCGGCGGCCGCCTTCGAGGCGATTGCCGGCAAGCCGGCCGTTCTCGAAGGCTTTGTCACTTTTGCGCGCGAGGTTTCAGCCCTGGTGGTGCGCGGCCGGAGTGGCGAGACGGCGGTGTACGACATCGTCGAGAACGTCCACCGCAACCACATCCTCGCCACCTCGACCGTTCCGGCGCAGCTGTCGGAAGCGACCGCCGACGCGGCGCGGGCGATCGCCGCCAAGGTGGCGGACGCGCTGGGCTATGTCGGCTTGCTGGCGGTCGAGATGTTCGTCGTCGAGGAGGCTGATGGCGAGCGGTTGATCGTCAACGAGATCGCGCCGCGCGTGCACAATTCCGGCCATTGGACGCAGGATGGCTGCCTGGTCTCGCAGTTCGAGAACCATATCCGCGCCATCGCCGGCTGGCCGCTCGGCTCGACCGAGCGTCATTCGGACGCCGTGATGACCAATCTGATCGGCGCCGAGGCCGACGACTGGGCGGCGCTCGCCGCCGAGCCGGGCGCGCGACTGCATCTCTACGGCAAGAGCGAAAGCCGCGCCGGCCGCAAGATGGGCCACGTGAACCGGTTTCTTCCGCGCCGCCGCTGAGCGACCCATTCTCCATCCCTCCCGCCAGGGGGAGGGATGGAGCCCTTCTCGCCGACAACAGGCTTGCCGGCTTTGCAGCCGGGGCCTTTCGGTTTGCCGCCTGACGCCCCATATCAGGGCCCCTGCCGTCAGGGGTGGCGCCATTGCCGCAAAGGCGCTATCGAAGGCCCCTATTTCCGCCCACGATTTCCGACAAGAACAAAGACATTCGCCATGACAGAGCCGAAGACCGTCTATCCCGCCGCCGAGTCGTCGCCCTCCTTCCCCAAGATCGAGGAAGCGATCGGTGCATGGTGGAAAGAGAACGAGATCTTCGAGCGCTCGATCGAACAGCGCCGGGAGACCGGCGCGCCGGAATTCGTCTTCTATGACGGCCCGCCCTTCGCCAACGGCCTGCCGCATTACGGCCATCTCGTCACTGGCTTCGTCAAGGATCTCGTCCCGCGCTATCAGACGATGCGCGGCAAGGTCGTCGATCGCCGTTTCGGCTGGGATTGCCACGGCCTGCCCGCCGAGATGCAGTCCGAGAAGGAACTCGGCGTCTCCGGCCGCCTCGAGATACTGAAATACGGCGTCGCCCGATTCAACGAGCATTGCCGGACCTCGGTGCAGCAGTTCACCGCGGACTGGGAATACTATGTCACGCGCTCGGCGCGCTGGGTCGATTTCAAGAACGACTACAAGACGATGGATCTCTCCTTCATGGAGAGCGTCATGTGGGCGTTCAAGCAGCTGCACGACAAGGGCCTGATCTATGAGGGTTACCGCGTCGTGCCCTATAGCTGGGCAGCCCAGACGCCGCTCTCGAACTTCGAGACCCGTCTCGACAACTCCTACCGCATGCGCCAGGACCCGGCGCTCACCGTTGGCTTTCTGCTCGATCCCGTAGCGGGCGAGACCGTGCCGACGCGCCTGCTTGCCTGGACGACGACGCCCTGGACCCTGCCGTCCAACATGGCGCTGGCGATCAAGGCCGATGCCGACTACGCGGTGCTTGAGAAGGGCAATGAGCGCGTCATCCTCGGCGCGCCGCTGGTGGCGAACTACGCGCACGAGCTGGCCGACTACACCGAGGTCGGGACGGTCTCGGGTGCCGATCTCGTCGGTCGCACCTATCAGCCGCTGTTCCCCTTCTTCGCCGGCGAGCGGGAGGCGGGCGCCTTCCGCGTGCATGCGGCCGCCTTCATCGAGATGACCGACGGCACCGGCGTCGTCCATATCGCCCCCGCCTTCGGCGAGGACGACATGGCGCTTGGCCAGTCGAACGGCATCCCCGTCGTCGACCCGGTCGATTTCGCCGGCAATTTCACCGAGCTGACGCCGCCCTACGCCGGCATGAACGTCTTCGAGGCGAACAAGGACATCATCCGGGACGTCAAGGCTCAGGGCGCCGTGCTGCGCCACGAGACCTATGACCACAACTATCCGCATTGCTGGCGCACCGACCAGCCGCTGATCTACAAGGCGCTGCGCTCCTGGTATGTCCAGGTCTCGGCGTTCAAGGATCGCATGGTCGAGCTGAACCAGGGCATCGACTGGGTGCCGGGCCACATCAAGGATGGCCTTTTCGGCAAGTGGCTGGAGAATGCGCGCGACTGGAACATCGGCCGCAACCGCTTCTGGGGTTCGCCGATCCCGGTCTGGAAGTCGGATGATCCGAACTATCCGCGCCTGGACGTCTATGGCTCGCTCGACGAACTCGAGCGGGATTTCGGCGTGCGCCCGAAGGATCTGCACCGCCCCTATATCGATGATCTGACCCGCCCGAACCCGGATGATCCGACCGGCAAGTCGGTGATGCGCCGCGTCGAGGACGTGCTCGACTGCTGGTTCGAGAGCGGCTCGATGCCGTTCGCGCAGGTGCATTACCCGTTCGACAACAAGGACTGGTTCGAGGGGCATTTCCCCGGCGACTTCATCGTCGAATATGTCGCGCAGACGCGCGGCTGGTTCTACACGCTGATGGTGATGTCGACGGCGCTGTTCGACAAGGCGCCGTTCCGCTCGGTCGTCTGTCACGGCGTCGTGCTGGACGAGAACAAGCAGAAGCTCTCGAAGCGGCTGAAGAACTATCCGGATCCGATCGAGGTCTTCAACACCTACGGCGCCGACGCGCTGCGCTGGTATCTGGTGTCGTCGCCGCTGCTCTCCGGTGGTGATCTCGCCATGCCGAAGGACGGCCGCGCCATCGCCGAGACGGTGCGCCAGGTCATGCTGCCGATCTGGAACGCGTATTCGTTCTATACGCTCTACGCCAATATCGACGGCATCAAGGGCCGGATGGTCACGACCGCCGAAGCGGAGCTCGATCGCTATATCCTCGCCAAGACCGCAGACCTGATCCGCGGCATCGAGGCGTCGATGGAGAAGCTCGATCTTGCCGGCGCCACCAACGCGTTCCCGCCCTTCATCGAGGCCCTGAACAACTGGTTCATCCGCCGTTCGCGCGACCGGTTCTGGAAGGCCGAGAAGGACGCCGACAAGCAGGCTGCCTACGACACGCTTTACACCGTGCTCGTGACGATGACGCGCGCGCTGGCGCCGTTCCTGCCGTTCCTGACCGAGCACATCCACCGGGCGCTGGTCGACGGAACCAGCGTGCATCTGGCCGATTGGCCGGACGCCTCGGCGCTGGTCGACGACAAGGCGCTGGTCGAGCGCATGGATCTGGCCCGCACGGTCGCATCCGCCGCCGCCTCGATCCGCACGGTCAAGAACCTGCGCACGCGCCTGCCGCTCCGGACGCTGACCGTTGCCCATCCGGGCTTCGAGAAGCTCGCCATGCTGAAGGACGTCATCGCCGACGAGGTCAACGTCAAGGAAGTCGTGCTGGCGGCCGATCCGTCCGCCTTCGGCCAGGTCGTGCTCGCCGTCGATCCGAAGATCGGCAAGCGGCTCGGCAAGGGTCTGAAGGACGTGCTCAACGCGGCGCGGGCGGGCGAGTGGGAAGATCTCGGCGATGGCCGCTATGCGGTCGCGGGCCAGACCATCGAGCCGGGCGAATACGAGCTGCGCTTCAAGGCCAATGAAGGCCTCGACGCGGTCGCCTTCGACGGCGCCGCCGGCGTGGTCGTGCTCGATACGAAGGTGGACGAAGCGCTCGAGCGTGAAGGCGTTGCGCGCGATTTCATCCGCCTGGTGCAGACAGCGCGCAAGGAGGCCGGCCTGAACATCTCGGACCGGATTCATATCGAGGTGAAGATCGCCAATGGCGCGGCCGAGGCGATCCTCGCCCATGCCGACCAGGTTCGCGCCGAGACGCTGGCCGAGACGCTGCGCCCGACCGACAACCAGCCGGAAGGCTTCGTCTCCGAGACGAGCCTGCTCGACGAGCCGATCGCGATCGGTGTCCGTGTCGCACGCTAAGGCTCTGATATATTGATTGTTATCGCCCGGCCGACCCTCGGCCGGGCGAATTTGTTTCCGGCGACTGCCGGGCCATGATGGGAGCAGCCATGACGCCCTTGTCCATTCTCGAACTCGTCCGGGTGACCGAGGAGACAGACGCGCGGGGCGCGCTCGACAATGCCCGCGACCTGGCGGCCCATGCCGAAGGCTGGGGCTACAACCGCATCTGGGTGGCCGAGCATCACAACATGCCGGGCATCGCCAGCGCCGCCACCTCGATCGTGCTCGCCCATATCGCCGCCGGCACCAAGACCATCCGCGTCGGCGCCGGCGGCATCATGCTGCCGAACCACGCGCCCTACATCATCGCCGAGCAGTTCGGCACGCTGGCGCGCCTGTTCCCCGGCCGGATCGATCTCGGCCTCGGCCGGGCGCCCGGCACCGACCAGGTGACGGTCCGCGCCTTGCGCCGGCCGCCGGGAAATTCGGAGAATTTTCCGCAGGACGTGTTGGAATTGCAGGCTTTTCTGGCGCCTGCGGGCCCCGAGCAGCGCATCGTCGCCGTGCCGGCCGCCGGCACCGAAGTGCCGCTCTGGATCCTCGGCTCCAGCAATTTCGGCGCCATGCTGGCGGCGGAGCTGGGCTTGCCCTACGCCTTCGCCTCGCATTTCGCCCCCGACCTGCTGCTGCCGGCGCTGGAGATCTATCGGAGCCGATTCAAGCCGTCGGAACAGCTCGACCGGCCCTATGCCATGGTCGGCGTCAACGTGATCGCGGCGGAGACGGATGCCGAGGCGACCCGGCTGGCGACGACGCAGCAGATGTCGTTCGCCGACATGTTCCGCGGCGCGCGCGGACTTTCCAAGCCGCCGATCGACGATATCGAGACCTACTGGTCGCCGATGGAACGGGCACAGGCGAAGTCGATGCTGGCCCGCTCGATCGTCGGCTCGCCGCAGACGGTGCGGAGCGGGATGCAGGCGCTGGTCGAGGGGACCGGCGCCGACGAATTGATCCTCGTCTCGGACGTCTATGACCATGCCGCGCGGCTGCGCTCGGTCGAGCTGATCGCGGAGGTGGCCGGGATCGGCGCCGGTTAACAGCGCCGATCTTGTTAGCGTTCCGGTAGCGGCGCGTTAGCGCGCCGCCTGCATCAGCGGGTAGCTCCGCCGCACCGTCTCGGCGATGACGGCGGCGACCGCCGCCTTGATCAGATCGCCCGGCACGAAGATCAGCGATCCCATGGCGGCATCCCACAGCGACAGCTTGGCGACCATGGCGAGCCAGGGGATGCCGATCAGGTAGACGACGCCGATGCCGCCGATGGCGGAGAAGACGAAGAACAGCACCGCGTTCATCCGGCGCCAGTTGATCTCGGTCAGCCAGCCGGTGACGAAGGCGGCGAACGGCCAGGCGATGATGAAGCCGGCGGTCGGGCCGAAGAAGACCGAGAGGCCGCCATGGCCTCCGGAGAGCAGCGGCAGGCCGAGCGCCACCAGCAGCACGAAGAGCAGGATGGCGAGCGCGCCGCGCTTGGCGCCGATCAGCGCGCCTGCCAGCATGACGCCCAGCGTCTGGGCGGTGATCGGCACCGGCAGGAAGCCGACCTGGAAGGCCGGCACCAGGTTGATCGCCGCCATCAGGGCTGCGAACAGCGCGATATAGACGATGTCGCGCGTTGAAACGTCCCGGCTCATCGGATCTCCGTCCCTAGTTCGAGTGAATGATACATTTCAAAATCCGTCCTCATGACTCATATCCGCGCGCCTCGATGGCGTCGGCGAGTTCATCGGCGGATTTCAGCGTGCGG
This sequence comes from Kaistia granuli DSM 23481, assembly GCF_000380505.1. Lineage (GTDB taxonomy): Bacteria > Pseudomonadota > Alphaproteobacteria > Rhizobiales > Kaistiaceae > Kaistia > Kaistia granuli. The sequence goes on along the minus strand of NZ_AQYH01000002.1, from coordinate 242,177 downwards.
ATGACCAGCGGCACGATCAGCGCCAGCGGGTTGGCGGCGAGGCCGCGTGCAGCCTGCGCTTCGCGGATCAAGCGGAATTCCTCCGCGATCAGCGGGACGAAGCGGATCGAAAGCGCGATGGCGAGCCCGACCTTTGCCGGATTGACGCCGAGCGGCCGCAGCGGTCCGAGCCCCCATTCGACCAGCTCCGCCATCGCCGAGACCGGCGTCGTCAGCGTCACGGCGCTGGCGAGCAGGATCAGCGTCGCGAAACGCGCCACGGCGAGCAGGCCCTCGGCGACGGTGCCGAAGACGAGATGGAAGGCGAAGATGATGCCGAGCAGGATCGCCGGCCCGCGCAATTGCGCCAACAGGCTGCGGAAGGGCACGCCGGTCGAGAGGTAGACGGCGAAGGCGAGCGGCACGCTGGCGAAGACGACGATTTCAGACGGCACCAGGAACAGCGCCAGTGACAGGACCAGCAGGCCCGCCACCTTGGCGCCGGCGCTGGCGCGATGCAGGGGCGAGCGACCCGGATGATAGAGCCCGATCGTCATCGCATCCGCTCGCGATAGAAGGGCAGCACCTCGCCCGGCAATCCGTCGGCGGCGATGCGGCCGTCCTCGATCATCAGCACGCGGTCGAAGCCGGCGATCAGCTCGAGATCGTGGCTGACGACGAGGACCGGATGCGGCAGCGCGTCGATGGCGTCGGCGACGCGGTTGCGGTTTCGCAAGTCGAGCAGGGTGGTCGGCTCGTCGAAGACGACGAGTTCCGGCTCGGTGACGAGCACGGCCGACATCGCCACCAGCTGCTTCTCGCCGCCGGAAAGCAGATGCACCGGCCGTTCGCGCAGATGGCCGAGCTGGTAGCGGGAAAGCGCCGCGTCGATGCGGGCGTCGATCTCGCCCTTCGGCACCTTGCGTGCCTTCAAGCCGAAGGCGAGGTCCTCGGCGACGATCGGCATGACGATCTGGTGGTCGGGGTTCTGGAACACAAAGCCGACCTTGCGGCGGATCGCCTTGACGTCCTTCCTGGTGTCGACGCCGTCGATCAGCACCCGACCTGCCTTCGGCAGGACCAACCCGTTCAGCAGCCGTGCAAACGTGCTCTTGCCGGAGCCGTTGGCGCCGACGATGCCGATGCGCCGCTCCGCGAGCGCGCAGTCGATTCCGTCGAGAACGGGCCGGCCGTCGAAATCATGGCTGACCGCTTCCAGCACGATCATGCGCGTTTCGCGCCCCCGCTTGCGGATTGTGCAATGCCGCATGCGATAGAGGCTGCGATGCGCCGGGTCAATCGCCGTTGGAGGCAGGGATCGCGGCGCTCCGGCTGTGCTCGCCGCCGCCGCAGCGCTCGGTGTCGGCGGACACGGTCCGGGTCGCCACGGATATCGTCAGCCCGACGCCTTCGGCCCTGAGGACGACCTCCGCCGCCGCGCGCGCGTCCTCGCCGGCGTCATGGTGGTGGAATTCGAGCCCGAGATGAACCTTGAGGCTGGCGAGCCCATGCCCGCCATTGCCCTTCAGTTCGGGCCATGCCGCCCGCGCCACCTGGACGCTGTCGCGCCACAACCAGGCGGGAGCCGAAAGCCCGGCATCGGCGCAGGCGGCGGTGATGGCGCTGCGGTCGAAGCCGGAATGCTGGTAGACCGTGCTGCCCTCCAGCGCCGCCTCCAGCACGGGCAGCACCTCCGCGAAGGTCGGCGCGCCCTGCACCCTCCCGGCCGTGATGCCGTGCAGGCCGCTCCAGATCCACACATCGGTTTCCGGATCGACCAGCGTCACCCAGGTTTCGATCGTGTTGTCGGCGCGCACGCAGGCGACGCCGATCTGGCAAAGGCTGCCCCGGTGGTTGTTCGCCGTTTCGACATCGAGCGCAAAGAAACGGAATGGTCCCTCCGGGAAGGGGCTCACCCGCGCCGGAGCGACGATCTCCGCGATCGCTTCGGCGGTTCGACCCGGCACGGTGTCGAGCAGAGCCTGGAGAAGGCTTTCAGCGGTGTTGGTCAAGAAGCGCTCCGGCTACCATCGACGTCGGTTTCCGGAGAGATCCCGCAGCGTTGCGCGCGTCCTGTCCCGGATGGGGTGATCCTGCGATAGAGGGCGGTGGCGGTCGGGTCAATCACCGTCGAATGCCGGCGTCCGCAGGAGACCGGCGTTGAAGTCTCTTTCCAATGAAAGAAATAGCATCTATATTTTCTGAGGAAAGGAGATGGCGATGCAGACCCACCATCCTGTCACGGCCGTGCGGCCCGAGGCCGGGCCCGTCGTCACCAAGGCCGTCCTGCGGGCTTCGGAGCAGCTCCGCCTCACGGCGCGGCTTCTGGCCGCGATCCTCGGCCTCAGCGAGGCGACGGTGTCACGCATGCGGCGCGGCGAGTTCGGGCTTCAGCCTGGCACGAAGCCGTTCGAGCTCGCCATCCTTCTCGTTCGCCTGTTTCGTTCGCTCGATGCCATTGTCGGGGGCGACGATGCCGTCGCCGCGGCCTGGCTCGGCAATCCCAACCTGGCTCTCGGCGGGCGGCCGATCGAGAAGCTGCAAACCGTGAGCGGGCTGGTCGATGTCATTGCCTATCTGGACGCCCGCCGCGCTCTCGTCTGAGTTCCGGCGCCTGGCCGGGCCGTGCTGGCGGCTCGTCGAGGCGCAGCACCGGGTCTCGACCCTGAAGCTGACCGACACGCTCGCCGAGCAGGCCTTGCTGGAGGAACTGATCGAGGACGCCAAGCCGGCGATACCGCCGGAATGCCGGCAGCTCGATTTCCTGCTCGCAACCCCGTTCCGCTACGGCGCGCTCTATCCCCATGGCTCGCGCTTCCGGCGGGCGGGGCGGACGCTCGGGGTCTACTATGCGGCCGAGACGCCGAGGACGGCGGTGGCCGAGATGGCGTTCTATCGGCTGCTGTTCTTTGCCGAGTCGCCGTCGACACCCTGGCCGCGCGATGCGGCGGAATATACCGCCTTCTCGGCAGAGATCGCGACGGCGAGAGCGTTGGATCTGACAGGGGAGCCGCTCTCGGCCGACGCGGCTGTATGGACGGATCGCACCGACTATCAGGGTTGCCAGGCCTTCGCCGATGCGGTGCGCGCGGCGGATGGCGACGTCATCCGCTACCGGTCGGTGCGCGATCCCGAAGGCGGCGCCAATCTGGCGGTCCTGATGTGCCGGGCCTTCGCGCGCCCGGCTCCGGTCGAACGCCAGACCTGGCGGATCCGATTGAGCGCCAGCGGCGTCCAGGCGCTTTGCGAATTTCCGCGTCAGGCGGTGGAGTTTCCGCCTGACGCCTTTGCTGCCGATCCGCGCATCGCCGGGTTCAACCGGCGCCGCGGCGAGGATTAGGCCGGCTGCGCCTGCGCTTCACGGCGCGGTAGCGGCGGGAAGGCGAGGGCGATCGCCACGGCGCCGAGACCGACGATCGACGAGCCGATGAACAGCCAGGCGTAGTTCTGGAAGGTGTCGAAGATCCAGCCGCCGATCCAGGGCCCGAGCGCCATGCCGATGCTCGACAGCATGCCGGCGGCGCCGAGCACGGCACCGAGGTTCTTCTGGCCGAAATAGTCGTGCGCCAGCACGGCGTAGAGCGGCATCACGCCGCCATAGGCCGCCCCGAAGACGAGCGCGAGCAGATAGAACTGTTCGAGCGCGCTGACGGCGCTGTAGGCGGCGATGACCACCGCCTGCACGATCAGGCCGGCGACCAGAACCGGCTTTACACCGATCCGGTCGGCGGCGACGCCGAGCAGCAGGCGGCCGCCGAGGCCGGCCAGTCCCTCGACGCTGTAGATGCTGACGGCCGCCATCGGCGAGACGCCGCAGACGATCGCATAGCTCACCATGTGGAAGATCGGCCCCGAATGAGCGGCGCAGCAGGCGAAGAAGGTGAGGCCGAGGATCCAGAACTGCGGCGAGCGCAGCACGTCCGTCATCGTCATGCCGCCTGAGGGCGCGTTGCCGGCGGCCGGGCTCGACGCCGGCGATGCGGGCGGCCGGCTGAGCAGGAGGGTCGCCGGAAGCAGGACCAGCCAGGCGCCGATGCCGATGGCCAGCATGGCGAAGCGCCAGTCATAGGCGGTGATCAGGTAGCGGGCGAAGGGCGAGATGGTCATCGGCGCCATGCCCATGCCGGCCGAGACCAGAGAGACGGCCAGGCTTCGGTTGGTGGTGAACCAGCCGGTGACCGCCGCGGTGACGGGGGCGAAGAAGGCGCTGGCGGCGAGGCCGACGAGAAGGCCGAAGGTCAATTGGAAGGCCAGAAGCGAGGTCGCCCGGCTGGCCAGAACCAGCGCCAGCCCGAGCAGCAGCGATCCGGCCAGCACGACGATGCGCGGCCCGAAGCGATCGCTCGCCATGCCCCACAAGATGCCGGCGACGCCCATGACGAGGAAGTTGAGCGTCATGGCGCTTGATATGCCGGCCCGCGACCAGCCGGTATCGGCCGACATCGGATCGAGGAAGACGGCGAGAGAGAACATCGTGCCGATGGCGACACAGCCCATCAGCGCGCCGGCGAAGACGATTGTCCAGCGATTGAAGTTGGTCATGCTGCAAGATCCTTCGAAGGAAGACAGCGCGCGGGCGCAACCGACCGCTGCCCATCACAGCCAGTCGACGAACGAGGGAGGGCGATTTCGACAGGCGGGCAGGACTTTGTGATGAGCTGCGTTACGTTTTCTTGTCTCCCGAACGGAGCAGTCCTCCCCAATCGTCTTTCAAGGGGATTGGGGTCGGCTTCGCGTTCTTGCCGTGGCGATCCTGAAGACGAACCTCTGCACGCAGGTTCCTTGATTTCGTTCGCTGCCGGGCATAGCGTCCCTGCATGATGTTCAGGTCGACGTTCTTCCTGTCGATCTGAGGCCCCAAAGTCGTCCAGGCGCTCTGCGCCGGCAGAGGAAGACAACTCTGCGGACACGGTGGCGTTGGAGGATCCTAGCGTGCAAGACCGGCAGTTCGGCCTGACCTCCGCCCAGGTTCAGGGTTTTGTCGACGATGGCTTCGTCAAGATCGAGAATGCCTTCAGCAGCGACCTCGCGAGGCAATGCAGGGACGAGCTCTGGGCCGATATCGGGTTGTCGCCGAACGAGCCGGAACGCTGGACCAGAGCTGTCATTCGGGTCGGATCCAAGTTTTCGCCTCCCTTCGTTGAGGCCGCGAACACGCAACGCCTGCGCAGAGCCTACGATCAACTTGCGGGCGAGGGCCGTTGGCTTGCGCCCACAGGCCTTGGAACCTTTCCGATCCGCTTTCCGTCGCCAGAGCCATCCGGCGATGATGGCTGGCATGTCGATATGAGTTTTGGCGACAGCCCGGATTTCATGGAATGGCGGGCCAATGTGAGGAGCAGTGGGCGTGCCTTGCTGATGCTTTTCCTGTTTTCGGACGTCGGTCCCAACGATGCGCCCACGCGAATCCGGAAAGGCTCGCATGCCACCATCGCTCGGGAACTGCTGCCTTACGGCGAAGGGGGTGCGACGCTCAGGCAGCTATCCGCCAAGGGCTACGCCTCGACCGAAGACTGCGAGCTGGAACTGGCAACCGGTGCGGCGGGTACCGTCTTTCTGTGCCATCCCTTCCTCGTTCATGCCGCGCAAGGTCATCGGGGAAAGTGGCCGCGCTTCATGGCGCAGCCGCCCCTGTTGCCGAGGGGCGAGTTTGATCCGGCCTTGCCGCCATCGGCGGTCCAGATCGCCATCCGTCAGGCTTGCGGGCTGACGTTCTAGTTCGGGCGGCCATCAAGCGGTCTCGTGCATCGCGGGCCTACCGTCCCACGCTGCCGCCGGGCGCGGCCGGCGAGACGACGCTGCGCGCAGGGTCCTGCCCCCGCCAGCCCTCCCTTTCTTCGGTGTCCGATTGGAAAGGGCGAGATCGCTCTTCCGCTCCGCCGACCCATTGGCTAGAACAAAAACATGACCCAGAACCTCTCCGCCCTTCTCCCGATCGTGAAAGCCGCGCCGGTCGTCCCGGTGCTGATCATCGAAGACGTCAAGACCGCGGTGCCGCTGGCCCGGGCGCTGGTCGCCGGCGGCCTGACCGCGCTTGAGGTGACGCTTCGCACCCCCGCCGCCCTCGACTGCATCCGCGCCATCAAGGCCGAGGTGGAAGGCGCCAATGTCGGCGCCGGCACGATCCTGAACCCGAAGCAGTTCGACGAGGCCGTCTCGGCCGGCTCCAGCTTCCTGGTTAGTCCCGGCGCCAGCCCGAAGCTGATCGCGCATGCGGCCGGCTCGCCGGTGCCGCTGCTGCCGGGCGTCGCCACCGCCGGCGAGGCGATGACGCTGCTCGAGGCAGGCTATGGCGCCGCCAAGTTCTTCCCGGCCGAGCAGGCCGGCGGCGCGCCCTACCTGAAGGCGCTGTCGTCGCCGCTGCCCAGCCTGATGTTCTGCCCGACCGGCGGCGTCAGCCTGAAGAACGCGCTGAGCTATCTGTCGCTGCCGAACGTCATGTGCGTCGGCGGCTCCTGGGTTGCCCCGGCGAGCGCCATCGCCGCCGGCGACTGGGCCGCGATCACCAAGCTGGCGCGAGAAGCATTCGAGCTGCGCGCCGCCTGACCGGCGGATGCTTGCGGGCCTTCCCAATAAAACGCCATCGCCGCGACGGCTTGCCTTGTCGCGGCGATGGGGGCTCACTACTTCCCAACTGCGGTTCAGGCGAACAAACATAGGGAAGAGTGAGATGATCGACGGCAAGAGCATTCTCGACCAGCTGCTCGGCGCGGCATCCGGCCAGGCCGGTGGCCGGGGGCAGGGTGGGCTCGGCGATCTCAGCCGGATGAGCGGCTCGCTCGGCAGCGGTGGCCAGACGTCCGCGCCGCCGAGTGGCGGCGCCGGCGGCGGCAGCCTCGGCGACCTTCTGGGCGGCATGCTCGGTGGCGCGGGCGGTGCCGGTGGCGCGGCCGGTGGCGCTGGTGGGGCTGGCGGCTTGGGTGACCTGATCGGTGGCATGCTCGGTGGCGCCGGCGCCCCTTCGTCCGGCGCGGCGGCCGGTGGGCGTCAGGGTGGCGGCATTGGCGATATTGTCGGCAAGGTCACCGAATACGCCAAGCAGAATCCGGGCATGACGATGGCCGGCGCCGGCGGCCTGGCGGCCGTGCTGTTCGGCGGCAAGGGGCCGAAGCTCAAGGCCGACGCGCTGACTTTGGGCGGCCTCGCCGCCATCGGCACGCTCGCCTACAAGGCCTACCAGCAATACAAGATCAACAATCCCGACGCGCCGGCTGCCCCGGTGCCGGCCGGAAGCCCGGCGGCGCTGCCGCCGGCGGATTCGCCCTTCCATCCGGCCAACGCGCCGGGGGGGCCGGATGCGATGGCGCTGACGATCGTCTCGGCGATGATCGCCGCGGCCAAGGCCGACGGCACGATCGACGCCGAGGAAAAGCAGAAGATCCTCGGCAAGCTCGGCGAAGGCGGGCTTTCGGGCGAGGAGCGGGCGTTCCTCGACAGGGAGCTTGCCGGCCCGCTCGACCTCAACAAGGTGGTGGATTCGGCGACCGGGCCGGAGCACGCGATCGAGCTCTATGCCGCGTCGCTGCTCGCGATCGATCCCGACCATCCGGCCGAGCGCGCCTATCTCGACATGCTGGCGGCCCGCCTCGGCCTCGATAACGGGCTCAAGAGCGAGATCGAGCGGGTGATCGCCGGCGCCGCCGCCTAACGCGCGCCAGGGCACATGGCTAACCAAAGGGCGCGGAACCGGTCGGTTCCGCGCCCTTTTTGATTCAGCGATCCAAGAGATCAGGCCGCCTTGATGTTCGCCTGCAGGAACTCCTCGATGCGGGCGATCGCCTTGCGGATGTTCTCGGTCGAGTTGGCGTAGGAGAGGCGGATATAGCCTTCGCCATAAATGCCGAAATCGGGGCCGCCAATGGTGGCGACGCCGGCCTGCTCCAGCAACGCCGAGGCGAGCGGCTTGGCCTTCCAGCCCGTCGCCTTGATGTTCGGGAAGGCGTAGAAGGCGCCCTTCGGCGTGGCGCAGGTGATGCCCGAAAGCTTGTTCATCTCCTCGACCACGACGGCGCGGCGACGATCGAACTCGGCCACCATCGCATGCACCGCGTCCTGCGGGCCGGTCAGCGCGGCGAGGCCGGCGAACTGCGCCGGGGCGTTGACGCAGGACCAGCAATTCACCGCGAGCTTGCGCACCTTGTCGACGAGCGCCGTCGGCCAGACCGAATAGCCCATGCGCCAGCCGGTCATGGCGTAGGTCTTCGACCAGCCGTCGAGCAGGATGACGCGGTCGCGGATCTCCGGATAGGAGAGCAGCGAGGTGTGCTCCAGCCCGTCATAGATCATCTGGCCGTAGATCTCGTCGGACAGGATCGCGACATCAGGCCATTTGGCCAGGCCCGCGACCAGCTTGTCGATCTCGCTCTTCGGCGTGACGCCGCCAGTCGGGTTCGCCGGCGAATTCAGGATGATCAGCCGCGTCTTCGGCGTGATCAGCGCCAGCGTTTCCTCGGCCGAGAAGGCGAAGCCGTTTTCCTCGCGGATCGGCACGGCGACCGGATTGGCGCCGGTGAACTCGATCATCGAGCGGTAGATCGGGAAGCCGGGATCGGGATAGAGGATGTCGGCGCCCACTTCGCCGAACATCAGGATCGCCGCGAACATCGTCACCTTGCCGCCCGGCACGATCACGACATTGTCGGGCGAGACCGGCGCGCCGGTGCGCTTCTGGACGTCGGCGGCGACGGCTTCGCGCAGCGGCAGGATGCCGGTCGCGGGCGTATAGCCGTGCTCGCCGTCGCGCAGCGCCTTGACCGCTGCCTCGACGATGTGGTCCGGGGTTTTGAAATCCGGCTGGCCGATGCCGAGATTGATGATGTCGCGACCCTGGCGGGCCAGGTCGGTCGCCCGCGCCAGAACGGCGAATGCGTTCTCCTCGCCGATGCGCTCGAAGTTGGCGACTGTTTGGAACATATGTAGCCTCCCTGGGTATGTCCTTGGGCGCGCCCGATTTTGTTGCGGCTGCAATCAGACGCCCATTGATTTCGTATGATGTTTCAGCGCATCCTCAGCCCAAAATCAAATCCGATTTTCCGGGAGCCCTCTTACCATGTCGTCCACCACGCCGCTCAAGCTTCGTTCGCAGTCCTGGTTCGATAATCCGGACAATCCCGGCATGACCGCGCTCTACATGGAGCGCTATCTGAACTACGGCTTGACGCGCAAGGAACTGCAGTCCGGCAAGCCGATCATCGGCATCGCCCAGACCGGTTCGGACCTGTCGCCATGCAACCGCCACCACCTGGTGCTGGCGGAGCGCGTTCGCGAAGGCGTGCGCGAGGCGGGTGGCCTGGTGATGGAATTCCCCGTCCATCCGATCCAGGAGACGGGCAAGCGTCCGGGTGCCGCGCTCGACCGCAACCTTGCCTATCTCGGCCTGGTCGAACTGCTCTACGGCTACCCGCTCGACGGCGTCGTGCTGACGATCGGCTGCGACAAGACCACGCCGGCCTGCCTGATGGCCGCCGCCACCGTCAACATCCCGGCGATCGCGCTGTCGGTCGGCCCGATGCTGAACGGCTGGTACAAGGGCGAGCGCACCGGCTCCGGCACGGTCGTCTGGAAGCAGCGCGAGCGGCTGGCCGCCGGCGAGATCAACTATGAAGAGTTCATGGAGATCGTCGCCTCGTCCGCCCCGTCGACCGGCTATTGCAACACGATGGGCACGGCCTCGACGATGAACTCGCTGGCCGAGGCTCTCGGCATGCAGCTGCCCGGTTCGGCCGCCATTCCGGCGCCGTATCGCGAGCGTCAGCAGATCGCCTACGAGACCGGCAAGCGCGCCGTCGAGATGGTCTGGGAAGACCTGAAGCCGTCCGACATCATCACCCGCGAGGCGATCGAGAACGCCATCGTCGTCAACTCGGCGATCGGCGGCTCGACCAACGCGCCGATCCACATCAACGCCATCGCCCGTCACATCGGCGTCGACGTCACCGTCGACGACTGGCAGACGGTCGGCCACAAGGTGCCGCTGCTGGTCAACCTGCAGCCGGCCGGCAAGTATCTGGGTGAAGACTACCAGCATGCCGGCGGCGTGCCCGCCGTCGTCTCCGAGCTGATGAAGCACGGCCTCATCCATGAGAATGCGATGACCGTCAACGGCAAGACGATGGGCGACAACTGCCGCAACGCCGAGATCGAGCTGCCGGACGTCATCCGCACCTTCGAGACGGCGCTGGTGCAGGACGCCGGCTTCATCGTGCTGCGCGGCAATCTGTTCGACAGCGCGATCATGAAGACCAGCGTGATCTCGAAGGAATTCCGCGACCGCTATCTGTCGAACCCGAACGATCCCGAGGCCTTCGAGGGCCGCGCCATCGTGTTCGACGGTCCGGAGGATTACCACCACCGCCTGGACGACCCGGCGCTCAACATCGACGAGCACTGCATCCTGTTCATCCGTGGCACCGGCCCGATCGGCTATCCGGGTGCGGCCGAGGTCGTGAACATGCAGCCGCCGGCAGCCCTCATCAAGCGCGGCATCCTCTCGCTGCCCTGCATCGGTGACGGTCGCCAGTCGGGCACGTCGGGCTCGCCGTCGATCCTGAACGCATCGCCGGAAGCCGCCGCCGGCGGTGGTCTCGCGCTGCTGCAGACGGGCGATCGCGTCCGCGTCGACCTGAACAAGGGCTCGGCCAACATCCTGATCTCGGACGAGGAACTGGCAGCACGCCGCGCGTCGCTCAACGCCGCCGGCGGCTTCCCGATCCCGCCGAGCCAGACGCCGTGGCAGGAGATCCAGCGCGCGCTGACCGACCAGCTGGCGGACGGCATGGTGCTGAAGCCGGCCGTCAAGTACCAGAAGGTCCACCAGACCTACGGCGTACCGCGCGACAACCACTGATCCTTCGCCCGGGGGCTTTGGCCTCCGGACGTTTCGAACCCTGCATGACCGGCCCTCGCGGCCGGTCATGTTGTTTCGGGGGGAGTGGTCCATCGGACGGGATGTTCTTCACCTTCCTCGAGGGAGAGGTGACTGACCATGGAGGTCGTCGCCCCGGCGGAGGCCGGGGCCCATGAACACCGGCCGAGAAATCCTGGTCTAGCCCGCTCGGCACGGGCAGGTGTGTCTGGATCCCGGCCTTCGCCGGGATGACGGCGGAGGGTGGGCATATTGGCGGGATCTCTCATTCCCAAGGCTCGGCCATCATCCTGAGGTGCCCGAACCGTACCCTTGAGGGAGGGTCAAGACCGCCTCCGGGCCGTCTTGCGGAGGGGTTTCATCGTCGGATTTCCAGCACCCCCTCCCGAAACGGGAAGGGCGTTTTCGACCTCCCCTCAAGGGGGAGGTTCAAGGAAAGGGAGCCGCGCGACCCGCCTGAAAGGGCCCGGACGTCTGGATGGTCGAGGACAGGCAACAGGAAGAATTCCATCCCGATCGATCTTGGCCTAATTGTCGTCTTTCCCGTTTCGTGGAGGCTCGATTGCCACGCTTGAGAATATCGCCCGAGGGTATCGGCCAGCACTTCTGGCTGGTTCCGGACAACAAGCCCGTCGTGCCGATCGAAGCGGACGATCTCGACCTCTCCGACGATCTGCTCGACCGGATCGAGGCGTGGAGCGACGCCTTCGACGCCATCTTCGATCCCGCCGATCCGAAGTCGTCGCGCTTCCCGAGCGCCGAGGCGGAAGTCGTCTGGCGCGCCGAGGGCCAGATGATCGTCGCGGCGATCCGCGACGAGCTCGACGACGAATGGGACATCGAAGCCAGGTTCTGACGGGCGCACAGGGGGATCCATGTCTTGAGCAAGCTGAACGCCGCCTGGCACGAAGCTCATCCGATGCCGGAAAAGCCGACGCTGGACCAGCGCGTCGACTGGCATCTCGCGCATGCCGCCCATTGCGGCTGCCGCGCCGTTCCCCGCCTCATCGCCGAGGAACTGCAGCGGCGGGGGATCGCCGTTCCCGGACGGCGCGAAAGCGGCCCTGACGCATCGACATCGGACGCCTGATCGCTAAGATCGGCGGGTCGAGGGCGAGGAACAGCATGACATTGATCGCGGCGCGCCGCGCCAATTTCCGCAAGCTGCACGAGGCGGGCTGCTTCGTCATGCCCAACCCCTGGGATATCGGCAGTGCCCGCCTTCTGGCCGGGCTCGATTTTCCGGCGCTGGCGACGACGTCGGGCGGCTTCGCCTTCAGCCGCGGCCTGCCGGATGGCGCCGTCGACCGTGACACCATGCTGGCGCATATCGCCGAGATCGTCGCCGCCACGGAGTTGCCGGTGAACGCCGATTTCGGCAACGCCTTCGCCGATACCGCCGAGGCGGTCGCCACCAATGTCGCGCTCTGCGTCGAGACCGGCGTCGCCGGCCTCTCGGTCGAGGACATGGCGGCGGATCGCTCGCTTTATGAATTCGACCATGCCGTCGACCGGGTCCGCGCGGCGCGCGCCGCCATCGACGCGGTCGGGCCGGACGTGCTGCTGACGGCGCGCAGCGAGGCGCTGCTTACCGGCCATCCGGGCGGCCTGGCGGAAGCCTGCCGCCGCATCGCCGCCTTCGCCGAGGCCGGCGCCGACGTGCTGTTCGTGCCGGGCAAGCTCGATGGCGCCGCGATCGCCGCCGTGATGGACGCCGCCGGCGGCAAGCCGATCAACGTCATCGCGCTCGATCCCTTGCAGCCGATCGCCGATCTCGCCGCTGCCGGCGTCCGCCGTGTGTCGCTGGCGACCGCGCTCGCCCGCGCCGCCTATGGTGGATTCCTGCGGCTGGCGCGCGAGGTGGCGGGCTCCGGCACGCTCAAGGGCGCGGCCGAGGCGGAGCCTGGCGCCGATCTCAACCGTTTCTTCGCTCCCTTCGCCAGAGGTTCGCAATCGTGACATCGACCGTCCCCGTCGGCATCGTTGTCGATGCGACGCCTGCGCCGCGCCCCGGGCGGGTAACGCTCGAGGGCCGTTTCGTCGTGATCGTGCCGTTCGATCTGGCAGCCCATGGCCGCGACCTGTTCGATCGGTCGTCCGGCGTGGAGAACGACGCGCTCTGGGCCTATCTGGGGCAGGGGCCGTTCGCCGATTTCGCCAGCTTCTCCGCCTACTACGCGGAAGCGGCGAAGAAGGACGACCCGCTGCTCTTCACCATCCTCGACAAGGCGAGCGGTCGCGCTGTCGGTCATGCCACCTATATGCGCATCGCGCCGCAGGATCGCGCCGTCGAGGTCGGCAACATCCTCTATACGCCGGCGATGCAGCGCACGGCCGGCGCCACCGAGGCGATGTATCTGATGGCGCGGCATGTGTTCGACGATCTCGGCTATCGCCGCTACGAGTGGAAGTGCAACGATCTGAACGCGCCGTCGCGGCGGGCGGCCAAGCGCTACGGCTTCACCTACGAGGGCACGTTCCGCCAGCACATGATCGTCAAGGGCCGCAATCGCGACACCGCCTGGTTCTCGATGCTCGACGGCGAGTGGCCGCGCGTAAAACAGGGCTTCGAGGCGTGGCTCGATCCCGCCAATTTCGACGCCGAGGGCCGGCAGAAGACGAGCCTCGACTGCGGGGCCGGGACGCAATTCTGATTGTCGGCCGCATCCTCAAGACACATCACTGAATAAACGGGAGAGATCTTCATGACGGGACGTCTTACGGGCAAGCGCGCCTTTCTTACGGCGGCGGGCGCCGGCATCGGCCACGCCACGGCGCTCGCCTTCGCGGCCGAGGGCGCCTATGTGATCGCCACGGATCTGAAGCCGGAGCTGATGGCCGATCTGAAGGCCGGGGGCGTCGCCGAGGTGCATGCGCTGGACGTGCGCTCGACGGCGGCGGTCGACGCGCTGGCACAGCAGGTCGGCCCGGTCGATATCCTGTTCAACTGCGCCGGCTTCGTCCATCACGGCACCGTGCTGACGACGTCGGACGAGGACTGGGATCTCTCCTTCGACATCAACGCCAAGGCGATGCACCGCACGATCCGCGCCTTCCTGCCGGGCATGCTGGAGAAGGGCGAGGGCTCGATCGTCAACATTTCTTCGGGCGCGAGTTCTGTTCGCGGAATCCCGAACCGCTATGCCTATGGCGCGTCGAAGGCCGCCGTCGTCGGCCTGACGAAGGCGGTCGCCGCCGACTACATCCGCCAGGGCATCCGCGTGAACTCGATCGCGCCGGGCACGATCCAGTCGCCGTCGCTCGATGGCCGCATCGCCGAGCAGGCGGCGAAGCAGGGCAAGACGGTGGAAGAGATCCGCCAGCAGTTCATCGACCGCCAGCCGATGGGCCGTCTCGGCACGGCAGAGGAGATCGCGGCGCTGGCGATCTATCTGGCCTCGGATGAGTCGCGCTACACGACTGGCCAGGTCTATCTGTCGGACGGCGGCTTCTCGCTCTGATGGGCGCTGTCAACGCTCCGTCATCCCCGCGCAGGCGGGGATCCATGCAGTCGTGAGGCGATGGCGGCGCACAATAAAAAGCACCCTCTCCCGCGCGCGGGAGAGGGTGCTGAAAGGCCTGAGCCTTACTTCGCCTTCCAGCCGGTGAACGGCGTCTCGGCGACGGGGCTGAGCGGCGCCTTGCCGTCGAGCCAGGCATAGAGATTGTCGACGACGCGCTGGCCCATGGCGTTGCGCGTATAGACCGATGCCGAGCCGACATGCGGCAGCAGCACGGCGTTTTCGAGCGCCATCAGCTCGGCCGGAACCTGCGGCTCCTTTTCGAACACGTCGAGGCCGGCAGCGAGAATGCGCTTCTCCTGCAGGGCCTTGATCAGTTCCTGCTCGTCGACGACGGTGCCGCGGCCGATATTGATCAGCACGCCCTGGGCGCCGAGCGCGTCGAGCACGGCGCGGTTGATCACCTTCTCCGTCGAGGCACCGCCCGGCAGCACGGAAAGCAGCGTGTCGACATCCCGGGCCATCTCGGTCAGGTCGGCATAGTACTTGTAGGAGACGTCCTCGGCCGGACGACGGTTGTGGTAGACGACCTTGACGTCGAAGGCCTCGAGGCGGCGGGCGATCGCCTTGCCGATGCGACCCAGGCCGACAATGCCGACCGTGCGGTCGCGCAGCGAGCCGCTGAGCGGGTAGTTGCCAGAGGGCCACTTGCCGGCGCGCAGATAGCGCTCGGAAGCCGAGAGTTCGCGCACTGTCATCAGCAGCAGGCCGAGCGCCGTGTCGGCGACTTCCTCGGTCAGCACGTCCGGCGTGTTGGTCACGATCACGCCCTTGGTGGCCGCATGCTTGGCGTCGACCAGGTCGTAGCCGACGCCGAACGAGGCGACGATCTCGAGCTTCGGCAGCTTGTCCATCAGTGCCGCGTCGACGGCGCCGCCGACGGCGACCGCCTGGATGCGCGGCGCGATCTCGGCCAGCGTCGCGGCCGGGTCCTTCGCCTCGTACAGGCGATGCACGACGAATCGAGCGTCGAGGGCATCATTGACGTTCTGCTGCATGCGGCCGGGCATGAGAAGTTCGGGCCGAGACATGGACGCTCCTTGGGTCTGGCTGGGGCGCGATCCTGGCAAGCGCATGGCCTCGGCCGGATCGCGTGTGGATACAAGATAGGCAGATTCGATCGTCGCCGTCGCGATGCGGCCGGGCAATCGGATCCGATGGATATTCGTTACGGACAGGCCGGTCGTCTGCCTTGTCCTGAACCCGCCCGGCACTCTAATCTGCGAATGAAATCAAATGCAAACACCCAGGGAGGGGTTGCAGCAATGTCGAACCGCACCGTCGGCTTCATCGGTCTTGGATTCATGGGCGAAGGGATGGCGACCAACCTCCTGACCAAGGGCAATCCGCTGCTGGTCATGGCCAATCGCCGCCGCGAAGCCGTCGAGCGCCTGGTCGCCAAGGGCGCCAGCGAAGTGAAGACGCCGGCCGAGATGGCGCGCGGCGCCGACGTTATCTTCCTCTGCGTGACCGGTTCCGCCGACGTCGAGACCGTCATCGAGGGCGCCGACGGCATCCTCGCGGGCGGCCGCAAGGGCCTGATCGTCATCGACTGCTCGACCGCCGAGCCGGCTTCGACCACCCGTCTCGCCGGCCGGCTCGAGACGGCCGGCATGCATTTCGTCGACGCGCCGCTCGGCGGCACGCCGGCGGGCGCCGCCGCCGGCACGCTGCAGGCGCTGGTCGGTGCTTCGGACGAAGTGTTCGCCTCGGTGAAGCCGCTGATCGCCTGCTGGGCCGCGACCATCGTTCATGTCGGCCCGGTCGGGGCCGGCCACAAGATGAAGCTGCTCAACAACTTCCTGTCGCTCGGCTATGCCGCGCTCTATTCCGAGGCGCTGGCGCTCGGCCAGAAGGTCGGCATCACGCCCGATACGTTCCATTCGGTGATCAGCAAGGGCCGCATGCATTGCGGCTTCTACGACACCTTCATGAACTACGTCATCGACCGCAACGAGAACGCCCACCCCTTCACGATCTCCAACGCTTACAAGGACCTGCGCTATCTGGCCTCGATGGCGGACGGCGCCCGCGCCGTGAACACGCTCGGCGAGGCGGTGAAGAACAATTTCGCCGCCATGGCCGCGTCGGGCCAGGCCGAGAAGTTCGTGCCGATGATCTCCGACTTCATCGCCGCGCAGAACGGCACCAAGCTGAAGGACTGAGGCGGCGGCTCCCGCGGCTGAAGCTCGGCGGCCTGGTCGAGCGGCCGATGCTAGCTGCTTGACCAGGCCGGGCTGAGCCTGGCGGCGCGCTACTTCGTGTTCGCCTGCGCCGACCCGCTCGACCAGACGCTGGCGGGCGGCGCCCAATACTGGGAGAGCCTGGGCCTGCCGGACGCCGAGCAGGCCCAGACCATCCTCGCCTGTGAGAGGGACGACCAGACGGTGCCGGCCGCATGACGCGGGACGATGATCGTGCCAGACTGGTCATCGTCCTCGCAACCAAGGCCGGGTGTCCCCATGTTGATCGATCGCCTTCTCCACCTTGACCAGGATGTCGCCATCGTCACCGGAGCCGCGGCGGGCATCGGCCGGGCGATCGCCGAGACCTTCGCCGAGGCCGGCGCCGCGGTTGTCGTCACCGATCTGAAGCCGGAAGGCGCGATCCAGGTGGCCGATGCGATCGTCGCGGCCGGTGGCCGGGCGGTCGGCATCGAATGCAACGTTACCGACGAGGCGCATCTGGCGCGCGCCGTCGAGCAGGCGGTTTCGCAGTTCGGCAAGCTGACGATCCTCGTCAACAATGCCGGCGGCGGCGGTCCGAAGCCGTTCGACATGCCGATGAAGGATTTCCGCTGGGCCTATGAGCTGAACGTCTTCGCGCTGTTCCGCCTGATGCAGCTGGCGGCCCCGCATATGGAGACGGCCGGCGGCGGCGCGATCCTCAACATCTCGTCGATGTCGGGCGAGAACAAGAACCAGCGCATGGCCTCCTATGGATCGTCCAAGGCGGCGGTGAATCATCTGACCCGCAACGCCGCCTTCGACCTCGGCCCGAAGCGAATTCGCGTCAACGCCATCGCGCCCGGCGCCATCAAGACCGACGCGCTGAGGAGCGTGCTGACGCCGGAAATCGAGAAGGCGATGCTGAAGCACACGCCGCTCGGCCGGCTCGGACAGCCTTCGGATATCGCCAACGCCGCGCTGTTTCTCTGCTCGCCGGCGGCGGCCTGGATCAGCGGCCAGGTGCTGACCGTCTCGGGCGGCGGCGTGCAGGAACTCGACTGATAGAGAGCGCGACGGAGACTGCGAAACCCGGCCGGGTCCGCGCGGCTCGGCGACGATGAAAGAGAGACGCCATGGATAGCTACGATGCCTTCGCCGCGTTCCGCATGACCGGGCACCAGGCGATCGTCACCGGCGGCGCGCAGAACATCGGCGCCGGCATTGCCAAGGTGCTGGCGGGCGCTGGCGCCTCGGTGATGATTGCCGATCTCGACGGCGACAGGGCGGTTGCAACGGCGGCGGAGATTGCCGCGCTGACCGGCAATCCCTGTATCGGCATGGCCTGCGACGTCACCAGCAAGGCGGATATCGAGGCCGTGGTCGCCGCCACCGTCGCGGCGTTCGGCGGCATTTCGACCCTGGTCAACAATGTCGGCTGGGGTGCTCGCCATCCGGATCCGACGGCGATCACCGAGGACGAGATGGTCGCGTCCTACAAGCTCAACACGGTCAGCGCCTACCGGATGAGCATGGCCTGTCTGCCGCACCTGCTGGAGGCCGGCAATGCCTCGATCACCAATTCCGGGTCGTTTTCCTCGGCGACGCCCGCCTATGACATCCTCGCCTATGCGACGGCCAAGGCGGCGCTCAACCAGATGATGGTCAGCCTCGCCCACATGCTGGCGCAGAAGGTCAGGGTGAACTCGATCCTGATCGGCACGGTGCTGACGGCGGGCTACGAGGCCGCCGGCATCGACGCGGCGACGCAGGAACGGATGAAGCGGCCCGACAATCTGACCGGCAGGCCGGGGCGGCCGGAAGATGTCGCCAATGCCATGCTGTGGCTTGGCTCGCCGGCCGGCAGCTGGGTCAGCGGCCAGACCCTCAACGTGCATGGTGGCGGCGGGGTCGTCCGTCTGTTCGGCTGACGATCCCCCGGCCTCAGCGTCGGCGCGACGCCGGCCGAAGCGCGATGCGGGCAGTGCTATTGACGATGATCGTGCCGCAGACGGTGAAGGCGGTCAGGCACAGGAAGGCGCCGAACAGGCCGAGCTGGTCGCCGAGGAAGCCGAGCGCCAGCACCGGTAGCGCATTGGCGAGGTAGGCGGTGAAGTAATAGGTCGAGACCCACGTCGCCCGCCGGTCCGGCGGCGCGATGCGGTTGACGATGCCGGCCGAGCCGACGAAGGCGGCGCCATAGCCGATGCCGCTGCCGACCGTGCCGAGCACGAAGAACAGTGGCGCGCTCGCCCAGATCGAGTAGGCGCAGACGAGGATCGCCAGCGCGATCAGCGTCGTTCCCCAGACCATGGCGCGATTGGAATCGACGCGCTGGCTGGCAAGCTGGCTGATGCCGGCGACGAGCTGGAAGAAGGCGACGATGACGCCGGACGCCGCCTGGCTTTCGACCTTCAGCAATTCGTGCACGAAGGTGACGCCGAGCCCGGCAAAGGTCGCGCCCACCGCCCAGGCGATGATCACGGCGCCGGCGGCGACGGCGAAAGCGGTGTAGCGGCCGGCCGGGGCCGGCGATCCGGCGGCGGCAGTCATGACGGGCAGGGCGCGCGGCGCCGGCTGCCAGCCGGCGGTGGCCAGTCCGATCACCGTGATGATCGCCAGCGCCGCGATCAGGAGGAAGGGCAGGTGCAGCGGCCAGGCGTCGAAATAGAGCGCGGCCGAACTGATCACTGGGCCGAAGGCACAGCCGGCGGTGAACACGGCGGTCGCGAGCACGGCGTTGGCGCGGGCATCGGCCTTCGGATCGAGCTCGATCAGGGCGGCGTTGGCGATCCCGGTCAGGCCGCCGGTGCCGGCGCCGGCGAGCAGCCGGCCGATCAGCAGCGTGGCGAGGTTGTCGGCGGAGCCGAAGATCAGCGCGCCGGCGACGACGATGCTGAGCGACAGGATGATCAGCAGCCGGCGATCCGGCAGGCGGTCGGACAGGCGACCGAGCAGGAACAGCGCGATCAGCGTGCCGAAGGCGTAGATCGCGAAGATGAACGCCACCGTGAAGGCGTCGAGCGACCACATCATGCGGTAGCTCGTATAGAGCGGCGAGGCGGCGGTGCTGTTCAGCAGCGCGACCATGATGGCGAGGGCGACGAAGAAGCGCGCCTGGCGATTGGCGGGACGGTCCATCGGGGTGTCCGGAAGCAGGACGCTTCGTTCGGGAATGCGGAAGAGAGGGTTGGCGGCGCGCCGGCAGGCCGGTCAGGCCGGCTCGGGGCGCGCGCGCTGCTTGTAGCGTGTTTCGTGGGCCCGCGCCGCAGACAATTTGGCGACGCCGGCGCTTCAGTCGCCGCCGGGCGCCCGTACGCGTTCGCGATAGAGCAGATAGAGCCCGCTGGCGATGATGATGCTGGCGCCGACCAGGGTGCGCGGCTCCGGCACATCGCCGAAGACGAAATAGCCGAGCAGGATCATCCAGATCAGGCCCGTATACATGAACGGCGCCAGCACCGGCACGGCGGTGTGGTGATGGGCGCGGATCAGGAACCAGTGGCCGACGAAGCCGAGCGCGCCGGTCAGGAACAGGCAGAGCGCGACGAGGATGGTCGGCGGCATGGCTTCGAGCGGCTGGGCGACCGGCGTCAGCAGGATCAGCGGCACCACGGCCGAATAGAGCAGCATGCCGGCGCTCGAATCCGAACGGGTCAGCATGCGGGTCGAGAGAATGTAGCAGGCGTTGCAGCAGGCGGCGATGAGCGACAGGAAGATCGCCGGGTTGAGATTGCCGAAGCCCGGCATAGTGATGATCAGCACGCCGATGAAGCCGACGATGATCGCCGCCCAGCGCCGGGGGCCTGCCCATTCGCCGAGGATCGGCCCGGCGAGGGCCGCCGTGATGAAGGGCGCCGAGAAGCCGATCGACATCGTCTGGTCGAGCTGCAGCTGGTGCACGGCGAGAAAGTTGAAGAAGGTCGAGCCGGTCAGGAACAGCGCGCGCAGGATCTGCAGGACCGGCCGGCGCGTCCGGTAGACGGCCCAGTGGCGCCAGGGCTGGAACAGGGCCACGGCGAGCAGGGCGTGGATGGCGAAGCGCACCCAGACGATCGAGAGAACCGGCACGTACTGGGCTGCAAATTTCGCGCTGGCATCGAGCACGGCGAAGCAGAGCATGGCCAGGCAATACAGCGCGATGCCGCGCAGGCGCTGAGAGGCCTCCGCATCGGCGGTCGGCAACGGGGACATCCGCACTCCGGGAAGTCGGGGAAGGTGCCCAGAGGGCAGGCGCTATCGGGGGATCGAGCCGCGTTCACTCAATCAGATTGCGCCGGCCGGCTCAAGCCGTGGGAACGGGGCTCTCCACCGACGGAGCGTCCACTTCGGCCTCGGGCTCTTCTTCGGCGGGCTCGGAACTGTCGTCGAACGAGGCGGAGAGATTGCGCTCGATCTGCCGCAGCAGCTTCCGGAGCTTCTTGACGTCCTTGTCGTCCAGCCCGGCCAGTGCTTCCTTTTCGAGGCGCTTCCAGCCCTTGTCGATATCGACGAGCGTGCCGTGACCCTGTTCGGTCAGATGGACATGGGCCTGGCGGCCGTCGCCCTTCGAGGCCCTGCGTTCGACATAGCCCTGGGCGGCGAGGCGGCTTACCATCTTGGTGACGGTGGGCGGCTGCACCGAGAGCGCCAGCGCCAGCTGGCTCATCGACAGGCCATCCTGCTCGGCCAGCGCCTTCAGGACGCTTTCCTGGCCGGGATGGAGGCCTATCCGCATCAGATGACCGCCCGAGCGCGCGCGGGCAGCCCGGGCTGACTGGGCGAGGCGGAAGGTGATCGTTTTGCGGTGGTTGAAAGCCATGATGCTCCGCATAGCGGGAAAACATGTCGGGTTGATGACACGGCAAACAATCGTCAGCGCTGGAACCGGAGACCGACGCTGACCGTGGTGGTCGGATAATCGCCGCCCGGCACGGCGCTATCGAAGTATTCCTGCGAGAAACGGCCGACGACCCACGCGGCGCGATTGATCTTCCACGTCACCCCGAAGCCGGCTTCATAGGTGACGTCGGCGACGTTGATGCCTTCATAATACTCCCGGCGCCAGCCGAGGTCGCCCTCGATCGTCAGGTTGCGGCGAAGCGCATGGGCGGCGCGGATGCCGGCATCGTAGACGATCGAGCCGGCCGAATTGGGATCGGTGGTCGGGTTGACGAAAGTGGCGGCGCGCAGCGTGAAATTGGTCAGTGGCGTCGGCGACCAGATCACCGAGGCGTCGATGGTCATGGCATCCAGCGGCTGGAAAGCGGTGTCGTCATAGCGCTCGTGATGCCAGCCGAGCGCCAGCTCGCCCTTCAGCACCGGATCGGCGGAATAGGCGATGCCGCCGCGCAGGGTGACGCCCTGGCTGGCACGGTTGAAGCCGTTGTCGTCGATCTTCTGGCGGAAGCTGCGATCCGACAGCTCGGCCTCGACGAAGGGCGTGAAGGCCGGCGTCACTTCGTAGCCGACGCGGGCGGCGACGCTGGTCAGCGTGTTGTCGCGGTCGCCCTGCGGCACGACGACGTCGCCCGCCATGCCATTTTCGTATTCGGTGGCGACCAGGCCCGAGCGTAGCTGCAGCGCCACGCGTCCGACCGATCCGTCGAGCGTGGCGCCGGCGGCGTAGGTGTTGACCCCCGGCGGCTCGTTGACGCCGGTCGGATAGTCGAGGCTGGAGATCGACTGGGTGTCGTAATTGTAGTTGGCCCTGAGCCGCAGCGCCCAGTCGCGCGGCAGGTCGATGCGGGCGTTGGCCTCGGCGTTGACGGTCGGTTGCGGCGCTACGGAGGTGTCGGTGAAATAGTCATAGGTGCCGTGCAGGGCGAGGCCGAGCTCGTGCCGGCTCCAGTCGGAGCGCACGATCAGGTCGGGCACCACCGTCAGCACGCCGGACGGCCCGCCGGTCGAGGATCCGGCGGCGTTGGACGTATAGCCGCCGCGCAATTCGACCGAGGGCAGCACGATGAAGCTGCCCATCCGGATGCCGAGCGGATCGAAGCTCGAGGCGTCGTTGGCGTCGGTCGTGCGGGCGCGCGGACGGGTCGGCTCCTCGCCTTCCTGGGCGATGGTCGGCAGCAGGCGTTCGCCGCGCTGGGCACGGTTCGGCTCCAGCGTCTCGACCGGGTAGGAGGACGGCTGCGACAGCGTGGCGTTGTAGAGCTCGACCGCCTCCTGGCCGTCGCTGCCGCGCAGCGTGCCGAAATCGGCGTCGTCGGCGAACAGCGCAGAATTCTCCTGCGCGACGGCAACCGTCATCGGAGCGAGCGCTGCGAAAAGCGCCGCCGACAGGAGGAGCCGGACAGGGGATTGCATTGCCGCTTGCCGTGACCTTTGCATGTTGAAGCGCGAGCCCGGCGAGCCGGACCCTATGGTTTCTGAAGCGTAAACGGGCTTGGTTAAGGGAACGTTGTCGCGGCCGGCCGAACGCACGGCATTTTCGAGCGACGACGGTCGAGCGCTCGTGTTAAAAGCCCGCGCAATCAGTGTGGAGTGAACGATGCGGGTTCAGGACGAGCCGGGCGCCGAGAGCGCGAGCCATTCAGTCGAATCGGCGCTCAGGACGCTGTCGAGTGAGCGCGCCGGTCTCGATGCGCTGGCCCTCGCGCTGCAAGGGCCGCTCGCCGCTTCCTTCGCCGAAGTGGTCCGGATGATCCGCGAGCATGGCGGCCGCGTCGTCGTCACGGGTGTCGGCAAGAGCGGCCATGTCGGCGTCAAGATCGCCGCGACGCTCGCCTCCACCGGCACGCCGGCCTTCTTCGTCCATGCCGCCGAGGCGAGCCATGGCGATCTCGGCATGGTCGGCCGCGACGACATCATCCTGGCGCTGTCCTGGTCGGGCGAGACGGCGGAACTGCGCGCCGTGGTCGAATATGCGAGCCGCTTCCGCACGCCGCTGATCGCCGTCACCTCGAACGCCGACAGCGCGCTCGGCCGTCAGGCGACGCATGTGCTGGCGCTGCCGCGCGCCGAGGAAGCCTGCCCGCACGGCCTGGCGCCGACCACCTCGGCGGTGATGCAGCTGGCGCTCGGCGACGCGCTCGCCATCGCGCTGCTGGAGACGCGCGGCTTCACCGCCCAGGATTTCCGCCTGTTCCATCCCGGCGGTAAGCTGGGCGCCAGCCTGCATTTCGTCCGCGACATCATGCACAAGGGCGCCTCGATGCCGGTCGCCCCGTCCGGCTCGCCGATGACCGAGGCGATCGTCACGATGACGGCGAAGGGGCTTGGCTGCCTCGGCGTCATCGATGGCGACGGCGCGCTGATCGGCATGATCACCGACGGCGACCTGCGCCGTCATATCGGGCCGGATCTGTTGTCGCGCAGCGTCGACGAGGTGATGACCCGCGCGCCGAAGACGATTCCGCCCGACATGCTGGTCGGCGCCGCGATCGACCGGCTGAACGGCGCCAAGATCACGGTTCTCTTCGTCGTCGAGGCGGGCAGGCCGGTCGGCGTGCTGCACATGCACGATCTGCTCCGGATCGGCGTCGCCTGAACAGATAGACCCTCACCCAACCCTCTCCCGCGAGCGGGCGAGGCTCCGTCCGCGTGTTGCATTGGCGCGGGCGTTCGCCAGAGCGAGCTCCATCTCTCGCCTGCCGGAGAAGGCTCTTAAGAAGAGCCGGCGACTATACCCAGCCGAGCAACTCGCGCCGGACGAGATGTTCGAGCAGCGCCATGCCTTCGGGGCTGTCGTTCAGGCAGGGAAGGGCTGCGAAATGCTCGCCGCCATGGTGATGGAAGATCTCGGCGTTCTCGCCGGCGATCTCCTCCAGCGTCTCGACGCAATCGGCCGAGAAGCCGGGCGTCACCACGGCGATGCGCTTGACGCCGCTCTTGGCCAGCGCCTCGACCGTCTTGTCGGTATAGGGCTGCAGCCATTCCGCCTTGCCGAAGCGCGACTGGAAGGTGGCGCGCATCTTCTCTTCCGGCCAGCCGAGCTGCTCGCGCAGCAGCCTTGCCGTCTTCAGGCAGTGGCAGTGATAGGGGTCGCCCAGTTCGAGGTTGCGCTTGGGCAGGCCGTGGAAGGAGGCGAGCACGATCTCCGGCTCGAAATCGAGCGCCGCGATCGAGCGCTCGACCGAGGTGGCGAGCGCCGCGATATAGACGGGATCGTCGTGATAAGGCGGCAGCGTGCGCACGGCCGGCTGCCAGCGCATTGTCTTCAGCTTGTCGAAAGCCTTGTCGTTCGCCGTTGCCGTCGTCGTCGCCGAATATTGCGGATAGAGCGGCGCGATCAGGATCCTGTCGCAGCCGGCCCGCTTCAGCCCGTCGATCTTCTCGGCGATCGACGGCGTGCCATAGCGCATCGCCCATTCGACGACGACCTTGCCATTGCCGGAGAAGGCGGCGGAGAGCTTGTCGGATTGCGAGCGCGTGATGGTCCTGAGCGGCGATTCGTTGCGCTCGTTATTCCAGATCGAGGCGTAGTTCTTGCCCGACTTCGACGGCCGCGTGGTCAGGATGACGCCGTTCAGCAGCGGCCACCAGATCAGCTTTGGCACCTCGATGACGCGCGGATCCGAGAGGAATTCCTTCAGATAGCGGCGCATCGACCAGTAGTCGGTGGCGTCGGGCGTGCCGAGATTGATGAGGAGGACACCGACGCGAGCGGGCGCGACCGGCGGGTGGCCGGCGGGCTTGGTCTCGGGAGCGGTAGGGCTGGTGGCGGCGATCTGGCTGGTCATCGTGCCGGAACTTAGCCGCTCCGCGTGCCGCCGCGAAGGGGCTGGGCGCATTTTGGGGCGTTGCGCGTTGTCGCAGCGCCGGCGCCGTTTCGGCGTCGCGCGTTCGATGGTATCCCGGTGCAGCAATTCGCTGGCATCCTCGCCGGACATCCATCAGGGAGATCGCTCGCATGATCGGACGCACGCGCAGTCTTGGACTGGGCCTTCTGGCTCTCGCCGCCCTGGCCGTCGGACCGGCCCTTGCCGAGCCGGTGACCATCACCTTCGTCCAGACCAACGACATCGACCGGATGGAGGAGCTGGACGGGCGAGGCGGATTTGCCAGGCTCGCCGCCGTGATCGCGGCCGAGCGTGCCAAGGGGCCGACGATCTTCGTCCATTCCGGCGACACCATCTCGCCGTCGCTGCTCTCCGGCATCAACAAGGGCGTCCACATCATCGACATCCTGAACCAGATGAAGGTCGATGTGATGACGCCCGGCAATCACGAGTTCGATTTCGGGCCGGAGGTCTTCCACGCCCGCATCGGCGAGGCGACGTTTCCGGTCGTCACCTCGAACATCCGCGAACCCGACGGCAGCCAGCCGAACAACACCGTCGACGAGAAGATCGTCGAGATCGACGGCATCAAGCTGGGCTTTTACGGCCTGACCACCGAGGACACCCGTGTCGTCGCCTCGCCGGGTGACACGGTCTTCAACTCGTCGATCGAGACCGGCAAGGCGAAGGGCGAGGCGCTGCGCGCCGCCGGCGCCGATCTCGTCGTCGCGGTCGTGCACACGCCGCTCTCCGTCGATATTTCGCTGGTGCGCAACCACGCCGCCGACCTGGTGTTCTCCGGCCATGACGAGCATCTGCTGACCTTCTTCGACGGCAAGACGGCGCTGACCGAATCCGGCGCCCAGGCCGAGGACATCGTCGTCACCCGCGTCACGGTCGACAAGCAGGAGAAGGACGGCAAGACGAGCCTCACCTGGAAGCCGCGCTTCGAGATCATCGACAGCGCCACCGTGACGCCGGATCCCGCCATCGCCGCGGTGGTCAAATCCTACCAGGACAAGCTCGACGCCGAGATGAAGGTCGAGATCGGCACGACCGAGACGGCGCTCGACAGCCGGCGCGCCACGGTGCGCGGCGAGGAGGCGGCGATCGGCAATCTGATCGCCGACACGATGCGCGCCGCCGTCGATGCCGAGGTGGCGCTGTTCAATGGCGGCAGTATCCGCGCCGACCGCGAATATCCCGCCGGTACGAAGCTGACCCGCGCCGACATGTTCGCGGAAATGCCGTTCGGCAACAAGACGGTGAAGCTGGTCGTCACCGGCAAGGCGCTGCGCCAGGCGCTTGAAAGCGGCTTCAGCCTGGTCGAGGCGGCGGCCGGCCGTTTCCCGCAGGTCTCCGGCCTCGTCGTCGAGGTCGATCTCGCCAAATTGCCGGGCATGCGGGTGCGCAGCGTCCTGGTCAACGGCGCGCCGCTCGACCCGGAGCGCAAATACACGCTGGCCACCACCGACTATCTGGCGGAGGGCGGCGACGGCTATCGGGTCTTGAAGGATGCTGCGCGGCTGGTCGCTCCCGTCGACGCGCGGCTGGTCGCCAGCGACGTGATCGATCATGTGACAAAGTCGAAGACCATCGCCCCCAAGGTCGAGGGGCGGATCCTCTTCAACTAGCCTAGCACCGGCGCGGGGTGGCGAGCCTCATAGGCCCTTCGACTGCTGCGCGAAGCCGAATGAGTCGAAGGAATGCTCGGCGACGCGGTACCACTGGTACATCTCGTTGCGGAAGGTTTTCCACGGCTCGTAGATGGCCTTGAAGCGCGGGCTCTGCGCCGACAGCTCGGCATAGAGCTCGAACGACGCCTTGTAGGCGGCCTGCAGCAGGTCGTCCGGGAACGGGCGCAATTGCGCCCCCTTGGCGACCAGCCGGCGGATGGCGGCGTTGTTCTCGATGTCGAAGCGCGCCGGGATCGTTACGTTCGCCTGGGCGGCGGCGGCCCGGAGCGCCGTCTGATAGCCCGGCGGAAGGTCCTCGAAGGCCTGTTTGTTGACGAAGAGATGGAGCGACGGCCCGCCGTCCCACCAGCCGGGGTAATAGTAATAGGGCGCGACCTGGTAGAAGCCGAACGCCTCGTCGGCGGCCGGTCCGGCGAATTCGACCGCGTCGATCTTGCCGATTTCGAGCGCCTTCAGCGCCGCTTGGGCGGACAGGCTCTGCGTCTCGACGCCCAGCCTGTCCATCACCGTGGCGCCGAGGCCGGCGATCCGCATCTTCATGCCGGCGATTTCCGTCAGGCTGCGGATCTCCTTGCGGAACCAGCCGCCCATCTGGACGCCGGTATTGCCGGCGAGCAGCGAGACGAGATTGTAGTCGGCATAGAGCGTGTCGAGCAGGTGCTGGCCGCCGCCCTCGGTGATCCAGGCATTCTGCATGCGCGCGTTGAGCCCGAAGGGTAGCGCGGTGCCGAAGGCGAAGGCGGGATCGCGGCGGACATTGTAGTAGGAGCAGGTGTGACAGGCCTCGATGGTGCCGGCCTGCACGGCGTCGAAGGTCCTTTCCGGATTGGCGTCGATATTGTCAGCCGTCAGGATCTCGATCTGGAAGCGGCCATCGGTCAGGCCGGCTACGGTGCGGGCGAGGCCGGTGGCGCCGCGATAGGTGCTGCTCAGCGAGCGCGGAAAATCCGAATGCAGCCGCCATTTGAGCTCCGGCGGAACCTGCGCCAGCGCCGGCGCCGCCAGGGCGGTCGCGCCCAGCGTCGCGCCGACGAGCGCGGACCCGGAACGCAGCCCGGCCGACTTGATGAAATTCCGCCGGTTCAGCTGATCCGAGCGCATGGAAACGGCACCTTCCTGTCCCCCGAATGTCCCGCGCTGACCAAGAGCATGAGAGGGGACGCTGTCAACGCCATTTTCGCGCCGTCCATGGTCTAAGTGACGCAGCGTCGCGCTCGGTTGCAGCCGGGCGCCTCTACGCCTCGCCGAACGAATGGCCGTGACCGGAAGAGCCTGGATCGGTATTCTGCCATCTTCGGATGTGACAGCGGTGTCGCATCTCCACAGCATGCGATCTGGATCATGACCGACCCGAAGTATTTCTCGCCCCTCGTCGCCGTCACGGCCGATGTCCGCGAGGCCGACGGCTATCGCTGGCATGCCGCCTCGGAGACCTATGTGAAGGCCGTGCTGGCCGGCGCCGGCGGCATTCCGGTCATCGTGCCGTCGCTGGGCGAGGCACTCGACATCGAGGCGCTGCTCGACCGGGTCGACGGGGTCCTGGTCACCGGCAGCCGCTCCAACGTCCATCCCGAGCTCTACGGCGCAACCGTGGATGCGCGCACCGAGCCCTATGACCCGGCGCGTGACGCGACCAGCCTGCCGCTGATCCGCGCCGCCATCGCCAGGGGCGTGCCGCTGCTGGCGATCTGCCGCGGCCAGCAGGAACTGAATGTCGCGCTCGGCGGCACGCTGATCTCGGAAGTGCAGGAACTGCCCGGCCGCCACGACCACCGTTCGCCGGTATCCGAGATCCAGGCGGAACGCTTCGCCATCCGTCATCCCGTGACCATCGTGCCGGACGGCTGCTTCGCCCGCATCGTCGAGCGCGACACCATTGAGGTGAACTCGCTGCATCGCCAGGCAATCGGCGAACTGGCGGAAGGGTTGGCGGTCGAGGCGGTGGCGGCCGACGGCACCATCGAGGCGGTCAGCGTTCGCGATGCGCCAGGCTTCGCCGTCGGTGTGCAATGGCATCCCGAATATTGGGTGACGACCGACGCGCCCTCGGCCCGGCTGTTCCGGGCCTTCGGCGAGGCGATGCGCGAGCGCGCCCTGGCGCAGGGCCAGCGCGCCGCGGCCGAATAGCGGCGGATAGTCAGGCTTCTCGCCTCCCCCTCGGGGGAGGGGCGAGGCGGGCTTTTCGCTATCAGGCGGCCGCCATCGCGCCGCCCAGCATCAGCAGTCCGAAGATCAGGATGCCGCTTGCAGCTATGATCTGCAGGCCGTTGACGACCCGGAGCTGGTTGCGGCTCTCGCCGCCGGAAAAGCGCAGGGCGACATCCTTCGCCTTGACGGCGAGGACGGCGAGCGCCGAGACGGTGATGCCGGTGCCGAGCGCCATCGTCAGCACCGACAGGATGCCGGCCCAGTAGAGCTTCTGTGACACCGCGAAGACCAGCACGATGACGGCGCCCGAGCAGGGGCGGACGCCGACGGCGAGGATCGCCGTCCAGGCGCGGGCGAAGGTCAGCGGCTTGTCGAGCGTCGCCGGATCGGGCGCGTGCGAATGGCCGCAATCGCAGACCAGGCCGGTGTGGTCGTGGCCATGATCGTGGTCATGGCCATGGTGGGAATGGCCATGATGGTCGTGACCGGAATGATCATGATGGTCGTGGTGGTCGTGGCCGGCATGGTCGTGGCCGCGGCCTGACAGCTTGCTCCAGAGCAGCCAGGCGCCGCAGAGCGCGATCAGCGCATAGCTGGCGATCTCGAGCGCGTCGGTCGCCCGCGTCATCGTCATGGCGGTGACGTTCAGCACCAGCGTGCCGATCGAGACCACCAGGATCGCGGTGACTGCCTGCGCGAAGGCCGAGGCGAAGGAGATGGCGACGCCACGCTTCAGCCGGTCGCCGGTGGCGAGCAGGTAGGAGGCGATCACCGCCTTGCCGTGGCCGGGGCCGGCGGCGTGGAAGACGCCATAGGCGAAGGAGAGCGAGATCAGCAGCGCCGCGGCGTGGCCGCTCTGGGTCAGATCGGCCAGCGCGCCGGTCAGATCGCGATAGAACACCGATTGCTGGCGGGCGATCCAGACGAAGATCGGCGCGAACGGGCCGGCCCAGGCGGTCGAGCTGGAGCCATCGGGCGTGGCGATGCCGAACGGGCTCGGCGCGGCGAGGGCGAGGACAGGCGTCAGCGCGACCAGCGCCGCGACCCAGAGCGGAGCGAGCCGGCGCATCAGGAGCATTTCACCGCGATCACGCTCGCCAGGCTCGCCGCAAGGTCGGCGAGGTCGTCCGGCAGATTGGGCTGATCAGCGGGAATGGCCGCGAGCAGGGACATCGTCTTCTCGTCCATTTCCTTCGGCGGGGTGTAGTGGGCCTGGCAATTTGCCGGCGCGCCGGTGAGCGTAATCGCCTGGTCGGCGATGAAGTTGAAGGCGACGAAATATTCCGGATCGAACACTTCCAGCGTCGTGTTCGGGCCGACCGATGTCGGCGCCTTCAGCGGCAGGGTGTAGAACAGCGTCAGCCGGCCATCGTGGAAATCCAGCCAGTATTCCTGCGGCGCCTCGACCGGCGCGCGCACGCCGTTCACCTTGAGGCGGGTGAAATAGTGGAAATCCTTCAGCGATTCGACGTTCACCTTGGCGAGCGGCTGCAATTCCTCGTCGGAAAGCTCGCCGTCGCCATTGGCGTCGAGGCCCTGCACGGCGAAGGCCGTGAAGGCGGGGTCGAACTGCCAGATGTGGCGGATCGCCGTCATCTTTCCGGCCGCGTCGAACACGATCTCTTCCTTGGCGTCGACGAAGACATGCGGATGAGCCTCGGCGGCGGTCGCGGCCAGCGCGGCGATGGCGAAAGCGATCAGCGATCGGAGCATGGGCAACGCATCTTTGCGGCGGGAGGACGAGGCGGAAGGGGGCCAGACAAGTGCGGCCAGATCGTGTCGGTCGCGACGGAACCCACCGCTTGCCGGGCGCCACGATGTCGCGGCACGCCGACCGGCGCCGGGCTCAGCAGGTGCCGCCCTCGGGGCCGTGCTTGTCGAACCACTTCACCAGGAAGTCGATGAAGCTGCGCACCTTGCCGGATAGATGGCGACGGTGCGGATAGACGGCGTGGATGGCGACACTCGCCGGCTCGAAATCCGAGAGAACGACGACAAGCGCGCCGGATTCGACTTCGTCGCGTACCACGAGATAGGGCACGACGGCGAAGCCGAGACCGGCCAGCGCGGCCAGTCGCGCTGCGTTCGGGCTGTCGACCTCGACGCGGCCCTTCACCGGCACGGAGACCTTTTCACCATCGACGACAAAGGGCCAGTTGGTGCGGTAGGCGACGTTGGAATCGATGATGCAGGGCTTGCCGGTCAGCTCTTCCGGCCGTTCGGGCACGCCTTGCTGGGCGATCACCTCGGGGCTGGCGCAGATGACGATCCGGAACGAGGCCAGCCGCCGCGCGATCAGGCTCGAATCGGTCAGCGTCGAAATGCGGATCGCCACGTCGAAGCCCTCGTCGACCAGATCGACGAACCGGTCTTCGAGATGCAGCTCCAGAGAGATCTCCGGCTCGCTGACGACGAATTCCATGATGGCGCGGCCGAGTTCGCCGTCGCCGAAGGTGCGCGGCGCGCTGACCTTCAGCCGGCCGCGCGGCGCCGCGTGCGCGTCGCCGACCGAGGATTGCAGGTCCTCGATGCGCTGCAGGATCTCGACGGCGTCGCGGGCATAGCCCTGGCCGACCTCCGTCAGCGACAGGGTGCGCGTCGTGCGGTTCAGCAGGCGGGCGCCGAGCTCGTCCTCCAGCTCGCGCACATATTTCGAGATCAGCGCCTTCGAGCGGCCCATCTTGCGCGCGGCGGCGGAAAAGCCGCCAGCCTCCACGACCTCGACGAAGGTCTTCATCCGGGTGAGCGTATCCATGATCGCCGCCTAGCCGGCCATGATCTTGGCGGCGAGCGCGATCAGCGCCTTGTCGCGGCCGCGTGGTGCGATCAGCGAGACGCCGAGCGGGCAGCCTTCATGTTCGGCCAGCGGCAGGCTGATCTGCGGCAGGCCGGTCAGGCTCGCCGTGCAGAGCATGGAGAGCGCCCGGTTTCGATAGGACTCGAGCTCGTCGCCGCCAAGGCCGATGCGCGGCGCGATGCCGGGCGTCGACGGGATCGCCAGCACGGTGTCGTCGCCGAGCAGGCCGGTGACGCGCTCGCGCACCTGGGCACGGCGCTGGGCGGCGGCGTCATATTCCTCGCGGGTGACGTGGCTCGCCCATTCGAAGCGCTCTCGCACGCCGGGGCCGAAGCTCGGCTGGCGGCTGGAGATCCATTCACCATTCGCTTCCCACGCCTCATAGGCCTGCATGGTGCGGAAGATCATGCGCCAGGCGGCGAGGCCGTCCGGCGAGACGATGACGGCGCCGGCGGGCTGCAGATGGGCGGCGATGCGGGGCGCGGCCGAGCGGACCGCTGCCTCCTCCAGTTCGCCGAGCAGCAGGGCATGGATGTCGTCGCCGACGAGGAAGCGGGTCAGCGGCGGGCCGGCGACGTCCTCGCCGAGCATCACGTCGCCGACGCGGGCAAAGGTGTCGGCGTCGCGGGCGAACCAGCCGACCGTGTCGAAGGTCCGCGCCAGCGGCGCCACCTTCGAGATGTCGATCCGGCCATGCGTCGGGCGCAGTCCGATGAGGCCGTTATACGAAGCCGGGGCGCGCACCGAGCCGCCGGTGTCGCTGCCGAGCGCGAAATCGACCAGGCCGGCGCTGACGGCGACGGCGGAGCCGGACGAGGAGCCGCCCGGGATGCGGCCGGGCGCATTGACGTTGACCGGCGTGCCGTAGTGGAAATTCTCGCCGTTCATCGAATAGGCGAATTCGTCGGTGTGGACCTTGCCGACGAAGCGGGCACCGGCATCGAGCAGTACCTGCACCGACGGGGCGCTCGCCGACTTGATGTCGCTCTCGGCCCGCTTCAGCGG
Organism: Kaistia granuli DSM 23481; assembly: GCF_000380505.1. Classification (GTDB taxonomy): domain Bacteria; phylum Pseudomonadota; class Alphaproteobacteria; order Rhizobiales; family Kaistiaceae; genus Kaistia; species Kaistia granuli. The sequence continues at coordinate 209,293 of NZ_AQYH01000002.1, read as the reverse complement.
ATGACCGACACCGGTCGGATAGCCGGCGACGTCATAGAGATCCTTGATCGCCATGGTGAGCCCGGCAAGGGGCCCCGACGGCGCCGACGGGACTTCGACGGCGGGATAGTCGAGAAACGCGTTGACCGGGTCTTGGGCGAGAAGCATGGGCTTTTATCGATTTCCTGGAGGGACATCGGCTCGGCGCCGGCGCGGCACCGCGTTCGTTCGATTCATAGCGCTATTCGACGGCATTTGCCAAAAAGGGGAGCCGCCGCGCCACCTCAGGCGGCCACCGCGGCGCCGTCCGAGCGCGGGTCGCTGGCGCCGAAAATTCGACCATCCTTGCGGCGGACCAGCGCGCCGGCGTGGCCCATCGTGTCGGAATAGGCCTCGTCGAGCACGGTGACCTCGTGGCCGGCCCGTTCGAGCGCCAGGACAAGGTCCGGATCGAGACGGTTCTCGACCCGGACCTGGGTATGGTCGGAGCCCCAGGTGCGGCCGAGCAGCCAGCGCGGCGCGTCGATCGCCGCGCCGAGATCCATGCCGAACACCGCGTGGCGGGTGAAGATCGCGCCCTGCGTCTGCGGCTGGCCGTCGCCGCCCATGGTGCCGTAGCTCATGATCCGGCCGTCGTCGAAGCGGGCGATCGCCGGGTTCAGCGTGTGGAACGGCCGGCGGCCGGGCTCGAGCGGGTTGAGCGATTTCGGATCGAGCGAGAAGCTGGCGCCACGGTTCTGCCAGGTAATGCCGGTCGCCGGCAGGACGACGCCGGAGCCGAACTCCCAGAAGATCGACTGGATGTAGGAGACCGACAGGCCCGACGCGTCGATGGCGCCGATCCAGACCGTGTCGCCCTTCTTCGCCGGTTGCGGCCAGGGCGCGGCGCGCTTCATGTCGATCCGCGCCACCTCGCGCTCGAGCACGCGCGACGAGAGGTGCATCGAGAGATCGCCGGCGAAGATCGGATCGGTGACGTGCTTGTCGCGCAGCAGGAAGGCGCGCTTGGTCGCCTCGATCAGGCCGTGCACATGCTCGAAGCTCTCGCCGCGCTTGACGCCGAGGCGCTCGAAGATGCCGAGGATCAGGAGCGAGGCGAAACCCTGGGTCGGCGGCGGCGAATTATAGACGGTGGCGCCGTCGAGGCGGACGGAGAGGGGCGGGCGCAGGCGCGCCTCGTGCCGCTCCAGATCGACGCGCGAGACGGCGCTACCGATGCGCTGCAGATCGGCGGCGATCTCGCTGGCGATGTCGCCGCGATAGAAATCCTGGAAGCCGGCGCGGGCGAGGTGGTCGAGCGTGTCGGCGAGGCGCTCCTGCCGCAGCTTCGCCCCCGCTTCCGGCGCCTTGCCGTCGATGAGGAAGACGTCGCTGAAGCCCGGTTGGGCTGCGAGCATCTCGCGATGCTCTGCGGTCAGCCGGGCCTGCGACCGCGTCACGGTGGTGCCGTCGCGGGCATGGGCGATCGCGTTGGCGAGGAGGGTGGGGCGGTCGAGCCGGCCGCCGAGGCTCTGCGACAGTTCGTAGGCGGTGTTCCAGCCGGAGACCGCGCCGGCGACCGTCAGCGCCGCGTCGGGGCCGCGCGTCGGTACCGCGTCATGGCCCTTGTCGCGATAGGCCTTGATGGTGGCGCCCGATCCGGCGGCGCCGCAGGCCTCCAGATAGCGCGGCTCCTTGCCCGGCTCGCGGATCAGCCAGAAGCCGTCGCCGCCGATAGCGTTCATGTGCGGATAGACGACGGCGATGGTGGCGGCGGCGGCGATCGCCGCTTCGATGGCATTGCCGCCGGCCCGGAGGATCTCGGCGCCCGCCTCGGCTGCCGCCCTGTGCGGGGCCACGACCATGCCCTGTTCGCCGACGATGGTTTCGCTCACGCCTGTCTCTCCTGTTGTCCTCCCTGCATAGGCGAAAGAGGAGGGCGCCGGAAGCGCGAATCAGAGGCGCGCAGTGGCGGTTCCCTGCCGGTTGCGAGGGCTGCAACAGGGGCGAAACGCTAAGGAAAATGTGACAGAATTGCCCTATCTGACTATCATGCTGCCCATGCAGGCGGCGTATGCATGATTTTTGTGCCTGTCGGCCAAAATGCGCTTGAATGTGAAGCGTGTTAAGCATACGTACCTCCTCGCCCAATTATCGCACGTGCCTGTGGTTGCGTGCCGACCGGTGGGGCTTCGGACAAGAGGCCGAAGCGACGCCCAAGATCTTCCGTAAGGAGGGTCCCAGGAGTTCGGGAGCGATCCCGAGAAGGTCGGCAGCCGGAAAGCGAAACCGGTGAACTCCGTCTCCGCGGAGGACGCGACTTGAAGCAACGACGTAGCGGGCTTTTTTGGTCTCGAACGGCTCTCCACAGGCCGTTGTCACTGAAGAGGCACTACATCCTTGCCGGGCGTGCGGATCGGGTCTCCCGTTCCAAGCGAAGGCAGCGCTCACGTTGAACGCTCGTCGTTCCTCGCTGCGACTGCTACCCGCGAAAACTGCCGGCTCATCCCGGCAAAAACGGCTCGTTTGTCACCGTTCCGATCGCGTCCATAGCGCTCGGCGCGAGGGCTGCGCTCCGGTTTCGTCATCGCTTTCGCAACGTAATTGGCCATGGCTGGCCGACGGGGAGACCCTCATGACCGCACGCATCCTCGACTTCCTGAACAACCGACGTCCCGACGGGCCGTGCCTTGTCGTCGATCTCGATGTGGTCAGGGACAATTATCTCGCCTTCGCGCATGCGTTGCCGGACACCCGCGTCTTCTATGCGGTGAAGGCCAACCCAGCGCCGGAAGTGCTGGCTCTGCTCGCCTCGCTCGGCTCGAACTTCGACTGCGCCTCGGTCGCCGAGATCGACATGGCGCTGGCCGCCGGCGCGTCGCCCGACCGCATCTCCTTCGGCAACACGATCAAGAAGGAGCGCGACGTCGCTGCTGCCTTCGCGCGTGGCATCGACCTCTATGCGGTCGATTGCGAGGCCGAGGTCGAGAAGGTCGCCCGCGCCGCGCCCGGAACCCGCGTGTTCTGCCGCATCCTGTGCGATGGCGCCGGCGCCGAATGGCCGCTGTCGCGCAAGTTCGGCTGCGAGCCCGAAATGGCTGTCGGCGTGCTCGAGCATGCGCATCGCCTGGGCCTGCGCGCCTATGGCGTGTCGTTCCATGTCGGCTCGCAGCAGGCGAACACCGAGGCTTGGGACGGCGCGCTCGCGTCGGCCGCCGGCATCTTCCACACGCTGGCCGAGCGTGGCATCCAGCTGTCGATGGTCAATCTCGGCGGCGGCTTCCCGACCCGTTATCTCAAGGAGATTCCGGGTGTGGAGAACTATGCCTCGTCGATCGACGCCGCGCTGAAGCGCCATTTCGGCAATCGCATCCCGGAGACGATCATCGAGCCGGGCCGCGGCATGGTCGGCAATGCCGGTATCATCAAGACGGAAGTCGTTCTGATCTCGAAGAAGAACGACACGGATGACATCCGCTGGGTCTATCTCGACATCGGCAAGTTCGGCGGCCTCGCCGAGACGATGGACGAGTCGATCCGCTATCCGATCCGTACCGCGCATGATCACGACGAGAAGACCGCCTGCGTGCTCGCCGGTCCGACCTGCGATTCTGCCGACGTTCTCTACGAGAAGACGCCGTATCACCTGCCGGTGTCGCTCTCGATCGGCGACGAAGTGCTGATCGAAGGAACGGGCGCCTATACGACGACCTATTCGGCGGTCGCTTTCAACGGCTTCAAGCCGCTCGAAGCCTTCGTGATCTGAAAGAAGTCCATCGATGATTCAGATCGACGTGGAGGCGCCGGGTGAAGCCGGCGCCCGGGAAATGCTGCTTGACCGGGCCATGGGCCCGGACCGCCACCAGAAGACCTCCGAGCGTCTGCGCGAAAACCGCCTGCCGGCTTCCGGCCTGGCGCTGGTCGCGCGCGACGGCGACGCCGTCATCGGCACGGTCCGTCTCTGGAACGTCTCGGCCGATGGCCGCGACGCGCTGCTGCTCGGGCCGCTGGCGATCGCGCCGGAGCGTCAGAGCGAAGGCCTCGGCGGCAAGCTGATGCGCGCCGCGCTGAACCGCGCCGCCATGTTCGGCCATGGCGCCGTGATCCTGGTCGGGGATGCGGACTATTATGCGCGTTTTGGTTTCTCGACCGCCGCGACCGGCAGCCTGATGATGCCCGGTCCGGTCGACCGCGAGCGTTTTCTCGCTCTCGAACTCCGGGATGGAGCGCTCGCCGGCGCCGCCGGAATGCTGGTCGCCACGGGCGACTGGTCGGCCCCGCCGCTCGCCGGGCCGGACTTTCCGCTGGTCAGAAGCCCTTCCGGGCTCGACCTCGCCGGCGCAACTCGTTAGGTTCCTGCTTCGAACGGGTCGTGGATGGAAGGGGTGAAGCCCTTCCATCCACGGCTTTTTGTTTGTCACGAAGGAAGGGTACGGTACCCCACTTGTTGATTTCGACTTTCAGGAGTGTTTCGCTATGACGAATTGGCCAGTTTACGGTCGTATCAATGGCCCCGTCGTCATTATTGGCTTCGGTTCTATCGGACGCGGTTTCCTCCCGCTGTTGAAGCGTCATTTCGCTCTCGACCAGCCGCAGATCACCGTCATCGAGCCGAAGGGCGAATTCGCCGAGCTGATGGCGAGCGAAGGTGTCACGCATGTCCAGGCCGCGCTGACGCCGGACAATTACCGCGAGATCCTGACGCCGCTGCTGACTAGCTCCGAAGGCCAGGGCTTCCTCGTCAATCTGTCGGTCGACACTTCTTCAGTCGATATCCTGACGCTGACGCGCGAGCTTGGCTCGCTCTACATCGATACCGTCGTCGAGCCGTGGGCCGGCTTCTATGATGCTGGCGATGTCGACGCGGCCTCGCGCTCGAACTACGCGCTGCGCGAGACGCTGCTGGCGGCCAAGCGCGCCAATCCGGGCGGCCCGACGGCGGTCTCCTGCTCCGGCGCCAATCCCGGCATGGTGTCCTGGTTCGTCAAGCAGGCGCTGCTGAACATCGCCACCGATCTCGGCATCGAGCATGAGGTTCCGAAGACGAAGGCCGAATGGGCGGCGCTGATGAAGGCTGCGGGCGTCAAGGGCGTCCATATCGCCGAGCGCGACACCCAGCGCGCCTTGAGCCCGAAGCCGATGGGCACCTTCATCAACACCTGGTCGGTCGAAGGCTTCATCGCCGAGGCGCTGCAGCCGGCCGAGCTCGGCTGGGGCACGCATGAGCGCTGGATGCCGAGCTTCGGCCGCACCCATGCGAAGGGCAGCGGTGCTGCGATCTACCTGCTGTCGCCGGGCGCCGATACCCGCGTCCGCAGCTGGTGCCCGACGCCGGGCTCGCAGCTCGCCTATCTCGTCACGCATAACGAGGCGATCACCATCGCCGACTACTTCACCGCGCGCGACGGCGATACCGTGACCTACCGCCCGACGGTGCACTACGCCTACCATCCGGCCAATGACGCGCTGCTGTCGCTGCACGAGATGTTCGGCTATGCCGCGCAGCCGCAGTACCAGCCCAAGCACCACATCCTCGCGCCCGACGAAATCCTCGACGGCCGCGACGAGCTCGGCGTGCTGCTCTACGGCCATGCCAAGAACGCCTACTGGTACGGTTCGCGGCTGACGATCGAGGAAGCGCGCAAGCTTGCGCCCTACCAGAACGCCAGCGGCCTGCAGGTCACCTCCGCCGTGATGGCGGGCATGGTCTGGGCGCTGCAGAATCCGGAAGCCGGCATCGTCGAGTCCGACGAGCTGGACTATGACGTCTGCCTGACCGCGCAGCGGCCTTATCTCGGCACCGTCGAAGGCGTCTACACCGACTGGACGCCGCTCACCGATCGTCCCGGCTTCTTCCCGGAAGACATCGACGAGAGCGATCCCTGGCAGTTCCGCAACGTGCTGGTGCACCAGGCGGGCTGACGAGTCTCCCGCCTCGGCGGGAGACAAGCGGCTTGCGGGCCATGCGATATCGAGACCGGGCTTCGGCCCGGTCTTTTTTTTGTGCGCGGGGAGGGGGCAGGCCTCGTCGCCTGCCGCAGGATTGGGCAGCGGGATTGTCTGCCTCGGCATGCGCCAGTGTCATGCCTCGGCCATGATTTGCCTTCGTGCGGGCGGGATTGCCGGCCACGCCGCCGCAATCCGGCCGTATCCCTTAATGTTGCACTGCAATATGACAGCCAAATTAATGCTGCTCTGCGTTACACGCATCGCTGGCATGAGCTTTTATGCACTGCTCAATCCGGCGGCATCCGCCTATATCAGGGTCAACAAGAACGGCGACCAAGAAATCGGGCGCCAGTTCGACAGAAATCAGATCGAATTCGAAGGACATCCGAAAATGGCTATGAACATCATCGCTTCCTACAAGAACTGGCGCAAGTTCCGCGAGACCTACAACGAGCTCTCGCGCCTCTCCAGCCGCGAACTTGCTGACCTCGGCATTCACCGCGGTGAAATCGAGCGGGTCGCCAAGCAGGCCGTCGGTTACTAAGACTTCAAGGAATTCGCAGAGGACATCCCCTCCTCCCTCCAGTTCTCTGCGATCGGCGCCGCGCTGACCTCCTCCCCGGCAACGCGCCACCTTCCAAACGCCCGTCGACCTCCTCCCCGACGGGCGTTTTTCTTTTGACGCCATGCGTCAGACGCCGGCAGACGCGACCGTGTTCAGAGCCTCTCCTTCGGCTCCCGGTCGCGCGCCGGCGTCATTCATTTCAGCCCTGCATTCCTTATCCGAGAACGTCCGCACCAAGCCCGGGTGCGCCTGCCTGTGCGCGTGACGCCGGCGGGGCGGTTCGCCGAGCCAGTCGGTCTCCTGCTATAAGCTCCGGCTCCTTGGTTCGAGCATGAGGCGCTTCCGATGATTTCGGATTATCAGGACGAGCATTTCACCGGCGTCGAAGCGCTCTGGCAGGACGCGTTCCCCAACGATGCTCCGTGGAACAGGGCCTCGGTCGCCATTCCCGAGAAGATGCGCTTTCAGCCGGGCTTGATGCTGGTCGCGCTCGAGGGCTCGCAGGTGGTGGGCTCGGTCATGGCCGGCTATGAAGGCCATCGCGGCTGGATTTCCCGCATTGCCGTCCTGCAAACCCATCGGCACCAGGGCATCGGACAGGCGTTGCTTTCGGAAGTCGAAAGACGTCTGGCGGCGCTTGGCTGCGTCAAGATCAATCTGCAGGTTGTCGAGAGCAGCGCGGCCGTCATCCGGTTCTATGAAGAAGCCGGATACGAGGTCGAGCCGCGGATCAGCATGAGCAAGCGGCTCGCCTAAACCGTTTACGCCTCGTTTCAAAGTCGGTGTCCCGCACGTCTTGAGTGACCATCGCTTCGGCCAGGAGTTCGGGAGCGGTTCCGTCGACGAGAGTTGTCGATCCCCGGCCAGACAGCGTTGTTTAGAATGATTTTGACTTGGTTTCCGTTACGTCGTACCGCGATGCGCGGGGGCGATCGGAGGAGTGAGTCGACCCCGCTTTCCGGGAGGGGACGACATGCCGAAAATCAGTCAGTGGTTCATTGGAAGCGCCGTGATCTATGTCATCGTCGGCATGATCGGCGGCATCATCATGGGGGCCAAGCAGGACTTCAGCCTGGCGCCGGCCCATGCCCATCTCAACCTGATCGGCTGGGTCTCGCTGGCGCTGATGGGCTTCTATTACAATGCCAATCGCGACAAGGCCGAGAGCCGGCTGGCGACGATCCAGTTCTGGGTCTCGACGGTCGGCCTGTGGATCATGATCCCCGGCCTCGTCCTGACGCTGCGCATGGTGCCCGTGGGTGAGCCGATCGTCATTGCCGGCTCGATCATCACGCTGATGGGCATGATCCTGTTCGCGGTATCGATCTTCCGCAGCGCGCCGCGCCGGGTGTGAATGGCTCCCCTTGAGTGAGAGATCCCTGCGCAAAGTCGGCTGGCCTCCGCCGTCATCCCGGCGAAGGCCGGGATCCAGACACACGGGCCCGTCACCAGAAGGCTGGCCATGGTTTGCCTGGTCGGTTCATGGGCCCCGGCCTCCGCCGGGGCGACGCGTTCGGCTCATGCGCCGTGGGCTGCATGACGGCCTTCGATGACCCGCGTTCCCTAGACTCTCCTTCGAGGCCCGGCCTTGCCGGGCATCTCAGGATGATAGTCGAGTTTTAGGGAGAGAATCAGCCGGCGAGATCGATCACGCCGGCTTCGCCGCCCTCGGTGCCGAAGGCGAGGCGGACGCCCTTCGCGTCCCAGGCGAGCGCGCTGACCGCGCCGCCAACGCCCGGCTTGCGCAGGATCGCCTCGTCGCTGTCGGCGAAGCGGACCGCCAGGACCATGCCGTCCTTGTAGCCGATCGCCACGACTTCTTCGGTCGGGTGGCAGGCGACGAAGGTGACGACCTGGTCGCGGGTTCCCAACTGCAACGGCTGCTTGCCCATCGGGCCGTCCTTGAAGTGGAACGGCCAGAGCACGGCCATTTCCGCGCCCGACGTCGCCAGGAAGCGGCCCTTGGCCGACCACGACATCGACTTCACCTTGCCCGGATAGCCCGACATCCGCATGTGGCCGCCGCCATCGGCGATGCGCCAGCCATGCAGCGAATTCTCCTGCATGGTGGTGATGACGTTCTTGCCGTCCGGCGAGAAGGTGACGCCGAGATGCGAGCCCTTCCATTCGAATTCGGTCGGCTTGGCGTCCGTGCCGATCCACCAGAGCGACACGCCATTGTAGCGGGCGACGGCGAGGCGGAGCCCCTTCGGCGCGAAGGCGAGGCCGGCGGCGGTGCGCTCGTGCTCGAGCACGCGCTCCTTGCCGTTGGCGAAGCGCACGAAGACCTGCCGGCCACTGGCATAGGCGATGACGCCGTCCGGGCCGCAGGCGACCTGGTCGACCCACTTCTTCGGCTGGCTGGCGATCTCGGCGATCCCGCCGCTGGCGTCGATGGCGCAGACGCGACCGTCATCGCCGGTCGTGATCAGGCGGGCGCCGTCCAGCGTGCGCGCGGCGGCGAGCAGGCCGCCGGAATGGACGGCATGCTTCTCGGCCGACGGACCGTCGACCAGCGTGACATGGCCGTCGCCGAGCGCGAAGGCCGGCTCGCTGCCGAGGAAATGCGCCGCGACGACATAGGCGTCGAGAGGAAAGGACTGGATGGTGGGCAAGAGACTTTTCCGGTCGATGTCGTGCAGGTCGATCGATCGCCCCGGTCACGTGGGCCGGGGCGAGGGAGAGGCGAGAGGCGCGGCCGTCAGGCCGCCGGCATCAGGCAGGCTTCGAAGCTCTTGCGCAGGGCTTCCTCGTTCAGCTTGCGGCCGATGAAGACGAGGCGGCTCTCGCGCTTCTCGCCTTCCGCCCACGGACGCTGATGCGTGCCTTCGATGATCATGTGCACGCCCTGCAGCACGTAGCGGTCGGGATCGCGATCCATCGCCAGGATGCCCTTCAGGCGCAGGATGTTCGGACCCTCGACCTGGGTGATTTCCTGGATCCAGGGGAAGAACTTGTTGGGATCGAGCGAGCCGCCCCGCAGCGAGACCGAGAACACCGACTCGTCATGGCGCGGATGATGATGGTGGTGGTCGTCGTGGTCATGATCATGCCCGTGATGGTCATGGCCGTGATCATGGTGGTGATGGTCGTGACCGCAGGTCTCGTCATGGACGTGATCGTGGTCGTGATCCTCGCCCTCGAGGAATTCCGGATCGAGCGTCAGGATGCGGTCGAGGTCGAAGGCGCCGCGATCGAGCACCTTGGAGAGGTCGATGGCGCAGCGCTCGGTCCGGTGGATCGTCGCATGCGGATTGATGTCGCGGATGCGGCGCTCGACGGCGGCCAGTTGCTCGGCCGAAACGAGGTCGGTCTTGTTCAGCAGGATGACGTCGGCAAACGCGATCTGCTCCTCGGCTTCCGGAGCATCGTCGAGCCGGGTCAGCAGGTTCATGGCGTCGGCGACGGTGACGACGGCGTCGAGGCGCGACTTGGCGCGCACGTCGTCATCCATGAAGAAGGTCTGGGCGACGGGGGCCGGATTGGCGAGGCCGGTCGTCTCGACCAGGATGCCGTCGAAGCCGCCGGGGCGCTTCATCAGGCCTTCGACGACGCGGATCAGGTCGCCGCGCACCGTGCAGCAGACGCAGCCATTGTTCATCTCGTAGATCTCTTCGTCGCTTTCGACGATGAGGTCGTTGTCGATGCCGATCTCGCCGAACTCGTTGACGACGACGGCGTATTTCTTGCCGTGGTTTTCCGAGAGGATGCGGTTCAGCAGCGTCGTCTTGCCGGCGCCGAGATAGCCGGTGAGCACGGTGACCGGGATCTGGGTTTCCGTCATGAAGGATCTCCGGCGCGGAGCATCAGCCCGCGCAAAAGGGGGAATGGGTTGCCGCCTGATATAAGGGATGTCGGCGCCGATTGCGATGGGGAAGGAATGAACCGGGCGAAGGAAGGCCCTCACCCCAGCCCTCTCTCGCGTGGAGGGAGCCAGGCTTTCACCTCCCCCTGAGGGGGAGGTCGGAGCGGAGCTCCGGGTGAGGGTTTAGGGAATTCTCCGGATGAGGCCGTAAACCCTCACCCGCCGGCCTGCGGCCGTCGACCTCTCCCTCAGCGAGAGGTGAAGATTGGCCGGCGATTCAAAACAACCGTATTCGGGGCCCTAAGCCACGCGCGCGTCCCGCTCGACCGCCCAGCAGGCGACTTCCGTCTCGCCGTGCCAGGTCAGCTCCGGCCGGTCGACGCGGCATTTGTCGAAGGCGAGCGGGCAGCGCGGATGGAAGGCGCAGCCGCGCGGCGGATTGAACGGCGACGGCAGTTCGCCCTTCAGGCGGATGCGCTCGCGCTGGCGCTCGGGATCGGCCATCGGCGTCGCCGAGAGCAGCGCCTGCGTATAGGGATGTAGCGGCTGCTCGAACAGCTTTTCACGGGGCGCGCGTTCGACGACACGGCCGAGATACATGACCAGGATCTCGTCGGCCATGTGCCGCACCACCGAGAGGCCGTGCGAGATGAACAGATAGGAGAGGCCGAGGCTCTCCTGCAGCTCGACCAGCAGGTTCAGCACCTGCGCCTGCACCGAGACGTCGAGCGCCGAGACCGGTTCGTCGAGGACCAGGATCTTCGGGCTGAGCATCAGCGCGCGGGCGATGGCGATGCGCTGGCGCTGGCCGCCGGAGAACATGTGCGGATAGCGGTTGGCATGCTCGGGCCGGAGGCCGACGCGCTTCAGCATGTCGAGCACGGCGGCCTTGCGGTCGGCGGCGCTCATCTCCTTGCGGTTGATGATCAGCGGTTCGGCCAGCGCGTCCAGGATCTTCTGGCGCGGATTGAGCGAGCCATAGGGGTTCTGGAAGACGATCTGCACTTCCGAGCGAAGCCGCTTCAGCGCCGCCTTGTCGGCCGTGACGATGTCGGTGTCGCCGATGACGAGGCGGCCCTCGCTCGGTTCCTCGATCATGGTGACGAGGCGGGCGAGGGTCGACTTGCCGCAGCCGGATTCACCGACGACAGCGAGTGTCTTGCCGGCTTCGAGCGTGAAGCTCGCCTCGGCCAGCGCCTTGATCGTGGCGGCCGGCTTGAAGGCGCCGCGATGCACCGAATAGAAGCGGGCGAGTTTCGAGGCTTCGAGGACGATGGGGGCGTTCACGCGGCGACCTCCCTGCCTTCGGGATGGGGATGGCCGATCGGCCTGCCATGCGTCAGCGGATAGTGGCAAAGGGCGAAGCCGGCGATGGCGCCCTGGCGCGGCGGCACCTTGGTGCGGCAGCGATCGGTGGCGAAGCGGCAGCGCGGTTCGAACAGGCAGGCCGGCGGCCGGTCGAACTGGCCGGGCACGACGCCGGGAATCGACGGCAGGCGCTTGCCCGTCGCCCGTTCCGGCAGGGCCGCGAGAAGCGCGGCCGTGTAGGGATGGTGCGGATCGGCGAAGAGCGGGCCGACCGGCTGCTCCTCGATCTTCTGGCCGGCATAGTGCACCGAGACGCGTTCGGCCGTCTCGGCGACGACGCCCATGTCATGGGTGATCAGCACCAGGCCGGTATCGGTCTCCCGCTGCAGCGAGACGAGCAGCTCGAGTATCTGCGCCTGGATGGTGACGTCGAGCGCCGTCGTCGGCTCGTCGGCGATGATCAGCTTCGGCCGGCATGCGAGCGCGATGGCAATCATCACGCGCTGGCTCATGCCGCCGGAAAGCTGGTGCGGGAAGGCGGAGAGCCGGCGTTCCGGGTCGGGGATACCGACAGCCTCGAGCAGCTCGATCGAGCGCTTGCGCCGCTCGCTCTTCGACAGGCCGAGATGCACCTTCAGGCTCTCGCCGATCTGGTAGCCGACCGTGAAGCACGGGTTCAGGCTCGACATCGGCTCCTGGAAGATCATCGCCATGTCCTTGCCGACCAGCTTGCGCCGCTCGCGCGGCGTCAGCGTCAGCAAATCGCGGCCGTCGAAGGAGAGCGTCTTGGCCGAGACGGTGGCGGTCCAGGGCAGCAGCCCCATCACCGCCAGCATGGCGACCGATTTGCCGGAGCCGCTCTCGCCGACGATGGCGAGGATCTCGCCGCGGTCGACGCTGAGCGAGACGCCGTCGACGGCGCGGAACTGGCCGGAGCCGGTCTTGAAGTCGACCGTCAGGTCGTTGATTTCGAGAAGCGGCACGGTCAGCTCCTCCGCATCTTCGGGTCGAGCGCGTCGCGCAACCCGTCGCCGACGAGATTGATCGAGAGCACGGTGATCAGGATGGCGACGCCCGGCGTCGTGACGATCCACGGCGCCGATTGCAGGAATTCGCGCGCCGAGGCGAGCATCGCGCCCCATTCGGGCGACGGCGGCTGGGCGCCGAGGCCGAGGAAGCCCAGCGCCGCCGCCTCGAGGATGGCGTTCGAGATGGTGAGCGCCGCCTGGACGATGATCGGCGCCATGCAGTTGGGCAGCACCGTCTTGAACATGATGCGGAGCGTGCCGGCGCCGCCGACGCGCGCCGCCGTTACATAGTCGCGCGTCTTCTCCTGCATCGCCGAGGCGCGCACGAGGCGGACGTAATAGGGCAGGTACACCACCGTGATGGCGATGATCGTGTTGGTCAGGCTCGGGCCGATGATGGCGACGATGACGATGGCGAGCAAAAGGCTCGGCACCGACAGGATGACGTCCATCGCCCGCATGATGACAATCGAGGGCCAGCCGGGTGCGAAGGCGGCGATCAGGCCGAGCACGATGCCGACCGCCATCGAGGCGACGACCACGGAAAGTCCGATGAACAGCGAGAGCCGGGCACCGAAGATCAGGCGCGAGAGCATGTCGCGGCCGATCTCGTCGGTGCCGAGCAGGAAGGCGGAATTGCCGCCTTCGACCCAGGCCGGCGGGATGCGGGTGAATTCGCGGAACTGCTCGTAGGGCGAATAGGGCGCGATGAAATTGGCGAAAACAGCGACGAAGACGAGCAGTGACAGCAGGATCAGCCCGACCAGCGCGGCGCGGTTCTCGGAGAAGTCGCGGAAGAAGGCGACGAACGGGCCGGGTGGCGCCTTGGCGACGGGGAGGGGGGAGACGACGCGGTCAGCGGGCATGGCGGATCCTCGGATTGAGCACGCCGTAGAGCAGGTCGACGAGAATGTTGATCAGGATGACGATGCCGGAGACGAGCAGGATGCCGCCCTGCAGCACCGGATAGTCGCGGCGGTTGATCGATTCGATCAGCCAGGAGCCGATGCCGGGCCAGGAGAAGATGTATTCCGTCAGTACAGCGCCGGCCATCAGCGCGCCGACCTGCAGGCCGATCACGGTGACGACCGGGATCAGCGCGTTGCGGAGCGCGTGCAGGCCGACCACCCGGAAGGGCGACAGGCCCTTCGCGCGTGCCGTGCGGACATAATCCTCGCCGAGGATCTCCAGCATGGCCGAGCGGGTCATGCGGGCGATGGTGGCGAGCGGGATGGTGCCGAGCACGATGGTCGGCAGGATCAGATGCGACACCGCCGAGCTGAACGCGCCTTCCTCGCCGGAGAGCCAGCTGTCGATCAGCATGAAGCCGGTGACGGGCTCGAAATAATACAAGAGGTCGATGCGGCCGGAGACCGGGGTCCAGCCGAGATTGACCGAGAAGAACAGCACCAGCAGCAGGCCCCACCAGAAGATCGGCATCGAGAAGCCGGTCAGCGCCGCGCCCATCAGCGTGTAGTCGACGAACGAGCCGCGCCGCGTCGCGGCGATGACGCCGGCCGGAATGCCGAGGATGGTGGCGAAGAGCATGGCGCAGATGGCGAGTTCCAGCGTCGCCGGGAACAGCGTCAGGAACTCGGTCAGGACCGGCGCATGGGTCGAGGTCGAGGTGCCGAAATTGCCGTGCGCGAGCTGCCAGAGATAGTCGAGGAACTGCTTCCAGACGGGCTGGTCGAGGCCGAGCTCATGCCGGAACTGGGCCAGCCGCTCCGGCGAGATGCCGCGTTCGCCCGTGCGGACCTCGATCGGGTCGCCGGGAACGAGGCGGATGGCGACGAAGGTCAGGAAGGCTATGGCGATGAAGGTCGGTATGACGAGCAGAACTCGCCGAACGATGAATCCGAGCATTTTGGGGACCCGTGGTGGGCGAGCGCACAGGATACGCCGCCTGGTCCAGACTTGATATCGGAGGCGGACGAACGGGCCGCCCGCCTCCGTACCGTGTGAGAGCTGCTACTTCAGCTCGACATTGGTGAACTCATGCCGGCCGAGCGGGCTGACCTTGTAGCCGCTGACCTCCTTGCGGGTGGGCTCGAACACGATCGAGTGGGCGATCGGCATCATCGGATAGTCGTCGTGCTGGATGACCTGCATCTCTTCATAGAGCTTGGTGCGCTCGGCCTTGTCGAACAGGGACTTCGCCTTGTTCAGACGGTCGTCGAACTCCTTGTTGCACCACTTGGAGAGGTTCTGGCCGCCCGGACGGGCCGCCTCGCAGGACAGCAGGAAGAAGAAGTTGTCCGGGTCGCCATTGTCGCCGGTCCAGCCGAGCTGGCCCATCTTGTGCTCGCCCGCCTGCATGCGCTTGCGGTACTCGCCCCATTCGTAGGAAACGAGGTTGGCCTTGATGTTCAGCTTGGCGAGGTCGGCCTGGATGATCTCGGCGACGCGCTTGGCGTTCGGATTGTACGGACGCTGCACCGGCATCCACCAGAGATCCGTCTCGAAGCCGCCCTCGAGGCCCGCTTCCTTCAGCAGCGCCTTGGCCTTCTCCGGGTCGTACTCATAGTCGACGACCTTGTCGTTGTAGCTCCAGATCGTCGGCGGGATCAGATTCTTGGCCGACTGGCCGGCGCCGAGATAGACGTCCTTGAGGATCGTGTCCTTGTCGATGGCGTGCGCCATCGCCAGGCGGACGCGCTTGTCGTCGAACGGCTTCTTCTCGACGTTGAAGGCGAGGTAGCCGATGTTGAGGCCGGCCTGCTGCAACAGGTTGACGTTCGGGTCCTTGCCGATCGCGTCCAGGTCGGACGGGTTCGGGTAGGCCATGATCTGGCATTCGCCCTTCTGCAGCTTCGACCAGCGCGCCGTCGGATCCTTGGTGATCGCGAAGACGAGGCCGTCGAGCTTCGGTGCGCCATCCCAATAATCCGGGAACGCCTTGAAGCGGATCACCGAATCCTTCTGGTAGGCGACGAAGGAGAACGGACCGGTGCCGACCGGAACCTGGTCGAGCTGTTCGGGCGTGCCGGCCTTCAGCATCGCATCGGCGAACTCGGCCGAGAAGATGGTGGCGAAATCCATCGCCAGATTGGCGAGGAAGGGCGCCTCGGGGCGGGTCAGCGTGAACTTGACCGTGTAGTCGTCGACCTTGTCGATCGACTTCAGCAGGTCGGGCATGCCCATGTCGTTGAAGTAGTCATACGCGCCGCCGGAGACCTTGTGGTACGGGTTGTCGGCCTTCCACTGGCGCTCGAACGAGAAGATCACGTCATCGGCGTTGAAGTCGCGCGTCGGGGTGAAGGTCTTGGTCGAATGGAACTTGACGCCCTTGCGCAGATGGAAGGTGATTTCCGTGCCGTCCGGGGAGATGTCCCACTTCTCGGCCAGCGCCGGGACGACATTCGTCGTGCCGGGCTCGAACTGCACCAGCTGGTTGAAGGCCGGGCGCGCTGCGTCGAGGGAGGTACCGGTGGTGTTGATCTGCGGGTTGAAATTCTCGGGACTGCCTTCCGAGCAATAGACGAGCGTCTTGGCTTCCGCGGCCGATGCGAGGCCTGTCACGAGCATTGTCGCCGCCAGCAGGCGGGCAAAAGTCTTCATGCTGAACTCCCCTGACATGCGCTTCCAAAGCGCTTTTAATCCGCCTCGCAGCTTGGGTTCCTTGCTGGAACCTCGAACAGGCGGGAAAGCCGCAGTCGAGCCGAGGCGCGACGGGATTGCAAGAGGGATTTTTGCCAGCTGATCAAGGATTGAGCACGCCGCGCACCTTGGCAACGATGGCGGCCGAGGAGCGCAGGTGGGATTCGAGCGTCAGGTCGGCGATGCGCGGCGTCAGCAGCAAATTGGGGACAGCGGCGAAGATCGAGCCGGCCTCGAAGGTCAGCGGCTCGGTCTCGAAGCCGTCGAAAGCGGCGCCGCGCAGGCGGTTGATCGCCAGCATGTTGGCGACCGCCGCCTCGTCGACGATACCGCCGCCGCCGACCGAGATCAGCACGGCGCCGGATTTGAGCCGCGACAGCGCGGTGGTGCCGAGCTTGCCGATGAATTCGGGCCGGGCCGGCAGGTGAACGCTGACGATATCGGCCTCGGCGAGCAGCGGCTCGAACTCCATCCGCTCGATGTCGTTCCAGACGGGATGGGTCGGCTTCAGATAGGGATCCCAGCCGACCACCCGCATGCCCAGCGCCCGGGCGCGGGTCGCCGCGGCGCGGGCACCGAAATCGAGGCCGACAAGGCCGAGGGTGCGGCCGCCGATCTCGCGGCCGACCAGATGGCCGCGCGGCCATTTGCCGGCCATCACGTCGCGGGCCGAGAAGAAGGCACCGCGCATCAGCATCATGGCGCTGGCGATGACATATTCGCCGATGGCGTCGGCCATCATGTCGGGGGCGCGGACGATCGACACGCCGCGCGCCTCGCAGCTCAGCATGTCGATATTGTCGGAGACGGCGCCGATCTGGCCTACGACGCGGAGATCGGTCGCCCGCGCGATCAGCGGGATGTCGACGACCGTGCGGTCACGGATCAGGAGGGCCCGCGCCTGGCGCATGACCTTGGTCAACGCCGGCGGGTCCATGCCCAGCGTCGGTTCGTAGAGAACGTCGAAGTCGCGGGAGAGATCCGCGACCGCGTTTCTGTGCATGAATTCGGAAATGACGATGTCGACCACGCCCGCCCCCGGACATGCGCTCAGGCCAATGCTGTCGCAATGCAACGCATGCTAGCAACAGTCAGCCGACATGCCCAAGGGTTTTCCGAAGGTTCCCGATTATTCAGGCAGGCTTCTTCCAGAGCCGGCCGAGATCGAAGCGGGCCATCTCCTCGAGCAGCTCGACGAAGGCGGTGGCCTGATAGTCGACCATCATCTTGCCGCGCTCGGCGGTGGCGCGCGAGGCGTTGCCGACGGCGCCCTTCGGGTTCAGATCCTGCGCCTTCCAGGCCATCCGCGCCGGGGCGCCATGGAAGCGCAGGCGCTTGAATTCCTGCAGCAGATCGAGCTGGGTCGAGCGGAAATCCTCGGCCTTTTCCATCTTCACCAGGTCAGGCCGGAAATGCAGCATGATCGAGGTTTCGACGTCGCCGCCATGGATGCCGTAGAGATATTCCTCCGAAGGCACCAGGCCTTCCGGCTCGCCGACGGCGGTCCAGCCGGTGCAGACGACCAGCATGTCGTATTTGATGCGCAGCTCGCGCGCGATGATCTCGGCGGCCGGGATGTTGCCGCCATGCGAGGTGACGAGGACCAGCTTGCGCACACCGGCGCGGGCGATGCTGTCGCCGATCTCCATCCACATGCGGATGACCGTGTCCCAGGAGAAGGTCAGCGTGCCGGGCGAGGAGATGTGCTCGTTAGACTTGCCGATCGACTGCAGCGGCAGGAAGGTCGCCGGCAGGCCCTCGGGCAGCAGTTCGATGACCCGCTTCATCATCCCTTCGCCGATGCAGGCATCGGTGAAGACAGGCAGATGCGGGCCGTGCTGCTCGATGGCGCAGATCGGCAGGACCGCGATCCAGTCCTTGTCGCCGCCCTGAAAATCGGGGGCCTGCATTTCGTGCCAATAGGGGCGGGGAAGGGTCATCGTCGCGCTCTTTCTGATCGCTTGTTTTGCTCCCTCCCCCTTGTGGGGAGGGGCGGGGTGGGGGTACCAGCGCCGGCCTCTGGCCTTGGCGATACTTAAGAAGAGTAGGCCAGTCTTTCGAGTGGGAGGAGGTACCCCCTCCCTGACCCTCCCCACAAGGGGGAGGGAATCCGCCTGCGCCTTCATCGGCTTCAGAGATTCTCCAGAAACTGTTTCGAAGCCTGATGATGTTCGTGGCGGAGTTTTGCCACGTCGACGCCGACCGGCTGGCCGTCCTCGACCCGCCACTCGCCCTTCACCATGACGCGATCGGCCGCATGGGCGCCGCAGAGCACGAGGGCGGCGATCGGATCGCCGGCGCCGGAAAAGCGCAACTCGTCGAGCGACCAGAAGGCGAGGTCGGCCTGCTTGCCCACGGCGATGGCGCCAATGTCGTCGCGGCCGAGGCAGCGCGCCGATCCCTCGCTCGCCCAGCGCAGCGCATCCCGGTCCGTCACTGCCTCGGCGCCATAGCGCAGCCTGCCGATCATCAGCGCGTGGCGGGCGGCCTCGATCAGGTTGGAATTGTCGTTCGAGGCGGAGCCGTCGACGCCAAGGCCGACGGGCGAGCCCGCCGCTTCCAGCTCCTTCGTCCGGCAGATGCCGGAGGCGAGCACCATGTTCGAGGTCGGGCAATGACAGATGCCGACGCCGTGGCGGCCGAGCTTCTGAACCTCGCCATCGTCGAAATGGATGCCGTGCGCCAGCCAGGTGCGCTCCGACAACCAGCCGCATTCCTCCAGATAGTCGACCGCCGACATGCCGTGCTTCTCGCGGGCGAAGTCGGCCTCCTGCTTCGTCTCGACCAGATGGGTATGCAGGCGGCAATCGTGCTTCTCGGCGAGCGCCGCCGTCTCGCGCATCAGCCGCATCGAAACGTCGAAGGGCGCGCAGGGGGCCAGCGCCACGCGGGTCATCGCGCCGTCCGAGCGGTCGTGGTAGCGGCCGATGACGCGCTCGCAATCGGCCAGGATCGTATCCGTGTCCTGCGTCGCGCCGCCAGGAGCGACCGCCTGGCTGTCGTCGCCGGCCTTGTCGCCGACAACGTCGAGCGCGCCGCGCGCCAGAGTCATCCGGATGCCGACCGCCGCCGCTTCTTCCGCCTCGATGTCGAGCGCGTGCTCGAGCCCGGCCGGGAACATGTAGTGGTGGTCGGAAGCGCAGGTGCAGCCCGACATCAGCAGTTCCGTCGCCGACAGGCGGGCGGCGAGACGGAAATTGCCGGCGTTCACATGCCGGGTCCAGACCGGATAGAGCGCCTCGATCCACGGCCAGAGCGACTTGTTGATCGCCTTCGGGTGGGCGCGGGTCATCGTCTGGAAGAAATGATGATGCGTGTTGACGAGGCCGGGCGTCACGACATGGCGCGAGGCGTCGAAGATCCGCTGGACCGGGTGAACCGGCTCGGCGCCCTTGCCGACCAGTTCGGCGATGCGGCCGTCCGCGACGACGACGCCACGCTCCGCGCCATCCGCGAGCGCGGCGATCGGATCCTTCAGCCAGACTCGCTCCGCAGCGATCGTCATGACGCTCCGTTCCCTCAGTCGGCCCTGGCGGCGACGGCCTCGATCTCGACCAGGAATTCCGGCCGCGTGAAGCCCGAGACGATGTAGAGCGTCGAGGCCGGCAGCGGCTCGCCGACGAAGCGGTCGCGCACATTCATGTAGCGGCGCATGTCCTCGCGCTTGGTGACGAAGGCGTTCAGGCGAACGATGTCGGACAGATCCATGCCGCCTTCGGCGAGGATCGAGCGGATGTTCTCGAAGCAGATCTCGGCCTGTTCCTCGATGTCTTCCGGCACGCTGTCGTCGCTGCGGATGCCAAGCTGGCCGGAGGTGAAGATCAGCCGGCTGCCGGCCGGGGCCTGGACGCCGTGGCTGTAGCGGCCGAAGGGCGGGCGGATGTCCTTTGGGGTCAGCGGGGCGTTCATCCGATCAAAACTCCGAGTTCGGCACGAGGGGGGAGAAGGGTAGGGGGGCGACCGCGTTGCTGGCAAGGCCGGGCCGGCCCGCGCCATCGACATTCTCCACCGCGGCGTTTCGACAGAAGCGCTCAATTTCCTGGCCTCTGCCGCTATCTTGAGCAGAGTTCGTCGCATAATATGCCGCCACTTCCCGACGCCTGAGCGGACGGTAGGCTTGGCGCAGGCGCGTAGAGTTCCGGCGTGGCATGTGTCTTGCGACGGCGGAGCCCGATCGACGGGCCAGGAAGGCGACGAGCCGGATGAAACGACTCGGGAAGAACAAGGGGTGCGACCGCTGGGGCTGTCGCGACAAGGGGAAGGCGTAGAACGACATGACATCGCTCAGGACAAGGTTCATCGGCTTGGCGGCCGGCGCAGCGGCAGTGGCTTTTTCGGGCCAGGCCTTCGCGCTCGACGAAGTCAGCTTCGGCACCAACTGGCTGGCGCAGGCCGAGCATGGCGGCTTCTACCAGGCCGTCGCCGATGGTACCTATGAGAAGCATGGCCTCAAGGTCACGATCGTGCAGGGTGGACCGCAGGCGGCCAACCGCCAGCTGATGCTCGCCGGCAAGACGACGTTCAACATGGCCGGCAACATGATCGAGACCTTCTCGGCCGTTGCCGAGGAAATTCCGCTGGTCGAGGTCGCTGCGATCTTCCAGAAGGAGCCGCAGGTCATCATCGCCCATCCGGACGTCGACAAGTTCGAGGACCTGGCCAAGCTCGACACGCTGCTTCTGTCGAAGGACGGCTATGCCTCCTACTTCCAGTGGATGAAGTCGGCCTTCCCGGGCTTCCGCGACGAGCAGTTCAAGCCCTACACCTTCAATCCGGCGCCGTTCCTGGCCGATCCGAAGTCGGCTCAGCAGGGCTACATCACCTCCGAGCCGTTCGAGATCGCCAAGCAGGCCGATTTCACGCCGAAGCTGTTCCTGCTCGCCGACCAGGGCTTCAGCACCTATGCGACCCTGATCGAGGGCACGCAGGAATTCGTGGCGGCCAACCCCGACATCACGCAGCGCTTCGTCGATGCCTCGATCGAGGGCTGGTACAATTATCTCTATGGCGATAACACGGCCGCCAACGAGCTGATCAAGAAGGACAATCCGGAAATCACGGACGAGCAGATCGCCTATTCCATCAAGACGATGAAGGAATACGGCCTGGTCGATTCCGGCGACACGCTCGAGAAGGGCATCGGCTGCATGACCGATGAGCGGGTCAAGGACTTCTACGACAAGATGGTCAAGGCCGGTGTCGTCAAGCCGGACCTCGACTATTCGAAGTATTACACGACGCAATTCGTCTGCAAGAAGGTCGGAATGGACCTGAAGAAGTAGGTCGTCCGAACCGATACGGAGCCGCGCGGCTCCAGGCATTGCCGGGCTCGTCCCGGCAATGCCGTTGTTGAATGGTGGCGCGTTTCGCCACTTTAGTTGAGGAAACGGTATTCTTGTCTCTCGCAACCAGTAGCCCGCCATCCGCCGCGCCCGGACGGCCCATCGTTCGTCTCGAACACATCTCGAAGACGTTTTCGAACGGCACGATCGCGCTGAAGGACATGTCGCTGACGATCCGCGCCGGCGAGTTCATCAGCCTTCTCGGCCCGTCTGGTTGTGGCAAGTCGACCGCGCTCAGGATGCTGGCCGGGCTCGGGGAACCGTCCTCGGGCAGCATCGTCTGGCCCGACGACAAGGCGGCGAGCAAGGGCAGCGAGGGCGAGATCGGCTTCGTGTTCCAGGAGCCGACGCTGATGCCGTGGGCGACGGTGTTCAAGAATGTCTGGCTGCCGCTGCGGCTGAAGGGCATCTCGAAGGAGGCTGCCCGTCCGCGCGTCATGGAAGCGCTGGAGATGGTCGGCCTCGACAAGTTCGTCGATTCCTATCCGCGCGAACTGTCAGGCGGCATGAAGATGCGCGTCTCGATCGCCCGCGCGCTGGTGACGCGCCCGCGCATCCTGCTGATGGACGAGCCCTTCGCGGCGCTGGACGAGATCACCCGCCAGAAGCTCAACGACGACCTGCTCCGGCTCTGGGAGCAGTTCGGCTGGACCATCGTCTTCGTCACCCATTCGGTTTTCGAATCCGTCTACCTGTCGAGCCGCATCGTCGTCATGGCCGCCCGCCCGGGCCGCGTCATCGACGAGATCGACGTCGACGCCCCGCATCCGCGTGGCATCGGCTTCCGCACCTCGCAGGCCTATGGCGAATATTGCCGCCGGACTTCGGAATCCCTTCTTTCCGCCATCGGAGCGGCTGACCACCTATGACCAGCATCGACCAGGGCCCCGCCGCGGCCGAGACCTCGCCGGCGGCTGCCCATGAAGACACCCCGGCCGCGCCGATTCCGACCATGCCGGTGAGCGAGCGCATCCTCCGGATCCTCATCCCGCTCGTGATGCTGGCCATGCTGATCGGCCTCTGGGCCTGGTATGTCGCGGCCTACAACATCCCGAAATACATTCTGCCCGGCCCGGATCTCGTCGCCCAGTCGCTGGTCAAGGACTGGCCGATCCTCGGCATGGCGCTGCTGGTGACGCTGAAGATCACCTTCGCGGCGCTGGCGATCGCGCTGGTCGGCGGCGTCGCGCTGGCGATCCTGCTCACCTCGTCGAAATGGATCGAGCTGGCGCTGTCGCCTTACATGGTCATCCTGCAGGTGACGCCGGTCGTCGCCATCGCGCCGCTCATCCTGATCTACGCGCCGTCGACCCAGTCGGCGCTCCTGATCTGCGCCTGGATCGTCGCCTTCTTCCCGGTTCTGTCCAACACGACGCAGGGCCTGAAGAGCACGGACCACAATCTGCTCAACCTGTTCGAGCTCTATGGCGCCAGCCGCTGGCAGACCATGATCCACCTGAAGCTGCCGGCGGCACTGCCCTATTTCCTCGCGGGTCTGCGGATCGCCGGTGGCCTGGCGCTGATCGCCGCCGTGGTGGCTGAGTTCGCGGCGGGTTCGGCCGGCGCCGGCTCCGGCCTCGCCTTCCGCCTGCTCGAATCGCAGTATCGCCTCAACATTCCCCGCCTGTTCGCGGCGCTGATCCTGCTCTGCGCCACCGGCGTGGTGATCTACGGCGCCACCAGCCTGATTTCTCATCTGCTTCTGCGCCGGTGGCACGAAAGCGCGATCCGGCGGGAGAATTGAGATGGTGACGGGCTTCGCCGCGGTCCCGAAGGCGGATCGCTACGTGCTCGCCAATGCGACGCTGCCCTCCGTCACTGTCGACGGCTTCGATGGCCGCGATGCCGGCGAGGGGCTGATGCGCGCCGACATCGTCGTTTCGAACGGCAGGATCGAGGCGCTGCGGCCGGCCGGCAGCGTCACCGACCTGCCGGCGCTCGATCTCGATCACGGCCAGGTCTGGCCCTGCTTCGTCGACATGCATACCCATCTCGACAAGGGCCATATCTGGTCGCGCCGCGAGAATCCGTCGGGCAGCTTCGCCGATGCGTTGGCGGCGGTCGACGCCGATCGCAATGCCCACTGGACGACGGAAGACGTGCGGGCGCGGATGGAGTTCGCGCTCCGCTCCGCCTATGCGCATGGCACGAGGCTGATCCGCACGCATATCGACTGCGTGCCGCCGCAATTCCCGGCTTCCTGGCCGGCCTTCGCCGAGGCGCGCGACGCCTGGGCCGGCCGCGTCGACCTGCAGGGCGTGGCGCTGTCGCCGATCGAGCTCTATCTCGACGAGACGGTGCGGGCGCGGCTGACCGAGACGGTTTCCGCCTATGGCGGCGTCATCGGCGGCTTCACCTACATGATCCCCGGCCTCGACACGGCGCTCGACCATCTCTTCGCCATGGCGTCCGAGAACGGCTTCGACATCGACCTGCATGTCGACGAGACGGCCGATCCAAATGCACGCTCGCTGAAGGCGATCGCGGAAGCCGCGATCCGCACGGACTATCAGGGCCAGGTGACCGTCGGCCATTGCTGCTCGCTCGCCCGCCAGGACGAGGACGAGGCCGACCGCACGATGGATCTTGTCGCCGAGGCCGGCCTCGCCGTCGTCTCGCTGCCGATGTGCAATCTCTATCTGCAGGACCGCCATCCCGGTCGCACGCCGCGCTGGCGCGGCGTCACGCTGCTCTCCGAGATGGAGGAGCGCGGCATCCTTACCGCCGTTGCTTCCGACAACACGCGCGATCCGTTTTACGCCTATGGAGATCTCGACGCCGTCGAGGTGTTCCGCGAGGCGGTCAGGATCCTGCATCTCGACCATCCGCTGGATGGCGCTGCCCGCGTTGTCACCACCAACCCCGCCGCCATCCTGCGCCGTCCCGATGTCGGGCGGATCCGGGTCGGCGATCCCGCCGATCTGGTCCTGTTCCGGGCCAGGAGCTGGTCGGAATTCCTGTCGCGACCGCAATCCGATCGGATCGTTTTGCGCTATGGCAAGGCGATCGACCGGACACTGCCCGATTATCGCGAACTCGATTCCCTGTTTGGACACTGATCATGGCTCATCAATTCAGAAATGACCTCGCTGCGCTGAAGGCGGATCTCGACGGCATCGCGATCGAGGAGAACCCGGCGCTGGTGAAGCAGAAGAGCCGCGATTTCTTCTGGTACTCGCCGGTCCTGAAGGCCCAGCTCGATCACGTCACGGCCGACCTGGTCGCGACGCCGAAGGACGAGGCGGAAGTGATCCGCATCCTCAAGGCCGCCTTCAAGCATGACGTTCCCGTCACGCCGCGCGGCACCGGCACCGGCAATTACGGCCAGGCGATGCCGCTTTCCGGTGGCCTGATCCTGAACCTCGCCGACATGAACAAGGTCAAGGCGATCTATCCCGGCCGCGTCATCGCCGAGCCGGGCGTCGTCGTCGCCCAGCTCGATGCCGAGACGAAGGCGCATTCCGGCCAGGAACTGCGGCTGCACCCCTCGACTGCCAAGACGGCAACGATCGGCGGCTTCATCGCCGGCGGCTCCGGCGGCGTCGGTTCGATCCGCTGGGGCGGCCTGCGCGACATCGGCAACGTGCTCAGGCTGCGCGTCGTCACCATGGAGGCGGAGCCCCGCATTCTCGAGCTGACCGGCTGGGAACTGCACAAGGTGATGCACGCCTATGGCACCAACGGCATCATCACCGAGGTCGAGATGCCGCTGACCACCGCCTATGACTGGGTCGACATCCTGGTCGGCTTCGACGACTACATGGATTCGGTGCGCTATGCCGACAGCGTCGGCAATGCCGACGGCCTGATGATCAAGGAACTCGCCACAGTCGCGGCGCCGATCCCCTACGACTATTTCCTGCGCCACCAGAAGTTTCTGAAGCCCGGCCAGTCGCTGGCGATCGTCTCGGTCGCGCCGCACGCGGTCGACGCCTTCGTCGCCTTCACGTCGCGCAGCAAGGGCGAGATCGTCTTCCGCTCGGACACGGCCACCGATCTGAAGGGCCTGCCGCCCAATTACGAGCTCGGCTGGAACCACACCACGCTGCGGGCGATCCGCGTCGATCCGTCGATCACCTATCTGCAGTCGATGTATCCGCCGCCGCACCACATCGAGAAGATCGAGGCGCTGACCAAGCTGTTCGGCGACGAGGTGCCCGGCCATCTCGAATTCGTCCGCTTCGACGGCAAGATCACGCCGATGGGCCTGCCGATGGTGCGCTACACCACCGAGGAGCGGCTGGACGAGATCATCCGGATCCACGAGGAGCACGGCTGCCCGATCTTCAATCCGCACCGCTACACGCTGGAGGAGGGCGGCATGAAGCAGACCGACCTCGCCCAGCTCGCCTTCAAGCGCGAGGCGGATCCGAAGGGCCTGCTCAACCCTGGCAAGATGATCGCCTGGGAAGATCCGGACTTCGATTTCGAATCGACCAAGACCTTCCTGTTCCCGGGCATGCGAGCCGTCGGCTGAAATGCGGGTATTGGTGCTCTACGCGCATCCCGTTGAAACGAGCTTCCAGGCGGCGGTGCACAGCACCGTCGTCGAGGCTCTGGGGCGCGCGGGGCATCAGGTCGACGATTGCGACCTCTATGCCGAGGGCTTCGATCCGGTGCTGTCGCGGCAGGAGCGGATCGACTATCACGACGTCGCCGTCAATCGGCGCAATGTCGACGCCTATGTCGAGCGCGTCAGCCAGGCCGAAGCGCTCGTCCTCTGCTACCCGGTCTGGAATTTCGGCTTTCCGGCGATCCTGAAGGGCTTCTTCGACCGGGTGTTCCTGCCCGGCGTGTCGTTCCGGATGGAGAACGGCAAGGCGGTCGGCAATCTCAGGCATATCCGCAAGCTCGCGGCGATCGCCACCTATGGCGGTGCGCGCTGGCGGGCGCTCGTCGTCGGCGATCCGCCCCGGCGCAGCGTCAAGCGCGTGCTGCGCGCGCAGATCGGCTCGCTCGGCCGGGTACCTATCTCGCTCACTACGACATGAACCGCTCGACGGAAGCGACGCGATCGGCGTTTCTGAAGCGCGTATCGATGGAAATGGGACGCTTCTAGGCTCATGCGCGCACTTGTCGTTTTCGCTCATCCCGTGCCCGAAAGTTTCGGCGCCGCTGTCCGCGACACGGTCCTGGCGGCGCTGCGCCGGTCGGGCCACGAGGTTCGCCTGCTCGACCTCTACGCCTGCGGCTTCGATCCGGTCATGCGGGCGGAGGAGCGGCGCGTCTACAATGATCCGGGCGTCAACGAGCTGCCGATCGCCGAGCATCTCGCCCACATCAAATGGTGCGAGATCCTCGTCTTCGTCTATCCGACCTGGTGGTTCAGCCCGCCGGCCATGCTGAAGGGTTGGCTGGAGCGGGTCTGGGTGCCGCATGCCACCTTCGTGATGCCGACAGCGACGCATGGCGCGCGGCCGGGCATGACCAATATCCGCAAGCTCGCCGTGGTGACGACCTGCGGCGCGACCTGGATGCTGTCGAAATTCGTCGGCGAGCCGGGAAGGCGCATTCTCCTGCGCGGCATTCGCACCCTCTGCCATCCGCTCTGCCGCACCAGCTACATGGCGCACTACAAGATGGACAGCTCCACGCCAGAGAGCCGGGCGCGCTACCTCGCCAAGGTCGATCGCAAGATCGGCCGGCTGTAGGGCCGGCGCTCCCTCAAACTCGCTGTCATCCCCGCGAAGGCGGGGATCCACGCGGCCGTGGCCTCGCCGCGCGAAACACCCAGCGACCCGGCTGAATGGATCCCGGGTCTACGCCCGGGATGACGGAGCGTTCCGACCCATCGACAGATAGCCGACGCGGTTCACCTCTCCCCGTGGGAGAGGTGATGGATCGCGTTGGTGCTAGCTCCCGTCAGCGCGCCAGCAGCCGCTCCAGCTCGGGGCGGAATTCGTCGGCGATATCGGGCCGATCGAGCGCGAAGGCGACGTTCGCCGCCAGGAAGCCGACCTTGTTGCCGCAGTCATAGGTCTGGCCGTCGAAGCGGCAGCCGTAGAAATACTGGCGGTCCATCAGGCGCAGCATGGCGTCGGTCAGCTGGATCTCGTTGCCGGCGCCCTTTTCCTGCTTCGACAGGAGGTCGAAGATCTGCGGCTGCAGGATGTAGCGGCCGTTGATGTAGAGATTGGACGGTGCGACTTCCGGCTTCGGTTTTTCGACCATGGCGTTGATGCGGAAGGCGGGGCCGCCGATCTCGGAGCCGATGCCGACAATGCCGTACTGATGGGTCTGGGCCGGGTCGCATTCCTCGACGGCGAGGACGTTGCCGCCCCATTCCTCATAGACCTTGACCATCTGCTTCAGGCAGCCCGGCTCGCCCTTCATGACCATGTCGGGCAGCAGCACGGCGAACGGCTCGTTGCCGATCATCTCGCGGGCGCACCAGACGGCATGGCCAAGGCCGAGCGGCACCTGCTGGCGGGTGAAGGAGGTCGAGCCCGGCTTCGGCAGGTCCTTGGCGAGCAGGTTGAGCGCGTCCTTCTTGCCGCGGTCGGTCAGCGTCGCTTCCAGCTCGTACTGGACGTCGAAATGGTCTTCGATGACCGCCTTGTTGCGGCCCGTGACGAAAATCAGATGCTCGATGCCGGCTTCGCGCGCTTCGTCGACGGCATACTGGATCAGCGGACGATCGACGACCGTCAGCATCTCCTTCGGCATGGCTTTGGTCGCGGGCAGGAAGCGGGTGCCAAGACCGGCAACAGGAAATACGGCCTTGCGAATCTTCGGGTTCATAGACGCCTCACGGATGCATCGGTACGGGGAACATATCGGCAGATTTCTATCGATAAGGCTAATGGAAAAGCGAGAATTTCGGTCGCATCAAGACTTCGTTCACCTATTCATAGTTCATTAACAATACGAATCTGTCGGGAGTTTCGAAGTGGCTGTTCTGGTGACGGGCGGTGCCGGCTATATTGGTAGCCATATGGTGTGGCGTCTTGTTGACGCCGGCGAGCCTGTCGTCGTTCTTGATCGCCTGTCCACAGGCTTCCAGTGGGCCGTCGCTCCGGAGGCCGTGTTTGTTGAAGGCGACATTGCCGACGAGGCGCTGGTCGGGCGACTGGTCGCCGAGCATTCCATCGACGCGGTGATCCATTTCGCCGGTTCGATCGTCGTGCCGGAATCGGTGGCCGACCCGCTCGGCTACTATTGGAACAACACGGTCAAATCGCGCGCGCTGATGGCGGCGGTGATCCGGGCTGGCGTGCGGCACTTCATCTTTTCCTCGACCGCCGCCGTCTATGGCGACGCCGGCACCGAGCCGGTCGAGGAGAGTGCGCCGACGCTGCCGCAATCGCCCTACGGCCGCTCCAAGCTGATGACCGAGATGATGCTGGAAGATGCCTCGCATGCGCATGATTTCCGCTATGTGGCGCTGCGCTATTTCAACGTCGCCGGCGCCGATCCGCGCGGCCGCACCGGCCAGTCGACCAAGGGCGCCACGCATCTGATCAAGGTCGCCTGCGAGACGGCGCTCGGCAAGCGCGACCGGATCGAGATCTTCGGCACCGACTATGACACGGCGGACGGCACCTGCGTGCGCGACTACATCCATGTTTCCGATCTCGCCAATGCCCATGCCGACGCGCTCGCCTATCTGCATGCCGGCGGCGACAGCCTGGTCGCCAATTGCGGCTATGGCCATGGCTACAGCGTCCGCGAGGTGATCTCGGCGGTGCGCCGGGCTTCCGGCCGCGATTTCCGCGTCGTCGAGCGCGAACGCCGGCCCGGCGACGTCCCGGCGGTTGTCGCAAATTCGACACGCGCCCGCACCAAGCTCGGCTGGCGACCGCAGCATGACGATCTCGACGACTGCGTCGCGACGGCGCTGGCGTGGGAAGAGGCGCTGGGACGACGAAACCAGCGCGACTGACGGCGCCCCCCGGCGCGACGCGCTCCGGCCCCCCCCCCGCCCGGAGCGGATACCCGAAGAACCCGAGGAGAATTCTGAGACATGGCATTCTGGAGCCCGCCCGTTTCCGCAGTTCAGCCGATCACGGCTGCCGGAACCCGCGTCGTCCTGCTGGTGGTGATGCTGTTGGCCGGATTGCTGCCGGCGATGGCGGACGCCGCCGGCGCGCGCTGGGTGGCGAGCTTCTGGCCCACGGCGCAGAAGGCCGGCATCTCGCGCAGCGTCTACAACGCCGCGCTTGGCAATTTCACCCCCGATCCCGACGTGCTGGCCAAGGCGAGCTCGCAGGCGGAGTTCGTCAAGCCGCTCTGGGAATATCTCGATGGCGCCGTCTCGGCCAAGCGGCTGGAGAACGGCCGCGACATGCTCAAGCAATATGATCGTCAGCTGCGCCAGATCGAACAGGCCTTCGGCGTCGACCGCAGCGTGATCGTCGCGATCTGGGGCATGGAATCCTCCTATGGCCAGGTGCTGACCAACGACAAGATCGTCAAGAACACCATCCGCTCGCTGGCGACGCTCGCCTATCAGGGCGGTTCGCGGGCAAAATACGGCCGCCAGCAGCTGATCGCGGCGCTGAAGATCCTGCAGCGCGGCGATGTCAGCCCCCGCGGCATGGTCGGCTCCTGGGCCGGCGCCATGGGGCATACCCAGTTCATCCCGACCACCTACCAGGCCTATGCCGTCGATTTCGACGGCGATGGCAAGCGCAACATCTGGACCTCGGAGATCGACGCGCTCGCCTCGACCGCCAACTACCTCGCCAAGATGGGCTGGCGGCACGGCCAGACCTGGGGCTACGAGGTCGAGCTGCCGGCCGGCTTCGACTGGCACCATGCCGATTCCGGCAAGTCGCTATCGCTCGACCAGTGGCGCAAGCTCGGCGTGCATCGGGTCGCTGGCCGTCAATTCCCGGCATCGAACGAAGCAGCACGGCTCTATGCACCGGCCGGCGCCGGCGGACCGGCCTTCCTGCTCCTGCACAATTTCCGCGTCATCAAGCGCTACAACAATGCCGACGCCTATGCGCTGGCGGTCGGCCATCTCGCCGATCGGCTGCGCGGCGGCAATGAGTTCGTCTCGGGCTGGCCGCGCCAAGTCCGGCCGCTGGCGGCGTCGGAGCGGGCGGAGCTGCAGTCGCTGCTCGGGCGGCACGGCTTCTATGGCGGCACCGTCGACGGCAAGATCGGCGCCGGCACCAAGAAGGCGATCCGCTCCTACCAGGCGTCGGCCGGCATGATCCCCGATGGCTATGCCTCAACGGGGCTGTTGCAGCGGCTGCGTTCCGGCAGGTAAGATCGTTCCTTAAGGGAAGACCGTCGAGGGCAGGCGGTCGCTTCCCGTCGGATATGGCCATGCTGGTTCGTCTCTTTCGCGCCTTCGCCGTCGTCGTGCTGGTTTCCTTTGCCTTTGTCGGCATCGTGGAGCCCGCATCGGCACAGTTTCGGGGAGGGCCGGCCGGCTTTCTCGATCGGCTGTTCGGCATTGAACGGCCGCCGCCGCAGGATATCCCGCAAAGCGAATTCGGCGGGCGGCGGGCCGTGCCCGGCCAGCGCATCCCGCGTCCGGACCAGCCGCGCAAGAAGCGGCCGGCGGCCCCGGCCGAGCCCGTCTATCCGGCGCTGGAGATCCAGCCGAAGAACCCGGACGCCAAGAAGGTGCTGGTGGTCGGCGACTTTGTCGCCGGCGGCCTCGCCTGGGGCCTCGACCAGGCCTTCGCCGAGGAACCGCGTCTTGCCGTCATCGATCGTTCGGACGGGCCGTCCGGGTTCGTCCGCGACGACCATTTCGACTGGGCCGGCAAGATCTCGGAAGTGCTGGTGGCCGAGAAGCCGGACATGGTGGTCGTGCTGCTCGGCACCAATGACCGCCAGCAGATCAAGACCAAGGACGGCCGTTTCGCGCCGCGCTCGGACGAGTGGCAGAAGGCCTATCAGCAGCGCGTCGAGCGCTTCCTGCTGGCGCTGCAGACCTATGGCAAACCGGTCTACTGGGTCGGCGTGCCGCCGATGCGCTCCAAGGATGCCTCGGCCGACATGGCCTTCCTCAACACGCTGTTCAAGGGCCGTGTCGAGGCGGTCGGCGGCCGGTTCATCGATGTCTGGGACGGTTTCGCCGACGAGAACGGTAAGTTCGTCGCGCGCGGGCCGGATATCGAGGGCCAGACGCGGACGCTGCGCGGCAGCGACGGCATCAATTTCACCAAGTCAGGGCGGCGCAAGCTCGCCTTCTTCGTCGAGCGCGACATCCGCCAGGATAGTGGCTTCGGCCTGCCGATGAGCTCGGTGACGCCGACCAATCCGAACGCGACGATGGAGATCGGCCCGGACGGCAAGGAGCGCCAGGTAGGGCCCGTGATCTCGTTGACCGATCCGGAGCCGGGCGCCGATGGCAAGCTGATCGGCGCCACCGACCAAGCGACGCCGGGACCGGCGGCGGACAGCGACCAGTACAAGCTGACCGTCGAGGGCAAGTCGCCCGCCGCCCAGCCGGGCCGCATCGACGATTTCGCCTGGAAGCCGCCGCATGCCGACGACGAGAGCGCCGAGGCGCCCGGCAGCATCGTCGACGGCATCGTCATCCTGCCGGCGCCGACGGCGGGTGTTCCGGAACTGGGCCCGGCGCTGCGATAGGGGCGGGGAGCTCCGGGACGGCGCTTCCTCTGCGCTGCCTGCTGCCCCGAACATTCGGGCCCAGATCCTGTTGAGCCATGCGGACATGAAAAAGCCCTCGCCGGAGACCGGCGAGGGCTTTCTTGTTGCTGCGTCCTGGGACGGGAGCTGCCGCCTACCAGGCGAGGTTGGTCGCGCCCATCAGGTGCTTGTCGATCGAGTGGGCCGCCTGGCGGCCCTCGCGGATCGCCCACACCACCAGCGACTGGCCGCGGCGCATGTCGCCGGCCGCGAACACCTTGTCGACCGAGGTGCGGTAGCTCTTGGTGTCGGCGGCGAGATTGCCGCGCTTGTCGAGATCGGCGCCGAGTTCGGTCAGCATGCCCTCGTGCAGCGGATGCGCGAAGCCGATTGCCATGAACACGAGATCGGCGCGGATGATGAACTCCGTGCCCTCGATCGGCCGGCGCTTCTCATCGACGCGGGCGCATTCGACGCCCGTGACCTTGCCGTTCTTGCCGACGACCCGCAGCGTCGCGCAGGCGAACTCGCGCTCGGCGCCCTCTGCCTGCGACGAGGAGGTGCGGAACTTGGTCGGCCAGTAGGGCCAGACCGAGAGCTTGTCCTCCTTGAGCGGCGGCATCGGGCGGATGTCGAGCTGGGTGACGGCGAGCGCGCCCTGGCGGAACGAGGTGCCGACGCAGTCGGACGCCGTGTCTCCGCCGCCGATCACGACCACGCGCTTGCCGGTCGCGATGATCGGCTCCTCGTGGATCTCCTCGCGGCCGACGCGGCGGTTCTGCTGGACCAGGAACGGCATGGCGTAGTGCACGCCCTCCAGTTCCGCGCCCGGTAGTTTCGGGTCGCGCGGTGCTTCGGCGCCGCCAGTCAGAAGCACCGCTTCGTGGTCGGCGACCAGCTCTGCCATCGACTTGTTGACGCCGATATTGACGCCGTAGTGGAACGTCGCGCCCTCGGCCTCGATCTGCGCGACGCGCCGGTCGATGAAGTGCTTCTCCATCTTGAAGTCCGGAATGCCGTAGCGCAGCAGGCCGCCGGCCTTGGGCTCGCGCTCATAGACATGGACGTCGTGGCCGGCGCGGGCAAGCTGCTGCGCGGCGGCCATGCCGGCGGGGCCCGAGCCGACGACGGCGACCTTGCGGCCCGTCTTCACGGCCGGGATCTCCGGCTTGATCCAGCCCTGGTCCCACGCCTTGTCGGCGATCGACTGCTCGACCGACTTGATCGCGACCGGCACGTTCTCGAGGTTCAGCGTGCAGGCTTCCTCGCAGGGCGCGGGGCAGATGCGGCCGGTGAACTCCGGGAAGTTGTTGGTCGAATGCAGGTTGCGCGCGGCCTCCTGCCAATCGCCGGAATAGACGAGGTCGTTCCAGTCCGGGATCTGGTTGTGGACCGGACAGCCGGTATCGCCATGGCAGAAGGGAACGCCGCAATCCATGCAGCGCGCTGCCTGCCGAACGACGTCCTGGTCGTTCAGCGGCAGGGTGAATTCCCGGAAGTGCCGGATGCGGTCCGCAGCCGGCTGGTACTTCTGGTCCTGGCGGTCGATTTCGAGGAAGCCCGTTACCTTACCCATTTCTTTCCCCTTACTCGGCCGCCACGCCGTAGCGCGCGCGTTCCATCTCGATCAGTGCGCGCCGATACTCGACCGGCATGACCTTGCGGAATTTCGGACGATAGCTTTCCCAATGCTCCAGGATCTCCTTGGCCCGGCCCGAGCCGGTGTAGTGGAGATGCTTGGAAATCAGCAGATGCAGGCGCTCGTCATCGTGACGGTTCATGTTCGACGTGATGTCGATCCGGCCCTTGTGCTCGATGTCGCCGCCATGGTGGTGCAGCTTTTCCAGCAGGTCGTCCTCTTCCTGGACGGGTTCGATCTCGACCATCGACAGGTTGCAGCGCTCGGCGAAGGTCTCGTCCTCGTCGAGCACATAGGCGATGCCGCCCGACATGCCGGCCGCGAAGTTGCGGCCGGTCTGGCCGATCACGACGACGATGCCGCCCGTCATGTATTCGCAGCCATGGTCGCCGCAGCCCTCGACGACGGCGATCGCGCCCGAATTGCGGACGGAGAAGCGCTCGCCGGCGACGCCGCGGAAATAGGCCTCGCCCTCGGTCGCACCGTAGAGAACGGTGTTGCCGACGATGATCGAGTTTTCCGGCACGATCCGGCTGTTCTCGGCCGGCCGCACGACGATGCGTCCGCCGGAAAGGCCCTTGCCGACATAGTCGTTGCCTTCGCCGATCAGGTCGATCGAGATGCCGCGCGCCAGGAAGGCGGCGAAACTCTGCCCGGCGGTGCCGCGCAGCGTGATGGCGATCGTGTCGTCTGGCAGGCCGTCATTGCCGTAGCGCTTGGCGACCTCGCCCGACAGCATCGCGCCGGCCGAGCGATCGGTGTTGTGGATTGCCGCCTCGATCTGGACCGGCTTGCCGGTCGCGAGCGCCGGCTGTGCCTCGGCGATCAGCTTGCGGTCGAGCACATGCTCGATCGGGTGCTTCTGCAGCTGGGTGTGCCGGATCTCGTCCGGGCCGGCTTCGACCTTGTGGAACAGCTTGGTGAAGTCGAGACCCGATGCCTTCCAGTGGTTCACCGCTGCGACCTTGTCGAGACGATCGGACTGGCCGATCAGCTCTTCCAGGCTGCGCACGCCCATCGCCGCCATCAACTGACGCACTTCCTCGGCCACGAAGAAGAAGAAGTTGATGACGTGTTCCGGCTCGCCCTTGAAGCGCTTGCGCAGGACCGGGTCCTGGGTGGCGACGCCGACCGGGCAGGTGTTCAGATGACACTTGCGCATCATGATGCAGCCGGCCGCGATCAGCGGTGCCGTCGAGAAGGCGAACTCGTCGGCGCCGAGCAGGGCGCCGATGATGACGTCGCGACCGGTGCGGAAGCCGCCATCGACCTGCAGGGCGATGCGTGAACGCAGGCCGTTCAGCACCAGCGTCTGCTGGGTCTCGGCCAGGCCGACTTCCCACGGACTGCCGGCATGCTTCAGCGAGGTCAGCGGCGACGCACCCGTGCCGCCCTCGAAGCCGGAGATCGTGATGTGGTCGGCGCGCGCCTTGGCGACGCCGGCGGCGACCGTGCCGACGCCGACTTCCGAGACGAGCTTGACCGAAACGTCGGCCGCCGGGTTGACGTTCTTCAGATCGAAGATGAGCTGGGCCAGATCCTCGATCGAGTAGATGTCATGGTGCGGCGGCGGCGAGATCAGGCCGACGCCCGGCGTCGAGTGCCGGACCTTGGCGATGGTCGCGTCGACCTTGTGGCCGGGCAACTGGCCGCCTTCGCCGGGCTTGGCACCCTGCGCGACCTTGATCTGCATCACGTCGGAATTGACGAGATATTCCGTCGTCACGCCGAAGCGGCCGGAAGCGATCTGCTTGATCGACGAACGCATCGAGTCGCCGTTCGGCAGCGGCAGGAAGCGCTCGGCCTCCTCGCCGCCCTCGCCGGTGTTCGACTTGCCGCCGATCCGGTTCATGGCGATGGCGAGCGTGGTGTGTGCCTCGCGCGAGATCGAGCCGAACGACATGGCGCCGGTGGCGAAACGCTTGACGATCGCCGCGGCCGGTTCGACCTCGTCGAGCGGCACCGGCGTCAGGCCGACATCCTCCGCCATCTTGATCTCGAACAGGCCGCGCAGCGTCAGCAACGCCTTCGACTGCTCGTTCATCGCCTTGGCGTAGTCCTCGTAGCGCTCCCACGAGCCGATGCGCACGGCATGCTGCAGGGTGGCCACCGAATCCGGCGACCAGGCATGGCGCTCGCCGCGGATTCGGTAGTTGTACTCGCCGCCGATATCGAGCGTGTTGCGCAGCACGGCGCCATTCCCGAAGGCAGCGGCGTGCCGGCGTACAGTCTCCTCGGCGATCTCCTTGAGGCCGACGCCCTCGATGGTGGTGGCGGTGCCGAAGAAGTAGCGGTCGACGAAGTCCGAGGCGAGACCGATCGCGTCGAAGATCTGCGCGCCGCAGTAGGACTGGTAGGTCGAGATGCCCATCTTCGACATGACCTTCAGGATGCCCTTGTCGATCGACTTCACGTAGCGATGCACGATCTCTTCGTCGTCAACCTCCTCGGGGAAGTCCTTCTTCATGTCGGTCAGCGTCTCGAAGGCGAGATAGGGGTTGATCGCCTCGGCGCCGAAACCGGCCAGCGCGCAGAAATGATGCACCTCACGCGCCTCGCCCGTCTCGACGACGAGACCGACCGAGGTCCGAAGGCCCTTGCGGATCAGGTGGTGGTGCACGCCGGCGGTGGCCAGCAGGGCCGGAATAGGGATCCGGTCCGGTCCGATCATGCGATCTGACAGGATGATGATATTGTAGCCGCCATGCACGGCCGCCTCGGCGCGCTCGCAGAGCCGATCCAGCGCGTCGGCCATGCCTTCGGCGCCCTGTGCGATCGCATAGGTGATGTCGAGCGTCTTCGACTGGAACGGGTTGTCGTCCAGCTCGCCGATGGCGCGGATCTTCTCAAGATCCGGGTTCTCCAGGATCGGCTGCCGCACTTCCAGCCGCTTGCGGCGGCCGGCACCCGAGAGGTCGAACAGGTTTGGCCGCGGTCCGATGAAGGAGACGAGGCTCATGACCAGCTCCTCGCGGATCGGATCGATCGGCGGATTGGTCACCTGGGCGAAGTTCTGCTTGAAATAGGTGTAGAGCAGCTTCGACTTGTCGGAGAGCACCGAGATCGGCGTGTCCGTGCCCATCGAGCCGACGGCTTCCTGGCCCGTGGTCGCCATCGGCGCCATCAGGAGCTTCAAATCCTCGGTCGTGTAGCCGAAGGCCTGCTGGCGATCGAGCAGCGTCACGTCGGTACGCGGCGCGCGCGGCGGCACCGGCGGCAGGTCCTCGAGCACGATCTGGGTGCGTGCCAGCCACTCTTGGTAGGGGAGCTTGGTGGCGAGTTCGGTCTTGATCTCCTCGTCGGAGACGATGCGGCCCTGCTCAAGGTCGATCAAAAGCATGCGGCCGGGCTGCAGCCGCCACTTGGTGACGATCTTCTCTTCCGGGATCGGCAGCACGCCGGACTCGGACGAAAGCAGCACGTCGCCGTCCTCGGTGACGAGGTAGCGCGCCGGACGCAGGCCGTTGCGGTCGAGCGTGGCGCCGATGCGCACGCCGTCGGTGAAGGCGACGGCGGCCGGCCCGTCCCAGGGCTCCATCAGGGCGGCGTGATATTCGTAGAAGGCACGCCGCTGCTCGTCCATGAGCGGGTTGCCCGCCCAAGCCTCGGGGATCAGCATCATGGCCGCGTGCGGCAGGGAATAGCCGCCCTGGACCAGGAATTCGAGCGCGTTGTCGAAGCAGGCGGTGTCCGACTGCCCCTCATAGGAGATCGGCCACAGCTTCGAGATGTCGTTGCCGTAGAGCTCGCTATCGACCGAGGCCTGCCGCGCCGCCATCCAGTTGACGTTGCCGCGAACCGTGTTGATCTCGCCGTTATGCGCGACCATGCGGTAGGGATGCGCCAGCCGCCAGGACGGGAAGGTGTTGGTCGAGAAGCGCTGGTGCACGAGCGCGATCGCGCTCTCGAAGCGCTCGTCGTGGAAGTCGCGGTAATAGGCGCCGAGCTGCTCCGCCAGGAACATGCCCTTGTAGACGATTGTCCGCGCCGACAGCGACACGACATAGAAGTCGTTGTTCAGGCCGGAATAGGCGGCGTAGATGCGGTTCGAGATCACCTTGCGGATGATGAACAGCCGACGCTCGAACGCGTCCTCGCTCTCGATGCCCTTGCCGCGGCCGATGAAGACCTGGCGATGGTGCGGCTCGGTGGCGGCGATGTCGGGTGCCTTGGAGAGCGACGAATTGTCGACCGGCACGTCGCGCCAGCCGAGCAGTACCTGGCCTTCGGAGGCGACGACTTCCTCGACGATCTTCTCCATGCCGGCGCGGATCTCCGCGTCCTGGGGCAGGAAGAGGAAGCCGACGGCGTAGGTGCCGGGCGCGCCGACGGCGAAGCCGAGGCGCTCGGCCTCGTCGACGAAGAAGCGATGCGGGATCTGCACGAGCATGCCAGCGCCATCGCCCATCAGCGGGTCGGCGCCGACCGCTCCGCGATGCTCGAGATTGCGGACGATCTGCAGCCCGCTCTGGACAATACGGTGCGACTTCTCGTTCTTCAGGTTCGCGATGAAGCCGACGCCGCAGGCGTCGTGCTCGTTGCGTGGGTCATACAGGCCCTGGGCACCTATTCCGCCGGCCTTGTTACGGGCGGCGGTGCTTTTGGCCGCGCGGGCCGTCGCCGCTGCTGCCATCTGCATTTCCGCTTCACGTAAGACCTTCGGCATCTGAGTGCCCTCTCATCCTCTATGGTTCATCATTCGACGTCTCGACCGGCCGCTCTCCCGCCTGTCCCTTGGAAGGGACATTTGGATGACCAACCGGCGTACCCGCCGTATTCGATACTAAAGACGCTGGGCGTCCAAATCGTCTCGCCGCGCCGTTCCAGCGTCGCAACGCCGGCCCCTTCGGGCCGGGCACCTGTCGCAAGCAAGGTTCATTCCGAACCCGCTCGCCCGTCTCGCCAATGCGCCGAAACGCCTGACGTTGCCTTGAATAATGGGACAGCAAGACTGTCCTAATTCAAGGCGCGCCAAAATGCCAGAACTCTCTCGGCACGGCAAGCGGGTTGATGATCACGCATTGTGTTTGTTTCGAAAGGTGCGCAGCCATCATACTTTCGTTCCCGAATGTAGCTCAATAACGTAACAAAGTTGCAAAACTGGCTTGTGACGCTGCGTCATTTCCCGCGGCCGCCAAATGGCATTTCTTGCCGTAATTTTAGGCAGGCGCCGCAACGGAATTAGGCGGCGCCGTCCGGGCCCGATCGCGGCGATTGGGGGCTTGCGCTTCGGCCCGCTCGTCCGCGATATGGCGTCATGATTTTTGCAAGCGACAATTGGACAGGGGCCTCCGACCGCGTGGCGGCCGCTCTTGTCGAGGCGGCCGGCGCCACAGCCCCGGCCTATGGCAGCGATCCGTTGACGGCGTCGGTGGAGGCGGCGTTCGCGCGCGTCTTCGAGCGGGACGTGGCGGCTTTCTTCGTTGCGACGGGGACGGCGGCGAACGCGCTGTCGCTGGCACAGTTCGCCCGCCCCGGCGGCGTCGTCTTCTGCCATCGCGACGCGCATATCGCGGTCGACGAGGGCGGCGCGCCGGAGTTCTTCGGCGGCGGCACGCGGCTGCACCGCATCGACGGCGCCAACGGCAAGCTGCATCCGGCCGATCTCGCTGCCGCGATCGCGCTCTACCCGGCCGAGGCGGTGCATCACGGCCAGCCGGTGGCGGTATCGATCAGCCAGCTGACCGAGGCCGGCACGGCCTATCAACCGGCGGAAATCGCCGCTTTGGCGGCCGTTACGCGGGGCGCGGGCCTGCCGCTGCATATGGACGGAGCGCGCTTCGGCAATGCGGTCGCCGGGCTTGGTGTCTCGCCGGCCGAGGCGAGCTGGCGGGCCGGTGTTGACGTGCTCTCCTTCGGCGGCTCGAAGAATGGCTGCTTCGCCGCCGAGGCCGTGATCTTCTTCGATCGTGGCCAGGCGCGGGGCTTCGAATTCCATCGCAAGCGCGCCGGCCACCTGTTCTCGAAGAGCAGCTTCGTCGCGGCCCAGTTCCACGCCTATCTCACCGACGATCACTGGCTTGAGCTCGCCGGCCACGCCAATGCCATGGCGCGCCGCCTGGCGGCCGGGATCGAGGCGGCGGATGACGCCACGCTCGCCTTCCTGCCGGACGGCAACGAGGTGTTCGCGGTGATCTCGAAGGCGGTCGATGCGCGTCTGCGCGCGGCGGGGGCGGTCTACTACGAATGGCCGCCGGAGGGACTGGTCGACAGCGCGCGCCGGGGCGATTTCATCGCGATCCGGCTGGTGACCAGCTTCCGGACCCGCGCCGAGGACGTCGACAATTTCGTGCGAATTATTTCAGCAGTCGACGCCTAGAAAATAGGCGCCCCACTTTTGTGGGGCGCCCCATCAACAGGCTGCTATCGCGAGCCGATTCAGGCGGCCTTCGCCTCGATCTGCTGGCTGGCGTTCTTGCCGCTGGTGATCGCGATCGTGCGCGGCTTCATCGCTTCCGGAATCTCGCGGACGAGTTCGACGTGCAGAAGGCCGTTTTCGAGTCGGGCGCCCTTCACTTCGACATGGTCGGCGAGCTGGAATCGGCGCTCGAAGGACCGGGCGGCGATGCCGCGATACAGAACTTCGGCATCCTTGCCGTCTTCGACCTTCTTCTCGCCCTTCACGGTGAGCGTGTTCTCGCGCGATTCGATCGAGAGTTCACTCTCGCCGAAACCGGCGACCGCCATGGTGATGCGATAGGCGTTCTCGCCCGTGCGCTCGATGTTGTAGGGCGGATAGCCGGGCACGCCGGCCTCGACGCCAGTCGACTGGTCGAGCAGGGAGAAGAGACGGTCGAAACCGACGGTGGAGCGATAGAGGGGGCTCAGGTCAAACGTACGCATGGGTGTCCTCCTTCAGAGCGACAGAAGTTCCAAAATCACGCGTCACCGCCATTCTTGGCCGGTGTCGCGCGCCTCGCGGACCCGATTTCGGCATCCGCAGAGAGGATGTGGGAAGCAGTCCCGGCG
The DNA here is from genome assembly GCF_000380505.1 of Kaistia granuli DSM 23481. GTDB lineage: Bacteria > Pseudomonadota > Alphaproteobacteria > Rhizobiales > Kaistiaceae > Kaistia > Kaistia granuli. Next base: position 168,576 of record NZ_AQYH01000002.1, on the reverse strand, counting down.
TCTTCAAGAGGGTGTCCGCCGCACGGCTCCCGCACGTCAGCGGCTTGGCTGAACGGCACATGAACGGCCAGTTCGGATGGTGTTCAGGCGACCACCGCTAGTTTCGTCCTCAAGGCCGGCGAGGAGCATGATCGTCCGGCCAAACTTCTGGAGAATCCAAAATGATCAAGGCCATTCTCGCCACGACCGCGCTGATCGGAGCCCTTGCCGCCCCGATGGCGGCGCAGGCGCAGGACTATCGGTTCGAGGGCGGCCGGGGCGGTTACGAGGACGGCCGCGGCCGTTATGAAGGCCCGCGTGGCGCCGGCCCGCGCGACGGCTATCGCGACGATCGCCGCCGCCGTCCGCTCGGCACACGCGAGCTCTACCGGGCGATTCGCTACCAGGGCTATCGAGACATCAATGTCATCCGCGACCGCCGCGACGTGTCGATCGTCCGCGCCTCGGCCCGCGGCCGCGACTTTATCCTTGTGGTGGATGCCTATTCCGGCGAGGTCCTGCGCCGTCGCCTGGTCGACAATGGCTGGCGCGGCGAGCGCGGCTGGCATGGCGGCTGGGGCGACGACTGGCGCCGCTGGTAATCGCGGCCCCGAGCACTCGGGCTCCGACCTGTCGGCTGGTCTCGATCTGCCCCCCGCACGAGATCGGCCTGTCAGCCGGCGACATCGCGAGATGTCGCCGGTTTTTCGTCTGCGGGCTTTGCTTGTCGGTCCCGGGCGGCTCGGCTAAGACCGACAGGACCCTCGAACGCGGACATGCGCGGCGGATGAGCCTGATTTCCCTTCCCGACAATCCGATTCCTTCCGGCGCCGTCGAGCACACGGTCACGACGCCGGACGGCGTGAAGCTGCGCGCCGCCGTCTGGCGTCCGGCCGGCCAGCGCAAGGGCACCATCTGCCTGGTGCACGGCCGCGCCGAGGCGATCGAGAAATACTTTGAGGTGATCGGCGAACTGCTCGATCGGGGTTTTGCCGTCGCCACTTTCGACTGGCGCGGGCAGGGCGGCTCCGACCGGCGCCTGCACAATCCCCGCAAGGGCCATGTCGACGACTTTTCCGAATATGAGCGCGACCTGGAAGCCTTCATGCAGCAGGTCGCGCTGCCCGATTGTCCGCCGCCCTATTTCGGGCTCGCCCATTCGACCGGCGGGTTGGTTTGCCTGCGCGTGGCGCGACGCTCGCGGCAGATCTTCTCGCGCATGGTGCTGGCTTCGCCGCTGCTCGATTTCGGTGGCTTCGCGCCGTCGCGCGGCGTGATCAACTTCACCGCCGGCGCCTTTTCCCTGCTCGGCCTCGGCGACGCCTTTCCGCCCGGCGCCAAGATCGCCCAGGTCGAGGAACGCGGTTTCGCCGGCAATCCGCTGACCAGCGACCCGCGCCGCTTCGCCCGCACGGTGGCGGTCGGCAAGGCGCATCCGGAACTGACCGTCGGCGCGCCGACGATTTCCTGGCTGCATGCCGCCTGCCGGGCGATGAACGAGGCCGCCAATCCGGCCTTCGCCGCCTCGATCCGCATCCCGACGCTGATGATCGCGGCGGGCGAGGACAGGGTGGTGTCGCCGCTCGCCATTGAACGATTCGCCCGCGAGATGCGGATCGGCTCGCAGATCGTCATTCCCGGCGCCCGCCATGAAATCCTGATGGAGCGCGATCCGATCCGCGGCCTGTTCTGGGCCGCCTTCGACGCCTTCATCCCCGGCTCGCCGGCCTAACCGTCGAGCGCTTCTTGCCCGTCAGGGGCCGGCGGCCTTGCCGTGACTCCGGCAAGCCCTTGTTCCGGCGGGTGGTTTTTATCCGGCGGATTTGCGAACCTCGGCGCCTTCCAACAGCAGGATATCGCCATGGATCTCAAACTGAACGACAAGACCGCCCTGGTGTTCGGCGGCTCGCGCGGCCTCGGCCGGGCGGTCGCCGCCGAGCTCGCGGCGGAGGGCGCCAGGGTCGTCATCGTCGCGCGCGATGCGGCCCGGGTCGAGACGGTGGCGGCGGAACTGGGCGTGATCGGCCTGGCGGGCGACGTCTCGAAGCCGGGCGCCAGCCGCGCGCTGGTCGGCAAGGCGGCCGCGCTTCTCGGCTCCGGCCCCGATATTCTTGTCACCAATACCGGCGGTCCGGCGCCGGGCAATTTCGAGGACATCTCCGATGCCGCCTGGCAGGCCGGCTTCGACAATCTCTGGATGAGCTTCGTCGAAAGCGTCGGCGCGGCGCTGCCGGCGATGCGGGCGAAGGGTTTCGGGCGCATCCTCGCGGTGACATCAGTCGCGGCCAAGGAGCCGATGTCCGGTCTCGTCGTCTCGAACGGCCTGCGCGCGGGTCTGCTCGGCCTGGTCAATTCGATCAGCCGCGATGTCGCGGCCGCCGGCATCACCGTCAATGCGCTGATGCCGGGCTATACCAACACCGACCGCATGAAGGATCTCGGCGTCACCAGCGCGAAGGTCGGCTCGAAGATCCCCGCCGGCCGCATCGGCGAGCCGGAAGAGTTCGCAGCCCTCGCCGCCTTCCTTGCCTCGGAGCGCGCCGGCTACATCACCGGCCAGGCGATCGCCGTCGACGGCGGCTATCTGCAGTCGATCTAGGCGGCGGGCAGGGCGGTGCTTCGGCGTCGCCCCGTTCGCGTCAGGCGGAACGGTTGAGCGTCGCCAGGATCTTCTCGTGCAGGCGCGCGTCACCGCTCGCCACCACGCGACCGCCGCTGGTTGCCGGGCCGCCTTCCCAGTTGGTGACCCGGCCGCCGGCGCCCTCGATGACGGGGATCAGCGCGACGATGTCGTAGGGATGCAGGCCGACTTCGATGACGGCATCGACGAAGCCGGCCGCGACCATGCAATAGGCGTAGCAGTCGCAGCCATAGCGCACGAGGCGGACCTGACTCTCGACCCGCTCATAGGCTTCGCGATCGGCGCCCTTGAACAGCGCCGGCGTCGTCGTGAACAGCACCGCTTCTTCGATGGTCTCGCAGGACCGCGTCTTCAGGGCGCGGTCGCCGTCCGGGCCGGTGTACCAGGCGCGGCTGCCGTCGCCGGCGAATCGCTCGCGGGTGAAGGGCTGCGCCATCATGCCGAGCGCCGGCTTGCCGCCGGAGACGAGGCCGATCAGCGTGCCCCAGACCGGCAGGCCGGAAATGAAGGCGCGCGTGCCGTCAATCGGGTCGAGGATCCAGACGTTTTCGGCGTCGGCGTTCTCGTCGTCGAACTCCTCGCCCATGATGCCGTGCTCAGGATAATGCGCGTTGATCAGGGCCCGCAGCGCCTCCTCCGAGGCCCGGTCCGCCACGGTCACCGGATCGAAGCCGGACGCCGCCTTGTTCTCCACCGAATCGAGTGCCCGAAAATGCGGCATGATCGCTTTTCCGGCAGAATCGGCGAGCTTGTCGAGGAATTCGATCAGGGCGGGCGTGGTCATGATGGAGGCTCCAGAGGCTTCTGCATGCGTGCCATGCGGCATTCGCACGCCGCCGTTATTTTCAGAACTGTCTGTCTAACAGGCTGATTTCAATTGTCTATTTCTATTCGCCTGAGCATGGCGCGTGTCTCGGTCGCAGCGCGTGTGGCCGAATCGTCGCAGCGGAAGGTCGATGTCGGAAAGGGTCTTGATCTTTTTGCAGTGCAAGCGCAATTTATTGCGGTGCGGTAGCTCGATTGGCGTCGACCTACCGCTGCCCTTCTTGGGCGTTTCCTCCCTAGACTTGGGCCGCCTCGTTTCACGAGCGGCCCTTTTTTCTGCTTGGAATCCTATTCGGCCGCCTCGGGCAGGGGATAGAGCGCGGCGTCCGGTACGCTCGATAGCGCCGCCGTGAAGCGCGCCAGGTCGGCGGCGAGCCGCTCGAAGCCGGAATTCAGCTGCAGCGTCCGCTCGTTCATGTAGAGGCCGCGATTGATCTCGATCTGCAGCGCATGCAGGCCGCGATCCGGCCGTCCGTAATGCTCGGTGATGAATCCGCCGGCATAGGGCTTGTTGCGCGCGACCGCGTAGCCGGCATCGGTCAGGATCGCGTGGGCTGCTTCCGAGATCGCCGGCGCGCAGCTGGTGCCGTAGCGGTCGCCGAGCACGATGTCGGCTCGCGCTCGGCCCGGCGCCGCCCGCACCGAGGACGGCATCGAATGGCAATCGACCAGCACGCAATAGCCGAAGCGCTGGTGCGTCGTCGCCAGCGTCTGGCGCAACGTCTCGTGATAGGGCTTGTAGATCGTCTCGATGCGGTGCAACGCGCTGGCGACCGGGATCGGCTCGGCATAGATCTCGACATTCTCCGAGACGACGCGGGCGATGGTGCCGAGGCCGCCGGCGACACGCAGTGAGCGCACATTGGCATAGGGCGGCAATTCGCCGTCGAACATGCGCGGATCGAGCTCGTAGGGCTCGCGATTCACATCCAGCCAGGCGCGCGGAAAATGCGCCCGCATCAGGGGCGCGCCGAGCGGCACCACCGAGGCGAACAGATCGTCGACGAACGTATCCTCCGAACGGCGGATCATCCGTTCGTCGAGCTTCGAGGCCTCGAGGAAGTCGGCCGGATAGACGCGGCCGCTATGTGGCGAGTTGAAGACGAACGGAATGCGCTGCTCGGCCGGAGCGACCACTTCGAAGGGAAGCGCATTCGGAAGGTCCAGCGCGGCGTCGATCGTCTCTCTCCCGGTTCTTGGGCACACGGATCCGTGCTGGATACCTGCGCCGCTTCATGGTGCCAATATGGCTTGGGGCTGTCCACCGGCTCGGTCGTCGGCGCGAACTTCTACCCCATTCACTCGATATTTACTTCGTTCAGCCGTAATTCGATAACCAAATCGCCGGGGCCTCATGCGGCGCCCGGCCGCCTACCGAACGAGACTGACCGTCCAGCCATGGATTCCCTGATGAACCGCATCCTGCTTGCCGAAGACGACAATGACATGCGCCGCTTTCTGGCGAAGGCGCTGCAGAATGCCGGCTATGATGTCGTCGCCTTCGACAATGGCCGCAGCGCCTATGAGCGCATCCGCGAAGAGCCCTTCACGCTGCTCCTGACCGACATTGTCATGCCGGAGATGGACGGCATCGAGCTGGCGCGCCGCGCAACCGAGCTCGATCCCGATCTGAAGGTTATGTTCATCACCGGCTTCGCCGCCGTCGCTCTCAATCCGGATTCGAACGCGCCGAAGGATGCGAAGGTGCTGTCGAAGCCTTTCCACCTGCGCGATCTGGTCAACGAGGTGGAGCGGCTGCTGGCCGCCTGACAAAGTTTTCAACAGGGTCGGGAAACACGAGGCTTGAACCTTCGGAAACACCCGGTTATACACCCGCTCACGCCGCCGGTCCCGCCGGTCGCGTTCAGAAGGATGGGCGTGTAGCTCAGCGGGAGAGCACTACGTTGACATCGTAGGGGTCACAGGTTCAATCCCTGTCACGCCCACCATCCTTTCAATAGCTTAGCAGACATCGCCGGAACTGCCGCACAGAAACATGTGTGCGGCTACACCTCTGCGGCCCGCTTTTGCCGCCCGGGCCGTGCTGTGGTCAAGCTGGTGGCGGCTATCAGCGCGGGGCTATAGGCTCCGTCATCGCCTCAATGAATGGGCCCCGGAAACCGAGGTGCTCCATGTCGGAGGTGGTGAAATCAGAACTTATCGTTCAAGCCGACCCGGAAGGAATGGAACTTGGCGGAATCGCTTCAAGTGACAGACGCCTCGTCAGCTATTGGGTGCGAGCGCCTACGCGCTCCCCTCAGGCTCGATATCACTCTGCCCGATCTCTGCCTGGACGTCGGCCTCGATCTCCGTGCGCAACCGGGCCGCCGCTCTCAGAACCCCGATCACCACAATCGTCTCGCGCAGCAGGGCTTCCATATCCCCGGGCTCGACAGACTCCGGATCCAGTGCCGCAATGGCTAGTCGGATCGTGATGTCTTCCTTGGGCTCGGCGACCATAACGGCATCCTCCATTGCCGGCACCATAGCAGGGATTCACTTCCCCTGCGGCATCGGTTAGATGCGGGCGACGCGGCGGTGCAGTTGAGCCGGACTCGGGCATAGTACGGGCGGCATCGAAAGACGAGATTGCCTTATCCGGTCACCCGTTTCACGCTTCGGTGTGAGCCGCCAACGCGAAGCTGCCAAGGCAGCGCAGCCCGTAGGCCGATCCTTGCCGCAGCCCGCTCCGCCTCTCCGCACCGAAGTGCAGGCGGGCTGATAGTCGGCCTTGTTGCAAGGGGTTGATGCGCTTGATGTGGGGTGCGTTGGTCTCAAAATTCCTGCATGGTTTTTCTGAAGATCGTGCATAAAACAGCGGCTCGTCGCGACCCGCTGGAGTGATCCCGAAATATTCGATTGACATTCGTCTTCATCAATTCTATGTATGGCATGCTGATATTTGCTTGACGGGCTTTGATTGCCGCGCATTAGCACCGCGCCCGAACGAACCTCCCTTTCAAAAATCATTAGAACATCCAGGCTTCTTCGTGCCTGGGTCGCGCAATTTGCTATGGAGGGGTTCAACATGACCACCGGCACAGTTAAATGGTTCAATTCCACCAAGGGTTTTGGCTTTATCCAGCCTGACGATGGTGGACCCGACGCATTCGTGCACATCTCTGCAGTCGAACGCGCTGGAATGCGCGAACTGGTCGAAGGCCAGAAGCTCGGCTACGAGGTTGAGCGCGACAATCGGTCGGGCAAGATGTCGGCCTGCAATCTTCAGGCTGCTTAAATCGGAATCTGCTTTCCTTTGACCACGGATGTACTGGCACTGTTGAAAGCATGAGACCAATAAAGGTCAGGCAGTTTGCCTGGCCTTTTTTATTGCCCGGGATTCAGATCGGAACAGCCATGACAGAGACACACAACCAATCGCGTCAAACGGCGGAGGTTGCCTTTGGAAAGGTCCAATCCCAGTCTGTTGCTCGCAGGCGGGTGTTCGAAGAGCTCGACCTCCTTGTTGTCGCTCGTGACGAAAAGACCGTTCGCTTGCGGGAAGCCCGTCTGGCGAAAGAAGCGCAGGATCGTCTGGCTCCGCCGGCAAGAAAACCTGCAAAAGCCGCTTCGCGGGCCTGACTGCCCGCCAGCTTGAAACACCTCAATGGGAACTGAAGTTTGAAAAATATCGCCGATAGTAAATTCGTGGACCGCCGCAGCACTGCCGCTGACGCCAAGGCCGCGCTCCTGCGCGCCTATCTCGCCGCCAAGGAAGCCGCCGAGCCGACCCTCCTGGCGCGACAAGCCGAGCGCAAGGCTATCGCAGTCGCGAGGGAAGAGCGCCGTGCCGAGCGCGACCGCGCAAAAGCTGAGGAACAGGAACGCCTTCTGGCCGAGGCCGCGCAGCGGCAAGCCCTGATCGAGGCTGCGGCCCGAGCCGAGAGCGATGCCCGCGAGGCGGCCCAGAAGAACCGTGTTTCTCGGGTTATCGAAGACGAGGCCGCTCGCAAGGCAGAGCGTGACCGGCGTTACGCCAATCGCAAGGCCCGACAGGCTTAGCCCTTCCCGGGCGCCGACCGCGGCGAAATCGGCACGTATCATTGCCCGTCGCTTTCGCTCGCATCTCTTGGCGGCTGCCAACTGTGCCAACCTTGGCGCGCGCTCCCTTCAGCGGCGCCTTGAGGGGCGCCGGGAACCTGCCGCCTAGTCGGCCTTGGCTGCATGCCAGGCGCCGTCCACGCCGTCGCCGGCCTTCTTGTCCTTGGCATAGGTATAGAGCGGCCATGCCGTCATGGGCCCACATCCTGGTGCCCTCGGTGCGGTCCACGGCTGTCCACTTGCCTTCGGCTTCTGCCTTGGCGCCAGCCTTGAGGGCAGGCCAGTTGGTCGCGCACTGGTCAGGTGTAGAGTGTTATGCCCTCTGCATCGGTGAAGATGCTTCCTTTCGGGGTCTTCAGTGCTCGAATTGTTGGCCGCTCGAATGTTTGTTGATCGATAAAAGCCGGCATGCCGGTCGATGGCGGCGTCGGCTATTCCGACGCCGTAACAGCGGAGTTCGGCTCGCATGGAGCCGAAACCGGATCGGCCGGTATCAATACCGGTTTGCCGGGGCAAGGCTATTCCGCCGCGTCTAGCTCGCCGGCAGCGCGTTCTTGACGATGCGACCATCCTTCATGATCACCAGCAGGTTCTTGGATGCGTCGGACAGCAGCGAGATGTCGGTGGTCGGATCGCCGTCGACAAGGAGCAGGTCGGCGAGCGCGCCAGCCTCCACGACGCCAAGCTTGCCCGGATAGGGATTGCGCCGGTCGGACAGCGCCAGCAGCGCTGCGTTGTCGGCCGTCGCCATCTTCAGGATCTCGGCCGGCGTGTACCAACGCGTCATCCGCTGCAACTGCTCCGCTTGCCGAGCCGCGAGCGCGCCATCGAACAGGATGTCGGTGCCGAAAGCGACCTTCACCCCGAACTTGCGCGCCAGCCGGTAGGCATTGTCGGTTCCCGCGCGGACTTCTGCCGCGCGCGCCTGACCAGCGGGGTCCGGTTGCGCGTTGGCCATTTCGTCGGCCAGGAAGGGCTGCAGGCTCCACCACGTGCCGGTGTCGGCCATCAGCTTGGCGGTGGCTTCGTCGGCGAGCTGGCCGTGATCGATCACCTTGGCGCCGCCTTCGATCGCGTTCCGGATGGCCTCCGGCGTATAGGCATGCACCGTCACATAGGTGCCCCAGTTGGCCGCGGCCTCTACCGCCGCCCGGATCTCGGCAACACTCAGTTGCACCGTATCCAGCGGCCCATAGGGTGACGAGACGCCGCCGCCAACCGTCAGCTTGATCTGGCTGGCCCCCTGCAGCAATTGCTCGCGGGTACGCTTGCGCACCTCGTCCGGCGAATCGACGATCGCCGACATGCCGATGCGTTCGGGGTAGCTCAGAATGTTCGAGGTTGCTGGCACCTCGTGCAGCATGCGGAAATCGCCATGGCCGCCGGTTTGCGAGATCATCGCTCCCGATGGCCAGATGCGGGGACCCTCGACGATGCCGCTATCGATGGCCATCTTGAGCCCGAAGGACGGGCCGCCGAGGTCGCGAACGCTGGTAAAGCCCCGCAGCAGCGTCGCCTCGGCTTCCGCCCCGGCCATCAAGGTGATCAGCGTCATCGGCGCGGTCGACGCCATCGCCATGGACGGCCGGGCCATGAAGGTGTGCCAATGCGCGTCGATCAGTCCGGGCATGAGCGTCCGGCCTTCGCCGGCGATCCGGGTTGCCGTGTCGGTCGCGGGGATCGGCTCGGCCGAGATCGTGGCGATCTTGTTGCCCTCGACCAGCACGTTCATCGGCGCCGTCAGCTTGGTTCCGTCAAAGATCCGAACATTGTCGAAGACGACAGGGGCTGGGGACGATGGCTGCGCCTGCGACGGGGTCGCATGGAGCGCCATCAGGACAGCTGCGAGAAGTGCGCCGATCGATCTAGCCATAGGTGTTCCTTTACTCGCCTACCGCGGGACCCGATTGCCATCCGCCCGGATGTCCTCTGTACCCCACCGTCGCCGGCCGGCCAATGCCGCTAGCTAACTTGCGCCAGGTCCAGCGCTCCTGCGGCGGTCCCGGTGTCAGGGCTGGCCATCCTCTGGCGACGGCATCGCATCGGATTTGCGAGAGGATGATTGCTCTGCTGGAGTGCCGGATTCCTGTCAGGACAAGGCATCATCGTGTCGGCGCTCGAACTCGCTGTTCTCGAATGGACGGCTCTGGTCGACAGCGAGATATTTCTCGCCGGCGAGGCAGCCAGCCTGATGGCCGGCTCGGTCGTCGTCGACGACGGCGGCTATAGCTGCTGGTAATTGGCTGCCGGTAGCAGGCCGACGGGCCGCCCTTTGCGTTGGCGGGCGCGCCGCTCAGGCCCCGAAGCGATGGCAGGGGAGGCCCGGGACGCCGACATCGAGGGCGAACAGCGCACCCTCCTGTGGGTTGGCTGCCAGGTGCTCCGTCGACATGGTGAAGCGGGCCGAGGTGACGTAGAGGGTCGAGAAGTCCGGCCCGCCAAAGGCGCAACTGGTCGGCCACGAGCAGGGCAGTTCGACGACGCGATCGACGCGCCCGTCCGGCGCCATGCGCGTCAGGCAGGATCCGCCCGCAACCCGAGCGGTCCAGACGAAGCCTTCCGCATCCATCGTCGAGCCATCCGGCAGTCCCCGCCGAAAGCCCTGCAGGATCGTGCGACGGTCGGAAAGGGCGCCATCGGCGCCGACCTGATAGCTGTAGAGGGTGTTCGCCGGCGTATCCGCCGTGATCAGCCGGTCCCCGGACCAGATGAAGGTATTGGTGATGGCGAAGGCATCGTCGCTGAGGCGGTTCAGCCGGCCGTCCGGCGCGTAGCGGTAAATCCGCCCGGTCGCTTCGGCCGCCGCGCGCGGGCTATCGTCATCGGCGATGTTGTTCAGCATCGTACCGACCCAGAAGCAGCCGTCCGGGCCGATCACGCCTTCGTTCAGCCGATTGGCCGGCGCGTCGGGCTCGACTTCGCAGACCGGGGTTGGTTCGCCCTCAAAGTCCCACAGACAGATGTTGCGCTCCATCCCGACGATCGCGCCGCCATCGGCGCGCAGGCCGATCGATGTCGGCCGGCCGGCGAGGCGCCAGACCTGATGGTCGCCGGTGGCGGGGTCAAAGGCGTGCAGACGCCGGCCGATGATGTCGACCCAGTTCAGGCGTTGGCGCGCCTCGTCCCAGACGATGCTTTCACCGACGCTGTCCGCGACGTCGAGGGCAAGACGGACTGTCATGATCTACCTCTGAAGAGGGGCGGCGGGGCGAAGGCGCGCGACGCCTGACTGTAGGCTGCGGCTCACCAGCCGCCATCGACGGAAATATTCTGTCCCGAGATCATCCGGGCGCCGTCCGAACTCAGGAAGACGGCGAGATCGGCGATATCCTCGGGCTGGACGCGTGATTTGAGGCTCTGCTGCTTCAGCACCCAGTCCTGGAACTCCTGCAGCCGGTCGGCGAACACGCGGTCCTCGGCCTCGGACACTACCGCACCCGGCGAGATGGCGTTGACCGTGATCGCATATTTGCCGAGTTCGCGCGCATAGGCCTTGGTGAGGCCCAGCATGGCGCCCTTGGAGGCGACATAGGGGACATAGCCGTCCCACTGGCCGTTGAGCGTGATCGAGGTCAGGTTGATCACCCGCCCCCATTGCCTGGCCTTCATGCCGGCGGCGCAGACGCGGGTCAGGGCGAAGGCCGCCGACGAGTTGACCCGGATCTGGTCCTCATATTCCTGCAGGCTGAATTCGTCGTGCGGCTTGTTGATGATCAGCGCCGCGTTGTTGACGAGGATGTCGACCGGCCGATCGATCGCGGCGACGGCCGCCTCTGCCCCGGCGAGATCGTTCAGATCCACCCCGAGCCAGCCCAAGTCCTTGGCCATGCCCGGGGTCGGCTCGGCGCCAGGCCGATCGAGGATCGTGACTTCCGCGCCGGCGGCGACGAAGGCCTTGGCCATCGCCCGGCCGATGGTGCCCAGCCCGCCCGTGATCAGGGCGTGTCTTCCGGAAAGCGGCATGGCGTTCCCCATCACAGCACGTCGTGCACTTCTTCGATCGATGTCTCGGAGATCGGCTTGTCCAGCACGACCTTGCCGAGCGCCATCGCGACCACGCGGTCGCAGCAGGCGAAGACGTGGTGCATGTTGTGGCTGATGAAGATGCCGGTCACGTTCTGCTCCTTCAACGATTTGACGAAGCCGATCACCTTGGTCGTCTCCTTGACCGAAAGGTGGTTCGTCGGCTCGTCGAGGATCATCACCTTCGACTTGAAGTGCATGGCGCGGGCGATGGCAACGCCCTGGCGTTGTCCGCCCGACAATTCGCCGACGAGGGCGTCGGGGGAGCGGAGGTGCAGGTCGACATTGGCGATGGCGGCGACGCTCTCGGCGCGCATCCGCGCCTCGTCGAGCAGGCCGACCCCCATGAACGCCGCCTTCATCGGCTCGCGGCCGATGAACATGTTGCGGGCGATGCTCATGTTGGGGACCATCGAATTATACTGGTAGATGGTCTCGATGCCGAGGTTCATCGCATCGCGCGGCTTGTTGATCTCGGCCGGACGACCCTCGACGAAGATCTCGCCTTCGTCCTTCGGATGCAGGCCGGCCAGGATCGAGATCAGCGTCGATTTTCCGGCGCCGTTGTCGCCGACCAGGCCGACGGCTTCGTTTCGCTTGAAGTCGAGGCTGACGCCCTTCAGGGCATGAACGCCGGAATACCATTTGTGCAGGTTGCGGACCGAGATGATCGGCTGTTCGCCGTTTGCTGCGACACCGGCGCTCATCAAACCGTCTCCACTTTCATGGCGCGGCCACGCTTGCGCAGCCAGGAATTGCCGACGACGGCGAGAATGGTGAGGGCGCCAATCGCAAATTTGAACCAGTTGCTGTTGACCTGGCTGAGCACCATGCCGTTATCGATGACGCGGATCAGGATGGCGCCGATGATGCCGCCGGTGATCGAGCCGATGCCGCCGAGCAGCGAGGTGCCGCCGATGACGGCCGCGGCGACGGCGGCCAGTTCCAGGCCCTCGCCGATCGAGGGAAGCGGCGAGCCCAAGCGCAGAACCTGGATCGTTCCGGCGAGCCCGGCCAGCACCGAGCAGATCATGAAGCAGGCGATCTTCACCTTGCTCGAGGGGATGCCCATGGCGTTGGCGGCCGGCAGGAAGCCGCCCGTGGCGCGCACCCAATTGCCGAAATTGGTCTTGGAGAGCAGCAGCGCCACCAGAACCGCGATGCCGACGAACCACAGGAACGAGGCGCGGAAGAGATTGCCGGGCCCGACGAACTCGACGAACAGCCACATCGGGATCTCGTCGGCCTTCAGGCGCGGCGGGAAGCCGCCCGAGATGACGATGGTCAGCGAGCGCGCCATGAACAGCATGCCGAGCGTGGTGATGAAGGAGGGAATGGCGAACTTGATCGTCAGCCAACCATTGATGAACCCGATGGCGGCGCAGACCAGAAGACCCGTCAGCATGGCCGGCCAGAAGCCCCAGCCCATCGTCATCAGTACCGCCATCGCCATCGGGCTGAGCGCGAACACCGAACCGACGGACAGGTCGAATTCACCGCAGATCATCAGCAAGGTGACGCCGATGGCGACCAGCGCCATTTCCGGCATCAGGCCGAACACGCCGCGCATGTTGGCAAGGCTGAGGAAGACACCCTGCGACATCACCTGAAAGAAGATGATCAGGCAGAGGAGCAGGAGGGCGGCCGCGAGTTCGGGCTTCTGCAGGGAGATTTTTATCAGCCGTCTCATCGCGGCGTATCCTTTTCGTCGGACGGTATCCGCAGGCACGGCGCACCGTGCCCGCGGCGTTTCAGGTCGGATCAGCGCAGGCCCTTGGCCGCCAGTTCCATGATGGCGGCGGCGTCGGCCGCCTTGACGATGCCCTGGCCGGTGTCGACATTCGCCGGGGCCAGTCCGAAGTTCTTGTTCAGGTAGACCATCATCACGGGCATGAAGCCCTGCATGTAGGGCTGCTGGTCGACCTCGACCTGGATGTAGCCCTTCTGCATCTGTTCGACGGCTTCGGGAACCAGATCGAAGCCGCCGAGCAGCACCTTGCCGGGCGCATCGCCGCGATCGGCGAGGACGCGGGCGACGCCGGCATGCCAGAAGCCGGTATCGAAATAGGCGGTGGTGTCCGGGTGGGCTGCCAGATAGGCGCCGACGCGATCCGAGGTGATGGCGAGGTCGGTGCCGCTGTCGATCTTTTCCCAGCTGATGTCACGACCGGAAGACTTCTTGTAGTCCTCGAGGAAGTTGATCACGCCCTGGCCGCGCTGCTCGGACCAGTTCTGGCCGGGTGCCGAGATGCCCATCAGGACCTTGATCGGCCCCTCGGCCGGGAAGTTGGCGGACTGGGCCTTGCCGAGCGAATAGCCGGCGGCGAGGAAGCCCTGGCCGATGAAGGCCTGGCGGGCATTGCCGTCGGCACCCTCGAGGTCGTCGACATTGACGCCGATCACCACGATGCCGGCATCGCGGGCGCGCTGCAGCACGTCGTCCAGCGCGGCGTTGTCGACGATCGAGGTCAGGATCGCGGCCGGCTTCTGGGCCAGCGCCGCCTCGATGTTCGCCAGCTGCTCGGGGACGGAGCCTTCCGTCTGGGTGAACAGCATCTGGCAATTGGCCGAGACCTTGGCGCAGGCGTCGTCATAGCCCTTCTTCGCCGCCTGCCAGAAGGTGTTGGAGGCCGAGGAATGGACGGCGAAGACGATGTCGAGCTTCTCTTCCGCCATCGCCATGCCGGAGACGGTCGTCAACAGGGCGGCCGCGAGCGCGGTGACCTTCAGCTTCTTCATGATTGCTCCTCCCGAGCGTTGATTGTCCTAGAGTGACGCGGCATCCGAGATCTTGCGGGAGACCGAATAGGTCTTTTCGAGATCCGGATGCAGTTCCATGCCCAGTCCCGGGCCGGGCGGGACGGTGATCATGCCGTCCTTCACTTCCGGCAGCGCGGTCACGAGATCGCGGTACCAGGTGCGGTAGAAGGCCCGCACGCTCTCCTGAACCAGCGCGTTGGGGGCGTTCAGCGAGAGATGCGTGGAGGCGCACAGCACCACCGGTCCCGTGCAGTCATGCGGGGCGATCGGCAGGTGCCAGGCCTCGGCCATCGAGGCGATCTTGCGCGCCTCGGACAGGCCGCCGCACCAGCTCAGATCGAGCATCACGATGCCGGCGGCGCCGGTTTCGAGCAGATCGCGGAAGCCCCAGCGGGAGCCGAGCGTCTCCGAGGCCGAGATCGGCGCCGGCGAGACTTCGGCATAGCGCGACAGGCTGGACAGGCTGTCCATCTTGATCGGGTCTTCGTGCCAGAAGGTCTGGAACGGCGCGAGAGCCTTGGCGATCTGCATCGCCGGCAGCAGCTGCCACATCGAATGGAACTCGACCATGATTTCCATCCGGTCGCCGACCGCCTTGCGGATCTTCTCGAACGGAACCAGCGCCTTCTTCAGATCCTCGGTCGAGATGTACTGGCCGCGGGACTTCTCGGCGGCGATGTCGAACGGCCAGATCTTCATGGCCGTGATGCCGTCCTCGAGCAGCGAGTGGGCCAGTTCGTCGGCGTTGTGCAGGAAGCCGTTCAGGTCGTCATAGTCGCGCCGGCCGCCGCCGAGATCGTAGTTGCCGGTGGTCTGGCCGGTGGCCTTCTTGATATATTCGGTGCCGGCGCAGGTGTTGTAGGTGCGGATTTCGCGCCGGGTGAAGCCGCCGAGCAGCTGCGCGACCGGCTGGTTCACCGCCTTGCCAAACAGGTCCCAGAGCGCGATGTCGAAGGCCGAATTGCCGCGCACTTCGGCGCCGGATGAGCGGAAGCCGAGATAGCCGACCAGATCGCCCGACAGCTTGTCGATCTCGAGCGGATCGCGGCCGATGACGCGCGGCGCGATGTATTCGTGCACATGCGCCTCGACGGTGGCGGCGCCGAAGAAGGTCTCGCCCAGGCCCACCAGGCCTTCGTCGGTGTGAACCTGAACCCACAGCAGGTTGGGGCGCTCGGCGATCCGAACGGTTTCGATGGCAGTTATCTTCATGGATTCCTCAGGACAGTCCCGCCGACAGAAGGGCGCGTACGCTTTCGTCAAAATGAACGGCCATTGCTGAAACGGCCTGCTGGGGATCGCCCGCCGCAACGGCGCGGGCGATTTCTTCATGCGTGGCGATCATCGCGTCGCGCGCCTCGTCCGACGTCCGGCTCTTCCAGCCGATCGGCCAGGTCTGGCGGGCGATGCCCTGGAACGCGCCGACGATCAGGGCGAAGACCGGGTTTTTCGATGCCTTCGCCAGGGCCCGGTGAAACGCCAGATCGTGTTCCATCAGCCGGTCCGGATCGTGGATCGAGGCCCGCATCGCCGCCGCCTCGGCCAGGATCTCGGCCGCCTCGGCGTCGCTGCGCCGGATCGAGGCGAGCGTCACGATCCTCGTCTCGATCGTCCGGCGCACGTCGTAGATCTGCTGCACGTTGATCTGATCGGTGTGGACGCCGTGCTCGATGATCAGCGACATCGCGCCATGATCGATCGGCGAAACGGTGGCGCGCTTGCCCGTGGCGAGCTCGATGATCCGCATCGCCGCCAACGACCGGTACGCCTCCCGCACCACCGTGCGCGAAACGTTCAGCTCCTTGGACAGCGTGGCTTCCGAAGGCAGCCTGTCGCCCGGCATCAGGTCGTTTTCGCGGATATGGCGGGTGATGGCGCCGATGGCGTCGCCGACCAGTCCTCCGCCATTCACTCGGTCAGGCTGCATGTCAAAACTCCGAAAGCTGTCATACAGGTTTTGCTGAACTTGTGATTAGAAGCTCGCTTCGTGTCTGTCAAGTTGCCTGGCGCCGGCATCGGCGTCGATGCGCCATGATCCGCCGATTCCCCTTCACGGCCGTGTCGCGACGCGTCGCCCGCCGCGGATTGGCGGCCGGATTCCGGCATGAAAAAGCCCGATGCCGGGAGGCATCGGGCAGGGGGTATGCACGGGGGGCGGAAGCTTAGTTCGCGGCGTCCCAGCCGCTGATCGCCTTGACTTCGAGGAACTCCTCGATGCCCCAGTCGCCGCCTTCGCGACCGTTGCCGGATTGCTTGAACCCGCCGAAGGGCGTGCTCAACCGGCGACCGACGCCGTTGATCTCGACCATGCCGGAACGCATGGCACGGGCGACGCGGCGGGCGCGCTCCATGTCGCGGGTCTGGACGTAGTTCGTCAGGCCGTAGACGGTGTCGTTCGCCATGGCGATCGCCTCGTCCTCCGTCTCGAAAGGAAGGATGACCAGGACGGGACCAAAGATCTCCTCACGGGCGATGGTCATCTGGTTCGTCGCGTCGGCGAACACGGTGGGGCGGACGAAATAGCCGCGCTCCAGCCCGTCCGGTCGGCCGAGGCCGCCCGCCACCAGCCGGGCGCCTTCGGCGATGCCGGCCGCGATCATCGTCTGGATGTGCTCGAACTGCCGGGCCGAGACGACCGGCCCCAGATGCTCGCCCGGCTCCGAGGCCGGTCGTACGGCGATGTCTCCGGCCAGCCTGGCCGCCGTCTCGACGACGCGGTCGTAGATATCGCGATGCACGAACATCCGCGACGGCGCGTTGCAGCCCTGGCCGCTATTGTAGAAGCAGCTGCCGAGGCCGCGCTCGACGGCGGCGTCATCGGCGTCGGCGAACAGGATGTTGGCGCCCTTGCCGCCGAGCTCGAGGCTGACGCGCTTGACCGTGGCGGCGGCGTTGCGGGTGATCGCGATGCCGGCGCGGGTCGAGCCGGTGAACGAGATCATGTCGACGCCCGGATGCGCGGCGAGGCGCGAGCCGACACCGGCGCCGTCACCATGCAGCAGGTTGAAGACGCCGGCCGGGAATTCGGCCTCGTGCACCATCTCGGCGAAGATATGCCCCGACAGGGGTGAGATCTCCGACGGCTTCAGGATCACGGTGCAGCCGGTCAGGAGCGCCGGTGTCACCTTGAGCAGGATCTGGTTCATCGGCCAGTTCCACGGTGTGATCAGTCCGCAGACGCCGATTGGATCTCGGACGAGGCGGTGGGCCGTGTCGCCGGGCTCCAGCCAGCCTTCGAATTCGAAGCGGCGCGCCCGTTCGATGAAATGGCGCAGGTGACTGATGCCGGCGCCGACCTGGGCTGATTTCGCCATGTCGATCGGCGCGCCCATCTCCAGGCTGATCGCGCGGCCAAGTTCGTCCGACCGGCGCTCATAGACGGCGACCAGCCGCTCGAGCGCCGCCAACCGCGTCTCCAGCGGCGCCGCGCTCCAGGCCGGAAAGGCCGCCCTGGCAGCGGCGACCGCGCGATCGGTATCGGCCTCGTCGCCGAGGGCGAGCGTGGCGATCGGTTCTTCCGTCGACGGGTCGATCACATCGATCCGGGCCCGCCCGGCCGGGGCAACCCAGCGCCCGTCGACATAGAAGGAGTGCAGTTCGATCATGATGGTTCGCCGTCCCGGCTTGGGGTTGTCGAGCGTTGCGGCGGCAGGGCTGCGAGCGGCGTCCATTTCACCTCGGCGACGCCGATCTCGATGCCGTCGAGCCGCTGCGCCTCGGGGCCGTAGTTGAAGTAGAACCGATGGGTCGCCGTATCGCGGATGCGCAGCCCGCCGGGGAGTTCGACCGTCGGCAGCCCTTCCTGGTCGCAGGCCTGTCGCAGTATCCGGCCAAGCGCCGCCTCGTCGGGCCAGCCGCCGATATACCGGTGCTTCTCGTCGCCGAGGATCGCCGGGTCGCCATTCGCATGGGTCTCGCGCACTGGCATGCCGGTGGAGAGTTTCTCGGACCAGAGGCGGAAGGCGCCGCCGCCAGAGATCGGCAGCGAGACGCCGGGGCGCAGGCTTTCGACATATTCGACCGTGCAGTCAAAGCCGGGAAGCTGCGGCGGCAGGCCGGTGGGGATTCTCATGTCCGGCGTCTTCGAACCGCTGCGCGGGCCGGCGATCACCGTGCCGTCAAAGGCATCGAGTGCCTGTCGCAGGCGGGGATCGAGGCTCAGCAGTCCGGGCAGGGCGACGACCCGATACGGGGCGAGCGAGGCGCAATCGGGCGGGATGATATCGATCGACAGGCCGAGCTTCCGGAACGTGCGGTAGAAATCGAAGACCAGGCCGAAATAGTCGAAGCCCTTGCCCTGCGGCTGGGTCTGCCAGGCCCAGACCGACTCGTAGTCGAAGACCAGCGCCACGCGGGCCTGGCCGCCATCCACCTCCGGCATGGCCTCGAGCTCGGCGGCGGCCGCCTGAACTTCGGCCAGCGCCGGAGCCGGGACGCTGTCCGGACGCAGCAGGCCGGCATGCATCTGCTCCTGGGCGAACGGCGCCTGGCGCCAGCGGAAATAGCACACGGCCTCGGCGCCATGGGCATAGGCCTCCCAGGTCCAGAGCCGAACCATGCCGGGCAGGGGCGCGGGGTTGTAGACGGCCCAGTTCACCGGGCCGGGCTGCTGCTCCATGATCCAGTGGCGCCCGCGCCCGACGGCGCGATAGAGGTCGTGATGAAACGCCTGAAAATCGGGATCGCCCTTGCGCATATAGGTCTGGATCCACGCGTCCCCGAGCGTCGAGTGCTTCTCCAGATAGCCGAGCGGATAGCTGTCCCAGCTGGCGATATCGAGATCGCCCGCCACCTTGAAATGATCGAAATCCGTCGACTTCGTCATGAAATTGTGGATCAGCGGGGCGGCGCTGAACGCGCGCAGGATACCGGCCTGAACCTTGTTGAACGCCGCTACCTGGTCCGAGCTGTAGCGGCGGAAGTCCATCCAGTGGCTGGGGTTGGCCTCGGCGACCGTCTGGTTCGGCAGTCCGATCTGGTCGAAGCGGCCATATTCCATCGACCAGAACACATTGCCCCAGGCCGTGTTCAGCGCCTGGATGTTGCTGTATTTCCGTTCGAGCCAATGGCGGAATCCGGCAAGCGCCGACGGGCTGAACGACAGCGTCGTGTTGTGGTTGCCGTATTCATTGTCGATCTGCCAGCCTTGCACATGCGGCGAATGGCCATAGCGCTCGCCAAGCTTGCGCACGATCGCCGCGCAGTCCCCGCGAAAGCCGGAATGGGAGAAGCAATAGTGCCGGCGCGATCCGAATTTTCGGGTCTGGCCATCGGCGCCGACCGGCAGCATGTCGGGCCATTTGTCCAGCATCCAGCGCGGCGGCGTCGAAGTCGGCGTGCCGAGAATGACGCGGAGACCGGCTCCGGCCAGGGTCTCGATGGCGCGATCGAGCCAGTCCCACGTATAGAGGCCGGGCTCCGGCTCGATCCGCGACCAGGCGAACTCGCCGATCCGCACCCATGTCAGGCCGCTCTCGGCCATGCGGCTCGCGTCCTGCGCCCACATCGGCTCCGGCCAGTGCTCGGGATAATAGCAAACGCCTAGGGTTCGTTTCATCGACTTCTCTCGGAGACGGGGTGTTGGCCGGGATGGAGGGTCAGCTCTTCACGGCGCCGAGCGTCAGCCCGGCGATGAAATGCTTCTGCATCAGGAAGAACATCAGCACCGGCGGCAGGGCGGCGACGATCGATCCGGCCGAGACCAGGTGCCAGGCGGCGATCCATTCGCCGTTGAGCGCATGCAGGCCTGCCGTGACCGGCTGGGCGTGCGCGCCCTGGGTCAGCACGGTCGCCCAGAAATAGTCGTTCCAGACGAAGGTGAAGACGAGGACGGCGAGCGCCGCCAAAGCGGGCCGCATCAGGGGCAGCACGATGTGCCAGAAGATCTTGAACTCGGAGACGTCCTCGATCCGCGCCGCCTCGATCAGCTCGAAGGGGAGGGTACGGATGAAGTTGCGCATGAACAGCGTGCAGAAGCCGGTCTGGAAGGCAATGTGGAAGAAGATCAGGGCCCAGACCGAGTTGTAGACGCCCATCTGGATCGACAGATCGCGCACCGGCACCATCAGGATCTGGAACGGGATGAAATTGCCGGCGACGAACAGGAAGAAGATCAGCAGATTGGAGCGGAACTTGTAGATCGCCAGGGCAAAGCCGGTCAGTGACGACAGCGCGATGGCGCCGATCACGGTGGGAATGGTGACCTTGAAGCTGTTCAGGATATAGGCGGCCAGCGGCGAATTGGTGAAGACCGCGCTGTAGTTCTCGATCAGGTTGAACGAGGACGGCCAGCCCCAGTAATTGCCCGCGGTGATGTCGGCCGCCGGCCTTATCGAGGTCAGCGCGACGCCGATCAGGGGCAGCAGCCAGAGGACGAGGGCGACCGGCAGGGCGATCTGATAGGCGATGCGGGTCGGGCGGGAGGTCTGCTGGACGGGAGTCGGGAACATGGATCAGCGCCCCTTCTCGTCGCGATACATCTTGAACAGGAAGGCGCTGATGTAGATCAGCATGATCGCGAACAGGACGACCGCGATGGCAGCGCCATAGCCCATGCGGAAGCCGTATTCGGAGAAGGCCTGCTCGTACATGTAGTAGGCCAGCACCCGGCTGGCGCCCCACGGGCCGCCGCCCGTCATGACGGAGATCAGGTCGAAGGAGCGGAGCGCGCCGATGACGGTGACGACGATCGCGATGAAGGTCGCGGGCTTCAGCTGCGGCAGGATGACGAACCAGAGCATCCGCCAGCCATGCGCATTGTCCAGCCGCGCCGCCTCGATCTGTTCCGGGTTCACGGCGTTCAGGCCGGTGAGATACAGGATCATGCAATAGGCGATCTGCGGCCACAGTCCGGCGACGATGACGCCGTAGGTGACGAAGCGCTCATCGGCAAGGACCGCGATCGTTGGCAGGCCCAATCCGGCCAGTATCGTGTTGAGCAGGCCGAAACTCGGGTCGTAGAACCACGAGAAGATCAGCCCCACCACGACTTGCGAGATGACCAGCGGAAAGAAGAACAGGGATTTGTAGATGCGGATGCCGCGCGTCGTCTGGTTCAGGAACAGCGCGACGAACAATCCGGCCGGGATCGCCAGCAGATACAGGACGAGCCAGGTGACGTTGTTCTTCAGCGAGGTAAAAAAGGCTTCGTCCTGCAGCAGTTCCGAATAATTGGCGAGGGCGATGAACTTCTTTTCGCCGAGACCGTCCCAATCGAACAGGGAAATGCCGATGGACTGGAAGATCGGCAGAAGGATGTAGAGCGAGAAGACGACGATGCCGGGGGAGAGGAACAGCCAGGGGGCGATGCGAAGCTTGTTCTCTTTCCAGACGCGCACGAGTGAGGGCATTTCCAGGGTCCTGGCGCAGGAAGGGGCGAGGGGAGGCCGGCATCGGCCGACCCCTCCTCGCGGGATGGTCAGGAGTCCTACTGGTAGACGCGCTGCCGTACGGTCTCGAGGCGAGCAAGGATCGCGTCGAGCCGGTCGGGCTTGACCATGAATTCCTGGAAGCCTTCCATGCCGGCCTTGGCCATTTCGGCCGGGGCGTCACGGTCGAAGAACTGGGCCAGGCCGCCATTGACGTTGGACAGCATCTCGAAGCCGGCGCGCAGGAACGGATCGTCGGCGACGGTCGATTTCGAGTTGACGGGCAGCTGGCTCATCGTCTCGTTCATGGCCGACTGCACGTCCGCACGGGCGAAATAGGCCAGGAATTTCTTGGCTTCCGCGACGTTGGTGGCATTCGCCGCCAGATGGATCGTGTTGGCCGGAGCATCCTCGGCGGTCGGGATGGCGGGGTCGATGACGGGGAACTGGAAGAAGCCGAGCGTCTCGTCCGTCAGGCCCGCCTCGCGCAGCGGCTCGACAATGAAGTTGCCCATCAGATACATGCCAGCCTTGCCGTTGACGAGCGGCGGCAGGGCTTCCTGCCAGCTGTTGGCGGCGTGGTTCTCGAGGAAGAAGTCGGCGTCGAGAAGCTCCTTCCAGTTCGCCATCGTCTTGCGGATGCGCGGATCGGTCCAGGGGATCTCGCCCCGGGTCAGCGCCATGTGGAAGTCGTAACCGTTGGTGCGCAGGTTCAGGTAGTCGAACACGCCGGCGGCGGTCCAGGGGAATTTCGTGCCGATCGCCATCGGGACGATATTGTTCGCCTTCAGCGTCTCTCCGGCCTGCTTGAATTCTTCCCAGTTCTTCGGAACGGCGATGCCGAGCTTGTCGAAGATGTCCTTCCGGTAGTAGACGCCCCACTGATAGTAGGTATAGGGGATCGCCCATTTCTTGCCGTAATGCGTGACCGAGCTTTCGGCGGACTTCAGCGTCTCGCTCATATTGTTCTCGGCCCAGACATCGTCGATCGGCGCGAACAGCTTGGCGTCGACATAGGGCAGCATGCGGTTGCCGGCGAACCAGGTGGCGATGTCGGGCGCGTCGGCCGACAGGAAGTTCCGGATCGCCGACTTGTACGCTTCATTGTCGAAGACGTTGAAGGTGACGTTGATATCGGGGTTCTCCTTTTCGAACCCGACGATGGCCTGCTCGAAAGCCGCCTTGATCGCCGGGAACGAGGAGTCGGAGTTGATCACCAGCTCCTTGCCCGTGGCCGGCAGGGCCAGCGCGGTCACCACCGCCATGGCCGTCGTCAATCGCAGGCCGATTCTTGCAACCTTGAACATCTAGTCCTCCCTCTTTCAGCGTTCGGAATTCCCGGGGCCGTTCCAGCCTCTCTGAAAAAGCTGTAGTTCATTGCATAGAATCGTGCAAACTATTGTAACTAGTTGCATGAATGTTGGTTTGCCGGCTGGACTTCGCCGTCTGTTTGAGGACAAAAGAGAAGATGAGCTCCGAAAAGAACCGCCGCCGTCCCGGGCCCGCCAAGACCAACCTGCCGACCATCCACGATGTGGCGGAGGCAGCCGGTGTTTCAGCGGCCACCGTCAGCCGGGCGCTGCGGAATCCGGACGTCGTCTCGAGTTCGACCCGCTCGCGCGTCGCCGCTGCCGCCCGCGAGCTGGGCTACCGGCCGGGGCCTGCGATCCGGCCGAAGGGCAACAAGATCCTGGCCCTGATCCCGCGACTCGGAAGCCCGTTCTTCACGCCGTTCCTGGACGCTGCAACGGATCTCATTTCGGAGTCGGGATACTGCATCACGGTCGGCGATCTGCGCGGCAGCCGGCGCAAGGAGGAGCACTATGCCCGCGCTTTGCGCGATGGCAGCTTCGCCGGTGCAATTCTTTTCACCGGCGCCATTCCGCGTGACGGGACCGCCCAGGAGAGCGCCTCGCTGCCGATCCCGGTCGTGCTGGCCTGCAACGAAATTCCCGGCATGGCTGAGCTTCCAGTCTTCGACGTCGCCGACCGCAAGGCGGCGAAGAGCCTGGTCTCCTACCTGATCGGCCTCGGCCACCGTCGCATCGCGCATATCCGCGGTCCCGTCGGCAATATCGAGGCGCAGGAGCGGCTGCTTGGCTATATCGAGGCGATCGAGGCTGCCGGCATCGCCTTCGACGAAACGCTGGTCTGGGAGGGGGATTTCTATCTCGCCAGCGGCATCGCCGCGGCGGGCCGCTATCTCGCCAGTGACGACCGCCCGACGGCGGTGTTTTCGGGCAACGACCAGATGGCGATGGGATTCATCACCGAGATCAAGGCGGCGGGTTTCAGCGTGCCGGGCGATGTCTCCGTCGCCGGTTTCGACGACATCGAATATTCGGTGATCTTCGATCCGCCGCTGACGACCATGCGCCAGCCCCGCGAGGATATCGGGCGGCTGGCGGCGGTCGAGCTGCTGCGGCGTATCGGCGATGAAGGCGAGACCGGCGGGCCGCCGCGCCGCGTCCGGCTCGAATGCGAGCTGGTCATCCGCGCCAGCACGCAGGCGCTCCGCCTGGCGGTCGAGCAGCGCGGCCGTGGCGAGGAAAGGCGTCCGGCACGGCGAAGCCGGCAACCGCAGAAGGACAAGGCCTCGATCTGAGGCGCGGGCCCGACAGGGTGGGCAATCCGAGGCTCGCCTCGGGCGGCTCCCACGCGATCGGCCGGTGATGCCTTCAGTCCGATTTTCGTCGGGAAGGGAGGGGTTTCTGCCTTCGCGTCGGGCTGATCCGGCGTCGCGCAAAACCGGCTTGACAATGTCGGCGTGCCGGTTAGTCTAAAAATCAAGCGCAAGGCAAAGCTGCCTATATTTGCGTCACCTGAATTAATATTTCCAACGGCCCTCGCGATTTGGCGGGGGTTTGGTTGGTGGCACCGAAGCCCGCGACCGTCAGGTCGGCGGGCTTTTTCGTTTTGGGCGATCGAGAATGTCAGTGAAGCACTATCGCATCGGAGTGATGTTCTCGACGACGGGGTCGTACAGCGTCGTCGCGCGCTCGATGCTGAATGGCGCTCTGCTCGCCTTCCAGGAGGCCGGGACGGTGTCCGGCATCGAGGTCGAGCCCGTCATCGTCAATCCGAACGGCGAACTGCCGCGCTACGCCGAAATGAGCCAGCAGCTGATCGGCTCCGGCATCCGCCACGTCATCGGCTGCTACACCTCGTCGAGCCGCAAGGAAGTCATTCCCTGCTTCGAGAAGCATGACGCGCTGCTCTGGTATCCCTCGCATTACGAAGGTTTCGAGAGCTCGGGCAATGTCATCTATACCGGCGCCTCGCCGAACCACCACGTTGCCCTGCTGGTCGATCATCTGCTCGGCAATGGAAGGCGGCGCGCCTTCTGCGTCGGCTCCAACTACATCTGGGCCTGGGAGAACAACCGGATCCTGCGCGAGGCGCTGATGGCGCGGCGCGGCCGGGTTCTGGCCGAGCGCTATTTCGCCGTCGGCGACACCGAGCTGCAGCATGCCGTCGACGAAATTCTCGAGGCGCGGCCCGACTTCGTCTTCAACACGCTGATCGGCACCAGCGCCTATTCCTTTTTCCGACTCTTCCGCGCCGCCTGCGAGGCGCGCGGCATCGACCAGCCGCGCAAGATCCCGATCGCCAGCTGCTCGCTGTCCGAGCCGGAGCTGGAGGAAATCGGCCCGGACGCGGTCGACGGCCATCTGAGTTCGAGCGTCTATTTCTCGTCGCTGGCGACGCCGGCCAATACGATCTTCACGGCGAGCTATGACGCCGCCTATCCGGACGGACCGGCTGTGTCGGCCGATGCCGAAGCTTCCTACAACGCCGTCAAACTTCTGATCCAGTCGCTCGCCGATGCCGGGACGGACGAGGTTCGCGCGGTCAAGGCGGCGGTGACGCATCAGCGCCTGAACGCGCCGCAGGGCGAGGTGTGGATCGATCCGCAGACGCTGCATGCCTGGCTGACGCCGCGCATCGGCCGTTCCACCCGCGATGCCCGGTTCGAGGTCATCGTCGAGGAGGCGGCTCCGACCCGGCCCGATCCCTATCTCGTCCAATCGTCGCCGCGCTACGCTCTCGCGCGCACGCCTGAACTGAAGGTGGTGAAATGACCGCTTCGCGATTGCTTCAGAACTTCAAGGGCGGACGGGCGCTGATCGTCACGACGAACCGCGCCGCCGTCGAAGCCCTCGAAACGACCCTGGCCAAGCTCGGCGTCGTGTCCGAATTCCCCGAGATCCGCGATGGCCGCGCCGAGCTCGACCTCGCGCAGCTCGATCCGGAACGCGACATCCTGTTCGTCGACGGCGATCTCGACGACGTCCTCGGCCTGGAAAGTGGTCCGGCCGGTCGTCTGCCCGCCGTTCCGGTGATCGGCCTCGTCGGCGTCGAGGCGCCGAGCCGGCTGAAGAGCCTGGTCCATCTCGGTGCGACCTCGTTCCTGCGCAAGCCGGTGCACGGGGCCGCCGTCTACATGGCGCTCTTCCTGGGCGTGAACCAGTTCCAGCTGCGCGGCGGCCTGCGCGCGCGGATCGACGACATGGAGCGTCGCCGTCATGGCCGCCGCTTCGTCATCAAGGCGATCGTTCGCCTGATGAGCCAGGCCGGCATCGACGACGATGCCGCCTATGACCTGCTCCGGCGCGAGAGCATGCGATCGCGGCTGAGCCTCGAAGACTACTGCGAGGAATACCTCCGCAGAGGGGCCAACGAGCCCACACGACTGGCGCAGGGCGATACGCCGGAAAGACGCGCCAACCGGGACTAAGACCACAGAGGAGAAGCTAAAATGTCAGGGAAGTTTGTAAGGGGGCTGCGAGCCGTGGCCCTCACTGGGACGGTTTTGCTCGGCGCTGGCTCTGCTTTTGCCGCCGATCCGATCAAGCTCGGCGTGCTCGAGGACCAGTCGGGCGACTTCGCCGCCGCGACGCTCGGCAAGGTGCACGCCATCCAGATCGCCGCCGACGAGATCAACAAGGCCGGCGGCATCGACGGCCGGCCGCTGGAGCTCGTCATCTACGACACCCAGTCGGACAACACGCGCTACCAGGAATTCATGCGCCGCGTCCTGCAGCGCGACAAGGTGGATGCGGTCTTCGCCGGCTTCTCGTCGGCCTCGCGCGAGGCCTACCGGCCGATCGTCAACCAGTTCGATGGGCTCGCCTTCTACAACAACCAGTATGAAGGCGGCGTCTGCGACGCCAACATGATTGTCACCGGCGCGGTGCCGGAGCAGCAGTTCTCGACGCTGATCCCCTACATGATGGAGACCTACGGCAAGAAGGTCTACACGCTCGCCGCCGACTACAATTTCGGCCAGATCTCGGCCGAGTGGGTGCGCAATATCGTCAAGGAGAATGGCGGCGAGATGGTCGGCGAGGAGTTCATCCCGCTCGGCGTGTCGCAGTTCTCGCAGTCGATCCAGAACATCCAGAAGGCGAAGCCCGACTTCGTCGTGACGCTGCTCGTCGGTACCCCGCAGGCCTCCTATTACGAGCAGGCCGCCGCCGCCAACGTCAACCTGCCGATGGCCTCTTCGGTCAATGTCGGCCAGGGCTACGAGCACAAGCGCTTCAAGCCGCCAAGCCTGAAGGACATGTACGTCACCACCAACTACATCGAGGAAGTCGACACGCCGGCGAGCAAGGCCTTTGTCGCGAAGTTCAAGGCCGCCTATCCCGACGAGCCCTATGTCAACCAGGAGGCCGAGAACTCCTACCTCGCCGTCTACCTCTACAAGCAGATGGTCGAGCGGGCGAAGTCGACCAAGCGCGATGACCTGCGGGCGGAGATCGCCAAGGGCGACGTCTGCATGGACGCGCCGGAGGGCAAGGTCTGTCTCGACCCGAAGAGCCAGCACATGTCGCACACCATCTACCTGGCGAAGGTCGGTGCCGATCACTCCATCACCTTCCCGAAGGTGTGGGAGGACATCAAGCCGTACTGGCTGGGTGAGGCGGGCTGCGACCTGACCAAGAGCGATCCGAGCGAGCAGTACACGCCCTCGAATCCGCCGTCGAAGTCCTGATCGCGACGCGCTCCGACTGACGAGAGCGGGTGCCCGGCCCTGTGCCGGACACCCGTCCTCGGCGTGTTGACGATCCCGGCTTCGCGGATCTGCCTGACCTGGCCCGACGCGATGCTCGCGCGGGTCCCGTGTCGGGAATTCCGCGACGTGCCGCCTCCTGGCAGCGAACTTTCGAACTCAAAGGCCCATTGACGATGGACGCCATCACTGTCGCCTTCGCGGCGCTCTACCAATTTGGCGACGCCTTCGCCTTTCTCGTCCTGTCGGCCTGCGGCCTGGCGGTGATCTTCGGCATGATGGGCGTGATCAATCTCGCCCATGGCGAATTCATTATGTGCGGCGCCTATGTGACCGTCTCCGGCGCCAATGCCGGCCTGCCGCTGCCGCTGGCGATCCTCCTCGGCGCGCTGGTTTCGGCGGCCGTCGGTGCTTTGGTCGAACGGCTGGTGGTGCGCCATCTCTATGAACGTCCGCTCGACACCATCGTCGCCACCTGGGGCCTCAGCCTGATCGCCACCCAGGGCACGCTGATCGTGCTGGGCTCGACGATGGGAGGCATCGGCACACCGCTCGGCAGCTTCCAGATCGGCGGCTATTCCTATTCCGTCTACCGGCTCGTCCTGTTCGTCATGGCGATCGCGGTGCTGGCCGGGCTCTATGCCCTGTTCAACTGGACGCGCTTCGGCGTGATGGCGCGCGCCACCATCCAGGTGCCGCATATGGCGGCAGCCCTCGGCGTCGACACGCGCTCGGTCTACAGCCTGACCTTCGCGCTTGGCGCCGGGCTCGCCGGGCTGACGGGCGGGCTCTATGCGCCGACCATGACGCTGGTGCCGACCATGGGCACCACCTTCATCATGGAGGCCTTCGTGACCGTCGTCGTCGGCGGCGCCGACGTCTTCCTCGGAACGGCGCCCGCCGCCGTCATCCTCGCCATCGTCAAATCGGCAATGACTTCCTGGCAGGGCCAGCTCTTCGGCCAGATCGGCCTGCTGCTCGCCGTCATCGTCGTCATTCGGGTCCTGCCCAAGGGCATTTCCGGCTTCCTGCTGCGCGAACGCACCTGAGCCGGGGGAACATCATCATGAACGCACTATCCCGCTTCTTCGCCCGGCTGGAGGGACCGCAGACGATCGGCAGGGGGCCCGTCTTCTGGATCGGTTTCCTGATCGTCCTGGCCGGCGCCTGCTCCTATCCGATGTTCAGCGACGGCTACACCGTCGGCAACACGGTCTATTTCTTCACCTGGGTCTTCATGGCGCTGGGTCTCAGCCTGATCTGGGGCTATGGCGGCTCGCTCAGCTTCGGCCAGACGGCCTTCTTCGGCATCGCCGGCTATAGCTACGGCGTGCTGACGCTGAACTTCGGCGCCGCCTACGGCTTCACCCTCGCCGCCGTGGTGATCGCGCTGGTTATCGCTGCGCTCGCCGCGCTGCTGCTCGGCTACTTCCTGTTCTTCGGTCGCATCTCGGGCGTGTTCCTGGGCATCGTCACCCTGTCGGTGACTTTGGTGCTCGAACGCTTCATGGCCCAGACGGCCGGGCCGGAATGGGCGATCGGCAAGGCGCGGCTGAACGGCTTCAACGGCATGAGCAACATGCCGCCGCTGACAATCCCCTGGCCGGGCGGCGACATCATCCTGTTTCCGGATGTCCAGCTCTACTATGTCGTGCTCGGGCTGCTGGTGCTGGTCTATCTCGGCCTGCGCATCCTGGTGAATTCGTCCTTCGGCAACGTCCTCGTCGCGATCCGGGAAAACCCGGAGCGGGCCGAAATGCTTGGCTACGACATCCGCAAGTACCAGCTCGGCGCCTTCGTCATCGGCGCTGTCCTCGCCGGTCTGTCGGGCGTGCTCTACACCAGCTGGGGCCAGTACATCACCCCTTCGAGCATGGGCATGACGGCGGCCGCCCTGCCGATCGTCTGGGTGGCGGTCGGCGGACGCTCCGACCTGACGGCGACGCTGATCGGCACGCTGGTGGTGCTGTCCGGCTTCCAGGCCCTTACCATCCACGGCGCCCAGTACGCGCTCGTCGTCATGGGCTTCCTGCTGGTGCTGACCGTGCTGCTGGCACCGCGCGGCATCATCCTCGCTGCGGCCGATCTGCTCGGCCGGCTCGGCAAGTCCAAGCGGGGAGACGCGTGATGGCACTTCTGGAAACCCGCGCGCTCAACAAGCGTTTCGGCGGCTTGCACGTCACCAACAATGTCGACCTGTCGCTCGAAGCCGGCGAGGTGCATTGCCTGATCGGCCCGAACGGCGCCGGCAAGAGCACGCTGTTCCGCCTCGTGCTGGGCGAGCACAGCCCGAGCAGCGGCCAGATCCTGTTCGCCGGCGAGGACATCACGGCGCTGAAATCCTTCCAGCGCATCCGGCGCGGCATGAGCGTCAAGTTCCAGGTGCCGGGCATCTTCAAGGCGCTCAGCGTTCGCCAGAACCTCGAGACGGCGATGCAGCACCACTATCCCGCCGCCTCGCTGCACGAGGAGATCGACCGGTTGCTGGAGTTCCTCAAGCTCTCCGGCGAAAGCCGGCAGCTCGCCGGCAATTTGAGCCACGGCCAGAAGCAGTGGCTGGAGATCGGCATGGCGATCAGCCTGAAGCCGAAGCTCCTGCTGCTCGACGAGCCGACGGCCGGCATGTCGCCGGAAGAGACGCACCTGACCGGCGAGATGGTGCAGCGCCTGAACGCCGACGGCATGACCGTGCTCGCCGTCGAGCACGACATGGCCTTCGTCCGCCAGGTCGCCGACAAGGTCACCGTCCTGCATCTCGGCCAGGTCTTCGCGCAAGGATCGATCGACCAGATCGTCGCCGACGAGCGCGTCGCCGCCATCTATCTGGGGCAAGCCCATGGTTAACGAAACATTGCTTTCGACGAAGGGCCTGCGCGCCGGCTATGGCGGCAAGCCCGTCTTGCAGGGGCTCGACCTCGACGTCCGCAAGGGCGAGATCGTCGCCGTCATCGGCCGCAACGGCGTCGGCAAGTCGACGCTGATGAAGAGCCTGATCGGCCTGGTGCCGACGATGGACGGCTCGATCCTCTATCAGGGCCAGTCAATCGCCAGCCTGCCGACGCACAAGCGCGCCCGGCTCGGCATCGGATACGTGCCGCAGGGACGCGACGTGTTCCCGCGTCTGACGGTGGCCGAGAACATGGTGGTGGGCGGCCTGCAGAGCGATGTCACCGAGGCGGATCGCGAGCGCATCCTCGGCTATTTCCCGATCCTGCGCGAGCGCTGGTCGCAGCGCGCCGGCACCATGTCGGGCGGGCAGCAGCAGCAGCTCGCCATCGGCCGCGTGCTGATCGCCGATCCCGAACTGATCCTGCTCGACGAGCCGTCTGAGGGCATCCAGCCCAACATCGTGCAGGACATCGCCCGCATCATGGTCGAGCTGAACCGGGAAACCGGCGTCACCATCATCCTGGTCGAGCAGAACATCGACATGATCCGGGCCATGGCGCAGCGCTGCTACGTCATGGACAAGGGCCGGGTCGTCGCCGAGCTCGACCGGGATGCGCTCGCCGATGGCGAGACCATGCGCCGCCACCTCGCCGTCTGACCGAGACAGTAAAAAGGAGAAAACCATGTCCTGGCTCGAAAATTCCATCATGGCTCGCAAAGGCCTCGCCAAGGGCCAGGCGAGATCGTCCCATTCGATCACCGAGGCTGATCAGGGCAAGTACCACTATGTCTACGGCCCCTATGTCGAGCCGGTCCTGACGGTCGATCCCGGCGCCGTCGTCTCGGCCGAGACGCACGACGCCTTCGAGGGCCAGATCCAGCATGAGACCGACAAGCCGAGCGAGATCCTCAACTTCCCGTTCCTGAACCCGCAGAACGGGCCGATCTTCGTCAATGGCGCGGAGAAGGGCGATACGCTCGCCGTCTACATCAAAAGCATCGTGCCGCGGGGACCGCAGCCGCGCGGCACCACGGTGATCATGCCGGATTTCGGTGGCCTGGTGCCGACCGGCGACACCGCCATGCTGAACGCGCCGCTGCCGGAGCGGGTAAAGAAGCTCCACATCGACGAGAACGGCACGAAATGGAACGACAAGATCACGCTGCCCTACGAGCCGTTCATCGGCACGATCGGCACCTCGCCGGAGATCGAGGCGATCTCGGCGCTGCAGCCGGACTATTACGGCGGCAACATGGACCTGCCGGATGTCGGCGTCGGCGCGGTGATCTACCTGCCGGTCAACACCCAGGGCGCGCTGCTCTATCTCGGTGACTGTCATGCGGCGCAGGGCGACGGCGAGCTCTGCGGCGTTGCCATCGAGCACCCGACGGTCACTACGGTGCATATCGACCTGATCAAGGGTTGGTCGCTCAAATGGCCGCGCCTGGAGACGGAGAATTTCATCATGTCGATCGGCTCCAGCCGACCGATGGAAGACGCGGCGCGCATCGCCTATCGCGATTTGATCCGCTGGATGGCGGCAGACTACGGCTTTGAAGAGCTCGACGCCTACATGCTGCTAACGCAGTGCGGCCGCGTTCGCCTCGGCAACATGGTCGATCCGAAATACACGCTCGGCGCGTCGATCAAGAAGTCGTTCCTAGTCTGATCTTGACCTAGGAAATCTGCAACGGCGCCGCGCGGCAAGCGCGGCGCCGTTTGCATTTTTGTGCAGTCCCGATCGCATGCATGGGCAACAAATCGGCCGCCGGCACGTTGGCTATCTGGATGGTTCGAAAGGAGTTTCCGATGCCGGGCGCCAAGCATACGACCAAGGACAGCGCGACCCAGGACACGACGAGCAAGCCAGCCGTGAAGCCGGGCACGAAGGTGGAGAACATGCCGCCGGAGGGACCGCATGCCCGTCCCGACCTGACCGATCACGACAAGACGCCGGGCACCGGCTCGCTCCCCGATTCCGACACGAAGGGCGTGGATATCGGGCCGGGCTAGTTGCGTCGGCTCGCACGGCTTCCCGATGGAGCAATCTCGGCTATTCTCAGCCCGCCTTCCTTCGGTTGCCTCCCCAATTCGGCAGGCCGAACGAACAGAGAAAGCCAGCCATGCCCCGTATCGTCCTTCTCACCACCGGGGGGACCATCGCGTCCCGGCTTGATGACGACGGCGCCGACGTCGTCGCCGGCGTTTCCGGCGAAGCGCTGCGCGCCACGTTGCAGGATCCGCTCGAGGGCATCGAGATCGCCGTCGACGAGTTCAGCAATATCGGCAGCTACGCCATCGACCTGCCGCTCGCCTTCCGACTGGCCCAGCGCATTGTCGGCCACCTCGTCGATCCGGCCTGCGACGGCGTCGTCGTCACGCACGGCACCGACACGATGGAAGAGAGCGCCTACTTGGCCGATCTCCTGGTCGAGAGCGACAAGCCGGTCGTCTTCACCGGGGCGCAGCGGAGCGCCGACATGCCGGATACAGACGGCCCGCGCAATCTCGCCGAAGCCATACGGATCGCGGCGAGCCCCGCGGCGCGTGGGCTCGGCGTGGTCGTCTCGTTCGAGCAGGATTTTCATGCCGCCCGCGACGTCACCAAGTCGCATGCGTCGCGTGTCGACACGTTCCGCTCCGGCGAGCACGGCAAGCTCGGCGAGGTCGATGGCGATCAGGTCGTCGTCTATCGCAAGCCGTTGCTGCGCAAGACCTACGCGGCGCCGCGCATCGAGACCGATGTCGAGCTGATCAAGATGGTGATGGGCGCGTCCGACCGGGCGCTGCGCTACGCCGCCGCGAGCGGCGCCAAGGCGATCGTCATCGAAGGATTCGGTCGCGGCAACGCGCCGCCGGCCGTCACCAACGCCGTCACCGAACTGGCGGAGACGGGCTTGCCCGTCATCCTTACGTCGCGCTGCCCGGAGGGCCGGGTCAAGCCGGTCTATGGCAAGGGCGGCGGCAAGGATCTCGAGCGCGCCGGCGCGATCTTCGCCGGTGACCTCTCCGGCATCAAGGCACGCATTCTCGTCGCCGTGCTACTCGGCCTTGGGCTCGATCGCGAGGCGATCCGCGCCGAATTCACTCGGCTCGGCGGGTAATTTCGCCGGGGCCACGGAGGGCTGCTGCAGGGAACTGCGCTGTCACGCGCTCTTCGCCAGGCCGGTCGCCTGCGGCGCGAGGCCGTTGAAGGCGCGGAAGGAGCGCTCGACAAGAGCCGGGTCGAGGCCTCTCGCGATCACCACGATATGAGTGCCGGTGACGCCTGCCGGCCAACGCGGCAGATGCATCGGTTTGTGGATCAGGTGCTGCACGCCCTGGATCACCACCGGGCTGTCATTGCCCTCTATGTCAAGCAGGCCTTTCAGCCGCAGGATTTCGCCGCCGTGCCGGTTGAGCAGCATGGAGAGCCAGAGGCCGAAACGCGCCCAGGATAGCGGGGTGTCGGCTTGCAGCACGAAGGCGCGGATATCGCCATGCCGGTTGGTGTCCAGCGCATGCTCATGGGAGTGATCGTGGCGATGGTCATGATCCTGCGCGCGCGTCTCGGCTCGCAGCCAGCGCGCCACCTCCGCGCCGCGCGCCTCGGCATCGTGGATGTCGCGCAGGAACAGCGCATCTTCGGGCTGCATCGTTTCCGAGAGTTCGAGGATTTCCGCCGCCGGGTTGAGCGCTTCGAGCCGGGTGCGCAGGCTGGCGGCGGCTTCCATCGGTGCGATGTCGCTCTTGGAGACGATCAACCGGTCGGCGACGGCGACCTGGCGCTGCGATTCCGGATAGGCGGCTAGATTGGCGAGGCCGTTCGGCACGTCGACGACGGTGACGATGTTGCCGACGCGAAAATGATGCCGCAGCATCGGATCGGCGGAGAGCGTCGCGATGATCGGCGCCGGATCGGCGATGCCGGTCGTCTCGATGGCCACGCGGGAGAAGCGCGGAATCTCGCCACGGCGGCTGCGCTCGAACAGGGAGAGCAGGGCGGCCTTGAGGTCGGTGCGGATGTTGCAGCAGATGCAGCCGCTCTTCAGAAGCACGATGTCGTCGTCGATCGCCTCGACCAGCAGGTGGTCGAGCCCGACCTCGCCGAACTCGTTGATGATGACGGCTGTGCCGGAGAGCGAGGGGAGGGCGAGCAGCCGCTTCAGCAGCGACGTCTTGCCGGCGCCGAGGAAGCCGGTCAGCACATTGGCGGTGATCCGCTCGCTCTCCTCGCTCATCGGTCCCTACTTTCGATGATGTCGAGCGTCGTCGGATCGAGCGGATCGAAGACCCGCCCGGTCAGGCGCTCGGCCTCGGGCCAGATGGCGCCGAAATGGTCGAGGATCGCCGTCTTGCCGTTGCGGGCGCGCAGCGTGTAGCGACCAGCCCATGGCTCAAGTGTCAGGCCAAGCGGCTTGAGGACCTGGTTGGCCACGCGGGCGCGGACCTGACGCTCGGCCGCCGGTGTCAGGCCGGTGGCGGCCGTCGCGGCGCCGCCGGTCCAGTGGTCGCTACCGCCGAAGGCGCCGCAGAGTCCGCACATGGCTTCATGCCTCCGCCTAGGATTGCGGCCGCGCCGTGCCGCTTTTCGGGAAGCGCTTGGCGAAATCCTCGGCGATCGTTTCCATCGTCACGAATTTTACGCCTTCGAAGCCCTTCATGTACTCGAAAAGCCGCTCATGCATCTTCAGCACATGCGGCTTGCCCGAAACGTCGGGATGGATCGTCAGCGGGAAGACGGCGTAGTCGTAATTCTCATAAACCCAGTCGAACTGGTCGCGCCACATCTGCTCGATGTCGCGCGGGTTGACGAAGCCATGGCTGTTCGGCGAGGCCTTGATGAACATCATCGGCGGCAGATCGTCGAGATACCACGAGGCCGGTATCTCGATCAGATCCGTCTCCTCGCCCTGCGTATAGGGCTTCATCCAGGCCGAAGGATGCTTCGAATAGTCGATCTTGGTCCACTCGTCGCCGACCGTCACGTAATAGGGATGATGATCGTTGTGCATCAGCGAGTGGTCGTAGCGGATGTCCTTTTGCTTCAGCAGTTCGTTGGTCTTGGAGCCGAATTCCCACCACGGCGCCACATAGCCGCGCGGCGGCTTGCCGGAGAGTTTGGTGATCAGCTCGACGCATTTGTCGAAGATCGCCTCTTCCTGCTCGGGCGTCATGGCGATCGGATTTTCGTGGCTGTAGCCATGCATGCCGATCTCGTGGCCGGCATCGGCGACGGCCTGCATCTCGGCCGGAAAGCTCTCGATCGAGTGGCCGGGAATGAACCAGGTGGTCTTAATGCCCCACTTCTCGAACATCCTGAGCAGCCGCAGGCTGCCGACATGGCCGGCGAAGGCGCCGCGGGAGATGTCGCAGGGACTGTCCTCGCCGCCATAGGAGCCCAGCCAGCCGGCCACGGCGTCGACGTCGATTCCGTAGGAAACGAAGATCTCTTTCGGCATGTCGTCCACTCCTGTTCGCTCCGGATGGACGATCATCGCAGCTTCGAAATGCTGCGGCCAGACACGGATTTGCGCAAGCGGGTGGGCAGCTGCCGCTATTGGCGGCACCGCAGCGGAAGCCGAGGGGAGGAGGCGCCGCCCTTTCTTGGGGCGGCGCCGGAACCCAGATGCTACCAGTCCGCGCCGGTGCGGATCGACTGGGCCTGCTCGGCCGCCTGCATCTGTGCCTGCGTGAACTGCATGGCGTGGCGGCAGAGATCGGTCGAATCCGTCCAGAGATTGCGCCAGATGCCGAGAATGCCGGAGAGCGGCTCGCCGGCGACGGCGGACGAGAAGGATTCGAAGCAGATCGGACCCTGGTAGTTGGCCTTCACCAGGCCGCGGAAGATGCGGGTGAAGTCGATCGAGCCGGTGCCGAGATAGCCGCGATGCGATTCACCGGTATGGAAATAACCCAGATAGTCGCCGGTATCGATGATGGCGCGCTCGGCGTCGGCTTCCTCGATGTTCATGTGGTAGCAGTCGAGGTGCACCTTGACGTTCGGCATGCCGACCCGCTTGCAGAGCTCGACGCCCTGGGCGGCGGTGTTGATCACGTTGGTCTCGTAGCGGTTCACCACCTCGAGGCCGAGCGTGATGTTGCTCTTCGCCGCTTCCTCGGCGACGTGGTGCAATACCTCGACGGCGCCGGCGACGCCCTCCGGCGTTGCGGGCGTGAAGTATTTCTGGAAGCCGGAATAGAGGATACCGGTGATGTGGGTGCCGCCGAGATCACGGGTGGTGGAGACCACCTTCATCAGGTGCGCCTGGCCGCGCGCCTTCTTGTCGGGATCGCCCGAGGAGATGTCGCAGCTGTCGTCGAGGCCGAGCGACGTCGTGATGCCGAGACCATGCTTTTCCAGCGCTTTGCGGGTGAAGTCGATGTCGATCAGCGACGGGTCGAGCGCCGGCGCCTCGATATAGTCGTAGCCGAGCGAGGCGGTGCTGGCGATGGCGCGCTCCGCCTCCGCATGGCTCCAGCCGCCGACCCAGACCTGTGCGTGCACACCCAGCTTGTTCTTCATGTCCTTCCTCCCTCGTTGTGAAATGAGCCTCAACCGGCTCCTGTCGACGTTCCGTCCGGATGGGAAGGCGTGGCCGTCGATGCCCGCACCTTCAAGTCGCATTGGAACTGGATGTGGGCGGGTGGCGACGCGTCCCCCTCGATCCGCGCCTTGAGCCGTGCCCAGATCGCCTCGCCCATCGCCTGGACCGGCTGCTGGATGGCGGTCAGCGGCGTGGTGCGCGCCCGCATCCAGGCATAGTCGTCGAAACCGATCAGCGAGATCGCGCGCGGAATGGCGATCGCGCGCTCGGCGAGCGCCGACAGCACGCCGAGCGTGGTGAAATTGGTCAGCGCCAGGATCGCGGTCGGCTGCCGGTTGCTGTCGAGCCAGGCGGCGAGCCGGTCCGATGCCAGCGTGAAGTCGCCGCCGGTCTCGACGATCGCCGGCGGCGGCAATCCCAGGCTCTCCAGGACGGAAACCGCGCCGGCGCAGCGCTCGCGTATGTTGGCGAGCTTCAGGACGGAGGCGGCGATCAGGATGTCGCGATGGCCCTTGTCGACGAGATGGCGCATGCCGATGGCGCCGGCGCTCTCATTGTCGACGGAGATGGTGTTGGCGGCGGGATCGAGGGTGATGCGGTCGGCCACGACATAGGGAACCCTGGCCCTGTCGATGAGCGCGCGCGCCGGAAATTCGTCGGAGCCGGGAATGACGACCAGTCCGGCCGGTCGCCAGGCGAGCATGGCGGCGAGCCGCGAGTGCTCGGTGTCGTCCTCGCCGCGCGAGCTCGCGACGATCAGCTCGTAGCCCTGGTCGCGCAGGCCGCTTTCC
This sequence comes from Kaistia granuli DSM 23481, assembly GCF_000380505.1. GTDB lineage: Bacteria > Pseudomonadota > Alphaproteobacteria > Rhizobiales > Kaistiaceae > Kaistia > Kaistia granuli. The sequence continues at coordinate 130,716 of NZ_AQYH01000002.1, read as the reverse complement.
AGCGCCGAGACGATCGACGTGAAGAATGGATTGTCGAGATCGGGAACCAGGACGGCGATGATCCGCGCCTTGCCAGTCCGGAGCAGGGCGGCGGCCCGGTCGGCCTGGTAGCCAAGCGCCTCGGCCGCCTCGCGCACGCGCTGCGCCAGCGCGGCGTTCACCGGCCGGCTGCCGTTGAGGACGTTCGAGACGGTGCCGGGCGAGACACCGGCGCGCTCCGCGACGTCGCGAATGGAGATCGGCTTTTCCGTCACGCAGTGCTTTCCGGTCGCGGTGCTGTAAAACGATTTTTCAAAAATCGTTTTACAGCACCGCGATCCGATCGCAACGGCGGAACGATGGCGGCGGTCGGCGGTGACAGCAGGGGCCGTCGGGCGGAACTTAGCCGCCTTACTCGCCCATCAGGTCCAGGCTCGCCGTCCGTTCGCGCAGCATCGCCAGCAGCTCGATCCGACGCGGCTCGGGCGTGTCGACGGGGAGGACGAAGCAGAGCGTCAGCGTGACGCTGCCGCGGCCGTCGCGGATCGGCGCCGCCAGGCACCAGGTGAAACGGTCGGCCAGAGCGGCGCTCTCGCTGTAGCCCTGCCGGCGGGCCAGCGCGATGTCGGCCAGGAATTCCTCCTGCGGAATGACGCGGCCATCCGGCAGGCGGTAATCTTCGGCTGGCACGAAGGCGCGCACCGCCTCGTCGCTCATATGGGTGAGCAGCAGCCGGCCCGACGCGGTCCACGGGATCGGAACCTCGACGCCTACCTGACTGGAGATGCGGAACGGTCCGGTCGAATCGCGGCAGTCGAGCACGACATATTTGTTGCCGCGCAGGCCGCAAAGCTGGGCTGTCTCGCCGGAATCGGCGGCGAGCCGGTCGAGCGTCTCGACGATGCGCGGGTAGTGGGCGTTGTGATGGCTGTAGGCCCAGCCGAACAGATGCATGGCGCGGCCGAAATAGACATGGCCATCGGCGCCGACCGTCTCCAGCATGTCCGCTTCGAGCAGGCGGTTGACGATCTCGTAGGTGGTCGAGCGCGGCGCGCCGATCAGGCGGGCGATGTCGCCGACCCGCATCGGCGCGCGCTGCCGCAACAGGGCCTCGAGCAGGATGATGACCCGGTCGATGCCGCGTTTGCGCTCGCCCCCGGCGGATGTCGCGGCTTCCTGCCGTGCTTCGTTGGGATACGCCGTTTCCGTCATGTCAGCCTGCTTGTTCATGCTTTGGTGGTCGCGTTTCAAGACGCTTGAAAGATCTAAGGACTGGGTCTAGTTTCGTCTGTGTCCGATATATAAGCAAGGTGTACAGTATATCGGACATAAGTGGGGCCCGGGCGGAGAATCTGGGGCACTTGGCAGGGGAGCCGCGTCGTCGTTACGGCGCTGTACTGACATGTCCTGTTTTCGGCGCATCGCGGCATAACCTTCCAGGGGAACGTGATGAAAAAATCTTCTCTCTTTGCATCCGCAAGCATGCTGGGACTCGGCCTCCTCATGAGCGTGGCGGGCGTTTCTCAGGCCGATGCCGCCGCCAATTGCATCAAGGGTGATCGCAAGGCGCCCTATACGCTGGGCTGGGCCAACATCTACTCGGTGCCGACCTGGATGAAGCAGACCCAGGGCACGATCGAAGCCGAAGTCGAGCAGCTGAAGAAGGAAGGCCTCGTCGACAAGCTCGTCGTCACCGACGCGCAGGGCGATGCCAACGTCCAGATCCAGCAGATCCAGTCGATGATCGACGCCGATGTCGACGCCATCATCCTGATCGCCGGCTCGTCGACGGCCCCGGCCCGCGTGCTGGCCGATGCCTGCGCCAAGGGCATCGCGATCATCAATTTCGACAGCCTCGTCGACACCAACGACGTGACCGCCAAGGTCAACACCGACTCCAACCAGTGGGGCGAGCAGGCCACCAAGTTCATGATCGATGCGCTTGGCGGCAAGGGCAAGATCATCATCCTGAACGGCCCGGCCGGCGTCTCGGTGAGCGACGACCGCCGCGCCGGCGGCGATGCGCTGCTGAAGGCCAATCCGGACATCCAGATCCTGGCCGAGACCAATACCGCCTACAACGTCGCTCCGGCCCAGGAGGCCGTCACCAGCCTCTTGTTCGCCAATCCCGAGATCGACGGCATCCTCTCCTTCGGCGGCGCGCTGTCGGCCGGCGCCGTGCTGGCGCTCGACAAGCAGGGCCGCGAGCAGGTTCCGATCACCGGCGAGAACGCCCGCCAGTTCCTGGAACTCTGGAAGGAAAAGGGCCTGAAGAGCTGGGCGACGATGCAGCCGAACTGGCTTGGCGCCTTTGCCGCCTACACCGCCGTGCAGGCGCTGGAGGGCAAGGACGTGCCGGCCTTCGTCAAGATCCCGCTGCCGGTCATCGACAATTCCAACATCGACGAGTACCTGGCCCGCGCCAAGGACTTCCCGGCCGACGGCTATATCTACTCGCCGTATGACCGCGAGCTGTTCGCCAAGCTTCTGGCCCAGAAGTAAGGCCGGCTCCGTGGCTTCGCCCGCACCCATCCTCGCCGCGCGCGGGGTGTCGAAGGGCTTCTTCGGCAATCCCGTCCTGCGGGACGTTTCCATCGCCCTCATGCCGGGACGCGTCCATGCGTTGCTCGGCGAGAACGGCGCGGGCAAGTCCACGCTGATCAATCTGCTGTCCGGCGCGCTGCGTCCGGACAGCGGAACCATCGAGATCGACGGGCAGGCGGTTTCCCGCCACAGCCCGCCGGAGGCGCGCCGCGCCGGCATCGCCGTCGTGCAGCAGGAGCTGAGCCTGACCGGCTCGCTGTCGATCGCCGAGAATGTCGGGCTCGGCGACTATCCGCGCCGGTTCGGCCTGGTCGACTATGCTGCGCTGGCGGCCCGCGCCAAGGCGGCCTGCGATCTCGTGGGGCTGCACGAGCCGCTGGCGACGCCGGTCGGTGAATTGTCGCTCGGCCGCCGCCAGATGGTCGAGATCGCCAAGGCGCTCTATCGCAAGCCCCGCGTGCTCATCCTCGACGAGCCTACCTCGTCGCTGTCCGCCACCGAGACGCGAATCCTGACGACGCTGCTGGAAAAGCTGCGCGCCGAGGGCATCGCCATTCTCTACATCTCGCATCGCCTCGACGAGGTGATGCAGCTCTGCCAGCACGTCACCGTCCTGAAGGACGGCACCTGCACGGCCGACCGCCCGCTGGAGGGCGTCAACGCGGCCGGGCTCGTCCGCCTGATGGTCGGCCGCGATCCGGGCGATCTCTTTCCCCGCTGGGACAGCACTCGGACTGACCGGACGGCGATCGCCGTCGCGAAGCTGTCGGCCGGCGCCATGCAGGATGTCGATCTCGAGATTAAGGCGGGCGAGGTCGTCGGCATTGGCGGGCTGGTCGGGCAGGGGCAGGAAGATCTGCTGCTCGGTCTCTACGGCGCCATTCCCGCCAAGGTCGTCTCGGCGACGATCGGCGGCCAAGCAGGCCTGCCCGGCAATGTTCCGCAGGCCAATGCGCGTGGGCTCGCCTATGTGCCGGCCGACCGCAAGCGCGAGGGCCTGCACCTGATCCATCCGATCCTCACCAATCTGATGCTGCCGGCCTTTGCCCGGATGCCGGCGCTGAAGCTGCGCAACCGCGCGGCCGAGCGCGAGACGGCGATGGGGCTGGCGCTCCAGTTCTCCATCAAGGGCGATCTCGGCCGCGCCGCGCAGGCGCTTTCCGGCGGCAACCAGCAGAAGGTCGCGCTGGCCAAATGGATGCCGCATGACCCCACCGTCCTGCTTCTCAACGATCCAACACGCGGCGTCGACGTCGAAACCAAGCGGGAGATCTATCAGATGCTGCGCGGCTTCGCGGCAGCCGGCAAGGCGGTCGTCCTGCTCAGTTCTGATACGCCGGAACTGGTGCATCTGTGCGACCGCGTCGCTGTCGTGCGCGAGGGCCGCATCGTGACCATGCTGGATCGCGGCGGCTTGAGCGAGGAGGCGATCGTCGCCGCGGCCATGGGCGCCGAACGGGAAAGGCAAGCGGCATGAGCAACGCATCCCTGTCCGCGCCCGGGCGCGGCAACGCGCTATATTGGGCAATCCAGGCCAAGCGGAATATCGGCGTCCGCAGCCTGTTCCTCGTTGTGCTGGCCTTCATGGTTGCCTATGGCTTCCTGTTCCACGGCCTGTTCACGGGGACGGGCTTCGCCAAGTTCACCCAGAGCTGGTTCCCGCTCGCGCTCGTCGCTATGGCGCAGGCCATCCTGATGCTGACGGGCGGCATCAGCCTTGCCATCGGCGCTCTGGTCAGCCTCGGCGCCGTCATAGCCGCCACCACCATGACTGGGCCGCTCGGCGTTGCCGGCGGCGCGGCGGTGGTCGGCATCGTCGGTCTCGGCATTGGCGCCGCCACCGGCTTGATCGTCGTCAAATTGCGTCTGCCGGCGATCGTCGTGACGCTGGCCGGCTCGTTCATCATTGCGGGCGCTGCGCTGCTGGTGCTGCCCCGTCCCGGCGGCGCGATGCCGGACTGGCTCTCCAACCTGCTCGCCGGCAATACGCCGGCCGCCTTCGCCGTGCTGGTCGTCATCGTCCTTCTCTGGAAGCTCTATCTGGCGACACCGCTCGGCCTCAGCCTCTATGCCGCCGGCGAAAATCCCGTCGGCGCCTATCGTTCCGGCGTTCCTGTCGACGCCGCCCGCATCGCGGCCTATGCGATCAGCGGCCTGCTCTGTACAGGCGCCGGCCTGTTCGTCGCGGCGCAGACCGGCTCCGGCGATCCGATCATCGGCACCTCGTTCACGCTGAATTCGATCGCCGCGGCCGTTCTCGGCGGCATCGGCTTCCTCGGCGGCCAGGGCACCATGCGCGGTGCGCTCGCCGGCAGCCTTCTGCTGAGCCTGATGATCTCCGTCATGTTCTTTCTCGGCTTCACGCCCGTCGCGCAATATGTGGCGCAGGGCCTGATCATCATCGGCGCCGTCGCCATTCCCCAATTCCGCATGAGGGCCCGATGAGCATCAGCGACGCCGGAATCCTGTCCAGGTCCCGCATCCGGGCCATCGTCACCAGCCGGCCGTTCCTGACCTTTGCCATCGTGGCGCTGGTCTGGATCGTGGCGAGCTTCGTCTCGCGCGGCTTCGGCTCCTACGGCCACCTGCGCTACCTGGTCGAACTCGCCGCCGTCATCGGCCTCGTCGCGGCGGGGCAGACCTTCGTCGTCATCGCCGGCGGCATCGACCTGTCGGTCGCGGCGATCGTGACCGTCGCCGCCGTCGGCCTGCCGCTGTTCGCGATCGACGCCGATCCGACCGGGCTGACCCCGATCCTCGCCGTGCTCGCCATGACGACGGCGATCGGCCTCGTCAACGGGCTCGGCGTGGCGCTGCTCCGCGTCCACCCGATGATCATGACGCTCGCCATGGCGACCTTCCTGCAGGGGCTGCTGATCATCATCGCTGGCGGCAGCGCCGTGACCGCCGCCAATCCGCTGGTCAGCTGGGTCGGCAATGCGAGGCCGTTCGGGGTTCCGGCCGGCATTCTCGTCTGGGTCGTCGTCTCGGTGGTCGTGCTGGTGGTGATGCACGCGACGCCGTTCGGCGCGCGGCTGTTCGCCATGGGCGCCGGACCGCTCGCAGCCAAGCTCTCCGGCGTGCCGATCGCGACGACGACAATGGCGGTCTACGGCATCAGCGGCTTCATGGCGGGGCTCGCCGGGATTCTCGTGCTCGGCATGAACGGCCAGGGCTATGTCGGCATTGGCGATCCCTACCTGCTCGCCTCGATCGCCGCCGTGGTGCTGGGCGGCACCTCGATACTCGGCGGGCTCGGCACCTATGCCGGCTCGATCCCGGGCGCCATCCTGCTGGTGACGATCACGGCGCTGATCACCGTCGTCAACGCCTCGCCGGGCTGGCGCAGCATCCTGTTCGGGACGCTGATCCTCGCTCTGCTACTGCTTTCGGGCCGGGAAGCGGCGCGCCGCTAGGGCGCGCCGACTTTTCGTTTACAGCAGCAGCTTGCGGAGCGCCGCGTCGCAGCGGTCGAGCTGCTCGATCGCGACGTATTCGTCCGGCTTGTGCGCCATGTCGATCGAGCCGGGGCCGCAGACGACCGTCGGCACGCCGAGATCGCGCTGGAACAGGCCGCCCTCGGTGCCATAGGCGACCTTGCCGTGGCTGTTATGGCCGACGACGTTCTTCAGCCGCGTCACGAGCGGGTGTGACGGGTCGATCGCCAGCGCCGGATAGTCGTAGATCGGCTCGAAGGCGATATCCGCCAGTGGCGCCCGGCTGCGCATTTCCGGCAGCAGCTTCGTCTCGGCGAAGTCCTGGATGCGGGCGATGATCGTATCCGGATCGACCTCGATCAGATTGCGGTACTCGAAAGTGAACGAGCAGGCATTCGGCACGATGTTGACGGCCGTGCCGCCGGAGATCAGTCCGGTCGAGATCGTCGTGTGGACGACGTCATATTCCTCGTCGCGCGGGCCGATGGCGAGTTCGCCCCCGAGATCGCGCAGGAAGACGATCAGCTCGGCCGCGTACTCGATGGCGTTGACCGCGCGTGGGGCCAGACTCGAATGCGCTTCCTGCCCGGTGATGTGGCAACGATAGCCGCGCCCGCCCTTGTGGCCGACGACGACTTGCATGCTGGTCGGTTCGCCGACGAGGCAGGCCGCCGGCGCCTCGCCGCGTTCCCTGAGGATGGCGATCATCTCGCGCACGCCGGTGCAGCCGACTTCCTCGTCATAGGAGAGGGCGATGTGGACGGGGCGCTCCAGCTTCGCTGCGACCAGCTCCGGCACGATTGCCAGCGCGGCGGCGTCGAAGCCCTTCATGTCGCAGGCGCCGCGGCCGTAGAGGCGGCCGTCGCGCTCGGTGAGCGTGAAGGGATCGCTTGACCAGGCCTGGCCCTCGACGGGGACGCAATCGGTATGGCCGGACAGGATGATGCCGCCGGGGCCGGCCGGGCCGATGGTGGCCCAGAGGCTCGCCTTGCTGCCGTCGGCCGACGGGAAGATCTCGGCCGTCACGCCATGGCCGGCGAGATAGGCGCGGACATGCTCGATCAAAGCGAGGTTGGAACGGGCGCTGGTCGTGTCGAAGCCGACGAGATCGGCGAGGATCTCGCGGATGGTCTGGGTCTTGGTCATGCTCTTCACTGTTCAGGCTGCGTCCGGGCAATCACGCGCCGCCGCTGCCGCCGGGCCGGTAGGGCGGCGGCGTCATCAGCATGGCGGTGACGGGGGCGGGGATGCCGCCGATCGGGTCCTCGCGCGACGGCATGCCGTCGATGAAGGGCAGCAGCTGGTGCTTGGCGACTTCGAAGACGCGGCGGAGCTCGGCGACCGGGTTGCGGTGCTCGTCGACGCGCAGGTCGAGCCAGGCGAAGGCTTCCTTCTTGAACACCTTGAGCGCCGCCGACTGCTTGCCGCGCTTGTCGCCGCCGGCGGCCTGGCCGGCCTCGAGCACCAGCATCAGCCGCTCGTGCAGGTCGAAACCGGCGCTGCGTTCGGCGGCTTCCGCCATGGCGTCGATGGTCGCAGCCCCGACCAGCATGTTGCCCTGCACGGTGAAGCCGTCGCCCTCGATATGGCCGGCCCAGTCGACGCAGGAACTGCCGGTATGCGCCGCCGTGCGACCCTTGTTGTCGACGATGCCGACCTGGCGGTCAGCCTGGCCGGGGTCTTCGGCGATCAGCTTGGCGAGTGCCTCCGGTGCCGACAGGCCCTCGCGGAGCAGCTTCAGCCCGTCGATGCCGAGATAGGGATTGACCCAGGACTGGGTGGCGATGGCGCCGACGCCGGCATCGGCGAAGATGCAGATGCCGCCAACTGCCGGCACCGCGGTCGAGACGGCGACGCCGAGCATGCCGGTGCGCGGGCAGCGGGCGGAGATGGAGAAGGTGTTCAGCTCGATCATGATCCGGATTCCAGTTCAACGGGCGCGCGGAAGCGGCGGAAGGGGTCGGGCACGGCGTCGATCAACGCCCTCGTATAGTCGCTCTCGGGAGAGTTGAAGACGCGCTCGGCCGTGCCGATCTCGACCAGTCTGCCATGCCGCATCACGGCGACGCGGTCGCTGACCTCGCGGATCACCGCCAGGTTGTGGCTGACGAAGACCGAGGTCAGGCCGAGCTCGTCCTTGATCTCGCGAAAGAGCTTCAGCACCTGCGCCTGCACCGACACGTCGAGCGCGGAGGTCGGCTCGTCGGCGAGCACCACGGCGGGGCGCATGATGACGGCCCGCGCGATGGCGACGCGCTGGCGCTGGCCGCCGGAAAGCTGGTGCGGAAAGCGCGATACGGTCGCGGCCGGCAGGCCGACGCGCTCCAGCGTCTCGCCGATCAGCTTCGCACGCGAGGCGCGGTCGCCGATGCCGTGTACCTCGAGCGGCGCGGCGAGGATCGTGCCGATGCTCTGGCGCGGGTTGAACGACGAGGCGGGGTCCTGGAACACGGCCTGCATCTGGCGGCGGACGGCCTTGAGGTCGCGGTCATGGGCGTTCCAGACATCGCGGCCATCCAGAGTGATTGTGCCGGCGCTAGGGCGTATCAGGCGCAGGATCATCCGGAGCAGGGTCGACTTGCCGGAGCCGGATTCGCCGACGATGCCGAGCGTCTCGCCGCGCGCCACCGACAGCGTCACGTCGTCGACCGCGTTGACGCCGCGGACGAAGGATTTCGTCACGCCGGCGACCTGGATCACCGTGTCCGTCATGAGGCCTCCCTCGGGAACAGCGTCGGCGTCGAAGCCAGCAGCATCTTGGTGTAGTCCTCGCGCGGCTCCGTGAAGATGCGCTCGACCGAGCCCTGCTCAACCACCTTGCCGCGATACATCACATAGACCCAGTCGCAGAGTTCCGAGACGACGCCGAGGTCGTGGGTGATGAACAGGATCGACGTTTTCTCGCGGTCGCGGATCTCCTTGAGCAGCTTCAGAACCTGGGCCTGGACCGTGACGTCGAGCGCCGTGGTCGGCTCGTCGGCGATGATCAGTTCGGGTTCCAGCGCCAGCCCCATCGCGATCATGGCGCGCTGCTGCATGCCGCCGGAAAAGCCGTGCGGATAGTCCTCGACCCGCCGTTCCGGCTCACGCACATGCACGGCGCGGAGCAGGTCGACGGCGCGGGATACGGCGGCCTTGAAGGATAGGTTCCGGTGCAGCACCAGCGGTTCGCCGACCTGGCGGCCGATCCGCATGGTCGGGTTCAGCGCCCGCATGGCGTCCTGCGGGATGAAGGAGAGCCGGTCGCCGCGCAGCTTGCGCATTTCGGCCGGCGACAGGTCGAGGATGCGGCGTTGGCCGAGCTCGATCGAGCCGGAGACGACGGCGCGCTTCGGCAGCATGCGCAGGGTCGACAGCGCCGTCATCGTCTTGCCGGAACCGGATTCGCCGATGACGCCGACGATCTCGCCGGGCCAGACATCGAGCGAGACGCCATCGACGGCCCGGAACGAGCCGCTGCGCTTCGGGAAATCGACGGTGAGGTCGCGGACCGAAAGCGTCGGACGCCCATTTTCGAGAGCGCGGGAGCGGATGTCCATGTCGGTCACTCCCTCATATGCGGATCGGTGACGTCGCGCAGACCGTCGCCGAGCAGGTTGAAGCCGAGCACGCAGATGAACATCGCCATGCCGGGAACGATCGACAGCCACGGCGCCTGGGCCATGAAGCCGCGGCCGGTGCTCAGCATGTTGCCCCAGGAGGGATCGGGCGGCTGTGCACCGAGGCCGAGGAAGGAGAGGGCCGATTCGAGCAGCACCGCATAGGCGAAGGCGACGGCCGCCTCGACCATCAGCGGCGCCATGATGTTGGGCAGGATCTCGCGGAAGATGATGCGCGCGTCGCTCATGCCGATCGAGCGGGCCGCCTCGATATATTGCTGCCGTAGCACGGCCTGCGTCGAGGCGCGGGCGAGCCGCGAGAAGCCTGGTATGAAGACGATGCCGATCGCGATCATCGCGTTCAGAACGCTGGTGCCGAGGCTCGCCATCAGCACGACGGCGAGCAGGATGGCCGGGAACGAGAACAGGAGATCCATCGCCCGCATGAGCGCCTGCTCGACGAGGCCGCCGAAATAGGCGGCCGTCATGCCGATCAGCGTGCCGCCGACGAGGCCGACGCTGACCGCGAGCAGCGCCACCTGCATCGAGATGCGCGCCGCGTAGATGGCGCGCGAGAGCACGTCTCGGCCGAGTTCGTCGGTACCCAGCCAATGCGCCGCGCTCGGGCCCTGCAACATCTGGGTGACATCGAGGTCGAACGGCGAATAGGGGGCGACCCATGGCGCGAAGATCGCGGCGAACAGGACGATCCCGACCAGAAGCCCGCCGAGAAGCACCAGCCGCCAGCGGCGGAAATCGAAACCTGCTGCAGCGGCCATCACGAGTTCCTCGCCTTGACCTGGCGCGGGTCGAGCAGGCTGGCGATCAGGTCGACCAGCAGGTTGAGCGTCAGCACGAACAGGGTGATGGCGAGCGCGCCGGCGAGCAGCACCGGATAGTCGCGGTTGATGATGCCGACCAGCACGAAGGAGCCGACGCCCGGCAGCAGGAAGATGTCCTCGATGACGACGACGCTGCCGAACAGGAAACCGAACTCGACGGCGGCGACGTTCAGATAGGGGATGAAGGCGTTGCGCATCGAATGGCGGAACACGATGGTCCGGCTGTTGGCGCCCTTGGCCTCGGCGGTGCGGACATAGTCGGTCGACAGCACTTCGAGCATCGAGGCGCGCATGATTCGGATCAAAAGCGCCGACGACACGATGCCGAGCGACAGCGCCGGCATGATCATCTGCTTCAAATTCATCACCGGATTGACGGTGAAGGGCGTGAAGCCGCCGGGCGGCAGCCAGCGCAGGGTCAGGGTGAAGACGAGAACCAGCAGCGTCGCCAGCCAGAAGTTCGGGATCGCGCCCAGTATGGTCGCGAGGAAGGTGATCGAGCGGTCGGCGCCCTTCTGGTGCCGCCGCGCCGCCCAGGCACCGAGCGGGATGGCGATCAGATTGGCGATGATGAAGGCAAAGGTCGCCAGCTCCAGCGTAACCGGCAGGCGCTTCAGCAGCTCCGGCCCGACCGCGACGCCGTTCTGGAACGAGGTGCCGAAATCACCCTGCAGGATTCGGCCGAGCCACTCCGCGTACTGGACCACCAGCGGGCGATCGAGGCCGTGCTGCGCCTCGAAACGCTGAATCGCCTGCGCGGTGGCATGAATGCCGAGCGCGGACTTCGCGGCGGATCCGGGCAAGACATTGATCGTGACGAACAGCACGACGGATGCCGCGAACAGGGTCAGCACGAAGCCGGCGAGCCTGGTCAGAACAAGCCTGATCATGGAAGGGGAACGACCTGAGAAGAGAGAAGAGGGCCGCCGGTCGGATCAATCCGACCGGCGGGCTTCAAGGTATCAGGGCGCCAGCCAGGCGTCCTTGATGGTCTTGAGGAAGCCGGTGCGCATCGGCTTGTAGTTTTTCAGCTGATCGGTATGTGCCGTCAGGATCAAGGCGTTGACCAGCGGCACGATCGGCATTTCCTCGAGCGACAGTTCCTGCTGGCGCTTGTAGGACGCCTTGCGCGCCTCGACCGTCGTGCCCGACTTGGCCTCGTCGAGGATCGCCGTCATCGGGTCCGAGCAGCTCTTCTGGACGTTGATGCCGGTGTTGCAGGAATAGTTGCTGGTGACGAAATCATCCGGATCGGCCAGCGGGCTGACCCAGTACATTGCCGTCATGTCGAACTTGCTCGGCCCCCAGACCTCGTCCCAGTAGCGCGGGATTTCCATGGTCGTGATCTTGGCCTTGATGCCGACGGCGGCGAGGTTCGCCTGGATGATCGGCGCCATGGCGACCATGGCCGGGAAGGACGAGGCCATGGTGAGCGAGGTCTCGAAGCCGTCCGGGAAGCCGGCCTCGGCGAGCAGCGCCTTGGCCTTTTCCGGGTTGGCGGCAGGCGTGAATTCCTTCAGGTCCGCATAGGCCCAGTTCCATTCCGGAATGACGCCGCCAAGGATCGGCTTCGCCTGGCCGAAGAAGGTGCCGGCGGTGATCGCCTGACGGTCGATCGCATGCGCGATAGCCTGGCGGACCTTCGGGTTGTCGAGCGGCGCCGTGGTGTTGTTCGGCAGCAGCCAGTAGTAGCGCGAGCCTTCCAGCGGCTGGCCGGTGAGGCCGGGGGTGGCCGAGATCGTTGCCCAGTCCTTGGCGGGGATCTCGTTCGAGAAGTTCACCGTGCTGGAGATCAGCGCGTTGGTCAGCGCCGTGACGTCGGCGATCAGGTGCATTTCGATCGCGTCGAAATACGGCTTGCCCGCTTCGTAGAAGTCGGCGTTGCGCTCGAAATTGACCATCGAGCGGGGCGTGTAGGAGACGAACTTGAACGGACCGCTGCCAACCGGCTGCGAGTTCAGGTCATGACCGCTCTCGGAGAGCTTCTTCGGCACGATCGAGGAGCCGGGGAAGGCCATGTAGATCAGGAAGGGGCCGGTCGGCTTGGTCAGGTTGAAGCGGACCGTCAGCGGATCGACGACGTCGATCGAGGCGATCGTCTCGACCTGCGAGGCGTAGGAATAGCCGCTGTCAGGCGCGCGAAGCCGGTCGAAGGTGAACTTGACGTCCTCGGCGGTGAGCGGGTCGCCATTGTGGAACTTGACGCCTTCGCGCAGCTTGAAGGTGTAGGTCTTGCCGTCCTCGGAGACCTCATAGCCGGTGGCGAGGTCAGGATAGGGCTTGGCGTCGGGATCAAGCGACATCAGCGTCGAATAGACCTGCTCGATCACCACATGCGACATGCCGCTCGGGCCGCGCGCCGGATCGAATCCGGCCGGATCGGCCGAGAAGGCGAGCTTCAGCACGCCGCCGCGCACCGGCTCTTCCGCAAAAGCGGGGGCCATGCCGAGCGGCAGGCCAACCGCCATCACGGCAGCCGCCGCGACACCCGCCTTCAGAATGAAACGACGGCTTACCGTCGAACGCCGTTGCTGCGTCATGTTGGATCGATCTCCCCTGCAATCGAACGCTGTCCGCGCTGCGAGATGCCAGTCGCGGATTGGCCCCCGCGCCCCCTCGGCACGGTTGACCAAAAAGTTGAATACACTTGAATGTCAGGAAAGTCATCTCGCGGGTCAAGCGCAAATACCGATCATGCCCAGCCGGATTTCTGGGCAAGCAGGCGCTGTTTTCGTGCCCCTGCTTGCGCTACAAGTTCATTCAACCGCCGCAGAGAATGTAAGCTCGTCAATGCGTGAATTGGATAAGGTCATGGCTGCCGGCGATGAGGCGGAGACGCCGTCTCTCGGCGCGCAACTGCGCCATCTTCGCCGGCTCAAGGGATTGCGCCTGAAGGATCTCGCGATCGAGCTCGGCTGTTCGGAAAGCATGCTCTCCAAGGTCGAGAACGATCGCGCCGACCCGTCGCTGCATCTGCTGCATCGGCTGGCCGAGGCGCTCGGCACGCCGGTACAGGCGCTGTTCAGCGACACGCCGAAGGCGCCGCTGACCGTCTATCGCAATGGCGAGCGTCCCGTGCTCGCGCTCGAGCGGCGCGGCTCCGGGCCGCCGCTGGCGAGCTTCGAGCGCATGATCCCCTATGCCGAGGGCCGGACCCTCAACGCCAACGTCCACGTCGTGCCACCGGGCGGCGGGTCGAACGGCATTCTCCGCCATGTCGGCGAAGAGGTCGGCTATGTCGTCGAGGGCACGATCGAGCTGGTCGTCGACGGCCATGCGGTGGTGATCGGCGCCGGCAGCTCGTTCTTCTTCCAGTCGTCGCTGCCGCACAGCTACAGCAATATCGGCACGGTCGTGGCCCGCATCGTCTGGGTCAACTCGCCGCCCTATTGACGTCCCGGCTGGCGAAATCAGCAACCCGCGGAGATGTCCGAAATTTAACCCCTCGGACATCTGGGCCTCCGCTGCACGCCCGAGCGGCTTCGGGACGATTCGCCGGCCCTGCAAGCCATTGCTAGGGCTGGATTTTCTGGATCTGATCGGGCCGGCGCGGCGTCTGTCGTTGCGGTAGGCACCCCGACACGGGGCTCCTACGGCCAGCGGACGGAAATTGTCTTCCGGCCGCTGCGCGCCAAGTGATTGACCAGGCCGGCGTCGCCTCTCGCTTCAAGCGGGCTGCGCGGTTCCGGTCAAACTGGAGGAAGATCATGAACACGAAAGTTACGCTCGCGACCGCGTTGCTGATCGCCGCCGCCTCGATGGCAGGCGCGCCGGCATTTGGCGCGACCACGCACGGCCTGAGCTGCAAGGCCGGGACCCAGGCGATGCAGGTTCTGGTGAAGGGCAAGCACGTATGGCGGTGTGAGCCGCTTCCTCATCACAGCGCGATGCCCTCGCACGGGACAATGGCGCCGCATGGCACCCCGGCGCCCGCGCCGGCGCAGGGCACGACCTACTAGGCGTGCGGTGCACGCTTCAGGCTGAAGCATGGAATTGGGCGACCCCGACGGGCCGCCCCTTTTTGTCGGGCCTAGCGGCCGTAGCGCGACAGACCGAGATCGTCCGACTGGATGTCCGGCATCTTGCCGTCGATCAAATCGGCCAGAAGCCTTCCCGAGCCGCAGGCCATCGTCCAGCCCAGCGTGCCGTGGCCGGTGTTCAGGTAGAGATTGCTGTAGTCGGTCGGGCCGATCACCGGTGTGCCGTCCGGCGTCATCGGCCTGAGGCCGCACCAGTAGCTTGCCTGCGACTGGTCGCCGGCACCGCCGAACAGATCCTCCACCGAGTAGACCAGCGTCGCCTTGCGCGACGGCGGCAGGTCGCGGTTGAAGCCGGCGATCTCGGCCATGCCACCGACGCGGATCCGATCGCCGAGCCGGGTGATGGCGATCTTGTAGGTTTCGTCCATCACGGTCGAGACGGGCGCGCGCGCTTCGTCGACGATCGGCACCGTGATCGAATAGCCCTTGACCGGATAGACCGGCAGGCGGAGGCCGAGCGGCTTCAGAAGGCGCGGCGTGAAGCTGCCCATCGCCGCGACGAACATGTCCGCCGTCAACTCTCCGGCCGAGGTGTCGACGGCGATGATCCGCTTGCCCTCGGTGCGGACACCGAGAATGTCAACGCCATACCGGAAGGTGACGCCGAGCGCCTCGGCCCGCTTCGCCAGCTCGTTGGTGAACTTGAAGCAGTCGCCCGTCTCGTCATGCGGCAGGCGCAGGCCGCCGACGATCTTCTCCCGCACATGCGCCAGGCCCGGCTCGGCCGCGATGCAGCCCGAGGCGTCGAGCACCTCGAACGGGACGCCGTCGCTCTTCAGCACGTCGACATCCTTGCCGATGCCGTCGAGCTGCTTCTGTGTCCGGAACAGCTGCAGCGTGCCCTGCTCACGGCCGTCATAGGCGATGCCGGTCTCTTCGCGCAGAGTGATCAGGCATTCGCGCGAATATTCGGCGATCCGCACCATCCGGCTCTTGTTGACCGCGTAGCGGGCCGAGGTGCAGTTGCCGAGCATGGCGATCACCCAGCGCCAGGTGTCGGCGTCGAGCATCGGCTGGATGATCAGCGGGGCGTATTTCATGAACACCCACTTCACCGCCTTCTGCGGGATGCCGGGTGCCGCCCAGGGCGAAGAGTAGCCGGGCGAGATCTCGCCGGCATTGGCGAAGCTGGTTTCCAGCGCCGGGCCGGACTGGCGGTCCACCACCGTCACCTGGTGGCCGGCCTTGGCCAGATAATAGGCGGACGTTACTCCGATCACGCCCGCGCCGAGAATGGTGATCTTCATGCTTGCCTCTGTCCGCTCGTGCCGATGCGGGTTTCCGGATTCTTGTACTGGCGATGGTAGCGTTGACCGAGCCGGGTCAGGATCTCGTACGAAATGGTGTCGGCGTCGGCGGCGATCGCCTCCAGCGTCTGGTGCGCTCCGATCAGCTCGACCCGCGCGCCTGGCGGCAGCGCGTCGGGGGCGAGGGCGCTCACATCGACCATCAGGCTGTCCATTGAGACGCGTCCGAGGATCGGCAGCCGGATCCCGCCCCAATAGGCGGCGCCGCGATTGCCGAGCGATCGGGGCAGGCCGTCGGCATAGCCGGCCGAAAGCGTCGCGATCCGGGTCTCGCGCTCGGTGACATGGGTGCCGCCATAGCCGACCGCCGTGCCGGCCGGAACGGTGCGCGTCTGGATCACCCGGACATCGAGGCGGACCACAGGCTGCATCGGCGGTTCCGCGGGATTGGCCGTTCCGCCATAGAGGGCGACGCCGGGGCGCGCCAGGTCGCCGTGATAGTCGGCGCCGAGGAAGACGCCGCCGGAATTGGCGAAAGAAACGGGCACACCCGGAAACAGCCCGCTTGCCGCGTGCAGGACGGCCAGCTGACGCGGGTTCGCCTCCAGCTCCGGTTCGTCGGCGCAGGCGAGATGGCTCATGATGAGCCGAAGCGTGATGCCGGCGAGCGGTGCCGGATCGGCCGCCAGCAGCTCCATCTCGTCGAAGGACAATCCTAGCCGCGCCATGCCGGTATCGACCTGCAGCGCCGCCACGAGCGGCTTGCCGAGGGCTGCCGCCAACCTCGACCAGGCGCGGATCTGGTCGAGCGAGTTCAGCACCGGGATGGCGCCGAGATCGGCGCAGAGCCGCTCGCCGCCGGGCAATAGACCGTTCAGGACATAGAGACGCGCATCGGCGGGGAGATAGGGCTTCAGGCGGACTGCCTCGACGAGGTGGGCGACAAAGAAGTCGCGGCAACCAGCCTCGTGCAGGACCGGCACGACCCTCGCCGCGCCGAGCCCATAGGCATCGGCCTTGACGACGGCGGCGACCGGGGCAGGCGCCGACCGCGCGCAGAGGCGGCGGTAGTTTTGCGCCAGCGCGCCAAGGTCGATCGTCAGCACGCCGCCGGCGGACCGGGAATCGGCTGCTGCTCTGGTTTCCAACCGGACGGCTTCGTTCATCGCCACGCTCCAAGACCCGAGAGGGTCAAAAGCCTTGAAAGCCCTATCCTATTGCGCAATTCTGCGAATTTCCGATCGAACGACGCGCTATCCTGCGATAAAGTCTCCCTTTGGGGCAGTTTCTGCCGAGAATTGGAATAATCTGCATGTCCGGCCTCGATGCCATCGACCGCAATATCATTCGGCTGCTCCGCCTGAACGCGCGCACCAGCAATGCCAAGCTGGCGGAGGAGGTCGGGCTATCGCCCTCGGCATGCCTGCGGCGGCTCAACATCCTGGAGCAGACGGGCGTGATCCGCGGGTATACCGCGCTCGTCAGCAGCGGCGTCGCCGGGGAGGGGATCGCCGTTATCATCCAGATCACGCTCGACCGGCAGACGGAGGAATATCTGAATCGCTTTGAGGCGGCGGTGCGCAAGCATCCGGAAATCCGCGAGTGCTACCTGATGACGGGCGGCTCGGATTATTTCCTGCGCGTCGAGGTGGAGACCGCCGCGAGCTTCGAGCGGGTGCACAAGGAGATCCTGTCGGCTCTGCCTGGCGTCGCCCGCATCCATTCGAGCTTCGCGATCCGCAACGTGCTGTCGAGCCGCCGTCCGGGCCAGGATCGCGCGGCCCAATAGGCGCGGCGATTCGCGCAACGCGGCCTAAAAAAGTGAGTCGGCAAAAAGGAACCCGCCCTCCCGGGCGGGTCCAAATGAGGTGCGATCCGGAGATCGATCAGCGCTGGCCGCCCTTTGGCGACGTGTCGCGATTCTTGGGCTGCGAACCCTGCTGATGGGTCTTTTCCGACGCCTGGGTCTGCTGGCGCTGGCCGGACTGTTCGCCGCCCTTCTTGCCCATTTCCGATGCCCTTTTCGGGTCATTCGCGAAGTTTCCGGATCCGCCACGTTGCTCTTTGTTCGGCATGTCGCTCACTCCACTGAACCCCGTCCGGGTTAGCAACCCCTTGCCGGCGCAATCGTTCCGAACTTTGCTGCATAAGCTTAGGTCGCGGGCCGAAATCTCAGGATTCTGGGCCCCTCGTGTTGACAAGGCAGGCCCTCGCTGCCTATGGTCCGGCCGAATTTTCGAGCGGGCGCCTTGGGCGCTCGTTTCGTTCCCAGAACCCTTTCGCGAGCGTCGCGCCATGAAGATCAAGAACTCGCTCAAGTCCCTGCTCGGGCGCCACCGCGCCAACCGGCTCGTTCGCCGGAAGGGCCGTGTATTCATCATCAACAAGGTCAATCCGCGCTACAAGGCCCGTCAGGGTTGATGTTGGGCGCGCCCTGGCGCGCCTTGCGGATTCGGTTTTGACGATGCCCGTTTGAAGGCTATGATGGCCTTTATGCGGGCATTTGTCGTTTCCCTTGTTGCATTGGCCGCCTCGGCCCTCCCGTCCTTCGCCGCCATGAACGACGGAGCCGGAATCGCTGGCGGCGATCTCGCCGGCCAGAGCATGGAGCAATTGTTCCAGACGCTCGGCACCCCCGGCGACGAGGCTGCCGGCTCGTCCGCCGAGGCCGAGATCCAGCGCCGCTGGCTCAACTCCGGCAGCGATACCATTGACCTCCTGATGCAATGGGCGGCCGAGGCGATCGCGACCAAGAACTACGCGCGCGCCTATGATTTTCTCGACGCGGTCATCGCGCTGAAACCGGAATACGCCGAAGGCTGGAACCGTCGTGCGACGCTGTTCTTCCTGCAGGATGATTACGGCAAGGCCCTCTCCGACATCGAAAAGGTGCTGGCGCTGGAGCCGCGCCATTTCGGCGCGCTGGCCGGCCTCGGCATGATCCTGAACGAGATCGATCGCAAGAAGGAAGCGCTGGCAGCCCTGCAGAAGGCGCTCGCCATCGATCCCTATCTGGACGACCAGGTCCGCGACGCGATCAAGTCGCTCGAGCCCGAGGTCGACGGCCGCCCGATCTAGGGCCGCTCGGCCCGCTTCGGTCACCCGTTTCATCATCCCTGCTGCCGGGCCGACGGACGGCAGCCGCCATCAGATCGTCCTGACTTGGAGTCAGGTATCGCCGGCGCTCCGCAGGGAGCCCGGTTGGCGTTCCGATGGGGTCAGGGAAGGGCAGGGAGGCCGCTCCGCTCCCGGGACGGGAGACGGAGCGATCCGGAGTGTGCTAGTGCCCCGTGGGGCCGGGAGGCCGCGTTAGCGGCGTCCCTCTTCCGTGCCGGTGCCGACAAAGGCGATGCGCAGCATGTTGGTCGCGCCCGGCGTGCGCAGCGGCACGCCGGCGGTGATGATGATCCGGTCGCCGGGCTTCGCGAAACCCTCGCGATTGGCGATGAAGCAGGCGCGGTTCACCATGTCGTCGAGATTGTATGCGTCGTCGCTGACGACGCAGTGCAGGCCCCAGACGATCGACAGCCGGCGGGCGGTCGAGACGATCGGCGACAGCGCGATGATCGGGGTCTGCGGCCGCTCGCGGGCAGCGCGCAGGCCGGTCGAGCCCGAAGCCGTATAGCAGCAGATTGCCGCGAGGTTCAGCGTCTCGGCGATCTGGCGGGCGGCGGCCGAGATCGCGTCGGCGCCGGTCGCCTCCGGCTCGGTGCGCTGGGCGTGCATGATGTTCTTGTGGTTCGAATCGAGCTCCACCTGGGTGGCGATCCGGTCCATCGTGGCGACGGCGTCAATCGGGAAGGCGCCGGCGGCGGATTCGGCCGACAGCATGACGGCGTCGGCGCCTTCATAGACGGCCGTGGCGACGTCGGAGACCTCGGCGCGGGTCGGCACCGGGGCCGTGATCATCGATTCGAGCATCTGGGTCGCGACGACCACCGGTTTGCCGGCGCGGCGGCAGGCACGGGTGATCTGCTTCTGGATGCCCGGAACCTGTTCCAGCGGCATCTCGACGCCCAGATCGCCACGGGCGACCATCAGCGCGTCGGAGATCTCGATGATTTCGGCCAGGCGCTGCACGGCCTGCGGCTTCTCGATCTTCGACATGATGCCGGCGCGGCCGGCGGCGATCTTGCGCACTTCGGCGACGTCGTCGGGACGCTGGACGAAGGAGAGTGCGATCCAGTCGACATTGGCCTGCAGGGCGGCGTCGAGGTCGGCGCGGTCCTTCTCGGTCAGCGCGCCGGTCTTGATCGTCGAATCCGGGACGCTCACGCCCTTGCGGTCCGAAAGCTTGGTTCCGACTTCGACCGTGGTCAGCGCGCTCGTGCCGGTGGTCGAGATGACGCGCAGTCGAACCTTGCCGTCGTCGATCAGCAGCCGGTGGCCGGGCTCGAGGACCTCGAGGATTTCGGGATGCGGCAGGAACACGCGGCCGGTGGTGCCGGGCGTCGGATCGCTGTCGAGCGTAAAGCTCTGACCGACCGCGATTTCGACCGACTTCTCGGCGAACGTCCCGAGGCGCAGCTTCGGGCCCTGAAGATCGGCAAGGATGCCGATCGGGCGGCCGACATCGGCTTCCACGCCGCGGATGATGCGGACGAGCTCATTGAGCTTGTCGTGCGTCGTATGGCTCATATTGATGCGGAAGACATCGGCGCCGGCCCGGAAGAGGGCTTCAATCGTCGCCTTGTCGGAAGAGGCTGGACCCAGGGTCGCGAGAATCTTGACCTTACGCGACCGTCTCATTTTCGGTTAGCTCCTTGCTGGGCAGGTTCATTCAGCTGGATCGTCCAGCTGGTTTGTTCACCGGTGTCGACTTCGAAGAAGCCGGATCGATTAAATCCACGAGGCACGCAATCTTCGGTGCCCTCGATCGTAAACATTTTGTCTTTCGTGCACATCACGTATTTGCCGCTCCACTCGCCGCCGTGATCGTAGTCGACCGCATACACGTAATAGTATCGTGACACGAGCGTTCCGCTCACCAGCGTCTCGCAGCTATTGACCGGCACGTTCCACCAACCTTCGGTGGTCCAGACTTTCTTGTCCTTATAGCCGATGGCAATGCCGACGCGACTGGGCGTTTTGTTGCAGAGGCGCAGGTCGGCGGAAGCCGGGGCTGCAAACAGGAAAAGGGAAGCGACAGCAAGCGCGCAGGCCAAGAGGGCCGAACGCGGCCAAAGTCGAAGCAGGGATGATCGCATCGATGAGGTCGCGAACCGGTTGACGTAGGAGGCAGCTTTATGCCGCCGCCTCTTTCCGGCTGTCAACCATTGCTCGTCCTGGGCAGCAGGGGCCGGAGCCGGCGCGTGGTGCGGGCTGGCCGCGGGTTTCATTCCGATCGATTGCATGGCCCTGATGTTCAGAACAATCGCGGCGGCATGATGGCTGAAGCGCGGGATCAACGGGGGCGCTGCGGTCGGGCGATGAAGATGCCGACCAGGATCAAGGCGCCGCCGATCGCCTGTCCCGCCGAAACGGCTTCGCCGAGGAACAGCCAGCCCGCGAGCGCCGCCGCGATAGCCTCCAGGAAGATCACCAGGGCCGAGAAGGCGGCCGGCAGATGGCCGAGCGCGAAAGCGAGCAGGCCCTGGCCACCGGCCTGGCTGATGAAGGCGAGGCCGGCCAGCGAGGCGGCGCTATCGAGGCTGGCGGGCAGGATGCGCGGCTCGGTGGCGAGCGCCATCAAGAGCAGCGCCAGGCTGGTGACGAGGGTCGAGAGGAAGGTGATCTTGCCGGCCGACGACGTGCGGCGCGCCGCGCGCACGGCGAGGAAATAGCCGCCGAAGAAGAACGAAGTGACGATGCCGAACAGGTCGCCGTCCAGATGGTCGGGCCGCACCTGCCAGCTCATGCCGATCAGGAAGGTTGCGCCGATCAGGCAGAGCGCCAGTCCGGCCAGAACGTCGCGGCCCACCTTTTCGCCGATGAAGAAGCCGGAGCCGAGCACCACCCAGACCGGCGCCATGGTGGCGAGGAAGGTGGCGTTAGCGACGCTCGTCCGAAGGATGGCGAGATGCCAGAAGATCAGGTCGCCCGCGAACAGCAGGCCGGAAGCGAGGATCGGACCGTCGAGCCTGAAGACCGAGCCGGGGGAGATCCCCGCGCGGCGCGCCTCGTAGAGAGCCCAGGCGAGCAGCACCGGCAGCGCGCCGCCGACGCGCCAGAAGGCGCTGGCGAACGGGCCGACATCGGTCAGCCGGACGAAGATCGGCGAGATCCCCATCGCCATGGCGCCGAGGATGAGGGCGGGTATCGCGAAGGCGGCGACGGAAGGGACCGGGGGCGTGGACGGGGGAGCGGAGGACAAGGCGTTCTCGGATGCGGCGAAGAGCACATTCCTATGGCAGCCGACCGGCCGGGTCACTATCATTCGGCCATGCGCAATGTTTTAAATCCCGGCCCGGCCGCCCAAGGCGCGGAAGCCGCGTTCGAGATCCTTCCCGGCGATGTCGGCGCCGGCCTGATCCTGCTCTGTGATCACGCGTCTAGCCACGTGCCGGCCGAATACGCCTCGCTCGGCCTGCCGCCGTCTGAATTCAAGCGCCATATCGCCTATGACATCGGTGCCGCCGCGCTGACGCGGACGCTCGCGTCCCGCTTCGGCGTTCCCGCCGTGCTGTCGCATTTCTCCCGGCTGCTGATCGATCCCAATCGCGGCCTCGACGATCCGACGCTGATCATGCGTCTCTCGGACGGCGCCGTCGTACCCGGCAATGCGCGGATCGATCGGGAAGAGCGGGAACGACGCATCGCGCGCTTCTACCAGCCCTATGACGACGCAGTGAACCGGACGATCGAAGCCGGCATGGCGAGCGGGCGCCTGCCGATGATCCTGTCGATCCACAGCTTCACCCCGCTCTGGAAGGGCCGGCCGCGCCCCTGGCATGCGGGCATCCTCTGGGATGCCGATCCGCGCCTCGCCCGGCCCCTGATCGCGGGGCTCGCCAGTGACCCGGCCATCGTGGTTGGCGACAACGAGCCTTATCATGGCGCCCTCAAGGGCGACACGCTCTACCGCCATGCGACGAAACGCGGTCTCGCACATGCCCTGGTCGAGATCCGGCAGGACCTGATCGCCGATCCCGCCGGCGTCGACGCGTGGGCGGAGCGCCTCGCTTCCGTTCTCCGGTCGCTCGAGATCGGCGTCGCGCCGCATCAGGTCGAGTTCTTCGGTTCCCTGACCGGCCCCCTGGTCGACTAGAAGGTTCAGCCCATGTCCAGCCCCAACACCCCCGCGGACGAGCGGACGCAGATCGAGCTCGAGGCCGCCGCCTTCCGGCAGCTCCTGGCGCATCTTTCCGAGCGCAGCGATGTCCAGAACATCGATCTGATGAATCTCGCCGGCTTCTGCCGCAATTGTCTCGCCAACTGGTACCGCGAGGCGGCCGAGGCGAAGGGCATCGCGCTCAGCAAGGACGCGGCGCGCGAGATCATCTACGGCATGCCCTATCCAGAGTGGCAGAAGCGCAACCAGACCGAGGCATCCGCCGAAAAGCTGGCCGCCTTCGCGACCAATCGCCCCGATCATTGATCGCTTCGCGGCCCCTTGCGGGCTTGACCCCCACGCGCAAGTCGGGCACTCACGCTCGCCTGTCGCCAATCTTTTGAGGTTTCCCCACATGGCTGAAGACGAAGTCCAAGGCGTCGCCGCCGCCCAGCTCCGGTCCATCGTCGAGCGGATCGAACGGCTCGAGGAAGAGAAGAAGGCGATCGCCGACGACATCAAGGCTGTCTACGGCGAGGCCAAGGCCAACGGCTACGACACCAAGGCGCTGCGCAAGATCGTGGCCCTTCGCAAGCAGGACGCCAACGAGCGCGAAGAGCAAGAGGCGATCCTCGAACTCTACAAGAACGCGCTGGGCATGGTCTGAGGACCATTCGGTCCGAGCCTGCATGATTTCAGGCTGACGGCGGAAGGACCGATCGGGGCCGCGCCCCGGTCGCCCCATTCCCCTTCGAGCGACGGACGGCCCGATTGCATCGGTGCCGCCGCGCTCGCTTGCGTCGCCGAACCGGCTTCGCGAAGCCGGTCCTCCCCTCGCGGGGCCGACGCTCTACTTGCCCTTGTTCTCGGCCGGCAGGAACTGGCCATAGGCACGGTCGCGTTCGTCGCGGCTCCGCACCAGTTCCTCATAGGCCTGACGGGCCTCCGCCGACAACGCCACCTTCTTGACGGGTGCCGATTTCTTGCGGGCGGCCTTCTTGAAACGCTCGGTCGGTTCGCTCATGGGTTCGGCTTCCTCTCGGGCTGATGCGCTAGCCTATAACAGCCCGGTGATGCGCCCGACAGCATTTAGCGCGCGCCTAGGTGCCGTGTAGACGTCGCAGCTGTGCTGCCGGCTCCCGACTCACGCCTCCGAATGTCGACGATGAAGGCAGGCGTTCGATCCGCGGCGGGCCGCTACCATCGACCTGCCGTAGCGTCGCCATGGCTTTGCCAGGGCATCAATCCGCGACGGTCGTTGTGGCGATGGGCGGCAGGCTCTGCCATGTCCGCTGGATAGCGGCTCACAAAAAAACGCCACGGCGGAGCCGTGGCGCTTCAAGATCGTGATTCCGTTCGGCGCGCGATCAGCGCTTCAGGAGGGCCGTCCGGCTGATCGTGTCGAGCGCGGCGAACTCCATCGTGCCGAGCGGATGGACCAGCGGGCCGGCGAAACGGTCGGTGCGGAGGCCTTCATAGGCGATCCGTCCGAAGCCGAGCCGGATCGAGCGCTCCGGCGCCGTGAACAGTTCCGGCACGGCGAAGGGGTGCGGCATCTGCAATTCGGCATAGGCCTTCTGGCGGGTCGAACCGGTACGGGTGACGAGTTCGATCGTCGCCGCTTCGTAGGCGACCGGCGTCAGCCGTGCCAGCGGATCCACGGCCACGCGGCCCGTATCGAGCACCGGGGCGGCGCCGGCGATGCCGATGTCGCCACCGAGCGAGGCGACACGCGGTGCCTTGGCAGCCGGGCGGCTCTCGGCCTGGCCGGTCACGATGGCGCCGGTGGCGGCATCGATATGCGGACGCGATTCGTCGACAGTGAGCGGCGCGGCATAGGCCATGATGGCGTCGCTGGCGGGCTGGCCCTGTCCGATGGCATCGGCGATGGCGTCGGCGGCGGTACCCGGCTTGCGCGGAAGGGCGGCGGTCTGCGTCGTGCCGACCGGCGTGGCCGACGTCGACTCAAGCGCTGCCAGCGTATCGGTGATGCCGCTGCCGTAGTTCGGAGTCGGCTGCGGCGCTGCCTGCGGGATCGGGGCGACGCTGGCCAGCGCCATCATCGGCCGGACAACCGGCGAGCGGCGCGGCGCGGGCGGCAAGGTGGCGTCGGGCTCGGCGGCCGCGACGACGATGGCGGCATCGGCGACCGGATCGGCGGTGCGGTTCGGCGCCGGACGCGGCAACGGCGCGGAGGCGGTCGCGAACGGAACCTGCGGCTCTTCCGGCGTGACGGCTGCGACCTGAACGGCGTCGACCTCGGCCGGCTCGGTCTTGTCGGGCTTCGCCGACGGGGCGGCCTCGACCGGCGCGTTCGGCATATCGTCTTCGTCCGACGCGTCGGTGCCGGTCAGGCGGGCGAACCAGGACTTGCCCTTCTTGGCGGGCTCGGCGCTGGCCATCATGATAGCGCCGCCGCCGGCCTTGCGGGCCTTGTAGGAGGCGAGCGCCTGCTCATAACCGGGAAGCGGGCGGCCATCGGACGGCACATGCAGCGTCTTGCCGTTCGGGAAGATGCGGACCAGCTGGTCGCGGGTCATCTTCGGCCAGTGGCGGACGCTGCCGGTGTCCATATGGACGAAAGGGGAACCGGAGGTCGGATAGAAGCCGACGCCGCCGACCTGCATCTTGAGGCCGATGGCGCGCAATTTGGCAAGCTGGACGTCCGGGAGATAGAAATCCATCGCCTTGCCGAGCATGTGCTGGCTTCGCTTGGCGACGCCGCGCGAACGGGAGCGAAGGGCGCCGTTGGTGGCCGGCGAACGATAGGCGCTGACCACGTTGATCGGCTGCCGCGAACCGCTCTGCTGGTAGACGGACCAGATCAGGTCGAACAACTGCGGGTCCATCTTCGTCGGCTCGTTCCGGCGCCAGTCGCGCAGGAAATTGTTGAGCTGCTTCAGCCCGCCCGCATCGAAGCGGTTGCCGCGCTTGAAGACGATCGTGGCGGTTTCCTTGGTATGGACGTTGAAAAGCTTCAGCGCGCGGTCGCCCGCTGCGGCCTGAGCCTTGTCCACGGGCGCCGACACGACCACGGAACCGGAAACCACGGCCGTGGCGAGGAGCATGCGAAGAGCGGTGCCACAACGCTGCAGCAGGCCCCGGTCTCGCCGATACAGTTCGATCTGCTTAAACAATGTGCTTCTGCGTCCTTGCCCGAAATGGGCCCCCGTAAGGGCAGAATGCTTCATGAGAGTTAATGAGCATTTACCGTAATCGACCTTTTTGCGCCTCACCGAGGGCATCACCTGCCGATCACGGCAATGTCATCGCCCAATCATTCAGAGCAGATCGTGGCAATTGAGGGGCAAAAAGAAAACCGCGCAGGAAATCCAACCTGCGCGGTTTGGCATCTTCTGGCGGTTCTGTCGACCGCGGCGCGGGGCTGCGGGAAGCCTGGCGAGCGGATTTCTGAGCCTATGAACTCTGGAAATGGCGGAGTTCCGCCATTATAGCCCGAGCGCTTTTTCGACCCGGCCATTGTAGCCGTAGATGTCCGGACGGGTCTCCAGCGTGCCGTTATCGTCGACGAAGGCGGTGAAATAAGTCAGATGGATCGGGATCCGATTCGGAAGATTGATCCATTTTTCCTTGCCGCCGATCATTTTTCTGAGCCGGGCCGGCGTCCATCCACCCTGATGGGCGAGCAGGATATCGGCAAATTCGAGCGGATCCTGCACGCGGACGCAGCCATGGCTGAGTGCCCGCGCATCACGCTTGAAGAAGCTCTTCGACGGCGTGTCGTGCAGATAGACGGCATGCTCGTTCGGGAACAGGAATTTGACGCTGCCAAGCGCATTGTCGTCGCCCGGCGGCTGGCGGATCATGATCTGGCGCGGATTGACGTTGCTCCAGTCGACCATCTGCGGATCAACAGGACGGAACTTGCCGTCGACATGGGCGAGCACCTGATAGCCCTTGCGCGCCATGTAGCTCGGATCGCGCCGGATGGCGGGGAGCATTTCCTTCATCGTGATCGAGGCGGGAACGTTCCAGCTCGGATTGACGACGATCGACTCCATCTGGTCGGAGAAGATCGGCGTCTGGTTCGTCATCTTGCCGACGACGGTGCGGGCCGTGTGGATCACCTTGCCGTCCTCGACGACGCGGACGGAGAATTCCGGCACATTGGCGAGGACGTAGAAATCGCCGAGATCGCGCGGCATCCAGCGCCAGCGCTCCATGTTGGCAAGGATCTCGGCCGTGTTGGTTTTGCCCGTGCCGTTGATGTAGGCGACGGTGGCATTGCCAGCGATGCCGTCAGCCTGCAGGCCCTTGCCGGACTGGAAGGTCTTCACCGCCTCGGCCAGCGCCTCGTCATAGACCTCGGGAGCCTCGCTCGGTGCCGGAACGTCAAGGCGGGCGCGCAGCAGCGGCACGCGCGGATCGGACAGGCCGACCTTCATCGACTTGCCTTCCGGCAGGCGCGCCAGCGCCGGTCCCGTGTCGGTGGCCCGGGCCTCGGCCAGCGCCTTCTTCAGGCGCAGATAGCCCTCATGCGGCGGGTTGAAGCCGGCGATCGCCGCGGCGCCGTCGGTCGCCGACGAGACCGTCGTCAGCACTTCGATTGGATCGGGCAGCAGCGGCTTGAGGGTGATCAGCTTGCTGATCGACGACGGATCAAGGCGGCCGGCAAAGGCCTCCCGCGCATAGGTCAGCACGGCCTTGCTCAGCACCAGATCGACCGAGGCGGCGATCTCGGCGCCGGCCGGCGTTTCGGCCCCGACCTGGACCGGCGGCAGCCGATAGGCGGTCGGGTCGAGACCGTCCTCGGCGGCGGCGGCGATCCGTTGCATGACCTTGCGCGCCTGCGGCGTATAGACGCCGTCGACCATCCAGACCGGCTGGTAGTCGCGCTCGGCGTAGAATTCGACCATGGCGGCGCGATCGCGCTTGTCGACGAAAGTCTCGGCCTTGACCGGGGCCGAGAGGATGGTCTTCAGCGCCTGGGCGGCCGGGTCGCTGGCGACATCGGCCATGGCGAGGCTGGCGGCGCTGCCGGCCCGTTCGCGGAAGGTCTTGCCCTCGGGCAGATAGGCATGGGCGGCTCCGACCGACAGTCCGATCAAGGCCACGCTCGCCAGCAATGCCTTCGTCGCCTTCAAGATCATGTCGTTCGAACCCTTCATCGCCTTCGCACCTCTTCGAACCGTCCGGGCAGGGCCCTTCGATTCAGGCTTCCGCCTAGAAACATCAATTCAGCCGGCCGCGCTGCGATCCCGGTCACTCTGCCGCAATTTTCTCGCCGTCCTCGGCAATGCCGAGTTCCTTGAGCTTGCGATAGAGGGTGGATCGTCCGATTCCGAGTTTGCGGGCTACCGTTGCCATGCGGCCACGGTAGCGTTCGAGCGCCAGCTCGATCATGGCGGCCTCGATTTCGGCGAGCGCTCGCACATCGCCGTCCGGGCGGATCGCGCGGAGGTGGCCGGCCTCCGGCAGCGGGGGCGGCGGCAGGATCGCCGCTTCGGTGGCGGGCCTGCCGGAAACATGAGAAACCGGCTTGTCGGCAGACGACGCCGGGACGGGCACGCCGGCGGCGATGCGCGGGAAGTCGTCCATCGTCAGCAGCGGCCCGTCCGCGAGGATGACGGCGCGATAGACGGCATTCTCGAGCTGGCGGATATTGCCGGGCCACGCCTGCCGCGCCAGCTGCTGCAGAGCGTCGGGTTCGACGCCGCGCAGCATCGACTTTGCCTCTTCGGCGGCGAATCGAAGGGCGAAGTGGCGGGCGAGCTCCGGAATGTCGTCCTGCCGTTCGCGAAGCGGCGGCACGCGGATCGGCAACGCGTTGAGTCGGTAGTAGAGATCCTCGCGAAAGCGTCCCTGCTGCACCTCGGCGATCAGATCGCGGCTGCTCGTCGCGACGAGCCGGATGTCGATGCGCGCCGCACGCCTGCCTGCGATCGGCTCGGTCTCGCCCGCCTGCAGCACGCGCAGGAGGCGCGCCTGCGCCTCGAGCGGCAGCTCGCCGATCTCGCGCAGTAGCAGCGTGCCGCCATGCGCTTCCTGAAGTCTGCCGGCGACGCGATCGGTCCCGAACAGGATATCTTCCACGGATGCGCGGGAATTTGCGCGGCAGTGGACGGCGATGAAGGGCCTGCTCCGGCGATCGCCGCTGCCGTGGATCGTCCGGGCGATCCGCGCCTTGCCGACGCCGGGCTCGCCCTCGATCAGGATGGGCATGGTCGCGGTGGCGGCGCGGCGGCCGAGCGACAGCACGCGCTCCATCGATGGGCTGGCGGCGATGAGATCGCGGAATTCCAGCGTACCGGCGGCGGCGCGGTCGATCCGGGCGATCTCCCGCTCCAGCGCGCCGATCCGAAGCACGTTCTGGATCGAGATCGCGATGCGCTTCGGGGCGGCCGGCTTGATCAGGAAATCCGACGCTCCGGCCCGGATGGCGCTCGCCGCCATGTCGATGCCGCTCGGTGCCGCCTGGACGATCACCTTGATCCGGCTACCTTTTTCGGTGAGCCGGCGCAGCACGCCGATGCCGTCGAGCTCCGGCATGACGAGGTCCAGGATCATCAGATCGAAGCGGTCGCCGTCGGAGGCGTCGAGGCAGGCGAGGGCCGATGCGCCGTCGCCGAACACCGTCACGGCATGACCCAGCTCCACAGCCGCTTCTTCGAGCCGGCGCCGTTCGGCGGGATCGTCGTCGACGATGAGGATCTGGGCGAACATCGGGGAGGCGCTTTGCCGGATTGGAGGGAGCGGGGAGGGACGGCGAGCGGGAAGGCAGCCGTACTGTCGCCGGCCATGATCGGGCCGGGTTGTTAACACCCTGTTACCCTTCCGCGAACCGGATCGCCCATCCTCCGGCAAATCCGCGCGGTCAGGTCGCGGGTTGATCCCGGAGGGGTGGGACCCCTAAGTATGGGCACCTCTTTCTCGCGCCATCGGATCCCCCATGCCCCTCAATTCCGCGATCCTGAAAAGCTCCGCCCTCGCCACCCAGCCCGCCGACGCGGCGCTCGGGACCCTGCCGGAATGGAATCTCGCCGATCTCTATCCGGCGATGGATTCGCCGGTGCTGGTCGCCGACCTCGCGAGGGCGCATTCCGATTCGCTCGCCTTCGAGGCCGCCTACAAGGGCAAGCTCGAGAGCCTCGCCCGCGACGGCGGACTGGTCGCTGCCATCCGCGCCTACGAGGCGCTCGACGAGTTGCTCGGCCGCATCATTTCCTATGCCGGCCTCGTCTATTCTGGCGACACCACCGATCCGGTCGGCGCCAAGTTCTATGGCGACGTGCAGCAGAAGATCACCGATGCGTCGACGCACCTGCTGTTCTTCACGCTGGAGCTGAATCGGGTCGATGACACGGTTCTGGACGCGGCGATGGCCGCTGATGCCGGGCTCAACCACTATCGCCCCTGGATCGAGGACGTCCGCAAGGAGAAGCCCTACCAGCTCGAGGACCGGGTCGAGCAGCTCTTCCACGAGAAGTCGGTGACCGGCCGTGGCGCCTGGAATCGCCTGTTCGACGAGACCATGGCCTCGCTCCGCTTCGACGTGAGCGGCGAGGAGCTGACGCTCGAGCCGACGCTCAATCTGATGCAGGATCCGGACGAGGCGAAGCGCAAGGCGGCGTCGGAGGCGCTGGCGGCGACCTTCGGCAAGAACATCCGACTGTTCACCCTCGTCACCAACACGCTCGCCAAGGACAAGGAGATCTCGGATCGCTGGCGCGGCTTCGAGGACGTCGCCGCCTCGCGCCATCTCGCCAACCGGGTCGAGCCGGAAGTGGTCGACGCGCTGGTCGCCGCCGTGCGCGAGGCCTATCCGCGCCTGTCGCACCGCTATTACAAGCTCAAGGCGAAGTGGTTCGGCAAGGACGCGCTCGATCATTGGGATCGCAACGCGCCGCTGCCGAAGGTTCCGAGCCGCACCATTCCCTGGACCGAGGCGCGCGATACCGTGCTCTCGGCCTATGGCGACTTCGCCCCCGAGATGGCTGATATCGCCAAGGACTTCTTCGACAAGAACTGGATCGACGCGCCGGTCCGCCCCGGCAAGTCGCCGGGCGCCTTCGCCCATCCGACCGTGCCCTCGGTGCATCCCTATGTCCTGCTCAACTACCAGGGCAAGACGCGGGACGTGATGACGCTGGCGCATGAACTCGGCCATGGCGTGCACCAGGTGCTGGCCGGCCCGCAGGGCGCGCTGATGGCGCCGACGCCGCTGACGCTCGCCGAGACGGCCAGCGTGTTCGGCGAGATGCTGACCTTCCGGGCGTTGCTCGACGCGCAGAAGGATCCGGTCCAGCGCAAGGCGATGCTCGCCTCCAAGGTCGAGGACATGATCAACACGGTCGTGCGCCAGATCGCCTTCTATTCGTTCGAGCGCAAGGTCCACATCGCCCGCCGCGAAGGCGAGCTCACTTCCGACCAGCTAAACGCGATCTGGCTCGAAGTACAGGCCGAGAGCCTCGGCCCGGCGATCCGCGTCGGACCCGGCTACGAGACCTTCTGGACCTACATCCCGCACTTCATCCATTCGCCGTTCTACGTCTATGCCTACGCCTTCGGCGATTGCCTGGTGAACTCGCTCTATGCCGTCTACCGCCAGTCGGAGAGCGGCTTCCAGGAGAAGTATTTTGCCCTGCTGAAGGCCGGCGGCACCAAGCACCATTCCGAGTTGCTGGCGCCCTTCGGCCTCGACGCTACCGATCCGTCTTTCTGGCAGAAGGGACTCTCGGTGCTCGAAGGCTTCATTTCCGAGCTGGAGGCGATGGAGGCGTAGGTCTCCGACCCACTCGCGCTCGTCAAAAAGGGCCGCGCCAGAAATGGCGCGGCCCTTTTGTTTGTGCAGCGCTCGGATCTGACGCCGGTATTCGCCCAAGCGGCCGTCCCGGACACGCCATCATCCTGAGTGCTGGCGCGGTCACCGCTGCAATGAGAAGCTCGAAATTCCCTCCCCCATGTGGGGAGGGTTAGGGAGGGGGTATCGGCTCCGCCTCAACGGAGGAGCGCCGTTCGATGCCTGGCAGGCCGAGATGGTACCCCCACCCCGGCCCTCCCCACAAGGGGGAGGGGGAAGGCGCGCGCATTGCTCGGGGCGTTCAGCGCATTCCTAGCCGCATGCCGCGCTCCACGCGCCCGGTACTATGCGACCAAGCCCCCAGGATGATGGCGGAGCGTGTTGGGCAGATCTGTCGGAGAGATCCTCCTACAGGCTCGCCTGCGCCCGGTAGAGCCTTGCATAGGCGCCGTTCGCCGCGATCAACTGATCGTGGCTGCCTTCCTCAACGATGCCCGCCTCGGTCAGCACCAGGATGCGGTCGGCCCGTTGCACCGTCGACAGGCGGTGGGCGATGACCAGCGTGGTGCGCGTCCGCGCCAGCGCCAGCAGCGCCTCCTGCACCGCGCGCTCGCTCTCATTGTCGAGGGCGCTGGTCGCCTCGTCGAAGATCAGGATCGGCGGGTCCTTCAGGATGGCGCGGGCGATGGTCAACCGCTGCTTCTGTCCGCCCGAGAGCTTGACCCCGCGCTGACCGATATCGCTCTGATAGCCGTTCGGCAGCGCCAGGATGAAGTCATGCGCGTTCGCCGCCCGCGCCGCCGCCTCGACTTCGGCGTCGGTGGCGTCGGGCCGGCCGTAGCGGAGGTTGTCCATCACCGTTCCGGCGAACAGATAGACGTCCTGCTGCACCACGCCGATGTTCCGCCGCAGCGTGTCGAGCCGGATGTCGCGGATGTCGACGCCGTCCACCAGGATCCGTCCCTCCGTCACCTCGTAGAAGCGCGGGATCAGGGCACAGAGCGAACTTTTCCCCGCGCCCGAGGCGCCGACGAGCGCCACGAATTCGCCCGGCCGGATCGTGAGCGACAGGTTCCGGAGCACATGCGGGCCGTCCTCCTCGTAGCGGAAGCCGACCTTCTCGAAGGCGATTGAGCCGCGTGCCCGGCCGATGGCGATGGCGCCGGGCCTGTCCTGGATGTCGGGCTCCGTCTCGAAGATCTCCATCACCCGGACAAAGCCGGTAAAACCGCTCTGCCAGAGGCGCGCCAGATTGGCGAGACGGTTGACCGGATCGACCAGCACGGCGACGCAGAGCAGGAAGGTCATCAGCTCGGCGATGCCGAGCGCGCCCTGCGCTACGCGGACCGCACCGGCAACGATCACCATGACGGTGACCAGCTGGGGGAGAACCGTGGTGCCCGCCCAGAGATAGGCCTCGCTGCGGTAGCCGATTCGCCGCCCTTCGAGAAAGCGCTCGTTCGCGACCTCGAAGCGCCGGTTCTCCAGCGCCTCATTGGCGAAGGACTGCACCACGCGAATGCCGGCGAGCGAATCCTCGACGCGCTCGCTGACGCCGGCGACCCGCTCCTTCACTTGCAGCATTGCTTCGTTCACGCGGTTGTTGAAATGCAGCGCGAAGTAGGAAGCCGGCGGGATGATGGCGAGGATCATCAGCGCGAGCGGGACGTCGAGGGCGAACAGGATCGCCGTCACGCCGGCGAATTTGAGGATCGCGATGGCGAGATCCTCCGGCCCGTGATGATAGAGCTCGCCCACCTCGAACAGGTCGTGGGTAATGCGGCTCATCAGCTGGCCGACGCGCTGGCGGTCGTAGAAGCCGAACGAAAGCTTCTGGCAATGGGCGAACAGTTCGCGGCGCAGCGCCGCCTCCATCTTGGCCCCCATCATGTGACCCTGATAATCGACAAAAAGCGTCGCCAGCGCCTGGACGGCGAGCAGGGCCAGCATCAGTCCGCCCACGGCATAGATGGCAGGCAGCGTCGCCGACGGATCGTCGGCAGCGACCAGCAGGCGCGTCACATAGTTGGCGCAGAGCGGCAGCAGCAGCGCCGTCACCGAGACGAGCACGGCGCAGGCGAGGTCGAGCAGCAGCAGCGGCAGATAGGGCCGATAATAGCCGAGTAGCCGGGCGAGGCGCGCGCGCGTCAGCCGCGGCGTGGTCGCATCGGTCGGATCTTCCGACAGAGAACCGGCGCGCGGAAGGGCGCGTTCGGCATTCGCGTCGGGGAGGGTCGGAAGCGGGGAGAGGGGTTCGTTGCCGCTAGCGGCGTCGTCTCTGGCCTGCGGCTCCGGGGAACGGGTAAGCATGGAACGTCATGTCCTGATGATTTTCAAAGGCTCCTTTCAGATTGGACATGAAGGCTGTCATCGGATGCTCCCGGGCTCTGGCTGAACGAGGCGGCACTATGGCTCCGTGGCCCTGGTCCAACAAGGCTGCGCAGACGAAACCCGCCGGGCGTGGCTTTTCGGCACCGCTGCGACCGAACCGGTCGTCTGCAGAAGCCTTTCAGCCTACTGCGGGTGTGGAGCTCTCCTCGCGCTTTTCATTGTCGCGGGCACCGCATCTCGTTATACTGAATGTACAACGGAGTGCATGCCATGAAGCTCGAGGTCAAGAAGATCGGCAATTCGACGGGTCTCATCCTGCCGAAGGAACTGCTCGCCAGGCTCAATCTCAAGCAGGGCGAATGGCTCAACGTGACCGAAAATGCAGACGGGTCAATTCGGCTTTCGCCGTTCGATCCTGATTTTGACAAGGCGATGAAGATCGCTGAACGGGCGATGAAGACCTATCGCAACGCCCTTGCCGAACTTGCCAAATGACGGGCATGTCGCCTGGTGAGCCGCGATGGCTGACGCTCGCGATGGTCATAGCCATCCACGAGAGTCAGCTTCGGGCCTTTGGAGGGCCGTCCGGAATTCGTGATTCCGGTGCGCTTGAATCGGCGTTGGGTCGGCCTCAGAATCGTTTTGCCTATGATGGCGGCGATATGGCGCAACTCGCGGCCGCCTATGCCTTTGGCATTGCGCGAAACCATCCATTCATCGATGGCAACAAGCGCACGGCGCTGGTGGCCATCGTCACCTTCCTCGGCTTGAACGATATCGATTTCCTGGTGCCGGAAGCCGAGGCCGTGTCGGCCATTCTCGGCCTCGCCGCCGGCGAGATCGACGAGGACGGACTTGCCCGCTGGATTCGCGACAACCTTCCGCCAGCGACAGACTAACGCGGTCCTGACCTATGCCTGTGCCTTGCATGAGGCGGCCGTGACCGCATCTTAAGGCGACATCTCCGAAAGAGTTCGCCCCCATGTCCGATTCCGAACGCAACCGTCTCTCCGGCCGCCTGTCGCGCTATGCCCGCGTCGGCATGAATGTCGGCGGGGTCGCGGCCAAGGTCGCGGGCGCGCGGCTGTTTGGAACGTCGCTCGACAAGGGCAAGAACGCCTCGGAGCTCGCGACCGCGCTCGGCGGGCTGAAGGGGCCGCTGATGAAGGTCGGCCAGATCCTTTCGACCGTGCCCGATCTCGTGCCGCCGGAATATGCCGAGGAACTGTCGCAATTGCAGGCGAACGCGCCGCCGATGGGCTGGCCCTTCGTCAAGCGCCGTATGCAATCGGAGCTCGGACCCGGCTGGGAGAAGCGCTTTCAATTGTTCGAGCACCAGCCGGCGGCGGCCGCCTCGCTCGGCCAGGTGCATCGCGCCATCGCGAAAGACGGCCGGGCGCTGGCGGTGAAGCTGCAATATCCCGACATGCAGTCGGCCGTGGAGGCGGATCTCGCGCAGCTGAAGGTGCTGTTCTCGATCTATCGGCGCGTCGACCGCTCGATCGATACCAGCGAGATCTATGAGGAAATCGGTAGCCGCATCCGCGAGGAGCTCGATTACGACCGCGAGGCGCGGCATGCGCTGCTCTACAAGATCATGCTCGATGGCGAAGAACTGGTGCGGGTGCCAGGTGTCGAGCCGGCGCTCCTGACCGGCCGGCTGCTGGCGATGGATTGGCTCGACGGCAAGCGCGTGCTCGACTATCGCGACCGGCCGCTCGCGGAGCGCAACCGCATCGCTACCGCCATGTTCCGCGCCTGGTGGGCGCCGTTCGCGCAATATGGCGTCATCCATGGCGACCCGCATCTCGGCAACTACACCGTGTTCGAGAACAAGGCGGGCGAAGCGGCCGGCATCAACCTGCTCGACTATGGCTGCGTGCGCATCTTCCCGGCGGATTTCGTCGCCGGCGTCGTCAATCTGTTCCACGGCCTGCGCGACAACGATCGCGACCGCATCGTCTCCGCCTATGAGGTCTGGGGCTTCGTGGGGCTCTCGAACGAGCTGATCGAGGCGTTGAACATCTGGGCGCGCTTCATCTACGGGCCGCTGATCGACGACCGCGTCCGCACCATCGCGGACGGCGTCGCGCCGTCGGACTATGGCCGCCGCGAGGCCTATCAGGTGCACCAGGTGCTGCGCGAGAAGGGGCCGGTGACGGTGCCGCGCGAGTTCGTGTTCATGGATCGCGCCGCGGTCGGCCTCGGCTCCGTGTTCCTGCACCTGAAGGCGGAGATGAACTTCCACCAGCTCTTCGCCGCGACCATCGAAGGCTTCGACCGCGACGTCCTGGCCATGCGGCAGAGCGCGGCGCTCGGTGGCGTCGGGTTGCTGTGACGGGCGAGGCCCTCGGGTAGACTCTCCGTCACAAATTCAGTCCTGCTAAAACCCGCCAGGCGCCGCCCCGTGCAAGACCAGGGCGCGGCCGGCAATGTCGCATTGCCCGCTTTCGCCAAGTGTTGTAAACGCCGCTCACGTTTGGTTTGCGCTGAAGGGACTGAGACACCATGGCCGATAGCCCGATGGACTACCGCGAGCACGAGAGAACCTATGCGTTTTTCACCGGCTTGACGAAATGGGGCACGATCGCCTGCGTGGCGGTTCTGGTGCTGATGGCGATCTTCCTGCTCTGAGTTCGACATAGATGCATCCGGCAGCCTGGCTGCCGGGCTATCGCGATACCCGACTGATTTGACTGTGCGGGCGCGTTGCGACCCCGCCGTTCCACAGGAAAACGCCATGAAGATTGGTGTGCCGGCGGAGGTTGACGGGCTTGAAAGCCGCGTCGCCGCGACGCCTGAAACCGTCAAGAAGTTCATCGCGCTCGGCGCCGAGGTTTCGGTACAGTCCGGCGCCGGTGTCGCTTCGCGGATCCCGGATGCCGAATATGCGGCCGTCGGCGCGACGATCGCCGCCACCGCCGCCGACGCCGTGGCTGGCGCCGATATCGTGCTCAAGGTTCGCCGGCCGCTGGCCGACGAGCTGCCCCTCTACAAGAAGGGCGCCCTCGTCATCGCCACGATGGACCCGTATGGCCATGACGACGCCGTGGCCGCCATGGCCGATGCCGGCGTCACCGCCATTGCGATGGAATTCATGCCGCGCATCACGCGCGCGCAGGTGATGGACATCCTGTCGAGCCAGGCGAACCTCGCCGGCTACCAGTCCGTCATCGATGCCGCCGGCGAATATGACCGCGCCCTGCCGATGATGATGACCGCCGCCGGCACCGTGCCCGCCGCCCGCATCTTCGTCATGGGCGCCGGCGTCGCCGGCCTGCAGGCGATCGCCACCGCCCGCCGCCTCGGCGCCGTGGTGACGGCGACCGACGTGCGTCCGGCCGCCAAGGAACAGGTCGAGTCGCTGGGCGCCAAGTTCGTCGCCGTCGAGGACGAGGAATTCCGCCAGGCCGAGACCGCCGCCGGCTACGCCAAGCCGATGTCGGCCGAATACCAGGCCAAGCAGGCGGCCCTCGTCGCCGAGCACATCAAGAAGCAGGACATCGTCATCACGACGGCGCTGATCCCCGGTCGCGCCGCGCCCCGCCTCGTCTCGGCCGCCATGGTCGCCTCGATGAAGCCCGGTTCGGTGCTGGTCGATCTCGCCGTCGAGCGCGGCGGTAATGTCGAGGGCGCCAAGCCCGGCGAAGTCGTGGTCGTCGACGGCAAGAAGATCGTCGGTCATCTGAACGTCGCCGGCCGCATCGCCGCGACGGCGTCGCAGCTCTACGCCAAGAACCTCTATTCCTTCGCCGAGACGCTGATCGACAAGGCGGCCAAGTCGGTCGCCGTGAATTGGGACGACGAGCTGGTCAAGGCGACCGTGCTGACGCGCGACGGCGCCGTCGTGCATCCGGCCTTCAAGCCCAAGGAAGCGCCGATGGATGAACCGAAGCCGAGCCTCGTCGCCGAGCAGGGGGCCAACTGATCATGGCAAGTCTTACGCCCGACCAGGCGGCCAGCGCCGCACAGTCCGCCGCGGATGCGGCCAGCGCCGCCGCCGCCGCCGCGCAGGAAGCGGCCGCCGCCGCCCAGATCTATGCCGAGCAGGCTGCTGGCGGTCTCGGCCAGGTCGCCGGCGCCGCCGCCCATGCGGTTTCCGGCGGCGCGATCGACCCCTTCATCTTCCAGCTCTCGGTCTTCGTGCTGGCGATCTTCGTCGGCTATTACGTCGTCTGGCAGGTCACGCCGGCGCTGCACACGCCGCTGATGTCGGTCACCAACGCGATCTCCTCGGTGATCGTCGTCGGCGCGCTGCTCGCGGTCGGTGTCGACGCGGCCGTCGATGCGGCCGCCGCCTCCGGCCATGCCTGGGCGCAGGGCTTCGGCTTCATCGCCCTGATCCTGGCCAGCGTGAACATCTTCGGTGGCTTCCTCGTCACCAGCCGCATGCTTGCCATGTACAAGAAAAAGACGAAGTGAGGCCGCGCCGATGACAACCGCAAATATCACGGCGCTGCTTTACCTCGTCTCCGGCGTCCTGTTCATCATGGCGCTGCGCGGGCTTTCGAGCCCGGCGACGTCGCGCCAGGGCAACCTCTACGGCATGGTCGGCATGGGGATCGCGATCCTCACGACGCTCGTGCTCGCCGCGCCGAAGAGCGCCGGCGCCTGGGGCCTGATCATCCTCGGCCTCGGCATTGGCGGCGGCATCGGCGCGATCATCGCCCGCCGCATCGCCATGACCGCGATGCCGCAGCTGGTCGCCGCCTTCCACTCGCTGGTCGGCCTCGCCGCCGTCATGGTGGCGGCCGCCGCCATGTATGCACCGGCCGCCTTCGGCATCGGCGAGATCGGCGCCATTCACGGCCAGGCCCTGATCGAGATGTCGCTCGGTGTCGCCATCGGCGCGATCACCTTCACCGGCTCGGTCATCGCTTTCGCCAAGCTGAACGGCAACATGTCGGGCAAGCCGATCCTGCTGGCGGGTCGTCACATGATCAATGCCGGCCTTGCCATCCTGCTGGTGGCGCTGATCATCGCGCTGGTGTTCACCGAGAGCCACCTGGTGTTCTGGCTGATCGTCCTCGTCTCGCTCGTGCTCGGCGGGTTGATCATCGTCCCGATCGGCGGCGCCGACATGCCCGTCGTCGTGTCGATGCTGAACTCCTATTCGGGCTGGGCCGCCGCCGGCATCGGCTTCAC
Organism: Kaistia granuli DSM 23481; assembly: GCF_000380505.1. Taxonomy (GTDB): domain Bacteria; phylum Pseudomonadota; class Alphaproteobacteria; order Rhizobiales; family Kaistiaceae; genus Kaistia; species Kaistia granuli. The sequence goes on along the minus strand of NZ_AQYH01000002.1, from coordinate 91,581 downwards.
GCTCGGCAATACCGCGCTGATCATCACCGGCGCGCTGGTCGGTTCGTCCGGCGCGATTCTGTCCTACATCATGTGCAAGGGCATGAACCGCTCGTTCATCTCGGTCATCCTCGGCGGCTTCGGCGGCGAGACGGCCGGGGCGGCGGCGGGCGGCGCGGTCGAGCTGCGTCCGGTCAAGCAGGGCTCGGCCGAGGATGCCGCCTTCATCATGAAGAACGCCTCCAAGGTCATCATCGTGCCGGGCTACGGCATGGCGGTCGCCCAGGCCCAGCACGCGCTGCGCGAAATGGCCGACAAGCTGAAGGCCGAAGGCGTCGAGGTGAAGTATGCCATCCATCCGGTAGCGGGCCGCATGCCGGGCCACATGAACGTGCTGCTGGCGGAAGCGAACGTGCCGTATGACGAGGTCTTCGAGTTGGAGGACATCAATTCGGAGTTCGCCCAGGCCGACGTCGCCTTCGTCATCGGCGCCAATGACGTGACCAACCCGGCGGCGAAGACCGACCCGACCTCGCCGATCTACGGCATGCCGATCCTCGACGTCGAGAAGGCCGGCACGGTGCTGTTCATCAAGCGCGGCATGGGTTCGGGTTATGCCGGCGTCGAGAACGAGCTGTTCTTCAAGGACAACACGATGATGCTGTTCGCCGACGCCAAGAAGATGGTCGAGAGCATCGTCAAGTCGCTGGACTGACGCGTTCGCCGCATCGCGAGACAACAAAGGCCGCCCACGGGCGGCCTTTTTCGTCGGCCGTGTCACAGCCGCTCGTCAAAGGGGGAGGCGCTGGCCCGCCGACGGAGGGAGCACCCTAGCCCCAGGTCAGGGGATCGAGGCGCAGATAGAAGGCCAGGCGATCGCGATCCGGCGTTGCGATCTCGAGGCTCGCGAACAGGGCGGCGAAGGCGCTGTCGGACTGATCGGCCGTTGTCCAGTTCTCCTCGGCATTGGCGACCATGAGCGCCAGATCGGCATAGCGGTCGGCGGTTCCGAGGCGGCCGAGGTCGATCAATCCGGTGCATTGGAGACTGTCCGGGTCGACCATGAAGTTGGGCAGGCAGGGGTCGCCATGACAGACCACCTTGCTGGCCGCCTCTTGGTGGAGCCGGGCCGGCAGGTCGCGTTCGACGCGCGCCAGGAGTTCCGCCGCAGGTCTGTCCTTGTCCGCATCGGGCAGGAAGTCCGGATTGACGGCGTCGCGGGAGACGACATCGACGGCGCGCTGGAACATGGAGCTCAGGCTGCGATCGAACGGGCACTGATCGGTCGGCAGCTGGTGGATGGCATCCAGGTTCCGTGCCATCGACGGCCATGCCTTGAGCAGATCCGCTCCCGTTAGCTCGACCGCCGGTATGCCGGGGATCGCCGTCATCACCAGGCAGGCGCCGTCCTCGGTCTCGCGCCAGTCGACGATCTCGGGGCAGGAAACGCCGCGACCGTGAAGCCAGGCGAGCCGGTCGCGTTCCCCGGCCAGTTCGAGGGCGCGGGTCGTGGGCGCGCATTTCGCGTAGGCGAAGCCATCCTCGCGGCGATAGACCCGATCGCCGGATTCGCCGGTCCTGACCGGGAGCCAGCGGCCCGGCGAACAGCCCGGCAAGGCACCATTGAGATCCATGGAAGCTCCTTCGTCTGCCGTACGCGGCGGCGTGATCCCTGACCATCGACTTCGCGTCCATGAAACTGTCCATGGACGGGCAGAATGAAAGGCCAGGCTCGCCTTGCTGACACACCGCCCGGGAGGGACACAACGGCCTGCATTGACCATTCCCTGCCGGGATCGAGCGGCGGGCTGCGGCCGAGAAGGGTAGCATGCCGGCCCGGGTCGTCCAGCGCGTGGGCCGGTGAAAATGCCCAGCCTTCGTCCGCAATCACTTTCTCTTGATGGAAACTATTCTTGACCGAAGTCACCCGCTCCGAATAGTTTCCGTTATCGGAAACTGAACGGGCGCCCATCATGTCGCTGACCCTCTATCTCCATCCGCTGGCGTCGTTCTGCCACAAGGTGCTGATCGCCCTGTACGAGAACGGGACGCCGTTCACGCCGCGTCTGGTCGATTTCTCCGACGAGGCCTCAAGGGCGGCGCTGACGGACAAATGGCCGCTCGGTAAGATCCCGGTGCTGCATGACAGCGTGCGGGATCGCGCCATTCCCGAGACGAGCATCATCATCGAGTATCTGGCGCTGCACTATCCCGGCCCCGTCGCCCTGCTACCGGCGGATGACGAGGCGAGGCTCGACGCCCGGCTCTGGGACCGCTTCTTCGATTTCTACGTGCATGTGCCGATGCAGAAGATCGTCGCCGATCGCCTGCGTCCCGAAGGCAGCAAGGACCCGGCCGGCCTCGCCGAGGCACACCGGGCGCTCGACATGGCCTATGGCATCCTCGAAGCGCGGCTGGCGGCCGGGGGGCTCGTTCCGGGAGAGGCCTTCACCATCGCCGACTGCGCCGCGACGCCGGCGCTGTTCTATGCCTCGATCGTCCATCCCTTCGCGCCGGAGCAGGGACATCTCGCGGGCTATTTCGAGGGGCTGCTGGCGCGTCCCTCGGTCCGGCGCACGCTCGACGAGGCGCGGCCCTATTTCCACCTCTACCCCTATCGCGAGGCGATGCCGCGACGCTTCCTCGATCCCGCGGAGGCGTGAGGGAGCGGATGATGGATATGACGACACTGGATCGTGTCTTCAGCGCGCTCGCCGATCCTGGCCGGCGCATGATGGTCGAGCGGCTCTGCCGCCAGCCGGCCTCGGTCAAGGAGCTGGCGGCACCCGCCGGCATGGGGCTGCCCTCGGCGCTCAAGCATCTCAGGGTGCTGGAGGAGGGCGGCATCGTCGTGTCGAGCAAGAGCGGCCGGGTCCGCACCTACGCCATCAGCCCTACGGCCTTCGGCGCCATCCAGCGATGGGTGGCGCAGCGCGAGGCAGCGCTCAACGCATCGTTCGATCAGCTGGAGCGTGCCATGCTGGAATTCCCCGAGACGGAGCAGGATTCATGACCACCGATCGCATCGACCACACGAGCTTCGTCATCCGGCGGGAGTTTTCCGCTCGTCCCGCGCATGCCTTTCGGTTCTGGGCTGAGCCCGAACTGAAGGCGCGCTGGAACAGCTGCCATCCCGACTGGACCGTCATCGAGGACCGCAGCGATTTTCGCGTCGGCGGCACGGATGCGAAGCGCTGGCGGACGGCGGCAGGAGAAGAGCAGACCTATCACGCCTACTATCTCGACATCGAGCCGGCCCGCCGCATCCTCTATGCCTATGAGATGAGCTTCTCCGGCAAGCGGCTCTCCGCCTCGCTGGTGACGATCGAGCTCGAGGCCGTGGCGGCCAGGACGCGGATGATCTTTACCGAGCAGGTGGCGCTGCTCGCCGGCGGCCAGGCTGCCCGGGATCAGCGGGTGGCCGGCACCGAAGAGGGACTGGACCGGCTGGTCGAGCTGCTGGCGGGCGAAATGGCCGTCCGGCACTGACGGGCGCCCAGCGCCAAACAGCGCGGAAGGCAGGGATCGCCTGCGCGCTGCGCTGGCTTGCAGATCGGAGAAAAGGGCTGTCGCAGCGCTTGGGGAGACGACAGCCGTTCGACGTTCGTCAGGCGCCGGCCTTGGCGGTGCGGCGCATGCCGTCGCGGGCGGGCGGGTAGCTGGCGTTCAGCGTCTGGGCGCGGGCGAAGGCGGCGTGCGCCGCGTCCCGCTCGCCGAGCTTCTCGAGCGCCAGGCCCTGGTTGGTCCAGCCTTCGTAATTGTTCTTGTCGGCGCGCACGACGGCGTTGAAGTCGTCGAGGGCGGCCTTGTAGTCGCCGGTGGCGAGATAGGAGAGGCCGCGGCCCTGATGCGGGGCGACCGCGTTCGGCGCGTAGGTCATCGAGGCGGTGAAATCGGCGATCGCGTCGTCGTGGCGGCCCTGGCCCTGATAGATCAGCGCCCGGTTGTTGTAGGCCTTGGGATCGGTCGAATCGAGCTCGATCGCGCGGTTGAAGTCGGCCAGCGCCAGATCGATCTGCCCCTGCGAGCGGTAGAGATTGCCGCGCCCGACATAGGCCTCGTTATAGCTCGGATTGAGCTGGATCGAGCGATTGTAGTCGGAGAGAGCCTGGCCGTTCTGCTTCAGATTGCGCAGCACCAGCGCCCGGTTCGAATAGGCCTGGTAGAAGCCGGGATTGATCTCGATCGCCTTGTTGAAGTCGGCGAGCGCCTGATCGTAGCGCCCGGCGCGGCCGAGCGCGGTGCCGCGCACATTGTAGCCGGAGGCGTCGCTGGGGTTCTGGTTCACCACCGAGCTCAGCGACGAGATGTTCGCTTCCGAGCCCATGGCACGATCGACGTCGTTGCCGAAATCATGCGGGCCAGAGGACTGGCAGCCTGCCAGGGCCAGGGCGCCGAGTAACACGACCATGACAGGGGCCGGCGCGAGGCTGCGTCCGATCTCTGTCGAGGGCGTGTTCGCGGGCGAAATCCTGCCGAACACCATCATGAGCGTTGCTCCCAAACGGGCGCCCATGGCGATGAAGAAGGGCGCAGACACCAAAAAGCAACGAACCCGGCGAACCGGGCTCGTTACTTTGAACTTCAAAGCGAAAAAGCAGGCGAAAGCAGGGCGCGATGCCCCGCTCGTCAGCGCTTCGGCTTGGGAGCAGCCACGATGCCGCCTTCGCGCTGGGCGCGCTTGCGGGCGAGCTTGCGAGCGCGGCGAACGGCTTCCGCCTTCTCGCGGGCCTTCTTCTCGGAGGGCTTCTCATAGAAGTTGCGCAGCTTCATCTCACGGAAGATGCCTTCACGCTGCATCTTCTTCTTGAGAGCCTTGAGCGCCTGATCGACGTTATTGTCGCGAACGAGTACCTGCACGCGGGAGCGTCCTATCTTGATCCGGTCCGGATGAAATCTCGGGGAGACGAGTAGGAGCGACCAAAGCCGCCGATCAACAACGTCCCAATTTGTGGTCGCTCTCATAGCAGAAGCGGGGAGGCGCTGTCAAAGCGGAGAGCCGCCGAAACAAGGGAAATTCTGGTTTTCGCCGTTTCGTCGTGGCATTTCGGCCGCTCGGAGCGTCGATTTCCGAAGCACAGCGAACCGTCACGCGATGATTCTAGCCGGAATCGCCGGCCGGAAGCAATTCTTCGCGAGCGAGTCGGGCTGGCCCGTCACGGCAACCCAGGGGAATCAGCGCGCGGCCCAATCAAAAAAGGCCCCGCCCGGGTCGGGCGAGGCCTCTCTGATGGTTGTTCGCGGGCGCTGCGGCCGGCGTGGAGCGGCGGGGCCCGTTTCGGGGCCGGGCGGACTACGCCTCGTCTTCGTCCTCGTCGACGGGGCCCTTCAGCGACTTCAGCTTGGCGAAGACGGCATCGGCGTCGAGTTCGTCTTCCTTCGGCTCTTCGCGGCGATAGGAGCGCAGCGCCGCAGCGGCCAGCGCGTCGGTCGCCGTCGTCTCTTCCGCCGGCAGCAGCACCTCGCCCTCGGCGCCCGGCTCGCGCGGCGGCGCGTTCTTGGCGGCCTTCTCGACCTCGAAGTCGAGATCGATCTGCGAGCAGAGGCCCAGTGTCACCGGGTCCATCGGCGTCAGATTGGCCGAATTCCAGTGGCTGCGGTCGCGAATCGAATCGATCGTCGGCTTGGTGGTGCCGACCAGACGCATGATCGACGCGTCCTTGAGCTCGGGATGGCTGCGCAGCAGCCAGAGAATAGCGTTCGGACGATCCTGGCGGCGCGAGACCGGCGTATAGCGCGGGCCCTTGCGCTTCTGGACCGGCACGCGGACGCGCGTCTCCGCCATCTTCAGGCGATACTTCGGATCCTTCTGGGCGCGCTCGATCTCCTCGCGCGTCAACTGGCCCGTCGTCACCGGATCGAGACCCTTGATCGTCTGGGCTGCTTCCCCGTCGGCGATGGCCTTCACCTCGAGCGGGTGCAGCTTGCAGAAATCGGCGATCTGGTCGAAGCCGAGAGAGGTATTCTCGACGAGCCATACGGCGGTTGCCTTTGGCATCAGCGGGATAGTCGACATAATTCTCTCCTGGTCGCTCTCCCGGTGGTGGCCGGAGGAGCTGAGCAAACGTCTGAATGACGGGAATGGGCCGATATATAGACCGGTGCCATTCCTGACGCAAACGAAGCTTGCGCGCGCCGCGATGTCAAAAATCGGTGATCAGGCAGGCGACGTCTGCCGGGGGCCGCATCGGGCGCCCGGCAGACGTTCAGGCTCGCCTATTGCGCGGAGCTCGCCCCGCGCAAGGGATCGGCGCGACTACGGCGTGGTCGCGGGCGGCGTCGTCGGCTCGGCCGGCGTGCTCGGAGCGGGAGCCGGGGCAGGAGCGGGCTCGGCCGGCGGGGTCGGCGCGGGAGCTGCCGGAGCCGGAGCGGGAGCCGGTTCGGCGGGCTTCGGGGCTTCCGGAGCCGGGGCCGGCTTCGACTGTTCAACCGCGGCCGGAGTGGGCGGTGCGACAGGCGTCCTCGACTTCCACCAGAAATAAGCTATCACCAGGACGATGATGGCCACGACGACCCAGATCCAAGTATTTTGGCGTTGCATGTTGTCCTCCGGGGTGCGAATTGCACCGACATCTGCAATCTTACATCGAATCAACCCGTTCCACGAAGAGGAAACGGGTCGTTACGTTTCGTCGGCTACGGAAATCTACTCTCTTTCAGGCCAAAACGATATCGCTTCCGCCCGGCTGAGCGTCCCGCTGTCGCATTCGTCAGGAAGACGACGCCGGAATCGTCGGGGTATCTTCGCCCGCCCGGTCCTCCGCCTGCCGACGAGCCAACGGCGCCAGGCGGCTCTGGTTTCATGAACTGATCCGATTTCCTGCCGGTCAGGTTAACCGACCGTCAGGACGATCTTGCCGATATGGCCCGAGCTTTCCATCCGGCGATGCGCCTCCGCCGCTTCCGCGAGCGGGAAGGTGGCGTCGATGCGCGGCCGGATGACGCCCTGCTCGATCAGCGGCCAGACCTTTTCCTGCAGCGCGGCGGCGAGCGCGCCCTTGAAGGCGACGGTGCGCGGGCGCAGCGTCGAGCCGGTGAGCGTCAACCGCTTGGTGAGCAGGCGATTGAAGTTCACCTCGACCACCGGTCCGTTCAGGAAGGCGATCTGGGCGATGCGGCCATCCGGCGCCGCGGCGTCGAAATTGCGCTCGATATAGTCGCCGCCGACCATGTCGAGGATGACGTCGGCCCCCCGTCCTTCCGTGGCGTCCTTTACCGCGGTGACGAAATCCTCCTTGAGATAGTTGATGGCGCGGCTGGCGCCGAGCTCGACGCAGGCGGCGCATTTCTCCGCCGAGCCGGCGGTCGCCAGCACGGTGGCGCCGAGCGCCTTCGCCAGCTGGATCGCCGTCGTGCCGATGCCGGACGAGCCGCCATGCACCAGCAGGGTCTCGCCGGGCTTCAGGGCTGCTCGCTCCAACACATTGTGCCAGACGGTGAAGAAGGTCTCGGGGAGCGCCGCTGCCTCGATCATCGTCAGGCCGGCCGGGACGGGCAGGGCGTTGGTTTCGTTGACGGCGACATATTCCGCATAGCCGCCGCCGGCGACCAGCGCCGTGACGGCGTCGCCCAAGGCGAAGCGCGAGCAATTGCGGCCGAGCGCCACGACATGGCCCGCGACCTCGAGGCCGGGCAGATCCGAGGCACCCTTGGGCGGTGGATAATGTCCCTGGCGCTGGGCGACATCCGGTCGGTTTACGCCGGCGGCGGCGACCTGGATCAGGATCTCGTGCTCGAACGGATGCGGCACCGGTCGCGTCGTCGGCTGCAGCACGTCCGGCCCGCCGGGTTCGGAAATGGCCATGGCGGTCATGGTTTCGGGAATGGCGGTCAAGGTTGGTCTCCTCGGGGTAACGACGGCCCGGCTGGCGAAGGCCGGGCGGATGTTGCTATTCTTTGGCCCAGACGGGACCGAAAAACGAGACGGAGTGCATCATGGCCCTTTTCGACGACGTGCCGGTCGAGAAGCCGGCGCCGCACAGGATCGGCGAGGAACTGGGGCGTCTGTCGATCGACGAGCTCAACGAACGGATCGATCTGCTCAAGGCGGAGATCGTCCGTCTCGAGGCGGCGATCGCTGCGAAAACCGCCTCGCGCGCGGCGGCGTCCTCGTTCTTCAAGAGCTGAGCAAGGAGGCCGCGAGTCCGGGGGTTGCGAGCATTAACCACTCGTTAAGGTTATGGGCGCGTAATCCTTGCGTCCAGTGATCTGGACATCCGTGGAAGCTTCTCTGTTGGACTCCTCCCTCTGTCGCCTCACAAGAGCCGTTTCTCGCGGCTCTTTTTTTGACTTCCGGCTCCATCAAGGTCAAAATCGGCAAAACTTGCGCCCCGTCTGAACCCTTGCGGGATTGACGTGGTGGCGCAACGGAACGACTCCATGACAGACGACAGCCTTGGGCACATCGACCCGCCGATCGTTTTCGGCCAGCGGTTCGCATTTTCCGACACTTTCCGCGGCCTCTTCCGGGAGGGGATGCTGCTGGTCGAGGAAACCGCCGCCTATCTCGACGGCGACGGCCGCGTCGAATCGCGCGACCTTCCGCCGGGCGGCTCGCTCTCCTACGCCACCGAATCGATGCGGCTGACGACGCGGCTGATGCAACTGGCCTCGTGGCTGCTGCTGCAGCGCGCCGTCAACGAGGGCGAGATGACGTTCGAGCAGGCCGGCAGCGAGAAGGCGAAGGTCCGGCTGCGCGGCTTCGGCTCGGTGACGGAAGGCCGCGGCTGGGAGGATCTGCCGGAGCGGCTGCGCGGGCTGATCGAGCGCTCCGTGCGCCTGCAGGAGCGCGTCATCCGGCTCGACGACGCGATCTACAACGCCGCCAATGCCGACGAGCCGGCCGAGAACCCGGTCAGCCGCCAGCTCGGCCAGCTGGCGCGCGCTTTCGGTGGCGGCCGCGAATAGGGCGGTCGCCCCGTCGCTTGAGCCCGGCCGCTCCGCTTCGGAACGCGGCCAATAAAAAAAACCCGGCCAGAGGCCGGGTTTTTTGCATTCCAGAAGCGCTTCGGGAGCTTAGCTGCCCATGAAGCCCTTGAACTTGTTGTTGAAGCGCGACACGCGGCCGGCGCGGTCGAGCAGCGTCTGGTTGCCGCCGGTCCAGGCCGGGTGCGTCGACGGATCGATGTCGAGGTTCATCACGGCACCCTCTTCACCATAGGTCGACTTGGTGAAATATTCCGTCCCGTTCGTCATCACGACCTTGATCGTGTGGTAGTCGGGATGAATGTCCTTCTTCATCGTCTGGTCCTCGCGGCTCGGTCCGTTGGGGACCGCATGGTCGTCGCTCGCCGAAGCGGATGCGCCGTCCTGATCAATGGGAAAAACGGCTGCATGCGACCGGCCGTCCTGTGGGGCGACGATATAGCCCAGCGCTCGGGCCGGCACAAGGGGCGGCTCGTCTTGAAACAGCACGGTCATCGGTGCATCAAGGCGCGATCGGGGCGCGAGCCTCCGCGAATGACCGAGACGGGTGCCTATGGCGGTTCGAGACACGATGCCAAGAGACGCAAAAGGCGCTTCTGACGCAGCAGGCGTAGCCGGCAGGGAAGGCGACGCCAAGCCAGGCCGTCGCTCGATGCGGCCGCTCGCCATGCTGATACCCTATGTGCTCCGACGCAAGCCACAGCTCGCCGGCGCCTGCGTGGCGCTCCTGCTGGCGGCGTTCGCAGCGCTGACCGTGCCGCTCGCGGTCCGGCGCATGATCGACCATGGTTTCACCGCCGACAATTCGGGCACGATCAACATCTATTTCATGGCGCTGATCGGCGTCGTCGCGATGCTCGCCATCGGCTCGGGCCTGCGCTTCTATTTCGTCACCTGGCTTGGCGAGCGGGTCGTGGCCGATCTGCGCGCCGACGTCTTCCGGCATCTGTCAGCACTTGGCATCGACTTCTTCGACCGCAATCGTTCCGGCGAGATCACCGCGCGCCTGACCACCGATACGACGCAGATCAAAGCCGTCGCGGGCGCCAACATCTCGATCGCGCTGCGCAACCTGGTGATGTTCACCGGCGGCGTCGCGATGATGATCGTCACCAGCCCGAAGCTGTCCGGCCTGGTCCTGCTGGCCCTGCCAATCATCGTGCTGCCCCTGGTCGGCTTCGGCCGGCGGGTCAGGCTCCGGTCGCGCAAGGCGCAGGACATGCTGGCGGAAGCCTCCGCCTATGCGTCCGAGGCGATCGGCGCGATCCGCATCGTCCAGTCTTTCACCGCCGAGGCGAGCGTGACGCGGCGTTTCGCCGACAGCGTGGAAAACGCGTTCCTGGCGGCGCGCCATTCGACGCAGGCGCGCGCGGCGCTGACTGGCTTCGGCATCTTCATGGTGTTTACCAGCATGGTGGCCGTGCTCTGGTGGGGAGCGCAGGATGTGCTCGCCGGCCGGATGACCCCCGGCACGCTCGGCCAGTTCCTGATCTATGCCGTGCTGGCCGCCGGCGCGCTCGGCGAGCTGTCGCAGGTCTGGGGAGATATCGCCAATGCCGCGGGCGCGGCCGAACGCCTTGCCGAGATCCTGGCTGAGAAGCCGTCGATCGCCGCTCCGGCGCAGCCCGTTCGCTTGGCCGAGCCGGTCCAGGGCGCGATCACCTTCGAGAGTATCGGCTTCAGCTATCCGGAAGGGGGACGGGGCGCCGCCATCCGTCATGTCGGCTTCCATGTCGCGCCGGGCGAACGCGTCGCCGTCGTCGGTCCATCCGGCGCCGGCAAGAGCACGATCTTCAACCTGATCTTGCGCTTCTACGATCCGCAGCAGGGCCGGGTGACGGTGGATGGCGTCGATATCCGCGCGCTCGATCCGGTCGAGCTGCGCTCCCGGATCGCCATCGTGCCGCAGGACACGGTCATCTTCGCCGCCAGCGCGGCGGAGAACATCGCACTCGGGCGGCCAGACGCGGAGCTGACCCAGATCCGGGCCGCCGCCGTATCGGCCCATGCGGATGCCTTCCTGTCGGCGCTGCCGGAGGGCTACGAGACGCAACTCGGCGAGCGCGGCGTCACGCTTTCGGGCGGCCAGCGCCAGCGCATCGCGATCGCGCGTGCCATCCTCAAGGATGCGCCGATCCTGCTGCTCGACGAGGCGACCAGCGCCCTCGACGCCGAGAGCGAGGTCGCGGTGCAATCGGCGCTCGACGAGCTGATGGTCGGCCGCACGACGATCGTCATCGCGCATCGCCTCGCCACGATCCTCAAGGCCGACCGCATCCTCGTCATGGATGGCGGCGCCATCGTCGAGGAAGGTACGCATGAGGCGCTGGTGCGCCAGGGCGGCCTCTATGCCCGGCTGGCGCGGCTGCAGTTCCGCGAGGACGCTGCCTGAACTCAGGCGGCGGCGAGGCGCTCCAAGTCAGTGCCTGGCGCGAGATGCTGTGAGGCGTCGAGAATCTCGACGCCGACGATCTTGCCGTTTTGATCAAAGTCGAGCACGAGCCCCGGCCGGATCTCTTCACTCTCGATGATCGGCGCGTCCGTGAAGCGGAGATAGAGGGCGTCGGCTTCGCTGTCATAGACGGTTTTCATCGGCGTCGGCCTCGGTCGAGGAATGCGGTGATCACCCTATATGTTCCCATCTTGGGCATATGCCACGCGGAGAACGCGATGCTCGCGTTCGGGGATCGCACGGAATGCTCGTGTAACGCCGTCGCGGACATCCGGCTCCCGAGAGTCGGGTTCCGCCAGCGTCTGCTGGACCCAATCCAGCGCGATATCCCGCTCGCTCATCATCAGGGCGGCATGTGCCGTGAGGATGATCCGCATCGCCTACCGTTCGGTGAGCTTCAGCTCGATTCGGCGGTTGCGGGCATAGGCGGCTTCGGTCGAGCCTTGTTCGAGCGGCTGGAATTCGCCGAAGCCGGCGGCGACCAGGTGGATCGGCTGCACGCCCTGTTCGACCAGATAGCGCACCACCGCGATGGCGCGCGCCGCCGAAAGCTCCCAATTGTTGCGGAAGCGGCCGGAGCCCGAGAGCGGCCGTGCGTCGGTATGTCCGTCGACGCGCAGCACCCAGGCGATCTCGGGCGGGATCTCGCCTTCCAGCGTCTTCAGCGCCTCGGCGAGCTTCGCCATCTCGACCCGGCCCTCGGCGTTGATCTCGTCCGAGCCGGATGGGAACAGCACTTCTGACTGGAACACGAAGCGGTCGCCGACGATGGTGATGTCGGGCCGGTTGCCGAGGATCTCGCGCAGGCGGCCGAAGAAGTCGGAGCGGTAGCGCGACAGTTCCTGCACGCGCTGCGCCAGCGCGACGTTCAGCCGGCGGCCGAGATCGGCGATCTTGGTCTGGCTCTCGGTGTCGCGCTTCTCCGACGCGTTCAGCGCCTCTTCCAGTGCGCCGATCTGGCGGCGGAGCGCCGCGATCTGCTGGTTCAGGATCTCGATCTGCGACAGCGATTTCTGGTTGACGACCTTCTCGTCCTCCAGCGCCTTGGTGATGATGGCGATCTGGCCCTCGGCCGAACCGGCGGCGGCGGTCGAACTGTCGGCGGCACGCTTCAGCCGGTCACGCTCCGCTTCGGCGGAGAGAAGGCTCGCCTGCAGATTGGCGAGCTGGTCGGCCGCGTCCTGCTTGCCGGCGCGCTCCATGGCGAGCAGTTCGGTCAGCTCGGCGATCTGGCTGTTGAGCCGGTTCAGCACCGTGTCCTTGCCGGTGATCTCGCGGCTCTGCAGGAACTGCAGCAGCGCGAAGATCGACAGCAGGAAAATGAAGACGAGCAGGAGGTTCGACAGCACGTCGACAAAGGCCGGCCAGACGTCGCTCCTGGCCTCGCGGCGGCGTCCTCGGGCTGCCACGCTATTCTCCGGCCGGCTGCTTGAGGGCCTTGGCGATCAGCTCCAGCAATTGCTGCATTTCCCGCTGCTGGTCGGCCTGCTGTTCGACCCAGCCGCGCACCACCTGCTGCTCACTGCGCATGTGCTGGACCAGGCCCTGGATGCCCTCGGCGAGGTTGGCCATCGCCGCGGTGGCGCGCTGCGTCGAGCCGCCGGCACCGCCGCCGCCTTCCTGAACCACGGCGGTCAGCCGCTCAATGGCGACGCGCAGATCCTCGCCGGTGCTCTGGCCCTCGCGCACGTCGAGCATGCTCGGGTCGAGATCGGTGACGGTGGCGAGCCAGTCTTCCAGCTCGGTATAGAACTTGTTCTGCGCCTGGCCGGCCTGCAGGTCGAGGAAGCCGAGGATGAGCGAGCCGGCGAGACCGAACAGCGAGGACGAGAACGCCGTGCCCATGCCGACCAGCGGGCCTTCGAGGCCGGATTTCAGATCCTCGAAGATCACGGCGCTGTCGCCGGCGCCGATGTTCAGGCCGCGAATCGCGTCGGCGACGGCGCCGACGGTTTCGAGCAGCCCCCAGAATGTGCCGAGCAGGCCGAGGAAGACCAGCAGGCCGGTCAGATAGCGCGATGTGTCGCGGTCCTCGTCGAGGCGCATCAGGATCGAATCGAGCACCGAGCGCATCGTCTGGGTCGAGATCGACATGCGGCCGATGCGATCGCCAAGGATCGCTGCCATCGGCGCCAGCAGCACCGGCGCGCGCTCGATCTCGATCGAGCGGTCGGAATTGCGGAAGCCGTTGACCCAGCGGATCTCCGGGAAAATGCGGATCACCTGCCGGAAGGCGAGCAGGATGCCGATGAACAGCACGCCGATGATGACGCCGTTCAGGGCCGGATTGGCGAGAAACGAGGTGTAGACCTGGCGATAAAGGATCAGCGCCACGAAGGCGGCGATGACCAGGAAGACGATCATCCGCCAGAGATAAACTTGCGGGCTGGCAAGTTTGTAGGGGTCGAAATCTCTTGCCATCGTTTGCCGCCGGATCACGCTGCGTCTCGTTTCACTCCGCACGCATCGGCCAAGACAGACTGCATGGCCGGATCGTCGCGCCAAGTCCTTGCCGCGATGCGCCCCTGCCGGGGCGGGAGCGCATCGCGCGGATCAAGGTTTAGCGTGATTTGCCGCAGGATAGGAAGTGCCTCCTTCTCGATTGGCGCCGGCCCCAAGGACACGGACCGATGGACCCGCGGCCAGAGGCGGTCGCAGGTCAGCCTTATGAACGCCGGCCTGGCCCGGCGCGCCGGCACCAGAGGGGCGTGGGCAGGGCCGGGCCGGACGCGAGACCGGGTCGTACTGGCAAGTCGTTGACATCCGCGACCGCGGGGAGTCTAGTCGGCTGCTTGCCGCGCTGTGGAGTTCCGTTGATGTGCATCAACTGCAATCCGGCGTTCGCCGAGGCCTTCCGTCGCCTCCTTCTTCCGTCCCGACGCCACATCCTGAGAGGGGCCGCAACGGTGGCGGCCGGCGCTTTCGCTTGCGAGACGGTGGGGCAAGGACCCGCGCGGGCGGCAACCGCCTCGCTGCAGGACATCGCGGACCAGTTCGACACGAAGGCGCTGCCGGAGGCGACGATCTTCCGCGCCAGGGAGATCGTGACGCTCGATCCGGCGAGGCCCACCGCCGAGGCGGTCGCCGTGGTGGGAGACCGCATTCTCGCTGTCGGCTCGTTCGAGGAGCTTGCGACGGCGGCCGGCGATCAACCCTACAAGGTGGATACGACCTTCGCCGATCAGGTCATCGTGCCGGGCTTCATCGCCCAGCATGACCACCCGATGCTAGCCGCCCTGACGATGACAAGCGAGATCATCGCGATCGAGGACTGGCGGCTGCCGGGGCGCACGGCGAAGGCCGCCAGGAACCGCTCCGAGTATCTCGCGCGTCTTGCCGAAGCGAACGCGAGGCTGAAGCCCGCGAACGAGGCCTTGTTGACGTGGGGGTACCATCAATACTTCCACGGGGAGCTCAAGAGATCCGACCTCGACGCCATCAGCACCGGCCGTCCCATCATCGTCTGGCACCGTTCCGGGCATGAGTTCTTCCTCAATGCCGTTGCCGAGAAGAAATACGGCGTGACCCGGGAGTGGTTCGACCGGCTGACGGACAGCGCGAGGGCGCAGTCGGACTTCGCCAACTCCCACTATTGGGAGCAGGGCGCCTTCGCCGTCATGCCCCTGATTGCCCCGGCCATCGCCTCTCCCGAGCGGGTGCGTTCCGGGCTTGAGTTCGTGAAGGCCTATTATCACGCCAATGGCGTGACGCTCGGTTGCGAACCCGGCGGCATGGCCTCGAAGACGATGCAGGATGCGCAGAACGCCGTCCTCAGCGACGCTTCCTCGCCCTTCCGCTTCTATTTCATCGCCGACGGCAAGTCGATCACCGGCGCCTATCCGGACGACCAGGTTGCCGCCGAGAGCGAAAGGTTGCTCTCCTGGGGCCGGGGCATGACCGCCTACCTTCCGAAGCAGGTGAAGCTCTTCGCCGATGGCGCGATCTTCTCGCAGGCCATGCAGATGAATGGCGGATACACGGATGGGCACAGGGGGGAGTGGATGATGGATCCGGACTTCTTCGCCCGGACATTCCGTGTCTACTGGGACCTCGGCTACCAGCTTCATGTCCATGTCAACGGCGACAAGGGGCTCGACATGGTGCTCGATCAGCTGGAGCTCAACATGCGCCGCCATCCGCGCCCCGATCATCGCACGGTCATCATCCATTTCGCGATCTCCACCCCTGACCAGGTGAAGCGGATCCGGCGTCTGGGCGCGATCGTCAGTGGCAATCCGTACTACCCCGTCGCGCTCGCCGACAATTATCGCGCCAACGGCCTCGATCCGGAGCGCGCGGACGAGATGGTCCGCATGGGGGATGTCGAGAGGGCGGGGATCTCCTATTCCTTCCACTCGGACATGCCGATGGCTCCCGGCCAGCCGCTCTTCCTGATCTGGTCGGGCGTGAATCGCGTGACGAACGAGGGCAACCTGCGGGGGCCCGAGCAGCGCGTCAGCCGTCTTGGCGGCTTGCGGGCCGTCACGCTCGATGCCGCCTATTCGCTCCAGATGGAAAAGGATGTCGGCAGCATCGTGCCTGGCAAGCTCGCCAATTTCACGATCCTCTCGAACAATCCCGTCACCGTCGATCCGATGGGGATCAAGGACATTGCGGTCTGGGGTACCGTGCAGGAAGGCCGCGTGCTGCCGGTTGCGTAGAGGCTCCGTCCGCCGTGGGCGCGTCCTGCCGTGCTGGCGCGGACGAGCGGGGCTAGAACGCGACAATCAGGCGGCTGTCCGCCGTTCGCCGGGGTTGCCGCGCCGAGCCATGGGACTGCGGCATGATGCGCCGCCCCGTTCGGGGCGGCGCGTTTCGTCTGCGTCAGGACGAGGCCGCTCAGGCGACCTCGCTCTCCAGCTCTGCGTTCCACTTGCCGAGCGCGGCCAGGCCGTTCATCCGGCAGCGATGCAGGAAGGCTTCCTGACCGGCCGCGACATTCTCCGGCTTGCCGCCCCATGCCTTGAGCGCGGCCGCCTGCAGGGCGCGGCCATAGGAGAAGGTGATGCCCCAGGGCAGGTCGCCGAGGGCGTTGATGCGCGACAGATGCTCGGTCGCCAGCACGTCCGACTGGCCGCCGGACAGGAAGGCGATGCCCGGAACCGAGGTCGGCACGGTGGCGCGGAAGACCGCGACGGTGCGCTCGGCGACTTCCGACGGATCCGCCTTCGAGCCGCTGTCCTTGCCCGGCACGACCATGTTCGGCTTCAGGATGATGCCGCGGAGATCGACATGGGCGCGGTCGAGTTCCTCGAAGACGATCCGGAGCGTCTCCTCGGTCACCTGATGGCAGGTCTCGATCGAGTGGGTGGCGTTCGGATTGTCCATCAGGACTTCCGGCTCGACGATCGGGACGATGCCGTTCTCCTGGCAGAGCGCGGCATAGCGGGCGAGGCCATGTGCGTTGGCCGAGAGGGCGCCCGGCGACGGCAGGTTCTCGCCGATGGTGATCACGGCCCGCCACTTGGCGAAGCGAGCGCCGAGCTTGTGGTATTCGACCAGCCGCTCGCGCAGGCCGTCGAGGCCTTCGGTGACGGTCTCGCCCGGATGGAAGGCGAGGGGCTTGGCGCCCATGTCGACCTTGATGCCGGGGATTGCGCCGGTCGCGGTGATCAGCTCGACCAGCTGGCGGCCGTCCTTGGCCTGCTGGCGGATGGTCTCGTCGAACAGGATGACGCCGGAGACATGCTCGCGCATCGCCTGATCGGCCGAGAACAGCATCTCGCGGTAGTCGCGACGGCTGTCGGCCGTCGATTCCAGCTGGATGCTGTCGAAACGCTTCTTGATCGTGCTCGAGCTCTCATCCGCCGCGAGGATGCCCTTTCCGGGCGCGACGAGACGACGGGCAATATCCTGAAGGCTTTCGGTCATGCGGTGCGATCTCTTGACTAGCGTGGACCCGGACCGTCCGGGCCTCCCGGCCGTTGCATAGCGCGTCAGATTAGATTTTGCACTGCAAAATAAACCCCTTCCGAGCTAGAAAAGCTCGGAAGTTGTTTCGGTGGCCGGATCAAATTGTCGCAAAGACCATAGCTTTGCTGCACTGCAGCGGGAAATGATCAGTCTTTGCGACGCAAAACCTCGACGCCGGGCAGGGGTTTGCCCTCCAGCCATTCCAGGAAGGCGCCGCCGGCGGTCGAAACATAGGAGAAATCGTCGGCCACGCCGGCATGGTTGAGCGCCGCAACCGTATCGCCGCCGCCGGCGACGGACAGCAGGTGGCCTGCCTTGGTGCGCCTGGCGGCATGGCGGGCGGCGTCGACCGTGCCGCGGTCGAACGGCTCCAGCTCGAAGGCGCCGAGCGGGCCGTTCCAGACCAGCGTTGCGGCGTCATCGATGGCCGCGTTGATGCGCTCGATCGACAGGCCGCCGACATCGAGGATCATGCCGTCCTCGGGGATCGCGTCGACGCCATAGGTCTGGTTCGGGGCGCGGGCCTCGAAATGATAGGCGACGGTCGCGTCGACCGGCAGGATGACGGCGCAATTGGCATCCTTGGCCTTCGACAGGATGCGGCGGGCGGTCTCGGCCAGATCCTTCTCGCAGAGCGACTTGCCGACCGGCAGTCCCTGCGCATGCAGGAAGGTGTTGGCCATGCCGCCGCCGATCACCAGCGCGTCGACCTTGCCGACCAGGTTCTCCAGCAGGTCGATCTTTGACGAGACCTTGGCGCCGCCGACAATGGCGATCACCGGCCGCTTCGGGCTGGTCAGCGCTTTTTCGAGTGCCTCGAGCTCGGCCTGCATCGAACGGCCGGCATAGGCCGGCAGCTGGTGGGCGAGGCCCTCGGTCGAGGAATGGGCGCGGTGGGCGGCGGAGAAGGCGTCGTTGACATAGATGTCGCCGAGCTCGGCCAGCGCGGCGGTGAAGATCGGATCGTTCTTCTCTTCGCCCTTGTGGAAGCGGGTGTTCTCGAGCAGCAGCACGTCGCTGTCCGACATCTTGGCGATCGCCTGGGCGGCGTCGTTGCCGATGCAGTCATTGGCGAAGGCGACCGGGCGGCCGAGCAGGGTTTCCAGCGCCGGCACGACGGGTGCGAGCGACATGTCGGCGACGCGCTCGCCCTTCGGGCGGCCGAAATGGGCGAGCAGGATCGCCTTGCCGCCGCGCTTCGAGACGTCGCGGACGGTCGGCAGGATGGCGCGGATGCGGGTGTCGTCGGTGACCCTGCCGTCCTTCATCGGGACATTCAGGTCGACGCGGATCAGGACGCGCTTGCCCTTGACGTCTGCGGTATCGAGGGTGCGGAAGGTCGACATGCGCGCTCACTCCTTGGGGCGTCCCCGGCGGGCGACATCGCCCTCCATGTGAAAATGGCCCGGAACGCGTCCGGGCCATCTGGTTCTAGCTGATCTCGTTTCGACGGATCAAATCGTCTTTGCCGTTCGGCTCAGAGGAACTTCGCGAAATAGGCCGTCATGTCGGCCATGCGGTTCGAGAAGCCCCACTCATTGTCGTACCAGGCCATGACGCGGACGAAGGTGCCGTCGATGACCTTGGTCTGGTCGAGGTGGAACGTCGCCGAATGCGGATCGTGGTTGAAGTCGTGCGAGACGTTCGGCTGGTCGGTGACGGCGAGGACGCCCTGGAGCGGGCCGGCGGCCGCCGCCTTCATCGCCGCGTTGATCTCGTCGACGGTCGTCGCGCGCTTGGCGACGAATTTGAGGTCGATCAGCGAGACGTTCGGGGTCGGCACGCGGATCGACGAACCGTCGAGCTTGCCCTTGAGCTCCGGAATCACCAGGCCGATCGCCTTGGCAGCGCCGGTCGAGGTCGGGATCGAGGAGAGGGCCGCCGCGCGGGCGCGGTAGAGGTCCTTGTGCATGGTGTCGAGCGTCGGCTGGTCGCCGGTGTAGGAATGCACCGTCGTCATGAAGCCGTGCTCGATGCCGACCGTCTCCTGCAGCACCTTGGCGACCGGCGCCAGGCAGTTGGTCGTGCAGGAACCGTTCGAGATCACCAGGTGGTCCTTGGAAAGGCCCTCATGGTTGACGCCGAAAACGGCGGTGTAGTCGGCGCCGTCGGCCGGAGCCGAGACGATGACGCGCTTGGCGCCGGCGGCGAGGTGGGCGGCGGCCTTCTCGCGGGTCGTGAAGATGCCGGTGCACTCGAGCGCGATGTCGACGCCGAGTTCCTTGTGCGGCAGCTCGGCCGGGTTCTTGATCGCCGTGACCTTGATGCGGCTCTTGCCGATGACGAGCGTGTCGCCGTCGACGATCACTTCATGCGGGAAGCGGCCATGGACCGAATCGAAGCGGAGCAGGTGGGCATTCGTCTCGACCGGGCCGAGATCGTTGACCGTGACGACTTCGATGTCGGTCCGGCCCGACTCGACGATCGCCCGAAGGATGTTCCGGCCAATCCGGCCGAACCCGTTGATAGCAACCCGCACCGCCATATTCGATCTCCTTGAGGCGCGTGTCGCGCCTTCGTCCGTTTCGGCCGGGCGCTTGCCCGGCCGTGGTTCAGTTCAACATTCAGGCGTTGGTCTTCAACCGCGCCAGCGCGGCTTCGGCGGCGGCGTCCGCCGTGATGCCGAAATAGTCGTACAGCTTGTCGGCCGGCGCGCTGGCGCCGAAACCGTTCATGCCGATGAAGATGCCGTCGACGCCGATGATGCGGTCCCAGCCGAGGCGGATGGCGGCCTCGATGCCGACGCGGACCTTCGAATTGCCGATGGTCGCCGCCTTGTAGGCGTCGTCCTGCAGCTCGAACAGCTCGAAGCTCGGCACCGAGACGACGCGGGCCGTGCGGCCGGCTTCCTCGATCTTTGCCTTGGCGTTCATGGCGATCTCGACCTCGGAACCGGTCGCGAACAGCGTCACGTCGGCCTGCGCGGGGCCGGCCAGCAGATAGGCGCCCTTGGCCGACTTGTTCTCCGAGACATGCTCGGTGCGCAGCGTCGGCAGGTTCTGGCGCGACAGCGCGAGGACCGACGGGTTCTTCGGGCTCTCGATGGCGATCTGCCAGACCTCGGCCGCCTCGACGGCGTCGGCCGGGCGGAACACGCGCAGATGCGGGATCGCCCGGAGCGCCGCGAGATGCTCGACCGGCTGGTGGGTCGGGCCGTCCTCGCCGAGGCCGATCGAGTCATGCGTCATGACGTAGATCACGCGCTCGCCCATCAGCGCCGACAGGCGGATGGCCGGACGGGCATAGTCGGTGAACACCAGGAAGGTGCCGCCATACGGAATGAAGCCGCCATGCAGCGCGATGCCGTTCATCGCCGCCGACATGCCGAACTCGCGGATGCCGTAATGGATGTAGCGGCCGGAATAGTCGTCCGGCGTCAGCGGCTGCTGTGCCTTGGCGCGGGTCAGGTTCGAGCCGGTCAGGTCGGCCGAGCCGCCGGCCAGTTCTGGCACCACGGTCGCCAGCATGTCGAGCGCCATTTCGGACGACTTGCGGGTGGCGACCTTCGGCTTCGTCTCCGACAGGCCCTTCTTGTAGGCGTCGACGGCGGCGTCGAGGCCGGCCGGCAGGTCGCCCTTCATGCGGCGTTCGAATTCCGAACGCACGGCGGCGTCGGCGGCAGCGAGGCGGGCCTCCCACGCGGCGCGCGGCTCAGCCGACTTGGCTGCGGCGCCATGCCAGGCGGCGTAGACGTCTTCCGGGATCTCGAACGGCGGGTAGGGCCAGCCGAGCGCCTCGCGGGCGCCGGCGATTTCCTTGTCGCCGAGCGCCGCGCCATGCGAGGCGTGGCTGTCGGCCTTGGTGGGCGCGCCATAGCCGATGATCGTCTTGCAGGCGATCATCGTCGGGCGGTCGGACTTGCGGGCGCGCTCGATGGCGGCGGCGATGTCGTCGGCATTGAAGCCGTCGACGCGCTCGGCGTTCCAGCCGCTCGCCTTGAAGCGGGCGACCTGGTCGATCGAGGTCGAGAGATCGGCGCGGCCGTCGATGGTGATGTTGTTGTCGTCGAACAGGACGATCAGCTTGTTCAGCTTCAGATGGCCGGCGAGGTCGATCGCCTCATGGCTGACGCCTTCCATCAGGCAGCCGTCGCCCGCGATCACATAGGTGTAGTGATCGACGAGGTCGTTGCCGTATTCGGCGGCGAGCATGCGCTCGGCCAGCGCAAAACCGACCGACATGGCGAGGCCCTGGCCGAGCGGACCCGTGGTCGTCTCGACGCCCGGCGTCATGAAGTTCTCGGGGTGACCCGGCGTCTTCGAATGCAGCTGGCGGAAATTCTGCAGCTCGCTGATCGGCAGTTCCTTCGAGCCGAGCAGGTGCAGCACGGAATAGATCAGCATCGAGCCATGGCCGGCCGACAGGATGAAGCGATCCCGGTCGGGCCAGAACGGCGCGTTGACATCGTATTTCAGGAACCGAGAAAACAGCACCGTGGCAACATCGGCCATGCCCATCGGCATGCCGGGATGGCCGGACTTGGCCTTTTCGACCGAATCCATCGCGAGCGCACGGATGGCGTTGGCCATGCGCTTGTGGGTTTCAGGAGCTGTCATCTTCACTTCCACGCTTGGGGGCCGGGCCCCTGCTCGCTTGTCGGGCAGGGCGCGGCCGCGTTGTTCTGTGGGGTATCTACCAGGCCGCCGGACCATCGCGGAAAGGCGCTGCGACAAATAACAGACCACCTTGGTGAGTCAATCTCGTGACCTGTCGCAGCACGCTCCCTGCAACCGGCGCGAGCCCCCGGAAATCCGGGAAAACGGCGGCTTCCGGATAAGCCCAGCATAAGCCATTGACGCCCTGTTTCGGGCCTGCCTAATGTCCGGGATGGTTTCTGATTGTGTGCGACAGGGAGATTCCGCCGAGAATGCGAGGGGCGTCGCCCATTGACGGTGCGTTACGGCGCTTGAGTGCGGCGCTGGACGGGCTGGAAGGAGCGGTCGACAGACGGCTCAACGCTGGTGTGCGCCTCGGCGAAATCGAGACGGAAATGCAGCGCATCGGCCTCGATCGGTCGCGCCTTGCCCAGTCGGTCGACGCGGCCGAGGCCCGCTCCGAGCGGCTCGAGGAAGCCAACAAGGAAGTCTCCCGCCGCCTGGTCGCTGCCATGGAAACGATTCGTTCCGTGCTCGAACGGCAGGACGGCTGACGGGAGAGGGCATGTCGCAAGTCAGCGTCACCATCAACGGCAAGACCTACCGTATGGCCTGCGACGACGGCCAGGAGGCCCATCTCGAGGGCCTCGCCGACCGTCTGAATGAAATCATCGGCCAGTTGCGCCAGAGCTTCGGCGAGATCGGCGACCAGCGCCTGACCGTGATGGCCGCCATCACCATGGGCGACGACCTGGCCGAATCACGCCGCCATGTCCGGCGGCTCGAGGCCGAGCTCGCTGCGATGAACGAGACCAAGGCCGCGGTCATCGCGCGTTTCGAGGAATCGGAAGCGAACGTGGCGCGGGCGATCGAACTGGCGGCGAACCGCCTCGAAGGTCTGGCCGAGAAGCTCGTCGGCGGTGACAAGCGCGACTGACCGCCCCGGTCCCGCTGCCGTCCCTGGCCGCGCCACGGGCATGCGGCATCGGATCGCGCAAATGTTCCTGCGGAGTTCGCGTCGAGACCGCTGGCTAAGCGCCTTGCCGTCACCTATATCTGTCTTCGGCGAGACTGCGCGGTGCGACAGGAGCTCACAATTCCCCGGGGCCTTATCGATCCAAAAGGGAGCTGTCCCTGACTGGAGCCCTGGTTCCAGACATACGGCGCCCACCTACGCTGTAGGTTCCCGGGATCGATCACTCCATCGGCCCATCGTGGCTCGCCACCTTTCCTTCCTGCAAACGTTCCATGGCCGTGACGACCCAGGCTGACGTGACGACCAAAAATCACCTGCGCGCCGCCGCGCTGGCTCGCCGCAATGCGCTCGATGCATCGGCGCGCGCGGAAAAGGCTGTCCAGATCCTCGGCCACGGCACCGGGCTGTTCGAGACCTCGGGGCGCGTCGTCTCCGGCTATTGGCCGATTCGCAGCGAGGCCGATCCGCGGCCGTTGCTCGACCGCGCCCGCGCCGCCGGAGCCGTCGTGGCGCTGCCGGTGCTCGTCGACGCCGAGACGCTGCGCTTTCGCCGCTGGGAGGCCGGAGCGGAGCTGCATCCGGCCGGATTCGGCACCGTTGGCCCGGCGCCGGACGCACCGATCGTCGTGCCGGACGTGATCCTCCTGCCGCTCGCCGCCTTCGACAGGGCGGGCCACCGCATCGGCTACGGCAAGGGCCACTACGACCGCGCCGTCGCCACCATCTTTGCTTCCGGCGCACGCCCCTTGCTGGTTGGGCTTGCCTTCGCGGTTCAGGAGGTCGACAAAGTTCCCTTTGAGCCGCACGACATCCCCCTCGATTACATCCTGACCGAGGACGAACTGATCGCTGCGCCAAAAACTGGCTGACCGATCAAGGGGGTTTGTGTGCGACTGCTTTTCCTGGGGGATATCGTTGGCCGGACGGGCCGCAATGTCGTCATCGACCAACTGCCGGGGCTGATTGACCGCTACAGGCTGGATTTCGTCGTCATCAATGGCGAGAACGCCGCCGGCGGCTTCGGCATGACCGAGGACATCGTCCGCGACGTGCTCGACGCCGGCGCCGATGTCATCACCACCGGCAACCACGCCTTCGACCAGCGCGAGGCGCTGGTGTTCGCCGAGCGCCAGCCGCGCTTCCTGCGTCCGGTCAATTATCCGGTCGGCACGCCGGGCAAGGGCGCCAACCTGTTCATCGCCCGCAATGGCGCCCGCGTCCTTGTCGTCAACGCCATGGGCCGCGTCTTCATGGATGCGCTCGACGATCCGTTCGCCGCGGTCGACCGCGAGGTTTCGGCCTGTCCGCTCGGCGAGCAGGCGGACGCCATCGTCATCGATTTCCACGCCGAGGCGACCAGCGAGAAGCAGGCGATCGGCCATCACCTCGACGGCCGCGTCACGCTCGTCGTCGGCACGCACACCCATGTGCCGACCTCGGATTGCCGTATCCTGCCGTCCGGCACCGCCTATCAGTCGGACGCCGGCATGTGCGGCGACTATGATTCGGTGCTCGGCATGGACAAGGAGGAGCCGGTGCGCCGCTTCCTGACCAAGGTTCCGTCCGGACGTTTCCAGCCGTCGAACGGACCGGCAACCTTGTGCGGGCTCTGCGTCGATGTGGATGACACCACCGGGCTTGCCAGGGCGGTGTCGCCGCTGGCGATCGGCGGTGTGCTCGAGGAGCGGTTGCCGACCTTCTGGGGTTGACGGCGGTCGCCATTCCGTGATGGGAGAGGCAAACGCTTCCCCCATTTCAGATTTGCTCCGTCCGGGTGCGGTTCGACTCGATACCGCCGGACGATGCTGCAGGAGTTTCGCCTATGGCCCGCTCGGCCCTTCTCAACGTCATGGTCAACGCCGTCACGAAGGCCGGCCGTCCTCTCGCGCGTGACTTTGGCGAGATCGAGAACCTGCAGGTTTCGATGAAGGGCCCTGCCGATTTCGTCGTCGCCGCCGACCGCAAGTGCGGCCAGGCGCTGGTGGCCGAACTGACCAAGGGCCGGCCGGGCTACAGCTTCCTGACCAAGGATCGCGGCGTGCTTGCCGGCACCGACGAGACCCATCGCTGGATCGTCGACCCGCTCGCCGGTTCCACCAACTTCCTGCACGGCATTCCGGTGTTCGGCGTCTCGCTGGCGCTGGAGCGGGAAGGGCAGATCGTCGCGGCCGTCCTGTTCAATCCGGTGACGAACGACCTCTATGTCTGCGAGCGCGGCGGCGGCGTGTTCGTCAACGATCGTCGCATGCGCGTCGCCGGTCGTACGGCGCTCGCCGATTGCGTCGTCGGCACCAGCATTCCCCATCTCGGCACGCCCGATCATGCCGGCGCCATCCGCAAGATGCAGAACGTCATGATCGAAGTGGCGGGCCTGCGCGCCAGCGGCGCGCCGGCCTTCGATCTTGCCTCGGTCGCCGCCGGCCGCCTCGACGGCTTCTGGCAGGAAGGCCTGCAGCCCTGGGACATCGCCGCCGGCATGCTGTTCGTTCGCGAGGCGGGCGGCAAGACCACGGATCTGTGGGGCGGCGAGAAGATGATCGAGACGAAGACGGTCTGCGCCGGCAACGAGAAGATCCAGGCCCGGCTGCTGACCGCCGTCACGACCGCCCGCGCCTGACCCGGCCTGGCGCCGCGCGACGGCTTGAACGCCGTCGTGCTTTCGCCATAAGGCTGTGGCGTTTTTCCGGAACGTTTTTCGAAAGCGATCATGGCCAAAAAGAAAAAAGCCCCTCCGCCGGAGCCGTTCGCGCGCCTCTGCCTCGTCACGCCGGCGGGTCTCGATCCCGAGACCTTCGCGCCGTTGCTCGACGACGTGCTGAAGGCGGGCGACGTTGCGACGCTGTTCATCGTCTCCGAAACGTCGAGCGCGGCCGAGTTGCAGCGCATCGCCGAGGCGCTGGTGCCGGTCGCCCAGGCCAATGGCGTCGCCGCCATCGTGCCGAACGACACCCGCCTGTTCGGTCGCACCCGCGCCGACGGCCTGCATGTCGATACCGGCATCGCCGATCTGAAGGATGCGATCGAGGCGCTGAAGCCCGACCACATCGTGGGCGCCGGCGGCGTCGCGACGCGGCATGACGCCATGCTCGCGGCCGAGACCGACTGCGACTACATCCTGTTCGGCCGCTTCGACGGCGATACTGCCGACGCCATCTTCGACAAGGCCTTCGACCTCGCGGCCTGGTGGTCGGCGGTGTTCGAGATCCCGGCCGTCGTCATGGGCGGGCGCAGCATCGCCTCGGTCGAGGCCGCCGTCGACGCCCGCGTGGAATTCGTCGCGCTCCGCTCCGCCATCTGGAACCACGCCGAGGGCCCGGTCGCGGCGGTTGCCGAGGCCAACCGGGTGATCGCCGCGCGACAGGCCGAAGCCGCCCCATGATCTTCCGAACCGCGATCTGCGCTGTGCTGCTCCTCGCGACGGCTTTGCCGGCCGTCGCCGAGAAGGGTGTGCCCGTGCCGGTAGCCAAGCCGGCCACGACGGGCGGCGAGGCGCCGACCGGTTCGACCACCCCGGCGCCTGCCACGGCCGCCGCTTCGAGCGCGCCCGCCACGACGGCGCCGCTTCCCAGCACGCTGACCATCCCGCCGCCGGCGGCCGGGCTGATGCCGAGCGCCGAAGACCTCATCAAGTCGGGCCGCGCCCTCAATGACGACGGCGAGGGCGACCAGGCTTTCGGCGCGTTCCAGCGCGGGCTCTATCTGACCGCCTTCACCGTGGCGATGTCGCGGGCGGAGCGCGGGGACGCGGCGGCGGCGACGCTGCTCGGCCGCCTCTATGGCGAGGGGCTCGGCGTCAAGCAGAACGACAAGGCCTCGGCCGCCTGGTACCAGCAGGGGGCGCTCGCCGGCGACCCCAACGCGCAGCTGGCGCTCGGCCTGCTTTATCTCGACGGTCGCGGCCTGAAGAAGGACCGCGCCAAGGCGGCCGACGCCTTCGAGCAGGCGGCCGAATGGAACGAACCGCAGGCGCTCTACAACCTCGGCCTGCTCTATCTCGAAGGCCAGGTTCGCCCGAAGGATTCCGAGAAGGCGGCGTCGCTGTTCAGCAAGTCTGCCGGCCTCGGCAACATCGACGCGCAATACGGCCTGGCCCAGCTCTATGCCGAGGGCGAGGGCGTGCTGCTCGACGACGGCATTTCGACGATGTGGATCGCCAAGGCCGCCAAGGCCGGCCATCCGGACGCGGCGGTCGAATACGGCATCCGCCTGTTCAACGGCATCGGCACCAAGAAGGACATCATCGCCGCCGCCGGCTGGTTCCGCCGCGCCGCCGAATCCGGCAACCCGGTCGGCCAGAACCGCTATGCCCGCGTGCTGGCGACGGGCATGGGAACGCCGCGCGATCCGGCCCAGGCGGCCAAGTGGCATCTGATCGCCGCCAAGCGCGGCACCAAGGACGAATGGCTCGACGAATTCGTCGCCAAACTGCCCGAGGCCGAGCGCAAGGCCGCCGAAATCGCAGCGGAACGCTGGCCTAGCGGCGGCTAGGCGACTTTATTTCAGGCCGTCTTCCCCCTATAAGCGGGGCGATCGCGCGGTCCTGCGCCGCCCAATTTTTGCTGATAGGACGCCACCGATGGCCGGACATTCACAATTCAAGAACATCATGCACCGCAAGGGTGCGGCCGATGCCAAGCGCTCAAAGGCCTTCGCCAAGCTGGCGCGTGAAATCACCGTCGCCGCCAAGCTCGGCCTGCCGGATCCGAAGATGAATTCGCGCCTGCGCCTGGCCATCCAGAACGCCCGCGCCGAAAACATGCCCAAGGACGTTGTCGATCGCGCCATCAAGAAGGCGGCCGGCGCCGATGGCGAGAACTATGACGAGATGCGCTACGAGGGCTACGGCCCCGGCGGCATCGCCGTCGTCGTCGAGGCGCTGACCGACAACAAGAACCGCACGGCGAGCGCGGTGCGCTCCTATTTCACCCGCTCCGGCGGTGCGCTCGGTGAAACCGGCGCGGTGTCGTTCATGTTCGATCACGTCGGCCAGATCCTCTACAAGGCCGAGGTTGGCTCTGCCGACAAGGTTCTGGACGCGGCGATCGAGGCCGGCGCCGACGACGTGCAGAGTAGCGAGGAAGGCCACGAGATCATCACCGCCTTCGAGAATCTCAACGACGTCTCCAAGGCGCTCGAAGAGACGCTCGGCGAGCCGGAATCGGTCAAGGCGATCTGGAAGCCGCAGAACCTCGTGCCGGTCGACGAGGAGAAGGCGGTCAGCGTCATGAAGCTGATCGACGCGCTCGACGACGATGATGACGTGCAGAACGTCTACACCAACTTCGAGGTTTCCGACGAAGTCATGCAGAAGCTGACCGCCGCCTGAGGCTCGCCGTTATCGCCGGCCCGACACGCTCGGGCCGGCCCGCCATTCGACGCAGCCGGCTCGACACATGCCTGGCCCGCTCTCATTGCGCACCCGCGATCGTCGCGTCCGGCAATGGAGTGCATCATGCGACTGGCCATTCTCGCTTCCGTTTCGTTACTCGCCGTCGCCTCTGCCGCCGCCTGGCGCAGCAGGCCGCTATGCCCGACCGCGTCTGCGGCGCCTTCGAGAGCTTTGCCGGCGACGTGCTGACGCTGAAGATGCCGGACCGAAAGTCCGAGGCGGTCCAGATGCCGCCCGCCGTCAATGTCACTGCTGAAGCCCGGCGCGGCCGTCTCCGTGTTCGTCGAGCAGGCCGATGACGGCAGCTTGCGGGCGCGGGCGGTGCAGGCCGAAATTGACGGCGTCAAGCCGCTCTAGCCTCTGGCTTCGCGCCGATGTTCTCCGAATGTTCTTCACAACGGCGCGAGGGTCGGCTAGGCCTTTGGCATGACCCATACGATTCGCATCATCGGCATCGACCCCGGATTGCGCCGCACCGGCTGGGGCGTCGTCGAGAGCCGGGGCAACGCGCTCTCCTTCGTCGCCTCGGGAACGGTGAAGGCGCCGCTCGACGGCGAGCTGGCGCATCGCCTGGTCGCGCTGCATCACGGCCTGACCGAGGTGATGAACCACTACAAGCCGGATGAGGCGGCGGTCGAGCAGACCTTCGTCAACAAGGACGCCACGGCGACGCTGAAGCTCGGCCATGCGCGTGGCATCGCGCTGCTGGTGCCGGCGCTCGCCGGCATGTCGGTGGCGGAGTATTCGCCGAACTCGGTCAAGAAGACGATCGTTGGCGCCGGCCACGCCAACAAGGAACAGATCCGCATGATGGTGAAGGTGCTTCTGCCGAAGGCGGAGTTCGACACCGACGACGCCGCGGATGCGCTGGGCATCGCCATCTGCCACGTTCACCACCGCGTTTCGCTCGCCCGCATGATGCGGGCGGCGGGCTGACGCGGTTCTGGAAGTCAGGTTCATCCGGGAAGTGCGCGACTTTCCGGAATCACGGGCGCGGAGGCCGGCGGAAGCATGATCGGTAAGCTCAAGGGTATCGTCGATTCGTTTGGCGACGACTGGGTGATCCTCGATGTCGGCGGTGTGGGTTATCAGGTCCATTGTTCGAGCCGGACGCTGCAGGGATTGCCGTCGCCCGGCGAGGCGGCGCAGCTCGCCATCGAGACCTATGTCCGCGAGGACATGATCAAGCTGTTCGGCTTCGGCGCCGATGTCGAGCGCGAGTGGTTTCGCCTGCTGATGACCGTGCAGGGCGTCGGCTCGAAGGTGGCGCTCGCCATTCTCGGCATCCTGAAGCCGGCCGATCTCGCTAACGCCATCGCGCTGCAGGACAAGGCCCAGGTGTCGCGGGCGCCGGGCGTCGGCCCGAAGGTGGCGGCGCGCATCGTCGCCGAACTCAAGGACAAGGCGCCGGCCTTCTCGACCGCCGATCCGGCCGTCATCGCCATGCAGGATGAACTCGCCGACCGTCGGGCGCCGCAGCCGGTCGCCGACGCCGTCTCGGCGCTGACCAATCTCGGCTATCCGCAGGTGCAGGCGAGCGCCGCCGTCGCCGCCGCCGCCCGCAATGCCGGGGAGGGCGCGACCACCGAGACGCTGATCCGGCTCGGCCTGAAGGAACTGGCGCGATGACGGCTTGCCGTGCCGTCGCCAGCTGCCGGGTGAGGGGACCGTGACCGAGTTTCGCGCCGCGCTGGCGGAGCGCTGGCCGACCGTGCTGATCTTCGCCTTGCTGGGGCCGTTCCTGTTCATGCTGACCGACATGGCGCTCGAGCAGATCGGCCAGGCCGAGGGGCTGTCCCTGGAGCGGCTGCGGATCTGGATCGTCGGCGATGTCTTCTGGGTGTCGCGCCTGGTGTTCATCCTCTGTGCGCTGCCGGCCGGTGCGGCGGGCGCCTGGATCGCCTGGCGCGATGCGCGCGGCGAGCGGTCGGGCCGGCTGGTCGTGTATCTGTCGGCCTTTCTCGGTCTCGTCGGCGCCGTGTTCTTCGCCCGCAACCTTTTCGTCTTCACGCCGCCGCCTTTCGGCGCTCAACTGGCGATCGGTGGACGGGCTTTTGTGAGCGTGGTCCTGGCAGGTGTCGTCTGCTACGGACTGAGCCGACCATTCGCGCGGCCGGTGTGGTCGCAGGAGGAACGATGAGCGACAGCCGCTTGATTGACGGGGCCCCGCAGGAAGACGACGTCGATCGCACGCTGCGCCCGCAGGTTCTCGCCGATTTCGTCGGCCAGGCGCAGGCGCGCGCCAATCTCTCCGTCTTCATCGAGGCGGCGCGCGGCCGCAAGGAAGCGCTCGACCACGTGCTGTTCGTCGGGCCGCCCGGCCTGGGCAAGACGACGCTGGCGCAGATCGTCTCGCGCGAGCTCGGCGTCAATTTTCGCGCCACCTCCGGGCCCGTCATCGCCAAGGCAGGCGATCTCGCGGCGCTCCTGACCAATCTCGAGGAACGCGACGTCCTCTTCATCGACGAGATCCACCGCCTGAGCCCGGCGGTCGAGGAAATCCTCTATCCGGCGATGGAGGATTTCCAGCTCGACCTGATCATCGGCGAGGGGCCGGCGGCCCGCTCGGTGAAGATCGACCTGGCGAAGTTCACGCTGGTCGCGGCGACCACCCGTCTCGGCCTGCTGACGACGCCTTTGCGCGACCGTTTCGGCATTCCGGTCCGCCTGCAGTTCTATACCGTGCCGGAACTTGAGCACATCGTGTCGCGCGGGGCGCGGCTGATGGGCATCGGCATGACGCCGGATGGCGCTACCGAGATCGCCCGCCGCTCGCGCGGCACGCCGCGCGTCGCCGGCAGGCTGCTCCGGCGGGTGCGTGATTTTGCCCTGGTCGAGGGGCCGGGCACCATCACGCGCGAGGTCGCCGACAGCGCGCTGCTCCGGCTCGAGGTCGACAGCATGGGCTTCGATTCGCTCGACCGGCGCTACATGTCGACCATCGCCGTCTCGTTTGGCGGCGGACCGGTCGGCATCGAGACGATCGCCGCCGCCCTGTCGGAGCCGCGTGACGCGATCGAGGAGATCGTCGAGCCCTATCTGATCCAGCAGGGCTTCGTGCAGCGCACCCCGCGCGGGCGTCTCCTGACACCGCACGCCTTCCGCCATCTCGGGCTCGCCGTGCCGACCAACGAGGTCGCCGCGCAGATCCCGCTGTTCGATCCCGGCAAATAGCCGCGCCAGAGGCATCGCATGAGTGACGACTATCCGCATCTCGCCGGACGGCACACGCCGGAAGGCCATGTCCTGCCGGTTCGCATCTATTTCGAGGACACGGATTTCTCCGGCGTCGTCTATCACGGCTCCTATGTCCGGTTCCTCGAGCGCGGGCGGAGCGACTATGTCCGCCTGCTCGGCGTCCACCACAGCGCGCTCGACGCCGGCGAGACGGGCGAGCCGATCGCCTTCGCCGTCCATCGCATGGAGATCGACTTCAAGCGGCCGGCGCGGATCGACGACGTCGTCGAGGTCCTGACCCGCCCGAAGGAGATCCGCGGTGCCCGGATCCTGCTCGCGCAGACGATCCGCAGGGGCACCGAGGTGCTGATCGAGGCGGTCGTGACGGTCGTCCTGGTCAACCGGGCCGGCCGGGCCCAGCGCATTCCCGAGAGCCTGGCGGCGAGGTTTGCCACAGCGTCGAAATAACCATTGCTTAACCATGCCGACACTATAGAGAAGCGTCGCGGCAGCATGGCCAGACTGGCTGAAACGCCCTCAAATGAACAAATTTGAAGGCGAGACACCCAGCCGGATTGTGATGTCCGGCCCGATGCTTGCAGGACATGTCCGTGGCGGGGATCGGCGGTGGATGCGAGTCCATCCTCGCGCCGGTTGTCGCGAGTGATCAACTCCGAGAGGAAGTAAGCGAATGAATCCGGTCGACGTGGGCCAGGCAGCGCTCGACGCGCCGGCAAGCCTGTCGCTCATCTCCCTGTTCTGGCAGGCGCATATCGTCGTCAAGCTGGTTATGCTCGGACTGATCGTCTCCTCGATCTGGAGCTGGGCGATCATCATCGACAAGGTGCTGCTGTTCGGCCGCATCCGTCGCCAGATGGATCGTTTCGAGAAGGTATTCTGGTCCGGTCAGTCGCTCGAGGAGCTCTATCGCTCGCTCTCGAACCGTCCGGCATCCAGCATGGCGGCGCTGTTCGTCGCGGCGATGCGGGAATGGAAGCGCTCCTTCGAGGCCGGCGCGAAGTCGCCAATCGGCCTGCAGATGCGCATCGACCGCGTGCTCGACGTGACGCTCGCCCGCGAATCCGAGCGGATGGAAAGCCGGCTGCTGTTCCTGGCCACCGTCGGTTCGGCCGGCCCGTTCATCGGCCTGTTTGGCACCGTCTGGGGCATCATGTCGTCGTTCCAGGCGATCGCCGCTTCCAAGAACACGTCGCTCGCCGTCGTGGCGCCCGGCATCGCCGAGGCCCTGATGGCAACGGCGCTCGGCCTTCTGGCCGCCATTCCCGCCGTTATCGCCTACAACAAGCTCGCAAGCTCGGCCGGCCAGATCTCGTCGCGCCTCGAAGGCTTCGCCGATGAGTTCTCCGCCATCCTGTCGCGTCAGATCGACGAGAGGGCCTGATCATGGGCATGTCGGTCGGCGGTGGACGGTCAGGGGGCGGCGGACGCGGGGGACGCAGGCGTCGCCGCTCGACCAGTGTCATGAGCGAAATCAACGTCACGCCGTTCGTCGACGTCATCCTGGTGCTGCTGATCATCTTCATGGTCTCGGCGCCGCTTCTGACCGCCGGCGTGCCGCTCGACCTGCCGCAGAGCCAGGCCAAGGCGCTGACCGCCGACAAGGACCCGATCTCCGTCAGCATCAATGCGGAAGGCAAGATCTTCCTGCAGGAGACCGAGATCCCGCTCGACGAGATCGTTCCCAAGCTGAAGGCGATCGCCGCCGCCGGCTATGAGGAGCGCATCTTCGTGCGCGGCGACAAGACCAGCAATTACGGCGCGATCATGCGGGTCATGGGCGCCATCTCCAGCGCCGGCTATCGCAATATCGGGCTCGTCACCGAGGCGACGGACGGCTGATCGATGCGCGCCGGGCTCGCCTTCTCTGCCGCTGCCCACCTCTCGCTTCTGGCCTGGGGTCTCTTCGGGCTGCCTGACACCAAACCGTTCGATGTGACCCAGGTCGAGTCGATGCCGGTCGACCTCGTGCCGATTTCCGAACTGACGAGCCTGCAGAAGGGCAAGAAGACCGCCGAGGTCAAGAACAAGCCGTCGCCGAACAAGCCGTCGGAGAAGGAAGCGCCGAAGCCGGCGCCAACGCCGCCGAAGCCGACCCCGCCGGCAACCCCGCCGCCGCCACCCCCGCCGCCCAAGTCCGAGCCGACCCCGCCTGCGCCGAAGCCGCCGGAGCCGACGCCCGCGCCGCCGGAGCCCGCTCCGCCCGCGCCGGCGCCGCCGGAGGCCGCCAAGCCTGAGCCGGCCCCGCCGGAGCCGACGCCCGAACCCGCTCCCGAGCCGAAGCAGGCCGAGGCCACCCCGCCGCAGCCCGCGCCCAAGCCGCGCGTGAAGCCGACGCCGCCGAAGCCGGTGCAGACCGCCGAGGCGCCGAAGAAGCCGACGGAAAAGACGACCCAGCAGCCGACCCAGAGCACGACGTCGTCCGAATTCGACGCCGACCGGATCGCCGCCCTGCTCGATCGCTCGAAGCCGACCGGCGGCGAGACGGCCAGCCAGGAACCGGAATCCTTCGGTGCGGAAGAGGCGCGCAATCCGAGTGCGACGATGACGCAGAGCGAGATCGACGCGTTGCGCTCCCAGGTTCAGCGCTGCTGGAACATCCCGGTCGGCTGGACCGATCCGAGCGAGGTCACGGTGACGATCCGCTTCAAGCTGAACCAGGACGGCAGCGTCAGCGGCGTGCCGTCGATCCAGCAATATCCGGCCAGCCAGTATGGGACCGTCGCAGCGGAAAGCGCGGTTCGTGCCGTCATGCAGTGCGGTCCCTACCAGCTTCCCGTCGAGAAGTACGATCTCTGGAGCGAGATCCAGATGCGCTTCTCGCCGCAAGGATGATCGTTATCGTCACTGCTCTGCCGTTATCTTCGGCCACAACCGAACCAGCACAGAAGATTTGGATTACAGGATCAGCACCATGACGGTTCACGCCCCCGACAAAGGCGCCGCGGCCGGTTCGCGCCGCTTGACACGAATGAGCCTCGGAGCGGCCATGCTCTTCGCCGCTGCTTTCGTGATGGCGACCGTTCCGTTCACTCAGCGCGCCGAAGCGCTGATCGAGCTCGATGTTACGCAGGGCAACGTCCAGCCGCTGCCGATCGCGATCCCGACCTTCATCGGCGGCACGCCGGCCGATGCGCAGCTCGCCGCCGACGTTTCCGGCGTCATCGCGGCCGATCTCAAGCGTTCGGGCCTGTTCCTGCCGCTCGATCAGGCCTCGTTCATCGAGAAGATCTCGAACCCGAACCAGACGCCGAACTTCCAGAGCTGGACGGTGATCAACGCGCAGGCGCTCGTCACCGGCGGCGTCACCCGCCAGTCGGACGGCCGGCTCCGCGCCGAGTTCCGCCTCTGGGACATCTATGCGGGCCAGCAGATGGCCGGCCAGCAATTCTACACGACGCCGGAAAACTGGCGCCGCGTCGCCCATATCATCGCCGACGCGATCTATGAGCGTCTGACCGGCGAGCAGGGCTATTTCGACAGCCGCGTCGTCTATGTCGACGAGAGCGGTCCGAAGGACAAGCGCGTCAAGCGTCTCGCCATCATGGACCAGGACGGCGCCAATTCGCGCTACCTGACGCGCGGCAACGACCTCGTGCTGACGCCGCGCTTCAGCCCCGCGGCCCAGGAAGTCGTCTACATGTCCTACGGCGCCGACCAGCCGCGGGTCTATCTGCTCAACATCGAGACGGGCCAGCGCGAACTGGTCGGCAATTTCCCCGGCATGACCTTCGCGCCGCGCTTCTCGCCCGACGGTCAGCGCATCGTCATGAGCTTCGAGGACCAGGGCAACGCCAACATCTACGCCATGGACCTGCGCTCGCGCCGGACGACGCGGCTGACCAATTCGGCCTCGATCGACACCAGCCCTTCCTTCTCGCCGGACGGCTCGCGCATCGTCTTCACCTCGGATCGCGGCGGCAGCCAGCAGATCTACGTGATGGGCGCCGACGGCTCCAACCCGCAGCGCATCTCGTTCGGCAAGGGCTCGTACTCGACGCCGGTCTGGTCGCCGCGCGGCGACCTGATCGCCTTCACCCGCCAGGCGCCCGGCGGATTCGCCATCGGCGTGATGAAGCCGGACGGCTCGGGCGAGCGCATCCTGACCGAGGGCTTCCACAATGAAGGCCCGACCTGGTCGCCGAACGGCCGCGTGCTGATGTTCTTCCGCGACACGCCAGGCGCGAATGGCGGTCCGCAGCTCTGGTCGATCGATCTGACGGGCTATAACGAGTTCAAGGTGCCGACCCCGGCATTCGGATCCGATCCGGCCTGGTCACCCTTGATCAACTAGGCCCAACTCGCTAGTTTCCATGCCGCCGGTGCTTCGCGCCGGCGGCATTTTTTTGACGCCGTGCGTAATTCGGTAACGATGTTCCCGCGCCTCGTTAGGCATGTTGGAACCCAGACGGGGCCTAGCGTTTTCCGAGATTGACCCGCCTTCGCGGCGATGGCGTTAACCTCCTCTCAACCACGTTTTTGAACCCGCGTTTAACCAACGGGCTGTTATGACCGCGTCATGTCCGAGTATGGTGGACAAGGAGTTATCTTCATGACGAATACTCACCCCATTCTGCGCGGCGCCAAGTTCGTCGTGTTCCTCGGTGCGGCGCTCGCGCTGGCAGCCTGCGCCAACAAGCCGGGTGCCGGCGGCGCGGGTGGCGCCGGCGGTATGGGCGGCGGCATCGGTTCCGCGAGCCCGGGCAGCGCCCAGGATTTCGTGGTCAATGTCGGCGACCGCATCTTCTTCGAGACCGACCAGACCGACGTTTCGTCGGCCAATCGCTCGACGCTCGACAAGCAGGCCCAGTGGCTGCAGCAGTATCCGCGCTACCAGGTCACGATCGAAGGCCATGCCGACGAGCGCGGCACGCGTGAATACAACATCGCGCTCGGCGCTCGTCGCGCCACCAACACCAAGAACTACCTGGTTTCGCGCGGCATCGCGCCGAACCGCATCCGCACCATCTCCTATGGCAAGGAGCGCCCGGTCGCCGTCTGCAACGACATCTCGTGCTGGTCGCAGAACCGCCGCGCTGTCACCGTGTTGAACAACGCCGGCTCGTGATCGCAGTCCACCATACGGTTTGACGGAAACGGCGGCCTCTGGCCGCCGTTTCTGTATGCCCGCGCCCCAATTTGGCCGAACTCGACCCGCCCAGATAGACGCTTGGGTGCGATGCGGCAGGGCCGCGCCGCGACGATCGTTCAACGGATGGGCTGATGAGACAGAGAATTCCGATCCTGACCGCGGTGTTGTTCGCGGCAGGTCTGACTTTCGCGACGACGGGGCCGGCAGATGCCGGGCTGTTCGATCGCCTGAAGCGCAATCCCGACAATGCCGAGCAGGGTTTGCACCCGCCTGGCAGCGTCGGCGACGGTGTCGTCAACGTGCAGTCGCCGCAGAGCGAGGGCCAGTCCGCCCTGCGCATGGACCGGATCGAGCAGCAGATGCGCGACATGACGGGCCAGATCGAGCAGTTGACCTTCCAGGTGCGCCAGCTCCAGGAACAGTTGCAGCGCGCGCAGCAGGATACCGATTTCCGCCTGAAGGGCGTCGAGGGTGGCGGCAAGCGTTCCGAGGCGCCGGCGGCGAAGCCGCGCGCCAACAATCGCGCCGCCGCGGCCGACCCGGCGCCGCAACCGGTTCCGGGCGACGCCATTGGTGATGCCATCGGTTCGACCGATGGAGAGATGGAGGGTCCGGGCGCCGGGCAGGGCGCGCCGCCGCGCGCGCTCGGCCAGTTGACGCTCGATCCCAACGCCCCCGTCGGCGGCCAGCCGATGGATCTGTCGCAAGGGGGCGGGGCGGGTTCCGCGCCGCAGGCGACCGCCAGCGCGCGCGCCGACTACGAGGCGGCCTATGCCCTGGTGATGAAGGGCGACTACGACGTCGCCGAGGCGGCGTTCCGCCAGTTCCTGCAGGCGCATCCGAAGGATCCGCTCGCCGCCGATGCCCAGTACTGGGTTGGCGAGAGCCTCTATGCACGCCAGGATTTCCGCGGCTCGGCCGATGCGTTCCTGTCCGGCTACAAGCAGTATCCGAAGAGCGGCAAGGCCGCCGACATGCTGCTGAAGCTCGGCATGTCGCTCGCCGGCCTCAACCAGCGCGAGGCGGCTTGCGCCACCTATGCCGAAGTGCTGAAGCAATACCCGAAGAGCTCGAATGCGCTGCTGCAGCGAGTGAAGCAAGAACAGGCCAGTGCCAGCTGCTGAAGACCCCGGACGAATTGCGGACGCGACGCTCGAAGCGATCTTCGCGCCGTTCGCCAAGGCGGAGCGCCTGGCGCTCGCCGTCTCCGGTGGCGCCGATTCCCTCGCTCTCCTGATCCTCGCGCAACGCTGGCGCTCGGCCCGTGATAACGGGCCCGCTCTTCTCGTCCTGACGGTCGATCACGGCCTCCGGCCCGAATCGGCGGAGGAGGCGCGCCTGGTCGGCCGGGTCGCGGCCCGCTACCAGCTGCCGTTTCAAGGCCTTTCCTGGGCCGGCCCGGCTCCAGCCGCCGGCGTCGAGGCCGCCGCCCGCGCCGCGCGGTATCGGCTTCTGATCGATGCGGCCCGCGCCGCCGGGGCGACACACCTTGTCACGGCGCATCATCGCGACGACCAGGCCGAGACCTTCCTGATGCGTCTGGCGCGCGGCTCCGGCGTCTATGGACTTGCCGCCATGGCGGTGGATGTCGATCGCGGAGGTGTCCATCTGGTCCGGCCCCTGCTCGACATTCCGCACGCGGTCCTCGTCGAAGTCGTGCGGGCCGCCGGGATCACGCCGGCGGCCGATCCGCACAACAGCGATCGCAGCTTCGACCGCGTCCGCATGCGCCAGCTGATGCCCATGCTCGCCGGGGAAGGGCTCGACGCTGCGACGCTGGCGGCGACCGCGCGCCGCCTGTCCCGCGCCGCCACAGCACTCGATCATTATGTCGGCCGGCTGTTCGACGAAGCAGCCGTCGCCGACGCGACGGGCGCGGTTCGGTTGCGGGCCGACCTCTGGGCGAACGAGCCGGACGAAATCCGCCTGCGGGCGCTCGCCCGCATTCTGCGCGCCGTCGGCGGTGGCGCCTATGTGCCTCGGCTCGAGAGCCTGGAGGCGCTGGAAGCCGCCATGCGTGCCGACGAAGGCTTCGCCGCCCGTACTCTGGCCGGAACAATCATCGACCTCCGGAAGGGCGAATTCCGCTTCCAGCGCGAGCCCGGTCGCGACGGACTGCCGGCGTTCGTCGTCGAGGATGGGTTCGACGGCATCTGGGACGGCCGTTTCCGGGTCCACCTTTCCGCCCGCGAAGCCGGGGCGTTTACCATCGCGGCGCTCGGCGAGGCGGGACGGCGACAATTTGCCGTCTGTGTACCGCAGGGCCTGCCGCGGGCGATCGAGGCATTGCCGGCGCTCCGGCGCGGCGCGGCGATGCTCGCTTGTCCGGGCCTTGGAATCGCGGCCGATCCTGCGCTCGGGATCGGCTTTTCAGCCTCATCCCTGGTTGCGGCGCGGATGCGGGATCCCCTCCGCCACGACGATCCGGGCGCCTGATCTAAACCATTGCCGCATTTTCCGCGCTTTCATTGGCAATGCTCATATTGGCTTAAGCGGTCTGGCCACCTATCTTAGCTTCAAATGAGCGGCACCCGGCCGCATCCTGCCCTTGAAGGGATTCTGATGAACGCGAATTTTCGCAACTTCGCAGTGTGGGTCATCATTGGCCTGCTGCTGATCGCCCTGTTCAATCTGTTCCAGAACCCCGGCCCCCGCGCCGCCGGTCAGGACATTGCCTATTCGCAGTTCCTGAGCGACGTCGACAGCGGTCGCGTGCGTAGCGTTGTGATCGCCGGCCAGCAGATCACCGGCAGCTACACGGACAATGCCAGCTTCCAGACCTTCGCGCCGAACGACGCGGATCTGGTCAAGCGGCTCGAGAACAAGAGCATCTCGATCACGGCGAAGCCGCCGACCGAAGGCGGTACTTCGCTGATCGGCGTGCTGATCTCGTGGTTCCCGATGTTCCTGATCCTCGCCGTCTGGATCTTCTTCATGCGGCAGATGCAAGGTGGCGCCGGCGGCAAGGCGATGGGCTTCGGCAAGTCCAAGGCCAAGCTCCTGACCGAAGCGCATGGCCGCGTCACCTTTGACGACGTCGCCGGTGTGGACGAGGCCAAGGAAGACCTGCAGGAGATCGTCGAGTTCCTGCGCGACCCGCAGAAGTTCCAGCGCCTCGGCGGCCGGATTCCGCGCGGCGTGCTCCTGGTCGGCCCTCCGGGTACCGGCAAGACGCTGACGGCCCGCGCCGTCGCCGGCGAAGCCAATGTGCCGTTCTTCACCATCTCGGGTTCCGACTTCGTCGAAATGTTCGTCGGTGTCGGCGCGTCCCGCGTGCGCGACATGTTCGAGCAGGCGAAGAAGAACTCGCCCTGCATCATCTTCATCGACGAAATCGACGCGGTCGGCCGTCATCGCGGCGCCGGTCTCGGCGGCGGCAATGACGAGCGCGAGCAGACGCTGAACCAGCTCCTGGTCGAGATGGACGGCTTCGAGCAGAACGAAGGCGTCATCATCATCGCCGCGACCAACCGTCCGGACGTGCTGGACCCGGCGCTGCTGCGTCCCGGTCGTTTCGACCGCCAGGTCGTGATCCCGAACCCGGACGTCATCGGCCGCGAGAAGATCCTGAAGGTGCACGCCCGCAAGGTGCCGATGGCGCCGGATGTCGACCTGAAGACTCTCGCCCGCGGCACGCCCGGCTTCTCCGGCGCCGATCTGATGAACCTGGTCAACGAAGGTGCCCTGCTGGCGGCCCGCCGCAACAAGCGCATCGTCACCATGGCCGAGTTCGAGGACGCCAAGGACAAGGTGATGATGGGCGCCGAGCGCAAGTCACTCGCCATGACCGCCGACGAGAAGCGCAACACCGCCTATCACGAGGCCGGCCACGCCATCATCGCGATGTTGTTGTCGTCGACGATCGACCCGATCCACAAGGCTACCATCATCCCGCGCGGCCGTTCGCTCGGCATGGTGATGACGCTGCCGGAATCGGACCGCTACAACTGGACCTATGAGAAGGCCAAGTCGCGCCTGATCATGCTGTTCGGCGGCCGCGAGGCCGAGATCCTGACCTTCGGTCCGGAGAAGGTGACGACCGGTGCCTCGGGCGACATCCAGATGGCAACCAGCCTCGCACGCTCCATGGTGATGGAGTGGGGCATGTCCGAGCGTCTCGGTCGCGTGCGCTATCGTTCGAACGAGCAGGAGGTCTTCCTCGGTCATTCGGTCGCCCAGTCGACCAACATCTCCGACGAGACCGCCAAGATCATCGACGAGGAAGTGCGCAAGCTGATCGAGGAGGGCGAGAGCGAGGCACGGCGTCTCATCACCGAGAACCGTGACAAGTTCGTCGCCATCGCCGAGGCGCTGCTCGAATACGAGACGCTGTCGGGCGAGGAGATCAAGAACCTGCTCGACGGCAAGCCGCCGATCCGCGACACCGGCGACGATACGCCGCCGTCGCGCCCCTCGGTGGTGCCGACCACGCGTGGGCCGCGCCCGAAGGGCGATACCGGCCTCGAGCCGCAGCCGCAGGTCTGACCGGCGCGCTGGCTTGAAACAAAAAAGGCGGGACCTCGCGGTCCCGCCTTTTTCATGCGCGCTTGCCGGTCAGGCGGCCTTGCGGGTGTCGGCGGCGATGATCGAGGCGCTGTCGGTGATCACCGCGCCATAGATGGTGCGCAGGTACTCGATGGCGGCCTGGTTGTCGACGCCGTCGAACACGCAGACGCCGTCGGCCGGGATCTCGATGCCGTAGCCGCGCACGAAGGCGCTGTAGCTAGTGTGGCGGACGCAGCAATGGGTGTGCTGGCCGACGACGACGACGTCGGTGACCCCGTATTGCTGGAAGGCCGCGTCGAGGTCGGTCTCGTCGAAGGCGCTGTAGAAGCGCTTGGGCGAGACGATCTCGCGTGGCGCGCCGATTGGCGCCAGTGCGTCGATCACGTCGGCGCCACGCGTGCCCGCCATCGCATGCGGCCCCCAGATGGCGATCTCGGCATCGTCGGCGCGGTGGGCGTCGTTGGAATAGACCACCAGCCAGTCGGGATGGCTCCGGGCGTGTTCGATCAGCGTCTGGATCGCCGGCACGATCCTCGAGGCGTGCGTCTCGTTCTGGAGTACGCCGGTATAGAAGTCGTTCAGCATGTCGACGACGATGAGGGCCTTCATGTCCTGCTCCGGTTCGGGGGAAGGGAGGCCTCCATGCCAGCTCGCTTCCCGTCAGGGAAAGCACGTTCCGTAACGGCGTGAAACATTCGACACCCGAATGCCGCCGAAAGCCCGGAAACCGGAATTTCTCAATCAAATCTGTACCTTATGGTCAAATAATCGCGGGCGTCTCCGGTTGTGGCTGTCCGGTGTTTCCCGCTTCGCCGGTGGGCGTGTAACAGACGCTCACGATTTTTGAATTCTTTCGCCGCAATGCTGGTTTATGACTGCGCGCCTATCGACGGGGACGGATTCACGCATGGTACGCAAATTTTTCGGCACGGACGGCATCCGCGGCAAGGCCAACGCCTTTCCGATCACGCCGCAACTCGCGTTGCAGGTCGGGATCGCCGCCGGGCTGGCTTTCCGGAATGGCGGCCATCGACACCGCGTCGTGATCGGCAAGGACACGCGCCTCTCGGGCTACATGATCGAGCCGGCGCTGACGGCGGGCTTCACCGCCGCCGGCATGGACGTGTTCCTGCTCGGTCCGATGCCGACGCCGGCCGTCGCCATGCTGACCCGTTCGCTGCGCGCCGATCTCGGCGTCATGATCTCCGCCTCGCACAACCCTTATGAGGACAACGGCATCAAGCTGTTCGGTCCGGACGGCTACAAGCTCTCCGATGAGACCGAGGCCAAGATCGAGGCGCTGATCGAGGAGGATCTCTCCGATCGCCTCGCTGCCTCCGCCGATCTCGGCCGCGCCAAGCGCATCGACGGCATGCGCGACCGCTACATCGAATTCGCCAAGCGGACGATGCCGAAGGCCTTCGACCTGACCGGCCTGCGCGTCGTCATCGATTGCGCCAACGGCGCCGCCTACAAGGTGGCGCCGGAAGCGCTGTGGGAACTCGGCGCCGAGGTGATCACCATCGGCGCCGAACCCGATGGCTTCAACATCAACCTCGACGTCGGTTCGACGGCGCCGGATGCGCTGCGCCGCAAGGTGCATGAGGTCCGCGCCGATATCGGCATCGCGCTCGATGGCGACGCCGACCGCGTCATCATCGTCGACGAGAATGGCGAGGTCGTCGACGGCGACCAGCTGATGGCCGTGGTCGCCCAGTCCTGGGCCGAAGACGGCCTGCTGTCGCAGCCGGGCATTGTCGCCACCGTAATGTCGAATCTCGGCCTCGAGCGCTATCTGGACTCGCTCGGCCTGTCGCTCGCCCGCACCAAGGTCGGCGACCGCTATGTCGTCGAGCACATGCGCCAGCACGGCTTCAATGTCGGCGGCGAGCAGTCCGGCCACCTGATCCTGTCGGATTTCTCGACAACCGGCGACGGCTTGGTCTCGGCGCTGCAGATCCTCGCCGTGGTGCGCAAGACCGGCAAGCCGGTCAGCGAGGTGTGCCGGCGCTTCGAGCCGGTGCCGCAGATCCTGAAGAACATCCGCTTCGGCGGCGGCAGGCCGCTCGAGATCGCCAGTGTCCAGGCGGCGATCGCCGATGGCGAGGCGCGGCTCGGCCGCTCCGGCCGCGTCGTGATCCGCCCCTCCGGCACCGAGCCGCTGATCCGCGTCATGGCCGAGGGCGACGACCACATGCTGGTCGAAGCCGTCGTCGATGACATCATCGGCGCGCTGAAGCAGGTCGCCTGAGGCGGCCGCCGCCGTCGGCGCCAAGCCGCCGGCTGATGTTTCGATCGTCAATCCAGCCTTGGCTGCCGCTCGCCGCGCCGCTCCTGGCGCGACGCAGGTCGCGGCGGAATGGCTGCGTCGCCGCG
The DNA here is from genome assembly GCF_000380505.1 of Kaistia granuli DSM 23481. Classification (GTDB taxonomy): domain Bacteria; phylum Pseudomonadota; class Alphaproteobacteria; order Rhizobiales; family Kaistiaceae; genus Kaistia; species Kaistia granuli. Next base: position 48,183 of record NZ_AQYH01000002.1, on the reverse strand, counting down.
GGGGCGATGCAACTTCGCCACACCGGATTATGCTTAACCTTCCGTTACGGACGAAAGATCGTGGTTAAGAGTTGTAGTTAATCCCATGTTAAAGGGTTCCGGTTGAAATCCTCCCCCATGTGAGTTTTCGAGATCGCGCCTCGTCGCGTGATCCGGTCTTCGAGGGGGTTATGAGATGCGCACTTCGCGGATATGGGCGATCGCGGTCGCCGCCGGCCTGGGTTGCGGTGGCCTGACGGGAACGGCCGTCGCGGCGGATCTGGATCCGATCGTCGAGCCTGTGCCGCTGGCCGTCGGCGGCTGGTATCTGCGCGGCGCCATCGGCATGAGCAATCAGCGGCTGGACAACCTCGAATACCAGTATTTCGAGGCGCCAGGCTATGCCACGGAGTGGATCAACAAGGGCGATTTCTCCTCCGCTCCGACCTTCAGCCTCGGCGCCGGCTACAAGTTCAACGACTGGTTCCGCGCCGATTTGACCGGCCAGTATCGCGGCAAGGCGGACTTTTACGCCTCGCAGCGCGTGTTCGACCTCGAGGGCGTCGGCCAGCCGGCCGTTTACACCGACGATTACACGGCCCGCAAATCCGAGTGGCTGTTCCTCGCCAACGGCTATGTCGACCTCGGCACCTACAAGGGCATCACCCCCTATGTCGGCGCCGGCATCGGCACGTCGCGCAACACGATTTCCGGTTTCCGCGACATCAACACTGAGCGGAACGCCAGCGGTTTCGCCGGTACGGATTCGCAGTGGAACTTCGCCTGGGCGCTGCATGCGGGCGTCGGCTTCCGCGTCACCGAGAACCTGATCTTCGATCTCGGTTACAGCTATGTCGACCTCGGCAACGCGACGACGGCGAGAGCCTACAATTCGAACCCGAACGAGACGCCGCGCGACAATGATGGTTTCAAGTTCAAGAACATCACCTCGCACGACGTCAACTTCGGCATCCGCTACGAGTTCAACTGATCGGATCCGACCCGAATCAAGGAAAAGGCGCGCCCGCGGGGGCGCGCGTTTTTCGTGCCGGCATTTCTAGAACCAGCCGCGCATCTTCGCGGTCTGCAGCACCGTCAGCACGACGATCAGGGCGGCAAGGATGATGGCTCGGCTGGGTCGCCAGCCGGAGTCTCGGCGTGGGAGTTTCGGGTCTTCGGGCATGGGCACCTCGTCAACAGGCTGCGATCGCGCGCATCCATCGCGGCGGCTGGACGGCATGTCCCCCTTCTAGCTGCCGCCGAGCGGGCGACGCCATCGTCCGTTCCAGAAAAAGTTCCGCCATCGTCTTGCGTTCCCCCCGGCCGAGGCGTACACGCGTCGGCGGGACACGCCTCCCCAACGAGGCGCTTACTATCTGTGAGGATAGACTATGGCAGATCTCGCTACGCCTGGCCGCCGGCCGGTGAACGCTAATTATTCTTCCGGCCCCTGCGCCAAGCGTCCTGGTTGGACCTTCGATGCGCTCAAGGATGCGGCCCTCGGCCGATCCCACCGGGCCAAGATCGGCAAGACCAAGCTCCAGCAGGCCATCGATCTCACCCGCGACGTGCTCGGCGTTCCCGCCGACTATCGCATCGGCATCGTGCCGGCTTCCGACACGGGCGCCGTCGAGATGGTGCTATGGTCGATGCTCGGCGCCCGCGGCGTCGACATGATGGCCTGGGAATCCTTCGGCGAAGGCTGGGTCACCGATGTCGTCAAGCAGCTGAACCTCGAGGACGTCCGCACCTTCAACGCCGATTACGGCAAGCTCCCCGATCTCGGCCAGGTCGACTTCGACCGCGATGTCGTCTTCACCTGGAACGGCACCACCTCGGGCGTGCGCGTCCCGAACGGTGACTGGATCGACGCCGACCGCGCCGGCCTGACCATCTGCGACGCCACCTCGGCCGCCTTCGCGCAGGATCTCGCCTGGGACAAGCTCGATGTCGTGACCTTCTCCTGGCAGAAAGTTCTCGGCGGCGAGGGCGCCCACGGCATGCTGATCCTGTCGCCCCGCGCCGTCGAGCGTCTCGAGACCTACAAGCCTTCCTGGCCGCTGCCGAAGATCTTCCGCATGACCAAGGGCGGCAAGCTGATCGACGGCATCTTCGTCGGCGAGACGATCAACACCCCGTCCATGCTGGCAGTCGAGGACTACCTCGACGCGCTCAACTGGGCGAAGGCGCTCGGCGGCTGGAAGGCTCTTGCCGCTCGCGCTGACGCCAACCTCAAGGTGCTGGCCGACTGGGTCGCCAAGACCGACTGGATCGATTTCCTGCCGGTCGCCGAGGACACGCGCTCCAACACCTCGGTCTGCCTGATCATCACCGATCCGGCGATCAAGGCGCTTGACGACAAGGCGCAGGCCGCGTTCGCCAAGTCGGTCGTGACCGCGCTCGACAAGGCCGGCGTCGCCTATGACATCGGTTCGTACCGCGATGCGCCGGCCGGCCTGCGGATCTGGACCGGCGCCACGATCGAGGCCTCGGATCTGGCCATCCTGACCGAGTGGCTCGACTGGGCCTTCGCCTCGCAGAAGGCCGCCCTCCAGGCCGCCTGAGTTCCAGACGGCGGGGCCTCGGCCCCGCCCGTTCGCTCGACATTCCAGTTTTCATACCAGCGTCCGCACGCCCTCAGGCGTCATCCCCGCGAAAGCGGGGATCCATACAGCCTAGGCTTCGGCTGAATGGATCCCGGATCTTCGCTTCGCTAGTCCGGGATGACGACGGCGCTAGGTAACCAGGGACACAAAGCACATGGCACCGCGCGTTCTCATTTCCGACAAGCTCTCCAAGACCGCCGTCCAGATCTTCAAGGATCGGGGCGTCGAGGTCGACTACATGCCGGATCTCGGCAAGGACAAGGAGAAGCTGCTCGAGATCATCGGCAATTATGATGGTCTCGCCATCCGCTCGAATACCAAGGTGACCGAGAAGGTCATCGCGGCGGCGAAGAATCTCCGGGTCATCGGCCGCGCCGGCATCGGCGTCGACAATGTCGACATTCCGGCGGCGACCGCCAAGGGCATCATCGTGATGAACACGCCCTTCGGCAACTCGATCACCACTGCCGAGCACGCGATCGCGATGATCTTCGCGACCGCCCGCCAGATCCCCGAGGCCAACGCCTCGACCCAGGCCGGCAAGTGGGAGAAGAACCGCTTCATGGGCGTCGAGGTGACGGGCAAGACGCTCGGCATCATCGGCTGCGGCAATATCGGCTCGATCGTCGCCGAGCGCGGCGTTGGCCTGAAGATGCGTGTCATCGCCTTCGACCCGTTCCTGTCGCCGGACCGCGCCGTCGATCTCGGCGTCGAGAAGGTCGAGCTGGACGAATTGTTCCGCCGCGCCGATTTCATCACCCTGCACACGCCGCTGATCGAGAAGACGCGCGGCATCATCGATGCCAAGGCGATCGCCACGATGAAGGACGGCGTCCGCATCATCAATTGCGCGCGCGGCGGCCTGGTCGTCGAGAAGGACCTCGCCGAGGCGCTGAAGTCCGGTAAGGTCGCCGGCGCTGGTTTCGACGTATTCGAGGAAGAGCCCGCCACCGAGAACGTGCTGTTCGGCCTGCCCAACGTCGTCGCGACGCCGCATCTCGGTGCCTCGACCACGGAAGCGCAGGAGAATGTTGCCCTCCAGGTCGCCGAGCAGATGGCCGATTACCTGGTCAAGGGTGCTGTCTCCAATGCCTTGAACATGCCCTCCATCACCGCGGAGGAAGCGCCGCGTCTGACGCCGTTCGTCAAGCTCGCCGAGCAGCTCGGTTCGTTCGCCGGCCAGCTCACCGAGACCGGCATCAAGGCGATCAAGCTCGAATATGAGGGCGACGTCGCCGAGATGAACGTGCGCGCGCTGACCGCCGCTGCGGTCGCCGCCGTGCTGCGTCCGCAGTTGCAGACCGTCAACATGGTCTCGGCCCCGGCCGTCGCCAAGGAACGCGGCATCGCCATCGAGGAAGTCCGTCGCGAGCAGCAGGGCGCCTATGAGAACTACATCCGCCTGACGGTGACGACGGAGCGCCAGGAGCGTTCGGTCGCCGGCACGGTGTTCGGCGACGTCAAGCCGCGCATCATCCAGATCAAGGGGATCAACATGGAGGCCGAGCTCGGCCTCCACATGCTCTACGTCACCAACAAGGACAAGCCGGGCTTCATCGGCCGCTTTGCCAGCCTGCTCGGCGCCGAGGGCATCAACATCGCCACCTTCAACCTCGGCCGCAAGGCCGCCGGCGAAGATGCGATCGCGCTGATCGAAGTCGACGAGGCAATCTCGGACAGCGTCATCGACCGCGTCAGCGCGCTCGAGGGCGTCGTCCAGGCCAAGCGCCTGACATTCTGAGACGCGGTCCCATTGCTGGAATGAAGAGGGGCGACGGATAACCGTCGCTCTTTTTCGTTTGGGCTCGGGGGGGCGTCATGACTGCGGTCCGCCCCCTGTTGAAGGGCGCGCGGGACGACCCGAATCCTCCGTCATCCTCGCGGATGCGAGGATCCATGCAGCCGCGCTGCCGAGCGTTTCGCGAAACGGCCAACCCGGCTGAATGGATCCCGAGTCTCCGCCCGGGATGACGGCGAGGGTGGGGAGAGGGCGAGAAAAGCTACCGCCCGAACGCGCGGATGCGAGCCAGGCTCAATTGCGCGATGGTGATGCCGCCGATGATCAGGGCGTAGCCGGCGCCGTGATACCAGCGCGGCTGCTCGCCGAGGAAGACGATGGCGATCGCCGAGCCGAAGACCGGCAGCAGGTGGAAGAACGGACCGGCGCGGTTGGGGCCGATCAGCGCGACGCCGCGGTTGAAGAAAAGATAGGCGACGACCGACGGAATGACGATGACATAGGCGAGTACGGCGAAGGTCAGCGGCGTCGCCTGGATGATCTTGCCGCTCGCCATCTCCAGCGCGAAGAAGGGCAGGATCGTCAGCGCGCCGACCGGGATGATGAAGCCGAGCATTGACCAGTAGTGGATGCGCGGCGCCTTCTTCAGAAGCGCCGAATAGAAGCCGGAGCAGCTGATCGCGACCAGCATGATGATGTCGCCGACATTCAGCGTCAGGTGCAGCAGCACCGTAGGATCGCCGCGGCAGATGATCAGCACGACGCCGCAGAGCGACAGGCCGACACCGGTGATCTGCGCCGATGTCATGCGGTCCCGGAACAGGATCAGCGACCAGACGCCGATGACCAGCGGCGCGATCGACTGCATCAGGAGGCCGTTCAGCGCCTCTGTATATTGCAGCCCGTAATAGGCGAGCGTGTTGTAGGCGCCGATGCCGGCGGCGGCGAGCAGCACCATGAGGCCGAGATGGCTCCGGATCGTCGGCCAGTCGCGCTTCAGATGCGGCCAGGCGATCGGCAGGATGATCAGCGACGCGCCGAGCCAGCGGATCTGCGACAGCGCCACGGGCGGAATCGAGCCGGCGACATAGCGGCCGAGCACGATATTGATCGCCCAGAACAGGAAAGTGAGGGAAAGCAGCAGATAGGGCCGGTTGAACAACCAGGAGAAGGCCCGTGAAAGCAACGACATGGACTGGCCTCGGTCAGCGGAACGTCTGGATAGACCTGTCCGGCCACCCGTGCCAAGTGCCAACTGGCGCTGCCGATGGGGAAGCCTCGCTCTGGGGGCCTTGTCGGTCGAGGCATCGGGCGTGGATCATGCCGCTGCGAATCAGGGACAAAGGGGTGGGCGGCATATGGCGGTTCCGGCCAGCAAGGACGAACTTCTCGCGGCGATCGACGTCGCCTATGCGAAGCTTGCCAAGGATCTCGCGACGGTGCCGGCCGAACGGGCCGGCGAGAAGACGCTCGAGGGCCATGCGCGCGACACGCGAATGAGCGTGCACGATCTCGTCGCCTATCTGACGGGGTGGAACGAGCTGGTTCTGAAATGGCATGCCGGGCGGGATGCCGGCGAGCCCGTCGATTTTCCGGAGAGCGGATATCGGTGGAACGAGCTCGGCGCCTTGGCCCAGAAATTCTACGCCGATTATGCCGATCTTTCCTTCGAGGCGCTGCTGCAGCGCTTCGCCGAGGCCAAGGGTCGGATCGTCACGCTGATCGAGCGCCATGACGATGCCGCGCTCTACGGCACGCCCTGGTACGAGAAATACACCATGGGCCGGATGATCCAGTTCAACACGTCGTCCCCCTATGCCAATGCGCGCGGGCGGCTGCGCCAATGGAAGAAGGAAAACGGTATCGCCTGACGCGGCGGGCCGCATTTGTCACACGGTCTGCGCAATTGCGGCGCGGCGATACCACAATCGCGCGCTATGCGGGCATTGGCCTCCGTCGCAATTCGAGCGGCGGCGGCGCTCCAGTCCCAGGGGAAGTCAGCACGGCCATGAAGATCCTCGCTCTGTCGCTGGCGGCATTGGCCGCCTGTACCGCCAACGCCTATGCCGCCGATGTGCCGCTCGCCAGCCGCATCACCGCCGTCACGGTGCATCCGCAAAGCGCGGCGGTGTTGCGCGAAGCGGCGTTTTCGGTGCCGGCCGGCGTGAGCGTGCTTCTGGTCGACGATCTGCCGGCAGACATGGCGCCGGACAGCCTGCGTGTCGAGGGATTGGCGGCGGGTGGTCTGTCGATCCGGTCCGTCGAGACACGCAGCCAGGCCTATGATCCGGACGCCGATCCGGTCCGGATGGCGATTGCTGCCGAGATCCAGACGTTGCGGGACCGCATTGCACGGCTCAACGACCGGCTGGCGGCGCTCGATCTGCGCGTGAAGTTCATCGACGGCCTGGCGGAAAGCCTGCCGCAGGGCCTGGCCAAGGGCTTTGCCGAGGGCAAGGCCGTCGGCGACTGGATCCAGACGGCCGAAGGGCTTGGCGCCGAGCGCGAGAAGATCGACGCGCTGCGGGCTGCCGTGCTGATCGAGAAGCGCGGCGTCGAAAAGACGATCGATGGCCGCCAGCGGGCGATGGACGACCTGCCGCCGGCCTTGCCGAAGCTGGCGGCGCGGATCGAGGTGACGGCCGGCCAGGCGGCGACCGGGCGGCTGTCGCTCGGCTATCGCACGCAGACGGCGGGATGGACGCCTGCCTATGACGTTTCGCTGTCGGTTGGCGAGGCGGGCGCCGAGCCGAAGCTCGAGCTGGTTCGCCGGGCCGAACTGCATCAGGCGACGGGCGAGGACTGGTCCGGCGTCGCGCTGACCCTGTCGACGGCCCGACCGGCCGAGGGCACCCAGGCGCCGGAGCCCTATGAGAGCGTCGTGCGTTTCGTCCCCCGCTACGACGCCAAGATGGCGCGCGAATCGCTCGTCCGTCCGGCGCCCGCGCCGCCGGCGCTGGCCGCCGAAGCGCCGCAGGGCGGCGGCGCCTATGACGCGATCGAGCAGGCGGAGGCGATCGCCGATTTCGGCGATTTCCGCGCCGAATACCGCATTCAGGATCCGGTGTCCGTCGCCTCGGGCGATGGCAGCCGCTCCGTCCGTATCGCCACCGAGAGCCTCGCGCCGTTGCTCGAAGTGCGCGCCGTGCCGGCGATCAGCGACGCCGCCTATCTGACCGCGCGCTTCAAGAACCGGTCCGGCGCACCCTATGTCGGCGGCGAGGCCGTGCTCTATCGTGACGGCGCCTTTGCCGGAACCGTACCGCTGCCCTTCACGGGGCCGGATGCGGAGATCGCGCTGGGCTTCGGCATCGACGACAAGGTCGCGGTCACCCGCACCATCGTGCAGGAGAAGACGGGCGAGCGCGGGCTGATCTCGTCGGAAAAGACCGACGAGCGGCGTTATCTCATCAAGGTCGAGAACCGGCATGGGCGGCCGATGCCGATCGTCGTGCTCGACCGGCTTCCCGTCTCCGAGGCGCAGACCATCGCCGTCGAGCCGCTTTCGGAGGCGACACCGCCGACCGAGACCGCCGTCGACGGCAAGCGCGGCGTCGTCGCCTGGCGCTATGACTACGCCCCCGGCGAAATAAAGGAGATCCGCAACGCCTTCACCATCCGCTGGCCGGCCGATCAGGACGTGTTCTGGCAGAATTGAAGGCAGGAGATGCGGTCGCGGGGGTCGCGTCGGTGATGGGGAGTCTATATAGTCCGCGCGCCTCGTCCTGGTGGGTTACCGGGACGCTGGCCTATCGCGCGCCGCGCATCGCGGCATTGGCTGTGGCAGGACGTCGAAAAGGGAAGTCTCAATGGCGAATGTAGTCGTCGTCGGATCGCAATGGGGCGACGAAGGCAAGGGCAAGATTGTCGATTGGCTCTCCGAGCGCGCCGACATCGTCGTGCGCTTCCAGGGCGGACATAATGCCGGCCACACGCTTGTCATCGACGGCGTTTCCTACAAGCTCAGCCTGCTGCCTTCGGGCGTCGTGCGTCCGGGCAAGCTCGGTGTCATCGGCAATGGCGTGGTCGTCGATCCGCATGCGCTGGTCGCCGAGATCGGCCGCCTCGAGGCTCAGGGCGTCAAGGTTTCGCCCGAGAATCTCCGCATCGCCGAGAATGCCGCGCTGATCCTGTCGCTCCATCGCGACCTCGACGCGTTCCGCGAGAACAGCACGACCGGCACCCGCATCGGCACCACGAAGCGCGGCATCGGCCCGGCCTATGAGGACAAGGTCGGCCGTCGCGCCATCCGCGTCATGGACCTCGCCGACCTGCCGGCGCTGCGCGAGAAGATCGAGCGGCTGCTGGCGCACCACAATGCGTTGCGCCGCGGCCTCGGCCAGGACGAGATCTCGGTCGACTCGCTCTATGAAGAACTCGCCTCGGTCGCCGACAAGGTGCTGCCGTTCATGGATTCGGTCTGGCAGCTGCTCGATCGCGAGCGCCGGGCCGGCAAGCGCATCCTGTTCGAAGGCGCGCAGGGCGCGCTGCTCGACATCGACCACGGCACCTATCCGTTCGTCACCTCGTCCAACACCGTCGCCGGCCAGGCCTCGACGGGTTCGGGCGTCGGTCCGGGCGCGGTCGGCTATGTGCTCGGCATCACTAAGGCCTACACGACGCGCGTCGGCGAGGGGCCGTTCCCGACCGAGCAGACCGGCGAGATCGGCGATTTCCTCGGCACGCGTGGCCATGAATTCGGCACGGTGACGGGGCGCAAGCGTCGTTGCGGCTGGTTCGACGCCGTGCTGGTTCGCCAGACGATCCGCACCTCCGGTATCACCGGAATTGCACTGACGAAGCTTGATGTTCTCGACGGCCTTGAAGAAATCAAGATTTGCGTTGGATATAGGCTCGACGGCCGCGAGATCGACTATCTTCCGGCTTCGCAGGCGGCGCAGGCCCGGGTCGAGCCGATCTACGAGACGCTGGAAGGGTGGAAGGACACCACCGCCGGCGCCCGTAGCTGGAACGACCTGCCGGCCCAGGCCGTCAAGTACGTACGCCACGTCGAGGAACTGATCGGCGCGCCGGTTGCGCTGCTGTCGACCAGCCCGGAGCGCGACGATACAATTCTGGTTCAGGATCCGTTTCAGGACTAAGGCTGTCGATCACAGGCGCCGGTTCGGACAAGTCAGTTAGTAGAATGGGACGATGACCGACTATTACGCGGTATTGAAAAAGGCGGTCTCCGGGTTCGAGAGCGAATCCGGGGACGCGCGTCGTTCGGTTTACGACAAGGCGCGCACCGCGCTGATCGCCCAGTTGAAGTCGATCGATCCTCCCCTGACGACGTCCGAAATCTCGCGCCAGCGCCTGGAGCTGGAAGAGGCGATCCGCAAGGTCGAGCGCGAGGCGAGCGTTGCCCGCGCGACACCGGTGCGGGTCAGCGCGGCCGCCGCCGTCGCCGAGGCGCTCGCCGCCAGTCCCGAGCCGGACTATGCCGAGACCCTCGATCACGATCTCGAGGAAGGAGAGCGCGAGGAGGCGACGCCGCCCCCTCCGCCGCAGCCGACTCCGCCTCCGGTTCAGAGGCAGATAGAGCCCGTCCGTCCGGCGCCGGTTCCCGCGCCGATCCCGCGGACCGTGGCGCCCGCACCGAAGCCGACCCCGCCGCCCGCGCCGGTTGAGGACGAGCTTCCCGACGAGCTTTCCTATCCGGTCGAGCCGGAAGCGGAATGGTCCGAGCCCGAACACGAAATCGAGCCGCCGCAGCCGGTTCGCCAGCCGCCGCCGATCCAGCCGCAATGGCCGCAGGTATCGCCGAAGGCTGAGTTTTCCAATGACCGGCAGGGCGCTCAGGGCGGACGGCGCGAGCCGACGCTTTCGGCCGCGCCGCTCGACGAGCCACGCTTCGATCTCGATGACGACATCGATCATGGTCGCCGGTCGGCCGATGCCGATTGGGCGCCGGAGCCGTTCCTCGATCCGCCGACCGACGCCGGATTCGACGAGCCGCGCGGACGCGGTGGGCGGAATGGTAACCGGGGTCGTGAGCGGGACCGTGACCGCACGGCCGAGCGGGCCCCCGCCTATGCCGAGCGGAGCAAGCCCTCGCGTTGGCCGACGCTGATCCTCCTGATCCTGATCGGCCTGTTGCTGGGCGGTATCGCCGCGCTGGCCTGGTCGCAGCGCAGCGTCGTCAAGGACGTGATCGGCGATCTGATCAGCTCGGCCGAGCAGAGCGGGGGCAAGCCGACGCTGAGCGAGAATTCCGAGCCGGCACCCGCCAGCACCAAGAATGCCGATCGCCTGGGCGGCGAGCCGGTGGTCGACGCGCCGAAGACGGTGCGCACCGTCGAGGCGGAGCCGTCGCCGGACGATCAGGAGGTCGATCCGCTGGCTGGCGTGATGGCGCCGGAAGGCACGCGCCCCGCGGCCGAGCCCGCCGCGCCGGAACCCCCCGCCGCCGCACCGCAGCCCGCGGCTAGCAGTGGCGCGGCGACGGCCGATGATTCGCTCGTGGCCCAGAAGGCAATCCTTTACGAGCAGCCGACCGACGGCAGCCAGAACGTCAAGGTCGTGAACGCGACCGCGACGTGGAAGTTCAACGCCAATTCGTCGAACGGCCCGGAGATCCAGGCCCAGCTCGAGGTGCCCGAAAAGGGCATGAAGGTGACGCTGAACATCCGCAAGAACAACGACAGCGCCTTGCCGGCGAGCCATCTGGTCGAGATCGTCGTCGACACCCCGGCCGATTTCGCCGGCGGTGGCGTCAAGTCGGTCCCGGCGCTGGTGATGAAGCCGACCGAGGAATCGCGCGGCCAGCCGCTGGACGGCGCCGCCGCCAAGGTGGCGGACGGCTTCTTCTGGATCGCCTTCTCGAACGACGCCCAGCCGATGGCGCAGAACGTCGCCCTGCTGCGCGAGCGCAACTGGATCGACCTGCCGCTGGTCTACAACAATGATCAGCGCGCCATCCTGACCTTTGAGAAGGGGACGCCCGGCCAGCGCGTGTTCGACAAGGCTATGGCCGCCTGGGGCAGCAACTAGGCGCGGTCCTCAAGGCGTAGCGGGATGACCATGAAGCTGAGGCTCATCCTGCATGGGAAGGCGGCGCGCGAGCCGCGCGTGCGCGCGGCGGTCCACGCCGTGCGCGAAGACGGCCACGAGGTCTCGGTCCGCGTGACCTGGGAGGCGGGCGATGCCGGCCGTTTCGCCACCGAGGCGGTCGCCGAGGCTCGCAACGGCCGGATCGACGCCATCGTCGCCGGCGGCGGCGACGGCACCGTGAACGAGGTGTTCGCGCTGGCGCTCGCGGCCAACCCGCCGGAGCCTTGCAGCTTCGGTATCCTGCCGCTCGGAACCGCCAATGATTTCGCGCGCTCGAACGGACTGCCGGTCGACGATCTCGCCGCCTGCCTGCGGCTCGTCACCACGACCGTGCCGAAGCCGATCGATATCGGCACGCTCAACGGCCGCGTCTTCGTCAATCTTGTCTCCGGCGGCTTCGGCTCGCGGGTCACGGTCGAGACCGACCCGGAACTGAAGCGGCGGCTTGGCGGGCTCGCCTATGTCGTCACCGGTGTCACCCGTTTCCGCGAACTCTCCGCCAGCCGCGGCCGCATCCGCGCCGAGGGCTTCGACTGGGAGGGAAGCTTTGTCGCGCTCGCCGTCGGCAATGGCCGCCAGGCGGGCGGCGGCATTGTGCTTTGCCCGGAGGCACGGCTCGATGACGGCCTTCTCGACCTGATGATCGTGCCGGAGCTGGTCGGCGATGCGCGGCTCGACGCCCTGTCGCAGCTTTTCCGTCAGGGCGCGGCCGCTATTTCCAGCCTACAGGTGACGACGCGCTCGTCCTGGTTCGAGTTCGAATCCGACGAGGAACTCTCCGTCAACCTGGATGGTGAGCCGGTCAGGTCGCGCACCTTCCGGATCGAATGCCGCCCGGCCGCGCTGCGTGTGCATCTCGGGCCGACGCCGCTTTTCGGTACCGCATAGCTGCTATCCCCAGCCGGCTCTTGCGCCCGCTGCCGTCCTCGGCCATGCTCCGGCCATTCCGAGGGGTGTTCGCTAACGCGAGCTGAGATGGCCATGGGCCGAACCCTTCGAACCTGATCCGGGTCATGCCGGCGAAGGGACGGGAAGCAAGATTCGCGACGTCATCTCGTTCATCGCCATAGGCATGTCTCGTCCGTATTCCGGAGGAGCGGCTTCGCCATGGCGGCACGGGCTGAATTCGACGCGCCCCATCGAGGGGGCGGATGGCTGGGCGGGGTGATACGGGCGCTCGTCGTCGCGGTCGGGCTGCTCGCCATTTGGCAGGTGGTGATCCTGGTCTTCGCGCCGCCGCCCTTCATGCTGCCGCCGCCGGCCCGGGTCTGGCGCGCCCTGGTCGAGCGCCCGGATCTCTGGCAGCGCGACGCCGTCACCACCCTGATCGAGACGGTTGCCGGCCTGATCACCGGTTCGCTCGCCGGCATCGCCCTGGCGCTGGTGATGACCTTCGTGCCGGCGATCCGGCGTATCCTGATGCCACTCCTGATCGTCACCCAGGCCTTTCCCGTCTTCGCCATCGCGCCGCTGCTCGTGCTGTGGTTTGGCTTCGGCATCGGCTCGAAGATTGTCATGGCGACGATCGCCATCTTCTTCCCCGTCGCCTCCGCCTTCCATGACGGATTGGCGCGGACGGAGGCCGGACTGATCGACCTCGGCCGCCTCTATCGCGCCAAGAGCTGGCAGGAAATCCTCTATCTCCGCATTCCCTACGCCTTGCCGGCGCTGGCCTCCGGCCTGCGGGTGGCAGCCGTCTATGCCCCGGTCGGCGCGCTGATCGGCGAATGGGTCGGCGCTTCTTCCGGGCTTGGCTACGCCATGCTGATGGCCAATGGCCGGGCCCAGACCGACGTCATGTTCGCCGCCCTCGCTCTGCTTGCCGCCATGGCGGTTCTTGTTCGCGCCGTGGTCGACGCCGCGACCCGACACATCGCCCCCTGGGCGCCCGAAACCCTTACCTGATCCCTGAACCTGCAAAGGAAATCGATCTGATGAAATCCTCCATCCGGCTGGCCGCGCTCGGTCTCGCGGCCGTCCTTTCCATCGCTCCCGTCCAGGCCGCCGACAAGCTCACGGTGCTGCTCGACTGGTTCTACAATCCCGATCATGCGCCGCTGGTGATCGCCAAGGAGCAGGGCATCTTCGAAAAGCATGGCCTCGACGTCGAGATGATCGCGCCGGCCGACGCCAGCGCGCCGCCGCGTCTGGTCGCCGCCGGCCAGGCCGACATCGCCGTCACCTACCAGCCGGATCTGATGCTGCAGGTGAAGGAAGGCCTGCCGCTGACGCGGATCGGCACGCTGATCGAGACGCCGCTCAACGCGCTGATCGTGCTCAAGGACGGCCCAGTCCAGGCGCTCGCGGACCTGAAGGGCAAGAAGATCGGTTATTCGGTCGCCAGCCTGCAGAACGCCTATATCGGCACCGTCCTCGCCTCGGTCGGCCTGACCGAGAAGGACGTCGAAATGGTCAACGTCAACTTCAACCTGACGACGTCGCTGATGTCGGGGCAGGTCGACGCGGTGATCGACGGTTACCGCAATGTCGAACTGATTCAGCTTGGCCTCGAAGGCAAGCCGGGCCGCGCCTTCTTCCTGGAGGAGCATGGCGTGCCGGCCTATGACGAGTTGATCTATGTGACGCGCAACGAACTGCGTGGCGATCCGCGCATGGCGCGTTTCCTCGCCGCGGTCGAGGAGGCCACGATCTACCTGACCAACCATCCCGACGAGGCGCTGGCGACGTTCGTCAAGGCGCATCGCGAGCTCGATAACCAGCTCAACCGCGATTCGTTCTATGCGACGCTGCCGCGCTTCGCCAAGCGTCCGGCGGCGCTGGATATCGGCCGCTATGACCGCTTCGCGGAATTCATGAAGGCCAAGGGGCTGCTCGCGGCCGTGCCGCCGATCGACAGCTACGCCATCGCCCCGCGCTGACGGCGAGGCGAGACCCTCATCCGCTTGCCGGGTGAGGGTCTCTATCCCTCCGGAAGGCCGGCGAGGCGCAGGCCTTCCAGATATTTCTCGAGCGGCGGGCCTTCGAGGTTCTGGACCGCCGCGCCGATGCCGGCGACCGTCAGGCCCGGCGTCTCGGCCAGCAGCCGGCGCACGGCGCTGCGGGCGAGCGTCGTCTGGCCGGCGAGCGCGGCCGAGGTGGCGAGCAGGCGGTAGGCCCAGACCATGCCGGGCCGGCCATGCAGTGCCTGCGCCGCCCAGTGCGCCGCCTCGGCATAGCGGCCGAGCAGGAACTGGCAGGTGGCGATGCCGGCGAAGGCATTGAACTGGATCGGATCTTCCGGGCTCAGCGCGATCGACTTCTCGAAGCTTTCCAGCCCTTCGGCCGGGCGCCCGGAATAGGCCTGCGCATAGCCGAGCCGCGTCCACGCCCAGGCGAAGGTCGTGTCGAGGGCGATGGCGCGCTCGATATAGACGAGCGCCCGTGCCTGGTCCGCCAGCAGGATGGAATAGGTGGCGCCGATCGCCGTCATGACGAGCGGATCGGGCTCGGCCGTCTCGGCGGCCCGCTCGGCCAGCTCGATCGCCGCCATCCGGTCGCGCTCCGGATCGTCCGACCAGAGATAGGTGATCTGCTGGCTCAGGCACCACGCCTTCAGGCTGAGCGCCGCGCCGGAATTCGGATCCGACGCCAACGCCTGCTCCAGCAGTTCGAGCGCGGCGATGTTGTCCTCGCGGCGATGGGCCCAGAAATGCGGCATCGCCTTCAGCACGAGGTCATGTGTCTTCAGCGTGTCGGCCGCCTTGCGCCGTGCCCGCTCGATCTCGGCCGAACGGACGGCCGGACGCAACGCCCCGGCGACGAGCGTCGCGACGTCGTCCTGTAGCGTCAGCGTATCGTGCACCGTGCCGTCCTTGCGGCCGGACCAGAGATGCGCGCCCGTTTCGGCGTCGACGAGCTGGGCAGTCACGCGCAACACGTCGCCCGCCTTACGGACGCTGCCCTCGACGACGTAGCGCACGCCGAGATCGCGGGCGAGCGAGCGGACGTCGGTCGGCCGGTTCTTGTAGGTGAAGGCGGAGTTGCGGGCGATGACGCGGATGTCGCGCACGCGCGACAGCGTCGCCGTCATTTCCTCGACAACGCCGTCGGCGAAGGCCTCGTGATCGTTGGCGGGCGACAGGTCGTCGAAGGGCAGCACGACGGCGAGCGGGCGCAGATCGGGCGCCTGGACGCGCTGCAGCGGCGGCACGCCGAGGCTGCCGGGGGTGAGCATCTGGCTGGGTGTCGGGGTCAGGTTCGGCAACGCCTTGCCTTCGGGCATCCAGAACCATGCCTCGACGGGGTAGGGGATGCTGCGCAGGGTGAGGAAGCCGGCCGGCCTGAAGGCGGCAGCCGGTTCGCCGAGCAGTTGCCAGCGCACGGAATGGGTGATGGCGATGCCGCCGGGCGGCGCCGCGGTCTGCAGCCGCATGGCGAAGCCGATCGCCGCGCCGAAGCGGTCGTCCTCGGTCAGGATGATGTCGGCGAGCACGATCGCCGCCCGAACCTCGACCGGCGGCCTGTCACGCGCCGCGTTGCGGGCGGCCATGGCGTTCTGGAAGGCCATCGTCCATTCGACGGCGTCGAGCACGCTCGGAAACTCGATCAGCCCGCCATCGCCCATGGTCTTGATGATGTGGGCGCCGTAGCGGCCGAAGGTCGGCCGGACCAGGGTCCGGTAGATCGACCGCATTTCCCGGATCGCGCCCATCTCGTCGCGCTGGATGAGCTCGGAATAACCGACCACGTCCAATGCAGCGATGACTGTCAGGCGACGACGCGGGCGCGCCATGGCTGATCCTCGACCCCGGAATGAATGAGCGTGATGGCATCCGGTACTTACGCTACGGCATGCCTTCTATGCCGGATACAATATCTCGGCAGCTTTCGCAATAGGTTCGTTTATCGGGGGAGATGAAAAAGCATCGCGCGGAGTGCGCCACGGCCGAACGGCCGCCACCGGCGCCTGGATTCAGGCGTCGGTCCCGGTAAGTTCGTCTTCGCCGTGATTGCGTTCGAGGTCGCGCGCCCCGCGGCGCACGGCCTTCTGCACCTTCTCGAAGGCGCGCACCTCGATCTGGCGGACGCGTTCGCGGCTGACGCCGAATTCCGCGGAGAGTTCCTCCAGTGTCATCGGATCGTCGGAGAGGCGGCGGGCCTCGAAGATGCGCCGCTCGCGCTCGTTCAGGACGCCCATCGCATCGCGCAGCAGCTTGCGGCGGTTGTCCGCCTCTTCCTGGTTGGCGAGGATGGTTTCCTGGTTGTCGCTGTCGTCGACCAGCCAGTCCTGCCACTCGCCGCCTTCCGCGTCGGCGCGCAGCGGCGCGTTCAGCGAGGCGTCGCCGCCGAGGCGGCGGTTCATCGAGATGACGTCGTCGGTGGTGACGCCGAGCTTGGTGGCGATCTGCTCGACCTGATGCGGCTTCAGATCGCCTTCCTCGAGCGCCTGGATCTGGCTCTTCATCTTGCGCAGATTGAAGAACAGGCGCTTCTGGTTGGCGGTGGTGCCCATCTTGACGAGGCTCCACGAGCGCAGGATGTACTCCTGGATCGAGGCCTTGATCCACCACATGGCATAGGTCGCGAGGCGGAAGCCCTTTTCGGGCTCGAACCGCTTCACGGCCTGCATCAGGCCGACATTGCCCTCGGAGATCACTTCGCCGATCGGCAGGCCGTAGCCGCGATAGCCCATGGCGATCTTGGCAACGAGACGCAAATGGCTCGTCACCAGCCGGTGGGCGGCGCTGCGGTCGTCATGCTCCTTATATGCTTTGGCAAGCATGTACTCTTCATCCGGCGCGAGCATGGGAAAGCGCCGGATATCGTCGAGATAGCGTGAAAGTCCGGCTTCGCCGGACGCGATGACAGGAAGACTTGCTCTGGCAGCCATGTGCCCCCTCCATTCTTGCCGACGTTCCCCGAAAGCCAACGCCGGTCGCGGCCAAATTGGCCCGCATGGGGATATATAGGCACGAAATACAGGTTTAACAGGAGCGACGGGTGCGGAATCGTCTCACAAGGCGTTGAAAGCCTCGATCAGCTCGGCCAGATCGGCCGGTGGCTCGGCCTCGAAATGCAGCGCCTCGCCTGTCGTCGGGTGCTCGAAGCCGAGCAGCCATGCATGCAGCGCCTGGCGGTGGAACTGCGAAACCAGCGTGCGCGCCGGCTCGGGCAGGCGGGTGACCTTGGTCAGGAAGCCCTTGCCATACTCCTGGTCGCCGACCAGGGGCAGGCCCATCGCCGCCATATGGACGCGGATCTGGTGGGTGCGGCCGGTCTCGAGCCGAAGGTCGATCAGGCTGGCGATCGGCGCCGCCTTGTCGCCGAAGCGCTCGGCGACCGTGTAGTGGGTGATCGCTTCCTTGCCGCCCGTCTTCAGCACGGCCATCTTCAGCCGGCTGGTCGGCGAGCGGCCGATCGGGGCATCGACGAGGCCGTAGGGAAGGGCGGGCACGCCCCAGACGATCGCCTGGTAGCCGCGCTCCAGCGGGCCGGTGCGGCCATGGTCGGCAAACTGCTTCGCCAGTCCCTTGTGGGCGCGGTCGTTCTTGGCGACCACCATCAGGCCGGTCGTGTCCTTGTCGAGGCGGTGCACGATACCCGGTCGGCGCACGCCGCCAATCCCCGACAGGCTGTCGCCGCAATGGGCGATCAGCGCGTTGACCAGCGTGCCGGACCAGTTGCCAGCGGCCGGATGCACGACGAGGCCGGCCTGCTTGTCGATGACCAGCAGGTCGCTGTCCTCATAGACAACGTTGAGCGGGATCGGCTCGCCTTCGGGTTCCGGTGCGACAGCCGGCGGCACGGCGACGCGGATGACGTCGCCCGCGTTGACCGCCTTTTTGGCCTCCACTATGGTCGCGCCGCCGATCGAAACGTGGCCGGCCTCGATCAAGGATTTGAGGCGGCTGCGGGACAGTTCGGCAATCGCGGCGGCCAGATAGGCATCGAGGCGTCGGCCTGCCGCGTCCGGTTCGACCACGAGGTCGACGATTTCCTCGCCGTCATCCGGAAACTGATCCATGGTTCGCGCTACTTCCTCTCCGGTTTCAAACCCGCCCGGCCCGCCGGAAGACGGGCTCGACACGCCGCTCGATCCTGCGGTCGAACGCGTGCGGCAAAGGCTGAAACGGCTGATTATTGTCTCGAGCGCGACGGTCCTTCTCGGCTTCGCTGCCGTGCTCTTTGCCGTCATCTATCGGATCGGGCCGGAGGGAAGCAAGCCCGGTCTTGCCGCAGGCACGGTCGAGATGCGGATCGAGCAGGCGATTCCGGCCGGCGGCCGCGTGATTTCCTCGGCGCTCGACGGCCCGCTGCTGGCGCTGACGATCGATGTCAGCGGCGCAACGCAGATCGTCGTCATCGACATTGCGTCGGGCGCGGTCGTCCGCCGCATCGAGCTCGGCGCCGGCTCGTAGCCGCTGCCGGCCGGGCTGCGACAAAGTTCTTCACAGGCTGTTTGAAGAAGTTTGTCGAGACGGCCTTGCCAAGTTTCGGATCAGTGGGTATATCGCGGTCATCCGAAGCAAACGGATGTGCGCCCTTCGTCTAGCGGTCAGGACGTCGCCCTCTCACGGCGAAAGCAGGGGTTCGATTCCCCTAGGGCGTACCAAAATTTGCATCCCGCCGATACGAACTGAATAGACCGTGCCTGCGATCTGTCGCGGGCTTCCTGCGTTTGTCGTTCTTCATTCGTGCGGGCGACAGGTCATCCTTGCCGGGCTGCGGCTTCATCAAATCTCCATCGGAATGAGACGGGCCTGTCATGTGGGCAGCCTATGCGGAGCGGGCTTTTTCTTCTCCGAAAGGACGTTCCGATGCGTTTGCGCTCCCTGCTCGCCGCCGCCGTCGCCGTCGCGGCCCTGACAGGCCCGGCTGCGGCCTCCGAGACTTTCCCCGCGAAGCTCGCCGGCCACGCCTTCCTGCCCGCCATGACCATGATCGCGCCGCCGGCGGATGCGCCGCGCGATGCCTTTGTCTCCGGCAAGTTCACCGGCAAGAAACGCAACGAAGTGCCGATGAGCGTCGTTGGCGATGTCGGCGCTGCCTATGGCAGCCATCCGACCGGCATTTCGCTGCCGTTCCTCGGCCAGCCGGTGCAGGGCATGTCCGGCTTCGCCATGAACCGCGCGCCGGACGGCAGCACCTACACGCTGACTGACAACGGCTTCGGCACCAAGCTGAACAGCCCGGACGCCATGCTGTTCTTCCACCGCATGAAGCCCGACTTCGCCACCGGCAAGGTCGAGCGGCTCGAATCGGTCTTTCTGCACGACCCCGACCGCAAGGTGCCCTTCCGCATCGCCTATGAGGGCACCGACAGCCGCTATCTGACCGGCGCCGACTTCGATCCCGAGAGCATCCAGCTGTTGAACGACGAGATCTGGATCGGCGACGAGTTCGGCCCGTTCCTGATCCGCGCCACGCTGGACGGCCGGGTGATCGACGTCTATCCGACCGAACTCGGCGGCGAAGTGCTGCGCGGCCCGGATACCCCGGGCGTCACCGTGCCCTCCGTGCCGGGCAAGGATTTCCGCGTGCAGCGTTCCGGCGGCTACGAGGGCATGGCCCTGCAGCCGAAGACGAACCTGCTCTGGGCCATGCTGGAGAAGCCGCTGCTCGGCGCCGACGGCAAGCCGGAAGGCGACTTCCTCACCGTCATGACCTTCGACACCGGCAAGGCGGCCTGGACCGGCGACAGCTTCCGCTTCCGCCTGGCGGAAGGCGCGACCGCGATCGGCGATTTCAACTTCATTGACGACACGCGCGCGCTGGTGATCGAGCGCGACAATGGCGAGGGCGATCCGAGCCTCGAATGCAAGACCGAAGACACGGCGTCCTGCTATCCGCTGCCGGCCAAGGTGAAGAACATCGTCCTGGTCGACACGGCCAGCGTCGACAAGGACGGCTTCATCCGCCGCATCGCCCAGGTCGACCTGATGAAGATCCGCGATCCCGACGGCAAGGCGATCGTCAAGACCGCGGCGGATCGTGATTTGAAGGGGATCTTCACCTTCCCGTTCTTCACCATCGAGGACGTGATGCGCGTCGACGTCACCCACATCCTGGTGGCGAACGACAACAACCTGCCGTTCTCGGGCGGCCGCGAGATCGGCAGGGCCGCCGACAACGAGTTCATCCTGCTCGACGTGGCCGATTTCCTCGCCGCCAAGTAGGTCGGAAGGCTTCGCAGCCCTTCTGTTCGACGGCATGCGGGCGCGTCCGGCTTCGGCCGGCGCGCCTTTTTCTATGGGCGCGGCGGCGGGCCCTTGCCGTGCACATAGGCGTCCAGCCCGGTCACCAGATGGTCGAAGGCGAGGCGTATGCGGCGGACCGTGCGCAGATCCTCATGCATGGCGACCCAGCATTCGAGCGGATAGGCGAAGGCGTCCGGCACCAGGCGGACGAGATCGGGATCGCGCGCGGCGAGCGGCGCCTGGCAGACGCCGATGCCGAGGCCGGCGCGGATGGCGGCAAGCTGGGTCGTGTCGCTGTCGGTGCGCAGGCTGAACATTTCGCGCGTCAGCGACAGGCCGAGCTTCTGCAGCGCGCGAACGGCAGCCGTCTCGCGGTCGAAGCCGATCAGAGCGTGGCCGCCCATGTCGGCCAGGGTCCCCGGCGTGCCCCGCCGGTCGAGATAGCGCCGGTGCGCGTGCAATCCCAGCTCGACCGAGCCGATGCGGCGCGCCAGCAGCGTTCCCTGGGTTGGACGGACCATGCGGATGGCGATGTCGGCCTCCCGCCGCAGCAGATCCTCGTTCCGGTTCGAGACGATCAGCTCGATGGCGATGCGGGGATGCGCCTGCTGGAAGGCGGCCAGCATCGGCGGCAGGATCTCCGTGCCGACGATTTCGCTGGCGGCGAGGCGCACCGTGCCGCGATCCTCCGCTGCCTCGCCGGATGCCGTGCGCACCAGCGCCTCGGCTGCGGCCGCCATCGTCGCGGCATGCGGTGCCAGTTCCAGCGCCGCATCCGTCGGCGCCAGGCCCGTCTGCGAGCGCGTGAACAGCACGACGCCCAGCGACGCCTCCAGCTCGTCGATGTGACGGCCAACGGTCGGCTGCGTCAGGCGCAGGCTGCGGGCGGCGCCCGACAGGCTGCCGTCGCCCATCACGGCGAGAAACGAACTGAGATGATCCCAGGATGGCGTCATCATACAAAAATGCATGATCACTATCCGAAGTTCAACAATTCCACATATCTGAATTCGGGACGATCTTGCCTCCAATCCATCAGCAAGGAGCGGAGACATGACGGAGAACAGAATTGCCTTGGTCGTTGGCGCGACGGGCGGTATCGGTGGCGCGGTGGCGCGGGTTCTGCTCGGCCGCGGCTGGACGGTGCGTGGCCTTACCCGGTCGTCTGCGGCGGCGGCGCGGAAGCCCGGCGGCGAGGGCATCCAATGGGTCGAGGGCGATGCGATGAACGCCGCCGATGTCAGCGCGGCGGCGCAGGGCGCGGCGATCCTCTTTCATGGCGCCAATCCGCCGGGATATCGGAACTGGCAGGGGCTTGCCTTGCCCATGCTTGAAAGCACGATCGCGGCGGCGAAAGCCTCCGGCGCGCGCATCGTCTTTCCGGGCACCGTCTATAATTTCGGGCCCGATGCCCGTCCGCTGGTCGACGAACGGTCGCCCCAGAGGCCGATAACGCGCAAGGGCAGGATCCGCGTCGCCATGGAACAGCGTCTACGCGAGACGGCGGAGGCGGGGACGCCTGTGCTCATCGTGCGCGCCGGCGACTTTTTCGGTCCGCATGCCGGCAACAACTGGTTCGGAGCGGGCATCGTCAAGGCCGGGAAGCCGGCGACGCGGATCTCCTATCCGGGCAAGCCGGATGTCGGGCATGCCTGGGCCTATCTGCCCGATCTGGCGGAGACGATCGTGCGCCTCGTCGAGCGGTCGGATGCATTCGATCCCTTCGAGGTGTTCCATTTCCGCGGTCACTATTTCGACCGGGGCGTCGCCATGGCGGAGGGTGTGCAGGCGGCGCTCGGGCGGCCGGACATGAAGATCCGGCGCTTTCCCTGGTTCGCGGTCTATCTGGGCGCGCCCTTCGTCGAGATGTTCCGCGAACTGATCGAGATGCGCTACCTCTGGACCGAGCGACTGGAGCTCGACAATCGCAAGCTCCTCGGCGTTCTCGGTGCCGAGCCGCACACGCCCCTCGTCACCGCGCTGCGGGAAACGCTGAAAGGCATAGGCAGCCTGCCGGATTCGGTGGCGCGGCTTCCCGGCACCGACCTGGCGCGGGCGGGTTGATCAGAGGCTGCCGCTGGCGTGCTGCAGGGCGCGGATGCGATCGGCGAGGCCGGTCGGGGCTGGCTCTTCGGGAGGCGGCGGCAATTCCGTTACCAGGCTCGGCCCGTCGCCGCGCTCGGCCGCCATGCGGGCGACGGCGGCGCCGAATTCGATCAGCTTGCCGCGCAGCAGCGCCGTCTCCTCGGCATTGGCTCCGCCCTGGTTCTGCCTCAGTGCCACGATGTCGCTTTCGAGCCGGGCGTTCATCATCTGCAGCGCCGCGATCTGCCGGGCGAGATCGGCCTTCTCTTCGCGGATGGCGATCGCGCCCATCTCGGCGGTCTCCGCCTCGACGAGGCGGACGGAAAGATCCTCGATGCGGGCATGCGCGTCGTTCAGGTCCGCTTCCCGCTTCTTCAGTTCGGCCACAGCCGCGCGGATCGTCGCCTCGGTCTCGCTTTCGCGCCCGCTCTGTTCCTCGCTCATCCGGCGCTGGATCGCCAGATTGGCCTTCAGTGCCGACATCTCGCTCTCGAAATCGGCGCTGGCAACCTCGCTGAAGGTCGAGGTCAGCTTCATCGCCGCCAGCGTGTCGCGCAGATTGTCGAGCTCGGTGTCGCGGGCGATGATCTCGAGGCGTTGCGCCTCGCGCTCCGAGGCCAGGTCGCGGATCGCGTCCTCGGCGGCGGCGAGGTTGGAACGGATGGTCGCAAGGGTCTGCTCGGTCGTCGCCCGTTCGGCCGCGGTCGTGGCCAGCGCGAGGTCGGCCTCCGCCATGCGCGCTTCCAGTTCGGCGCGGCGCGTCTCCAGCGCGACGATGTCGTCGGCCGAGAGCGATCCCTGCGCGGTCAGGTGCGTGATCACCTCGCGCTTGCGATTGATGTCGATGAACTGCTCGGTAACCTGCGCCTTGAGGCGGCCGATGGTCTGGTTGAGGGTGCTGATCGACAGCGCGAAACCGGCGCGGAGCTGGTCCTTCTCGGCCTGGATCTCGGCACGCGTCATCGGCAGCGTGCGCTCCATGTCCTGGCGGGTGAGGCGCAGGGCACGACGCCAGAGGGGAGGGCCGAGCACCAGAGCGACGATCCCCGCCGACAGGAAGCCGAGTGCGAAATACATCACTGCTTCGATCAACGTATCGTCTCCGACTGTCCGTCGCGCCCGAGGGAAGCGTTGCGGGGCTCGTCCCGCAGACATCGGCTCCTCGGCGTCAAACCGCGCGCCGTCTCCCTAATGACATCGGAAGAAGCCGCGAGTCCAGCAACAACCGCGCGCGGCCAGGGCGCTCGCTCTGCTTCTAGCGGATGTGTTGCCCCGGGGCCGTGATGCGGATCACAGGCGGATCAGAAGGGGTTCCAGGTCTGGCGGTCGGTGAATTTCAGGTAGCCGACATTGAGGCCGAGACGGGCGCCGAGACCCGAGACGATCGGGACGATGAAGACGTTGTCACGCGAAAGCACGGTCATGCCGACGCCGCCGACGAGATAGGCCGAGCCGTTGACGCCGCCGAAACGGTTGTAGATCGCGCTGATCGAGGGGAGATTGTAGACCAGCATCATGACGCGCGAGCCGTCGCCGCCAATGTCCCAGCCGAGCGAGGGGCCCTGGAAGAACACCTGATGCTGGCCGGCGTTCTTGGTGTAGAGCGTGCCATTGCCATAGCGCAGGCCGGCGAAGAGGGCGCCCGAGCCCTGCTCGCCGAGAATGTAGCCGTTCGGCAGGCCGTATTTCGACACGGCGTGCTCGACCACCGACGCGAGGCTTCCGGACACTTCGCCGAAGAACTTGTGGCCGGTATTGACCAGTTCGTCGGAGGAATAGTTTTCGGGGCTCTGGGCGAAGGCGGGACGGAGGGCGAGGATCGGCGCTGCCAACGCGATCAACGCGATGAGGAACGTAAAGCGCAGGCTGCGAAACATCTCGGTCGGGCTCCTTGTCGTGTCGTGGCGGCACATGGCACGGACCCGATCCCCCTGCGGGTGGAACCCGGCGTTAGGCGCGCGAATCACTCATAGAGTGTAAGTCAAAAAGGGCGGCATCTTGGCATCCCGATCGGCGGGAAAGCTCGCCAAGTCGACCTTCGGGCAGGCCAAGCGCGTCTGCGGACGGGTCAGGACGGTCTCCGGTTGGCAGCATCCCCGGGGCGGTGTATCCCCGAGGCGCTCTTCGCAATGTGTTGATTCGTGCCAAACAAGGGAATGATGCGTCATGACCAATGAGATCGAACTCGAAGCTCTCGATCTCGCGGCGCTTCTCTGCAGTCGCGTCTGCCACGACATCATCTCGCCGGTCGGCGCCATCAACAATGGCCTCGAGGTCCTCGACGAGGAGACCAGCGAGGAGATGAAGAGCTTCGCCTTCGACCTGATCCGCAAGAGTGCCCGCCAGGCCTCCGCCAAGCTGCAATTCGCCCGCCTCGCTTTCGGCGCGGCTGGATCGGCCGGTGCCGAGATCGACATCGGCGATGCCGAGAAGGTGGCGCGCGGCTACATGGAAGGCGAGAAGGCTGCGTTCGAATGGACCGCGCCGCGCGCGCTGATGCCGAAGAACCAGGTCAAGCTGATCCTGAACCTCGTGCTGATGGCAGTGGCCGCCGTGCCGCGCGGCGGCCTGATCAAGGTGACGATCGAGGGGGATCCGACCAAGCCGGACGTCACCTTCCATTGCTCGGGTCCGAGCGCCCGCATCCCGGCCGCGTTCGAGAAGCTCATTCCCGGCGCCCTCGTCGACGTCAACATCGACGCCCATGCCGTGCAGCCCTATTACGCCGGCCTGCTGGCGCGCTGCTCCGGCATGAAGGTTGCGGCCGTACTGGAAGGGGCGGATGTCATCATCACGGTGCGTTCCGCGCCCGCCGCGGAACCGGCGGTGGAGCCTGTCGCGGCGGTCGCCGAGACAGATGTGGCGGCAGCCGAGCCGGCAACTGTCGACGGCGCCACGGCCTCGACCGAGGCCTGACAGCCGGCGCTGCGAGGCGCGGCGAAGCCATTGGGACCGCGAGGCGGCGACGCATCGCCCGGACGAATGCAACCGCGCTGATCGCACCGATCGGCGCGGTTTTTTGTTTGGGCTGGTGCTTGCTCGCGCGCGGAAGGGCAGGGGGTGGGCTCGCAGGCGATGCCCGACGACCGGTCCTTCGCGGTCTGGAATCGGCATTCACGCCGATTCCAGACACAAAAAACCCCGCCGCAGCGGGGTCTTCAGTCTGAGCCGGTGGGAGGGACCGGCTATGCGCTTGCGCGCATCTCGGCTTCATCCGGCTCGCGCAGCACGTAGCCGCGGCCCCAGACGGTCTCGATGTAGTTGAGGCCGTTGGTGGCGGTCGCCAGCTTCTTGCGCAGCTTGCAGATGAACACGTCGATGATCTTCAGCTCGGGCTCGTCCATGCCGCCATAGAGATGGTTCAGGAACATCTCCTTGGTCAGAGTGGTGCCCTTGCGGAGCGAGAGCAGCTCCAGCATCTGGTATTCCTTGCCCGTCAGATGCACGCGGCTGCCATGCACCTCGACCGTCTTGGTGTCGAGGTTGACGGTGAGCTCGCCGGTGATGATGACCGACTGGGCGTGCCCCTTCGAACGGCGCACGATCGCATGGATGCGCGCAACGAGCTCGTCCTTGTGGAAGGGCTTGGTCATGTAGTCGTCGGCGCCGAAGCCGAGACCGCGAACCTTGTCCTCGATGCCGGCGAGGCCGGACAGGATCAGGATCGGCGTCTTGACCTTGGCAACCCGCAGCGACCGGAGAACCTCATATCCCGACATGTCGGGCAGGTTCAGGTCGAGCAGGATGATGTCGTAGTCGTAGAGCTTGCCGAGATCGACACCCTCTTCGCCGAGATCCGTCGTGTAGACGTTAAAATTCTCGGACTTGAGCATCAGTTCGATGCTCTGCGCAGTGGCGCTGTCGTCCTCGATCAGCAGAACTCGCATACCAATCCCCTCAATTGCCTATCCTGGGCTTGGCGCTCCGGCCTCGAAAACCGGTGCTTGGAAAACGGCTCACCCCGATTCGAAGGCTAACGCTTAATGGTTAACAAATTCTGATTCGTGCTCACAAGGGCCTCAGGCGATTTATTCGGAAATCGCCTGACGTCTTTGAGATTCCGAACGATTTGGTGTGGATTGCACCATTTCATTCAATTGCACGAAATCCGGTAACCAATTGGTCGGACTCACGGAATTAGGATGAAGGCACCGCAGGACAGGTTTACCCGCCCTTAAGCCCTCCTGCGCCATGATTAACGCGAGACGTAAATGAAAGGTTAGCGCGAGGTCGGTGGCTTAAGGTTTTGACAAGTTTGATGGCCATTTGGCAGCGACAATGGGGAAAACTCCCGTCGTCACCGCCTGCTTCGCGGCGCCCGCGTCTCAGTGTTCCAGGGAGTAACGAGTATGAAGTCGCGTGAGAGCCTCATTCGGCTGAAGCGGTTCCAGGCCGACGAGAAGCGTCGGCAGGTCAACCAGATCCAGACCATGGTCGCCGAGTTCGAGCGCATGGCCCGGGATCTCGAGGACCAGATCAATGTCGAGCAGGAGCGGGCCGGCATCCGCGATACCTCCCATTTCGCCTATCCGACCTTCGCCAAGGCGGCGATGCAGCGGCGCGATAATCTCCGCGCCTCGGCGCAGGATCTCGAAAGCCAGCTGACGGCCGCCCAGGAAGGCCTCGACCTGGCGCTCGACGAACTGAAGAAGGTCGAGCTGATGGCCGTGCGCGACCAGGACCGCGAACGCGGCACGACGGCCGCCGCCGGACAGCGACCGCATGCGCCGGATCTCGCCGCCCGCCGGGCAACCCGTGCGGCCGCCGCCGAGCGGCGTTCCTGGTAACCGTCCGTCAGCAACGCGTTAACGCTTCAGTCCGATGACGCCGGATCGATGAGCGCGACATGCGGGCCCGCCGTGCGCGGCAGATGGCCCTCGAGGCGCGGATCGGTCGAGACCTCGATCGCCAGCTTGAACGGCGCGAAGCCGGATCGCCTGTAGAAGCGCAGGGCGGCCGGATGGTCGAACGAGCAGGTATGGAGCCAGACGCGCTCCGTTCCCCCGTCCCAGGCGGCGGCAAGCGCTGCATTCATCAACTGCCGCGCCGCGCCGGTACCGGTCGCCTCGGGCACGACGCCGAACATGGCGATCTCCACATTCGAAGGCCCGCCTTCGCCGCGATGCAACTCGGCCAGGCCGATCGGTTCGCCGTCTTCCTCGAGGAAATGGATCTCGGTCGTCGGCTTGGCGAGAATCGCCGCCAGCTTGTCATCCGGCATGACGGCGCGCGAGAACCACAGCCAGTCCATGCCGATCCGCGAATAGAGCTTCCGGTAGGCGGCGAGGTCCGGTTTCTCCACATGGCGCACCGTGCGGCCGCTGGAGATACCGGTGTCGAGACCAACCGGCGGCGCCGTCATTTCCAGGTAGGTGACGACATTGGCGATCCGGCCGTGCGGCAGGTCGGTGTAGCCGTCGAGGTCGAGTGCGATCGTATCGGTCATTCCGGCATTTCCCGGTCCAGCAGATAGCGGGCGGCGGCGATCATCGTCGGCCGGATGTTCGCACGCGCGGCGAAGACGAGCAGCAGCGCCTCGTTCTCGAGGAAATATTCCAGCACGCCGGCGAGAAAGCCCGGATCGCCGGCGGCGTCGCGCAGCGTTTCCGGGCCGAGGCCCACCAGCGCCAGGAAGCGGCCGAGCTCCTCCGGCTCCGACGCCAGGAAGGCGAGCCCCTCGATCGCCAGCCTCTCGGCACCCTCAAAGTCGAGCGGCGGCTCTTTCTGCCGGATCATCCATTTGCCTTTCCGAAACGAATCTTCGCTAACTTCACCTTCGATACCATCTAGTAGACGCCGTCGACGGGATCGAGGGCTGCAAGAAGGGGCGAATGGCAAAGACCGTTCTCGTGGTGGAAGACAACGAGCTCAACATGAAGCTCTTCCACGACCTGCTCGAAGCGCATGGCTACAACATCATCCAGACCCGCAATGGTCTGGAAGCGCTCGACCTTGCCCGCAAGCATCGTCCCGACCTGATCCTGATGGACATCCAGCTGCCGGAGGTTTCCGGGCTGGAAGTGACGAAATGGATCAAGGAGGACGACGAATTGCGCGTCATCCCGATCATCGCCGTCACCGCCTTCGCCATGAAGGGCGACGAGGAACGCATCCGCCAGGGCGGTTGCGAGGCCTATCTCTCCAAGCCGATCTCGATCGGCAAGTTCATCGAGACGGTAAAGACCTATATCGGCGACAATTGAGTCATCGGCCCGGCTGGAGCCTCTCCCGTGGGATGGGGACGCGCGCGCCTCCGGGCGAGGGCTATCGGGACAGTTTCGACCCGCGGCGCCGCCGAAGGCGACTTGTGCGCTGCCCAGCCGACTATCCACCCTCGGCGTCATCCCCGCGCAGGCGGGGATCCATGCAGCCGCGTTCTTCGATCGATAGCTCGGGCCGACGAGGCGGGTCTGTACCCGGTCCCGAATCCATTCGGCTTCCGCGGAATGGATTCGGGATCTCCGCTGCGTCCGGGGTGACGGCGGGGGTGGGGCTGCAGACTTCTCTGCCGTCAATGTCGATGGCTCTGAGGTCGCCAGGCACCCCGGCCATCATCCGCCCAACAAAAAAGGCGCCGAAGCGGCGCCTTTTTCGAAAGTCATGAAACCGATCTTACTTGATCTTGGCTTCGCGGAACTCGACGTGCTTGCGCGCGACCGGGTCGTACTTCTTGGCCGAGAACTTCTCGGTCATGGTGCGCGAGTTCTTCTTCGTGACGTAGAAGAAGCCGGTGTCAGCGGAGCTCACGAGCTTGATCTTGATCGTGGTGGCCTTGGCCATGGTCAAACCTCAAAATTGTTGCGCGCAGCGTAGCAAGAACTGGCCCGGCGCCTTTGTGCGCGCACCCTACGGATTCAGGATCGAAAGTCAAGAAAGGTTCTGCGCGCGGCGCGTTCGTCCCATGCGAATGATCAGCATCAGCAGATAGGCGGCGAAGAACGCGCCGAACCCGACGGCGAAGCCGTGCGGATTCCAGATGTCCATGGCGACACCCAGGGTGGCAGGGCCGATCAGCCCGCCGAGCGAGTAGCAGAAGACGAAGGCGGCATTGGCGGCGGCGAGGTCCGCGCCGGTGAAGCGCGAGCCGAGATGGGCGAGGCCCACCGTATAGAGCGAGCCGATGACGCCGCCCCAGAGGCCGAGCGCGATCATGAAGGGCCAGAACGACCCAGCCACCACCGGCAGCACAGCGGCGCCGAGCAGGCCGAAGGCGGCGATGATGGTCAGCAGCCGGCGCCGGTCCATCCGGTCCGACAGCATGCCCATCGGCATCTGCAGCAGGATGTTGCCGACCGTCACGCCGATGCCGAGCAGGATGACGAGATCGCGCGCATGGCCGACGCGCTGGCCGTAGATCGGCAGCAGCGCGAAGGCGCCGCTCTCGATCGTGCCGAACAGCAGGGCTGCTCCCGTCGCCGCGGGCGCCAGGAACAGATATTTGCGGAAGGCGTGCTTCTCGCGATGGTCGAGCCGCGGCGCGACGCGCATTCCGGCCAGAACCGGCAGGACGCCGAGTGTCAGAACGATGGCGCCGACGGCGAAGGGCAGCATGCCGCGCGTGCCGGTCAGCGACAGAATCACCGGCCCGAGCGCGAAACCGCCCGACAACATCGAGGCGTAGAGTCCCATGACGAAGCCGCGCCGGGCCGGCGGCGCGGCGGAGCTGATCCAGAATTCTGACAGCACGAAGGTGATGGTGATGGCGGCGCCGGCGACGAGACGCAGGATGAACCAGGCCCAGAACGGCGAGAGGTAGAAGAGCGGCAGCGTCGCCGCCAGCAGCAGGATCGCCAGCGCCAGAAGCTGGGCGGTGCCGATTCGCGCCGCCAGCTTCGAAACGAAGGGCGTGATGGCAATCGCGGCCAGGCCCCAGGTCGCGGTGTTGAGGCCGATCCAGGTCGACGAGATGCCCCGGTCTTCCAGCGTCAGCGCCAGGAGCGGCAGGGTAATCGAGAAGCCGAGGCCGACAGCGGCGACCGATCCGATGGCCGCCACGAGTCCGATCGTGCCGCCGCCATCGGTCCGTCGCTCGGGTGCCATGGTCATGTATTCGCCTCGGAGAACTGGATGCGGAGTCTTGGATTGCGGAGGCTTGCGGTGCCGGACGCCGGAGGGGCCCGGTCATGCAATGACGGCGCCCTTCTAGACGCTGCGCCGGCCGGGGTCGAGAGGGAACGACTAGCGGCTGTCCGGCGCTCGCGGCGCGAGACCGTGCTCGTCCGGATCGCCGTCCGGGTCGAAGCCGTGCATGTACAGCGCCCATTGTAGCCCGACGACCGATCCCTTGACCGGCTGGAGCAGGCCGATGGTGAGCAAGGCTGTCAGCGGCAGCCAGATCGCCAGATGCGTCATATTCGACAGATGCCACGTCATCTCGACGAGAAGCATCAGCGGCACGACGATGTGGGCGACGATGGTGATGGTGAAATAGGGCGGCGCGTCATCGGCCTGCTGGTGCGACAGGTCCTCGCCGCAGGCGTCGCAATGGTCGACCGCCTTGAGATAGCGATGGAACAGGCGGCCCTGGCCGCAGGCAGGGCACCGGCACGTGAAGCCTCGGCCCAGCGCTTGCCACAACGCGCGTTTGGGTCGCGCCACCGCAGCCGAACTACTGATCCATTCGTTCATGCGCTTCTCCTCGTCGCGGTTGATATCGCGACTGCGTCCCGTGGTACAAGCCGACGCGGCAATCCACCGCGTCGGTGGCGGAGGCGGCTTGCCCTTTGCGGGCGATGGCGGCAGACAGGCGGCGTGGCCGGGCAGCGCGACAAAAGACGGTTGAACGAGCCCCGCGGCCTTGTCGCCCGGGACGACTCTCAATATAGGGATCGCTTCAAATGAACGCGCTCAAATCAAGTCCCGCCGCAGTGTTCGCGCAACGCCACCTGCTAGGCATTGAAGGTCTCCTGCCCGAGGAGATCATCGCCCTTCTCGATCTCGCCGAACAGGCCGTCGAAGTCAGCCGCCAGGTCGAGAAGAAGAAATCCGTCCTGCGCGGACGCACCCAGATCAACCTGTTCTTCGAGGCCTCGACGCGGACGCAGTCCTCCTTCGAGCTCGCCGGAAAGCGCCTCGGCGCCGACGTCATGAACATGTCGGTCGGCTCCTCCTCGGTGAAGAAGGGCGAGACGCTCGTCGACACGGCGATGACGCTGAACGCGATGAACCCGGACATCCTGGTGGTCCGCCATCACGCCGCCGGCGCGGTGCACCTCCTGGCGCAGAAGGTCGGCTGTTCGGTGATCAATGCCGGCGACGGCGCGCACGAGCACCCGACCCAGGCGCTGCTCGATGCGCTGACGATCCGCCGCCACAAGGGGCCGATCCACGACCTGACGGTGGCGATCTGCGGCGACATCCTGCATTCGCGCGTTGCCCGCTCGAACATCATGCTTTTGAACGCACTCGGCGCGCGGGTCCGCTGCATCGGCCCGTCGACCTTGCTGCCGAAGGGGCTCGACCGCCTTGGCGTCGAGATCTTCACCGACATGCGCAAGGGCCTCGCCGGCGCCGACATCGTCATGATGCTGCGCCTGCAGCGCGAGCGCATGGACGGCTCCTTCGTGCCGTCGGTGCGAGAATATTTCCACTTCTTCGGCCTCGATGCCGAGAAGCTGGCCTTCGCCAAGCCCAATGCGCTGGTCATGCATCCCGGCCCGATGAACCGGGGCGTCGAGATCGACTCGGCCATCGCCGACGGGCCACAGAGCCTGATCCGCGACCAGGTCGAGATGGGCGTCGCGGTCCGCATGGCGGTGCTCGAGGCACTGGCCCAGAACCTTCCAAACGGATGAGGGCGATATGAACTCCGAGCGCCTGAACCCGAGCGAGCGTCCGCTCGTCCTCACCAATGCCCGCGTCATCGATCCGTCGCGCAAGCTTGACGCCGCCGGCACCGTGATCATCGCCGATGGCGAGATCGTCGCCGCCGGCCCCGAAGCCGACGCGCTTCCCCGTCCCGATGGCGCCGAGATCGTCGATTGTCGCGGCAAGGTCGTCATGCCCGGCCTCATCGACATGCGCGTCTTCGTCGGCGAGCCCGGCGCGGAGCATCGCGAGACCTTCGCCTCGGCCGGCCATGCCGCCGCCGCCGGTGGCGTCACCACGATCATCACCATGCCCGACACCGATCCGGTGATCGACGACGTGGCGCTGGTCGACTACATCGCGCGCCGCACCCGCGACACGACGCTGGTTCGCGTCATGCCGATGGCCGCCGTCACCAAGGGGCTCAAGGGCCGCGAGATGACGGAATTCGGCCTGCTGCGTGAAGCCGGCGCCGTCGGCTTTACCGAGGGCCGTCATTCGATCACCAATGCGCTGGTGCTGCGCCGGGCGCTGACCTATGCGCGCGATTTCGGCGCGCTGATCATGCATCACCCGGCCGATCCGGACCTGACCGGCTCGGGCGTGATGAACGAGGGCGAGACGGCGACGAGACTCGGGCTCTCGGGCATTCCGAAGGAAGCCGAAATCATCATGCTGGAGCGCGACGTCCGCCTCGCGGCGCTGACGCGCGGGCGCTATCACGCCGCCCAGATCTCCTGCGCCGAGTCGCTCGAGATCATCCGCCGCGCCAAGAAGGCGGGGCTGGCGATCTCCTGCGGCGTCTCGGCCACCCATCTGGCGCTGAACGAGCTCGACATCGGGCCGTACCGGACCTTCTTCCGCCTGTCGCCGCCGCTGCGCTCCGAGGATGACCGCAAGGCGATGATCGAAGGGATCGCGGACGGCACCATCGACGTCATCGTCTCGAGCCATGACCCGCAGGACGTCGACACCAAGCGCCACCCCTTCGCGGAAGCGGCGGATGGCGCGGTCGGCCTCGAGACCCTGCTCGCGGTCGGGCTGCGGCTCGTCAACAATGGCGAGGCGGATCTGCTCGCGGTGGCGCGCGCGCTGTCGACCCGTCCGGCCGACCTGCTCGGGCTTCCCGGCGGAAGGCTGACGCCGGGCGCGCCGGCCGACATCATCCTCGTCGACCCGGCCATGCCGTGGGTCTGCGACGGCGAGAAGCTCAGCTCGCGTTCCAAGAACACGCCGTTCGAGGGCGCGCGCTTCGAGGGCCGGGTGCTCCGGACAATCGTTGCGGGCCGCACCGTCTACGCTTACGCTGCCGGCTGACGGGGGACGCGCCCGGCGTCGGCCACAGCGAGCCGGCGTCCGCGCCATAGGATTTGAGTTCGGGGGAATGACCATGTCGCAGCCGTTCGGCTGGGATCTCAGCACGCCGCTCGTGCTCGCGGCGCTCGTGCTCGGCTATCTGCTCGGATCGATTCCGTTCGGGCTGATCCTGACCCGCGCCGCCGGTCTCGGCGATGTCCGCGCCATCGGTTCCGGCAATATCGGCGCCACCAATGTGCTCCGGACCGGCAACAAGAAGCTGGCCGCCGCGACGCTGATTGGCGACGCGCTGAAGGGCACGGCCGCCGTGCTGCTCGCCGGCCATTTCTGGGGAGCCGAGGCGGCGATCCTCGCCGGCTTCGGGGCCTTCATCGGCCATGTCTTCCCGGTCTGGCTCGGCTTCAAGGGCGGCAAGGGCGTCGCGACGTTTCTCGGCGTGCTGATCGGCCTCGCCTGGCCGATCGCCATCCTGTTCGCCGCCGTCTGGCTCGCCGTCGCCTATTTCAGCCGCTATTCGTCGCTGGCCGCCCTGATCGCCAGCGTCGCCGTGCCGCTGACGCTGCTGGCCGTCGGCGACTATCCCAAGGCGCTGCTGTTCGCCGTGCTGACGCTGATCCTCTGCTACAAGCATCGGTCCAATATCGGCCGGCTCCTCTCCGGCAGCGAAAGCCGGATCGGCCAGAAGGGCTGACGGGATGGCGCGCGGGGCCGACGATCCACCCCGCGCCGACCGCCTGACCGATGCGCAACGCCTCGCCGACGACGAGCTTCTGGCCTGGCTGCGCCTGATCCGCAGCGAGAATGTCGGTCCGGTGACGTTTCGCGGCCTGATCGATCATTTCGGCTCCGCCACCGAGGCGATCGCCGGCCTGCCGGATCTCGCCGCGCGCAGTGGTCGCCGGGTGCGCGTCGCCGGGGCCGGTGAAGCGGAGCGCGAGCTGGCAGCGCTCGCCCGCGCCGGCGGACGATTCCTCGCCGTTCCCGAGCCGGACTATCCCGCCTGGCTGCGCGAGATCGACGCCGCGCCGCCGCTGGTCGCCATTCGCGGCGATCCGGCCATCCTCTCCCGTCCCGCCATCGCCATCGTCGGCGCCCGCAATGCCTCGATCGCCGGTCGGCGCATGGCGGCGCTGCTGGCGCGCGATCTGGGGGAGGCCGGCCATGTCATTGTCTCCGGGCTGGCGCGCGGCATCGACGCGGCGGCGCATGAGGCGGCGCTCGCATCCGGCACGGTCGCTGTCTTCGCCGGCGGGCTCGACCGGCTCTATCCGCCGGAGAACGCAGCACTCGCCGATCGCATCCTGGCGTCCGGCGGTGTCCATCTCTCCGAAATGCCGCTCGGCTGGGAGCCGCGGGCGCGGGATTTCCCGAGGCGCAACCGCCTCGTCTCCGGCATCGCCGCCGGCGTCGTCGTCGTCGAGGCGGCCGAGCGTTCGGGATCGCTGATCACGGCGCGGCTCGCCGGCGAGCAGGGCAGGGTGGTGTTCGCCGTGCCCGGTTCGCCGCTCGATCCGCGCGCCGCCGGCGCCAATCGCCTGATCAAGCAGGGCGCCCATCTGGTGACGGGCGCCGCCGACATCCTGGAAATCGTCGCGCCGATGCTGACGCGGGAGCCGTTGGCAGCGGTCTGGCGAGGGGGCGGGCCGGATGCGGCCGGCTTGGCGGAGCGGGCGGATCCGGGCGATCGCGACCGGGATCTGCTGATCGAGGGCCTGGGGCCGGTGCCGACGGAAATCGATGCCCTGATTCGAGGCACGGGCCTCGCGGCGGGCGTCGTGCAGGTCCTGCTGCTGGAACTGGACCTGGCCGGGCGGATCGAACGGCATGCCGGACAGCGTGTGTCGCTGCTGGACCAGGGGGCGTCCTGACTAGGGGGCGTCCTGCGATGCCGGAACGGGATCGGGGACTTTCGCCTCGGCCGGCATTGCCACCTGGTTGCGCAAGGCGCGGTTGGTGGAGCGGGCTTCCTCTTCGGCGACCGAGAGGAGATAGGCGAGGAGGGAGAGGTCTGCATTGGTGGCAAGGACCTTCAGATCCCTCGCCATTTCGGCCAAGTAGCCGGATACGGTCAATTGCCGCGTATCGATGGGCTCGGTCAGCGCCATCGTCGCGGCGCTTGCATCCTCGAACGGCAACGCCATATTCCGTGACCTCGACCCGGTTAAATTCGACTAGCAAGAATATAGTTCCGTTTTTGAACTATATGCAATCTGACTGATCGCGCAGTTGCCAAATGAGCCCTTCATTGACAGGCAAGGTGCTTTCCGGGATTGTCCAGCCCGATTGCGCCCACCCTCGTGGGATCGGCGGAAATCCGCCTCGTTCCAATTCCTCGCCGGATCGGGCCCTTCGCCCGTTCGGCCTTTTCGTAAATGGCATTGATGAATCTCGTCATCGTGGAATCGCCCGCAAAGGCGAAAACGATCAACAAATATCTAGGCTCGTCCTACCAGGTCGTGGCTTCCTACGGTCACGTCCGCGACCTGCCGTCCAAGGACGGCTCGGTGCTGCCGGACGAGGATTTCGCCATGAGCTGGGAGGCGGACCCGAAGTCCGCCAAGCGCCTGGTCGACATGGCCGCCGCCGCCAAGGCCGCTGACCGCATCATCCTCGCAACCGATCCGGATCGCGAAGGCGAGGCGATCTCGTGGCACGTTCTGGAGGTGCTGAAGCAGAAGCGGGCGATCAAGGACAAGCCGGTCGAGCGCGTCGTCTTCAACGCGATCACCAAGCAGGCCGTCCTCGAGGCGATGAAGAACCCGCGCCCGATCGACGAGGCTCTGGTCGACGCCTATCTGGCGCGCCGCGCGCTCGACTATCTGGTCGGCTTCACGCTGTCGCCCGTGTTGTGGCGCAAGCTGCCCGGCGCCCGTTCGGCCGGCCGCGTGCAGTCGGTGGCGCTCCGCCTCGTCTGCGACCGCGAGAACGAGATCGAGATTTTCAAGCCCCGCGAATACTGGTCGCTGCTGGCAACGCTGGCGACGCCGCGCGGCGACGAGTTCCAGGCCCGCCTGGTCGGCGCCGACGGCAAGAAGATTAGCCGCCTCGACGTCGGCACGGCCGAGGAGGCGGAGGCCTTCCGGGCCGCCCTCGATGCCGGCCGCTATCAGGTCGCCGAGATTGAATCGAAGCCGGCCAAGCGCCATCCCTTCGCGCCCTTCACCACCTCGACGCTGCAGCAGGAGGCGAGCCGCAAGCTCGGCTTCGCGCCGAACCGCACCATGCAGCTGGCGCAGCGCCTGTATGAAGGCGTCGACATCGGCGGCGAGACGGTCGGTCTCATCACCTATATGCGTACCGACGGCGTCGACATGGCGCCGGAAGCCGTTGCCGCCGTGCGCGGCGTCATCGGCCAGGATTTCTCGGCCAAGCACCTGCCCGGCGCGCCGCGCAAATACCAGGTCAAGGCGAAGAACGCCCAGGAAGCGCACGAGGCGATCCGTCCGACCGATCCGCAGCGCCGCCCGCGCGAGGTCGCGCGCTATGTCGACCAAGACCAGGCCCGCCTCTACGAGCTGATCTGGAAGCGCACGGTCGCGAGCCAGATGGAATCGGCCGAGATGCAGCGCACCGCGGTCGACATCCTCGTCGATGCCGGCGGTCGCAAGATCGATCTGCGCGCCTCGGGCCAGGTCATGACCTTCGACGGCTTCCTCGCCCTCTATAATGAGGACAAGGACGATGACGGCGACGACGATGAAGGCCGTCTGCCGCGCATGGAGAAGGGCGAGGTCCTGACCAAGAAGGCGATCGCCGCCACCCAGCACTTCACCGAACCGCCGCCGCGCTACAGCGAGGCGACGCTGGTGAAGCGGATGGAAGAGCTTGGCATCGGCCGTCCCTCGACCTATGCGGCGACGCTTGGCGTGCTGCAGGACCGCGAATATGTGCGGATCGAGAAGAAGCGCCTGGTGCCCGAGGACAAGGGCCGCCTCGTCACGGCGTTCCTGCAAAGCTTCTTCTCGCGCTATGTCGAATATGATTTCACCGCGGATCTGGAAGAGAAGCTCGACCAGATCTCGGCCGGCGAGATCGCCTGGAAGGACGTGCTGCGCGAATTCTGGCAGCGCTTCGCAGCCGATGTCGGCGAGACCAAGGAACTGCGTGTCACGCAGGTCCTGGACGCGCTCAACGATTTGCTCGGCCCGCACATCTTCCCGGCCCGCGCCGACGGCGGCGACCCGCGCGCCTGCCCGTCCTGCGGCGCCGGTCGCCTGTCGTTGAAGCTCGGCAAGTTCGGCGCCTTCATCGGCTGCTCGAACTATCCGGAATGCCGCTTCACCCGCCAGCTGGTGGCGTCGGGCGACGACGCAACACCGGGCGAGAATGGCGAGAACGGTTCCGTTCTCGGCGCCGACGGTTCGAAGGTCCTCGGCAAGGATCCGGCGACGGATCTCGAGGTGACGCTGCGCACCGGTCGTTTCGGTCCCTATGTCCAGCTCGGCGAGCCCGAGGGCAAGGAAAAGCCGAAGCGGTCGAGCCTGCCCAAGGGGTGGGATGCGGCGAGCCTTACGCTTGAAAAGGCCCTGGCGCTCCTGTCGCTTCCGCGCGAGGTCGGCCTGCATCCCGAAGACGGCAAGCCGATCCAGGCCGGTATCGGCCGGTATGGTCCGTTCCTGTTGCATGACGGCAAATACGCCAACCTTGAAAGCGTCGAAGAGGTCTTCGAGGTCGGCATCAACCGCGCCGTCGCGGTGATCGCCGAGAAGAAGGCGCGGGGCGGACGTCCGGCTCGGGCCGGCGCCGAGCCCTTGAAGACGCTTGGCGACCACCCGACATTGGGTGGGCCGATCACCGTGCATGCGGGCAAATACGGCCCCTATGTCAAACACGGCGCCGTCAATGCGACGCTGCCGAAGACGCTGCCGCCGGAAACCGTGTCGCTCGACGAGGCTGTCGCCCTGATCGCCGAGAAGGCGGGCAAGGCACCGGTCAAGAAGACGCGCGCGGCGGCGAAGCCGAAGGCTGCGGCGACCGCGAAGAAGGCACCGGCCAAGAAGGCCGCCGCCAAGGTCGCGGCCGAGGACGGCGTTTCCGAAAAGGCTCCCGCCAAGAAGGCCGCCGCCAAGAAGGCGCCGGCGGCGAAGAAGCCGGCTGCGACCAAGGCCGCGGCCAAGAAGGCAAGCACCGAGGCGGACGTCGAATAGGCGCTCGTCCCGGGACGCGTTAACGAGGCCGGCTGTTGCCAGAAGTGGCGCGGCCGGCCATTCTCATTTCTCCCCCTGGGAGAGGAGGGGCTTCCGCCCCATCCACACCCCATTCCGAACTGGACATTATTTACTTGGCCAAGAAGCCAGAAACTCCCCCCAAAGCCGCCAAGGTCCGGACGCCCGGCGCGAGATCCGCGACGCGTTCCGCCGCCTTCGCCAAGGCCTCCGGCAAGCCCGTGGCCCCCGTCGCCCCGCCCGCCAACGGCATGCCGTCGCGCGAGGCGATCCTCGCCTTCATCGCCGAGCACCCCGGCAAGGCGACCAAGCGCGAGATCTCGAAGCATTTCGGCATTTCCGGCGGTGCCCGCATCGCGCTGAAGCGCACGCTCAAGGAATTGAGCGAGGACGGTCTCGTCGAGAAGAACCGCAAGAAGCTGACCCGTCCGGGCGATATCCCGCCCGTCACCGTCCTTCTCATCGTCGAGCGCGACGAACACGGCGAATTCGTCGCCCAGCCCGTCAACTGGGACAGGGATCATGGCGATGCGCCGCGCGTCCTGATCCGCGCCAATCGCGGCAAGCCGCTGGTTCCCGCGCCCGGCATCGGCGACCGCGTGCTCTCCCATGTCGATCCCGCCGATCTCGAAGAGACGGGCTTCGCCCATACCGGCCGCATCATCAAGGTGCTCGAGAAGCGGGCCGCCTCGATCCTCGGCGTCGTACGGATCACGCCCGGCGGCGCCCGCATCGAGCCGGTCGACCGCAAGCAGAAGGAAGCCGACGTCGAGCCGGACGATCTGAACGGCGCCAAGGACGGCGATCTCGTCTCCGTCGAGCCGAAACGCGCCACGCGCTACGGCCCGCCGCGCGTCCGCGTCGTCGAGATCATCGGCGACATGTCGAGCGAGAAGGCGGTCTCGATGATCGCCATCCACGCGCACGACATTCCCTATATCTTCCCGCAGCAGGTTCTCGACGACGCCGAGAAGGCGAAACCGGCGAAGATCTCCGGCGGTCGCGAAGACTGGCGCGAGGTACCGCTCGTCACCATCGATCCCGCCGACGCCAAGGATCATGACGACGCCGTCTATGCCGAGCCGGATCCCGATCCCGAGAATCCCGGCGGCTATCTGGTCACCGTCGCGATCGCCGATGTCGCCTGGTATGTGCGGCCGAACTCGGCCCTCGACCGCGAGGCGCTGAAGCGCGGCAACTCGGTCTATTTCCCGGATCGCGTCGTGCCGATGCTGCCGGAGCGGATCTCGAACGATCTCTGCTCGCTGCGCGAGGGCGAGGACCGCCCGGCGCTGGCGGTGAAGATGCAGTTCACCGCCGAGGGCAAGAAGAAGTTCCACTGGTTCCACCGCATCATGATGCGGTCGGCGGCCAAGCTCGCCTACAGCCAGGCGCAGGACGCCATCGACGGCCGCCCGGACGACAAGACCGGGCCGCTGCTGGAGCCGATCCTGAAGCCGCTCTGGGCGGCCTATGCCGTGATGAAGCGCGGCCGCGACAACCGCGAGCCGCTCGATCTCGACCTGCCGGAGCGCAAGGTGATCGTCGGCGCCGATGGCGGCATCGACCGGATCGTCGTTCCCGAACGTCTCGACGCGCACAAGCTGATCGAGGAGTTCATGATCCAGGCCAACGTCGCGGCCGCCGAGACGCTGGAGCGCAAGGGTTCGCCGCTAGTTTATCGCGTGCATGACGCGCCGTCGCTGGCCAAGCTCGAGGCGCTGCGCGAGTTCCTCGCTTCGATCGAGATGAACCTGCCGAAGAGCGGCAATCTCCGGCCGAGCCACTTCAACCTGATCCTCGACCGGGTGAAGGACAGCGAGCACGCCGCCCTCGTCAACGAGGTGGTGCTGCGTTCGCAGAGCCAGGCGATCTACAGCCCGGAGAATATCGGCCATTTCGGCCTCAATCTGCGCCGCTACGCCCATTTCACCTCGCCGATCCGCCGCTATGCCGACCTGATCGTCCACCGCGCCCTGATCCGTTCGCTGGAGATGGGCGAGGGCGGTCTGCAGGACGGCATGGAGAAGGATCTCGAGGCGATCGCGCAGGAGATCTCCGGCGCCGAGCGTCGCGCCATGGCGGCCGAGCGCGAGACGATCGACCGTCTCGTCGCGCATTGGCTGGCCGACCGGATCGGCGCGCATTTCCACGGCCGCATCGCCGGCGTTACCCGGGCCGGCCTGTTCGTCAAGCTCGACGAGACCGGTGCCGACGGCTTCGTGCCGATCGGCTCGATCGGTTCGGACTATTACCAGTTCGACGAGGCCCGCCAGGCCGTGATCGGTTCGCGGACCGGCGAGATGTTCCGTCTCGGCGACGCGGTCGAGGTCAAGCTGGTCGAAGTGGCGCCGGTCGCCGGCGCGCTTCGCTTCGAGCTGATGTCCGACGGCAAGATGCTGCCCAAGGGAGAGCGCAAGGTGGCGGATAGCGGCGCGTTCCGGGGGCGCGGCGGCCGGCCGGCAGGCGGTTCGTTCAAGGGAAGGCCGGGAGGCAAGCGCCGCTGAGGCAGGATCGGCCGGGATCGTCGAATTCCGGATCGGTTCCTGCGCCCAAACAAAGAGTTAGGGATCCCGTCGTTTCCGATCGAAGCAGCGGGATCTCGGTAAATCTCATCGTCTTGAGGCAAGACACCCGCGCCTTTTGCCCCTATTAACCTTGGCGGGCCATAAGGGACGCGGGCCGAGGACGGGGCAGGGAGTCGCATGGTTTCGCCGGATTACGAGACGCACGAAGTCAACAACCAGGTCGCGTTCCGCGTCGGCGCGAACCTCTATGCGTCCGACCCGGTGCTCGCCGCCCTTGTCGAGGGCCTGCCGCGTCCGGTCGTCGAGGGGCTGGCGGCGCATGGCGCGCAATGGGGATCGGCGGAAATGGCCGATCTCGGCCGTCTCGCCAACCACGTGCCGCCCGTCCTGAAGACCTATGACGCGACCGGCAAGCGCGCCGACCTGGTCGAATTCCACCCGGCCTATCACGCCCTGATGCGGCGCAGCGTCGCCGCCGGCCTGCAGGCGTCGATCTGGGACGCCAGCGGCGACGAGGCGAGCGTTCGCGCCGTGGCGCGCGCGGCCCGCATCTACATGACGGCGCAGGTCGAGGCCGGTCATGTCGGCGCCATGTCGCTGACCAGCGCCAGCGTCGCGGCCCTCGCGCATGCGCCGAAGCTCGCCGAAACCTGGCTGCCGATGATCCGCTCGCGCCGCTATGATTCGCGTGTCATCCCGGCGGCGCAGAAGGCGGGCGCGCTGTTCGCCTTCGCCACCACCGAGAAGCAGGGTGGTTCGGACCTGCGTTCCAACACCACGCGCGCCGATGCGCTCGGTGACGGCAGCTACCGGCTCGTCGGCCACAAATGGTTCGTCTCGGCGCCGATGAGCGACGCGCTGCTGGTGCTTGCGCAGACGCTGGAGGGTCTCTCCTTCTTCCTGGTGCCGCGCTTCCTGCCCGACGGCAAGCGCAACCCGATCCGGCTGACGCGGCTGAAGGACAAGCTCGGCACGCGCTCCAACGCGGTCGCCGAAGTCGAATTCCCCGGCACGACCGGTTTCCTCGTCGGCGAGGCGGGACGCGGCGTCTCGACCATCAACGAGACGGTGACGCTGACCCGCGTCGACAGCGCGCTGACGTCGGCCGGCATCGCCCGTGCCGCGCTGTCGGAGGCGGTGCATTATGCCCGCCATCGCCGCGCCTTCGGCGCGCCGCTGCTCGACCAGCCCCTGATGACCCGCGTCCTCGCCGACATGGCGCTCGACGTCACCGCCTCGGCGGCGCTCGCCTTCCGCCTGGCGGAAGCCGTCGACCGCTCGCATGACGATCCGGTCGAGGCAGCCTTTGCCCGGCTGATGACGCCGGTGGTCAAGTACTGGATCACCAAGGTGACGCCGTCGATCGTCGCCGAGGCGATCGAATGC
This sequence comes from Kaistia granuli DSM 23481, assembly GCF_000380505.1. Classification (GTDB taxonomy): domain Bacteria; phylum Pseudomonadota; class Alphaproteobacteria; order Rhizobiales; family Kaistiaceae; genus Kaistia; species Kaistia granuli. The sequence goes on along the minus strand of NZ_AQYH01000002.1, from coordinate 5,382 downwards.
GTCGGCGGCAATGGCTATGTCGAGGAAAACCACCTGGCGCGGCTCTATCGCGACGCGCTGGCGCCGGCGCTGGCCGACGGCCCCGGCAACACGCTCTGCCTCGACGTGATGCGCATCCTGCGCCGTTCGTCGGATTCGCTCGAGGCGGTGCTTCGGGTGATCGAGGACGGCCTCGGCCAGGCGGCGCGTTCGACGCTCAACGTGCTGCGGGCGGCGACCGCCGTCGGCCTGGCGGACGAGGGCTCGGCCCGCATCCTGGTCGAGCAGCTCGCCATGACGGTGGCCGCCGCCGCGATGCGCCGCCGCTTCCCGGCCGTCGTCGCCGATGCCTTTCTGGAATCGCGTCTCGGCAAGCCGTGGCGTTCGACCTACGGCATGCTCGACGCCCGCTTCGATGCGCGCGCCTTTGTCGACTATATCTGCCCGAAGGTCTGATCGGACGCTTCGTCGCGGTCGCGCTTCAGCTTCTGCATGCGGTCGAGCGCGCCCTGCAGGATGAAGCCGGCCGCCATCTTGTCGACCAGCTCGCCGCGCCGCTTGCGGCTGGTATCGGCCTCGAGCAAGGTCCGCGTGACGGCGACCGTCGACAGCCGCTCGTCCCAGAACGACACCGAGATCTCGATCTTCGGCAAGAGATTGCGCACGAAGGCGCGCGTCGCCTGGGCGCGCGGCCCTTCCGAACCATCCATGTTGAGCGGCAGGCCGATGACGATGCCGGCGACCTGACGCTCGCCGATCAGCTTGATCAGTGCCTCGGCGTCCTGCGTGAACTTCACGCGGTTGATCAGCACCAGCGGCGAGGCGATGCGCCGGCCGAGATCGGAGATGGCGACGCCGATCGTCTTGGTGCCGAGATCGAGTCCGATCAGGGCTGCGGCCGGCGGAAGCGCCTGCTCGAGTTCGGTCAGGTCGAGGATCGTGCCGGCCATGGTGTCGCCTTCAGATGTAGATGACGGCGACGAAGCCGAGGATCACGAGGATCGTGCCGACGATCATCACGGTGGAGAAATGCTTGTCGATCAGGGCGCGCGCCTGCGGGCCGAAGGCATAGAACAGCCCGGCGACGACGAGAAAGCGCAAGCCGCGCGTGATGATGCAGGCGATGACGAAGGTCCAGAGGTTCAGGTGCGCGACACCCGACGCGATCGTCACCAGCTTGAACGGGATCGGCGTCAGTCCCTTGGCGACGATGATCCAGCCGCCCCATTCGTCGAAGCGCAGCTGGAAGGTGTGGAAGGCTTCCTGCAGATTGTAGAAGGCGATGACCGGCGCGCCGATCGTCTCGTAGAGGCCATAGCCGATGGCATAGCCGAACAAGCCGCCGACGACGGAGGCGACGGTGCAGACCAGCGCCGCGATCCAGGCGCGCTCGCGCCGGGCCAGCACGATGGCGGCGAGGATCGGATCGGGCGGGATCGGGAAGAACGACGCTTCGGTGAAGGAGACCACGGCGAGCAACCACAGCGCATGCGGCCCGGCGGACATGACCATGATCCGGTCGAACAGGCGCTTCATCACGCCGCGACGTCGGATCTCTGAGGCGCTCGCTTCCATGTCCGTCCCATTCCCTCCGGTCGATTGGTCCCGCCCTTATCAAGGATCACGCCCGGCGCGGCAAGCATCCGGGTGGCGCGGCTTGGTCAATTCGGCGCGTGTCGCCATATTGAGACGGAAAATCCCGACAGAACCGCGACAGAAGGACGACGCGACATCATGCAGCTCACCTGGCTCGGCCATTCCGCCTTTCATTTGGAGATCGACGGCGCCGTCATCCTGATCGATCCGTTCTTCACGGGAAATCCCGCCTTCGCCGGCGATACGGCGCGCTGGACGCGCGGCCTCACCCATATCCTGCTGACGCATGGCCATGGCGACCATCTCGGCGACACGGTGGCGATCGCCAAGGCGACCGGCGCCAAGGTCGTCGCCGACGCCGATCTCGCCGATTTCGTTGCGCGCAAGGGCGTCGCCAAGGTCGATCCGATGAATTCCGGCGGCACGACGGACCAGGGTGCGTTTCGCGTGTCGCTAACGGTGGCGCATCATTCGTCCGCGACGCTCGACGAAAACGGCGTGTCGCATTCGCTCGGCCATCCGCACGGCCTCGTCATCGCGGCCAAGGGCGAGAAGACGCTCTATCACGCTGGCGACACCGACATCTTTTCGGACATGGCGCTGATCGACGAGATCTACCAGCCGAAGATCGGCATCCTGCCGATCGGCGACCGTTTCACCATGGGCGGCGCCGTCGCCGCCTTGGCGGCGCGCCGCTTCTTCCATTTCGAGACGGTTATCCCCTGCCATTACGGCACGTTTCCGCTGATCGACGCGACGGCGGACAAGTTCGTCGCCGCCATGCAGGGTGCCGAGACGAAGGTGGCAGTGCCGGCGGTCGGCGAGACACTGACGCTCTGAGGGGGCGGTTAGCGCCAACACCCACCCGCAGCTCGGCGTCATCCCGGGCGGAGACCCGGGATCCATTCAGCCGGGTTGATAGGAAAGCGAGCCTCCCCGCGCCTCGGCTGAATGGATCCTCGCTTTCGCGAGGATGACGGCGGAGGGTGGCGAAGGAAGGGGAGCTCTCCGTCACGGTCGCAAAAAAGAAAAGGCCGGCGAAACGCCGGCCTTTTCGGTTCTTGTGGCTCGGCCGGGGTAACGGCCGGCGATCTATTGGCGATATTGCTGAATCCGCGTCGTCCTGAGCCCGGCGAGGCCGTGCTGGTCGATCGATTGCTGCCAGGAGATAAACTCCTCGACGGTCAACGTATAACGCTGACACGCCTCTTCAAGGCTGAGCAGGCCCCCCCGCACCGCCGCGACAACTTCCGCCTTACGGCGAATAACCCAACGCTTCGTGTCACGCGGCGGCAGATCCGCAATCGTAAGCGGACTTCCGTCCGGTCCGATGACGTATTTGACGCGCGGACGCATTTGATCGGTCATTCTACTCTCACACTCAACCTGACCTTGTCGAAAGCGAGACTACGACGTCGGCTTTAAAAATTGGCTAAACCGTCGGCAATCATTCGGTAAGGTTTGCAACGACCTGCAACCGGCCGCCGAATGGCGGATTGCTCTCGTTTGCGGGGCGAAGAAACGGCCGGATCGTGCCGGTTTCCCGGCCTTTCCCTCGCATTTTGGCGGGTTTGCGGGGCACTCGCGCCTTGAAGATGACGCGATCGACATTATAGTCCGGCCCTAACGCGGCGTAGCCGCCTCACGCGTTCCAGCCGCTGCTTTGAAAAAAGAATCGTGCGGCGACACGGCAAAGCAGTGACCACCATGTTGAACAGTCTCGATCTTCCCGGCCGCCCCGAGGACACGCGCATCGTCGTCGCGATGTCGGGCGGCGTCGATTCTTCCGTGGTGGCCGGTCTCCTGAAACGCGAGGGCTACGACGTCGTCGGCATGACGCTGCAGCTCTACGATCATGGCGAGGCGACGCATCGCAAGGGCGCCTGCTGCGCCGGCCAGGACATTCACGACGCCCAGCGCGTCGCCGAGCGGCTCGGCATCCCGCACTACGTGCTCGACTATGAGGAGCGCTTCCGCAAGTCGGTGATCGATCGCTTCGCCGAGAGCTACATCGCCGGCGAGACGCCGATCCCCTGCGTCTCCTGCAACCAGACGGTCAAGTTCTCCGATCTCCTGACCACGGCCCGCGAACTCGGCGCGGCGGCGCTGGCGACCGGCCATTATGTCCGCAGCGGTCTGCTCGACAATGGCCATCGCGGCATGTTCCGCCCGGCCGATCTCGACCGCGACCAGAGCTATTTCCTGTTCGCGACGACGCCCGAGCAGCTCGATTTCATCCGCTTTCCGCTCGGCCGGCTGACCAAGCCGGAAACGCGCGAGATCGCGCGCGAGCTCGGGCTCGAGATCGCCGACAAGCATGACAGCCAGGATATCTGCTTCGTGCCGAGCGGCAAGTATTCCGACGTCATCGAGCGGCTGAAGCCGGGCGCCGCCGAAGTCGGCGACATCGTCCATCTCGATGGCCGCGTCATCGGCCGTCACGAGGGCATCATCCACTATACCGTCGGCCAGCGGCGCGGCCTCGGCGTCGCCGCCGCCGATCCGCTTTATGTCATCCATCTCGATGCCCGCCGGCAGCGCGTCATCGTCGGCCCGCGCGAGGCGCTCGCCGCCCGCCGGCTGGTGCTGCGCAACGTCAACTGGCTGGGCGACGCGCCGCTCGAGGCGATCGGCGCCGACGGCATTGAGATCTTCGCCCGCGTCCGCTCGACGCGGGCGCCGCAGCGGGCGCGCATCGTCGTCGAGAACGGCGAGGCGCAGGTGTCGCTGATCGATGGCGAGACGGGTGTCGCACCCGGCCAGGCCTGCGTGTTCTATGCGGGCGAAGGGGAGGGCGCGCGGGTTCTCGGCGGAGGCTGGATCGCGCGCGCCGAACGGGATGGCGAAGCCGAGGCAGCGCTCCGGCGCCTGATCGTGCCCGACCATGTCGCAGCAGCTTGAGGGAGAGCAATGCCAGAATTTTTTGAGGACGTCGCCCGCAAGTGGAAGTCGTTCGCCGACAACCGCAAGCGTTCGGCGCGGATCGACGAGAGCGCCGTCCGCAGCACCTATGCCCGCTGGGCGCCCGTCTATGACCGGGTCTTCGGCTATGTCTTCGATTCCGGCCGCCGCGCCGCCGTCGCCTTCGTCAACGAGCTGCCGGCCGGCCGAATCCTTGAATGCGGCGTCGGCACCGGCATCTCCCTGCCGCATTACCGCGCCGACCACCGCATCACCGGCATCGATCTCTCGCCGGAGATGCTCGACATCGCCCGCGAGCGCGTCACCACCGGCCCGCTCGACAATGTCGAGGCGCTGGAAGTGGCCGACGCCGGCGATTTGCCGATGGCAGATGGCAGCTTCGACACCTCCGTCGCCATGTTCGTCCTGACGGTCGTGCCGGATCCGAAGGCGGTGATGGGCGAGCTCGCCCGCGTCACCCGGCCGGGCGGCGCCGTTGTGCTGGTCAGCCATTTTCCGGAACAGAAGGGCTGGCGCGGCTGGCTCGGCGAGACGCTGGCGCCGCTTTCCGCCTCGCTCGGCTGGCACATGGATTTCGACATTGGCCGCATTCTCGGCCGTTCCGACCTGCGTCTGGTCGACCGCCGGCGGGTCGGTCCGATCGGGTTTTTCACACTCCTCGTATTCGAGCGTGTGTGAAGCGCTGTCGATGCTTGACAGGGCTTGGCCCCGCTCCCTATAAGCGGGCCATTCCAGCCGGCGCGGCGCGCCGGTCCTGGGGCGGAGTAGCTCAGCTGGTTAGAGCAGCGGAATCATAATCCGCGTGTCGGGGGTTCAAGTCCCTCCTCCGCTACCAAATCTCTCAATGAGATCAGTACGTTGCAAGGCGCCCTCCGAGGCGCCTTT
>NZ_AQYH01000001.1 GCF_000380505.1 Kaistia granuli DSM 23481 | reverse complement strand
CGCGCAGCCTACTGGCGCTGATGCCGGAACTCGGCACCCTCACCCGGCGACAGGCCGCGAGCCTGGCCGGCTTGGCCCCGCATCCGCGCGATTCCGGCAACACCAGCCGGCACCGCACCATGCGCGGCGGACGCACCGAACTCAGGCCTTTGCTGTTCATGGCCGCCCTCAGCGCGGCCAGGGCCAACCCCGGCCTGCGCGACTTCTACCGAAGCCTATGCGCCGCCGGAAAGCCAAAGCGCCTCGCGCTCGCAGCCGTCGCCAGAAAACTCGTCGTCCTTGCCAACGCCTTGCTCAAACCAGATGCAACAGAACTGACTTGATGACGGCGAGAGTGGATCGACGGCGGAGCCCCTCACCTCTTCCCGAGGGAGAGGCGAAAGCAGTCCCCTTCCGGTGAGGGCAAAGAAAAGATCAGAAATTCCGGCCGTAGCCGGTGGTCCAGCCGCCGTCGACGGCGAGCGACTGGCCGGTCGTGTAGCTGTTCAGCGGATCGACCAGGAAGAGGACGGCATTGGCGACGTCGTCCGCCGTGCCGGCACGGCCGAGCGACACGTGGGAGAGCATCGCCGCGTCGCCCGTCGCCTCGCTTTCGTCGTCCGGCTCGACGCGGCCGACCGCGACGGCGTTCACCTGCACGGCCGGGCCCGAGACCATGGCAAGCGCCCGGGCGCCGGCGATCGCGGAGGCCATCGCCGCCGACCAGGCGGGATGGCGGCGCATTGGGACCAGGCCTGCGGCCGAGACGAGATGGACGATGCGGCCCTTTCCACGCGCGACCATGGCACTTGCGACCGCCTCGGCCTCCGCCGCCAGCGCTTCGGGACGATAGGTGGCGTCGGGGACCAGCGGATGGGCGAGAATCAGGATATCCGGCGCCTCGCTCCGGCTCGCTTCGCCGCCCACCGTCGCGCCATTGGCGCGGAGCGCGGCGACGACCGCCGCCAGAATGGCGGATTCGACGCCCACGACGCGCGCGGTCTGGCCGGCCAGTTCGACTTCCATGCGTTCTCCCCCGAATACGCTTCAGCGCGCAATCGTTTCATGAAAACGCCGGCACGCTCAACCCCTTGTCCCGGCGCGCTTTTCCCGCCAGCCCGTCGCGTCGCCCGATCGTTTACGGGTGGCAACGGCCGACGGACCTCGCCCCGGACCGCCTGCCCCGCAATCTCCCATGATTTGCCGGGAAACGGAGAAATTGGGCCTTGGCAACGCGCCGCTCGATAACATAACATCATGCTATTATAATTTTAGATGCGATGTCCATCCTGGACTCGAGGACGCATCGCCCCGCCGCCAGGCGGGGAAAGGGAGGAAGCATGAGCGCCCAAGCCAGCCCGGAAGCCACCAGCCCCGACGGAAAGAAGGGCGGGAAGCCGGCCGCCGCGACGCCAAAAATCATCAATCCGGTGTTCCGCAGCGCGCCGGGCAAGGTCCTGCCGGCCGGGCTCAGCGCCGCGGCGTTGCTGGAGCTCTACGAGCGCATGGTGCTGCTGCGCCGGTTCGAGAGCGTGGCGCAGACGGCCTGTCGCAAGGGCGAGACGCCCGGGTTCCTGCATCTCTATATCGGCGAGGAAGCGACCGCCGTCGGCGTCTGCGCGCATCTTCGCCCGACCGACTGGATCACCTCGACCCATCGCGGCCATGGCCATGCGCTCGCCAAGGGCATGGACCCGAACATCCTGATGGCGGAACTGTTCGGCAAGCGCGACGGCTGCTGCGGCGGCCGCGGCGGCACGATGCATCTCTATGACCGCTCGACCGGCCTGTTCGGCACCAACGGCATCGTCGCCGCCGGCATCAGCCATGCGGTCGGCGCCGGCATCTCGGCCCGCACGCAAGGCAAGGACGGCGTCGGCGTCGCCTTCTTCGGCGACGGCGCCACCAATCATGGCGGCTTCCACGAATCCTTGAACTTCGCCGGCATCCAGAAGGCACCGGCCGTCCTCGTCTGCGAGAACAACCTCTATGCGACGGCGACGCCGCTCGCCTCGGCGACGCTGAACCCGGAAATCGCCACGCGCGCCGCCGCTTACGGCATCCCGGGCGTCGCCGTCGACGGCAACGACGTCATCGCCGTCTGGCAGGTGATGGCCGAGGCGATTTCGCGCGCGCGGGGCGGCGACGGCCCGACGCTGATCGAGGCCAAGACCTATCGCACCGTCGGCCATCACGAGGGCGACCCCGTGACCGGCACCTATCGCACCCAGGCCGAAGTCGACGAATGGCTGAAGCGCGACCCGATCAACCTGTTCCGCGCCCGCCTGCTGGATGATTTCGGCACCGCGTCCGCCGATGAACTGGGCGCGATCGACGCGAAGATCGACAAGATCGTCCAAGCCTCGCTCGAATTCGCGCGGAATTCGCCGGAGCCGGACGCCGCTACCACGGCGCTGCATGTCTATGCCGAGCCGATCAACCCGCCGGAAGCCCTCGTGCAGGCGGCGCCGACGACGAGCGTGACGCAGAGCTGGCTCGACGCGGTGCGCGACGGCATCGCCGAGGAGATGCGCCGCAACCCGCATCTGCTCTATTTCGGCGAGGGCACCGGCGAGCGCGGCGGCACCTTTGCGCATACGAAAAACCTCTGGGCCGAGTTCGGGCCGCATCGGATGGTCGATACGCCGATCTCCGAGCAGGGTTTTACGGGAGCGGCGATCGGCGCCTCGGCAACGGGCGCGCGGACGATCGCCGATCTGATGTTCGCCGATTTCGCCTTCGAGGCGGCCGGCCAGATCGTGCTGCAGGGCGCGAAGCTGCGCTACATGTCGAACGGGCAGATGAACGCGCCGATGGTGGTGCGCGTCGGCTCCGGCGCGGTGCGCTCGGCAGGCCCGCATCACAGCGGCACCTATCATCCGAGCTGGGCCAATATTCCGGGCCTGATCGTCTGCATGCCGTCGACGCCGGCCGACGCCAAGGGGTTGATGAAGACGGCGCTCCGGGCTGGCGATCCCGTCATGATGCTCGAGCCGAAGGCGCTGTTCGCCTCCAAGGGCGAGGTGCCGACGGGCGAGCATTTCGTGCCGTTCGGCCTGGCGCGGATCGCGCGGGAAGGCAGCGACATCACCATCGTCTCGGCCGGCCAGCTTGTGCATCGCTCGCTGGAAGCAGCGGAAAAGCTGAGCGCCGAGGGCATTTCGGCCGAGGTGATCGATCTTCGCACCATCATGCCGCTCGATGTCGGCACGGTGGCGAAATCGGTCGCCAAGACGCACCGGCTGCTGGTGGTCGACGAGGGCTGGGGCGCGTTCGGCGTCGGCGCCGAAGTGGCGCAGGCGATGAACGAGCTCGCCTTCGACGATCTCGACGCGCCGGTCGGCCGGCTGCATACGGATGCGCAGCCGCATCCGCTCGCGCCGGCTCTGGAGCGCGCCATGCTGGTCGATGCCGACAAGATCGCCGCCGGTGCGAAGGGCGTGCTGGCCGGTAGGCCGCCGGTGCCGAAGCACTGGCGCTATCTCGGCGGCCAGGCGGCCCCCGCTCCCGTGGCGACCGCTCCGGCGGCGCTCAGATCGGTCGAGCCGACAGCAGCACCGGTACCGGTGCCGGCGGCTGCCGCTCCCGCCGCAATTGGCGACGGCGAGCCGATCACCATGCCGTTCGGCGATCTGACGATCTCCGAAGGCACGATCGTCGGCTGGTTGAAACAGGAAGGCGACGCCGTCAAGGCCGGCGAGATCGTCGCCGAGATCGAGACCGACAAGGCGGTGGTCGAGATCGAGGCGCCGGTCGACGGCATCCTCGGCCCGATCGAGCAGAAGAAGGGTGCGGTCGTGCCGATGGGCGGCCGCATCGGCAGCGTCCGGGCTTGAGGGGACAAGCATGAACGCCCCCGCCAGAACCCTCGCCTCGCCCTACGCCAAGCGCCTCGCCCGCGAGCGCGGCGTCACGCTGTCGCTCGTCACCGGCTCCGGCCCGAACGGCCGCATCGTCGCCGAGGACGTGCCGCTGACGCCGGTCGCGGCGGCGGCCCCGGTACCGGCAGCCGAGGTCGTCGTCGCTCCGGCGGCGGCGCCCGTCGCCGTCGCCGCGCCGGTCCGGTCGATCTCGGCCTTCGCCGCGACCATCGACCTGGCCCCGCTCGCCGCGTTCATCGCGGCATCGGGTTCGCATCTGTCGATCGACGCCTTCCTGGTCCGGGCAGCGGCCAGGGCTGCCGGTTCCCATGCCGTGACGGTCCGCTGGATGAAGGCGGAAGGTGGCGCGGTGACGATTCCGCGTGCCGTCGCGCTGGCGCCGAGCGAGATCGCCCGGCGGATCGGGTCGGAATCGGATGCGCCGGCGTCGGCTGACAAGGCGATGCTGGTGTCGCGGCTCAACGCCAAAGGCGTGCGCCCAGTCGCGGGCGGCCTGCCGGCGGGGGTCGACCTGCGCGTGCTGGTTGTCGCCGGCGACGGCGAGGCGACCGCCGAGGCGCTCGCCGTGCACGACGCTGACATTATTCCCGAAGTGGAGGCCGGCGACATCCTCACCCGCTTCCGCGACCTGCTCGAGGCGCCGCTGCGGCTGCTCGTCTGACAAGACGGGCCCGTTAACAGAGCGGGTCGCAGGGGCTAACAGAGGGGTTAACACGAGCGCCGTGTTAACCCCTCTGTCGTTTCACATCATGTAGCCGGCCGTCCAGCCGCCATCGACGGCAAGGATCTGGCCGTTGATGTAGGACGATTCAGGCGCGGCCAGGAACAGCACGGCTTCGGCGATCTCCTCCGGCGTGCCGGGGCGGCCGAGCGGGATGTGCTCCATGAACGCCTTCGTCTTCGCCTGGAACTGCCCCTCGGCGCCGTAGAACAGCGCCTTGGTGCCCTCGGTCATGATCGAACCGGGCGCGATCGCGTTGGTGAGCACGCCCCGCGGCCCGAGCTCCAGCGCCATCGAGCGGGTCAAATGGATGATGCCGGCCTTGGCGGCGACGAACGGGCTCTGCAGCCGCATGGCGGCGAGGCCGACCACCGAGGCGATGTTGATCACCCGCCCGCCCCGCCCGCCGGCCAGCATCGGCGCCAGCGCGCCGCGGCTCATCCGGAACAGGCCGTCGAGATCGATGCCGACGATCCGGCCCCACTCGTCATCCGGAAACTGGTCGACATTGACGCGATGGGCATGCGTATTGACGCCGGCATTGTTGACGAGAATGTCGAGCCGACCGTAGATCGCCATCGTCGCCGAGACGGCCCGCTCGATCGAGGCGGGATCGCGGATGTCGACCGTGACGGCGAGAGCGTCCGGCAGGCTTGCCGCAACGTCGCGCGCACCCTCTTCGTTGATGTCGGCGACGATCACCGACGCGCCATTGGCCGCCAGCCGGCTGACGATGCCGCGTCCGATGCCGCCGGCGGCGCCAGTGACGAAGGCGACCTTCCCCGTTAGATCGCTGCGCATGCGCCCTGCCCTCCCCGGCATCGGTCCGAACAGGCCGGACTTCACTGATCTATTATGATACTATAATCTAACACGCCGAGCGGCAACCGACGCAAGCTGCGATGACGGATTGGTGCGACGTGGATAACTTCGCTAATTTAGTATGCGAACAAATACGATTCTGAGGAATGAGCAGGGTGAGAGCCATCAAGACGGAGCCGGCCAGCGAGATATCGTCCGATTCTCCGGGCGCCGCTGCCACGCTCGACAGCTTCATGCCGCGCGTCCTCTCGCGCGATGACGGCCCGCTTTATCGCCAGCTCGTCGGCATTCTCCGCGATCCGATCACCAGCGGCGCCCTGCAACCGGGAACCTCGCTGCCGCGCGAGGCCGATCTCGCCGAGCGCTTCGGCGTCAGCCTGATCACCGTCCGGCAGGCGCTGCGCGATCTCGAGAATGACGGGCTGATCAAGAAGCGCGCCGCCAAGCCGGCGATCGTGACGGCGCCCGCCGCCCCCGCCATGCCGAGCTTCGCCTTCCGCAGCTTCGCCCAGATCGCCGAATCGACCAAGGGCCGCGCGCTGGAGATCCATTCCTACCGCAAGGAGCGCTCGTCGGCCGCCACGGCCGCCTTCGGCCTCAAGCCCGACGAGGCCTGTCACTGCCTGCGGGCGACCCTGCACCAGAAGGGTGGCCCCACCGGCCAGACGACCTTCTATTTCCCGCCCGCCATCGGCGGCCGGCTGAAGCGGGCCGATTTCGACGACGTCGTCGTCTTCCGCGCCGTGCAGCGCCATCTCGGCATCCAGTTGTCCGGCGCCAAGATCACTGTCCGGGCCGACATCGCCGACGAAGCGCTGGCGAAGACTCTGGACTATGTGGTCGGCGGGCCGATCCTGGTGATCGAGATGCTCTACCTCTCCACCGATGGCGAACCGGTCGAACTGACGATCAACAAGAACCGGGCGGATCTGTTCAGCCTCTCCTACGACGCGCCGAACGATCTCGGTTGACCGCCAGCAGGCTGGACAACCCAAAGACATTATAATAGCATATATTTATTCGCCGCATGGAGGAGATGCGACGGATCGTTGACGACTTGCCATGTCGACGGCCTATGGTAGCGTTATCATGACGGATGCCGCCTTTCGGAAGAAGCATCCGCGCGCATGCTTGCAGCATTCCTTGAGGGAGGAAACACCGTGAAGCGCACAGCCGCAGCACTGGTCGCCCTGTCGGCGATCGTCTTGACCAACGGCATGGTCCCGCAGGCCAAGGCCGAGGAAAAGAAAACATACAAGATCTATCTCTCCAACAATTTCGTCGGCAATGACTGGCGCCAGCAGATGCTGCGCATCGCCGATACCGTGGTGAAGAAGCCGCCCCTCGCCGGCCGCGTCGACCTGAAGGTCGAGAATGTCGAGACGACGACGCAGGCGCAGATCAATTCGCTCAACAACATCATCCGAGCCAAGCCGGACGCCATCCTGATCGACGTCGGCTCGCCGACCGCGCTGAACCCGACGATCGAGAAGGCCTGCGCCGCCGGCATCCTCGTCATCACCTTCGACCAGGTCGCCACCGCCGATTGCGCCTACAAGCTCGAATCCGACTGGAACATGCTGCCGGCCGTGCAGGCCGAATGGATCGCCGAGAAGATCGGCGGCAAGGGCAAGGTGTTCGTTGATCGCGGCCTCGCCGGCGCGCCGATTTCCGAGCAGTTGCAGTCCGGCTTCGAGAAGGTCCTGAAGAACTATCCCGGCATCGAGATCGTCGGCTACTTCAACGGCAACTACGCGCTCGGTCCGGAACAGGAAGGCGTCGCCGCCCTGCTCGCCGCCCATCCGCAGGTCGACGCGATCCTGACCCAGGGTTACGGCTCCGGCGCCATCAAGGCGCTGCAGGATGCCGGCCGCCCGCTCGTGCCGGTCGCCGGTGGCGGCTACAACACCGCCTCGCTCGTCTGCGCCCAGACGGAAGGCGCCCAGTGCATCCTCGAGACCAACCCGGCCTATCTCTCGGCCGAGGCGCTGAAGCTCGCGGTCGACATTCTCGACGGCAAGGAAGTCAAGGAGAAGCACGTCTTCGTCTATGGGCCGTTCCTGTCGACCGACCCGCAGCCCTCGAAGCTTTATCCCGACGTGAAGATGCAGAAGATCGAGATCGGCAAGAACGCCTTCCCGGATCTGGCGCCCGGCCTGTCGCTGCCGATCACGCCGGACTGGGTCGAGATCACGGCCCAGGAAGCCGCCGGGACGTAGGGCTGCAAGCCCCTCACTCTGCCCTCTCCCGCCAGCCGGGAGAGGGAGCCAACAGAACTCCAGCCCTCGCCCGTTGGCGGGAGAGGGTTGGAGGAGGGTCTTGCTACCGGCTCATAGCAAGGAATTCCCTTCGACCCACGCCGACGAGCTTTCGCCTGCCGCTGCAATCCTGACCGGAGATCCGGCCACGCATGACCGACCTTCTGACCGCCGCCGCCGTCACCAAGTCCTATGGCGGCATCACCGCGCTCAGTCGCGCCGACTTTTCGGCCCGCGCCGGTGAAGTGCATGCCCTGCTCGGCGAAAACGGCGCCGGCAAGAGCACCTTCATCCAGATCCTCGCCGGCGCCGTCCGTCCCGACGGCGGTCAGGTTCATCTCGCCGGTTCGCTATACCGGCCGCGCAATCCGCAGGCAGCGCAGGACGCCGGCATCTCGCCCGTCTTCCAGGAATTGTCGCTGATCCCCGATCTGACGGTCGAGCAGAACATCTGGTTTCGCCGCGAGCCGCTTTCCGTCGCCCGCACCGTCAGGGCCCGTGCGCTGCGCGAAGCCACCGAGGCGCTGTTCGCGCGCCATCAATTCCCGACGATCCGGCCGGATCAGGAACTGCGCCGGCTGACGCTGGCCGATCGCCAGCTGGTCGAGATCGCCAAGGCGCTGTCGAGCGATCCCAAGGTTCTCATCCTCGACGAGGCGACCTCGGCGCTCGGACCGCGCGAAACGGACTGGCTGCTCGGCCTGTCGCAGGGCCTCGCCAGAGCCGGCACGCTCGTCATCTATATCTCGCACCGGCTCGGCGAGGTGCGCCAGATCGCCGACCGCATCACCGTCTTCCGCAACGGCGCGACGGTGGCCGCCTATGACACCAAGGCTGTCGACGACGAAACGATCATCGCCGACATGCTCGGAAGGCGCATGGACCGTCTCTATCCCGAGCGCAAGCCGACGGCGACCGAGCGGGTGGCGGTGCGGCTGCGCGGTTTCGGCGTCGGCCATCGCCTCGACGGCATCGATCTCGACCTGCGCGAGGGCGAGGTGCTGGGCGTCGCCGGCATGCAGGGCCACGGCCAGCGCGAGCTGTTCCAGGCGCTGTTCGGCATCGGCGGCGCGCGCGGATCGGTCGAAATCTGGGGCAAGACCAAGACGATCCGCGGGCCACGCCAGGCGCTGACCGGCCGCGACGGCCTCGCGCTGGTGCCGGAGGATCGGCGCAATCACGGCCTGCTCCTGTCGCGCAGCGTGCGCGAGAACCTGACGCTTTCGGTGATCTCGCGCTTCACCCGCTTCGGCATCACCGATCCGAAGCGCGAGGGAAAGCTGGTCGACGAGATGATCTCGGCGCTGAAGATCAAGGCCGGAACGCCGGAGCAGCTCGCCGGTACGCTCTCCGGCGGCAACCAGCAGAAGGTGATCTTCGGCAAGATGCTTCTGACCGAGGCGCGCATCCTGCTGCTCTACGATCCGACCCGCGGCATCGACGTCGGCACCAAGGGCGAGATCTTCCAATTGATGCGCGACCTCGCCGCGAAGGGCTACGCCATCCTGTTCTATTCGAGCGACCTCGCCGAACTGGTGCATGTCGCCGACCGGGTCGCCGTGCTGCGCAACGGTCGCCTCGCCGCGATCCTCGAAGGCGACGACAATTCGGAGCGCCAGATCCTGCGCGCCGCCATGATCGAGACGAGGGCGGCATGACGATGGCGACACTCGAACATCAACCGGACGGCGCGGCGACGCGACAAGGCAGGGCCGCATTCTGGCGCGGCAGGCTGCTGGCACAGGCCTCGCTGATCATCCCCTGCCTGATGCTGGCGGCGCTCCTCGCCCTCTACGGCTCGCTGCGCGAAGGCGTCTTCACCATCGACGAGCTGAACCTCGACACGGCGGCGGCGATGACACTGCTGTTGGCGGCGACCGGCCAGACCATCGTGCTCCTCCGCGGCGGCATCGACCTCTCGATCGGCGGCATGATCAGCCTCGGCACCGTGCTGGCGGCGACGCGTTTCGGCAGCGATCCGGCCCAGGCCGCCGCCTGGGCCTTCGGCATCGCAGCGATCGGCGCCCTCGTCGGCGCCCTCAACGGCGCGCTGATCACGGTGCTGCGCCTGCAGCCCTTCCTGGTGACGCTGGCGACCTGGTCGATCCTGTCTGGCACTGCGATGATCATCCTGCCGACGGATGGCGGCAGCCTGCCGGCCGGCTGGATGAAGTTCGGCTTTTCCCAATGGCTCGGCCTTTCCAGCTCGGTCTGGCTGCTCCTGCTGTTGCTCGCCTTCTGGTTCTGGTTCAAGCGCACGCGGCTCGGCATCTCGATCCGCGCCACTGGTTCGAACGAGCGCTCCGCCTTCCTCTCCGGCGTCTCGCCACTCGGCATCAACGTCGCGACCTATGGCCTCTCCGGCCTGTTCGCGGCGCTGGCGGCCCTCTATCTGACCACCCAGACCGGCGCCGGCTCGCCCACCATCGGCAAGGACTACATCCTGCCCTCCGTAGCGGCGGCGGTGATCGGCGGCATCAGCCTGTTCGGCGGCCGCGGCGGTCTCGTCGGCACCATCATCGGCGCCTACATCCTCACGATCATCGGCAATCTCGTCTTTGTGCTCGAGGTCTCCAGCTACTGGCAGCCGATCGTCTCCGGCATCATCCTGCTGATCGCGGTGCTCGCGAGCTCGATCGCCGAGAAATCCGCGCGACGGAGCCTCACATGAATTTCCGCCGCCATCGCGCCATCCTGCTCGCCTATCTCGGCATGATCGTGCTGCTGCTCTTGACCAGCGTCGTCGCGCCGGGCTTCTTGTCGGCGACGCATCTTCGAAGCACCGCCGTGCTCGCCGCCTTCATCGGCATCGTCGCGCTCGGCCAGACCTTCGTCATCATCGGCGGCGGCATCGATCTTTCCGTCCCCTGGGTGCTGAATTGCGCCGCCGTGCTGATGACGCTGCTCGCCGGCAGCCAGAACGCGCCGCTCGTCTGGATCATGCCGCTGCTGCTCGCCGCCGGCGCGCTGGTCGGCATGGTCAACGGCCTCGGGGTCGCGCTGTTCGGCGTGCCGCCGATCATCATGACGCTCGCCGTCAACGTCATCCTGCAGGGCGGCATCCTCGTCTACACGGGCGGCGCGCCGACCTCGACGGCGCCTCAAGCGATTCAGTTCCTCGCGGTCGGCCGCATCCTCGGCTTCCCGGTCATCCTGATCCTCTGGATCGCGCTGGCCGTGATTGCCACCGTCCTGCTGTCGAAAACGGCGTTCGGCCGCCATCTCTATGCCGTCGGCACCAGCGCCACGGTGGCCGAATTCTCCGGCGTGCCGACGCTGCGCACCACCGTGCTCGCCTACACGCTCTCCGGCTTCACGGCGGCGCTCGCCGGCATGCTCCTCACCGGCTACACCGCGCAAGCCTATCTCGGCATGGGCGATCCGTATCTCTTTACCTCGATCGCGGCGGTGGCGATCGGCGGGGCGTCGATCCTCGGCGGCAGCGGCCACTATATCGGCACCATCGCCGGCGCCCTCGTCCTGACCATCCTGACCGGGCTCCTACCGGCGCTGAACCTCTCCAGCGGCGCGCTGCTGATCGTCTATGGCGTCGTCATCCTCATCACCGTCTCGCTCGCCAGCGAGGCCATTTCGAGCCTGTTCGCCTTCCTGCCGCGCTTCGGCCGGCGGCAAAGCCCATCTGCCTAGAGGAATTTCCATGACCGACATCGAATGCGTCGCCGATACGAAGGCGCAGCTGGGCGAAAGCACCTACTGGGATCCGGCCAGCGAATATCTCTGGTGGATCGACATCTACGCCAAGGCGATCCATCGCTTCGACCCGCTGACGCGGCAGACCAACACCTTCACCGTGCCGGAATATCTCGGCTGCATCGCCGTGCGGGAAAAGGGCGGCCTTGTGCTGACTATGGCGAGCGGCTTCCACTTCTTCGATCCCGATACCGGCCAGCTTACGCCGATCGCCGATCCGGAGGCAGACCTGCCCGACAACCGCTTCAACGACGGCAAGACCGACCGGCAGGGCCGCTTCTGGTCGGGTTCGATGTTCGAAGCGCCCGGCAAACCTCTCGTGAAGAACGCCTCGCTCTACCGGCTGGACGCCGACCTCTCCGTGCACAAGGTCGTCGGCGGCTTCGGCTGCTCGAACGGCCTCGCCTGGAGCCCGGACAGCCGCACGCTCTACTACACCGACAGTCACGGCCCCGTCGTCTGGGCCTGGGATTTCGATCCCGCCACGGGCGAGGTCGAGAACCAGCGCCCCTTCTTCGACCTCTCGGAGATGGGCGGCGTCGTCGACGGCTCGACCGTCGATGCGGAGGGCTGCTACTGGGCGACCATCCCCTTCAAGGGCAAGGTGCTGCGTTACGATCCGGACGGCAAGCTGATGCGCACCATCGAGATGCCGACCGATCTGCCGACCTGCTGCGAGTTCGGCGGCCGGGATCTCGACACGCTCTATGTGACGACGGCGATCTACAACCGCACGCCAGAACAGCTAAGGGGCCAGCAGAACCCCGGTGGCCTGTTCGCGCTTGACGTCGGCGTCAAGGGTCTGCCGCTGGTGCCGTTCAAGGGCTGATCTCCCACCCGCCCAAAAAACAAACCGGCCGGGCAATACCCGGCCGGTTCGCATTCCGCATGCGTCAGCTCAGAAGCCGACGGTGAGCCCGACCGTGCCCTTGTAGCCGTAGCTGCCGTCGAAGCTGGTCGAGGCCAGCGCCTCGCCATGCAGCGCGTAGCGCTCGTCGCCCCAGTTGTAGGTGCCGCCCAGGCCCAGCTCGGCGCCGAACTTCTGCGGCTCCGCCACCAGGTCGACGCCCGAGACCGCGACGGTGGCGCCGTCGAGAAACTCGTAGGTCAGGCTGGTGATGCCGTAGACATGCGTCCGCGTCGCCCGGCCGGAGGCATCCTGCCCGGTGGAATCGCGGCCGAGCGCGACGCCGATCCGGCCCTCCATGCTCTCGCCCTTCGACAGCGACACCGCCGCGCCATAGGGATCGACGAAATCGTCGAAATCGGCCGAGGCGTAGGCAAGCTGCGCCTGCGGCGTCACCGTCCAGCCCGGCGTCACGGCCAGTTCCTTGCCGAGCTCGACCGAGAGCGCGTAGCCCGTGCCGTTGTTGCCGTCGACCAGCTTGCCGACGCCGTCGGCCGAGAGGTCAGTGTCGAACCAGGCGATCTGCGCCTGGCTGTCAACATAGACGCCGTTCTGGCCATACCAGGTCAGGCTGGCGCCGATGCCATAGCCTTCCGTGGTGTTGGAGCCGTTGCCGAGATCGGAGGAAACGTCGGCGCGAGCGCGGCTGTACTGCGCCGTCAACCCGGCGACGAGCGCACCGGCAGCGCTCTCCATCACCTCGCCGTCGAAGCCGACCTGCAGCTGGAACAGGTTGCTGTCATAGGAAGCCTCCGTGGTCGAGCTGTCCGCCTTGACGCGGGCATGCGCGCCCTCGATCCGCGTCCAGAGCCCCGTGTTCGCGGCCTCATTGGTCTTGTCCGGCCGGCGATCGCCGACGCGCTGCTGCAGCGTCGGCAGCGAGATCAGGCCGAGCATGACGGCGGGATAGCTCTCATAGGTCGGCAGCGTCGGCGCCAGACCGTCGGAGCGCAGATACCAGTCGCCGTCGTCCTGCTTTCTGGTCAAGTCGTTCTGGAACAGACCATAGCGGTAGGCGCCGCCGATCGCCGGGCCGGCGAGCACGAAGGCATCGGCCGCCGACGTGCCGTCGACCTGCACGATCCGAATACCGTCCCCGGAAGTCTGGGCTCCGGCGCCACCAACATTGAGGACCCGCACCTGCGTCGCTCCGGTACCGATCCGGCTGTCGCCGAGAACGTAGAGCAGATCCGTCGACGAATTATCGGCGCCCAGGACAGCCTCGATCTCAAGCACGCCACCATTGCCGGTGTAGTCGCCGGCGACCATCAGCGTGCCGATCGAGTTACCCGGCGCGATCACGCCGCCGGCAAAATTGGCGGTATCGCCGACCATGCCGATGCCCTGCAGGCGACCGCCCCGCACGTCGATCGTGCCGCCGAGCATGCCGTTCACCTCGAGCGTGCCGCCAAAGACGCTAGCGAGGCCGGCAAAGCCGGTTTGGGCGGCGTTGAAGATGGTGTGCCCGGCATACTGGTTGATCGAGCCGGCCCCATTGACCGGGATGTCGAAGACATAGCCCGCCTCGGTGTGGTTGAAATTGATCTCCGCGCTCGTGGCGAGCGTGACGGCCGACGCGACCAGCGTGCCGGCGGCGGCCGCAGCCTTGTCCACGGCGGCGCCGATATTCAGCGTGGCGGCGCTGTTCGCGAACGAACCGCCCATGGTGAGCGCCGAATTGCCGTCGTTCACGACCACCTGACCGTCATCGGCGATGGTCAGAACGCCCGCGCCTCTGGTTCCCAGAGTCATCGTGTTCGCGCTAAGTTCCGACCCTTCGCCGGAAACAAGCACGCTGAAAGTGGGGAGATTGGGATTGCCCGTGGACGCAATACTCATCGTTGCGCCGGACACGACGCCACCATCCAGGACCGAGAGCGAGCCCTGATACATGGAAAACGCTGTACCGGTATCCCAGCGCGATCCTTCACCGGACACCTCAGCGGTCACCCGCGCGGTGAGATAGGTGGCATTTCCCACGCCGCCGAATGAGGTGGCACCACTGATGTCGACCACGCCACCATTGCTCACGTTGATGGTGGTCGTGCCGTTCGAGGAAATGAACGAGCTGGCCTCGAGTGTCGAACTGGCATCCCGGACATTGATGTTGGCAATGCCTTGGGAGCTCGTCGTATGAACCCTTATGGCGCCCGTCGTGCCGTAGATGGCGCCTCTTTCGATGGTCAGCGTCGACTGACTTCCCGCTCCAGCACTCAAATCCGTACCGTCGGAGCCGGTCGCGATTAGCCGCGTTCCTGCTCCGGAGAGCGTCAGGCTCGCGACCTGGCTTGCCCCACTTGCGATGTCCAGTTGAGCTACGGCGCCGTTGGTTGAAGTCCCGAAGGTGATCTCGCTGCCGCCGGTGATGAACGTGTCGCCATTGTCGAGGCCGATTCTGGTGACGCCCGATCCGGTCACGCCATCAAGGATGAGATCGCCCGCGCCCGCCTTGGTGATCGCGCCCGGATTCAGCGTGGTCGGGCCCTGGATCTGGCCGGAAAGCGTCAGGCTCGCGCCGCTGGCGACGTCGAAAAGCCGTGCCGTGCCATAGGAGAGTGTGTTGGCGCCCGTCTCGATGGAGATCGCCTTGCCGGCGATCGCGGGGAGCGCGGTGGTAAGCGCGAAGCTGCCAGTCAACGTGATCGTCGACGCCGCGTCGGGATGCGCCTGGGCATCGGTGATCGCCTGGGCGAGCTCGACCTCGTTCGAGGCGCTATAGTTTGCAGCCTGCGCCGCGGAGCCGAGGACGACCGCCAATCCGGCGCCGAGCGCAAGATGCGACGCGCCGGAGCGAACTACACTTCCGGCCGCGCGCAATCCGACCAGCCGCGCGCCGCGCCCTGCCATTCGATGTCATGGATACAAGCCCCGATGCCGCAAAAGTCAGCGCGGCACCGCCCCCGACAACAGAGTTGGTTCAATACTTGAACCCGCTCTCTGTCCTTGGGCAAATTCGGCCCCGTGCCCCAACTGCCTCCACCATATGTGCGCGTTTCAATCAGGTAAACTGACAAACTACATCTCGATGCAACCTAACTCTGCTGTTGCATCGGCGCTACATATGTCGGCAGGGCACCGCCAGACGGTGGTCCGACGGCCTCGGCAAAGCCCTTGCCCGTCGCTATCATGATGCGCTGAAGCGATCGGCGATCGAGCGCGAGGGAATGATGTCAGATGCTGCCAGCCGCGAGTTCATGACGCCGCGCGACGATCAACTGGGCCTCAGGACGCTTGCCAACGGCGCCGGCCTCACCATATCCGCGCTGCCGAACGGATCGATCTACGCCATCACGCACCGCGACGGCAACCATCAGACGATGATCAACCAGATCCTGGGCTCGCCGATCGAGGGCGGCGTCGGGCGGATCTGGCTCCGCGTCGGCGGCGAGACCCCGTTCATCACGCAGCTAGTCGGGCCCCGCGCCAGGGTGGATTTCGCCGCGAGCGAGAGCCGGTTCACCTGGAACGGCGAGACAGGCGGCATCGCGCATCGCGTCACGCTCCGCCTGGATCCGCAGGCGTCGTGCTGGTTCTGGCATGTCGAGCTCGAGAACCATGGCGAGGCGGCGCTCCCCTGCGACATCATCCTGGCGCAGGATCTCGGCCTCGGCGGCCGCGGCTTCCTGATGGGCAGTGAAGCCTATGCCTCGCAATATCTCGACCATCGCGTCGCGCAGCATCCTGCGTTCGGTCCGGTGGTAATGAGCCGGCAGAACTTGCAGCAGGCGGGGCGCTATCCCTGGCATGCGCTCGGCTGCGTCGAGGGCGCGACGGCGTTCTCGACCGATGCGATCCAGCTGTTCGGCACGCCGTTCCGCGTCCTCGACGAGATCGGGCTCGGCTTCGGCCAGGACCTCGCCAATATCGTCTGGCAGCACGAGCTCGCCTGTCCGGCGCTGCAATCGAAGCCGACGCGACTGGCACCGGGCGCCAGGACGGAAAGAACCTTCTTCAGCCATTTCGTCGCCGACCACCCGGCGGCTTCCGACAATAGCGATCTCGCGCGGCTCGACGACATGGCGCAATCCGCCGCCGCCGGTGTGCCGGAGCCGCTCGATCGGCTTCCTGCGGTTCGAGGTCTGTTGCAGGACGCGCCGCCGCTCACCGTGCTGCCGCTCGACGCGGCGCTGCTCGACCAACTCTATCCCTCGCGCGAGCTGGAGGAGGGAAACGAGGGTTCGCTGCTCTCCTTCTTCGTCGCCGACGGCGCGCTGAACCGCCATGTCGTGCTGGCCGAGAAGGAGCTGCTGGTCGCCCGCCGGCACGGCGCGATCCTCCGGAGCGGCCAGTCGATGATGCCAGACGAGGCGACGCTGGCGGCGACCTGCTGGATGCACGGCGTGTTCGCGGCCCAGCTGACGATCGGCAACACCTCGTTCCACAAGCTGTTTTCGGTCTCGCGCGATCCTTACAACATCACCCGCGCCAGCGGCCTGCGCATGCTGATCGACACCGGCGACGGCTGGCGCCTGCTGGCCGTCCCCTCCGCCTTCGACATGGGCTTGAGTGACTGCCGCTGGATCTACCGCCTCGCCGATCGCGTCGTCACGGTGAGCGCGACCGCCTCGGGCGGAGACGCCGCCATGCAATGGCGGGTGGAAGTCGAGGGACCGGCGGCGCGCTTCCTCGTTTTCGGCCAGATCGTGCTCGGCGAGCGCGAATACGAGCAGAGTGGCCGGATCGTCATCGACGCGGACGCCAAGCGCCTCAGCTTCCGGCCGGGGACGGACTGGCTGTGGGGCCAGCGCTTTCCGGACGCCGTCTATCACCTCGTCACCAGCACGCCGGGGGCCGTCGAGGCGATCGGCGGCGACGAGTTCCTCTACGAGGACGGCGTGGCGCGCGGCGGCGGTCATGTCGCGATCCGGAGCTTGGCGACGAAGCGGCTCGGTTTCGCCGTCGTCGGCTCGATGACGGACGCGGCCGAGGCGGCGCGGCTGGCGGATCTCTATGCCGGCGGCCTCGATGATGAGGCGCTGCTGGAACCGGCGCATCAATATTGGTGCCACGTCACGCGCGACCTTCGCGTTCCCGGCGGCGGCGACGGGCTGACGGCCGAGCAGGCGATCCTGCCCTGGCTGGCGCATGATGCGATGGTGCACCTGACGGTGCCGCACGGGCTCGAACAATATACCGGGGCGGCCTGGGGCACGCGCGACGTCTGCCAGGGGCCGCTCGAATTCATGCTGGCGCTGCGCCACGACGCAACGGCGCGCGCCATCCTGACGACCCTGTTCGCCGAGCAATACCGGACGCGGGGCGACTGGCCGCAATGGTTCATGCTGCCGCCCTATTCCAACATCCGCGCCGGCGAGGCGCATGGCGACATCATCGTCTGGCCGTTGAAGGCGCTCTGCGACTACATCGAGGCGACGGGAGATTTCGC
The DNA here is from genome assembly GCF_000380505.1 of Kaistia granuli DSM 23481. Lineage (GTDB taxonomy): Bacteria > Pseudomonadota > Alphaproteobacteria > Rhizobiales > Kaistiaceae > Kaistia > Kaistia granuli. The sequence continues at coordinate 226,954 of NZ_AQYH01000001.1, read as the reverse complement.
CATCCTCGATGTCGCCCTGCCGTGGCGGCGTGACGACAATCTGGAAGCGACAGCCGAGCAGGGCTCGATCCGCCAGCATGTCGAACTACTGCTGGCGACGGTCCGCGAGCGTTTCATTCCCGGCACGCATCTGATCCGCTATGGCGATGGCGACTGGAACGATTCCCTGCAGCCGGCCGATCCGCATCTGCGTGACTGGATGGTCTCCTCCTGGACGGTGGCGCTGCTCTACGAGCAGGTCCGGCGCTATGCCGTCATTTTGGAGCGGACCGGCGCGAGCGACGAGGCGACGGCGCTCGCCTCGCTGGCGGAGGCGATCCGCGTCGACGTCAACCGCCATCTGATCCGCGACGGCGTCATCGCCGGCTACGGTCTGTTCGACCCCGGCCATGACCAGGTCGAACTGATGCTGCATCCGAACGACCGGCGGACCGGCCTCTCCTATTCGCTGATCCCGATGACGCAGTCGATCCTCGGCAAACTGTTCACGCCGGAGCAGACGCGCCGCCATCTCGACTTGATCGAGAAGCATCTGCTGCATCCGGACGGCGCCCGGCTGATGGACAGGCCCGTCGCTTATCATGGCGGCATCGAAACGCTGTTCCGCCGGGCCGAATCCGCCGCCTTCTTCGGCCGCGAGATCGGCCTGATGTATGTCCACGCCCATCTGCGTTATTGCGAAGCGTTGGCCGCCAGCGGCGATGTCGACGGCGCGCGGGTGGCGCTGGCCTTCGTCAATCCCATCGCCGTGACGGAGCTGCTGCCGCAGGCGTCGCTGCGCCAGCGCAACACCTATTTCAGCTCCAGCGACGCCGCCTTCTCAGACCGCTATCGCGCCAGCGCGGAGTGGGACCGGGTCCGCAACGGCGACATAGCGGTCGATGGAGGCTGGCGCATCTATTCGAGCGGCCCGGGCCTCTACACGCAGCTGTTCGTCCGCCAGATCCTCGGCATGCGGCGGGATTTCGGGGTCGAAGTCGGGCCGTCCTAGTCCAGCTTCAGCGCCGGCTTCAGCCAGGCGAGGATGGCGTCGAAATCGGTCGGCTGCGTCGTGTCGACGTCGAAGCGCGGTCCGCGGTCGATCGGCGCGGCGCGTTTGGCAAGTTCGATCAGTTCGGGAAGGAAGGCGGCGCCGGGGTGACCGGCATGGCGTTCGCCGAGCCGGTCGCCATAGCGTTTCGCGAGCAGCTCCGGCGGCGCGTGGCACCAGATCTCGGCGGTCGCGCCGACACCGGCGCGCTCGATATGCGCCTCCAGCACTTCGCTCGGCTGGAAGCCGAACCAGGCATCGATGAGGACCGTGGTGCCGTCGGGCGCATCGCGGACAATCGACCAGATCGCATGGTAGCTCGCCCGGCCGAGCGCCCGGTTGAACTCGCGGTCGCCGACGCCGAGCTGGTCGAAGAACGGCTCCTTGATCGTGTCGAGCGTCAGGATGATCCAGCCCATCCGTTCCGACAGGGCGCGGGCGACCGTGCTCTTTCCCGTGGCGGGAACACCGTTGACGAGGACAGCGCGCTTCATGAAATCAGGCAGGCCTCTCGAGTACCGGCAATTCGGCCGCGACCGGCGGCGGCATGACGGTCCGATGCTCGATCAGGGCGCAGACGGCAGCGCCGATCATACCGGCATCGTCGCCGAGCTCCGCCGCCTCGACCGGATACTGATACCACGGCGCCAGCGCCGGCACCTTGCGCAGCGCCCGCCAGGCGGCCTTGCCGAGGCCGCCGCCGAGCAACACCACATCGGGATCGAAAGCGGCCGAAGCGCTGTCGATGGCCGCGCGCAGGGGCCTTACCCAGAGATCTAGCACCCGACGGGCCGCCGCATCGCCCCTGCCGGCGCGGCGGACAATGTCGTCGATCGCTGTCCCGGCCGGCAGCCCCGCCTCGGCGACATGGCGGGCGAGCGCCATGCCCGAGCTGGTCGTCTCGACACAGCCGCGCCGCCCGCAGACGCAGGGCGCACCGTTGACGTCGACGGTGATGTGGCCGAGCTGGCCGGCGGTGCCGCGGCCGCGGACGATCTGGCCTTCCTGGACGATGGCGCCGCCTATGCCGGTGCCGATCGTGAACATGACGACGTTCTCGCGCCCTCGCCCGGCGCCGACCGCGATCTCGGCGACCAGCGCCATGTTGCAGTCATTGTCGATGACGACGGGCTTGCCCGTTATGCGTTCGACCCGCTCCGCCAGCGCCGTGCCGGCGAGGTTCAGATAGCCGCCCGACAGCACCGCGCGGCGGCGCGCGTCGACGCGGCCGGGCACGCCGATGCCAATCGCCGTCACATCCGGCCGGTCGAGCTGGCGCACCAGCTCGACGATGCGGCGGACGGCGCCGTCGGCGTCGCGGTCGATACGCTCGGAGACACGTTCAAGGATGCCCCCGACGCTGGAAACGCGGGCGGCGCGGAGATTGGTGCCGCCAATGTCGATGCCGATGGCCGTTGACGTCTCAGGCATGATGCACCGTCTCGCGGGCTGAGGGACTAGGCTGCCTTGCGGGCGCTGGCCGAATAACGCTGCAGCACCGCCTGGATCTGGCGCAGCCGCGGCACGGCGATGGTCGTCAGCCGCTCGCGCTGGATGTCGCGATCCAGGTGGATGCAGTCCTTCCAGAGCGCACGACCGGCGATGACGCCCGAGGCGCCGTTCTGCATGGCGATCTCGACCTGGCTGAGAAACGTCTCATGATCGACACCGGCGGAAAGCACCGCCCACGGGACTTCGCCCGCCATGGCGGAGATCCTGGCGCAGGATTCAGTCGTACCCGGATAGGGCAGCTTCAGCACCTTGGCGCCCAGTTCGAGCGAGATGCGCGTGCCCTCCTCGATCAGCCAGGGGGTCTTCGCCTTGTAATCTTCCTTGCTCTCGCCTTCGAGCGGATAGGTCAGGAACTCGACGACCAGCAACAGGTCCTCGCGCGAAAAATCCTCGATCGACCGGCGCAGGATCTCGATATTGGCAGTATTCGCCTCCGGCCTGTCGGCCCGGAGATAGACCATGATCTTGCCGCCCGTGCCGCCCAGTTCACGGACACGGCGCGCGGTGACGCCCGGTACCAGCTTCGACAGCCGGTAGCCTTCCGGCGACGTATCCCAGCCCGAGGCGTCGAGGCCGATCAGCAGGGCCGTATCGCGCGCCAGCGCGCCGTTCTCGATGACATGCGGCACGGCGCAGAGCGGATCGAGCAGCACGCAGGAGGCTTCGTTGGCGAGGAAGCGGGTGATGTCCGACTTGGTGTCGCCCAGCACGTCGTTGCTGATCTTCGCCTGCTCTTCCGGATCGGCAGCGAGGATGGTGCGCATGCCGCCGCGCTGGTCACAGGCGATCACCATCATGGCGCCGTCGCGCCCGCAGATCTGCTGGTAGCCCCGGAATTCCGACGTCGACATTCTGGTCATGCTGAACGGTCCGATCTGGCGCCGGACGAGGCCGGGCGCGGGCGAAGTTCCTCAAGCCACCGAAGCCGGCAATTCTACCGCAAACCGCGGAAGATTCCCGTTCCTTCATCGAGACCGTCGCTTTTATGGACCGCCACGGCCCGAATGATTTATGCACGGGAAGGCTGGCGGTTCGAGCACGCGGCGTCGCTGCGGTAGCTCCCTCAAGCTGATGCGTGTATGTGTATCATCTTTCAGAAAGGAATTTCAAGCTGTCCTCTTCCTCGTCCCAGGACACCGCCGCGACGCGCGCCATGCTGCACACCGTCGCCAAGCTGCACTACGAGGCCGACCTCTCGCAGGTCGAGATCGCCCGGCGGCTGAATGTCTCGGCGGCGACGATCTCGCGCCTGCTGCGGCGGGCGCGTGAGGAAGGCGTCGTGCGGATCGAGATCCCTGACATCGCGACGCCGGAGGCGCTGAACCAGCGCCTTGTCGAGACGCTCGGCCTGAAACACGCGGCCGTGGTGGATGCTCCCGAGGCCGGCGCCCTCGCGGCGCTGGCTGGCCCGGTCGGGCAGCTCCTGCGCGACGCCGGCCTCAAGCAGGATTCGGTGCTGGCGATCGGCTGGGGCCGCGCCGTGCGCGAGGTGATCCTGGCAGGACTGCCGCGCCTGCCTGGAATCATCACCGTGCCGGCGACCGGCGGCATGCAGCAATCGGCGCCGCATTTCCAGATCAACGAATTCGTCCGCCTGGCGGCCGAGCAACTGGGGGGCACCCCGCATTTCATCCACGCGCCCTACCTGCCCTCGCCCGAATCCCGCGACGCCTTCCTGAGCGACCCGATCATCCGCGAGAACGTCGCGCTCTGGGAGCGGCTCGATGCGGCACTGGTCGGCATCGGCCTCACTCACGCCGTCGACCCGGCGCAGGGCGCGTCGTCGGCGACGCCGGACGAGCAGGCGCTGGCGCATGCCGCCGGCGACGTCGTGCGGCACTATTTCGACGTTTCGGGCCATCTAGTGCCCTGGGACGGCGAGAGCCGGCTGATCGCTGTCTCGCCGGAACAGCTCCGCGCGACGCCGCTCGTCATCGGCGTGGCGATTTCGGCCGCCAAGGTGCCGGCCATCCTCGGCGCCATCCGCGCCGGCCTGGTCAACGCGCTGGCGACCGATGTCCGCACAGCGCAGGCAGTGCTGGAGGGCGCCTGAGCGCCCTCCTCAGAGTCGGCCTAGCCGCCGACCATCAGCTTGACGATCTCGTCCGGATTGGTCTCGGAGATCTTGCGTTCGCCGGCCAACGTGCCGCGTCGGAGCACGACGATGCGGTCGGCGACGGCGAAGATGTCCTGCAGATTGTGCGAGATAAAGATGATCGCCCGCCCCTGCGCCTTCAAATTCTGGATCAGCGAGACAACCTTGCGCTGCTCGGGCACGCCGAGCGCCGCTGTCGGCTCGTCCATGATCAGGACGCGGGCGTTCCAGTAGATCGCCCGGCCAATCGCCACCGCCTGGCGCTGGCCGCCCGAGAAGCGGCCGACAGGGGCGTCGAGCCGGTTCACATGGAAGTCGAGCCGCGCCATCGTCTCCTTGGCCGCCTTCGCCATCGCCGGCCGATCGAGCACCGGGATGAAGCCCAGCACCCGCTTCATCGGCTCCCGGCCGAGGAAGATATTGGCGCCGATCGACAGATTGTCGGCAAGCGCCAGGTCCTGGTAGATCGTCTCGATGCCATGGGCGCGGGCGGCTTCCGGCGAAGCGAAATGAACCGCTTCGCCGGCGAAGCGGATCTCGCCACCATCGGCGCCGTGAACGCCGGAAATGGTCTTGATCAGGGTCGACTTGCCGGCGCCATTGTCGCCGGCGAGCGCCACGACTTCGCCCGGATAGAGCGACATCGACACGTCCTTCAGAGCCTCGACGCCCCCGAAGCGTTTCGACACGGAACGAACGTCGAGGATCGGCTCCTGCGACTGCGGCTGGGATTGCACGGACATCACTGACGATCCCCACCGAGCTTGCGCTGCGTCTGGTCGACGAGCACGGAGATGATGATGACGACGCCGACGGCGACGAACTGCCAGAACGGCTCGACATTGATGAAGACGAGGCCGTACTGGATGACGGCGATGACCAGCGCGCCGGCGACGGTGCCGAGGATCGTGCCGGAACCACCGAACAGGCTAGCGCCGCCAATCACCACCGCGGCGATCGAGTCGAGCAGCAGGGGCTCGCCGGCCTGGGCGGCGCCGGCCGTGAAGCGGGCCGCATAGAGCACGCCGCCGAGACCCGCGCAAAGCGCCGAGAGCAGGTAGAGCCTGCGGATATGGCGCGGCACGTTGATGCCGGAGCGGATCGCCGCCTGCTCGTTGGCGCCGATGGCATAGGTATGCTGGCCGAAGCGCGTCTGCGACAGCACGTAGTGCATCAGCAGCACGAACAGCACCGTGATGATGACGATGATCGGAAAGCCGAAGACCCGGCCATTGCCGAGGGCGGCGAACCACGAATTCGAGACGGGGACCGTGGTGCCGCCGGCGAGCAGGAAGGCGACGCCGCGCGCCACGCCGAACATGCCGAGCGTGCCGATGAAGGGCGGAACCTTCAGCTTGGAGATCAGCACACCGTTGACGAAACCCGGCCCGAGCGCGACGACCAGGCCCGCCGTGATGCCGACCAGCATGGCGGCGAAGGGCGGCAGCGACTGGCCGGCGAGATTGGTGGCGTGGGCGGCAATGACGGCGGCGAGGCCCATAATGAATCCGACCGAAAGGTCGATGCCGCCTGAAATGATGACAAAGGTCGATCCGAGCGCCAGCAAGAGCGGCGCTACCGCGAAGATCGCGATCGACTGGGCATTGTAGCTCGAGAACAGGAAGGTCTGGCCATAGCTGACCCGCGACCAGGTCTCGAAGAAGATCAGCAGCAAAGCGAGAAACAGCCAGGCGCGCAGGGCCGCGATGCGAACGATCAGCTGACGTGACCGGGACTGGGTGGGGTCCGCGCGCGATTCCGTAGAGGTATGGGCGGACATGCGCCACTCCGTACAGGTATCGTTGAGGGTGGAGGCGCCGCCGGGCGCGAGGCTCGGCGGCGCTGGCGGATTAGTCCGTGTAGATGAACTGCGCGATTTCCGGCTTCGCGACGTTGTCCTTGTCCATCACGGTGAAGCCGGTGCCGATCGCCGTCGGGATCGACTGGCCGGTCAGATGGGCGAAGGCCGACATCACGCCGAAGAAGCCGATCTCGGCCGGATGCTGGGCAATGGCGATATCGACCAGGCCGGTCTTGAGGTTGTCGACGATCGAGGGCGGCGCGTCGAAGGCAACGACGCGGACCTTGCCGGTCTGGCCGGCCTGCTGGACGCCATTGGCGGCGCCGAGCGCGGAGAACAGGTTCGCGCCGAAGACCCCGGCGAGATCCGAGTTGCGGGCGAACACCGACTGCATCTGCGATGCAGCCTTGTTGGAATCATTGTCGTTGAACTGCGTTTCCAGGACTTCGATGCCCGGGAAGTTCTTCATCTCGGCCTTGAAGCCCTCTTCGCGCTGGTCGGTCGTCGAGATGCCCGGCTTGACGTTCGAGACATAGACCTTGCCCTTCTCGCCGATCGCCTTGGCCAGCGCACGAGCGGCCATGCGTCCGCCGAGCACGTTGTCGGAAGCGATGTAGGAGAGCGGGAAGTCGGCATCGCCGGCGCCCGTCTGGTAGTTGCCGGTGCCGATGAAAGTATCGACGGTGATGACCGGAATGCCGGCGGCGTGCGCCTTCTTCAGCGGTTCGACCAGCTGCACCTTGTCGGTCGGCGCGATCAGGATGGCGTCCGGCTTGCGGGCGATGATGGCGTCGAGCACCGGTACCTGCAGGACCGGGTTGAATTCCGGCGCGCCCTGGAAGACGAGCTCGGCTCCGACCGCCTTGGCGGCGGCCTCGGCGCCGCGGCGCATGGTGATGTAGAACCCGTCCGTGGTCAGGCCCGGGATCAGGGCGATGGTGAACTTCTTGTCCTGCGCCTGGGCGGCGACGGTGCCGGCTAGAACAGACACACCGACAGCCAAGGCTGCTAGTGCTTTGGCGACTTTCTTCATGGCGTTCCCTCGTTTTTACTTTGGATGTGTTGCGTGGCAACGGTGTCCACCCGTCGAGGCCCTTCTCTGGAGCTTTTCGAGCAGGTGCTCTCGGCCGGGTCCTGGCGCTTTGGGCTGCCGTCGCGGCCTAGATCGGATGCCGGCGCGCCAACGGGGCGCACCCAAGTCAAATTCGAGCGGAAACGGAGGCTTTAACAAGAAACGACGTCGCGAAACGCCAAATTCGACAAGTCACAAGCCATCGATCGCACCCGCGACGCGGGTAACGCAACATTTCCACCGGTACACCTGGCTGATGGCCCTGACGGACCAAGCCCTCCCATTTATTCTTGCTGATCGAAGCCTAGTTGCGGCCCCGGACAAGGTCAATCCGATATTTTACGCAAGCTAAGTTTGCTTTCGTACCCTTACGTAAGAATCGCGGAAAAGCGCTGTTTTTGGTTCCACAGCATAAGGTCAGGTGAAGTCCCGGATCCCCTGCGCGCAATGCGACGCGGCCGATCGAAACGTGGCTGCGCAGTCGGCGCGGGAGGCGGCGACGACCTATCCGACAGGACAGGACAGGGGTCCTTTGCCGACCACCCCGCCCCGAAGCGGACAAGCAAACGAGCCCCCTATTCTGCTGGCGCGAACGAAGGGACGCTCAGATGTCCTGGTTCTGCGGCAGGATCACGAGGTCGCGGATGGTGACATTGGCCGGCCGGGTCAGCATGAACAGCACCGCGTCGGCGACATCCTCCGACAGCAGACCCTCACGTGCCTCTGCCTTGGCGGCGATTGCCTCCGGATCGGAATAGCCCCAGAGCTCGTTCAGGACGACGCCCGGCGCAACGGCTCCTATGCGAATGCCGTGCGGCGCCGCCTGGCGGCGCATTCCATGGACGAATGCCTGCACCGCATGCTTGGTGGCGCTGTAGACCGGCTCCCATTGCAGGGCCTGGTGGCCGGCGATCGAACTGGTGACGATGATGTCGCCGGAGCGACGCTCCATCATCCCCGGCAACACGGCCCGCACGGCGCGGAACACGGCGTTGACGTTGACGCTGATCACCTCATCGAATCGATCGGCGTTGCAATCGACGAGATCGCCCGGAAGATAGAGGCCCGCATTGGCGAGCAGAATGTCGATCTGGCCGAAGCGGGCGATGGTCTCGGCAATGGTGCGCTCGACTTCGGCGGGCTTGTTCAGATCCGCCGCGATGACCAGCGCGTCGGTGACTGGAAACTCGGCCCGCACGGCCTCCAGCCGCTCGCCCGATCGACCGACCAGCGCCAGCCGCGCCCCCTGCCCTGCCAGCATGCGCGCCATGGCGCGACCGATGCCGGAACTCGCGCCCGTCACCAGCGCGACCTTGCCCTTGAGATCACGGCTCATGCATATCCTCCCCAGGATCGACCTCGCCGGCGTGCAGCAAAATGCTTCAGCGACTTCGCGATGCGATGATGAACACTTGTTGCTGACGGTCCGCGCGCGAATACCGGCATTTCGCCGCCTCGCGCGTCCTCCCGGCCCGCCCAGCCAATTCCTTTACGAAGGCTAGCACTCCGCCCGAGCGCGTCAACTTGGAAATTTGCACGCGTAAAGCACTGTGTTAGCTTGACGGGGTGGTTCGCTGCTGCCGAATTGACGATCGACTTGAAGAACATCCACCATGCCGCGACGGGAGCCGTATCCGGTCCGCCCTCACGACGGGAGCGGGTTCATCGCCAGATGGATCCCCGACAGGTTTGAAAGAGCACGATGGCGGATCGCACGATCAAGAACATGGCGGAATTCTCGGAGCTGAGCGGCATCTCGCGGCCGACTGTCTCCAAATATTTCAACGATCCCGGCAGCGTCCGCAAATCGACCCGCGCCCAGATCGAAAAGGCGTTGGCGCAGTATGAATACCGTCCCAACCTGTTCGCGGTGAACCTCAACAAGAAGCGGCCGAAGATCATCGGCGTCATCGTGCCGGATACGGGCGATACTTTCTTCTCCGAGCTGGTGCGGCGGATCGAGATCCGCTGCGTCGAAAGCGGCTATCTGGCAATCGTGCTGTCGTCGCGCGGCGACGCCCAGTTGGAGGCGCGCGCGATCGAGACGCTGCTGTCGCTGAAGATCGCCGGCGCCATCGTCGCGCCGCTCGGCGTGCATTCCGATCGCGCGCTGATGCGCAGCCTCCGGGCCCGAATTCCGATGGTGTTTCTCGATTCGAGCCTCGACGAGGAAACGCCCTTCGTCGGCACCGACAACTTCCAGAGCGTGCCGCTGATCACCGAATATCTGTGCCGCAGCGGCGAGCCACCGACCTATTTCGACATGCCGGCCGTCAACCACAACGCCTCCGAGCGGAAGCGCGCCTATGTGACGACGATGGAACGGCTTGGACTCACGCCGCAGGTGGTCGCCGTCACGCCGCAGAACGACTGGCGCTTCGAGGACATCGCCTTCGAAGCGGCCCGCCGCATGCTGGAGGGGCCTGGTTTCCCGACCCGCACCATCCTCTGCGCCAATGATCGCTGCGCCGTCGGCGTCATGGCGGCCGTCTATCAGCACGGCCTCAGGATCGGCCGCGAACCCGGCTGCGACATCCGCATCGCCGGCCATGACGACCAGCCGCACAGCCGCTATGGCTGCCCGCCGCTGACGACGGTGGCGCAGGATTTCGAACGGCTGGCGCAAGCTTCCGTCGCCATCCTGCTCGACAGGGTCGAGCGCGACGATCCCCTCGATGCGCAGGAGCCCGAGCAGGTCCGGCTGGAAGGCAAGCTGGTGATGCGCGCCTCGGCTTGAGGTGCGCGATGCCGCTACCGGGCCTCGGCCGTGGTGTCGATCGGATCGACATAGGCGTGCACGCGATTGCGCCCGGAAACCTTCGCCTGATAGAGCGCCTCGTCGGCGCGCCGGTAGAACTCGCTGAGCGTATCCTCGGCCCGGCTGGCGGTAAGACCGGCCGAAAAGGTGTACGAGAATTCCGGATACTGGGCGAGCGGGCACGACGCCCGGACTACGGACAGCATCCGCTCGAGGATCAGTTCGGCGTGTTCGAGCGAGGTCGCGGGAAGCGTCAGCGCGAATTCCTCGCCGCCCATGCGGCCGAACGAGTCCGAGCGGCGCAACAGGCTTTGGATCTGGTTGGCGAAGTCGCGCAGGACGAGATCACCGGTCTGGTGGCCGAAGCGGTCGTTGACCAGCTTGAAATGGTCGAGGTCGATGACGACGAGGCAGCCCGGGGCGCCGCCGGCGCGATGATCGGCCAGGATCTGCTCGATGCGCGCGGTGAGAAAGCGCCGGTTCGACACGCCGGTCAGGTCGTCCGTATAGGACGCCTTGATGGCGACGTCGCGATCCTGTCGGATGGCGCGCTCATCGGCGCGGATATGGCTAATGTCGCTGGCGATGCACAGCATCCAGCCATCGGCCTGCACCGTCTCCGTCATCCAGAGCCAGCGGCCGTCGCAAAGATCCGTCTCGAAGGCCCGAAAGCCGGTCTTTCCGCGCCGGGACTGGGTCGAGATCAGCCAGGCTTCGAGATCGTCGACCCGCAAGACGGTGCCGCGCCCGAAGGCGTGGTTGCGTCGCATGATCTCCGCCCAGGTTGGATCCTCGTCGGCGGCGACGAAATAGGCGTTGCGGAACGCCCGATTGGCATAGCGGATGCGGTCGAAGCCGTCATAGACCGCGACGAGGACATCCGACGCCTCATAGAGCTTGCCGATCCGCTCGCCGACATCGTCGTCCAAGCCAATGTCTCCATCGCTATTCGCCCTCGCCTCTGCCGGGCAGAGCGAAAGCGACCAAGGGAGACGAAGCTAGCCGAACCAGGCGCGTGATCCAATGATCGGCGTCCTTGCGCGACGGCAAAAATTGAGCTTGGCGACGTGCGCCGATCGGTTTGGCAAGCCGGGTCTTCCCCTACGGCACTCAGGCCTGGGCAAAAGCCGCGGTCAGCACGTCGTTTTCGGTCAGGCCCTGGTTGGCCGCGAGCATCGTCTGCCGCCCACGCGACAGCACCATGACCGTTGAGGCGAGCGCCAGGACCTCCGGCAGCTCGGACGAGACGAAGATGACGCTCATGCCCTTCTTCGCCAGGTCCTGGATCTGCTTGTAGATGTCGGCCTTGGTGCGGACATCGACGCCATGCGTCGGCTCGTCGAGGAACAGGATGTCGGGCTCCGAGGCGAGGCAGCGGGCGAAGATCACCTTCTGCTGGTTGCCGCCCGAAAGACGCCGGATCGGCTGATCGGGTCCGGACGAGACGATGCCAAGGGAATCCCGGAAGCGAGCAAAAAGCGACTTCTCCGCGCCCAGATCCAGGATTCCGCCGCTCTTCTGGCGTTTGGCGACGGCGACATTCTCGGCAAGCGACAGGCTGGGCAGGATGCCGTTGGTCTTGCGACCTTCGGGCAGCAAGGCCAGTCCGCTCTTCCAGGCCTCCGTCGAATTGCCCGGCACGACGCCATCCGGGCGCATGATGCTGCCGACGGCGAGCGGGCGGATGCCGCAAAGAAGCTCCAGCAGCTCGGTCCGGCCGGCGCCGACGAGACCGAAGATACCGAGAATCTCGCCCTTGCGAAGATCGAAGGAGACCGGGCCGACGCGCCCCTTGTCGGCGATCGCCTCGGCCTTCAGCCGGATCGGCGCGTCAGCGGAGATAGCGGGCCTGTCGAGCGCATCGAAGGTAAAGGCGCGACCGGTCATGTCGGCAATGATTCCGGCGCGCGTCGTCTCGGCCACCGGCCGATCGCCGACGACGCGTCCGTCGCGCAGCACCACGACGCGGTCCGAAATCGCGAACACCTCGTCGAAGCGGTGGCTGATGAAGATGATGGCGACGCCATTGGCACGCAGGTCGCGGACGATGGCGAACAGCGCCTCGGCCTCGTGCGGTGTCAGAGAGGCGGTCGGCTCGTCGAGGATCAGCAGGCGGGCATTGCGGGCGAGCGCCTTCGCGATCTCGACGATCTGCTGCTCCGCGGTCGAGAGCGAGCCGGCCTCGACGCGCGGATCGATATGCGCGGCGCCGACGCGGGCGAGCAGCTCGCGCGCCCTGGCGGCCAGAGCCTTGCGGTCGATAAAGCCGGACCTGCCGGTCATGTAGTCGCCGATGAACAGGTTCTCCATCACCGAAAGCGAGGAGATTAGCGACAGTTCCTGATGAATATGGATGATGCCGGCATCGAGCGCCGCGCGGGTATCCCGGAAGACCGTCTCCTCGCCGCTCCACCGGATCGTGCCGCCGTCGCGCGGCAATGCGCCCGATAGGATGTTGACGAAGGTCGACTTGCCGGCGCCGTTCTCGCCCAGAAGCGCAACAACCTCGCCGGCGGAGATGTCGAAATCGACACCATGCAGGACGCGGTTCTGGTCAAACGATTTCGCGATGCCGCGGGCGGAGAGAAGGCAGTCGGTCATGGGGCTCTCAAATCAGGAACAAGGCCCTCCCCCGCTTGCGGGAGAGGGTTTCGTAAGGGGCTCTTGGCGCCGGACTTAGGTCTTGGCGCCCTTGCCGAGCGCTACCGGCGCATCGACGGCGATATCGGCCGGATAGGTGGCGCCGAAGCCCAGCATGTTGTGCAGCATGACGATGCTGTCGAAGGCCTGGCGCGCCGGGGCCTGATCGATGAGCGCGAGGATCTCGCCGCCGTCCTTGTACTGCTGCTTCTCCGGCAGATCGTCATAGCCGACGACGCCGACCTTGCCCGTCGCCTTGGAATCGCGGACCGCCTTGGCCGCGGCCTCGGAACCGCCGGCCGTGACGTAGAGGATCGACAGGTCGGGGTTGGAGGTCATGACGTCGGTCGCCTGCGAATAGGCGGTGGCGTCGTCGTCCTTGCACTCGAACGGTCCGACGATGGTGATGTCGGGATAGTTCTTCTTCAGAAGATCGAGCGCGCCGTTCATGCGGGCGTCGTGCTGGGCAGCGCCGAGATAACCGGTGATGACGGCGATCTTGCCCTTGCCGCCGAGCTGCTTGGCCATGAACTCGCCCGCCTTGGCGCCGGCGTCATAGGCCAGCATGCCGATCGAAACGGTGCGGTTCGACTTCTCGGCCGAGTCGGCGATGAAGGAGACGAACGGGACGCCCTCGGCGACGACTTCGTTCACCTTGGCGACGGTGCCGTCGAAGATCGGCACGGCGGCAATGCCGTCATACTGCTTGGTCAGGGCGCCATCGATGCCGGCAACCATCACTTCGGCCGTCAGGCCGGTGCCGAGCTGGATATAATCGACCGTGGTGTTGAGCGGCTTCAGATAGTCGGCGGCGGCGGCGATGCCCTTGTCGGCGGCTTCCCAGAACGACGAGCCCTGGAACGAGAGCACGGCGATACGGAGCGGCTTCGGAGCGGCGCCCTGGGCGGCGACGGCGCCACCGACGGCCTTGGCGCCTTCCGACAGCGCAACCTCTTCGGCGAGCGCCAGGCCCGGCATCAGCGGCAGGGCCAGTCCTGCGGCCGACAGCATCAGGAAGCGGCGGCGATCGAATGTCGTAGTCATGGTTTCCTCCAGGTTTGGATCGGGATCGGTTGGGGAGACGGCTCGGCGAGCCGCCTCAATCTTCTTCGCTGCGCCGGTTCAGACTGTCCGCGCCGACGGCGAGGATGACGACGAGACCGATGGTGATGGTCTGCCAGTAGCCCGAGACGTTGAGCAGGACGAACGCGTTGCGGAGCAGGCCAATCAGCGCCGCGCCGATGACGACGCCGCCGATCGAGCCGCGGCCACCGGAGAGCGCGACGCCGCCGAGGATGACCGCGGCGATGACGTCGAGCTCGTAGCCGAGGCCGAGATTGGGGTTGGCGTTGGTCAGCATGCCGCCGAGCAGCAGGCCGCCGAGACCGGCGAGGCTGCCCGAGACGGTGAAGACGAGGATGCGGGTGCGCGCCACGTCGATGCCGGCGAGGCGTGCGGCGCGGGCATTGTCACCGACCGCGTAAACGTTGCGGCCCCAGCGCGTGCGGGTGGCGAACAGCCAGACCAGGATGGTGAGCGCGACGAGCAGGATGAACTGCACCGGCACCCCCGCTATCTTTCCATAGCCCAGATAGGCCGCCCAATTATCGAAGCGCTGCGGATTGCCGTTGGTGATCAGCAGCGCCGCGCCGCGCGCGATCGACAGGGTGCCGAGCGTCGTGATGAACGGATTGATACGCAACTTGGTGATCAGCACGCCATTGGCAAAGCCGATCGCCATGCCGATGCCGATCGCGCCGGCGATGCCGACCGATGGCATACCGGTCATGGCCGAAACAATGGCGGCGGTCACGGCGGAGAGGCCAATGACCGAGCCGACGGAGAGATCGATGCCGCCGGCGATGATCACCAGAGCCTGGCCGAGCGCCACGATGCCGACGACCGAGATCTGGCGGGCGACGTTCGACAGATTGCGTCCGGTCAGGAAGAACTCGCTGGCGAAGGTCAGGCCGATGAAGACAAGGATGAGCATCGCGAGGACAGTCGCCTCGCGGCGCGTCCGCACGAAGCGGACGACGGTGGAACCGGTCATACGTTAGCGTCTCTTGAAAATGGGCTGGCGCTTTTCCTTGAACGCGGCCCTGCCTTCGGCGGCGTCCTCGGTGGCGAAGCAGATGGTCTGCAGGTCGCGCTCGTATTCGATCGCCTGATCCTGCGGGACGGTGAAGGCGGCCTGAAGATTGAGCTTGGCCGTCTCGGCGGCGATCGGCGCACGGCTGGCGATCACGTCGGCGATGGCGCGGGCGCGGGCTAGAAGCTCGGCCTGCGGCACGACTTCCGAGACCAGCCCCCAGGCCAGCGCCTTTTCGGCAGGGATCGGATCGCCGGTCATGATCATCAGCGCCGCGTTGGACGGGCCGACGGAATGGGCGAGGAAGGTCGCCATGCCACCGCCGCCAATCCAGCCGAGCTTGATCTCGGGTGCCCCAAACTGCGCGTTGTCCGAGGCGATGCGGATGTCGCAGCTCATCGACGTCTCGAGCCCGCCGCCGAAGGCATAGCCGTTGACGGCCGCGATGGTCGGCTTCAGTAGCTTGCGGATCGCGTCGCAATAGTCGGCACGATTGCGGAACTGCCAGGGCGACGCATAGGTGTCGAGCTCCTTGATGTCGGAGCCGGCGCAGAAGGCGCGCTCGCCCGCGCCCGTCACGATGACAACGCGGATCGTGTCGCTGTCATTGCACTCTCGCACGGCGGCGACGATCGCCTTCGACATCTCCGGCGTGACCGCGTTGAGCTTCTGAGGCCGGTTCAGCGTGATCGTCGCGACGTGGCCGTCGACGGTGAAGAGGATATCGTCGGTCATTCCAGCGCCTCCTTGGCCGTGCCGTCCATGACGGCGCCCTTCGCGACGAGCGCGTCGATCGCGGCCTCGTCGAGGCCGGCTTCCCGAAGCACGTCGCGGGTGTGCTCGCCGGCGAGCGGCGCGCCGCGGTCGACCTTGGACGGCGTCTTCGAGAACTTGATGGCGAAGCCCGGCGTCTTCACGTGGCCCTCGGTCGGATGGTCATATTCGACGAAGGTGCCGTTGTGCTTGATCTGCTCGTCCTCGACGAGGTCGGCATAGCCATAGACGGGGCCGCACCAGATATCCGCCGCGCGCAGCAGTTCCAGCCATTCTGCCGAGGACTTGGTCTTCAGCTTCTCGCGCGTCTTGGCGAAGATCTCGTCGCGCTTCTCCCAGCTGTCGACCTCGTCGTCCATGGTGAGGAAGCTATCCTCGCCGATCACCTGGCCGAGCGTCGCAAGCTTCGGGAACGAGACGATGATGTAGCCGTCCGTCGTGGCGAACGCGCCGTAGGGGGCGCGGATATAGACATGGGCATGCGGCTCGACCGAGCGGGTCTGCGGCTTGCCGGCGACGGTGAAGACCGAGAGCTCCTGCATCTGGATCGTCGTGATCGCGTCCAGCATGTTGACCTGGACCAGCTGGCCCTCGCCAGTCCGCTCGCGATGCAGCAGCGCCGCCAGCGCGCCCTCGAACGCCGTATAGGCGGTGATGGCATCGACCAGATACTGGCCGGCGGCGTTCGGCGGCTCGCCCTCGCGGCCCGCCGACAGCATCGCGCCGGACATGCCCTGCAGGACCAGATCCTGGCCGGGACGGTTCAGATAGGGACCGTCCTCGCCATAGCCCGAGATCGAAACGTAGATCAGCTTCGGATTGATCTTCGACAGGCTCTCATAATCGACGCCGAGACGCTTGGCGACGCCGGGGCGATAGTTCTGCAGGAAGACGTCGGCGGTCTTCACCAGCTCGAGCAGCAGCGCCTTGCCCTCTGGATTCTTCAGGTCGATGGCGAGCGAGCGCTTGTTGCGGTTGAGCGACAGGAACGAGACGTTGACCTTGTTGCCGCGCGCGCCGCCGGCGGCGACATGGCGCTGCCACTCGCCATTCAGCGGCTCGACCTTGACGACGTCGGCACCGAGATCCCCCAGACGCTGGGCAGCGAAGGGGCCGGCCATGGCGATCGAGCAATCGAGCACGCGGTACCCGGAGAGAATGCCCATCATTCAGTATCCTTGTTTGGCAGACGGTCGCGAGACCGTTCGAAGAAGCAGCTGGCCGGTTCGGCCGACGAAAGGGCTGGCCGGGACGTCACGCCATCCACCAGCCGCCATCGACATTGAGCGTCTGGCCGGTCACGAAGCCGGAGCTGTCGGAGGCGAAGAAGATCAGCGCGTTGGCGATGTCGGCGGGCTCGCCGCGGCGCTTGACGGCCTGGCGGTCGAGGACGTGGCGATTGTAGCCCTCGGGATCGGGATGGATCTTCTCGGCATCGGTCGGGAAGGCGCCGGGGGAGATCGCGTTGACCGTGATGCCGTAGGGACCGAACTCGCGCGCCCAGGCCCGCGTCAGGCCGACCAACGCGCCCTTCGACTGGATATAGGGCGAGAGATTGGCCCAGCCGCCCGAGAGCGTCACGCTGGTGATGTTGATGATGCGGCCGAAGCCCTTTGCCCGCATCGACGGCAGCGCCACCTGGACGCAGACGATGCCAGCATCGACATTGATACGCTGGACGGCCTGATGCTCCTCGATCGTGTAATCCTCGAACGGCTTCGAGGGATAGATCGCGGCATTGTTGATGACGATGTCGAAGCCGCCGACCTCCGCCGACAGCGCCTCGAGCGCCGTCCGCAGCCCGGCGAGATCCGAAAGGTCGAGAGACTGGAAGACGAGCCGGTCGAAGCCGGCCGCGCGGGCCGCCGATTTCAGCGCCTCGCCCTTGGCCGGGTCATTGTCGATCGCCACGACGGTGGCGCCAGCCTCGAGGAACGCCAGCGTCGCCGGCAGGCCGAGCCCGCCGGCGGCGCCCGTGTAGAGGATGGTCTTGTTCTGGATGGTCATGGGAGGTCCAACTCGGAAACAGTTGCCCCGGGCCAGGGCCCGGAACAACGAAGCGGATTTCGGGCTCAGCGGCCGGTGATCGGCCGGTGGTTGCCGGTCGGCGTCGGGTATTCTTCCATCGGCTGCTGGGCGAGGCCGCGGATGCGCTGCTCCAGCGCCGCCGTCGCTTCCTTGCCGGCGTGGACGCGGAAGGTGGTGTCGTAGCGACGCTCGTCGCCATGCTCGAGCCAGATCAGCTCATCGTGCTCGCGCGCATAGGTCTGGCCGAGCACATGGTTGGTCGAGGGCTCGAGGCCGACCGCGTACTGGCCGGCCTGCAGGTTCTGCCATTCGAACTGGCAGGGGAACTGGTCCTGACGGGTCTCGACCTCGAAGGCGAGGCCGAGGCGGTCGTTGACGAGCGCCACCGGCACCAGCCCGTTGGCGTCGGCCTTCATCTGGTGCTGCCACACCTGCTCGTGGAAGTTCCGCTGCGGCGCCGGCATGGTGCGGTAGCCGACACCCTGCTTCTGGTAATCCGCGCCAGCATGCGCCGCCCAGACCACTTCCTCGATCGGCGCGACATAGCGGGCGCCCTGTTCGAGCAGCGGAGCGGCCGGATTGATGTGGTAGCAGTACATGTGCGGCGTCTTGTAGAATCCGTGGTTGACGACGCGGTCGACGAGCTTGATCTCGTTGCTGCCCACCTTCGCCTCGATCCGGCGGATCAGATGCAGGTCCTCACCGAAGACGGCCGACTGCTGGACGATGCCTTCCGCCCACAGCGTGCACTCGTCGCCGTCCCACGTCTCGCCATAGCCGGTGAGCCGGGCCGGGATCGTGCCGACGCGGCCATGCAGCGAATGCTTCACCGTCTGGCGCGGCCCGTAGACATAGCTGTCGGCCGGAGCCTCGTGCATGAACAGCACATGGTCGAGGCCGCAGGTGACGAGCATGCCGGAGAAGGAACGCAGCCAGGCCAGCCCGCCCTCGCCCTCATATTCGTGCAGGAACGCATTCTTGAAGCCGGCCGGCGAATGCCAGCCGATCGAGGTGCCCTGGTAGTCGAGGTCGCCGATATCCATCGCGCGGTCGACGAGGACGGTGAAACGCAGGCCGGTCCCGGTGCGGAACTCGAGCATGCGGATGCCGCGCTCGACGCCATCGCCCAGCGTCATCAGCCGGACGCCGGCGAATTGCGACAGCATCCCGGAATGTTCCGCCAGCTCGCGCCGCGAGAAGGTCCGCCCGAAAAGTTGCACCATGGTCGTATCCTGATTGTCCTGTTTCACTGAGGGCGAGGAAGCTCCCTGCCCCACCTCCCCCGCAGTCGGGAGAGGAGATTTCTTCCGGCGCTCTTGCATCAAGGCGAGCGCTCCCTCTCCCGCTTGCGGGAGAGGGTTGAGGTGACGGCCTCTTTACAGCCCGTTGGCGCGGAACTTGTCGTCGAGGAACTTCTTCGCCCGCGGAACATCGTCTTCCGACAGATGCTCGATGATGACCGGGATGTTCGGGTGCTTCTCGGCCAGGCGCTGCAGGTAGAGGTCGTAGTTGAGCGAACCGGTGCCCGGCGCGTTCAAGACCATCTCGCCGACGCCGCGGAAGGTGTGCGAGGCGAGCGCGTCGTCATCGCCGATATCGGCGTGCTTCTCGCTCTTGTCGTCGCCGGCGCGGGCGACGTCCTTGGCATGGGCGATCTTGATCTTGTCGGCCAGCGTGTCGAACACCTGGTTCAACACCTTGTCCATGTTGTCGATGTTGTGATCCTCGAAGTAGTTCGTCGGATCCATCAACAGGCCGAGACCCGGGTGATCGACCTGCGCGAACATCCGCACCGTCTCCTCGACCGAGCCGACGACGTTGTTCACATAGGTCTCGAGCAGGAACATCGAGCCATGGTCATAGGCTTCCTGCGCCAGCTCCGCGATCACGGCGCGGCACATCTCGAAGCCTTCTTCCGACTTGTTCTTCGGATCGCTCATCCACTCGCTCTCGGTATTGTAAGTACCGGTCTCGGAGATGACGTAGGGCGAGCCGAGATCCCGCGCGTTGCGGATGATTTCCTTCAGCCGCTCGACATTGGCTTCGCGGTGCGCCAGGTCGGGATGGATGATGTTGGTGTAGCCGGAGATGCAGCAGATCGGCAGGTCATGGTCGCGGAACGTGTCGCGGACGGTCTTCGCCTTCGCCTTGGTGATCTGGCCGGCGCCGAGGTCGATATCCTTGAAGTGAAGATCGAGCTGCACGGTGTTGAAGCCGTGGCCACGGATCTTCTTGGCCGTCTCTTCGAGGCCGTAGGGGAAATAGCCGGTGAAAATGCCGGACTGCATCATGATGAGTTCCTCCCTGGAATTCAGATGGCGATTTCGGAAAGCTTGACGGCGCGGCCCTCGGCGATCGAGCGGTAGCCCGCCTCGACCAGCGCCACGGTCTTGACGTTGTCGGCGACGGTGAGCGCAGGGGCCTCGCCCGTCTTCACCGCGTATTGCAGCTGCTCCATCACGCCCTTGAAGGCATGCGGGAACCACATCGTGTTCCATTCCGGCGTGACCCATTTGCCGCCGGTCGTGCGCTTGGAGGCATAGCTCAGCGTCGAGGCGACTCCGGTCGGCCAGCCGATCGTGCCCTGGGCGACGCCCTCCGTGCCCTCGACCCGCCATTTGATGTAGATGTCGCTGTCAAAGCCCTCTTCGCGCGGGCCGGACCAGACATCCTCCATCGACACCGCCATCACGCCGGACGGGAACTTGATCGTCGAGACGGTGATGCCGTCGGTATGCTCGAAGGTGGTGCGCGGATCGGTGCGGGCGGCCGTGTAGATCTCGTCCGGCTCGCCGAACAGGAAGCGCAGCACGTCGAGGTGGTGCACGCTCATGTTGGAGAGCGTCAGCCGGTCATATTGCTCGAGGAAGGTCTGCCAGTGCGGGATGGCGCGCATCTCGATGGTGGCGATGACAGGCGTGCCGAGTTCGCCCTTGTCGAGGATCTGCTTCAGCACGCGCATCGACTGGTCGTAGCGCATGTTCTGGTTGACGGAGAGGATCTTGCCAGCGGCCTTGGCCTCGTCGCGCAACGCGATGGCATCCTCCAAGGTCAGCGCCAGCGGCTTCTGCGCCAGTATGCCCTTGATATGCTTCTGCTTCAGCGCGTGACGGATCAGCGCCGGCTGCTGGTCGGGCGGAAAGGCGAGATCGACGATCTCGACGGTCTCGTCCTCGATCAGCGCTTCCGGCGTCTCGTGCACGGTCGGGATCGACCAGCGCGTCGCCACCTTGGCGGCGTTCGCCTTGGTGCGCGAGGCGATCGCCACGACCGGGAAGCCGGCCTCGTGATAGGCGGCGAGATGGCATTCGGCCATGATCATGCCGGCGCCGATGGCGCCGATTCTGAGATCGTTGACCCGGATCTCCGGATCGGGCGCGAAGCCCTTCGAGTCAGCCATGGTTTCCTCCGTCTTCTTATGGGTTCGCGCGGGTGACGGCCGAGCCGTCCGCCGCGAAGAAGTGAATGTCGGCCGGATCGACCGAGAGGGTGATCTTCTCGTCCGCCGCGAATTTCGGCTGGCCTCGCAGCAGCGCCCGCAGCCGCTCCTCCCCCGCCGTCAGCGTCACCACGGTGAAGCCGCCGAGCGGCTCGACCTCGAAGATGCGGGCGGCGGCCCCGTCGCCATCGCGCCAGGGCGCGAGCTTCAGGCTTTCCGGCCGGATGCCGAAGGCGGTCGCCCGCTCCGGTGCGGCGGCGAGGGGCAGGCGGATAACACCCTCCGCCGCTGTTAGCCTTCCGTTAACCGTATCGACCGTTCCGGTAAGCAGGTTGATCGTCGGCGCGCCGACCAGACCCGCGACATAGCGGCTGGCCGGCCGGTCATAGATGGCACGCGGCGTATCGACCTGGCGGATGGCGCCGCCATCGAGGATCGCCATCCGATCGGCGACCGACATCGCCTCTTCCTGGTCATGCGTGACATAGACCAGCGTGTGGCCGAGCTCCTGCTGCAGCCGCTTCAGCTCGACGCGGGTTTCCTCGCGCAGCCGGGCGTCCAGGGCCGAGATCGGGTCGTCCATCAGATAGGCGGCCGGATCGCGCACCAGGGCGCGTGCGATCGCCACGCGCTGGCGCTCGCCGCCCGACAATTGCGCAGGCGGCTTGTGCAGGATGTGGCCGATATGGAGCTTCTCGGCGACCGAGGCGAGCTTGGCCGCGATCTGCGCCTCCGGCACCTTCCGCTCGACCAGCGGAAAGCGGATGTTCTCCCGCGCCGTCATATGCGGGAACAGCGCCAGGTTCTGGAAAACCATGGCGACGTTGCGCGCCGCCGGCGACACCTCGTTTACCCGCTTTCCGCCGATCCGGATCTCGCCCTCGTCCGGCGTCTCCAGCCCGAGGATCAGGCGCAGGATCGTCGTCTTGCCGGAGGATGGCGGGCCGAAGAAGCAGAAGAACTCGTTGTCGCGGATGGTGAAGGAGGCGCGGTCGAGCGCCAGCACGTCGCCATAGCGCTTCGAGACGTTTTCGAAGGTGATCTCGGCCATGCTCAGGCTCCCCGGATCGCGGCGGTCGAGGCGGCGTCGAACAGGCGGACAGCCCCAGGCGCCGGCACGATCGTGACCGCGTCGCCGACCGCGAAGCCGACATCGTTCTCGGTGACGATCTTCACCGGCTGGCCGCTCTCGGCATGGACGATGGTGCGGGCGCCGATGCGCTCGACGAAGGTGACGCGGGCGCGCAGCCCCTGCCCTTCGGAGGCAAGCGTCGCCTCCTCCGGCCGGAAGCCGTACTGCACGGCCCGGCTGCCGGCTGCCCGCGCCGCGTTGGCGAGATCATCCGGCAACGGCGGCGAGAGGCCCCAGGGCCCGAGGTCGACGGCGAGGCCGCGATCGGTCTCCGCCAGTTCGCCGGCGATCAGGTTCATGCCCGGCGAACCGATGAACTTCGCCACGAAGATGTTGGCCGGGTTGTTGTAGACCTCGAGCGGTGTTCCGACCTGCTGCAGCACGCCATGGTCCATCACGGCGATACGGTCGGCCATGGTCATGGCCTCGAGCTGGTCATGCGTGACATAGACCATGGTCTGCTTGAACTGCTTCTGCAGATGCTTAAGCTCCGTCCGCATCACGGCGCGGAAGGCGGCGTCGACATTCGACAGCGGCTCGTCGAGCAGGAAGATCGCCGGCTCGACGATGGCCGAGCGGCCGATGGCGAGGCGCTGCAGGATGTTGACCGAGAGCTTGGCGCTCTTCTGGTCGAGCATCGGTGTCAGCTGCAGGAAGTCGGCGATGTTCTTGACCCGCCGGTCGATCTCCGACCGGCTCATGCCGCGCATCTTCGGGCCATAGGCGAGGTTCTGGCGAACCGTCATATGGGTGAAGATGGCGTAGTTCTGGAACACGAAGCCGACGCCCCGCTTGCCCATCGGCACGCCGTTCATGTCGCGGCCGTCGAACAGGATGCGGCCGCCGGAGGGTTCCTCCATGCCGGCGATCATGTTCATGGTCGTCGACTTGCCGCAGCCGGACGGCCCCAGCAGAGCCATGAACTCGCCGTCGCGGATCTCGAGATCCATCGTCTTCAGGGCGGTGAAGTCGCCGAAGCGCTTGACCAGGTTTTCAAGCCGGATCGTGGTCATGCCCGCGCTCCCTTCCGAGCGACGGCATCGCCATTCCTGGCCGCCTCCATCCGCTTCATGGCGAAGACGGCGACAACGGAGAGCGCGATCAGGATGACGAGGGCGATGGCCGCGACATAGCCCCAGATCAGGTCCTGGGTCGTGACCTTGTAGATGTAGACGGAGATCGTCTCGGTCGCGACGCCGGGGCCGCCGCCGGTCATGATGTAGAGCGTGTCGAAGATCTTGAAGATCTCGATGACGCGGATCGCCAGCGCGATCACCATGATCGTCTTGATGCGCGGCAGCATGATCGTAAAGAAGCGCTGCCGCCAGCTGGCGCCGAGCAGGGTCGCCGCCTTGAGCTGGTCCTCCGGCACGCCGACGAGGCCGGCGAGCAGGATCAGGAACATCAGGGGCGTCCATTGCCAGATGTCGGCGACCATGACGGCGACCAGCGCCAGAGTCGGATCGGAGAGCCAGGCGATCTTGATGTCCATGCCGGACAGCGCCGACAGGATGCCGTTCAGCGGTCCGCCGGACTGGAACAGCATGAAGAACATGTAGCCGGCGACGGCGGGCACCACCATCATCGGCATCAAGAGGATCGAGTAGAAGATCTGCTTGCCGGGGAAGTCGTCCATGAACAGCGTGGCGAGGCCGAGCGCGAGCAGGAACTCGGCCGGCACGCAGACGAGCATGATGATGAAGGTGCGCCAGAGCGCGCCCCACCAGCGCCGGTCCTCGAGCAGGTCGGTGTAATTGGCGAAATTGTTCCAGGACTGCCAGGCCTTCCACCAGCCGACGCCGTCGAGCGGCGACCAGTCGGTCAGGCTGATATAGAGCTGCATCAGCAGCGGGAAGACCGCGATGAACAGCACGAGGAGCTGGGTCGGCAGGGTCAGGCGGAAGCCGAGCCGGCGCGATTCCCGGTCGACGGGCGGCAGGGTGCGTGGCGCCGCCGCGGCGGTCGCGGCGATGGTTTCGGTGGCGCTCATTGCTTCAGCGCTCCGAAGGTCAGGCCGCGGACCAGATGCTTCTGGATGGCGATGCCGAGGATGACCGGCGGGATCGCCGCGAGCAGGCCGAGCGCCGCCTTGGCGCCATAGAGCTGGCCCGTCATCGAAGATGACAGCGACGCCATGTAGACCGGGATCGTCACCCAGTTCTTGGTCGTCAGCAGCAGCGCGATCAGATAGTCCGACCAGTTCAGGATGAAGACGAGCAGCGCCGAGGAGGCGAGCGGCGCCCGCATCACCGGCAAGGTGATCTTCATGAAGACGCGGAAGCGCGAACAGCCCTCGACCAGCGCCGCTTCCTCGATCTCGCGCGGCATCTCGTCGAAGAAGGTCTTCATCAGCCAGAAGGCGAAGGGCAACGTGACGATGCCGTAGATCAGCGCCAGGCCCCACCATGTATCGATCAGGCCGAGGAAGGCCCACATGATCATGACCGGGATCATCACCGCCATCGGCGGGAACAGGCGAAGCTGGATCAACGCCAGCGGCAGGTTCTTGCCGGAGCCGAAGCGCGACAGGCCATAGGCGGCAGCGGTGCCGCAGACCATGGCGATCAGCGTGCCGAACACGGCCGACAACAGCGACGACAGGATCGGCCGCCAGGCGGTGCGCTCGAGCGCGACGATCAGGTCGGACGTGCTCTCGCCGAAGACGAAGCGGAAATTGTCGAGCGTCGGGGCGCGCGGAATCCACGTCAGGTCAGCGCCGGTGGCGGACCATTCCGGGATCGGCTTGAAGGCCATCGACACCATCCAGAGGATGGGCAGCAGCGTCAGCGCGAGCGCAAGCGCGATCGCGGCATAACGGAAGGTTTCGAAGGCGGGTGAACGCCGCATGCTCATTCCTCTCACGACCCTGCGTCTTGTCGCCGGCCGTCCAACCAGCTCGCCGTCATCCCTGCGAAAGCAGCGCCCCCTTCGGCTTCCCCAGAACGGGGCCGAATGGATCCCGGCGTCGCCGGGGATGACGGAGCGCGCTGGCGCTCCGTTTCCTTGAACCAACCGAAAGACCCTCGCCCCACCCACCCATTGGGGGGTAAGCGACGGCATTTCGGATCCCCTCCTCCGTCATCCCCGCGAGGCATCCATTCAGCCGGTACACTTCACGGCTGAATGGATGCCGGGTCTTCGCCCGGGATGACGGCGGATGGGTTCGGCTACGTCACGACCGGATCGAGCACGGTCGGCCACGAGGCCTTGTTGCTGCGGATCGCGTCGAGGAGCTTGTCCTCGCCGATGCGGCGGGCAATCCGCTTCCATTCGCGTTCGGTGTCGGCCATCGCCTGCTCCGGCGTCTTCGACTTGGTGCAGGCGGCGACGAGATTCTCGTCGAGCGCGTTGTGGAAGGCGGTCGCGCCCGGATAGTTGATGGTCGGCACCGTGCGGGCGACGACCTCGCGCAGATTGTCCATGTGGTAGGCGTGATACGTCTCGCGGACGAGCGGATCGGAGAAGTTCGACAGCTGGAAGGGGTCGAAATAGCCACCCGGATTGGCCGTCATCCAGGAATAGATCCGGCTCGAACCGAGCCACTGCAGCAGCAGGTAGCACGCTTCCGGATGCTGGCTCTGGGCCGAGATCGAGGCAGAGAGGTTGAGCCACAGGACGGAACGGCGGACCAGCTTGTCGTCGATGACGCGGCCCGGCGGCAGCATCGAACCGATCTTGCCGGTGACCTTCGAGCCGTCATTCGCCTTGTTGTCGAGGAATTTCGGCAGGTTCGAGAAGGCGCAGGTCATCGCCGCGCCGCCATTGCCGAAATTGCCGTATTGCTCCGGCCAGCCCCAGGAGATCGCGTCCGGCGAATGATGGGCGAGGCTGTCGACATATTCCGTCGTCGCCAGGATGCCATTGGCCGAGTTGATCAGCGGCGCGCCGTTGTCGTCGAACAGGAACTGGTTGGGCGAGGCGGTCGAGACGAAGCGCTGGTACCAGTTGGTGTAGCCCCAACCCTGATTGCGCAGGTCGGTCGAGCCGAACAGGCCCTTGTCCGGGCGATGGAAGTGCGAGGCGATGTCACTGTGCTGCTTCCAGGTCGTGGGCGGCGCCAGGTCGTAGCCGAACTTGTCCTTGAAGGCCGACTGCTCGGCCGCATCGCCGAACAGATCCGTGCGGTAGACCCAGCACTGGTAATCGCCGTCGAGCGAGACGCCGTAGACGGAGCCGCGATAGCGGTTGAACAGGCTGACGCCGGCGTCGCCGCCCGGATAGCCGCGCTCGGGACTGTCCCATTCCGGCTTATACTGGGCGACGAAATCGTCCATCTTGACGAGGCCGTTGGTCTCGGCGAGGTCGCCGAGCCGGTTCCACTCGACGGCGTAGATGTCGAACGCGCCGCCCTGGGTGGAGATGTCCTGCATCGCCTTGGTGAATTCCTGACCGTTCGGCTGGCCGACGATCTCCAGCGTGATGCCGGTTTCCTTCTCCCAAAGGTCCTTGATCGACGGCGCCCCTTCCGGGAACGGCTTGGTCAGCTGGCCGATCGAGCCATCGGACAGGCCGAGCACGATCTTGGCCGGCGCCTTGCCGGCGGCCTTCAGCGCCTTGATGCCCTCGACGGCGCGGCCTTCCGGCGTATCGGCGCCATACTGGTAGCGCTCCGCACCCGGGAAGCCGGTCGGTCCGCCGATCATGCCGGGCGACAGCGCCGTGTCGGCGAAGGCCGGGCGCAAGAACTTCGGCGCGATGCCGACGGCGGCCGTCAACGCGAAAGCCGAACCGCCCGCCTTCAGCAGGCGACGGCGAGAGACGCCGGACGAACCGGCGGACGAACCGCGCATGGACATGTTTTCCCCTCCCAAGGACCAGCAGGTCTTTTTGACCCGTCACATCAGGCAGGATGATTGATATTGATTTGTTTCGATGTCAACAGGCGATGCAGCGCATCATTATTCACAGTATAAAATGATGCGTCGCAGCATGCCGTCGTGCGGCATCGTGCCGGTTTATCGCGCCGCAATGACTCAAACCCGTCACTTCGCACGCCGTTCGGGGCCTCCAAAGGCGAAGAGGATTGGTCGAGCTATCGATTCACACACAGGAATCAGTCAAACTGAACAATTCGATACCGACCTCATTGACATCATTTTACATCAAAGACATCATTTTCTGATGCGGCGGCGCGGACGCTTCCAGTCGACGGATCAATCGGCGTAGCGTGCGGCTTTCTTCGACCCTGGAACGACTCGGACAGACGGAATGCGGACGACGCTGACGGACATCGCAAGGGAGGCAGGCGTTTCGACCGCGACGGTCGATCGCGTGCTCAACAATCGCGACGGTGTCCGCGAGCGGACGCGCGAGCGCGTGCTGTCGATCGCCGCCAACCTGGGCTATCTGGAAGAGGCGATCCGCCCAGCCCTCCTGCCGACGGGCCAAGCCTTCCTGCCGGGCGGCATCGTCGACATCGACATCGTGCTGCCGGGCGGCACCAACACCTTCATCAACAATCTCGCCGACCGCTTCGCCGACATCGCGGCGATCCGGCCCGACGTCAATCTGCGCGTCCACTCGATCGAGGGCTTCGAGCCGGTGCTGCTGGCGGAAAAGCTCGAAGCGTTGCGGGGAAACAGCCAGGGCGTCGGGCTCATCGGGCTCGATCATCCCGTCGTGCGCGAGGCGATCCGCTCGCTGGCCGGCTCCGGCGTGCCGGTGATGACGCTGGTTTCCGACATCAGCCACGTGCCGCGCATCGGCTATGTCGGTATCGACAACCGCGCCGCCGGCCGCCTCGCCGGCTATCTGCTCGGCCGCTTCATGAAGGCCGAGACCGGCAAGGTGGCCCTGTTCGCCGGTTCGCTCTCCTATCGCGGCCACGAGGAGCGCGAGATGGGCTTCCGCCACATGCTGCGCGAGGAATATCCGGGCCTCTCCATCGTCGAACTGCGCGAGATCCGCGACGACACCGAGCGCGCCTACAGCGAGGCGGTGGCGCTGCTCGCCCGCCATCCCGATCTCGCCGGGATCTACAACATCGGCGCGGGAAATCGCGGCATATCGCGGGCGCTGCAGGAGGCGGGGCGCGAAAAATCCGTCGTCTTCGTCGGCCACGAGCTGACCGAGCACACGCGCCGCTTCCTGATCTCCGGCACGATGGACGCGGCGATCGACCAGAATCCGCGCGTCGAGGCGCGCGAGGCGGTCGACCGTCTCGCCCGCGCCGCCCGCGGCGAGGAGAACCCGACCGGACCGGCGACGCGGTTGCAGGCGATCTTCAAGGAAAACATCCCGGAGGTGTGAGCGCGCGATCGCCGCTCTCCATCCGGCCGGGGCGGCTCGCACCCCTTCGCGATGCGCAGTCGACTGTCAAAACCGTATCAGTCGGCTGGCGTTTCGGGATTGGCGTGGCGGGCGAACAGCCCCTATCCTCGCGGCCCTGATCCACGAAGCGGGCGCGTTCGGACGAGCTGCCCGCAATCCCTGCGGAGGCCCCGATGTTTCAATCGCGCACGATGACGGCGATCGTCTGCCACGGACCGAAGGACTATCGCGTCGAGGCGGTCGGCCGGCCGGAGCCGCGCCGGCGCGAGCTGGTGCTGAAGATCGACGCCTGCGGCATCTGCGCCAGCGACTGCAAGTGCTGGTCCGGCGCCAACATGTTCTGGGGCGGCCAGAACCCCTATGTGAAGCCGCCGGTGATCCCGGGCCACGAGTTTTTCGGCCGCGTCGACCAGATCGGCGAGGAAGCGGCCGAGCATTTCGGCGTCGCGGTCGGTGACCGCGTCATCGCCGAGCAGATCGTCCCCTGCGACAAGTGCCGCTACTGCCGCTCGGGCCAGTACTGGATGTGCGAGATCCACAACATCTTCGGCTTCCAGAAGCAGGTCGCCGATGGCGGCATGTGCGAATACATGCGCATCCCCGAGACGGCCCGCGTCCACAAGATCCCTGAAGAGATCTCGCTCGACGACGCGGCGATCATCGAGCCGCTCTCCTGCGCCATCCACACGGTCAATCGCGGCGACATCCAGCTCGATGACGTCGTGGTGATCGCCGGTGCCGGCCCGCTCGGCCTGTTCATGACGCAGGTCGCCCACCTGAAGACGCCGAAGAAGCTGGTCGTCGTCGACCTCGTGCCGGAACGACTCGCTCTCGCGAAGTCGTTCGGTGCCGACGTGGTGATCAACCCGCGCGAGGAAGACCCGATCGAGGTGGTGCGGGCCTTGACCGACGGCTATGGCTGCGACGTCTATATCGAGACGACGGGCGTGCCGGCCGGCGTGACGCAGGGGCTGGAGATGGTGCGCAAGCTCGGTCGCTTCGTCGAGTTCTCCGTCTTCGGCTCGGAGACCAGCGCCGACTGGTCGATCATCGGCGACCGCAAGGAACTCGATATCCGCGGCGCCCATCTCGGCCCCTATTGCTACCCCATCGCCATCGACCTGCTGCAGCGCGGCCTCGTCACCTCGAAGGGCATCGTCACCCATCACTACGGCCTGAAGGATTGGGACGTGGCGATCGACAAGGCCTATGGCCTCGACTCGATCAAGGTGCTGCTGCGCCCCGGCTATGGCGCCGACGCGGCCGGCTGACACCGAAACAGGGACCGTTTCATGAGCTTCTTCATCGGCATCGATGTCGGCACCGGCAGCGCACGGGCCGGCATCTTCGACGCGGACGGCGTGCTGAAGGCCTCGGCCAAGCGCGAGATCACGCTCTGGCACGAGCCCGGCGACGTGGTCGAGCAATCGTCCGAGAACATCTGGCAGGCGATCACCGCTTCGGTGCGCGAGGCGATGGCCTCGGCCGGCGTCGCGCCCGACGCCGTCGCCGGCCTCGGCTTCGACGCCACCTGCTCGCTGGTGCTGATCGATGCCGACGATGCGCCCGTCACCGTCAGCCAGTCCGGCGACCCCGCCCGCAACATCATCGTCTGGATGGACCACCGCGCCACCGAGCAGACGCGCCGGATCAACGCGACGAACCATCCCGTGCTCGCCTATGTCGGCGGCGTCATCTCGCCGGAGATGGAAACGCCGAAGCTGCTCTGGTTGTCCGAAAACCTGCCGGCAAGCTTCGCCAAGGCGAAGCATTTCTTCGACCTCTCCGACTGGCTCACCTATCGCGCTACCGGCAGCCTCGACCGTTCCGTCTGCACCGTCACCTGCAAATGGACCTATCTCGCGCATGAGAAGCGCTGGGACGAGGGCTATTTCCGCCAGATCGGCCTCGGGATCCTGGCCGACGAGGGCTTTGACCGCATCGGCACCCACGTCGTCGACCCCGGCACGCCGCTCGGCCGCGGCCTGACGCAGAAGGCGGCGGACGAACTGGGGCTGAAGGCTGGCATCCCGGTCGGCGCCGCCATGATCGACGCGCATGCCGGCGGCATCGGCTCGATCGGCGCCCGCGACACGGCGGACCGCGCCACCGACGCCAAGCGCCAGATGGCCTACATCTTCGGCACCTCGGCCTGTGCCATGACGACGACGGTCGAACCGCGCTTCGTGCCCGGGGTCTGGGGTCCGTATTTCTCGGCCATGCTGCCGGGCCTGTGGCTGAACGAGGGCGGCCAATCGGCGGCGGGCGCTGCGATCGACCATCTGGTCAAGCTGCACCCGGCCCATGCGGAAGCCAGCGCGAAGGCCAAGGCCGCCGGCAAATCGCTGCTCGGCGTGCTCGAAGCGCGCGTCGGCGCGCTGGCCTCGACGCCGGAAGCGCTCGCCCGCCTGGCCGCGACGATCCAGGTCGTGCCGGAATTTTTGGGCAACCGCTCGCCCAACGCCGATCCGCAGGCGCGCGCCGTGCTCGCCGGGCTTGACATGGACGAGGATCTCGACAGCCTGGCGCGGCTTTATCTCGCCGGCCTCTGCGGCCTCGGCTATGGCGCGCGGCAGATTGTCGAGGCGCTGGCCGAACAGGGGGCGGAACTCGACACCATCGTCGTCTCCGGCGGCGCCGGGCAAAGCCCGCTGGTGCGCCAGATCATGGCCGACGCCACCGGACTCACCATCGCCATTCCGGAAACCGGCGAGCCGGTGCTGCTCGGCGCGGCGATCCTTGGCGCTGTGGCGGCCGGCGCCTATCCGGACGCGGTGGCGGCGATCGACCGGATGTCCCGCCTCAGCGCCGAGCAGAAGCCCTCGGGCGGCAAGACGTCGGCAATCCACGACGCCAAATACAAGGTGTTCCTGGCTCTGCAACAGGCCGACCGCGCGGCGCGGAAGCTGGTGGCGGCGGCGCTCTGAAGGCGATGAAACCGGGCAAAGCCCTACTTCTCACCTCTCCCTGAGGGGATCTACGCGCAACACCGCCTTCATCGCGCGGGTCGGGTCTTGCCACCTCCCACCGTCATCCCGGCGAAGGCCGGGATCCAGACGCACCGGCCTGCGAAGGATGGGCTGCACCAAGCTTTCTCGCCAGTGTTCATGGGCCCTGGCCTCCGCCGGGGCGACGGAGCCTTGCCCACAAAGCGTGGGCCTTACGGCGACCTGAGTGTTCTGCAAAGGTCTCCTCACGGAGAGGTGAAGAAGAAGCCATTCCTGCCGTGAAGAGCCCGGGATCTCGCGATCCCGGGTCTTCTCTTGCCTCAGGCCGGCTCGAACAGCGTCTGGATCGCCATTTCCGGCACCAGCACCAGGCCCTTGTCGGTGATGCGGATTTCGGGGATCACCGAGAGCGGGATCAGGTTGAAGCCCATATAGGGGATCGAGCAACCGGCCTTCTCCCATTCGACTTTCAGCGCCCGCGTCTCCTCGGCCACCTCGGTGACGCGCTTGTCCGAAAGCAGACCGGCGATCGGCAGGTCGATCTTCGCCAGCACCTTGCCGTCGGCGACAACGCAGACGCCGCCCTGCGTTTCCGCCACCGTGTCGAGCGCCAGCTGCATGTCCGGTTCGTTGGTGCCGGCGACGATGATGTTGTGGCTGTCATGGCCGACCGACGAGGCGACGGCGCCGCGCAGCAGGCTGAAATTCGACAGAACGCCATGCGCGACATTGCCGGCCGATTTGCCGTGCCGCTCGACGACGGTAACGAAACAGAGGCCGTGCCGCTCGAACAGGGTCTGCCAGTCGTTCGCCGCCTCGATCTCGATTTTCTCGTGGCCGAGTGTGATGCCGGGAAGCTCGGTGCGGATCGCGTGCAGCGTGCCGGGGCCGGCCGGCAGCTCCGGGGTCAGCTTCAACCCTTTCGGCAGCTTGACCGTCTGGTAGGCGGCCTTCGGATACTGGTAGCGATCGGAAAGCGCCGCATCGAGGATCGGCGTGATCTTGGCGCCGTCGACGACCAGTTCGCCGCCATACCAGGTCGATTGCGGGTCGAGATCGTCGCCCATCAGCACCAGATCGGCGCGGCGGCCGCCGCCCATGCCGCCGATCTCGTTCTCCTGGCCGAAGCGTGTGGCGCCATGCAGCGAGCCCATCGACCAGGCCTGTTCGGGCGACATGCCGGCCTTGACCGCCTCGCGCACCACCCAGTCGAGGCCGAAATGCATCAAATCGTCGGCGTCGCGGTCGTCGGTGCACACCGCGATGCGCTTGTGCGAGGAACCGAGCTCGGTGATCGTCTTGATCGCTTCGGGGAGCGAATGCCACGGCGTCGTCGGCGGGCCACCGCGCAGGAACAGCCAGATGCCGGCCTCGAGCATGTCGTCGGCGATGTCGCGGTCGATCGCCTCATGCGTGTCGGTGACGCCGGAGGCGGCATAGGCCGCCACGAACTCGCGGCCATAGACGTGACCCGAAACCGGCCGTCCGCGCGATAGCGCCGCCGCGATGATGGCGTGGCTGCGTTCGTCGCCCATGGCGACGGGAACAAAATCCATCTTCTCGCCAAGCGCGACGGCTTCCGGCCATTTGTCGAACAGTGCCGCGATCTTGTCCGGCGTCAGGTCGCCGCCGGCCGTCTCCAGCTCCGGCGAGGTGGCCGGCACGGTCGATGGGACCGTCAGGAAGATCGAGAGCGGCGCGACGCGCGCATCCTCCAGCATCGCCTCGACGCCCGCGACGTCCATGACGTTGCCGATCTCGTGGCTGTCGCAGAAGATCGTCGTCGTCCCGTTCAGGAGCGCCGCCTCGGCATAGGCGCAGGCCGTCACCATCGACGATTCGATGTGGATATGCGGATCGACCAGGCCGGGAGCGATGATGCCCCCCTTCGCGTCATAGATCGCCCTGGCGCCGCCCTTGTGCGTGCCGGAGGGCTTCACCGCCGCGATGCGACCGCCGGAGATCCAGATCTCGCGCTCGGCCAAGATCCGCTCCGAATAGGTCGAGAGCACGCGCGCGCCCTTGATGACGAGGTCGGGCGCGGTGCGGCCGGAGGCCACGTCGGCGAGACGCCGTGTCATGGTCGCGAGCGGCGCGACGGAGAAGCGGGTGAGCCTGGTCATGCGATGTCTTCGCTCCTTGCGAAACGCGCCCCTGCGACGCGCTCTGCCAATCGGTGAATTCTGGTTGCGATCCCGGCGATTGTCACGCCTCGACGCCTTCGGCGGATCGACGCAGCGGGCCACCCGACCGCGCCACGGTCCGAAGCAACAAATGTCCCGAGTTTTGGCTTGAAATGAAAAGATGTTCCTTTATGCCCGACGCGAGAACGCTAGCTTGGCAACCAATTGTGACGGCGGGCATCACCGGTGCCTCTCGCGCCGTCGCAGAGTTCGATCCTTGAAACGGGGGTATGGGACATGGGCAAAAAAATTCTTTCGCTCGCGCTGGCCGCGGGCCTGACGGCGCTTTCTTCCGGCGCGTTCGCTGAAGGCATCGCCGGCGCACCGGCGCCGTTCGACAAGGGCGGCGTCAAGATCGCCGTCATCAGCTTCCTTGGCTCGGGCGACTGGCTGCAGGCCTTCGAGGCCGGCGTGAAGCGTCAGGCCGAAGCGCTCGGTGTCGAGGCCAATCTCTCGCAGGCGCGCAACGACATCAACGCGCAGCGCGAGCTGATCCAGCAGGCGATCAATCTCGGCGTGAAGGGCATCGTCATCAACAACGGCCAGCCCGAGGCCCTGAAGGACGTCGCCCAGGCGGCCCTCGACGCCGGCATCCCGGTCGTCGCCTATGACGTCAATCTCGACAACGAGAAGATCCCGCAGATCGAGCAGTCCGACGCCGACATGGCGCGCCTCGTGCTCGAGCAGGCGGTCAAGGAACAGGGCGAGACCTTCGACGGCGGCGCCGTCTATGTCGCCGGCTTCGCGCCGCTCGACCGCCGCTACGCCGTCTGGAAGGACTTCGGCAAGAAGTATCCGGGCATCAAGGAAGTCGCGACCTGGGGCGTCGTCAACGACAGCGTTCCGGCCTCCGTCGCCGACCAGACCAAGGCCGTGCTTGCCGCCAACCCGACGCTCTCCGTCGTCTTCACCCCCTGGGACGAATTCGCCCGCGGCGTGAAGCTCGCCATCGACGAGGCCGGCGTCGCCGACAAGGTCAAGATCTACGGCGTCGACATCTCGACCTCGGACATCCAGGCCATGCTCGAGCCGAACAGCCCCTGGGTCGCCACCGCCGCCACCAACCCGGCCGTCGTCGGCGAAGTCTCGGTGCGCGCCCTGGCGCAGCTGATCGCCGGCCAGGATCCCGGCCGCTCGGTGCTGATCCAGCCGACGCTCGTCACCAAGAAGGACCTCGTCGACAACAACATCAAGACGATCGAGGAACTGCAGGACAAGTTCCCGGCCTTCAAGGACAGCGACGCCGCCAAGGCCGACTGGATCCCGACCGCGAAGTAAGGCCTGCAGACGGTTTGACGTCATCCCGGGCCAGGCCCGGGATCCATTCAGCCGGGTTGGGTCTCGGCTGAATGGATCCCCGCCTTCGCGGGGATGACGGAGAGGGCTGTGAATGCCGAATTGCCGGGCCCGCGCCCGGCAATGCCATGATCGACCAACCGAAAAGCCATCGACGCCATGACGCTGCCGACGCCCGACTATGCCAAGAACATCCGCCTGATCGGCCATTCCGACCAGGGCGGCCGGCCGGATGCGCTGCAGGTCATGGTGCATCGCGGCTTCGCCTATGTGGCGCATCCCTGGTCGCAGGGCTTCTCCATCATCGACGTGCGCGATCCGAAGAACCCCGGCGAGACCGTGTTCGTGCCGGCGCCGCCGAACACCTGGACGATCCACCTGCAGACGCATGACGACCTGCTGCTCGTGATCCATGCGCGCGACCTTTTCGCCGACGCCGCCTTCGCCGTCGACGAGAAGGTCTACTACACGAAATCGGTCGGCGAGACGGTCGGTACCGCCGCCGGCAGGGTTTCGCGCAACTGGTCGGCCGGCATGGCGATCTACGACATCTCGAAGCCGACGGCGCCGCGCCAGATCGGCTTCTTTCCGGTCGAGGGCGTCGGCATCCATCGCATCTGGTATGTCGGCGGCCGCTACGCCTATGTCTCGGCGCTCCTTGACGGCTACAGCGACTACATCTTCCTGATCGTCGACCTGCAGGACCCGACCAAGCCGGTCGAGGCCGGCCGCTGGTGGATCCCCGGCATGCATCTCGCCGGCGGCGAGCAGCCGACATGGGGAGAGGGCCGGCGCTACGCGCTGCATCACGGCCTGGTCGAGGGCGACACGGCTTATGCCTGCTGGCGCGACGGCGGCCTCACCATCCTCGACATCGCCGACAAGTCGGCACCGAAGCTGATCACGCACCGGAACTGGTCGCCGCCCTTCGGTGGCGGCACGCATTCCGCCCTGCCCCTGCCGAAGCGCGACCTCCTGATCGTCGCCGACGAGGCCGTGCTCGACCACGAGGAAGACGGCCGCAAGCGGACCTGGATCTTCGACATCCAGGACAAGGCGAACCCGATCTCGATATCGACGCTGCCGACGCCGTCCGAAGCCGACTACACCGCCAAGGGCGGCCATTTCGGCCCGCATAACCTGCATGAGAACCGGCCGGGCAGTTTTGTCTCCGACACGCTCATCTTCGCCACCTACCAGAACGCCGGCGTGCGCGTGTTCGACATTTCCAATCCGTTCGAGCCGAAGGAGACCGGCGCGCTGGTGCCGGCGGCGCCGGAGCGCATGGTCGACAAGCGGGCCAATCGTCCGCAGGTGATCCAGTCGGCCGATCTGTTCGTCGACGCCAACGGCATCATCTATTCGACCGATTACAATGCCGGCCTCGCCATCATGGAATATGAGGGGTGAGCTGAGCCTGGGCGCGACACCTTCTTCCCCCCTCCCCCTTGCGGGGAGGGTCGGGGTGGGGGTACCAGCGCCGAAAAGAATGAACGCCAAGGGGTGGTGGCTCTCCGGAGAGACCGAGCCGGTACCCCCAACCCTAACCCTCCCCACAAGGGGGAGGGAATTCCGCCTTAGCCCGTCAACATCCAGCCAGCGCGAAGCCCAGCTACCTTG
Source organism: Kaistia granuli DSM 23481 (assembly GCF_000380505.1). Taxonomy (GTDB): domain Bacteria; phylum Pseudomonadota; class Alphaproteobacteria; order Rhizobiales; family Kaistiaceae; genus Kaistia; species Kaistia granuli. The sequence continues at coordinate 190,264 of NZ_AQYH01000001.1, read as the reverse complement.
CCAGCCTCCCCTAACCAGATCGTCGTCTCCGTCAGGGCAATCGAAAAATCCTTCGGGCCGACGCGGGCGCTCGCCGGTGCGGATCTTGTCGTCGAGGCCGGCGAGATCGTCGCCCTGATGGGAGCGAACGGCGCCGGCAAGTCGACGCTGGTCAAGATCCTCTCCGGCTCGATCAGCGCCGATGCCGGCACCATCCTCTTGAACGGCAAAATCGTCTCTTTCGCCTCGCCGGGCGAAGCGCAGGCGGCCGGCATCGCCACCGTGCACCAGGCGACCGACCAGGCCGGCGCGGCGGGGCTGACGGTCGCCGAGAATCTGACGCTGAACGAGCTCTGCGGCACCGGCAGCTTCTTCGTCTCGCCGCGCTCGACCCGCAAGCGCGCCAAGGAAATCGCCGCGCTGATCGACCTCGACCTGCCGCTCGACCGCGACTTCATCGATCTCCGCCCGGCCGAACGCCAGCTGATCGCCATCGCCCGCGCCGTCGCCGCCAAGGCGTCGGTGCTGATCCTCGACGAGCCGACCTCGAGCCTCTCGGCCACAGAGGCGGATCGGCTGTTTGCCGTGCTGCGCCGGCTGAAGGAAAGCGGCATCGCCATCCTCTACATCTCGCACCGGACCGGCGATCTCGCCGCGATCGCCGACCGCGCGGTGGTGCTGCGCGGCGGCAAGGTTGTCGCCTCCTTCGCCAGGCCGATCGATTTTTCCGCAGCCATCGCCGCCATGATCGGCCGCACGCTGGATGCCAGTGCGCATGCCGGCACGCTCTCGACCGCGCCGATCCTCGCCTCGATCCGAAAGGCCCGCATCATTCCGGGCGCCCGGCCCTTCGACCTCGACCTCCGCTCCGGCGAGGTGGTGGCCATCACCGGCACGCTCGGCTCGGGCAAGAGCCGGCTGTTGCGCGCATTGTTCGGACTGGAGACCCTCGTCGAAGGCTCCTTCACGCTCGATGGCAAGCCGTGGCTCTCGAACGGGCCGGCCCGCTCGATCGAGAACGGCGTGTTCATGGTGGCCGAGGACCGCTGGGCCTCGTCGCTGCTGCCGCCCGAAATCCCCGGCGCGTCGATCGCCGGCACCATCGCGCTGCCGCATCTGCCGCGCTGGTTCCCGCTCGGCATCCTGCGCGAGACGCGCGAGCGGCTGGTGGCGTCGGAAGCGATCGGCCGGCTCGGCATCAAGGCGCAGAGCCCTGACGACACGCTCGACCAGCTTTCCGGCGGCAACCAGCAGAAGGTGGTGCTGGCGCGCTGGCAGGCCGCGCCCTGCCGGCTGCTCTTGCTCGACGAACCGTTCCAGGGCGTCGATGTCGGCGCCCGCGCCGATCTGATCGCCGCGATCCGCAACAGCCAGTCCGGCTCGGCGACGCTGATCGCCACCAGCGACACCGAAGAGGCGCTCGAGGTTGCCGACCGCATCCTCGTCATGCGCGACCATTCCCTCTACGAGGCCGACGGCAGCCAGGAAGGCGGCCTCGCCGCCGTCATCGGCAGCGTCGAAAGCGCCGAGACCCGGGCCGACGGCACAGGACCAACATCATGACTGATCACGCCGCATCCTCGTCGAAGCCAGCTTCGACCTTCGCCGAGACGGCGCGCAAATATGCGCTGTTCGTGCTGCTGGCGCTGATGCTGGTCGGCTTCTGGTACGCCCAGCCCGCCTTCATCAACTCGGCCAATCTGTTTTCCATCCTGCAGGCGGTCTCGGTCGTCGCCATCCTCGGCGTCGGCGTCTCGATCACCATGTCGGCCGGCGGCTTCGACTTGTCCGTCGGCAGCGTCGCCGCCTCCTCGGTGATGGCGGCGAGCTATGCCATGGTCGTGCTGCAGATGAACGCCTTCGAGACGCTCGGCCTCGTGCTGCTGATGGGGGCCTTCATCGGGCTCGTCAACGGCCTGCTGATCGTGCGCGTCGGTGTGCCCGACCTGTTGGCAACGCTCTCGACGATGTTCCTGCTCGCCGGCCTGCAGCTGATCCCGACCGGCGGCCGCTCGATCACCGCCGGCATGATGCTGCCGAATGGCACCACCGCGACCGGCGCCTATGACCCGGCCTTCCTCATCCTGGGCCGTGGCCGGCTGTTCGATACCGTCCCCTACCCCGTCATCGTCATGGCCGTCGTCGCGCTGCTGGCCTGGTTCCTGATGGAGCGGACGCGCTGGGGCCGGGTGTTCTACGCCATCGGCGGCAACGAGACGGCGGCGCATCTCGCCGGCGCGCCGACCAAGGCCTACCGCCTCTGGGCCTATGTGATCTCCGGCACGCTCGCCTCGCTGGGTGGCCTGATCGTCGCCTCGCGGGTTGGCCGCGGCGACGTCTCGGCCGGCAATTCGCTGTTGCTCGACGCCGTCGCCGCCGCGCTGATCGGCTTCGCCGTGCTCGACAAGCGCCGGCCGCATGTGCTTGGCACCGTGCTCGGCGCGATCTTCGTCGGCGTGCTGCTGAACGGCCTCACCATGCTGAACGCGCCCTATTACACGCAGGACTTCGTCAAGGGCGTCGTCCTCGTCGGCGCGCTGGCGCTGACCTTCGGGTTAGGCAAGAAGAAGCGGTAGTCCGGGCGCTTCATCGGCCTGGCGAACCCGCGGCAACGCGGGTCGCGCGCATTCTTAACGCAAATCGCTGGGCCGCCGCTGCAATCAGCACTAGCTCTGGCAGCAATGATTCGTTATGCAACCTATTGCAAACACTGGACAGTCAGGTCATCTCAGCGGATCTTGCCGTCCAGGCAGGCCTCCGTCGACGAGTGTCGGCGATAACATCGGAAAAATCGGACTGCCCCGGAATGATCATCGTCAGCGCAGGCGACAACAAATTCGTCCCGGGCATGATGGTGCTCATCTACTCGGCCTGGATCAACAACCGAGACGCGCAGTTCTATGTCGTCGATGCCGGAATCAGCCCTGAAGGTCGCGGCAGGCTGTTGGCCTTCTGCCGGGCTCACGGCATTTCTTGCAGCATCGTGCAAGTCGATCCACGCCTTCTCGCCCGACTGCCGGCAAGCGCGAACTGGTCTTCGGCCATGTATGCGCGGCTGTTCATTCCCGATCTTCTTTCCGAACACAGCCGAGCCATCTACATCGATGGCGACGCCGTGGTCAATTCGGACATCTCCGAGCTCTGGCATCTCGATCTGGGCAACAATCTCGTTGCCGGCGTCCTCGACGGACTGATGCGCCCGGCATTCCTGAACCAGATCGGACTTCGTGCCGAGCAATACATCAACTCGGGCGTTCTCGTCATGAATCTGGATCGCTGGCGCGCCGAACAGACCGGCAACAAGACGATCCAGCTTCTTCTGAGCCGGCCCAACCTGAAATTTCCAGATCAGACGGCGATCAACCTCGTCGCGCGCGACCGAATTCTCTACATCGACCGGAAGTTCAACTTCTTCGCGCGCGAATACACCCACTTCCCGAAAATGACCCCTCGCATCATCCACTACGCTGGCCCCGACAAGCCCTGGAACAACCAGAGATCGCCGCTGGCGGAAATCTTCGACGCCTATCGCGAGGTCTCGGGATCGGACATTCCCAAGCCGAGCCGCGGCTGGCAGTTCAAGACCTTCCGGCGGACCATCATGGGCCTGCTTTCGCTGCGGCCCAAATACTGGCGGCAGCTCGACTATCGACTTCACTATCAGTCGAAGTTCATCGTTCCGCATATCCGCGAGCTTCGCGCCCGCGCCGGCCGCATGCAGGGCACGGAGGCCAGCAGGGCCTGAGGCCCGGCCGAGCCGGGGCTGCTCAGATCGACTTCGCCGCCGCGACGATGTCTTCCGGCGTCCGGAAACTCTTTGGTTCAAGCAGGAACTGGCGGGCGAGCTCGGCCGTCTTGGTCTCGAGCGGCGCCCGGCGGGCCGGGTCGGCGATACGCTCGAAATCGGCATTGTGGGCGAAGCCGAGGATACGGCGGATCGTCTTGACGCCAGCATAGCCGATCGAATCCGCGAAGATCTGGTCGAGGAAAGCTTCGCGCCGCGCCGAAAGCGCCGCCTGGTCGGCCGGATTGGCGAACATCGTCGCCGGATAGGCGTCGCCACGCGCGCTGGTCTCCCAGAGCGCCAGGAAGCGCCGCTTGAACGTGTTCCAGAACACCGGCACCTGATCGAGCACCCAATCGGCATGCTCGCGCCGATCATCGGCGGCGCCAGCATGGCCGGGCTGCGCCAGATAGTTCATCACCAGATTGGCGAGGAACGCGCCGGTGTCATAGCCGATCGGCCCGACAAACGAGAATTCCGGGTCCATCACCCGCGTGTCGGTCTCGGTCACCATCACCGAGCCGGTATGCAAGTCGCCATGGATGAGCGCCTGGCCGCTGGTCAGGAAGCGCCAGCCGAAATCGGCGACGGCGCCCTTGAGCGCGGAATCGGCGCGGAAGCGCGCAGCGAGGCCGTCGAGCTCGGGGCTGGTCCAGCGATTGCGCGGGGATTCGCTCAGCGGATCGGAGAACACCACCTCCGCCGTGATGCGGATCAGCGAGGTGTTCCTGGCGAAGCTCGCCGTCCACTCCGCCTTCTCCTCGATGGTCGCGCCGATGTCGGAGGTGGCAAACGTCGAGCGCGCGGCGAACTCGCCGACATGCTCCGCGACATGCGGATAGCGGCGGCCCTCGATCAGGCCGCGCCGCAGGATGATATGCGGCGACAGCTTCTCCATCACGAAGGCGTAGAGCAGCGGGTCATAGTGGTAGAAGCGCGGCGCCAGCCCTTCGACATGCGCGCCGACCGCCCGGTAGTAGGACTGCTCGAAAAAGGCGCGGTCGAGCGGCAGCGGCCAGCTCTCGCCGGCGGCGCGCACATAGGGCAGTGACTGCTTTACGCAGACCGAACCATCCGGCCCGTCGACCAGGAAGACGAGGTTGAGATTACCGTCGCCGACCTCCTCGACCGTCCAGCTCTCCGGCGCGCCGCCGAGCTTGGCGCGCATCTCCGGCAGCCCGTCGAGGAATGCCAGGACCGAGTGGTTGTCGAGGGCCTTGTAGCCGGCGGGGGTGGGAAGCGACATGGAACCTGCTCTTCAAGTCTGGGAATGCGTTCGGCTGCTGGAAGGGGAACGGCTATTTCCAGCCGTAGCGCGTGGCGGCGGTGCCGACCAGCGCGGCATAGTCGACGCCGATGGCATCGAGCGTCTTGACGAGGTCGGAACCGGAGCCGCCGAGACGCGCGACATGGGCCTCGCCGGCCGGCTGCGACTTCCAGTCGTTCTCGATGAAACGGGCGACCGCCTTGCCATTGTTGGTGACGGTCGGCTTCAGCGGACCAAAATCCGCCGCCGCCTTGGTCAGGCCGGCGAGGAAGGCGGCGTGGTCGAGGCCGCTATAGGGCTTGCCCTCGCCATCCGCGACATTCAGGAAGATCTGGTTGTCGCCGAAGGCGGTGTATCCGCCGCCCAGCCCTGTCTCGACCGAGGCCGCCTTCTCGAAGAAGGCCTGCGCGACGGCGGAATCAAGCTTGTCGCGCGGGAACGATACGGTGACGAAATCGGTCTCGCCGGTGGGTTCGTCGAGGCGCGAGACCAGCACGCTCTGCTGGCGGAAAACATAGCCGAGCGCCGCGGCGAAGCGGTCGGCGGCGGCATCGTCGAGATCGGCCATGGTCTGCAGCGAGGCGTTGGTCTTCAGGAGATAGCCGCCCGGCGTCACCTCGCTGGCCATCTTGCGGTCGTCGACGCCGACGGCATCGGCGATCTTCGGCACGACATCGGCCAAAGCCTGCACGGCAAAGGCAGCGCGCACGGCATAGCTCGCCTTTTCGAGTTTCGGCAACTCGAAGCCCGATGACGGCGCCGCCTCATACGAGATCAGGACCGGCTCGGCCGCCTTGGCGGTCTCCAGGGCCATCACGACGAAAGCGGCCCCGAGGGCCGCTTTCGCGAACAGGCTGCGCATCGGCAGGCTCATGCGTCTGTTTCCATTCGTCTACTGTGTCGCGACGGGGATCCAGCTGGCGGTCGCCGCGTCGCTCTTGCCGAAGGCCGGCAGCTTCACGTTGAGATCCTCGACCGTCTTGATGGCGTTGTCGCGCAGATCCTTTTGCGTGATCAGCACCGGCTTCACAACAATGTTGTGGCCCGGATCCTCGCCGGCGATCAGTTTGGCGACGGCGCGGACGGAGACTTCGCCGACGACGGCCGGATTGGTGGCAGCGGTGGCGACCCAGGGGCTGCCCTCGGCGGCGATCTCGGTGATGTCGGCGGTCGAGACGTCGGCCGAGTAGATCTTCACCTTGTCGGAGATGCCGAGTTCGTCGGTCGCGAGCTTCACGCCGCGGGCGAACTCGTCATAGGGAGCGAAGACGACGGTGATGTCGGGATTGGCCTGGAAGGCGGCCTTGGTCTGGTCGGCGGTCGACGATGCGGTGGTGTCGTTCACCGCGCCCCAGCGTGCCTTCTCGACGATGCCGGGATTGGCCTTCTTCGTCTCTTCCCAGACCTCGTTGCGGCGGTCGAGCGGCGCGAAGCCGGCGACATAGACATAGCCGGCATTGAACGCCGTGCCGTGGTCGGCGATCGCCTGGCCGAGCGCCGCTTTGGCGAGCTCGTGGTCCGACTGCTCGACCTGCGGGATGGCGGGATTGCCGAGGTCGACGTCGAACGCCACCACCTTGATGCCGGCGTCGAGCGCCTTCTGCGCCACGTCTTTCAGCGATTCCGGCTGGCCGTGGTCGATGATGATGCCCTGGACGCCGAGATTGATAGCCTGTTCGACCTGCTCGCGCTGGGCGGCGGCGTCCTGGCGACCGGAGAAGATCTGCAGGTCGATGCCGAGGGCCTTCGCCTGCTTCTGGGCGCCGGCCTGGTAGGCCTGGAAGAAATCGCCAGCCGAGATGAAGGTGACCAGAGCCACCTTGACGCCGCCCTTGTCGAACGGCGCCGGCGCACCGGCGAGGCCCTCGCCATAGGCGGGAGCGCCGATGAGGCTGGTGGCCAGCAGGCCAGCGCCGGCCAGACCGAGTGCAAAACGCTTCATGTCAAACTCCCCAAGATGCCCATCCAGACCGGCTGCGACCCGACAACGCGCTGCAATCCGGCGGCTTAGCTGCAATATAATTCTGATAGCGCGCCGCCCGAGGAGGGCGGAACGAAGGATTTTCTCTTTCATCGGGCGGGATTGGGAAATTTGATCTCCCGCGCGCCTGTGCGCGTGTTTTAGCTAGTATGGTGGCGGTCCGGCGTGCCGGATGACCCAATTCGAGACGGAGAAGCGCGGTTGACGCAGACGATATCCCTGAAGGCCGAGACCGATGCGGCCGCCCATGAAAGCCGCGTCGCCCGCGCCGTCGAAGGCGTCATCACCGTCGGCCGGACCGCGGCGCTGCGCCACTGGGTGCCGGCGACCTCGGGCAATTTCTCCGTCCGCATCGATGCCGGCAGCATCGCGATCACGCGCTCCGGCGTCGACAAGGGCAATCTGATCGCCTCCGACATCCTGATCCAGCCGCTCGACCAGCCGCTGCTGCCCGGCTCTTCCGCCGAGGCGGAGCTGCACACCGCGCTCTACCGGCAACGGCCGGAACTGGGCGCGATCTTCCACGCCCACAGCCCGGCCGCGACCGTGCTGTCGCGCCTCGCTCTCGACGAAGGCACGTTGCGGCTGACCGGCTGGGAGCTGCAGAAGGCGCTCGCCGGCGTGCGCACGCATGAGGCGATTGTCGAAGTGCCTGTCTTCGCCAATGATCAGGACATTGCCGCCCTCTCGAAGCGGGTCGAGGCGCGCCTGGCGCAGCCAACGACCGTCTCGGGGGCCCTTTCCGCGCCCGGCTATCTCTTGGCCGGACACGGCGTCTATGCATGGGGCGCCACCGAAGGCGATGCCGCCCGTCATCTCGAAGCGCTCGAAACGCTGTTCGAATTCGAGCTTTCCTACAGGAGGTTCACGCCATGACCACGCTGACCATCTATCCGGACAAGGATCCGGCCAACCCCGTCACCGTCACGTCCGATCCGGCCGAGATCGCCGCCGAGCTAAACAAGATCGGCGTGCTGTTCGAGCGCTGGAAGGCCGGCGCGGAACTCGCCGCCAACGCCAGCCATGAAGACATCCTCGCCGCCTACAAGGCCGAGGTCGACCGGCTCTCCGCCGCCGAGGGCTACCAGACCATCGACGTGATGCGCATCACGCCGGACAATCCGAACAAGCAGGCGATCCGCACCAAGTTCCTTGACGAGCATACGCATGACGAGGACGAGGTCCGCTTCTTCGTCGAAGGCTCGGGCGCGTTCTACCTGCATCTCGGCGACAAGGTCTATCGCGTCGTCTGCACGCGCGATGATCTGCTCTCCGTGCCGGCCGGCACGCTGCACTGGTTCGACATGGGCCCGGAGCCGAACTTCACCTGCATCCGCCTGTTCATCTCGCCGGATGGCTGGGTCGCCAATTTCACCGGCGACAAGATTGCCTCGACCATCCCCGCCTTCGGCGAAGGCGTCGCGGCCTGAGGCCGGCGACGATCGAAACCAAAGACCCTCGCCCGCCGGGCGGGGGTCTTTTTGTTTCAGGGTCGGGGCGAAGTCACACCACCTGCCAGGCCACTCGCTTGAACTCTGCCTTCGGCGCCAGCGTCGCCAACAGATTGGGCAGATCGCGGGAATAGTCGACGGCGCCGCCCTCGACACCGCCGAGCACGGCCAGCTCGATCTCGTCATAGGCGCGGCCGGCGGCGATCCAGTTGACCAGCGCCACCTGCAACGGGCCGAGGCTCGGATTGAAGGCCGCATTCTCCAGCGCGGCGCCGGTGACGATGCTGCCATCGGCGGCGACTAAAGCCACCGCCGACGGCGCCCGGCTGTAGGGGACGTAAGCCCGCCTGCCGGCTGCGACCAACGCCTCCAGCGCATCGCCCACTTCCGAGCGCAGCACGGTCAGCTCCTGCCGGGCCGAGCCCGTTGCCAGCGGCGTCACGCCCGCCTCACCGAGATCGGCCGGCGAAAACGCCCAGGGCAGCAGGTCGCGTAGCCCGATGCGATGTCCCTTCAAGGTGAGGATGTCGAGGTCGAGCCCGTGCTGGAACTCGGCCAGGAACTGGCGGCAATGGCCGCAGGGCGGCGCGGCCTCGAGTGCGATCGCGGCGATCGAGGTGCCGCGCGAAAACACCCGCGCCGACAGGAATTGCTCGCCATGGATGGCTTCGCCGAGATTGGCGCCGGGAAACTCGACATTGCCGCCGATGACGAGAGCGCCGGTCTCGCGCTCCAGTGCCACGGCGCCGATGAAGAAGTTCGAGATCGGCGGACGCGCGACGGTGCGGGCGAACGGCACCAGCAGCAGCATCAGTTCGCTGATGTCGGCGAGGCCATGGCGCTCGACCAGTTCGGCGGCGATCGCGGCCGGAATGACGAGGCCGTCGCGCGGGTTGCGCCGGGGCGCGAGAATCGCCGCGACCTCGGCGGCGAGCGCCGGTTCGACCGCCTCGATCAAAGCGTCGCAACGAAGGCCGATGGCGGTATCCGGCTGGAACCGGTCGAGTAAAATCACGCTGTACTCCTGGAGCGGCGACGATCGTGCCGCAGTCTAGAGCGTTTTCGAGTGAAGTGGATACCGGCTCATGGGAAGAAGGCGCGATAGGACAAAGAGTTAGAGCTTGTGCCCCCGAAGCAAGTCGCCTCGATGCCGGCGCAAGGATTGCGTGCGAGATCGCCCTTTCCTTCATCCTTTTGACGAAGCCGCGCACTCCCGGTTGATTTGAGGGTCCGAACTAATTCATCCTGCGAAACGGACGTCGCTGCGGGATTTGCAACCCCCGCGCGCCGGCTGACGGAACGGGGTGCGATGAACGACAAGCAGGATCCTCGGAAGAACGCGACGCTGAAGGACGTGGCGGGGGCGTGTGGCCTCTCTGTGGCGACCGTCTCGCGCTATCTCAACCACTCGATCAAACTGCCCAAGGCGACGACCGACCGGATCGACGCCGCCATTGCCGCCTTGAGCTACCAGCCCAATCCGCATGCGCGCAGCCTGAGCCTCGGCCGCTCCGAGACCATCGGCCTGGTCGTGCCGGATATCTCCAACCCCTATTTCGCCCATCTCGCCGCGGCGGTCGAACGGGCGGCCTCCGAATTCGGTCTCGGACTGGTGCTCTGCCCGACCCTGAGCCGGACCGATCGCGAGCTGGATTATCTCGGCCGCCTGTCGCGCCGGCATGTCGACGGCCTGCTGTTCATTACCAACAATGGCGACGATCCGGCCTTAGCGCGGGCGCTGCAGGGCGCCACCACCGTCGTGCTGGTCGACGACGATATCGACGGCGCGATCGCACCGACCATCATGGCCGACAGCGAACAGGGCGGCTATCTCGCCACCGCGCATCTGATCGAGGCCGGACACCGCAAGCTCGCCTATGTCGGCGGTCCGGCCCGCCTTACCAGCAGCCGGAGCCGCGTCGGCGGCTTTCGCCGCGCCATCGCCGAATCCGGCCTGGAGATCTCGATCTCGGCCGAGCTCGCCGGCGACTATTCCTCGGCGCACGGACGCGCGGCGGCGAACCGAATCCTCAGCCTGGACGAGCCGCCGACCGCGATCTTCGCCGCCAGCGACGAGATCGTGCTCGGCATGCTGGCCGTCTTCAAGCAGCGCGGCGTCAAGGTCGGCGCCGATATCTCCGTCGTCGCCTTCGACGATGTGGGGCCGCTGGAGCTCTTCGATCCGCCGCTGACCGCCATTCGCCAGCCGGTGGCCGCCATGGGCCGGCGCGCGGTCGAGCGCGTGCTCGGCCTGATCAAGGGAGGCACGCGCGAACCGGAGACCGAGATCCTGCCGGTCGAACTGATCATCCGTGAATCCGTCAAGCCGCCACGCAATTGAGAGCGGCCTCCACAAGGGAAGAAGAATGTCCAAGAAGAAAGTCCTGCTCGTCGGCGAAAGCTGGATGTCGAGCGCCACCCACTACAAGGGCTTCGACCAGTTCGGCAGCGTCACCTTCCATCTCGGCGCCGAACCGCTGGTGAAGGCGCTGAAGGACAGCGAATTCGAGCTGACCTACATGCAGGCGCATCAGGTGCCGACCGAGCTGCCGCTGACGCTGGAAGGGCTCGACGCCTATGACGCGATCATCCTTTCCGATATCGGCTCCAACTCGATCCTGCTGCATCCCGACGTCTGGCTTCAGGGCAAGCCGATGCCGAACCGGGTCAAACTGCTGCGCGAATGGACGAGGAAGGGTGGCGGCCTCGTGATGATCGGCGGCTATCTGACCTTCCAGGGCATCGACGGGCGCGGGCGCTGGGCGCGCACGGCGGTCGAGGACGCGCTGCCGGTCACCTGCCTGCCGCATGACGATCGCATCGAGGTTCCCGAGGGCTTCCGCGCCGAGGTGGTCGGCGACCGCGCGCATCCGTTGCTCGCCGGGCTCGACGGCGAGTGGCCGATCCTGCTCGGCGCCAACGAGGTCCGGCTCCGCGACCGGCCGGACGTCGAGCTCCTGGCGCGCCTGCCCGATTCCGAAGGCGGCCATCCGCTGCTCGTCGCGGGCGAATTCGGCGAAGGCCGCAGCGTCGCCTGGACGTCGGATATCGGCCCGCACTGGCTGCCGAACAGCTTTGTGGAGTGGCCGGGCTATGCGCGCCTTTGGAAGAATGTCCTCGGCTGGGTCACCAAGGCGAGCTGAGACCTTTCTTCCCCTCCCCCCCTTGGAAGAGGGTGAAAAGAACAAGCCCCTCGCCCGACCCTCGCCCGCCTGCGGGAGAAGGACAGGGTGAGGGCTCTGTCGAGCTTCAGAAAATCCCGAGCGTCCGCTGCAGCGCGTTGGAGAAATGCGATTGCAGCGCCGCCTCGGCGCCGTCGGCGTCGCGCGCCTTGCAGGCGTCGAGCAGAACCAGATGCTCGCGCAGCGTACGCAGCACGATCGGCGTCGTCAGCGTACGGTCGAGACGGATCAGCTGCAGATAATTGTGGACGCGCTGATAGGTCGATCCGATCAACGGATTGCCCAGCGCGCCGATGATCTCGAAATGCAGGGCGGAGTCGATCGCCACCATCTCGGGCGCGACCTCCGGCGAGAAGCCAACGCTCTCCAACGTCGCGATACCGCGATGATGGCGCGCGATGATGGCGTCGAGTAATTCGACCGACGCCGTCTCGGCGAAGACCCGTACCGCCGGCCGCTCGAGTATGCCGCGCAGCTGATAGGTATTCCGCGCCAGTTCGAAATCCGCCTTCAGAAAGCGGATGCCCGAGCGCGGATGGATCGTCAGCAGCCCCTCGGTCTGCAGCACGCGCAGCGCATCGCGCAGCGGCGCCACCGGCACGCCGATCAGCTTGACCAGATCGTTCTGCGACACGAAGGCGCCGGCCGGCAATTCGCGTCCGAACAGCCGGTCCAGAATCCGCTCATAGGCGACCTCGCTCAACGAGACGGTGACGCTTTCCGCCTCACGCTCGGCTGCCTCGGAAGCGGCGCCGGCTTGCGGTGAAATCAGATCTGATCTATCAGATCGTCTACGTGACATATCAACACTCACTTTTGATCGATTAAGCGAGCATAGCATGCGTATCGTGGATTTCCGAATTGTCCGCTTCCAGTTCGCCCGCGACCGGGTCATCGGCGACAGCCAGGTCCGCATCGCGCATGCCCATGTCGCGACCGTGGAGCTGATCGCCGACAACGGCCTGGTCGGCCTCGGCTTCGTCGCCTCGCTGTTCAATCCGCTGCCGTCGCAGGCCGAGATCGAGCGCATCTTCCGCGCCGAGATCTGGCCGGGCCTCGAAGGTCAGGAGCCGGCGGCGCTGGTTCACAAGGTCCGTCGCCCGCGCGGCGGCAACATCCGCGGCGCCTCGCTTCCCTTCGGCGAAGGCATCGACCAGGCGCTCTGGGACCTGACGGCCAAGGACCTGAAGATGCCGCTCTGGAAGCTGCTCGGCGGCACCAAGCCGCGGGTCAAGGCCTATGCCAGCGGCCTCGACTTCCATCTTTCCGACGACGATTACTGCGCGTTGTTCGATCACGCCGCGTCGATCGGCTACAAGGCTTTCAAGATCAAGGTCGGCCATCCCGACATCGAGCGCGACCTGCACCGCCTTGACCTGCTGGTGAAGACGGTCGGCAAGCCCGAGGCGATCATGATCGACGCCAATGAGGGCTGGTCGCCGCAGCAGACCGTCCGCAACATGAACAAGATCAAGGATGCCGGCTTCGACATCCTCTGGATCGAGGATCCCTGCCTGCGCTACGATTTCGAAGGCCTGAAGATGATCCGGGCCGGCTGCCCGTTCACGCTGGTCAATTCGGGCGAGTATTTCGACGCGCACGGCAAGCGCCAGCTGATCGAAGCGCGCGGCACCGACATGATCAATGTGCACGGCTTCGTCTCGGAAGTGATGCGGATCGGCTGGCTCGCCGCCGAGCACGGCATTCCCGTCAGCCTCGGCAACTCCTTCCTGGAGATTGGCGTCAACATGGCGATCGCCCTGCCCGAGGTCGAATGGCTCGAATATTCGTTCCAGAATTTCGACCATCTGGTCGAGACGCCGTTCGAGATCCGCGATGGCTGGATCCATGCGCATGACCGCATCGGCCATGGCCTGGTGCTTTCGGACGCTGCCCGCAGCGAATGGGCCGTCCCCGAGGTGATGGCAAACGAGGACCTGCCGCCGGCACCGGTGAACACGCGCCTGCCGCACTAGGCGGGCGTCCAAACGAAAATGCCCGCCACCGCGCTCGCCGGCAGCGGGCAAGGGAGAGATATGCGAGGGAGGAGACTAGGATGAAGACGACCAAGAGGTTCCTGCGCACCGGCACGATGCTCGCCGCCGGGCTCGCCATCACCATCGGGTCCCTGGGCATGGCCCAGGCCGAGGACGCCACGCTCACCGTCTGGGACTGGAAGTCGGGCGATCCGACGACGGCGCCCTACTACGACAAGGTGAAGGCCGATTTCGAGGCCGCCCATCCCGGCGTGACGGTCAAGTTCGTCATGCAGCCGCATGATCAGTACTACACGCTGCTCGGGACGGCGATCGCCGCCAGCAAGGGCCCGGACGTCGTGCTGGTGCATGGCGGCTCGCAGGCCAAGGAGCGCATCGCCGCGCTGACCAACCTCAGCGACAAGGTCGCCGACATCAAGACGCGCGTCGCCGGCTGGGACGAGTTCGCCGGTCCCGACGGCAGCCCTTATGCCGTGCCGATCTCGATCCAGGGCCTCGCCGTCTACTACAACAAGGAACTCTACAAGAAGGCCGGCCTCGATCCGGAGAAGACGCCGCAGAACTGGGCCGAGCTCAAGGAGATCTGCGCCAAGCTGAAGGCCGCCGGCACGACCTGCTTCGCGCTCGGCAACAAGGAAGGCTACGGCGCCGACTTCTTCTATTCGTCCGCCGCCGCCAACGCGCTGACATCAGCGCAGCAGGCCGCCTGGACCGCCGGCGACCTGAAGTGGTCGAGCCCGGAGATCAAGGCGATCGTCCAGGCCTGGGTCGATACCCAGAAGGACGGCTGGTACGCGGAAGGCGCCAATTCGACCGCCAAGTTCATGGACGAATACCAGAGCTTCGAGCGCTCGGAGAACGCCAACACGATCGGCCTCCTGTCCGACGTGGCGCACTGGAAGGAATTCGACGAATTCCTCGAGCCGGAGAATGTCGGCGTCTTCGTCATGCCGCCGGTGACGGCCAGCGTGAACGAGAAGCTGCTCATGCCGCTCGCCGGCGGCATCGGCTACGGCGTGACCAAGTTCTCGCCGCACCAGGACCTCGCCATCGCGCTCGCCAAGAGCTTCGCCGACACGCCGGCGATGCAGATCTTCTTCGAGGCCGCCGGCGCGGTGCCGTCGGATACCGCCGTCGACACGTCGAAGGTCGAAAGCCCGTCGGCCAAGGTCGTGCTCGGCTCGCTCTCGAACGGCGCGGCGCTGCTGCACAACAACACCTCGACGGCCGAGACCGAGGAATGGCATCGCCAGAGCCAGATGCTGTTCACCGGCGAGACCACGGTCGACAAGGCCGTTGCCCGCCTCGACGAAGTCCAGGCCCAGGCCAAGAAGAAGTAGTCTTCGGCCCTGAAGCCGCAGAGTGCATCCACACGCTCGCCGTCATCCCGGGCTTGACCCGGGATCCATGCAGCCGGAGTCCCATCGGATTCGGCTGGATGGATCCCCGCTTTCGCGGGGATGACGGGAGCGCGATGTCCTGGCGGCTTCATCTCCCTTCACCTCTCCCTGAGGGAGAGGTCGACGGCCGGAGGCCGGCGGGTGAGGGTTTAGGGAACCATCCGGTGAGGCCGTAAACCCTCACCCGGCGCTTTGCGCCGACCTCTCCCTCAGGGAGAGGTAAGGAACTTCCCCGCCTTGATATCGAGTGTCGCCTGCGGCGGCGCTCTCTTTCACAAACCGGATGCACCGCTCCGCGCCGGAACGGAACCATCCTCTGCTAGAGGCCCTCGCATGACCGAGACCCTTCCCGCGACCGCCGCCAAGCGCCGCAAGGCGACTGCCGCCGCGCATGCCGATCCCGGCAGCCGCGGCATCGAACGCCTCGCCTATCTGTTCGTGCTGCCGGCGCTGGCGCTCGTGGTGGTGTTCCGCATCATTCCGCTGATCTGGGGCCTCGGCTATTCCTTCACCGATTATGACGGCATGTCGGCGCCGCGCTTCGTCGGGCTCGACAACTATATCGGCATCGCGCACGACCCCGTCTTCCTCGACAGCCTGGTCAACATGCTGATCCTGCTGGCGACGCTGCCGATCTGGATCGGCCTGCCGCTGGTGCTCGCCATCCTGATCCACCAGGGCGTGCCGGGCGGCAAGATCTTCCGCGCCGTCTATTTTTTCCCGGCCGTGCTCTCCTCCGTCATCGTCGGCGCCATCTTTAACGTGCTGCTGCGCTATGACGGCTCGTTCAACCTGTTCCTGAAGGCGCTCGGCTTCTCGGCCGTCGACTGGCTCGGCAATTCGTCGACGGCGCTGTTCAGCCTGATCGCCGTGCAGCTCTGGTCGACCTTCGGCATGAGCCTCCTGATCTTCATCGCCGGCCTCTCGACCGTTTCCTCCGAAATGCTGGAGGCGGCCAAGCTCGACGGCGCCAAGCTGATGCAGACCTGGTGGTATATCGTCATCCCGTCGATCCGGCCGATCATCGAATTCGCCGCCGTCGTCACCACGATCGGCATGCTGACCTCGATGTTCGGGTTGATCTACGTGCTGACGGCCGGCGGCCCCGGCACCTCGACCATCCTGCCGGAATTCCTGATCTGGCTTGAGCAGGGCAAGATGAACCGCCCCGGCTATGCCAGCGCGATCTCGATGGTGCTGTTCGTGATGATGGCCGGCCTCGCCGCCATCCAGATCCGCATCATGTCCCGCAACGCGGACATCTAGGAAAGTCGGCGTCATGGCTGAAGTCAAAACCCGCGAGAAGCGCATTCTCTGGATCGTCTCGATCCCGATGGCGCTGCTCGCCCTCTCCGCCGTCTATCCGGTCTTCTTCGCCATCAACGCGGCGCTGAAGACGCGAAAAGGCTATGTGCTCGACCGCTTCGGCCTGACGACCAATCCGACCTTCGTCAATTTCTCGCAGGCCTGGAACCAGTCACGGCTGTCCGAATATTTCACCAATTCGGTGGTGGTGACCGTCGGCGCGGTGCTGGTGCTGCTGGTCGTCGCCTCGATGGCCGGCTTCGCGCTCGCGGTCCTGCGCTTCCGCGGCCGCCGGGTGATCTTCATGATCATCCTGGTGTCGCTGATGATCCCGGTGCAGGTCGTGCTGGTGCCGTTCTACCGGACCATGATCGGCCTCAACCTGATCGACAGCCGGCCCGGCCTGATCATCGCCTATACGGCGTTCTTCCTGCCGTTCAGCGTCTATCTGATGACCGCCTTCTACGCCCGTCTGCCGCGCGAGCTGTTCGAGGCGGCGCAGATCGACGGCGCCAACCTGCTCCGGGTCTGGTGGCACATCATGCTGCCGATGGGCAAGCCGGCTCTTGTGACGCTCGGCATCCTGAACACGCTCTATTGCTGGAACGACGTACTGATCTCGCTGCTCGTGCTGCAGGACCAGCGCACCCTGATGGTCGGCATCGCGGCCTTGCGCGGCGAATACACCACCAACGTGCCGCTGCTCGCCGCCGGCATCTGCCTCGCCGCCGCGCCGATTGTCCTCATCTACGTCATCTTCCAGCGTCAGATCGTCAACGGCATCGCCGTCGGCGCGGTGAAGGGATGAGTTCCGGGGACCTGACCCCTATCTAGAACCTCCCCTTGAGGGAGGGTTCAAGTCGAGCGGCAGACATCAACGACCGAGCCAATCCGGAAGGAACGAAAATGCAGCGCATGGGCATGGTGATCGGCGTGAAGCCCGAGGCTATCGCCGAATACAGGCGGCTGCACGCCACCGGCTCGGCCGAGGTCAACGCGCTGCTCTCCGCCTGCGGCGTCAGAAACTATTCGATCTACCTGCGCGAGCCGGAAAACCTGCTGTTCGGCTATTGGGAATATCACGGCGCCGACTGGGCGGCGGATGCTGCCCGGCTGGACCAGGAACCGGCGATCCGGGCATGGCTCGGCCAGACCGATCCCTGCCAGCAACCGCTCGCCTCGGCCAAGGCCGGCGAGTGGTGGTCGGAGATGGAAGAGGTCTTCCATATCGACTGACGCCTCGGCCGCGCCACAGGACGAGAGCCGCCCCATTTGATCGCGGGGGTTGCAGTTTTGCACCCCGAAGCAAAAGCCGATGATTGCCGCGTCTTGTGGCGATCGCGTTTCTCCGACGCGTCAGAAAACGGCCCTGACCGTCTCCGGCGCGACTGAATGCACCCTTGATAAGGGGCATTGAACCGGATTTGATGCGCGTTTTGCGGCGGGCAGTCGCGGGGGCAGCGAATTTCGGGCAATGCCAACCTCTCCAAGACCGAGCGGGGCACCTGGCGGGATTTCATTCCGGCCGGGCTGCTTTTGCTCGTCAGCGTGTTTGCGATCTTCGTCGGCTCGATGACGGCGGACGCCGGGACCAAGGAGGTCGCCGTGCTGGCCCCGGTCTGGGCCAGCGCCGCGGAAACGGCCGAGATCGTGGCGCGCTCGGGCGGCAGCATCGTCGCCGGCGCCGGCGTCGCCAACGTGATCATCGCCCGATCCGACAATCCCGATTTCGTCTCGACGCTCTACAGCGCCGGCGCCTGGCTGGTCCTCGACGCCGTCAAGCTGCGCGGTTGCCTGTCTGTGTGAACGGCGCCGACGCGCCGCTGGTTGTTCAAGGAATGCATGATGGCCGAACTCGATAGGCTGCGACATCATTTCGGCCTGTTCCTGGTGGTCCTGACCTGGGTCCATGTTCCGTTCGTGGCGCTGGTAGCGTGGTCGATCGGCCGCGACGCCCTGGCGCCGACGCTGCTGGCGGTGGGACTGGCGACCGCTCTGCAGGCCTCCTGGCTGCTGCGCGGACCGGCGCCGGTGACGCGCTACGTCTCGGCCGTCGCGCTGATGGGTCAGCCGGCCCTGCTCGTCTACCTGTTCTCGGGACATCCGTGGCAGATGGACATGCACATGTACTTCTTCGCCACGCTGGCACTGGTCATCGGCTGGTGCGACTGGCGCCCGGTCGTGGTCGCGGCCGTCGCGGTCGCCGCGCACCATCTGATGCTGAATTTCGTCTTCCCCTACGCGGTGTTCCCGCTCGGGGCCGACCTGCCGCGCGTCTATCTGCATGCCTCGATCGTCGCCTTCCAGACGGCGGTCCTCGTGTGGCTGAGCATCACGCTCAGCGCCAGCTTCCGCCGCATCAAGGCGATGAGCGACGAGATCGTGCGCTACAACGGCACGCTGGAGGTGAAGTCCCGCGAAGCCAACGCCGCCAGCATCGCCAAGAGCCTGTTCCTGGCCAATATGAGCCATGAGATCCGCACGCCGATGAACGCGATCCTCGGCTTCAGCCATCTGGCGCTGCGGACCGACCTGACGCCGAAGCAGGCTGATTATGTCAGCAAGATCAAGGCGGCCAGCACCGCGCTGCTCGGCCTGATCAACGACATCCTCGACTTCTCCAAGGTCGAGGCCGGCATGCTGACGCTGGAAAACACCCATTTCGACATCCGCGAGACGATCGAGAACGCCACCGCCATCTCGGCCGTCAAGGCGGCCGAAAAGGGCGTCGACATCCGCATCGCCGTCGACGACAACGTGCCGGCGACGCTGCTCGGCGACGCGCTGCGGCTGAACCAGATCATCCTCAACCTCGTCTCGAACGCGGTGAAGTTCACCGAGCGCGGCGGCGTCATCCTGTCGATCCGCGCCCTCGAGCGCCACGACCCGGACCTCCTGCTCGAAGTATCGATCCGCGATACCGGCATCGGCATGACGGCGGAGCAGCAGAAGGGCCTGTTCCGCTCGTTCAGCCAGGCCGACAGCTCGATGACGCGCCGCTTCGGCGGCACCGGTCTCGGCCTCGCCATCAGCAAGCAGTTGGTCGAGCTGATGGGCGGCTCGATCCGCGTCGACAGCGTGCCGAACGCCGGCAGCACCTTCACCTTCACCGTGCGGATGCAGATCGGCGACGCGGCCCAACTCGCCAGCGCCGCCCATGTCGAGGAACTGCGCGGCCTTCGCGTGCTGATCGTCGACGACAACCCGGCCTCGCGCGAGATCCTGCACAATCTGTTCGAGAGCTGGTCGGTCCAGGCCGATCTCGTCGCCTCCGGCACCGAGGCGATCGCCTTCCTCGAGGCGGCCAACGCGCGCGGCACCAATTACGACCTGATGCTGATCGACTGGAAGATGCCCGGCATGGACGGCATCGAGGCCGTCGAGGCGATGCGGGCGAGCGAGAAGCTCGTCCGCCTGCCGACCATCATGATGGTGAGCGCCTATGCCCGCGAGGAGGCCATGGCCGACGCCCGCGAGGCCGGCATCTCCGCCTTCCTCGTCAAGCCGATCGATCCCGCGGTGCTCCTGTCGCAAATCACCCAGTTCATCAGCCTCGACCGCAAGCCGGACGCCGATTCCCCGGCGCTTCCCGCCGTGCCGATGGTGGCGCCCGAGCTGCGCGGCGCCAGCGTTCTCCTCGTCGAGGACAACGAGATCAACAGCGAGGTGGCGTTCGAGATCCTGCGCGACGGCGGTCTCAGCGTCGAACTGGCCGCCAATGGCCGCATCGCCTGCGAGCTGGTGCTGGATTCGGGCCGGCACTACGACGTGGTGCTGATGGACATCCAGATGCCGGAAATGGACGGCATCACCGCGACGCGCCGCATCCGCGAACGCGTGCCCTCGCAGGCCCTGCCGATCATCGCCATGACGGCGCATGCCTATGAGCAGGAGCGGCAGAACTGCCTCGACGCCGGCATGAACGACCATGTCGCCAAGCCGGTCGACCCGGCGCTGCTGATGCGCACGCTGGAACGCTGGCTGAAGCCTGGCGCCGGCGCGCCCGACGCGAAGCCGGCGGACAGCGCGACGCCGACGGCAGGGCTCTCGGCGACCGAATTGCCGGCGGACCTGCCGCCCTTCGACATCCCCGTCGCCCTCCATCGCGTCAACGGCAAGACCGCCCTGCTCCGCAAGCTGATCGTCAGTTTCGGCGTCAAGTATCGCGGCCTCGTCGCGACGCTGCGGGAGGACATCGACTCCGGCGCGCTGGACGAGGCGCGCCGCCTCGCCCATACGCTGAAGGGCGTCGCGGGGTCGCTGGAGCTGCGCAAGGTGGCCGAAGCCTCCCGCCAGCTGGAGGATGCCCTGGCGCATCGCGAGCTGATGAACATCGACGAGCTCGTCGAGCGGCTCGACCAGGCGCTGCAGCCGGCCCTCGCCGCGGCGCGCTCGCTGCAACCGGCCGAGGCCGTGGCTCCGGCAGCCGTCGAAGCAAGGCTCGACGACGCGGGCCGCGCCGAGGCGACGCGGCTGCTGGCCGAGCTCCGCCAGCAGCTCGCCGTGCGCAGCATGCGGGCCCGCAAGACCTTCGAGGCCCTGGAGGCGGCGCTCGCCGGTGCGAGCGAGGCGAAGCACCTCGACGCAATCCGCGACCCGATCGCCCGGCTCGATTTCGTGAACGCCCTGGCCGGGCTCGACGCCATAGAACGTCAGTTCGTCGATACCAAGGAAATACTGAATTGAATAAGCGGCCATCGATCCTCATCGTCGATGACGAAGTCAGCAACATCGAGATCCTGAGCGCCGTGCTCGAGGAGGATCACGATATCTATTTCGCCACCTCGGGCGATGAGGCGCTGGAAATCGCGCGGTCGGCCTTGCCCGATCTGATCCTGCTCGACGTGCTGATGCCCGGCACGGACGGCTACGAGGTCTGCGCCCGGCTGAAAGGCGATGCGCTGCTTGCCGACGTACCGGTGATCTTCACAACCGCGCTCGGCGACCAGGAGGCCGAGGTCAAAGGCCTGACGCTCGGCGCCATCGACTACATCCACAAGCCGATCTCGCCCGTCATCGTCCGTGCCCGCGTGCGCAACCACCTCGAGATGAAGCGCCTGCGCGACGACCTCGCCAAGATGGCGGTAACCGACGCGCTGACCGGCCTCGGCAATCGCCGCCGGCTGGAAAAGGCCCTCAACGTCGAGACCGCCCGCCTCGCCGCCAGCGGCGGGCTGCTGTCCGTCATCATCCTCGACATCGATTTCTTCAAGCGCTTCAACGACCTCTACGGCCATACCGCCGGCGACCGCTGCTTGACGATGGTCGCCGCTGCGCTGAACCGCGCCGTGCACCATGCCAGCGATCTGACCATCCGCTATGGCGGCGAGGAATTCGCCTGCGTCCTGCCGGAGACGCAGCATGAGGACGCCATGGTGATCGCCCAGGGCATCCGCGAGCGGGTCGAGGCGCTGAGCATCCCGCATTCCGGCTCCGACGTCGCGCCGACCGTCTCGGTCAGCGTCGGCGTCGCCACGGCGCCCTGCGTTCCCGGCGCTTCGCCGGAAGCCTGGATCCGCGCCGCCGACAAGCAGCTCTATCTCGCCAAGGCGGCCGGCCGCAACGTCGTCTCCGGCACGACCTTCGAGGCGCCGGTCGCCACGTCGGCCGAGAACCTCCGCCCGGTTTCGTCCTCCGCATGGACCGCCGGCTCAGAAGTCTGAAGACAATCCCGGCCGCCTGTGCTTCGATCATGACAGCCCGCACCGAATCCCAGAGACGGGCGTCATTTCGGGAGGATGATCGTGGGAATTGCACTCGTCACCGGCGCTTCACGCGGGCTTGGCGCAGCGATCGCAAAGGGGCTGGGCGCCGCCGGATGGACGGTCGCGGTCAACTTCGCGCATGACGATATCGGCGCCGGCAGCGTCGTCGACGCCATCACCAGCGCCGGCGGCCAGGCGGCCGCCTTCAAGTTCGACGTCACCGACAAGGCGAGCGTCCGCCATGGCATCGCCGAGATCAGCCGCCAACTCGGCCCCGTCGACGTCATCGTCAACAACGCCACCGGACCGCAGCCGCTGATCCCGATCGAGGACCAGACCTGGGACGATCACCTCGACCAGCTGCGCTTCTTCGTCAAGGCGCCGCTGCTGCTGCTGCAGGCGGTGCTGCCGGACTGGCGCACGCGCCGCGCCGGCCGCGTCATCAATATCGGCTCGGAAGTGGTCGACATGGGCAATCCGATCTTCGGCCACTATGTCGCCGCCAAGGCCGCCATGGTCGGACTGACGCGCTCCTGGGCGCGCGAGCTGGGTCCCGAGGCGATCACCGTCAACCTGGTGGCGCCGGGCTTCATCCCGGTCGAGCGCCATGCCGACACCACGGCCGACGAGCTCGAGGACTATCGCCGTCTGGTGCCACTCGGCCATCAGGGCGTGCCGGAGGATATTGCCGGCATCGTCACCTTCCTGGCCTCGCCGGCTGCCGATTTCATCACCGGCCAGACCTTCGCGGTGAATGGCGGGCGCACCCTCGCCTGATCGACGATTTCGAGCGCCCGGACGGCCGCCGCCCGGGCGTGACCTGCCATCGAATGGACTTTCCATGTCACTTCCGATCCGCGGCGACTTCCGGCTGCGAAAGGCCGATTTCGCCGATCTTCCGGCCGTCTACCGGGTCTGTCTCCAGACCGGCGATGCCGGCAAGGACGCCACCGCGCGCGAGGACGATCCCGACGCGCTCGGCCACATGTTCATCGGTCCCTATCTGGTGCTGGAGCCCGACTTCGCCTTCGTGCTCGAGGGCCCGCGCGGCGTCGCCGGCTATGTCATGGGCGCGCTCAACACGCCGGACTTCTACCTGCGCATGGAGCGTGACTGGCTGTCGGAAGTGCGCAAGCGGATCCCCGATCCGGGCCCGGACGAAAGCCGGTGGCGCGGCAGCGACTGGATCCGTCACCGCATCCACAATCCGCCCTACCTCTATCCGCCGGCCCTGCACGCCTTTCCCTCGCACGGCCATATCGACTTCCTGCCCGAGGCACGCGGTGTCGGCTGGGGCCGGCGCGGCTTCCAGCACCTGATGAACGCGCTGGCGGAGGCGGGATCGCCGGGCATGCATCTCGACGTCAGCCCGCAGAACGACCCGGCGATCGCCTTCTACGAAAAGCTCGGCTTCGCGCCGGTCCTCTCGGACGACATGCCGGCCGGCTCGCTCACCATGGCGCGACGGTTCTGAGCCGGCCTAGACCGACGCCCCGACCCGCAGGCTGCGCAGATAGGCCACCAATTCGCCGCCGGACTGCTCGATCGGGCGGTCGTTGACGATCGTGAGGTCGGGATCGACCTCGCGCGCGCAGACCGCCTCGCGCTCGAGCCGCGCGGCGACGCCTGCTTCCGTCTCGCGGCCGCGTGCGATCAGGCGGGCCGCCAGAACCGCATCCGGCGCGGAGATCGCCACCACGCGCACGGCGGCAAAGCGCTCGCGCGCTGCGGCAATGGCCCCGCGTGAAAAATTACAGATGACGACGGCGCCATTGTCGATCGCCTCGCTGGTCGCGGCCGGCAGCGCATAGCCGAGGCCATGCGCCCGCCAGGACACCGGGAAGCTGCCGGTCTCGACTCCTCTGGCGAACGCCGCCTCGTCCAGCGTGTCGTGATCCTCGAAGGCGTTCTCGTCCCGCGTGACGAGCCGGCGCACGAAGACGAAACCGTCATCCTGCGCCAGCGCCGCCTTGGCGTGGCCGATCAGCGTATCCTTGCCGACCCCGCTCGGGCCGACGACCGCCACCAGAACTCCGCTGCTCATCGCCGCCTCACGAGACCCGCTGCCCTTCGCGCCAGACCTGGCGCACGATCGGCGTCGGATTTCCCGAAGCCGCGCCGCTGACATGGACCCGGACCAGATCCGCGCGCAAGCCCGTTTCGAGCGCGCCGCGATCGGCAAGGCCGGTCGCCTGCGCCGGCGTCAGCGTGACGGTACGGATGGCGGCGGCCAGGTCGATGCCGGGAATCCGGCGCGGCAGTTCGAAGGCGGACATCAGCAGACTCGCAGGCACATAATCCGACGACAGAATATCCAGAACGCCGGCGCGTGCGAGGTCTTCGGCTGCGACATTTCCGGAATGCGAGCCGCCGCGCACGACATTCGGCCCGCCCATCATGACGCGGATGCCGGCCCGGTTGAGCGCCTCGGCCGCCTCGATCGTGGTCGGGAACTCGGCCAGGGCCACCCCATTGCCGACGGCTTCCGCCGCATGCGCCGCGGTGGCGTCGTCATGGCTCGCCAGAACCGCGCCCTTTTCGGCCGCGATGGCGACCAGCCGGAGACGATTCGGGCCGGCATTGTTGGCGTGCAGCTCGAGCCGGTTGGCGATGAAGCTGTTCGCCTCGGCATCCGACATCGGCTTCTTGCGCATGTAGTAGCGGCGCCAGGTCTCGAGATCCTTGAACTGGCGCTGGCCGGGCGTGTGGTCCATCAGCGACATCATGTCGACCGGGTACAGCGCGGCATAGGCTTCGACATGCTCGATGACGTCGTCGCAGGCGATCTCGCAGCGCAGGTGCGTCTTGTGCTCGACGCGGAGATGGCCGGTGGCGCGCGCCTCCTCGATCGCCGCCGCCAGCAGCGCAAGGTCGGTGCCGATCGAGGCCGAGTCGGCGTCGGAGCCGGCGCGGAGCGAGTCGAACACGGTGGTGATGCCGGCCGCCGCGATCTGCGCATCATACGCCATGACGGAGGAGAGCGCGTGCCAGCGCACATGCGGGCGCGGCGCGAAATGCGCCTCGAGGTGGTCCGTATGCAGCTCGACCAGGCCCGGCACGATGATATCGCCGGCCATGTCGAGGCCGCGCTCCGGCGCCTTGCCCTCGCCGATCTCGGCGATCTTGCCGTCGGCGATGGCGATCCAGCCCTGCTCCACCACCCGATCGGGCAGGACGAGGCTGGCATTCTCGATCAGGAATTCGGTCGGTTCGGTCATTTCGATCTCGTTTGCGGGAATGCGGTTGCGGTTCAGGCCGCCTTCGAAGCAGCGAATTCCGTCACGTCGACGATGCGATCAGCCACCTGCTGGCGCACATCCTCGTCATGGAAGATGCCGATGATGGCGGCGCCCGCCCGCTTCTTCTCCTCGATCAGCCGCACCACGACGGCGCGGTTGGCGGCGTCCAGCGAGGCGGTCGGCTCGTCGAGCAGCAGCACCGGCCGGTCGGCGGCAAGGCCGCGGGCGATATTGACGCGCTGCTGCTCGCCACCCGAGAAGGTCGCCGGCGGCAGACTCCAGAGCCGCTCCGGCACATTCAGGAGCGTCAAGAGCCGCTCGGCCCGCGCCCAGGCTTCCGCCTGCGCCACACCGCTGTCGGCGGCCGCGCCGGCGACGATGTCGAGCGAGGAGACGCGCGGGATCACGCGCAGGAACTGGCTGACATAGCCCATCACGGAGCCGCGCAGCGCCAGGATGCGGCGCGGCTCGGCGGTGGCGACGTCGATGTCCTCGTCGCCGTCGCGCACCAGGATGCGGCCGTGATCGCAGCGGTAGTTGCCGTAGATCATCTTGAGGATCGACGATTTGCCGGCGCCGGAAGGGCCACCGAGCACGACGCATTCGCCGGGCTTCACGGAAAAGGAGACGCTGTCGACGACGCTGATCTTCAGCCCGTCGCGCAGATGCAGGGTGAAGGCCTTCGAGACGCCTTCGAGGGTGACGAGGTTCTGGGTCATGCTGCGAGCACCGAAGAAACGAGAAGCTGCGTGTAGGCCTCGCGCGGGTCGTCCAGCACCTGGTCGGTGAGGCCGGTCTCGATCACCCTTCCCTGGCGCATCACCATGATGCGGTGCGACAGCAAGCGAGCGACGGCGAGGTCGTGGGTGACGATGATGACCGCGAGGCCGAGTTCCGAGACGAGGCCGCGGATCAGGTCGAGCAGGCGGGCCTGCACCGAGACGTCGAGGCTGGATGTCGGCTCGTCCATGAAGACGAGGCGCGGATGCGTGACCAGGTTGCGGGCGATCTGCAGGCGCTGCCGCATGCCGCCGGAAAAGCTTTTCGGCAGATCGTCGATCCGCTCGGGCTCGATCTCGACGCGGTTGAGCCAGTCGCTCGCCGTGTCGCGAATGCGGCCATAATGCCTGCCGCCGACCGCCATCAGCCGTTCGCCGACATTGCCGCCGGCGGAGACGCCCATGCGCAGTCCGTCGCGGGCATCCTGACGGACAAAGCCCCAGTCGGTGCGGAGCAGGAAGCGGCGCTCGGCCTCGGACAGGTCGAACAGGTTGCGCGTCTCACCGTCGCGCATCCGGTAGTTCACGGCGCCCGCCGTCGG
Source organism: Kaistia granuli DSM 23481 (assembly GCF_000380505.1). Classification (GTDB taxonomy): domain Bacteria; phylum Pseudomonadota; class Alphaproteobacteria; order Rhizobiales; family Kaistiaceae; genus Kaistia; species Kaistia granuli. Next base: position 163,653 of record NZ_AQYH01000001.1, on the reverse strand, counting down.
CGAGAGTTCGGTCGCCAGCAGGCCAAGAAGGGTCGACTTGCCGGAGCCGGACTCGCCGACCACCGCCAGAACCTCGCCCTCATAGAGATCGAAATTCACATCGCGGCAACCGAGCCGCTGGCCGTAATGCTTGCCGAGATTGCGGGCGGAAAGCAGCGGCTTGTCGTTCAGCTTCGCCATCATGATGCGGCTCCGTCGATGAGTTCAACCTGCAGGGCGCGATCGCCGGAAACCGGCTCCAGCCGGAAGCTGAAGCCGTACTTCTCGAAGCCGAGGCTTTCGTAGAATGCGTGCGCCTTGGTCGACTTGATGTTGGAGGAGAGCGCCACCTTGTAGGCGCCCTTCGCTTCGGCCAGCCGGAACGCCTGCCGGATCATGGCGCGGCCGATGCCCCCGCCCTGATGGCCGTTCGCCACGACGACATTCTCGACCAGCGCCGACGACATGCCCCAATGGGCGAGATTGTCGATCACCATCAGCGAGAAGGTGCCGACGATCTCGCTATCGATCTCTGCGCAATAGGCGGCGAAATCGGGATAGGTCGCCATACGAGCGAGCGTCGCCTTCGCCGCGTCGAGCGTGGTGACGCGGCCATTGTTGAAGTCCGGCTGGGCATAGAGCGAAAGCAGGATCGGCAGGTCGGCTTCCGTCGCCTTGCGGACAGAAACGTCGGTCATCACGCCGCTCCCCCGACAAGGTGCGGCGCCTCGCCGGAAAGTTCGCCGCGATGGCCATCGGCCCGGCGTTCCTCGCAATAGTCCGAGTCCGAGCAGACGAACATCCGGCCGCCGCGGTCATCCAGCACGACCTCGTCGAGATAGACGTTGGTCGCCGCACAGAGCGCGCAGGGCTTGTCGAAGCGCTGCACCTCGAACGGATGATCCTCGAAATCGAGGCTGCGCACCTTGGTGAAGGGCGGCACGGCATAGATGCGCTTCTCGCGACCGGCGCCGAACAATTGCAGCGCCGGCGACATGTGCATCTTCGGATTGTCGAATTTCGGCGTCGGCGACGGGTTCATCACATAGCGATCCGCCACCTCGACCGGATAGTCGTAGGTCGTGGCGATATGGCCGTGGCGCGAGATGTCCTCGTAGAGCTTCACATGCATCAACCCGTAATCGGCCAGCGCATGCAGCTTGCGGGTCTCCGTCTCGCGCGGTTCGAGGAAGCGCAGCGGTTCCGGGATCGGCACCTGGAAGACGATCGTCTGCTTTTCCGTCAGCTGCCGCTCCGGGATGCGGTGGCGCGTCTGGATGATCGTCGCGTCCTTCGTCTCCGTCGTCGTCGCGACGCCGGCGGTCTTGGCGAAGAACTTGCGGATCGAGACGGCGTTGGTGGTGTCGTCCGAGCCCTGGTCGATCACCTTCAGAACGTCGGCCGGGCCGATGATCGCCGCCGTCACCTGCACGCCGCCGGTGCCCCAGCCATAGGGCATCGGCATTTCGCGGCTGGCAAACGGCACCTGGTAGCCGGGGATGGCGATCCCCTTCAGGATCGCGCGGCGGATCATCCGCTTGGTCTGCTCGTCGAGATAGGCGAAGTTGTAGCCGCTCGCCTGCGGCGCTGCCACGGCGCTCATTCGGCCGCCTCCTTCAGCTCTTGCTGACGCGCCGCATATTCGGAGCGCATCTGGCGGACGAGCCCGAGCTCGGCCTGGAAATCGACGTAGTGCGGCAGCTTCAGATGCTCGACGAAGCCGGTCGCCTGGACGTTGTCGCAATGCGACAGCACGAATTCCTCGTCCTGTGCCGGGGCGGTGACATCCTCGCCGAACTCGCGCGTGCGGAGCGCCCGGTCGACCAGCGACATCGACATCGCCTTGCGCTCGCTCTGGCCGAAGACGAGGCCGTAGCCCCTTGTGAACTGCGGCGGCAGCTCGGCCGAGCCGTGGAACTGGTTGACCATCTGGCATTCGGTCAGCGCCACGGGGCCGAGCGGCACGGCGAAGCCAAGCTCCTCCGGCACGAACTCGGCCATCACCTCTCCAAAGCGGATCTCGCCGACGAAGGGATGGGTGCGGCCATAGCCGCGCTGGGTCGAATAGCCGAGCGCCAGCAGGAAGCCTTCGTCGCCACGGGCAAGCGCCTGAAGGCGGAGATCCCGGTCGGCCGGGAAATCGAGCGGCGCGCGGGTGAGATCGCCCACCTCGACTGTGTCATCGCGCAGCTCCTGCTCGATCAGCCCTTCGCCGTCGAGCAGATCCGTCACGCGCGGTGTCGCCTCGTGCTCGGTCTCGACTTCGGCAGGCAGCGGCGGCGTGACGCCGGCGGCGAGCATGAAGTCGATCAGCCGGTGCGTATAGTCGAAGGTCGGCCCGAGCACCTGCCCGCCGGGCAGGTCCTTGAAGGTGGCCGAGATGCGGCGCTCGATCGCCATGGCGCCGGTCTCGACCGGCTCGCCATTGCCGAAGCGCGGCAGCGTGGTGCGGAAGGCGCGGACGAGGAAGATCGCCTCGATCAGATCGCCGCGCGCCTGCTTGATGGCGAGCGCCGCCAGCGCGGGATCATAGAGCGAGCCCTCGGCCATGACGCGGTCGACGGCGAGCGCCAGCTGGGTCTCGATCTGGTCGGGAGAAAGGTCGGGGATCGAGATGGGACCGCGCCGCTCATGGGCGAGCAGCCCATGCGCGTTGTCGATCGCTTCCTCGCCACCCTTGACGGCGACATACATGATCAGACCTCCGAAACGTGCGTCGTGCGCGGCAGCGCGGCGACCTGGCCGGCCGCGACAAGAACGAGATCGACGCCGCGCGGGAACTGGGCCCGGTTGGCGGCGAGCTGGGAAACGAAATCGCCCGGCCAGGGCTCGACGCCGAGCGAGGCGCGCGCCTCGATGCCGGGACCGGTCAGCTCGAGGCCACCGGAAGTGGCGAGCGCCGCGACCGCGATGACGATGGTGGTCGAGCGATCCGGATATTCGTCCGTGCCCTGGCCGAATTCGGCGAGGCGCGGCATGGCGCCAGCATCGGCGACCAGCGCGAAGGCGGCTTCGGCCGGGTCGGCGACAATGCGGGCGCCGGTGTGGAAGCGCAGATAGTCGAGGACCGGCTTCGATCCGGCGAGCGTGGCGTCGAGCCAGAGCGTCGCCTCGTGATCGACCAGCGTCAGGGCCAGGGCGGCCAGTTCCGGCGTCAGCGGCGCCGGCGCGTCGACGGCGGCCGGAAAGGCATGGACGGTGCCCGGACGCGCCAGCGCGTTCATCAGCGAATGGAAATGCGCCTGCGCCTCGATGACGGGATCGGCGAAACCGGCGGTGATAGCGAGGGCGGACATCAATCCTCTCCGCGGACCATGGTGAAGAAATTGACGCGGGTCGCGGCGACGCGGCGCGCCTTGGCGGCGGCCTCCCCGGCGATGCGGTCGCGGATCGGCGCCAGCGCCGCTTCGACGGCGGCACGCTCCGGGCCCTGCCAGAGCGCGTCGAGAATGGCGGCGGTGCGGGCCTTCGCCGCATCGCGACCGAGCTGGTAGGCGAAGCCGGTGCGGCCATCCGGCAGCCGGATGGCGGCGCGCGTCACGGTCGCCTCGCCGAGATTGAACGGGTTGCCGTCGCCGCCCATCCGGCCGCGCAGCATGACGAGACCCTGCTCCGTGCCGCGCAAATCGGTGGCGGCCGGAACGTCGCCGAGCCCGGCCAGCGCCTGCACGAGTTCCGCCGGGCTGGCGCCGGCGCAGGCCGCCATCACGGCCTGGCGAAGGGCGATACCGGGTGCTGGGGAAGTCGGCGGAGCGCCGGAAGCTTGGTGTCGCATGATCAGATCCATCAGTGGCTTCTCATTGGATTTGTCTAATGGTATAGACAACTACATGAACAGGTCCAGTGACGATTTGATGACAGAGACAATGCGCCCGGGTGACGACAGCAGCGTGACGGAGATCGCGCGCGGCCGCGGTATTGCCGCCTGGCGGCAGATCACCGACGAGATCGAGGCGGATATCGGCGCCGGACGGCTACGCCCCGGCATGCAGCTGCCGACCGAGGCGCAGCTCGCCGTCCGCTTCGCTGTCAACCGCCACACGGTGCGGCGAAGCCTCGCCGAATTGTCGGCGCGGGGCCTCGTTCGCACGACGCAGGGGCGCGGCACCTTCGTCGAGGAACGGCCGCTCGCCTATCCGATCGGCGCCCGCACGCGCTTTTCCGAAAACGTCTCCCGCGCCGGGCGCGAGGCCAGCGGCAAGCTGCTCGACGGCTACGAAACGCTGGCGGATCCGGTTGTCGCCCAGGCGCTTGGCCTCACAGAGGGCTCGCCGGTGGCAAGGCTGGATACGGTCCGCATGGCGGATGATACGCCGATCTCGCTCGGCAACGCCTATTTCCCCCTGCCCCGCTTCGCCGGTTTGATCGAGGCTTATCGATCGCTGGGTACCGTCACGCAGGCGCTGGAAGCCTGCGGCATCCCCGACTACCGGCGGCTGGAGACGCGGATCTCGGCCCGTCCCGCCGGCACGGAGGAAGCCGCGAAGCTCGATCTGGCGCCGGGCCGGCTGCTGCTCACCGTCGACAGCATCAATGTCGACCCCGACGGCGTGCCGATCCAGTTCACCCGGGCGATGTTCTCCGTCGACCGGGCCGAGATCGTGGTCGAGAGCTGAGGGCTCGAACGAAGCGCGCCGTCTTGAAGCGCGTAGGGCCAGAACCCTCCCCTTGAGGGAGGGGCTGCTTGGCTCGATGCCGGAGCGGCGCAGGCATCACCCCTCCCGAAAACGCCAGGGCGCTTCGACCTCCCCTCAAGCGGGAGGTTCAAGGAACTCACACCATCTTCGACTTGCCGATCACCGCCATGCGCAGCTTCGACGAGATGAAGTCGATCACGGCGACGGTGATGAGGATCATCAGGATCAGGAAGGCGACCTGCTTCAGTTCCAGCACGCGGATCAACTCGGTCAGATAAGCGCCGACGCCGCCGGCGCCGACAATGCCGATGATGGTCGCCGAGCGGACGTTCGACTCGAAGAAGTAGAGCACCTGGCTGGCGATCACCGGGAAGACCTGCGGCACGAGGCCGAAGCGGACCTGATGCGCCTTGCTGCCGCCCGAGGCGGCGATGCCCTCGGTCGCCTTTCCGTCTGTCGCCTCGATCGCCTCGGAGAACAGCTTGCCGAAAGCGCCGAAATCGGCGCAGGCGATCGCCAGCACGCCGGCGAACGGGCCGAGGCCGACGACATTGATCCACATCAGCGCCCAGATCAGCGTGTCGACCGAACGGAAGACATCGAAGGCCCGGCGCATGCCGAAATGCACGAAGATGTTCGGGATCACGTTCTTGGCCGCCAGGAAGGCGACCGGAAAGGCGAGGATGGCCGCCGTCAGCGTGCCGAGAAAGGCGATCGCCAGCGTCTCGCCGAGCGCGATCGAGAAGGCCATGAACCGGCCTTCCGGCGCCGGCGGGATCATCAGCACGGCGAACTGGCCGAGCCGATGCAGGCCGTTCCAGATCCGGACCAGCGAGAAATCGAGCCAGACCATGGCACCGAGCGCCAGAAGCGCCGCGGCGAGCGGCAGGCCGATGGCGAGCGCCCGCTTGGTGGCGGACGAGGCGAAGGCGGCGGGATGGCGGCGCTTCAGGCCATCGATGTCGGCGAGCGCGGTCGAGCGGATCGCCCGGGTGCCGGGGGAGACCGTTGCGGAGGCCGTGTTCATCGCATGCGCTCCATGCCGATCAGTCGGTGGCGGATTCGTTCGGTGCCGAGATCGATGAGGATCACGGTGACGATGATCATCAGGAGGATGGCGCTGACGTCGGTGTAGTAGAAATTGCGGATGGCGATCAGGAACTCCTGGCCGATGCCGCCGGCGCCGACGAAACCCATGACGCCGGCGCCGCGCACGTTGATCTCGAAGCGCAGCAGGCCGTAGGAGGCGAAGCCGGACGAGACTTGGGGCAGCACGCCGAAGCGGACGATCTGCAGCCAGGAGGCGCCGGTCGCCGAGAGCCCCTCGACCGGCTTCATGTCGATGTTCTCGACCACCTCTGCGAACAGCTTGCCGAGTGCGCCGACGGTGTGGATGGTCAGCGCCAGCACGCCCGCCATCGGTCCGAGCCCGAAGGCGATGACGAAGATCAGCGCGAAGACGATGTCGGGAACGGTGCGGCAGAACTCGAGGAAGCGCCGGGCGACAAAGCGCGTCGTCTTGTTGCGGACGAGATTGGCGGCGGCAAAGAAGCAGAGGCAGAAGGCGAGGATGCCGCCGAGGAAGGTGCCGAGATAGGCGATCAGGATCGTCTCGACCAGCAGGCGGAACCAGCCGCCGAAATTCCAGTACCAGGCGCGGATGTCGGCGAAGAAATTGTCGAAGGTGATGGTCGGCAGAGTGCGGACGATGTAGCTGCCGAAATTGCCGATATTGGCGACGAGCCTGGCCGGCCGGACATCGGCCATCTGCGCGCTGATGACGATCAGCACCGCCAGGATGGCGAGGACGGCGAGCGTTTTCATCCGCCTGGCCGAAACGGACTGGGCATAGGCGCGCCCGAGGGCGGCGGCCTGCTGGTCCGGAAGCTTTGCTATGGCGGTCGCCAAGAGACAATTCTCCGCTTGTTTCCTTCATTCCCGCAGGAATGAACCGCGACACGCGGCGGTTACGAAAAAGGCGGCCGGATCACCGGCCGCCTCTCGAAAGGCTGGAAGAGGCTCAGGAGCCCTTCTTGCGCTGCTCGTCGTTGAACTTGACCATATCGATGATCGGCTGCAGGGCGGCCGGCTCGACGGCGACGAATTCCGTGTCCTTGCCGTCCGACAGCGCGGCGAAGCCCTTGGCGTCGTTCTTCGGCATGTCGAGGAAGGCCTGCTTGATCTGGGTCTTCAGCTCGGCCGGCAGCGAGGAAAGGATCGAGTACGGGCCTTCCGGCAGGAAGTCGGACTTGAAGACGATGCGGAAGTCTTCCTTCGTCATCGGCTTGCCGTCGGCATTCTTGAGAATGCCCTTGGAGATCATGCGGGTCAGGTTGGAATCGTCTTCCGAGTTCCAAGAATTGGCGGCGGCGTCGACGGTGCCCTGGGCCAGCGCGAGGACGGCGTTGTCATGGCTGCCGGCGAAGATCGCCTTGCCGAAGAAGCTATCGACGTCCTTGCCGTCGCGATGCAGGAAGAAGCGCGGCGCGTTGTTGCCGGAGGTCGAGTTGGAATCGACCAGGGCCAGCGTCTTGCCCTTCAGGTCGTCGATCGTCTTGTAGGGGCCGTCGGCGAGCGTGTAGACGACCGAATAATAGCCTGTGGCGCCGTTCGAATGACGCGGCACGACGACCGGGTCGATCTCGACGCCGGTCAGCACGGCACGGGCATAGGAAGCCGGACCATACATGGCGATCTGGGCATTGCCGGCGCGCTGCGCCTCGATGACGGCGGCGTAGTCGGTGGCAACGGCCAGCTTGACCGGAACGCCGAGCTGCTTGCCGAGATAGTCGGCCAGCGGCTGGTAGCGGTCGGCGGTGGTCGAGGCGTTCTCGGCCGGGATGACGGCGATCGTCAGTTCCGGAAAATCGCCCTTCCAATCGGCGAAGGCGGGCGTTGCGACACCGGCAAGCGCGAGGCCTGCGACAGCGGCGCCGATCAGGGTGCGGCGGTTCAACATCGGTAGTCTCCAGCGGTTGGCAGCGCCGATGCGGCGCCATTTCGAATGCGGAAAGGCAGGCTTCAGGCCGCGGCGGCGATGGCGCCGGGCAGACGGTCCGGCAACGTGGCCGGCTCGAAATCGAGGACGTCCTCGGCCTCCAGGCCGTAGAGGTCGCGGGCGACGTCCTCGGTCAGCTCCGCCGGCACGCCGTCGAAGACGACACGGCCGGCCGACATGCCGATCAGCCGGTCGCAATAGGTGCGGGCGAGATCGAGCGAATGCAGATTGCACATGACCGTGATGCCGTAGTGCCGGTTGATGCGCAGAAGCGCATCCATCACGACCTTGGTGTTGCGCGGGTCGAGCGAGGCGATCGGCTCGTCGGCGAGGATGATCTCCGGCTCCTGCACAAGAGCGCGAGCGATGGCGACGCGCTGCTGCTGGCCGCCGGACAGGCTGTCGGCGCGCTGGGCGGCGAGCCCGGCGATGTCGAACTGCTCCAGCGCCGAGAGCGCCACGGCGCGGTCCTCGTCCTTCCAGAGCTGCAGCAGGGAGCGCGGCGTCGAAACGGTATTGAGGCGGCCCATCAGCACGTTGGTCAGCACATCGAGGCGGCCGACCAGGTTGAATTGCTGGAAGATCATGGCGCAGCGGGCGCGCCAGTCGCGCAGCGCCTTGCCCTTCAGCTTGGTGACGTCGACATCGCCGTAGCGGATCGCGCCGGAGGTCGGATCGACCAGGCGGTTGACCATGCGCAGCAGGGTCGACTTGCCGGCGCCGGATCGTCCGATCACGCCGACGAAGCTTCCCGAACCGATCGTCAGGCTGACGTCGCTGACCGCAGCCTTGTGGTTGAAATGTCGTGCGACGCCGTCCAGAACCAACATGTCATGATCTCCCGATTGGGCAGATCATGCAATTTCGAAGCAAAGCTTTTGTGACAGTCGAAGACCCCTGTGAATCACTGCGCGACTGCCGGGTTTTGCTGGCGTAATCTGGTTTGCCGGCTCAGTCATCGTTGTGTCATCAAGCATCTCGACGTTCGCCGACCCCGGAAAACGCTGGAGATTCCACCATGCCGCTCGGCCACGAGGCGTTGCTGGAGAAATACGAGGGCTGAGCCCTAGGAGAGCTGGGCGTCCTCGACCGCGCCGGCGATCGCGGCGGATATGTCCGTCGCGGCCTTGTTCGCCGCGACGCGCACGTCGGCGATCGGCCGCCGGCTGTAACTGGTCGCGACATAGGGAACGGTCAGCGCCGCGACGACGCGCCCATCGCGACTGAAGATCGGGAAGACGAGATCGGTGATGCCGGGCTGGAGGCCATCCGCCTCTTCCTCGTAGCCCTGCTCGCGCAGGACGGCGAGGCGCGCCGGCATCGTCGCCCGCACGGCGGCATCCGCGCCATCGAGCCAGGGCCGCACCTTTTCCTCCGGCTCGAACGCCATCAGAAGCCGCCCCGTCGCGCTCTCGAACAGCGGGAAGGTCGCACCGGCGCGCACCCGGAAGCCAAAGGCGCTGGGGCTGTCGATCTGCGCGATGACGACGACGCGGCCGGCATCATGGAGGCTCAGATTGCAGGATTGCCCGATCGCCTCGCTCAAAACCCGCATCGCCGGCAGCGCCATATCGATCAGGCCGCGCATCGGCTCCTGCCGGTGGGCCAGCTCGAACATCATCAGCGACAGGAAATAGAGCCCGGACGGACGCGCCCGGAACAGGTAGCCGCGCCGTTCGAGCGTCACCAGCGTGCGGTAGATCTGATTGATCGAGCGATCGACCGCCGCGGCGATCTCGCCGAGCGTCTTGCCCTCGCGACTGCCGGCCAGGAGTTCGAGGATGTCGAGCGCCTTGTCGAGCGCCGGCACGCCATAGTTCGGGCTCTCGCCAGTCGCCTCGACCCTCATCCGCTTGCTCCGCTCCTCGATCGCTCCGCGCGGCAACACGACGCCCGGAGCGATGGCTTTTAAAGATCGACGGTCATCTCGGCCACCATGCGGCGGGCGATCGTCTCGTTGATGTCGGCGGGAACGGGCTGGGCGCCCGGCACCAGCGCCGCGCGACCAGCGCCGGCCACCCGCGCCAGCGACAGCGCCTGCAGCATGAAGCCGATATCCATCGATTCGATCGAATTGCCCTTCGGCTCGCGGCCGGCGAGATTGAACATCCGCCCGTCCGCCACCAGCACGACATGCCGGCCGTCGGCGAGTTCGATCCGCTCGAGCGAATCGTCGACGAGCGCGGATCCGACGGCCGTCTGGCGCAGCGCCGCGACGTCGATCTCCCAGGGGAAATGGCCGGAATTGGCGAGGATGGCGCCGGAGCGCATCTTGGCGATCGCTGCCGCGCCGATCACGCCCGGCCGGCCGGTCGCGGTGATGAAGACCTCGCCCCAGGGCGCCAGCTGGTCGATCGTGCCGCCGCGATAGCCGTCGAGCGCCGCTTCCAGCGCCTTGATCGGATCTTTCTCGACCACCGCGACGCGGCCACCGAGCGCATCCAGATATTGCGCAATGCCGCGCCCGCACCAGCCATAGCCGACGACGACGAAACGGCGGCCGGGGATCATCAGATTGGTGATCCGCATGAAGCTCTCGACGATCGACTGGCCGACCGCGTGGCGATTCTCCGCGATCTGCTTCAGCGGACTGTCGTTGATGACGATGACCGGGAACGGCACCTTGCCGGCGAGTTCGTCGCGCAGCCGGTCGCCGCCCGAGGTGGTCTCCTCGGTGCCGCCCCGGATTGAGCCTTCCGTGCCCGCCTCGATCGCGAGCGCGGCGAGGTCGGCGCCATTGTCGAGCAGGATGTCGGGCTTCGCCGCGACGACGCTCCGGACATTCTTCAAGTGCTGCGTGAGATCGTCGTCGCGCTTGCCGTAAAGCCGCATGCCCTGCGCCTTCAGCACGGCGACGATGTCGTCCTGCGTCGAGCCGTGATTGCCGGTGCCGACGATATCAGCCCCGCCCGCCTGCAAGGTCTCGAGCAGCACGGCCGTCTTCGGTTCCAGATGCAGCGACACGCCGATCGTGAGGCCGGCGAAGGGCTTTTCCCGCTCGAAATCGGCGCGCACGCCGGCGAGCAGCCGCATCCGCGACCGGATCCAGTCGATCCGCTTGCCGCCCCGCTCGACCAGATCGCTTTCCACCAGGGTCGCCGTCGTCATGTCCCGATCTCCGATTTTCCTATGCAAAAATCTTTTTCATATTTGTGGAGATGGAGTCAAGACGGCCCTTGAGCGTCGCGATAGAGAACGCTTTCAGCCGGAGCGCGGACCAAAAAGGTCGATCGTTTCCAGCGTCCGGCTGCGGTTGAAGGTGTGCAGACCGAGATTGTCGCCCCAGGGCAGCGCCGTGACGGCGAGGGTTTGCGCATAGTCGGTCGGGGTCAGCGAACGGATCTCGGCGAAGCCGAGCGCCGCGCCATAGAGGCCGTCGCAATTCTGCACCGGCCGCATCAGCCGGCCGTCGACGTCGAGGATCCGGCCGGCCGGGCGGGCGGCGTGGAGATCGACCAGGACCGGATTGCCGGGATGGGCCTGCCATGGCCCGAAGGGCGACGGGGCATGGTAGAGCGACAGCGCGTCCCAGCTCGACGTCCAGCGCTCGCGCGAGCCGGCAAACATCCACCAACTGTCGCCGACCTTCTGCAAGGTCGCGTCGCCGAGATCGACGCCCTCGAGCAGCACCGAATGCAGCGTCCAGCTCTCCGGGAACGGGTCGGCGCGATAGAGCTCGACGGTGCGGCGGGACGAGGTTTCCGGAATCATCCAGATCGCCCCCTCATGCTCGAACAGGAATGGATAGGAGAGATGGCAATCCGTCTCGAAGATGACGCGCGGCGTCTCGACCTTGCCGGCCGCGTCGATCTCGGAAAGGGAAAGGACGCCCTTACCGGTCGCATAGGGAAATTCCTCGACGAAGAGGAAGCGCCGGCCGTCCTGCTCCCAGAGGAACGGATCGGCGTAGAAGCGCGCGCCGTCGTCGGCAAGGCGGCGAAATCCGCTCGGGCCGATCACCGGCAGCGCGTCGGAGGCATCCGTGCGATCGCGCCAGGCGACATACCAGTTGGGCGCCTTCCCAAGCTGGCGGGCGATCCGGCCCTTGATGCGGGAAGCCAGCGAGGCGGCGAGGAACCCGGCGGCGGAACGATGCGGCGCGGACGGAACGGGCGCGGCGGCGAGGCTGCCGGGCAGAATGCCCTCGGCGAGCCGGACGGCCTCCTGCACCAGCATATGGGCGGCGCGGCCGAGCAGCATGCCGAGCGCGGCGGTGGCGCTGCGCGGGTTCTCCACCGCCGGCCGCCAGGCCGACAGGATGCGGGTCCCCGTGTCGATCGCAAGCACCGTCTCGAAGACGGGCGCGCGCTCGTCGAGCACGGCCAGCAGCGCACCCGCCTCGATATCCCTGCCATCGCAGCGGAGCGTGAGTACCGGCGCCACTTTCGTGCCATCGCCGCAGAGATCGATCAACAGGTCCGGCGCGATGCCATCGGCCTCCGGTACGCGGAGGTCCGCCCAGGCGATGCCGCCCGCCAGCGCACCATGCTCGGCGTGGAACAGGGTGCGCTCCAGCATGAACAGCATGTCGGCGCCCTGTGGTAGACGGACCGCCGCCACTCCCCGCACGAGCCGGATCTCGCAACCCGGCAGCGTCGCCAGCCTCGTGACGATCTCCTTGTGCCAGCCGCGCAAGTTCGTCGGGTCGAGCCGGATATCGATCCGCATGGCATCTCTCTCCTTGGCGCGGAGCGCATCAGGCATTAGGGCTCGGAGGCGAACGACTCCGGGCGGGTGGATTCGAGGCTAATGGAAAAGCGTAAGTATCTGTTTTACACGCGATCGCTCGCCGGCGGCGGCGGCGCGGAGCGCGTCTGGGCGCTGCTCGCCTCGCATTTCGCTTCCAAGGGTGACGACGTCATCCTCGCCGTCGATGGCGCCGGCGACCAGGCTGGTCCGATCGATCCGGCGGTCCGGATCGAGGTGCTGCCGCAGGGCAATCGCGCGCAGATCGCGGCTCTCGCCCAATTGCTGCGACGGTTCCGACCCGATGTCGCGCTCTCGGCGCTTTCGGCCAACGCCACCAAGCTGGCGCTGGCCAGACTGTGGGCGCGTTCCTCCGTGCCGCTCGTCGTCTCGTTCCACGGCTTCGAGGAATACCGCACCGGGAAATTGAGCGCCGCCGCCTATTACGGCATGCCGATCCTGACCAAATTCTGCAGCCGGATCGTCTGCGTGTCCGACACGCTCCGGACGGTGATGGTCGACCGCTGGGGCGCCGAGGCCGACAAGACGGTGCGGATCTATAATCCGGTGCCGGTGCCGCTGCCGGATGTCGACCTCGACGCGGCGAGGCTGGCGGCCCGCCCACCCGAGATCGTCTCCGTTGGCCGGCTGTCGCGCGAAAAGGGCTTTGACGATCTGCTCGCCGCCTTCGCCCTCGTCACGCACCGCGACGCGACGCTGACGATTGCCGGCGACGGGCCGGATCGCGCCGCGCTCGAGGCGCAGGCCGGCGCGCTCGGCCTCGCCGGCCGTGTCCATTTCGCAGGCTTCACCGATCCGGCGCCGCTCTATGCCCGCGCAAGGCTCTGCGCGATCCCGTCGCGAACCGAGGCGTTCGGCATGGTGGCGGTCGAGGCGCTGGCAGCCGGCCTGCCCGTCGTCTCGACCCGCTGCGCCGGCCCGCGCGAGATCCTCGACGGCGGCCGCTTCGGCACGCTGGTTCCGATCGGCGATGCGGCGGCGATGGCGACGGGCATCGACGCCGCGCTGGCGGATCCCGGCGATCCTGCGCTGCGGATCGCCCGCGCCCGGCATTTTTCCAGCGAAGCAGGCTTCGCCGCCTGGGCGAGGCTGCTCGACGAGGTCGTGCGGAAGGGCTGAGAGCTTTTCGAGCGAAGCGGAGACCGGTTCGCGTCAAGAAAACGCGACCCGAAAAAGTCTACGCGCGCGCCAGTTCGCGGTGCCGCTCGAACAGCTTCGGCATCTGCACCTTGGTCGAATAAGGAACCGCTTTTGCGCGGATCGCCGCCGGGTCGAGGCGACCGGAGCGGACATCGTCAAAGAGTTTCAGGAAGGCCGCCGTCATCTGCTCGGCAGCCGCCGCCGGATCGGCCGGACGCTCTACCAGGAAGCCGCTCTCGCCATCGACGATTAATGGATCGAATTGCGGCAGGCGGATCGCGCCGATCGGGCGGCCGGTCGACAGCAATTCCAGGAGGTAGCAGGGCATGCCCTCGAAGAACGAGGTCAGCACGCCGGAATGGCACTGCCGCAGGATCGCCGCGACCCCGTCGGAATTCTGGAAGCCGTGCCGGATGGTGAAGGACTCGATGGCGGCGAATTCGGCGAAGCGGTGGGGGTCGCTGGTGCCGATATAGTGGAACTCGAAACGACCGTCGCGCGCCTGATGCAGGCGGCGCATCGTCTCGAACATCAGCGGCGGATCCTTGAAGGTGTCGAGGCGGCCGGCGAAGACGATGCGGAAGACATCGTCCTGCGGGAACGGCGCTAAGGCGAAGCGGTCCATGTCGACCGAGACGGTCAGGAGCTCCGACTTCGCCACGAATTGCGGCATCACCTTCTTGAAGCGCTCGATGATGTTCTGGTTGACGCAGACGATGCGGCTGGCGAGGCGGAGCGCGATCCGTTCGTTCATGGCGTTGATGTACCAGAAGCGCTTGATCAGCGAATCCATCTGGTCCTTGCGGCTGCCCTCGCCATGCACGAGCTGCACGACGGGCCGGCCAAGCATCCGGCCGATCGGCGCGAATTCAAAACGCTGCAGCTCCGTCGTCGCCAGCGGCGCGGCGCCGAGTTTGCGGATCGTCGGCAGGTAGCGCAGCGCGCCGAGCGCGAAGCGGAGCGTCACCGACTCCCAGAGCTTCTTGGCGGCGCCGTGGATCTCTTCGTCCGGGATGTGCACGACCGGCAGGAAGTCGATCGTATGGTCGCCGACCGGCAGCTTGACCACCTTGCCGAGCTCCAGATCGCCCCGCTCGTCGACGCCGACCAGCAGCACGGAGAAATCGGGCGGATGGCGCTCGAACATCAGGCGGACATGCGTTTCGATGCCGCCGACCTTGGAGCCGCGCGGATCGATCGGATGCAGCATGGTCAGCCGATGCGTCATGGATGAAACCCTCAGCCGCGCCCGTCGCGGGGCTTTTCGGGTCCTTTTATCAGGTAGCCGAGGTAATACGCCATCGAGCGCGCGTAGCGCATGCCGAGCCGGCGCGGCTCCTGGATGAAGCGCCAGACCCATTCGGTGCCGGTGCGGCGGAAGAGGACCGGCGCGCGCTTGCTGCGGCCGGAGATGAAATCGAGCGCCGCGCCGATGCAGACATAGGTGACGCCGCCCGGCTGCCTGGTGGCGGCATGGGCGAAGAGTTCCTGCTTCGGCGCGCCGAGCGCCACGAAGCAGATGCCCGCGCCCGATGCCTCGATCCGCCCGGCGGCTGCCTTCGCCGCCTCGCCTTCCGGATCGAAGCCGCGCGGCGGCGATTCCGAGCCGGCGATGACCAGTCCGGGAATGTCGGCGACGAGCTTCGCGGCCGCCTCGTCGCGAATGGCGTCCGAGGTACCGAACAGATGGATCGAGACGCCGGCGGCGGCGGCGGCCCTGCAAAGCGGCACGACGAGATCGGCCCCGGTCACCAGATCGACCGGCGCACCCTGCCGGCGCGCGATCTTGACCACGGGCGAGCCGTCGGCGCTGACATAGGTCGCCGCATCATAGGCGGTGCGGAAGCCGGCATCGCTGCGCAGCTTGACGAGATGATCGAGGTTGAGCGTGAAGACGGTTCCGCCCCGGCCGGCCTTCGCGTCGGCGATGATGCGGTCGATCAGATCGGCCTGGGTGCCGATGTTGACGCGTCCCTCGCCGATCCGCACCAGATCCTTCGGCACGTCGGTCCGGGAACTGTCAGGACTTGCCATCATCACGACCTCGCATTCCCATGATTCGTTGAGCGCATCCGACGCCTCCGCCCCGGCAGTCGCTCGCCTTGCCCGATACCGATATAGCTGAGAGGTTAAAAAGACCGGAACCAAAGCAGGGTTGGAGCCTCGTGAAGCCGTCTCGCCGCGATTTCCTTTGCGCCGGCGCCGGCCTGTCCGCCGCGCTGCTTCCGCTCGGCCTGCAGCCGGCGGCCGCGGCCGACGCCACGCTCGGCGGCGTCGCCGCCCGCGCCGGCGTCACCTTCGGCACCTCGATCGCCGCCGACACCCTGCGGATCCCGGCCCAGGCGGCTCTCTACCATCGCGAGGCGCGGATCTACACGGTCGACTGGGCTCTCACCTTCAGTCATTTGCGCCCGCGCGCCGATCAGTTCCACCCCGGCGACGCCGAGGCGATCCTCGCCTTCGCGACGCCGGCCGGAATTCCCGTGCACGGCCATGCGCTCGCCTGGAACGAAAGCCGGCCGGACTGGCTGATGAAGCTCTCCAACGCTGGCAAGCGAAAGGCGCTCGACCGCCATATTGACGAGACCGTCGCCCATTTCGCCGGCCGCCTGCCCTCCTGGAACGTCGTCAACGAGCCGTTCTGGCCAGGGCATGGATTGCCGGGCGATTTTCGCGACGGACCGTGGTTGCAGGCGTTCGGACCGGGCTATGTGACGCGCGCCTTCCAGCGGGCGCAGGCCGCCGACCCACGCGCCAGGCTTGTCCTCAACGAGGCGATGACCGAGGTCTGGACCGAGGACGGCGCGAAGATGCGGCGCGGCCTGCTGACGCTGGTCGACCGGCTGCAGGACGATGGCGTGCGGCTCGACGCGGTCGGCCTGCAGGGCCACCTGGACCCGGGCCGGCCCTTCGACGACGCCGGCTTCGCGGATTTCCTGCATCAACTCGGCGAGCGCCGGGTCGATATCTGGATCACCGAACTCGACGTCGACGACCGCGCCTTCCCGGATGACATCGCTTCGCGTGACGCCGCCGTCGCGGCCCGCTATCGCGATTTTCTCGATGCTGTGCTCGCCGTGCCGGCCGTCAAGACGGTGATCACCTGGCAGCTCGCCGATTCCGCCAGCTGGTACAACCATGCCGCGCGCCGGGCGGATCCGGATGCGAAACGGCTGCCCCGCCCCCTGCCCTTCGACGATGCCTTCGCGCCCAAGCCGGCTGTCGACGCCATCATCGCGGCGATGAAGAAGCGTATCGGCTAGCGCAGCGATGCCAGCCGGGCGCCGAGGCGGTCGATCAGCACCGCATGGTCCCGGTCGGCGGCGGCGTTCCAACGCTCGAGATTGGCCTTCGCCTGGGCGGCGGCGGCGACCAGCGCGTCCGGCTGCGCCAGCCGCTCGCGGATGATGGCGGCGCTCGCCACCGGGTCGGCCGGATCGATCATCCAGCCGGAGGGACCAAGCGCCTCGCGGAACACCTTGATGTCGGAAGCGATGGCGCCGAGGCCGCCATGCTGGACCTCGAGCGGCGTCAGGCCGAGGCCCTCGTCATGCGAGGTCGAGATCAGCGCGTGGGCGGCGCCGATCAGGGCGCGGACACGATCCGGCTCCTGATAGCCGTGCAGGGTCACATGGGGCGACGCCCGCAGCGCCTCCGCTTCGTCGCCCCAGCCGAGCCGGCCGACGACATCGAGATGCGCGTCGAGGCCGCCCGCCTGCAGCGCGTCAACGATCGCCGCCGCGGCGCGCAGGTTCTTGCGCGGCTCCACCGTGCCGATGGCGATCAGCCGCAGCGTCTCGCCGGGCGCCCAATGGCGCGGCCGGGACGCCTGCCCGGCAATGCCGAAGACATCGCGGACATGCGGCCGGTAGAGCGAGATCTCGGCATCAGGGCGGGCGAAGCCGGCGAGCTCGCCGCGCGTCGTTTCGGAATTGACCAGCAGCCAGGGCAGCCGCTTGAGCGCAAAGGCGAAGGCCGGGACCATGTAGCGGCGAGCGCGCCAGTTCAGGTCCTGCGGCCGGGTCAGGAGGAAGGTGTCATGGATATAGGGGATGACCCGATTGCCGAAATGCGACAGCGGGATCGAGGGCGGAAAGCCAGGGCAGAGCGCCAGGGCGCGGCGGTTAAGCGCCAGCCGCCACGGCAGCCGCACCGTCTGCGCGGTGATCATGCCGCGAATGCCCGAGGCCCGCACGCGCTCGACCGATAGCGGC
Source organism: Kaistia granuli DSM 23481 (assembly GCF_000380505.1). Lineage (GTDB taxonomy): Bacteria > Pseudomonadota > Alphaproteobacteria > Rhizobiales > Kaistiaceae > Kaistia > Kaistia granuli. The sequence goes on along the minus strand of NZ_AQYH01000001.1, from coordinate 145,978 downwards.
GCCAGCGCCTTGGCCGAAAACAGCTCGAGCGTGATCCGCTCCAGCCCCGTCACATGGCGGCCGAGATGGCTTTCGTCGATGATGAGCACAGATGGACGCGCCATGGTCAGGCCTTCGCTGCGGTCTCTAGGAGGAAGTCGCCCGCACCGCTACCATGCCGCGCAGTTCCGGCACCAGTTCGCGCAGATCGCCATAGGCGGCGACGATCGCGTCCGTCCCCGCCTCTTCGGCATCGACCACCATGACGGCATCGTCGGCGATCGCCAAGAGCGCATTGAAAAGCGCCGGCGGGCAGGACGGCCCGAGATCCACCACCACCCGCTCGAAGCCGTCGGCCACGTCGTGGATGGTCTGGACCAGCCGGTCGCCGTGATCGCCGATCTCGTGCCGCCGCTGCGCGCTCGCCGCCGGCAGCAGCACGATCGAGGCATCCTTCAGCCTTGTGCCGATCGCCGCCGGATCCATGTCGCTGAGCGTGACGTCGAGAATGCCAGGTGCATCCTCGCCGATCAGCGCCGTGCCGGTCGTCGCCGCGCCGGTATTGGCGTCGATCAGCAGGGTCTCGACCGCACCCTCCGCCATGGCGCGGGCGAGGCCATAGGCGACCGAGGCGATGGCGCCGCTGGCGGCCGTGCCGAACAGGATGTGGACGGCGGGCCCCTCCGTCTCGGCCGGCGGGGTGAGCTTCGCGGCGAGCGCCCGGAACTCGGCCTGCGCGGCGTGGGCAACATTGCTGATCCGCGCGCCGGCGACGGTCTCGGTCAGCACTTCGCCACTCGCCAGCGAGCCTGGAACGGCGATCTCCGCGAGGATGTCTCCGGCCCGCGACGCGATCGACGTGGCGGCGGGGGCCAGCCTGGCTGCATGATCGACCGGCCCATCATCGGCAGGCGCGGCGGCGACGGTCACGGGGGCCGGCTCGGTGATCGGCCCAAACAGGGGTTCGACCGGCGCCACCTGCCGCGGCGGGACGAGCAGGCGCGAGCGGCCGCGATAGAGCGCCAGGGCGATGCCGACGCCAAGCCCGCCAATACCGGCCAGGCCCAGAATGATCTTCTTCTTCGGCGAGGACGGATAGAGCGGGATCTGCGCCGGGCTGATGATGCGGGCATCGGAGACCTGGAGGTTCTCCTGCAAGCCGGTTTCCTGGGCGCGCGCGACGAAGGCGCGATAGGCGTCCCGGCGAATCGCCGCCTCGCCCTCAAGCTCGCGCAGCGCCACGCTGGCATCGCTGGTGTCGTTCACCTTGTTGGTCGCGGCGGCCAGCGCCGTGGCCGTGCTGGCGACCTGCGACTTGGCCAGATCCGCCTCGACGCGCGCCTTCGCCGCCAGGGCATCCAGCTCCTGCGTGATCAGGCTGCGGCTGCGGGCCACGTCGGCCGCCGCCGTCTGCATGCGCGGATGACGGCCGCCGAGCGTCTCGGCGAGCTCGGTCTGCTGGCGCAGCGCGGCGGCATAGTCGAGCTTCAGGCGGGCCAGAACGGGCGAATCGATCGTCGACAGGGCGGAGGCGAGATCGCCGCCGCTGGTGCGCGCGATCGAATCGAGCTGCGCCAAGCGGGCCGAGGCTTCATCGGCCCGCAGCCGCGCCGTGACATTGGCCTCGTTCAGCTGGCGGAGCGTCTGCTCGTCGACAGGGCGGCCGTCGACCTGCACGAAGCCGAATTTCTTGCGATAGGCTTCGAGCCGTTCGTCGGCCTGGCGCGATTTCGCCTGCAGATCGTCGACCTGGCGCGCGATCAGCAGGTTGGCCTGCCGCGCGGCGTTCTGCTTCGCTTCCGTCTGGCTGACGACGAAGGCCTCGGCGACGGCGTTCGACAGCAGCGCCGCCTTTTCGGCCGAGGTCGAGGAGACGATGACGTCGATGACATAGGTCTCGGCGGCGCGCTCGGCGCGCACATGCTTGGCGAGGGAATTCAGGACCGTTTCGAGGTCGGCCCCCTCGCCGCCGCCGAATTCGGGATCGTTGATCAGGTTCTCGCTGTCGACCACCTTGCGAAGGGTCGCCGAGGCAGTGACGAGATCGACCTGCGTCTCGATCCAGGAGAGATCGACGCCCTGGGTCGGTCGGACCACCTCGGGACCGACGAGCTGCTTGTCGCGCGGATCGAGCAGGACGCGCGTCGTCGCCTGATAGACCCTGTCGGCGAAGGTGACATAGGCGAAGGCCGCGCCGAGGAACAGCGCGAGCGTCAACAGGATCAGCAGCCATTGCCGGAGCAGCAGCGCGAACAGGGCGGAGAGGTCGATCTGATCCGAGCCCGGATCAAACGCCGCCCCACGCTCGGCAACCGTTTCCGGTGGTCGCGTGATCGAAAAATTGGCCCTGGCCGCCATTGTCTTCCATGGACGAGATCGTGATGCGCATGACTCGAAAACGGCCGGTCCGCCCACCCGGCACCAAGGACTATGGTGCCCGCCAGATTAAGGATATGTAAACGATAATGATCACGCGTAAACTGAAAATCTAGAGAACACCCGGCATGACTTCCGGATAGAGATGCTTCGTTAATCCATCAGCATCACGGTGCAATTCTCGTCGCATTCCGGACTTTCTGTATTCATTACCTGTCGGAATGAATTGATTAACACTGTCGTCAAAAACTGGCACGCTGCAGCCGAAATGGCTCTATAGCTGCCGCGCGCATGCGTGTGCTGTGTGCGACCGAGCGAGTTGAGTGGCATGGCGACAAGTCCCGCGCGAAAAGACAAGCATCTCGAGACCTTGCGCGGAATGGCCTGCGTCCTGCTGGTCGCCTACCACGTCATCGGCAATGATCCCGCGCATGGCATGCACATCGACGCGCATGACAATTGGCGGCTCTTCACCGAGCTGTTCATCCACATCCGCATGCCGCTGTTCTCGTTCCTGTCCGGCTACGTGTTCTCGGCCATCGTCGCCGACCGGGCCGGTCTCGCAACAGCGATCGGCAAGAAGCTGCGCCGGCTCGGCATTCCGCTCGTCGTCGTCTCGACGCTGTTCTATCTCTGCTTCGGCCTGATCAACGGCGGTTTTGACGGACCGATCTGGCAGATCTACGTGCTGCCCTACCAGCATTACTGGTACTTGCAGGCAACGCTGCTGATCATGATCGGCGTGCTCGTCGGCTGCCATATCGCCGGCCGCCAGACGCGCATCTTCATGACGGCGCTGTTCCCGCTCGCCTGCGCCGTGTTCATTGCCGCGCCGGTGTTCGAGCCCGACGTCCTCGCCATCAGCTCGGCGTTCTATCTGCTGCCCTTCTTCCTGCTCGGCCAATTGCTGCGCGTCTGGTCGGCGGAGCGCGAGATCCGCGCCGTGCCAGCCCGCCGGGTGCCGCTCGTCCTGCTGTTCGGAGCGGTGGTCGCCATCCTGTTCGTGCTCGACCTGGCGCAATATGAGGGCTTCAACCAGCTCAATTTCGACCGGCAATCGGCACTCGGCCTGTTGTTCGGCGTGAGCGCCTGCCTGTTCCTCTATCTGTCGCGGATCGAATGGCGGCCGCTCGAATTCATCGGCGCCTACTCCTATTCGATCTATCTCTTCCACGTCTTCTTCACGGCCGCACTCAGGAGATCGCTCGGGGTCATATTCCCAGGCATCACGAGCGGCGTGTTCTTCGTGTCGGCGCTCGTCGCCGGCCTGTTCCTGCCGATCGTTGTCCACCAGGTGCTGATCCGCTGGCGCTGGACGGCGCTGCTGTTCCTCGGCATCAGCCGGCCGAAGCGGCCACCGACCGCGACGGGCGCGGAGAGTGAAAATGGCCACGCGGTGATGTCATGAGCCTGACCCACGCAGCCCCGGCCCGCCGGCCGATCCGGATCACCCGGCCGGTCGGCCTCGCCAGCGCGCTCACCGTGCTCTGCCTGATCGTGCTCTTCTTCGTCTCGTCCAAGGTGCTGGAAGCCGCCGGCATTCCCTATGGCTCGCCCGGCGGTTCGGCCCTGACCAAATTCCACCCCGCCACCTTCCTGGCGCTGGCGGCTCTCGGCGTCTGGGCGATCGCGATCGGTCCCGGACGGCTGCTGGCGACGCTGGCGGCCAAGCGGCCGGGCACGCTCATCTTCGCCCTTGCCATCCTGCTCCTGACCTTCCAGACGGCCGTTGTCCAGAAGCTGCCGATCTCGGCCGTGGTCGACACCTTCGTGCTGCCGCTGGCGCTGTTCGTCTCGATCTCGGCGCTGCGGGCGCCTCTGGCCGAACGGCTGCTGATTGGCCTGCACCTGTTCTTCCTGCTGAATTCGACGATCGGCTATCTCGAATATTTCACGCCCTGGCGTCTGACGCCGAACTATGAAGGCGGCGTCCACGTCACCTATGACTGGCGGGCCACGGCGCTGCTCGGCCATCCGCTCGTCAACGCGCTCTCGACCGGCATCTACCTGCTGATCCTGACCGGGCCGGGCGGACGACGCTTCGACGTGCCGATCCGCGCCTTCCTGCTGCTCTACAATCTCGGAGCAATGGTGGCCTTCGGCGGCCGCGCCGCCACCCTCGTCCTGCTCGGGCTGCTCGCCAGCCGCGCCGGCTTCGGCATCGTGAAGATCCTCGCCGGGCGGCCGTTTCGGCGACGCGACGCGCTCGTCATCATCGTGATCCTGACGGTGGTGGCGACCATCGGCTCGCTACTCGTCCAGGGCGGCGTTCTCGACAGCTTCATCGGTCGCTTCGAGGATGATTCCGGCAGCGCCGCCACCCGCGTCGCCATGTTCTCGATCTTCGACGGCATGGCGCTGCGCGACGTCTTCTTCGCGCCGGACCTCGCCCACATCGCCTCGAACCAGCGCCGGCTCGACCTCGGCATCGGCATTGAGAGCTTCGTGGTCGCCTTCTTCGCCTATTACGGCATCGTGACGACGGTGCTGTTCTTCGCCGGCCTGATCGCCTTCACCGCCGAGATCGTCCGCTCGGTCGGCAGCGCCGCGCTGCTGCCGCTCGGCTATTATTTCCTCGTGTCCTCGACCTCGACCGGCATCGCCAACAAGACCATCGACTTCGCCCTGGTCATGGCGATGATCCTGATCCTGCTCGACCCCCGCTTCATCCCGAAGCCGGCAGCCGGACCCACCGCATGCTGATCCGCCAGACGATCCGCTACCTGCCGGCGCAATTGCTGTCGCCGGCGTTCCAGCTGCTTTCGATGGTGGTGTGGACCTATTTCCTACCGCCGGCGGAAATGGGCTCCTACATGCTGATCACGGCGACGCAGGAATTCGCCTATCTGATCGCGCTGTCCTGGTTCTCCGTCTACGCGCTGCGCTTCATGCCGTTCGAGCGCGGCCGAGCGGAGCGCAGCGCCTTCCTGCACACGGAATCCGCCATTATCTGGGTGTCGCTGCCGATCAGCCTCGTCGCCGCGGTCGCCACGATCGCCATCATCGACGTCACCCATCTGACCTGGCAGACCGTGGCGGTGATCGCGTTCTTCTTCGCCACCCGCGGCATCAACACCCATTATTCGGAGCGCGCGCGGGCGCAGTCGAACATCCTCGCCTATACGATGCTGCAGATCCTCGGCCCCATCCTCGGCTTCGGCATCGGCCTGGCCCTGCTGACCTGGTGGCGGCCGACCAGCGAGGCGCTAATTCTCGCCTACGGCGTGGCCCAGATGATTGCCAATCTCGTCGCCGCGCCGATGATCGGCATTGCCCTGCTGCCGCGCCGGATCGATACTGCCATCCTGAAGGCGGCCTTCGCCTTCGGCGGACCGATGCTGATTCTCTACGGCCTTGGCTGGATCGCGGAGAACAATTTCCGCTATGTCGTCAGCCATGTCTCCGGCGCCGCCGTCTTCGGCCTGCTCGCCGTCGGCTGGGGGCTGGGGCGGCGCTGCGCCTCGTTCGGCGCCATGCTGGTGGCCGCCGCCGCCTTCCCGATCGCCGCCCGGCTGCTGAACGAGGGCAAGCGCGAGGAAGCGCTGCGACAGCTCTCCACCAATGCGGCACTTCTGATCGGCGTGATGGCGCCGACCGTCGTCGGCATCGCCATGATCAGCGCTCCGGCCACCGACCTGCTGATCGCCGAGCCCTATCGCGAGATGACCAAGGCCATTCTCGGCCTGTCGGCGCTGGCTGCCGCCATCCGCTTCTTCCACGTGCATGTCAGCGACCAGATCTTCGTCCTGGAAAAGCGGCTCCGCTATGCCGGCATCGTCGACGTCGTCGAGATCGTCGCCGCAGTGGGGCTGACGGCGGCGGGCCTGCTGCTCCACGGTCCCGTCGGCGCCGTGATCGGCACGGCGATCGGCTCGACGCTGGCGGCGATCGTTAGCCTCTATCTCGCAATGGGGAAGCTCGATTTCCGGCTGCCGCTCCGCGACATCGCCAAGGTAGCAGCGGCGACGGCCGCTATGGCGCTGGGCCTCGCCGTCATCCCGGTCGCCAGTAGCGCCACCGGGCTGGTCCTCACCATCCTGTTGGGCATGGTCGTCTATGCGGCGGCTATCACCATCGGCTATCGCGGCGAGGCGCGCGGCATTCTGGAGCGCCGGCTAAGCCGCCGGGCCCAGGCTTCCGCCTGATCCGGCCAGACTAGGCGGCGCGGCGCAGGACGCGGCGCGCCAGACGCTCCAGCCCGGGATGCCGCTTCACGAACGCCTTTGCGCCCTCATAGCCGATCGTCGGCCAGGCCCGCCAGGACGCGCCTTCATAGATGTTGACCAGCGGGATGTTGTCGACCTCGAAGCTGCGCTTGTGGCCGTAATCGCCGATGGTGAAATCGAAGGTGCGGAAGCCCTGGCGATAGAGCGCCTCCATCGTCCGCTCAATGACAAGGCGGCCGGGCGAGCAATTGGCCCAGGCCCCCCCTGCCGTGCTGATGCGCACCATCGAATAATGATCGCCCTTGGCGACGCCGTAGAGCCCCGCCACCAGTTCGTCGCCGGCCATCAGGGCGGTGAGGCGGGCCGATCCGTCCTGCAGTCCATCGAGGACCAGCGCCCGATAGAACGCGTCATAGTCGGGCTCGTCCAGCAGATAGGGCAGGCCGAGCGACGCGATCCGTTCGCTCTGCTGGGCGGTCAATCCGGCATAGATGGTCTCGACCATGGCGGGTGTCTCGGCGAGGACGAAGGTTGCCCGCTCGTCGCGCGTGAAGACGCGCCAGAAGCGGCCGAGCTCCTTGCGGTTTTCCTTGGAAAGGCTGCGCAGCCAGCCTTCGTAATCCGTGTCGATCCGGAGATAGTTGCCGAACAGGTTCGACACCTCGCCGCCGAGCGCCAGCACGATCGGATTGGGCCGTTCGCCGATCGCGCGCACCACCTTGGTGAATTCGAACAGGTCAGCGGCCGGCAGGGCGGCGCGAATGGCGCGCCAGAGCGCCCGCGAACCGGCCTCGTCCATCGGCGCCAAAGGGCCGAGCAGCGGCGCGTTGTAGTCCGTGATGCCGAGATCGGCGAATTCGATCACGCGCAGACGGTCGCGCCGCAGGATCAGCGGCAGCGCCATCACATCGACGCCGTTCTGGTCGGCGACATGCACCAGCAGCGGCTCGATATCCGGACGGACGCCGAAGCGCTGATACCAGTGCGACAACCAGGAGGCACCCTGGAAGGGCGAGAAAACCGGGCCGTCGAGAAGCGCCTGCCAGCGTGGCAGGGCGGCGTCCCAGGACCGGTCGATGGTAACACGGTAACGCATCGGCGCGGTCCCTGCCCTGTCGGAGCGGCTCACCGCGTATAAGCGGGAATGTCGACGATCGCGCCCGGGTTCTCGCGCGACAGGCGGAAATCGATCGGCCGGCGGTTGCGGCGCGCGCGCTTCATCCACGGGCTGCGGCGCCATCCCGCCTGCAGGGCGGCCTTGGCCCAGAAGCCCGGACCATCGAGCGAGCGACTCTTCGGCGTGACGCCGAAATGCTGGCGCAGGATGCCGTTGGCCACCGTCACCATCTGCGAGCGGCGGATGTCGTCGGTCCAGTGTTCGGTGGTGACGGAAACATTCAGCACGTCGTAGTTCTCGACGCGGTGCGGGCCGTTCAGCGGCCAGGTCAGCATCTGCCCGGGTTCGAGATCGAAGACCAGCGCGTCGCGGTCGTAGACCGGGTCGTAGCGCATGTCGACCTCGACACCGTAGAGGGCGATCTTCTCGAGCTCGTCCTGCGGTAGATAGGGCTCCTCGGTCGGATAGATGTAGATCCGCTTGCGCCCCATGATCTGCCAGAGCGACTGGCCCGGCAGATCGCAATGATAATAGACCTGCGCGCCGGGCGAAGAGACGAGAATGCCCATGCCGCGATTGAAGGTCTCGAAGCCGGGAACCTTCTCGGAGAATTCGTCGAAGATCTTGTCGAGCAGCGCGCCATAGCGATCGTCGACCATCTTCACGTTGCGCATGTTGAGCCACATGCGGCCGGCGCTGATCGCATCGATCACTTCCTGGCCGGAGAAATCACCGACCTCGCCTTCGCGCCAGGTCTTCTTGCTCTCGCCGCGCTTGCCGGTATGGACGAGGGCGTAGTGCTCGACAGGATAGCGCTCGATCAGGCCGGCGAGCGCCTCGCGTGAAAAGAGCGGGTTCTGATGCAGCGTATGCTCGATCAGCAGCGGCTCGTTGCCCCAACGAGCCGCATTCCCCTTGTCCCAATTCCTGAGAACCGCATCAGACATTTCGCGCGCCCCTTGGTTCGCTCTCGCCCTGTGCGCGGAAACTAGGCGACTTCGCTTGCGAATACCAACAGTTCGACAGGTTAGGGTAAACCGCCCAGAGCCCAGACTTCCTGAAAAGGGGTTAACGCAAATTAACCCTGCGCGACGCCTTCAGCCGTCCACCGTCTCGACCAGCAGAACGGCCGAGCGCGACGGCATCGTGAGCCCTTCCTCCGACATCTCGATCTCGGTGCTCTCGGCCGCCTTGCGCCAATGCCGGCCCGGTCGCGGCGCGGGCAGTTGGATTTCGACGACAGCGGCGCCACCGCCGTTCAGCATCAGGCAGACACGATCGTCTGAATTCGGCTCGAACAGCACCATGCCCAGCGTTCGATTCGACGGGGCGGTCCACCCTTCCGGCGTCAGCGCATCCCCCTCGCGACCAATCCAGACGACGTCGGGAACACCGCCTTCGCCGACCGGCAGCCCGGTCAACGGGCGTGGATCCCGCAGGGCCGGATGAGCCGCCCGCAGGGCCAGCAATTGCGCGGTGAAGTCGATCCGTTCGGCGTTGGCGGTCGCCCAGTCGAGCCAGGTGGCGGCATTGTCCTGCGCATAGGCGTTGTTGTTGCCCTGCTGACTGCGACCGAGCTCATCACCCATCGAGAGCATCGGCGTGCCGCGCGAGAGGATCAGCGTCATCAGCAGTGCGCGGACATCCGCCGCGCGCCGGGCCTGAATAACCGGATCGGTGGTCTCGCCCTCGACGCCGTTGTTCCACGACTTGTTATCGTCGGTGCCGTCGCGGTTCGCCTCGCCATTGGCGTCATTGTGCTTGCGCTCGAAGGCGACGAGATCGGCGAGGGTGAAGCCGTCATGCGCGGTGACGAAATTGACGCTTCGGCTGACGTCTCGATGGCGTGGCGCGAAGACATCTGCCGAGCCGGCCAGCCGGGTGGCGAGCTCGCCGATCATGCCGGCGTCGCCGCGGAAGAAGCGCCGGACCGTGTCGCGGTAACGGTCGTTCCACTCGCCCCAGGCCGGCGGAAATTGGCCGAGCTGATAGCCACCCGGCCCGATGTCCCACGGCTCGGCGATCCGGACGAGATCGCGCAGCAACGGATCCTGCTCGATGGCGGCCAGGAAGGGCGCCGCCGAATCGAAGCCGTCGGCGCGCCGCGCCAGCGTGGTGGCGAGGTCGAAGCGGAAACCGTCGACGCCGGTCCGCTCGACCCAGGTCCGCAGCGCATCCATGACGAGGCGCATGACCGGGGGCCGGTCGCAGGCGAGGATGTTGCCGGTGCCGGCGTCGTTGACATAGCGCGACGCATCGCCCAGCTCGAGCCGATAGTAGCTCGCATTGTCGAGCCCGCGCATCGAGACCGTGGGCCCCAGATGGTCGCTCTCGCCGGAATGGTTGAAGACTACGTCGAGGACGACGGCGATGCCGGCATCGTGCAGCGCGGCGACGGATGCCGCCACCTCGGCGAAACCGCCCGGCGCCAGGCGCGGGTCCGGTGCCATCCAGGCGATCGGGTTGTAGCCCCAGTAATTGGAGAGGCCGAGCGGCGGCAGATGGCGCTCGTCCAGCCAGGCGGCGACCGGCAGCAGCTCCACCGTCGTCACGCCGAGCCGCTTCAGATGCGCGATCGAGGCGGGATGGCCGAGCCCGGCGAAGGTGCCACGAAGGGCCTCCGGCACGGCGGGATTGAGTTTCGAGAACCCGCGCACCGGCAGCTCGTAGATCACCTGCCGGTCCCACGGGATTGGCGGATCGAGAGGCGGCGCCGGGCGATCCGCCGCCGCCATGACAATCGCCTTCGGCACGACGGGCGCGCTGTCGCGATCGTCCCGCGCTTCCCCCAGCCGACGCGCGTCGAACATCGCGTCGGTCAAAGTGAAAGGTCGGTCGAGCGCCAGCGCATAGGGGTCGACAAGAAGCTTGGCGACATTGAAGCGCTGGCCCTTGTCAGGCTGCCACAGCCCTTCGGCGCGCAGGCCGTAGCGGTCGCCCGGCATGATGCCGTCGATATGGCCGTGATGGACATCGCCGGAGCGCGCCGGCAGGCGGATGCGGCGAAGCTCGACCTCACCCGCCGCGTTGAATAGACAGAAGTAGATCGCCTCGGCATGGGCGGAAAAGACAGCGACGTTGACGCCCGTCGCCGTGGTTGTGACGCCAAGCGGCTCTGGCGAGCCGTCGCCCGGCCGCGCGCCGACCGTCATCCAGCGCGTCCGGACGCGAGATCCCGATAGAGCCGCGCATAGGCGGCAGCCGGCCGCGTCCACGAAACATCCGTCTTCATCGCGTTCTTCTGCAGCTTCTTCCAGCTCGGCCGGTCGCGCCAGAGATCGAAGGTCCGCAGCAAGGCACCTTCGAGCGCATCGCCGGAAACCGGGCTGAACTGGAGGCCGGTGCCGACGCCGGCGGCGAGCGCCACCTCGTTGGCGTCGATCACCGTATCGGCAAGGCCGCCGACGCGGGCGACCAGCGGCAGCGCGCCATAGCGCAACGCGCAGAGCTGGGTCAGGCCGCAGGGCTCAAAGCGCGACGGCACCAGGATGACGTCGGAGCCGGCCTGGATCAGATGGGCGAGCGCCTCGTCATAGCCGTTGACCATGCCGACCTTGCCGCCATGCACGACGGTTGCGCCAGCGAAGCCGTTGGCGAGCCCCGGCTCGCCGGAGCCGAGCAGCGCCAACTGGCCGCCGCCGGCGACCAGCGACGGCAGGCGCTCGAGCAGCAGGTCGAGGCCCTTCTGCCAGGAGAGCCGGCTGACGACGCCGAAGACCAGCGCGTTCGGATCGACGTCGAGGCCGAGCTTCTGCTGCAGCGCCTTCTTGTTGGCCGCGCGCGCGGAGACATGCGCCACATCGTAGGGCGCGGCGATCATCGGGTCGGTGGCCGGGTTCCAGACGCCGGTGTCGATGCCGTTCAGGATGCCGGAAACGGCGGCGCCGCGGCTCCGGAGCAGGCCGTCCATCCCCATGCCGCCCTCCGGCGTGCGGATCTCGGCCGCGTAGGTCGGAGAGACCGTTGTCACGCGGTCGGACAGCTGCAATCCGGCCTTCAGGAAGCCGATCGTGCCGTAATATTCGACGCCGTCGATGGCATAGGCGCGCGCCGGCAGGCCGAGCGCCGGCAGCAGATCGCGGCCATACTGGCCCTGGAAGGCCATATTGTGCACCGTCATCACCGTCGGCACGGCCTGACGATCCGAATAGCGCAGATAGGCGGCGACCAGCCCGGTCTGCCAGTCATGCGCATGGATGACGTCCGGCGTCAGCTTCGGCACCAGCCCCTGCCCCAGCTCGGCGGCGACACGGGAGAGGGCGGCGAAGCGGAGCGGGTTGTCGATCCAATCTTTGCCGTTGGCGTCGACATAGGGATTGCCGGGCCGGTTGTAGAGATGCGGCGCGTCGAGCACGAGCAGATCGAGCCCCTTCGCCTGCGCCTTCAGAAGCCGCGCGTCATGGCCGAACAGCCCCGCGAAACTGTGCACCACTTCCGGTTTCTTCAGCGCTGCCATCACGGCCGGATAGCCTGGCACCAGCGTCGTCACGGCGACGTCCTCGGCCACGAGCGCCCCCGGCAGCGCGCCGGCGACGTCGGCGAGGCCGCCCGTCTTCACCAACGGATAGATCTCGGAGACGACAGCGAGGATTTTCAGGGTCATGCGGCACGCTCTCGAAGGGAAGTGAAGACCCTCACCCCAACCCTCTCCCGCAAGCGGGAGAGGGAGCGCCAATCACAGGCCTCGCAGCCGATGAAGGGAAAGTCGCGGAGCCCTCGCCCGCTTGCGGGAGAGGGCTGGGTGAGCGTTCTTGTCGGCATCACGTATTCAGCGCGTCGATCATCGGCTGGGTGATCAGGCAGATGCCGTTGGCCGAGCGGTGGAAGCGCTTGGCATCCAGCTCGGGATCCTCGCCGACGATTAGACCTTCCGGGATCTGCACGCGCGCGTCGACCACGACATTGGAAAGCCGGGCGGCGCGGCCGACCTCGACATAGGGCAGGATGACGCTGTTCTCGACATGCGAGAACGAATTGCAGCGGACACCGGTGAACAGCAGCGCCCGTTCGAGCGACGCGCCGGAGACGATGCAGCCGCCGGAGACCAGCGAAGACAGGGCATAGCCGCGGCGATGATCCTCGTTGTGAACGAACTTCGCCGGTGGCGTCACCTCGCTATAGGTCCAGATCGGCCAGTTGCGGTCGAACAGGTCGAGATCGGGGACGATGCTGGTCAGGTCGATATTCGCTTCCCAATAGGCATCGACAGTCCCGACATCGCGCCAGTAGCTGATCGATTCCTGGCTCGAGCGCACACAGGAATCCTCGAAGTGATGGGCGACCGCCTTCCCGTTCTTGACGATATTCGGGATGATGTCCTTGCCGAAATCGCGGCTGGAATTGGGATCGTTGGCGTCGCGCTCCAGTTCCTCGATCAGGAACTTGGTGTCGAAGACATAGATGCCCATCGAGGCCAGTGCCATGTCCGGCTTGCCCGGCATCGCCGGCGGATCCTTCGGCTTCTCGACGAATTGCAGGATGCGATCCTTGTCGTCGACATGCATGACGCCGAAGCCGGTCGCTTCCATGCGCGGCACTTCCAGACAGCCGATCGTCACGTCGGCGCCTGAGTCGACGTGCTGCTGCAGCATCAACTCATAGTCCATCTTGTAGATATGATCGCCGGCCAGGATGACGAAATACTTGGCGTCGTAGTCCTTGAGGATGTCGAGGTTCTGATAGACCGCATCGGCCGTGCCGCGATACCAGGCGTCCTCGGAAACGCGCTGGCTGGCCGGAAAGACGTCGAAGATCTCGTTGCGCTCGGGGCGGAAGAAGTTCCAGCCGCGGTTGAGATGGCGGATCAGGCTGTGCGCCTTGTACTGGGTCGCGACGCCGATCTTGCGGATGCCGGAATTGACGGCATTGGAGAGCGCGAAATCGATGATGCGCGACTTGCCGCCGAAATAGACGGCCGGCTTGGCGCGCCGGTCCGTCAATTCCATCAAGCGGCTGCCGCGTCCACCCGCCAGCACGAAGGCCATGGCATTACGCGCCAGCGGCGCATTGGTCTGCGGCCGTTCCATCCTCAGTCCCTCCCGAAACGCTCGTTGCCCTGCAGTGTTTTTCTCAAACCAGCCCCCGCCAGCGATGCCGTCACGGTTCGAACTCGAAGAACACCGTCGAGAGCGGGGGTAGAACGATCGCGGCCGAGGCCGGAAAACCATGTGCTGACACGGCTGTCGCCTCGACGGCGCCGAGATTGCCGACGCCCGAGCCGCCATAGATCGCCGCGTCCGAATTCAGGATCTCGCGCCAGCGTCCTACCTCGGGCAGGCCGATGCGGTAGCCGTCGCGGACCACGGGGGTGAAGTTCGAGACGACGAGGACCGGCTTGTCGCCCGGCGTGCCGAAGCGCAGGAAGGCGAAGACAGACTGGTCCTTGTCGTCGGCCACCACCCAGCGGAAGCCCTCGCCCTCGCAGTCCCGCGCATGCAGCGCCGGGTGGTCGCGATAGGCGCGGTTCAGATCGCGGACGAAATCCTTGACGCCGGCATGCGCCGGCTCGCCGGTCAGGTGCCAGTCCAGGCTCTGGTTGAAGTTCCACTCGCTGCGCTGGCCGAACTCCTGGCCCATGAACAGCAGCTTCTTGCCGGGATGGCCCCACATGTAGCCGTAATAGGCGCGCAGATTGGCGAATTGCTGCCAGCTGTCGCCCGGCATGCGGCCGAGCACAGAGCGCTTGCCATGCACCACCTCGTCATGGCTGAGCGGCAGGACGAAATTCTCCGAGAAGGCGTAGAGCAGGCCGAAGGTCAGCTTGTCGTGGTGATAGCGGCGATGGATCGGCTCGAGCGACATGTAGTCGAGCGTGTCGTTCATCCAGCCCATGTTCCACTTGAAGCCGAAGCCGAGTCCGCCCTCATGCACCGGCTGCGAGACGCCAGGCCAGGAGGTCGATTCCTCGGCGATCGTCGCCGTGCCCGGATGCTCGCCATAGCAGAGCTGGTTGACCCGGCGCAGAAAGGCCACCGCGTCCTTGTTGTCGTTCGAGCCATCCGGATTGGGCAGCCACTCGCCGGCTTTTCGCGAGTAGTCGAGATAGAGCATCGAGGCGACGGCATCGACGCGCAGGCCGTCGACATGGAAGCGGTCGAGCCAGTAGAGCGCGCTGGCAGCAAGGAAATTCGCCACCTCGGCGCGGCCGAAATCGTAGATCGCCGTGTTCCAGTCCGGGTGGAAACCGCGGCGCGGATCGGCATGCTCGTAAAGCGGCTTGCCGTCGAAATGGGCGAGGCCGTGCCGGTCGGTCGGGAAATGCGCCGGCACCCAGTCGAGGATGATGCCGAGGCCGGCCTGGTGGGCGCGGTCGACGAAGCGGGCGAAGCCGGCCGGTTCGCCGTGCCGGCGGGTCGGCGCGAACAACCCGATCGGCTGGTAGCCCCAGCTATCGTCGAGCGGATGCTCGCTGACCGGCAGCAGTTCGAGATGGGTGAAGCCCATCTCGACTGCATAGGGGATCAGCCGGTCGGCCAACTCGTCATAGGAAAGGAACGAATTGCCGTCGCCGCGCTGCCAGGAGCCGAGATGCACCTCGTAGATCGCCATCGGGCGGCGGCGCGCCTCGCCCTCGCCGCGCTGGGCGAGATAGGCCTGGTCCGCCCAGGTGAAATTGTCGGTACGCGCCACGACCGAGGCGGTGGAGGGACGCATTTCGCCGGCAAAGCCGACCGGGTCGGCCTTGAGCGGCTGCACGATTCCGTCAGCGCCGACGATCTCGTATTTGTAGATCGCGCCCTCGCGAAGGTCCGGTGCAAAGATTTCCCAGAGGCCGCTATCGACGCGCTTGCGCATCTGGTGACGGCGGCCATCCCAGCCGTTGAAATCGCCGACCACCGAGACGCGCAGTGCATCCGGCGCCCAGACGGCGAAATGCACGCCCTCGACGCCCTCATGCCGCATCAGATGCGCGCCGAGCTTCTCGTAGAGCTGGCGGTGCGTCCCCTCGACCAGCAGATAATCGTCGGTGGCGCCGAGCACGCCGACGAAGGAGTAGGGATCGTGGAAGGTCCAGCCGCCGCCGGCGTTTTCCGCCCGCAGGCGATAGCCGAAGCGGGACTTGCGGCCCGGGATCAGGCCCTCGAAGAAATCGGTACCCGGCCGCCGCTCTAGCGGCGCCACGCGCTTGCCGTCGAGATCCTCGACGGCAAGCGTTTCCGCGTGGGGCATGAAGGCGCGGATGGACAGGCCATCCTTGGTTTCATGCGGCCCGAGAAGCGCGAAGGGATCGCCATGGCGCGCGGCAATCAGGGATTCGACATCCGATTCGCTGGCCCGCCACCCCGTCATTCCAACTCCCTGTCCGCGTCGCCTATCCGGCCGGTCTGACGGGTACATCCCAGATCTCCCCGGCATATTCCGCGATGGTGCGGTCCGAGGAAAACCAGCCGACCCGAGCCGTGTTAAGGAGGCTCGCTTTCCACCATGCTGCTCTGTCCAGCCACAGGGCGTCAACGTCTCGTTGCGCGGCATAGTAAGAATCGAAGTCGGCGGTCACGAGGAAGTAGTCGTGATGGCGCAGCGCCGTGGTCAGGGCTGCGAAGCGCGCCGGCTCGCCGGGCGAGAAGATGCCCGTCTCGATCGCCTCCAGAACGTCGGCCAGCATCCGCGATTTCGCGATCGTCTCCTGCGCGTCGATGCCGGCGCGGCGACGCGCAGCGACCTCGTCGGTGGTCAGGCCGAAGATGAAGATGTTGTCGTCGCCGACGCGCTCCTTGATCTCGACATTGGCGCCGTCGAGCGTGCCGATGGTGAGCGCGCCGTTCAGCGCCAGCTTCATGTTGCCGGTGCCCGACGCTTCCATGCCGGCGGTCGAGATCTGCTCCGAGAGGTCGGCGGCCGGGATAATCATCTCCGCCAGGCTGACATTGTAGTTCGGCAGAAACACAACCTTCAGAAGATCGCGCACCGTCGGGTCGCTGTTCACCACCTGCGCCACGTCATTGGCGAGCTTGATGATCAGCTTGGCCTGATGGTAGCTCGCCGCCGCCTTACCGGCGAAGATCTTGACGCGCGGCACCCATTCCTTGTGCGGCTGGGCGCGCATCGCCTGATAGAGCGCGATCGTCTCCAGTATGTTGAGCAGCTGGCGCTTATATTCGTGGATGCGCTTGATCTGCACGTCGAACAGCGCGTTCGGATTGACGCGGATGTCGAGCCGGTCCCGGATCAGCTTGGCCAGCGCCACCTTGTTGGCGCGGCGGACGGCGCCAAACTGCTCATGCAGGCCGGTGTCGCCGACACGCGGCTCGAGCTTGGACAGCACCTCGGCATTGTCGAGGATCGCCGGTCCGCAGGTATCGACCAGAATGCGGGTCAGGCCGGGATTGGCCTCGTGCAGCCAGCGGCGGAAGGTGATGCCGTTGGTCTTGTTGTTGAGCCGGTTGGGATAGACCCGGTCGAGATCATGGAAGATCGTCTTCTGGATAAGCTCGGAATGCAGCGCCGAGACGCCGTTGATCGAGTGCGAGCCGATGAAGGCGAGATGGCCCATGCGAACGCGGCGGCCATTGTTCTCGTCGATCAGCGACACCGAGGAGAAGAAGCCGTCATCCGCGCCCTGGAGCTTCTTCGCCTTCTCGAGATGGATCGCGTTGATCAGGTAGATGATCTGCATCTGGCGCGGCAGCAGCCGCTCCAGAAGCGGCACCGGCCAGGTCTCCAGCGCCTCGGGCAATAGGGTGTGGTTGGTGTAGCCGAGCGTGCGGGTGGTGATGTCCCAGGCTTCCTCCCACGGGATTTCGCGCAGGTCGACGAGGATGCGCATCAGCTCGGCGACGCTGATCGCCGGATGAGTGTCGTTCAGCTGGATCGCCACCTTGTCCGGCAGCGAGCGGATGTCGCCATAGGTGCGGGTGTGGCGATGGATCAGGTCCTGCAGCGAGGCGGAGACAAAGAAATACTCCTGCCGAAGGCGCAATTCCTGGCCGGCCGCGCTCTCGTCGCTCGGATAGAGGATCTTCGAGATCGCCTCGGCCCGCACCTGCTCGACCAGCGCGCCGATGTGATCGCCGGAATTGAAGGCGTCGAGGCGGAGCGGATCGACGGCGCGCGCCGACCAGAGGCGGAGCGTGTTGACATGACGACCGCGCCAGCCGGGGATCGGCGTGTCGTAGGGCACAGCCTCGATCGTCTCGGAAGGATGCCAGACATAGCGGGTGACGCCGGAAGGCGTCATCATCGCCTCGACCGTGCCGCCGAACTGGATGTCGTAGACGACTTCGGGCCGCTCGAACTGCCAGGGGTTGCCGAAGGAGAGCCAGGTCTCCGGATATTCCTGCTGCCAGCCGTTCTTCACCACCTGGCGGAACAGGCCGTGGTCATAGCGGATGCCGTAGCCATAGGCCGGGATCGACAGCGAGGCCATACTGTCCATGAAGCAGGCGGCGAGGCGGCCGAGGCCGCCATTGCCGAGCGCTGCGTCCGGTTCGACGGTGCGCAGCCGCTCCATGTCGACGCCGAGATCCCCCAGAGCGGCGCGAAAACTCTCGGTCAGGCCGAGATTGTTCATCGCGTCGAACAGAAGCCGGCCAATCAGGAATTCGAGCGACAGATAGTAGACGCGCTTGCGGCTCTCGGCATAGGTCGCCTTGGACGAGGCGATCCACGGATCGACCATGCGGTCGCGCACGGCGAGCGCGGTGGCGACGAACCAGTCGCGGTCGCTGGCAGTGACGGCGTTCTTGCCGACGGCGTAGGTCAGCTTGGCATTGATCGCGTCGCGCGCGGCGGCGACATCGTCAGCGGAGACGGGCGCCGCCGACGGGCGCGCCGGCTTGCCGATCTTGCCATCCCCGACCCTGGCTTCTGCACCCTTGGCATCCTCGATCTTGGCATCCCCGCTCGGTGTCGGCTTGACGGCATCATGCATCGAAATGGCCTTGTCCTGGCTCGCCGCGCGTTCTTCCGTCCCCGGCCCCACGGCGATCGCTCGGGCCGGCTCCTGATCCATGCAACAAAGATGCCGGAGCGTCAGCGGATCGCGGACCGGGTCCGGAACCGCCCAACGCGGCGCTTCATCACGAAGGCACCTTATGCCACAGAGCGTTTCGATACGACGACAGCCTATTTTTTCGGCGATCCGGCGCGCCCTCGCGCGCGGCCACAGAGGCAAGCGGCCGGCCGGACTTTGACGACCGGCCGGCCGCTCGATCAGGCAACCTCCGCAAGAGTGCCGAAACGATCGAGTACCTCGGCAAGCGGCAGATGCCCGCGACACGCTCCCGACCCGGCCGGCTGCTCGCCGGCTTCGATGGCGGTCGCGAAGATCACCGCCGGATCCTGCTCGATGCGTCGCCTAAGCGCCGCCAGCCTCGGCCAGCGCGCCGGCGTGTCGACCTCGTGAAACTCCAGCCAGCGGGCAACGCCCACCAGCACGCCGTCGGCAAGGCTCGGACGGTCTCCCACCAGGAAGGCCGTATCGCCGACGATGCCCTCCAGCGCGTCATGGCGCTCGATGACGGCCGCCCGGCCCCAGCGGCGCAGTGAATTCTGCAGGAGGGGATCCGGCGGATCCATCTCGAGCGCCGACCAGAGAGGGGAGAAGGCACCCGTGAAACCGGTATTCAGGAACGCCATGAGCTGGTGCATGCGGTCCGCTTCCGGTGAGCCGGGATCGAAGCTGATGCGGCGCTCCGGATCCCGCGCCTCCAGCCAGGCGGCGATCGCCATGGTCTCGGTCAGCGGGCGGCCCGCCTCCGTGATGAAGGCCGGTGTCTCGTGCCGGGCATTGATGCGAGCATAGGCAGGGTCGCGCATCTCGCCGAGCATGTCGACGCGGCAGAGCCGGTATGGGCGCCCGAGCCACTCAAGCGCGGCCACGAGGCCCATGGAACTACCCAGCGGGTAGCCATAGATAAGGATCGGTTCCAAGTTTCATCTCCGTAGTCGAGAATGGATCGCCGCGCAGCGAAACTGGAACTTAGGCGATGCTCCGCCGGAGTAAATTACGCACATTTTTGTAACCATCGGCGGCACAGGACCGTGCGTTTCGGGAGTCTGACGAATGAAGGATCTGGTTTCCACCTGCCCGATCGAGGACGTTATGCGCGTGCTCGGCGGTCGTTGGCCGACGCTTCTGCTCTATTATCTCAAGGATGGCACAAAGCGCTTCAGCGACCTGCAGCGTGACAATCCGACCGTGTCGCAGCGGATCCTCACGCTTGAGCTGCGCAAGCTCGAAAGCGCGGGTCTCGTGCAAAGGACGGTGTTCGACGGTTATCCGCTGCGCGTCGAATATGCACTGACCGCAACGGGACGCGAGCTCTTCCCCATGGTCGACGCATTGGGGGACTGGTGGGAGCAGGTTGCGACCGCCCGAACAAGAGGCGATGCGCGCCCTACCCGCGATTCGGCGCGCGCGAAATCGGCGCCGTCCCCGACGAAGGGCGAACCCTCTTTCCCGCGAAACGGATCCGCCCGTCCGCTTCAGGTGGGGCGGGCGGCCAGCGGCCGCCCGATCGGCTGACGCCCGTCTCAGGCGTTGGCGAAGCTGTCGCGGAACAGCAGGTTCAGCTCGGCGACCAGCACCTCGCCCGGCTCGCCGGCCTGCAGCGCGACGTTGATGCGCTTCGCGGCCGCGTCCTGGAACGCCATGTAGCCGTTGTGGCGCGGGCGCAGCCAGGCGCCTTCCAGCGTCGGCCGTGTGTTCTCGTAGAAGCCGTGCGTCGGCGCGTTGACGGCCGGATCTTCCCAGGCGACCGCATGGCCGGGCTGACCACCATTCGAGGCGTAGATGCCGCGCTGGATGTCGGCGCTGGCGAGCCAGTACGCGAAGTCGATCGCCGCGTCGCGGTTTTCGGAATAGGCCGAGACCGCGATGCCGGTGCCGCCGAGCGCCGAGCCGACCGGGCCGTTGGTGCCGAGCACCGGCATGTCGGCGAAGGCGAGCCGGTTCGGGCGGAAGCCGTCCGTGGCGTAGCTGACATAGCCGTAGAGCAGCGGCGCGACGGCAATGGTCGAGCCTTCCGCCGCCAGCTTCTCGAAGACCTGGATTGGGTCGCTGTCGAAATCGGCCATGCCGTTCGCCGCGAGCTTGGCCAGAAGGTCATAGACGCGGACGCCGACGGTCGGATCGATCAGATCGCCGTCGCCGGAGACGTCGCAGGGACGGCCGAGATTGGCGGCGAGCGTATAGAAGCTCATCAGCGAATGCGGCGCGCGGAACGGCACCAGCGCCTTGCCCGCGCCAAGTGCCAGCACCTCGTCCCAGTTCGTCGGCGGCGTCTCGATCAGATCCGGCCGATAGGCCAGCACCGGCGTCGCCGCATCGATCGGGAAAGCCCACTGATGGCCCTGCCAGGCGTAGCTCTTGTAGGAAGCGCCGACGGAGCCGGCAGCCAGCGCCTCGCGGTCCGCCTCGCGGCCCGGCACGTCGAGCGGCGCCAGGCAGCCTTCCTTAGTGATCTGGCCGACATGCGGATGATCGATGACGATCATGTCATAGGCGCGCGCCAGTTCCTCGACCGGGAAGCTCTCGAAATCCTGCAGCGAGCGCTTGTCCCATTCGACCCGGACACCCGTCTCCTTCAGATAGAGTTCGGCGCAGGCGACGACCGGGTCGTAGCCGCGCGGATGGCTCCAGGTCATGCCCTTCAGCGTGATTGGCTTGGTCACTGTCTTTCTTCCCCCTCGGACAGGATCGCCCGCTTCGTTGCGCGGATCCTGGCTGGCAATGAACATCTCGGCCGGTGGAGCGGCCACCCCCGCGCCGCCCTCGCCTCTCCGTCCGGGAGGCGGGGCGAAAGCGCGGGTGCTAGAGGCCGAACTCGGCCCGGATCGCGTCGGTGTGCTCGCCGATGCGCGGCGCGGCGACCGAGTTGGGCGGCCGCTTGCCGTCGACGCGGATCGGCGACCGCGTGGTGACGACGCGGACATTGTCGGCCCGCTCGACCGTCTGCAGCATGTCGAGCGCGGTGAAGCCCTCGCTCTTCAGGAGCTCCGGCCATTCCAGCACCTTGGCGCACCAGATATCGGCCGGCTCGAGGATCGACAGCCAGTGGTCCGTCGTCTCGGTGGCGAGCTTGGCGGCGATCAGGCGCTTGATCGCGTCACGCTCCGAGAACCAGCTCTTCGGCTGATCGCGATAGGGTTCGAGCTCCGGCATGCTGAGCAGGTCGCCGAGCTTCGGCACCGGCATCATGGCGACGGCGAGGAAGCCGTCCTGCGTCGGATAGATGCCGTAGGGCGCCGAGAGATAGGCATGCGCGCTGCGGAAGCTGGCGCGCGTCGGCTTGCGGCCGCCATCGTTCAGGTGCGTCGTCAGCACCTCGAACTGGAAGTCGACCAGCGCCTCCATCAGGCTGGTCTCGACATGCGAACCCTTGCCCGAAATGCCGCGCCGGACCAGCGCCGCGAGGATGCCCTGGCAGAGGGCTGCGCCCGCCAGCATGTCGGCGATGGCGAGACCGAACGGCACCGGACCCTGGCCCTCGTCGCCGTTCAACCAGGTCACGCCGGAGCGCGCCTGCGCCAGCAGATCCTGGCCCGGCCGCGTCACCCACGGCCCCTCGTCGCCATAGCCGGTGATCGAGCCGTAGACGATGTCCGGATTGATCGCCTTCACCGTCTCGTAGCCAAGGCCGAGGCGGTCGATGACGCCGGGGCGGAAGTTCTGCATGACGACGTCGGCCTTGGCGAGCAGCGTCTTCAGGCTCTCCAGCTCGGCCGGGTTCTTCATGTCGACGGCAAAGCTCTCCTTGTTGCGATTGATCGCATGGAAGAGCGTCGAATCCCCGCCGATCTCGGTGTCGGTCAGATAGAGGCGGCGGCAGAGATCACCACCATCCGGGCGCTCAATCTTGATGACGCGCGCACCGAGATCGCGCAGCCGCAGCGCGCAATAGGGGCCGGACAGGAACTGGCTGAGATCGACGACGAGCAGGCCGTCGAGCGGCAAATCGGACTGGGACATACTGGACCTATTTCTTCTCGACCAGACCGGCAAAGGCGGCGGGATCGCGGTAGGCGACGGTCTGCAGATGCTCGCAATAGAGCACCAGCTCG
Source organism: Kaistia granuli DSM 23481 (assembly GCF_000380505.1). Classification (GTDB taxonomy): domain Bacteria; phylum Pseudomonadota; class Alphaproteobacteria; order Rhizobiales; family Kaistiaceae; genus Kaistia; species Kaistia granuli. Next base: position 123,337 of record NZ_AQYH01000001.1, on the reverse strand, counting down.
CCCTCGCCCTTGTAGACTTCGTAGGAGGCGCGGATCAGGCCCATCTTCTCGTATTTCGGCCGCTTATCCAGATTGGTGCGGACCGTGTAGATGGTGTCGCCGATGAAGACCGGCTTGATGAAGCGCAGCTTGTCATAGCCATAGGAAAAGGCGTTGACGCAGTTGGTCGCGACCAGGCCGAGGCCGGCCGAGAAGACGAAGGCGCCCGCCACCAGCCGGCGGCCGAACACACCCTCGCTCTCGGCGAACATCTGGTCCTGCACATAGGGATGGATGTCGGTGACGAGGGTGTTGAAGAGGTGGGATTCACCCTCGCCGATGGTGCGGCGGAGCGAGCGGATCTTCTGGCCGACCGGCCAATCCTCATAGAGCCAGTTCTCGGCGTTCCAGACCGGCAGGTCGGCATGATCCTTGGGCATGTCCTTCGGATGCGTCGATTCCACACCGACGGTCGGCGCAAATGTCTGGGCTGCCATGGCTCATCCTCCCTCAATACAGCATTCATATATCAATCATTCGCTCATCCACAAATCAAGTTTCGATCTGCCAGACGCATTGATTGATTTGATCAGGCCGCCTATTCGGGCAGCTGCGGCACCAGCGTCGCCGGTGCGGCGGCGGATCGGAACGCCGCCTCGACCAGCGCCATCGTATGCCAGGCGTCCTCGACCGCGGTGACGAGGGTAGCGTCCTCGCCGGCCGCCACGCGCTGCAGGTTTGACATCACGCCGGCGAAAGCGTGCGGGAACCAGCCGCCGGCGAGCGGCACCTGTTGCCATTCGGCGTCCGCCCCGCGGCCCGCGGTGATCCAGAGCTCGTCCGGCTCCCCCGCCGGATAGTTCAGGAGCAGGCCGAGCTTGACCGACGCCGCGCCCTGATCGCCCTCGAAGCGGAACGTCGCGTCCTGGAACCGGCGGCCGAAATCATGGTCGTGGTTGATCGACAGCGTGCAGCGGACATCGGGCGCGAAATCGAGCATCGCCGTGGTGCGGGTCTGCGCCAGCTCGTTGCCCGGATGACCGAGCGTGCGGGCATGCACGCCGGTCGGGTTGCCGAGCATCCCGCGGATCAGGTCGAGATAGTGGATCGAGTGGACGGCTATCTCGACCCGCTCCATGCCCTTCAGGAACGGGAACAGATGCCAGGGCGTGACGAGGTTCAGGTGCATCTCGACATCGACCAGCCGACCGAGCAGTCCCCGTTCCAGGGCGTCGCGAACGGCCAGCATCATCGGCGAGAAGCGGAGCTGGAAATTGACGGCCGCCGTGAACTGGCGCTCGCGGCAGAGCTTCAGGATCGTGGTCGCCTCGTCGAGGTCGCGCCCCATCGGCTTCTGGATCAGCACCGTCGCGCCCTTGGGCAGGCGGCGCAGGATTTCGAGATGTGCCACGGGCGGTGTCGCCAGGTCGAACACGCCGTCCCGCACCGCCACCGCCTCGTCGAGCGTGCGGAAGAACGGCACGCTCCACTGCTCGGCCAGCGCCTTGGCGCGTCCGACGTAGCGATCGAAGATGCCGGCGACCGGGAAACCGGCCAGCGCATAGGCCGGCAGATGGGCGTCATTGACGATGCCGCCGGCGCCGATGATGACGATCGGGCGCGGCGCCGTCGGAAGCGGCCAGGCCTGGGCAAGCGATGCGGGATCGAAGGACGTCATGCAGAACCTCGGTTGGATCGGTCCGGGGCGTGCCCCGGACTTTTGTGCGGATGGAACGTGACGGCGCAGCCTCAGTCGGTGTGGAAGACTTCTTCCATCTCGGCCCACCACTCGCCTTCCTTGCGGCTTTCCAGCGGCTCCTGCATCGGCCCGCAGACCTTCCACCAGTCCTGCGTCGTCGGATCCGCCGCCATCTTGGCGCTGTCGGCGGCGAAATCGGTGCCGTGATATTCGAAATAGGCGAAGAGGAGGTTTTCCGGCTCCTTCAGGAAGATCGAGTAGTTCCGAATGTTGCAGTCGGCGATCTTGGCCAGCACGCCGGGCCAGACGGCCGCGTGCAGGCGCTTGTATTCGGCGATGTCGGCCGGCTTCAGCCCGATGACCGATCCCATGCGCTGCATGACATTTGCTCCCGTTCGATTTCTGTAAGGCTCTTGCCGCGGTTTTCTTGCCGTCATCCCAACGAAGGTGGGGATCCGTTCAGCATCCGGCGGCAAGCGGCTGCATGGATCCCGGGTGTCCGCTTCGCCCGGGATGACGACCCAGTACTGGAAATCAATCCAGCCGGTAGATCCGCTCGGCGTTGCGGTGCAGCAGCTTCGCCTTCTCGTCGTCGCTGGCACCCCGGATGATCTCGTGCGTCGCCGCGACCCAGCGGCCGAGATCGGCCGTCAGCGTGCAGACCGGCCAGTCCGAGCCCCAGACGACGCGGTCCCAGCCGAAGGCGCCGATCGTGTGCTCGACGAAGGGGCGGAGATCGTCGACCGTCCAGTTGACGGGATCGCCATAGGCGATGACGCCCGACACCTTGGCGGCGACGTTCGGCAATTCGGCGATCGCCGACATGTTGGCGCGCCAGGGCTCGAAGGCCTTGTCCTTGACGTTCGGCACGCCGCAATGGTCGACCACGAACTGCACGTCCGGCGCCGCCTTGGCGATCGCAAGGGCGATAGGGATCTGGTGCGGCAGCACGCAGAAGTCGAAATTCAGCTTGTGCGCCGCGAGCCGCTTGATGTTCTCGGCGAAGATCGGCCGCTGGCCGAGCTCGTCCGACGACTGGTGCAGGATGCGGCGCAGGCCCTTCACCTTCGGGTTGGCGGCGAGACGCTCGAGCTGGCCGGCAAACTCGGCGCTCTCCGGCCGGCAGGCGGCGATGGCGCCGATGACGCCCCGGCCGAGGCCAGTGACGAATTCGGTCTCGGCCTCGATATCCTTCTCGGCGACATCGACCTCCATGTGGATCATGTCGGTGATGCCGGCGGCCCTCGCCTGCGGAAGGTAGTCATCGAGGGTGAAATTGCGGTTGAGCGCCGGTGCGCCGCCGAGCCATGGATAGGAGAACCGCTCCTGATAGACCAGGTGCAAGTGGGTATCGATCATCCGCATGGCATCTCTCTCCCTCGGACCGGATCGCCGTCCGGCTCATTCATATGCGAGCGCATCATTCACAGTGTACGGGGACTGGCAAGCGTCGACTTGCCTCGCCTGGTCGCTCAATCCTCGGCGCCGCCGCGCCCCACGACATGCGACAGGTCGCGGCTGGCGGCGATCAGGATCGCCAGCGCCTCCTGCAGATCGGGGACGTTCGGCCGGTCGATCCGGGGCAGGAACGGACAGGTCAACGCGGCCAGCGCCGTATCGTTGGCGCCCAGCACCGGCACCGACAGATTGTAGACCGATTGCGACTGCGCGCTCGGCGTCGATTCATAGCCACGCCGACGGATCTGGATGAGGCGCTCGTCGAGATTGTCGGGACGCGACTTGTCCTCGTCTTGCTCCTCGCGTTCGGCCTCCATCATCACGCGCTCTTCCGGCGTCGCGAAGGCGAGCAGCACATGGCCCGAACCAGTGTTGTACAGACTGACCCGCGCGCCGACACGAATCGAATAACTCCAATAACTTGGCGCATCCATCTGGGCGACGACGACGATCCGGCCGCGGTCGTAGACGGCGAGATGGCAGGCCTGCTCCGAATCGCGCGAGAACTGCCGCATCACCGGCAGCGCCTGGCTGACGAGCCGGCGGACGGGGGCATGTTGATGCGCCAGCGCGAACAGCCGGAGCGTCAGCTCATAGCGATCGCCATGCACGCGGGCGACATAGCTGCGCCGTACCAGACGGTCGAGCATGCGGTAAATCTCGTTCGGCGAACGATTGAGCGCCTTGGCGATCTCCGCCTGGGTCATGCTCTCGTCGGTGGCGGCGAGCAGCTCGAGAATGTCCAGCCCCTTGTCGAGGGCGGGCGCCCGGTACCGGTCATTGGCGTCATCAGTCATGCAGTGGCTCCCCCCGGCCCACCTCCGGGCTGTGACAAGTTAGACATTGACTCGATCCAGTCAATTTAGCTTATATACGAATACTCCATTCAGTGGTGGAGAATGTGGCGTCCTTGAATCAGTGCGGTTCGGGCGCTCTCTGGGAGGAATCAGACACATGAATTTTGTGCGCGGCATCCAGGCCGCTCTTTTTTCGTGCGCGGCCCTTGGCGCGCTGACCGCTGTCGCCTCGGCTGAAGACGCTGCCAACTGGGGTTCGTTCCCCGGCTACACCCTGAAGGTGAAGCTCGTCGGCGGCACCCAGTACGAGAAGCTCTACACGCGCATTCCCGAATGGGAGAAGGCGACGGGCGCCAAGGTCGAGATCGTCTCGTCCAAGAACCATTTCGAGCTAGACCGCGAGATCAAGCAGGACATCGCGTCCGGCACGATCACCTGGTGCGTCGGCTCCAACCACACCAGCTTCGCGCCGCAATACGGCGACCTTTATGTCGACCTGAAGACGCTGATCCCTCAGGCGACGCTGGACGAATTCGTCCCCGGCACGCTCGCCGCCTCGATGGTCGACGGCCGTCTCGTGCAGCTGCCGCGCGTCACCGACGTGTCGAACCTGTACTACCTCAAGGACCTGTACGAGAACGCCGACAACAAGGCGAAGTACAAGGAGAAGTTCGGCACCGAGCTCGCTCCGCCGACCACCTATGACGAGCTGAAGCAGCAGGTCATCTTCTTCGCCAGCCCGCCGAACCTGTACGGCACCGCTTTTGCCGGCAAGGACGAGGGCATGACCGGCCGGTTCATGGAAATCGTGCGCGCCAATGGCGGCGACATGTTCGACGAGAACTGGAACCCGATCTTCAACTCGCAGGCCGGCATCGACGCCCTGCAGTGGTTCATCGACATCTACAACGCCAAGGCCGTTCCGGCCGGCACGGTGAACTATACCTGGGACGACATCGGCCAGGCGTTTGCCGCCGGCACGCTGGCGGTCGACCTCGACTGGCCGGGCTTCGCAGCTTTCTACAACGACCCGGCCAAGTCCAAGGTCGCCGGCAAGGTCGGTTTCGCCCTGTCGCCGCTCGGCACCGCCGGCAAGCGCGGCGGCTGGTCCGGCTCCCACTCCTTCTCCGTCACCGAAGCCTGTGACAACAAGGAGGCCGCCGCCAGCCTCGTCAACTTCCTGACCGACTACGACTCCGCCATGATGGAAGCCCGCGCCGGCAATCTGCCGACCCGCACCAAGGCCTTCACCGACGTCGTCGAGGAATTCAAGAAGAGCGACACGCCGTACATGGCCGAGATGTTCGCGGTCTGGGGCCAGTCGCTCGCCGACGCCCGCACGCCGCCGCTCGTTCCGCAGTGGATCGAAGTGTCGAACGTGATCTGGCCCGAGCTGCAGGCCGCCATCGTCGGCCAGAAGACGGCGAAGGAAGCCCTCGACACCGCCGCCAAGAAGGCGACGCAGATCATGGAGGACGCCGGCGTCCTCCAGTAGGACCCGCGCCTCCCGCGACAAGCAATGTCCTCACCCGTTCGCGGGTGAGGATCGGGTGAGGGTCTCGCGCCATCGATGCCGGATGCCCTCGCCCAGCCCTCTTCCGCCATCGGGAGGGGAGACGGATAGCCCTCGCTGTCCCAGCCAATCAACGGCTCACGGAATCCCTTCATGCGTTTCTTCCGAAGCCGGCTTTCGCCTCCGATCCTGCTCCTGATGCCGGCCTTCGTCATCATCGCGCTGGTGGTGGCGGTGCCGCTCCTCTTCTCGCTCTATACGAGCTTCACCGGCTATCGCCTGGTCAAGCCGGACTCGCTCTGGCAGTGGGTCGGCCTGCGCAACTACCAGCGCCTGCTTTCCGACGTCGACTTCTGGTGGGCCTTCGGCCGCACCTTGGTCTTCCTGACGGTCGCGCTCAATCTGGAACTGGTTCTCGGCCTCTGCATCGCGCTCCTGATCGACAAGCTGACCGCCGGCCAGCGCGTCATCCGCACGATCATGATGTTCCCGATGATGTTCTCGCCGATCCTCGTCGGTTTCCAGTTCAAGTACATCTTCAACGACAATGTCGGCCTGGTGAACAACGCCATCCAGTCGCTCGGCTGGTCGGATGTCACCATTCCCTGGCTCGTCAATCCGGTCACCGCCAACCTCGCCATCCTGATGGCAGAGGTCTGGATGTCGACGCCGATCTTCGCGATCCTGCTGCTGGCGGGCCTGATGGCCATGCCGCGCGATCCGATCGAGGCGGCCAAGGTCGACGGCTGCAATCCGTGGCAGGTGTTCCGCCACATCACGCTGCCCTACCTGATGCCCTTCGTCTACATCGCCATGGCGATCCGCTCGCTCGACGTCGCGCGCGCCTATGACATGGTCAAGATCATGACCAATGGCGGCCCGGCGGGACGCACCGAACTGCTGTGGACGCTGATCGCCCGCACCGGCTACCAGGACGCCCGCATGGGCATGGCCAACGCCATGTCCTACGCCTCGATCCTGCTGTCGGTCTATTTCACCGTCTATTTCTTCCGGAAGCTCGCCGCCGCGCGACGCACCATGGGCGGAGTCGCTTAAATGGAACGCTCCTGGCAACGCTGGCTCATCCGCTTCGCCGTCTTCATCGTCATGGCGATCATCTGCATTCCGGGCCTCTGGATCGTGATGACGGCCTTCCGCGACAATGTCGAGGTGATGGCCCGTCCCCCGGTCTGGATCCCCGAACGCTGGACGCTCGACAATTTCCGCGCCATCCTCGGCATGTCCGAGAGCCAGCAGGGCATCCCGGTCGCCCGCTACTTCCTGAACTCGGTCATCATCTCGGTGACGAGCACGGTTCTGGCGGTGCTGATCGGCATGATGGGCGGCTATGCCTTCGCCCGCTACCGCTTCAAGGGCAAGAACGTCGCCTTCCTCTGGCTGATGCTGTCGCGCACCGTGCCGGGCATCTCGCTGTCGCTGCCGGTCTTCATGATCTGGAGCCGCGTCGGGCTGATCGACACTGATTTCGGCGTCATCCTGGTCTATCTGGCGCTCAACATCCCGTTCACGATCTGGCTGATCGACGGCTTCTTCCGGCAGATCCCGCTGTCGCTCTCGGAAGCGGCGCAGGTCGACGGCTGCACGCGCTGGCAGGCGTTCTGGAAGATCGAGTTCCCGCTCGCGAAGTCCGGCATCGCCTCCGCCGGCATCTTCGCCTTCCTCACCTCGTGGAACGAATTCGCCCTCGCCTCCCAGCTCACCCGGACCACGGCGTCGAAGACGCTGCCGGTCGGGCTGATGGATTTCACCGCACAGTTCACGGTCGACTGGACCGGCATGTGCGCCATGGCCGTGATCATCATCGTGCCGGCGCTCATCCTGACCTTCATCGTGCAGAAACATCTGATCGCCGGTCTCACCTTCGGCGGCGTCAAAGGATAATTCGATATGGCAGAGGTCAGACTCGAAAAGCTCGTCAAGAGCTACGGCAATGTCGGCGTCGTCCACGGCATCGATTTGACGATCGCGCATAATGAATTCGTCGTGCTGGTCGGCCCGTCCGGCTGCGGCAAGTCGACGACGCTGCGCATGATCGCCGGTCTCGAGGACATCACCGGCGGCACCATCTCGATCGGCGACCGGGTGGTCAACGACCTGCCGCCGCGCGCCCGCAACATCTCGATGGTGTTCCAGAACTACGCGCTCTACCCCCACATGACGGTCAAGGAGAACCTCGGTTTCTCCTTGAAGATCGCCAAGCAGGACGAGGCGACCATCGAGAAGCGCGTCGCCGAGGCGGCCGAGATCCTCGGCCTGACGCCGCTGCTCGCCCGCACGCCGGGCGAACTCTCCGGCGGCCAGCGCCAGCGCGTCGCCATGGGCCGCGCCATCGTGCGTCACCCGGACGTCTTCCTGTTCGACGAGCCGCTCTCCAACCTCGACGCCAAGCTGCGCGGCCAGATGCGCGTCGAGATCAAGAAGCTGCACCAGAAGGTGAAGACGACAATCGTCTACGTGACGCACGACCAGGTCGAGGCGATGACACTCGCCGACCGCATCGTCATCATGAAGGACGGCCATATCGAGCAGGTCGGCACGCCGGCCGAGGTGTTCGAGCAGCCGAAGAACACCTTCGTGGCCTCCTTCATCGGCTCGCCGCCGATGAACCTGCTCGACGCGACGGTGGCGACCGAGGCCGGCCGCAAGGTCGCCAGGCTCACTGACGGCGTGACGCTCGCGCTCCCTGCTCCGGCGGCGGAGAAGGTCACCGACGGCCAGGCCATCACCATCGGCTTCCGCGCCGAGGCGTTCTCGCCGGTCGGCTATGGCCTCTATGGCGACAATGAAGTGGCGACGATCGAACGCACGGTGATCCTGCCGGAGCCGCTTGGCACCGAAACCTTGCTTTACACCGAGCTCGGCGGCAAGGAAGTTCAGGGCAAGATGCTCAACCCGCGCTTCGTCAAGCCGGGCGAGCAGCTGACCTTCAATCTCGACCTCTCGCGCCTGCATGTCTTCGACAAGGCATCGGGCAAGAGCGTGCTGGTCTAAAAAGAGAGCCCCGGGGGAGAAAATGGCAAAGATCGTACGTGTCGAAGGCCTGATGGTCGACCTGAAGCCGAAGGTGAAGCGGGTCGACGCGATCCAGTCCTTCGTCAGCCAGGAAACGCCGATCATCCGCATCACCGATTCCGACGGCGTCGTCGGCACCGGCTACAGCTACACGATCGGCACCGGCGGTCCGGCGATCATGTCGCTGATCGAGAAGACGCTGGCGCCGGCCCTGATCGGCCGCGAGGCCGGCATGATCGAGCAGATCTGGCGCGACCTCCTGTTCATGACGCATGCGACCTCGGTCGGCGCCATCACCTCGCTGGCGCTCGCCGCCATCGACACGGCGCTCTGGGATCTGAAGGCGCGCAAGGCCGACCTGCCGGTCCACATCCTGGCCGGCGGCGCGCAGGAGAAGATCCGCCTCTACACCACCGAAGGCGGCTGGCTGCATCTGCCGGTCGAATCGATCATCGAGGATACGCTGCGGGCCAAGGAGAACGGCTTCGGCGGCGCCAAGATGAAGGTCGGCCGGCCGATCCACGAGGACGTCGCCCGCTTGACCGCTGTGCGCGACGCCGTTGGCCCCGGTTTCGAGCTGTTCACCGACGCCAACCAGGCCTTCTCGGTCGACGAGGCGATCCGCCGCGCGCGCCACTATGAGGCGGCCGATATCGGCTGGCTCGAGGAGCCGCTGACCGCCGATGATGTCGACGGCCACATCCGGCTCTGCGAATCGACCTCGATCCCGATCGCGGTCGGCGAGAGCCTCTATTCGAGCCTGCATTTCCGAGACTACCTGCAGCGCCGCGCCTGCTCGATCGTCCAGGTCGACGTCGCCCGCATCGGCGGCATCACGCCCTGGCTCAAGGTCGCGCACCTGGCCGAGACCTTCAACGTCGTCGTCTGCCCGCATTTCCTGATGGAACTGCATGTCGCGCTCTGCGCCGCCGTGCCGAATGCGCGCTGGGTCGAATACATCCCGCAATTGGACAGCCTGACGACAAAGGGCATGACGATCGCGGACGGATATGCCATTCCCAGCGCCGAGGCCGGACTCGGCATCGCGTGGGACTTCGACGCCATCGGCCGCCAGACGGTCGAGGGCTCGAATTTCCTGACCACATGATTTGACGACGAACTGAAGGGACTGACGACAATGGGCGGCAAGCTCGCAGGCAAGGTCGCGCTGGTCACGGCAGCGGCACAGGGTATCGGACGTGCGGTCGCCGAACAGGCCGCGGCTGAAGGCGCCATCGTCTGGGCGACCGACATCAACGAGACGGTGCTGGCCGAACTCGATGGCGTCCCGAACATCACCACACGCAAGCTGAACGTGCTGTCGAACGACGACGTCAAGGCGCTGATCGCCGAGATCGGCACCATCGACGTGCTGTTCAACTGCGCCGGCATCGTCCATGCCGGCACGCTGGAAGAGGCCACAGAAGCCGATCTCGACTTCGCCTACGATTTGAACGTCAAGTCGATGTGGCGCACGATCTCGGCAGCGCTTCCGGGCATGCTGGCGCAGAAGGACGGCTCGATTGTCAACGTCTGCTCCGTCGCCGGCTCGATCAAGGGCGTGCCGAACCGCTTCGCCTATGCCGTGACCAAGGCGGCGACCGTCGGCCTCACCAAGTCGATCGCGGCCGACTACGTCACCAAGGGCATCCGCTGCAATGGCATCTGCCCCGGCACGGTCGAGAGCCCGTCGCTGCAGCAGCGCCTGCGCGACCAGGGCGACTATGAGGCTGCCCGCAAGGCCTTCATCGCCCGCCAGCCGATCGGCCGCATCGGCCAGCCGAGCGAGATCGCCGACCTCGCCATCTACCTGGCGACCGCGACCTACACGACCGGCCAGATGCACATCATCGACGGCGGCTGGGTCAACTAAGACACTTACCCTGCCCTCTCCCGCACCTAGCCGATCGCTGCTGCTGCGGGCGAGGATTCTTCGACCGGCGGAGGCGGATATCCCTGCCCCCGCCGTCACCCCCGCGACAGCGGGGATCCACCAGCCGAGGCCCTATCCGTTCCCGCTTCGGCTGAAGGGATCCCGGGCCTTCGCCCCGGGATGACGCAGCAATTTCCGGCGCCCACGTTGCGACCGGCTGCCAAGGACCAGACCCATGATCGTCGAGCAGTTCTTCGAAGACTACGAGATCGGCTTCAGCCGCCACACCATGGGCCGCACGATCACGGAGGCCGACATCGTCATCCATGCCGGCCAGACCGGCGACTTCTTCCCGCACCACATGGACGCCGAATGGTGCGCGACGCAGGACTTCAAGCAGCGCGTCGCCCATGGCACGCTGATCCTCTCGGTCGCGGTCGGCATGACGGCGACGACGATCAACCCGCACGCCATGTCCTATGGCTACGACAAGGTGCGGTTCGTGAAGCCCGTCTTCATCAACGACACCATCACGGTCGAGGCGAAGATCGTCGACAAGCGCGATCACCCGAAGCGAGCAACCCACGGCATTGTTTCCGAACTGGTGACGGTGACGAAGCAGACTGGCGAGACGGTTCTGGCCTGCGAGCACATCTACCTGGTCGCCAGGAAACCGGCGACCGCCTGAGCCGCAACCGGACGCGCACAGCGCGGAACCAAGCTCCAGCTTCGACGTTGACCTTGCATGAGTTCGACATCATGGAGGAAGACGATGGAACATACGCACGTTTCCAACTCGCTGATCGGCGCCACCAAGGTTGATGGAACCGCAGTTTACAATACTGCGGGCGATCGCCTCGGCGATATTCATGACATAATGATCGACAAGCAGACCGGAAGGGTCGCTTATGCGATCATGTCCTTCGGCGGCTTCCTGGGCATGGGCGAGAAATACCATCCGCTGCCGTGGAACACCTTGAAGTACGACACCGCCCAGGGTGGCTATGTCGTCGGCCTGACCAAGGAGCAGCTCGAGGGCGGCCCCGCCTATGACGAGGGCGACGAGCCGGCCTGGGGCGACCGCGACTACGAGAAGCGCGTGCACGACTATTACGGCATGCCGCCCTACTGGATGATGTGATCCGGCATAGCGGCCGTTCACGAGAAAGGCCCCGGAGCAATCCGGGGCCTTTTGTCATTTCGGTAGCGCTCCCCCGTGGGAGAAACAAAGCAGGACGATCAGAGCGTGATCTGCAGCTTGACGTCGTTCGGGTTGGCGGAAGCGGCGCGCTCGAAAGCGGCGATCGAATCCTCGAAATCATAGACGCCTGTGATCAGCGGCTTCAGGTCGACCTTGCCAGAGGCGATCAGGGCGAGCGCGCGATCGAAGACGTTGGCATAGCGGAACACCGTCTCCATCTTCACCTCCTTGGCCGAGGCCGAGACGATGTCGAGGGCGATCGGCTCGACCGGCAGGCCGACGAAGACGATCGTGCCGCCGGGGCGGACAAAGTTGAAGATGCCGTCATAGGCACGCGGGCTGCCCGAGGCCTCGAAGACGATGTCGACACCCCAGTTCTCCGTCTCCGTGGCAATCTTCGCCTTCAGGTCGGTCTCGCGGACATTGACGGGAATGACGCCGTCATAGCGGCCGGCGATGGCAAGCTTCTCGTTGACGAGATCGGAAATGTAGACGCGGCTGCAGCCACCCGCGAGCGCTGCCAGCGCCACCATGATGCCGATCGGGCCGGCGCCGATGACCAGCGCCGTATCGCCGGGCACGATCTTCGCCTTGGTCGCCGCCTGCATGCCGATGGCGAAGGGCTCGACCATGGCCCCTTCGGCGAACGAGACATTATCGGGCAGCTTGTAGGTGAAGGATTCCGGGAAGACGACTTCCGGCGTCAGGCAGCCATGGACCGGCGGCGTTGCCCAGAAGGTGACGCTCGGATCGACATTGTAGATGCCGAGCTTCGAGGCCTTCGAGGTCAGGTCCGGGATGCCCGGCTCCATGCAGACGCGGTCGCCGACCTTCAGGGACTTCACCTCGGAACCGATCTCGACGACCGTGCCGGCGGCCTCGTGGCCGAGCACCATGGGCTCCTTGACGATGAACGGGCCGATGGCGCCATGCGTGTAGTAGTGCACGTCCGAGCCGCAGACGCCGACCGTGTGGATGGCGATGCGGACGTCGCGCGGGCCCACCTCCAGCGGCAGATCGATGTCACGGAGCGAGAGCTTCAGCTTTTCTTCGAGGACGAGGGCGCGCATGGCAGCAATCCAGATTGGCGTCGGGACTGCCGTTCTAGCCGAGGGGCGCCCCTCACGCTACGAGTCCGACGCCGCCGACCTCACACTTCTTTGCAAGCTGGCCCTACCCTTCCCCGTCCACGACCTGAAATCCGGCCCAGAACGGGTCGCGATCGTCGACGAAAATGGTGTTGTAGCCGGTGACGCGGGCCCAGCCCTCGATGGTCGGGACGATGGCCGGCAGCCGGCCGACCGTGGTGGTGCGGGCGACGCGGCCGGTGAAGGTCGAGCCGATGATGCTCTCATGCACGAAGGCCTCGCCCTCCTTGAGGCGGCCCGTCGCATGGAGTTGGGCGACGCGGGCCGAGGTGCCGGTGCCGCAGGGCGAGCGATCGATCGCCTTGTCGCCGTAGAAGACGGCGTTGCGCGCCGAGGAGCCGGCGTTCTTCGGCCTGCCGGTCCACAGCACATGGGTGAGCTTGTCCAGCGCCGGGTTTTCCGGATGTACGATGGCATGACGCGCATTGAAGGCGGCGCGCAGTTTTGGCGACAGGCGGACGATGTCGGACGGCTCCAAATTCGAGAGATCCGCATAGTTCGGCTGCGGCTCGACGATCGCATAGAAATTGCCGCCATAGGCGACGTCGACGGTGAGCGCGCCGATGCCGTCGACCACGACCTCGTAGCCGCGCCCGAGCAGGAAGGAGGGCACGTTGGTCAACGTCACGCTGTCGACATAGGGCCCGTTCTGGACATAGCGCGCCTCGACCAGGCCGGCCGGCGTCTCCAGCCGCAGCAGGCCGGGCGTCTTCGGCGTGACGAGACCGTGCTCGATGATCGTCGTCACCGTACCGATCGTGCCATGGCCACACATCGGCAGACAGCCCGAGGTCTCGATGAACAGGATCGCCACGTCGTAGTCGTCGCTCGACGGCGGATAGAGGATCGAGCCCGACATCATGTCGTGGCCGCGTGGCTCGAAGCAGAGCGATTTGCGGATCCAGTCGAACTCCGCCAGGAAATGCTGGCGCTTGTCGAACATGGTGGCGCCCTTCAGCACCGGGATCGAACCGCCGGTGACGACGCGGACCGGATTGCCGCAGGTGTGGCCGTCGATGCAGACGAAGGTATGCCGCGCCATGTTCCGTGCCTCTTGCTCAGTGCTTCTTGCCAAAACGTTGCGGAGAATAGGGGGCGAGATCGATCGGCGGCCGTCGATCGGCGATGAGCGCCGCAACCAGCTCTGCCGTCGCTGCGGCCTGGGTCAGGCCGTGATGGGCGTGGCCGAAGGCATAGACGACACGCGGATCGCCGCTCGCCGTCCCGATCACCGGCAGGGAATCCGGGATCGACGGGCGGAACCCCATCCAGCGGTCGCCACCGGTCAGGTCGGCCTCCGGCAGGAAGCGCCGCAACCGGCCGAGAATGGCGTCGACCCGCTTGAAATTCGGCGCCGCCTCGAGGCCGGCGAATTCGACGCTGCCGCCGACGCGGTCGCCGCTGTCGAGCGGCGTGGTGACGAAGCCCTCGCCTTCGAACATGACGGGGCGGGTCAGGCCGAGCCGGCCGGACGGCAGGGTGACGTTGTAGCCGCGCTCGGTATCGAGCGGGATCGCGTCGCCAAGCGCCGCCGCCAGCGGCTTCGACCAGGCGCCAGTGGCAATGACAACGCGGTCATAGAGCGCCAACGTGTCGAAGCTGGTGCGGATGGCGATCTCGCCGCCGCGACCGCTGACGCCGATGATCTCGAATTTGCGCAGATGGGCGCCGCGCTGCAGCGCCGCTTCGCCGAGCGCGCGGGTGAATTGGAGCGGATCGGAGACATGCCGGCCCGAGGGATAGAGCGCCCCGGCGACGGCGCGCGGACCAAGCGCCGGCTCGAGTGCCCTGAGCGAGCGCGCATCGAGCGTCTCGACCGGAATACCCAGCGCCCGCTGGCGCTCGATCAGCTCTCCGGCGGCGCGAAAGGCGCGTTCGTCCGCCCAGACGGAGAGCAGGCCCCTGTCGCGGAGATGGTTACCGAGGCCGAGCGAGGCGAGCCTCGTTTCCCAGGCCGCCAGCGCGCGTCCGTTCAGCGTCGCGATCGCCCGGATCGAGGCTTCGATGCGGGAGGGCTGGCTCGCCGCGACGAAACGGGCGAGCCAGGGCAGCAGGGCCGGCAGATAGGCCGGGCGGATCGCCAGCGGCCCGAGCGGATCGAAGGCCCAGCGCGGCAGGTTGCGCCAGACCTTCGGCGAGGCGAGCGGGAGGATGTCGAGATGGGCGATCCAGCCGGCATTGCCGGCCGACGTGCCCGCCGCGATCCCCTCGCGGTCGATCAGGTCGACCTCATGCCCTTCGTCGAGCAACGCATGCGCGGTCGCGACACCAACGATTCCGGCTCCGATGATGCCGACACGCATGCGTTCTCCCTCAGGCTGCCAGCGGCAACCCCACATCCGGAAGGTTCGGGCGCGTCGCCAGAGCCTTCTTCATGATCGCCTCGATCTCGGCCGTCTCGGCCGCATCGAGCCCGAGGCGCGGCGGACGGCAGAGATCCGTACCACGACCCGCGATCTTCTCGCACAGCTTGATCGCCTGGACGAGATCGGTGCGGGCGTCGAGATGCAGGAGCGGCATGTACCAGTCGTAGATCGCCATCGCTTCCTCGTAGCGGCCGGCCTTGGCCAGGCGGAACAAGGTCTCCCCTTCGCGCGGGAAGATGTTGGACATGCCGGAGACCCAGCCGACGGCGCCGAGCATGACGCATTCGAGCACGACGTCGTCGAGGCCGCAGAAGGGAATGAAGCGATCGCCCGTCATGTTGCGGACGTCGACGATGCGGCGCGTGTCGCCGGACGAGTCCTTGAAGGCGACGATCGTCTCGAACTCGGCCAGCTCCGCCAGCATGGCCGGGGTCACGTCGGTCCGGTAGGAGGGCGGATTGTTGTAGATCATGATCGGCAGATCGGTCGCCTTGGCGATCGTCGCGAAATGATCGCGCGTCTCGCGCGGCTTGGCCGGATAGACCATCGCCGGCATCACCATCAGCCCGTCAATGCCGGCCCGCGCCGCGTCGCGCGCATAATCCGAGCCGAAGGCGCTGGTATATTCGGCGACGCCCGAGATGACCGGCACCCGCCCCTTCGCTGTCGCCGTCGCCATTTCCAGCAGCGAGATCTTTTCGGCGCGCGTCAGGGCCGGATTCTCACCGACCGTGCCGCACATGACGAGGCCGGAGATACCGTCGCGGATCAACGCCTCGATGACCTTGGCGGTCGCCTCGAGATCGACCGAATAGTCGGCGCGCAACTGCGTCGTAACGGCGGGGAAAACGCCGCTCCAGTTCACCTTCGGGTTCGCCATCGCATCCTCGCATCGGGTCGCAGTGTTAATGTGTACAATCTGTATACATTCAACGTGACAGCAGCGCAAGCGAAGCTGACGCGGACGTCAACGGCCGTCGCGCAGCCAGACCAGCATGGCGCCGGGCTCCCGATTGGCCCAGGCGAAATAGGGAATGGCGGTGATCGTCCCGGCGACGGTCGCGGTCGGCTCGGGCCGGTAGAGCGTCTCGCTCCAGTCGGCCGTCTGGTCGATCGTGCCGGGGACGGCGAGCGTCACCACGCCGCCAAGAAGCTCGGGCTCGAACTGCGCCGTCGCCGCCTCGGGCAGCAGCCGAAGGCGCTGCGGCGGCGCCGCATTATCCGCCTCTTCGACGCAATAGATCACCGGGCCGCGCCGCAGCGCGACGCGGTCGGCATCCATGCCGACATCGGGATGGGCGCGGAGCCGCTCGACCGGCATGGCGAACGCCAGGCGGATCTCGTCGCCGGCGGCCCAGTCGCGCTCGATGCCGCAATAGCCCTTGCGGGTCAGCCGGGCGACATCAACCGGCGCCCCATTGACGGTGATCGTCGCGCCGCGGCACCAGCCAGGAATGCGCAGCCAGAGCGTCGCCGGCACGGGCTCGGCAGCCTCGACCTGAATGCGGATATCGCCGTCCCAGGGATAGGCGGTCTGCTGGGTCAGCCGCAGCGCCCTGCCCGCGACCTCCAGATCGATCGTCGACGCCGCATAGAGATGGATCGCGACATTCGCATCGTCATGGCTCGCGACATAGCCACCGAGCGAGGCGACGAGGCGCGCGAGATTGGTCGGGCAGCACGGACAATAGTGCCAGAGCCAACGCCGGTGCTGGCCGTGGCTCTCAAGTGGATTCTCGTAGAAATAGCGGTCGCCAGCCAGCGAGACGCCGGAGAGCGCGCCATTGTGGAGCGCCAGCTCCATGTGGTCGGCATAGCGGCCGTCGAGATCGATCTCGGCCATGCGATGCGCCCAGAACACCAGCGAGACGGCGGCGCAGGTCTCGGCATAGGCCGTCTCGTTCGGCAGGTCGAACGACCGCGTAAACCCCTCGTTCTCGACTGCCGGTCCCATGCCGCCGGTGACATAGAGCTGGCGGCTGGTCAGGTGCTTCCAGAGCTTGTCGAGCGCCGCCTTCAGCGCCGCGTCGCCGTTCTCGGCGGCGAGATCGGCCATGGCGCTGTAGAGATACATGGCGCGGACGGCGTGGCCGACGACCTCGTCCTGCTCGCGCACCGGCTTGTGCGACTGGCTGTATTCGTAGGTGCCGAAATTGAACGGCTTGCCGCCCGGATGGGCCTTGGCCTCCTCGTCGAAGAAATGCGGATCCTGCGTCCCGCGCTCGTCGACGAAATAGCGGGCGAGATCAAGGAAACGGCGCTCCCCGGTGGCGCGAAAAAGCTTCACCAGCGCCAGCTCGATCTCCTCATGCGCGTCGTAGCCGCGCAGCTTGCCCGGCTCGCGGCCGAAGCGGCTGGCGATATGGTCGACGCAGCGGATCATCACGTCGAGGAAGCGGCGCTTGCCCGTCGCCTGGAAATAGGCGACGGCGCCCTCGACGAGATGCCCCATCGAGTACATCTCGTGCCAGTCGCGCAGATTGGTCCAGCGCTTGTCGAGATCGCGGCGGATGAACCAGGTGTTCAAATAGCCGTCGGCGAGCTGGGCATGGTCGAGCTTCTCGACCAGAAAATCGATCTTCGCCTCGATCGCCGCATCGGGATGAGTGGCGAGGCTGTAGCTCGCCGCCTCGATCCATTTGCCGAAATCGGAATCGAAGAACATCTGCATGGAGAGGCCGTATTCGTTGATCGGCCGGACCAGCGGCTTCGGCGGCTGGTCGACGTCGAGCACCTCGATGAAGCCCTCCTCCTCCAGCCGCTGGAACTGGGTCGGAATGGTCACCTCGCGGTTGATGCGGGTGCGCTCGGCCCAGAAGCCGTCGCCAAAGACGACGCTGGTGTGCGGGACCGGCTTCAGGCGGCGGAAGGCGCTCTTGTCGGCAGGCATCTCGGTCATTTCCCTCGCAGCCTCGCCCCGGCGCGACGGTCCCAACCCACATCCGGCGAGACCATTCAGCCTGAGAAAAGCTTTTCTCAATGGATCCGGATGCAATCTGGACGATTTGTCGACATACTGCACGCAGAAAATCGCGTGCGCTGGGATCGGGGTGCGCGTCGGGCCGCTGCTGGTCGCAACGCGACCGTCGACAGCCGAAGCCGGCGAGCCCTATAAGGCTCGGACCTTGCGAGACAAAGGGGCGGATCGTGGCGAAGGACGGAAAGCGACAGCCGGGCGATCCGGCAGGCGAAACGGCGCGTCGGCGCGGCTTCGGCGTGTCGACAGTCTATGACGCGCTGAAGCGGGACATCCTCGACATGGCGATCGCCCCGGGCGACCCGCTCGACGAGGTGGGATTGTCCGCCCGCTTCGGGCTGTCGCGGACGCCGGTGCGCGAGGCGCTGGTCAAGCTGGTCGCCGAGGGGCTGGCGACGACGCTGCCCAACCGCAACACGATCGTGTCGATCATCGACTATGCCGGGCTGCCGGACTATCTCGACGCGCTGATGCTGATGTACCGGGTGACGGCGCGGCTGGCGGCGGAGCGGCGCGACGATGCCGATCTCGATACGCTTCGGCAGTGCCAGCGCGATTTCGTCGCCGCCGTCGCCGGTTCCGACGCCATCGGCATGATCGAGACCAACCGCGCCTTCCACCTCGCCATCGCCGAGGCTGGCGGAAATCGCTACTACACCGACCTGTTCGCCCGCCTGCTCAACGAGGGCACGCGCCTGCTCCGGCTCTACTACCTCACCTATGAGGACCACCTGCCGCAGGAATTCGTCGACGAGCACGAGGCGCTGATCGCCGCCATCGAGACGCGCGACCGCGACCGGGCGGAATCGCTCGGCCGCGACCACGCCGCCCAGATCGTCCGGCAGATCCAGACCTTCCTGGCACCGACGGCCGGGGCCGAGATCGGGCTTTAGGGGGCCGAACCCCCACAAACAAAAAAGGCCGGCCACCCATCGGGCGACCGGCCTTTGTCTTCAGACTGCGTTCGATCAGGCCGGGACGCCGGCCTCGAGGCGCTTGGCGATCAGGGCGCGGAGCGCGCGCAGGTCCTTGGCGAACAGGCGGATGCCTTCCGAGAGCTTCTCGGTCGCCATCTGGTCCTCGTTCATCGCCCAGCGGAAGCTCTTCTCGTCCGACGCGACCGTCGCGATCTTCTCGCCGGTATTGGCCGGGTCGAGCTTGCGCACCAGCGTGCCGTTGTCGGCGGCGAGCTTCTCAAGCAGCGCCGGCGCGATGGTCAGGCGGTCACAGCCGGCCAGAGCCTCGATTTCGCCGGTCGAGCGGAACGACGCGCCCATGACGACGGTCTCGATACCGCGCTGCTTGTAGTAGCTGTAGATCTGGCGGACCGAGAGGACGCCCGGATCCTCTTCCGGCTCGAACGTCTTGCCCGAAGCCTTGACGTGCCAGTCGAGGATACGACCGACGAAGGGCGAGATCAGGAACACGCCGGCCTCGGCGCAGGCAGCGGCCTGGGCGAGCGAGAACAGCAGCGTCAGATTGCAGTCGATGCCTTCCTTCTGGAGGATCGCCGCAGCGCGGATACCCTCCCAGGTCGAGGCCAGCTTGACGAGGATTTTTTCACGCGGAACGCCGAGAGCATCGTATTCGGCGATGATGTCGCGCGCCCGCTTCACGGACGCTTCCACGTCGAAAGAGAGATCGGCGTCAACTTCGGTCGAGATGCGGCCGGGGACGAGCTTCGACATCTCGGCGCCGAAAGCGACGGCGAGACGATCGGCGACATGCGCCGCGACCGCGTCCTGCGTGCCGCCCTGCTTGCGGCCCCAGGCGATGGCGCTTTCGATGACGTCCTGGTAGGCGGGCAGCTCGGCCGCCTTGAGCACCAGAGACGGGTTGGTCGTGCAATCGACCGGACGATAGGTCTTGATGGCCTCGAGATCGCCGGTGTCGGCAACGACAACGGTCATGGCTTTGAGCTGATCAAGTTTCGAGGTCATCGGACACTCCTCCAATCTGACTGCCGCGCATTCGCACGTTTGTACCTGGCATATGAGCATCCCGGCCGACAAATGGAAGCTCGAATTTATGTTCGTAACTCGAAATCAGAGCCCGATCGCGGTTGCCACAAAGTCAGCCGTTGCAATCGCGGCCGATAGCCGTGACGCTCCGCAACCCTGATCGCCTGCGCTAAGGATCTGCCTTGATGTCGAAACTCTCGCTCGCCGGTTCCTGGATGCTCTCCAACGGTGACATAGATGCGCTGGGACCATCAGAGGTTCCCGGCGACGTGCATTCGGCCCTCGTCGCGCTCGGCCGGATCGAAAGCCCCTATGCCGGCATGAACGAAGCGGACCTGCAATGGGTCGGCGAGACGAGCTGGGAGATCCGCCGCGACTTCGAGGTCGCAGGCTCCGATCTCGCCGATCGCTGGGCCGTGCTGGAGCTGGAATTCGTCGATACCTTCGCCGAGGTCTTTCTCAACGGCGCCGCCGTGGCGACGCTCGGAAGCTGCTTCCTGCGCCATCGCATCGACGTCACCGACGCGCTGAGGCCCGGCAGCAACGAAATCCGCATCCGCTTCTCACCCGCCGGGGCCGAGGCGATCGCGCGGGCGAAGAAACAGCCCTTTCCGATTCCCTGGAGCGTCTCCAACAACCGCGTTCCCGACCTGAACATGATCCGCAAGCCGCAATGCCATGGCGGCTGGGATTGGGGTCCCTGCCTGATGGTCGCCGGCATCTATGCCGAGCCGATCCTGCATCTCTATGACGCGGCGCGAATCGAGGCGGTGCAGATCCGCCAGCGTCACCATGCCGACGGCACGGTGACGGCGATCGCCGAGATCGAGCTTCTGACGCAGGCCGACGTCACGGTTCCCGTCACCTTCGAGCTCGCCGGCGAAACCATCCGACAGACCGTCAAGGTCTCGGCCGAGCATGGCGGCAAGGCGGAGCTGGCGCTCGATATCGGCAAGCCCGAGCTCTGGTGGCCGGCAGGCCATGGCGAACAGCCACTCTATGAGGCTGTCGTCGGTATTCCTGGTGACAGCGTCCGCCGCCGGATCGGCTTTCGGACGCTGGAGGTGGTGACGGAAAAGGACGAAGTCGGCGCCTCGATGTTCTTCCGCGTCAACGGTGTCGACATCTTCGCCAAGGGCGCCAACTGGATCCCGGCCGACGCACTGCCCTCAGCCATCACCGCCGAACGGATCGACGCGCTGCTTTCCGCCGCCGTCGAGGCCAACATGAACATGATCCGCGTCTGGGGCGGCGGCTTCTACGAGTTCGACGCCTTCTACGACGCCTGCGACCGGCTCGGCCTGCTGGTCTGGCAGGACATGATGTTCTCCTGCTCGCAATACCCCTCGACGCCCGATTTCCTGGCCGAGATCGACGCGGAGCTGCGCTACCAGATCAAGCGGCTCTCCAGCCGGCCTTCGATCGCGCTCTGGTGCGGCGACAACGAGGTGATCGGCTCGCTCAACTGGTTCGAGATCTCGCGCAACAATCGCGACCGCTACCTCGTCAACTATGACCGCTTCAACCGCGTCATCGACAAGGCCGTGCAGGACACCGATCCCGATCGCCGTTTCTGGCCGTCCAGCCCGTGCAACGGCGACATGGACTATGGCGACGCCTGGCACGACGACCGCTCGGGCGACCTGCACTTCTGGGACGTCTGGCACTCGAACAAGAATTTCGAACACTACTACACGGTGAAGCCGCGCTTCTGTTCCGAGTTCGGCTTCCAGTCCTTCCCGTCCATGACCGGCATCCGCGCCTTTGCCGGCGGCCGCGAGAACTGGAACGCGACCGCACCGGTGATGGAATTCCACCAGCGCGACGGTGCCGGCAATTCGCGCATCATCGACACCATGGCGCGCTATTTCCGCGTGCCGGGCGACTTCGAGAGCTTCGTCTACCTGTCGCAGTTGCAGCAGGCCCTCGCGATCGAGACGGCGGTGCGCTACTGGCGCAGCCTGAAGCCCCACTCAATGGGCGCGCTCTACTGGCAGCTGAACGATGTCTGGCCGGCCGTCTCCTGGTCGTCGATCGACCACTCGCTCGCCTGGAAGACGCTGCACTATCACGCCAAGCGCTTCTTCGATCCGGTGGCGCTGGCCGCCCGGCTCCTCGACGGCGAGCTAGTTGTCCGCGCCATCAACGACCGTCATCAGGCCGTGGTGATCGAGACCCGGTTGCGCAGCTTCGAGCTCGACGGCACGCTGATCGACGAGCGCCACGCCAGGACCAGCGTTCCCCCGGACCGCGCCGTCGAGATCATGACGATCGCGGCGCCGACGGCGCAGGATCGCTTCTACGTCATCGACGCCAAAGTCGACGGCGTCGCCGCGCCGGAGCGGCAGATCGTCGTGCTGCCCGACATGCCGAAGCGATTCGATCTGCCGGCAGCGGAAATCAGCATCGACGAAGAAGGCCCCGGGCGCTTCACCCTGTCCGCCAATGCTCCCGCCTTCCATGTCCGCGCCGAGGCAGAGGGCATTCCCGGCCATTTCGACGATGCGAGCTTCCTGCTGCTGCCCGGCGAGCCGCGCAGCGTCACGTTCAAGGCGGAAGCCGGAGGCCGCCGGCCTACCACCGCGGACCTGACCATTCACCACCTGCGCGCGACGTATCGATAGTTCGCCTCGCCAAAAGAAAACGGCGCGGAAATCCGCGCCGTTCGAGCCTGAAATCAGGAAGCTGCTCAGCGGTGCCAGCCGCCCGGGACATAGACCCAGCGGCCGTTGCGCCAGACCCACTGCGAATTGCGGTGATGCCAGCCCGGACGCGCGCGCACCCAGCGGCCGCTCATCCAGACATAGCGGCCACGGCGCCACTCCCAATGACCGGGCACCCAGACATAGCCACGGCGCGGCGGCGGCCGGCGCTCATGGCGCGGCGGCGGCGGCCGGCGATTGGGGCCAGGCCCGGGGCCTCCCCACGATTGCGCTTCAGCCTCTCCCGGGGCGATCGTCGCGAGCGGCGCCGCAACGGCCGCGGCCAGAAGTCCGGCCAATAGAGAACGTCGAGAAAGCATAGTCATCCATCCCATCACTTGTGGACGCGAAACCGCACCCGAATGCCACCCGCATGGGCTTTAACGCACGACGTTCGCGATTCCGTCGCTCGGCCATAAAATAAAATCAGAACGTGTAACCATTCTGGTCGAGAAACAGCTTCAGCCGTTCGGGGAACTTCAGAACTTTCAGGTCCTGCTTGCGGCAGGCGTCAATATCTGGCCCGGTCAGGCAGACCTCCTCGCCCTCATCCGTCTTGCTGTCCCACCGCTTCTGCAGTGCCAGGAACGCCTGCTCGCCCTCGCCAGCGCGAATGCTCTGTGCCACCCAGCCGGCCAGGAAGCCCGGCGACTTCCAGCGCTGGTCGGGATCGGCGCCCTCCTCCAGCTGCTTCAGCCAGTCGCGATGCGCGCTGGCGAAGCGCGGTTCCTTCGTCAAGTCGACGAC
Organism: Kaistia granuli DSM 23481; assembly: GCF_000380505.1. Lineage (GTDB taxonomy): Bacteria > Pseudomonadota > Alphaproteobacteria > Rhizobiales > Kaistiaceae > Kaistia > Kaistia granuli. Next base: position 99,883 of record NZ_AQYH01000001.1, on the reverse strand, counting down.
CGCGCCGTCGCGCACCGTCTGGATCACCAGCGGTGCCGCGCTGCAGGCATAGCAGTCGAAGGCGTAGAGGAACTTGTTGTCGACGGTGACGATCTCGGCGACGCCGTCATTGTCGAGATCCTGCAGATAGTCGCCATCGCCGTCGAAAGCGCCGACCGGCACGGCGACCCAGCCCTTGGCGGTCTTCTCGGCGACGACGATCTCCGAGCAGCAATGTGCACCGCCGGTATAGTTGCTCAGATAAACTTCCTTACTGTCATTTGTCGGGTCGATCTCGACGATCGAGGCGCTCATGCCCGGCATCGACATGCCGGAGGCGGAGCCGACATGCTCAAGCACCAGCTTGCCGTCGACGCTGACCTGAAACACCGGCACGTCATCATCGGGATCGATCTTCGGCCGTCGTTCCTGGAACACCCGGACGGTGATGCCGCCGTCGCTGACGGTCGCTTCCCTGGCGCCTTCGGCATATTCGGTCGTCGGATAGGGCGAGAGCGTCGCGGCGGAGTCCTCTGACTCGTCCTGCGCGAAGACCATGCCGGCCGAAGCCGCCATCGCCGCCGCCGCCACCATGCCGACAATCGCCGACGACCCGAAAACTGATCCGCTGCGCACTTTTTTATTCCTAGACCTGGCCCCGACGCCGTCAGTCTAGCGGCACCGGCTTCCGCCGAACAGAAGTTGATGCCACCATCCCCTTCCAACAATGCGCCCGGTTCGGCGCAATCCCTTCCGCCATCGCCTTACGCAAGGATCTCCCTATGTCCGACGTCGTTTCGCCCCGCACCGGCGGCCGCCTCCTCGTCGAGGCCCTGGAAGCCAATGGCGTCGAGCGGGTGTTCTGCGTGCCCGGCGAGAGCTTTCTGGCCGTGCTCGACGCGCTGCATGATTCGCCCATCCCCGTCACCGTCGCCCGCCACGAGGGCGGCGCGGCGATGATGGCGGAGGCCTGGGGCAAGATGACGGGCCGTCCCGGCATCTGCTTCGTCACGCGCGGACCGGGCGCCACCAACGCCGCCTCGGGCCTGCATGTCGCCATGCAGGATTCGACGCCGATGATCCTGTTCATCGGCCAGGTCGGCCGCTCGATGCGCGAGCGCGAGGCGTTCCAGGAGATCGACTACCGGCGCATGTTCGGCGACGTCGTCAAATGGGTGGCCGAGATCGACGAAGCGGCGCGGATTCCGGAATTCCTGTCGCGCGCGTTCCATGTCGCGACCTCTGGCCGCCCCGGCCCGGTCGTGCTGGCGCTGCCGGAGGACATGCTGCGCGAGTTGGCCGCCGTCGCCGCGGTCGGTGCGTCCGAGCCGATCGAGACCTATCCGGGCCTGACGCAGACGGCGCAGTTGCAGAAGCTGCTCTGGAAGGCGGAGCGGCCGCTGCTGGTGCTCGGCGGATCGCGCTGGAGCGATCCGGCGATCGCCTCGATGCAGCGCTTCGCCGAGCGCTTCGACCTGCCGGTCGGTGTCTCGCTGCGCCGGCAGGGCCTGTTCGACCACGAGCATCCGAATTTCGCCGGCGAGGTCGGCATCGCCATCAATCCGGCGCTGGCGAAGCGGGTCAAGGAAGCGGACCTGCTGATCCTCGTCGGCGGGCGGATGAGCGAGATGCCCTCCTCTGGCTACACGCTGCTCGACATTCCCGAGCCGAAGCAGACGCTGGTGCATGTGCATGGCGGCGCGGAGGAACTCGGCCGCGTCTATCGCCCGGCGCTCGCCATCAACGCGACGCCGAACGGTTTCGCAGCCCAGCTCGAAGCCGTGCACCCGCCGGCGACCATTCCCTGGAGCGCCGAAACACGCGCTGCCAACGCGGCCTATCGCGCCTGGTCCGACCCGAAACCGCGCGAAGTCGGCGGCGTCGAGATGGGCGCCGTCATGCTGACCTTGCGCGATGTGCTGCCGAAGGATGCCGTGCTGACCAACGGCGCCGGCAATTATTCCAACTGGGTGCATCGCTATCATCGCTTCCGGGGATCGAGGACACAGCTTGCCCCGACCTCGGGCTCGATGGGCTACGGGGTACCGGCGGCCGTCGCCGCCAAGCTGCGCTTTCCCGAGCGCACGGTCGTCGCCTTCGCCGGCGACGGCTGCTTCCAGATGACGGGACAGGAATTCGGCACCGCCGCGCAGGAGGGGGCGGCGATCCTCGTCATCGTCGTCGACAACGGCATGTACGGCACCATCCGCGCCCATCAGGAGCGCAATTATCCCGACCGCATCGAGGCGACGAAATTGGTCAATCCCGACTTCGCCGCCTTCGCGCGCGCCTATGGCGGCCATGGCGAGACGGTGGAGCGGACGGAGGATTTCCTGCCGGCCTTCGAACGAGCCGAGGCGAACGGCAAGCCGGCGATCCTGCATCTGAAGGTCGACCCGCAGGCGATCTCCCCCGGTTCGACCATCGCCGAAATCAAGGGCAAGCGGCTGAAGGAATAGGATCGGTCTGCGGCGATCCGATTCGAGCGTCACCGCCCGGCAAGGCGAAATAGTGGACCCCGAGTCAGTAGCGCGGAAAGGACGAAGTCCTAGAACAGGCTTTCCTGCGTCGGCGGCTTTGGCTTGGCGGCACGCTTCGGGCGCGGTTCGGCGGCGCCGCCGGCGGCGATGGCGCCAATCTTGCCGTCCTGGAACTCGATCGTCAGCGCCTCGCCGCTCGCGACTTTCGCTGCGGCGCGGACCGTCCTGCCCTCGGCATCCGTCACCAGCGCGAAGCCGCGCGCCAGCACGCTGCGATAAGAGAGCGTCTCGGCCAGCCGCCAGGCGCGGTCGAGACGGTCGCGGTTTCGCTCGACGATGCGGATGAAGGCGCGGCCGCCGCGGCCGTCGATATCGGCGATCTGCACGGCGCCGCGCGCAACACGCTGCGACAGCGGCTCGATCCGAAGACGGCCGGCGACGCGGGCGAAGAGCGCGCGCTTGCGCTCGGCATGCACCTCCAGCGCCCGCCCCTGCCGCTCGCCGAGCGCGTTTAGGCGGTCGCGAGCGCGAAGGGTGAGGCGGTCCAGGGAAGACAGCGACAGGCGGCCGGCGGTCCGCTCCAGCTTGCCGCGATGCGCCAGCGTGTTAGCCCCGAGCGCGCGGCCGATGCGAGCCGACAGCTCGTCGAAGGAGCGGCGCGGTATCGCGAGCAGATCGTCGAGGCGCGGCAAGGCCCGGGCGGCGGCGCGAAGCTCGCGCCGGCGTGCCTCGACCAGGCGCAGCATGGCGCCGTCGAGCCGGCGGCCGAGATCGCTGACCGTGCCCAGCAGCTCCGAGCGCACCGGCACAGCCATTTCGGCAGCACCCGTCGGCGTCGGCGCGCGCAAATCGGCGGCGAAATCGATCAGCGTCGTGTCGGTCTCGTGGCCGACGGCGGAGATCAACGGAATCGACGAGGCGGCGGCCGCGCGGACGACGATCTCCTCGTTGAAGCCCCAGAGGTCCTCGAGGCTGCCGCCGCCGCGCGCGACGATCAGCACGTCGGGACGCGGGATGGCGCCGCCAACGGGGAGCGCGTTGAAGCCGGCGATCGCCGCAGCCACTTCCGCCGCCGACGTCTCGCCCTGCACGCGCACCGGCCAGACGAGCACGCGGACCGGAAAGCGGTCGTCGAGGCGATGCAGGATGTCGCGGATGACGGCGCCGGTCGGCGAGGTGACGACGCCGATCACGCGGGGCAGGTAGGGGATCGGCCGCTTGCGCCCCGAATCGAACAGACCTTCGGCCGCGAGCTTGCGCCGGCGCTCCTCGAGCAGCGCCATCAGCGCGCCGACGCCGGCCGGCTCCAGTGCCTCGATGACGATCTGGTATTTGGACGAGCCCGGGAAGGTGGTCAGCTTGCCGGTGGCGATGACCTCCATGCCCTCTTCGGGCCGGAAGCGCAGCTTGCCGAAATTGCCCTTCCAGATCACCGCCTCGATCTTGGCGCGGTCGTCCTTCAGCGCGAAATAGGCGTGGCCCGAGGAATGCGGCCCGCGATAGCCCGATATTTCGCCCCGCACGCGGACAAAACCGAACGCGTCCTCGACGGTGCGCTTCAGCGCCATCGAGATTTCGGAGACGGAATATTCGCCGGCGTTATGGACGGGATCGGTCAAGTCGGTCGCGGCCCTTCTTCATGCCGCCGAGACGTGCCGACGGGAATTGCCGGTCCTGAATGCCCCCGCCGCCCGTCCCGGTCAAGCCGGCAGCCGCGCCACCTTGCGGCCTGGCCGGGCTCCGCGCTATCGAGACGCATGTCGCGCTATGATTTCACCACCCAACGCCTGTTCATCGATGCCCCGCTCAACGCGGGCGCCCGCATCGTCATGGACAAGGGCCAGACCAACTATCTCGTCAACGTGCTCCGCATGCGCGAGGGCGACCCGGTGCTGATCTTCAACGGTCGCGACGGCGAATGGCGCGCCACGCTCGCCGAGGCCGGCCGCAAGGGCGCCGTGCTGACGGCCGACGCGCTGTCGCGCGAGCAGACACCGCCCTCGACGCTCCACTATCTGTTCGCGCCGATCAAGCAGGCGCGGCTCGACTACATGGTGCAGAAGGCGGTCGAGATGGGCGCCGGGCTGATCCGGCCGGTGATCACCCGCCGCACTCAGGTTTCGCGCCTGAACGACGACCGCCTCGTCGCCAACGCGATCGAGGCGGCGGAGCAATGCGGCGTGCTGTCGATCCCCGAGATCGCGTCGGCCGAACCGCTCGCCGCCCTGCTCGCGCGCTGGCCGAAGGACGAGCCCGAGCGGCGGATCATCTTCTGCGACGAGGACGAGACCGGCGCCGATCCGCTGTCGATCCTGCGGGCACTTCCAAAGGGCCCGCTCGCCGTGCTGATCGGCCCCGAAGGCGGCTTCTCGCCGGAAGAGCGCGAGATGCTGCACGCGCTCCCCTTCGTCACAGCGATCCCGCTCGGGCCCCGCATCCTGCGCGCCGATACCGCCGCCGTCGCGGCGCTGGCGCTGGTCCAGGCAGTCGCCGGCGACTGGGTCGAGACTTAGTCCACCGGGGCAACGGTATTTCTCGGGATACGCTGTTCACAGAAACGTGAGGTCACTTGATCGCAGCCCGGCGTCAGTCCGGTCTCTTTCATTCCAAGAGGAAGCGAGATGATCTAGAGTCATTCCATTCTAGAACATCGAGATCGGGCCGAGTTGTCGCGCCGACTTCTATTGACCTCTACTCGCGATGATGGGATGCAGCCGGCGTTAGTCGCCGTGATCCACGGCGGCCAGGGTTCCGCCCCCTCGATGAACGGAGATCACGACGATGCTTAGCCTCGCCCGCCTTGCCGCCGCCGCCGCGCTGCTGGCAACCACCGCGCTGCCCGCCCTCGCCGAGGGTGAAGTCAACGTCTACACGACGCGCGAACCCGGCCTGATCCAGCCGCTGCTCGACAGCTTCAGCAAAGAGACCGGCATCAAGGCGAATGTGATCTTCGTCAAGGAAGGCCTTGCCGAGCGCGTCGCCACCGAAGGCGCCAATTCGCCGGCCGATCTGCTCTCCGTCGTCGATTTCGGCAATCTGATCGAACTCTCCGATCGCGGCCTGACCCAGCCGATCAAGTCGGCGGCGCTGGAAGAGGCGATCCCCGCCAATCTGCGCGACGCGGACGGCCAGTGGTTCGGCCTCTCGATGCGCGCCCGCGTCATCTATGCCTCAAAGGACCGGGTCAAGGACGAGACGCTGACCTATGAGGACCTGGCCGATCCCCGCTTCAAGGGCAAGATCTGCATCCGCTCGGGCCAGCATCCCTATAACACGTCGCTGATCGCGGCCGTCATCGCCAAGGACGGAGCCGATGCCGCCAAGGGCTGGCTGACAAGCGTCAAGGACAATCTGGCCCGCAAGGCCGGCGGCGGCGACCGCGACGTCGCGCGCGATATCCTCGCCAATCTCTGCGATGTCGGCATCGCCAATTCCTACTATGTCGGCCTGATGCGGTCCGGCAAGGGCGGCCCCGAGCAGGTCGAATGGGGCAACGCGATCCGCGTCATCCTGCCGACCTTCACTGACAAGGCCGGCACGCATGTGAACGTTTCGGGCGCCGCCGTCGCCAAGAACGCCCCGAACAAGGAAAACGCCGTCAGGCTGCTGGAATACCTGGCCTCCGAGCCGGCCCAGGAGATCTACGCCAAGGCGAATTTCGAATATCCGGTCCGCGCCGGTGTAGCCGCCGACCCGATCATCGCCGAACTCGGCACGCTGACGGTCGATCCGACGCCGCTGACGGCGATCGCCAAGGAACGCAAGCAGGCGAGCGAGCTGGTCGACGTCGTCGGCTTCGACGGCTGATCCTGCCGATGCGCCGCCCAAACGGCATCCCACGCTGTTTCTCATGCCCCGGATCTTCCGGGGCATGACCGTTTCCATGGCGCCCGCGGGGCGGCTCCGGGCGGCTCCCGCCCGCTCCGACAGGCTCTGGCTGGTCGGCGGCGCGCTGATCGCGCTGCTGGCACTGGCGCCGATCGTCGGCCTCGTCTTCTTCGCCTCCCGCGGTTCCGGCGAGCTCTGGCCGCACCTCATCGCCAACGTCCTGCCGGTCGCGGCCCGCACGACGGCGCTTCTCCTCCTCGGCGTCGGGCTGATGGTCGCCGTCATTGGGATCGGCACAGCCTGGCTGGTCACGGCCTACCGCTTTCCCGGCCGCCGCCTGTTCGAATGGGCCCTGCTCCTGCCGCTCGCCATGCCGAGTTATGTCATGGCCTATGCCTATCTCGACGTGGTGCATCCGGTCGGACCGCTGCAGACCAGCCTGCGCAGCCTGTTCGGCATCACCGATCCGCGCGGCCTGCCCTTCCCCGACATCCGGTCGCTCGGCGGCGCCATCCTCCTGCTCGGCCTCATCCTCTATCCCTATGTCTACCTGCCGGTGCGGGCGCTGTTCGTGATGCAGTCGGCCTCGATGCTCGAGGCTTCGCGGACCCTCGGCGCCGGCCGCTTCCGCGCCTTCCGCACCGTGGCGCTGCCGCTGGCGCGCCCGGCGGTCGCCGTCGGCGTCAGCCTCGCGCTGATGGAGGCGCTGAACGACATCGGTGCGTCGGAATTCCTCGGCGTCCGTACACTGACGGTGGCGATCTACACCACCTGGGTGACGCGCTCCTCGATCGAGGGCGCGGCGCAGATCGCGCTCGTCATGCTGGCCATCGTCTTCGCGCTGGTGCTGCTCGAACGGCTCGGTCGGCGTGGCATGAACTATTCCGGCCCGCGCGGCGGTGCCCAGGCGATGGCGCAACCGCTCGCCGGCGGCCCCGCTCTGCTCGCAATCCTCGCCTGCGCGCTGCCGATCCTGCTCGGTTTCCTCGTGCCGGCGAGCTATCTGGTCGTCCAGGCGACGCGGCGGATCCGGCTCGGCGGATTACCGGCCGACCTCTGGAGCTGGACCGGCAACAGCGTGCTGTTCGCGACTGTCGCCGCCATCCTCACCGTCGCCATCGGCCTGTTCCTGGCGACCGCCGGCCGCATGTCGCGGCGAAAGTCGCTGCACGGCATGATCCGGCTTTCCGGCATCGGCTACGCCATTCCCGGCACCGTGCTCGCCGTCGGGCTACTGGTGCCGATCGCCGGCCTCGACAACTGGATCGCCGACGCGGTGAAGAGTGTCGTTGGACGCTCACCCGGCCTGATCCTGATGAGCTCCGGCGCCGCGCTGGTGCTGGCCTATTGCCTGCGATTCCTGGCGATCTCGATCGGCGGCATCGAGGCAGGCTTCACCCGCATATCGCCGTCGATCGACATGGCGGCGCACAGTCTCGGCGCCGGCACCGGCCGGCTGATGGCCGGCATCCACGTACCGCTGCTGTCGCCGGCGCTGGCGGCGGCCGGACTGCTCGTCTTCGTCGACTGCATGAAGGAATTGCCGGCGACGCTTCTGCTGCGGCCTTTCAACTTCGAGACGCTTGCCACCTATGTCTATGGCGAGGCGGCGCGCGGCACCTATGAGGACGGCGCCGTGGCGGCGCTCGTCATCGTCATCGTCGGCATGCTGCCGGTAGCCCTGCTGGCCCGGGCCGGAACGCGGGAGCGGCGCGGACCGACGATCGGATAGGGCCCTCTAGACCGCCAGTTCCGGCAAGTCGCGGAACAACGCCAGCGCCTCGGGGTTTGCCAGGGCCTCCTGGTTCTTCACCGGCCGGCCATGCACGACCTCGCGAACGGCCAGCTCGACGATCTTGCCCGACTTGGTGCGCGGGATATCGGCGACGGCGACAATCCTGGCCGGGACATGGCGTGGCGACGCCCCGGTGCGGATGCGACCGCGGATCACCTTCTCCAGCGCCTCGTCCAGCACGACGCCGGCCCGCAGCCGCACGAACAGCACGACGCGGACGTCGTTGTCCCAGTCCTGTCCGATCGCCAGCGCCTCCAGAACGTCGGGGATTGGCTCGACCTGGTTGTAGATCTCGGCCGTGCCGATCCGCACGCCGCCCGGATTGAGCGTCGCGTCCGAGCGGCCATGGATGACCAGCCCGCCATGCACCGTCCATTCGGCGAAATCGCCATGGCACCAGACATTGTCGAAGCGGTCGAAATATGCGGCGTGATAGCGGCTGCCGTCGGCATCGTTCCAGAAGCCGAGCGGCATCGACGGAAAGGCCAGGCTGCAGACCAGTTCGCCCTTGCCGCGCGGCATCGGCTTACCGTCCTCGTCCCAGACGTCGACGGCGAGGCCGAGCCCCGGCCCCTGGATCTCGCCCTTCCACACCGGCTTCCCCGGAATGCCGAGCACGAAGCAGGAGACGATGTCGGTGCCACCCGAGATCGAGGCCAGATGGATGTCGTGCTTGATGCCGTCATAGACGAAGGTGAAGCTCTCCGGCGCCAGCGGCGAGCCGGTCGAGGTCATCATCTCAAGCGTCGACAGGTCGTGCGTCTCGATCGGGCGCAGGCCTGACTTGTGGACGGCATCGAGGAACTTGGCCGAGGTACCGAACAGCGTCATCCGCTCGGCATCGGCATAGTCGAACAGGATGTTGCCGTCGGGATGAAAGGGCGAGCCGTCATAGAGCAACAGAGTTGCTCCGGTAGCGAGGCCGGAGGCCAGCCAGTTCCACATCATCCAGCCGCAGGTGGTGAAATAGAACAGCCGGTCGTTCTCGCCGATGCCGGAATGGAGATGGATCTCCTTGATGTGCTGCAGCAGCGTGCCACCGGCCGAATGGACGATGCATTTCGGCACGCCGGTCGTGCCGGACGAGAACATCACATAGAGGGGCGCGCCGAAGGCCATCGGCGTGAACGCGACCGGCTGGTCTTCGAACGGCGCGATGAAATCCTCCAGCGCGAAGCCATGCGGGAGCTTCGCTGCGGTGGCATTGGCGGTGCCGATATACGGCACAATCACCGTCGCCCGGACCGAGTGCAGGCTCGGCACGATCTCGGCGAGCTTGGCGGCGATGTCGATCGTCTTGCCGCCGTAGAAGTAGCCGTCGCAGGCGAAGAACACGGTCGGCTCGATCTGGCCGAAGCGGTCGAGCACGCCGCGCGGGCCGAAATCCGGGGAGCAGGATGACCACACCGCGCCGATCGAGGCGGTCGCCAGCATCGCGGCAACGGTCTCCGGCATGTTCGGCATCATGGCAGCGACGCGGTCGCCGGGCCCGACGCCGGCCGCGACGAGCGCCTGCTGCAGCCTCGAGACCAGCGCGTGCAGCGCGTCCCAGGAAAGGCGACGCTTCACCCGCTCCTCGCCCCAGAACACCAGCGCGTCGCCGTCGCCCGTCTTCCGCAACAGGTTTTCGGCGAAGTTCAGCGTCGCGTCCGGAAAGAAGCGCGCGCCCGGCATGCGGTCGCCATCGACGAGCCGCCGTTCGCCCTTGTCGCCGACAACACCGCCAAAATCCCAGACCAGATCCCAGAAGGCGGCGCGGTCTTCGATCGACCAGCGATGCAGGGCGTCATGGTCAGCGAGCTCCCGCCCGGCCCGCTCCGCCGCCGCCGCACGAAAACGCGTCATCGGATGCCCGGCCATGCGGGCAGCGGACGGTGTCCAGAGAGGCGTCTCGGCAGAGTTCACGGCAGTGTCGAGCGTCATGGCGGCAACGGTCCTCCCCGGAATGGTTGCAGTGCGGCAAAAATGCGCCGACAGGCCATGGATATCCGCAGCATCCCGCCAAGTCACGCCCGAAACGTCACCGGAAACAACGAGAAAAGCCTTGCGAAATCACGGAATTCTGCCTATCGGGAAGCCATTCGGTCGTAGCACCTTCCGAAACGTTAGGGGCAGTCGTCACCGGGTCATATGAAAAAAATCCTGCTAGCCATCCTGGCGATTCTGGTGATCTGCGTCGGCTTCGTGCTGATCGCGCCCAAGCTCGTCACCATCGAGGCCGTCCGCCGGTCCATCACGCGCGAAGTCGCGGGCTGGAGCGGACGGGCGCTGACCTATGACGGCACGCCGACCGTCGCCTTCACGCCCTACCCGACAGTCACCTTCGAAAAGGTGCAGATCGGCTCGGGCACGGGCGCGCAACCGCTCGTCGTGATGGAGTCGCTGCAGGCCGAACTGAGCCTGGTGTCGCTCCTGGTCGGCCACGTCCGACCCTCGCTGCTGGAGCTTGAGAAGCCGGTCTTCCATTTCACCGTCGACGATAAGGGAACGCCGAACTGGACACTGCCGCGATCGCTGCGCGGCGGCTCCGAGCTCGGTCGGCTGATCGTCCACGCCGGCACCGTCCACTATGCCGCCAGGGGCAGGCCCGAAATCGTGCTGTCCGGCGTCAATGCCGACATCAACTGGCCCGACCCGTCCGCGACCGCCAGCCTCAAGGGCAGCGCCACCTGGCAGGACGAGAACATCGATTTCAACGGCTCGATCGGCACGCCGCTCGACCTCGTCGCCGGCAATTCAACCGCGCTGCGGTTCGCCATCGCCTCGACGCCGCTGCGCGCCTCGTTCAACGGCATGGTGCGCAACCTCGTGCAGCCGGAGGCCGAGGGCAAGCTTTCGGTCACGACACCGTCGATCCGCCGCCTCGCCGGCTTCTTCGACGTGACGATGGGCGAAGGCTCGACGCTCGGCAGCGCCTCGATCGAATCCCAGGCGAGCCTGGCGCTCAACACGCTCACCTTCTCGGACGCCAAGATCAGCGTCGACGGCAATGAGGGTGAAGGCGTGCTGTCGCTCGGCTTCAACAAGGGCCGTCCGGCGATCCAGGGCACGCTCGCCTTCGACAGCCTTGACCTGTCCGCCTATGCGGAAAGCCTGGCGAGCGCGGTCGCGGCGGCGCGGGCAGCGCCCGACCAGCCCTTCCCGGTCAGCGCGCTCAACGAGGGCGATGTCGATCTTCGCGTCTCTGCCTCGCAGGTCCTGCTCGGCAGCGCCCGGCTCGGCCGCACGGCGGCGTCGGCGACCATCCGCGACGAAAGGCTGACGCTGTCGGTCGGCGAGGCGCAGCTTTATGGCGGCCGCCTGTCCGCCAGCCTCTCCGCCTCGCTGCAGGACGAGACGGCGTCAACCTCGCTGCAGGGCCGCGTCGACGGGCTGCCGGTGCGGGCAGCGCTGTCCGACCTCTTCGGCATCGGCCATATCGACGGCACCGGCAGCGGGACGGTCAACCTCTCGGCGCATGGCACGAGTTGGAACGGTATGATGGCCTCGCTGTCGGGCAGTGGCCGCGCCACCATCGCCGACGGCTCGTTCGACGGCGTCAACATCGGCGCGCTGTCGCAGAAGATCACGGCCGACGGCACGATCAGCGGCAATCTGCTGGGCGGCTCGACCAAGTTCGCCCAGGCGGACGGCAACTTCACCATCGATGCCGACCAGGTCACCGCCTCGTCGATCGTCGTAAAGGGCACCGGCTACACGATCGAGCTGTCGGGCGAGGCGCCGCTGCAGGCCCCCACCCTCAGCGCGCGCGGCGATCTCGTCATCGAGCGCAGCACCACCGGCACGGCCAGCACGTCGATCAATGTGCCCTTCGTCGTCGGCGGCAGCTGGGACCATCCGACCCTGGTGCCGGATTTCAGCGGCCTGTCGCGCCGCAGCGGCGGCACCGACCTCAAGCCCGCCATGGGTCCGATCCGCAAGTTCGCCCGCTCGATCCTGCCGACCCTGCGCTGACGGCAGCGGGCAGCTTCCGCCGCCCGTCAGCCACTGTCTCAGACCATCCGCCGGATCGTCTTCTTGCGCCAGACGAACTGGTAGTAGCTCGCCTGCAGCATCAGCATGACGAGGTAGGCGATCGGATAGGCCATCCAAACGCCGTTGATGCCGTAGAGCCCCGATAGAAAATAGGCGACCGGCACCTCGACGACGACAATCGCGACGATCGAGATCAGGGTCGGCACCAGCACCGTGCCGCTCGCCCGCATCACGCCGGCGAGCACGCTCGACATGCCGAAGAGAATGTAGCCCCACAGCACGATGTGCAGCAGCGTCTGCGCCAGCTCGATCACCGGTTCCGAGGTGATGAAGAAGCCGATCAGGGTGCGCGAGAACAGGTAGCAGATCGCCACCAGGCCGCCGGTGATCATCAGGGTGAGCTGCAGGCCGGTCTTGGTGATGACGCCGAGCGTCTCGACCCGGCCGGCGCCGATCGCCTGGGCGCCGAGGATCGACACGGTGATGGCGACCGAGATCGCCGGGAACTGCACGTAGTTGATCACCATGTTGACGGTGCCATAGGCGGCGGTCGCGTCGGAGCCGAAGGAATTGACCAGCGCCAGCACGGCGATCTCCGCCAGCGAGACGAGGATCAGCTGAACCCCGGAAGGAATGCCGATCTTCAGCACCGAGCGCAGCAGCTTCCAGTCGATGCGCAGGTGACGAAGCAGCACCGTATCCGGCGCCAGAGGATGATTGCGCCGCCGCATGTAGAAGGCGAGCCAGGCGAGCGCCACCAGGAAGGACAGGATCGACGCGTAGGCGCCGCTGACGACGCCGAGTTGCGGCAGCCCGAACCAGCCTCGGATCAGCGCCGGCGTGACCAGGAGGCCGGTTACCGTCGAAAGCGTGAGCGCGTAGAGCGGCGTCACCGTATCGCCGACGCCGCGCATCATGGACGTCATCAGCAGGAAGACGAACAGGCCCGGCATGGCGATCAGCATGATGCGGGCATAGGCGGTGGCATCCGGCAGGATGTCCGCCGGCGTACCGACCAGCTTCAGGACCGGCGCGGTGAAGGCGCCGCCGAATACGGCGACCAGGGCGCCGAACAGGATCGAGACGGTCAGGGTGGTTCCGGCGACGGCCTTGACGGTCTCCAACTTCTGCGCGCCGTAGGCCTGGCCGATCAGCACCGAGGCGCCAGCGCCAAGGCCGATGGTGAAGGAGATGAACAGGAACAGGATCGGGAAGAAGGCGGCGACGGCGGCGAGCGCGCCGACGCCGAGCATCTGGCCGAGATAGATGTTGTTGAGCGTGCCCGACAGCGCCTGCAGCACATTGCTGAGGATCATCGGCCCGAGGAAGACGAGGAACGTCCTCCAGAGGGGCGGCAGCGACATGGAATTCTCCGAGGAACGGATCAGGCAGCTTCGAAGGCGGGACCGGCGAGCTTTTCGATATGGTCCCGGACGTCAACCGGCCAGCCCTCGATCAGTTGCCCGAAGCGGGTCCGATCGCCGGCGAACAGCGCCCGTGTGGCGTCCTCATAGCGGGGCAGGTCGCCGGCCATCGCCGTCATGAAGCGAAGCGTCGCCTCCTGCGCCTGCCGGACACGGTCCTGGCCCTCCGAGGCGCGCCGGGCCTCGTCGACCAGTCGGCGCAGCGTGACGGAGGCGCCGCCGGGCTGGCGGGTCAGCCACTCCCAATGACGCGGCAACAGCGTGACCTCGCGCGCCACGACGCCGAGTTTCGGCCGACCGGGACCGCGCGCGGGGGAGGCAGCCTCCGCCGGCTGGGTGGATTCCGCCGAAGCCTCCTGCAGGCGCGCCAGCACATCGCTGGACGAACCGCGAAAATCGACCTCGATCGGCCGGCTGGTCTCGTCGTCGAACAGCAGGATCGGCTCGCCGCCCTGCTCCATGGCTTGCTTGCTCTTCAGCGCCACCTCCGGCAGCACGCCGGAGGCAATCCGCGTCAGGCCCTGGAAGGCCGTGCAATAGATGGTCCTGGCGACGCTCATTTTCATACCCTCTGAATGACAGGGGCAGAATTTACCCGGATATAATCAAATCGTCAATATTACCCGGGCAAAATAGTTGGCGGTGCGTCAACCGATCTGCAAGGCGAGGCGTTCGGCCCGCTGGCGCTCGACTTCGCGGCGCTTGGTGACGATCGAGGCGATGATGACGCCGGTGGCGACGATGCCGATCAGGATCGAACAGATGGCATTGATCTCCGGCGTCACGCCGAGCCGGACCTGACTGTAGATCTTCATCGGCAGCGTCGTGGCGCCTGGTCCCGTCGTGAAGCTCGAGATGACGAGGTCGTCAAGCGACAGGGTAAAGGCGAGCATCCAGCCCGCCACCACGGCCGGGAGGATCAGCGGCAGCGTGATGGTGAAGAAGGTCTTGAACGGCGGGCAGCCGAGATCGAGCGCCGCCTCTTCCAGGCTGCGGTCGAAGGTGATCAGGCGCGACTGCACCACCACGGCGACGAAACACATGGAAAAGGTGATGTGGGCCAGCGTCAGGGTCCAGAACCCGCGCGCAAAGCCGATGGCGACGAACAGCAGCAGCATGGCGAGGCCGGTGATCACCTCGGGCATCACCAGCGGCGCATAGACCATGCCCGAGAACAACGTGCCACCGGGAAAGCGGCCAAAGCGCACCAGCGCGATCGCCGCCAGCGTGCCGAGGACGGTCGCCAGCGTCGCCGACAGGAGCGCCACGCGGATCGTCACCCAGGCGGCGTCGAGCAGCCCCTGGTTCGACAGCAGCGAGACGTACCACTTAGTCGAGAAGCCACCCCAGACCGTCACCAGCTTGGAGGCGTTAAAGGAATAGATCACCAGGAGGACGATCGGCAGATAGAGGAAGGCGAAGCCGAGCGTGATCGCCGTGATGTTGAACCAGGACGGGCCGCGCCTCATCGCGTCTCTCCCCGCCAGTTCGGTCCCGGAAGACCGGACGAAAGCGAACTTGTCAGCATGGGCCTACTCCGACGCTTTCTTCTGGGCATTCTGGAACAGCATGATCGGCACCACCAGGATCGCCAGCAGCACGACAGCGACGGCGGACGACACCGGCCAGTCACGATTGGAGAAGAACTCGGCCCAAAGCGTCTTGCCGATCATCAGCGTATCGGAGCCGCCGAGCAGATCCGGAATGACGAACTCGCCGACGGCCGGGATGAAGACCAGGAAGCAGCCGGCGACGACGCCTGGGATCGAGAGCGGGAAGGTGATCTTCCAGAACGCCTGGATGGGCGGGCAGCCGAGGTCGGCGGCGGCCTCCAGCAGCGTCTCGTCGAGCTTCTCCAGCGTGGCGTAGAGCGGCAGGATCATGAAGGGCAGGTAGGAGTAGACGATGCCGATATAGACGGCGAGCGTCGACGGCAGGATGTTGAGCGGCTCGCTGATGACGCCGAGGCCGAGCAGCATCTGGTTGAGCAGGCCCTCCGGCTTCAGGATGCCGATCCACGCATAGACGCGGATCAGGAACGAGGTCCAGAACGGCAGGATCACCAGCATCAGCAGGGTTGGTCGCCACTCGCGCCTGGCCCGCGCCATGCCATAGGCGATCGGATAGCCGACGAGCAGGATCAGGAAAGTCGAGATCGCCGCGATCTTCAGGCTCGACAGGTAGGACTGGAGGTAGAGCGAATCTTCGGTCAGGAAGATGTAGTTGTCGAAGGTGAATTCCTGGATCTGCTCCCAGAGCGCTCCCAGCCCGGCCGAAAGGTCGAGCGCCGGCGTATAGGGCGGCATGGCGATTGCCGTCGTCGAGAACGAGATCTTCAGGACGATCAGGAACGGCGCCAGGAACAGCACGATCAGCCAGAGATACGGAATCGCGACGACCAGCCATCGGAGCCAGCCGCGTCCCGGAGCGCCCGTCGTCGTCATTGCCATCCCATCACCTCGTCAGCACGACGCCGCCGTCACGCGACCATGTCAGCCAGACCTTGTCCTCCCACGTAATCGGCCGCGAGACGAGGCGGGTGGTGTTGGTGATCGTCGACTTGACCGTCGCGCCGGTGGCGAGGCGGATATGGTAGATCGAGACATCGCCCAGATAGCCGATGTCCCACACCTCGCCGGAGACGGCGTTGACGGAGGGGTCCTCCGGCGGTGTCAGCGAGATGCTGACCTTCTCCGGCCGGATCGCGAACCAGGCCTCGTCGCCCAACTTGGCGCCGCCATCCTGGGTCACCTGCACCTTGGCGCCGGTGCCGATGCAGTCGAGCGTCGCGACGCCACCCTCGGTCGAGGTGACCTTGCCTTCGAGGATGTTAATGTCACCAATGAAATCCGCGACATAGCGCGAATTCGGCTGCTCGTAGATCTCGCCGGGCGTCGCGATCTGGACGATCTTGCCCTGGTCCATGAGGGCGATGCGGTCGGCGACGGTCATCGCCTCTTCCTGGTCGTGCGTGACGATGACGAAGGTCATGCCGAGCCGGACCTGCAGGTCGATCAGCTCGAACTGGGTCTCCTCGCGCAGTTTCTTGTCGAGCGCGCCGAGCGGCTCGTCGAGCAGCAGGACCTTCGGCTTTTTGGCCAGCGAGCGGGCGAGCGCGACGCGCTGCTTCTGGCCGCCGGAGAGTTGGTGCGGCTTGCGCCGGGCAAATTTCTCGAGCTTGACCAGCGCCAGCATCTCGTCGACGCGGGTCGCGATATCGGCCTTCGCCATGCCGTCCTGCTTCAGGCCGAAGGCGATGTTGTCCCAGACGTTCATGTGCGGGAACAGCGCGTAGGACTGGAACATCATGTTGGTCGGCCGCCGGTAGGGCGGCACGCCGACGAGATCCTGTCCGTCGAGCATGACATGGCCGCTGGTCGGCTCCTCGAAGCCGGCGATCATGCGCATCAGGGTGGTCTTGCCGCAGCCCGACGGCCCGAGCAGCGCGAAAAACTCGCGCTCGTAGATGTTGAGCGAGAGATCGTCGACGGCGGTGAAATCACCGAATGTCTTGGTGACGTTCTGGAACTGGATGAAGGGCTTGGCCGCCGGATCGTTCCAGGGCGCAAACGCCCGCCGGACAGGTCCGAGCGATTTGCCGGCCGTTAGCGACTTCCCTGCCATGAGGCCTCCAGCTCGCGTTCCATTCCTATCGTGAAGAGGCCCGGTACTAGACCGGGCCTCTTTTGTCCACTGGGTCAGGTGCCGCTCTTGATCTTGGTCCAGAGCCGGGTGACCACCCGCTGGACCTTCGGGTCGTTCGGCGTCGTGGTGTAGAGCTTCTTCATCACGGCTTCATCCGGGTAGATCGTCTTGTCGTCGAGGATCTCCTTGCTGATGAAGGCCTGGGAATCCTTGTTGCCGTTCGCATAGGAGACGTAGTTCGTCGCCTTGGCGATCACTTCCGGCTTCTGGATGTAGTTGATGAAAGCGAGCGCCGCCTCGGGGTTCGGGGCGTCCTTCGGGATGGCCATCGAATCCATCCAGAGCAACGCGCCTTCCTTGGGGATCGAATAGGCGATCTCGACCTTGTTGTCGGCTTCCGCGGCGCGGTCGCGGGCCTGGATGACATCGCCGGAATAGCCGAAGGCCAGGCAGATATCGCCATTGGCGAGGCCCTGGATGAATTCCGACGAATGGAACTTGCGGATATAGGGACGGATCGACATCAGCAGCTCGCCTGCCTTCTCGATCTCGGCCGGATCCTTGGAATCCGGTGGCAGGCCCAGATAGCTGAGGGCGGCCGGGATCACGTCATCCGGCGAATCCAGCATGTAGACGCCGCAATCCTTGAACTTCGACACCACTTCCGGCTTGAAGAACATGTCCATGGAGTCGACCGGCGCGTCCGGCATGATCTCCTTGATCTTGTTCACATTATAGCCGGTGCCCGTCGTGCCCCACATGTAGTTCACGGCGATCTCGTTGCCGGGATCGTAGGTGGCGAGACGGTTCGTGATCTCGTCCCACATGTGGGAGAGGTTCGGGATCTTCGACTTGTCGAGCGGCTGGAAAACGCCGACGTCGATCAGGCGCTTCAGATTGCGATCGGTCGGCACGACGATGTCGTAGCCCGAACCGCCGGCCAGCATCTTCGTTTCGAGGATTTCCATCGAATCGTAGACGTCATAGACGACCTTGATGCCGGTTTCCTTGGTGAAATCCTCGATGATCGACGTGTCGATATAGTCGGACCAGTTGAAGATATGGAGTTCCTTGTCAGCGGCCTGCGCGACGTTTGAAACTCCGACTGCCAGCATCGCTGAAAGAGCGACGCCACTAAGGGCATGCTTGATCATTGACTTCCCCAAGACGGACCGGGCAGCACCAACGAGCCGGCCACAAAACCATTCTAAGATTCAGACGTTAGAAGGCTTTTTCCGCTACCTCAACCGTTTATCGCGTCCGTCCGCAACGACCTGAAGCCGCATGTCAAACCGTGGCGAGTTGACTAAGCTTCAGCCGTGGCGACACTCCATCGACGGTCGCATGAGAGCCGAGGGAATATCGTGGCAAAACGGAAGAAGGGCGCCAAGGCGGCCGATGGCAGTGTCCGCGGCGTCAAATCGCTGGACGAGGCACGGGACTGGCTCAAGGCGCGCGGCATCGAGGACATCGAATGCGTCGTCCCGGATCAGGCCGGCGTCGCCCGCGGCAAGATGATGCCGGTGCAGAAGTTCCTGGCCGGGCCGACCATGTCGATGCCGGGCTCGATCCTGAACCAGACCATCACCGGCGACTATCCGGACGACGATGACCGCTTCCAGAGCGACGCAGCCGATCAAGACGTGATGTTCGAGCCGGACCTGTCGACGCTCTGTGTCGTGCCGTGGGAGACCGATCCGACGGCGCAGGTGATCCATGACGGTTATCATCGCGACGGCCGTTCGGTCGAGACGGCGCCGCGCCAGGTGCTGCGCCGCATCGTCGAGCTCTATGCCCATCAGGGCTGGCAGCCCGTGGTGGCGCCGGAGCTCGAATTCTACCTGGTCAAGCCGAACACCGACCCGGACTACCAGCTCGAGCCGCCGACCGGCCGCTCCGGCCGGCCCGAGGCGGCACGGCAGTCCTATTCGATCGCCGCGATCAACGAATTCGACGATTTGTTCGACGATATCTACGATTTCTCCGAAGCCCAGGGCCTCGAGATCGACACGCTGATCCACGAGGAAGGCGCGGCCCAGATGGAGATCAATCTCCTGCATGGCGACCCCCTAGCACTCGCCGACCAGGTCTTCCTGTTCAAGCGCACGATCCGCGAGGCGGCGCTGCGGCACGACATGTACGCCACCTTCATGGCGAAGCCGATGTCGCGCGAGCCGGGCTCGGCCATGCACATCCACCAGTCCGTCATCGACGTGGCGACCGGGCAGAACATCTTCTCCGACGAGGAAGGCAACCCGACCTCGAAGTTCTTCGCCTTCATCGGCGGCTCGCAGAAATATCTGCCGGCCGTGCTCTGCATGCTGGCGCCCTATGTGAATTCCTACCGCCGCCTGGTGCGCTCGTCGTCGGCGCCGGTCAACACGCAATGGGGCTACGACAACCGCACCGTCGGCCTGCGGGTACCGAACTCCAACCCGGCCGGACGGCGTCTCGAAAACCGACTTCCCTCCTCCGACGCCAACCCCTATCTCGCCATCGCCGCGTCGCTCGCCTGCGGCTATCTCGGCCTGATGGAAGGACTGAAGGTCGGCGACCCGGTCACCGGTTCGGCCAATTCCGACGAGATCGACCTGCCGCGTGGTCTGCTCGAGGCGGTGGCGCTGTTCGAGGAGCAGGAAGAGCTGGCGGAGATCTTCGGCGAGCGCTTCGTCGCCACCTATGGCGCGATCAAGCGCGCCGAATACGAGACCTTCATGCAGGTCATCAGTCCGTGGGAACGCGAATTCCTGCTGCTGAACGTCTGAGGGCGCCCGCGCCAACCCAGACTCTGCCGTTGCCGGCCGCTGCCGGCAACGGATCGGGATTTCCGCAACCGGACCGACCCACATGACGCAATCGAACGTCACCGCCGACTACCGCGCCCGCGACGCAGCGCACCACATCCACGCCTTTTCCGACATGAAGAGCTTGAACGCCGAGGGCAGCCGCGTCGTCGTGCGGGCCGAAGGCTCCTGGATCTGGGATTCCGAGGGCAACCGCATCCTGGACGGCATGGCCGGGCTCTGGTGCGTCAATATCGGCCACGGCCGCAAGGAGATCGCCGACGCCGTGCAGCGGCAGATGAGCGAGCTCTCCTTCTACAACACCTTCTTCAAATCGACCCATCCGCCGGCGATCGCGCTCAGCGAGAAGCTCGCCCAGATCACGCCGCCGCAGTTCAACCATGTCTTCTTTGTCGGCTCCGGCTCCGAGGCGAACGACACGGTGATCCGCATGGTCCGCCACTACTGGGCGAGCCTCGGCAGGCCCGACAAGACGGTGCTGATCGCCCGCCACAACGCCTATCACGGCTCGACGATGGGCGGCGGCAGCCTCGGCGGCATGACGTCGATCCACAGCCAGGGCGGCCTGCCGATTCCCGGCATCCACCACATCGCCCAGCCCTATTGGTTCGGCGAGGGCGGCGAGATGAGCCCCGACGAATTCGGCCTCTTCGCCGCACGCGAGCTGGAGAAGGCGATCGACGAAATCGGCGAGGATAGGATCGCTGCCTTCGTCGCCGAGCCGATCCAGGGCGCCGGCGGCGTCATCATCCCGCCCGCAACCTACTGGCCGGAAGTGAAGCGCATCCTCGCGGAGCGAGCGATCCTGCTGGTCGCCGACGAGGTCATCACCGGCTTCGGCCGCACCGGCAACTGGTTCGGCTCCGAGACCTTCGGTATCGAGCCGGACCTGATGCCGATCGCCAAGGGCCTCTCCTCCGGCTACCTGCCGATTGGCGGCGTCATGGTCGCCGACAAGGTGGCGGATGTCCTCTACGCGGCGGGCGAATTCCACCACGGCTTCACCTATTCCGCCCATCCCGTCACCGCCGCGGCGGCGCTGGAAAACCTCAGGATTTTGGAAGACGAGAAGCTGGTCGAGCGGGTGCGCGACGACATCGGCCCGTATCTCCAGAGCCGTTGGCTCACGCTCGCCCATCACCCGTTGGTCGGCGAAGCGCGCATGACCGGGCTGATGGGCGCCTTGGAGTTGGTGCCCAGCAAGCCGTCGCGAACGCAGAAATTCGCGGATACCGGCAAGGTCGGCACCATCGCGCGGGACATCTCGCTCAGGAACGGTCTGGTGATGCGGGCGGTGCGGGATTCGCTGATCATCGCCCCGCCGCTCACTCTCTCGCACGAGGAGGCGGAGATCCTGATCGCCTCGGCGCGCAAGACGCTGGACGACACGCAGACGGAACTGAAGCGGCTGGGACTGGTATGATGGCGGCGGCAACCCCGCCCGACGGACAACGCGCATGAACCACCCCCACGCCCCGTCCTGGTATGCCGAGACGGCGGACAAGGCGCTCGCCTTCGCGCCGCTCGACGGCGACACGCGCGCCGATGTCGCCATCATCGGCGGCGGCTATACCGGGCTGTCGGCGGCCTTGCATCTCGCCGAGGCGGGCATCGACGTCGTGTTGATCGAGGCGGAAAAGGTCGGCTGGGGCGCGTCGGGCCGCAATGGTGGCCAGTTGCATTCCGGCCAGCGCCGCGACCAGGACTGGCTGGAGCGGCGGCTCGGCAAGCCCGCCGCGCACGATCTCTGGCAGCTAGCCGAGGAAGCGAAGACGCTGGTCCACCAGCTGACCGAGAAGCACGGCATCGATGCCGAATGGCGGCCGGGCCTGATCGAGGCGGTGCACAAGGCGCGCCTCGTCGACGAGGAACGGCACTATGTCGACAAGCTGAACCGTGACTACGGATACGCGCCAGCGGAATGGATCGACCGCCGGCGGCTGGCGCCGATGATCGGTTCCGACGCCTATTTCGGCGGACGGCTCGACCGCACGGCCGGCCACCTGCACCCGCTGAAATTCGCGCAAGGGCTGGCAAAGGCCGCGGCGAAAGCCGGCGCCCGCATCCATGAGCAGACGGCGGCGAAGAAGCTCGTCGACGGCGAGTCGCCTGTGATCGAGACGCTGCGCGGACGGATCAAGGCCGAGATCGTCATTCTGGCCGGCAACGGCCTGCTCGACGGCATCGACCAGGAGACCGAGACCCGCGCCATGCCGATCAAGAACTTCATCCTGACGACGGAGCCGATCGGCGCCGGCGGCCCGGGTGGCCTGATCCCCGGCGGCGAGGCGGTCTCGGATTCGCGCTTCGTCGTCTATTACTGGCGCCCCACCCCGGACGGCCGTATCCTGTTCGGCGGCGGCGAGACCTATACGCGCTCGGACCCGGCCGATGTCGCCGCCTTCGTGCGGCGCCATCTCGTCAAGATCTATCCGGCGCTCGACAAGGCCCGCATCGACCATGCCTGGGGCGGCACGCTGGCCGTCACGGTCAACCGGCTGCCCTTCCTGCGCAAAGTCCGCAGCGGCGTCTATGCGGCGTCGGGCTATTCCGGTCAGGGCGTGGCGCTGGCGCCGTTCGGCGGCAAGATCATCGCCGACGCGATCCTCGGCGACCCGGCGAAGCTCGACGCCTTCGCCGCCCTGCCCTGCCCGCGCTTCCCGGGCGGCAAGCTGTTGCGCTGGCCGGCGCTGGTCGCCGGCATGAGCTGGTACGCGCTCCGCGACCGGCTTTGACATGACGCCGCGTCCCGAAGACCTTTCTGGACGCTTCCCTTGCGTCCTACCGGCGACCATCTGTCGCAGTTCCAGTTGAGCACGGCGGCCGGTTGTGCCACTCTCCGGTCGGACCGCAGCCGCGACGGATCGGAAGACACCTCCGACCGGGCGACCTGCGCGCCGCTCACAGGCGGCGGAACGGCAGGATAGCCGTGGTCATGGGGCGACAAGATCCATTGGGAGGACTCATGTTCAAGAAGCTTGCGATACTTCTGTCAGGCGCAATGCTAGCGCTAGCAATTCCCGCGGTGGCACAGGCCAAGACGTTCTACTGGATCTCGCACGGCACGTCGGCCGATCCGGTCTGGACCTACTTCCTCGCCGGCGCGCAGCAATGGGCGAAGGATACCGGCAACACGGTCAACACCTCCTTCCACCAGGGCAATGTCGCCTCGCACCAGGAAGCTGTGCGCGCGGCGATCGCGGCCAAGGCGGATGGCATCGTGACGACCAGCCCCGACCCGGGCAGCCTCGTCGAGGTGGCGAAGGAAGCCAATGCGGCGAAGATCCCGATCATCAACTTCAACACGCCCGATCCGTCGGCCAGCTTCGACGCCTATGTCGGCGGCGACAACGTCGTGTTCGGCCGCGCCTGGGCGCAGTACCTGGTCGACAAGGGCCTTGTGAAGAAGGGCGACTTCGTCTGGATGCCGGTCGAGATCCCGGGCGCCACCTATGGGGTGCAGGAAGAGGAAGGCATCAAGAGCGTGTTCGGGCCGCTCGGCATCAACTACGAGGTGACCGAGGCGACGCTCGACCAGGCCGAGGTCATCACCCGCATGGTCGACTACCTCACTGCCAACCGCGCCAAGGTCACGGCGATCATCGGTCTCGGCGACCTCGTCACCGGCTCGATCAAGCGCGTGTTCGACCAGGTCGGCGTCAAGCCGGGTGAAATCCCGGTCGTCGGCTGGGGCAATTCGCTCGACACCACCCAGGAAGTCCTGACCGGCTACGTCAATGCCGGCCAGTGGCAGGACCCGCAGGCGACCAGCTATGTCGCCCTTTCGCTGGCCAACATGGCGGCGAGCGGTATCCCGCCGGGCTTCAACGTCATCACGGGTGCCCTGTACGAGAAGGACACCGCCCAGCTCTACGACGACATTCTCTCGGGCAAGTAGGCCCTTCCGAGCGGACATCCGCGGCCCTGGCCGCGGATGTCCGACCCATCGACGGCGAGACCGCCCATGCGCGCGGCGCCGGCCTGCCTGTCCTCATGCCATTTCGGTCTGCTCGTGGAACAACGCTCGCTCATTCAGCGCTTCGTCGCGAAGCCCGAGTTCGGTCCCCTCGTCCTGCTGGTCGCGGAAATCGTGGTCTTCTGGTCGATCAACCCGGACTTTCTCTCGGCGCTCAACATCTCCAACACGCTGTCCTTCACCGTCGAACTGGGCCTGATCGCGCTCGCCATGACGCTGCTGATGACGGCAGGCGAATTCGACCTGTCCGTCGGCTCGGTCTTCGGCTTTGCGCCGGTGCTGATGTGGACCCTGTTCAATTCCGGCATCACGTCCCTCGAGGTCGCCTTCGTGATCGCGCTCGTCGTGGCGGCGCTGATCGGGCTCGCCAACGGCCTGTTCGTGACGCGGATCAAGATCTCCTCCTTCCTCGTCACGCTCGGCATGCTGCTGGTGGTGCGCGGCGTCGCGCTGTTCATCTCCGATGGCTTCCCGCAGCGGACCTGGAGCGCCGGCCAGCATTGGCTCGCCCAGGCGCTTGTCGGCGATTTCTATGTCGGACCCTTCCGCATCTACATGTCGCTGTTCTGGTTCATCGGCGTGGCACTGGTGCTCGGCTACGTGCTGACACAGACCAAGGCCGGCAACTGGATTCAGGCGACCGGTGGTAATCCCGGCGCGGCGCGGGCGCGCGGCGTCAACGTCAACCGTACCAAGGTGGCGCTGTTCATGCTGTCGGCGACGATGGCGTCCTTCGCCGGCGTGATCAGCTCGATCCGCACCTCCGCCGCCAATCCGAACAGCGGCGCCGGCTATGAGCTGGAGGTCATCGCCATGGTGGTGATCGGCGGCACGGCGCTTATGGGCGGTCGCGGCACCATCATCGGCACCGTGCTCGGCGTGTTCATCCTGCGCGTCATGCGCAACGGCATCGTCCTGATCGGCGTGCCCGGCCTCGCTTACAACATCTTCATCGGTGCGATCATCCTCGGCATGATGACGCTGCACTCCATCCTCGAGCGCCGCCACCACGCAGGAACCTGATCCATGACCGACCTCATCCGCATGGAGCGCGTTTCCAAGGCCTATGGCAGGATCCAGGCGCTCAAGGACGTCGACTTCACCGTCCAGGAGAACGAGATCGTCGGCCTGCTCGGCGACAATGGCGCCGGCAAGTCGACGCTGATCAAGGTGCTGTCCGGCGCCGTTCCGTCGACCAGCGGCGACATCTATGTCCGCGGCCAGAAGGTGAGCATCCGCTCGACGACGGACGCCATCGCCAACGGCATCGAGACGATCTACCAGGACTCGGCGCTGGTCACGCAGCTGTCGATCGCCCGCAACCTGTTCCTCGGGCGCGAGCCGGTCAAAGGCCCGCGCTTCCTGAACCGGCTCGATCATGCGGCAATGGATGCGGTAACCCGCGATCTGCTGAAACGCGTCGGCATCAGCAAGAACATCCCGCCCTCGACTCCGGTCGGCTCGCTGTCCGGCGGCGAGCGGCAGGCGGTGGCGATCGCGCGAGCCATGTATTTCGAGAGCGACCTGATCATCCTCGACGAGCCGACCAACAATCTCGGCGTCGCCGAGACCCAAGGCGTGCTCCGCTTCGTGCGCAATGCGCGCAAATCCGGACATTCCTGCATCTTCATCGCGCATAACATCCATCACGTGTTCCAGGTCGTGGACCGGATCGTGGTCATGCGCGGCGGCCGTGTCGTCGCCGACGACATCAATCCGAAGCAGTCCAGCGTCGAGGATGTCGAACGCATCATCACCGGCATGTCGGACGAAGAACTGGAGCGCGCGCTCGGCGCCAACGAGCACTGAGGTCTGGGCCCCTCCCCTCTGAGGCAGGGTCAAGACCGCCTCCACGGGCTCGGGAAGAGGTTCCTCGTCGGGCTTGTCGCGCGGCGTGGCCCTCGCCTCCTCGGCGACGACGGCGAGGTTGCGACAGGCGCTTTTGTTGGATCAGGCCCTTCGCATGTCGGCCATGAGGGAGCTGTGTCCCCAAGCTCTCCCTCAGGTAAGCGTGAGAGTTCTCCCGCCTCACCCCAGCTTCGCTAGGGCCTCGGCCGCCAGTTTTCGCACCAGTTCCCCCGCCGGCATGGGGCGGGCGAGCCGCGCCGCCTGTCCTGACCAGAGCGGCATGAAATCGCGCGATCCAACCGGTTCGGTCTCGGCCCGCAGCGGCGCCAGAGCGCCGCCGGCCAGCGGGAATTGCGGGGCATCCGAGGAAAACCGTCCGAGTTCGCGCATCAGCCGGTTGACGACGCCCCGCGCCGGACGGCCGGTAAAGACATTGGTGATCGCCGTCTCGTCGGCCTCGGCGGTCTCGAGTGCGCGGCGATGCTGCGGTGCAATCCTGGCCTCGGGCGACAGCAGGAAGGCGGTGCCGATCTGCACGGCCGAGGCGCCGAGTGCCAGGGCGGCGACGACGCCGCGCGCATCGGCGATCCCGCCCGCCGCGATCACCGGCAGACCGACGGCGTCCACCACCTGCGGCACCAGCGCGAAAGTACCGATCTGGCCGGAGATGTCCGAGGTCAGGAACATGCCGCGATGGCCGCCCGCCTCCGCCCCCTGGGCGATGATCGCATCGCACCCCTCCCCCTCCAGCCGGCGCGCTTCCGGCACCGTCGTGGCCGAGGCGATCACCCTGGCGCCGGTCGCCTTGACACGGTCGAGCAGCCGCCGTTCCGGCAGGCCGAAATGGAAGCTGACGATCTCCGGACGATGCGCCTCCACCACCGCGCAGAACGCGTCGTTGAACGGCTCGCGGTTCGACGGGGCGACCGGCATCGCCGGATCGAGGCCGAGCTCCCGATAATAGGGCGCGAGCCGCGCCCGCCAGGCCGCCTCGCGGGCGGGATCGGCGACCGGCGGCTGGTGGCAGAAGAAGTTGAGATTGACCGGTTTTTTCGTCGCCGCGCGAAAGCTGGCGAGGTCCTGTCCCGCCTGCTCCGGCGTGATCGTGGCCGAGGCCAGCGCGGCGAGGCCGCCGGCTTCGGCCACCGTGATCGCCAGCGCCGGCGTTCCGAAGCCGGCCATCGGCGCCAGCAGAATGGGATGCAGGATCCCGAACAGATCGAGGATGCGGCGATCCGGCCAGTTCGTCATGACGTGTTCTCTCCAGAGCCCGCGGTGCCAACAAGGAAGCATAGCATCGGGTCGCGGACCAGAAACATGCTCGAAGGTCACTCGAAATCCACCGCTACTCTGGTTTGGCCGGGCGCTTGCGCTAACATCGGCGCAAAGCAATTCGGGGGAAATGACGATGACGCGCGTGGTGGTGATCGGAGGCAGCGGCCATGTCGGTACCTATCTGGTGCCGAGGCTAGTCGAGGCCGGTTTCGAGGTGGTGAACGTGACCCGCGGCGCCCGCGCGCCCTATCAGCCGCATGCGGCGTGGCAGCAGGTCGAGACGGTCACGATCGATCGCGAAGCCCTGGACCGGGCGGGAACCTTCGGCGCGACGATCGCCGACCTGAAGCCCGACATCGTCATCGACATGATCTGCTTCACCATGCGAAGCGCGGAGCTGCTCGCCGACGCGCTCCGGGGGCGCGTACAGCATTTCCTGCATACCGGCACGATCTGGGTGCACGGACCCAGTGTCAGCGTGCCGACCACGGAGACGGCGAAGCGCCGCCCGTTCGGCGACTATGGGACGCAGAAGGCGGAAATCGAAGCCTATCTGCTGCAGGAGGCGCAGCGGAACGGCTTTCCGGTGACCATCGTGCATCCCGGCCATATCGTCGGCCGCGGCTGGGCGCCGCTCAATCCCGCCGGCCATTTCGACCCGGCGGTCTTTTCCGCGCTGGCGCGGGGCGACCAACTCCTGCTGCCGAATTTCGGCCTGGAGACGGTGCATCACGTCCACGCCGACGACGTGGCGCAGATGTTCATGAAGGCGATCGCCCATTGGAGCCAGGCGGTCGGCGAAGCCTTCCATACCGTCTCGCCCCAGGCCGTGACGCTGCGCGGCTATGCGGAGACAGTCTCCTCCTGGTTCGGCCACGAGGCGAACCTCGCCTATCTGCCCTGGGAGGAATGGAAGCTGCAGCACAGCGCGGAGATCGTCGAACAGACCTACGACCACATCGCCCATAGCCCCAGCTGCTCGATCGACAAGGCCCGCCACCACCTCGGCTACCAGCCGCGCTTCAGCTCGTTCGAAGCCGTGCGCGATTCGCTCGACTGGCTGATCGAACAGGGCATCGTCACCACCGGATGACCGGAAAGTGCATTACAGATGGCTCAGCTGGCATTTTGTATGCCGGCTAAGCATCAGCGCATGCGCTAAATAGTTGATTCAACACACCATAAGGTCAACATATCGACCAGAAGGGCGACGACTGCGAGACAGCCCTACCCCGAAGAGGCAGATTCGCTTGGGGATTCAAGGAACGCAGCGCAAGTGCCCTACGAAGAATTTTAGTCCTGCATAAATTCAGTCATTCGATTGACGCCGTCGCGACTTTGAACAATCTTGCCGCGTGGAGGCCGGGGAGTGAAACGCATGACGACAGGATGGCGGACACAATGAACCTTGAGCAACCGAACCTGGAGGCTGCCTCCTTCGACGACGCCATCGCCGTCGAGACGTCGCAACTGCCCGCATCCCGGCATTACCGTCGCGCCCGCCAGGATCGTGGCGCCGAAACGCGGCAGAAGCTGCTACTCGCCGCGCTCGATGTGTTCGGCCGCTACGGCTTCGAAGGCGCGGCGACGCGTGACATCGCCAAGCGGGCCGAAGCCAATCTCGCTGCCATCGTCTATCACTTCGGCAGCAAGGATGCGCTGCATCGCGCCGTCGCCGAATATGTTGTCGAGCAGATGTCGTCGCGGATGAGCGGCAGCATCGATCTGGCGGCCAAGGCGCTGGAAGGCGATGTCGATCGCCCGACCGCCCGCCGCCTGCTCCAGCAGATCGTCGATGCCAATATCAGCTCGATGCTGGGCGAGGCCGAGGCCGAGCTCTGGGGCCGCTTCATCATGCGCGAGCAGATGGAACCGTCCTCCGCCTTCGACGTCATCTATGACTACATGATGCGGGGCCAGGCCACGACTACGCACCTGGTCGCCATTTTGCTCGGGCTCGATCCGCGCTCGGAGGAAGCTTCGTTGCGCGCCTTCGCGATCAGCGGCCAGTTCGTCATCTTCTGCGTCGCTCGCCCGATGGTGGTGAAAAAGCTCGGACGGGATACGCTGGTCGAAGCGGACCACGAGGAGATCCGGCGGATCGTTGCCGGCAATATCGACAATCTGGTCGGAGAGACGCTGCAGCGCGAGGGATGACATGACGGCCGGCCGGGCGTTTCCGATCGTCGCGTTGTTGCTGCTGGCCGGATGCGGCAAGGGTGGCGACGCGGCGGTGTTGCACGGCTATGTCGATGCCGACTATGTGTTGGCCGGTGCCGAGAGTGGCGGCCGGCTGACAGGGCTTTCGGTCAAGCGCGGCGATCCGGTCACGGCAGGTGCCCTGCTCTTCACGCTCGACGACCGCGACGAGCAGGCGGCGCTGGCCGAGGCAAGGGCGCAACTGGAGCAGGGCAAGGCAAGCCTCGCCGATCTCCAGACCGGCAAGCGACCCGAGGAAATCCGCGTGCTGGATGCGCAGCTGGCCGACGCCGAGGCGTCGCTGACCGTGGCGCAGAAGACCTATGATCGCAATCGCGACCTTTCCACCCGCGCCGTCGTCGCCATCGCCACGCTCGACCAGTCAAAGGCGGATCTCGATTCGGCCGCAGCCCGCGTCCGGGCGGCGCAGGAAAACCGCGCTGTCGCCAATCTGGCGGCGCGGCCGGACCAGATCGCCGCCGCCGAACAGCAGGTCGAGGCGCTCGCGGCCGCTGTCCGATCGGCCGAGACGAAGCTGGCGCGTCGGACCCAGTCCGCCAGCGCCGGCGGCCGGATCGAGGAAGTCTTCTACCAGGTGGGCGAAGTAGTCCCCGCGGGCCAGGCGGTCGTCTCCCTGCTTCCGGACGGCGCGCGAAAAATCCTGTTCTTCGTGCCGGAGGCGACCCGCTCGACCGTCCGCCCCGGTCAGCGCGTCGGCATCGCCTGCGACAGCTGTGCCGCCGGCCTGGCGGCAACGGTCGCCAGCATCGCCACCGAAGCCGAATTCACGCCGCCGGTGATCTATTCGAAAGAAAGCCGCGCCAAGCTGGTCTATCGCGTCGAGGCGCGGCCGGAGGGCGAGGCCGCGAGGCTCGATCCGGGCCAGCCCGTCGACGTCCGGCTCGGGGCGGAGTAGCGCGGAAATGGCGGATGGCAGGCCCGAAAACGTCGTCATCGACATTCACGGCCTGACCAAGCGCTTCGGCGACAAGACCGTCGTCGATGACGTCTCGCTTGACGTGAGGCGCGGCGAGATCGTCGGCTTCCTCGGCCCCAACGGCTCCGGCAAGACCACGACCATCCGGATGATCTGCGGCCTGCTCCGGCCCGATGGCGGCAGCGGCACCTGCCTCGGCCTTGACATCCTGAGGGATGCCGACCGGATCAAGCGCCAGGTCGGCTACATGACTCAGCGCTTTTCCTACTATGAAGACCTGACGATCCGCGAGAACCTCGACTTCGTGGCACGGATCTATGACCTGCCCGACCGGGTGGCGGTGGTGAAGCGCACGCTCGAGCGGCTCGGCCTCTATCAGCGCCGTGACCAGCTGGCCGGTGCGCTGTCGGGCGGCTGGAAACAGCGGCTGGCGCTCGCCGCCTCGGTCATGCACCAGCCGAAGCTGCTGCTCCTCGACGAACCGACCGCCGGCGTCGACCCGCAGGCGCGGCGCGAGTTCTGGGACGAGATCCATGATCTCGCCACCGACGGCCTGACCGTGCTGGTCTCGACCCACTACATGGACGAGGCCGAGCGCTGCCACCGCATCATCTACATCGCCTATGGCAAGATCGTCGCCCGCGGCACGGTCGACGAGGTGATCCAAAGCTCCAGCCTCTCCACCATGATCGTCAGCGGTCGCGATGTCGGCGCCATCGCCAAGGCGGTGCGCGACCAGCCGGGCGTCGAGCAGGTGGCGCCGTTCGGCAATGACCTGCATGTCGTCGGCCCCGACCCGGCCCTGCTGAAGACGGCGGTCGAGGCGGCGCTGGCCGCGTCCGGATCGGACGCCGTCGCGACGGCAGGCGAGACCAGCCTGGAGGACGTGTTCATCCGTCTGATGCAGACCGCACAGGCCGCCGACCAGCCGGGGAATGGCAAAGCCAAGGGTGAAGCGTCACCATGAGCGCCGGCTTCTCGCTCTCCCGCGTCGCGGCGCTGATGGTGAAGGAATTCATCCAGATGCGGCGCGACCGGCTGACCTTCGCCATGATCATCGGCATTCCGATCATCCAGCTGGTGCTGTTCGGCTATGCGATCAATCTCGACCCGAAGCGGCTGCCGACGCTGATCGTCGCCGCCGACAGCGGGCCCGCCTCGCGCGCCATCGTCGCGGCGATGGAGGCTTCCGGCTATTTCCAGATCGCCCCGGGGCTCGCCAGCGAGGCAGAGGCGAACGAGGCTCTGATCGACGGTTCGGCGAGCTATGTCGTCACCGTGCCGGCCGGCTTCGAGCGCGATCTGGTGCGCGGCACGCGGCCGCAACTGCTCGTTGAGGCCGACGCCACCGATCCCGCTGCCACCACCAACGCGCTGGGCGCCCTGCCCCAGATCCTGGCGAGCGCGCTGAAGCGCGAACTCACAGGGCCGCTGACGACCCAGCAGAGCGTCCCGGCCGCCGTCGAGCTGGTGATCCAGCGCCGCTACAATCCGGAGGGCATCACCGCCTACAACATCGTGCCGGGCCTGCTCGGCACCATCCTGACCATGACGACCATCCTGATGACGGCCTTGGCGCTCACGCGCGAGATCGAGCGCGGCACGATGGAAAACCTGATGGCGATGCCGGCGACGCCGTTCGAGATCATGATCGGCAAGATCGTGCCCTACATCGGCTTCGGTCTCGTGCAGGTCGCCGTCATCCTCGTCTGCGCGCAGATCCTGTTCCATGTGCCGATGATGGGATCGTTCGCCGTGCTGCTCGGCGTTACCTTCCTGTTCATCGGCTGCAACGTGACGCTCGGCTATACGTTCTCGACGATCGCCCGCAACCAGATGCAGGCGATGCAGATGACCTTCTTCTGGTTCCTGCCGTCGATCCTGCTGTCAGGCTTCATGTTCCCGTTCCGCGGCATGCCGGACTGGGCGCAGGTGATCGGCAGCGCCCTGCCGATCACGCATTACATCCGCTCCGTGCGCGGCATCATGCTGAAGGGTAGCGGCCCGGCCGACCTCGTCGGCGAGATCTGGCCGCTCGTCGCCTTCTGGCTGGCGGTAGGCACGCTGGCGCTGTTCCGCTATCGTCGGACGCTCGACTGACGGGGCTGGGCCGCCGGCCTCAGGCCGCCAGTTCTTCCGGCTCGCTGCCGGGGGCGAGGCGCAGCCGGAGACCGTCGAGCTCGTCGGACATCAGCAGCTGGCAGGACAGGCGCGAGTTCGACTTGACGGCCATGGCGTCGTCGAGCCGCTCTTCCTCTTCATCCGTCATCGGGATCAGCCGGTCGATCCAGTCGGCATCGACATAGACATGACAGGTGGCGCAGGCGCAGGCGCCGCCGCATTCGGCCTTGATGCCGACATTCCAGTCGCGAATGACTTCCATCACCCGCCAGCCCTCGAGGGCTTCGAGCTCGTGCTCCTCGCCGGCATGGTCCGTGACGAAGATCTTCATGACGCTATCCCTATTCAACCGGCCTTGCCGTCGGCCGCCGCGCCCAGGGGCGCGTTCCGGCCGGCACTTCGCCATTGTCGGCGACGGGCTGCAAATATTCGGTCACTTCCGGCCAGCGACCATCCCGCAAACCCTTTAGCACAAGCGGATCGTCCGTCGAAAAGGCGTCGAAGCCGACCCGCTTCAGGAAGGGGATCTGGTCGAGGAAAAAGGCGCCGACGGCGCGCAGCTCGCCCTGAAATCCGTCCCGGTCGCGCAACAGCCGGCCGATCGAAAAAGCGCGGCCATCGGCGAACTTCGGCAGGTCCGCGGCCACCACGGCGAGGCGCGGCAAATCAGCGACGATGTCCGACCAGTCGGCGCCCGGCTCGATCACCACGCCGAGCGGCGCGTTGCGAGCGACCAGAACGTCGCGCTCGGCGCGGAAACGCGCGAGGCTGACGATCACGGCATCCGTGTCGGCGATCGGCTCGTCGTCGGCCACCCGCCGGAAGGCGTCGTCGACAAAGGATCCATTTTTCCAGAGGCTCATGTCAGATGCCGCTTCCGTCGTTCTCGAGACCTAGATGGATGCCGCATTCGGTCTTGTCCAGACCTCGCCAGCGGCCGGCCCGGGCATCCTCGCCCGGCTTCACCTTGGATGTGCAGGGCACGCAGCCGATCGAGGGATAGCCGGCGGCGACCAGAGGGTGCGGCGGCAGATCATGCTCAACCACATAGGCCTTGAGGTCGTCGACCGACCAGGTGGCGAGCGGATTGACCTTGATGCGGACCCCATCCTGCTCGAAGGACTGGATCGCCGCCCGGGTCGACGCCTGAAAGCGCTTGCGGCCGGTGAACCAGGCGTCGAAGCCCTCCATGGCGCGGGCCAACGGCTCCGTCTTGCGGATGCGGCAGCACGCGTCGGCATCCGTCATCCAGAGCGCCTTGTGCGGATCGGCGGCGGCGAGCTTCTCGGCATCCGGCTGGATCGTGCGCAGATCGGTCAGGCCGAGGCGATCGGCCAGCGCATCGCGATAAGCGAGTGTTTCTGGAAACAGACGCAGCGTATCCATGAACACGACCGGGATGGTGCGGTCGATCGAGGCGACGAGATGCAGCAGCACCGCCGATTCAGCGCCGAAGCTTGATACCAGCGCGATCCGGCCGGGAAAGATCTCGGTCAGCGCGCGCCGCACCAGCTCGCGGGCCGGCAGTCCGGCGAAGCGGGCATTGAGAACCGCCGCCTCCTGCAGGCCGGCGCTTTCGTGGTCGAAGCCGAAGGCGACCGGGTCAAGCCGTGCCATAGAGAGCTTCCTTGAAGGGTGCCTGGCCAAGGCGGCGATAGGCGGCAAGGAAGGTTTCGTCAGGGGTCTCACGGCGGGAAATGTAGGTATCGACCAGCGTCTCGACGGCATCGACGATTTCGTCGGTGGAGAAGCCGCGGCCGATGATCTCGCCGATTGACGAGTTCTCGTCGCCGGAGCCGCCGAGCGAGATCTGGTAGAATTCCTCGCCCTTCTTCTCGACGCCCAAGATGCCGATATGGCCGACATGGTGATGGCCGCAGGCGTTGATGCAGCCGGAGATCTTGATCTTCAGATCGCCGATGTCGCGTTGGCGGGCGATGTCGCCGAAGCGCTGCGAGATGCGCTGCGCGACCGGAATCGAGCGGGCATTGGCGAGCGCGCAATAGTCGAGGCCCGGGCAGGCGATGATGTCGGTGACGAGGCCGGCATTGGCGGTGGCGAGGCCCGACACCAGCAATTCGTCATAGATCGCCCTTAGGTCGCTCTTGGCTACATGCGGCAGGATCAGGTTCTGCTCGTGGCTGACGCGGATCTCGTCGAAGGCGAGACGCTCGGCGAGGTCTGCCACGAGGTCCATCTGCTCGGCCGTGGCGTCGCCCGGCGTGCCGCCGATCGGCTTCAGCGATATCGTCACCGAGACATGGCCCGGAACGCGGTGCGGATGCGTATTGCGCTGGACCCAGGCGTCGAATTCCGGATCCTTGGCCCGCTCGACCGCCAGCGCCGGGCTGGGCGGCAGCGGCTGCAGCGTATCGGGCGCCGCGAAATATTCGCGGATGCGCTCGACCTCGCCCTGCGGCAGCTTGAGCGCGCCGTGGCGAATGCGCTCCCACTCCTCTTCGACCTGGCGCGAGATCTCGTCGGCGCCCGTCTCGTGCACCAGGATCTTGATGCGGGCCTTGTACTTGTTGTCGCGACGGCCGTTCAGATTGTAGACGCGCAGGATCGCCTCCGAATAGGAGAGCAAGTCCTCCTCGGGGAGGAAGTCGCGAATCTTCTTGGCGATCATCGGCGTGCGGCCCTGACCGCCGCCGATATAGACGGCGAAACCGAGCCGGCCCGCGGCATCCTTCTTCAGATGCAGCCCGATGTCGTGCACCTGGATCGCGGCGCGGTCGCGCTCGGCGCCGGTGACGGCGACCTTGAACTTCCTCGGCAGGAAGACGAACTCCGGATGCAGCGACGACCATTGCCGCAGGATTTCGGCATAGGGGCGCGGATCGGCGACCTCGTCCTCGGCGGCGCCGGCGAAATGGTCCGCCGTCACGTTGCGGATGCAATTGCCCGAGGTCTGGATCGCGTGCATCTCGACCGAGGCGAGCTCGGCCAGCGCGTCGGGAATTTCGGAAAGCTTCGGCCAGTTGAACTGGATGTTCTGACGCGTGGTGAAATGGCCGTAGCCGCGATCATACTTCCGCGCCACATGCGCCAGCATCCGCATCTGCGCGCTGTTCAGCGTGCCATAGGGCACGGCGACGCGCAGCATGTAGGCGTGCAGCTGCAGATAGACGCCGTTCATCAGCCGCAGCGGCTTGAACTGGTCTTCCGTCAACTCGCCGGAGACACGGCGGCCGACCTGGTCGCGGAACTGGGCGACGCGGGCGGTCACGAACTCATGGTCGAACTCGTCGTAGCGATACATCACTCAACCTGCATACTTCGAAGGGCGGCGCGCTCGGCGATCTCGGCCACGCCATAGGTCACGGTCGGGCCGCCGGCGGCCCGGATCTTTTCGCGCAGGCGGACCGGCACGGGGACGCCAGCCTCGACCGTCGCCTCGATCTCGTAGGGATCAACGACGATCTGCGCCTCGTGCTGCGCCTTGGCGTGACGCAGAGCGTCCTCGAGCTCGGCATCCGGAATGACGCGCGCGTCGGCGAGCTGGTAGGACCAGCCGCCCTCGGCGGTCAGGAAAACGACGAGCCCGTCGCCGAGATGGTTCGCCGTGATGAGCTTGTCGGTCATTGCAATTCCCTCACGCCGCCATGGCCATGAGCGGCAGCGGCGAGACGCCGAGCGCGCTTTCGGCGACCACGCGGCCGACAATGATGACGACCGGGCCGTCGAGTTCGGGCCGGTCGGCGATTTCAGCCAGTTCGTCGAGCCGGCCGGCAAAGGCGCGGCGATCGGCACGCGAGGCGTTCTCGATGACGGCGACCGGCGTCGACGGCGCCAGGCCGTTGTCGATCAGCCGACCCGCGACCTTGGTGGCGACGCTGCGGCCCATATAGACGGCGACCGTCGCGCCGGAGAGCGCCAGGCCCGCCCAATCCGGCAGCGTGTCGCCGCGCATGTCGTGGCCGGTGGCGACGACCAACGTCGAGGCGACGTCGCGCAAGGTCAGCGGGATCTCGTTCTCGGCAGCGGCAGCGATCGCGGCGGTGATGCCGGGCACGATGTCGAACGGCACACCAGCAGCACGCAACGTCGCCATTTCCTCGCCGGCCCGGCCGAAGATCAGCGGATCGCCGGATTTCAGGCGGACGACGCGGCGGCCATCCTGCGCTTCGCGGACCAGGATGGCGTTGATCTCGTCCTGGCTCGCCGCGTGCGCGCCCTTGGCCTTGCCGACATAGATACGCAGTGCGTCGCGACGGCCCATGGCGACGATCGCTTCCGGCACCAGCTTGTCATAGACGATCACGTCGGCTTCCTGCAGCAGGCGCTGGGCGCGCAGCGTCAGGAGATCCTCCGCGCCCGGACCGGCGCCGACCAGGCTGACATGGCCGACGCTGGCGACGCGCGATGTCTCGGCGGCGCGGTCGATCGCAGCGACCGCGTCGATCTCGCCTTCCTCGATCTGGCCGGCGAGCACCTTGGCGGCGGTTGGCCCGGTGAAGAAATGCGCCCAGAAGCGGCGCGCCTCGCCCTTGCCGATCTTGGCGGCGACCTGCGCCCTGAGCCGCTCGGCCAAATCGGCGAGATCGCCGAGACGAGGGGCGAACATCGCCTCGATGCGAGCGCGGACATGGCGGGCAAGCACCGGCGCAGCACCCTCGGTCGAGATCGCGATCGATAGCGGGGCGCGATTGACCAGCGCCGGGGTGAAGAAATCGCAGAGATCGGGGCGGTCGACGACATTGATCGGCACGCCGGCGGCCTTGGCGAGATCACGCACGGCGCGGTCGGCATCCAGGTCACCCGTCGCGGCGAAAACGAGCGCGGCGTCGGCGAGGTCGGCCACGACAGGGAAACGGGCTTGCAGCGTCGCGCCGGCCGCGTCGAGATCCCGGCGCGCCTCCGGCTCCAGATCGGAAGCGAAGACGACGAGTGCGGCGCTGGTCTCGGCCAGCAGCCGGATTTTCGCGGCAGCTTCGTCGCCACCGCCGACGATCACGACCTTTCGCCCCTCTACCCTGTGGAAGGCGGGAAACGTGCCAAGCTTGCGATGCGCGCTGCGTGTGGCCGGGGCCATCCGTCTCTCCTCGGGCACGATCAAAAAAAGGACCGTGCGAAGTCTGGAACGATTGCAGACTTTCTAGAGACTTAACCGGCCTCGTACGACGTCGGCCGTTCCAATCTCGCGAAGAGGCATGGAAAAACATTCCACGCAGGGCGACGAACGTGACGAAGCTGCGTATTGCCCGTACGCCTGTTCGTTGCATCCCGATGTTTGGGCGAGCCTTGATCACCCTCTTCTTGGCCTCGCCGCCGGCGAGACCAAGAAGAACAGGTAATACACGACCTATTATATCGTATTTATCGTGATATTGACGGCGCGCCTAGAAAACGCCCGCGCCCAGCTCGGCCGGGGCGGCACTCGCGCGGAACATCGCGAACAACTCGCGGCCGAGACCGAACTCATTGCCGGAGAGGTCTTCCTCGACGAGCGGCCGGGCGGCGAAGGTCGCCGCGTCAACCAGCACTTCGAGCGTGCCGTTGACCGCGTCGACACGGATCCGGTCACCGTCGCGCACCTTGCCGATGGCGCCGCCCGCCGCCGCTTCCGGCGTGACATGGATGGCGGCCGGAACCTTACCCGACGCGCCCGACATGCGCCCGTCGGTGACGAGCGCCACCTTGAGGCCGCGGTCCTGCAGCACGGCGAGTGTCGGCGTCAGCTTGTGCAGTTCCGGCATGCCGTTGGCCCGGGGACCCTGGAAGCGGATGACGGCGATGAAATCTTCCGTCAGCTCGCCGGCCTTGAACGCGGCGATCAGCGCGTCCTGGGTGTGGAACACGCGCGCCGGCGCCTCGACGACGTGGCGTTCGGCCTTCACCGCCGAAACCTTGATGACGGCGCGACCGAGATTGCCGGAGAGCAGCTTGAGGCCACCGGTCGGCTGGAACGCTTTTTCCACCGGCGCCAGGACCTTCTCGTCGAGGCTCTCGTTCGCCGCCTCATGCCAGTGCACGGCGCCGTCCTCGCCGAGTTTCGGCTCGACCGTATAGCCGGAAAGGCCCGTGCCCCAGACGGTGGAGACGTCCTCGTGCAGCAGGCCCGCCTGCAGCAGCTGGCGGATGAGGAAACCCATGCCGCCGGCGGCATGGAAATGGTTCACATCGGCGATGCCGTTCGGATAGACGCGGGTCAGGAGCGGCACGACATCGGAAATGTCCGAGAAATCGTCCCAGGTCAGCTGGATGCCTGCCGCCTTCGCCATGGCGACGAGGTGCAGCGTGTGGTTGGTCGAACCGCCGGTGGCGTTGAGGCCGACGACGCCGTTCACCACGGCCTTCTCGTCGATGATCTCGCCGATCGGCGTAAACTCGTTGCCGAGCGCCGTAATGGCGAGCGCCCGCTTGGCGGCGGCGCGGGTCAGCGCCTCACGCAAAGGCGTGTTCGGATTGACGAAGGACGAGCCCGGCAGGTGCAGGCCCATGATCTCCATCAGCATCTGGTTGGTGTTGGCGGTGCCGTAGAACGTGCAGGTTCCGGGGCCGTGATAGGAGGCGCTCTCGGCTTCCAGGAGATCGGCGCGGCTCGCCTTGCCCTCGGCGAAGAGCTGGCGGATGCGGGCCTTCTCGTCGTTCGGCAGGCCGGAGGTCATCGGGCCGGCCGGGATGAAGACGGCCGGCAGATGGCCGAAGGTCAGCGCCGCGATCAGCAGGCCGGGCACGATCTTGTCGCAGATACCGAGGAAGACGGCGGCATCGAAGGTGTTGTGCGACAGGCCGATCGCCGCCGACATGGCAATGGCGTCGCGCGAGAACAGCGACAGCTCCATGCCGGTCTGGCCCTGGGTAACGCCGTCGCACATCGCCGGCACGCCACCGGCGACCTGTGCCACGCCGCCGACCTCGCGCGCTGCCTGGCGGATGAGCTCCGGATAGGTCTCGTAGGGCTGGTGGGCGGACAGCATGTCGTTATAGGCGGTGATGATGCCGAGATTGGGCACCACGTCGCCCTTCAGGGCCGCCTTGTCGGCCGGGCCGCAGGCGGCGAAGCCGTGGGCCTGGTTGCCGCAGGCGAGCGCCGCGCGGCGGGGGCCAGCGTCGCGGGAAGCGGCGAGACGATCGAGATAGAGGCCGCGCGATTTCTCGCTGCGAGCCCGGATCCGATCCGTCACTTCGAGGATCTTCGGATGGATGGACATGACGTGGTGTCTCCTGGGCAACCGTAACCTGCGGGAGAAGCAGGATGGCGCCTGCCCTCTTCGAACCCCTCTCCCACGCCCTCCCGTGGACGGGAGAGGGTTTTCCGTCCGGTGGTCATTCGTTGGCAGCGGCGCTGCTTCGCCTTCGGCCTGAAGGCAGCCGAGGTTTCTCCTCAGGCGCCTTCTTCGTGCCAGGTGCGACCGTCGCGTTCGATCAGGGCGATCGACGAGGACGGGCCCCAGGTGCCGGCGGTATACGTCTTCGGCGCCTCGCGCGAAGCCGCCCAGCCGTCCAGGATCGGATCGATCCACTTCCACGCCGCCTCGACCTCGTCGCGGCGCATGAACAGCGTGGCGTTGCCGCGGATCACGTCCATGATCAGCCGCTCATACGCCTCGGGGCTGCGCACCTTGAAGGTCTCGGCGAAGCTCATGTCGAGCGGCACATGGCGCAGACGCATGCCGCCCGGGCCCGGATCCTTGATCATGAGCCACAGCCGCACGCCCTCGTCCGGCTGCAGGCGCATGATCAGCTGGTTGGAAGCGAGCTGGCCGACGGCGTCGCCGAAGATCGAGTGAGGGATCGTCTTGAAGTTGACGACGATTTCGGAGAGGCGCGTCGGCAGGCGCTTGCCGGTGCGGATGTAGAACGGCACGCCGGCCCAGCGCCAGTTCTCGATCTCGGCCTTGATGGCGACGAAAGTCTCGGTGGTAGAATCGTCGCGACCGAGCTCTTCCAGATAGCCCGGAACCGGCCCGCCGGCCGAGGCGCCGGCCTTGTACTGGCCGCGCACGGTGACCGTGTCGACTTCGCCGTCGACGATCGGCTTCAGCGCGCGCAGCACCTTCAGCTTCTCGTCGCGCAGCGCATCGGCGTCGAAGCGGCCGGGCGGCTCCATGGCGACGAGGCAGAGCAGCTGCAGAATGTGGTTCTGCACCATGTCGCGCAACGCGCCGGCGGTGTCGTAATAGCCGGCACGCCCCTCGACGCCAAGGCTCTCGGCGACGGTGATCTGCACGTTGTCGATGTGGCCGGCGTTCCAGATTGGCTCGAACAGCGCATTGGCGAAGCGCAGCGCCATCAGGTTCTGCACCGTCTCCTTACCGAGGTAGTGA
The DNA here is from genome assembly GCF_000380505.1 of Kaistia granuli DSM 23481. Taxonomy (GTDB): domain Bacteria; phylum Pseudomonadota; class Alphaproteobacteria; order Rhizobiales; family Kaistiaceae; genus Kaistia; species Kaistia granuli. Next base: position 59,324 of record NZ_AQYH01000001.1, on the reverse strand, counting down.
TCGATGCGGTAGATCTGGCTTTCCTTGAACACCTTGCCGATCGAATCGTTCAGCTCGTTGGCGGAGGCGAGGCTCTTGCCAATCGGCTTCTCGATGATGACGCGGGTCTTCGGCGTCACGAGGTGGTGCGCGCCGAGGCCTTCGCAGATGATGCCGAAGAGGTCGGGCGCCACGGCGAGATAGAAGGCACGGATGCGATCCTTGCCGCCCTCGAGCGCCTTGGCGAGTTCGGGCCAGCCGGCCTTCTCGGCGGTGGCATCGACGGCGACGTAAGAAATCCGCTTCAGGAAGGAGGCGACCATCTCCGGCTCGCGCTCGTCCGCCGGCACGAACTTCTCCAGCGCCGCTTCCGTCAGCTTCTGATAGGCCTCGTCGCTCATCGGGCGGCGCGAGGCGCCGATGATGCGGGCGACCGGAGGGATCTGGCCGTCGCGATGGCGATGATACAGCGCCGGCATCAGCTTGCGGTAGGCGAGATCGCCGGTGGCGCCGAAGACGACGAGATCGAAGGGGTCGACGGCGATGATACGACTGGTCATGAAATCCCTCTTTCCGGTCTCAGCCGGACCTCAACTGGTCTGCCCTGTGTCCTAATCAAGTCCGCGTCATAAGTTGAGGGAAAAAATTAGAGCACCGAAATAAAATCTTTGCGACAAGATTCGCGTGAGATTGCGTTTGGCGCACGCTAAGCGAATTCAGCCATTTGGACGAGACCCGTCGTCGACGGGCAAGGGGGAAATCACAATGACCGATCCAGTTTGCGTTGTACCGGCCGGCGATCGCTGTGGAGAAGGCGTCCTCTGGAACGCTGCCGAGCAGGCCGTCTACTGGACCGACATCAACCGCTACCTCATCCATCGCTACGATCCGGCGACGAAGTCGACGCATCACTGGCTGTTCGACGAACCGGTGACGACGCTGGGCCTGACCGACCGGCCCGGTACACTGGTCGCGGCGCTCGGCTCGAAGGTCATCCTGTGGCAGCCGGCAAGCGACACGCGCACTGATTTCGCGACGCCGGAGCCAAACTGGCCGAAGGTCCGCTCCAATGACGGCCGGCCCGATCCCTTCGGCAACCTCATCCTCGGAACGATGTTCAACAACGTGGCCCCGGATGGGTCCGGCGTCGACATCACCGACAACCAGGCCGGCAGCTTGTACCGTGTCGACGGCAACGGCGCCGTGACCACGATCAAGTCGGCGATCGGCATTACCAACACCATGTGCTGGGACGTCGTGCGCAAGCGCTTCTACACCGGCGACACGATGAAGAACGAGATCTGGCAGTTCGACTACGATCCCTCGACCGGCGCCGTCTCGAACGACCGGCCCTGGTTCTCGGGCTTCGAGCGCGGCTCGCCGGACGGTTCGCAGATCGACAGCGAAGGCCATGTCTGGAACTGCCGCTATCATGGCGGCTGCGTCGTTCGCGTCTCGCCCGATGGCAAGGTCGCCAGCGTCCTCGACATGCCGGTCTCGAACATCACCAACTGCACCTTCGGCGGCGCCGATCTGAAGACGCTCTACATCACCACCGCCCAGGGTGGCGACGGCCCGCTCGAGCGCCTCGCCGGCGGCCTGTTCGCCGTTCGGACGGACGTGCCGGGCGTGGCGGAGAACGTGTTCCGGCTCGATCGCTGAACCCTTTCGACCCGGAGTGCGGGGCTCGTCGAGCCCCGCCATTGCCGACAGGGAGGCGGGAATGACGATCGTCGACATCGACCATGTCCAGCTCGCCATGCCGGAGGGCCGCGAGGAAGCGGCGCGCCGCTTCTACGGCATGGTGCTCGGGCTGCCCGAAGTCCCCAAGCCCGCCAATCTCGCCAAGCGCGGCGGTGTCTGGTTTCAGGCCGGCGCGCGCCGGCTGCATCTCGGCATCGAGGCCGAGTTTCGGCCTGCCCGCAAAGCCCATCCGGCCTTTCGGGTCGTCGACCTCCCGGCGCTGCGGAAGCAGCTCGTCGCCAGCGGCTACGTCCCCAAAGCCGACGAACCGCTGGCCGGCTATGACCGCTTCTACGTCGATGACCCGTTCGGAAACCGGCTGGAGTTTCTGGAGCCCGAACGCGAGAGCGGCCGAGAATAGCGATCGGGGATTCGAGCGAGCCTCGCGCCGAGAACAAGCGGCAAGCGTGGTTCGCAGCGACGCAGATTACGCAACGTCACGACTCGCGTAGAGTGACAGGCGGGTCGCCGCCCGGTGCGGCGCTCTTCACGTTCATGACGGGAGAGATCGTATGTCGACCATCCGCCTGCCTCGCCTCCACATCGCCGCGCTTCATGGAGCCGCCGCGCTTGCCGCCATCCTCACGGTCTGTCTGTCGAATGGCGCCCTCGCCCAGACGCCGACCAAGGCCCAGCAATCGGCCATCCGCTCGGCTTGCTCCACCGACTATCGTAGCTATTGCGCCAGCGTGCCGCCGGGCGGCAAGCCCGCGCTCGACTGCCTGCAGCAGAACGCCGCCAAGCTCTCCGACGCCTGCCGTGGCGCCGTGCAGGCGGCGGGTGGCAGCGCAGCGGCGACACCCGATGCCGCCACGCCAGCGGCCGGGAAGCCCGCCGCCGATAGCGCGAAGAGCACGTCCGCCCCGGCAGCCAAATCCGCGCCGGCGGCCCCGGCCGCTCCCGCCGCGGCCGCGCTTTCACCGCGTCAGGAACTGGCGCTCGTGCGGCAGTCCTGCGCCGCCGATGTCCGGGCGCACTGCCGCGGCGTCCCGATCGGCGGCGGCAATGTCGTCGCCTGCCTGAAAGCGAACGCCGCCTCGCTCTCGTCGCGCTGCCAGAGCGCGCTGGCTCCGTTCGCGCGCTGATCCACACCGGGCGTGCCCGCCCGCCGATCCTGACGGCCCTAGGTGCGCTGGTAGGCGACACCCTTGGCGTCGAAAACCTGCAGGTGCTTCAACGGCGAGGTGAGCGCGATCGGCTGCCCTTTCACGAAGGGAATGTCGTTTTCGAGCTTGGCGACGATCGGCTCTTCCGTGCCGATGTCGACATAGATCAGCGTCACCTCGCCGAGATGCTCGATGATGTCGATCGTGCCGCGGAAGATGGCGTCGTCGCCGGTGGTGACTTCGAGATCCTCGGGGCGGACGCCGAACGTGCCCTTGCTGCCGACCGCGCTGTCCGGGATCGTCGCTTGCACCGTGATCGGCGAGCAGCCGGCCGGCGTAACGCGCGGATTGGCGCCGCCGGCGTCGATCACGCAGGGGATGGTGTTCATAGAGGGAGAACCAAGGAACTTCGCCACGAAGAGATTGTCCGGGTGGTGATAGAGCTCCATCGGCGCGCCGACCTGTTCGACCCGGCCGGCATTCAGCACGACGATACGGTCGGCAAGCGTCATCGCCTCGACTTGGTCATGCGTGACATAGATCATCGTCACGCCTTCCATCCGCTCATGCAGCTTGTTGATCTCGATGCGGGTCTGCACGCGCAGAGCCGCGTCGAGGTTGGACAGCGGCTCGTCGAACAGGAACACCTTGGGATCGCGCACGATGGCGCGGCCGATGGCGACGCGCTGGCGTTGGCCACCGGAAAGCTGCTTGGGCAGGCGATCGAGATAGGGCGTGATCTGCAGGATGTCGGCCGCCTCGCGCACGCGCCGATCGACCTCTTCCTTGCCGCCGCCGCCGAGCTTCATGCCGAAGGCCATGTTGTCGTAGACGGTCATGTGCGGATAGAGCGCGTAGCTCTGGAACACCATGGCGATGCCGCGCTTCGACGGCGCCAGCTGGTTCACAACCTTGCCGTCGATCTGCAGCGTGCCGGAGGTGATGTCCTCGAGCCCGGCGATCAGGCGCAGCAGCGTGGACTTGCCGCAGCCGGACGGACCGACGAAGACAATGAACTCGCCCGACTTGATGTCGAGGTCGATGCCGTGCAGCACCTTCACATTGCCATAGGCTTTCTTGATGTCACGTAGCAGCAAGCCGGCCATGTCTGTTCCCTTCCCGTGCCCGTTACTTTTCAGGCAATCTTGCCGAAGAATGCGTCGCGCCCGCCCAGGGTGACGATGCGCCCTGCCGTATCGAGCGACGCAGCGAAACCGTGGCCGTCGAGCGCTGCGACCTTCAGCCCCGCCGGAAGCGCGAAACGCACGCCCGAGCCGGCCAGATTGAAGGCGCAGAGGATCTTCTCGCCGCCCTGCTCCCGAAGGAAGGCGAGCACGCCATCGGGTGAATCGACGAAAGCGATCGATCCGTCCCGCAGCGCCGGATGGGTCTTGCGAAAGGCGATCATCTGGCGGTAGTGCGCCAGTACCGAGGACCGGTCCGCCGTCTCGCGGTTGACGGCCCTGGCGATATGCTCCTGCGGCACCGGCAACCACGGCTTGGCCGACGAGAAGCCGGCATGGGCGCCGTTCGATTCCCAGACCATCGGCGTGCGGCAGCCGTCACGGCCCTTGTATTCGGGCCAGAAGCGGATGCCGTAGGGATCCTGCAGATCCTCATAGGCGATATCCGCTTCGGTGAGGCCGAGCTCCTCGCCCTGGTAGAGACAGACCGAACCGCGCAGCGACAGCAGGATGCCGGCGGCGATCCTGGCGACGCCGTCGTAATCGCCATCGGTCGTCCAGCGCGAGACATGGCGGACGATATCGTGGTTGGAGAAGGCCCAGCACGGCCAGCCGTCGCCGACGATCGCCTCGAACGCCTTGATCCGGTTGACGAAGTGCTCCTTCGTGAAGATCGGGCTCAGGAAGTCGAACGTGTAGCACATGTGCAGCTTGTCGCCGCCGGCGGTATAGGCCGCCATCGTCTTCAGCGAGCGCGGACCATCACCGATCTCGCCCACCGTCGTCTGGCCGGGATAGCGATCGAGCAGCGCGCGCAGGCGCTTCAGGAATTCGAGATTTTCCGGCTGGCTCTTGTCGTGGATATGGTCCTGCCAGTTGTACGGATTGACCGCCGGCGCCTCGGGCGAGTTGCGGTCCTCCGGCTTCGACGGCGGATTGTCCTCGAGCCCCTGCGAGTGGACGTAGAAGTTCACCGTATCGAGGCGGAAGCCGTCGACGCCACGCTTCAGCCAGAACTCGACGCTGTCGAGCAGCGCGTCCTGGGCGGCCATCGAATGGAAGTTGATGTCCGGCTGCGTGGTCAGGAAATTGTGCAGATAGTACTGGCAGCGGGTCGTGTCCCACTCCCAGGCTGAGCCACCGAAGATCGACAGCCAGTTGTTGGGCGGCGTGCCGTCCGGCTTGGCGTCGGCCCAGACGAACCAGTCGGCCTTGGCATTGGTCTTCGACGAACGGCTCTCCTTGAACCAGGCATGCTGGTCGGAGGTGTGCGACAGCACCTGGTCGATGGTGACCTTGATGTTTCTCGCATGTGCCTCGGCGATCAGGTGGTCAAAATCCTCGAGCGTGCCGAACAGCGGATCGACGGCGCAGTAGTCCGAGACGTCGTAGCCGAAATCCTTCATCGGCGACTTGAAGAAGGGCGAGATCCAGATCGCATCGACACCGAGCGAGGCAATGTGGTCGAGCCGGCCGGCAATGCCCTTGAGATCGCCGACGCCGTCGCCGTCCGTATCCTGGAAGGAGCGCGGATAGATCTGGTAGATCACCGCGCCGCGCCACCAGTCGGCATCGGCGGCACGCGTCGGGGATGTCGCGCCGCCGGAAACTGTTTCGGTCATCGTCAGCCCTTTACGCCGCCGGCGGTCAGGCCGGAAATGATCTTGCGTTGGAAGATGAGCACCAGCACGACCAGCGGCACGGTGACGATCACCGACGCGGCCATGATATTGCCCCAGGGAATCTCGTACTGGCTGCTGCCCGAGAGCAACGCGATCGCGACTGGCACGGTGCGGGTCGCGTTGGACGAGGTGAAGGTCAGCGCGAACAGGAACTCGTTCCAGGCGGCGATGAAGGCGAGCAGGCCCGTCGTCACCAGCGCCGGCCACATCAGCGGCATGAACACCTTGGTGATGATCACCCAGGGCGAGGCGCCGTCGACGATCGCCGCCTCCTCGATCTCGATCGGCAGGTCGCGCATGAATGTCGTTAGCACCCAGACCGTGAAGGGCAGCGTGAAGATCATGTAGGCGAAGATCAGCGCGAAGGGCGTGTTGAAGATGCCGAAGAAGCGGACGATCTCGAACAGGCCGGCGAGCACCGCGATCTGCGGGAACATCGACACCGACAGGATGGTGAAGAGCAGCAGCGAGCGGCCGCGGAAGCGGACGCGCGCCAGCGCGAAGGAGGCCGTGATCGCCAGGAGCAGCGAGATGGCGACGACGACGGTCGAGACCAGCAGCGAGTTGCCGAGATTGCGGACGAAACTGCCCGTGGTCAGCACCGCGATGTAGTTGTCGAGCGCGAAGGATTTCGGCCAGTAGTCGATCCGGAACAGATCCGTGCCCGATTTGAACGAGGTCAGGATCGCGTAATAGAACGGAAAGACCGAGATGAAGACGATGAGGATGACCAGCGCGTAGAAGGCGGTCCGCTTGGCGAGGGTCCAGAGCATCAGCGGCCTCCGTCGAAATTGACGCGTCCGACGACGATGTAGACCACCGTGATCACCGCGAGGATCAGGAACAGGAAGGTCGCGGCGGCCGAGCCATAGGCGAACTTGTCGAAATCGAACAGGTTCTCGCGGGCATAGACCGACATCGTCTTGGTCTGGGAGTTGTTCGGCGTCAACACGTAGATCAGATCGAAGATGCGCAGCGCGTCGAGCATGCGGAAGATCACCGCGACCATCAGGGCCGGGCGGATCAGCGGCAGCGTCACCTTGAAGAACACCTTGACCGGATGCACGCCATCGATCTTGGCGGCCTCGTAGATATCGCCCGGCACCATCTGCAGGCCGGCGAGGATCAGGAGGGCCATGAACGGCGTCGTCTTCCAGATGTCGACCAAAAGCACCGCGAACATCGCCGTGTCCGGATTGGCCGTCCAGGCGATCTTCTGGCTGATGATGCCGAGATTCATCAGGATGTCGTTGATGATGCCGAACTGGTCGTTCAGCATCCAGCTCCACATCTTGGCGGAGACGACGGTCGGGATCGCCCAAGGAATGAGGATGGCGGCGCGGACGATGCCGCGGCCCTTGAATTCGGCGTTGAGAACGAGCGCGACGATCGTGCCGAAAATCGTCTCCAGCGTCACCGAGACAATGGTGAACTTGACGGTGTTCCAGACGGCGCGCCACCAGATCGGATCGACCAGCAGTCCGTCATAGAGGACCTTGCCGCTCTTCAGCGTCGTCATCGACAGGTAGTTGTCGAAGCCGACCCATTGCGCCGCCTCGATATTCGCCAGCGACGCGTCGGTGAACGAGAAATAGATGCTTCGCACCAGCGGCCAGCCGGCGACCAGCGCCAGCACCGCCAGCATCGGGGCGAGGAAGATCCAGGCCGAACGGATGCGCTGGCGCATCAGGTCCGATCGCATACCCTCGACCGGCGCGGCAATTGTTTCGGCTACCGCCATGTTCTCGGCTCTCGCTGGTTGGACCGATGCCTCGGCCGACGCTGGATCGTGATGGCGGCAACAAGCCTATCCGCCACGCGAAAGAATCCGATGGCCCTGCCGGTATCCACACGGATACCGGCAGGGCCTGTCGATGCTACCAGTTGGCGCCCTTGAGCTTGGTCAGCTTGGCCTCGAGCATTTCGAGGTTGTCGGCTGCCGAGCCATTGCCGCTCAGCGTGTCATGCGTGGCGGTCCAGAAGTTGGACGACACTTCGTTGTACTTGACCTTGGCCGGAGCCGACGGACGCGGCACAGCGTTCTGGAAGACGTCCTTCCAGCGCGGGATGATCGACTGCTCCTTGGCGATGTCTGCATCGTCATAGAGAGCCTGGACGGTCGGCAGGTTGGAGGCCTTGAGGGCCTTGAACTTCTGCATCTCCGGCGAAGCGAGGAACTTGACCAGATCGATCGCCTCGGTCGGGCTCTTGGAGTATTTCGAGACAGCGAGGTTCCAGCCGCCCAGCGTTGCCGCCGACTTGGCGCCTTCGCCCGAGCCTGCCGGCAGCGGCACGACGTCGAACTTGTCCTTCACCGCCGAGTCGGCACCGTTGCCGAGACCGTAGGCATAGGGCCAGTTGCGCATGAACACGGCATTGCCGGTCTGCCAGACGCCGCGCGCCTCCTCTTCCTGATAGGCGAGCACGCCCGGCGGGGAGATGGTGTTGACCCAGCCCTTGGCACGATCGATCGCCGCGGCCGCCTGCGGATTGTTGATAGAGATCGAGCCGTCGGCCTCGATGATCTGGCCGCCGCCGTTCGACTTGACCCATTCGAGCGCGTTGCAGGTCAGGCCTTCATAGGAATTGCCCTGCCAGACGAAGCCCCAGATATCCTTGGAGCCGGCTTCGCGTTCCTTGTCCTGGATTTCCTTCGCGGTGGCCGCGAGTTCGTCCCAGGTCTTCGGCGGCGTCTTGCCGTACTTTTCGAGCAGGTCCTTGCGGTAGTAGAGCGCCGGCGCGTCGGTGAAGAGCGGCATGGCGACCAGCTTGCCGTTCACCGTCTGCGATTCGACGATCGACGGGAAATGGGCGCCGATCACGTCCTTGGTGGCGTCGGTCAGGTCGAGCAGCTGGTCGGCCAGCTGCGGCGCCCAGATGACGTCGGTCTGGTAGACGTCGATGTCGGAATTGCCGGCGGCGAGCCAGAGCTTGTACTGGCCGAACTGATCGCTGGTCGACGACGGCATCGGCACGATCGTGACCTTGTTGCCGGTCGCCTTCTCGAAGGCGTCGAGCTGCTCGCGCAGCACGGCAAGGCCGTTGCCGGTATCGCCGGAAACGATCGACAGATTGGCGGCGTTGGCGGCCCCGCCCATGAGGACGAGCCCGGCCCCGAAGGCCAAAAGCGCAGAGCGCAAGTTCATTACGAAAACCTCCCTGAGAGACGATCCGTGACGGAAGCTCAAGGCCGCGCGGCCCGCCGGTGCAACGCACCCGGGCCATCTGGCCTCCCGCCTCCTCCAAGCGCCCCCGGCGAAGGCCCTGCCTCCGCACTGTCCTCAAAGCGCTTTGAAGGCAATCTCATCAGCAAGCCCGGCCCCTGTCAACCCCGCCGCCGATCGGTCCAAATGTGCACTGCAATATGATAATCTTTCAATTTCATACGATAAATCAGGGTAGTTTCTTGATTTATCGGCCTGTTTGCTGCCATGGACATTTGCCGCATCGCAGCAGACCCGTCATGCCGGGACAGGCTCGACGACAGCGCGCTTGCAAGGTCGATTGAAAGCGCTTTGAATGATTTCGGGAGGATGCGTTTCCACATGAGACTCAAGGAACTGGCGTCGCATCTCGGACTGTCGCAAACGACGGTGAGCCGGGCGCTGAACGGATACCCCGAAGTCAACGAGGAGACGCGCCAGCGCGTGCTGGACGCGGCGCGGCGCTATGACTATCGCCCCAACGCCAGCGCCCGCCGCCTCGCGACCGGCAGGTCCGGCGCCATCGGAATCGTCCTGCCGACCGACCGCAACCTGCTGCTCGACCCACACTACGTGGAATTCCAGGCCGGGCTCGGCGAAAGGCTGATGAAGGACGAGATCGACATCGTGCTGTCGCCGTCCCGGGCCGGCGACGAAATGGCGACCTATCGGCGCATGGCGGTCAGCTCGCGGGTCGATGCCGTCATCCTGTCGAGCCCGACGGTCGGCGACCCGCGCGTCGCGCTGCTGACGGAGCTCGGCCTGCCTTTCGTCGTGCATGGACGCGCCGACAGCCCGATCGACCATGCCTGGCTGGACATCGACAATGAGGGCGCCTTCCGCCACGCCACCAAGCATCTGCTCGACCTTGGCCACCGGCGCATCGGCCTGATCAACGGCGAGACCCGCCAGACCTTCGCGATCGACCGCGAGCGCGGCTTCCGCAACGCGCTGGCCGCCCACGGCGTCGCCGCCGACGAACGGCTGATCGCCGAAGGCATCATGACGGACGAGACGGGATATCGCCTGACGGCGCGTTTTCTGGCAGAGGCCCCGCGTCCCACCGCGCTGCTCGTCTCCTCGATGATGATGTCGCTCGGCGCGCTGCGCGCCATCCGCTCTGCCGGGCTCGTGCTCGGCCGCGACGTCTCGATGATCGCCCATGACGACGTCATTCCCTTCCTCAATCCGGACGCCATGGTGCCGACTATGTCGACGACCCGCTCCTCGATCCGCGCGGCAGGCACGCGCGTGGCGGAACTCTTGATGGAGATCGTCGCCGACGGCCGCGCCCCGGACAGCATCCACGAACTCTGGCCGGTGGATCTCGTCATCCGCGGTTCGACCGGGCCGGCGCCGCGGGATTGACCGCGACACCCGATCGGGTGGAAATCACGGACGGTGATTTGCCCGAGCGGAGTTGAACGCGATGCGCCCCATCTTGGCTGGACTGCTGCTTCTGGCGGCGAGCGTCCTGTCGACACCAGCTCCGGCGCAGGAGGGCGAGGATAAGCCCGACCCGATCGACGCGGCGCTGGCGAAATGCCTCGATCAGCCCGATTCCAGCTCCACCGTCGGCATGGTCGCCTGCTTCGATACCGCGCGCGATGCCTGGGAACGGGAAGTGGTTCGCGCCTACACGGCCCTGTCCGCAACGCTCGATGCGCGCTCGCGCGGGATCCTGCGCGGCACGCAGAAGCAATGGGAAGCCTATGCCGCCGGCGAACGCCGTTTCCAGACGGGCCCCTGGACCCGCGACCGCGGCACGCTGATCGCGGTCACCATCGCTTCGCAAAATGTCGACCTGTTCAAGAACCGTGCGCTGACGCTGCGCCACTACCTGGCGAACTAGCTAGCCGCGCCCTCGGGCCGCCTTGACAGCGCCGCCCGATCGTCGAACAACCGTTCCATCTTACCCGAAATTAGAACTTACGGACCGAGAGAAGAATGCCCGCCGCTCCCTTCGCCAATGCTGCCCTCATCGCCGTCGACTGGGGCACCACCCGCTGTCGCGCCATGCTGCTCGACAAGGACGGCGCCGTTCTGGCCGAGGCGGACAGCGCGGACGGCATCGGCGCGCTCGGGGGCGTCGGTCACGAGGAGGCCTTCCAGTCGCTGGTCGCCCACTGGCCGAAGGTGCCCACCATCATGGCCGGCATGGTCGGCAGCCGCCAGGGCTGGCACGAAGCCGCCTATGTCGCCGTGCCCACCTCGCCGGACGGCCTCGCCAGCGGGCTGCTCGAGTTCCAGACCAGCGACCATCGCCCGATGGCGATCGTGCCGGGATTGGTGCTGCGGTCGGAGGCGCGCGACGGCGACGTCATCCGCGGCGAGGAGACCCAGCTGGTCGGCCTGATGGAGGAAGAGCCCGATTTCAACGGCATCGCCATCCTGCCCGGCACCCATTCCAAATGGGCCGCCATCGCCGACGGCAAGATCACCACGTTCCAGACCTTCCTGACCGGCGAAGTCTTCGATCTACTGGCCCGCAAGTCGCTGCTGCGCCACTCGGTCGCCGAGGATTCCGACGACATCGCCGGCTCCGCGCACTTCGCGCTCGCCGTCCGGCGCAGCGTCGTCGAAGGCCTGCCCTTCCTCGGTGCGATCTTCTCCGTCCGCGTGCGCCAGCTGCTGGACGGCGTCTCCGGCGATGACAATCTCGCCTATCTCTCCGGCCTCGTCATCGGCGGCGAGATCGCCGCGGCGCGCCAGATCGGCCTGCTCGACGCGGAACGACCGATCCGCGTCATCGGCTCGCGCACGCTCGCCCGCTCCTACGACGCCGCCTTCCGCGTCGCCGGCCACAAGGCCGAGACCCGTGACGGCTCCGCCCTGGTCCGCCGGGGCCTCGTCCGCCTCGCCCGCGCCAACGGCCTCCTCTGAACGACACCGGAAATGAACACCATGACCCATCCCCTGTTCGGCTCGAGCATCCCGATCATCGCCATCCTGCGCGGCATCACGCCGCCGGAGGCCAATGATGTCTTCGACGCGCTGATCGATGCCGGCATCACGCTGATCGAGGTTCCGCTCAACTCGCCCGATCCCTTCGTCTCGATCGCCGCGATGATCAAGCGCGCCGACGGCCGCGCCAAGATCGGTGCCGGCACGGTCCTGACCGAGGAGCAGGTCGTCGCGGTCAAGGACATCGGCGGCACGCTCATCGTCTCCCCGAATGCCGATCTGGCGGTCATCCGCAAGACCAAGGCGCTAGGCATGGAGTCCTATCCGGGCGTGTTCACCCCGAGCGAAGCGTTTGCCGCGCTGGGCGCCGGCGCCGACGCGCTGAAGTTCTTCCCGGCCGAGTTGATCGGCACCTCCGGCATCAAGGCGATGAAGGCGGTGCTGCCGAAGCACGTTCCGGTCCTCGCGGTCGGCGGCGCCAACGAAACCAATTTCGGCGATTTCATACAGGCCGGCTGCGCCGGCTTCGGCATCGGCTCGAACATCTACAAGCCCGGCATGACGGCGGCCGAAGTCGGCGAGCGCGCCCGCAAACTGGTCGCGGCCTTCAAGGAAGCAACTCGCGTCGCGTAAGCTTACCTTCTCATTGGTATAATGAAAAAACATATTTGTTTTCAATGACTTGATTCGAATCTATACCGCCCGGCAGACCATGCCGGGCGATTTGTTTCAAATCCCGGCGCATTTCGTAACCGGGGTTTCCGACCATGCGATCCTCCATGATCGCGGCGCTTCTCTGCGCTGCCTCTTCCCTCGCTATCACCGCCGCCGCCAAGGCCGACGCCATCGGGCCGACGGTCGAAATCACGCTTGGAGGCGGCCAGGAAAACGGCGCCGTCGGCGGCTTCGACATCTTCCTGCCCTTCGCTCTCGGCGAGGGCTCGATCGGCTTCGGCGACCTGCGCGGCCACATGAACAACGACCAGATGACGCAGGCGTCGCTCGGTCTCGGCTGGCGCATGAACCTCGACGGCGTCTGGACCGTCGGCGCCTATGGCTACTACGATTATCTGCGCACCGGCCGGGACAATGATTTCCACCAGATTTCGGCCGGCGCCGAGCTGATCTCGCGCGACATGGTCTTCCGCATGAACGGCTACCTGCCATTCGGCGACGCCTATGGCTCGGCCAGCGACGCCAACGCCGCGATGATCGAAGCGGGACGACTGGTGTTCCGCGCCGGCCAGGAGCACGCGCTGGCCGGTGTCGACGCCGAGGCCGGATTCCGCCTGCCGATGTTCGACGCCAAGTCCGCCACCCAGATGATGCTCTATGGCGGCGGCTACTGGTACGACGGCGACAAGCTGGACGACATCACCGGCATCAGCGCCCGGGCCGAACTGTCCTTCGCCGACCTGCCCGGCTTCACGCAGGGCTCCACTTTCAGCCTGTCCGCCGGCTTCACCTATGACAATGAGGACAAGGCCGAGGCGCAGTTCCTGGCGCGCCTGCGCATTCCGCTCGGCAAGGCTGGGCCTGCCCTCGCGGCGCGCGATCCGCTGATGCAGCGCGTCGAGCGCGCCAATTTCATTCGCACGGCCGTCGGCGCCACCGGCGACGCCGAAGCGGCGATCTACGCCGATACCGGCCGGGAAGTCGGCGCCGTCGTCCATATCGCGCCCGGATCCGCCGGCTCGCCGACAGGGCGAGGCGCCCTCCCCGGCGATTCCGCCCTGATCAATGCTGCCCTCGAGGCCGCTGGCGAGAACGCCCTGATCATCGCGGACGGTGTTTTCCAGATCGACCAGACCGTCCTGCTGCAAACGGGCCAGTTCATCGTCGGCAACCAGGGCGGGCTCGAGATCGTCGGCGCGCGCAGTGGCGGCAGCGCCATCTTCACGGCCGGCTCGACGGCGACGCTCTCCGGCACCAATTCCAATGCGGACGTGCTCGCCATGGCCGATGACAGCGGCGCGGTCGGCCTGTCGATACGCGGCGGTCGCGACGGCGTCGCGGCGAAGGGTGTCGAGAACGTCACGCTGCGCGGCCTCGACATCGCCGAGACGGCCAGCCACGGCATCTTCCTGAGCGAAGTCGACGGCGCGCTGATCGAGAACACGAGCATCCACGACCTCGCGATCTGCGCCAACAACACCACCTGCGAATTCTCGATCTTCAATCCCGACCGGAGCGTTCCCAATACGGCGATTTCGCTGTTCTCGGCCCGGGATGTGACGATCCGCGACGTCGAGATCCGGGACGTCACCTATGGCATCTTCGCCAATGCGGCCTTCGAGGACGATGACGACTGGAAGTCCTATGCCCCGAACCCGAGCAGCGGGCTGACGATCGAGAACGTTTCGATCACCAATACCCGGCGCGAGGCCATCCAGTTCGTCGGCGTCCAGGGCGCCACCATCCAGGATCTCACGATCGACAATTCGACGGTCGGCCGCACGATGGATCTGATGGTCATCATGTCATCGAGCGGCATCAGCATGGACGGGCTGACCCTGCTCGGCGGCGTCAACGCCCTGCAGTTCATCGGCCCCTCCGGCTTTGCCGACCCGGCCAGCGACATCCACGTCTCGAATGTCGTCATCGACGGACCGAGCCGCAGCGGTATCATGCTCAACATGGGCGCGAGCGACATCCACTTTTCGAACATCGTGATCCGCAATGCGGAGGACCACGGCGTCTATCTCTACGGACCGTCGATGAGCTTCTTCATGCCGACCGAAAACGTCAGCTTCGACAATGTCGTGGTGGAGAGCTCGGGCCTGGAGGCGGTTCACCTGAGCGGCATCCTCGGCAACATCACCGGCAATATCGAGGTTCGTCAGGCGGCCGGCGACTGCGTGGCAGATACCGGCCAGTGGACGCCGACCAAGCTGGAGCAGGATTCCGGCTCAAGCTTCGCCGTCGCGGGCACAGTGATCTCGCCCGGCACATTGGCTGCCAGCTGCCGGTAAGCTTCGACGGCAAAGCAACAAGTAGGGTTCACGACGGTGTCGTCCCGTCGCCTCAAGCGAAAGTGAACCCTGCTTGTGACCTCCGTCATAAAATCCGCACAGAGATCAGCTTAGTATGCGGACTATGAAGCGAGATCAGGAGAACCGTCATGGACGTTTCCACCGCCTGCTTCCCACGGGAGGCTTCACTGAACGAACTGCTGCATGAACCCATCATCGCGATGCTGATGGCAAGCGACGGCGTGCATTCGGACGATATCCGCGCGCTCTATCACAAGATGGAACGCCGGACCGAGACGCGGCACAATCGCGCCCGTGATCTCGAGGCGATGGAGCGTTGCTTCATACGGTGAGATGGGCGCGGACTTGTTCCGAGCCCATTTCGGATTGCGTGCCCGAGACCACGATCTCGCCGCGATCCATCACAGCGAAACGATCGGCCAGTTCATGTGCGAAATCGAAATATTGCTCGACCAGAAGGATCGCCATGGTCCCCTGCGCGCGCAGCCATTCGATCGCACGGCCGATGTCCTTGATGATCGACGGCTGGATGCCCTCCGTCGGCTCATCGAGGACCAGGAGTCGGGGCCGCATCACCAGCGCGCGCCCGATGGCCAATTGCTGCTGCTGACCGCCTGACAGGTCGCCGCCGCGCCGGCGAAGCATGTCCTTCAGCACCGGAAACAGATCGAACACATAATCGGGAATGTTGCGCTCGCGACGCGCGAGCGGCGCATAACCCGTTTCGAGATTTTCCTTCACCGATAGGAGCGGGAAGATTTCCCGCCCCTGCGGCACATAGGCGATGCCGGCCTTGGCGCGCTCGTGCGGCGCCATGCGGCCGAGTGGCTTGCCCTCCCACAGGATCTCACCGCCCGAGATCGGCTTCTGGCCGACGATGGCGCGCAACAGGCTCGTCTTGCCGACGCCGTTCCGGCCCATCAGGCAGGTCACCTTGCCGGTTTCGGCCGAAAGCGAGACATGGCGCAGCGCCTGCGCGGCTCCGTAAAAAAGATCGACGTTCTTCGCTTCGAGCATGATCAGCCCCTCTCGCGGTCTGGTTTGTTCGCTTGCGCCATGCGCGCCATCGCCTGGTTCCAGGCGGCCGACCGGCGCGACCCGCGCAGCCCGGACGGCGTTTCCTGCGGCGCCTCCGGCAGCGGGCACGCGTCGTCAGCGGCGGATTTGACGGGTTTCCTCATCGCCCCAGATAGACCTCGATCACCTTCGGATCGGCCGAGACGACGTCGAGCGAGCCCTCCGAGAGCACCGAGCCCTCGTGCAGGACGGTCACCTTGACGCCGAGGTCGCGCACGAAGGTCATGTCGTGCTCGACCACTACCACCGATTTGGTCTTGGCGATCTCCTTCAGCAGGATCGCTGTCTCAGCCGTCTCGGAATCGGTCATGCCCGCCGCCGGCTCGTCGACGAGCAGCAGCTTCGGCTCCTGCGCCAGCAGCATGCCGATCTCCAGCCACTGCTTCTGGCCGTGCGAGAGGTTGGCGGCGAGCCAGTCGCGCTTGTCGGAAAGGCGTATGGTTTCGAGGATCTCCTCCACCCTCGCAATCTCCGCCTTCGAGGTGCGGTGGAACAGCGTCGCGAACGGCTTGCGGTCGCCTGCCAGCGCCAGGTCGATATTGTCCCAGACCGTGTGGCTCTCGAAGACGGTCGGCTTCTGGAACTTGCGGCCGATGCCGAGCGAGGCGATCGCCGCCTCGTCGAGGCGGGTCAGGTCGGTGTCGCCTGCGAAATAGACGTCGCCCGAATCCGGCTTGGTCTTGCCGGTGATGACGTCCATCATCGTGGTCTTGCCGGCGCCGTTCGGGCCAATGATCGCGCGCATCTCGCCGGGCTCGATCACCAGCGACAGCCCCCGCAGCGCCTTGAAGCCGTCGAAGGAAACGCTGACGCCGTCGAGATAGAGCAGCGAATCCTTGGCCTTGGCGTTCGCAATCTGTGCATTTGCCGTGTTCATGGGGCTCACTCCGCTGCCTGGCCGACGGCGCCCGGCGCCACGACGTCCTCGATCGGCTTCTCCACCGGCTTCTTCCGGTCCCGGGCCAGAAGCGTGCCGACAACGCCCTTGGGCAGGAACAGGGTGACGAGCACGAACAGGCCGCCGAGCACGAACAGCCAGTATTCGGCCAGCATGCCGCTGGTGAACCAGGTCTTGCCGAAATTGACGAGCAGCGCACCGACGATCGGGCCGATCAGCGTGCCGCGGCCGCCGACCGCCACCCAGATCACCGCCTCGATCGAATTGGCCGGCGCGAATTCGCCGGGATTGATGATGCCGATCTGGGGCACGTAGAGCGCGCCGGCGACGCCGGCCATCATGGCCGACAGCGTCCAGACGACCAGCTTGTAGCCCTCGACCCGGTAGCCAATGAAACGAGTCCGGCCCTCGGCGTCGCGGACGGCGACCAGCACCTTGCCGAACTTCGAGGCAATGACCGCGCGGCAGATCCAGAAGCCGGCGGCGAGCGCCAGCGCCGAGGCGAAGAACAGCGCACCGCGCGTCGCGTCCGCCTGGATGTCGAAGCCCAGAATGTCCTTGAAGTCCGTTAGCCCGTTGTTACCTCCGAAGCCCATGTCGTTGCGGAAGAAGGCGAGCAGCAGCGCATAGGTCATCGCCTGGGTGATGATCGACAGATAGACGCCGGTGACGCGAGAGCGGAAGGCGAACCAGCCGAAGACGAAGGCGAGCAGGCCCGGCACCAGCAGCACCATGATCGCGGCGAACCAGAAATGGTCGAAGCCGGTCCAGAACCAGGGCAGTTCCTTCCAGTTCAGGAAGACCATGAAGTCGGGAAGGAGCGGATTACCGTAGGTGCCGCGGTCGCCGATCTGGCGCATCAGGTACATGCCCATGGCGTAGCCGCCGAGCGCGAAGAAGGCGGCGTGGCCGAGCGAGAGGATGCCGCAGAAGCCCCAGACCAGGTCGACCGCGAGCGCCAGCAGCGCATAGGTCAGATACTTGCCGAGCAGCGTCAGCACATAGGTCGGCACATGGAACGGGCTTGAGGGATCCATCGTCAGGTTGAGCACCGGCAGCAGGATGCCGACGCCGAGGATCGCGATAAGGACGATCGCGGTGCGACGGTCGAGCGCGCGCAGGAGGAAGGCGGTCACCATGTCTGGAGCCCTTTCTTCGCCTCTCCCTGAGGGAAAGGTCGGCTCGAAGAGCCGGGTGAGGGTTTGGCGGCTGCCGCCGCAATCGCAAGCATCCGGGCGATCATGCCTCCACCGCCCGGCCCTTCAGCGCGAACAGGCCGCGCGGGCGCTTCTGGATGAACAGGATGATGAAGACGAGAACCAGGATCTTGCCGAGCACGGCGCCGGCATAGGGCTCGAGGAACTTATTGGCGATGCCGAGCGTGAAGGCGCCGACCAGCGTGCCCCAGAGATTGCCGACGCCGCCGAACACCACGACCATGAAACTGTCGATGATGTAGCCCTGGCCGAGATTGGGGCTGACATTGTCGATCTGGCTGAGCGCGACGCCGGCAATGCCGGCAATGCCGGAGCCGAGGCCGAAGGTGAGCGCGTCGACCCAGGGCGTGCGGATGCCCATGGAGGACGCCATCGGCCGGTTCTGCGTCACCGCGCGGGTCTGCAGGCCGAAGGCGGTGCGCTTCAGCACCAGCATCAGCGCCGCGAACACCACCAGCGCGAAGACGACGATCCACATGCGGTTGTAGGTGATGGTGAGGTTGCCGAGCTCGAAGGCGCCCGACATCCAGGAGGGATTGCCGACCTCGCGATTGTTAGGGCCGAACCAGGTGCGGACGGCCTGCTGCAGGATCAGCGACACGCCCCAGGTGGCGAGCAGCGTCTCGAGCGGCCGGCCGTAGAGATAGCGGATCACCATGCGCTCGATCAGGACGCCGACCAGGCCGGCGACGAGAAAGGCGAGCGGCAGCGAGATGGCGAGCGACCAGTCGAACAGCCACGGCATGTTGTTGCGGATGAGTTCCTGCACGACGAAAGTCGTGTAGGCGCCGAGCATGACCATCTCGCCATGCGCCATGTTGATGACGCCCATGACGCCGAAGGTAATGGCGAGCCCGATGGCCGCGAGCAGCAGCACCGAGCCGAGCGAGATGCCGTAGAGGATGTTCTGCGCGCCGTCCCAGAGTTGGAGCGTTCCCTGGATCGAGGTCAGCGCGCTCTGCGCCGCGGCCTTGACCGGACCGTCCGCCGAGGCGGCCTCGATCGTCGTCAGTTGGGCGAGCACGTCGCGGCCGCCCTTCGCCTGCAGCACGCCGATCGCCGCGATCTTGTCGGCGTCGGAGGCTTCCGATTTGAGCACGGCGGCGGCGCGCGCCATCTGCAGAGTCGTCGCGATGCCGGGATCGGTCTCCTTGGCGATCGCCTCGTCGAGCAGCGGAATCTGGGCCGGGTCGCCGTTCCTGAACATGTCGGCCGCCGCGGCGCGACGCTTGGCGATATCGGGACTCATCAGCGTCAGCGAGCCGAGCGCGGTGGTGACCGCCTCGCGGATCGCATTGTTGACCCTGATCTTCTCGACGTCGCGCGAACCGGCCGTGCCGGCATCGGCGCCGGTCAGCGGATCCCTGAGGCTGAAGCCGCCATCCGCCTTTACCGCCGCGAAGACGGCGCGATCGGACTTGCGCACATAGAGATCGCCGGCGCCGAGCGCCTGCAGCACGGGCGCCACGGCCGGATCGCCGGTTGCCGCCAGCGCGCCGACGGCCTCGCGCAGCGCCGCATAGCCATTCTTGCCGAGCCCGTCGACCAGCGGCTTCAGATCATCCGCGCGGGCCGGCATGGCAGCAACGAGGACGAGAGCCAGGATGGCGAAAAGGGCCTTGCAGCGTTGGATCATGTCGACCACGGATTTGTCCTCGGTAGCTGGACAGGAGTTGGCGGGCCGCCCGTCGGTCGGGGCCCGCGCAAACGCGGCGGAGAGTTCGTCCTTGCCCGACCCCTCCCCGAAAACGCGAAGGGCGTTTTCGACCCTCCCTCAAGGGGAGGGTTCAAGCGGAGCCCAACCCGGCGATCCGGTCTCGCGATTCACCAGCCTCGCGAAATCGCTCCGCCCTGAACCCTCCCCTTGAGGGAGGGTCAAAACCGACATGGCCGGTTTTGGGGAGGGGGCATTTCCGCTGATGAAGCCAGTCCGGGAGGCGGACGCGCCGCCTCCCGACTTCTTGGGACGTGAGGATCGGGTCAGGAACCCTTGCCGCCGCACTTGCCGGTCGCGACGTTGAAGTTGCCGCAGGCCATCGGAGCGCGCCAATCCGCGATCAGGTCCTTCGAGTCCGGCAGGTAGTCGGACCATTCGTCGCCGACCACGAGGCCGGGGGTCTGCCAGACGACATCGAGCTGGCCGTCTTCCTGGATTTCGCCGATATAGACGGGCTTGGTGATGTGGTGGTTCGGCATGATGGTCGAGAAGCCGCCGGTCAGGTTCGGCACGGAGACGCCGATCAGGCCGTCGATCACGGCGTCAGGCTCGGTGGTGCCGGCCTTCTCGACCGCCTTCACCCAGGCGTTGAAGCCGATGACGGTCGCTTCCATCGGGTCGTTGGTGGTGCGCTTCTCGTTGCCGATGAAGGCGCGCCACTTCTTGATGAACGCCTCGTTCTCCGGCGTGTCGACGGACTGGAAGTAGTTCCAGGCGGCGAGATGGCCGACCAGCGGCTTGGTGTCGATACCGGCCAGTTCTTCCTCGCCGACCGAGAAGGCGACGACCGGAATGTCGGTCGCCTTGATGCCCTGGTTGCCGAGCTCCTTGTAGAACGGCACGTTGGCGTCGCCGTTGACGGTGGAGACGACGGCGGTCTTCTTGCCGGCGGAGCCGAACTTCTTGATCGCGGCGACTTCGGTCTGCCAGTCGGAGAAGCCGAACGGCGTGTAGTTGACCATGATGTCCTCGGCGGCGACGCCCTTCGACTTCAGATACGCCTCGAGGATCTTGTTGGTGGTGCGCGGGTAGACGTAGTCGGTGCCTTCGAGCACCCAGCGCTTCACGGCGCCGCCGTCCTCGCTCATCAGATAGTCGACGGCGGGGATCGCCTGCTGGTTCGGCGCGGCGCCGGTATAGAAGACGTTCCGCTCGCTCTCCTCGCCCTCATACTGGACGGGATAGAACAGGATCGAGTTCAGCTCTTTGAATACCGGCAGCACCGACTTGCGGGAAACCGAGGTCCAGCAGCCGAACACGACCGAGACACCGTTCTGGCTGATCAGCTCGCGCGCCTTCTCGGCGAAGAGCGGCCAGTTCGAGGCCGGGTCGACGACGACCGCCTCGAGCTTCTTGCCGAGCACGCCGCCCTTCTTGTTTTGCTCGTCGATCAGGAAGAGGACGGTGTCCTTGAGCGTGGTTTCGGAAATCGCCATCGTGCCCGACAGCGAATGGAGGACGCCGACCTTGATGGTCTCCTCCGCGGCGACGGCGCTGGTCACGCCGGCGCCGATCATGGCTGCCGTCGCGAGCGCGCCGATGGTCCGGCTGATGTAGCTCATCGGTATCAATTCCCCCTGTTCGGCCCTTGGTCCGGCGGGTCGCGCCGGATGGAGCGGTTTCTGTTCGAACATCGTGGAACGGGATCGGCGGGATTTCGAAAGCGGGCCGATCCCGTTCTTGGGGGCAAGTGTCGGCAGTTTTGGCAGTGCAGCATATACGTCGATTGACGTAGGTGGGCGCGGGCAGAGAGGCTGGGCTGGACGGATGCGTCCCACCCTCGGCCGTCATCCCGGCGAAGGCCGGGATCCAGACGCGCCGGCCGGCAGCCAGAAGGCTGGGCCAAGGCTTCTCTGGCCCAAGACTTCCTGGCCGGTGTTCATGGGCCCGGCCTTCGCCGGAGCGACGGTGCCTTGCCCATGGGCCCCGGCCGCATGGCGACCCTTCGGTGTTGCGCGAAGGTCAGCAAAAACGTGAAAGGCCTGGCAACCCGGTGGAATGGGCCCCGCCTCGGGGCCGGGGTTACGGCGGAGGAACGCCTCCAATTTCGCCACCTTCCACCTTGCGCCGCCCCACGGGATCGCGCATCTTCGCTTAATTCCTAGGCACGCCCAGAAGATGAGCAGAGACGCGATGGCCGGACGACAGCGGATCCTCCCCGTCCGCCGCGACTACAACCGCTGGGTCGCGAACCAGACGCTGGAGGACTACGCGCTCCGCTTCACCGCGAAGAGCGCCCGCCGCTGGACCACGCCGCGTGTCGCGCAGACGGCGATCGGCGCCATCTCCTTCCTGGCGCTGGAGGCGATCGGCGGCGCCATCACCTTGTCGCACGGCACGGTCACCACCCTCTACGCTACCGCGATCGTCGGCATCGTCCTGCTGCTGACCGGCCTGCCGATTGCCCGCTACGCCTCGCGCTACGGTGTCGACATCGACCTTCTGACGCGAGGCGCAGGCTTCGGCTATATCGGTTCGACCGTCACCTCGCTGATCTACGCCACCTTCACCTTCATCCTGTTCGCGATCGAAGCCTCGATCATGACAACGGCGCTGGAGATCGCCTTCGGCATCCCGATCTGGCTCGGCTACATATTGAGCGCCGTCATCGTCATTCCGCTGGTGACGCACGGCATCACCTGGATCAGCCGCTTTCAGATCGTCACCCAGCCGCTCTGGATCATCCTCAACATCCTGCCGGTCGGCTTCATTCTCTGGCAGGAGCCGGGCGCCGTCGCCGCATGGCTCGCCTTCGAGGGACCGGCGCCGACCGAGGCGAGCCCGGCCTTCGGGCTGATCTCGCTCGGCGCCGCCTGCTCGGTCATCCTCGGCCTGATGCCGCAGATCGGCGAACAGGTGGACATCCTGCGCTTCCTGCCGGCCCAGGGCCTGGAAGGAAAACGCGGCCGCATCGCGACGCTCTTGGCCGGCGCCGGCTGGATTCTCGTCGGCGCGCCGAAGCTGCTGTTCGGCTCGTTCCTCGCCGTGCTGGCGCTGCGGCACGGGGTGCCGGCCGAGCACGCCGCCGAGCCGGCGCGGATGTATGTCGTCGCCTTCGGCTATGTGCTGCCCTGGCAAGATGCGGCCCTCTTCCTGACCGCCGCCTTCGTCGTCGTCTCGCAATTGAAGATCAACGTGATGAATGCCTATGCGGGCTCGCTCGCCTGGTCGAATTTCTTCTCGCGTCTGACGCACAGCCATCCCGGCCGTGTCGTCTGGCTGATCTTCAACGTCGCCATCGCGCTGCTCCTGATGGAGCTCGGCATCTATCGGGCCTTGGAGCAGACGCTCGGCCTGTTCTCCGTAGTCGCCGTCGCCTGGCTCGGCACGATCGTAGCCGACCTCGCCATCAACAAGCCGCTCGGCCTGTCGCCACCGGGGATCGAATTCAAGCGCGCCCATCTCTACGACATCAACCCGGTCGGCGTCGGCGCGATGGCGATCGCCACCGCGCTCGGCCTGATGGCGGCAGTCGGTCTCGCCGGGGCGGTGGCGCAGGCCTTCGCCCCGTTCATCGCGCTCGGCGTGGCGCTCGTGGCGGCCCCCCTGATCGCCTGGGGAACGGGCGGCCGCTACTATCTCGCGCGAAAACCGCGCGCGCATTGGCACGCGATGAAGGAGATCCGCTGCACGGTCTGCGAACACTATTTCGAGCCGGAGGACAGCGCCTATTGCCCGGCCTATTCCGGGCCGATCTGCTCGCTCTGCTGTTCGCTCGACGCCCGCTGCCATGACCTCTGCAAGCCGCATGCGCGGCTGCAGAACCAAGTCAGCATCGCCGTGGCCAAGGTATTGCCGACCGAGGTCGCGGCTCGCGTCGGCCCGCGCGTCGTGCAATATGCCGGCGTGCTGATCTTGTTCATGACGGTGATCAGCCTGGTGCTTCTGCTGATCCACGTGCAGGCGACGTCCTATCAGAACGTGCACGAGAGCGGCTTTGGCGACATCATCGGCCAGACGCTCTGGGCGGCGTTCTTCATCCTCTTGATCGTCTCCGGCATCGTCGCCTGGTTCCTGGTGCTCGCCAACGAGAGCCGGCATGTGGCGCAGGAGGAATCGGCGCGGCAGACGACACTGCTGCTGCGCGAAATCGAGGCGCACCGGAAGACGGACGCCGAATTGCAGCGCGCCAAGGAAGTCGCCGAATCCGCCAACCAGGCGAAGAGCCGTTACCTCGTGGGCCTCAGCCACGAACTGCGCACGCCGCTCAACGCCGTCTTCGGCTATGCCCAGATCCTGGAGCGCGACGAGGCGATCCCGCCGACGCGCCAGGGCAATATCAGCGTCATTCGCCGCAGCGCCGAGCACCTCTCTGGCCTCATCGACGGCCTCCTGGAGATCTCGCGCATCGAGACGGGGCGGCTACGGCTGCAGCGCGACGAGATCCGGCTCGGCGACTTCCTCAACCAGCTCGTCGACATGTTCCGCTTCCAGGCCGAGACGAAGGGCCTCGCCTTCCGCTTTGAACGACCGGAGCAGCTGCCGGAGGTAGTGGCGACCGACGAAAAGCGGTTGCGCCAGATCCTGGTCAATCTGCTCTCCAACGCGATCAAGTTCACCGATCAGGGCGGCGTCACCTTCCGCGTCGCCTATCGCAGTCAGATCGCGACCCTGACCGTCGAGGACACCGGCCCGGGCATCGCCGCCGAGGATCTCGACCGCATCTTCGAGCCGTTCGAGCGCGGCAGCGGCGCGCAGGCGCTGGCAGCCCCCGGCACCGGGCTCGGGCTCACCATCACCAAGATGCTGGCGCAGCTGATGGGCGGCGACATCCGGCTCACCAGCCGCCCCGGCGCCGGCAGCCGGTTCGAGGTGCGCGTCATGCTCACCGCCATCGACCGGCCGGCGCCGCTGCCGTCGCCGGCCAAGCGGGTCTTCGGCTATCAGGGCCCGCGCCGCGTCATCCTCGTCGCCGACGACGACCCCGATCATCGCGAGTTGGTGCGGCAGATCCTGGAGCCGCTCGGATTCACCGTGCTTGCCGTCGCTGACGGCCCCGCCTGCCTCGCGCTGACCGCCGACATAAGGCCCGACCTCTTCCTGCTCGACATCTCGATGCCGGGCATGACCGGCTTCGAGCTGGCACGGAAGCTCCGGGACAACGGTCACGCCGCGCCGATCGTCATGCTGTCGGCGAGCCTCGGCGAGATGCAGCCGGAGCCGGCCGAGGACGCGGCGCATGACGCGGCGCTGCCGAAGCCATTCGACATGCGCCAGCTGCTCGACCGGATTCAGGTGCTCCTGCAGCTTGACTGGATCGACGAGCCGCCGGCGCCGAATCCCGAACCGCAAGCGGCGCCGCTCAGGAGCCCCGGCGCCGACCATGTACGCGAGCTTCTCGACCTCGGCCAGATCGGCTATGTCCGCGGCATCGAGGCGAAGCTCGACGCCCTTGCCAGCGAGGCGGACAACCAGCCCTTCGTGGCGGCATTGCGCGCGCATCTCCGCGATTTCGATTTCGACGGATACCAGGCGACGCTGGAAGAGGTGAGCGAGCATGAGTGAGACGACGCACGGCCGCGACATCGTCCTCGTCGTCGACGATTCGCCGGAGACGCTGAGTTTTCTCACCGAGGCGCTGGAGCGCTCTGGCGCCACCGTGCTGGTCGCGACCTCGGGCACGCGGGCGCTGACGCTGGTCGAGCGGATCACGCCGGACATCGTGCTGATGGACGCCGTCATGCCCGGCATGGACGGCTTCGAGGCCTGCCGGCGGCTGAAGGCGAACACGGCGCTGGCGCATGTGCCTGTTATCTTCATGACCGGCCTGTCGGAGACCGAGCACGTTCTCGAGGGGCTGGAGGCGGGCGGCGTCGACTATGTCACCAAGCCGATCGTGCTCGATGTGCTGCTCGCCCGCATCCGCGTCCACCTCGCCAATGCCCGCACGGCACAGAGCGCCCGCCTGGCGCTCGACACGGCAGGGCGCTATCTGCTCGCCGCCAATCGCGAGGGCGAGATCCGCTGGTGCACGCCGCAGGCGGTGAAGCTGCTCGAAACCACTCTGCCGAGCTCGGACGGCCATATCCGCCTGCCCGAGAGCATCCGCATCTGGCTGCGCGTCTCGGCCGGCGAGCGCGGCAGCGGCACCAGCCAGCCCGGCCCGATCCCGGTCGAGGGCGGACGGCAGTTGCAGCTCGCCTTCGTTGGCAAGACCGGCGAGGACGAGTTCCTGTTCCGCCTGTCGAGCGAGGACGACAACGGCCAGGAGGCGCTGCTGCGCCGCCAGTTCACCGTCACCCAGCGCGAGGCCGAGGTTCTGCTCTGGATCGCGCGCGGCAAATCGAACCGCGACATCGCCGAGATCCTCGGCCTGTCGCCGCGCACCGTGAACAAGCACCTCGAGCAGGTCTACCAGAAGCTCGGCGTCGAGAACCGCGCCTCGGCCGCTGTCACCGCGCTCGCCGCACTCGGCGAACGCTAGATCGCGCGATCCCAACTCTGTGATCGCCATCACACGGCACGGCTTTCGTGGCTAATTTCCATTGTTTCCAAAATACTTAGCGTTGTGATCTGGCGTCCGCCGCCGCTTTACGGCGAGGGACGCGCCCCGTAGACTGCCGCGCTAATCGAGACGGCGGCGAACGGAGACGATCATGCGCGGTGTTGGCGGGATACTGGGGCTCGTGCTCGGCCTGACCCTCTCCCTCGGCGGCCTGGCGACACCAGCCAGCGCGCAGGAGAGCGGACCCCGACGCGTCATCATCAGCCGCGACGCCGATTATCCGGGCTTCGATTACCAGACGCTGAAGGACGTCGAGCAGAAGGCCTGCGCCACGGCTTGCGCCGACGACCAAAGCTGTAAGGCGTTCACCTACAACACCAAGGCGAAGTGGTGCTTCCTGAAGAGCGATTTCGGCGCGCTCGCGGTCGCCTCCGGCGCGAATGCCGGCCGCATCGTCACCGCCAAGGCGCTCGACAAGAGCATCGAGGAGAAGCGCATCGAGGAACTCTCGTTCCTCGGCCCCTCGCCCTTCGACGAAGCGAAGCGCCAGCTCGGCGCTCTCCCCAGCGACTATCCCTCGCACGGCGTCGGCTACGACACGATCCGCCAGGGCGCGGAACGCTCGCGCCAGACCGGCAACGTCACCGAGCTGGCGCGCGATCTCGGCGCCATGCTCGCCATCGCCCCGGACGACCCGGCGCTCTGGCGCGCCTTCGCCGCGGCGCAGCTACAGCGCAATCCCGACGATTATGGCCAGCGCCAGCAGGCGATGACCGCCGCCTCGTCGGCCGCGATCAACGCTTATCTCCGCGCCGACGGCGCCGGCGAACAGGCGCAGGCCCTCGCCCTGCTCGGCCAGGCGCTGGAAAAACGGGAGATGTGGAAGGCGGCGATCAAGGCCTATCGCCTGAGTCTCGAATACAAGCAGGATCCGCAGCTGCGCGCCGCCTTCGACAAGCTCATCGCCGAGCGCGGCTTCCGCATCGTCTCCAACACGGTCGACGCCGACGCCACCTCGCCGCGCATGTGCGTCGTTTTCTCTGACCCCCTCCCCGTTTCCGATCCGACGCTCTCCGACTTCGTCGTCGTCGAGGGCGGCAAGGGTCTCGCGGTCGAGCCGCAGGACAACCAGATCTGCATCGACGGGCTGAAGCACGGCCAGCGCTACACCATGCGCTTCCGCGCCGGTCTGCCTTCCGCCGACGGCGAGAAGCTGCAGCAGATGGCCGAGGTGACGAGCTATATCCGCGACCGCGCGCCGTGGGTCGGCTTTGCCGGCAATGCCTATGTGCTGCCGGCCGGCCAGGGCGCCTCGATCCCGATCGATAGCGTCAACACCGATCTGATCGACGCCGAGGTCTACCGCATCGGCGACCGCGCGCTCGCCATCGCCGTGCGCGATGGCAATTTCCTGCGCCAGCTCGACAGCTACTCCGCCAGCCAGATCGCCGGCCAGTCCGGCATCTCTGTCTGGAAGGGCCAGATCGAGGTCGCGAACAAGAAGCTGAACGAGAGCATCACCACGGCGATCCCGATCGGCGACGCGGTCAAGACGATCGAACCCGGCGTCTATGTCATCACCGCCAAGGCGGCGACCAAGGGCTCCAGCGACGGCGGCTACGATTCCTCGCTCGCGACCCAGTGGTTCATCGTCTCCGACCTCGGCCTTTCGGCGCTTTCGGGCAATGATGGCGTCCATGCCGTCATCCGCTCGCTGAACACCGCCAAGGCGCTGGCCGGCGTCAAGGTGAAGCTGGTCGCGACCAATGACGAGATCCTCGGCGAGGCGACCACCAACGCCGACGGCTACGTCCATTTCGAGCCGGGCCTCGCGCGCGGCACGGGCGGCATGGCGCCCCAGCTTCTGGTCGCGCAGACGGAAGCCGGCGACTACGCCTTCCTCGACATGAAGAAGACGGCGTTCGACCTGACCGATCGCGGCGTCGACGGCCGTCCGGCGCCGGGCGCGCTCGACACGTTCTTCACCTCCGAGCGCGGCATTTATCGCCCCGGCGAGACCGTGCATCTGACGGCGCTCTTGCGCGACAGCCAGGCCAAGGCCGTCGCCGGCCTGCCGCTGACGCTCGTCGTCGACCGCCCGGACGGCGTCGAGTTCCTGCGCACCAAGCTCGATGACGAGGGCCAGGGCGGCTACAGCCAGGACGTCGCCATCCCCGATGGCGCCCAGCGCGGCGCCTGGCGCTTCCAGCTCTATGCCGATCCCGATGGCGCGGCGCTGACCGAGATCTCGGCGCTGATCGACGATTTCGAGCCGGAGCGGGTCGCCTTCGAACTGAAGACCACCGCCGAGCGGTTGACCTCGGGCGGCACCTTCCCGATCGAGCTCACCGCGAAATATCTCTACGGCGCCAACGCGATCGGCCTCGGCGTCGACGGCGACATCATCGCGACGCCGACCAGCGTCAGCCCGGACTATCCGGGCTATTCGTTCGGCCTGTCCGACGATCCGGTCGAGAGCATCAGGGATTCGCTCGGCGCCAGCGCCGTCACCGACGAGGACGGCCGTGCCAGCTTCGACGCCACCGTGCCGTCGCTGCCGGAGACCACAAAACTCTTCAACGCCGAGATCATCGTCCGCGTCACCGACACCAACGGCCGCGCGGTCGAGCGGCGGATGACGCTGCCGGCCGACGGCACCAAGCCGCATATCGGCATCAAACCGAACTTTGATGGCAGCGTTCCGGAAGGCGGCGCCGCGTCCTTCGAGCTGATCGCCATCGGCCCGGACGGCCAGCGCATCGACGCGGATGGCGCGACCTGGTCGATCGAGAAGCTCGACACGAACTACCAGTGGTATCGCCGCGACGGCGCCTGGAAATACGAGGCGATCACCACGGCGACCCGCGTCGCCAACGGCACCGTCGATCTCACGGCCGGCAAGCCGGCGACGGTCGAGAGCAAGGTCAACTGGGGCCGCTTCCGCCTGACGGTTGCGCTCGCCGGCGACGCGCCGACCTCGTCGAGCTATGCCTTCGACGCCGGCTGGTATGTCGATGCCAGCGCTGCGTCCGAGACGCCTGATATGCTGACCGTCTCGCTCGACAAGAAGAACTACAAGCCCGGCGAGACCGCCAAGCTGCGCCTCGATCCGCGCTTCCCCGGCATTGCCCAGATCATGGTGATCGACGACCGCGTCATCGACATGAAGACGGTCGAGGTGCCGGAGGGCGGCACCACCGTCGACCTCGACGTGACGACCCAATGGGGCCCGGGCGCCTATGTGACCGCCACCCTGTTCCGGCCGATGGACGTCGAGGCGAAGCGGATGCCGTCGCGCGCGCTCGGCCTCGCCTGGGTGCCCGTCGATCCGGCTGACCGCCGCATCGATGTCCAGCTGGGCGCCGAGGCACAGATCCGGCCGCGCGGGCCGCTGACCATCCCCGTCACGCTCGCCAATCTGAAGGCAGGCGAGGACGCCTATGTCACGGTCGCCGCCGTCGATGTCGGCATCCTCAACCTGACCCAGTTCAAGACGCCCGATCCGGATGGCTGGTATTTCAGCCAGCGCCGGCTCGGCATGGAGATCCGTGACCTCTACGGCCTGCTGATCGACCGCATGCAGGGCGTTCCCGGCCGTCTCCGCTCCGGCGGCGATGGCGGCGCGGCGGGGCTGAAGTCGCCGCCGCCGACCGAGAAGCTGATCGCCTATTATTCCGGCGTGGTGAAGGTCGACGAAAACGGCAAGGCGACCATCACCTTCGACCTGCCCGACTTCAACGGCACGGTCCGTGTGATGGCGATGGCCTGGTCGAAGGAAGGCGTGGGCCATGCCGAGCAGGACATCATCGTCCGCGACCCGGTCGTGCTGATGGCGAGCCTGCCGCGCTTCATGACGCCGGACGACCAGAGCCGCATCCTCGTCGAGGTCAACAATGTGGAAGGGCCGGCCGGCGACTACCGCCTCTCCGTCGACGCGCCGGGCGTTACCATGGATCCCGGCGACGCGGACAAGCAGGTTCGGCTGGAAAAGGCCGGCCGCGCGACGATCGCGCTGCCGATCAAGGCCGTCGACATTGGCGACCACGAGATCACCGTCAGCCTGGCGAGCCCGGAGAGTGGGCGGACCTTCGACCGGACCTATCAATTGGGCATCCGGCCGGCTGGCCAGCCGGTCTCGCGCCGCTCGCTGATCTCGATGGCACCCGGCAACACGCTGAGCGTCGACCGCTACGCCTTCGCCGAGTTCGTTCCGGGCACGACGAGCGCCACGCTCGCCGTCGGCGGCACGGCCAAGCTCGACGTCGCGGCGATCCTCGCCTCGCTCGACCGCTACCCCTATGGCTGCACCGAGCAGATCACCTCACGGGCCATGCCGCTGCTCTACCTGAACCAGGTGGCGGCGACGATCGGCATCGCGCAGGACAGCGAGCTGCGCGAGCGCATCCAGGCCTCGATCGGCAAGGTGCTCGACAACCAGTCCTCGGCCGGCTCGTTCGGCCTCTGGGGGCCGGGCTACGACGACCTCTGGCTCGACGCCTATGTCACCGACTTCCTGACCCGCGCCAAGGCGGCCGGCTATCTCGTTCCCGAGGTCGCGTTCAACAACGCGCTCGACAACCTCTCGAACAAGGTCGGCTACGCCTCCGACTTCGACCGGGGCGGCGAGGCGATCGCCTATTCGCTCTATGTGCTTGCCCGCAACGGCAAGGCGGCGATCGGAGATCTGCGCTACTACGCGGAGACGAAGCTGAGCAACTTCGCGACCCCGCTTGCCCAGGCGCAGATCGGCGCGGCGCTGGCGCTCTATGGCGACAAGGCGCGCTCGGGCTCCGTGCTCGGCGTCGCCATCGACAATCTCCGCCGCGCCACCAGCCAGCAGCTCGCCGGCCGTGAGGACTATGGCTCGGGCCTGCGCGACCAGGCGGCAGTGCTCACCCTCGTCGCCGAGAGCGGCGAGAAGAGCATCGACGTGAAGAGACTGGTGAACGAGGTGGCGACCACCCGCGACAACCGCCGCTATCTCTCCACCCAGGAACAGGGCTGGATGCTGATGGCAGCCGCCGCGATGATGTCGGACCTGAAGCAGGCCTCGATCGAGATCGACGGCCACAAGGGCGAGGTACCGCTCTACCGCAAGCTCCTTGGCTCGGACGTCGACAACCAGCCGCTCGTCATCGCCAACACCAGCGACGTGGCGCTCGATGCGGCACTGACGCTGACCGGCATTCCGGCATCGCCGGAGCCGGCCGGCGGCGAAGGCTTCACCATCACCCGCAGCTACTTCAACACGGACGGCAGCGAGGCGGACCCATCGACGGTCGCGCAGAACGACCGGTTGGTGGTGGTGCTGAAGGTGACGGCCGATCAGGCCCGGTTCGGACGGCTGATGGTGGTCGATCCGCTGCCGGCCGGCTTCGAAATCGAGAACCCCAACATCTCGCGCTCGGGCGACACCTCGTCCTATGCGTGGCTGCAGGGCACGACCAGCCTGGCGCATACGGAGGCGCGCACCGACCGCTTCGTGGCGGCGCTCACCCGCTCGTCCGGCGATCCCTTGGAGTTCACGGTCGCCTATGGCGTCCGCGCCGTCTCGCCGGGCACCTTCGTGCATCCGGCCGCGACGGTCGAGGACATGTACGACCCCGAGCGCCAGGCCCATACCGACACCGGCTCGGTCGAAATCGTCGGGCCGACGACGACGAAGTGAGGCCCTGAGCGACGATGTCGATGGAGCACGACGGCCAGCCCTCTCCCCCCTTGCGGGGGAGAGTTGGAGAGGGGGGTACCGCCTCCCTCTCTCCGGACACGTCCGATTCGCCCCCGACGCTCCCCCTCCCCGGCCCTCCCCACAAGGGGGAGGGAGAAGGACGCAAATGGCCTCGCCGCGCCGCTATCGCCGGTGTCGTGCTCGGGCTCGCGGGCTTCTTCGGCTATGCGGGGCTTTCCGACGCCGTGCGCCAGATCGAGACGACTCTTCCGCCGGTGCCCGATCCGGCGACGGTGCCGACCTCGCAGATCGTCGTCGACCGCGCCGACACGCTGCTCCGGCCCTACACCATCGCCGAGGGGCGTTGGCGGCTGCCGGTGAAGCTTTCCGACGTCGACCCGATGTTCGTCACCATGTTGAAGGGCTACGAGGACCGGCGCTTCAACGAGCACCACGGCGTCGACTGGCGCGCCTTTGCCCGCGCCGCCGCGCAGATCCTCCGCAACGGCCATGTCGTCTCGGGCGGCTCGACGCTGACCATGCAGGTGGCGCGGCTGGTGCAGGGCGGCTCGACCCGGCAGGCGGAGAGCAAGCTCCGGCAGATTGTTCACGCGCGAGCGTTGGAAGACCGGCTCGACAAGAACCAGATCCTGTCGCTCTACCTGACGCTCGCGCCCTATGGCGGCAATCTCGAAGGCATCCGCGCGGCGACGCTTGCCTATTTCGGCAAGGAGCCGCGCCGGCTGACGATCGCCGAGGCCGCGCTGCTCGTCGCGCTGCCGCAATCCCCGGAAGCGCGGCGGCCGGACCGTGATCCGAAGGCGGCAAAGGCGGCGCGCGACCGCGTGCTCGACCGGCTGGTTGCGGCCGGCATTCTCGACGAGGAGACCGCGACGTCCGCCAAGACTGAGCGCATCCCCGAGGGCAGAAAGCCTTTCCCGATGCTGGCCGCCCATCTCGGCGACCAGGCTCGCAAGCGCCATCCGGCCGAGCCGGTGATCCGGCTCACCGTCGACGGGAGGCTGCAGGCGAAGCTCGAAGCGCTCGCCGGCGCCCGCGCCGCCGCGACCGGGGCCAAGGCCTCCGTTGCGATCCTCGTCGCCGACCATGTCACCGGCGACATCCTCGCCTCCGTCGGCTCGGCCGGCTTCATGGACGGCACGCGCAACGGCTTCGTCGACATGACGGAGGCGATCCGCTCGCCCGGCTCGACGCTGAAGCCCTTGATCTACGGCCTCGCCTTCGAGCAGGGCCTCGCCCATCCGCAGAGCCTGATCGAGGACCGGCCATCCGCCTTCGCGGGCTACGCGCCTGTCAATTTCGACGGTTTCTATCGCGGCACCGTGACCATCCACGATGCGCTGACCCAATCGCTCAACGTGCCTGCGGTGCAGGTGCTCGACGCGGTCGGTCCGGCGCGGCTGATCGCCCGCATGAAGCGCGCCGAGGCGAGCCCGCGCCTGCCCGACATGTCGGCCGCCGGCCTAGCCGTCGGCCTCGGCGGCGTCGGCATCTCGCTCCGGGATCTCGTTTCACTCTATGGCGCGATCGCCCGTGGCGGCCGCCCCGTGACGCTGCACACCGAGCCGGCGCCCCGCACGCCGACAGCGGAGCCCGCCCCCGTGCTCGAGCCCGTCGCCGCCTGGTATGTCGGCAACATCCTCGCCGACGTGCCACCGCCCACCATCGGCGCGCGCGGCCGCATCGCCTACAAGACCGGCACCTCCTATGGCTATCGCGACGCCTGGTCGATCGGCTTCGACGGCCGCACGGTGATCGGCGTCTGGGCCGGCCGGGCCGACGGCGCGCCGGTCTCGGGCCTTTCCGGCATCGGCACGGCGGCGCCGATCCTGTTCGAGGCGTTCGACAAGCTGGGCGGCGACCGCGCCCCGCTCGCGCCCGCCCCGCGCGGCGCGCTGATCGCCGCGAATGGCGACCTGCCGGCGCCGCTGAAGCGGTTTCGCGGGAGCGAGATCCTCACCAACAAGGCGCCGGACACGCCTCAGATTGCCTTCCCGCCGGACGGCGTCCAGGTCGACCTCGGCATCCGCGCCGGCGACCCGATGCCGCTGATGATCAAGATCCGCAACGGCCAGCCGCCCTTCACCTGGTTCGCCAATGGCCTGCCGATCGCGAGAACCCCCTTCGCCCGTAGCGAAAGCTGGGCGCCCGACGGTCCCGGATTTGTTACGCTGTCCGTGGTTGATTCGGCCGGCCGGTCGGATCGCGTCACGGTATTCGTCGAATAGACCAGAAGGCGGAGCGCGCCGATTTCCTTCTTCCAGCGCCACTGGCACCAGCACACCCATTTCTATCAGTCCGTTGTCGTGGCGGTCGTGGCGTATTTCGTCATCCGCCTGATCGTGCCCGAATTCGCCGTGATCGCCGCCGGCGACTTCTTCTTCATCATCTACCTGTTCTTCCTGATGCGCATGGCCAACCAGTCGAGCATCGACAAGTTGCGACGCCGCGCCCGCATCCAGGACGAAGGCATGGTGCTGATCTTCACACTGACGATCGGCGCCATCGCCTTCTCGTTCTACTCGATTTTCGCGGTCCTGAACGGTTCCAACACCTCAGCCGCCCATCTCGCGACCGCGATCATCAGCATCCCGCTCGGCTGGACCGTCTTCAACACGCTGTTCGCATTTCACTACGCTAGGCTCTACTATGCGCCGGCCGGCACCGACGGCAATGCTGACGGCAAGGAGGACGATGTCGGCGGTCTGATCTTCCCGGACACGCCCGAGCCGGTGATCTGGGACTTCTTCTATTTCGCCTTCTGCCTCGGCGCGACGTTCCAGACCTCCGACGTCAACGTCCGGACGACGGACTTCCGAATGGTGATGATGTTCCATTCGATCGCGTCTTTCATCTTCAACACGACCTTGCTGGCGCTTGCCATCAATCTGGGCGCCAGCGTCCTGACCTAGACCCCCATCGCTCCGCCGACCCGCTCAGCCGGAGTCCTCGGTCCTGTCCGGATGGCCCTTCTCCCCTTCCGGCAGCAATTGCCGGAGCAGCCAGTTCTCGATGCGCTTGGCGACGATCAGGATGAAGAAGACCAGCAGAACCCCGATCAGGACGATCGGCCAGGCGCCCATGCCGCAGGCGATGCCGAGCGCCGCCGACACCCAGACCGTGGCCGCCGTCGTCACGCCCTGAACGTTCTCGCCCTGCCGGCCGAGACGCATGATGGCGCCGGCGCCGATGAAGCCGATGCCGGCGAGAACACCCTGGATCACGCCCTGCAGCACCCGGCTCATCGAATCCGGCTCGGCGCCGAAGCCGGGGATCCAGAGCGCCGTCAGGGTGGCGATGGCCGCGCCGAGCGCTACCAGCGCCAGCGTCCGCATGCCGGCAGGCTTCTCGTGCGCATCACGGTTGATGCCGATGAGCAGGCCGCAAAGCGCCGCAGCACCCAGCCTTGTCGAAGCCTCGAAATACAATTCCAGATCCAAGATGCAGAACCTCCCTGGCCGACTGCCGACGGGCGCGTCAGTGCCCTGCCCGTGCATTGGGCCGTCCCATGAAAGACGCGCCAAGGTCGCGATGGTTGCGTCGGGAAGCAGGAGCGCGCCGCGGGCGTGTTCAGCTCAGCAGCGTTCGGTCAACTTCGATGCCGAGATCGGCGAAGGCCTGCGTTAGGCCCTTCATCCCATATGGCTTGCCGAGAAACCCGACACGCGGGTCGCCGACGAGCGTGCCGTCGAGGACGCTCTCGTCATAGCCGCTGGCGATGACGATCGGGATGTCGGCCCGCCGGCCGCGAATATCCTTGGCGAGTTCCGCACCCGACCGATCGGGAAGGCCGACGTCGATGATCACCGCCGAGTAGCCAGTCCCGGCGGCAACGACATGTGCCATCGCCTCACGCGCCGATCCAACCGTCTCGACGCGAAATCCCATGTCCTCAAGCAATTCCGCTGCGGCCAGACGCAACATCGCCTCGTCTTCGACCAGCAGGATCAGAGGGGCGTGATCGGTCATGGCAGCATGCTCCGCTCGCGCAACGTACCAGCCCGCATCCGTTGCGGCCCCGTCCGAAACACCCAATCGCGTCGCCACGCTCGGCGGCGTGTATTCGCCGTCCTGCCGGTCATGAGGCGCCTCGCCTCTGCCCGGGCATCTGTGAGCCCCTCCACAGGCCCGGCCCTGCAACCTTACCGTCAAGTCAGGCATTCGCAAAGTGCACAGCGCGTTGGCGCGACGCGACAACGCGCAGCATGGCGCGGCGGCCACCCACCGCCTATGTCTGACGCCGCGCGCTCCTTCCCGCGCCTTGCGTGCCGGAGTTTCCGATGTTCCGTCCCCATGCCCTTGCCGTCGCTCTGCTCGCGATCGGTGCCTCGCTGACCACCGCCGCGACGGCCCTCGCCAAATCGCACGACATCGAATTGAAGCTCCGGATCGCCGCGCCGCCGCCCGGTCCGCGCGTCGTTGCGCTGACCTTCGACGCCTGCTCCGGCACGATCGACCGGCGCATTCTCGACATGCTGGTGAAGAACCAGGTGCCGGCGACGCTGTTCGTCACGCATCGCTGGCTGAAGCGGAACCAGGAGACCACCGCCGTGCTGCTGGCGCATCCCGAGCTGTTCGAGATCGAGAACCATGGCGATCAGCACGTGCCGGCGATTACCGATACGGCGCGGCTCTACGGGTTGAAGACGGCCGGGTCGCTGGAAGAAGTCCGCAAGGAAGTCGACGGCGGCGCCTCCGCCGTCCTGAAGGCGACCGGCAAGCCGCCGCGCTGGTTCCGCGGCGCCACCGCCGTCTATAGCCAGGACGCCCTGGAGGCGATCCGGTCCGCCGGCTATTCGATCGCCGGCTTCTCGCTGAACGCCGACATGGGCGCGTCGCTGCCGGCCGCGACGGTGGCGAAGCGCATCGCCGCCGCCCGCTCGGGCGACGTCATCATCGCCCACATCAACCAGCCGGGGCATCCGGCCGGCAAGGGTGTCGTCGAAGGGATCCAGCGCCTGATCGACAGGGGCACCGTCTTCGTCAAGCTCGACGACATGCAGACCGAAGCGAGCCGCTAATCAGGGCAGCCGATACCAGTCCCGCGCATTGCCGGCGAACATCGCAGCCTGCTCGGCCGGGGTGAATGCACGCACCGCCTGCTTGAACACGGCGATCCATTCCGAGAGGCCGATATGCAGGGCGGCGACGGGATGGTCGGTCGCAAAGATCGAGCGATCGGCACCGAAAGCATCGATGCAGGCGTCGATCACCTCGGTGAGGCTCGCCGGCGTCCAGTCCGGGTCGTAGGCGACCGGATCGGAGATCTTGATCGCGACATTTTCCGCGCCGGCCATCAGCACCAATCCCTCGCGCCAGCGCCGCATGCCCTCCGCGTCGCGATCCATCGGGCTGCCGCAGTGATTGACGAGGAAGCGGATTTCGGGGAAGGCGTCGGCGAGGCGGCGCGCCGACTCGTGCTGGTGCGGCGAGATCAGGAGATCGAAGCTGAAGCCCAGATCGCGAAAGCGGGCGAGATTGGCGCGCCAGCGCGGATCGTCCATGCGGTCACTGTCCGGCATGCGGCGCTTGGCGGGATCGGGATGCCAGCTCAGGATCTCGCGGATACCGACGACGCGCGGATTTTCGGCATGCCGCTGCAGGATCTCGGGCGCGTTGGCATCGGCGAGCGCGGCATAGGCGACGTAGCGGCTGGCAATGCCCTCGCTTCGCGGCAGACCGTCGAGCCAGACGCTCTCGCCCGGCGGATCGGCCGGATCCCAGTCCGCCTCGATATGGACGCTGGCGACGATGTTCTCCGGCCGCGCCAGCGCCTCGTAGTCGACCGGCAGGAAATTGCGGCGGATCGGCGCCAGTTCGTCGCCTGGCGTGCCACCGGCGAGCCAGCCATGCTTGCCGAGCCCGAGGTCCCAGAAGTGATGATGGGCATCGATGATCGGCCCGCTATAGAGTTCGCCGGACATTTTTCTTCCAGTTCCGTGGGAGTATCGAGGGAGCGGCGGTCAGATCGTCGTCCTGACATGCGGGTCACGGCCGTAGAACGACACCAGCACGACGATGACGACGCCGAGCACGGCCTGCACCAGCGACGGCTGCAGGCCGAGGCCGATCAAGAGCGTGTTGATCTCGGTCAGCACCAGCGCGCCGGCGACGGTGCCGAGATAGGAGCCGCGCCCGCCGACCAGTGCCGTGCCGCCGATGACGACGGCGGCGATGGTCTGGAACAGATAGGGCTGGCCGACCTCGCCATAGGCCGAGCCGGTGAAGCCGAGCAGCAGGATGCCGGTGACGGCGGCGAACACGGCGCTGACGCCGAACGTCACCGTCCACATCGCCACCGGATTGATCAGCGCCAGAGGCGCGGCGCGCGGATTACTGCCGAGCGCGAACAGTCGCCGGCCATAAGGCGTTCGCGCCAGCGCCACGGTGACGATGGCCGCCAGCACGACGAAACACGGCACCAGCCAGGGCACCGGCAGGAAGCCAACGGAGCCACCGATCGACACGAACTCTGTGACCGTGTCCGGCGCCGAGCCGGACGGGAAGCCGCCGGTCCACAAGAGCACCGAACCCTGCACGATGGTGCCGATGCCGAGCGTCACGATGAGGGGATGCAGGCCGAGGCTGGACGAGATCAGCCCGTTCAGCGCACCGATCCCGAAGGCGAGGCCGACGACGATCAGACAGACCAGGCCGAAATCCATGCCGCCGCCATAGAGCTGGGCGGTGACGACATTGGCGAAGCCGATGACGAAGGGGATCGAGAGGTCGATGCCGCCGATGATCACCACCAGCGTCTGGCCGATCGAGGCGATGGCGAGCAGCGAGGCGAGCACCAGCATCGCCCGCATCGAGAACTCGCTCGAATAGCCCTGGATCAGGGCCGTGCCCGTCAGATGGAGGGCGACGGCGACCATCAGCGCGCCGAGGACGCGCGCCTGGTCACTGCTGAAGCGCGGCATCAGCGAGCCTCCCTGGAACGGCCGAGCCAGCGGTCCTGCAGCGCCGTCAACACGATGGCGATGACGAGGATCGAGCCATAGGCGATCTGCAGCACGAAGGTCGAGAAGTTGAAGTAGGTCAGCGCGCTCTGCAGCAGGAAAATGTCGATCGCGCCGATGGCGGCGCCGATCAGCCCGCCACGGCCGCCGGCCAGGCTGACGCCGCCCAGCGCCACGGCCGAGATCGCGATCAGCGTATAGGTCGGGCCGATCGACGGATCGGCCGAGCCGATCAGCGCCGTCATCATCAGCCCCGCCACGCCGGCGAACACGCCGGTGATGACATAGGAAAGGAAGCGCACCAACGTGACCGGGATACCGGCTGTATAGGCGGCGCGGTCATCGCTGCCGACCGCCATCAGATGATCGTAGTAAGGCAGGCGGCGGATCCCGAACCAGATCAGAAACACCGCGCCGAGCGGCAGGATCGACAGCGGCCCGCCGAGCGCCTTCAGCCATACCGGCACCGTCCCGGTCGGCGCTGGCAGGATGGTCAGCGTCGTGCCGACGAGCAGGAGATAAGTGCCGAGCGTGGCGACAATCGGCTGGATGCGCAGGATCGTCGCCAGGAAACCGTTCAGCACGCCGACGAGGCCGCCGATCGCGACAGCCGCGCCGACGACGATCCAGGGCGAGGTCAGGCCGAGCTTCTGGATCAGCACCAGCACGACGATGGCGTTGACGAAGCCCATGATCGGGCCGACCGAGATATCGATGCCGCCGCGCCCGCCGAGGATGGCCGGGGCCGAGGCGATCGCGGCGCCGATCAGCGGCGCGGCGAGACCGATCAGCGTTCCCCAGGCGGAGGGTGCGAAGCGGGCCGGATTGATGAAGATGTTGATGGCGAGCAGGATGATGAACAGGATCGGCGCGAAGCCGGTCTGCCGCCAGATCGCCTTCAGCGCCGGCGCGCGGCCGGCGGCGGAGGATGAGGTCGCGAGAACAGTCATGCCGCCCGTCCGAACATGGTTGCGATGATGCGCTCGGACGAGCGCGCGACGCCTTCGAGCGGCGCGGCGAGTTCCTGCTCGCGAAAGACGAGGATGCGGTCGCAGAGCACCAGCGCCTCCTCGATCTCGGTCGAGAGCACCACCAGCGCCATGCCTTCATTGGCCAGCTCGCGGAACACCGAATAAAGGACTCGGCGGGTGGCGATGTCGACGCCGCGGGTCGGATCGTTCAGCAGCAGCACGTCCGGCTTGTGCGCCAGCGCGCGGGCGAGCAGCACCTTCTGCTGGTTGCCGCCGGAGAGCGTGGTGATCAGGTTGCGGCCCGGTTCGGGTGCGACGATCGACAGGCGCTCGCGGTAATAGTCGTAGCGCTTGCGCCGCTCGGCCGGGCTGATCAGCCCGAGCCTGCGGTCGCGCCCGACGGTGGCGATCGCGAAATTGTCGAGGATCGACATCGACGGGAAGATGCCGGTGGCGCGGCGGTCGCGCGGCAGATAGGCGATGCCGCTCTGCACCGCACGGCGGAAGCTGGTGATCGCCCGCTCGCCACCCTTCGCAAGCGGCGCCGTCACGCTGCCGGTCACCGGCGCGCGTAAACCGGCCAAAGTCTCCATGAACGCGTCCTGGCCATGGCCGTCGAGCCCGGCAAGACCAACGATCTCGCCGCGCCGGATGTCCTGGTCGAACGGCGCGGCGCCCCGCTTCAGCGACAGCCCCCGCGCGGAAAGGGTGATCGGACTATCCGACATGGTGCAGCTCCCGCGCCGTCTCCGGCGCCATTAGGGCGAGCAGGTCGTCGGGAACGAGTTCGCCCTTCTCCAGCGTCCTCACGACCTGGCCGCTGCGAAGCACCGTGACCCGGTCGGACAGGCCCGTGACCTCGTCCATGCGGTGGGTGATGAAAAGGATCAGGCAACCCTCACGCGCCAGCCGCCGCATCAGTGCGAACACCGCCTCGCGATCGGCGAAATCGAGCGCCGCTGTCACTTCGTCGAGGATGAGCACGCGCGGCTTCCGCGTCAGCGCGCGGGCGAGCACGATCAGCTGCTGCGCGGCCAGCGGAACGTTGCCGGCTGGCTCGTCGAGCGGCACACGGGTCGTGGCGAATTCCGACAGCACGCGCCCGGCGAAGGCGCGACGCTCGCCGCGCGGCACGCGGCGGCGGATCAGCCCGTCATAGCCGAGCAGGATGTTGTCGGTGACGCTGCGATCCGGCGCGATCAGAACTTCCTGGAACACGGTGGCGAAACCGGCGGCGCGAAAGTCGGCCGGGTCGCGGCCGAGGATCGGCCGGCCCTCGAAGGTGATCGTGCCGCGATCCGGCGAGACGATGCCCGAGAGCAGCTTGACCAGCGTGCTCTTGCCCGAGCCGTTCTCGCCGAGAATGGTGTGGATCGTTCCGGGGGTGAACGAAACATCGGCGCCATCGAGCGCGATCGTCTCGCCATAGCGCTTCGAGAGATCCCGGATCTCAAGCATGGATAGTCGATCTCCCGTCCGGATGCGGAGACGGGAGAGCCGGCGCGGCCGGCCCTCCCGCTGTGTCGGCTGGATCCTACTTGGCGCAGGGGTCCGGCGTCTGGGCGTAATCGAACAGCGCCGTATGCGCCGGCTTGGCAAAATAGGCGTCCATCAGATCTTCCGGCATCGGATCCTGCGGCGCGACCGGGAAGATCGAGACGGCATCCTTGGTCATGCACTCGCGATGCCACTTGCCGAGCTCGTCCGGCTTCACGGCCGGAACCGGGATCATCAGGATGTTGAGCTTGGGCTGCTGGCCCTCGAGCACGCGGACGCCGACGCGGAACAGAGTCTGCGCCGTCCAGGACGGCATCAGCGCGCCGCCGGTGAAGCGGAACGTGTCCTGGTTCTCCTTCCAGAAGCCGAGCGCGTCGCCCGAGATCGAGCCGGAGACGACCGGGATCGGCCGGCCAGCCTGGCCGAACGCCTCGGCGACGATGCGCGACTCCGAGCCCGAGGTCCAGACGCCGTCGATCGGCTGCGGCGTGGTGGCGAGCACCTGCAGAGTCACCGTCTTGGTGACGTTGGGCGACCAGTTGCCGTTGACGTCGCGGACGACCTTGACGTCGGGCGCCTCGGCGAAGGCCTTGTCGGCGCCGGCGCGCTGCTGGGCGACCAGCGGGCTGCCGGCGATACCCTCGATGCGCAGCACGTTCCCCTTGCCGCCGATGCCGTCGATGACACCCTTGGCGACGTCATAGCCGAACTTCACGAAGTTCGAATCGACGTTGATCGCATAGGGGCTGGTGACGGCGCCCGAGCCGGTGACGAAGGGAATGCCGGCCTTGAAGGCGGCCTCGATCACCTCGTTCAGCGCCGTCGACGAGCCGGCGAAGGAGGTGATGATGCTGCACTTCTTGTCGATGAAGGCGCGGATCTGGGCGATTTGCTGGCCGGTGTCGCCGTTCGAATCCGACATCTCGAAATCGGAGATCCAGCCCTTCTCCTTGTAGAGATTGACCAGCCGCTCCAGCTCGTGCGTCACGGAAACGCGCCACGGATTGCCCTGGTAGGATTCCGAATGGCACCACTTCCAGGGCTTCGCAACCGGGCCGAAATTGTCATAGGCCGACGGCTGGATCGTCTCCTCGACGCCCAGATAGAGCGCCTGGATTTCCGCCGGCAGCGTCTTGAACGCCGGCGGCAGCTCGGCCGCCTGCGCCAGGCCCGCACCGCTCATCAGGGCGACGGCGCCAGCAGCGGCCGCCAGACCTGTCTTCATCCTGTTCGCCAGTGTCATCTGTCTCTCCCTGTGATCGGGAAAACGGAACTCCGCCTCCCGCCTCTCCCTCGATCCAGGTCTCCCCAAGCCGTCCGTCGCCCGATTGGCCCGCTCGATCGCATGGCCCGGATCTCGACTTTTGTATTTGAGACCTATCGTTCATATCAGATAGCAAGCGGCATCCCTGTCAACTGGAAATCGGCCGCCGGACACGCCGGTTCCCCCCGTGGCAGGGACATAGCGGCCCGGACCGCCGGGCACGCGTACGCCGGATGCTCGCAGTGGTGGCGCCGGCGAGCGGCTTCGACTAACAGATCGATCCGATGCGCCGCTCCGGCGGCACCGACGCAACCTGACCAAGGAGACCTTCGTGGAGATCAAGAGACTGGAACCGGACCTGCGCTGGTGCGAGACCGCCACCCATGACGGCGTCGTGCATGTCGCCGGCCAGGTCGGCCCGGCCGGCACCGACATCCTGACCCAGACGCGCGGCGCGCTGGCGGAAATCGACCGCGTGCTCGCCCTGTCCGGCACCGACAAGTCGCGCCTGCTTTCGGTGACGATCTGGCTCGCCGACATTGGCGATTTCGACGCCATGAACAGCGTCTGGGACGCCTGGGTCGATCCCGCCAACACGCCGGCGCGGGCGACGGGCCAAATCCCACTCGCCAACCCGGCCTACACGATCGAGATCACGGCCGTCGCTGCCCTGCCCTGAGCCGATCCCGGCGCCGGTCGTCGCGGCCGGCGCTACCCCTTCAGCACGGCGCTGCGGAAGCGCATCAGCGACAGCGCGAAATAGACGCCGCCGAAGCCGACGAAGATCAGCAGATACTGCCAGACCAGCGAGAAGCCGCCGCCGCGGAACAGCACGGCCTGCGTGAACGACACGAAATGCGGCGTCGTCGTCAGCGTCTGCATGGCGTAGCGCAGCCAGACCGGCATGCTTTCCATCGGCGTCATGCCGCCGGATAGCAGGTTCAGCACAATCAGTACCGGGATCGCCAGCAGGCCGAACTGCGCCATCGAGGTCGAAAAGGTAGCGACCAGGATGCCCATCGAGGCGATCGACAGCGTGTAGATCGTCGTGCCGAGCAGGAACAGCAACACCGAGCCCTGGATCGGCACGCTGAGCAGCAGATGCACGACGACGACCAGCGACAGGATCGCCGCCACGACGATGACGAGGCCATTGGCCAGGATCTTGGCGAGCACGATCTGGCCGGCGCCGACCGGCATGACGAGCAGATGCTCGACCGTGCCGCGCTCGCGCTCGCGGATCAGCGCCGCGCCGGAGAGAATGAGCGTCAGCATGGTGATGTTGTTCATCACCTGCATCAAGGCGCCGAACCAGACCGAATTGAGGTTCGGGTTGAAGGCGCTACGCATCACGAGATTGACCGGCGCCGTCGACGCGAGGCCGCCGCCATAGCGGAATTCGGAGATCTCGTTGGCGATGACGTTCTGCAGCGCGACGGAGCCGTTGCCGGCAAAGACGATGGCCGTCGCGTCGATCTCGACCTGCAGTTCGGCCGGCCTGTCGGCCAGCACGTCGCGCTCGAAATTGGGCGGGATATCGAGAACGAACACGTAGCGCCCCTCGTTCAGCGCCATATCGGCCTCGCGCGCCGAAATCTTCACCGCCTCCTGGAAGATCGGCGGCTGCAGCGCGCTGATGATCTTGCGCGACAATTGCGAATCGTCCTCGTCGACGACCGCTA
This sequence comes from Kaistia granuli DSM 23481, assembly GCF_000380505.1. Taxonomy (GTDB): domain Bacteria; phylum Pseudomonadota; class Alphaproteobacteria; order Rhizobiales; family Kaistiaceae; genus Kaistia; species Kaistia granuli. Next base: position 15,111 of record NZ_AQYH01000001.1, on the reverse strand, counting down.
CGGCCAGGTTCTTCAGCTCCGTCGAGGCACTGGTCGACACCGAATAGACCGCAAGCGTGAACGCGTAGAGCACCAGGACCAGCATGATCGGATCCGCCTTGATGCTGCGGAGTTCCTTGATGAAGAGCTGGAAGAGATTGGCAAGCCAACGGAGCCGATTGCGCATGATCAGGCGTCCTGTTTGCGCAACAGGAGCAAGGAGAGGACGAAGAACAGGATGCAGAAGCCTCCCAGCGCCAGCATGTTGGGCCACAGATCCCCCCAGCCGAGCCCCTTGGTGAAGGCTCCGACGCTGATCGGCTGGTACCAGGCCGGCGGGAAGGCAAGGCCGAAGGCGCGCCCCATTCCCGTCAGCGACGAGACAGGGATGATCAGGCCGGAGAAATTGACCGCCGGCACGATCGAGATGATCGCCGTGGCAACAACCGCCGCGACCTGGGAGCGCGTGAAGGTGGAGACGAGCTGGCCGAAGCCGGTCGTGGCGATGAGGTAGAGCAGCGTACCCAGGGCGAACAGGCTGAACGAGCCCTTGAGCGACAATTGGAACAGGAACACCGCCAAAAGGAACAGGACCGCCGCGCTCACCAGCGAAACGCCGATATAGGGCAATTGCTTGCCGAGCAGAAACTCGGCCTTGCTGATGGGCGTCGAGTGGAAATTGGCGATCGAGCCGGTTTCCTTCTCGCGCACGATGCCGATCGCCGACATGATCGCCGGGATCAACACCAGCATCAGCATGATGACGCTCGGCACCATGGCGTTGACGCTCTTGAAGGCCTGATTGTAGCGGAAGCGGGTCTCTATCGAGATCGCCGGCACCGACTGGCCGCTCTGCCGCATCAACTCGCTCGCATAGCCCGTCGCCAGCCCGGTGACATAGCCCTTCGCCGTCTCGGCCCGGAACGGCATGCTGCCATCGACCGTCACCGAGACTTCGGGCTGCCGACCCGCCTTCAGGTCGCGGCCATAGCCGGAGGGGATCTCGATGGCGATATTGACCTCGCCGCTCTTCAGCCGGTTCTGCAACTCGGCGCTCGACCCTATATCCGGCCGCTCGCTGAAATAGCGCGAGGCGGAGAATTTCTCCAGCAACTGACGACTCTGCTGCGTCTTATCCTGGTCGAAGGCGGCGAAGGTCAGGTTCTCGACGTCGAACGAGATGCCGTAGCCGAAGGTGATCATCAGGATGACGGGGCCGAACAGCGCGAACCAGAGCCGGATCCGGTCGCGCAGCAACTCCATCGTCTCGCGCCGGGCATAGGCCCAGAGACGGCCGGGATCGAAATGGCGCTGCCGCATCGGCGCGGCATGCGCCGGCGACAGCGCTGTCTCCACCGCCGCCTTTTCCGCCGCTGTCGAGGCCGGTGCGTCCTCCGGAATGCCGGACGCCTCCTTCAGATAGGAGACGAAGGCGTCCTCGAGCGTCGGCTTGCCGCGCCGCTCGGCCAGTTCCTCCGGCGTGCCGACGGCAAACACCTTGCCGGCATGCATCAGCGAGATGCGGTCGCAGCGCGCCGCCTCGTTCATGAAATGGGTCGAGATGAAGATCGTCACCCCGTCGTCGCGCGCCAGCCCGATCAGGGTGCGCCAGAACGAATCCCGCGCCACCGGATCGACGCCCGAGGTCGGCTCGTCGAGGATGAGGATCGACGGACGGTGGATGACGGCGACCGCAAGCTGCAGGCGCTGCCGCATGCCGAGCGGCAGGCTGTCGGGCAACGCGTCCGCGACCTCGGTGAGATCGTAGCTGGTCAGCATCTCCTGGATGCGCGCGTCGATCTCGCCGGCGGGGATGTGGAAGAGATGGGCGTGCAGGTCGAGGTTCTGCCGGACCGTCAACTCGGTATAGAGCGAGAATGACTGCGACATGTAACCGACGTTCTGCTTGATCTCCATCTCGTTGCCGACGAGCGACTGGCCGAACAGCTTGGTCCAGCCCTCGGTTGGGGTGATCAGGCCCGTCAGCATTTTCATCGTCGTCGACTTGCCGCAGCCATTCGAGCCGAGGAAGCCGAAGATCTCACCCTTGGAGATGCAGAACGAAACATTGTCGACGGCGGTGAAATTGCCGAAACGACAGGTCAGTCCCTCCGCCTCGATCGCCGGAATTTCGTCCGGCGCGACGACGCGCGGCGGTACCACGACGCTCTGATAGCCGCGACGTTTCTCCTCGGGCAGCAGCGCGATGAAGGCTTCCTCCAGCGAAGCTTTGCCGGCCCGGCCCCGCACCTCGTCCGGCGAGCCCACGGCGATGAGCTTGCCGTCATCCATCGCCGCCAGCCAGTCGAAGCGCTCGGCCTCCTCCATATAGGCGGTGGCGACGATCACGCTCATCTGCGGCCGTCGCCCCCGGATCGTGTCAATCAGATCCCAGAACTGCTGCCGTGACAGCGGGTCGACGCCGGTCGTCGGCTCGTCGAGGATCAGGAAATCGGGGTCGTGGATCAGCGCGCAACAGAGGCTGAGCTTCTGCTTCATACCGCCGGAAAGCTTGCCGGCGGGCCGATCCGGGAACGGGTCCAGCCCGGTCGCCGTTAGCAGGTCGTGGATGCGCGCCTGTCGCTCGGAAGCGCCCTGGCCGAACAGCCGGGCGAAGAAGTCGAGATTCTCGAAGACCGTGAGCGTCGGATAGAGATTGCGACCCAATCCCTGCGGCATGTAGGCGATGCGCGGCGAGGCCTCGTCGCGGAAGCGCTTCTCCGCCATGTTGCCGCCGAGCACCTGCACCGAGCCGGCCTGCAGCTTGCGCACACCGGCGAGCAGCGCCAGCACTGTCGACTTGCCGACGCCGTCCGGGCCGATCAGGCCGGCCATGCAACCGGCCGGAATGGCGAGGTTCAGCGCGTCGACGGCGAGCCGCTTGCCGTAGCGATGGGTGACACCCTCGAGCCGGGCGACGGCTTCCATCATTGCGGAACGTTGACCTTGAGGTTCTCCGGCCATTCGGCGTCGAGCGAGGTGCGCACGAAGCCGGCGCCCCGCACGCCCACCTTGACCTGCTTCTCGAAGCGCTGGACCAGATCGCGCGGGATCTGGATCTTGACGCGGAACATCAGCTTCTCGCGCTCATCCTTGGTCTCGACCGTCTTCGGCGTGAACTGCGCCTCGCCGGAGACGAAGGTGACGGTGGCGGGAATGACGTAGTCGGGGATCGGATCGAGGATGATGCGCGCCTCGTCGCCGATCGCGATGCCGGCGACGTCCTTGGCCGGCAGGTAGATCGACATCGAGATGTCGGAGAGATCGAGCAGGGTCAGCACCCGCGTCCCGGCGCCGACGACTTCGCCGGCCCGCGCCAGCTCGTACTGCACGCGGCCTCGCCGCGGCGCCACCAGAACCATGTCCTCGAGGATGGCATTGAGCCGCGACACATCGGCTTCCGCCACCTTGATCGCCGACTCGGCCTGCGCCCGCGCCGCGACCGCGGCCTGGTAGGCGGCGGTGGCGACCCGCAGCTTGTTCTGAGCCTCGTCGCGCATCTGCGCGGTCGCATGGCCCTTCTTGAACAGCGCGTCGATGCGGTCGAAGCTCGCCTGCGCCAGCGCCACGTCACTGTCACGCTGGGAAATCTGGGCGTCGACCTCGCTCAGCGCGCTCTCGGCGCGCAGCACCTGCGCCTGGGCGCCAAGCAGCTGCGCGCGGTATTCGCGATCGTCGATGCGGGCGAGCACCTGGCCGGCCTCGACCGTATCGCCCTCCTGCACCTCGACCGAGGCCAGGCGGCCCGGATATTTGCTGGAGACGTCGATCTCCTGGCCTTCGATGCGGCCATTCGACTGGGCGATGCCAGGCGGCAGCGGATTGCCGCGCAGCCGGTCGATCAGGCTCTTCAGCTTGTTCTGGGCGGTCGCTTCCGAGACGAATATCGGGCCGGGGCCGATATGGGTGGAGAGCGCATCGGTACCGAGGATCGCCAGACACGCGATCAGCGCCGCTCTTGGCCAAGGGTGACGCATCGCTCAATACCTCGCATGACGGACGCAGACTCAACCGTCAGTATCAAGCACCGTGCCGATTTGGGAAAGGCATGATCCGCCAGCGGACCGAGGCTCCGGCCCGCGTCGGATTGTCCCGTTGTACCGCCACAACCCATGAGGATCGCGGCGACAGGGACGACTAGAGCACGTATTTCCGGCTGATTTCCGCGACATTGGCGGTGCCGGCGATCATCATCGTGCGTCGGAGCTCGGCCTGGATCTGCCCGAACACGCTCTCCACGCCTTTCGCGCCGCCGAGCGCCAGACCGTAGAGAACGGGCCGTCCGAGCGCGACCGCATTGGCGCCGAGCGCGATCGCCTTGAACACATCCGTGCCACGACGGACGCCGCCATCCATGATGATCGGCACCCGGCCCTTGACGGCGCCCGCCACCGCCGGCAGCGCGTCGATCGCCGCCTGCACGCCGTCGAGCTGGCGGCCGCCATGGTTCGAGACCTGAATGCCGTTGACTCCGCGCTTGATCGCCTTCTCGGCGATGTCGGGCGAGAGGACGCCCTTGAGTATCAACGGAAGATCCGTCGTTTCCTTGATGAAATCGACATCCTCCCAGCTCAGGCTCGATTTGAACGTCGCCGTGCCGCTGTTGACGAGTGGCAGGCTCGGCGGAAAGGCGAAGCCGAGACGGGCCGTCTCGTCCGACGCCCCCGGGGCGAAGGCGTCGATGGTGAAGACGATCGCCGAATAGCCGGCCTTCTCGGCCCGCTGGATCAGCCCGCGCGACAAGGCGCGGTCCTCCTGCAGGTAGAGCTGGAACCATTTCGGCCCGGTCGACGCGGCGGCGACGTCCTCGAGCGTCTTGTTGGCGGCGGTGCTGACTGTCATCAGCGTGCCGGCGGCGGCGGTCCCGCGCGCCGTGCCGATCTCGGCGGTGACGTGCGCCAGCCCGTGCGCGCCCATCGGCGCGGTGATCACCGGCATGCTGAGATCCTGGCCGAACAGGGTGACGGCCGTCTCGGGAGCGGGTTTGCCGACCAGATAATGCGGCCGGAGCTGGATGCGCTCGAAGGCGGCGAGGTTGTCGCGCAGGGTGACCTGATTGTCGGCGCCGGCCGAGATATAGGCGAAGCCGCCCTTCGGCAAGACCTCGGCCGCCGCGACCTCGAGATCGTTCAGATTGACGATCTTCAGCGCGGCTTCGCCGACGGGCTGCTGGTAGCCGGCGTCCGCCGGAGCCGCGGCCTTGGTGCCTTTTGCGGCTTTGGGGGCGGCCGCATGGGCCGCCGATTGAGCCAAGAATACTCCCGCACCCGCGACCGCACCCACCCTGACGAAATCGCGCCGCGAGACTTCTGAACTCATCATCCACCCTTCCATCCGGGATCCATGCGCCTAGCCCAAGCCAAGATAGGTGCGTCGATCCAAGAGGTTAAGGCACAACCGGGTAGAAATGAGGGCGGCCTGCGGCAGGATTGGGGAAAGGCGTCACAGCCACACCCCAGCTGTGTCACGCCGCTCGCCACGCGGACTGAAACAGTAAGGCTGCCCTACGTCACGCGATGCCGCCCGCGAAGGCGATTTCATCCCCACCTAAGTCGATCACAAGAACGTGATCGACGGGCTGGAACCTTGCGCCCTGAGGGTCAGCCGCCTGACTTGGCGGCGAGCCGCCTCATCGCGCTGGCATATTGGGCGTCGGCCTGCGCCTGCGTCAGCTGGCGGCTGTCGACCTTCTTGGCGAGGTTCAGGCGCAGCGCCTGCTGCTGCTCCAGCAACCGCTTGTCGGCGAAATCGTCCGGGTACTTGTTTTCCGCCTGGCTCAGGCAATTGGCCCGCCCTTCGCGGGTGGTGATCCTGCCGCTGTCATAGGCGGCCTGGCACGCTCGACGCGCCTGTTCCAGCCCGCTTCCCGCCGTCATAACTGGCTGGGTCGTGGTGCATCCCGCGACCAGACCGATCAGCGCCAATACTGCCTTGCGCATTTTCGCCTCCCGTTTTGCGCAGCATTCATTCCATAGCTAACAAATTCCTCCGCTACTTTCCCTAACGGAATAACAGCCGTTTGAACGCAATGAATTGATTTGCATCGCGCGAGATAGCGTGTCGATGAAGATGACCTTGAGGCTACGAGCCATGGCCTTGCTTGCGATGCTTTTCTGGCCACCTTCAGCGCATATCGAAGAATTCCTGGTGGAACCTCTGTTCTGCGGGAAACCCATGCGAGGCAAAGTCCCGTTTCAGCGCCGCGCCGAACTCGGCGGGACCGCAGAACCAGATGCTGGCCTCCCGCCAATTCGGAACTGCCTCGCGAATGCGGGCACCGGTCAGCCGACCGTCGCGCGCGCTGATCAGCAGGTGCAGGCGCGCCCCGGCCGCCTTGGCATCGGCGTCGAGCCTGGCAAGCGCCGCCGCATCCACATCGCTGGTGGTGTGGAACAGATCGACTTTCTGCCCTTCCGGCCAATCCGGCGCCGCGGCGCACAGGGCCAGATGCTTCATGCGCGCGATGAAGGGGGTAATGCCGATGCCACCACCGACCCAGATCTGATGGGTGCAGTCGTCGTCGAAGGTGAAGCAGCCATAGGGCCCCTCCACTCGCACCTCTTGCCCCACCCGGAGCCGTTCCCTGAGCCGGCTGGTATGGTCACCCAGCGCCTTGGTCACGAACGTGATTCGCGGACGGTCCGGCTGCCAGTCCGAGGCGATGGTATAGGCATGCGCCCCCTCGGCGGCATCCGACATCGCAAAGGCAAACTGGCCAGCCCGATGCCCCGGCCAGCCGGCCGCCAGATCGATGGTGGTTTCGAGCGACTTCACCCCGGGATAATAGTTGAGTTCCGCAATTCTTCCCGTCACCTGCCGCGCGCGCCCCACCCGACGCAGCAGCACGATGATCGCGGCGAACGTGCCGCCGGAAAGCAGCACCGCCATCGCGAGTCCGAGCGGCGTGATCCAATCGGAGAACCTGATCAGCACCACCGTGTGGAACACCAGCGCCAGATAGGCGACCGCCAGCACCCGGTGGGTCTTGTAGAACCATCGGTAGGGAAACACGCGGATCAGCGCCAGCAGGATCAGCGCGACGACCACGTAGAAGGCCCATTCGCCGATGTCCTCGGCCGTGCCGCGCAGGCCCAACAGGAAGGCCTCGATCGGGTTTTCAATCGGCAGACGGGGGCCACGCGCGGGGCGCTCCAGCAGACCCCAGCCAACGGCCCATTTGGGACCGCGGGACCACAGCCAGTGGAGGATGGCGACGATGAGGGCGGTGACGCCAAGCCATTTGTGCAGGCGGTACATCTTGTCGAGCCCGCCCATCCAGCGCTCGGGCCAGCGCGGCCGCAAGGCCAGCATCATCGCAACGCTCATCGCAGCGATGGCGAGAACGCCGGTGTATTGCACCGCTAGGGTCCGGATCGGGAACAGCCCGCTCACCTTGAGGAACCCGGGCTCCGCCAAGATCCAAAGCAGGGAGATGAGAACGAGGATGCCGACAAGGGCTAGCTGGATGTGTCGCATGGGTCCGGCTCCATACAGGCCACGACAATCTGTCGCTGGCCCTCAAGCCAGTAGCATGGGCTCGCTTGCTCATCCACGATGTGAAAGCAAAAGCCTACCCACCACCATCTCCCCGCCCGTCTTCGACTACGTGTTCAGGATGGCGGCTTGAGGAAAACCGCCCACCGCGCTCCCCGACCGCCTCGTCATTCATTGCGCGTTCAGGTTGAATCAGCGAGCTTGACGCTCGTTGGTATCCACGAGAACCGTCCGCTATACGCGGGCCTTAGGGGAATCATGAAGAAACTAGCTCTTACCGTCGCAGCCGCTTCGGCGTTAGCCATGGTGTCGAACGCAGCTTATGCGCAGTGCATGATCTATTCGCAGCCAAACTACCAGGGCGCCGCAGGAATCATCCAGCCGAACGATGTCGTATTTTTTCATAGCAACGGAACGTCTGGTCTTGAAAAGGAATACCGAGCTTTCAACGATCCGAGCTGGCTCAATAACCTTAAGTCGAGCAAGGTCGCTGGCTCCTGCAAGCTGATAATTTACGAGGACGCCAAATTCCCGAGCACTAGGAGCGACTATAGGGGCGAGACGCCGAAGCACAAATATGACGAAGCTGGCGTAGCAGTCTGCGACTGCAAATAATTCTCGGGTGGCAAAGCCCGGCTCTGTGTTCGTACGGGGCCGGGCTTTTTCGTGGCCAGAATTCAGACCGCGCTACCCCGAACCATGTCGCATCGATGTCGCGTGGATTTGCGGGGGTCTGTTGGGAATCGTTGGAAGCAAGCCATCCCGTGGCGCATTCCATGTGCCATCCATGTGCCATTGGTTCGCCGGGGGCGGTGGTGGGGTGGTGTATTATCAAGGGGTTAGCCGTGGCACATGGCGGCCCACGCGGCGATCAAGTCGCAAACTTTGCGACTTGGTAAGTATTTGATTTCATTAGGAGAAAGGGTGGTGCCCAGACGCGGATTCGAACCACGGACACGCGGATTTTCAATCCGCTGCTCTACCAACTGAGCTATCTGGGCCCAGCGATTGACCCGGAAAACGTGGGTCAGTCGCGAAGTCACGGCCTTATAGGCGACGCTTCAGAACGTGTCCAGAGGGCGGGAGCCAGAAGATCACAGCCTGTGAACAAACTCCGGATTTTATCCGGGCCGGCGGAATGGCCGGTCGGCCAGCCTCAATCATCCTCGTCATTGCCGGCGTCCCGCTCGACGACCGGGATGGCATAGGCGCCCGACAGCCAGCGATGCAGGTCGACATCCTTGCAGCGCTTCGAGCAGAACGGATAGAAGGCGCGAACCGTGTCCTTGCCGCAATTGGCGCAGGGTCGCGGGGCGCGCAAAGGCAGGATCTCCGCGACCTTCGGGGCAGCGGGCTTGTTGTCGTCAGTCATGGGTATCTGTCCTTGTCAGGCCGGCCCGAGCCAGCCCTTGCGAACGGGGAAGCCTTCCCCGTCGAGCATGGCAATCGTCTCGTAGAGCGGCAGGCCGACGACGGATGTGTAGGATCCGACCAGCTTGACGACGAACGTGCCGGCGAGGCCTTGGATGGCATATCCGCCCGCCTTGTCGCGCCATTCTCCTGAACCAAGATAGGTATCGATCTCCGGCCGGCCAAGCCGCTTGAAGCGCACCTTGGTCTCGACCAGGCGCTGGCGGACGGCGCCCTTCGGCGTCAGCAGGCAGACGGCGGTGTAGACCCGGTGCGAGCGGCCGGAGAGCATGCGGATGCACTCCGCCGCCTGGTCGTGGAACTCCGCCTTGGGCAGGATGCGCCGGCCGACGGCGACCACCGTATCGGCGGCGAGAATGTAGCTGTCGGCGAAATCGGGCGTGCGCGCCGCCATGCCCCGCGCCGCGTCCGCCTTGGTGCGGGCGAGCCGCTTGGCGAGGCTGCGCGGCAATTCGTTCTTGAGCGGGCTTTCGTCGACCGAGGTCGGCAGCAAACTGTCCGGTTCCAACCCTGCCTGGGCGAGGAGCTGCAGCCGTCGCGGGCTGCCCGATGCCAGCAGGAGTTTGGGAGTGCCTGTCATTCTTCCGTCCGGTCGAGAGTCGAGAGATACCGCGCGGGGCGGCGGCCGGACCGTAGCCGAATTGCCCGAGCAAGGAAACAGGAGCGCGGCGCGCAGCCGCCCTTCCCTAGCCGCTCGGCAGCGGCGTCCAGCCGAAGCGTTCCTTGATGCGCGTCCGCAGCTGGTCGCGGACATCGCGATAGGCGTCGAGGATCTGTTCGCGCGTGCCGCTGACCAGCGTCGGATCCGGTGTCGGCCAATACTCGACCATGACCGCCATGGTGCGCGTGAGCTCCAGCGCGCGGTGATGCGCCTGCGGCGACAGCGTCACCACGAGATCGAAATTCGTGTCCTCGAGCTCCTCGATCGTATGCGGTCGGTGGCGCGCCAGATCGAGACCGCTTTCCTCCATGACGACCGTGACGAAGGAATCGGGATCGCCCTTGCGCACGCCGGCGGAGGCGACATAGAGGCGGGGAAACAATTGCGCCGTGATCGCCGCCGCCATCGGCGAGCGGATGGCGTTCATGCCGCACATGAACAGCACGGAGGCCGGTGGCCGCGCATCGCGGGGCTGGAGCACACCCGGAGCATCGGCTGCGGCCAAGGTTCAGCCTTTCCAGTGCAGCGCGCAGATCAGCGTGAACAGACGCCGCGCCGTCTCGAAATCGACCAGGATCTTGCCGGCGAGACGCTGCATCAGCAGGCGCGAGCCGTCGTCATGCACGCCGCGCCGCCCCATGTCGATCGTCTCGATCTGGCTCGGCGTCGCGGTCCGGATCGCGGCGTAATAGCTGTCGCAGATCAGGAAATAGTCGCGCACGATCTTCCGAAGCGGCGTCAGCGACAGCGCGTGCAGGATCAGCGGCGCGTCCCCCTCGTCGCGGACGTCGAAGACGAGCCGGTTCTCGAGGATGGCGAGATGCAGTCGGTAGCCGCTGGCGGGATGATCCGGCAGCGTGAAGCGGTTGTCCTCGACCAGATCGTAGATGGCGATCCGGCGCTCGTGATCGACATCGGCCGAGGCACGGCCAAGGGTCGCGCCATCGAGGTCGACGGCAACGAGCTTGCCGGCGATCTCAGGCTCGGAAGCGTTGGCCATGTCGGGTTCCGCGTTCATCGATCGGCGGCTCGATCCTGCTACAGATTGAGCCGGATCGCCACCGAGCGGGCATGGGCGCCCAGCCCTTCGGCCTCGGCCAAGGCGATCGCCGCCGGTCCGAGCACGCGAAGCTGCTCCGGCCCGGTCCTGAGGATCGAAGTCCGCTTCATGAAGTCGAGCACAGAGAGGCCGGACGAGAAGCGGGCCGAGCGCGCCGTCGGCAGCACATGGTTGGATCCGCCGACATAATCGCCGATCACTTCCGGCGTCGTCCGGCCGACGAAGATCGCGCCGGCATTGCGCACCTTCTCGACCAGCGGCTCCGGATCGGCGACGGCGATTTCGAGATGTTCCGGCGCCATGCGGTCGGACAGCGGCACGGCGTCCTCGAGCGAGGCGACAACGATGATCGCGCCATAGTCGCGCCAGCTCGCCGCCGCCGTCTCGCCGCGCGGCAGGCTCTTGAGCTGGCGTTCGACCGCCTGCTCGACCGCGTCGGCGAGCTTCGGATCATCCGTCATCAGGATCGACTGCGCCGCCGTGTCATGCTCGGCCTGCGCCAGAAGATCGGCGGCGATCCAGTCGGGATCGTTGTCGCCATCGGCGATCACCAGCACTTCCGACGGGCCGGCGATCATATCGATGCCGACCGTGCCGAACACCTGGCGCTTGGCCGCCGCGACATAGGCATTGCCCGGGCCAACGATCTTGTAGACCGGCTTGATGGTGTCCGTGCCATAGGCGAGCGCGGCAACGGCCTGGGCGCCACCGATGCGGTAGAGCTCGTCGACACCGGCGAGCCGGGCCGCGACCAGCACCAGCGGATTGACCACGCCATCGGGCGTCGGCACCACCATGACGAGCCGATCGACGCCGGCGACCTTGGCCGGCACGGCGTTCATCAGCACCGAGCTCGGATAGGAGGCGGTGCCGCCCGGCACATAGAGGCCGACGGCCTCGATCGCCGTCCAGCGCGAACCGAGCTCGACGCCGAGCGCATCGGTGTAGCGATCGTCGACCGGCTTCTGGCGGGCGTGGTGCGACTGGATGCGGTCGCGCGCCAGGACGAGGGCGGCGCGGGTGCGGTCGTCGACGAGCTTGTCCGCCGCCTCGAACTCGGCGTCCGAGATGCGCAACGCCCCGGCCGCAAGCTCCAGCCGGTCGAAGCGCGCCGTATAGTCGAGCACGGCGGCGTCGCCGCGCGCCCGAACATCGGCCAGGATGCCGCGCACCGTGGCGTCGACATCTTCCGAGACCTCGCGCTTGGCGGCAAGCAACGCGCGGAAGCGCGCCTCGAAATCGGGATCGGTTTGGGACAGGCGAATGGCCAAGACGTCGGCTCCTCAGATGCGAGCGTCGTCTCTAGCGCGGTTCGGGCGGAGGGGAAAGGCCGCAAAAGGCAGCAGGCGGGAACACCGGCTCGCCGAAGCTGAACGGGGCGGACGCGTCAGGCACGCCCGCTCCCCGCCATCCGCGTCGTCAGGCGGTGGTTTCTTCGCCGAGGCTGTGCTCGGGGCAGCAATGGGTCGACCAGGCGGGACCGAGATCGCGGACAGCCGCCTCGATGCACTCGACGTCGAGCGCGATGGCGCCGCCGCCGGCGAAGATCAGCGTGATCGTGCCGGCCGGTTCGTCGCCGGGCTCGAAGGCGATGGCGAGAAGATCGAGAACGGCGTCGGGCCGGCTGCGGTCGATGCCGCTCGAACGGACCGCGAGGACGCGGTCAAAATGGAAGCCCGAACGACGTCGCTCCCAGTTCTTCTTGCTCGACGGGCCCTCCGCCTGCTTTTCCCAGACGAAGCGGTTGATGACGCCGGCAAAACGCTTTTCCTTCGGAATGAAGGCGATGTCGCCAACCTTCAGTACCGCGTCCTGAACGTGAGCGGAAACGACGGCGAGGTCCTCGGCGTCGAACGCGGCGAGTTTAAGCTGATCCATGGTGACACCTGTCGGCCTGTTTACTTGATCCGACAGGTAGGGACTGTGTGGCTACTCCGCAACAGGTCGTTTGCGGAAAGCCGCCAGTTGACCCGTCGCGCCGGCAATCAGCCCGAAATCCGCTCGATCGTCGCGCCGCAGCGCGACAGCTTGTCCTCGAGCCGCTCGAAGCCGCGATCGAGATGGTAGACGCGGTTGACGATCGTCTCCCCCTCGGCCACCAGGCCGGCGATGACGAGCGACACGGAGGCGCGCAGATCGGTTGCCATGACGGGCGCGCCCTTCAGGCGCGGCACACCGACAACGGTGGCGTTCTGGCCGTCGAGATGGATCTCGGCGCCGAAGCGGGCGAGTTCCTGCACGTGCATGAAGCGGTTCTCGAAGATCGTCTCGCGAATCACCGAGGTGCCCTCTGCCCGCGTCACCAGCGCCATCAGCTGCGCCTGCAGATCGGTCGGGAAGCCCGGGAACGGCTCGGTCGAGATATTGACCGGCTTCAGATCGGCGCCGTTGCGGTAGACGCGCAGGCCCTCATTCGTCTCGGTGATCTCGGCGCCGACCTCGCGGAGGATTTCAATCGGCCGCTTGAGATCGTCGGCGCGGGCGCCTTCGAGCAGCACGTCGCCGCCCGTCATGGTGACGGCCATGGCATAGGTGCCCGCCTCGATGCGGTCCGGCATGACCGAATGGCGCGCGCCGTTCAGGCGGGTGACGCCCTCGATGCGGATGGTCGACGTGCCGGCGCCGGTGATCTTGGCGCCCATCTTGATCAGGCACTCGGCGAGATCGACGACTTCCGGCTCGCGCGCCGCGTTCTCGATGATCGTCTCGCCCTTGGCGAGCGTCGCCGCCATCAGCGTCACATGGGTGGCGCCGACCGAGACCTTCGGGAAGGTAACATGGGCGCCCTTGAGGCCGTCCGGGGCGCGGGCGATGACATAGCCGCCCTCGATGTCGATTTCGGCGCCCAGCGCCTGCAGCGCCTCGAGGAACAGATCGACCGGACGGGTGCCGATGGCGCAGCCGCCGGGCAGCGAAACCTTGGCGAAGCCCTCGCGGGCGACGAGCGGGCCGATCACCCAGAAGCTCGCCCGCATCGCCGAGACCAGCTCATAGGGCGCCGTCGTGTCGACGATGGTGCGGGCGGTCAGATGCACCGTCTCGCCGGAGAGCTCCGCTTCGCCGAGGCGCTTGCCGGCCACCGTCATGTCCACGCCGTGATTGCCGAGGATCCGCTTCAGCTGGGCGACGTCGGCGAGCCGCGGCAGATTGGCCAGCGTCAGCGTCTCGTCGGTCAACAGGCTCGCGATCATCAGCGGCAAGGCCGCGTTCTTGGCGCCGGAGATCGGGATCGTGCCGTTCAGACGCGCGCCACCGACGATGCGGATTCTGTCCATGAGCAGCCAAGCCTTTCGAAGCGAAGGTGTCGAGCAGCGGCGAACATTGAATGCGTGCCCCACCCCGGATGGTAGTCGCTCTAATGCAGGAATGCGGCTGATACAAGGAAAAGCCGGCTTGATTTTCGCTCAGGCGTCGGGATCGTCGGCATCGGTTTGCTGCCCGGCCTGACGGGCCGCGCGCGACGCCGCCTTCCGGCGGGCGAGATTGGCGCGGAGCGCCGCCGCGAGCCGATCCTCCTGCGCCTTCGCCGCGCGGGCCACCGAGGCCTTGGCGGCGGAAGGCTTGCCGGCGGCGGACACATCTCCCGGCGCGGCCACGGCATCCGAAGCGTTCGCTTCATCCGCAGCCGGTGCTGACGCGCCGGTGGAAACGCCAGAAGGCATTGCGGTCGGGACGGCCTCGCCGAAGCCTTCCGCGCCCGCCGGGATCGTCCCGGCATCCGGTGCCTGGGTGTTCGCGCTCTCGCCGGCGGAGGTCGCGGCGATGGCAGCCTTCAACTTGGTTTTGTCGGCAGCGTCGGGATCGGTCATGAAGGTCTGGATCGTCTTGTGTTTCTGAGTCTTTGAACTTGCGGCTTTGAAGTCTGAGGCTTGGGCCTTCCGGCAATTCGGCCCGGAGTGACAGTTTCGGTCTGGCTAGCTCTGAGTTTTGCCTGATCGTATCCGGCTGGTTCGTCCCGCGTCTCGCGATTGTAGGCCGGCTTCTTCCTGCTCCGCTTTGCACTTCGGCCCCTGCGGCCGATCGCGAGGGACGTAGCACAACCTCGCCCATCGAGGCGACGGCGTGATCGGACCACTATAGATCAAATCCTGGCAGAGCTGTCCTCGCATGCGCCTCCGGCTCGACAGCCGGCTGCCTCATCCCGAGCGTCCGGTCTGCCGCCGCCCGGCCCGTTGCGATAGACTCTGCGTTGGCAGAGCCGTGGTTCCGCGCCGGTCCTCGCCCGCTGCAAGTCCGATTTCCGGTATTTATTCGCACATTTCGCACTTCTTGGACGAAAGGCTGGGGAGCAAGGCGAGAGCGGCTTGATCCGGCCGCTTCGCTGTGGCAGTAAGACCGCCGTCCGGGGACGTTGCCCCGCAGCGCTGCAGTAGCTCAGTGGTAGAGCACTCCCTTGGTAAGGGAGAGGTCGAGAGTTCAATCCTCTCTTGCAGCACCATTTCCCTCAATAAAATCAAATACTTACTGCCAAGCTAGAAACGCCCTA